>NZ_JAFBBU010000001.1:0-2400000 GCF_016907385.1 Subtercola frigoramans | reverse complement strand
GACTTCGAAGACGTCGACGAGGCGCTGCCGTGGTGGCGCCGCAACAAGACGCAGCGCGAAGAAGATCCGGCGTTCGACAGCCCGATCATCCCGACAACGACTGTCAACCCCACCGTCGTCGACCGAACGTTCATCGAAGACAGAACTCCTCCCACTGAGGTCATCGACAGCACGGCCAGCTTCGGCGCCTCGCTCCTGGGCGACATGGAGGCGGCGGAACAGGCGGTCAAGCGCTTCACGGGAGAGATCCTGCCGGGCTCCAAGTCGGCCACGGGCATCCGTGACGATGCGGCCACCGACACGGCATCGTTCACCGGAGTGCTCTTCGGCATGGAGCCGGGTGCTGCGGGAGCGGCCGACACCGTGGGCGACGTCTTCGTACCGTTGGCAGACGTGAAGGAGCTCGAGCAGCTCAACTACTCGTTGCCGCCGGCCGCCAGCCTGGCGCTCGGCGAGCCCTCCAAGGCACGATCGCAGGCCAACGACGACATCGTTGCCGCGATCACCAACGTTCTTCAGCAGTTCCAGGTCGACGCGAAGGTCACCGGCTTCTCACGGGGCCCCACCGTCACGCGGTACGAGATAGAACTCGGCCCGGGCGTGAAGGTCGAGCGTGTCACCGCACTCAGCAAGAACCTCTCGTATGCCGTCGCGAGCAACGAGGTGCGTATCCTCTCGCCCATTCCGGGGCGCAGTGCCATTGGGGTCGAGATTCCGAACACCGACCGAGAGATCGTCGTGCTCGGCGACGTGCTGCGCTCGGCCAAGGCGACGAACGACGTGCACCCGATGACGATCGGCGTCGGCAAAGACGTCGAAGGCAAGTTCATCATCGCCAACCTCGCGAAGATGCCCCACTTGCTCGTCGCTGGCTCGACCGGTTCGGGCAAGTCGAGCTTTGTGAACTCGATGGTCACGAGCATCCTGATGCGTGCGACGCCCGCCGAGGTCCGCATGGTGCTGATCGACCCCAAGCGCGTGGAGCTCACCGCCTACCAGGGCGTTCCACACCTCATCACGCCCATCATCACGAACCCGAAGAAGGCTGCTGAAGCGCTCGCCTGGGTCGTCAAAGAGATGGACATGCGCTACGACGACCTCGAGAGCTTCGGGTTTCGGCACATCGACGACTTCAATCGCGCCGTGGTCAACAACGAGATCGTGCTTCCTGCAGGCAGCCATCGTGTGCTGAAGCCCTACCCGTACCTGCTCGTGGTGGTCGACGAACTCGCCGACCTCATGATGGTGGCACCGCGCGATGTCGAAGACTCGATCGTTCGCATCACGCAGTTGGCCCGGGCATCCGGAATCCACCTTGTGCTCGCGACCCAGCGCCCGAGCGTCGACGTCGTGACCGGGCTGATCAAGGCCAACGTGCCCTCGCGTCTCGCGTTCGCCGTCACCAGCGTGACGGATTCGCGGGTCATCCTCGACCAGCCGGGTGCTGACAAGCTCATCGGGCAGGGTGACGCATTGTTCCTGCCGATGGGCGCCTCGAAGTCGATCCGCGTGCAGGGTGCCTGGGTCAGCGAGAGTGAGATCGAGAAGGTCGTTCAGCATGTGACGCGCCAGGCGCGGCCCGACTATCGCAACGACGTCACGGTGGCTGCAGTGTCGAAGCAGATCGATTCCGACATCGGTGATGACCTCGAAGTGCTCCTTCAGGCAGCCGAACTCATCGTCAACACCCAGTTCGGCTCGACGTCGATGCTCCAGCGCAAGCTCAAGGTCGGTTTCGCCAAGGCCGGGCGCCTCATGGACCTGCTCGAATCGCGCGAGATCGTCGGCCCGTCAGAGGGATCGAAGGCGCGCGATGTGCTGGTCACGGCAGAGCAGCTGCCCGAGGTTCTCGCCATGCTGCGCGGGTCGGATGCTGCGGCCGCACCTTCTTCCACGATCGACCCTCGCGGCATGTCGGCGGCGGGCTCGTCATCGGCCTCCTCCGCGCCCTCCGGCATGACGTATGCCGACCCTCTCGCCGCACCCGGTGACGGGTATCCTGAAGAAGAGGCGACTTCCGACGAAGACGCGTGGGGCCTCACCGGCAGAGAGTAGCACCATGACCGTTTCACCCGAGACTCCCGCCAAGCCCAGCAACTGGAACCTGCCGAACGCGATCACGGTCGTGCGCATCCTGCTGGCGCCTCTGTTCATCTGGATGCTCCTGGCCGACAATGGCGCGAACGGGCTGCTGCGCTACCTCGCGGCGATCCTCTTCGTGCTGGCGATCGCGACCGACGGTGTCGACGGTCATCTCGCCCGCAAGAACAACCAGGTCACCGACCTCGGAAAGATCCTCGATCCCATCGCCGACAAGGTGCTCACCGGCGGTGCGTTGGTCGGCCTGTCGATCCTCGGCGAATTGCCCTGGTGGGTGACCATCATCATCCTCGTGCGTGAGGTGGGCATCACGGTCTGGCGCTTCGCTGTCATCAAGAGCCGCGTGATCCCGGCATCCCGTGGCGGCAAGCTGAAGACTCTCGCACAGTCGATCGCCATCTCGCTTGCCCTGTTCCCCTTCGCCTCGCTCCTCGGCGACTGGGTGAACGTGGTGAACCTGGTCTTCATGTCGATCGCCTTCGTGCTGACCGTGGTGACCGGACTCGATTATCTGGTGCAGGACCACAAGCTCAACAAGGCCAAGAAGCAGTGACCGACGGCGACGAGATCGACCTGACCGCAGCCTTGATCGCAGAACTCACTCGACGCGGCGAGACGGTTGCTGTTGCTGAGTCCCTCACTGGGGGTCTCCTCGTGGCTGAACTCATCAGGCCCGCCGGTGCGTCGAACGTCGTTCTCGGGGGAGTGGTGGCCTACAACACAGCGATCAAGGCGTCAGTGCTGGGGGTCGACGCGAACCTCCTGCGAACACAGGGCCCCGTGCATCCGGAAGTCGCCGAGCAGATGGCTGAGGGAGTGCGATACGCGTTGGCTGTGGACGGTTCTGCTGCCTCGATCGGTATCTCGACAACCGGGGTGGCCGGCCCGGGCCCGGCCGACGGACACCCTGAGGGCACCGTCTTCGTCGGTCTCTCCCTGGGTGACAAGACCTGGAGCGTCGCTCTGCACCTCGACGGTGGTCGGGACAGGATTCGAGCCGGAGCTGTCAGTGAAGCTGTGCGAATCCTGAGTGCGCGCTTCTAGCCATGTTGCGCGGGAATGACTCAGGTTTCGATCTCGTTACACCTGGTGTCGTTAACACCGAAAGTCCAGTGTTGTTCGTTTAGAGTTTGTGGAACGGTACCTCGGCTGTCGAAGCCACCGTATTGTTAGTGCACCACGAACAACTCACCGAAGACACACACGCAAGGAGGCTCCAATGATTTTAGTTCGCCAAGAGATCGGCGACGTGCTGCGGGACTTCCGTCTTCAGAAGGGCCGCACCCTTCGCCAGGTGGCAAGTAAAGCCAGTGTCGCCCTCGGTTACCTCAGTGAGGTCGAGCGCGGCCAGAAAGAAGCTTCGAGCGAAATTCTCGCTTCGGTGGCCGAGGCGCTCGACACGCCCATCTCCGTCATCATGCGCGAGGTCGGCGACCGGCTGGCTGTCATTGAGGGCATCGACACGATCCCCGACACGGTGCCCGATGAATTCGTTGCAGGATTCGATGCCGGACTGGTTGCTCGCTAAGCGGTGAGACTGAGTGAATTCCGTCAGGCCGTGCTCGATGAGTTCGGCCCTGGCTTTGGAAGGGTCGTTACGAACGATCTCGCTCTGAGTGAGTTCGACGGGCGTACCGCAGACGAAGCCATCTCCAGGGGCGCGGACGCCCGTGAGGTCTGGCTGGCTCTCTGTCGCGCAGCCGATGTGCCGAAGTCCCGCTGGCACGGTGCTGGCCTGCCACAACCCCGCATCTAGACCCACGAATGCGCACGCACCCCCTGGTGTTTGCGACGCTACTGGCGAGTGAGCTTTCGTTCGTCTGGATGTTCGATGAATCCAACACGCCGTCAATCTTTGTCGAAGATATGTTCGGATCTTGCTAGTCTCCTACACAGCACGGTTTCTTCATGCGTTCTCCACAGAATGGCCTGTCCGCGGCAGCGATGTCGGTGGCACTGCCTAGCGTGGTGAATGTACGAAAGACCAGCGAAATCGCCTTGTCGTCAGCAGCATCAAACCCCCTCGAAGGGGTGTGAGAGCCGAGCGCGACAGCCTACAGGCACACCGATCGCGGCGCAGATCCAAACGAATCCTGGGTCAGGCGAGCAACTGATTGAAGGAGACCGCAATGCCCTCAGACGCCTCTCGTGAGAAAGCTCTCGAAACAGCACTCGCCCAGATCGACCGCCAGTTCGGCAAGGGGTCGGTGATGCGGCTCGGCAGCGACGAACGCGCCCCTGTCGAAGTCATTCCGACGGGCTCCATCGCCCTCGACGTCGCGCTCGGCATCGGCGGGCTTCCCCGCGGACGAATCGTTGAGATCTACGGGCCGGAGTCGTCGGGTAAGACCACGCTCACACTCCACGCGATCGCGAACGCGCAGCGAGGTGGTGGTATCGCCGCCTTCATCGATGCAGAGCATGCCCTCGATCCCGAATACGCAAAGAAGCTCGGGGTCGACATCGATGCTCTCCTCGTCTCGCAGCCCGACACCGGTGAACAGGCCCTCGAGATCGCAGACATGCTTGTGCGATCCGGATCGATCGACCTCATCGTGATCGACTCGGTCGCTGCGCTGGTGCCCCGTGCAGAGATCGAAGGTGAGATGGGCGACTCGCACGTCGGCTTGCAGGCCAGGCTCATGTCCCAGGCTCTCCGCAAACTCACTGGTGGCCTCAACCAGACCAACACCACGATGATCTTCATCAACCAGCTGCGCGAGAAGATCGGCGTCTTCTTCGGTAGTCCCGAGACGACCGCCGGCGGTAAGGCGCTCAAGTTCTACGCGTCCATTCGCCTCGACATCCGTCGCATCGAGACGCTCAAAGAGGGTACAGAGGCGGTCGGTAACCGTACGCGCGTCAAGGTCGTCAAGAACAAGATGGCTCCGCCCTTCAAACAGGCCGAGTTCGACATCATCTACGGAATCGGCATCTCACGCGAGGGTAGCCTCATCGACTTCGGTGTTGAGCACGAGATCGTGCGCAAGTCCGGCGCCTGGTACACCTACGACGGTGAGCAACTCGGGCAGGGTAAAGAGAACTCCCGTCGGTTCCTGAAGGAGAACCCCGATGTGGCCCTCGACATCGAGAACAAGATCAAAATGAAGCTTGGGCTTCTCGACGACCCGAATGCCCCCAAGGTGGCGGCCGGTGCAAATAATGTCGAGCCTCTGGCTCCGAAGATCGCCGCACGAAAGGGTGCGTAGGCTGTGACGGCGCGGGTGAGCTACCTCCCGGGGGTCCTCCCTGGTGCTCCTGCTGACGCAACTGACGGTGTGGCGGGTGACTCAGCCGACACAGTTGAGCCGCGAGAGGCGCCCATGAGTGAGGGTGAGCGCGAAGCATTCCTCGAGAATGTCGTCGTGCGAGCGCTTGCTCGCAAAGCCCTCTCTGAGTGGGAGGTGACGAAGCTGCTCGCGGCAAACGGAGTAGACGAGTCCGAGTTCGAGGTCTTCCTCGATCGCTATCGTGCCAATCGATACGTCGACGACGTCGACCTGGCCGAGAACCTCGTCGAATCACTGCATCGCCGTAAGGGATATGGGCGATCGCAGATCAAGAGCGAGCTTGCTGCCAGGCGTGTCCAACCCGAGATCATCACAGCCTCGCTCGGGGCGCTTGACGATGATGACGAACTTCAGCGAGCAACAGAACTTGCCGAGAAGCGTGCGCCCTCGCTTGCCAGGCTCGATGCTGCGACGGCTGAGCGGCGACTGACCTCGTTCCTCATGCGCAAGGGTTATCCCTCGGGAATCATCCGCACTGCGGTGAAGGCTGCACTCGAGCCTCAACCGCGCGGGGTCAGATTCCGATAGCACCACGTCCGGCATGGGCTCGAAGGGCCCACGCCGTCGTGTCGACCGTAGACTTGATCCACTATGAGCAGCATGACTGAGGCCCCCACGATCATCCTCCCGTCGTCGGCGGCGGTGGACGATGCGGGTCACGCCCGCACCTACGAGGTGCGCACGTACGGCTGCCAGATGAACGTGCACGACTCTGAGCGGCTCAGTGGATCGCTGGAGGCGGCAGGGTACATCCGGGCAGAGTCCGGTGAGGCCGACGTCGTGGTGATCAACACCTGCGCCGTGCGTGAGAATGCCGACAACAAGCTCTACGGCAACCTCGGGTACCTCGCGTCGGTGAAGAAGCGCCACGAAGGCATGCAGATCGCCGTGGGTGGGTGTCTGGCCCAGAAGGACAAGTCGGTCATCCTGTCGAAGGCGCCCTGGGTCGATGTCGTCTTCGGCACTCACAACATGGGTGCCCTGCCGAGCCTGCTCGAGCGTGCACGGCACAACGGCGAGGCCCAGCTCGAGATTCTGGATTCCCTGGAGACCTTCCCGTCCACATTGCCCACGAAACGCGACTCGAGCTACAGCGGCTGGGTGTCGATCTCTGTCGGCTGCAACAACACCTGCACCTTCTGTATCGTGCCAGCACTCCGGGGCAAGGAGAAAGACCGACGCCCGGGCGAGATCCTGCAGGAGATCCAGTTGCTCGTCGACGATGGCGCCATCGAAGTGACGCTCCTCGGCCAGAACGTGAACTCGTACGGCGTGGAGTTCGGCGATCGTCAGGCATTCAGCAAGCTGCTGCGTGCCGCAGGCGAGATTCCCGGGCTCGAACGCATCCGTTTCACGAGCCCTCACCCCGCGGCCTTCACCGACGATGTGATCGACGCGATGGCCGAGACACCCTCGGTGATGCCTCAATTGCACATGCCGTTGCAGTCCGGTTCGGATCGCATTCTGAAAGCGATGAAGCGGTCGTACCGCTCAGCGAAGTTCCTCGGAATTCTTGATCGCGTACGGAAGCGCATGCCTCACGCAGCGATCAGCACGGACATCATCGTCGGATTCCCGGGAGAGACGGAAGCGGACTTCCAGGACACCCTTCGTGTCGTCGAGCAGGCCCGTTTCGCCACGGCATTCACCTTCCAATACTCGATCCGTCCCGGCACGCCTGCAGCAACCATGCCTGACCAGGTGCCCAAAGCGGTCGTGCAGGAACGATACGAACGTCTGATGGCACTTCAGGACCGCATCGCCTGGGAGGAGAACGAGAAGGTCGTCGGCCGCCGTGTCGACCTCCTCGTTGCGAACGGTGAGGGCCGCAAAGACGCTGACACCCACCGAATGAGTGGCCGTGCCGAAGACAGCCGGCTTGTGCATTTCGACGTCCCCGAAGGATCATCGGTGCCACGCCCGGGAGATATCGTCTCCGTCGTTGTGACCGGAGCGAAGCCCTATTACCTCATCGCTGACTCGCTCGATGGTGTTCCTCTGGCGGTCCGCCGCACACGCGCGGGTGACGCGTTCGAGCGGGACCAGTCTGATTCCTGTGAAGTGCCGACGCCTACGTCAGTGGCAGACGGGTCCGGCGTCACGGCTCGGGTTTCGCTTGGACTCCCGACGCTCCGGGTCTCGACAACTCCGATCTACGACGACTCCGACGGACTGCGCTAGCGGAGGCGGCCCGTTTCGATGGCCACAGACATCATCGCCGTCGTCGGAGCGACCGGAACCGGCAAGTCAGAGCTCTCCCTCGACATAGCCGAACGACTCGCCGCGGCCGGTCAGAGCGCCGAGATCATCAACGCCGATGCGATGCAGCTCTATCGCGGAATGGACATCGGCACCGCCAAGCTGTCGCTCGACGAGCGACGCGGAATTCCCCACCACATGCTCGACGTTCTCGACGTGACTGCCGAGGGCTCTGTCGCGGCCTACCAGGCTGACGCTCGCGCTGCAATCGAAGGCGTGCTCGAACGCCACGCTGTGCCGATTCTGGTAGGCGGCAGTGGCCTCTATGTCTCCTCAGTCATCTTCGACTTCCAGTTCCCTGTGCGAGACGCGCGGGTCCGAGCCCGCTTGGAACAGGACCTTGCAGACAACGGCATCGGGATGCTCTACCGCCGTCTCGTAGAAGCCGACCCAGAATCAGCGTCGGCGATCGGCCAGCACAACGGCCGACGGATCGTGCGCGCCCTCGAAGTCATCGAACTCACGGGCGTTCCGGTGAGCGGCCAGCTCCCTGACCAGCCCGTTGCGTGGCGACCTTCGACAATCCTGGCTCTACGTCATCCGCGCGATCTGCTGGTGGAGCGGCTCGATCGGCGCGTGGAGAAGATGTGGGCCAAGGGTCTGGTCGATGAGGTCGAAGCACTGGTGCCACACGGGCTGGAACAGGGTGTCACGGCCAGCCGTGCGATCGGCTACGCCCAGGCATTGGCGCAACTGCACGGCACGCTGTCACAAGAGGAGGCGATCGCCGATGCGCAGGCCCTCACTCGTCGCTATGCGCGTCGCCAGGTCAGCTGGTTCCGGCGATATCGGGATGCCGTCTGGCTCGATGCCGACGACCCAAATCTGCTCAGGAATGCCGAAGCAGCGATAGGCATCTAGCAGCGCTCAGTGCGCATAGGCTTGTCACATGGCTTTAGATCTGCACTTCACCAAAGGCCAGGGCACCGGCAACGACTTCGTTCTGTTCTCCGACCCTGACGGCCTCATCGACCTGACGCCCGCGCAGATCGCCTCTCTCTGTGACCGTCACTTCGGTATCGGCGCAGACGGACTGATCAGAGCCGTGAAGTCGCAGAACATTCCGGCGGGTGCCGCAGCGCTGGCGGCCGACGACGCCGCGGAGTGGTTCATGGACTACTACAACGCAGACGGATCTGTCGCCGAGATGTGTGGAAACGGCATTCGGGTCTTCACGAAATATCTGCTCGAGAGTGGTCTGGCCGCGCTCGAGTCGGGGGACACCTTCGTCGTCGGCACGCGAGCGGGTGTCATCGACGTGCAGCGGAACCTCACGGGCTTCCAGGCCGATCTGGGGCGCTGGCGGCTCGAAGGCGGTGAGCCCCTCGTGCGGGCGAAGAACCTCCAGGTGGCTCGCCCGGGCCTGGGAATCAATGTGGGCAACCCTCACGTTGTTGTCGCGCTGGTCGACGAAGACGAGCTGGAGTCGGCCGACCTGACGTACGTGCCGCAGCTCGACCCCGAGCCCACAGAAGGTGCGAACATCGAATTCGTTGTGCCGCTTGAACCGCTCGTCAGGAATGGCGTCGGTCACATCCGCATGCGCGTGCACGAGCGCGGCAGCGGTGAAACGCTCTCCTGCGGCACGGGTGCCGTCGCTGCAGCCCTGGCGATCAGACACTGGGCAGGAGTCGGTGCGCCGAACCAGTGGCGCGTCGAGGTGCCGGGTGGAGCCGTGGGCGTGCGCATGTACGCCACAGAAGACGGCGAGCATGTCGCGTTGTCTGGCCCGGCAGAACTGGTCTACGAGGGCGACGTGACGCTCGCCTGACGCTGGCGCGACAGCGCTACGACTGATGAGGCTGACACCGACCGGTGAAGCCTGCGCACAGGCCTGATTTCAGACGCCCCCTGTGGAGCGGTCTACTCCACCAACGGCGAGGCGTGCAAGCGAGCACGCAGCACCCGGTACCCCTTGCTGGTGGCGGTGCGGGTCACGCTGAACCCGGCAGGCAGGGCTCCCTCGAGCCATCGGTGCAGCGAATCTGAACCGAGATTGCGTTGCACCACAAGCCAGGCATCGGAGCCGGGATCCAGGCGCGGCAACCACCGGAGCAACAAAGCGTGAAGCTCGTCCTTGCCCACTCTGATGGGCGGGTTCGACCAGATGGTCATGAAGAGCAGGTCGGCGGGAACATCGTCGGGCAGTACAGCGTTGATGTTGGTGAGGCCGAGTTTTGCGGCGTTGGTTCGCACCAGGTCGAGCGCACGCTCGTTGACGTCGACGGCCCACACCGTCGCGCGGGGTGAGTGCTGGGCCAGCGCGAGCGAGATCGGGCCCCACCCACAGCCGATGTCGAGAAGGTTGCCACCGGGCGGCGGCGCCGGAGTGTTTGCGAGAAGAACCTGGGTGCCAGCATCCACTCGGTCAGGGCTGAAGACGCCCCCGGCGGTCGTCGCGAGGAACGAGTGGCCGGCGATGGTGACCGGCACTTCTTTGAGCCTGAGTTCGATCGCTGGGCGAGCTGAGAAGTAGTGCCCATTGTCCGTAGCCATACAGGGAATGTAGCAAATGAGAGGGCTAGTCTTGAACGTAATGTTTGAACACGATTCAGTTTCGGCCGATGAAACGGCTCCACACGGCAGAACCACCACCGACTCGACCGAAGAAGCCAAAACGCCCAGCGGGTCAGAGACCCCGGCTCAGGATGCTGTGGGCCGCGTTCTGGCGCGCGCAGGTGCCCGCTCCTCAGGCTACGCACTCTTCACTCCCGGCAGCGCCCAGGCGTTGCAACGCGATGACGCGATGAGCGTGCGCGAGAATCACGATGGTGACCAGTATGACCTCGCCGACAGGCAGGCGCTTCGCCGGGTCGCCGGGCTCTCGACCGAGCTCGAAGACGTCACTGAGGTCGAATACCGCCAGCTGCGCCTCGAGAACGTCGTGTTGATCGGTGTGTACACGCAGGGCACGCTGACCGATGCAGAGAACTCGCTGCACGAACTCGCCGCTCTCGCCGAGACAGCCGGAGCCGCCGTTCTCGACGGTCTGTTGCAGCGCCGGGCGACTCCCGATCCGAGCACGTACTTCGGCAAGGGCAAGGCAGAAGAACTACGCGCGGTCGTCCAGGCGCTGGGCGCCGATACGGTGATCGCCGACAGCGAGCTTGCGCCGAGCCAGCGGCGTGCACTCGAAGACATCGTCAAGGTGAAAGTGATCGACCGCACTGCCGTCATCCTCGACATCTTCAGCCAGCACGCCAAGAGCCGCGAGGGCAAGGCGCAGGTCGAACTCGCGCAGCTCGAGTACCTCCTGCCTCGCCTGCGAGGCTGGGGTGACTCGATGTCGCGCCAGGCCGGTGGCCAGGTCGGTGGTGCGGGTGCCGGAATGGGCTCACGTGGCCCCGGTGAAACGAAGATCGAACTGGATCGCCGCCGCATCCATACCCGCATGTCCAGGTTGCGAAAGCAGATCGCGGCGATGAAGCCTGCGCGCGACGCCAAGAGGGCCAACCGCAAGCGCAACACCGTGCCGTCTGTTGCGATCGCCGGGTACACGAACGCTGGCAAGTCGTCGTTGCTGAACCGCATCACCGGCGCCGGCCTGCTGGTCGAGAACGCTCTGTTCGCCACGCTGGATGCGACGGTTCGTCGCACGCAGACCGCTGACGGCCGCGAGTTCACCTTCGTCGACACTGTGGGCTTCGTGCGGAGTCTTCCCACGCAACTCGTCGAAGCATTCCGCTCCACTCTCGAAGAGGTTGCCGATGCAGACGTCATCGTGCATGTCGTCGACGGTTCGCATCCTGACCCCGCGAGCCAGCTCACCACTGTGCGCGACGTGATCGGCGAGGCGGGAGCCAGAGGTATTCCTGAGCTGGTCGTCTTCAACAAGAGCGATCTCATCTCTGAGAGTGACCGGATCGTGCTTCGGGGCCTCGAGCCCCATTCGATGTTCGTCTCGGCACGCACCGGTGAGGGCATCGATGAACTCCTCGCTGCGATCGATGCTCTACTGCCGACGCCATCGGTCGAGGTCGACGTGCTGATTCCCTACGACAGGGGTGATCTGGTGTCACAGATGCACCAGCACAGTACCGTGCTGAGCACCGAGTACGAAGAAGGTGGAACCCACGTGCACGCGATGGTCACCCCTGAATTCGAGGCGCAGCTCCTGGAATTCAGCGTCGATTCCGTTCGGTCGTCGCAGGCCTGACGGCGAGCCACTCTGCCCGAATGCTCCCGAACAGGGAGACTTCGGGCAGAACGGCCATTGGCCGCCTCGCTGTTCTCGAAAACGTTGCCTTCGAAAGCGGGGGCTGTGCGCCTAGACCGAACGCAGCACTGCGACGACTTTGCCCAGAACGGTGGCGAAATCGCCGAGGATGGGTTCGAAATTCGAATTGCGGGGCAACAGCCAGGTGTGGCCATCTCGCTGACGGAAGACCTTCACCGTGGCCTCGTCGTCGAGCATGGCAGCAACGATGTCGCCGTTCTCCGCTGTCTTCTGGGTTCGAACAACGACCCAGTCACCGTCGCAGATCGCTGCGTCGATCATCGACTCGCCAACCACCTTCAACATGAAGAGCTCACCTTTGCCCACGAGCTGGCGGGGGAGTGGATAGATCTCCTCCACCTGTTGTTCGGCGGTGATGGGGATACCCGCCGCGATGCGGCCGACCATCGGCACCAGTGCCACATCGCCGTGGGGCGTCGATGAGTCGGTGGCAACGCTGTCACTCTTCGGAATGTCGATGAGGATCTCGAGCGCGCGCGGCCGGTTCGGGTCACGGCGAAGGTATCCGCTCAACTCGAGCTGATTCAACTGGTGCGTCACGCTCGAGAGGGAAGCGAGCCCGACAGCGTCACCGATCTCACGCATGCTCGGCGGATACCCCTGCTGGTTAACAGCCTCGGAGATCACTTCGAGGATTGCCAGCTGTTTCTCGCTGAGTGATTTTCGCCTTCGCGTGCCGCCGCGTTCGCTTGTCATGTTCTCTCACTCTCATCGGATACGACGTCGCATCGCACACCGGTTGGCTGCGGGTTGATCTTCGTCGGCGACCCAATGTCAGTGGGTGGGGTTTCACTGTCAGTGGGCAAGTTCAAAGTTTCTTTCGACAATCGAAACTGTATCGAAAACCGAGCCCAGAGCAAACAGGTGTTCGAGTGTGTCGCGAAATCGGGGCACATTTCGTGCTTGTTTATTCGAACAATCGAAGATATATTCGGAACAAAGCTTCGTATGCGGCCCTCCCGGCCGAGGGTCGCATACGAATACACCCCAGGAGGTCACGATGACTGCACTGAATTTCGCACCAGGCCCTCACGTCCCGCGTGCCCTGTCCGGTCCCGTGCGAGTCCGCCTCCGTCTCACCCGTCGCGGCCGGGTCCTCCTCGGTACTGTCGCTTCGTTGGCGCTCATTGGTACGCTGGCGGCCTTGGCGTTGTTCGGTGGTGCCCCCGCAATCGCAACATCGAACGAGTCGTCCAGTACCTTCACCTACATCACGGTCCAGTCAGGGCAGAGCCTGTGGTCCATTGCCCAGAGCATCGATCCGTCAGGCGACCCGCGCGACGTGATCGCAGCCATCGAGAGCCTGAACCAGCTGCCGTCGTCAGACGTACAGCAAGGCCAACGCCTGGCTCTTCCCAGCGAATACGCGCGGTAGCGCGAAACTACCCACCGCAGCGCTCGCGTAGCTGCGTCGGTGTGGTCGGGCGTGCGAAGGCTGATCTGGCCGCCGCGCTACCATTGGTTGCGTGAGTTCCACTAGCCCTGACGGCGATTTCAGTGACCCAAGACCGTTCTCTCTGGCAGACCTGCCCATCCGAGATGACCTGCGCGGACTGACTCCGTACGGGGCGCCGGAGCTCAAGGTCAAGGTGGCTCTCAACGTCAACGAGAACACACACCCGATTCCTGAGGCCGTTGCGCGCTCGATCATCGAAGCCTTGGCCACTCAGCTCCTCACGGTCAACCGATACCCCGATCGGGAGTTTCCGGCGCTTCGCGACAGCCTGGCCTCCTACCTCGGCCACGGGCTCACGCGGGAGAACATCTGGGCTGCAAACGGGTCGAACGAGGTCCTGCAGCAGATTCTCCAGGCATTCGGTGGCCCCGGCAGGTCGGTGCTCGGATTCCCGCCCACGTATTCGATGCACTCGATCATCGCTGCAGGAACCGGAACGGAGTGGATCGCCGGCGAGCGCGACGCCGGATATGAGATCTCCCCGCAGACCGCGGTCGACTGGGTCACCCGTACCGATCCCGATCTGGTCTTCTTCTGTTCCCCCAACAACCCGACGGGTACAGCCATAACGCTCGACACCATTGCCGCCGCCTATGACGCCACCGACAAAATCGTGGTCGTCGATGAGGCGTATGCCGAGTTCGGTCTCGCAGGGGATCCGACCGCACTCTCCTTGCTTCCGGGCCGTGACCGACTGATAGTGACTCGCACGATGAGCAAGGCGTTCGCGTTCGCCGGCGCCCGACTCGGTTACCTGGCGGCGGCTCCGGCCATCAGCGACGCCCTCAGACTGGTTCGGTTGCCCTACCACCTCTCTGCACTGACACAGGCGGCAGCGGTCGCAGCTCTTGCCCATGCACCGGAGATGCTGGCCATGGTCGACGACATCAAGCGGCAGCGCGACCGTATCGAAGACGCACTTCGTGAATTGGGCTACACGCCCTTCCCGAGTGCGTCGAATTTTGTGCTGTTCGGGGGAGTGCCCGATTCCCATGAACTGTTCGAGCAGCTTCTCGAGCGCGACATCATCATCAGGGATCTCGGCATCCCCGGGCACCTTCGTGTGAGCGCGGGTACCGAAGATGAGACGACAGCGTTCCTCGACGCCATGAGAGATCTCACTCCTTCGCGGTAGCGGTCGACAGTGTCTCGCCGCGTCGGCCATCGCCGCACGCGCGGTCGACAACGGCCGGGGCCGATAGACTTTTTCGCATGTCGACAGAACCCCGTACTGCCAGCCTGACGCGCAAAACCAGCGAATCGAGCATCCAGCTCTCACTGGACCTCGACGGTACCGGCACATCGCACATCGACACCAGTGTCCCGTTCTTCAACCACATGCTGACGGCGTTCGCCAAGCACTCCCTCACCGACCTCACCGTGACGGCTACCGGCGACACCGACATCGACGTGCACCACACTGTCGAAGACATCGGTATTGTGCTGGGACAGGCCATCCGGCAGGCGCTCGGCGACAAGAGCGGCATCTCGCGGTTCGGTGACGCACTCGTGCCGCTCGACGAGGCGCTGGTCCAGGCCGTTGTCGACATTTCGGGTCGACCTTTCGTGGTGCACAGTGGTGAGCCTGCAGGGTTCGAATTCCACCTGATCGGCGGCCACTTCACCGGTTCCATGGTTCGCCACGTCTTCGAAGCGATCACCTTCCACGCCGGACTCACAGTGCACATCACTGTGCTCGGCGGGCGCGATCCGCACCACATCGCAGAGGCCGAGTTCAAGGCGTTCGCCAGGGCCTTCCGTTTCGCCAAACAACTCGACCCCCAGGTTTCGGGCGTTCCGTCGACAAAGGGCGCGCTGTGACCTCTCGCAAAGTTGTCGTGCTCGACTACGGCAGCGGCAACGTGCACTCGGCAGTGAAAGCGCTGGAGCGGGTCGGAGCCGAGGTCGAACTGACGGCCGACCGACGGGCAGTCGCTGAGGCCGACGGTCTGCTCGTGCCGGGCGTCGGGGCGTTCGACGCCGTCATGCGTGCGCTGGAGTCGGTGCGTGGTGGCGAGCTGATCGACAAACGGCTTGCCGGCGGCAGGCCGGTGCTGGGCATCTGTGTCGGCATGCAGGTGCTTTTCAGTCGTGGTGTCGAGCGCGGGGTCGACACCGAAGGCCTCGGCGAATGGCCGGGCACGGTCGACGAGCTGAAGGCGGATGTTCTGCCCCACATGGGGTGGAACACCGTCATCGCGCCGGAGGAATCGAGGCTCTTCGCCGGAATCGCTGACGAGCGCTTCTATTTCGTGCACTCGAACGCCGCCCAGACCTGGGAGCTCGATGTACAGCCTCCGCTTCCCGCCGCGTCGGTCACCTGGGCAGAACACGGTGGCCGGTTCATTGCTGCTGTGGAGAACGGCCCCCTTTCAGCCACCCAGTTCCACCCGGAGAAGTCCGGGGAGGCGGGAATGCAGCTCCTGTCCAACTGGCTCCTCACGCTCTGACCCGGTACGACCAATTCGCCTGTCGCTTCGTTCGACTGAACCTCACCCTCATTCCCAGCCTGAAAGCACCTGAACCCGATAATGACTACACCCGCCCCAGCCCTCGTTCTCCTGCCTGCAGTCGACATCGCCGACGGGCAGGCCGTGCGCCTGACCCAGGGCCAGGCCGGAACCGAGACCAATCACGGCGATCCTGCTGACGCCGCGGCTGACTGGGTCGCGCAGGGAGCAGAGTGGATCCATCTTGTAGACCTTGATGCTGCTTTCGGCAGAGGCAACAATGTCGACGTCATCCGCCGAGTCATCGCCCAGGCGACCGGGATCAAGATCGAGCTCTCGGGTGGCATCCGCGACGACGCGTCCCTCGAGCATGCGCTCGAAAGCGGTGCCACGCGCATCAACCTCGGCACGGCAGCGCTGGAGAACCCCGAGTGGGCGGCCAAGGCGATCGCGCGATTCGGCGAGGCGATCGCGGTCGGCCTCGATGTGCGGGGTACGACGCTGGCGGCGCGCGGCTGGACGGAAGACGGGGGAGACCTCTGGGAGGTGCTCGCGCGCCTCGAGGACGCGGGCTGCGCACGGTATGTGGTCACCGACGTCACCAAGGACGGCACGCTCAAAGGCCCGAATGTCGAACTGCTCAAGCAGGTCATGCAGAAGACCGACAAGCCCGTCATCGCCTCCGGCGGAATCTCGAGCCTCGACGACCTGGTCGAGTTGCGTGCTCTCGTCGCCGAGGGCCTCGAAGGCGCGATCGTCGGCCGCGCCCTCTACGCAGGGGCTTTCACCCTCGTCGAGGCACTCGCGGTCGCGTCAGACTGACCGGTTCGAAGACCATGCTCCCCGAGCATCCTGAACAGGAGCCGGCTTCGGCCGGCCAGGGCAAGCGTGCCAGGGTGCTTCCTTCGACGGGCACACCACCATCACACGCCACGCCCAACCCGGAGCGCGGTGCACCTCTCACAGACTCGGCGGGCCAGCCGTGGGCAGGTCGCACCTTCGACGCGAGCACGAGTGACTATGTCGACGACGAACAAGAAGAGGCCGTCACCCTGGTCGAGGCGATTCGCGCTTTTCGTGCCGGGGATGGGCTTCCCCGCCCACCACGTTCACAGACCACCGTCATCGAAGCCGTCAGCGCGGCGCGGCTGCTGGTGCCGCTCGTAGCCCAAGCCGGGCAGACCGCGCTGGACCACCAAGGTCGAACGGTCGACAAGACCCAGGAACTCGCGATCGTCACTGTGACGGCTCCCGACGGCCGCACCGCGCTGCCGGTCTTCACTTCCGTCGCTGCGATGGCGAAATGGAATCCTGCCGCACGCCCGGTGCCCAACGAAGCCCGACGGATTGCTCTCTCGGCCGCCGTAGAGGGCACCGATCTGCTCATCATCGATCCGACATCGGTAACTGAGTTCGTCGTGCGGCGCCCGGCCGTCTGGGCCATCGCCCAAGGTGCCTCGTGGGTGTCACCGTTCGATATCGAAACCGACACCGAATCCGACACCGAAACCGCGGGTGCGCCACACGGTGATCGTGAGTCCCTCCCCCTGCTGGCAGAATTCCGTGCGGCAGCAGTGGGCGAACCGGCGGTGGTCTCGGTGGCGCTGGCGCAGGGCGACCCGGATGCCCGGCTGGCCGCCCCCGAGGTCACCGTCGTTCTCGCGCTGGCTCCGGGTCTCGACCGCGAAGCCCTCGATCAGCTTCTCGCGCGCCTGCAACACGGATGGGCCCAGTCGACCCTCATCGCAGATCGAGTGGACTCCTTGTCGATCAGACTTGTCGCCGCCTGATCTGCCGAGCACCCATGCCTGAGTTCGGCACTGTCACTCGATGAGGGCCGTGAATTCGCCCAGCTGATCTCGCGCGCGCTCCTGGGCGACGACCGCTTCCCGGTCGGAGAGCCGCCTGAGGCCCGCAAGGGGCTGGGCCATACGGTTGTTCGTGCGCAGCTGCGGCTCGACCCGGTCGAGAAAGGCCCAATAGCCTGCCGTGAACGGGCAGGCATCCGGCCCGAGGCGAACCTTCGGGTCGAAGCGGCAGCTGCCACAGTAGTCGGTCATCTTCGAGATGTAGGCGCCGCCGGCCGCGTACGGCTTGGTCGCGACGATTCCGCCATCTGCGTGCTGTGACATACCGATGACATTCGCCGGCATCACCCACGGAGTGCCGTCGACGAACATCGCCACGAACCAGTCATTCAGCGCAACCGGATCGTAGCCCCGCTGGAGAGCCCAGTTCCCGATGACCATCAGGCGCTGGATGTGGTGGGCCCACCCCCGTTCGCGAACACCTCGCATGCTCTGGCTCAGGCAGTTCGCCTCGATCGCGTCGGCGTCGAGTCGCCTGAACTCGATCGGCAGTTCCCGCCTCGCGTTCAGCCCGTTGTGGCTCGTCGGATACTGTTCGCCGAGATGCCAGTAGAGGTGCCAGACGTAGTCGCGCCACCCGGCGATCTGGCGAACAAAGCCTTCCACGCTCGCAAGTGGAGCTCGGCCGGCGTGGAATTCGCTCACCGCCCTGTCGACGACCGCGCGAGGGTCGAGCAGACCGAGGTTCAGGGGTACGCTCAGCAGCGAGTGAGCCATCGTCCAGTCACCCGCGAGCGTGGCGTCTTCGAACGGGCCGAAGTCATTCAGCCTGACGGCAACGAAGTCCTCGAGCGCCGCGTGCGCTTCGCTTTCCGTCACGGCGAACCTGCGGGGGCCATCGTCACCGACCAATGTCACCGATCCTTCGGCCTGCCATCGATCGAGATCCGCCCGAACCTCCTCATCGATGTCATCTTCGACCGGCCACCAGGGCTCTGGCAGCCCCAGGCTGACGGCATTCTTCGGTGGAGCCTGGCGGTTGTCCTGGTCGAAGTTCCACTGGCCGCCGGTCGGTCCGTCACCGTCCATCAGGATGCCCGTACGAAGGCGCATCTCCCGGTAGAAGTCCTCCAGCAGAAGCCGCTTGGCTCCTCGTGACGCCGCCCATTCCGCGAATTCCGTTTCGCTCGAAACGAAACCCCGGTTCGGCAGGATTGTCGCTCCGATCTGCCGCACCTTGCGCCTGGCCCGCCACGAGGTGGGGTCGATGACTTCGAGGTCGGTCCGGTCATCCACAATCTCTGAGTACGTATCGACCTGGTGGAATTCGACCCGGTCGCCCAATTCCCTGGCGCGATGCCGGATGCCCGACAGCAGCAGGTGCGCTTTCGTCCGGTGAATCGGCCCCCGCCCGAGCGCCCGCCTCGACTCGATGAGCAGCATCGGGCCGCCATCGTCGAACAGCGAACCGAGCTGGCCTGCAAAGATCCAGCGCACCCGCCCGGCAGTCATCTCAGTTGACGGGCCCGGTCAGTTTCTCGCCCGGGCCCTGGCCGATTGCGTCGGGGAAGGGTGACGCTTCGCGGAAGGCCAGCTGGAGCGAACGCAGGCCGTCGCGCAGGCTTCGGGCGTGCATGTCGCCGATCTCCGGGGCTCCAGCCGTCACGAGCCCGGCGAGGGCGATGATGAGTTTTCGCGCCTCGTCGAGGTCCAGCTGGTTCTCGGGGTCGTCGGCCAGGCCGACCTTCACCGCAGCGGCGCTCATCAGGTGCACGGCGGTCGTTGTGATGACCTCGACGGCCTGTACGTCGGCGATGTCGCGCGCCGCCCCGATCGAATCGTCTTCGAGATAGACATCGCTCACAGTGATTTGATTCCGTTCTAACATGTTGGCCTGAGACTCTGATATGCTCTATGCGGCTCTGAGGCCATTATGGCTTCAGACAAAAGTGGAGAATCTCCCACCCGCGCTTGACCGTTTGGCTTGATGCCTCAAGGTTACCGGGTTGATTGCACTCCGCCCCGTCGATGAGAACGAATACCTTCGTGAACATCAGCAGGGCAGGTGTCTGCGAGAGCAGATGAGGGTGCGGTACGTGTGTGATGTGTGCTGTCGAAGTTCGGCGGTGTCGTTTGTGCGTGGATTATTTCAGTTTTGCGTGCCCACGGTTCGTGCCGCGGTGCGTCGGCCGAGCATCCGTCAGCACAAAGGAGCAACGCATCAGCGATCCCCGTACAAACGACCGAATACGAGTACCCGAGGTCCGCCTCGTGGGTCCGGCCGGTGAGCAGGTTGGCGTCGTCAGTATCGACGTGGCACTCAGACTCGCGCAAGAGGCCGACCTTGACCTGGTTGAGGTGGCCCCGAACTCGAAGCCGCCCGTTGCCAAGATCATGGACTACGGAAAGTTCAAGTACGAAGCTGCGCAAAAGGCCAAAGAGGCCAGGCGCAACCAGGCGAACACGATCCTCAAAGAGGTTCGCTTCCGTCTGAAGATCGATGTTCACGACTACGAGACGAAGCGCAAGCGCGCCGAAGGCTTCCTCAAGGCCGGTGACAAGGTCAAAGCGATGATCCTGTTCCGTGGCCGTGAGCAGTCACGCCCCGACCAGGGTGTTCGCCTTCTCCAAAGATTTGCCGAAGACGTTTCGGAGTTCGGTTCTGTCGAATCGAGCCCGACCATCGACGGTCGCAACATGGTCATGGTGATCGGCCCCCTGAAGAACAAGTCAGAGGCCAAAGCCGAGGCCAACGCCCAGCGCGCTGCTGCAAAGGCACCTCGCGAGGCGCCAGCGCCTGCCAGTGCCGACACGAGCAGTGCCGAAGGCACCAGTACACCGACCACAGCTGCAGCAACACCCGCAGCCGAGTAACTTTCCCTAACCCACGAGGAGACAATAATGCCCAAGATGAAGACCCACTCCGGAGCCAAGAAGCGATTCAAGATCACCGGCAGCGGCAAGGTCATGAAGCAGCAGGCCGGCATGCGCCACAACCTGGAAGTGAAGTCGGGCCAGCGCAAGCGCCGCCTGAACACCGACCAGGTTCTTGCCCCGCAGGACGCCAAGGTCATCAAGAAGCTCCTAGGCCTCTAGAACTCACGACGACGATTTAAGGACAGAAGAAAATGGCAAGAGTAAAGAGGGCCGTCAACGCCCACAAGAAGCGTCGCGTAATTCTCGAGCGCGCAGAGGGCTACCGCGGCCAGCGTTCGCGCCTCTACCGCAAGGCCAAGGAGCAGGTCACCCACTCCCTCGTCTACTCGTACCGCGACCGCCGCGCACGCAAGGGTGACTTCCGTCGCCTGTGGATCCAGCGCATCAACGCGGCTGCCCGTCTCAACGGCCTCACGTACAACCGCCTCATCCAGGGTCTGAACCTGGCCGGCATCGAGGTCGACCGCCGTATTCTGGCCGACCTCGCCGTCACCGAGCCCGCCACGTTTGCGGCTCTCGTCGCCAGCGCAAAGGCTGCACTTCCCGAAGACACCTCGGCCCCGAAGGTCGACGCTGCCGCGTAGTCCTTTCACCACAGGTGAATGGTCAGCGGCGCGGCAATTCGTGCCCGCCTGGCCGACAAACAACTCAATATCTGCTTGACTTGGCACATGCTTGATAATCCGCGTTCACCGCGTGTTCGGGCCGTCGCCAAACTTGCAAAAAAAGGGGCCCGGTCTGAGACCGGGCTCTTTTTGTTGGAAGGCCCGCAGGCGGTAGCTGAAGCGCTCCTGTTCAGCCCCCAACTCGTCGTCGAACTGTATGCAACACCCACCGCCCTCGAGCGCTACACCGACATCGCCGAGACAGCAGTCGATGCCGGCGTCGATGTCGAGTTCGTCTCCGAACACGTGCTCGAAGTGATGTCCGACACCGTCACCCCGCAGGGCTTCATCGCCGTCTGTCACCAGTTCCCCACGGCGATCAAGGACATCTTCGCGGCCAAGCCACGCCTCATTGCCGTGCTCGAAGAAGTCCGCGACCCGGGCAACGCGGGCACGATCATCCGGGCTGCGGATGCTGCGGGGGCTGACGCGGTGATTCTCACCGGCCGCTCTGTCGACCTCTACAACCCCAAGGTGGTGCGGTCGACCACTGGCTCGCTGTTCCACCTGCCTGTGGCTGTCGATGCGAACCTCGACGACGTCAAGCGCAGGGTGACCGAGGCCGGAATGCAGCTCCTGGCGGCCGACATCAAGGGGGACGACCTTCTCGAGGTGCGTTCGACCGGGCTGCTGGCCGGCCCGACGGTGTGGTTGTTCGGCAATGAGGCTCGGGGTCTCACCGATGAGAACCTGACCCTCGCAGACAGGGTGATCTCGGTGCCGATCTACGGCAGGGCGGAGTCGATGAATCTCGCCACGGCCGCTTCCGTGTGCTTGTACGAGAGTGCGTTCGCCCAGCATTCAGAGCGGTAACGCTCCTCCCTCCCAGGGTCATGGTCCGGGTAATTCTGCACAACCATAGACAAGCCGAAATCACGGGCTGGGCAAGCTGGCTAAACTTGTGTCTCGTGTCAGAACCCTCTCTTCCCCCTGAGCTCACCATTTCCGACGAGTCGGTTGCCGCTGCGGTTGCTGCAGCACTTGCCGCCATCGACTCGATCGCCGATACGGCGTCATTCAAGGCCGTACGCTCTGAGCACGCGGGTGAAGCATCGACCCTCGCGCGTCTGAACGGTCTGCTGCGCACCCTGCCCAACGAGCAGAAGGCGGCAGCAGGCAAGCTGGTGGGCCAGGCGAGGGGCAGGGTCACCCAGGCCCTTGCCGCTAAGGAGGCCGACGTCGTCGAGCTCGAGAATGCGGCGCAGCTGGCATCCGAGGCGCTCGACGTCACAGCGCTCCCCGTGCGCCGGCACCTGGGTGCACGTCATCCGCTCTCGCTCCTCCAGGAGAAGATCGGTGACATCTTCCTCGGCATGGGGTGGGAGATCGCTGAGGGGCCCGAACTCGAGAACGAGTGGTTCAATTTCGATGCGCTCAACTTCGACCCCGATCATCCGGCCCGTGCCATGCAAGATACATTCTTCGTCGACCCTGTCGAGTCGCACCTGCTGCTGCGTACGCACACGTCCCCGGTTCAGGTGCGCTCTCTGCTCGAACGCGAGCTGCCGGTCTACGTGATCGCGCCGGGTCGCACGTACCGCACCGATGAGCTCGATGCCACCCACACACCGGTCTTCAGCCAGGTGGAGGGCATCGCCGTCGACAAGGGGCTGACCATGGCCCATCTGCGGGGCACGCTCGAATTCTTCGCACGCCAGATGTTCGGTGATGAGGCGAAGATCCGCCTGCGCCCGAACTACTTTCCGTTCACCGAACCGAGCGCTGAGATGGATGTGTGGCAACCCAACGCCAAAGGTGGTGCCAGGTGGGTGGAATGGGGCGGCTGTGGCATGGTGAATCCCAACGTTCTACTCTCCGCGGGTATCGACCCTGAGGTCTATTCCGGATTCGCCTTCGGCGTCGGAATCGAACGTACGCTCCAATTCCGCAACAACCTGAATGACATGCGCGACATGGTCGAGGGCGATGTCCGGTTCAGCCAGCAATTCGGAATGGTGGTCTAGACCCATGCGTATCCCCCTGAGCTGGCTCGCGGAGTTCGTCGAACTCCCAGCAGGCACCACGATTGCCGACGTTCATGCTGCCCTCGTAAGCGTCGGGCTCGAAGAAGAAGGTTCACACGACTTCGACATCACGGGCCCGGTCGTCGTCGGCGAAGTGCTCGAATTCACCGAAGAACCGCAGAGCAACGGCAAGACCATCCGCTGGTGCAGTGTGCGCGTGGCCGCCGCCGGTGAGACGGCGGGCGATGGCGGGGCTGATGTTCGCGGCATCGTCTGCGGTGCCCCCAACTTCTTCGTGGGCGACAAGGTCGTCGTGACGCTGCCGGGCGCAGTACTGCCCGGAAACTTTGCCATCGCCGCGCGCAAGACCTACGGCCACGTCTCCGACGGCATGATTGCGTCCACTCGGGAACTCGGGCTCGGTGACGAGCACGATGGCATCCTGCGGCTGTCGACCCTGGGCCTCGATCCTGAGGTCGGTACCGACGCACTCGCACTGCTCGGGCTCAACGATGCCGCCGTCGAAGTGAACGTCACTCCCGACCGTGGTTATGCTTTCTCGATCAGGGGCATCGCCCGCGAATACGCCCACGCCACGGGGGCAGTGTTCCGCGACCCGGCTGCGGTGGTCCCGGTCGCGGCCGCGGAGAACGGGTTCTCCGTGACCATCGACGACCGAGCTCCCATCAGGGCCAGGGTCGGGGCCACGGTGTTCGTGACCCGGGTGGTGCGTGGGATCGACGCCACACGGCCGACGCCGGCGTGGATGATCGCCAGGCTCAAGCTCGCTGGTATTCGATCGATATCGCTGGTCGTCGACATCACCAATTACGTGATGCTCGAGCTGGGTCAGCCACTCCACGGCTACGACCTCGACACGATCCAGGGCGGAATCGTCGTGCGGCGTGCCGAGTCCGGCGAGACTCTCCTGACGCTCGACGGCCAGAACCGGGTTCTGAACCCGGAAGACCTTCTGATAACCGACGACGCCGGGGCGATCGGCCTTGCCGGAGTCATGGGTGGCCTGCAGACCGAGATCACTGATGCCACCACGAATGTGCTCGTTGAGGCCGCCAATTTCGACCCCATCAGCATCGCGCGCAGCGCCCGGCGCCACAAGCTACCGAGCGAAGCGTCGAAACGCTTCGAGCGAGGAGTGGATCCAGAGGTCGCGGCGACGGCGGCGGCCCGAGTCGTGCAGCTGTTGGAGGAATTGGCGGGCGGTCGGGCTGAGAATGCTGGATCGCATTTCCATGCCCACAACCCGCTTTCTCCGATCTTCCTGCCCGACGGCTACATCTCGAAGCTCGTCGGCGTCGACTACACAGACGAAGAGATCAGCGATTCACTCATCGAAATCGGGGCGACGCTCGAGCACGGCCACGACGGTCTGATCGTCTCGCCGCCGTCGTGGCGCCCCGACCTCACTCACAAGTCGTCCCTCGCTGAAGAGGTGGCGCGAATAGTCGGGTATTCCCGCATCCCGAGCATTCTTCCCACCGCACCACCGGGCCGGGGGCTCACGCGCGAACAGCGATTGCGTCGACTCTCGGCAGAGACCCTCGCGGCAGCGGGCCTGACCGAGGTCCTCGCCTATCCCTTCGTCTCCAGCACTTCGAACACCCTGTTCGCGTCATCTGATGACAGCGCGGTGCCGGCGATCCGGTTGGCGAACCCGCTCGACGCCGAAGTGCCATTCCTCAGGGCTACGCTCCTTCCTGGCCTGATCGACATTGCGCGCCGCAACCTCTCCCGCGGTTTGACAGACCTCGCACTCTACGAAGTCGGTGCTGTCTTCGAGCCGGAGGAGGGGATTCACTATGGCGTTGCAGAGGTCCCGCCAGGGGCCGCGATACCCTCCCAGGAGACACTCGATGCGTTGGACGCGAGTATCCCTCCGCAGCCGTGGCACGTCGGCATGCTCTTCCTCGGCAACTCGGTCGAAAAGCAGCCAGGGCAGCCCGCCCTGGGTTCAGGCATTGCAGAAGCACTCGACGCCGTTCGCCTGCTCACCGACGCGCTCGATGTCACTTTGACTGTTCGCCAGGGCATCCACAAGGCGTTGCACCCGGGGCGAACGGCTGAACTCTTCGCCACGATCGTCAACCACCACGATGGCGAAGAGACGGCCGTATCGATAGACGCCACCTCTGAAATTCCTGTGGGCTACGCAGGAGAACTGCTACCCGCGCACTCTGACGAGTTCGACCTTCCTCGTGTTGTTGCTGTCGCTGAGCTCGACCTCTCACTTCTGATGGCACTCGCAGCTCGCAGCGTCGAGGCGACTCCGCTCTCGTCGTACCCTGCTGCAACCCAGGATGTGTCGCTTGTCGTTCCCGTCGGGGTTCCGGCGGGCGACGTTCGGGAAGCCCTGGTCCAGGGGGCCGGTGAACTGCTCGAGAATATCCGGGTCGTGGACGACTACCGGGCGGCCGGCATCGAAGAAGGGCACAAGTCACTCACCTTCGCGCTCCGATTCCGCTCGTCAGAGCGCACGCTGACCGCCGCGGAGGCCAGCGAGGCGCGAGTTGCCGGCGTCGCCGAGGCGGCTCTTCGCTTCGGGGCGGTGTCACGCGAGTGAGCGGTAGGTTTGGCGTATGTCTTTTTCGGTAGCCGTAGCCGGTGCGAGTGGGTATGCCGGCGGCGAGCTGTTGCGCCTTCTCGCCGAGCACCCCGAGTTCGAGGTGCGCACAGTGACGGCAAACGCCAACGCTGGCCAGCCGTTGATCGCGCTTCATCCACATCTGCGAACCTATGGTGACCTCATCCTCGGCGAGACATCGCCCGAGGTGCTGAACGGGCACGACATCGTCTTTCTCGCGCTGCCTCACGGCAAGTCGGGAGCAGTGACCGAAGCACTCGACCCAGCGACACTCGTGGTCGACTGCGGCGCCGATCACCGTCTCACGAGCGAGGCGGATTGGTCGAAGTTCTACGGTGGAGAGTTCTACGGTGCGTGGCCCTACGGATTGCCGGAACTCCTCATCGAGGACTTCCAGCGGCAGCGCTCGAAACTCATCGGCGTCAAGCGGATTGCTGTACCCGGTTGCAATGTCACTGCAATCAGCCTGGGTCTGGCACCCGGGCTCCGGGCCAGCGTCATCCAGCCCGTCGACATTGTTGCAGTACTCGCCGTCGGCCCCTCAGGGGCAGGCAAGAGTCTTCGAACAGACCTCCTGGCGAGTGAGATCCTCGGTTCGGCCAGTGTCTACGGTGTGGGGGGAGGCCATCGCCACAACCCCGAGATCGTGCAGAACCTCTCGGCCGCAGCCGGGGCGACCGTCTCCGTTTCGTTCACTCCGGTTCTCGTCCCCATGTCCAGGGGCATCCTGGCCACCTCGACGGCCAGACTCGCGGCCGGTGTGTCTGCGCACGACGTGCGTTCAGCCTGGGAGACGGCATACGCCGACGAGCCGTTCGTGCATGTGCTTCCGGAGGGCCGGTTCCCGCGAATCTCCGACGTGGTGGGGGCGAACACGGCCCTGATCGGCATCGCAGTCGACGAGGCCGCCGATCGGGTCGTAACGGTGACAGCCATCGACAATCTGGTCAAGGGCACCGCAGGTGCTGCCATCCAGTCAGCGAACATCGCTCTCGGGCTTACCGAGACCCTGGGCCTTCCTCTGAATGGAGTTGCACCGTGAGTGTCACCACACCGGCAGGGTTCGAAGCAGCGGGCATCATTCGCGGGTTGAAGTCCACGGGGGCTCGTGACCTGGCCCTCGTGGTGAACAGGGGGCCGCGTTCCTCGGCTGCAGCCGTCTTCACCTCCAACCGCTGCAAGGCCAACCCCGTGCTCTGGTCTGAGAAAGCCCTGCTCGACGGGGCTGTCTCGGCGGTCATCCTGAATTCCGGTGGAGCCAACTGCTACACCGGCTCCTTCGGATTCCAGACGACGCATCTCACCGCAGAGGCCGTCGCCGAGAGCCTCGGTGTCTCGGCAGGAGACGTCGTCGTCTGTTCAACCGGCCTCATTGGTACGGGAGACCAGGCTTTTCGCGACAAGGTGGTCGGGGGAGTGCCCGAAGTCGTGGCAGCGTTGTCTGCCGATGGCGGCACAGACGCCGCACTGGCGATCATGACGACCGACACGAAGGCGAAGCAGTCCGTCATCGTGGGCGACGGCTGGTCGATCGGTGGCATGGCCAAAGGGGCAGGAATGCTCGCACCGGGGCTTGCGACGATGCTCGTCGTCATCACGACCGACGCAGACATCCCGTCGACCGGGCTCGACGCGGCGCTTCGCGAAGCCACGAGGGTGACCTTCGACAGACTCGACTCCGACGGCTGCATGTCGACCAATGACACTGTCACGCTGATGGCGAGCGGGGCATCCGGAATCACCCCGGAGCCCGCTGAATTCAGCGCGGCCTTGACAGCCCTGTGCCAGGACCTCTCGCTCCAGCTGCAGGCAGATGCCGAGGGCGCGAGCCACGACATCACCATCACGGTCGTGAACGCCGAGAGCGAAGACGACGGTGTGGCAGTAGCCCGCGCCGTCTCCCGCAGCAATCTCTTCAAGGCCGCCATCTTCGGCAACGACCCTAACTGGGGCAGGGTTCTGGCCGCTGTGGGAACCACCGATGCATCCTTCGACCCCTACGACATCGACGTCACGATCAACGATGTCAAGATCTGCAAGGCCGGTGAACCCTTCGAGAGCCGGGATCTGATCGACCTGACTCCGCGCGCCGTTTCAGTGATCATCGACCTCCACTTCGGCGACGCCACTGCCACCATCTGGACGAACGACCTGACCCACGAGTACGTTCACGAGAACAGCGCGTACGCCAGCTGATGGTCGACGTGAACGAACCAGAACTCCTGCTTGGCGACATCGCGCAGGGCCTCGCGGGGGTGAAGGCCGCGACCCTCATCGAGTCGCTACCCTGGCTCAAGGCTTTCCACGACAAGATCATGGTGATCAAGTTCGGCGGGAACGCCATGGTCGACCCCGAGCTGCAGCGTACCTTCGCAGAAGACATCGTCTACCTGCGGTATGCCGGAATCAAACCTGTCGTCGTTCACGGAGGTGGCCCACAGATCTCACGGATGCTCGACAGGCTCGGCATCGAGAGCGAATTCCGTGGTGGCTACCGGGTCACAAGCCCCGAAGCGATGGATGTCGTCCGCATGGTTCTCACTGGGCAGATCAGCAGGGACATCGTGAGCCACATCAACGAGCACGGACCTCTCGCCACCGCCCTCTCCGGCGAAGATGCCGGTCTGTTCGAGGGCCGGAAACGCCTCGTCGAAATCGATGGGGAAGTGGTCGACCTCGGTCTCGTGGGCGATGTGGTGGGGGTGAACCCTGAGACCGTCTTAGAACATCTGGCAGCCGGGCGGATCCCGGTCATCTCCTCGATCGCTCCCGACCGCGACGAGCCGGGCCAGGTTCTCAACATCAATGCCGACGCCGCGGCCGCAGCGCTCGCCGTGGCACTGGGGGCCGAGAAGCTCGTCATTCTCACCGATGTCGCCGGTCTGTACTCCGACTGGCCGAACCGCGATTCGCTGGTGTCGGTCATCGAGGTCGAGCAACTCCGCTCGCTCCTTCCCTCGCTCGAATCCGGCATGATTCCGAAGATGGGCGCCTGCCTCGAAGCGGTCGACGGCGGTGTACCCAAAGCTGCCATCATCGACGGGCGCACACCCCACTCGATCCTGCTCGAAGTCTTCACCCAGAGCGGAAGCGGAACAGAGGTCGTGCTGCATGCCGCAGTGGTGCCTGAGCCGGCGGCAACACCCAACGAGACGACAGCAGCGACCGAAGCAACAGCACAAACCGAAAGGCAACTCTCGTGACCACCGACGTCAATGTGACCGTCAGCCATGCGGCCCCGGGCTTCACCCCAGGGGCATGGGTCGACACCTTCGACGAGTCGATGATGCGAACGATGGGCCGGCCTCTTGCGCTGCTCACCCACGGGCGCGGGGCGTTCGTCTGGGATGAGAACGAGAAGGAGTACCTCGACTTTCTCGCCGGCATCGCCGTGAATTCGCTGGGCCACGCGCACCCCGTTCTGGTTGAGGCCGTCACACGCCAGATCAATACTCTCGCCCACGTGTCCAACTACTTCTCAACACGCCCCCAGCTCCAGCTCGCTGAACGCCTCAAGCGCATCACCGGCGCGGGCGCCGAGGGCCGCGCCTATTTCTGCAACTCCGGCGCTGAAGCGAACGAGGCCGCGTTCAAGCTGGCGCGACTGAATTCCACACCCGCGCGAAAGACGATCGTCGCACTCAAGAACTCGTTCCACGGTCGCACGATGGGCGCTCTCGCCCTCACCGGCAAGCCGGAGATGCAGCAGCCCTTCCTCCCGCTCCCCGGAGGTGTCGTGCACATCGACTCGACGATGGAAGCCCTCGAAGCGACAATTGACGACTCGGTCGCTGCATTCTTCGTCGAGCCGATCAAGGGCGAGGCCGGAGTCATCGACCTGCCAGAGGGCTACCTTGCACGCGCTCGGGAACTCACCGAGAAACACGGGGTTCTCCTCATTCTCGACGAGATCCAGACGGGTATCGGCCGAACGGGCCGATGGTTCGCCTACGAGCTCGCAGGCATCAAGCCCGACGCGGTGACGATCGCCAAGGGAATGGCTGGCGGTGTGCCGATCGGCTCGCTGGTGACTTTCGGGTGGGCATCAGAGCTCTTCCAGCGAGGCATGCACGGCAGCACCTTCGGCGGCAACCCTCTCGCGACAGCTGCAGCGAACGCTGTGCTCGAGGAGATCGAAGACAAAGATCTCGTGGGCAATGCCGAGCGCCGGGGCATCCAGCTCCGCTCGCGTATTGCCGAGCTGAACTCCCCACTCATCGGTGACATTCGCGGTCACGGGCTCCTGATCGGGCTCGGCCTCACGGAACCTGTTGCCCTGCAGCTTTCCGCCGCTGCGATGGATGCTGGGCTCATCATCAACGCAGCGAACGAGTCGAGCATCCGCATGGCGCCTCCGCTGATCATCCGTGACCTCGAAGTCGATGCATTCATCACTCGCTTCAGTGCGGCGCTTCGCGCACTCGGAGCACTCCCCGAACCAGAAGGCCAACTCCGATGACCCGCCACTTTCTTCGCGACGACGACCTGACTCCTGCCGAGCAGGCGGAGATCCTCGATCTGGCTGCAGAGCTGAAGCGAGACCGCTTTGCGTCGAAACCCCTGGCGGGCCCGCAGACGGTTGCGGTCATCTTCGACAAGTCGTCGACACGCACCAGGGTCTCATTCGCCGTCGGTATCGCCGACCTGGGAGGGAGCCCGCTCATCATCAGCACGGCGAACAGCCAGCTGAGCGGCAAAGAGACTGCATCAGACACGGCTCGAGTTCTCGAACGTCAGGTTGCCGCCATCGTGTGGCGCACCTATGCCCAGACTGGCCTCGAAGAGATGGCCCTCAACACCACGGTTCCCGTCGTGAATGCGCTTTCTGACGAGTTCCACCCGTGCCAGCTCCTCGCCGATCTTCTCACCATTCGTGAGCACCGGGGTGAACTCGCCGGCCTCACCGTGGCCTTCCTCGGTGACGGCGCCAGCAACATGGCCCAGTCCTATCTCCTCGCCTGCGCAACGGCAGGTATGCACGTTCGCGTCGGGTCGCCCGCGGCGTACTCGCCCGACCCGGCCGTCGTGGCCGATGCGCGCACGATTGCGGCAACCACCGGAGGGTCGGCCACCGTTCTCACCGACCCGGCAGAAGCGGTTGCGGGGGCAGACATCGTTGTCACCGACACATGGGTCTCGATGGGCAAAGAAGACGAGAAGGCTGCCAGGGTGAAGGTCTTCGGCGGTTACCAGGTGGACGCTGACCTCATGGCCGGCGCAAAACCGGACGCGCTCTTCCTGCATTGCCTCCCGGCCGATCGAGGCTACGAGGTGAGCGCCGGGGTCATCGACGGCCCGCAGAGCGTGATCTGGGACGAGGCCGAGAACCGACTGCACGCCCAGAAGGCACTGCTGGTCTGGCTGCTCCGCCAGCAGACCGTGGCTGCCTAGCCCAGGACTTTCGCGGTACCTGCGCCAGCAGTTCAGCGCGCCGAGCCGGCGCGCTGAGGCGAGCTGGTCCGACCGTGGCACGGGGCCGAGCGCTGGCCCACAGTAAACTACAAGCGCTGCAAACCTCAAGGAGAAAAAGTGTCAGAACGGGTAGTGCTCGCGTATTCCGGAGGTCTCGATACCTCCGTCGGCATCGGCTGGCTGAAAGACGCGACGGGTAAGGATGTCGTTGCTCTCGCCGTCGATGTGGGCCAGGAAGGTGAAGACATGGAGGTCATCCGCCAGCGCGCACTCGACTGTGGTGCTGTTGAAGCCGTTGTCGTCGATGCCCGTGACGAGTTTGCGAACGACTACCTCATGCCTGCTCTCAAGGCGAATGCTCTCTACCAGAAGCGCTACCCTCTGGTCTCCGCTCTCAGTCGTCCCCTGATCGCCAAGCACCTCGCGTCGACCGCAATCGCGCTCGGTGCCGACAGCGTGGCGCATGGATGCACCGGCAAGGGTAACGACCAGGTGAGGTTCGAGGCGGCGGTCGCTGCGCTCGCTCCCGACCTGATCTCGCTCGCTCCGGTGAGGGATTTCGCCCTCACCCGCGACAAGGCCATCGAGTATGCCGCTAAGCACAACCTGCCGATCGCGCAGTCGAAGAAGAGCCCGTACTCGATCGACCAGAACGTCTGGGGTCGCGCGGTCGAGACCGGATTCCTCGAAGACCCGTGGAACGGCCCCATCGAAGACCTCTACACCTACTCCCAGGATCCCGCGATTCCGCGCCCGGCAACCGAGGTCACCATCACCTTCGTCGAGGGCATCCCCACGGCGATCGACGGCAAGCCTGTGACGCCCCTCGAGGCCGTAGTCCTGCTCAACAAGCTCGCAGGCGACCAGGGGATCGGCCGTATCGACATCGTCGAAGACCGTCTCGTCGGCATCAAGAGTCGTGAGATCTACGAGTCTCCCGCCGGCCTCACCCTGATCGCCGCCCACGAAGAACTCGAGAACCTCACGCTCGAACGTGACCTCGGCCGGTACAAGCGCAGCGTCGAGGCCAAATGGTCAGAGCTCGTCTACGACGGGCTCTGGTTCTCCGGTCTCAAGCGCTCGCTCGATGTCTTCATCGACGACACCCAGCGTTATGTCTCCGGCGAGATCCGGCTCGAGCTCCATGCAGGCAAGGCCACGGTCACCGGTCGGCGCAGTGAGCAGAGCCTCTATGACTTCGACCTCGCGACCTACGACACCGGCGACAGCTTCGACCAGACGCAGGCGAAGGGTTTCATCGAGATCTGGTCGCTCCCGAGCAAGATCTCGGCGCGGCGTGATATCGCTGCGGGCGGGTCGATCGAGGCGTAACACCGAAATGGTACAGAACAGAGCCGGAGAGGCGGGCGCCCTGTGGGGCGGCCGCTTCGCGAGCGGGCCCTCACCCGAACTCCTCGCGCTCAGCAAATCGACCCAGTTCGACTGGCAGCTCTGGCCGTATGACATCGCCGGTTCCCGAGCGCATGCCAAGGCGCTCGCCGCAGCCGGTTACCTCACCAAGGCGGAGCTCGTTTCGATGTCCTCGGCATTCGACCATCTGGCCGAGGCCATCGAGTCGGGCGAGTTCGTCGCGGAGGAAGGCGACGAAGACGTTCATTCGGCGCTCGAACGGGGGTTGATCATCCAGGCGGGCTCTGACCTCGGCGGAAAGCTGCGAGCGGGTCGAAGCCGGAACGACCAGATCGCCACACTGGTGCGCCTGTATCTTCTCGATCATGGTCGCGAGATCGCCCACTTGGTGATCCAGCTGATCGATGCGATCGCCTCACAGGCCGCGGCGCACCCGAATGCACCGATGCCGGGGCGTACCCATCTGCAGCACGCACAACCGGTTCTGCTGTCGCATCACCTTCTCGCCCACTCGTGGCCGCTGGTGCGCGATCTCGAACGGTTGCGAGATTGGTCGGTCAGGGCATCCGCGTCGCCGTATGGCGCAGGGGCGTTGGCGGGCAGCTCGCTAGGGCTCGACCCGGCGCTTGTCGCACGCGAGCTCGGACTCGGTGGCGGCCCGATGCCCAACTCCATCGATGCGACCGCGAGCCGCGATGTCGTGGCGGAATTCGCGTTCATCACCAGCATGATCGGCATCAACCTCTCGAGGTTCGCCGAAGAGATCATCGTGTGGGCCACGCGCGAATTCGGCTTCGTGAAGCTGCACGACGGGTATTCAACGGGCTCGTCGATCATGCCGCAGAAGAAGAATCCCGACATCGCGGAGCTCGCCAGGGGAAAATCCGGTCGATTGATCGGCAACCTCGCTGGCCTGCTTGCCACCCTGAAGGGTCTGCCGCTGGCGTACAACCGCGACCTGCAGGAAGACAAGGAGCCGGTCTTCGACTCTGTCGAACAGCTCGAAGTCCTGCTGCCGGCCTTCACCGGCATGGTCGCGTCGCTCACCTTCAATACCGAGCGGCTGGCTGAGCTGGCACCCCTCGGTTTCTCGCTAGCGACCGACGTCGCCGAGTGGCTCGTGAAACAGGGAGTTCCGTTCCGGGATGCGCACGAGATCAGCGGTGACCTGGTGCGCTTCTGCGAGGAGCGGGGCCTCGAATTGCACGAGCCGACTGACGAGCAACTCGCTTCGGTGTCTCCACTTCTCACCGCAGACGTTCGCGCTGTCGTGACCGTCGCCGGGTCGATTGCCAGCCGCGACGGTGTCGGCGGAACGGCGGGTACTCGCGTCGCCGAGCAACTCGCCAGCCTCACCCAGCAGGTTCGAGCCCTGCAGAACACCGTGACCGGTACGGCAGGCGAAGATGTGCACGCACCGGCCGAGCCCACGATCTATCACCCGAAGGGCGCAGCACGATGACACTCAGCAGCCAGAATCTCCCCGACGACGACCGCCCCTCCGAAGGCGGCAAGGCCGGCAAGGCGAAAATCGACCGCGACATCCGTAACCACCCCCAGTACAAGATGCCGTGGTGGCGCAAGCCGATGGGGCCGCTCACCTACTGGGTCGTGGCCATTGTGGCAGCGGTCATCGTGGTCGTCGCCGTCGTCCTCTCCCTGTCGCTGGGCATCCGACTCTTCTGAGAACGCTGGCCTGGGCACCGAAGGCTGAGGCACGATGACGGAAATCCCGATCGAGCTGCCAGGCGAGCCCGCAGACGTCGCATTCTTTGAGCAATCGGCCGTCGTGGTCGCCCCACTCCTTCTGGGCGCGGTTCTCAGCCGATCGTCGCCGGAGGGTGTCGTCGCGTTGCGCATCACCGAAGTCGAGGCGTACCTCGGTGTCGGCGAGGATCCTGGTTCGCATTCGTTCCGGGGCCAGACGCGCTCGAACTCTGTGATGTTCGGCCAACCCTTCCACCTCTACACGTATTTCACCTATGGAATGCACACCTGCGCGAACATCGTCTGTTCCCCGGTCGGCACTGCAAGCGCCGTGTTGCTGCGGGCAGGCGAAATCGTCGACGGCGAGATGCTCGCCCGGGCTCGCCGCGGCGCCGCGGTTGCAGTCAGAGACCTGGCGCGCGGCCCGGCCAGGCTCACCAAGGCGCTCGGCATTCCGTTGAGCGACGGGGGAGTGCGGCTTGACCAGGCGCCATACGAGCTGCGGATGCCCGGGCATCCATTGCCGTACGTCACCAGTTCACGCACCGGCGTCAGCGGGCCCGGCGGCACGAGCACCTACCCGTGGCGGTTCTTCCTCGTGGGGGAGCGGACAGTCTCGCCCTACCGGCGACACCCGGCGGTCCCGCTCGCCGATGTGACCTCGCCTCGTATCGCTTGGCCGCCCGGCACCGAAGGCTCGCAGGGTTCGGCGCGCTGATACTCTGAACATCGTGTCTGTGCCTGCCTCAGTGACCCTGTCTTCCCAAGAGAACGATCCGTCGTTCGATTCTGTCTGGGAGGAGCTGAAGTGGCGTGGCCTGGTGCATGTGTCGACCGATGAGGCTGAGCTCGGTGCCCTTCTCGCCGGTGACCCGATCACGTTCTACTGCGGTTTCGATCCGACCGCCCCGAGTCTTCACCTCGGCAATCTCGTGCAGCTGTTGGTGATGCGCCGGCTGCAACTCGCCGGGCACAGACCGCTGGCACTCGTCGGCGGGTCGACGGGCCTCATCGGTGACCCTCGTCCTACGGCCGAGAGAACGTTGACGGCCAGAGACACGGTGGCCGAGTGGGTGGGCTACCTCCAGACTCAGATCTCGCGGTTTCTGAGCTTCGACGATGCAAGCGCCGCGCGACTCGTCAACAACCTCGACTGGACAGCACCGCTCAGCGCCATCGACTTTCTCCGCGATATCGGTAAGTACTTCCGCGTCGGCACCATGCTCAAGAAGGACGCCGTCAGCGCGAGGCTCAACTCTGACGCTGGCATCAGCTACACCGAGTTCAGCTACCAGATCCTGCAGGGGCTCGACTACCTCGAACTGTTCAGAACCTACGGATGTGTGCTGCAGACCGGGGGGAGCGACCAGTGGGGCAACCTCACCAGCGGCACCGATCTCATCCGCAAGGCGGAGCAGGCGAGTGTGCATGCGATCGGCACCCCGCTCATCACGAATTCCGATGGTACGAAGTTCGGTAAGAGTGAGGGCAATGCGATCTGGCTGGATGATCGGCTCACCAGCCCGTACGCCTTCTACCAGTTCTGGCTCAACACCGACGACGCCGACGTCGTCGAACGACTCAAGATCTTCACCTTCCTGAGCCGCGCCGAACTTGAACGCCTCGCTGCAGCAACAGAATCCGAACCGTTCCGGCGGGAGGCCCAGCGAACGCTCGCCTCTGAGGTCACCTCTCTGGTGCACGGCACAGATGCGACGGATGCTGCCATCGCAGCCTCAGCCGCCCTCTTCGGCCAGGGTGAACTCTCTGATCTTCCTGAAGTGGTGCTGCGCCAGGCCCTGGAAGAGGTCACGACCATCGAGGCTGCGGCCGACGTTGCTGTGACGGAATTGCTGGTGCAGAGTTCGCTGTGCGCATCGCTGAGCGACGCGCGTCGAGCGGTGGACCAGGGTGGTGTGTACGCGAACAACGTGAAGGTCACTTCACCGGGCGAGCTTTCCGGTGCTCTCGCGCATCGGGGCGTCATCGTTCTGCGTCGCGGCAAGAAGACCTTCGCCGGCGTCTTCGTGGCCTGACCGCTGCGGGTTCCCCGGGTTTCCGGGCCTGTCGCAAAGCGACACGCCCGGGCGTAGAGCCCAACTTGCCAGACACGAAACATGCCCGTAATGTTTCCTCTTGTCACCCCAAAGGTTCGGAAAGCGGAAGAGCTTACCGGCCTCAAGCGGGGCCATCCACAGCAGTGAAAACCTCTTGTTCGAAAGAACTTCGAGAGTTTGGGCACAGCTCGTCGGATGTAGATATATAGTAGTGAAGTTGCCTGTTCAGGTCTTCGTCGTAACGATGAAGTAGCCGGTTCAGAGCGTCCGATCTTTGAGAACTCAACAGCGTGCACATTGTCAAATGCCAATTCCCCGTGGCACCTTTTGGGTGTCCGGGTTCCTTTGGGAAATGAAATTAGCGATTGCCTTTCGGGGTGGTCGCGGACAAGCAAGTCAGTAATGATTTGTTCTGTCAGTATCGAACTTGTCAGTCAGCATTCGATTCCCGTTTGTTGGTTGGCGCGTAAGCATTTACGGAGAGTTTGATCCTGGCTCAGGACGAACGCTGGCGGCGTGCTTAACACATGCAAGTCGAACGATGATCCAGAGCTTGCTTTGGTGATTAGTGGCGAACGGGTGAGTAACACGTGAGTAACCTGCCCTTGACTCTGGGATAAGCACTGGAAACGGTGTCTAATACCGGATATGACCTTCGGCCGCATGGCCTGTTGGTGGAAAGATTTTTTGGTCAAGGATGGACTCGCGGCCTATCAGGTTGTTGGTGAGGTAATGGCTCACCAAGCCTACGACGGGTAGCCGGCCTGAGAGGGTGACCGGCCACACTGGGACTGAGACACGGCCCAGACTCCTACGGGAGGCAGCAGTGGGGAATATTGCACAATGGGCGAAAGCCTGATGCAGCAACGCCGCGTGAGGGATGACGGCCTTCGGGTTGTAAACCTCTTTTAGTAAGGAAGAAGAACTTCGGTTTGACGGTACTTGCAGAAAAAGCACCGGCTAACTACGTGCCAGCAGCCGCGGTAATACGTAGGGTGCAAGCGTTGTCCGGAATTATTGGGCGTAAAGAGCTCGTAGGCGGTTTGTCGCGTCTGCTGTGAAAACTGGAGGCTCAACCTCCAGCCTGCAGTGGGTACGGGCAGACTAGAGTGCGGTAGGGGAGATTGGAATTCCTGGTGTAGCGGTGGAATGCGCAGATATCAGGAGGAACACCGATGGCGAAGGCAGATCTCTGGGCCGTAACTGACGCTGAGGAGCGAAAGCATGGGGAGCGAACAGGATTAGATACCCTGGTAGTCCATGCCGTAAACGTTGGGAACTAGATGTAGGGGCCATTCCACGGTTTCTGTGTCGCAGCTAACGCATTAAGTTCCCCGCCTGGGGAGTACGGCCGCAAGGCTAAAACTCAAAGGAATTGACGGGGGCCCGCACAAGCGGCGGAGCATGCGGATTAATTCGATGCAACGCGAAGAACCTTACCAAGGCTTGACATATACCGGAAACCTGCAGAAATGTAGGCCCCGCAAGGTCGGTATACAGGTGGTGCATGGTTGTCGTCAGCTCGTGTCGTGAGATGTTGGGTTAAGTCCCGCAACGAGCGCAACCCTCGTTCTATGTTGCCAGCACGTTATGGTGGGAACTCATAGGAGACTGCCGGGGTCAACTCGGAGGAAGGTGGGGATGACGTCAAATCATCATGCCCCTTATGTCTTGGGCTTCACGCATGCTACAATGGCCGGTACAAAGGGCTGCAATACCGTAAGGTGGAGCGAATCCCAAAAAGCCGGTCTCAGTTCGGATTGAGGTCTGCAACTCGACCTCATGAAGTCGGAGTCGCTAGTAATCGCAGATCAGCAACGCTGCGGTGAATACGTTCCCGGGCCTTGTACACACCGCCCGTCAAGTCATGAAAGTCGGTAACACCCAACGCCAGTGGCCTAACCCGTAAGGGAGGGAGCTGTCTAAGGTGGGATCGGTGATTAGGACTAAGTCGTAACAAGGTAGCCGTACCGGAAGGTGCGGCTGGATCACCTCCTTTCTAAGGAGCACGTTCATCGGTCCTCTGTATACAGGGACATAAACGGTGACAGTCATTTCAACGGAAGTTATCTGTTGGTGGCGCTCATGGGTGGAACATTTGACATTCACGTAGTGCGTGGTTGGTTGTTAGTACGACCCTTTCGGGGGTTTGGAACAGGGCTGGTTATCGTAACCGTGTTGTGCACGCTGTTGGGTCCTGAGGGACCGGGCAGCTTTTTCGTCGTTCACAGGCCTTTTGGGTGTGTGGGGGGTGGGAGGGTTGGCTGTAACTTGTTTGGACCTTATTTCGGCCCTGGCTTTGTGCTGGTGGTTGTTTGGGGTACCGCCCGTATTTTGAGAACTACACAGTGGACGCGAGCATCTTCAGATGTGTCACGTAAATGAACCGGATGGCCTTTGGGTTGTGCGGTGATTGTTGCGGGCACTGTCTGATAATCAATGTTCCCCGGACTTTCGGGTTCGGGATAAACATTGGTCTTTGTTGTGTAATTTTGTTTGTTGAAGTTTTTAAGAGCAAACGGTGAATGCCTTGGCATCTGGAGCCGAAGAAGGACGTATAAATCTGCGATAAGCCTCGGGGAGCTGATAATAGAGCTGTGATCCGAGGGTCTCCGAATGGGGAAACCCCGCCAGGCCCGTGAGGTGACCTGGTGACTCCCGCCTGAATATATAGGGCGGGTAGAGGGAACGTGGGGAAGTGAAACATCTCAGTACCCACAGGAAGAGAAAACAACATGTGATTCCGTGAGTAGTGGCGAGCGAAACCGGAACAGGCTAAACCGATCATGTGTGATAGCCGGCAGGCGTTGCATGGTCGGGGTTGTGGGACTTTTCAGCAGTTACTGCCGTACTGCGAGGATTACAGCGCCATATAGACGAATGGGATTGAAAGCCCAGCCGTAGCAGGTGCCAGCCCTGTAGTCGAAATGTGGTTATGGTCCGAAGAGTATCCCAAGTATCGCGGGGCCCGAGAAATCCCGCGTGAATCTGTCAGGACCACCTGATAAGCCTAAATACTCCCAGATGACCGATAGTGAACAAGTACCGTGAGGGAAAGGTGAAAAGTACCCCGGGAGGGGAGTGAAATAGTACCTGAAACCGTTTGCTTACAAGCCGTCGGAGCGCCCTTTGTTGGTGTGACGGCGTGCCTTTTGAAGAATGAGCCTGCGAGTTAGTGATCAGTGGCGAGCTTAACCCGTGAGGGGAATGCGTAGCGAAAGCGAGTTCGAATAGAGCGTTTGAGTCGCTGGTTCTAGACCCGAAGCGAAGTGATCTATCCATGGCCAGGTTGAAGCGACGGTAAGACGTCGTGGAGGACCGAACCCACTTCAGTTGAAAATGGAGGGGATGAGCTGTGGATAGGGGTGAAAGGCCAATCAAACTTCGTGATAGCTGGTTCTCTCCGAAATGCATTTAGGTGCAGCGTTGCGTGTTTCTTGCCGGAGGTAGAGCTACTGGATAGCCGATGGGCCCTAAAAGGTTACTGACGTTAGCCAAACTCCGAATGCCGGTAAGTGAGAGCGCAGCAGTGAGACGGTGGGGGATAAGCTTCATCGTCGAGAGGGAAACAACCCAGACCACCATCTAAGGTCCCTAAGCGCGTGCTAAGTGGGAAAGGATGTGGAGTTGCATAGACAACCAGGAGGTTGGCTTAGAAGCAGCCACCCTTGAAAGAGTGCGTAATAGCTCACTGGTCAAGTGATTCCGCGCCGACAATGTAACGGGGCTCAAGCACGCCACCGAAGTTGTGGCATTTATATTTTTGGCAGGCCTTCGTGGTCCAGCCGTATGGATGGGTAGGAGAGCGTCGTGTGGCCAGCGAAGCGGCGGTGTAAACCAGCCGTGGAGGCCACACGAGTGAGAATGCAGGCATGAGTAGCGAAAGACGGGTGAGAAACCCGTCCTCCGAAAGATCAAGGTTTCCAGGGCCAGGCTAATCCGCCCTGGGTAAGTCGGGACCTAAGGCGAGGCCGACAGGCGTAGTCGATGGACAACGGGTTGATATTCCCGTACCGCAGAAGAACCGTCCAAGCCAATCCGCTAATGCTAAGCATCTGAAACCAGATAGACCGATCCCTTCGGGGTGAGGCGTTTTGGCGTAGCGTGCGACCCGATGTGGTGCGGTTAGCGTATTAACAGGTGTGACGCAGGAACGTAGCTGAGCCGGGCGATGGTTGTCCCGGTCTAAGAATGTAGGCCGAGGGGTAGGCAAATCCGCCCCTCTTATAAGGCTGAGACTCGATGGGTACCCTTCAGTGGGGAAATCAGTGATCGTCTGCTGCCAAGAAAAGCATCGGCGTGAGGTTCCATGTGCCCGTACCCCAAACCGACTCAGGTGATCAGGTAGAGAATACTAAGGAGATCGAGAGAATCGTGGTTAAGGAACTCGGCAAAATGCCCCCGTAACTTCGGGAGAAGGGGGGCCGGAGCTGTGAAAGGACTTGCTCCTGGAGCAGTGTATGGCCGCAGAGACCAGTGGGAAGCGACTGTTTACTAAAAACACAGGTCCGTGCCAAGTCGCAAGACGATGTATACGGACTGACGCCTGCCCGGTGCTGGAAGGTTAAGAGGAAGAGTTAGCCGCAAGGCGAAGCCCAGAATTTAAGCCCCAGTAAACGGCGGTGGTAACTATAACCATCCTAAGGTAGCGAAATTCCTTGTCGGGTAAGTTCCGACCTGCACGAATGGCGTAACGACTTCCCAGCTGTCTCAACCGCGAACTCGGCGAAATTGCACTACGAGTAAAGATGCTCGTTACGCGCAGAAGGACGGAAAGACCCCGTGACCTTTACTATAGCTTTGTATTGGTGTTCGGTGTGGCTTGTGTAGGATAGGTGGGAGACTGTGAAGCGGGCACGCTAGTGCTGGTGGAGTCATTGTTGAAATACCACTCTGGTCACTCTGGATATCTAACTACGAACCGTAATCCGGTTCTGGGACAGTGCATGGTGGGTAGTTTAACTGGGGCGGTTGCCTCCTAAAGAGTAACGGAGGCGCCCAAAGGTTCCCTCAACCTGGTTGGCAATCAGGTGGCGAGTGTAAGTGCACAAGGGAGCTTGACTGTGAGACTGACAAGTCGAGCAGGGACGAAAGTCGGGACTAGTGATCCGGCAGTGGCTTGTGGAAGCGCTGTCGCTCAACGGATAAAAGGTACCTCGGGGATAACAGGCTGATCTTGCCCAAGAGTCCATATCGACGGCATGGTTTGGCACCTCGATGTCGGCTCGTCGCATCCTGGGGCTGGAGTAGGTCCCAAGGGTTGGGCTGTTCGCCCATTAAAGCGGTACGCGAGCTGGGTTTAGAACGTCGTGAGACAGTTCGGTCCCTATCCTCTGCGCGCGCAGGAAATTTGAGAAGAGCTATCCCTAGTACGAGAGGACCGGGATGGACGAACCTCTGGTGTGTCAGTTGTACTGCCAAGTGCACCGCTGATTAGCTACGTTCGGAACGGATAACCGCTGAAAGCATCTAAGCGGGAAGCCGGCTTCGAGATGAGATTTCCATACCATTTATGGTGAGAGGCTCCCAGGAGACTACTGGGTTGATAGGCAGGATGTGGAAGCACCGACGAAAGAGGTGTGGAGCTGACCTGTACTAATAAGCCGATAACTTCAACACCACCACCACACCCCCGCAAGGGCCCGGTGTGGCTGAAAATCTTTGCGCAACAAAAACACTCGCGTCCACTCTGTGGTTCCCGACATACGGTCGGGTCACAACCAAACCCGCTAACGGTTTGGCACAACTAAACATGAACGAAGCTAAACACTTCCGAACATTTTAGACACCCCATCAGGATGTCCCTAATGTTTCGGCGGCCATAGCGCGAGGGAAACGCCCGGCAACATTCCGAACCCGGAAGCTAAGACTCGCAGCGCCGATGGTACTGCAAGGGAGACCTTGTGGGAGAGTAGGACACCGCCGGACTCACTCTAGAAACACGACAGAGGCCCACCCCACCAGGTGGGCCTCTTGCCGTTAAGACCACAATCGTGCATATCCTCGTGAGCACACCGAGGCGTTTACACTGGAACCCATACCTACACAGCGCGCGTACGAACAAACAAGGAGTGTCATGAGCGATTCACCAGACAGGGAGAAGCGCCCAGGGCGACGTGAAGACGGTGCGCGATCAGACGGCGGCAGGGCGGGCTCAGCGAGACCCCGCAGTGCCAAACCGCCTCAGGCATCCGGTGAACGGCGCCTGTGGACGAGTGACGGTAAGCCCGCACGCAGTGCGGCCCCCGGTTCGCGCGATAAACAGCACGCGCAGCGTGGTGGCCGACGCGAAGAAGAACTCACCCCCGAAGAGCTCAGAGCCAGGGAGCTGCGAGCTGTTCGCCCGCATCACGACGACCCGGAGATTCCCGAAGACGTCTCTGTCAAGGAACTCGATCGCATCGCCTTCAACGAGCTGAAGACGCTGTCGAAGGAGAACGCCGATGGAGTGGCGAAGCACCTGGTCATGGTCGCACGGCTCATCGAGTCGGATCCGGAGCTCGCACACAAACACGCCACGTCGGCTTCGCGCCGCGCAGGGCGCATTGCCATGGTTCGGGAAACCCTCGCCATCACGGCCTATGCGACGGGTGACTACGCCCTCGCGATCCGTGAGCTGCGCACCTATCGCCGGATCTCGGGGTCGAACGAGCAGCTCGCGCTCATGGTCGACAGCGAACGCGGACTTGGCCGCCCTGACCGTGCACTGGAACTGGGCCGGTCTGTGGAGCGTCACACTCTGACGCCGGCAACCCAGGTTGCTGTAGCGATTGCCATGTCGGGTGCGCGACTCGACCTGAACCAGCCTGAGGCAGCACTCGCTGAGCTCGAGATACCCCAGCTCGATCGAAATCTCGCCTATTCCTACAGCCCCGAGCTGTTCTGGGCCTACGCAGAGGTTCTCGACGACCTCGGTCGCGAGAGCGATGCGGCGCAGTGGCGTGCTTACGCCGAGCGTGCCGAAGAAGCGCTCGACTCGGCTGAGGGTGACGACGACACGATAGAGGTCTTCGAAGAGGAGGTGGATGGTGGCACTGTTCACGAAGAAGGGGAATGACGCAGGGCTGCGTGCAGCCCCGATCGATGGTGTGGATGTTCTGCTCGCCGACCTCGACGGAGTGGTCTACAAGGGCAAAGGTGCAATCGACCACGCCGTCGGTGCTCTGAGCCGCGCTGCGGGTTCCGGAGTCCGCGTGGGCTACATCACGAACAACGCATCGCGAACAGACGCGCAGGTCGCTGAACACCTCTCCAGTTTCGGTCTTTCGGTTGGTGCCGCTGATGTCGTGACGAGTCCACAGGCGGCCGTCCGACTGCTTTCGGGGCTGGTGCCCGCCGGATCGACGATCCTGGTTGTCGGAGGTATCGGGTTGACCAGTGAGGTCGAGAGAGCGGGGTTCACTGTCACACGGCAGGCGGATGACCTGCCCGCGGCCGTCATTCAGGGCTTTTCGCCTGATGTGGGCTGGAAGGACCTCGCTCAGGCCAGTTTTGCACTCCACCGAGGAATTCCGTGGGTGGCCACGAACACCGACTGGACCATTCCTGTCGAGGGCGGCATCGCACCGGGCAACGGCACACTCGTCTCTGCGGTTCATACCGCTGTGGGCATCCTGCCCGTCGTCGGCGGAAAGCCCGAGAAGGCGATCTTCGACGCAGCCGTGGCTCGCTTTGGAGCGGAGAACCCCCTCTTCATCGGCGACCGCCTCGACACCGACATCATCGGTGCGAACCGTGCGGGAATGCGATCCGTGCAGGTGCTCACCGGCATCGATGGCCCGAAGCAGCTGCTCGCCGCCGACAAGGATTCCCGGCCCACCTTCATCCTCGACGACCTGCGCGGGTTGTTCGAGCCCTACCCCGACGTGCAGGTTGCAGACGACCTCCTCTCGGCCACCGCGGGCACGGCCGTCATACGCCTTCGGGGGAACAGTCTCGAGATTGCGAAGGCTGGTGACTCGGGGATCAACCGGCTGAGGGCCGCATGCAGCCTGCTCTGGGCATCCGGTCGCCCGATTTATGGCCTCAGCGTAGCGCCTGAACTCTATAGCTGAAACGCGCGGGTAGCCTTGGAGCGTGACGTCAGATGCGAATGAACCCACCGGTCAGGGCACGCTGCTGCCGCGGCTCGGGCTGATCGAAGACCAGCCGTTGGAGGCGCGCGCGGCGGCGTATGTTCAGCTGCATGATGAACTGCGCATCCGGCTCGAAGGTGGAGACGTCGCGGCAACCCGTGGTTGACGACACCTTCAGCGAAGAACCCCGTGACGAACACGATGAGGCACTCGTCTCGTCGCGGCTGGATTCTGCGCTGACCACGAGCGGCCTGGCGCGCTCACGCAACCAGGCGGCCCAGCTGATCGCCGACGGCCTGGTCAGCGTGGACGGCGTCGTCATTGTGAAGCCGTCGGCGCGCGTGAATGCCGGCCAGGAATTACGCGTCGAAGGGGACGACCAGTATGTCAGCAGGGGTGCGGGCAAGCTGGTCGCCGCGCTCGATGCTTTCGCTGCGGTCGTCGTGGCCGGTCGTATTGCACTCGATGCCGGTGCCTCGACCGGAGGGTTCAGCCAGGTGTTGCTCGAACGGGGCGTATCGAAGGTGATCTCCGCCGATGTGGGGCACGGCCAGTTGTCGCCGGTCGTCTCCGCTGACCCTCGGGTGAGCGTCGTCGAGGGGTACAACATCCGGTATGCGACCCCGGAATCGCTCGCTGCGGTCTCTGGGGTGACGGATGCTCCCGCCCTCGTCGTCGCAGATCTCTCCTTCATCTCTCTGACGACAGTGCTGCCGGCGCTAGTCTCGGTCGCCGCAGACGGCGCGGACTTCGTCCTGCTGATCAAGCCGCAGTTCGAGGTCGGTCGCACGGGCATCCGGGAAGGTGTCGTGCGGAACGCAGGGCTGCGGGCTGACGCCATTTCGGCGGTGTTGTGGGCGGCTTTCGACCTCGGTCTCGGTACGGCGGGCATCATCTCCTCCCCAGTTCTCGGGAACGCTGGGAATCACGAGTATCTCGTCTGGCTCAGCGCAACTGCCGGCAGCAATCCGACAGAATGGTTGAACGTCGTCTTTGACCTTTCAGGAGCACACACCCCGTGACACGATCCCGCTACATTCTCGTCGTGCTGCACACCGGCCGGCGGGATTCGGTCGAAGCGGCCATCCGGGTGTGCGACCAGCTTGTCGCTTCGGGTGTCGTTCCTGTGCTGGCTCCCAGCGACCTAGCCGACATCTCCGCGCGGCTCACCGACCCCAGCGTGATCGGGGTGCTGGGTGACGGTGTCGAACTCGGAGACCTCGAACTCGTGATCGTTCTCGGCGGCGACGGCACCATCCTGCGTGCAGCCGAGGTGGTTCGCGGGTGCTCGGTGCCGCTGCTGGGCGTGAACCTCGGCCACGTGGGCTTCCTCGCCGAGAGCGAGCGCGAAGACCTGACCGAGTCGGTCGAGCGGGTGCTCTCTGGCGACTACATCGTCGAAGAGCGTATGACTCTCGACATTGTGGTGACCAGCGGTGACGAGGTGATCTACGAAGACTGGGCTCTCAATGAGGCCACGGTCGAGAAGGCCAGCCGGGAACGCATGATCGAGGTGGTCATCGAGGTCGATGGACGCCCTCTCTCGTCGTTCGGTTGTGATGGAGTGGTGATGGCGACACCCACTGGCTCGACGGCCTACTCGTTCTCGGCAGGAGGGCCGATCGTGTGGCCGAGCCTTGACGCGCTGCTGTTCGTTCCCCTCAGCCCACACGCCCTGTTCTCCCGAGCGCTCGTGATCGGGCCGGAATCCGTTCTCGCCGTGGAGCTCCTCGAACGTGCGCCGGGGGCGGGCGTGCTCTGGTGTGATGGTCGTCGGGGGTTCGACCTCCCGAGTGGGTCACGAGTCGAGTCACGGCGCTCGGCGGTGCCGGTGCGCCTGGCCCGGCTCACCCACGGGCCGTTCTCCGACAGGCTCGTACAGAAGTTCGCCCTGCCCGTCGAAGGTTGGCGTGGCCCCGTGAGGCGCGGGGAGTGAGGCGCGTGCGCCAGACCGACGTGAGTGCAGAACTCGATTTCAGCTCCACGACCCCCGAACCCGAGGTGTACCCGGTTCGCGGAGTGATCGACGAGATCACCATCCGTGATCTCGGTGTGATCGCCGAAGCGGTGCTTCCGCTGGGTCCCGGATTCACTGCGGTGACCGGTGAGACCGGTGCAGGCAAGACCATGGTGGTGCAGGCTCTCGGGCTCCTGATGGGCGAGCGAGCCGTGGCAGGCCAGGTTCGGGTGGGACGTGCCCAGAGCTGGGTGGAAGGTCGCTGGCGGATTCCCACGGTCGGCCCGGTCGCCGACCGGGTGAACGACGCTGGCGGGCAGATCGACGAACTCGGTGCAGGCGAAACCGGTGTTGACGAGCTGGGTGCTGACGGGCCGCGAGCAGGCGAGCCCGGTCCCGGTCGACTGGGGGAGCTCATCCTGTCGCGGTCGGTATCGGGTGAGGGTCGCAGCCGTGCCATCGTGGGTGGTCGAAGTGCGCCGGTTGGCGTGCTGAGTGAGCTCGGTGAACGGTTGGTGGTGGTGCATGGCCAGTCCGACCAGCTGAGGCTCCGATCATCCACCCAACAGCGCCTGGCGCTCGATCGCTTCGCCGGGGCAGAGTTCCGCGCACTTCTTGAGAAGTACGAAGCGGAGTTCCGGGGGTGGCAGGAACTCCGGCGGGAACGAGACGAACTCGTCTCGCAGCGGGAGGATCGCCTGCGCGAAGCCGACGCACTGCGCACAGCTGTCACCGAGATCGAGCTCGTCGGCCCCGAGAGCGGCGAAGACGTTGCCCTCGCCGAACGGGCGAGCAGGCTCACAAATCTCGAAGACCTGAGGGTCGCTGCTGCCGGGGCGCGGGAGGCAGTCTCAAGCGACGAACTCGATGGACGGCCCGATACGGTTTCCCTGCTCGATTCAGCCCTGCGCCAGCTCGAGCGCGTGAGTGCGCACGACGGTGCCCTCGAGCCCATCGTGGAGTCCCTGGCGAGTGCATCGTTCTTGGTTGCCGAGATCTCGACGCAGCTCTCGAGTTACCTTGCAGAACTGGACACCGACGGTGGGGCCGAGCTCGACGATGTGCAGGAGCGACGAGCCGAACTCTCGGTGCTGGCGCGAAAGTACGGCCCCTCGCTCGACGATGTCATCGGATTCTTCGCTTCAGCGGGTCCGCGACTGCTGGAACTCGACAACGACTCCGACCGGATCGATGAACTCTCTGCCGCTGTCTCGGAGGCCGAATCTCTCGTTCTCGACCTTGCGGCCAGGCTGACGGCCGGGCGGGTTCGCGCCGCAGAGCAGCTCAGCGCGCTTGTCTCCGGTGAGCTCGCCGCGCTCGCGATGGGCGGGTCCCAGCTGATGGTCGAGGTCACCGAAGGGGTCGAGCCGACTCCGTCAGGCCGCGACACCGTGACCTTCCTCCTCGCTTCCCATGAGGGCGCTGAGCCCCGGCCGCTCGGCAAAGGTGCCTCCGGCGGGGAGCTCTCGCGCATCATGCTCGCCATCGAGGTTGTTCTCGCCGCGACTGATCCTGTGCCAACGTTCGTCTTCGACGAGGTCGACGCCGGGGTGGGCGGCGCATCGGCAATCGAGATCGGCCGGCGCCTCGCCCGGTTGGCTCTCGGTTCGCAGGTGATCGTGGTCACGCACCTGGCCCAGGTCGCAGCCTTCGCCACGAACCATCTCTCTGTGGTGAAAGACAGCGAGGGTGCCGTCACCGAGAGCAGTGTTCAGCAACTCCGGGGCGAAGAACGTGTGGCCGAGATGGCCAGACTGCTCTCCGGACTGCCCGATTCCGAGAGTGGGCTGGCCCACGCCAGAGAGCTGATCGAGCTCGCGGCCGAGTCGCGGCGGCAGTGGCAGTCGTAGGTACTGTTAGAGTGGAACTCCGTGGATGATCATCAAAACGCGAGCCCGAGAAGTACCCCCTCCGACCTCGATTCGGGGCCTCATTCTGGATCAGAATCGCAGCCGAAGCTGACGAAGCACATCTTCGTCACGGGGGGTGTCGTCTCCTCCCTGGGCAAGGGCCTCACCGCGGCAAGCCTCGGTAACCTGCTCACGGCCCGCGGTCTTCACGTCGTGATGCAGAAACTCGACCCGTACCTGAACGTCGACCCGGGAACGATGAACCCGTTCCAGCACGGTGAGGTCTTCGTCACCGACGACGGGGCCGAGACAGATCTCGACATCGGTCACTACGAGCGTTTTCTCGACATCAACCTCAACCAGGCGGCAAATGTCACCACCGGGCAGATCTACTCGACGGTCATCGCCAAAGAGCGGCGCGGCGAGTACCTCGGCGACACCGTGCAGGTCATTCCCCACATCACTGACGAGATCAAGCGCAGAATGCGCCTGCAGGCCCAGGGAGCAGATGCCCCTGACGTCATCATCACCGAAATCGGTGGCACGGTCGGCGACATCGAATCGCAGCCGTTCCTCGAATCGGCCAGGCAGGTGCGCCACGAGCTCGGCCGACGCAATGTTTTCTTCGTGCACGTCTCGCTGGTTCCGTTCATGAATGCCTCGGGTGAACAGAAGACCAAGCCCACGCAGCACTCCGTTGCCGCGCTCCGATCGATCGGTATCCAGCCGGATGCGCTGGTGCTCAGGAGCGACCGCCCGGTTTCAGAATCCAACAAGCGCAAGATCGCCCTGATGTGCGACGTCGATGAAGACGCTGTCGTCAACGCGATCGACGTGCCGAGCATCTACGACATTCCGACGATGCTCCACGAGCAGGGACTCGACGCCTACATCATCGACCACTTCGGCCTCACGACCGACGACGTCGACTGGTCGGGATGGTCGACTCTGCTTGAAGCAGTGCACGAACCCAAGCACGAGGTGACGATCGGCCTGGTCGGAAAGTACATCGACCTTCCTGATGCGTATCTGTCTGTCACCGAAGCGCTGCGTGCCGGCGGGTTCGCCCATAAGACGAAGGTCACGCTCAAGTGGATTCCGTCAGACGACTGCGAGACGCCCGAGATGGCAGCCAAGCAGCTCTCTGACGTCGACGGCATCTGCGTGCCGGGCGGGTTCGGCGTGCGAGGGATTGAGGGCAAACTCGGTGCGCTGCGATTCGCCCGCGAGAACGGGATCCCGAGCCTCGGCCTGTGCCTGGGCCTCCAGTGCATGGTGATCGAGTACGCCCGCAACGTCGTCGGCCTCGACAACGCGTCGTCGAGTGAGTTCAACCCCGAGACGCCGTTCCCGGTGATCGCGACGATGGCCGAACAGGTCGACATCATCGCCGGGGGCGACCTCGGTGGCACGATGCGCCTGGGCCTCTATGAAGCCAGGCTCGCCCCCGGCTCACTGGTCGAAGACCTGTACGGAGCGCCTTCGGTCGACGAGCGCCACCGGCACCGTTACGAGGTCAACAACAACTACCGTGACCAGATCGCCGAAGCCGGACTGTGGTTCTCCGGCACCTCGCCCGATGGCCACCTCGTCGAGTTCGTCGAGCTGCCCCGCGAGGTGCACCCGTACTACGTCGGCACCCAGGCGCACCCGGAGCTGCGTTCACGCCCCAACCGCGCCCACCCCCTGTTCGACGGTCTCATCGTCGCCGCACTCGATCGCCAGGAAGCCAGCCGGCTCTTCGCGGCAGAGGCGTGACCCGGTGACGAGCGACAACATCGCGCCAGACGAGCAGGTTCTCCCTGTTCCCCGTGTTCTGGCAGACGAGCCCGTCGACCTGGCGATCAGCCGGAGCGACCGCGTCTTCACGGGCAAGATCTGGGACGTGCGGAGCGAGACCTTCGACTACAACGGCGAGAACGTGCTGAGGGAGTTCGTCGATCATCCGGGTGCCGTCGCCGTGCTCGCGCTCGACGACGACGACCGCGTGCTGCTCATCAAGCAGTACCGCCACCCGGTGCGCAGTCGCGAATGGGAGATCCCAGCAGGGCTCCTCGATGTGACGGGCGAAGACTTCCTGGTCGGCGCGCAGCGTGAACTGGCTGAAGAAGCCGACCTCGAAGCTTCGGAGTGGAGCGTGCTGCTCGACTATGCGACAACACCGGGCGGCAACAACGAGCTCATTCGCATCTACCTCGCCCGCGGGCTGCGTGCGACAGAAACGACGTTCGAGCGGACCGATGAAGAAGCCGACATGGAGCTTCGCTGGGTCGGCCTCGACGAGGTCGTGGATGCTGTACTCGCCGGCCGCATCCAGAACCCGTCACTCGTGATCGCCTCGCTGGCCGCCCACGCCTCGCGCCAGTCGGCCTGGACCTCGCTTCAGCCAGGAGATGCCCCCTGGCCGGAGTGGACCCGGCTGCACCCGGCCGCCAGCTGACACACGCGCCTCGACGAGCCCGACCGCCGATACCCGAAACCGTCGCCCAGAGCCTGCCGCCGACAATGCCGACCGAAAGAACGCCGCTCGAGGTTCTGATCGACGGATATCTCCGGCACCTGGCGATCGAGCGCGGCCTGTCGGCCAATACACTCGCGGCCTACCGCCGCGACCTCGCGCGATACTCCAGGTGGCTCGAGGCTCAGGGCGTGACGGGTATCGAGAGCGTCGGGGAGGCCCAGATCGGTGCCTTCACCCGTCAGCTGGTCTCGGCGGTGCCTGTTGTGAAAGTGCCCGTGGAAGGCGATTCCCTGGCAGCTGGTCCTGTGGGCGTTGCAGGGGGGGTAACGGAAGCGGCTGCGCCGGTGCGCCTCGCGCCGTCGTCGGTCGCCCGCATCACCTCGTCGGTACGCGGCCTGCACAAATTCCTCGCCGAAGAAGGCGTCGTCTCGAACAATGTGGCACGGGAAGTGAAGCCCCCGAAGCTCGGCACGAAGCTGCCCAAGGCCATCTCGATCGAGCAGATGACCTCGCTCCTCGAGGCGACGGGGGGCGACGACCCCGCTTCACTCCGTGACCGCGCACTGCTCGAGTTGCTCTATGCGACGGGAGCGCGGATCTCGGAGATCGTCGCACTCAATGTCGATGACGTTCCCGACGATTCGGATTTCGTGCGGGTCGTGGGCAAGGGCAGCAAGCAGCGTCTCGTTCCGGTCGGGAGTTTCGCCCGGGCAGCACTGCAGACATATTCGGTGCGTGTGCGACCGCTGTACTCGGCCCGTGGCCGGTCGACGCCGGCGCTCTTTCTGGGGCTGCGGGGCGACAGATTGAGTCGCCAGGGGGCCTGGCTGATCATCCAGTCGGCCGCCAGGCGTGCGGGGCTCGAACAGCACATCTCGCCGCACACATTCCGGCATTCCTTCGCCACACACCTGATCGCCGGTGGCGCCGACGTGCGGGTTGTTCAGGAACTGCTGGGGCATTCCTCGGTGACGACAACGCAGATCTACACCCATGTCACGGCCGATACGCTCCGTGACATGTACCAGAGCGCGCATCCTCGAGCCCGAGGGTGAACGTGCCGGTGTCTCACACGCTGGCGCACCTCCACTGCTCGGGTGCCCGCGGGCCATAGAATCGCAGTACCGCCCTGGGAGAGGTCGGGGCGAGTAAGGAGCAGTGCCTGTGACGGCGAAGAAGAACAGCCTTGCCGCCGAGTTGCCGGGCCTTGAGTCGCCCGTTCTCGGCCCGACCGGTCGGCCGTTGAGGCAGTTTCCGAAGCCCGCTCCGCTCACGAGCCACGGCCCTGCGCGCATCATCTCGCTCTGCAACCAGAAGGGCGGCGTCGGCAAGACCACGACGACCGTGAACCTGGGCGCAACACTCGCCGAAGACGGCCGCAGGGTTCTTGCCATCGACTTCGACCCACAGGGTGCCCTGTCGGCGGGCCTCGGGGTCGACACGCATGACGGACTCACCATCTACGACCTGCTGCTCGGCACGGCCAAAGACCCGCACGACGCCATCAAGACGACCAGCGTGCCGAACTTCGACATCATTCCGGCCAACATCGACCTCTCAGCCGCCGAAGTGCACCTCATCAACGAGGTCGCCCGCGAGACGATCCTCGCCAGGGTGCTCCGCAAGGTCTCCGATGAGTACGACGTCATCCTGATCGACTGCCAGCCCTCGCTCGGGCTCCTGACGGTGAACGCGCTGACGGCGAGCCATGGCGTGCTGATTCCGCTGGAGTGCGAGTTCTTCGCCCTCCGCGGCGTGGCGCTGCTCGTCGAGACGATCGAGAAGGTCCGCGACCGGCTGAACCCCGCCATCAAACTCGACGGAATCCTCGCCACCATGTACGACTCGCGCACCCTGCACTCGCGCGAGGTGATGCAGCGTGTTGTCGACGCTTTCGGAACCGACGTGCTCGAGACGGTCATCGGTCGCACGATCAAGTTCCCTGACGCGAGCGTGTCTGGTACTCCGATCACGCAATTCGCGCCCGATCATCCTGCCGCGAACGCGTATCGACAGCTTGCGCGCGAATTGGTCTTCCGTGGCGCGGTCGCCTAGGGCGCTGCCCCTCACGACCGGGCGCGGGCGGGCCTCGGCACCAGGTCGCGGTCAGAGTCCGACAATGATTCGCGACGGCGAATCTCCTGACGCACAGAGTTTCGGTGAGGCCTCGGGCTCCGCGCCCAGCGGCTTCTCGCTGCGCCTCTCGAACTTCGAGGGCCCGTTCGACCTCCTGCTGTCGCTGATCTCGAAGCACGAGGTCGACATCACCGACATCGCGCTGAGTGTGGTGACCGATGAGTTCATCAGCTACCTCAAGGACCTCGACTCCGAGGAGGAGCTGGAACGAGCATCCGAATTCCTGGTGGTGGCCGCAACCCTGCTCGATTTGAAGATCGTGGGGCTGTTGCCGCAGGGTGAGCTGGTCGACGCCGAAGATGTGGCGCTGCTCGAGGCCCGTGACCTGCTGTTTGCCAGGCTTCTGCAGTACCGCGCCTTCAAACAGGTCTCGGCCTGGTTCAGCTCCCACTTTGACGAGGAGACGGGCCGGCACGCGAGGGCGGTGCGGCTCGAAGAGAAGTACCGGCAGAGCGCCCCCGACCTGGTGTGGACGCTCAGTGCCGACGATTTCGCTGCACTGGCGATGCTCGCGCTGACGCCACGCGAGGTTCCTGTCGTGGGGCTCGAACACCTGCACGCGCCGCTCGTCAGCATTCGAGAGCAGGCAGCGCACGTCGTCGTGATGCTGCGGGGCGGCGAGCCGGTGACCTTCCAGCGCCTGATCGCGGGAATCGTCGAGAAGGGCGTCGTCGTCGCACGGTTTCTCGCGGTTCTGGAGCTGTATCGGCGCTCGGCCGTGTCGTTCGAGCAGCTCGAACCACTCGGCGAACTGACGCTCCGCTGGACGGCAGAGACCTGGTCAGAAGAGAGCCTGTCGAACCTCGGAGCAGACTATGACAACTGAAACCACACCGATGCCGCCAGTGTCGGCCCCCGAGTTGGCGCCCGTGCCAGCTTCAACGACAACGACAACGACAGCTTCAACGACAGCGACAGCGACCCCGTCAGCGACAGGGTCAGCACCGGGGTCTGCGACCGAAGCTGCGGTGGATGCCCGGCCCTTCGACCTCGAACGTGCCCTCGAGGCGATCCTCATGGTCGCCGACGAACCCCAGGGTCTCGTGACACTCGCCACAACGCTCGGGCGCCCGGTCGCGGCCGTGCGCCAGAGCATCGAACGACTCGTCGACGACTACGACGGGGTGAGCAGTGCCGCCGCTGGCGGAGCTGGCAGCGGCGTGCGTCGCGGATTCGAATTGCGCGAGGTCGCTGGCGGATGGCGACTGTACGTGCGTGCCGAGTACGACCGGGTCGTGCGTGAGTTCGTGGTCACCGAGAACCCGTCGAGGCTCTCCCAGGCAGCACTCGAGACGCTCTCGGTCATAGCCTACAAACAACCCGTCGCGAGGAGTGCCGTCGCGGCGATTCGTGCGGTCAACGTGGATTCGGTCATCCGGACCCTGCTCGGCCGCGGCCTCATCACCGAGGTTTCGACCGACAACGAAACCGGTGCCATTTACTATGGAACGACAGACTTACTACTGACGCAGCTCGGCATCAACAGCCTCGACGAGCTGCCCAAGATTTCACCACTCCTGGCCGATGGTGCGGAGGGTTTCGATGACCAATTTCACTGACAGTCCTGATTTCGCGGGGCGCTCCGGCGAGGGCCGGGCAGGGGAGCAGCCAGACGGCGTGCGGTTGCAGAAGGTACTCGCTTCGGCGGGGGTCGCCTCCCGGCGCGTGTCTGAAGACCTGATCACCGCGGGGCGCGTGCGCGTCAACGGCGAGATCGTTCGCGAACTCGGGCGCCGGATCAACCCCGAGACCGACAAAGTCGCCGTCGACAACCAGGCCGTGCAGCTCGACACGACCAAGCGGTACGTCATGCTCAACAAGCCGGTCGGCATTGTCAGTTCGCTCACCGACCAGTACGGGCGACCCGACCTTTCGCGGTACACCTCGCAGTTCGAGGAACGACTCTTCAACGTCGGGCGCCTCGACGCCGAGACGTCGGGCCTGCTCATCCTGACGAACGACGGTGAGCTCGCCCACGTGCTGGCACACCCGTCGTTCGGCGTGATGAAGACATACATCGCCCAGGTCGAGGGGCGGGTCACGGCCCAGACGATCGCGAAACTCATCAAGGGCGTCGAACTCGACGACGGGCCGATCGTCGCCGACAAGGCGCGCCTGCTCGACAGCTCTGCCGGCAACAGCCTGGTCGAGGTGACGCTGCATTCCGGGCGTAACCGAATTGTGCGACGGATGCTCGAAGAAGTCGGTCACCCCGTGCTCGAGCTCGTTCGGCGGCAGTTCGGGCCACTGCACCTCGGTTCGCTCAAGGCCGGGGAGCTTCGCGATCTGAGCCGTGACGAACTCGGCGCACTGCTGACGCTGTCCCGGGTGGCTACCGCGCCGGGAGCCGATCATGCCGACGTCACGTCGTCGTCAGCCGCTGGCCCGGGCCGCTCCTCCTCCACGGGCGAGAAGAAGCCTGCACGTTCGAAGTAGCGCGCCGCCTGCGAGTGGCGGGGCTGTAGCGTGAACATGTTCGTTGTGTGGTGTGAAGGGCAGTGTTGTGGTTGAGAGTCGTTTGACGGGGCCGGTGCGTGTTGTCGGTGTCGGCCTGCTCGGTACGAGCATCGGGCTGGGGCTCCGTGCCCGCGGCGTCGAGGTGATCCTTGCCGATGCGTCCCCGACCCACCTGAGCATCGCCGTCGACTACGGCGCCGGGCGCATCGCTGTTGAGGGCGACGAACCTCAGCTCATCGTGGTCTGCGTCCCTCCCGACGTGACGGCCAGAGTGGTCGCCGCTGAGCTCGAAGCATTTCCGCGGGCGATCGTCACCGACGTGGCCAGCGTCAAGCTGGCGCCCCTCCACGAACTGCGGGCGGCCGGGGCAGATGTGTCGCGGTACGTCGGCACCCACCCGATGGCCGGTGCCGAGCGCGGTGGCCCACTGTCAGGACGGGTCGACCTCTTCGTTGGCCGGCCCTGGGTCGTCACCGCCCACGACGGCATCTCGTACCAGCGAGGCAGTGTCATCGACGACCTCATCCTCGATCTGGGCGGCTCGCTCGTCGAAATGACGCCAGAGGCTCACGACCGTAGTGTGGCGCTCGTCTCGCACGTGCCGCAGGTCATCTCCTCGCTCATGGCGAGGCGCCTGGTCGATGCTCCGGGTGCTGCTGTGAACCTGGCCGGCCAGGGGCTCCGAGACGTGACCCGCATCGCCGCGAGCGACCCCGAACTGTGGGTGCAGATTCTCGGGGCGAATGCGGCACCTGTTGCGAGCATCCTGAGGCTCTTCAGTCAGGATCTCGAGCGCATGATCGAAACGCTCGAGGCGCCTGAAGCCGTGGGCGCGAGTCGCCGACTGGCCGAAGAGTTGGCCGGGGGCAACGCCGGTGTGGCACGGATTCCCGGCAAGCACGGGGTCGACCGGCGGTACGCACAACTCGTGGTGATGGTCGACGACAGCCCTGGTGAGCTCGCGCGGCTGCTTGCCGAGATCGGTGAGGCGGGCGTGAACCTCGAAGACCTGCGTCTGGAGCATTCGCCGGGGGCGCAGATCGGGTTCGCCGACATCTCCGTTCTGCCAGAGCAGCTCGGGTACCTCGTGGAGTTCCTGCGGGCACGCGGCTGGCGGATCGCCGGATGAGCGGCGCAGAGAATCTCGTGCCGGGGGAGTCAGACGCGGCCGACTCGGCCTCGGGCCAAGCCGCCTCGGCGCCAACAGTCGTCGTCGCCATCGATGGCCCGGCCGGCAGCGGCAAATCGAGCGTGAGCAAGCAGGCTGCCCTCAAGCTTGGGTACGCGTACCTCGATACGGGAGCCGCGTACCGGGCGCTGGCGTGGATGCTGCTGGATCGTGGGCTTGACGCAGAGAACCCCGCGGTGGTGATCGAGTCGCTCGCCGAATTCGACTTCACCATCGGGACCGAACCTGAGGGGTACTTCGTCAAGGTCGGCCCCGACGTCGTCACCGTGGCGATCAGGGAGCCGTGGGTCACGAGCGAGGTGCGCCTCGTCGCCCGCCTCCCGGAGGTACGGGCGCATCTCACCGAGATGTTCCGTTCGATCATCCGGAACACCTCGAAACCCGGAATCGTGGTGGAGGGCCGTGACATCACCACGGTCGTCGCGCCCGATGCTACCGCCAGAATCCTGCTCACGGCGTCAGAAGAGGCTAGAATGGGCAGGCGTTCAGCAGAACTTGTCGATCAATCGGCCGCCGTCGTCGGTGAACAGCTCCGATCACGCGACCGGGCTGACTCCCGCGTCGTCGACTTCATGAATGCCGCAGACGGTGTAACCACCGTCGATTCCACCGAACTCGACTTCGACCAGACCGTTTCAGCGGTGGTCGAGGTTGTCCATCTTGCTTCATTGAGGGTTTTCCATGGTCAACATCCACAGCGCTGACAAAGACACCGACGGCGACTTCGACGACTATCCAGCCGTCTCGAACGCGGTCGTCGAGCGTCTCTCTGACCTCGACGAAGACCTGGTGTCGCGTCGGGCCGACGCGCTCCGCACCGGTCTCGCCGACTACGACCTGGGTGAAGACGACCTCGCCATCCTCGACGCGGCGACCGAAGATCCCAATGCGATCACCTACCTGCCCGCGCTCCCGGTGCTGGCCATCGTGGGCCGCCCGAATGTGGGAAAGTCAGCGCTCGTCAACCGCATCATCGGCCGGCGCGAGGCTGTCGTCGAAGACACTCCCGGCGTCACACGCGACCGCGTGAACTACAAGGCCGAATGGGCAGGCCGCCACTTCACCATCGTCGACACCGGCGGCTGGGAGCCCGATGCCCGCGGCATCGACGCTTCTGTCGCCGCCCAGGCCGAGATCGCGATCGACCTCGCCGACGCCGTGCTGTTCGTCGTCGACGCCAACGTGGGCCCGACGGCCACCGACGAGCATGTCGTGCGCATGCTGCGCAAGACCAAGCGACCCGTCTTCGTCGCTGCGAACAAGATCGACGACGTGCGCCAGGAGCCGAACGCCGCCGCACTCTGGTCGCTCGGCCTCGGTAACCCGTATCCGGTCTCCGCGCTTCACGGCCGTGGCGTCGCCGACCTGCTCGACCAGATCATGAAGACGCTTCCCGAGGTCTCTGCCGTCGCCAAGCAGGAGGTGGGTGGCCCCCGTCGCGTCGCCATCCTCGGCCGGCCGAACGTCGGCAAGTCGTCACTGCTCAACCGTGCCGCCGGCGAAGAGCGGGTCGTTGTGAACGAGCTCGCGGGAACGACCCGTGACCCGGTCGACGAGCAGGTCGAGATCGCCGGCAAGATCTGGCGCTTCGTCGACACCGCCGGCATCCGTCGCCGCGTGCACCTGCAACAGGGTGCCGACTTCTACGCGTCGCTCCGCACCTCGGCCGCACTCGAGAAGGCCGAAGTCGCCGTTGTGATGATCGACGTCTCGCAGCCGGTCAGCGAACAGGATGTTCGGATCATCGACCTCGTTCTCGAATCCGGCCGCGCCCTGGTGCTGGCCTTCAACAAGTGGGACCTCCTCGACGACGAACGCAGGCGGTACCTCGAACGCGAGATCGAGCAGGATCTCGCGCACGTGTCGTGGGCACCCCGCGTGAACATCTCGGCGAAGACCGGGCGTCACATGGAGAAGCTGGTACCGGCCCTCGAGCTGGCGCTCGAGTCATGGGACACCCGTATCCCGACCGGAAAGTTCAACGCGTTCCTCGCAGAACTGACCGCCGAGCATCCTCACCCTGTTCGTGGCGGAAAGCAGCCGCGCATTCTGTTCGGCACCCAGGCGTCATCACGCCCGCCGACATTCGTGCTGTTCACCACCGGTTTTCTCGACCCGGGCTACCGCCGGTACATCACGCGGCGCCTGCGCGAGATCTGGGGCTTCGAGGGTTCACCGGTCAACGTGAACATGCGTGTGCGCGAGAAGCGCAAGCGCTAGCAGCCAGCAAACCGCCTTCGCTGGTTGAGTAGGCGCGCGGAGCGTGCCGTATCGAAACCTGTAGCCCGTGGGGGTTTCGACAGGCAGCGCGTGGCGGCGCTACTCAACCGGTGACGTGGCCAATGCGGCCACCGCTCCGATGCGCACGGCATCAGTGACGGCGTCGAGCAGGGCGGACTTCAGGTTCCACCGTTGCCAGTAGAGCACGACGTCGACCGGATGCTCGGGGTCGAGCTCGACGAGCCGACCCTGTTCCAGGTCATCACCGCACTGCCCTTCGGGGAGGAGCCCCCAGCCGAAACCGAGCAGCAGCGAGCGGGCAAAGTCCGCTGATGTCGGAACGAAATGCGTCGGAGGAACCTGATCGCTGTGTGCGCCCAGAAAAGTGCGCTGAAGTTCGTCTTTGCGATCGAAGTTGACCATGGGGGAGCGGCCGAGTCGGTCGAGGGTCTCGGGCCCGATCATCCATCGCCGGGCGAAGGCCGGACTGCAGACCGCCCGGTAGCGCATAATGCCGAGGCGCTCGGAGGTACAGCCCTGCACGGGTTCGGGTGTCGAGGTGACCGCGGCGAGCACCGTGCCTGAGCGGAGCAGGGTCGTCGTGTGCTCCTGGTCGTCCCTGTGCAGGTCGAAGACCAGCTGGTGCGTGACCGACAGTTCGGCGATGCTCTCGAGGAACCAGGTTGCGAGGCTGTCGGCGTTCACAGCGAGGGCAATCGTGGTCGCGTGTTCACCGGAATCCCCCGAACCTCCGAGGTGCAGCTCGCGCCGGGTGTCGTCGTCGAGCAGTTGCACCTGGCGGGCGTACCTCACCACGATGGTGCCCGCGGTCGTGAGCGTCACCGGAATCGTTCGCTCGACGAGGATCTGCGAGGCGGCCTGCTCCATGGCCTTGATGCGCTGCGACACGGCAGAGGCGGTGACGTGCAACCGGATCGCGGCCTTCTCGAAAGTACCCTCTTCGAGAAGAGTGGTCAGCGTCTGCAGTTGCTCGAACTGGAATGCCATCATCAGCCTCGTGCCATTAGTTATGCTTAGGTATCATAAGAAACATTAGCTGTACTGAATATATCGGGGCACCTACGGTTGGGGTGTGCCCTTCTCCCAGACTCTTCTGCCTGCCCTCATCGGTCTCGGAACAGGGTTGGCGCTCATCGTCGCGATCGGTGCCCAGAACGCCTTCGTGCTTCGCTTGGGCATCGAAGGGCGCAACCGCACGATCCTGCCCGTGGTGCTAGTGTGCGCGCTCTCCGACGCCGTGCTCATCCTGGCCGGGGTCGTCGGCATCGGCGCCATCATCCAGGCGGTCCCGCTCGCACTCGTTGTCATTCGCATCGTCGGCTCGGGGTTCCTGATCGTGTACGGATTGTTCGCGGCTGCGCGAGCCGTGCATCCGAAAGCCTTGGTTACGGCCGACGGGCCAACATCGATCACCCTGAAGACGGCCGTGGTGACTGCGGTCGCACTGACCTGGCTCAATCCGCACGTCTACCTCGACACCGTGATCTTGCTGGGCTCTGTCGCCAACCAGCAGGGCGCAGCCGAGCGATGGTGGTGGGCCGGCGGCGCCATCGCCGGCAGCTTTCTCTGGTTCTTCGGCCTGGGGTTCGGCGCGCGACTGCTGCGGCCGTTCTTCGCCAGGCCGTCCTCCTGGCGCATTCTCGACGGCATCATCGCCGTCGTGATGATCGCGCTGGGACTCCGCATGGCAGTCGGCGTCTGACCCTCGCCGCCGACCACTCGGTGGTGCCTGCAGGTGGGCAAGCGATGGCGCAGCACTGGCGGGAGGGTCTCTCGGTAAACTCTGAACCACTGGCAGAACCCAGCACGCGAGAGGGCATCATCATGGCAGAACTGGTGGCGGCATGCGTCGTTCACGAACTCAGACCCGATGCGGGTTCGGTCGGCGTCACCGCCATCGACAAACGCCCTGTCTCCGGCCCTGTGCGCGTGCGCAAACTCGGGTTGCACGCCGACGTTCAGGCCAGCCGCAAGTACCACGGCGGCGAACTGCAGGCCCTCTACGTCTACGCGCAGGAAGATGCCGAATACTGGGAGAACGAGCTCGGCCGCCCGCTCGACGCCGGCTGGTTCGGCGAGAACCTCCGGGTCTCGGGCCTCGACGTCTCGGGCGCCAGGGTCGGCGAGCGATGGATGATCGGCCCCACCGTGATCGTCGAAGTCACCTCCCCTCGCGAACCGTGCGCCACCTTCGCGCGCTGGGTCGGTGGGCCAGATGAACGCGGCTGGGTGAAGCGCTTCGCTGCTGCCAGGCGCACCGGACTTTACCTGCGCGTGGTCAAGGCCGGCGAAATCGTTGCCGGTGACACCATCGAGGTCATCGACGTTCCGGCTGGCGCGCCGACGATCACCGAGGTCTTCGTCGGCACCGCTGCCGCCGGTTGAGTAGGCACGAAGTGCCGTATCGAAACCCCCACGCGTGGTGGGTTTCGATATGCGTGGCTTCGCCCCGCTACTCAACCAGCGTTGTGTGTGGGCGTCCGTCCGCCGGTTGAGTAGGCACGAAGTGCCGTATCGAAACCCCCACGCGTGGTGGGTTTCGATACGCGTGGCTTCGCCCCGCTACTCAACCAGCCGCGAGGGCCGCCGTCAGCAGCTCGAAATCGGCCTGCGACTGGTCTGCGTAGGCCAGTGACCAATCGACCACCGCGTCGTCGAACGCCCCGGAGCCGCCGAGGTACCCGGCAATGAGCGCCGCGTTCTCACTTTGTGAGTGCGCCCGCGCCAGCAGTGTGCCGCACGCGGCCGCGTAGGTCACGAACGGTTCGATCGTGAGCTTCGAGACGTCGATCGACCCCTTCATGTCGCGGAACTGGCGAACATAGAAGTCCTTCTCGTCGTAGCGGACGTGCCCGAGAAAGAGGTCGGAGACGGCCTGCAGGATGCGCTGGTTCGACACGACGCGAAGGGCTTGCGGGGCATCCGCCGTCTCGAGCCCCAGGAAGCGCGGGTTGACCGGTTCGCCGCCGTACGACTGCAGCACAGAGACCTGAGCCTCTTTGATCTGAAGCACCAGCGACTCTCCCTGCGGCCCAGTGAGGATCATGATGTAGCACCGTGTGCCGACACTGCCCACGCCGACAACCCGGCGGGCGATGTCGGTGATGGTGAATTGCGAGAGCAGCTGGGCGATGTCTGCCGGCACCGTGCGGCGGTACTTCTCGAAGAGCTCGATGATCGATTCTTCGTCGGTGTACGGCACGTGGGCAAGCACGGGAGGGTTCTCTTTGAGCAGCAACCGGCCGTCGGGCCCGCGCTCGGAGATCTTCTCGATGAATGCTTCAGAGGTGCGCAGGCGCGCCTGCTTGGTCGCCTTCTTCAGCACCTTGCGCGCCGCCGAATCGAGGTTCTTGTTCTCACCCTCGATGTCCACGCGAAAGTAGAACCGCTCGAGCACCGAGAGCTTCATCATGTCGCAGAGACCCTCGCGGTAACCTGCTGCTGCCGCCGTGGCCGCCCGGCGGATCTCTGCTGGCGAGAAGTTCGACTCGCGCGCGCCGATCACCACGCTGGCCACCAGGCGCTTCACGTCCCACTCCCAGGGCCCGACCGCCGCCTCGTCGAAGTCGTTCAGGTCGAACACCATTGTGCGCTGGGGGCTCGCGAACAGGCCGAAGTTGCTGATGTGGGCGTCGCCGCAGCTCACCACACGAACGCCCGTGATCGGGCCGTTTGCGAGGTCGGCAGCCATGATGGCGGCCGCACCGCGGTAGAACGTGAACGGGCTGACGAGCATCCGCTGCATTCGAAGGGGCACCAGCTCCTGCACCCGCGTGGCGTTCTGTTCGTTCAGGATGCCCAGCGAGTCTCTCTGCGCAGACGGCACGTAGCTCGCGTGCGACTGGCGCGGCACCTGCGTACGCAGGGCTTTGCCGGCAGCAAGCAGGTCGCTCTGGGACGCACGGCCCTCACGTTGGTCGAGATTCCAGCCGGCGATAGTCATGCGTGCCTTTCGTTTGACATCACTCTAGGGCCGCGCGGGTCGGCTGAATGTCGCGTGGTTGGTCGGTCGTGCCCGGTGTTCCACGGCGGATTGGTTTTCGGGCTAATATAGACAAGTTGTCCCACGGGCTGTGGCGCAGCTTGGTAGCGCACTTGACTGGGGGTTAAGGGGTTCACCCCTCCCGGACAGCTCGAATAACTGAAAATTGAATGCCACGGGCTGTGGCGCAGCTTGGTAGCGCACCTGACTGGGGGTCAGGGGGTCGCAGGTTCAAATCCTGTCAGCCCGACAGAAAAACCCTGATGAGAAGCTATTTTCATCAGGGTTTTGTTGTTTCCGGAGGTCGTTTTTTCTGGTCCCCTTCTGGTCCCCCTCGACCTCTCGGCGGGATGAGGGTGCGGACAAGGGAATCGGCCGCGAAGCTCCTCCTGTGGATAAGGGGACCAAAAGGGGACCAGAACGCCTCCTAGCCCGTCTGTCGGCACTCGGTGAGGCATCAGAGGCCACGCGTCGAGGGGGCACTTCGAGCGGCTTGACGCTTCTGCCCGGAGGGGGAGAGGAACGCGTTGGCTTGCTCTGCGGCGGACGCGAGGTGCCGGTCATCGGGGTGCACATACCCGCGGGTGGTTTCCATAGATGCGTGCCCAAGAATCTCCTGAAGCACGTGCAGCGGAACACCGGCGTCGGCCATCCACGTTGCTCCCGTATGCCGAAGCCCGTGACGGGTGAGGTCGGGCAGGCCGAGTCCTGCGACGATCGTGTCCCAGTTGGTGGCGTCCCTGACGGTCGCGGTGGTGAGCACGCCGCCCTTGGGGCCGACGAGGAGTTGGTCTTCAGGAGCTTTGCCCTCGGCCAGACGCTCGAGGACGGGCCGGAGGGGCTCGAGGATCGGCACGCGCCGTTCCTTGCGGCTCTTGGTCGGCTTCGTGACGAGGCCGCCTTTACCGGGGAAGATCTGCCGGGCGATGATGACAAGATTCTTCTCGAACCGCACGTCGCCGACCTGCAGGCCGGACACTTCGGAGGAGCGGGCGGCCAGGAGCGCGGCAAGCATGACGAAGTCGCTGTAGGGCTGGCCGACCTTCCCGCACGCTTGCGCAAGTTTGGTGAGGGTCTTCATGTCCGGGATCGCGTGTGCGCGTGGTGAGGCCTGCTCGGCGGACTGGGTTCGGAAGGCGTTGCGGTTCAGGCTGCGCTTGGCGCGATTCTTCGCCGGGTTGATCCCGAGCAGCCCGTCACGGACCGCCTCGTCGAGCACACGCACGAGCGGGGCGATCGAGTTCTTGATCGTGGAGGCCCCGTAACGCTGTTCCCATTCATCGATGGTGCGGTCGATGATGCCCGCAGTGATCTGCGCGACCGGCAGGTGCCCGAGGGCGGGCAGGACGCGGAGCTTTAGCCCGAACCCATAGATCTCGCCGGTTGAGGTCGGGTCCAGGCCTCGCGCCCACCGGTCACCGATCGAGGTCACGAACTCCGTCAAGGTCATGGAGGTATCCATGCCCTTGACGGAGGACGTGCGCAATTGATCGAAGAACGCGTGGGCGGCTGCCTCATCGGGGACGATTTCGGAGCGGATGATGCGACGCTTGCTGATCGGGTCCGTCCACCGGGCGCGGGCGCGAACGCCGTAAGAGCGGCGTTCCATGTCGGTGGAGACTTTCACTCCGATTGGCGGGACCGGCCTCGGTTCAGCTCTGGGGAGTGGTTCACTCCTGCGGGGCATGGTCGCGTTCTAGCTCGGCCAGCCATGCGTCGACTGCATCGATCCGGTATCGGGCGATGCCGCCCAGTCGGATGAACGGCGGGCCCGTTCCCGCGGACCGCCACCGAGACAAGGTCGACTCGGACACCTTCAGGTAGGTGGCGATGTCCCGGCTATGCATCAACGGGGATACAGCGGACGTGTGAGGCGTTTCGGTCATGAGATTTCACCGGTCGACGGGTCGAGCGAGCGGTAGAGCCGGTCTTCCTCTTCGCGACGTTTGGTGACCTCGGCCAGCACGAACTCCACGAACTCGGCCTCCCGGTCCTCGATGATGATGTCCTCAACGGCGGGTGCCGGAGGTTCACCGGGCCAGCTGGTCTGCCTGGTGGGGCGGTCACGATCAAGGCGTGTGCCGGCGGCGGCCACCCAATCGCGAAGTCGCAGCCGGGTATCGGCGAAGTCGCGGTGCCAGGCCAGAGGTGCGGAACCGGTCTTCTCTGTGTCGTAGGAGCACAACCAGTGCAGGTGCAGAGCGGACAGTTCCCAAAGCAACTCGGGGTGATGGTGCCAGAACGGAGGAACGACTGAGGTCGGCAGACCGTAAGTGTTACGGAGCCAGTGCACCCACCGGTTCAGTTCCAACCACTCGGCTTCCAGATCCTCGGGACTTAAGAGATTCCAGTTGATCGGATGTGGAGGCTCGACGAGCAGCGGTCCCTCGAACTCGGTATCGAAGTCGTCCTCCTCGAGGACGTCAGGCTCGGGAGCGTTGTCGTCCATCACAGCCACCGGCTCAGATGCTCGCCCGCGACGCAACGCTGGACTGTTGCCGCGGACTTGACTCGAACGACGCTTCTTCCTGGACCGCTGCCTGTCGTTCGGTGCTGGAGCGTCGCGGTGAGCGGTCAACGTCGTAGCGGGTGCGGGCGAGGTCGTGTCCGATGCGTGAGGCGATGAACTCTTCGGCCGGGACGGTCTGCCCGTCCTTGTCGTAGCTGTACTCATGCACGCGTCCGGTAGCGACGAACTTGTCGCCTTTCTGGAACCGGGCGGCGGCTTCTTCGGCGGTCTTTCTGAAGATGGCCAGATCGTGGAAGCTCGGGTCGAGCTGCGTGAACGATCCATCGGGTTCTTGCCGGGAGTGCTCAATCCCGACGCGCGCATGAAACCGTGCCACCCCGTTCTCGGTGGTCGTGAGCCGGGGTTGTGTGGCGATGAACCCGGAAATGGACTGCTGCGTGTCAATACTCATCGGACTACTCCTGTCGGGCGCGGCGGTCACCCTGTGGTGCCGTCTCACGTGACAGGTGCACCTGCCGCTCCCTCTGTTGACCCGGTTATGGGCGTTGCTGCAACAGCGCCTCGATGCCGGCGCGGTGCTCACGCAGCGTGGCTGCGTCGCTCCTGGTGGTCCAGGCGCGGAGGCGGGCGACGATGGGCGGTGCGGAGCGGAGGAGAACGAGGCCGGTGCCGAACGGGAGGGTGCGGATCACGTCGGGAGGCATGATCGGCACCCGCCGGATGGATCGTTGCGCGGAGCGGGAGCCGTGGTCGCCGATGGTGGTGGAATCGGTGATCTCGTCTCGTTCTCCGATGAGGGTCGTTAGGTCGTGTAGGTCGCGGGAGTTGGATGCTCCGCCGAGGATGATCTTCACGATGGATGCGTCCCAGATGGCTCCGGCGGCGTTCTCGGACCACTTCTCTCGCGCCTGTGCGAGCGACTGAAGCACGGGCATGGTGGTGATGCCGGTGCCGCCGCCTTCGGCCATCAGCGTCGGCAGGGACGGCAGCGGCGCGAGATTCCCGACTTCATCCAGTGCGAGCAGCAGAGGTGGGTCGAGGCGTGCTGCGGGGGAGCGTGCCGCGATGCGGCGGGCAGCTTCGACAAGGTCTTCGACGAACGCCGCGACCAGGGCGGCGGAGTTGTTCGCCCCGGCACCCGTGGCGAGGAGGTAGACCGTGCCGCGGTTGCGTAGGAACTCCTCCGGATCGAATCGTTCATCCGGTCCCGGGCTGACCGCGTCCAGCACCCGCGGATCAGCGAGGGCGGCGAGGGAGAGAGAAACGCCCTGCCAGATGGAGTCGCGGGTTCTGGGGTCGGAGTCGATCATTGCCTGTAGCGAGTCTGCCCACCCGGTCGCGGCATTGGGATTGGCGGTGAGGATCGCGACAGCATCCGCTGCGGCGGCAGGGTCGAGCGTCCACCGGAACAACTCGGCGGGCTCGCGGTGGTCGAGGGCCGCGGCATGGAGGAGTGCTTGGAGGGCGGTGCGAGTTTTCCCTTCCCAGAAGTCACCGCCCTGAACCCCGCCCGCGGACAGGCCGGTGCCGGCGGCAAGGCCGGTAGCGCGGATCATCGCCGTCAGCGTGTCCTCACATCCCCGGATCGGGGACCAGCGCAGTCCAGCCGGGATACCTTCGGCTAGGTGCTGTGGATCGAACACCGCCACCGGCCGCCCACCCGCGCTCCGGGCTGTCAACGTCGCAGTGAGGTTGTCCGGCCGGGTCGAGGTCGTGACCACCGCACCCGGCGCATCCAAAATGGCGTTGATGACAATGTGCAGGCCTTTCCCCGAGCGAGGAGGCCCGATCAGGAGGATCGAGTCCTCCACGCTTGCCCACACGCTCACCCCGCGCGAGGTGCCGAGCTGGTAGCCAACATCACCCGGTGTCGGTTTGGTCAGCGACGGTCGGAGTTGCCCTGCCCGCCGTAGTAGTGCTTTTTCGGATGCGGTGGTGGTGAGGTCGGTGCGGGTGGCGATCCCGACGATCCGGTACGGGTCGACCTTGGTCTGGCGGCCGTGCTCCCGCATGGCCCGCCAAACCCACCACCCCGCAGCACCGACCGCAAGGACGAGGAGCCCGGCGGTGATCCAGTAGGCGACGGGGTTCAGTCCCTCCGCGCCGAGCGGGTCACCGGGGTCCGGGGGGTTCAGGAGTACCCCGAGTCCGGCCTCGACACCGCCGGTCGGTTGTGTGGTCCCGGTGATCCATGCGGCAACTGATCCTGCCCCGCGAAGGATGGCGGCGAGGACGGCGGCGGCGATGAGGGCGATGATGCCCAGGTTTGCCAGCTCGTCCCCGAGCGCGCCGCCTTGGCGCGGGGTGCTCATTCGGGGCGTCCGATGACGATCGTGCCGGAGATCCGGCCGAACAGGATCACTTCGCCCGTGTGCGCGGCCGCGACCTGCTCAGGGGTCAGGAGTGCGCGGACGCTCCCGTCACCGGCGGCATCGCTGTGGGTGTGGATGATCGCGACGGCGACATCCTCGCCGGGTACGAACCCACCGCCCGACACCTGACGCAGCACCGGAACCACCGAAACCGCCGGCCGGGGCACGGGAGCAGCGGACGACATCTCGGCTGAGAGCGGGGGCTCGGTGCGGCGGGCGCGGGGCGGGGTGATGATGTCCGTGAACGTCGTCCCGTCCGTTTCCCGCACTTGCACTCGCAACGGGGTCTGCAACCGTAGAGCCAGGTCGTCGAGGATCGTTGGGAAGGACTCGCGCCGCCACCCCGGGGCGAACGGCGGCGGGTTATGCGGGTTGCCGTCGATGGTGACGGTCATGCTGCCGTCCTCGTGCACAGTGAACTCCACCACCGGCACGACCAGAGGCCCACCTGCCTCGCTCTCGGAGGTGGGGAGGGCGCGGCGGTAGCGGGGTTTCGGGGTCACAGAGAGGGTCCTTCCAAACGAAAACGCGGATGTCGTCATCCAGGTACGCCCTCGAGGCCCAGGCAGAAAAATGGGAGGGCACGAACCTGGGGATCGGTTCGTGCTCTCCCGGTGCTGACCCGCCCACGGTTGGGGGTGCCCGACGGATCAGCGGTCGACGCGGGCTACTCCTCCTTTGTTCCTTCGAACTGGTCCTTGAACGTCTGGAATGCTTCGTCTTCCTCCCGGACGTATCCGTTTCGTTCGCGGGTGATCGCCAGGCGGCGACCGAACAGCAGAACCCCACCGGTCGCGGCAGCCATCAGCCCACCAACGAGTCCGAGCGGCCACCAATCACCGCCGCCGGTGTGCGCCAGCACCCCGGGCGTAGCCGGCTTACCTGGCGTCTCTGGGGTCTCCGGCACTGGGGTGACGGTGGTGGTTTCGTCCGGTGCTCCGCACCGTCCGCGATGCAGGATGAGTCCGTCCGCATCGATGACGATCTCCACCCAGTAGTAGACGCCGACCCGGTCGAAGGTCACCTCGTCGGAGCGGTACTCACCCGGCCCGTCGAGATCAATCACCGCCGAGGTGAACACGAGCTCCTCCGGCGTGCAGGTGGCGGTGTCGGAGTTCTGCCGGTACGCCTCGAACACCAGACGTGCCCCCTCCGGCACGGTGCCAGTGACGGTCGCGACATCATGCGCTGACTCACCGAGTACCACCGTCGGTACCGCGTTCGTCTTCACCGTGAGCTCTTCGGGCTGTTCACGGATCACCGTTGTTTCACCGGGCGCCCCGCACGTGCCTTCGGCGACGATCTCGCCGTCGGCGTCATACAGGGTCTCAACCCAGTACACGTTGCCCGCGGTGTCCACGGTGGTGGTGCCGGAGCGGTAGGCGCCGGCCTGGGTGACCGGGACCTCGTCGCTCGTGAAGAACGGCTCCTCGCAGACCACCCCGGCGTCTGCCGGGTGGGGTCCGTAAGCGCGGAACAGCAGGTAGGCACCGTCGGGGATGGTGGTGCCCTGGACGAGTGCGGTGTCCTCGAACGGCTGCCCAACGAGCGCCTCTGGGGTGGCCTGGGTGATCACCGACACCGGCACCTCGGTATCGGTGGGTGGGACGTAGAAGCGTTCCAGCACATCCGCCGGAGACGACGCATAGGGCAGCACCCGGTCATCGCCTTCGAAAGTGGTGACGAGGACGTAGAACCCGGGCTCGGTCGGCACGATCTTGTCTTCGTCGGTGAAGCCGAGCTTGTAGACCCCGTTCCGGGCCGGCGTCGTCAGCTCGATCAAGATCGGCGCTGAACTGAGGTCAAGATCATCCGTCAGCTCCGCATCGGTCTCGAACGGGCCATACACGGTGTGACGGAGCTCGTCGAGGTCGGCGCCCCAGTAGCCGTCGCCGGTGAAGTCCCCGTGGTTTGCGGGCAACCCGGTCACCGTGATGACGTCGAAGGCGCGTCCGCCGGGGTGCACGTTGTACTCCCGCATCAACGAGGTCACCGTGACAGGCCACCGCACCGATGTGGTCTCGACGGTGATGCCGTACTCGTCAGCCCAGTCGTCCGTGAGGTAGTCGAGTACCCACTCCGGCTGCGTGGCCTTCTTCACTTCCCACACCCAGGTCACGAACCCGCCGGTCGGTGCGATCACCTCAGGCGAGGTGTAGACGCCGGGACCGTCCGCGGTCACCGTGACTGTTCCCAGCGGCACCGCCGTCGGATCGATCGTTGCGGACTGTGCCGGGGGCAGAGTTCCGGGCACCTGGTAGGCCGTGCCCTCGAACACAACCGGAACGAACGCGCCATCCTTCTTCAACCACGCGCCGTTCGAGCTGCTGACGGTGATGGTGTCGGTGAGCGCGTCGCCGGGAACCGCTAGCCGCTGATCCGCCTCAGATACGGCGACCGGCTGGAACGGCACCACGGACGTCTCAGCACCCTGCCCGTATCGGTCGGTGAAGGAGTCAGTGAGGTACTTCTCGTTCTGCCCTTGCGCATCCTTGTCGATGCTCCATACCCAGGTGTAGAACCCCGACGATGGTGCGGTGATGGTCCCCGGCGACGTGTACGAGCCAGGACCGGTAAAGATGACGGTCTCGGTGCCTGCGACGGGTGCGTCTGCGGGTGGGGTGTCGGCTTCGGTGGGCTGCTCATCGAATGGCCCATACAGGGTGCCTTCCGCGGTCACCTCGATCGGTGCTCCGTCCTGGTGAATCCAGGTTCCCTTCGACACGCTCACCGTCAGCCCGTCAACGAACGGATCGCCTTCGGTGACGAATCGGGAGGCGACCTGGGTGGTGATCTCGGGTTGGAAGTCCAACTCGATCACCGGCGACTCTGCTTGTGCAGACAGGCCTGTGGAGGAGCCGGCGACGGCGGCGACCAGCCGCTGCGAACCGGGTGTCGTGTACAGGTCCAGGGCGGCGCCGTACCCGGCGGCGGGCACCGACATCGACGCGGCGATCCGGTAGGAGGGAACCCCGTCTGCGGAGGTGCCGGTGATCGGATGCGTGCCGGCGCCGAGGGTGCGGCTGGTTGAACCGTCGGAGAACACCGCATCCGTCAGGGATGCCGTGCCGGTTAGCGATGCAGGGTGCGCGTCGACGGTCAGTGTTCCTGCGTACTGGTCCGACATGGTGAGCGACAGCGACAACGACGGGTCCGTGACCGAGTTCACCATCGCTTCCTGGCGCATCGTGTTGAGGTTGGCAAGGATCGCGGCGCGTTCAGACGCGGGCGCACGGCCGACGTAGTAGTCGTCGCCGGACATGCCATGCGAGTTGTAGGTGCCGGGGTCGGCGACCGACCACGTGAACAGTGCGACTGCGGCGGTGATGTTCGCATCTCCGGACTGCCCCCACCGGTCCAGCACGAAGTTCAGTTCCGCGAGCTGCTGACGAGACAGGGCATCTAGCGATGTGATCGTTGACGGTCCGGAGGTCTGCCCGAACGGGGGATTTGAGCCGATATCGAGGCAGTAGGCCTGACGCCCGTCGACATCGGTGTTGTACGCACCAAGGAATCCCTCTCCGAGGTCGTACCCCACGCCCTCACTGCCGGCATATGCGGGCGCGGCGGTGAGCGTGACCGTGCCTGCCAGTAGCAGCAGTGCGATGAGTGCCGACAGTATGCGCCGCAACACGGTCGGTGGGGGAGCGGCGTTTTGCTCCGGGATGTGGGTGAGTGATCCTGACACGAGATGCCTCCTGGCTGTCATCAGCGACCCCAACGGTCGCCTCCAACGCAGGTGCACCACGGCTCCCCGCTCGACCTGTCAGAGACTCAGCCCGCGTCGTGGCGCCCGTGACGACGACATGGATGCGTCGAGCGGGTCACGCTCGGCGCCCACAGTTCGCTGGGCTGTGCGGTGGGTGCTCCCAGGTCTCTCATCGAGGAGTCTTCGCACGTCGTCGTATCCGGTGATGACGGTGCCGAGCCCATCCCGCAGTAACCGGTGGCACCCGGCCGAGGCGGCACTCGTGATCGGTCCCGGGACGGCTCCGACAGGGCGGTGCAACTCGACGGCGCGGGCCGCGGTGTGAAGCGCCCCGGACCGGTAGCCGGCTTCCGCGACGATGACCGCGCCGGAGAGCGTGGCAAGGGTTCTGCCGCGTTGCAGGAACCGCCACTTCGTCGGTGGTGCGCCCGGCGGCATCTCACTGAGCAGCAACCCCTGCTCGCCGACACGGGTGAGGAGTTCGCTGTGCCCGGCAGGGTAGAGCCGATCCAACCCACCGGCCATCACCGCGATCGTGGAACCGCCCGAAGCCAGCGCCGCACGATGCGCGACACCATCAATCCCATACGCGCCACCCGAGACGACCTGGCGCCCATCCTCGACAGTCGAGTGCGCAAGCTCCATGGTGACGTGTTCGCCATACCCGGTCGATGCTCGAGCGCCCGTGAGTGTGAGCCGATCCCAGATGGGCGAGGACAGCAGCTTCGTGTCGCCCTTCGCCCAGAGAGCGAGCGGGGCCCCATCCCCGAGCGCGTCAACTCCGGCCGGCCAATCGGAATCGCCCGGGATCAACACTCTCAGACCGTGCCTCTGTGTATCCGCCAGCACTCGTCTGACTTGACCTTCGTCAATGCGTGGTGCGAGACGACGCTGCCAGGTATCCCCATCCGGCCCGACTGGTACTTCGCCGCCGATCGCTTGAGCGACGGTCTCCATCGCACCGACCGTGCGCACCATCCGCCCCGTAACCGCATCCGCCGGCTCGGACGCCACAGCGAGGATCACCCTCGCCGTCCGCTCGTCGGATGCCAATCCCATGATTGTGTCCATACCCTGCTCCTGTCCTCGTGATGCTAAACAGGTAGGCGGCACACCACTTCACTCCACAGCTCTGATGTGCGATCAAGTCGCTGCGAGAATGGGAGACGTGATGCCCATTCCGCGACCCGAACCTGCCGGCGCTGCTTCTGCGTCGAGAGCGTCGTTCCTGGTTCGGGCGGTCTGGGTGCTATGGATCGTCGGGTATCTCATCGGTACGACCACTCACCTCGCTGATCTCGTGGCCGGTGGTACGCAGACTTACTCGGGATTCGCTACGGGGCTGCGCGTGCTCTGGATCTCATTGACGGTGCTCGACCCGCTCATCGTCGTGCTGCTCTTGCTCCGTCGTCGCGCGGGCATTGTGCTTGGGGTGGCGGTGATTTTGATCGACATCGCTGTCAACTGGACCGTCTACGCGACCATCGGTGGGAACCCCCTGTTCGGTGTCATCGACCAGACACTCTTCGCGATCGTCATCGTCGCGACCGCCCGCCCTCTCTGGCGCTGGTTCACCGCATCGCCCCGAGGAAGGATGGCGACAGCCTGACCCGCTCGCGGCTACCGGGAGTGGCTGTCAGCTTTCCCCTAGGTAGCGGGCGTCTGTCCGGAAGACGTCGAGCTCGGCAGGATGTAGCTGGTGTTGAACGACGAAGGAGCGTTCCTTGATCCGCCACAGCCCTTGCCCGGTGCCGAGGCTCGGAAGAAGCTTTTGTTCCGTGCCGGTCAAGCCGAGGGCCGCCGCGGTAGCACCGAGCTGGTCGGCTTCCTGCCGGTAAATGATCCGCGTCTCCGCATTCGCCAGAAGGCTGTTGGCGAGGGATCGCATGGCGGAGCCTTGGTCGCCGACGTTGTCGAGGTCGGTGAGTTTGTGGAAGATCAGCATGTTCGCGATCCCGTAGTGCCTGGCGAGCCGCCACTGCGCATCCATGCGTTTCAGGAGGGCGGGGTAGGCCATGAGTCGCCAGGCTTCGTCGTAGATCACCCACCGGTGCCCGCCGTTGGGGTCCATCAGTGCCGACTCCATCCACGCTGACGAGCAGGTCATCAGCACCGAGATCAACGTCGAGTTCTCCGCCACCCGCGACAGATCGAGACTGACCATCGGCAGCGACGGGTCGAACCGAACGGTCGAGGGCCCGTCGAACAGTCCGGCGAGGTCGCCGGCGACGAGCCGGCGCAGCGCGTGGCCCACAAGTCGGCCGTCTTCCCCGAGCCGCCCGTCCGTGTTGCTCGCGGGGTCAGGGTTGAGGATGTGGTCAACGACCATCGGCAAGATGGGCACGTCCGATGACCGGACAGCGTCGTGGAGGGCGAGGTCGATGGCGGTGTGTTCCAGCGGGGTCAGCACCCGATCCAGCACAGTCTCGGCCAATGCGCCGATTAGTTCTCGCCGGCGGGATGCGACTTGCGCGACCCATTCCGCGTCCGAGAGGCCAGAGGGGCGGTGGCCTTCATCGAGGGGGTTGAGGCGGTTGCGGAGTCCGTGGCCGAGGACGATCGCGCGCCCACCAACTGCTTCGGCAACAGCGGTGTGCTCGCCTTTCGGATCTCCCGGGACATACACGCGCCGGCCGAACGGGATCGACCGCGTGTAGAGGCTCTTCGCGAGTGATGACTTCCCGGACCCGACGATGCCGGCGAGGACGATGTTGGGGGCGGTGATCATCCCGCGGGCGTAAAGGGTCCAGGGGTCGTAGACGAAGGAACCGCCGGAGTAGAGGTCCTGCCCGACGAAGACTCCGTCAGCGCCGAGCCCTCCTTCGGCAAGGAACGGATACGCGCCAGCGAGCGTTGCCGAGGTGTCCTGATGCCGGGGGAGTCGGAACCCTCCCGGCGTGCGCAACGCCGCAGCCCCTGCCTCACCCGCGGAGGACAAGTAGGTGGTGGCCCGTCGTTCAGCTCGCTCCGCATCCAGACGTGCCTGCGCCTTGGCGTGTTCGGCGCGGCGGGCATCCTGCTCGATACGGGTCGCGGTCTTCTGGCGGGCCTTCCGGTGCTTGCGGGCTTCCCCGGACGGTTCGACCAGCGCCGCTGTGTGCAACCGGCTCTCGTCGCCAGTCACAGTGATCGCCCTCTCGATGCAGAGGGCGAGCGCGACAAGCGCCACTGGTCGTCGTCCGCTTCCTGCGTGCGTGCAGGGCGGTGCGGGGTTGCACGAGAAGCAGCGGCACACTGCGGCTGAGCATCGGATTCCATCTCTGGCGTAGCAGAGAGGTGGGTTCGCAGGAGGGAAATGTGGCCAAGTTCATGGTTGTAGGTGAGGGTGTAATCCTTGCCCGTGGTGATCTGATCCAACGCACCGGCGGGGACGTGGTCGTAGACGTATCCGTTGACGAGCGCGGCCTGCGTTGTCTCCTCACCGACGTCGAACCCGGCCAGGTGCTCAATCGCAGCATCGGTGCCGTCACGGTCAATGAGGGCCAGCACCTCGTCGGCTTCCTCGCCCTGAAGGAAAACAACACCGATCCACCGGCTTGGCCGCTCCTCTCGGATTGGTGCCGGTTCTGGGTGCCAAGCGATCCGGCCGGAATGCTGCGACGCGTGGTCCAGATGTGCCTCGACAGCGTCGATGAGGATGCTGGCCTGCTGCAACTCGTCCGCTGCCGCTAGCGCGGCGCGGGTGCCGACCTGAGGGTTACCGTCGTCGGTATGCGCCCGGTCGTGGTGGGTGATGTGTGCGGCGGCGAGCTGGTGCAGCACCTGCCGCAGAGACCGTACCCCTGACAGCAATTCACCGATCACCGCATAGGTGTCCGCCGGATCATCGAACGCACGAGTCGCGTGGGCGAGGCCGCGTAAAGCCTGGGTGGCTTCGTCGCTGTCCGCGACGGGGTCCTGAAATGTCGGCATGAAAGCTCCCTGGAAGATCGAGTACGCCAGCAAGGTGCACGCGCGACGCCCCGCTGACGGCGCAAGATTTGTCGTCGGGCGCGGCTAGCGTTGACAGAAGACGAGGATGTCGAGGGAAGGGCTGAGATGAGCGCGAGTCAGTATCGAGGGCAGCTTGAGCGAAAACGCAAGCAACGGGTAGGCGCTGAGAAGAAAGCTGGCGAATATCGCGGCAAGGAATCAAAGAAGCGTGCTGATGCGGCTACTGCTCGCGCATCAGCGGCGAAAACGAAGAGCGACAGCACGAGTCGAAGCAAACTGCGAGAGGCCGAGCGGCGAGACTTCGAGGCTGCCGTCGCGGGTAAGGAAGCCGGCCGGTGGCAGACGAAGGCTGCTGGCTACTCGAAGGAGGAAGCGGCGCTCGCGGGCAAGCTGGCCCGTGCCGAGGCCTCCGAAACTAACGCCGCCCAACAGCGCCGTCAGCGCGAACAGCAGCAAGCTGATCGGCGAGCGCAAGCGCAGCAGGCCGCTCTTGAACAGCGCATCACGCAAAGTGAAACCACCGTCACCAGTGCCGTCCGGGAGCTGCGGGAACCGAAGCCGGAGAAGCTGCGCGTCCTGATTTTGGGTGCCTCATCCGAGGGTGATCTTCGTGTCGGACGTGAGCAGAAACGGATTCGCGCCGCGGTCGAATCCGCGCTCCACCGTGACCTGATCGAACTTGATGTGCGGCCTGCCGCAACAACGGCGGACCTCCTAGATGGGATAACCAAGTTCCGCCCACACGTCGTTCATTTTTCCGGGCACAGCAATGAAACTCTCATCGTTTTCGAGGATGAAAAGGACGAACAGCATGACGGAGTGATCGTTAGTGCTGAAGCCTTCGCCGCCGCCATCCGGGCAACAGATGACCCGCCATTGCTGGTTGTGCTGAACTCCTGCCATTCCGCCAGTCAGATCGATGACCTCGTCGACCATGTGGTGCCCTTCGCTATCGGCATGGCAGATGAGATCGATGACAGCGACGCCATCAACTACGCAGCCCAGTTCTACGCCTCCGTTGCGAACGGCCAGTCCATCAACTCAGCCCATCTGGCGGGGCAGGCCGCATTGCAACTCGCCGGTCTCGATGGTGCTGACCTGCCCACCCTTGCTTGGGCAGAAGACGTCGATCCGACAGCAGCCGTCCTCGTCCGCCCCGCGCCATAGACAAAATTCATCACACCGTTCGGCACAGCGGCAGGGCTGCGACAGTGAATGCTTGGGCTTGCTGGCCGACGAGGCGGCGGGTTTCGCAGGACGCTTGGATCGCGGCCTGCTCGATCGCGGCCACCGCCGTGTCGAGCTCTTCCACGGTGGGGGCTGAGATGGAGATGAGGCCGGTGAAGCGGAGGACGCCGTGGCCGGCGGTGAGGTCGGCTTCCTGTTGCAGGACGTCGCCGTATTCGGCGGTTTGGGAGGCATCCTCGATCTGCCCCATCTTCTGACGTTGAGCCGCGTCGGAGATCAGCTCGGTCTTCTTTTTCCTGATATCTCGTGCCGCCTGGTCGGAGCGAATCGGGGTGCAGATCAGCGAGAACGCGCGCTGAATCCCAGAGGACAGCAGCACGGGAGCAAGGAACCCTGGATAGACCTGTGAGCGGGGCCACTCGCTGATCCACAGCACCGCATGATGCGCGGAATCCGAGCGCAGCCGGTCCCAGGTTTCGGTGACCGCGACCGGCCCCGCTGTCGCAAGTGATCGTCCGATGTCGCCGTGGCGTTCCAGAGACGCGGCGGCGGCCGGGTCGTAGGCGGCACGAAGGATTACCGCCACCTCCGGCGGCGTCAGCCAGCCGGTAACGGCGAGCTCCGCAGCGCGTAGCGCGGTGGTGAGAGTCGTCATCTCCTGCCGCAACACCGCGGCAGCGCCCTTGATCCCGCCACCGCTCGTGCGGATCTGCCGGGCTGCAGCACGCATGTCGAGGGCGACACTGATCGTGGTCGCGTGGCGTTCCCCGGCGGGCCCGGCTCGGTCGATGAGTTCTCGGTAGACGGTGGAGGTCCAGGACTCGTCATCTTGGCCGTGCCTGCGCCACCACTCCACCAGCCCGGAGCCGCCGTCGGGGAGGGTGCGTTCGCAGATCTGGAGGCGGGCGATCCGCCCAGAGCGGCACGCGGTGGCGAGGACGCGTCCCCAGGTGGCGACGCGGCGTTCCTGCTCGCCGGGGTCGAGGAGCACGAATGCGGGATGTGAGACGGCGACGATAGCGGTAAGGGTCTGAGCGTGTGGGTCGTGGATCATCGCGGCCCCGGTCTCCGGGTCCTCCCACTCCCGCAACGCCGCCGCGTCACCCGGCAGCGCCAGAGTTCCTGCGGGGCGGGGCTTCACGACCCGCATCCGGAACACGGTCTGCCGTGCTGAGGTGCGGAGCAGCCATCGGACGGTGACGGGCACCCACTCGATGAGCTTCCTGCCTCCGATCGGCGTCCACGCGAGCACGGCGCACACAACCCAGACGGGCGCTGTCCAGGCGAGGAGTACCCCGCCACCGGCATAGAGGGCACCGACGACGGAGAGTACGCCGATGGCGAGGACGATCAATTGGGGGAGGGAGAGGCCGAGGAGGATGCCGCGGCGAGTGAGGCGAGAGAACTGCACAGCCCGCAACTCGAACTCGGCCTTGCTCCTGTTCTGCTGACTGGCCATCGGTTACTCCTTCCCGCTCGCAGGCTTGGTCGAGGGCGGTGGCGGCGGTGCCGATGGTGCCGCCCGGGGTGGTGCGGTCGGAGCCGAGTTCGGTGGCGGCGGTGCCGGTTGTGCGGCCTGTTCAGCCCCGGCAGCGTGTTCTTCCGTGGCATCGGCGACTGCGCCGCCGAGCTTCGGTCCCGCGGTTACTGCGGCTCCGGCGACCTGCGCGGCGATCACCGCAGCTGCGGCAGGACCTGCCGCGGCAACGCCCGCGCCCGCGCTGGCCCCCGCCGTCCCGCCCGTGGTGGCAGTCGCGGCAGGCGCAGTGCTCACCGGTGGTGGCGCGGTGCTGCTGGGAGACGGAGGTGTTCCGTTCCCGCCGGATGCGGGAGGTTCACCGCCACCGTCAAGAACCTTCTTCGCCCCGTCCGTCTTCGGCGCCGACGGGACCGGGACGGGGCGATTGAGTGCGGATTTGGCTTCTTGTTCGGTGGACATGGCGTGGTACATGTCGAAGCCGACAAACGACAGGAACTTGTACGTCATGTAGGGCGCGAAAGCGGCGATGAACATCAGCACCACCCCGGCGATCGGGTCGCTGATCGACGCAAGATCTGCCTCGATGGGGGCTGAGACTTGGGTGATGGCAACGAGGAAGATCACGACGAGGACGAGCTTGGAGAGGATCAGGGCGATCACGAATGTCGCCCACTTCGCAAACCACCCCTTCGTGGCATCCCACGAGAACCCGGCGAGTGCGATGGGGGCGAACACGATCGCGACTAGCAGTAGGGCTTTGCGGATCAGGAGCGAGAACCACACGATCGCCGCCGCCGAAATGGCGAGGCCGGCGAGGAAGATTGTGACGATCGCTCCGACTCCGGGGGCGGTGATGTTGAGTGTGGCGAAGCCGCCGGCGAGGAGGGTGATGCGGTCGCCGATGGATTCCATCGTGTTCCCGCTCGCCTGCACGATCCCGAGCGCCAACTGATCGGTGATCTCCAACAGCAGCCCAGTGAGGCCGATGGCGACGAACGATCCGAGGATGCTCTTTGCGGCTCCGAGGGCGGCGCGGGTGAGAGCGGTAGGGTCACGGTGGATGAGGCCGGTGATCAGTTGCAGGCAGAAGAAGATCAGCACCACGAACACCGCGACTCCGAAGAGGATGTTGTAGACACCGATGTAGCCGGGATCGGTGAGGTCGACGAGCGTGGTGGTGTCGAACACCGCCCAGACGGCTTCGAACAGCCAGGCTGCGGCACCTCCCATGGCCTGGGCGAGCCAGTCGAACGGGGCCGCGATCAACGTCGCTGCCCCCTGCCCGACCGTGTCGCACACGGCCGAGATCACCGGCACATCACACACACTCATCGCCCACTCCTCCCTTCGCGATTGGTCGGTTAGACGGCCTGGCCGACGCCCCAGAAGAAGTTGATGAGCGTCACCGACGCACCGCAGATGATCGCGGCACCGCAGGACACGAGCACCCCGACCTTCCCCCGAGAGGCGAGGTGGGGGTTGGAGGAGTTCGCGCCGAACCCCCAGACGATCGCGGAGATGATCAGGGCGAGGACGGAGAGGATGAGGCCGACGGTCATGACCGCGCCGACGATGATGCGCAACTGCTCGATACCGGGAAGCCCGGTATCGTTCGGGTCGATGTCGATCACTGGATGCTCCTTCTGCTGACAAGCCGGGAAATGGCGGACTTGCCAGACAGGTGCACCACGGCGACCGTGGCTACGCTGGGCGTGATGGGGAACGCAGATCGGTCAGCGCTCGTAGAGCGCAGTGATGGCTTCAACTACGACTACGCGATGAACTGCGCGTGCGGCGAGGTATCGGTATTGTCCGCGCAGGACTACTTCGCCGAAGCCGACAGCGCACACATGAGCTGCTCGCACTGCGGTGCGATGATCCACTTCGGAATCGCTGTGGCAGCGTTGCGCGATAGGGATGACCCCGCGCTGGACAACGATGCCGTTGCGAGCTTCACCTGGTATCACACGAGCACTGACCCGGACTGGCCGTCCCCGGACTACGCTCGCCGATTCGTCGAAGAACTGGAGCAGCACCAGCACCACCTCATCATGAGCCGCGAGCTCTACATCTCGGACCACACGACCAAGGCATTGCATCTCGGAACGTACGAGACGGCGATCGAGAACATGCTCCGGCGAATGGACGACGAGGACGACGGCGGTTCCCAGTTCTACCTCTACCGTGTTGCACTTCGCCTCGATCCGGCACGAATCAATGCCGGATACCGAGACGAGAATCATGAGGAAGCTGCCCAACTCACGATCAGCGACCTGGACAGCGAGGAACTAGATGCCGTCCGCTATCTCAACGTCCACGAAGGAACGGGTGTGCTCTCACTCGCCGTCCGCCCCGAGATCATCGACGCCGTCCAGCGCGTTCGCATTCCGCTTCCGGAACTCACCACGCCGGGCACACCTGACCTCGTCCGGGGTGACATCGATGCCTTGGAGAAAGCGAAAGGCGAGATGGAAGCCGCTCAGGCAAAGGTTGAATCCATTCCTGCAACGCGACGCCGGATGATGTACTTCGGCGTCTACCCCGATCCCGATGGTTTGGCGAAACAGGCGGGTGATCTGGAGCACCACTACATCGACTTGCGGCGACAGCTCGAGAATCGGTTAGCGGAGATTCATCTGCCGCGTGTGTCCCCGGTGATTCGTCGAGACTTCAACGAAGCGATGGCAAGTTGGAAGAGCGACAACCCAACCAGCGGATCCGACGACTTCATCGAGCAGTATCGAGTGATGGCAGCCTTGCTCGAACGCCAACCTGACGTCATCAACAGCGTCGCAAATCAGGACTGGCGCGTCTTGCTTCGCCCCTGACCCGTAACACTGACCCTTAGGTCGCCCCGCTCCCGTATATCGGCGAGCATCCTCGTCTACAGGCCCTCGCCGATACCGAGGAGGAAGTTGACCCAGGTGACGCCGGCTCCGGCGAGGGCGGCGGCGCCGAGGGCGACCCAGGAGCCGGTTCGGGCTTTGGTCGCCGTGTGGTGATTGCCGGTGCCGGAGGCGATGGCCCAGATGATCGCGGAGACGATAAGCATGAGCACGGCAATGATGAGCACGAACATCAGCAAGGCGCCGACGACCATGCGGAGGTCGCTGCTGCCGCCCACAGAACCGAAGTCGGGGAACACGTCCATTAGGCCCGACCTCCGAGTGTGCAGGTCGCCCGCGAGCTGCCGCCCGTGATGCCTTCTGCGCCGTGGTCGGTGAGCCATTGGTCGGCGTCGATCGCGGGTTGCCCCTGGCCTCCGGGACGGATTTCGAGGTGCAGGTGTGCACCGGTGGATTTGCCGGAGGAGCCGACGTCGCCGATGTGCTGACCGGCGGTGACGGTCATGCCTTCGGTGACGTGGATGCCCTGCTCCCACATGTGCGCGTAGTAGGAGGCGATGCGCTGTCCGCCTATGGTGTGTTCGACGATGATGAGTCCGCCCCAGCTGCCGGTGTATCCGGCGCGCACTACGATCCCGTCCGCGACTGCGTAGATGGGGGTGCCGTCTGCGGCACCGTAGTCGCTGCCGGAATGGAAGGCCTGCTCGAACGTCATCGGGTCGGTGCGCCACCCGAACGGGCTCGTCCGCACCCACGTCCCCTCCGGGAGCGGGAACACGACCCGCGTTGTCTCCGGCACCACACCACCGCCACCCCCGGTGGTGGGTGCGGGGCGGGTGAGGGCGGTGAGGATGGCCTCGGCGACGGGCTGGTAGCTCTGATATCTGTCCGGGTACGCACTGACTTCGACGGCTTGCGCTGCTTCGCCGGGGTCGAGTTGCTGCCACCCGGAAATGTCGAGGAGCCCGCGTGGTGAGGGGTAGTTGGGGCCGGTGGGTCCGCCGTAGAACGCGCGTGCCTGATAGTTCGGGTCCATCAGCTCAGCGACGTTGCCCCACCCGGATTGCGGGCGCATCTGGAACAGGCCCAGAGAATCGTGGTCACTGCCGTTGCCGTCGTTCGAGTAGTCACCGGACTCGGGGTAGGTGCCGGTATTGGCGAGCATCCGCAGGGTGGACTCGGTGAGGGCGGCCATCAGCGCGATCGTCACGCCGGGACGGCCGACGCCATCGGTTTGCCCGCCGACAGTGATGATCGTCGCCGCGTGAGTGAGCTGCTGGCGGTTCAGCGTGACCGTCTCACCGTTCTTCCTCGTCGCAGTGAGCGAGTCCGGAATTGGGCCGACGGTCAGCGACCCCGGCGCGCACGCCGCGACTGCGGGATTGGCGAGTACTGCGACGGACAAAACGGCAACGGTGGGGCCGAGGAACACTCCGGCGAGGGCGAGGGTGGCGAGGAGTTTGCGGAGCATCAAAGTTCACCGCAGGGGATTGTCGAGCTGCGAGAGCCGCAGCAACTGGCAGGTCTCAGTGATTCCATCGCCCGGCGCTGGCGCGGTCGAGCGTTCCGGGGCGCAGGTGAGGAACACGGTGAACGCGACCGGATGTGCCGTGGTGACGGGTTCGGTGTTCCAGATGCCGTCCCGGTGTCGGGTGCCGGTGATCGTGTACGCGACGGCACCGTCGGGGAGCTGGCCGGGAGCGGCCTGTGCCACGGCGGTCTCCCACGCGTCAGGGATGTCGATGGTGTCGATGCTCAGCCGCTGCCGGGTCTGGTGGGTGCGGAGCTGCGCCCAGGCGGCAGGGGTGGGGATGTAGGCGCGCACGTCGGTCGCGGCGGCATCCGCCTCGACGCTCGCTGTGATATCCGCCAGTGTTTGTGCGTAGTCGGCGGGGCCGTATCCGCTGGTTGTGTTCCAGGTGAACAGCGCCTCCGCGACCTGCCGTGCGAACTCCTCGGACTCACCAAGCCCCGTGATCGGACGCGGTCCCGCATCGCCGGGAGTCGTGGGGGCCGGCGCGGCCGTTGCCGTCGTCGTTGAAGGCGTGGGGCTAGCGGTGTCGGGTCCGCGGAGGAGGCCGTAGATGCCGACCCCGATGAGGAGTACCAGCACGAGTCCGCCGGCGATAGCGGCGATCAGTACGGTACAGCGGCGGCGATCCGTGGGGTTCATCCTGGGTTCCTTCCGACGAGGTCAGGTCACCAGGCAGGTACACACCCGAACCCACGGGCAGGAGGTGTGGTCAGGCGGTTTCGCGTCCCCGCGTGCGGGCGGTGCGGGCGGCATCGGCGAACCGAATTGTTGCCGTGAGGGTTGCTTCGAATCGTTCCCATTGCTCTGGTGTCAGTGCGGCACCGATGACGGCCGGGTCGTACCGGTCAGCCCATTCGGCGAGCTCGTCCCAGAGGTAGACGAATGAACGCACCGGCAGCAGGGCGCGGGGTTCGTCCTCGACCGCCCGCAGCCGGGTCGCGTCGGCGCGTTGCGCGGGGCGTTTCTTTGTGGCAGCTTTCGCGCGCTCTAACGCCATCTGTGCGAGTCGTTCCAGGTCTGCCGCCCGTGCGGTGTCTTCCAGTTCTCGTAACCGTGCAGCACCGGCGGCGGCGGTCTCTCGGATGCCGGCCGGCTGTGTGGTGTCTATGGCGAGGGTGTCGAGTTCGGCGAGGGCTTGGGCTGCGTGGATGCGTTGCTGCGCACCGGTGATCGATCCGCCCTCGTCGATGCCATCTAGCTCGGTTTGTGCACGGACTCGCACTTCAGTCGGCTGCGACTGGTCGGCAACGATTTTCTGGAGTTCGTTGATTCGCTCCAGCGAGGTGTAGGCGTTGCGGCCGCTCACGATCAGCGCGGCCTGTTCTCGTGTCTTTCCAACACCGCCCGGAGGCGGTGGGGCCACGGTGGCACCACCGTGTGATCTGGGGTTTTGCTGGTTCGAGGTGAACCGTGACGCTTCTTGACGGCCGGCAGCATCGTCGGCCATGAGCGCCTTCAGTTCCGCGTAAAGGGCTGCCTCTTCGGTGCGGGTGAGGGGCTTGTGGAGGAGGTTGTCGTCTTGTTCGGCGAGGAGTAGCCCGAGGGTGGTGGAGATCCCGGACCGCACCCACACGTTGATGGTCTTCCACCCGAGCTTTCGGATCGCGGTGAGGCGTCGGGCGCCGCAGATCAGCATCCCGTCCGGGGTGATCGTGATCGGCTGCAACAGCCCGTCGCGCTCGATTGAGGCCACAAGTGGGTCGAGGTCGCCGTAGTCTTCCCGGTGCCGACGTCCGGCCCAGATCGAATCGACCGCCCGTTCTAGCTCTATGTGCCCGGGGCTGCTCATTCCGATCGCCCCCGCAACACCCCGGGCACGGCGAGAGAGACGGACAGCACGAGATCCTCGTCAGTGAGCAGGTGCTGGAGGGGTTCGCCGATGAGTAGCCGCAGCAGTACCCCACGGCCCGCGTTCGTGCCGGTGTGGGCGGTGTCTTGGGAGCCGAGGACGATGCGCAGCAGCCGGTACCACGATGGCGCGGGGAGATCGAGGAGGGCGCGGGCGTGACGGTCGCGCCGTAACGATTCGTACGCGCCCGCGCGTGACGCTGACTCCGCTAACCGCGCGCACACGTAGTCGATTGCGGCGTGGGCGAGTTCGGGTTCCCAGCCGAGGAGGCAGAACAAGACGATCGTGTCCTCGACCGCCGACCCCACACCCGTCGACCGGTCGTCCTCACTCACGGGCTCGTCGTCTTCGCTGTGATCGTTTTCGAAGGGGTCGACGTGGAAGGCGGGGTGGTAGTCGCTGAGGGGGTTCTCTCGGTCGGAGAACCGTTCAGCGTCATGGAAACTCGAGTACCGGGGACGTCTGGCTTGATGCACCGAGCACAGCAGTCCGTTGGCGCGGTCTTCGGCAATGCAGGTGACCTGCACGGCACGGGTGATGACCGCCCACGGGTCATCTGCTCGCCGTACTGCTGGGGTGCGCATTGCCTCGAACGCCGCCGCGGCGGCTTCCCACGGGTCCAGCCCGTGCTTGCGGGCGAGAGCGGCGTACTTGGTCGCGGCGTGGCGCATCAACGCTGCCGCGTCCGCATCGCTTTGCCAGGCGTGAGCACCGGCGTCGTGGAGTCTGTTCAGCAGGATGCGAAGGTTCTCGGAGTTCTCGAACCCTGGCCGGTTGGTGTGTGGGTGTTGTGACATGGGGGCACCTCCTGGAAGTGAGGTGCGCACGCGCTCTCCAGCATCACCGTGACGGCGTCCAGGAAGCGCGGGCATGTCAGCTCACCCCAGACCAATCCCGGAGGGGCGCACCCACGACGACGAGGGACGGCGGTAACCGGCGTCGAACACGTCCGGCTCAGGCGAGGTGCTTTGGACGCGGCGAGGTCGCGTTCCCGCACGTTCCCGCACGGCACGTACTCCGTCTCGCCCGGCGCGAACCGCCTGGCCAGGTGCGCGGCGCGCTTGGCGGGCGAGCTCAGCCTGAAAGTCGATGCCGCGTCCCGCGGCCCGGGCGCTGGTAGCGGCGATCAGATCCGACGGCCGCACCCACTCGATCCCGCGCCCGCCCCGCCGACCCGACCTACCAGCCGCGAGGGATGGGTCGCGGTGCATCGCGAACGCCGACCGCTCCGCTTCGCTGGAAGCCTTCTCGGCATCGGGGCGCACGGTGGGTTCTTCTGTTTCCTTGCGCGGGTCACGTTGCGGCATCTCTTGGTCGTTCATCCGTCTTCCTCCGTCGTCTCAGTGCTGGTGAGCGCGGGTGGGGTGAACCACCGGCCCACGGTTGAGGGGTGCACGCCGAGGTGGCGGGCGATCTGCTTGTTCGACCACCCCTGGACCTCCCGCAACTCCTCAGCCACCGCACGCCGCGTACTTGGCATGCCGGACGCATCCTTCTGGACTGGCAGCGGCACAAGCTCCCGTGATTCAGTGGTTGATTCCTGGACACCGGACGGCTCGCGTTCCGTCCGCTCGGCCAAGCTCGGCGCAGTGACGGCGTCCTGCTCCGCAACTGCAGGGCGGGTGAGGATCACGGTGAGGTGGGTGATCGCGAGCAGCACAAGCGGTGGCACTGCTGCGACGCTCGCGGCCAGCACGCTCGGCACGTCGCTGTCCGCGGCGATGATGGCATGAATCGCGTTCGCCGTGACAGACACGATCGCCCCCGCAGCCAGCAACGTCCACGGGTACCGGGTCGGGCGGCGTTGCCCGGCGAGCGCGACGACGGCGACGGTTGCGACAACGATGATGCCGTCCACGATCAGCGGCCATGCCCACGCCTGACCTGCCTCGATCCCTGACCTTCGGGCAAGATCCGCCAGGGCGGTGAAGGAAAGCCAGAACGCACCGGCCGCGATGAACACCGTCCCGACGATCGCCGTCACCACCGCCAAGCGCCGACCCCGCACCACGACCAGCTCACTCATGACAGCACCCGCCCCGACGACTCGCCCATCGCGCGACGTTCATCGACTGCGGGCGGAGTCGCTTCGCGACTGTGGTCGGTGTGGGTGGTGCGGTATGCGGAGCGGATCGTCGCCACTATCTCCCTTGCACCCAACCCGGCGTGGTTCGCCGCTGGCCCCAACGCATCCAGTGCAGCGGACGGGGGAGTGCCGGCCTCTGCGAGTCGGCAAGCCGCCCAAAACAGACCCCGGTTACGTTCACCCTCACTACGGCTGGCAACCCACCCCGCCAGCACCTTCACATCCGCATCCCGCTGGACACCCCGTACCGCGCGGGCGCTCGTGAATGGGACTGCCGCTCGGGGGTCGAGGAAGTCGCGCAGCCTTGCCGCCTCCACCGGTTCGGCAGTGTTGCCGTTGACGATGACCAGCCGGTAAGGCACCCGGGTCCCGTTCGGGCGGGCGATCAGCGAGGGTGGGGCGATGATGTAGGCTCCCGCACCTCGGAAGTCCACGTGCGCACGTGCGGCTTGCCAGGACGGCTGTGACCTGTCGGCGTCGGCCGGGTAGTAGGCGTGCAGCCCGCCCGATGGGGTGCGAACTAGTGCTGCCCATCCGGCGGCGTGACCTTCGCGGTGCGCAGCACGAAACGCCGGGAACCCGGTACCAGCGGTATGCACATCGACATCCACGACCTCAACGCCGGAGGCGGTTCCGGTGGGGATGCCGATGTTCGCCTGCGGACACCGACGCCACCACGCCTCAACTTGGGCAGGGTTGGTGGTGGCGTCGTGGAAGCCATGCTCCACGAGCGGACGCTTCCCACCCGGCACGCACGGGAACACGGGCGCACCCTCCGCCACCAACAACCTAGCCGCATCGCGCAGGGACAGACCGGCGAGTAGTGGGAACACGTCGATGATGCCCATCACAGGCTCCTCACCGCAGCAGAAGAGCGTCGCTGCGACGACTCGGTCAGAGGATCACTGGCTGACTCCACCACCGGCTCGCGTAGCGGGCTCGAGGTCCGAGTTGCTGGGGTGTCGCGGATGTGTCCGGGAGGGTCGCCGTTGCCTATCTGTGCCGTGTCGAGGTTATCGAGGATCGTTGCGGCGGTCTTGCGGACGCGTTCACCAGTGGCCTGCACCACCTCGACCGGAGATCGCCCGTCAACGTTGCTGGCCCACCCGGTGACGTAGGGGATCGTGTAGCTGCTGGTGTCCATGCCGTGCGCGGCACCGATCATCAACGCGACAGACTCAGCCTCCACCTCACCAATTCCACGATGGCCGGTCGCGTCCGCATTGTCCGGGCCGTGCAACAGCACATGGGCGAGCTCGTGGGCGAGGGTCTTCACCTGTGCAGCCGGGTCCATGTTCTCCCGCACCGCCACCGTCCGCGCCGCAAAATCGGTCACCCCGTTCGCCCCGTGGATCATTCCCTCATGCGGCACACGCAACACCGCGAACCCCTCAGCCTCCACCCGCGCCGCAAGACCGTCCCAGAGACGGGCGGGCGCTTCGCCTTCCAACAGATGCGGGCGAGGAGGCTCGGGGATCGGATCGCCTGCTGTCTGCGAGGCATCCCACACATAGGTCGGACGCACCCCGACCAGGCGAGAACGGACAGCCTCGCCGGGCTTGGGCCTCTCGAAGCGACCCAACCTTCGCCACGACTCCGCCACTGACGGTGTCGCAGAGGCAAACCGCCCCGTGACCGGGGCGAAAATCATGTACCCCGACTGCCCCTTCGAGACTTGCCGCCCGAGGGACTGCCACTGCTTGAACCCCGCCACATACGACGGCATCGGCTCCGACACTCGACCCACCTCAAACGCCGACTGGTGCTGCGCCCAAATCAGCAACGTGTTGTTAAACGAGCGGGCGCGGAACCGGGCGGCGAACTCCAACGCCTGCCGCCAGTCGCTACCCGACACAAGTTGCTCGACCGCAGTGGCTAGTTTGTCGTGGAGGGCATCGAGCTTCGCATCCCGCGCAGCTATGGCCTCATCCGCCGTCGCCATCACTCCTCCTCCCCGGAGGCTCCCCCGAGAGTGGGTGAGCCTTGCGACCATGAGGTACGCCAGACGAGTCAGTGAAGTGAGACGGACGACAGACAGCGACAATGCTGAGAGCGACCACCAGGTGCTGCGCTGAACCTGACGATCAGTCCGGCCTACCAGCCCTCATAAGTCGGCGGACCTGCCGTCCGTGAAACATGTCGATATCGACCTACAAGATGGTCAGATCGGCCTAGCCGTCGACTCGCCCGCAGGCATGTCCATGGCCCGGTATCGGCTCGGGGTGACGCCAACGTGCTCGCGGAAAACTCGTGCGGCGTGGCCAGGATCGGCCCAGCCGACCTGAGGCGCAATGGTCCCTATCGGGAGGTCAGTTTGACGGAGCAGTCTGGCCATCTCCTCTGAGCGGAGCATGTTCAAGTACGACAACGGAGTGCGGCCAAAAGCCTCGACGAATACGCGGGAGAGGTGGGTCGGTGACAGATGAACCTCTTCGGCGAGCGTCTCAAGCGTCCATCGTTTGGTCAGGGCGGATCTCAGTAGCTCTCGTGTTTGGAGCGCCTCTTCACGAAGCGGTCGGAACCGCGCCGGTCCCACGGCCGTCCTCGCCCGTTGCAGAGGGGAGCGCCTAGTGGGAGATGTTCTGATGTGGGGCACGATGATGTCGAGCACCGCAAATAACAGGGCTTGCATGCGGTAGAAGTGGGCTTCGAAGTTGTGGTCGAGGCTGAGTGCCACAAGTTCATCGAGCCATGGCATTAGATGCCCGGCGCGTTGCTCGCCTAGGTGCAGTATTTGGGCGGGCTCGCTGTAACGGGCTTCGAGGTAGTCAGCAGCATCAAGATGGTCACGAACTTCACCACAGTGTTGCCAGTAGAACTGGTCGATCAGGTAACGACGATCGATGTAGATCGTCGTTACCGTGATCCAACCCTCAGGTTCGCTTCCGCACAGCACGTTCGGCGCGAGCACGACGACGTCACCATCTCGGACTCGTTTCTCGCCGAACTCGCTGAACAGGACGGCTGACCCGGAACGTACAACGATGATCTTGATGCAGTCGTAGGTGGCTGGCCCGACGGGCTGATGAACGGCTGTGGTCCGGGCAAGGATCGGCGCAAATTGTGGCGGGTCTCCCGCTGATTCAGACATGTAGCCGGGTCACCCGGTGGGACACAAACTTTGCTGAATGTCCGTGTCCGTCTTAAAGCTGATCGTGGTCCATGACTGGGCAAGCTTCGACGGCTCGAAAGGATGCTCTGTCCAGTGCGGCACGGGAGACCGATCGACGCTGTCTGCTAGGCAGACTGTGGGGCGTTCTTAATGAGCCAAGGGCTCAACAAGGGCAGGACGTTCGAGCTGTGCATGGCGCTCATGTGATCGAGTCCGGGGAGCAGCTCGATATCCCATCCTCGGCTGGAGAGATAGTCGCGATTTCGAGCGAGCGGTTCGGCGATTGTGACGATGGTGTCGCCCCAGCCTGGGCCGTAGGTGATGTTGTCGTCGCTGCCGGCGAACGCGAGCCGCGGGCCTGTCAGCTTCAGTTGTGCTGCATCGTCTTCGAAATCTTCGAGGGCTTCGTAGAGCGTGACAAACTGCGCGGTCACCTGCTCGCCGACGGTGATCCCGGCTGCGTCCCAGTCTCCGGGTTTCACTGGTTCCACGGCGGGTTTCTGTGGACTCAATGCCTTATCGTGAGCGGCGCGAGTGACGTCCAGCATTGCTTGATAAGGGCCGGCTACGGGCGGGAATCCGCCCATCACTAGGCCCCACAGTCGATCGGTGCGCAGGGCAAGTTGGAGGCCGGCGAGGGCGAGCCAGGAATAGCCGTAGTAGGCAAAAGTGTTAGCCCCGGCCGCGTCGGCGACAGCGATCAGATCAGCGACGAGGTTGTCCGGGGTGAGAGTTGTGGCGGCCGGGTGATCCATGCGGTGCCCCTCGTAGTCAGCGGCAATGACTCGGAAGTGCTCCGAGAGGTCACGGACAAGGGTTCCGCCAAGGTCGGGGTCCGCGCCCCACTGGCGCATGTTTTCTGCTGCCGCACTTTCGTGCGGGAGGGTTCGGACAGGCAGCATCAGGGCAGGTCCGACCCCGGAAGTCGTGCCGGTCAAAGTCGTTCCGTCGTGCAAGGTCGCGATGAAGTCAGCCACATTTTCTCCAAAGGTCTACGCTGTAAGGGATTAATAGTCTACGGTATAAAGGTATGCATGGCAAGAAGAGGAAACGTGGACGACGCCCAGCTGCTGCGGCTCTTGTGGGGTTCGGGTGAGCGGCTAGGTCCACGACCGGGCCCTAAGTCGGACCTCACCATGGAAGCGGTTGTGAAAGCTGGTATCGCGGTCGCTGACGACCGCGATGGGCCGGCCTTGTCCATGCGGTTGGTCGCCACGCGACTGGGCCGTACGCCGATGGCGCTCTACTCGTACGTGGATGGGAAGGACACGCTGCTTCGCCTCATGTACGACGCAGCGCACGCCGAGTTCATGCCACTTGGTGACGATCAGGCAACCGAAGATCAGAGCGCCCTGTGGCAGGTCCATGAGTGGACGCGCGCGCTGACCGGGCTTTACGCAAGACATCATTGGCTGACGGAGCTCTCGTGGTCGCGTCCGGTCCTCGGGCCTCATGAGCAGGAGGTGCTTGAGTCGCTGCTTCGCCGCCTTAGCCCGCTCCGCCTGGTTGCTGCGCAGGAGGCCACGGTCGCCTCGGCGCTGCTTACTTTGTGTCGCCACACTGGACGCCTCATTGCCGATGCCCGATACGCCAAACGTGTCACCGGAAAGGGCGACGAGCAGTGGTGGCAGGAACAGTCGGCTGCTGTAGCTGCTCTCGGTCTGGATCTGGCGGAGCGGTTCCCGCTGAGCTCTCGTCTCGAGCCTGGTTTCCCGGAACCAGAGGCGGGCGACGACCCTGCTCAGGGATACCTGGAGCGATCCGCCCGCGCCCAATTGAGGCGAACAGTCACGCTTCTGATTCAAGGGGCTATGGCCCACGAGGGCAATTGAAGAATTGGCCAGACCTTGAACAACCGACTCGCTGCTCTCACCCGCCGCGGCGTTTCGCCCTTCGTCACGCCTGCTCAGCTTGACAAATTGCTTGCCGCTGAAGGCAGGTGAGAAACGGTGGTGGACTTTCGAGGGGCCTGGCTTGGCGCTCATCCGGCCCCGGATGATGTTCGGGGATCAATCGGCGACGAGGGGCAGATGTCAGGGTTCGTGCGGCCATGAGTCAGGTCGCGATGTCTCGAGTCGATTTCGTAGAGGAGAGTGCGGACAGTGCAATCAATGGTCACTTGCAAATACCGTCACGCCGAGAGTGCGCCGCGCAACGTGCGGGCCACATGCGCCCTCACCCAATCGGAATCGAATGGACGCGAGCGAAGTAGCCATCGATGGAATATTGGGCCAACGAACAACTCTGCAAGGTCGTCCGAGTTCGGTATGTTTTCCTGGCGGAAGCGGTTCGAAATGCCAGCGAGTTGCGGGCCTAGAAGTAGTTCGCGGAACTGTGCTGCCAGCTCTTCGTCGGATTGCATTTCTGCCGTCACAGCTCGCAACAATGGTTCGTGCGTCGGGTCGGTCAACTCGGCGATCGTTGCCGTTGCCAGCGACTGAAGGTCGTCAGCGAGGGTGCCGGAATCCGGCACTGCGACAGTGTCATGCTCGTCCGTGCTCCGCGATAGGAGAGCGTCAAAGAGAATCGCCCCTGTCGAGGGCCAGGTCCGGTACAGGGTCTGCTTGCTGACGCCGGCCCGCTTTGCCACGCCCTCCATGGTGATCGTTCTGATTTGAGCTTCACGGGCGAGGGATAGCACTGCCTCGTGCACTTTGCTTCGTGTTTGCTGACGCGCCATGCAAGAACACTAGTCACAAACGAGACGGTGCGTCCAGTTTGAGATATGGTGAAAACATGACTTCATCACAAACTTGGATGATTACCGGAAGCAATCGAGGCCTCGGGCGCGCGATCACCTTGGCGGCTCTCGACGCGGGACATTCCGTGGTCGCAACGGTCAGGGGCGAGCACTCTCTCCCCGAGCACAGGAATCTGACCGTGCAGACCCTCGACGTTCGTGATCGCTCTGCGGCGCATGAAGCTGTGGAGCGGGCCGCTGTGCATCACGGACGAATCGACGTCCTCGTGAACAACGCCGGGTACGGGCTAATCGGCGCAATCGAAGAGTCATCCGAAGAGGATGCCCGCGCGATCATCGACACCAACCTGCTCGGCCCTCTCTGGTTGAGCCAAGCCGTCATCCCGATCATGCGCGGTCAGGGAGGCGGACACATCGTTCAGATTTCGACCGTCGGAGCGGTCGGCACAATGCCGATGCTCGGGCTCTACAACTCCACGAAATGGGGCCTGGAAGCGTTCAGCGAGGCGATGGCTGCGGAGGTGCAGCAGTTCGGCATCCGGGTGTCCCTAATTGAACCCGGCGCGTTGGACACAGACTGGGCCGGAGGAAGCATGCGGTTCAGTGCGCCAGCGAATTCCTACGACGACCTGCGAACCGACCTGTTCGGCACCGCAGAGATTCCGTGGCCCCAAGGTGAGTCGGGTAGTGGCACGAGGCCGGAGGATGCAGCTATCGCGATCCTCGCTAGTGTCGCAGCGACCGATGACAATCGCCTACGTGTGCTCGTCGGTGATGACGCCCCGGCTCAGGTTCGGGCGGCGCTCGATCTTCGTCACAAGGACTACGCTCGAGACCCCCGTTTCTCAGCCGAGTAGCCGTGCCGCCACGGCGCGATGCGAACGTTCCGACTCCGAAGCCTGTGTAGTCCATCAGCCCCGGTCAAGCAGCGAGTACGTCGTTCGTGGTGTTGGCGTCACCGTGATTCTTGGCTGAGCGCAGCACGTCCAGCACTGACCGCAGCGACAGCTTGCCGGGGGAGTACCCCGTTGCCGAGGGCGGTGATCTGTTGGTTGATTGTGAGTCCGTGGTGTGCGTCGGTGACCCAGCCGGCTGGTAGGCCCATCAGCCATTCCACAAAGGCGGGCGAGGGACGTGGGCCGGTTGTTTCATTGAGGAGCGCGGGAGCCGGTGCGGGGAATCCGGTGATTCGTGTCCAGCGGGTTATGGCTGGGGCGTATCGTCCCCAGCGTCGAAGAGCTGCCCGATCAACGTCCACAGGCCCTCGGGTTCCTTCGTGCTCGGGTATCCGTTCGGTCCGTGGAGGGCGAGGTCGATGATCTGATGGCTCAAGGCGATCGTTCCGCGGCGTGCTTTGACGTGTTGCAGTGTTTCCCCGCCGCGTGAGGAGTCCGATGCCAGCGGGGTGCGGAATAGTGCGGTGGGCGACGATGAAGACTCGGAACCGCGGGTGGGGTGCGCCGATTGCGGAAGCGGGTAGACCGATCCATGTCGCATCCATCCCGAGGTCGGCCAAGTCTCCCAGAACTGCTCCTGCTGCCCGAAGAGGTCGAGTTGCGGTCTCTGCCAGAAACCACGAGTCGGGTTCCAGATCGCGAGGGGTTGCACCGTCGGGGGTTGCGGTTGGGGTGTTGCGTCGCTCATCTTCTTCTCCTTCCGAGCGTGCGCGGGTCGCGGGTGCGGAGAGCAGCCCGCGGACGTTCTCGATGATGACCCACTCGGGTTGCAGAGCTTCGATTGCGGTCGCCATGTGCGCCCAGAGGCCGGAACGAGTGCCCGGGGCGAGACCGGCTCTCTTCCCGACGGTTGATACGTCCTGGCAGGGGAACCCGCCACAGAGGATGTCTATCGGCGGCACGACGGCCCAGTCGATGGTGGTGATGTCGCCGAGATTCGGGGCGTCGGGCCAGTGGTGGGAGAAGACGCGGGCGACGGGCTCGTTGATCTCGGAGAACCAGACCGTTCGGGCGTTGAAGACTTCTTCGACGGCGAGGTCGAGACCGCCGTAGCCGGAGAACAGCGATCCCACGCGAAGCGGTGCCGCTTGGTTGGCGGAATCTTGGCTGAGCATGCGCACCCTCATGGATGGTGAACCCCGAAGTCGAGTCGAGTGACGACGGCTTCGAGCTGGTCACCTGCCAGGTGCACAACATCGCCCAGTGGACCCCGTTCGACATATCGGCCCGCCCACTCGCCGGACTGCTCGACGGCGACTTCCGCCATGCTCGACGCGACCCCTCATTGAGTTGCCACGCGTCTTGCAGATGAGGTTCGCGCTGTCGCGCCGGAATTCCGAGAGAATGGAGACTCTGTATGTCGGTGGTACGGGGAGGGGGAGCGATGTCGTTCGCAGATCGATTTGGGTACGCCCGTCCCGAACCTCCACGGACGCAGGTCGAGCGCGACAGTGATGCTCTTCGAATCGTGTTGTGGAACGCGGTCAGCAACGACGGGAAGAGTTCGCTCGCCGCCTACAGGCGGCTGTGTGAACACACGCATCAGCTTCCTGATTCGAACGTCTGGAGTGACTCGTATGCCGACGAGTCAGCGCGGCTTGTTCTCGATCAGATGACCTGGATCGACGTCTACGAAGCGTTGGAAAAGGAGGTCGCGAGCGCAAGGGGGCAGGTGCGCTCGAAGCTGCAATCGGCCATCAATCAGGCGCTTTCTCGCAGCGGGATCGCGTATGAGATGCGCGACGGACGCTTCGAGTTCTACGAGCCGGTTGCGAACGAATTGGGGACTCGGCGTGACGAGGATGAAGCGGTTGCGTCGCTGACAGATGAGTTCGAACCGGTGCGCAAGCAGTACCTCAACGCGTTGCGCAACCTGCGCGGCATGCCCGCGAACCTCGAGGGCGCAGTCGCGGATGCAATTAATGCGCTCGAGGCCGTTGCGAAGATCGTGGAGGGCAAACCGCATGCAACCCTGTCTGACGTTGCGCGCAACCTTTTCCCCGACAGCCCTGGCTACCACGTGCCCCTGCGCGGCGCAATCGAGAAGATCTACGCATACTCAAACCAGCTTCCGGGTGCCCGGCACGGCCGCTATGCAGAACCAGAAATCGCCTATGCGGAGACCGTGATGGTCGTGCGAATCGCGGGCGCCATCATCACCTTCCTGGTCACACTGCACCGTGGCGAAGGCGTGGACGACTCAGACGATCCGGGCCCCGCTTTCCAGTTCTAGTCTCACCCGGAGGGGGAGGGACCGTTCTAGGAACGAAGTCTGTAGCTCGCGATCAGGTCTGGTCGCTGAGATAGTTGCGTTTCGAGTCGGCTGTCTGGCCAGAGCTCGATGAACGGGAGCTTGCCGTCGGCGTTGTGCTTTTCTGCGATCGCCACGGCGTCGGAGGTGAAGCGTCCGCTCGTTGCTATTACTAGGGTTCGAACTACAGGCGGTTCCCAGAGCGGGAGCGCGGCCAGAGTGTTCGTGATGTCGGCCGGCGCGACAGACTTCGTGGTCCAATGCTTGGCTTGGACAATCACCCGCTCAGTGCGTGTCGTTCCGCCGTCGTCCTTGATGATGCGCTCCGCTGACAGGTCTCGCCCTCGATCAGGTGCACGCGTTTTCATGAGCCACTCGACGTTCTGGTAGCTGGGGAAGCCCCTCAGCAGGTCGAACAGCAGGCGCTCGAATCCGTCGTCATCGAGGGCGGTCCATGTGAGTCCGATGGTTGCACCCCCTGTCGGTTTTGCCGAGGCGGCGACTCCGAGGTCGATTACTGGCACCGGCAGCGGGTCCGTCTCAGAGAGACTTGCGGCCTCGATGTCCTCACGAACGGACGGCCAGTCCATCTCGGCGATGTCGTGCCAGTCGTGGCCCTGACCGAAATGGAGATGTCTGTGGAGATCACCCCACCGTCCCTTTCGATCGGTGGTGTCCCCGAGCAACCGCTCGATCTCGCTGATCGAGTCCTCGACCACCTTTGTTCCTGGATCATCTACGCGATCCGATGAGTTGCGATCAACTGATTCAGTGAGCTTGGCAAGTGTCCCGGTGATCGTGGACGTGAGTTGATCCAAGCGGTCGTGGATTGCTCGACGCCGCGCTTGGGCGAGCCTGAATCGGTACTCGTCGAGTTGGTGGCCGGGCTTCTCCAACTCGTTCATGAGCGCGAAGGCGGGCTCGCCGATTTCCCAGTAGTCAATGAACGACTGACCCGCCTCGTCGATGTCAGGAAGCTCTTCGGTAACCGTCAACCCATCGATTGGAGGTAGGCCAGAGAGCAAAGGCGTCCATGCTCGGCGTAGGTCTTCGTACTCCCGGCTCGTGCCGCGTTGTGGGCTTGACGGGATCATCGGCTGGGCGCGATCCCAGATCGTCTGAAGCTTCGCAAGATTCGCTGCCGCACGGTCCATCACCTGAAGAAGCTCGTCAAGATTCACTCCGCAAGTTTCTCACCTCCGCTTTCAGGGCCGTGCTCACCACCTAACCGACGTGACGGTCTCCATGCGAGTGATGAGCGCCGGTAGCGGCTACAAGTACCTCCTGCGAACCGTCGCCGTCGGCGACGGAGACCGCTCCCTGTCCACCCCGTTGACGAGGTACTACACCGAGGAAGGCAGCCCGCCCGGCTTCTGGCTCGGCTCGGCCACCACCGCACTCGGCAGCGGGCAGATCGTCCCGGGCGATCGCGTCTCCGAGTCCCAGTTGCAGCTACTCATCGGCATGGGCCGAGATCCAATCACCGGGGAACCGCTCGGGCGCGCTTACCCTGAGTACCGCACCGTGGCCGAGCGAATCGACGCTCGCACAGCGGCGCTCGATCTCGACCTCAGCCCGGTCTCGCGTGCGGAGGTTATCGCCGCGATCGAAGTCGAGGAAAATGACCGCGGAAGCCGACGGGCAGTGGCGGGGTTCGATTTCACGTTCTCCATCCCGAAGTCAGCATCGGTGCTGTGGGCGGTGTCAGATGCAGGAACACAATCTCTCATTGCGGACGCGCATCATGCGGCGGTTGCGGAGATGGTTGCGTTCATGGAGCGGGAGGTTGCCGCGACCCGTGTCGGCGCGGTCGGACGCAACGGGGCGGTTTCGCAGGTCGACGTGACCGGACTGATCGCGACGGCGTTCGACCACTACGACAGCAGAGCCGGCGACCCCCACCTTCACACCCACGTCGTGATCTCGAACAAGGTGCAGACCGCTCACGACGGAAAGTGGCGGTCCCTCGACGGCCACCCTCTGCACGCGGCAACGGTTGCACTGTCGGAACTGCATGAGGCCGTGTTCGCCGACCACCTGACCCGCGCCTTCGGCGTCGGGTGGGAAGCCCGAGAGATGGGGCGTGACCGCAACCCTGCGTGGGCGATCACCGCGGTGCCCGAGCATCTCGTGGTCGAGTTCTCGTCGCGCTCGCGGCAGATCGAGCAAGAGAAGAACCGGCTGATCGCCGAGTACATTGAGCGCCAGGGACGGCAACCCTCGCCGACCACCGTGATCAAGCTACGCGCACAGGCAACGCTCGCCACCCGGCCCGAGAAGCAAGTCCGCTCTCTCGCCGACCTCACCGCAGAGTGGCGCGCACGAGCGACCCACCTCCTCGGTGAAGACGCGACCACCTGGGCTCGCACCGTCACTGCGAACGGCGCCCCGCTGTTACTGCGTGCTGACGATGTGCCGCTGGACGTTATCGCGGAGCTCGGGCGCAGCGTCGTTGCGACGGTAGGGGAGAAGCGGTCGACCTGGCGGCGGTGGAACCTCACCGCAGAAGCCGCCCGCCAGACCATGCCCTACCGTCTCGCCACCACCAGAGACCGCGAAGCCATCGTCGGGATGGTCGTGGATGCCGCCGAAGCCGCCTCGCTGCGACTGACCCCGCCCGAGCTTGCGGCCAGTCCCGCGGTGTTCCGCCGGCCTAATGGTACGAGCGCATTCCGCCCGAAGGCATCGACGGTGTACACCTCAGAAGAACTCCTCGCCGCCGAAGACCGGCTCCTCGAGCGCGCCCGCACAATTACCGCGCCGACCGCGCCTATCGACGTCGTGGAGAAGGTCACCGCTCGCCCCGACTGCGAAGGACGAATGCTCGGCGAGGATCAGGCCGCGGCGCTTGCGGCGGTGGCCGTGTCAGGGCGAGTAGTCGACGTGTTGGTCGGCCCCGCTGGGGCCGGAAAGACCACGGCCATGCGTGCACTGCGCACCGCGTGGGAGCGTGAGCACGGACGAGGCAGCGTCGTCGGACTCGCCCCGTCGGCGGTCGCGGCGCAGGTCCTCGCGGACGACCTCGGTATCACGACGGAGAACACCGCGAAATGGTGGGACACCCATCAGCGCACCGGCGCGACCTTCCGCAAGGGTCAGCTGGTCATCATCGACGAAGCCTCCCTCGCCGGCACCCTCTCCCTCGACCGAATCACGGCCCTGGCCGAGCAGACGAGGGCGAAGGTGCTGTTGGTGGGGGACTGGGCGCAACTCCAATCCGTCACCGCAGGTGGTGCGTTCTCCCTCCTCGTCCACGACCGCGACGATGCCCCCGAACTGGTCGACGTGCACCGGTTCGTCAATGTGTGGGAGAAGACGGCCTCACTCGACCTGCGTCACGGCTGTGCCGAAGCGATTGACGCATACGCTGACCACGACCGCATCATCGGTGGCGACAACGAGACGATGATCGACGCCGCGTACACTGCCTGGCGCGCCGACACACGTGCTGGAATCGCGACAGTGCTGATCGCCGATTCGAACGAATCCGTCCATTCCTTGAACCAGCGCGCCCGCGCAGACCTGATTCTCGACGGCACCGTGAATGCACTCCGCGAAGTCGAACTCCAGGACACCTCCCGAGCCTCCATCGGCGATGCGATCATCACGCGTCGCAACGATCGGCGCCTGCATGCCGGTCGCGGGTGGGTGCGCAACGGAGACCGCTGGACGGTCACCGACGTTCGCGATGACGGCTCCCTCACCGTTCGCCGTGCCGGCATGCGTCGGGGTGGGGAGTTGGTGTTGCCGGCCGGGTATGTGGCCGAGTATGTCGACCTCGGATACGCGGTGACCGCACACCGTGCTCAGGGCATCACCACCGACACCTCTCATATCCTCGCCGATGCGAGCACTACGAGGGAGAACCTGTACGTTGCGATGACCCGTGGACGCGAAGCGAATCTCGTCTACATCGCCACCGACAGACCCGACGACTCCCACAACGGCCCGCACCCCGCAGACAACCCCGACGCAACGGCACGGACTGTGCTCTACGGGGTGCTGCAGCACGTCGGCGCGGAACTCTCCGCGCACGAGACGATCACCGCTGAGCAAGAAACGTGGGGATCGGTGGCGCAACTCGCGGCTGAGTACGAGACGATCGCGCAAGCCGCCCAGCACGACCGCTGGGCAACGCTCATCCGTAGCTCCGGTCTCACCCCGGACGAAGCCGAAGACACGATCCGCTCCGACACCTTCGGTGCTCTGACCGCAGAACTCCGACGCGCGGAAGCTAACCACCACGATGTCGACCTGCTACTTCCGCGACTGGGTGCAGCACGGGGATTCGGCGACGCGGACGACATCGCTGCGGTCCTTCACCACCGCCTCACGCGCGCCACCACCCGCCCAGCAGGGTCAGGGCGTACTCGCATGGCTCCCCGTTTGATCGCGGGCCTGATCCCCGAAGCCTCCGGGCCGATGGCAGCCGAGATGCAGCAGGCACTCACCGAGCGGCGAGAGCTGATTGGGCGGCGTGCCGACGCCGTCCTCGACCAAGCGACCCTAGAGAAACAGGAGTGGGTACTGAAGATCGGCGAGGAACCTACCGAGGCGGAGGCAGCAGCGAGTTGGCGGCGGCAAGCTCGAACCATCGCGGCGTACCGCGACCGCTACGACATCACTGCAAACAACCCGCTCGGTGCGGCACCAGGCGTCGAAGCGCAAAACATCGACCTTGCACGAGCCAGCGCCGCGCTGGTGAGGATCAAAACCATCAAAACGCAGCCGACCGACGAAGCAACGCCACCCTCACCGAGGCGTACAGGCACCGGCCGGGTCCTGTGAACTCAACCAGGATGCTGACCATGCTCCCACTTCCCGACGGCCAGAGTCCGATCTACAGTGGACTGTATAAGTAAGGCGGCTTTCAAATGTGTGTCGCCGTCGCCCCGAGCGTGACGGCATGATCGCCCGATCCGGGCAGTCCTTCAAGGTCCTTTGTCGCTAGACCCGTAGAAGAGGACTGCCGCAATGATCCGCCTACTCTGGAATGCCAGCATCCATGCCCGGGGGTTCCTCCGCCGGTACATGCCCACCAACATCCTCCTCGATGCGATCCGCACAAGGCGAGGACTCAAGTGGGGTGTGCCAGCAACGCTGCTTGCCGCGCCGTACCTGCTTCTCGCGAGTATCTGCACCAACTTCATCGCTGACGGTGGTCCCGGATGGCTCAATCTTCTCGTTCTCCTCTTCACGTGGAACGCGCTGAAGTTCATCGTCGTGGGGCCTGTGAGCCTCGCGCTGCTGATCCGCGCTCGCCACCGAGTGGCGGCGGCGACTCGTGCAGGTCATTAGATAAGGCGACAACGCGCGGGGCCCCGCGACGAGGAGATAGCATGCTTGGCGGGGGAGCACGGCTCGCCGCTACTCCATCTCAAGCCAATGTCGTGTTGATGTTCGAAGTGACGACGCCGAGCAGCGCGGAGATATCGCGACTGCGAGGTGTTACACAGAACAGATGAAGATGTTCCTATTGGGCGCGGGCGCGTCAGTCGATGCTGGGCTGAAGTCGAGCGTCGGTCTCACCAAAGCAATCGCGGAGCGACTTGGTCGAGGTTCGTTCCGGAATCCGACGGGGCAGCTACTCCATGCCGTGATCGGAGCGATGGTTCAGCATGACGCCAGCGGAGGCGCGGATGCATTCGTCGTTCCTGATGTCGAGCGCGTGTTCTCGGCGGTGACCAAGCTGAAGTTGCGTGACGACCTCGATATTTCCGCATTCGTCGAACGATGGAACGGCAGCCTAGACACGGTCACTGGACCATCGGGCCTCCCCAGATCGTGGGCACGCGAGTTTCGTGAATCCTTGAGCGGAGAGGCTGCCGGCGATATGGAACTGCAAGCCACATTCGAGCGGGGCGTGTCCGCCCTGACTGAGTCCACATCTTCGTCGTTGTTTGCGGACCTCGAACAGCGGATGCGGATGGCTCTCGTTCAAGTTCTCAAGGTCGACTCAGAAAGGGTCTCGTATCTGAACCCGATGGTGTCCTCGACAGACCTACACGCGATCGCAACGCTCAACTACGACCTGTCCGTCGAAACTGCTAGTTCGCGGATCGGACTTACGGTAGATACCGGACTCGACAGGTGGAGGGGCGGCTACGGATGGGGCTGGACGCCCGAGAGCGACCTGAAGCTGCTGAAACTCCACGGCTCGTTGGACTACGTGCTCCACCACGCGCGACCGATCGGAGGCCGGATGATCAGCGAGCACCTTGTCGGAGTTGGTGATGAGGTCGGAGCAAATCCTGCGCTGGTTTTTGGGCTCGGATCTAAGCTGCGTTCAGACGGGCCGTTTCTTGCGATGCTCGTGGAGTTCGACCGCCTCCTTGCGAGTACCGAGTGGCTCACTATCGTGGGCTACTCGTTCCGCGATGACCATATCAACGCTGCGTTGACAAGGTGGATGAACGGGAGCAGCGCTCGCCGCTTGTCCGTCATTGACCCAGACATCGAGAAGTGGATGCAGGACGGTGGCGGCGCACCGAGCTACTTCGCTCGCCTTCAACGAGGTGCGTCCGGAGAGGGTTACGAATTCGGGAGCCGTGCCATGTGGACGCCTATCCAGACAGATTTCCTTCCTTTGGGTGCAGCTCAGGGGGTGGAGCAGCTTCACGGCTAGGCGTGCTGATCCAACTTCCTCGCTCTAGACGCCGGTGTGTGATGGGACGATTGACTGGTGAAGTTCCAGCCGCGCTCTCGACAGCCTCATGAAGATGAGTCCAGAGGCATCTGGCTTGCGAACGACACAATCCTTCGAATCGGTGCAAGCGAGTTGCACCTAAACCAGCACGTAGACCCTCCAGAAGGCCCGCATTTCCTGTACGAGGACGGACCGTCGCTGTTCCTCGGACGTACTGGACGTGGGCCGCTTCAGGTTGCCTGGGACACGAACCTGCTCATCGACTACTTCGAGCACGGCATGCAACTCTGGGAGGGTGAGGCCCTCCCGCAGAAAGTCCTCGCAGATCATGGCGAAGAGCTGGAAGGTCTTCAGCTGGTCATGAGTCTCTGGGTACTTCGCGATATCCGGTTCCACATTCTGCTCGGAGTGATTGACGATTCGAAGAATCAGCTTGATCCGCTTCGGAGACGGCAGAGGGTGCACGCATGGAAGGAGTTCTGCGCCGCGCTCGCTCTCGTCGAAGATGACGGATACGGACTGCCCACACCGTGTGCTGACCTCGGCGATCTGGAGATCAAGGATGCGCTGTCTCACGTTCCCGCCGGCAACGACCGAACCCTCGTCGAAGATGCGCTCAGGTCAGGGATGCACGTATTCATGACTTGCGACAAGGGTGTCCTCAGAGCGCGGGAACACCTGACGCCGCTCGGACTTCTCATCGCCAGCCCGCTCGACCTTCTCGAAGAACTAGGTGCCTCTGGAGCCCTCCACTGCTTGTTCGAGCGGCAGCACCTGTACTGGCCGATGCCAGATCAACAGAGAGTTTCTCACCTGATTCAGGCACTCGGAACGGCCGCAGGGGAGACCTCGTCGCCGACCCTCTAACCCGGATGCGTCACCAACTGACCCCGGCAGTGCAGTGTGCACGCGGTGCGCCATGCGGCGTGCGTCGCGCTCTTCCATACCGGTAAAATGACAACCGGGGATTCTTGACATGGCGTGTCGCGGCACCCGGCATCATCGTTCGTGTTCTCCTGGAGGTGAACGCTTAGGTTCAGCAAGGAGAAGTGACGCGTGGCAACGTACGCAGTGAAGCTCGAGCGCTCCGTCCCGCTAATCCTGCCCCGGCACCCCGATGCGCCTGAGGACGAGAAATTCGTCGAATGGTGCGCAGCCGAAAAGCAATCCGGACGCCCCCTCGCGATCGACCTGTTCTCAGGTGCCGGCGGACTCGGCGCCGGCGTCGAGGCAGCCGGCTGGACGGTAGTGGCTGCGGTCGACCATGACAAAGCAGCCCTAGAGACACACCGCGCCAACTTCCGCGGACGAGCACTAGAAGTCGATATGTCCGACTCAACCCAGGTCGCCAGCCTTATCAAGGAGTTACGTCCTCTCGGCATCGATCTCATAGCAGGCGGGCCGCCGTGCCAGCCATTCAGCAGAGCCGGTCGAGCGAAGATCCGTTCACTCGTCAACGAAGGAACACGCGACGCGGTTGACGCGCGCAAAGAACTCTGGCGCTCGTTCATCGACGTGGTGCTCGCGCTTCGGCCTCGTGCCGTCCTGATGGAGAACGTGCCTGACATGGCTATCGGGGACGATCTCAAAGTCATTCGAGAAATCGCGGACATCCTCGAAGATGAGGGTTACACCATCGACTACAGACTCCTTGACGCTTGGAGACATGGCGTCCCACAGCACCGCAAACGATTTATCCTCCAAGCACGAAACGACGGAGCCCTGCCAGTGTGGCCGAGCCTGACAGATGATCCGCCGTCAGTCCGCGATGCGATTGAAGATCTGCCATCGCTCAATGACACCACCGGGGCCCGAGAACTGCCCTACCTGACTGAGCCGACAAGGACACTTGCGAAAGAGCTACGTGGTTCCGCAAGTCCAGGCATCATTTACGACCACATGACCCGTCCAGTACGCGATGACGATCGCGAGGCATTTGAGCTGATGACCTCATCGACTCTCTACTCCGATCTCCCCGACCGTCTCAAGAGATACCGCTCCGACACCTTCAACGACAAATACAAGCGGCTCGACTGGGACGACCTCAGCCGGACCATCACCGCGCACATCGCCAAGGACGGGTACTGGTACATCCACCCGGGAGAGCACCGCACCCTCACTGTCCGCGAAGCCGCACGCATTCAGACGTTCCCCGACAGCTTCCGGTTCTTCGGAACTCGAAGCGACGCATTCCGCCAGATCGGAAACGCAGTCCCCCCGATTCTTGGCCGCGTCGTTGCTCAAGCGATCCTGCCACTCAGCGAGCCCGGACACGAGCTCGCGCCGTTGCCGGCGATGCGAGCTCACCTCACCCAATGGGCGCTCCGGCAGCGGCAGGCCACATGGTGGCTGTATCCCGGTCCAGATATGACCGCTGCCGCAGCCGCTATCGCCGCCTTGCTCGACGTGCATCGGCTGCCCTTTGCCTCAGCATTCGCTCTCATGGAGCCGGTCCGAGGGATTCAGGATCTGACGCCAACATCACTTCAACACATCGATGTTCACAATCTCAGCAAAACAAGGAAGCAATCCGTTCGAGACCTCCGCGAGATCTTGCGCAACGAGGAATCCGTCGACTGGACTCCACTTCTGGCGACGCTCCTTGGTGCCGCCCAGCGCAAGGTCTTTGCACTCTTGCGTGGCGGTAACGAGCTGCTCGTAAACGAGCACATCGGCAAAGTTGTCACCCTACTCATGGGCCTGCCGGAGGCGCAGACCGGACTGCACACCGACATCAAGGTTGCCTTGGCCCAATTGGTGTCCACCGGACCCGAAGCCGCACTGCGGATGAGCGCCATACGAGCGATCACAGTCTCCGAGGCGCGGGCGCACATCATGAGTCCTCTCGGTGCAGACCTTGAGAACCTGGGGATAGAGGAAGCGTCATGACCGATGAGATCGTCACCCGGCAACACGACCCAGCTACTCCGACCGGTTTGGGCGCGCTGAGACCAAGAGCACGTCTGCTCCGCACGCTGGGTAACGATCTCATCAGTAGTGACAAAGTTGCGCTCATCGAACTGGTCAAGAACTGCTACGACGCCGACGCAACTACTGTCATCATTCGCTTTCGCGGACCTCTGGAAGAAGGCAGTGGCAGGATCGAGGTTTGGGACGACGGGCACGGGATGGACGTTCCCACTCTTCAGCGTTCATGGCTTGACATCGCCACCGACACAAAAAGGCGCAAGCCCAAAAGTGACAGCGGACGGCGCGTGCTCGGCGAGAAAGGCATCGGCAGGTTGGCCGCGGCAAGGCTCGGCAGCGAGCTGATGCTCGTGACCAGGATGGCCGACGTCAGCGAGGTAAAACTCCTCATCGACTGGAGCCAGTTCGACCGCGACGACGCCTACCTTGACGAGATCGAAGTGGCATGGGAGCTCGGCGACCCAGAGATCTTCTCTGAAAGCGGCTCAGCCAGCGAAGTTTTCTCCGATTCCGTCAGCGAGACATGGCAACGCGGCCATGGAACTCTGCTGCAAATCGACAAGCTGACACACGGGTGGACGAAGGAGGACTTCGTCGAACTTCGCACCGCACTCACCCGATTGATTCGTCCCCGACCAGTCGCCAAGACCACGGCCGAGGTATTGACCGCTAAGGGTCCCGAAACCGCCGCCCCCGATTTCCAGATCCTCATTGAACTCCTAGCGGTCCCAGAAGAGTTGCAGGGATTCGCCGGTCCAGTTGACACCTCAGCCGATCTCCAGACACCCCACTATCGACTTACTGGGTCCGTCGACAAGAACGGATCAGCAGCCCTTCACTACGTACAGCAGGACCCTCCGATCGACGAAGATCTAGGGACAAAACTGCTTTGGAACAACGACAAACGAGCTCCGAATGCCGGGCCCTTCGACTTCGAGATCAACGTATGGGATCGAGATAAAGACGCCATCCAGCGGACCCTCGAAGCGGCGAGCCCGGGCGGACCTACCCCTACTCCGAAGGATTTGAAGGGCTTCCGCGAAACACTCGACGTTGTCGCCGGGGTCAGCATATACAGAGACGGCTTCCGCGTCCTGCCCTTCGGCGAGAGCGGCGACGACTGGCTCGGCCTTGACCTCCGACGCGTCCAAAGCCCCACTCGTAGGCTCTCCAACAATCAGATCATCGGTCACATCTTTATCGGAGCTGACACGAATGAGGGTCTAAAAGACCAGTCGAACCGAGAAGGTTTTCTCGCGGGGCCGGCCTATTCAGATCTTCAAGCGTTGGTTCGAGCTGCACTGAACGAGCTAGAGATTCGTCGCTACACGGCGCGACATCCCGAGAAACCACTAGCCGAAAAGAAGGGCGGACTGTTCGAGCGGTTCGACCTTGGTGAGATCCGCGGCGCACTCGCCGCGAGCTACCCCGGTGACACTCGACTCATCGGTCTGATTGACGAGAAGAACCGCGACATTCAGGACGGAGTCACCGAGGTTCAGCACGTCCTGTCGCGATACTCGCGTCTCGCCACTCTGGGATCACTGGTCGACCGTGTCCTCCACGATGGGCGAACAGTCGTTACACGCCTCAAGAACATTGCAAGGTTTGGGAAGCGCGACCTCGACAAGCCCACCTTGCCGCTAGCGGAAAAAGTCGTGATCGCTCAGGGCTCTATGGAGCAGACGGGCGTACAGGCGCAGGTTCTTTCGTCACTGTTCAACCAGATCGAACCCTTCGGGGGACGCAAGCGCGGTCGACCGAAGGAGACCCGGACTCACGATGTCATAAAGAATGCGATAGCCATCATGCAGGTCGAGGCCGATGATCAGGGTGTCGAACTTCTTGCGGGCGATGACGATTTCACAACGCGGCTGGACGAAGCAGAGGTGCTGACTGTTCTCGTGAATCTGATCCAGAACGCGATCTACTGGACCGCCACTCAGTCGAAGGACGCCGAGAGGAAAGTCCTGATTGGGGTTCGAAGCAACGACGACTCATCGCTGACCTTCGCCGTCAGCGACTCGGGCCCCGGGGTGCCGGATGATCTTCGACCGCACATCTTTGACCCGTATTTCTCAAGCAAGCCCGAAGGGGTCGGACTCGGACTCAGCATCGTCGGAAACTTGGTTGAGGACATATACGGCGGCGAACTCACTCTCGTCAACGAGGGCCCTCTTAGTGGGGCAACTTTCGAGGCGACGTTCAGGAGGCGTGTCTAGTGACGGAGAAGACCTGGCGGATCTTGATTATCGAGGATCAGGCGGACCTCGCTGCCGCAGCGCAGCGCGAGATTACAGACGCTTTTGATCTGAACCCAGCGATAGACGTTGACGTGCAGTTTGAGACCGATTTCGACGCCGGATTTGCCCGTGTGCAGAGGGGCGAGAGTGACTTGGTGGTGCTCGATGTCAGACGAGACACCCCGAATCCGACGACGGCCGATAAAACCGCCGGCCACGCCGTTTTTTTGGACATCAAAGAAGCACGTTTCGCCCCTGTCATCTTCTGGACGGCATTACCCGAGAACGTCGACAATGAGATCATGCTCCCGATCGTCGCTGTCGTAAAAAAGGACGACATAGACAAGCTGCCGGGTGCCATTGAAGCAGCTATAGCGAGCCGTGCAGTAGACACAATCGATGACATCGAAAAGCAGGTTGCGGCGGTACTCACGAAGCACATGTGGACAGAGCTCGGACCCCACTGGAGCGAGTACACCGACGGCGCAGACTCAGCGACGCTCGCCCAAGTGCTCATCAGCCGGCTTGCGCGAGTGCTAGACGAAGACCGTGAGCACTCGTTCACAACTCACCCGAGCCACCGATATGTGTATCCGCCAGCTTCAGAAATACGGTCCCCGGGCGACATCCTTCGCGAGCGTGGCCAAGATTGGTGGGTGGTACTAACACCCGCATGCGATTTCGAACAGAAAAAGTTCGAGTACGTATTGCTAGCCCACGCGGGACCGATTGAGGCGCATCGCAAGTACACGGCCTGGACATCGGCAAAAGCTCAAGGCAAGGCCGCGAAAGGGGAGTGGAACGAACTCCGGAAGGACGTTCTGAAAGCAACTCAAGGTCGCTACCAGTACCTGCCAGCATTTCGAGACATTCCAGACCTCGTGATCGACCTTGAGAATGTCCGATCCGTCAAGGTGGATGTGCTCGAAGCGATGGAAGCTGTGGCCTCGCTTGTCAGTCCATTCTCCGAGGCACTATTGGTGCAGCACAGTCAGTTCCGTGGACGTATTGGTGTGCCCGACCTCGATGAGGATCTAATCAAGCGGCGGCTGGAAGATTCGGTACTGCCAGGTCAGACAGCTACCGGCACGCCGTCTGTAGTTCCGTTGTGATCGGATCAACGCGCTCGCAAGAGCATAGCCCGGTACAAGACGGCCGAGGCCTGCGACGATCGAGTCCAGTTGGTGGCATCCCTGACAGTCGCCGTGGTGAGCACATGTCATCGGTGGCCGCGTACCTATGAAACCCCTGCCCTGAGACCTGTAGCGTCCAGGGCAGGGGCGTGTCGCCTGGCGATATACGGTCGATGGGCTTAGGGCATGATGGGGGCATGCTCTTCGTCGTCATGGACACCAATGCGTTGTTCCGAGACCCGTGGATGACCCGCGATGCGGCGCCGAAGCTGGTCGACCTAGCCGCCACCGGTGCGTGCAAGATCGTGTATCCGCAGGTCGTAATCGACGAGTTGCGGCGTCAGCGCGTGGAGTCGGCTAGGGGCGCTCACGAGGATGCAGCAGCCAGTGTCCAGCAGATGCGCGCGGCCGGGAGTGATGTCACCCAGACAGCCAACGATCTCAGCGCAGCCCACGACCGCATCGAAGCCGACATCGACAGCACGTTCCATGCAGTGCTGGCACGCGACGGCGTCCATGCAGCGCCGGTGCCGAAGGTGCCGACGTCGGATCTTCTGCGCCGAGATTTGGGCCGACGCCGGCCGTTCCTCGAGATCGAACAGGGGAAGACGAAGAAGTCCCTCGGCTTCCGCGATGTGCTGATTTGGGAGAGCGTTCTTGAACTCCTGGTCGGCGCTGAGATCGACGACAAGGTGCTGTTCGTGACGTTCGACAATGGCTTCCTCGCCGAGGATAAGAAGTCCCTTCATCAGGATTTGATGGACGACGTCGATCGACTCGTGATCCCGCGGAATCGCATCTCCTGGTCCCGAAATATCGTTGAGGCAATCGCCATCGTGGAAGCGCAGGTACCCGCGTCGCCCCCGGTGGAGACCATGCCCCCGGTGGAGGAGACTCCCGAACCGAAACCCACAGCATCAAGGCCGTCAAAGAATCCCATCGACGTGGCCGTGAATGAGCTGAAGCAGATGCGTTCTCCCGTGGCGAAGGTCGACCTAGTCAAGGCGGCCACGGACGCTCTCTATGACCTTATGAACGAGAGCGTCTCCGAGCAGCTCATCTACGGCGGCGACTACGGCTACCCCTCGTTCGTGAAGTTCACTGTGCCAGCGATTGAGGACGCCGCCATCGCGGGCATTGACCAGACGACGGAGTTCTCCTTCAAGGAGGACCCTGCGTCGCCTGACGTGATCATCGCAACCGCAGTAGCTGTCGTGACCCTCGAAGGGGGGCTTTACCGAGGGGACTGGCACTCGGGCGACGGCGAGGTAAGCATTATCGGGGAACTCAACAATCACTACCTCGAGGCCAGCGCGGAGGTCGAGGTTCGGGTTGTCGTCCAGCTCGACATCGAGGGCGGATCCGGGATCCCGATCGATGTGGTTCTTGAAGACCCACGGCCTGCGGTTGGCATTGTCGATGACGTGCTGGACTTCGCGCTCGCGGACTGACCGCTTGTTGCTGGGAACGGTGAGGCTCCGCCCATGTCGGGCAGGGTCGATTCTCGAGGAACATGACAACATTCCGGGATTCCGTGAGCACGACTTAAGGTTCATGTGCGACGTGTGCCGCGAAGAGTGAGACTTCGTCTCCGGACTTTCAGTGCGGGGTGGCGGATCGCGCCCTTCTCGCACCGGCTGCCGGCTGATGACCTCTGGTCCCGACCCCGCAGTGGCGTGCGAGTATCACTGCGGGGTGGGGATCGGTCTGCCGCCAGCTTCTGCCGGAACCCCTGCTCTGGTGATCCATGGAGGGGGACCAAAAAGGGACCAGAATCATGCAAACCATGCATGGCGTGACATGCTCTGCATGATCTGATCGGCGGAATTATGCAGTTTTCGGATCGAATCGAGTCGTTTGGACGCCTGGGGGTCAAGGGGTCGCAGGTTCAAATCCTGTCAGCCCGACCAGATGAGTGTTACTGCAAACAAGGACCCTATGGTCCGGAACAGGCAGTAACGATAGGGACATCGCCGTAAGAGAGCCGCTCATTTGAGCGGCTCTCTTACGTTTCGGGTAATGCTTCGCCCACGAGGCCGCTGCAAGCTGATTGACGGCATCCTCGGGTAAACCGATTCGACGGGCGGTATAGACCCGTTCTGCGGCAAGCAGGTCGCCAAGTGGCTCTTCCAGGTCGTGGTCGGTGACTTCTTCATGATCGACAAAGATCTGCCTGAAGATCGCCTGGTTTAGCCGCCGCCGCACCTCATCGCTGGCGTCCATGTACAGGGCGTGAGGATCCTCTAGCAGCGCTAGGTTGGCTTCGACGAACGCGCTGGCGTCGGTCAGACTCTCATTTAAGTTTTCGAGTTGCTCGGTCAGGCGAAGTCTGTCCGCGGCGATTGTACGAAGGCGTTCTCTGATCTTCACCTGCGGCAGCGTGCCGTCAGCGGCCAGGTCGAGAAGGTTCGACTCCTTTGCATCCAGACTGTCGAGTTGATCCGTGAGCTGCTTCTTTAGCAGTCGTTGCGAATGTTCTTGGTCGGACAGCCCTTCACTCAGCGCGGCGCGCATCGTCTCGAGATATTCAGGACTGAACTGAATCGTCCTGAAGTGATCTTCGACGGCTCGCTCGACGCGTTCCATATTCGAGTATTTGGCGTCGCACAGACCGTCTTGAGTGCCGCGACAGAAGAAGTAGAAGTACTCGTCGCCCGACCGCGAGATGGTCCGTCTGATGATCATGCGTCGGACTGATCCATCGCGCCGGAAACACCTACCGCACCAAAGTGTCCCTTTGAGATAGTGGTGCACTACCCGGCGTCGCTCACCGGCATGGCCACGTGATTCAAGCAGGCCCTGCACTTTGTCGAAGAGCTCTTGGTCGATGAGTGCCTCGTGGCGACCGGGATATTCCTCGCCCTGGTACATGACGAGTCCGAGGTAGTAGCGATCTCGGAGGAGTTGAAACATCTTGCTTGTCGAGATGGGACCGGCTGGCCTACTTTGGGTTGCTCTGGTGCGTAGACCTCTGTCTGTGAGTTCTGTTGCGATGTCATCGAGTGTGGCGTGACCGGCGGCGTAGAGCTCGAATGCAAGCTTCACGAAGGGCGCACGTTCGGGATCGACTTCGACGGCCCGAATTTCTCGTCCGTCAACACGGTCGATGGTGTTCATATATCCAATTGGGGCTCGTCCGAGGGTTCCACCTTTCTTTGCTTTTTCGCCCATCTTGTAGGCGATGTCAGCGCCTTCTTCAGCGGAACGGAACTCGTTGAACGCCGCGAGGATGCCGTGCATGAGTTGGCCCACCGGTGTTTCGTCGATTGACTCGGTGGCCGAGATCAACGTCACTCCGCGCTTCTTGAGGTCTGCCCCCACGATCGCATCATCAAACCGATTTCGGGCCATTCGGGAGAGTTTGTAGACGATCACATAGTCGACGTCTTTCTCGACCCGGATACGTTCGAGCATCTGCTGGAACGCCAGACGCTTCGTCATTTCAGTGGCGGATCGTCCCGGCTCGACGTACTCGTCGATGATCGTCACGCCGAGTTGTTCAGCCTTGCGGTAACAGGCCTTGCGTTGTGCGGGTAGCGAGTTGCCCTCAGGGTCATAATCAGTGGTCACCTGACGCTGGGTACTTACTCGAATATAAATGACCGCGCGCTTGCCCTTGGGTACGCCGACCATCGTCACGTCCGTGCCATCCAACAAACCCGGTAGCGGCAACTGCAGCTCGTTAGGTAACTGCGGTGATGGGTTGCCAGATATGAATGCGCTCATGGGTGTATGTCCGTTCTGGTCAGAGGCGAGGTGGGCATTAGCAGCGAGTACGGAAACGAGAGTTCCCGTAGCCGGTTGGTCATGGCGACAGACAAGCCGACTCGCAGTTGGCTTAGGCCGGAATATCGGGATGCAGCGCTCGACACGACGGTTTGACACCAACGATTGACAGCAACGTGCCCGAGGATGAGCGTGATTGTGTGCGCGCGCAGGGCTTTGATTACAGAGGTGGAGAGCAACTCCACAGAGTGGAAATTCGTGCTCTTAAGCAGGGTGTCCGGGGTTCGAGTCCCCGCTGGCCCTCCACTGTAAATCGTCGATATTTTCGCTACCGATCGACGATTTTCACTGGTTGACATCAACGATTGACAGCAACCGTCACTGCCATCAACCATGACTAGCTTCGACTCACTCGATCCGAGTGAGTTTTTGCTGCTCTCTAAAAACATCCGTTCAATGCTTCCCATCGCCTCACGCTGGGCTTTGATGTCGCCGTGCTGGTAGAGCTCCTGAGTCGTGGTCACGCTGGCGTGCCCCAGGATCAATTGAGCGTCTCTCGCAGGGACGCCAAGGTTCTTGAGCAGCGTCGCAGCCGTGTGGCGCACATGATGCACGGTGATGATCGGTAGCCCTGCCTTAGCGCTCAGCAGCTTGAATGCTCGAACGAAATTCTTCGGATCGACAGGTTGTCCTGTTTTACTGTGGATCACAAGCCGCTGTGAATCTTCAACAGCAAACCGGCTGTCAGTCATGCTGACTCCACGTCGCTCCGCCTCCCGCTCAAGCGCCTGGCGCATCATTGGCAAGAGCGGCAACGTGCGCCGGCCGGCCGAAGTCTTGACTGGCCCTGCGGTGAGGGCACCGTCAATGCGCTGGATCTGCTGCCGAACGTAAAAGCAGTCGTTCGCTAGATCGATATCGCTCCAGCGAAGGCCAAGTACTTCGCCGCGTCGCATTCCGTACAGAATCAGTAGCATGTAGCCAACTTCCCAGATGTGGCCCTGCGCGCTCTGGAGGAACTGGGACGCATCCCGGCTTTGCCACGGCTGGATTTCTTTTCGCTCCCAGGCCGGTAGTTCGACGAATCGCGCCACGTTTCGGTGCACGAGCTCTTCGCGTTGAGCGCGACCGAGGGCGGAACTAAGCACGGTTCGCATCTTGTGAACTGTGCGAATCGAGTGGCCACGCTCAAGGAGGTCGTTGATCGCCTCCTGAACGTCCTTGACTGTGAGCGCAGTCAATCGACGGGACCCGACGAGCGGTTTGATGTGCAGTCGTATCGTGCTCTCGTATAGCTCCTCGGTTCGCGGTCGGTTCTTGACGGGCACCACGTTGGCTAGCCAGTAGTCAAGGTATGAAGCGACTGTCCACGTCGTTTCAGGTGCCGGAAGACCCTTGCGAGAATTGTCGAGGTGAACGAGAAGCTTGTCGTGCACCGTTTTGCGGCTTGCGCCGTAGACGTACACCCGCTTGCTCGCTCCTGAAGCGGTGTTCACGAAGGCCGAGCCTGCGAACCGACCGTCTTTGCGCTTGTAGATCGTGCCTTCGCCGTTTGCTTTTCTAGGCATGATGACCTCGCAGCTCGACGATTCGAAGGTTGTCGACGTAGGCATCGAGATCGAGCGAGGGAACGAGCCGTCGTGAGCCGATTTTGATCGTCACGAGTTTGCGTTCACGGATGAGCTTGTAGATCATCCATTGGCTGGTCTTCAGCCGCTCTGCCGCTTCTGCGACGCTCAACACGAGGGCGGCGCTTGTAGCTGACGGGGTTTGATTGATGATCGAATTCATTTGAGTTCCCTCCTTTCGGGATTTGGGTTTACGTTGCTGATGACTGTGAAAAGCCGTAGGTCGGAAAGTCTGAGGGCGGTTCGGTCGCGGCTGACGTCGAAGTACTCCGCTACGGAACGAAGGGTCTGGTGACCTTCTTTGATCGCTGTGCGCACCTTTGCCGCGGGCATAACGGCAGATGCTGCGAAGTGGTCCGCTGCCATCTCCGCTTGAACGTGGCCCTGTAGGTAGCGCGGGTCGTAGAGCCGAGACTCTGAGCCTCGATCGACGATGTGTTTGAACTCGTGCAGAATGCTGAAGCGCTGTCGTGCCGAGCTCTCACCGCTCCGGATGACAATGACCCACTGGTCGGTCTTTCCGTCCCAGAAGATCATTCCTGAGTCGGGGAGTTCTTCGTCGAACTCGATCCGGATGACCCGGAGGGATGAGATATAGGCAACCACGTCAACGTTGTCGCGGTCCGCAAGTCGGGCCAGCAGAGCAGCCTGGTTGCCGGCGACACGTTGTGAGGCGATCCAGCCGAGCGGATGATCCTGTTTCGGTACGAGAAGCCGGAGTCGTTTCAATATTGGTGTTCGGGCAGCCCTGGAAGAGCTACGCGTTGATGTGTTTTCGCGGTTTGTGTTCAAAGGTGCCATTTTTCATCTCCTCCTCCCACCCGGGAGTTTGTGCATGCCTTTTTTATGGTTAGTGCTTTTCGTCTTCTCCGTTCTGGGGGCCAGTCAGGCTGACGCCGTCGCGCTGGGCGAGTTTCACGAAGTAGTGCTCCAGTTCCTCTACCGTCGACGGTGAAAGGTCGTGGTAGCGAGCCCTGAGGTAGGGGGCGAACGAGGGCAGGTTGTGAGGGGCGGGATAGTTCGCGAGAGCGTAGAGATCTGCGATGGGGACATTGAGCGCGGTGCCAACAGCAGTTAGTAGATCGGGGCGTGGTCTGGCCGTGCCGCCGCGTTCGATCTTGCCGATGGTCGTGCGAGGAACGCCGCTCAGCTCGCTGAGCTGTCGTATTGTGAGTCCGGTCGTGTGGCGAGCCTTCTGTAAGTACTCGCCAAGATGCTGAGCTGTCTCTGCGTTTCGCATACTGCGATGTCTCCATTTGATTACTCCTCAATTTTACCTTGACTTGTCCCTAAAAGTGCCGATCAGGGCATATTTCACAACGTTTCCTGTCTGCCGTTCGCGAACTCTACGGTGCGGGGCGAACCGCAAATAATGGGAATTACTACGGATGGTGTCCCTGACTGGAGATCGAACGCTATGGGTCGCGTGCCTTCGCTGGCGTGACCGGTCGATGGGATTTGGAACCGACTCGTTTGCGCAGTGTGGTTTTGACAACACCCTCACCAGGATCCGCACGATGTACGCGTGTCTTCGATGCTGAGGGCTTGACTCTGGTCGTCGATTCATGGGAACCCCATGCGTCGACGAGGGTTTCGATGTATGCACTACCAACCGCTGCGCCACCGAAAATCGAGACGCTACGTTGACGCGGTTTCGTCGGTTGCTTACTTGATGAAGACATACATCCTGCCTCTCAGCTCGACGAGGTCGTAGCCAGCCGTGAAGATCTCATTGAGCTTGTCCTCGTCGTAGGTGAACACCGATTCCAGGCCGTGCTCCTGGGCTAGGCGCTCGACCGACTCGATAACCTCGTCAATCTCGGTCAGTGCACTCATCGCAGCGTGTCGATCGGTGAACTCGTCAATATAGAACTCGTCGAATGTCTGCGCGAGGTTGTCCGCTCCGCCGTCGACGTCCGCAAGCGTGAGGAAAGCCGCAAATGCGGTACCCAACCGGTCGACGAGAGCTTCGACGTGGTCCGCGGCAGCTTGAATCTCGGGGGAGGTGAGGTCTGCGCGAGCGTAGAAGTGGATGAACTGGCGAGGGGACTCGTGTGGCACGAGTAGGTGATGAAGGGTGTCTATCGGAGCACGGCGATAGTCATCGGGCAGCAGGTTATGACGTCCAAGCAGAAAGGTGCCCAGTCGATCGATCCAGAGCTTGATCTGAACTGGCGTTGAAGCGTCACGGTACAGCGAGAGAAATTCGTCGGATACAGCCTCGTACGAACCTAGACCTGACTTTGCGAAGTATTCGAGCGCGGCAAACTTCTGGCTCGTCATCGAGAGCACTTGCGCAATGGCTCGAGATGTTTCTTCGCTGATTTCGGTTCCCTGACGCTCAGCGACGTCAACGCCGGCCACGATCCTCGCCTCGAGCGCGTGCTCTCCGGCATCGGTCTCTCCTCGATGGCGCGGGAGCCGATTCATATTGCGGCCTCAGCATCCGAACACGGTCGGACTCGACCTCGTGCGGGTTCAGCAGTGATCTTTCGCTCGAGGTAGTCCCAGAGGGCGGTCGTCCACCTGAGCCGACGAACGTTGCCGAACGAGCCCTCCAGTTCCTCGAGAGCTGATTCGGGATCGACAAGTTCGCCAGTCGCGGCGAACTGCTGAAGGCTCCCGTGGACGCTGCGAAACGTCGCGGCGCATATCACCCGAGCCGTTGCGTCATCGAGCGTCTGTTCGAGTGAGCCGAGTGCGTCTTCAATTTGTCGAGTGGCGAGCGCCTCGTTGTTCACTCGAGTGCGAAACAGGCGTGCTTGCTGGTAGCGATTGGTGGTCATGTGGGTGGTCTCCTTTCAGGGGATCGCTTAGTGATTGGTTGAGGTGTAATTCGTCGTCGAATGAGCGAGGAACGGGCTGAAGGCTCATTCACGGTGCGCCGCCGGAGGTAATGAGGGCGATGAAGTTCTCGGTTGTTGTGAAGCGAAATAGCTCGACTGGAAGGCCTGGGGTGGAAGCAACCGCTCGAGACAGTGAGGCTGCGCGGGCTCCGTCTTTCGTGACCCAAACGACAGCGGGGAACACACCGAGTCGGTGTTGTTCGATACCCGACGCTGCGTACGAGGCGTAGCTTCGACATTTGGCCAGGATCTGGGGAAGATGCTCAGTGCCTTCGTCTGCTTCGATGAACCAGTGATCTTCGAAGTCGCCTGACGCTGTGACGGCTGAAAGATCGGGTTTGAGCGTCTGCACGGTGCCCTGCGGTCCGGTGTACTCACGCCAACACTGCGGTTCCGGTTCGACCGACAACAGCTCGACTGAAGGTTCACTTTCAAGAGTGCGTAGCTGCACGACGAGGCTCGAGACCGCGAGGGTGTGGGAAGTAAACAGACTTGAAGGTTCGGTGTACCGGGTACGACCTGGTTCGCCCCTAAAGAATCGCTGCACCCGGTCGCCAGTCGAGCTGAGCTGCCAGATGTTTCCCTGGCTCCCATGCCGAACTCCGCCAATGCGTCGCTGGAGATGGCTGATTATATGATGCGCGTGAAGGCGTTGTAGGACTCTCGTGGTTGCCTTCGTGGCCGCACCGATAGTTAGATGGTTGCCGGCTCCGACGCGGAAATGCAGGGCTTGAATGTTCCTCGTACTCAGAAGACGATGCTTCTCAAGATCGTCAAGCACGAGACGATCCCTGTCGGTTAGTCGAGCCGCGAGGTTCGGGATATCGACGTAGCTCATACGGCGCCTCCGAACATCCACCGCAGTCGTGCGCGGGGGAGTCTCGTTGCAAGGTTGGACCCCACTCTGGCACCCCTGGTACAGGGGTGAGTCCCCTCCCAAGGTGCACGAAAACGAGCGAGATCACGCGGATGTACCGCTGTTCTGGGCAACGTGAATAGACAGACGACCAGACGACCGACAAGACGGGCAATCTGTGCACGTGCATCTGAGAGTTGGCGCATCATCGGTTTCTCCTCCTACGCCCGATCGCTCCAGCCGGAGGAGTCGCGGGCGCTGGCGAAGTACTGGTCGGGGTGAGCGCTCCAGGGGCGACCAGATCCGTGGATGAGGCGTTCGCGGCAGCGGCGACAGCTTGGTGATGCTGACGGCTGACCCGGAGGACTTCTGCAGGGTCGCTGATCTGACGTGAGGGTGGCAGCGTTTTCGCCAGAGCCCAGTCGGTGGTGACGCCATCTGCAACGAGCTTGACGTAAATCTCGAACTTGGCGAGCGACATAAAGTCCTCTGCCGTGAGTTCGGGAGCAAGCCTGGCGAACGTGTGGGCGTCTTCGTCTGATTCCATTTTGAACGCGATCTTTGTTCGAGCGTTGCTCCTGACGGCGCTCTTCATCTCTTTGGGCAACTGGTCCCAGAACTGGGTCGCGAGAAACCAGGAGACAGACAGTGACCGGCTGCGGGCGAGCGCTTCTGCGAGTGAGACGGACAGGCTGCCGTTCATGAAGCGGTCTGCCTCATCGACGTAGACGAAACCGGGCCACGTTGCATGATCTTTCTCGGAGGCTCGCTCCTGCGCAGCCTGCCACGTTTCAGCCAACACGAGCGAGCCGAGCAGGTCTGCAGTGAGGGGTCCCACAAGCCCTTCGTTCAGCGGCAACAGAACAATCTTGCGCTCGCGGAAAATGTTGCGCAGCCGGAACGCCGGATGACGCTGACCGAGAATTTTGACGACGGCTGGTCGAAGCAGGATCGAACGCAGTTTATTCATGGGCGATGCGATCACGAGAGCCTGTTGTGACGGCTTCAGATCGTCGAACCATGCCCAGAATCCGGCGAGTGCGATGTCTCCTGAGACTGCCCCAACCTGACGAGCGCGATAGGCCGGGTCTGTCCAGAGCGTTGGGAGATCCATCAGGGTGTTGGGATAATCGACGGTGCCTGATCTCGCCAGTGTTCGGAGAGATGCCGAGAAGATGTCTGCGGTTCTTGGTCCCCAGCCTTCGCTGAAGATCTTTTTGAATACGGCCAGGATGCTGTCAGCGACGACGTCGGGATCGCGGCCTGAGGCGTCGAGCGGGTTGAACCCGACCGGGTTGTCGTCGGTGGGGTCGATTTCGACAACGTCTTCCCAGCGCTCCTCTGGGATGCGACCACGGATGAACTGGGGGATCTGGGCTTTCGGATCAATGACGAGTACGGCACCACCCGATTCGATGTCTCGCTCAATGAGGTGCTGCATGAGCGTCGTCTTGCCGACACCCGTGGGCCCTATGGCGAATGCGTGATAGAGCGCCGCGGCTGCATCGAAGCCAAGAAAACGCGAGTCTCCCGGTGCGAGGGCTTGAGCGAATACACGCGGCCCCGTGTGAACTGAGGCTGCAGCGCGCATAACTTTCGGGTGCAACGGGGGCATGCCAGGAAGATGACCGTCGCCAACAGGCCAACCGGTGAGAGGTACGAGCTCGGGAACGGAGAGACGAAGCGACCATCGTCGGGGGATCGAGGACATATCAATTCGCGATGCTGCTATACGAACGAGGTCAAGGTGGACACCAGGAGCCTGAGCCACCGATAGTCCGGCGAGTAGCTCAAGTGCAAACCGCTCGCGACGCTCAGGTGTGGGCGCGGTGACGCCGATTCGTAGCTCGCATGACAACCCGTAGTGAGCAGCTCGGTCTCGCACACGGGTGCGATCCTCCGAGCTTGCGTCGCGCTGTCCTACCGTGAGGGCCTGAACCACCGTCATGCCGCGAGGGTCTTTGATTTTGGGTGGCACCGTCCGAGGAGGGACGCCCGGGCCGAGCACCAGTTGCATGACGGCGGCCTCGTTTGTCTTGTACTTGCGAGCGAACGCCGAATAGAGGCTGCGCGCCACACCCACCGGATCATGCGTGGAGAGCGGGAGGCTCGCGGGACGTACGGACACCAACGCAGCGGAGTGCATTGATGGCCGTACGTATCCCTCGAGACCTGTCATGACCGTCCCCGGTACGAGATCGTCGAGCAGTCGCCGAACTCGCTGCAGCATGGTGGCATCACAACCGACCAGATGCGCGAGGCCGGTCTTGTCAGCTCGGGTCTCGAACACGACAGGTAGTCGCGATCGATCTGAAGCCAGGCGAACCAGGAACGCTTCGATGTTGTCGAGTGGCAATGGATGCGGCAGGAACAACCTTGAATAGATGAGCGGTGTGGGGTTAGGCATTATCGACCTCATCTACATCTGCACGTGCTTCGCCGTTCGACGACTTCAGGTTGGTAGCAGGCGGTTTTTCTACCGGCGTGACGATGGAAGTCGCGTCGTGCAAGATCAGCGCGCCAGCGAGCCGCTGTTGTTCCGGCGGATCGACGAGGGCGCTAAAGACGATGACCCCTGAGTCATTGGCGCGGGTGTACGACCGAGTTGTTCGTCGTGGCTGTGATCTAGGCATTGGGTAGGTTCTCCTTGAATACAGGTCGACCCACCAGCCGCTGTCCACTTTTAGGGACAGATCTCCTGCCGCTTGTTATACGTCCCGTTTTGGGGACTGTAAAGCAGATTGTTAATTCCACAACGACTCCACGGGGGCGAATGCAGTCATGGTTACCACCGCTCATTTCTTGCCTTGATGATGCGTACGACTGCCCAGATGGCACCGATGAGCACCGCAATGATGAGCAGCCAGACCCAAAACCGAGCGATGAGTTCGAGCGCTATCCAGAGCGCAATTACCCCGCCCAGCAGTGCCATACAGGCTCGAAAGAACGTCTGAGACATCGAGAGTTTCGCTTTCTTGTCGCCATGCTTCTCGCTCACGGGTTGGCCTTTCTGATGACGCCGTCAGCCCACTGATCGTGGCTGCCGGAGATGGGATCGAGGGCTCTTGCCGAATACATCGGAACGTCGAAGCCTTTGATGTGGATATCTGAGCCGCCTGGTACCTCGTTGCCCCAGTGGTCGAACCCGGGAAAACGGCGACGGGCGAACAGCTCGAGGTACGGGCCAGGGGAGCAACGCTGGATTGCGACCATGATCTCTTCGGGCTTGTGCGAGTGATCGGTCAGAGGTGCGCGAACGACGTCGCGTTGACCCTTGAACAGGATCGGTGCTCGACCCTTCGTGAAGAGATAGAGCGTTTCGTGAGAGCCGCGCAAGTAATTGCCGAGGCCGGTGCGATCCTTATCCCAGATGAGTTCTGACCGAAAGGTCAGGCCCCAGATGTTCTCCGCAATCCGCTTGGCATCCCACTTCGATGCGGTCGTCGCCCAGATCCAAACGTGCGCGTTTTCATCGAGCAACTCGGGAACGGGCAGCCGCGCGATTTCATCGGTAGTCATGAGCGAGTAGTGCTTGACCGCGCCGAGGTGCCCACGCTGCAAGTGAGACCAAGGCGGATCGAGCACGACTGTCGCGTAGCGCTTAGTGGGGTAGATCCCGCCACTATTGGGTTTGTTGGTCATGTCGTACTCCTTTCGTAGTTGGTGACTGCGAATAGGTATACGGCGAGCGGTTCCGGCTGTGAATTGTCTCTTCGCCCGTCCCTTCTCGAGACGCGACGGGCGAACTGACGCGAGGCTACTCATGGTGATCCCCGGCCTTAGAGGACGGAATTGGTGCCACCGCATCCGTTGTGTAATCGACACCAGCGCGCAACCGCGCAGGGTCGTATTGCCCGGCGCGCGCGAGCTCAGCGAGAAGGGATGCGCCGAGTCCGAACTGCACGTAGTTCAAGATGAAGACGCGCTGATTGATCAGGTAGCTGCGATTGACTGAAGAAGACATGACGGTACCGATGGCGTCAGCGTGCAGTAATCGCCATGCCAAGCTGTCGGGCTTGAGGCCGTTGCGTTCTGCCTCATCGAGGTGGTCGATCGCGATGTCGACTTCATGCGGGTTCGTGAAGTCACGTTCTCGTTCGACGTGTGTCACGTCATGCCAGAACCGGTACGCGCCAATAGCCTCCGGGGACGTGAAGATCACGTCATGGCAGCCCACGTTGCTGATCGGGAGTGGTGTCCCCGTTTCGCGAGAGTGCTCCCAGGCCTCAAGTAGCGCATGCCAAGAGTTGGGTGCGTCTGCCGTTGGGATCCATCCGAATCCGACGCGCTCTGCAGCCTGCTTGGCCATGCGCTCGACGAACTCGGTTAGTTCTTGCCTGGCGGCTGCCAGTTCGGTCTCGGAAAACGAGATCCATGGGAGGGTATATCGGAACATTACAAGTCTGCTTTCTTTGAAGAGTTTTCGGGGGAGAGCGGTGGAATTGACGGTTGAGTGCGGAGCTCATGCAGCGGCGAGAGACGTCGACCACGCCTCGTCGCCGTCAGCGAGCGATGCACAGCCGCAGCGACCGCTCCGAGCGGGTCGTCGTGCGAAATCCGCGTGATCGAGATGTTCTCGCCGCGCAGGTCTGGCGGCGGCTCTGCGCTCAGTACGACGGCGTGCACCTGGCCCGGAAAGCCCTTGAGCCGGTTGAAGATGTCGTCGAGATCGTCATCGAACAACTCGAAGTCGGAGAAGATCGTCAACCGAACGTCATGGTCTGCATAACGTTCAGCCAACTGCTCAGCCTTCGCGAGCGCTGGCCCCAGGTTGCTCGAACCTATCGCGCTCGCCGGAATTGCGAGGGCTGCCCTTACGGCGAACAACGACCCTGCTCGGTTGAGCGGAAGCACCGTGGTGTCACCGGTAGAGGGCTGGTCAAAGTGAATGACTGCAACCTTCGGGCGCCTCGTGAAGCTCCACGCTCTAACGACTTGAACTGCGCGGTAGGCCTCAGCGAAGCGATTGCCCACCGGATCTGCGCCTGATACGGCTGACACGGAACCAGAGCTGTCGAAGCTGAGTGCATCGAGACTCGGGCGAGCCGGATCGAATCCAGGGAAGCCAAGATCTAGTCCGTCTTCGAGGGTGGCGTCGTCAAGTGACGGTTCAGGCTGTAGACGGCTCGCGAGGGGCAGAGAGCGGCGGAAGGGCGCGTTCATGCTGACGCTCCAGACTTGCGTGAGCGGCGACCGACCACAGCTTGAGGCTGAGGCCGAGGCTGCGAATCTGGCCCGTGCCCGACAGTGCCAGGGTTGTGGGCGAGGATTCGCCACTTGGCCGCCGTGACTGAGCGCTTGGCGGCGTCGCCCAGATGGGATTGTTCCGCCTCAATCGATTCATGCTCTGCGAACTTCTCGAGGTACTCGCGGCGAGCGCTATTGCCGGCAAGATGCAACTGGCGTTTGATGGCCCGGTCGTACTCTGCGGTGAAGTTGTCGAGCAAATCGCTGATCTCGTCGCCGTAGGCATACGAAGAGGCCAGCGATCCGAGCATGATGGCGGCGGCAAAGCACCCGAACACGAGCCCGGTGAGGCCGCCATCGATGCTCGCACGGAGGGCGAAGATGCCGCCCCCGACGAGCACGCCGATCGCGAGCGAGACGCCGATGATCAGTCGGATAATGACCGTCCCCGAGTCACGGCCCGTGAACAGGTGCGCGAACTGTTGCTGTTCAGGGGTGAGTGCGTCGAGGTCGCGCTCGCGCCGCATGCTTTCTCGAACCGACCGGAGATCCTTTCCGACTAGCCCCGCAACGACGGTCGCAGTTGCGGCGGATAGTGAGAGCACGAAGGCGTTCAGTGGGATCTCGCCCAAGCTAATTGCGGCTCCCGATATTCCAGCGATGTCTCCGACGAGAAAGGCGATCGTGCGAGCTACGTAGAACAACTTCGCTTTGGGTGCTCGGGTACGAAACGCGGCCAGCGCTTTCATTGCAGCCGTGCGACTCTGGCGAGCCTCGTCGAGTAAGGTCGCGTCTCCCGCGGCCACCTGCGCGGCCGCCTCTGCCTCTGGGCGAAGCCCACCTGCTGTCAGTCGAGCTACCCGAGAAGCCGCGCTGGCGGCGGCTGCGAAGAGCGGGGTTTGCTCAAGGGCGCGCTCATCGAACTCCTTTTCTTTCCAGGTTTCGATCACGTCGGTCGGGCGCGCTTGCAAGGCGGCAGAATCGACCCGATGGAACGATGTGTTATCTGCTTCCTGCGTCAGTTCGAACCCGGCAACGAGCTGTCCGTCTTTCGCTGAACTGCGCTGAACGCGCTGCTTCTTGTTGGTCGCCATCGCTGTCACTTCCAATCCGTAACTGACAGGCACGAAGAGGCACCAGTTTGAGCACAGAGGGCGTCATAGAAGTCGATAAGGGCCTCGATCTTCGACGAGGGAAGCGGATCACCCGCGACGCGGCCAATGCCGGCCACAGTGATGTCAACGTCTGGCAGTTGCGGCATCGGAATACTGCGGGCGAGTTCCACCGCCGTATCTTTGGTTAGCACGTCGGTATCAAGGTTGATGCCACCAACGTTCTGCTCGCCATCAGTCAGAATCGTTTCTGCCATCTTGTAGTGATCGCCGAGCTGAAGTTTCTGCTCCGCTGCCACTCGATAGATCCCGATGATGTCGGAACCGTCCTCGGGAAGTTCAGCCAGCGACTTCCCGTAGTTCGCTTTGACTTCGGTCATCACTTGGTCGACGGCATCAGGCACACGACGGAGCTTCGCGATATCTGTTTCCCCAGCGACGCTGACGTCGCCATCAAAGATCGTTGAGGTCGAACCCGACGACGACGAAAACGCTGAGATGGTGAGATGCCCGCCACAGATGACGGTGCGGGTAGTGATTTCTTGAACGATGCTTAGCCGCTCAGTGTCGGACGTAGTAGAGCGGCCCGAGCTAGTTCCGTCGATCTCGATGATCGAGGCGAGCTGTTGACCCTTGGGGCACCCGTCGAGGATCTTCTGATCGTCTGCGAGGATGCCTGTCGTGGCGCTCGAGCATCCGGCAAGACCGGCAAGAAGTGTCAGGCTTGTCAGAATCTTGAGAACCGGGGCAGCAGCTTGGCCATGTGCTTTGTGTTTCGAACTTGATGACTGACGTAGTTGTAGGTTGGAATTCGTCACGACCGACGACCTTTCTTCATTTCGCAATTGATTGGTTACTGGTGTTTGAGTGGCAGGAGTGGCCCGTTGGTGCGGGGCCACTCCGTTGGCGATCGATCATCAGATTGCTTTGATGATCAGGAGTTCGACCTGGGTCGACACCAGGGTGAGGTTGTGCACCTGTTCCAGCACGTCGTCACCCTCGAAGAAGTGCCCGTCGTTTTCGCGGATCACTTCAGCGGTCAGCTGGTAGAGCTGAAACAAAGCACTGTTGGCTTCGCTGATCGCATCGAGGAGCATTCCGCGAAACGGGTGCAATCTGATTGGCATGGGTAGGGGGACGAGCTGGTTATCTGCATCTTCTGTGTTTGTCATGGCTCCACATTTGCCGTCTCGCTGTCTGCTGCAACCGTGTGAACGTAGGCCGCTAGGACACTGCTAGGACGGCGTTCTTCCGCGTCGAAGTTAGAAGCAGTGAGTATCGGGGCGCACTCGTCCATTGCGCTTGCTGCCCCCGGTCGGGAGCAAAGAAAGTCGAGGGCAGGGGCCCTCAGACGCGCCCAGAACCAAAGAAAAAGCCCGCTCTTGTAAGAGCGGGCGGGTGGCCAGACGGATGAACTTTTTGATGATTAGGCTGAATCCAGTGTCAACGGTTTGCTGAGAGTGGAAGTGCCGTCGTAGGTGGGCTCGCTTGCGAGCTTGTCTCGTGATCAGGTGTCAAATAGTTACGAAGCAGAAACGCTTCCACTTCGAGTTTCACCTGCGGCAATTGAGCAGGCTGCTCCGTTGGTAATTGTTTGGCCACGGCGGCCTCCTTATTGTTAAGGGCCACCCTGGTGAAAGCATACTATAAACATGAGGAATTGTCAATAGGCTACCATTGGGCATGACTGCAGTGAACGTTCCGCAAAAACTTCGACTCGAAATGTCTGCGTTCGTTACTGGCCGAGAGCAGTTAGGAACCTCTCGAGCAAGATATGTTTTGCATGAGAGCACTCACTCGTTCCCTCTGATCGAAGCGCTGGTCCGGGACGGTGCCGGTGCTCACTGGGGCGACAATTTCGCCTGGAGGGTCATTCGCGACCTCTTGCTCAAGGTTGAGGATTCGGGCTGGCGAGAGAATCCTTATTTGGTCGCCGCAAAGCACCTACTGGCACTCGACGGCCCCTACGACGATGACCGTAAGGTCCCAGGTCGTGACCCAGATCTGACTATTCGATTGTTGCGCCGACAGCTCCCAGGTTCGGGCGGCAGCTTCTTTGAGTGGGCAGTTCTCCGTAGGTCCTTCGCGGCCAGGGCTTTGGGCGCTTCGGACCCTGGCGTTTTCAAATCAACAAGACCCAGCTTTGCTGCAGTTGGGGCGGCGGTGGCCGAGCGGCTCATGACTGCGAGCGCTGATGGAACGATTCGAGACATGGTCGCGCGCTACGAGAAAGAAGCGCAAATTCCTCAAGAGCCGACAGATCAGGATCGTTACTACCAACGCCCGAGAACTTGGCAGAACAGGGAGCAACTTGTGAGTTCTGCTGTTAGTGATCTTCAGCGTTCGGATGCGAACATATTGCAGCTTCACGGTGAGCCGGGAATGGGCAAAAGCTTGCTCGCACCCGAAATCTTGCGAGCTTTAGGCTCTGAACTGCCCATAGTGGTGATCAGGAATTCATCTGAAGCCCGCAAGTTCCAGGACTTGAGACTCTTGCGCCGATCTCTGGGGCAACAAGACCTGCAGAACGGTGAGCTCGTTCTTGTCGATTTTCAGGAGATGATCGCCAAAGGCAGCGGACTGCTTGGGGGCATCGTCTTGGATGGAATCGAATCAGTTGAGGCGCTGCTGCTCCTCTGTCCTGAGGTGGCCTCGATTCCGGTCGTCGTGACGTCTCAGAGTCGCTTCGACGTTCCTGGGATGGCCCACGTTCGGGTCCGAGAATTTCGAAACGAGGAGGCCAAAGACTATCTACTGAGCCAGGTGCCTGACTTAGATCCTGAGCTTGCCGAGCAGTTGCGGAGGAGGTTTGCCAACTACCCACTCGCGCTCCACGCTGTGGCTTCCTATTTGGTTCAGTTTGAAGGACTTGAAATGGAAGCGAGGGCTGCCGAGGTACTTCGCGACCCTATTCGAGCTCTCGGTCGCCTTACTCGTCAAGGCGGGCGTCAGATTGCAATTCAAGATGTTTACCAGAGGATCATCGACAGCCTGTCGACCGAGGATGATGAAGTGCTCGACGTTCTCGACGCGCTTCTTTGGCTAAACGAGCCCGTGATCCGGATTGTCGATCATGTACCGGGCAGGCTCGGAGACGTGATCACATCGAATCAAGTCCAGCTTGATGTTTCGATTTATCTCGACAGGCTCGAGTCATTTGGGTTACTGCGATTGTCGGAAACGGAAGTTGAATTCCATGCCATCACACACCGGCTACTCAGGACTATACGCGTGGGCGTGATGGAGACGACGGTGCGCAGATTTTTGGCGGTTCTCGAGGCTGAGCCAGGGTTGAGTAGGTCGAGGATGTTTGACGCGCTTCGTTACCGCGTGATGACCGCTGTCGCCCACCGTCAGACCCAAAACGATCCGGAATTCGATGAGGAACAGCTTCGCTTTACCGGGATCGACAGCTCGCTCGTCGTGATGGTTGACCGCGATTTCAACGACGAACGAGAATCCGAGCATGGAGTGCTGTTCTATTCTGATCTACTTGCCCTCGACGCAGATGAAGTTGTTGAGTACGGGGGATCTCTGATGAATGTGATGGACACCAGTACTCACATTGCGCGTCTATACAGGCATTTCAACAGGCTCACTGTTCAAGTCCTCACTCTGTTCGAGTTCGAAATGATGGGGGATCTTGACGCGCCAAAATTGCGCGCAAACCTCGTGGCCCAAGGCGAGATCACCGAGGCATTGATTGAAAAGCATTTCTCCTGGGCTCGAGCTCAGCTGCCTCCGGAAATTAAGTCTCAGTGGCCTTTCAAGCCACATGGTCATGCTGATTTTACTGAGGCGTTTAGCGACTGGCTCGATAAGCCAGAAAACGCTCACTACCTGGAATTGCCTGGCGAACTGGACTAGTTGATCCGGCACCCGCTCGCTTCGAGCAGGCTAGGGGTGGTCGCTCGCGGCCACTCCTATCAACCCTCGCGTTGGATCCTTAGATGCCTCGAAGCAAGCAGCGTGCCTAACTGACTCGTAGTGAAACTCGCAGACTGCGATCACTTCAATAAGCGGCGGACAGGAGACCTTGATCTTCTGGTTAGCGATGCGCGAGCAGCGGTCAACAACGCAATCGACCTGATAAGGGACGTCACTCATGATGAATAGCTTTCCGTGGATGCCCTGCGCTTGACTGATTAAAGCTCATGCTTCATAATCCTACGCAGATATTGAAATAATTGGAGTTTTATTCAACAGAGCTATGGCGCGACTACCTCAACCAGGCAAAGACAGCGGGCAGTGGGGTGACATCCTTAATGACTTTCTGACTCAGTCGCACGATGCGCATGGCAATCTGAGAGACAACGTCGTTACCGCCAACGTGATTGCGGATAGTGCCGTAACTGGAGCTGCGCTTGCGGATGGCGTAGTGACCGAATCAATCCTCTCGTCAGCCGTCCAGACGAAGCTCAATGCAGCAGGTTCAGGCAGTGTGGCCGACGACACGATCACAGCCGCAAAATTGCAAAGTAACTCTGTCACGGCCGTGAAAATTCAGAACGGCGCGATCGACGAGACGAAGCTCGCCGCCGCCGTCGTTACGAAATTGAATGCGGCACCTACCATCGCGGATGGAAGCCTCACGGCAACCAAGCTCGTGGCCGCTGTGCAATCAAGCCTCGGTAAGGCTGACACTGCGCTTCAGTTGGCAGATATTGCCGGCAAGGCGGACGACGCTGCCGTACTACATAAAGCGGGATCGGAGACCATCACCGGGACGAAGAACTTCACAGGCGGCTTGTCTTCAGGTGGATCAGCAGTAGTGGTTGACTCAGATGCGCGTTTGACTGATCAGCGCGTTCCGATCGATAGCTCGGTGACCACTTCAAAACTGCAAGATAGTGCCGTAACTACGGCCAAGCTGGTTGACGGAGCGGTGACCGCATCCAAGCTTGCACCGGGTACCTTTTCGACCGTTGCTACTAGCGGTTCGTATGCGGATCTGATTACCAAACCGACCATTCCCGCAACGGCGAGTGACATCGGTGCTGAACCAGCTGGGCTCTCGTCCGCAACGCAGACATCCCTCTCTGCCGCCTTTGCGCCAAGGGCCCCGCAGACCGCTGTGAAGACTTCCATGTATACCGCGGCGGCGGGTGAGATCGTCAGAACAGACGCAACCGTGGCACCATTTACAATCACTCTCCCTACCGCTCCCGCTGACCGTAGCCGTGTGACTGTGAAGAAACTCGACGCAACGACGAACGCAGTTAGCGTCGCTCTAGGCGGTTCGGACAGATTCAATACCACAACAGGGACGACGACAAGCACCCTGAACCTCATGAACCAGGCACTTACCGTTCAATACGACAGCGCCACCTCCGTCTGGCTGGTCGTATCCGATGACCTGCCTTTATCGCAGACGGACGCCCGATATGCCGAGAGGCCCGTCGCGTCGCGAAATAGCCTAACTAGCTACTTTCATGCAACTGGGTTTGGCGTGAAGGCGGACGGTCTAACCGATGACACTGCCGCGCTTCAGGCTTGCATTAACGCTGCTCAAGCAGCCGGGCCTGGCAATACCGTATATCTGCCGAAGGGCACTATCCTAACCACCGGTATCACTTTGGCCCAGAATAAGCTCGTGCGCTTACAGGGCATGGGAATTGGCTATGTGGGCGGTGACGCTGGGACAAAGATTCTGCGAAACGGCGCGGGAACGGCCGTGCTCCTGCAGGGTATTGGTGATCCAACGACTCTTACCAACGTTGGCGACCCAACTAAGAGGTGTCGAGTAGAGATTTACGACCTCGAGCTGAATGGAAACAATACTGCCGGGGAAGTGCTGAACATATTCCGTGGCTCTCAGGTTCGAATCGAACGTGTCAGGGTGCGCAATTCCGCCGGTATAGGCGCGCATTTCACGCAGCTTTTCAACAGTTCTTTCTCGCAGCTTTTCATCTCTTATAGCGGAAATGGAACCGTACCCGCACTTCTGCTCGACGGTACTTCGGGCGAAGGGACGGCGGCAGGCGGTAATACGATTCACTTCGACTCGTGCGAGTGGGAAACTAACGCTGGCACGGACATAAAGATCGACGGTTCATCCGCTGACATTGCGCCTACAGCTGGCGTGACGTTCACGAACATAAAGATCGAGCGTGGCAACGGAGAATATCCCCTGATTGACATGCAGTATTGCCACACGGTCAGCTTCATCGGGCTTTACGGCTACGTCGGATCTAGCGCGACCGCGCTCGTACAGCACAACTCGAATTTGGGTACATCGAACCGTATTTCAAGTTCATCGCTGGCCAATGGTGGCTTTCCCGCTTATCATCTCGCTCATACGTCTGGGTGGTTACAGCTTTCTAGCGTGCGATTCTCGGGAACACCCACGACTGGGCATGTGCAGATTTCGTCAGGGGTACCTTATAACGCTCACGAAGCCCGGAACGTGTCGGGTGATGTGCCGTCAAAACTATATGTTGATGGTCGTGGTGCAGGAGCTTTCGGAGTACGTATCGTGTCATTGCCTCTCGATTTCTCGTCTACCGCTTTTGTTGCAGTGGGCAATGCCGGTGCTGGTGTGAGCTTCGCACACGGTACGAGCACACCCTTCGTTTCTGGAATCTTCACCATCCCTAATGACGCTCTGGTCGGTGGCACAGCGGGGATTGTGATTCGGTGGTGTCCGTCGACCACCACAGGCGGCAACGTGCAATGGGCAGCTATAGCCCAAGATGTGACCACAGCTTCAGTCATATCCTCGGGCGGCGCCACTTCAACCGTGACAACAGCGGCAGGTACTACGGCGTTCGCGTTGAAAGATTCCCCAGGCCCCGGCCTGACGGTAAATCCGGGCCATATGATGCGGTTCAAACTCTACCGGGATGGCATAAACGCCGCAGATACCTATGCGGATCCTGCTTATCTGGTCACGGCTCACCTTCAGTATCAGTACTCAGTGTGAGAAGCGGCTTCCCAATCTGCGGCAAAGATCGAAACCTGCATGGTGAGGTGCCTCTGCCATAGCCGATCGAGCGCGATTTTCGATAATCAAACCGCGAGGTTGTGCCAAACTAACCATGAAATATATGGGGGAGTAGCCGTGAGGCTGAACAGAATTGAATTGATCAATCACAGTCGATTGAAAGATCTGAACATCGAGGTTCGCGAGCATCTCGTTGTGATCGGTGCTAACGATGTCGGGAAGACATCGCTCTTCAGATGTCTCAACTTGATCTTGGGTGCAACGGCACAGCAGCTATACCAAGGCATCACCGTTGATGATCTTGGCCAAGCAGACGAACCCTTCATTTGCCGCGTGTCGCTGATCGACTTCTCTGATGACGAGCGCGCCCTGTTTCCCGATGAGACTACGATCCAGGCGGATGGCAGCGAGGTCTTGATCGTTGAACTCTCTGTCGAGCGCAGCCCCGATGATAACGAGCAAGTCATCATTCGTAGATGGTTTCCTGAGGGTACCGATCGGACACCTAACCGTGGTCAACTCGACGCCTTTGGATGGCAATATTTGCCGGCCAGCAGGTCGTCTGCCATCGAGTTCATGCAGGGTCGTCGCAGCCCGCTTCGGTCGCTGCTTGAGTCGACAGACCTCGGGGCGGACAAGCAGGCACTCGTCGAGACGCTCGATGCGTTCAATGGCAAGTTGGAGTCGAACACCGCTCTCGAAGACCTTCGCAACATGATCGCTGAACACCTATCGCGCTCAATGCCCAAGGTGATCGACAAGTCGGAACTCACTATCCGCACGACAGCCGATCCCAACTCCGACGTGCTCGAGGACGTCACTCTGTTCTTGAAACGCGATGAGGGCGTTCGCGCGCTTGCCGATCAATCTGACGGTGTGCGGCAACTCATGACCATGACATTCTTCGACCTCGCGAAGTCAGGTGCCAACATGGTCGCGATCGACGAGCCTGAGCTTCACCTCCATGCTTCGAGTCAACGCACTGTCGCGGAGCTGTTCGCAAGCGGAAAGAATCAGCGACTTCTCGTGACGCACTCGCCTTACATCGTTCAGCGGTTTGAGCCCAAGCATGTGCTTGTAGTGACTGCCGACCAAGAGGTGCGTCAGATCCCTTCCTCGAGCTTTTCCTCGGTTGAAAAGGAGATGGCGAACTGGTGGTCGCCCCGCCTACTCGAAGCACTCACTTCGCGACGAACTCTTGTTGTTGAGGGCATTGCAGACCGAGTCTTTATCGAGGCGTGCGCTCGCAAACTGGGTGTCCCGCTCGACAAACTTGGGATCACCGTGTTGGAGCTCGACGGTGCAGACAAGTTCAAGCACGTCTACAACCTGCTTGGAAAGAATGGTTTCGATCTCGACATCATCGGACTCGTGGATCACGCCGAACGCGGATCGTGGATGAGCGCCTTGTCCATCAAGCCAAAGAACATCAACAAGAAGGTGCTCTTCGTTGCAAATGCGGATCTCGAAGACGAATATGCTCTCGGGATGGGCGGACCTGCGGCGGGTCAAGCACTCATCGATGAGGGGGTATGCCGTGAGCAAGGGATCTTGCAAGCTGCCGGTGTCTCAGCCGTTGCAGATTTGACGGAAGCGCAGGTTGCTGAGTTTGCCCGTGACCGTAAGGTCACCAGTGCTGTTGCCGTCGGTAAACACGTCACCGTCGATCAGATCGCCCGCATGCCCGCAGTTTCGGGTCTGTTCGACTACATCAAGAGTCTCGACGTATGAGCGCCATTCACCCGATCGGTAAGCAGATCGATGCGGTGGAGAGCACAGCGCAGCAACTTCTGCTGGTTGCTCCTCCTGGTTGTGGCAAAACAGAAGTGATTGCGATGCGGGCTCATCATCTCGTGACACAGGGCACAATCCGAGAGGGTCGACGGCTTCTGGCGATCACCTATTCGAAGCGCGCTCGCGACAATATGGCACGTCGAATTCAACAGAGCCTGGGCCACGAGCGAACTCGCGGAAGCGTCACCGTACAGAACTTTCATGGACTCTCTGCCCGAATCGTTCGGGCCCACGGCAGAACGCTCGGAATTCCGGAAGATGTTCTACTCCCATCGAAGCGATGGTTTAGCGACACTGTCTCGCCGCTGACCTCAGACTGGGACGCGCGGGGCGAGGCGGAGACGCTGCTTAGGAAGCTGAAGTCTCAACCGATCGACGACGACGAGTTGCTCGAACTTGTCGTCGCGTCGAGAAATCAGATCGCCTTCAAAGTTGAAGAGGCGAGACGGCTCCAGAACAAGCTCGATTATCCCGACTTGCTTCGCCATGCTCAGCGACTCCTCCATGTTCCGCAGATTGCAAACCTCTACCAACAGCACTTTGACGCATTGCTCGTGGATGAGTTTCAAGATCTTTCGCAGCAACAACTGGACATCGTGTCGTTGGCCGCGCCTCGAAACGCGATGTACGTCGGGGACCCCCTTCAAGGCATTTACTCATGGGCAGGGGCTGAGCCCGCCACGGTCGAAGCGGAACTGGTCGCCCGCTGCGCTGAGCGCGTTGACCTTGACATCTCGTATCGCTCGTCGCCCGAAGTGCTCGCGGTTGTAAACGCTGTCGCGCGCCCCCTTGGCGCGGTGGAGCTCTCCGCAGCTGATCCCGACGCCTGGGATCCGTCGGGCCATGCCTACGCCTTTTCGTTCGATACTGATGTCGAAGAAGCCGCCGGAATCGTGCGAGTGGCTCGCCGTCTCGTTAGGAAGTACCCCACCGAATCGATTGGTGTGATCACCAGGTCGCGTTATCGCAGGGGACAAGTCGACATCGCCATGTCAGCCGCGGCAGACATTCCGGTTCAAACGTGGGATATGTCTCTCGATACACCCGGCCTGCTTACGACGCTCAAAAGCGCAGCGAGAGGGATCAAGACTTCAAAACCGCTGACTGAACAGCTTCAGTTGCTCTTTGAGCGCGCGGCGGCGGTCATCGGAGACGACGACGTGGAAACCATCAATGAGCTGACGGACGCGATTTCGATACTTCGGGAGAAGGCGGTTGAAGGAGAATCCATTCGAGACGCATTGGCGCGCTTTCGCGAGGTGCATGTCACGGATGCGATCGCGCCGGGTGTCCATCTCCTTAATGCGCACATTGGAAAAGGCCAGCAGTTCGATTGGGTCGTGGTGCTCGGTCTGGAGGAGGGAAGCATCCCGGCATTCCAAGCGAAAACAGCTGAGGAGATCGCTGAAGAGGAGCGAGTCTTGATGGTCATGCTGTCCCGCGCAAAGCGTGGCCTTATCATCACCAAGTCAGCTCGGACCACGAATAAATACGGGCTCAGAGTGCAACGCGAAAGTCGGTGGTGGTCGACTGTTGCGGGAGCCACAGAGACTGTCGCAACAGCTACAGAAAACTTGGTGCGGGGAACCTAGTCCAATCGAATTTAACTCGGAAACGGATCAGGTCTGACCGACTGATCTATTTAATTGGTAAGAATCAAGAGTTTTTCGAGAACTTTATCTTGGACAATTCGGATCAATTTTCGAGTACGACACTTGTATCCACCCGGGTGACCAATCGCGCGTGCCTGTGGATAACTTCGTCCTTTCGGTTGATAACACACCCGAAATTGTGAATAACACCTGTGTAATTCGCTTTGGAGGTCTGCCCTCAGCCAAATTAGCCGCTAATTGGCCACTCAATGCCTCGTAAACGGACGATCTCGGACTAGGTGGACATCGTCCTAGCTCGAGCATTTTGAGGGCTTTGTGAGGCATATGTCGGTAGGTTCACGTAGAATAGCGACGTAGAAAGAAAAGAACCCCGATCAGCCTGATCGAGCGGGGCTCGAAAGACAGATCGGGGTCTTTGTGTGTCTGTAGGAAGACACTTAGACTCTAGGCTCCCCTGCGGGCCTACGCCAAGTTTGAATTGCTGAGCTGAGTGTGTATCTGTCCTTTCTCTCAATAGAAAGGAACACCATGGCCAAATCAGGCCGTTCATCCAAGCCGTCGAAGACTGCGCTCTCGAAGGCGGGGAAGACGCTTGCGTCCAACTCGTCATCCAAGCCGTCGAAGTCGAGCGCGGGCTCGACCCTCGGTAAGGGCTAGGCGAGAGGGGCCGGCGACGCGCGCATGTTTCGCCGGCCCCTCCCTCCTCTCAACATTCAAATCTGTCGTCGCGATGGCTGAACAGTAGTTCTGCTGCACGTGCACGACAAACGAGCATTTAGGAATTGCAATGAGTATTCAGATCACGCACGTCCGGTTCGCCGGAACAACCAAAGTGCACGAGTCGATCATCAGGTACAAGTGGAAGAGCATTCAGGACGGAAGCGTCGGTGATAACGACAAGCCGTCGCTCGTCGCCTGGGTCGATACCAAGACCAACAAGGCATACGTTGGCACAGGTGCGCAGCAAGTCGCGGTGGGTGCTATCCACCCGGCAACGTCACCTGCCTACCTGAAGACGCATGCCGATGGTGTCTGGACGAATAACCTGCTGTCGCTGCCGACCTTCTAAAGCACAGCAATGAAGTGAGGCGCCTCACTTCAAAAGCGATCCCAATAAAAATAGGCGGGATCGATCTGTACGAGCTACCCGCTCTAATCTCAGATCGATCCCGCCTTCTGTTTTGTGACGGGGGCTCGTTACTGTTCAACTACCCTGACGTCGATTACCGCGTCGTCAGCGTCCGCATAAAGCAGCGCATGAAGTGCGGCGTCGAAATAGTTATCGAATTCGACCTCTGTGCGCCGCCAATCTGGGTGGGCGACGGTCTCGATTTCCACCCGAAAGCGCGCCGCTCCGAGTAACAAATGATGCAGATCGTCCGGCACACTCGCCGAGGTGAACGTGCCGTGTGGGGCACCGATCACAACGACATTCCCGACAAGCTCCTCCAGAGCTCGTTCAATAGGATCCAATAACCACCACAGTGCTGTTGCGCGGCGATTTCGCGGCAAGCGGTGGACCTTTCCTTCTTCATTGGCGTACATCGTCAACTTTGCTGTCGTCAGACGGATCGGTTCGATGTAGCCGCCGACCGCTTCCTGGTAATCGGTTAGCTCTGCGAACTGCTGCTCGTAAACGGGCATGTCTGAATCGTGTGGAATGACAATCCCGGTAACCATCTCTTGCTCTCCTATTTCATGGGGGTTGTCTCTAGCCGTGTGGCTAGAGAGTTGCCTCCACGAACGGATGGGTTCGCTGGAGAGGCTCTGCCTGACCCTCATATGGTCAGGCAGAGCCCTCCGGATGACTGCGATCAGTCAGTGGCACCTTTCGCGGATCCGGCTGAGCGGGGCAGGGGAGGGGCCTTGGCGGCTCCCTTCTCACCGGAGAAGATCGCGTCAATGGCGTTGCTCTTGACCTTGGCCTCCCGCTCGATGTCAGCCCGAACCGACTCTGCTTTGCGAAGCACAGCTGGATCAGATTTACTCTTTTCGATCCAGTGTTCGAGCGCAACGCGAATCTCTTCGGTGACGCTGCGTTCTGTGAGCTGGGCAATGATGTCCAACTGTGCACGCAGGTCGTCGGTGATGCGCACCGCCAGGGTTCGAAGCTGGCTTGATTGGCCGGATACGGATTCACTGTTCTGCTCACTCATCGTGAGCACCTCCTCTTTGTTTGTGCGACGGACGATCCGGTTGGATCATCTGAACGCCGCAGGGCGAAGGGGAGCGTGGGTAGAAGTATGAACTGAATTTCTGGGCAATCAATCGTCCGGCCGGGAATGTCTGTTGTGAAAATTGCAATTGTTCTTCATCCCAAATCGATTGAGCGTGACGGGAGCCTTGAACTAGTTCCGGCCAGTGACTAGGTGGAACATCCCTTTTCCGACGGTCAGGCTTGGTGACGCAGTGTCGGATATCCGTGACCCGGCGGGTGCCCGGTAAGGTGAAACGAGGCTCAATCTGCAACCCGAGAATCGCGGGTCTGCCGACCGCCTGACGAAAGTCCCCGACCCGGAAGAGCGCACTTCGAATGGCATTCAGTGGACGACTCGAGCTCACCTGGACCAATAAAGACCAGACGCTCTTGTCGTCAGCGGACGGTCGTTACGACTACACGTGGGTTGATCCGTCCGACTACCGCGCGTCCGAGGTTCGACTGCTCAACACCGTAGGGTATGTGGAATCGCCGACGCCCGAGGAGTCCGTGATGTCGCCTACGACTAAGAATCTGCTGATTACCGGGGACGCGATGCACGTTCTTGCTTCGCTGAACTCGATTCCCGAGTACTCGGACGAATACGTCGGAAAAGTCAAACTCGTCTACATTGACCCGCCGTTCAACACGCAGCAAACATTTGATCACTACGAAGACAACATCGACCATTCGATCTGGCTAACGATGCTCAGGGACCGGCTGCGACAGATTTGGCCACTTCTTAGCGACGACGGTTCAGTTTGGGTGCACCTTGACGACTCGGAAGTGCACCGCTGTAGATCGGTGCTAGACGAGGAGTTCGGGCCGGAAAACTACGTCGACACGGTCATCTGGCAGAAGGCGTATAGCCCCAGGAATGACGCGCCGCAGCTCAGCACGGATCAGGACTACATTCTGATCTACTCGAAAAAACGGACGTGGCGCTCTAACAGGCTGTCGAGGCTCGCTGCGCGTGATGCTCTGTACGTTGCTAGCGACGGTGACAGTCGTCCTTGGATTTCGGGTGACCCGGCCGCGCCAAGCGCGAAACGCAATCAAGGCTGGGTTTATGCGATCCAGTCTCCATTCACTGGTGAGCTTATCTATACCGCGGCAGGCCGATGCTGGGGCTCGAAACAGGAGACGATGAAAGATCTGCTCGAGGAGTGGGGCGTCGAGTATGAGATGGAAGATATCGGTGACAGCGCTCGCCGCGCCATGATCTGCGGGGTTCCTGAATCCGAAGTACGTCCTGGAGTGAAATCCCTCCTCGTGAAGGGGGACCTAGAAGCAGCCAAGGTCGTCGCGCAGGCGAGGTACGAGCGAGGCGCGTGGCCTCGCCTCTATTTCACAAAAAAGGGCCAGGGCGGCCTCAAGCTGAAGCGTTATTTAGACGAAATCAGCGGGTCGAGAGCGCCGCAAACTCTCTGGCTACACAGTGAAGTTGGTCACAACCGAACTGCAAAGAACGAGATCACCAAGATGTTCCCTGGGGTCAACCCATTTGCAACGCCTAAGCCTGAGTTGCTGCTGCAGCGCGTTATCCATATCGCAACCAATCCGGGAGACATCGTTCTTGACTGCTTCGCCGGATCCGGGACTACAGCTGCTGTAGCCCACAAGATGGGCCGACGCTGGGTGACGAGCGAGCTGCTCCCATCAACTGTCGCATCATTCACCAAGCCCCGACTTGAGATGGTGATAGCGGGTGAGGATCAAGGTGGTATCTCAACGGTGACAGATCGAGTTCCCGTAGACGAGCTTCCGCCCGGCCTAACTCCGCAAGAGGCCCAGGTATTCAACGCACTGCTCCGAAAGGTAACTCCCGCGGTAGAGGGTCTCGATCCGGGGACCATCAGAGCCCTCCGTTCAGCGACAAAGACCGCTGACGAAACGACAGTGAACTGGTTGGGCGGCGGTGCGTTCACGCACCTCGTGGTTGGACCGTCGATGTTTGAGAAAGTTGGCGATCGTATCTATATCGCGGACTGGGCTGTGCACAGTGAGCTTGCTCGAGCCGTTTGCGCTCAGATCAAAGTGCGATACCAACCCGATGAAATCAGTTCAGGTCGCGACGGAGACACAAGAGTTGTCGTGATCGACGGGTTGGTCGTGGGGGACACCGTGAGAGCGATTCTCGACAGGGTCGCAAGAGAAGAATGCGTCGAAATCTGGGCGACTCAGATTGATGATGCCGCTGGTGAGGTTCTTCGAGACCTCCGGCCAGGATCGCGATTGCGCAAGATACCCGATTCGATCCTGACTACGTACCGAGCGGTTGCCTCAACCGTCTCTCGTTTCGCGAAGGAACCGTCCGATGTCTGACCTCACCATTGAGTATGACCTTCTCGCTGAGGTATCGCAGAGGCTCCAGCTTCGCGAACCGAATCGAAAGGCAGTGGAATCGGTCATCCTCGAAACGTCGCAGTATTTCGACGTGGAGCAAAAATCCGCACCCTTCGAATGCATCGTCGATTCAGCAACGGGCGTGGGTAAGACATACGTTCTTGCCGGCCTAATCGAGTACCTCGCCGGTGCCACTCCGCCCGTTCGTAATTTCTTGATCATCGCTCCCGGATCCACAATTCGGGACAAAACGATAGCGAACTTCACACGCGGTCATCGTCGATCTCTGACGGGGAGTCTCCGCTGCGCTCCGTATCTAGTGACCGCCGCAAACTTTGACACCGCCGCTACCCGGCGGATGATGGACGACCGCAGTGTCACGAAGGTGTACGTGTTCACCGTTCAGGCGCTTTTGTCACCATCTACAGATGCTGGACGCAAGACTCACGAGTTCCAAGAGGGCCTTGGTGCGGGGCTATACGAGTATCTGGCGAACCTGCCCGACCTGGTGATCTTCGCGGATGAGCATCACTGTTACACAGGGCCAGCCTTCAACAGGACTATCAAAGATCTGAAGCCGCAGCTGCTTATTGGACTCACAGCTACTCCTGCCAAGGCCGACGAAGCGAAGATTGTCTACAGGTACCCGCTGTCATTCGCGATCGCTGATCGCCTGGTAAAGAAGCCAGTGCTCGTCGGGCGAAAAGACGATGCTGCTGACGATCTGACGAAGCTTGGTGACGGCGTCAACTTGCTGAAATTCAAAGCGTCAACGGCTGAGCGCTATTGCGCGGAGAACGGCATCCCGCGCGTAAATCCGGTCATGCTCATCATTGCCCAATCAATTGAGGAAGCGGAAGACTATCGAGCCCTCCTCGAATCGACTTCATTCGACGAGGGGGCATGGGCCGGTCGCACACTTCTTGTTCACTCGGGTCTGCCTACTGCCGAGAAAGAAGAAACCCTTGCGGCGCTGGATGCCGTTGAGGATCCGCAGTCCCCGATCCGAATCATCATCTCTGTTGGCATGCTCAAAGAAGGATGGGATGTCAAGAACGTCTACGTAATCGCCTCAATGCGGGCATCAGTGTCGGAGGTTCTGACCGAGCAGACACTTGGCCGAGGGATGAGACTTCCATTTGGAAAATACACTGGCATCGAATTGCTCGACACAGTTGAGGTGCTCGCGCACGAGCGCTACGAAACGCTGCTTCGCAACAGAAACGTCTTGAATCAGGCGATCATCGATCACGCCACACGCGCGGTCATTCGGTTGCAAGCTGATGGAACCAGAATCGTCCGACAGGAGACTGAGGAAGTACCATTCACTCTTTCGATCCCCGGAGATTCTGACGTACCCGTGTTTGACTCAGGTGATCTGGCTCCGAAGAGTTTCGTCATCGATCTTGATTCGAGAACCAGCCAAGCTGCGGCACAGACTGCTGCCACGGCGGGCGGCTCCGTGGCGTACGCGCCTGTCGCCGGGCGTCGGTCGATCAAGATTCCACTTCTGCGTGCGGTGGCGGAGTCGCGAACAACTTCGCTCAATCAAATAGTCGACCTCGCGCCGTTTTCGCAACTCGGAGCGAGCTTGGCTGAGTCCGACGGCCGAGAGCTAATTAGGACCGTACTCGATTCCAAGAGGCTCGATGCCACACACGCCAACATGACGGCTTCAGCTGCTGCCGACTCGGTTGAAGGTGCTTTGTACGACATCCCGCTCGAGGAGTCTCGCGCAGCGCTCATCAGTAAAGTGCTCGCGTCTCCTGAGGTGCCTGCGCGGGCAACCGAGGCGGGTGCCGCCGAGCGCATCGTAGATGCGGTCATTACCGCGATGGGTGCGAACGCTCGAGAGAATCTCTCGCTGTACCTTGAGCGCTGTCAACGCCGATTGGTTGCCGAAGTTGGTCGTCGTCTTCGGGTAGTTGCAAGACCGGTCGACTATGTCGACACCGTCGACGTAATTGAGCTCAACAAAATTCGGTCTACCCCAAAGCAGCCAATCCACAGTCACATTGGTGACTTCGATCGCGACGTAGCGTACAACTCTTGGGCCAAAAATCTCTATTCTCATGCTTGGTTCGATACGAGCACCGAGTTTGCCGCCGCGCAGGCGATAGACGCAGGCACCGACGTGGTCGTATGGGCGCGCCTTCACAGGAATGATGTTCCAATTCAGTGGACGCATGAAGGACGTACCTACAATCCGGATTTCGTGGTCGTCGAACAATCATCGGGTCGAACCCTGAGCTGGTTGGTCGAGACAAAGCAGAACCGCGAGATGGAGTCTGAGGAAGTTCAATCCAAGCGTCTTGCAGCTCGGGCGTGGGCAAATACGCTCAATTCGCTGAATCCAGACGACGGTGAATGGCGCTATTTGTTGCTCTCGGAAACGGACGTCTTCGACGCGCGTGGTTCATGGTCTCAGCTCAAAGGCTTTGGACGGTAGTCGAGGGAAGTCGGAGGAGCGGGGGCCGGCTCGATTTCGTCGTTGGCCTCACGGCGAATCGGAATCTCCCATTTTGGTGGCTGCGGTCATCTGAACCGCAGCAGCCAGGCTACTGACATTTGTGATCATTACTCGGGCGCGCGGTAAGACGTAGCGAGATTCATGATGCGCATTTGTAGACTCGACGCCAACGCAAGGAGTCCATTGCTTAGCCAACGCAGTCGCGTCCTCATTACCGTCAAGGCGTCGCCAGAACCCTCAAAGTCTTACGTCGATACCGTTTGCGTCGCAGGTGTTCGGTTAACCAATGCGGGACCTGAGTGGGTTCGTATCTTTCCGATTGCCTTCCGGCATCTCAGTAGCGACAAACAGTTCAATAAGTACGAGATTATTGAAGTTGACTTGGCTCGATCAACTAAAGACGCGCGTTTGGAAAGTCACCGTCCGAATTGGGAAACGCTGACTCGGGGCAAGCGTGGTCCTCTAACGCCCAAGGCGCGAGGTCCAATACTCGAGAAGTTAATTGGGCCCACAATGTGCGACCTGCGGCTCGGGGTTGAACAAGATCTTAACGCGCAGTCACTGGGTCTCATTGAGGTACGGAAGCTGGAGCCGCTTGTCTTTGAATATCATGGTCCGTGGAGTGCGGAACAGATCGCCAGCATGTCAGCCGCGATGGCCCAGCCAGATCTCCTCGGGGAGGTGGATGATGCCCCCATGCTCACGCCGCCGCGGTACAAGGTCAAATATCGCTACTACTGCGCATCACCGGACTGCAAGCGGCACGAGCAAAGCATCCTTGACTGGGAACTTACGGCGCTCCAGTACCATAATCGTCGACTTAGCGACGTCGACCTTCGCGCGCTGATTACGAAGAAGTTCTACGACGAGATGTGGAACGACAAGGTTCGGACCTACTTCTTCGTCGGAAATTTTGCCGACATAGTAAAGAGACGGAACTTCTCAGTCCTGGGTGTCTATAAGCCGCCTCGCGGCTCTGACTATGCCTCGACTCTCTTCTAAACCTTCGTAAGTTCCCGGTCACGAATCGCGGTCAAAACGACCTCCCGGTGGCAGGTGCATTCGTCCGCCTCGAAGCAGAGGAGCGCGACTAGACCGATTTGAGAAAGTGCGATGACGCTGTCCAACTTATCTTTAGCTTCGGACGATGAAAGTAACGCCTCATAACGGGCACGCGCGTCCTTACCTGCCTGTCCGGTGATGTCAGCGAACCCCTCTCGGTTATCACGAGGATTCCCGAGAGCCGGAAAATGTTCGTAACCGATATTGGCATTTGCAAGTAGCTCTCGAAGTGCCGACTTGGACATGCCGCGCTTGCGCGAGATTGGGTTGAGCCTCACATCTACTACCGTCGACACTCGTCGGAGTCGCAATCGTGCCAACAGTCCGTCGCTGTCGAGGCCCTCGTAACCGATGCCAATCACGTTTGTGTCCATGATGCACTAGTCTCGCATCTCCTGAGCGGGCTTTGGTTGTCCGTCGCGCTGGGCGCCTCACCCATCGCGGTTGAATCCGCCTTTCGTCAGGCGCTCGTCCGGGCAGAAAGTAGGCGAGCTATTCAACCGCGAGGACTCCCGGAAACAATAAGCTCGCCCTATGGGGAATCGATCGAGTTGGCGTCTGCTTGACCCGTTGGAGTATGAGACGGTGTGGGACCAGTTCCGTGAAAAATTTGGTTTTCGCGCGGACATCCGTGCCTCCGGTTGGCCGGCTATTCGGGAGCCAACGCCTTCCATTACATTTGACCTCTCGGGCATTCCGGAGGGCCCTCGTTTTGCCTCCGCAGTGGCGGCGATCAATACTGAGGCCCTGAGATGCTTCGTCTGGGTGATGCCCGACATCGCTGAGCTACTTGTCCTTGACTGGAATCACGAGGCGTATTGGCTCAAACCAGAGCTCGAAAGCTTGCTGCCTCCGGAGGATCCGATCAACGGCCACCCGACGGTTCATCCCAATGGGGACTACTACTCGTTTCTTAACCCGGACATGACCGAGGGCACGTTTGGTCATCCTTGGGAGCAGAGCATCTGCGTCATGGGTCAGCGGCTGATCGACAGTCTTGGGAAGTCATTCGCACTCTGGCTGCCTGTACTTCGCGTCAATGGTGTGCCCGTCACACAACCGATGGCGTCGGAGTAGCAGGCCAAGTTCCGACCACTCCAGGTCGATTACCGCGTCCCTGGCTCCGCGCCAGTTCAGCTGGACTTGCTGCCGGAAATCGCCGTCGTCGGTGGCACCTCATATGGTCGTTTGCGTGGGCGCATCAGCACTGGAGGAATAATCTTGTTTGATTTGGATATCGCAAGCGCGGCAGTTTCCGCGGTAGCAGCGATGGCGGGTGTCGTCGTTGCCATCGTGGCCGTCGTCGTCGCCAATAAGCAGCTCCGACAGCTTTCAATCTCGAATCAGCAACTTGCCTTGTCCAACGACGAGATCACTGCCTCGAATAGAAACCTTGTGAGACCCGTGATCGTCGTCGACTACCTTCTCACCAGTCACCCCTCCAAGAACCCTCAGTTTGGCGGCACATCTTCGGTAAGCGTGATTGTCAAAAACGTCGGAGTAAGACCCGCCTGTAAGGTTCTGCTCCAAGTTTCACCGCCGTTCGAACCGGTCGGAGATGATGCCAACGACCCAAACGTGATGCGAGCCCTTGATTTCGTGAACGGCGTGATGAATGGTCATCACGAGATCGCGATGATCGACTCAGCGCGTCCGGCCGTCTACCACCTAGCAAACGGCTCGGATGCTTTCGAAGACGATGCTGTCGGGAAGCAGTACACCGTCAATGTCAGCTACACAGATATTTCTGGATCAACTCGGTTTCACGAATCGTTCGTGCTCGACCTTCGCGCTTGGCAGTTAGCATGGTCGCGGGCTGAGCCGTTAGACAGGTTGTCTAAAGATATTCAGTTCCTTACGGACACACTCAAGAACAAGTGAATGTTAGCTACTTGCTTGGGATCAAGTCCCCGGCTGCGACCAGCCCGGATTCATTCGTGACGAAATACTTCGCAAGCGTTCGCAGCTCATCGACTGAGGGTGCAGTCGACGACGAACTCACATCTGTATTGATGGCTTTCGTCACGGTGATCATCCCTGTGGCTGTGCAGCTCGTATAAGCGGTGCTGATAGCAGTGGAGATATTCAATTGTGCGTAGCCGGACACGATTCCGGGGCCGGAGGTATCCACGGTTCCCATTCCTGACGTGTCGCCGCCTGGATCGCAGGCGAGGTGGAATCCTGTGGTGCCGCGCTCGTAGAACACGGTGATCGAGTACTCGTAGGGCTTTCCGTCGAAGGTGCAGTTGTACTCAACCAGACCATCGCTGTGGCGAAAGGCTCGGTCGTCGAGAATTCCTTCAGTCAATATTGCTTGCACGGATCCGGAGATCAGGTCGAGTCCCGGGACTGCTGCGCATACCGGATCCAACTTGCTCGTGTCGACGGCCGCGGTTGAGGTTGGGGGCGGAGTAGTCACTGGGGTCGAAGAATGGGTGACGGCTGTTGGGGTGTCGGTTGGTGTCGTGGTCGTGGCGCCGGTCGATGTGGCCACCGGGCTGGCGCAACCGACGAGGGATCCCGAGAGCGTGGCAGCGATTAGTAGTGCGACAGTTTGATTTCTTCGTGGCTTGAACATGATCTCCATTGCGGTCGAAGGATGGGGGTGCCGCATACGTGGCAGCCAGGTTTTCTTAGGAGCGTTTGCAGTCAACGTCGAAATCGTTCGAGCTGTAGGTCGCATCCGTGTATTTGAACTTCAACGTTGTCGCGGTCAACTCCCCAGTCGCACTACCCGGCGTGACGTCACCTCTCACGGACTTGGCGTACTGGAACGTCTGCACGAGTGGGAGGTTCCCGGGCAGTTGCAGAATTTCCGGAAGGCCTGAAACCATTAGTCCACCGCCGTCGATGGGGTCGCTATCGCTATCTGTGGCGAAGGTGATTGCACCCGCTCGGTAAACCCACGATCCTTGAAACTCGCCATCGCCTGGTTCAGAAGCCATCGTCCACGTACCGTCTTTCGAGACGACTATGTCTTGAGTCCAATGGTCCTGAACGGAGCAGGTCCAGTTCCCGACGATCCACTCGTCGAGTGCAATGACCTCTGGTGTACTTACAACTGATTCGCTCGCAGGCGACGAAGCGCCAGACGATGAACTACCCGATGCACACGCGGTGAGTGAGATCAGCAGGGCAGGCAGCAGGGAGCCGAACAATACGACTCGACTTGGCCGGATCCGGCGGTGAGATGCCGTGCCGGTTTCTCCAGGCATCTTTATGGCTTGAAGCTTGGATTTTTGGGTCATCAAATTGCCCCTCATCTATGGTTTATGGCCCCGAAAATGGCATGTATACATGCGCATGTGGAGCATAGCGGGATTACAGGCTTGATGGGTGGCGAGCCAAGGAACTGAGGACGGTTGGCCCGCCTATGCCCAAGAACTGGGGCTAAAACTGGCCCGTGCCCGTGAGGCTGCCGGTTTGAGCCAGGAACGGCTTGCTCACGCGGCGGGGATATCTGCCTTCACGTACCGCAAACTCGAGAAGGGTGAGTCCAATCCGGGCACCGCTGCCAACCCGCGCCTCAAGACGCTGGTCGCGTTAGCGGAGGTATTAGAGCTCGGAGTTAGTGACTTGCTACCCAAGACAACGCCTGACGTTGCGATAGGTCGCTGATTAGAGTCGCTTCATACGCGGCAAACCACTCGTCCGATATCGTTCAATCGTGACCGAATCTGATCGTCCGCCTAGACGACCTTCGTGGCGGCAGATTGGCCGGTTGGGCCCGCCATTGCTTCATTGGGTGTGGCATCGTGGGCCCACTGCCAGTTTCCTCGCGGTAATCGCTGTACTCATTAGCGTTGCCGCGCTTGGCGTTCCGTACGCGATCGATTCGAACGTCGCCACTCGCGATTCTCAAGCGGCTTCGGATGCGGCCGCCGGTGAGCAGGCAACTCTCGATGAAGCGAAGGCGCAAGGAGATGCCCTTGAAAGAATCGCCAAAGCACTAACGGGTGCGAACCCAGTGGCGCCCGACTCGCAAGATCCCAGCGCTACAAGCTGCCGAAATGGCGGAGTCAAATTTGCAGGGGTCTGGGGTCCGGAGCGTCCTATCTATACAGATGCGGTGGCACCGGCTTACGCCCTATTCGATTCGGTGCGGGATGATCCGAATGTCGGAGACGAACGTAGCCTCTATGTGATCAAAGATGCATCTGAGGTCGGAAGCGAGCAATGGCAGACCCACATGGACGTGCAGGCAGGCCACACCTACCTAATGCGGATATTTGTTCGCAACGACTCGACGGACCCGAACGCGATGGCGCGGAATACGCGAATTTCTGTAAATCTGCCAACTTGCACCGGTACCTCTATCCAGACCACGGGGTATCTTTCGTCGAACGACACATTCCCGCTCAAGGTTTACGGCGGGGTTGCCTTGAGTGCCGATCAGCCATTCAATCTGGCCTACGTCGCGGGTTCAGCGTCTATGTACAACAACTCGATCAACAGTCCTTTTGCGATCACTTCGGATGATTTCCTCGCGTCCACCGGCCAACAACTGGGATTCGACAAACTCGACGGTGTCCAGGGGGCGGGGTATGCGTCGGACGTATATTTCTTCTTCAAAATTCGTCCTCAGTTCGCCCAATGACCGACCGTTAGATTGATGAACCCCCTAAGCCTTGTTTACCTCGACCCGCAATGTTAAGTAGCCAGATCCGCGGTACTTGCCGTCTGAGGAGTATCCGACCGGAAACTCTCCGTCGGGGGATGACCAACCGACGGGCAACTCGCTCACGTAGTCTCCGACTATGGGCACGTTGAAATCTCCCGCGTTCGTACGCATCGTTGCTGAGTCGCTCAGTATGCTGAGGCTAACGGGCTCGTCCGAAATGATCGTCGCTCCATCCCAGACCTGAGTTGCATTTTTGCCTCCCAGCGTCACACCGATCGACGAATCGGTGCCCGGAGATGGCCAGGAGAATTTCGCATAGAGACCGTGGATCGTGCTCGCGGACCCTGCTAACCCATCGCTAGCGTCGTCGAATACGCAGACCAGAAGCTCAATCTGATCGCCAGGTTTCGCTCGCACGAATTCCCCAAAGTTCCCAGTACTGTCAGCCAATTTCACGCGAACAAAGTTTCGCTCGTCGCCAATGTCTGGATTGTCTGTAATCGAATTCAATACTGCATACGGAGCGGAGTGCTCTGAGGTAAAAGTGTCTCTCTCGGGACCATATCCACCGTGATAAGTCGTGGGTGCCGGTGAAGGTACGGCAGAAGCATCTGAGGGTGCAGCGGAACCGACTGCTGCCGGAACAGGCTTATCGACCATGTTTTGTGCGGGAGTTGGCCAGAAGTATCCAAGCACCGTCACTATCGCAGCCAATACGACAAGCACCGTGCCTATTCTTATTAGGAGCCGGCGAAGGCTTGGCTGATTCTGTCATTCCAGCTCTCTCGCAAGGATGATCTGTCGTCGACATCAGCATATTGGAGCTGATGGGTGACTCAGTAATGCTCAGTCCGCATGCAAGCCTTTGTGTGCATCGCTACGATTGACGCACCGTCGCGGTGTTTGTTGAGCTCGGTCACAAAGTGTGCTGAAGCGTTGCCCAATCGGTGAGGGCACGAGACGCAGCAATTTGATGTTAGGAGCTGCGCCTCTCCTCACACGACCGCCGCGATATCGAGCAGGGTGGGGACTCCGGCTACGCCGGGGGATTGATCGACGGCTGTGGTTGCCCAGTTGCGAGGGCTCGTTTGAGGGTGCTCTCGCTGACGTCAAATCGTTCGCTCAGTGATTTTAGTGTTTCGCCTGCTCGTTTCAGCTCTTGGATTTCGAGCTTCTCGTCATGGGAGAGCTTGGCGACCTTGCCCCCCGATATAGCAACGCCGTTCCGTCGGAGCGTGTCACGGACTGTGTTCCGTCGGATTCCAAATTGCGCTGCGATGGCATACGTCGAGGCTCCTCCAACGTAGCTTCGGATGAGTGCCTCAACGAAGTCACTGTCTCGTTCGCGTCGATGAGGTGTGGATGAAGCACTTCTTGACCGACCTGACCTGGCTGAGCTGGCAGCGAGGCGTACGAGCTCCTGAATTTGCTGGGTTCGGTGTAATTGTTTGCAGTACCGTTTCAGCAGGCCGACAAAACGTCTCGGAAACTCAAGGGTTTCCGAGACTTTTTGATTTAGGAGATGTGACTACCCCATCAAACGCTCCGGTCCGTTCGGCTTATTCCTTCTAGTGGAGAAACTCTCTAGTAGTTATAGTGAGATATCTCACTAAGAAGAATATACAGAGGAATATGCCGACTTCGACGATTACCGAGTCTGACGCAGTTGAGGTGCTCGTCGCTGCCGGCTTCGACGTGTCAGCGCGTCCCCATGAGCGTCGGGGCGTCGACCTTCTCGTGAGCCGCGACGGCGAGACCGCTGTCGTGGACGTCAAGGTACGGCAGAAGACGATCTACGAGTGGGACGCTCTGCGGCTTCTTGAGAACGCCCACGAGCGCGTCTTGATCGTCGTGCCGATCGCGAGCCGCGGCCTCATCGACGCCGCGAAGCGTGATCGGCGATTGGGCGTCGTGTCACTCGGGAATCGACTCGTTATTTGGAACCGCAAGGAAATTCACTCACCCGACGCGATCGCCAAGACCCATGCGCCAACTGTGCCTGGCCGTCGACGCAACCCGTGGGGTCGCTGGGCAATCATGCGTGCCTACCTCCTCAACGAAAAGCCCCGATCCCAGCTCGAGCTGGCGGAAGAAGCTGGCGTGACGCAGTCTGCTGTGTCCAAGTCGAACAGCATACTCGAGGGCCTTGTCGTCAGATCGCCCTCTGGGTGGAGGGCGACAGATCGCTTAGCACTCTGGCATGCGTTCATGGCGGAGTACGCGGGTCCGGGAGGGATCACCACATACTGGTATGGGCTGGACGCTGTCACTGACCAATCGAATTCGGTGGCGGCCGCCGGTGCATCCGCTGGAGTCCAAATCCTAGTCTCTGGAGATTCCGCCGCTGATCAGTTGGCGCCGTGGCGAGTTCCTGCGCGTGCTGTCGTATACGCCGCGTCAGGGATGGCTTTGGGCAAGCTCGGCTTCGCACAGACCACCGATGAGCGTGCCACGCTCACATTCACCGTTCCAACGGACCACACCATCTGGGCAACCGCGGCGTCGTGGTCGCAACGAGGCGACATTTCGACAGTCGACCCCGTTATCGCGGCATGGGATGTCAGGCGCACGGGCGGCCCCGACGCGGACGAGGCCATCGAACGGATCCGTGATCTGGTCCTTACGGGCGGACGATCGTGAAGATCCGACGCTCAGTTGAGACGGTTGCGACCTCCAATGCCGACGACGCCGCCTATCTGGCATTGGAAGACGTGGCCCGCATCACCGAGCACCTCAACGATGTCCGTGTCGTCGGCGGGCAGATGGCCAGCTTGCTGCTGGCGGCATTCCCGGTTGCGGAAGCCATCGTCCGGCGCACGGCTGACGCGGACGCCGCCATCTCGACATCCATCGCCGCCTCTGGGCACATACATCGTGCACTGACGGACGCGGGATACATCGACGTGAGCGGCAACCACTATGCAAAGGGACCGCTCGAGATCGACCTGCTCGTTCCGTCCGGGACCAGCGAGTTCGTTGTAGCAGAACACGGAGGCCGCGGCTTCGACGCAGCTCCGGGCCTCATGCGGGCTTTGGCAACCGAACCAGTCCTCCTCGATGTCGGCGTCATGCTTACCGATGGAAGCCGCCATGAGTTCCTTATCCGTGTCCCACCGGTCGAGCTCGCGGTCACCCTGAAGGCCTACGCGACGACGTCACGAGCGGCAGCGAAGGACCTTACAGACCTCTACAACCTGCTGGGCGTTGCGAACTCCTACGACGAGGATGACATCGGTGCATGGACATTGCGCGGTCGCCTTCAGGGCACCCGACTCGACACTGGCCGCATTCTCCACAACATCGCGGACAGGGCTCGAACAAGTGCACTGGTTCGCGAGGCGGGGATCCCGCAAGAGCGACTCGCTGCACTGATCCGAAGGCTCGTCACCGATCCGCGGTAGCAACCGGAAGTGGGCAATTACAGTCGCCCGGGTGCCTATCATTTTCGAATCGAAATAGACAACTAACGATCGGGCAAGCCAGCGTACAACCCGGGCCAGCTAACCTTCTGATTCCTTCACACTGTCGAGAATCGGCCGGGCCGCGCCAGCCACGGTCTCCAATTCGCTTCGGCCACCGCGGCTTCAATGAGGGCACGAGACAATTGCGACGAGGCAAACTGCCCAGGCGATGGCAAGGGCGATGATGCTCCCCGCACCGTTAGCGAGGAGTTTCGCCCAGCCTTCGCTAGCAGACAGCCCTACCGTCGCCGGCATTCCTACGTAAACCGGGCCCGCGACAACAATCACCGCGGATAGCACCGCAAGTGAAACGATCGCCTTTCCCGACACACGCAGTTGCACCTGTGAGAGGGCGGGTCTTGAAGATGACGGTTGAGCATCTGGTGGCAGCGTCATGATAACGATGGTCGCACACTGATGGGTTCGTCTCCCATGTCCTAGGCGGGTTTGAGTGTTGGTTGCTTATCGTTCCAGACATGCGGCGTGGTTTCGCGCGTGGTCGTCCGTGTTTCTCACCAGCACGTTGAAGACCTCGCGCCACGGTGACGGCTTCGAATTTCACCGCGGAGAACTGGTCAGTGGTGCTCGGGAACTTGGTAATCAGGCTCCGGGCGCCGTGCGCGACGTCTAGAGCGCGCGGCGTCGGTCAGATTCGGGCTTCGTTGAGGCCAAGGTCGATGGGGTCTGTCCACTGGCCGAGGGCGACGGTGAAGCCGTGGATCAGGCGGTCGAAACTTCGGTCGATGTCGGCCTTGAGCGCAAACCCTCCGGCCGTCTCGAGGGAGATGAACCCGTGGAGGATCGAGCGGAGGGCCCGGATGGCGTCGACCGAGTCGTCGCCTTCCAGGTCGTAGGCGCTGAGCACGTCGGCGATGACCTGGATGGCCGCCATCATCGTGTTCTCGTCATCGATGTCGCCCGGGGCGGGCGGTGTCTGGGTCACGTCGTACCGGCCGGGATGAAGGAGCGCCCAGTTGCGGTACGCGTGCGACATTGCGAAGATCGCGTCGGCGCCCGAGCGGCCCACAGCGGCCCGCGAGACCGCAGCGCCGAGTTCACGCTTCGCGAGGAGCGAGACACTCCGGTGCAGTCCCGCGAGCGAATCGATGTGCTTGTACAGCGACGGTTGCTTGACGCCCAGGCGTTCGGCCAGGGCAGCGAGGGTGAGGGAGTTGAGCCCGATTTCGTCTGCCATGATCGCGGCAGTCTCGACGACGCTTTCGCGGGTCAGGCCGGCCCTAGGCACGGGGAGCCACCGCCCGGAGGAAGCCCAGCACGGCCGGCGTGGTGATCTCGGGCTGCTGGGACTGGGGGTAATGACCGGCGTCGGGCACCATGACAACCTGGGCGTTCAGCTTCTGGCCGACCCATTTCGCTTCGCCTGCGGGGTCTGTGAAGTCTGGGTCGCTGTCGCCCATGATGACGATCGCGGGTGCAGTGACATCGTCGAGCCGCGCCTCAGCCGGGTCGTGCGTGGTCTGGTTTGTGGTGAGCGAGAACGCTTTGCCGTAGCCGGGACGTCTGAGGCTCGCGATGACCGCAGAGCGGTATTCGTTGAAATCGGCTGGCTTCTTGCCCTTGTAGAGGGTCGGCATGTAGGCCTTCCACATCGAAGCCACCCACAGCGGTGCCATCATCGTGCGGAACAGCCACGCCATGAAGGCAGACGTAGGAGGATTACGGACGAACGGCCCGAACAACACAAGACCAGTCACCTTCGCGGGGTGCTCGGCCGCGACGATGACAGCCGCGCCCGCAGCAAGCGAGTTGCCGCCGATGACGGCCTTACCGCCCAACTCGTCGATGAGCGCTTCAATGTCGCCCGCAGTCTCTGGATCGCCGTAGGACGAGAACGTCGTGTCGCTGTCGCCGTGGCCGCGAAGGTCGGTCGTGGCGACGGTATAACCGGCAGCGATGAGCTGCGGTGCCAGGAAACGGTAGCCGGCACGAAGGTCACCCATGCCGGGGACGAGCACCACGACAGGCCCAGTGCCCTGTACGTCGTAGGCGATGCGGCCCTCTGGCCGGGTGATGTATCGGGTTGACGGGGTCTGGGTTGTGCTTGAGGAGGTCATAAAAGCTAGTCTTTATCTCTTGAAAGCTAATGTCAATAGCCAAATGACGGCAATTTGTCTCGCTGGATGCCATGCGCCTTGCCTCGGCTGTCGTGCTCGCGAGCCACGTCGTCTTTGCCTCTCGTGTTCGAGCGAGCATCCGTTGCCATTCTTTCGAACATATGTACTGGGTATCTGCTTAGGTCAAGTTCTCCGGGTATGCTCGCGGATATGGTCGAGCGTTTGGTCGGTGGGGTGGATTATCCGCAGACGATTCTGGAGTTTCAGGATTGGTTCGCGACCGATGATGCGTGCTTGAAGTTCTTGACGGGTCTGCGATGGCCGGACGGCTTTGTCTGCCCGAGGTGTGGTGTGAGTGGGCAGGCGTGGCGGATCGCGGGCGGCTTATGGATGTGTCGGGCGTGTGGACGGCAAACGAGCGTGACGGCGGGCACGATCTTTGATCGGACCCGCTCGCCGTTGCGGATGTGGTTTCACGCCGCGTGGTACATCACCTCGCAAAAAACCGGAGTCTCCGCGCAGGGGCTGCAGCGGGTGCTCGGGCTGCGGTCATATGAGACGGCGTGGGTCTGGATGCACAAGTTCCGTCGGGCGATGGTCGTGCCCGGCCGGGGGCTGCTGCAGGGTGTGGTCGAGCTAGACGAAACCTATGTGGGCGGGATAAGCCGCGGAAATTCGGGCCGAAGCAGCACAAAGGTGGGGGTAATGGTCGCTGCCGAGATGCTCGGCGTCAAGCGGCTGGGCCGAATACGGCTCGAGCCAAGCCCCGGCGAGAGCTTGCAGCTGATCAGCTTCGCACAACGTGTCATCGACCCCGGCGCCCTGATCCGTACGGACGGAGCGCAAGAGCTCAAGCGCCTCGCAAAGCTCGGATACGAGCACGAGCGTCACGTAGAACTCGGCTCGAAGGTCCCCGCCCACGTATCCCTCTACGGCGTGCACACCGTTGCCTCGTTACTCAAGCGCTGGCTCGAAGGCACCCTCCACCAGGGCATCAGCAACGACCACCTAGGCTACTACCTAGACGAGTTCACCTTCCGATTCAACCGCCGCGCATCCCGCAGCCGAGGCCTGCTGTTTTACCGTCTCCTCGAACAAGCCATGCGCACGAACCCTGCACCTTTGCCAACGATCATCGCCGCCAAACGTACTAATGGAGATGCCTAGCCAAAGTACTTTCCGGGCGGTTACAACCGCAGGCTGAGTACTCTCCGGGTGGGCAGGTGTCCTCCGCGGTCGTCCTCGATGCGTCGCATCCCGATCTTCTCTGCGACCCGCTCCGATGCGCGATTCTCGGGATGAATAATTGCGACCAGTTCCGGAACCCCGCCGAGCTCGCGCGCGAAGTCGCGGCACGCGGCGGCGGCCTCGGTCGCGAAGCCGCGACCCTGCCACACAGTTCCGACGTGATACCCCACTTCGAGCTTGCTGACGCCGTTGACGTCTTGCCAGGTCAGGCCGCAGTCGCCGACGAAGTCGCCGGCTAGCGTCTCGATGATCCAGAGGCCATACCCATGGTCGGTGTAGTTCTTCTCGTTCCAAGCAATCCATGTTGCGGCCTGGTCCCGCGTTTTCGGCATCGGATAGAACTGCATGACTTTCGGGTCACCCAGCAATCCGGCCATTGCATCAAGATCGGATGACGCCATCTGACGAAATCGAAGCCGCAGGGTATCTGGAGGAGGCATGTCAACACGTTAGCTGAACCTAAAACAAACCCAAGTTTGGCAGGAACCTCGCCGCTGACTTGACCTAAGCAGATACCCGGTACATATGTTCTAGTGTTTCTGTATGGGCACAAACAAGCGCTACTCCGCAGCCGTCGATCGCCGCATGAGTGAACGGATCGACCAGGCTGTTCCCAGACCGACGCCGGTGACCCTGACCGCCGCAGAACTCGACGTCGCCAATCACCCGATCAAGCAGGCGGTGTCAGTGATCCCCGTGCTTGCGTGGGTGCGATTTCCTGAGACGGCGGTGCAGGCGGAGGCCGATGCGTTCGAGTGGACAGACAAGGCTGTGCACGTCTCGTGGAAGGCTGCCGACGGAGGGCGGCACCAGGCCTGGGTGTGGGCTTCGTCGGTCGAACGGCGTGCCCAGCAGTGACGGCATTCAGCAGTGGTGACGATCGGAGCTGAGCAGAAACGTCATTGTTCGATGTTGTCCTCCGCGGGAGGTGCGGTGTGGACGGCAGGCTCGGTGTATTGGGGAGGCTCGGTGTAGGAAGCGCCGCCGTCTGTGGAGTATTCGATACTGGAAGCGAATCCGGGCGAGCTCGAGATTGTGCCGATGAAGGGCTCGCCGCCGAAGGCGAACGTCTCCGGTTCGGGCTCCCACCCCGCCGCAGCCTGGCCGCCAGCACCGAGGAGGTGCCGAGTGAGGGATTCGCGGGCGGATAGAAGGTCATCCAGAGCGGTGTTCAGGTCGGCGTCGGTGACCGTTTCGTCGCGCAGGGCGGCTCGAAGCACGGCGCGACGGATGAGTTCCTTGGCGAATGACCCGGTCACACCCTCCGAACGCTCAGCCGCGTCATCGAGGGCCTCGCGGCTGAAGGGCAGGTCGTTGGCGTAACGCTGGAACAGCCGCTGGCGTTCGCGCGGGCCGGGGAGCTCGATCTCGACCGCGAGGTCGACCCGGCCGGGTCGCTCGGCAAGGGCACGTTCGAGTACCTCGACGCGGTTGGTTGTCATCACGAACGCGACATCGGCATCACCCTCGAGCCCATCGAGTGCGTCGAGAACTTCGAAGAGCAGTGGCTGGGGTGAGATGTGGCGCTCCATGGCGACGAGGTCGATGTCTTCGAGTACGACGATCGACGGCTGGAACGTTCTCGCGATCTCGGCGGCGGCCCCGATGTGCGCGATGCTCGATCCGGTCAGCAGAACGGCGGTGATGTCGGGTGTGCGACTGAGCAGGTGTCGTACGGTCAGCGTCTTCCCGGTTCCGGGAGGGCCGAACAGCAGAACACCGCGTTTGAGGTGCTGCCCCGAAGCGAGAAGCGTGTCGCGTTGCTCGCCGATGCCCACCACGTGCTCGACGACCGTCTCGAGCACACCTTCGGGCAGGATGATCGAATCTGCCGTCACTGCGGGCCGGGGGAGGAACGTCACGCCTGCGCTGCCGCCGAACTGGGAACCGACGAACGACAGCACCTGGCGGCGGAGCACACTGTGCTCGATCATCAGTCGCCTCAATTCGGCGAGAAATTCGGTGACGAGCCTCGCGGAGCCTGCCATGATTTCGAGTTCGGCTTCGTTGCGACCGAACTGGGGGTTCGCTGCCCTCTGGATGATCGCAACAGGCTCACCCTTGAAGCCCAGCAGACGGAGCCCGAAGGCAACCACCTGCCGTGTCGAGTCCGGCCCGGTCGGCCGGGACGTGAAGTCGACGGGCCCCTGGCCGAAGCGGGTGTGGGGGTTCGAGAGAAGTTCAGACATGGTGGAGTGAAAGCGTTGCTGGCCACCGCTCACGCCAGATAACGGGGTGATGTCGTCGCCTCCGGGAGCTGCGCCAGACAGGGCATCGAGAGCGATGTCGGCATCGATGAGACGATGATCGGCGATCGACTCTGAGACCACGGGGAGTGTGGAAGCGTTCTGGCCCAGGTGCGCAGACACGCGCTCGCCCAGGGGGGTCAGTTTCGCTTCGCCCGTGCTGTCGGCTGAGGCGATGGCGACGTCCATGAACTTCTTGAAGGACCGCAGTACGTCACGTTCGAACTTCTTCTTCGGCATCGAATTCCGTTCCGGGGAGATTCGCTCCCGCCTGCCAATCGTAGTCAGATCGTGGGCTGCGCAGCCGGGGCCGGGATGTGGAGCGGAGCTGTCAGGTGGTTGTCGACTCGTGAGCGTTAAGGGTAGCCTTACCTAAGTAAGCCAACCCTAACCAAAGGAACGACTTGAGTCACCTCCGCACCGTCGGCCTCATTGCCGCGACGACCATCGCCCTCTCCCTTGCCGCGTGCTCTGCCTCGCCGCCCAGCGAACCGGCCACGACAAGCACAGCCGGCGCGTTCCCCGTGACCATCGAGCACGTCTATGGCGCGACGACGATCGAGAAGAAGCCTGAGCGGGTCGCCACCGTCGCGTGGGCCAACCACGAGGTGCCCCTTGCGCTGGGCATAGTGCCGGTCGGCATGAGCAAGGCGACCTGGGGCGACGACGACAACGACGGCGTCTTGCCGTGGGTGGAAGACAAGCTCACGGAGCTCGGTGCCGAAACCCCGGTTCTCTTCGACGAGACAGATGGAATCGATTTCGAGGCGGTGGCCGACACCAAGCCTGACGTGATTCTGGCCAGCTACTCGGGAATCACCCGGGAGGAGTACGACACGCTCTCGAAGATCGCTCCGGTCGTCGCGTACCCCGGTGTGGCGTGGGGCACGTCGATGAACGACATGATCCGCATGAATTCGACGGCGCTCGGCCTGGCGAGCGAGGGGGAGAAGCTCACCACTGACCTCGACGCCACGATCGCAGCGACGCTCGCGAAGAACCCGTCCCTGAAGGATTCGAAGCTGCTCTTCTCGTACATCGACCCGTCTGACCTCAGCCAGATCGGCTTCTACACGAGCAACGACACCCGCCCCGGGTTCCTGGCATCGCTGGGCATGCCCCTGCCGACCGTGGTCGCCGAGGCATCGGCCGGTACAGACGAGTTCTACACGACAGTCAGTTCTGAAGAGGCCGATCGATTCGCCGATGTCGACGTGTTCGTGACCTACGGCGACGCCGACGGTGCGATCATCGCACAGCTGCAGGCCGACCCCCTGCTGTCGAAGATCCCGGCCATCGCAAACGGCCGCATCGCCGTGCTGCAGAACTCGACGCCCCTGGCCGCGTCGGCCAACCCGTCACCGCTGTCGATCGGATGGGGCATCGACGACTACTTCGCCCTCCTCGGCGCCGCGGTGGCACCGGTTCCGGCGGCGTGAGCCGGGCAGAGCCGATTGTACGGATGCCCGGGGTCGCCGAACTGCGGCGCCCGACGTTCGTCAGGCTCGCCTGGCTCGGGGTGGGAATCATCGTGCTGGCCCTGCTGGCGCTGGTGTCCCTCGTCTTCGGCACGCGGATCGTCTCCGTCGACGAGCTCGTCTCTGCGCTCGGCGGAGACACCACCGGAATCGCTGAGGCGGCGATCGTGAAGCGCGTCCCCCGAACGGTGCTCGCCCTGGTGGTGGGCGCGGCGCTCGCCGTCTCTGGTGCCACCATGCAGGCCGTCACCCGTAACCCGCTCGCCGATCCGGGCATCCTCGGCGTCTCGAGCGGCGCGGCGCTCGCCGTGGTCACCGGAATCGCCTTCTTCGGCATGTCAGACCCCTTCGTCTTCATCTGGATGGCGATAGCCGGTGCAGCCGCAGCGGCCGTCTTCGTCTACACCGTCGGCTCAGCCGGGCGAGGCGGCGCGACGCCGTTGAAGCTCGCTCTTGCCGGTGCGGCCATCTCGGCAACACTGGGCTCGCTCATCAGCGCGATTCTGCTGCCCCGCGCCGACATCCTCTCCACCTTCCGTTTCTGGCAGATCGGCGGCGTGGGAGGGGCGACCTGGGAGCGCATCGGCATCCTCGTGCCGTTCTTCGCCTGCGGGTTGCTGGTCTGCCTGCTCTCGGCACGCGGCATGAACACCCTCGGGCTCGGCGACGATCTCGCGGCAGGTCTCGGCGAAAGCGTGTTCCGCACCAGGCTCGTCTCGTCGGCGGGGGCGGTCATCCTGTGCGGGGCGGCCACCGCGATCGCCGGCCCGATCGGCTTCCTCGGTCTTGTCGTACCGCATTTCTGTCGGATGCTCGTGGGCACCGACCAGCGTTGGCTGCTGCCCTTCTCTGCGCTGGCCGGTGCCGCGTTGCTGGTCATGGCCGACGTGATCGGCCGCGTGGTCGCCCGCCCGCAGGAGATCGACGTGGGAATCATCACCGCGGTGATCGGCGCCCCGTTCTTCATCTGGATCGTGCGGCGGCAGAAAGTGCGCGAACTGTGACCGCGCCCGCCACCCTCGTCACCTCCTCGACAGCTGCTCTCGTGATCGCCGGCCGCCGCTCGCGCGCTCGCCGTCGGGCCGTCGTTCTGACGATCCTCGCCGTGCTCGTGCTGGCGGTCTTCGTGGTGAGCCTGATGGTCGGCAACACGGTGTACGGCCTCGGCACTGTGATGCGCGTGATTCTCGGAGAACACGTGAGTGGGGCATCCTTCGCCGTGGGTGAGCTGCGCCTGCCACGGGCGGTGCTCGGGATGCTCGCGGGCCTGTGCTTCGGAGTCGCCGGCGTCACGTTCCAGACCATGCTGCGCAACCCGCTCGCCTCACCCGACATCATCGGCATCAGTTCTGGGGCGAGTGCGGCGGCTGTCATCGGCATCGTCGTCTTCTCGCTGAGCGAGACGGCGGTGTCGTTTCTCGCGCTCGGCGGTGCGCTCGTGACGGCCGCGACGATCTACCTGCTGGCGAACCGGCGGGGGTTTGCGGGTGCGCGGCTCATTCTCATCGGCATCGGTGTTGCCGCAATGCTCGACAGTGTCATCTCCTACGTTCTCTCGCGTGCGGCGACCTGGGACCTGCAGCTGGCGATGCGCTGGCTCACTGGCAGCCTGAACGGTGCAAGCTGGCCCAGTGTGATCACCCTGGCGATCTCGTGCGCCGTACTGCTACCCCTTCTGCTCGGGCAGGAACGGAGCGTCGCCCCCCTCCGGCTGGGCGACGACACCGCGGCCTCGCTCGGCGTTGGTGTGCGGCGGTCTCGGGTTCTACTCATCCTTGCGGCAGTGGGCCTGCTGGCGTTCGCAACTGCCGCGACCGGCCCCGTCGCCTTCGTGGCCTTCATGGCCGGCCCGGTCGCTGCGCGCATCATCGGTGCGGGCGGGTCGTTGACCCTGCCGGCAGGTCTCATCGGCGCCCTGCTCGTGCTCGTTGCCGATCTCGTGGCGCAGTTCGCCTTCGACAACCGCTTCCCGGTGGGAGTCATCACCGGAGTCGTCGGTGCGCCGTACCTCGTGTACCTATTGATTCGAACGAATCGATCCGGAGGCTCCTTGTGACCACGCTGCACCGACTCTCGGCCGAATCGATCACCCTCGCGTACGGCGATCGTGTTGTCGCCGAGGCCCTTGACCTCGCCATCGCTCCCGGAAGGATCACGGCGATCGTCGGGGCGAATGGATGCGGCAAATCCACTCTTCTCCGTGCGCTCGCCCGGCTCATTCCACTAAGCAGGGGGCGGGTACTGCTCGACGGACGAGAGTTGCGCTCGCAGCCATCGAAGACCGTCGCCCGCACGCTCGGACTACTGCCGCAGCGACCCGTCGCGCCCGAAGGAATCGTGGTGACCGATCTTGTCGGTCGTGGAAGGCATCCTCACCAGAAGTTGCTCGCGCGATGGAGTGTCACAGACTACGAGGCCGTGGCAGCGGCGCTCGACGCAACCGGTATTGCAGACCTCGCCGACCGGTCCGTGGACGAGTTGTCGGGTGGCCAGCAGCAGCGGGTGTGGATCGCCATGGCCCTGGCCCAGGAGACCGACATCCTGCTGCTCGACGAGCCGACGACTTTTCTCGATCTCGCGCACCAGGTGGAGGTACTCGACCTGCTCACCGATCTCAACCGTGAGCGCGGCACGACGATCGTCATGGTGCTGCACGACCTCAATCTCGCTGCCCGCTATGCCGACGAACTCGTGGCCATGCGCGATGGTCGAGTGCATGCCGCAGGTGCACCGGCCCACGTGGTCACGACCGAGCTCGTCCGTGACGTCTTCGGGCTCGACAGCAGCATCATCACCGACCCTGTTTCTGGAAAACCGTTGGTACTACCGAGTGGGAGACACCATGTCCTCTGAATCACCGTTCGTTCTGGCCCGGGTGCGGGTCGCGACCGTCGACAGGCTCTCGCCGAGTTTCATTCGGATCGGGTTCCGCGGCAGCGACCTTGACGACGTGGGTACCCCCGGCCAGGTGTTCGACCAGCGCATCAAGCTCATCTTCCCGGCTGCCTCCGGGGAGCTTCCGAGCCTGAGCGGCGACGCGGGCTGGTACCAGGAATGGCTGGCGTTGCCTGAAGACTCCAGAGGATCGATTCGCACCTACTCGATTCGTGACCTCGTCGTCGATGGTGGCACAACAACCGTCGTCATCGATTTCGTGCTGCACCTCGACCCGGAGGCGAGCGGGCCGGCATCGAGCTGGGCGAACGATGCTGCCGTCGGCGATCACATTCTCCTTCTCGGCCCGCGGAGGGGCCGAACTGACGGAGGTGGCATCGAATACTCGCCCGGCTCCGCAGGCACGGTGGTGCTGGCCGGAGACGAGACGGCGGCACCGGCGATCGCCAGGATTCTCGGCGACGCTGATCGCGCGGTGCGCGGGGTCGCCTTCATCGAGGTGCCACACCACGACGATGTGCTGGCGATCGACGCCCCGGCTGGTGTCGAGGTGCGGTGGTTGCCTCGAGCCGAGTTGCCACACGGGGGAGCGTTGCAGCTCGCGGTGCTCGACTACCTCGGTGCGGGCATCCAGAGCTGCACGGAACAGTCGCCGGGAGACGAGCTGCTTTGGGAGACCCCGACGTACTCCGGCCTGGGTGAGTCGCTCGGCGACGGCGGGCACCCGGCGGAGCGCTACTACTGGATCGCGGGGGAGAGTGGTGTCGTCACCACCCTGCGGCGGCATCTCGTGAAAGACCTCGGTGTTTCGCGCTCGCAGGTCGCCTTCATGGGGTACTGGCGCAAGGGTGTCGCGATGCGCGGGTAGTTCGCGCTTAGTGCTGCGCGAAGCCGTGGTGAAGGCGAGCACGGGACTGTGCCAAGCTGTGAGTCATCACATCGGGGGAACAGTGACGAACAGAATGGGGCGGCCGCCTCGGGTTTTTGTGGTCGCCGGGGCCATCGTGTCACTGGTTTTCGCATTCGCGCTGACATCGTGCGCGTCGGCGGCCGAGGGTGTCGCCACTGCAGCGACACAGAGCGCCAGAGCGACTGCCGCGCCGACTCTGACTTCTCCACCGACTCCGACGGCCACGCAGAATACCGAACAGCTCGATCCGGAGACGCCGGTCGCCTCCGGCGACAGCGCAAGCGTCTCCGCATCCGATTCCAGCGTCACGGCGGGAATGGCGATCGACGTGCTCGCGAAGCTGGCCGTCAAGGGTCGCGCGCCGAAGACGGGATACGACCGCGTCGGCGATTTCGGTACGGCCTGGCTCGATGTCGACAGGAACGGCTGCGACACCGGCAACGACATTCTCGCCCGCGATCTCACCGCGGCGACAAAATCGGGCCCGTGCAAGGTGATGACGGGCATTCTTGCGGACCCTTACACCGCCACGACCATCAGCTTCGTTCGCGGCAATTCGACATCGCTCGCGGTGCAGATCGACCATGTTGTCGCCCTTTCTGACGCTTGGCAGAAGGGCGCGCAGCAGCTCAGCCAGGCCCAGCGGATCAGCCTGGCCAACGACCCGCTCAACCTGATCGCGACCGACGGGCCGACGAACGAACAGAAGAGCGATGGGGATGCTGCCACCTGGCTTCCGCCGAACAAACCGTTTCGCTGCGAGTACGCCGCCCGCCAGGTCTCGGTGAAGGCGACGTACGGCCTCTGGGTCACGCAGGCCGAGCATGACGCGCTGGCGACGATCCTCAGTGTCTGCCCGAGCCAGCCGGCGGTCTCATCGGCATTCGCGCCCACTCCTGCCGTGGTTGTGCAGCCCGCGCCGGCTCCTGCACCTGCTCCTGTACCAGCGCCTGTTCCGGTACCCGCTCCCGCGCCTGCACCAGCACCCGCTCCCGTGCCGGCGCCCGACGCGTATTACGCCAACTGTGCCGCCGCACGCGCTGCCGGCGTCGCGCCGCTGCACACCGGCGACCCCGGCTATCGCTCGGGCCTCGACCGCCACCACGACGGAATCGCCTGCGAATAGCCTTCTCGTGCTCTTCGCGAGGACACCTCTAACCGGGTTCACTCGGCCCACAAATCAACTTTATAGGTACTAAAGTTGATTTGAGAAATCATCTCATTACGTGAGGAATGAAAGTCGTGGCCCACTACATCGAGCGGTTATGGAATCCGCAGGATGCGGCCCAACTCAGCCGCAAGGATCGTGCTCCAGGCCGCTATCGCGCCTACGTACCCGACGAGCTCGGAGTGAAGCTTCCAGCCATCGGCGAAGCGGCCCGGCAAGCCGCCGAGAATGCACTCTCGGTGCTTACGCGCGCTGACGAGCGGATTGGAGCGCGAGGTGGCTACTTGAACCACTTGCTCATTCGATCAGAGAGCATCTCTTCGTCGTGGATCGAAGGCAACCGCGTCACACCCAAAATACTCGCGATTGCCGAACTTCTGGAATTCGGTACCCGCGTTGCCCTTGACGTCGTTGCGAACGTCCGCGCGACGGAGGAAGCAATTGCCCTGCTTGCTGAGAATGATCGGTCGGTGACGACGGCAGACCTGGAGCATCTGCAACATGTCATCGAACCTTCATTGGAACCCGGACTGCGAAACGAACAGAACTGGGTGGGTGGCACGGGGTGGAGTCCGCTTCGCGCCGACTTTGTTCCGCCGCCAGAGTCTGAGGTGCTCAGGCTTGTCGACGATCTTGCGCGTTTTGTGACGGAAACGGAAGGGAATGCTGTCGTGCGTGCGGCCATTGCCCACGCGCAATTTGAGACCATCCACCCGTTCATCGACGGCAATGGCCGCACGGGCCGGGCGATCATCCACACCATATTGCGCAGGACGGACGCCCTTCGAAACACAGTGATACCAATCAGTACGGTTCTTGCTGGAGACACGAATGCCTACCTCTCGGGTTTGACTGCCTTTCGCGAGGACCCGCCTCGACTCGACGATTGGATCATCGGGTTTGCGGAGGCCGCAGAACTCGCCGCTTCGAATGCGGTACGCCTTGGTGATGACATCGCCCGCCTGGATGAGTCGCTGCGTGAAGAATTGATTCAGTACAGAACTACACAGGGCGCCTCGCCGTCGATTCCCCGCCGCGGGGCCGTCGTTCTGCGAATTCTCGACAGCTTGGCGGCTGACCCCGTTCTCACTGTCGAGAGCGCATCTGTGCGGCATGGCGTGTCTGCGACAGCAGCGCATCGAGCGTTGACGGAGCTCGCTGAGGCGGGCATCCTCGGCCGTAATAAAGACCAGAAGGGTCAGCTGATCTGCTGGACCTCCGATCGCCACCTGGCGCTGGTTGCGTTGACAGAACGCAGCAATCGAGTCGGGGCGGGGGACACTGCGAACCGGCGGCCCCGGCTCGGCCCGCCGTTGCCGTCCGTCGATCAAGTCGGGCCGATTCGGTCTGGCAGCGCTGGCGTGTGAATCTGCGGTGGGCGGGAGTGCGGTTGCTTAGGCGGTTGAAGGGCGGGTCATAGGGCTCGCATAGGACTCCTTTCTAGGGTCGTGTCAGAACCCACACGAAGGAGCCCCATGTTCGGCACGTACCTCCGGCGAGAACTCGTCAACAGGCGAAAACAGACCATCATCATTTCGATTGGAATGGCGTTGGCGATCGGCCTCGTCATTCTGGTCAACTCGATCTCCGCCGGGGTGCAGGGTGCCCAGGCAACGGTGCTGCAGTCGGTCTACGGTGTCGGTACCGACATCACGATCAGCCAGGCCGCTGCAGCACCGACCGCCGGCACAAACCCCGGCGGCCAGTTCAACTTCGGTTCGGGGTCGGGTGCGACCTCTGATGGCACGACCACGTTGAACCAGTCCACCCTGACAGTGAGTCGCACGCAAACGGTGTTTGCCGACACGGCGCTTGCCACCGTGCAGTCGACGAGCGGCGTCTCGGCGGCGACCGCGACATTGGCGCTGACAAACCAGACCTTCAGCGGGCAGCTTCCCGACCAGAGCGCAACCGGCACCACTGGAGGCCAGGGCGGCGCGCCGGCCGCGGGTGACACGCCCCCGACCGGTGGCCCCGACGGCGCAGGCGGAAGCGCGTTCGACGTGAACAGCTTCACCGTGCTCGGCCTCGACCCGTCGGGCAGCTCCGTCGGCCCGCTCTCGGCCGTGAGCCTGGCGACAGGCCGACTGCTGACCGCGGCGGATGTCGGAACCGACAATGCTGTGCTCGACAGCAGCTATGCCACCTCGGCGTCACTCGCCACCGGCGGCACGATCGACATCGGCGGCACCACGTTCACCATCGTCGGCACGGTTTCATCGACCGGTTCCGACAGTGTGACGGCCTCGAACGTCTACATCCCTCTCGATGTCGCCCAGACCCTCTCGAGCAACGCCGGCATGATCAGCAACATCTACGTGACGGCCGCCTCATCAGGGAGCGTCGACTCTGTGGCCGCTGCGCTTCAGACCGCACTGCCCGCCGCGACAGTGAGCACGCAGGCCGACCTCGCCTCGACCGTCTCCGGCTCACTCTCGACCGCATCGTCTCTGCTGTCGAACCTCGGCACGTGGCTGTCAGTGCTGGTGCTCGCAGCAGCCTTCCTGATCGCGATCCTCTTCACCATCTCTGGAGTGACACGCCGGACCCGTGAATTCGGAACGCTCAAAGCTGTCGGCTGGAGCAACTGCCGCATTGTCAGCCAGGTCGCTGGCGAGTCGGTGGTGCAGGGTCTCATCGGTGGTGCGATCGGCATCGTAGTGGGCCTGGTGGGCATCGTCATCGTCAACATCATCGCCCCGACGTTGAGCGGATCGGCCGCGTCGACGACGGCAGCAGCCGGTGGACCCGGTGGTGGTGGTCCCGGCGGCGGCGGTTTTGGCGCAGCAGCGTCGACGGCCGCCACGACGACCGTCACCCTGCAGGCGCCTGTGACGATCGGCATCATCTTGATCGCCGTGGGGCTTGCCGTGCTCGGCGGGCTGCTGGCCGGCGCAATCGGTGGCTGGCGCGCGGCCCGGCTCCGGCCCGCAGAGGCTCTGCGTTCGGTGGGCTAGCACCACGGGCATCCGGAGCAGTGCAACAGTGCCGCGCGGACTGCACACGCAGCCGCGCGGCACCCCCATCACGTGAACGACACGAACCACACGAAGGAGTTACAGACAATGTACGAACTGAAGAACGTGACGAAGACCTACAACGCTTCGAAACGAAAGATCACGGCCCTCGACGGGGTCACGCTGAGTATTCCCGACGGGCAGATGGTCGCTATCCAGGGGCCGACGGGGGGCGGCAAGTCGACTCTGCTGCAGATGCTCGGGGCGCTCGACCGGCCCACCTCCGGTGAGGTCATGCTGGGCTCGTCGCTGCTGTCGAAGCTGGGAGACAACAAGCTCGCGGCCATTCGGGCCAAGGAGGTCGGTTTTGTGTTCCAGGGTTTCAACCTGATCCCGACGCTGACGGCTCTCGAGAACGTCGAGACGGCTCTTGCGCCCCTGCCGGTTTCGGGGCCGGAGCGCAGGCGGCGCTCGCAGGAGGCGCTCGACTCTGTCGGTCTCTCGGAGCGCTACGGCCATCTACCCGCCGAGCTGTCGGGTGGCCAGCAGCAGCGTGTTGCGATTGCTCGCGCACTGGTTAAGCGACCGGATGTTCTGCTCGCCGATGAACCGACCGGAGCGCTCGACGAAGACACCCGTGACGAGATCATGGAGTTGCTCGAGAGTTTCTGGCGGGACCAGGGGCTCACGCTGATCATCGTGACGCACGATTCGGCTGTGGCGCGCCGGGCCGAGCGGCGGCTGCACATCAAGGGCGGCAAGGTGACAGAGGTGTCGACTGCGGGTGCGAAGGCGGGTGCCGTGTCGGCCGTGTAGTTCGCATCGCATCTCGCGGAATGCCGTCGTCGGCCGGGCCATCACGGTTTGGCCGACGACGGTCGAGCTATCGATTCGAGGGCAGGCGTCGGCCGGCGATGAGCAGCCAGAAGATGAGGGCGACTTCGCCGACAAAGGTGAACTGCGCGAACGCGGCGGTGAACCCGGGGATGGCCGCCTTCGCAATTGCGTCGGCCAGATAGCCGAGGCCGGCAATGCCGAGGAGTACACCGAACACTCTCGCTATGAAGCCGGAGCGGTACGCCAGGTAGCCGACGACGAGCAGGCTGAGACCGAACAGGCCCAGACTGACGACCCAGATCGTGGTGAACGACTGGAATGTCGCAAGAGCGCTGGTGGGATCGCTCAGTTGCGAATAGCCGACCACAAGCCTGCTGATCGCGACGAGGAACAGCACTGCGTACCCGACCCTGAGCAGGGCCGCCGTGAGCGAGAGGCGGGGGTTCACCGGCCTGAAGAGTGTGAAGAACGCACCGGCGACAATCACGTCAAGGAGCGCCACGACGGTGAAGCTGGCAACTCCCGCCAAGAACAGCGTGGGGGAGAGGGAGATGGTGCGTGCGGTCGCGTCTGCATCGCCGGGAACGATCAACGGCGTGATGGCACCGAGGTTGCCGAATCCGCCCAGTACGGCCATCAAAGCGAGCGCAACTCCCGCGACGAGCGCCGCAGTGCGGGGTGACCAGCGCGTGAAGCCGAGCGGAGGGCGCCGAATCGATGGAGCGGGTGACGTAGCAGGTGTGGGGCGCATCGCAAATCCTTACGTTGTAAACTTATGTCGTAAGTACGATACGAATACGCGGTAAGCTTGTCAAGGAGACGGTGGGGAATCATGGCGAAGCGATCGGGTACCGGTGACGTGTCATCACGCGTGCGACTCAATCGAGCTCTGGTGTTGGATACCGCCATCGCGATTGCCGACGAATCCGGTATCGAATCGCTGACCATGCGAAAGTTGGGCGAGCAGCTTGGCGTCGAGGCAATGTCCCTGTACAACCACGTCGCCAACAAGGATGACCTGCTTACCTCCATGGTCGATGCGGTCTTCGCCGAAATCGAACTTCCGTCGCACAACGACGACTGGAAGTCGGCGCTGCGTAAGCGATCGGTGTCATTCCGAGACGCGCTGTCTCGGCATCCGTGGGCCATCGGGGTCAAGGGCTCGGGCACCAATCCGGGGCCGGCAACCCTGCGCCATCATGACCGGGTCATCGCGACCTTCAGGAACGCCGGGTTTTCCATAACCATGACCGCGCACGCGTTCTCGGCCCTTGACAGCTATATCTACGGATTCGCGATGCAGGAACAGAGTCTGCCCTTCACGACCGAAGAGGAGACCGCCGCGATGGCGCACATTCTGCTCGCTCAGCTCCCGACCAAGGAGTTTCCGTATCTGGCCGAGCTGACAGCGCAGCATGTGCTCACTCCGGGCTACAACTACGCCGACGAATTCCCTCTCGGTCTCGACCTGATTCTGGACGGTCTCGAGCGCTGGCTCTAGGTGTGCTTGGAATCGCGCACCTCTGCCCGGATGCGTGACGGAATGAAATCTGGTTCGCAGTGTTGAAGTACCCATGACAGATTACGGAATCATCGGAGCCGGAAACATCGGCACGGCACTCGCACGCACACTCATCGAGCACGGTCACACCGTCACGATCGCGAACTCTCGCGGGCCAGCGACGCTCGCTGACCTCATTGCAGAACTCGGCCCGAACGCCGTCGCCGCGACGGCTGACGAGGCCGCCGAGGCAGGCGACGTCGTCGTCGTGACGGTGCCGTTGAAGAACTACACCGCCGTTCCGGTCGCGCCGCAGGCCGGCAAGATCGTGATCGACACGAACAACTACTACTGGGAGCGCGACGGCCGCATCGCCGCCCTCGACGAGGGACGCACGACCGTCTCGGGCATGCTGCAGCAGCACCTGCCGCAGTCGAAGGTCGTCAAGGGCTTCAACCACATCCAGGCTGCCGACATCCAGACCACAGGTTCGCCTGCCGGCACCGCTGACCGCCGTGCGCTCGCGACCTCGAGCGACTTCCCGGACGCTACCGCTCTCGTGATCGCGCTCTACGACGAGTTCGGCTTTGACGCCGTCGACGTCGGCCCGCTCTCGGAGAGCTGGCGTGTCGAGCGTGACCGCCCCGCCTACGGAGTTCGCCAGAACAAGGCTGAGCTCGACGCGAACCTCGCGAAAGCACCGCGCACGCTCGAGTCCTGACCGGGGTGACCGGGGGTAAGTGAGCGACTTTCGTGTGCCCACCCCCGGTACCACTGGCCTGGCGGACCCGGCGCCGGCCGCACGGCAAGATAGAACCATGGCTACCACCGAAACACGCCCCTGGCTGAAGAACTACCAGCCGGGAGTGCCCGCCGACATCGACCTGCCGACCGAATCGCTCGTCGACATGCTCGAGCGCTCCGTCGCTGAAGCGGGCGACAGCCCGGCCACCGAGTTCTTCGGGCGCCGCACGAGCTATCGCGACCTCGGCGACCAGGTCGACCGCGCGGCCGAGGGCCTGCGCCGCCTGGGCGTGCGCTCGGGAGACCGGGTCGCCCTGTTGCTGCCGAACTGCCCTCAGCACGTCGTCGCGTTCTACGCGATCCTGCGCCTGGGTGCAGTGGTCGTCGAGCACAACCCGCTCTACACTTCGCGAGAGCTCCGCCACCAGTTCGAAGACCACCAGGCCCGCGTCGTGATCGCCTGGGACAAGTCGGTCGCGGCCATCCAGAACTTCCCTTCAGACGTCGAGATCGACCACATCGTCTCGGTCAACCTGCTGCAGGCGTTCCCGACTTTCAAGCGACTTGCCCTGCACCTGCCGGTGAAGAAGCTGCGCGAATCGCGCGAAGCCCTGACCGGAAAAGTTGCCGGAACGCTCGCCTGGAAGGACCTTCTCGCCCACGACCCGATCGACCCCGAGCATCCGAAGCCTGCCGTCGGCGACCTCGCCGCGATCCAGTACACCTCGGGCACCACCGGCAGGCCCAAGGGCGTCATGCTCACGCACTTCAACCTCTACTCGAATGCCCTGCAGGGCGAGGCATGGATGCTCGGGGCCGAGCCGCGCAAAGAGATCTTCTATGCCATCCTGCCGATGTTCCACGCGTTCGGAATGACGCTGTACCTCACCTACGGCGTGCACAAGCAGGCGCTGATCGTGCTCTTCCCGAAGTTCGAGCCCGGCCTGATTCTCGATGCCATGAAGAAGTCGCCGGCCACGGTGTACTGCGCAGTGCCGCCGATCTACGAACGAACAGCGCTCGCCGCGAAGGAACGCGGAATCTCGCTGAAGTCCTGCAAGTACTGCATCTCGGGCGCGATGAACCTGCCCGACAGCGTCGTGGAACTCTGGGAATCGGTGTCTGGCGGCTTACTCGTTGAAGGCTACGGCATGACCGAGTCGTCTCCGGTGGCGCTCGGCAACCCGTTCTACCGTACGCGCCGCACCGGCACGATCGGCGTGCCGTTCCCGTCGACGCTGATGAAGGTGGTCGGTCTGGATGATCCGGCCACCGAAGTGCCGCAGGGGGAGCCCGGTGAGCTGCTCATCTCCGGCCCGCAGGTGTTCCAGGGGTACTGGAACAGCCCCGAGGAGACAGCTAAGGCGCTTCTGCCGGGTGGGTGGCTGCGAACCGGAGACATCGTCACCGTCGATGCCGACGGCTTCACGACGATCGTCGACCGCGCCAAGGAGCTGATCATCACGGGCGGGTTCAATGTCTCGCCCACCGAGGTGGAACTTGCGCTCCGGTCACACCCCGATGTCGTCGACGCAGCCGTTTTCGGCAAGCCACTCGAACGCGGAGGAGAGCTGGTCGTCGCTGCCGTGCAGCTCGAGCCGGGCGTCACGCTCGATGAGGAGGCGCTACGGCTGCACTGCCGTGACCTGCTCGCTGCCTACAAGATCCCGAAGCGCATCGTGCAGATCGACGACATGCCCCGCTCGATGCTCGGCAAGATCCTGCGCAAGCAGGTTCGCGAGCAGGTTTTGCCCAGCCTCTAGCGTGTTCGCTGGTCGCGTAGGCCGGGGATGAGCGGCCCGGCTAGCGGCGCGGCTTGCGGTCGGGGCGATCGGTGCCGTAACCCTGGCGGGTGGGGCGGGCGTCGGGCTGGATCTCGATCAACTTGCCGCTGATGCGAGTGCCCTTGAGCCTGCCGAGAACGTCGCCTGGCAGATCGGCCGGCAGTTCCACGAGCGAGAACTCGGGCAGAATCTGGATCGCTCCGAAGTCCTCACGGCTCAATCCGCCCTCGTTTGCGAGGGCGCCGACGATCTGGCGGGGTTCGACCTTGTGACGCTTGCCGACTTCGATGCGGTACGACGCCATGGCGCGGTTCGCGGGGCGCGCGCGGCGCTCGGGCTTGTCGCCGTCGTCACCGCGAGAAGAAGCTCCGTAGCCGCTCGTGCCGCTGGCCCTCTCGCTGCGGCCGCCGCGATCGTCGCGGTCGTACGACCCCCTGCGGTCACCCTGGCCACCGCGGTCGCGCTCGGCGGCCCGGGCAGCTCGGTCGCCACGGTCGGCGCGTTCCGGCCGCTGGGCACGCTCATCGGCAGCAGAGAGCAGCAGGGGCGTGTCACCCTGCGCCACGACGGCGAGTGCTGCAGCGACATCGGCTTCGGGCACGTCGTGGTGCTCGATGTAGTGCCCGACGATGTCACGGAAGGCCTCGATGCGACTGGTCTGCGTGAGTGCCTCGGTGATCGCATCGTCGAAGCGAGCCAGTCGCGTGAGGTTCACGTCTTCGAAGCTCGGCAGCTGCATCTGGGTGAGCGGCTGGCGCGTCGCCTTCTCGATCGCGTTGAGGAGGTGGCGCTCGCGGGGTGTGACGAAGCTGATCGCGGCGCCGCTGCGGCCCGCACGGCCGGTGCGCCCGATGCGGTGCACGTACGACTCGGTGTCGATCGGAATGTCGTAATTCACCACGTGGCTGATGCGGTCGACGTCGAGCCCGCGGGCGGCGACGTCGGTGGCCACGAGAATGTCGAGCTTGCCGCTCTTCAGCTGGTTCACCGTTCGTTCGCGCTGGGCCTGGGGCACGTCGCCGCTGATCGCCATGGCCGAGTATCCGCGAGCGCGCAGTTTCTCGGCGAGCGCCTCGGTCTCGTTCTTGGTGCGAACGAAGACGATCATGCCCTCGAAGTTCTCGACCTCGAGAATGCGGGTCAGGGCATCCACCTTCTGCGGGTACGAGACCAGCAGGTAGCGCTGGGTCGTGTTGGCCGAGGTGGTGGTCTTGTTCTTGACCGTGATCTCTTCGGGGTCGTGCAGGTAGTTCTTCGAGATGCGCCGGATGCTCGCGGGCATCGTCGCCGAGAAGAGGGCGACCTGTTTCTCATCCGGAGTATCGGCCAGAATCGTCTCGACGTCTTCGGCGAATCCCATCTTGAGCATCTCGTCGGCTTCGTCGAGAACCAGGAACTTGAGTTCGGAGAGGTCGAGCGTGCCTTTGTCGAGGTGGTCCATGATGCGCCCCGGCGTGCCGACGACCACGTGAACGCCGCGGCGGAGGGCCGACAGCTGCGTTCCGTAGCCCTGGCCGCCGTAGACCGGCAGCACATGCACGCCCTTCATGTGTGCGGCGTACTTCTCGAACGCCTCACAGACCTGCAGCGCCAGCTCGCGCGTGGGCGCGAGAACCAGCGCCTGAGGGTTCTTCTGCGAGAGGTCGAGCCGCGAGAGGATGGGCAGCGCGAACGCTGCCGTCTTGCCGGTGCCCGTCTGGGCGAGGCCGACAACGTCGCGACCGGCGAGCAGCGGCGGGATCGTGGCGGCCTGGATGGCGGAGGGATTCTCGTACCCCACGTCGCGCAGCGCCTTCAGTACCGCGTCACTGAGCCCCAATTCGCTGAAAGTCACGGCATCGGGGGCAGTTTCTGCCTCGCTCGGCGCGCTGGTGTCAGTGGTAGTCATAACTACCAAAGGTAGCCCGTCGAGCCGGTCGTGAGGTCCCGCAGGCCGAATTCTGTGCTGACGAGTCAGAGTCAGGCCTGGTGTGTGTCTGACAACTCGGCCACGTGCGGGGCTCGCCTGGCGAGTTGGAACACCCCGTAGGCCGCGAGCGCGCCTGCAATCACGAAGACGAACCCGGCCCAGATCGGCGCAGTCGCCGCCTCGCCGAGCACGAAGATTCCGATGCTCACCCCCACGATCGGGTCGATCACGGTCAGGCCGGCCACGACGAGATCGGGAGGGCCAGAGGAGTACGCCGTCTGAACGAAGTACGAGCCGATGAGCGCCGCGGCGATGATGCCGACGATGCAGAAGATGGTGATGCCGTCGGAGGGAGTGAGGTGGAAACCCCGCTGAACTATCGTGTGCACCCGGTCGATGATGACTTTGGCGAGGGTTGCCACGAAACCGAACAGAATTCCCGCCCCGACGATGTAGAAGATGTTTGTGAAGCGGTGACGGAACATCAGGAACGCCGCACCGAGGATGACCAGCACGATCGCGAGGATGACCAGCACGATGATGAGCTGCGTCTCATCGATCGGGAGCGAGGAGGTCGTCAGCGCAGCGACGGTGACGAACAAGGCGATGCCCCCCACGCAGAAGATGATGCCCCTGATGGTCTGGCGGCTGAGTTTCGTCTTCGTGGTTCGTGCCGTGACGATGGAGGTGATCACCAGGGCGATGGCTCCCAGGGGCTGCACCACGGTCAGGGGAGCGAGGAACAGGCTGACGAGCTGAAAGACGATGGCGAGCCCGAGCATCAGGGTGCCGAGCACCCAAGACGGCCGCTTGACCAGGGCCAGCAACTGGCCGACACTCAGGCCCGTCGATGCACTCTTGCCGGTCGCGGCGTCGACCTTGTTCACTCCTCTGTGCTGGAATTCCGCGCCGAGGGCGAGAAAGACAGCACCGACGAGGGCGATCGGAATGCCGAGGGCCTGCATGGGCGTCAGCGTGATGAGTTCAACTTCCACCTGATCAGGGTACTTGCCTGCCGCCCGAGCCGGCGCACCCCACGGGCGCGTTCGACGAAGTTCCTGCGTAACGATTGACACGCTCGTCGGTTCGCCGATTGCGCTCCGGTGTACACCCCGCCAAGATGTCAGGTGTGAACTCCCTGCGCTGCCCGAACTGCTCGTCCCCGGTCTTCCTCGAAACCCTCGACTGCCCCACCTGCACCGCCTCGATCGGCTTCCACGCACCGACCCGTGGGTTCTTCCTGGTCGGCGCTGAGGGCAGTGAGATCGAGATCGACGGGTCTGTCTGGGTGGCCTGTTCCAACCGGTTCTGGAAGTGCAACTGGCTGGCAGACACGAGCCAGCCGAGCGGGGCGTGCCGGGCCTGCAGACTCACCCGGCGCCAGCCGTCCAACGACGACACGCTGGCGCTCGAACGGTTGGCAGACACGGCGGTCGACAAGCGACGTCTGCTGGTGCAACTGAACGACCTGGGGCTGCCGGTCGTACCGTTCTACGAGCGAGAGGGCGGCCTCGCCTTCGATCTCGTGTCGAGCCGCAGCGGTGAGCCTGTGACGATCGGCCACGCGAACGGCGTGATCACCATCGATCTCGCCGAATCCCTCGACGACTACCGCGAGACCCTGCGGGTCAAGCTCGGTGAGGTCTACCGCACGGTACTCGGCCACTTCCGGCACGAGGTCGGCCACTACTTCCAGAACATCCTCGTCGACACCGACGAGCGCTGGGCAGAGTGCCGCCGGCTCTTCGGGGACGAGCGCACAAGCTACAGCGATGCAATCGCCCGCCACTATCGATATGGCGCCCCAGCGACCTGGCGCGAATCGTTCATCTCGGACTACGCGACCATGCACCCGTGGGAGGACTTCGCGGAGACCTTCGCCCACTACCTCCATATCACGGGCACGGTCGCCACCGCTGCGGGCTCCGGGCTCATCCTGCACGCCGATCGAGTCGGGTTCACGGGTGTCGGCGACATCGTGGCGCGGTTCTCCTACGCAGACCGCACTATCGAGGAGCTGCTCGCCGACTGGCATTGGCTGTCGCTGATGTTCAACAGGGTGAACCGGTCCATGGGTCTCGGTGACTTCTATCCGTTCGACCTGACCGAGCCGGTCATAACGAAGCTGTCGTTCGTTCACGCTCTGGTCACGGATGCCCGTGGATGATCTTCCCAGCCAGAACTGAGGTTCTCTTCAGCTGAGCCGGGTTAGGGTATTCACTTCGCCTGCGGCAGCCCACTGTGGAGCCGCTGCACCTGCCGAGACCACCACGCGTCTCGAATACACCCGACACCGACTGTCACGTCTGCCTCGCTCGAGTCATGCGCACTGTGCCCTACCCGTCAGCCAGCCGCGCCCCTCGAAGGGCGAAGGACTTCTTCTTCTTCTGCGAAAGCCGACGTGCCCGTATCCGGATTCCCGTTGTGGAAACCAGGTACAGGTCGGCCGAACCATTGGAATACATGCACTCCCGTCACACTGAATCAGACCAGTCCACCGCCACTGCCGCCACTAGCACCGACACCGCCACCAACCGCAGGGCACTCCGCAGAGGCGTGAGGCGGTTCGCCACAAAGAAGATCATCATCGCCTCGGCCCTCGTCGCAACCGGCATTCTCGTCGGCTCCGGATTTCTCGCGCAGTCCTCGATCGCTTCGAGCGAGAAGGCCGCTTCCTCCCAGCGCACCGAGCAGGCGCTCGCCGCGACCGTCGAGAAATCGCGGGTTGTCGCCCAGGCCCAGGACACCCTCGCGCGCGCCGACCAGGTCGTCGCTCTGGCCACCGCAAAGGTCGACACCACCACGCTCTCGACGTCGATCGCCTCGCTCACCAACTACAGCGCACTCGACGCGCCTGCGGTCACAGCGCTCACCGTACAGACCGAATTCCAGGCGCAACAGGTGAAAGCTGCCGCGGATGAGGCTGATCGCATCGCGGCCGAAGCTGCCGCCGCGGCCGCCGAGAAGGCTGAAGCAGACGCTCAGGCTGCAGCGGCCGCTGCTGCCGAGGCGCTGGCGCAGACGAACACCGTCGACGGGGCGAAAGCCGCCGCGGCGAGCATCGCCTCATCGCAGTACGGCTGGGGCGACTCCCAGTTCTCCTGCCTGGCGAGTCTCTGGCAGAAGGAATCCGGATGGTCGTACCAGGCCTACAACGCGTCGAGCGGTGCCACGGGCATCCCCCAGGCTCTGCCCGGCAGCAAGATGGCCTCGATCGGCAGTGATTGGGAGACCAACGCCACCACGCAGATCAAGTGGGGACTGCAGTACATCGCCTCCTCGTACGGAACGCCGTGCTCCGCCTGGTCGCACTCACAGTCGGTCAACTGGTACTGATCTGGTACTGATCTGGTACTGATCTGGTACTGAACGCCGCTGGTTCGCGACGTCGTCGCCGGGGCTGGCCAAGACCGGACCGGGCTTTCAGGCCCGCCAATATCGGGCAGATCTCCGGGCTCGGGGATCGCAGCGCCCGTTTCTGCTCGTAGAATCTCTGAGGCGGGTTGTGCCGACGGTGTCCGTCAGGCTCTCCTGCTGCGGTCTTTACCCGGGAGACTCGCGGTGTGTGCGAAAGGTTTGACAGAAAAATGGCGAGTGGCGTAAACACGAAATGCCCGATCTGTGGGCGGGCTGTTGCCGTCGGTCTCGTTTCCCAGGCGTTGATCCAGCATGAGACCAAGAACGGCGAACGCTGCCAGGGCTCGGGCCAGGCCCCGGTCACATCGGGGAGTGCTGCCTCGTCGCGTGCATCGTCTCCGGTAACCCGCTCGGGCAGCACGTCGGCCGCAGCGCGAACGCCGAGCAGCGGCCGCTCCACCTCAGGAACCGGCACGACTGCCGCTCCCAAGACGGTGCCCGCTGTCAAGCGCGGAGTGAGCGTTCGGCGCGTCGAGGTCGACCAGGATCGCCTGCGTGAGCGCGCAGAGAAACAGGAACGCTTGCGGCTCGAGCGTGAGGCCCGCGCCCGTGCCCGCAACGAGTTCTACGTCGTCGACATCGAGGTCGAGCAGGTCGACGTCACGGTCGAGCCTGCCCCCGAGGCCGACTCGACGGTGGATGCTGTGGTCGCCGAGGAGCAGAAGGGCGACGCCGAGTAGAGAGCGTCGTAGAGTGAAAACATGAAACTGGGCATCCATTTTTCGAACTTCACTCTTCCAGGCGGGGCCGAAGCCCTTGCCCCCACCCTCACAGCAACGGCAAAAGCGGCCGAAGACGGTGGTGCTTCGCTCTTCACCCTCATGGACCACTGGTTCCAGATGGAGAGCCTTGCCACTTCATACGACCCCATGCTCGAGGGCTACACCTCCCTCGGATTCGTCGCCGGGCAGACCTCGACCATCAAGCTCGGGCTTCTCGTCACCGGCGTGACGTATCGCTACCCAGGGCTGTTGGCCAAGATCGTCACCACGCTCGATGTGCTCAGCGGAGGACGCGCCGTTCTGGGGTTGGGTGCGGCGTGGTACGAACGCGAGCACCTCGGGCTCGGTGTGCCCTACCCGGGCCTCAGTGAGCGTTTCGGGCGACTGGAGGAGACCATCCAGATCTGCCAGCAGATGTGGAGCGACGACGACGGAGCGTACAACGGCGAGTACTACCACCTCGCCGAGACGATCTGCTCGCCGAAGCCCATCCAGAAGCCCGGGCCGGAGCTTCTCATCGGCGGAAGCGGCGAGAAGAAGACCTTGCGCCTGGTTGCCCAGTACGCGGATGCCTGCAATCTTTTCGACGTGGGTCTCGATGGCCTCACTCACAAGCTCGAGGTTCTGCGTGGTCACTGCGACGATCTCGGTCGCGACTACGATGCGATTGAGAAGACCGTCATCACGGGCGCCGACCGCTTCGACGACGCCGACGCGTTTCTCGCCTCGATGGAGAAATATTCTTCCATCGGCATAGACCTCGTGACGACGAGCCCGAAGGCACCCGACCCGGCCGGCTGGGTCTCGCGCACCACAGAGGCACTGGGCTCACGTCTCAGCGAGATCTGAGCGCAGCGATTCAGCCAGACAACCCCCTAGCCTTGGGGTGACAACGAAGCCCGACGAAGGGAATTCCATGCAGAAGATCAGCCTGTTCCCCTGGTTCGACACCCAGGCAGCAGAAGCCGCTGGGCTCTCCCTGCACAGCGGGGTACGACTATGACAAGCGCAGCATCCGTTCTCGCCGATGCATTCGACCGCATCCAGGGTTCGGTGCACCGCGTTCTCGACGGTCTCACGCCCGAACAGCTCACCGCGCGCGTCGACAGTGGGGCGAATACGATCGCCTGGCTCGTGTGGCACCTCACACGCGTGCAGGATGACCACCTCGCCGATGCCGCGGGCTCACCTCAGCTCTGGGTGACCGGCGGCTGGTTCGACCGTTTCGCGCTTCCCTTCGACGTCGATGCCACGGGTTATGGCCAGACGTCTGACGATGTCGCGCTGGTCGAGGGCCTCACGCCTGAACTGCTGGCCGGGTACTTCGACGAGGTGCACGCCCAGACGATCGTCTACGTCTCTGCGCTGGGTGACGACGACCTCGACCGTATCGTCGACACCCGGTGGACGCCGGCTGTCACCCTCGCGGCGCGGCTTGTGAGTGTCATCGGCGACGACACGCAACACGTCGGCCAGGCCGCCTTCATCAAGGGCGTTCTGAAGCGGCGCTGATGACGGGGGCCCGGCCGGGCATAACACCGGTCGTTCGCTCGTTTCACCTCTTGTCTCATCGAAAGGAAATCACATGAAGGTATGGTTCATCACCGGCACGTCACGAGGCTTCGGCCACGAGTGGGCCGAAGCAGCCCTCGAGCGTGGTGACAAGGTCGCGGCCACGGCGCGCAACATCGATTCACTGGCCGATCTGGTCGAGAAGTACGGCGACAACATCCTGCCGATAGCCCTCGACGTCACCGACCACGACGCCGACTTCGCTGCCGTCGCCCAGGCGCACGAGCACTTCGGGCGTCTCGACGTCGTCATCAACAACGCCGGCTACGGGCACTTCGGGTTCATCGAGGAGCTCACCGAGAAGGAGGCACGGGCGCAGATCGAGACGAACGTCTTCGGGGCCCTGTGGGTGACGCAGGCTGCGCTGCCGTTCCTGCGGGCGCAGAAGAGTGGGCACATCATCCAGGTCTCGTCGATCGGCGGTATCTCAGCGTTCCCGCTCGTCGGCATCTACCACGCCTCGAAGTGGGCGCTCGAGGGCTTCAGCCAGTCGCTGGCCCAGGAGGTCGCCCCGTTCGGTATCAAGGTCACGCTGATCGAGCCCGGTGGATTCTCGACCGACTGGGGCGGATCGTCGTCGGTGACCTCTGAGCCACTCGCCGACTATGCCGAGCTTCACGAAGCCGTCGTGGCCGCCCGCAAGCAGCGACTGGGCGTCGCTGGCGATCCTTCGGCTTCCGCCGCAGCGGTACTGAAGATCGTCGACGCCGAGGAGCCGCCACTGCGCGTCTTCTTCGGAACGGCACCGCTCGGCATCGCGAAGGCCGACTACGCCAGCCGCATCGAGACCTGGGAGAAGTGGAACGACGTCTCGATCCAGGCGCAGGGCTAGTCTCGGCCCGTCTCGCTGCGCCGAGCGCGACTACACAACGCCGGTGAATGTGGCCGAGAGTGCTCTCCGGGCAATGGCCAAGGGCATTTTCGGCCACATCGCTGCGCGATGAAGCGGCTTTCACTCGTCGCTCGTCCCGCTAGTGTCGACGTATGGCGACCCCTGACTTCGTACTCGCGCTGCGCGAGAAGATCGGCTCTGCTCCGCTCTGGTTGACGGGAGTCACGGCCGTCGTCACCCGGGCAGACGGCGACGACGAGCATGCCGAGATCCTCATGGTCAAGAGGTCCGACAATGGTGCCTGGACCCCGGTGACCGGCATCATCGACCCGGGTGAACAGCCCGCTGTCGCCGCAGCCCGCGAGGTGCTCGAAGAGGCGAACGTGACTGCCGTCGCCTCCCGGCTGGCGTGGGTCAACGCCCTGCCGCCGATGACGTACCCGAACGGCGACCAAGCCCAATATCTCGACCTCACCTTCCTGATGACGTACGTCTCTGGCGAGCCTCACCCGGCCGACGGCGAGAATTCCGAAGCCCGCTGGTTCAGGGCGGATGCCCTGCCCACCATCTCGGCGAACTTCGCTGACCGCATCGCCCACGCCCTCTCGAGTGCAGAACGTACCGCGTTCCACAGCTGAAACGGGTGACGCGCGGCGCTCGGGGCCGAGGGGATGAACGGTCTCGGGTTCGTCGACTCTCTGCTCGAGGGTTCCTGGCGGTCAGGCGCCAGTCGTGCGTCGAACTCTCCAGAGCACCAGAATCCCCGCGAGCAGCATGATGCCGCCGCTGGCGAACACGGTTGTTCCGTCGAGCCCGGTGTCGGCCAGGCGGGTCTGCTGCGCAGAGGTCGTCAACGGGCTGGACGACATCGAATCGGCCTGTTTCGGATCGGTGGCCAGAGGAATGCTCGTCGAGGTCGGAACCCCTGTGGTCGGCGTTCCGGTGACGGGCGGGGTGGTGCCGAGGCCGGTCTCGCAGCTCTGCTGGCTCACGGACAGTTGCTCAGCACCACCCTGCACGATCGTCTGGTAACGGTCGGCGCGTGTCTGAATCGACTGCTCTGCCTCCGAGCCACTGTCGACCAATGCCATCGTCCAGATTGGATTCGACCCATCGAGGCCGGCCTGCAGAAAGGGCTGAATCACCGCGATGTAGTCATCTACAGCAGTGGAAGAGGGATCGGCATCAAACGCCTGCGTCAGCGTGGCCAGCGATTCCGACCAGCCTGTCGAGTCCGAGGGATCGGCTTGAGTGAGTTCAGTGGTCGAAATCTCAGTGTCGAGGTGAATCATGTTGGCGAGCACATCCCGACCTTGGGTGACCAGTACGAGCTGGCTGGATGCCTCCTCCAGCAGAGTCGAGTTCACACCACCCGACAACTCGAGAATCGTCGTATTGAGATTCTGCAGTTGTTGCTCGAGAAAGATTCCCGCCTCACCGCTGTAGGGATTGGGGCCCTCTGAAAATGCCAGCCACGGCTGTTGCATGAATGCCGGTGTCGGGACCGTGGTGCACGTTGCCGCATCGACAGCGTTCGCAGCGCCGACAGCGTGGGCGGCCGAGGGCCAGACAGCGAGCATCACGGCCATGACCGCGGTGCCGATCAGGGCGCCCGCACGGACGACGAACCTGGGCTTGACCGGCATGGCTTCTCCTACGGATTTCGGCTGTCATGGCGAAGGTGGGCGCACAGTGCACACGGCAGCGAATCGCCGCCCCCCCCGCGACACACAGTACTGCACACGGTGGGCGGCGTCGGGTGAGTCGCGCTTCTGAGTCCGCTTCGTCAAAAAGAGACACGTGTGACGGGCTCATTTTGGCGCAACGGGTGCCTCACCGGGCAAAGGGGCTCACGATGGGGGAACGCTCTGCGCGAAGCTGAAAACGTCGCTCGGGTCGTAGGCTGATTTCACCGTTCTGAGACGTGGCACACCGAGACCCCAGTATTCGGTCAACCAGTCCGCCGCGTCGGCGTTCGGCACGTTGGGGTATGCGCCGTTCACGAACGGCTCCATAGCCTCTGCGAAGTCGGCGACCCAGCGCAGGCACTGGGACGTGAGTGGGTCTTCGGCCGCCATTACACCTCCGCGTGCGCCCCACCCTGCCCCGGGTTCGGCGTAGAAGAGGGCGTTGCGGTGGGCGAAGGCGCTGCCGCCCGTCGGTTCGCTGTGGGCGACTGCCCCGCCGAAGGCGTTTGTGAAATAGTTGCAGTGCTCGGTCGGCGCGAGCGCCATGAAGCGCACGATGATGTCGATCGCCTCTGCCGGGAACGGTTCGGACACGAACTGTGAGGTGAACTTCCAGTTTGCCGGTTCTTCTGCAGTGGCGATCTGGAATCCGGAGTAGGTTTCGGGCCACGATGCGTGTGTCACCACGACTTCAGGGCTCGCAATTGCGAGCAGGGGCGCGAGCATCCGCTCTGCTTCTGCCTTCGCTTCAGCCCCTGTTTCGTTGGCATTCGGCGAGTCGGCATACGCTGAGTGATCACTGGCCTCGGATTGGGCCGTGACCGTTGGCACGAGCACAGCGAACAGCACCATTGAGTCACGGGTGATCTCCAATTGGCTGGTCAGCCTCTCATTGGCCACCGGAGCAGTGGCCTGCCACGTCGCAAAGACGTCTGGTAAGGCCTCGAGGCCTGGCCACGTGGCAGTGACCGAACAGACGTCGGCGAGCGGATGCACGGCATACGTGAGCGCCGTGACGACGCCGAAGCTGCCATTGCCGGCTCCACGCAGGGCCCAAAGGAGTTCTGCGTTGTTGTCAGCGTCGACCGTCAGTACTTCGGCGCCGCCGTCGACTGAGGCCACGACGATCTCGACGGCGAGCAGATTGTCACAGGCCATGCCGAAGACCCGGGTCAGCAGGCCGAAACCGCCGCCGAGAGTTGCCCCCGCGAGACTCACCGTGCCTTCTGTGCCGGTCGGTGCGGCGAACCCTGCTGCTCCGAGAGCCGCAACCGCCTGCGCCTGCGTGAGTCCGGCGCCGACCGTGGCTGTGCGGGATTCGGTGTCGACCGAGACCGAGGTGAGCCCGCTCACGTCGATGACCAGGCCATCGTCGAGTGTCGACCAGCCCTCGAGGCAATGACCACCGCTTCGCACTCGCAGGGGTATGTCGTTGTGGCGTGCGATGACGACGGCATTGACCACATCGCCCGTGTCGTGAACGTAGACGATCGCCGCCGGTCGGTGGGAGAACAGCAGGTTCCAGGATGCCCGCACCGTTTCGTACTCGTCGTCGCTCGGTAACACGACCCGGCCAGTGAGGGCATCGAGCGCGCCCATGTTCAGGCCCCCGGAGCCGTGCTGGCGTCGGCATCCGTGGTGGTTTCGGGCCGGGCATCCACCTCGATGTCTTCGACTGCTGCCCCGCCGTCAGGCTCATTCTCAAGCACTGTGCGCCTGAAGATCATGAGCCAGGCGAAGTAGACGCCGCCGGCCAGAATGAGCCCGAGAACCACCAGCGCCGGTACCAGGGCATCTGGCGGGGTGACGAGCACGAAGAGCACGAGAGCCACCCAGACAAGGGCGACGATGGTCACAGGCAACTCGAAACGACCGAGGTTGAACCCGCCCTCTTTGCGCTCGAGCTTGGTGCGCACCGCAAGGTAGAGCACCACGATGGCGCCGTACATCAGCGCGGGCAGCAGGGTTCCGCCGACGAGCAGCTGGTTCAGGGCGTCACCGGGCAGGGCAACCATCAGCACGATTCCGATGGCCACGATCAACAGGGTCGCGGCGACCGGTGTGCGGGTACGACGGTTCACGCGTTTCATCAGGCCGGATGCAGGAAAGCGGCCGTCGCGTGCCATCGCAAACGCTTGGCGCGCGCAGGCGGCCATCACGACCATCCCGGCGCCGAAGAAGGCGAAGGCGATGCCGCCGATGAGAATGCGCTCCCAGAAGGGGCCGAGTTGACCCCGGATGATCGCGGCGACCGGTGAGGCGTCGGCGGTGACCGCGCCCACGTCTTTGATGGAGACCGTCAGCACGATCAGAAAGATGAGACCGGCAACGCTTGCCGCGACGACCGATCCGACGATCGCTCGCGGTACCGTTCGAAAGGGGTCCTTCGCCTCCTCGGCGAGGTTTGCGGCCGAGTCGAAGCCGACCAGAGTCGTAAGACCCATGAGGGCCCCGGCCATGAGTCCGCCTCCGATGGCGAAATAGTTGGGGTCGCTGATCGAGACCCCGCGTGACGTGAGGTTGCCGATGTCACCGCCTCCAGTGAGCGCGATGACGACAAGCAGGGCGACGACCAACACGGCGATGATGCCCAGTTCGACGCCAACCGCAGCTGACGTGATCATGCCGAACAGCCGAGTCGAGGCGATCACCAGCGCGGCCTGGATCACCAGGATGACCAGGGTGACGATGCGCGCAGTGCCTTCGTCAGCATCCATGCCGAACAGCGGCATCACTGCTTGGCTCGCCATTGCGTTGGCCATCGTCACTACGGCGATGGCGAGATACCAGAAGCTGAGCCAGCCGAAGAACCAGCCGATCTTCGGATTCGCGAGCCTGGATGCCCACTGGTACGACGAGCCACTCAGGGCAATGCGGGCTGCAAACTGGGCGACGACCAGGGCGACCAGTGTCTGCCCGGTTGCGGCGGCAACCCAGAGCCAGATTCCGACCGGGCCCGCCGTCTGCAACATCTCGCCGTACGTAGCGAAGACGCCGACCGCAACCGAGATGAAGGCGAACGAGATCGCGAAGACTTGGAACCCGCCTAGTGTGCGCCTCAGCTGTGGCTGGTCGCCAGCTGGGGGATCGAATGCATCGGCTTGCGCGTCGGTGCGGGGCGCGTTGACGGTCATCGTGACCCCCTTTCTGGGTATTCTCCAGTGTCCTGAAGTGTCCAGCCGGTGACAAGAGCCGCTTGCGGACACGTCCGCTATCGGCAAGCATCAGTACAAGCTGACGCGATCGTCTGGGTTGGCATCATCGGGTGGGGATGCGCGAGGGGACCACGATGGATGACGAGACTCTCCTCGCGGTGATCTACCGTGGTCGGCCCGCTACGACCGATGCGGTCGCCTCCTTGGCGCACCTGACTGAACGCGAGGCGGCAGAGGCGGTCGAGCGCCTGCGTAGGAGTGGAGTTCTCGGAGGCACCGATTCCACCCTTTCCTATCTGGACCCCTCGGTCTGGGTTGCCGCGGCTGTGGCCGTGGGTGCGGAGGAGCTGCGCCGCAGTGCTGAGGCGAATCTCGCCGAGATCGAACGGGCCGTCGCAGGGCTTCCTGCGATGCTTCGTCACTGGTCGGTTGGCGAGGCGTCCGCCGAACAGGTGCCCATCGTGATGCGGCACGGCACGAACGCATCGGAAGACCTCTGGTTCGACACGGCTCGCCATGATTCTGGAACGCTACAGGCCATTCTGCCCGATGTCAGCCGCTTTCTCTCGGGTGCCGAAGATCGGATCGCACGGTTCGCGCACGCGCTCAGCGGCAAAGATGCAGTGCGCGTCATTATCGCAACATCAGCAATTGCCGATCCAGCTACGGCTGCGATTGTGCACCGGTACGACAGCGCGGGTGTTGAGCTTCGCATGCTCGATGATCTGCCGAGCTGGTTCTGGACCGACGGCGACCAGCTCGCATTGCCCTTCGAATGGGGCGAATCACGCCCGACCAGCGTTCTCGGCGTTCGCAACGGCGTGATCGCTGGGCTTGCCAGCGCGTACTTCCAGAGCCTGTGGCAGCGCGCCGAACCTGTTGCGCCTGTCGCACACACGTGGACACCATTGTTGAGATTGATGAGGCAGGGGGTGACACTCGAGACCGCTTCGCGCACCGTGGGTGTCAACCCGCGCACCGGCCGCCGGCGGGTTTCGGCCGCGATGGAGCACTATGGCGTTTCGACGCTGTTCGCGTTGGGCGTGGCCTGGTCGGCCGACTCGGGGCGCACAGAGTGACGGAGTGAAATCCCGTGCTGAATCTTTGGTGCGCGCAAGACCACGTCTACATAGCCGCGAGTACGGTGGTCGCATGAGTTTTGACGTCACTGCCGCCGCATACTTGAACTTCATGGGCCGGTACTCCGAGCCACTCGCTGAGATCTTCTCCGAGTGGTCGGGCGTTCGGCGGGGAGAACGTGTGCTCGATGTTGGTTGCGGCACCGGAGCCCTGACCGAGCAGCTCGTCGCGCGGCTCGGCGCGGCTGCAGTCTCGGCGGTAGACCCGTCGGCCTCTTTCGTCGAGGCTGTCGAGAAGCGCCTGCCGAACGTCGACGTGCGCTTGTCGGGCGGCGAGCACCTTCCGTTCGCCGATGCAGAGTTTGACGGTGCACTCGCTCAGCTGGTCATCCATGTCATGGCGGATGCTCGTGCAGGTCTTCGCGAGATGGTGCGAGTGATTCGACCCGGCGGCTTCGTTGCGGCCTGCGTGTGGGATCACGCTGGGGGCCGTGGGCCGCTCGCTACTTTCTGGGATGCGGTTCATGACCTCGACCCAGAGGAGGTCGGTGAGGCGATGCTCCCGGGTACGCGTGAGGGTGAGCTGAGTGATCTGTTCACTGCAGCGGGGCTGGTGGAGGTCGAAGCCTCGAGCTTGACGGTGGTGCGGCACTACGAGTCGTTCGACGACTGGTGGCAGCCGTATCTGCTCGGAGTCGGGCCGGCCGGCGCGTATGTTGCCCGGCTTTCGAGTTCGCGTCAGTTGGCTCTTCGGGCGCGCTGCGCCGAACTTCTGCCTGCGGGGTCGTTCAATGTTTCCGCACTGGCGTGGTGTGCGCGCGGAATCGTGCCGCACGGGATCGTGGGCCGGTGATGGTGATGGTGACGAGATGGCTGCCTTCGGACGGGGGGGGGGGGGGGGGGGGATTCGCCTGCCCTCTTGATGGTGTGTCTTCTTGTTGCCTTGTTCTCCACAATCGGGGCGTGAAAGTAGTTCTCCACTGATGTTCGCGGGAGCCCTGATTTGGTGAGGGATTGTCAGTGGTGGGTGTTTGAATGGGGGTATGAAGACACCAGCTGCCGGGTTTCCCGGGTCGTCGCCTGAGGGCTTGGATGACCCTCGGGCTTCTGCGCTGCGTGCGGCGGTGGAGGCTGTAATGTCGTCTGGTGGGTTTGGGGCTGCCGCGCCCTGCGGGCTTGCCGACGAGGAACTGCTGGCCTGGGCGGTGGCTGGTGAGGCGTTGCTGCGGTGTGCGGAGGGGATCGTTGTCGAGGCGGCTGGGGAGCTTGCCGAACGGTCCAAACGTGAGCACGGTGATGACCGGTTGACCGTGAAGCATGGGTGCGCAGATGTCGTGTCGTTGATCAGTGGTTTGACGGGGGTGTCGAAGAAGACCGCGGCAGGCCGGGTGCGACTGGGTACGGCGGTTAGGTCGTCGATGTCGGTGGTGGGATTGGTGAATGAGAGTAATTTCCCTTCCGTACAGGAGGCTCTGCGTTCTGGCCGGCTCGGAGTGGATAGTGCGCAGGTCATCACCCGGATGCTGGGCGAGTCGGCGAGGCGGGTGGGGTTCGGTGCGGATCTGCATGAGTGTGAACGGATGGTGGTGCTCGCCGCTGATCCGACGACCGATGTGGGGTTGGGGTTGTCGGCGGATCAGGTGGCGATCATGGTGGCGCAGTGGCAGGGGCATTTGGATCCTGATGGTGCCGAGCCGACAGCTCGGGAGTTGGAAGACAAGCGCGGGTTGTGGTTGCGGCAGCAGGCTGACGGGAGTTTCAAGGTCGGTGGTCTGCTCACGGCGGTGCAGGGGGCGAAGTGGCAGGCCATCGCCCAAACCATCCTCAGCCCGAGACTTCCCCGATTCGCAGACAACGGCGAGGCCCCGGGCGCCAGTGATGGCTCTCATTCTGGTGATGCTCCTGATGCTCCTGATGGTTCTGGTGCTTCTGAGGGTTCGGGCGGCGGCGAGGTCGAGGATGGTTCTTCGATGCCCATCGGTGATGGTGTCCGCGGCAGAAACGGTAGCGGCCCACGCTTCTTCGCCGATGATGACGGCGAGGAGGAGGTCAGCCCGGTGTTGGCTGACACCCGCACGCGTGAGCAGTTGTTGGCTGATGGGTTCACGGCGTACATCGACCGGGTCGCGGGGTTACCCGACATGCCGGCACTGTGTGGGGCGCGTCCGACGGTCAACGTGCACGTCACCCTGGAAGACATCGTCGAGGGTCGGGGTGTGGGCTGGGTTGACGGTGTTGACCAGCCCGTGCCGGTGACGAGTATTGAGCAGTTGCTGTGTCACGGGGATGTGATTGCGACGCTGATGCGTGAGGGGCGGGTGTTGCAGCACGGGAAGACGAAACGGCTGTTCACTCCGGCGCAGAACAGGGCCCTCGCCGCCCGGGATGGTGGGTGTGTGTGGCCGGACTGTGGGAGACCCCCGTCGTGGTGTGAGACCCATCATGTTCTCGACTGGCGTGACAAGGGATACTTACCCGGCCGAACGGATACTGATAACGGGGTGCTGTTGTGCCATTTTCATCATTCGAATGTGCATAAGAGCCGATGGAAACTCGTCATGCGTCAGGGCGCACCGCACATCATCCCGCCGCCCGAGATCGACTGGACACAAACACCCCGACCCTGCACCGGGAGACGAACCAGACAGTGACGACGGTGACTGCGTTGCGATTAGCGAATACTCTGAGGAGTGAATGTGGGACCAGTACGGAATAGTTCGACCCAGATGCTCGTTGATTCGAATGTCAATGCGTAAGCATAGAAATGAGGGCATCATGCAGTTTGGAATCTTCAGCGTCAGCGATGTGACCACAGACCCCACCAACCTCACAACCCCGACCGAGCACGAGCGCATCAAGGCGATCGTTGCCATTGCCAAGAAGGCCGAAGAGGTCGGGCTCGACGTCTTTGCGCTGGGGGAGCACCACAACCCGCCATTCGTGTCGTCGTCGCCGACCACGATGCTGGCCTACATTGCGGCCCAGACCGAGAAGATCATCCTGAGCACGTCGACGACGCTGATCACGACGAACGACCCTGTGCGCATCGCTGAAGACTACGCGATGCTCCAGCACGTCTCTGATGGGCGAATGGACGTGATGATGGGCCGCGGCAACACTGGCCCGGTCTACCCGTGGTTCGGGCAGGACATCCGCCAGGGTATTCCGCTGGCGATCGAGAACTACGCGCTGCTGCACCGGTTGTGGCGTGAAGAGTTCGTGGATTGGGAGGGGAAGTTCCGCACTCCACTGCAGGGGTTCCAGTCGACGCCTCGCCCGCTTGACGGGGTGCCTCCGTTTGTGTGGCACGGGAGCATCCGGTCACCCGAAATCGCGGAACAGGCCGCGTACTACGGTGATGGGTTCTTCGCAAACAACATCTTCTGGCCGAAAGAGCACTATATGCAGCTCATCAGTTACTACCGCCAGCGTTTCGAACACTACGGGCACGGTTCTGCCGACCAGGCGATCGTCGGGCTCGGCGGGCAGGCCTATATGGCCAAGAATTCGCAAGACGCCGTCGACGAGTTCCGCCCGTACTTCAACGAGGCCCCGGTCTACGGGCACGGGCCGTCTCTGGAGGACTTCACCGAGCAGACTCCATTGACCGTGGGGAGCCCGCAGCAGGTCATCGATCGCTACGCGTCGATGCGTGAATACTTCGGCGACTACCAGCGCCAGCTCTTCCTGATGGACCACGCGGGGTTGCCGTTGAAGACGGTGCTCGAGCAGCTCGACCTGTTGGGCGAAGAAGTTGTGCCCGTGTTGCGCAAGGAGTTCGCCGTGAACCGGCCTGCGACTGTGCCCGAAGGGCCCACTCATGCCTCGCTGGTTGCTGCTTCGCTCGCGCGTGAAGCTGCGGGTTCGAACGGTTCGTCTACCTCGGCGGCTGCCGCTGAATCTGTGGATTCGCCGGCTGAACGGGAATCCGAACGCGTCTGAGCAGAATGGGTCAGCGCAGAAAAGGCCAGCGCGGAAAGGCCAGCGCAGAAAAGATGAGCGCAGGAATGGTGAGCGCTGGGTAGGTCTGTACAGGGCGACCGGCTAGACGAACGGAGTCGCTGTGTCCATCAGGCGTGACCGGATGAGAAATCGAACACCCTCTGGGGCCTCGACCGAGAAGCCACTGCCGCGGCCTTTGACGACATCGACCGTCAGGTGGGTGTGGCTCCAGTAGGCGAACTGTTCGGATGACATCCAGAAGTTTATGGACTGGGGTTCCGTGGGTGAGCCGGCATCTTCGTTTCGCGAGACGGCGGTTGGGCTGATGTCGAAGGTCCCGAGGAGCACATCGTTGTCAGAGGTGATGAAGTCGCCTTCGGGATAGCACATCGGGGAGCTTCCGTCGCAGCATCCGCCGGACTGGTGGAACATGAGTGGTCCATACGTGAGCCAGAGTTTGCGGAGAAGCTCGACGGCGGTCGCGCTGAGGGACACGCGCGACAGGGTTTCTCCAGGAATCGTGACTGCCGCTTCGAGCGGCGCTGCGGTCGTGTCGAGCATGGTGACCTTCTCTCTCCTCAGAACGTTACGCTTGTCGGGGTTTTGAGGAGGGTTTCGATTCGCTGCGCTGCTCAACCAGTGGTGGAATACCACTCATCGAGCAGCACAGCGTTGTGCCGAAACCCGCCTCCTGTGTCGCGGGTGACGGTTTAGAAGAAGCCCAGCGCGTTCTCGGAGTACGACACCAGCAGGTTCTTGGTCTGCTGGTAGTGGTCGAGGGCGAGCTTGTTGTTCTCGCGACCGATGCCCGAGCTCTTGTAGCCGCCGAATGCTGCGCCAGCGGGGTAGGCGTGGTAGTTGTTGATCCATACGCGACCCGCCTGGATGTCGCGACCCGCTCGGTACGCCACGTTTCCATTGCGCGACCAGACGCCGGCGCCGAGGCCGTAGAGGGTGTCGTTGGCGATCGAGATCGCGTCGTCGTAGTCGTCGAATGAGGTGACAGCGACAACCGGGCCGAAGATCTCCTCCTGGAACAGGCGCATCTTGTTGTGGCCCTCGAAGATCGTCGGCTGCACGTAGTAGCCCTCTGTCAGATCTCCGCCGAGGTCAGCACGCTCGCCACCCAGGCGGAGTTTTGCGCCCTCCTGTTTGCCGATGTCCATGTAGCTCAGGATCTTCTCGAGCTGGTCGTTCGATGCCTGGGCGCCGACCTGGGTGTCGGTGTCGAGGGGGTTGCCCTGAATTGCCTTGGCCGTGCGAGCGGTGACCGTGTCGAGGAATGAGTCGTAGATCGGCTTCTGGATGAGCGCGCGGCTGGGGCAGGTACAGACTTCACCCTGGTTGAAGGCGAAGAGAGTGAAGCCCTCCTGTGCCTTGTCGTAGAACGCATCGTTCTCGTCGGCGACATCCTTGAAGAAGATGTTCGGGGACTTGCCACCGAGCTCGAGGGTCACGGGGATGAGGTTGGCGCTCGCGTACTGCGAGATGAGGCGACCGGTGCTGGTCTCACCGGTGAAGGCGATCTTGCGGATGCGCGGGCTTGACGCCAGCGGCTTACCTGCCTCGACGCCGAAGCCGTTGACGATGTTGATCACACCGGGAGGCAGGATGTCGCCGATGAGTTCGATCAGCACGAGGATCGAGACCGGGGTCTGCTCGGCCGGCTTCAGAACGACAGTGTTGCCCGCAGCGATCGCCGGAGCGAGCTTCCACACGGCCATCAGAATCGGGAAGTTCCAGGGAATGATCTGCCCGACCACGCCGAGGGGTTCGTGGAACTGGTAGGCCACAGTGTCGCCGTCGAGCTCGGCGTGATCGCCGTCTTGAGCCCGGATAGCGGCGGCAAAATAGCGGAAGTGATCAGACGCCAGCGGGAGGTCGGCGTTCAGTGGTTCGCGGATGGGCTTGCCGTTGTCCCACGTCTCTGCCACCGCCAGGAGCTCGAGGTTGGCGTCGATCACGTCGGCAATCTTGTTGAGCACAGCGGCTCGCGCGGCAGGTGATGACTTGCCCCAGGCCGGTGCTGCCTTGTGGGCAGCGTCGAGCGCCGCATCGATGTCTTCGTGCGTACCTCGGGCGACCTCTGCAAACGGTTTGCCATTGACGGGCGAGATGTCTTCGAAGTACTGGCCCTTCACGGGGGCGACCCATTCGCCACCGATCCAGTGCTCATAGCGGGGCTTGAAAGTGATCTTGGACCCGGGGGTTCCGGGCACTGCGTAGACGGTCATGTCTGCATCCTTCTGACGTCATTGTCGTTTGTGCTGTCGTGTGTGCTGTCGTGTGTGCTGTCGCGTACGTGCTGTCGAGCACGTGCTTCACAGCCGGAGTTCAGGCTGTGACGGTGACACTACGACCGTCCACGTTGCAGAAAGGTTGCGAGAGGTTGCGGGGCGGTTGGGCGTCGCCAGAAGTCAGCGCTTGAGCTCCGTGTCGATGCGTTCGATGCGTGAGACGACGGATGCCCGTTTCGGTGATTGCGCCGGCAGACGCTGAAGGCAGGCGATCCACACCTCGCGGTCGTAGGCACACTCATCAGTGTGGGCGTACGCCAGCAACACATCTGCCGAGGCATCGGTCATCAGTGATTCGCGCACGTTTGTACTGATCTCGTCGCGGATCTCCACAACCCCGGGCGCAGTCGACCCCATCACCACGGGGCCGACGTACGCGGCCAGGGCGACACGGTGCGCCCCGCGTTCGAGGAATGCCAGCACGCGGTGAGCGTCGAGTTCGAGTGGAGGGGCGAGTCGATAGGGGCGTGATTCGATGACCACGGACGGGTCGACCTCTGCCAGCACGGCACGCAATCGCACGATCTCGGCTCTCAGGGTGGCGACCGAATTGTCGGCAGCGTAGAGTTTCTGGGCCAGCTGATCGGCCGAGAGCCCGCGGCGGTGCCACGCGAGGAGGGTCAGGATCTCGGTGTGACGGGCGCTGAGTTCGACTGTGTTGGTTTCAGCGTTGCCTTCTGTGCCGACAGTGAGACGGCCAAGCTCGCGGCCGAGCACACTGAGTTGCCGGGCATCCGTTGCTCGCGGCTTCTTCGTGCCGCTCGATGAGCGGGCGCTGGTCTCGACGGTGCCGGGTGCGTTGCCGGTTGAGCTGGGACTCATGCCGATGCCGATGCCGGTGCCCGTGTCGGTGATCATGACCGCGCTCGTGTTGGCAACGACGTGCGCGCCCGCGCCCGGCCACCCAGGACCACCGCCTACCCGCGATGGCAGTCTCAGTTGCGTGGTGAGGCCGAGTCTGGGGTGGGCCCGGGCCAGTTGGTGGATGCGCAGTTCGGATTCCGCGGCGGCCACTGCGGCCTCGAGCAGGGGCATGGTCGCCGGAGAGACGGCGTCGTCGCCGCCGGTGATGTCGATGACTCCGAGAATGTCGCCTGTGGCCGGGTCGTGCACGGGAACGGCGGTGCAGCTCCACGGGTGAACAATGCGGTTGAAATGCTCGGCCCCGCCGATCTGGATGCCGTGGTCGAGCGCCAGGGCCGTGCCGGGGGCGCTCGTTCCGACGCTTGCCTCAGACCAGTCCGCACCCTCGACGAAATACATGCCCTCGGCGCGGCGGCGCAGTTCGCGGTCACCGTCGATCCAGAGCAACCGGCCCGCCTGGTCCCCGATAGCGACGATGAGCCCGCTCTCGAAGGTGTGGGCGATCAACAGGCGGTGGATGATCGGCAGCACCAGTGACAGGGGATGCTCCCTGCGGTACTCGCGCAGGGTCTCGTCGTCGAGGTCGAATCGTGGAAGCAGCGTATCGGGGTCGAGTTTTCGCGCCAGCGAGCGTTTCCAGGACTCCTCGACCAGGCGGCGCACCCCAGCCGCGTCTGCATAGTCGGCTCCAACGGCATGGCTCGTTTCCACAGAGTGGTCGGGAGCGCTCTTCGCGCCGGTTCGGATGCCCGAGGCGTCGACAACGCTTGTGCCCGTGTGCTCCAAGCTCGTTCCGGCGCCGATCAGTGCATCGTGCGCCTGAGCCTGGGAGAGCGCGCGTTCGCGCGGGCCGTCATGACGGCTGTCGGGTGGGGAGACTACCCAGGGACTGGCCACGGTTCTCCGATCTGCGTTGATCTGGCGAGCGTTGAGCTGGTGAGTGTTCAGCTTGCGAGCGTTGTCTGGCCAGCGTTCAGCTGGCGCAGGTGGTGCTGAGCGAAATGAGCGGGGATTCTTGTGAGCTTTTGTCTGGTCTGCGGTGACCTTTCGCGAGTCTACCGCGCCTGGCCCTGAGCGGGCCGGGCGCGCTCAACGTCTTCGACGCGAGCTTCGGGCATCGCGGCGGCCGCGAAGATCGTCGCCGCAGCGCACACTGAGATCGCGATGAACGCACTGCCTGACGCGAGGGCGATGACCGCCGCGTCATGCTGGGTGCCTGCGCCGGATCCCGCTCCGGATGCCGCTCCAACACTGTGCGCCGCATAGATGCCATTCGCGATCGCGCCGAAGATCGCGACTCCGACGGCGCTGCCGATGGAGCGGGCGAACAGGTTCGTTCCCGTGACGACACCACGTTCGTTCCACGGCACGCTCGATTGTGCGGCGATCAGCGCGGGTGTGGCGGCGAGCCCGAGACCCAGGCCGACGATGAAACAGCTCGCGGCGGTCAACCAGAGGTTGGGCGTACTGGCGGTGAAGGTCAGGGCGAGCGTACCGACGACAGCGATGCCGACGCCGATGAGCACCGTGCGACGGAAGCCGAGTCGCAGGTAGAGCCGCCCCGACTGAGATGCCGAAATCGGCCAGCCCACTGTGAGTGCTGCAACGGCCAGCCCGGAGACGATGGGCGTGACACCGATCGAACCCTCGAGGAATGTGGGCACGAAGGAGGTGAGCCCGACAAGGATGGCTCCGACGCCGAGCGACACGAGGGTCGTCGTCAACAGGAGTCGCCTCGAGAAGACCCAGAGGGGCAGGATCGGCTCAGCGGCCCGGCGCTCGGCGAGCACAAACGCGACCAGAAGCAGAGCCCCCAGAACGAACGCCCCAATGCTGGCCGGCGCGTCCCACGCCCAGGCCTGTCCGCCTTCGAGCACCGCCAGGATGAGCGCGCTCAGGCCCAGGGTGAGCAACACCGCACCCGCGTAGTCGATCGTGTGTTTCTGGGGAGCGATCTTCTCGTGCAGGTTCTTCACGAGCATCCACCCTGCGAGAAAGCAGAGCGGAATGTTGACGAAGAAGATCCAGCGCCACGACACGAACTCCGAGAAGACGCCACCGAGGGTCGGGCCGACGACAGAGGAGACAGCCCAGACGCTCGCGATGTAGCCCTGTACTTTTGCGCGTTCGGCCACGGTGTAGATGTCGCCGGCGATCGTGACCGCCATCGGCTGCACGGCTCCCGCGCCGAGCCCCTGCACCACGCGGAAGGCGATGAGTGCCGGCATGCTCCACGCGAAACCGCAGAGGATCGAGCCGACCAGGAACAGGCCGATACCGACGAGGATGATCGGCTTGCGCCCGAGCGTGTCGCTCAGTTTCGCGTAGACCGGCACCGACACCGCTTGGGCGAGCAGGTAGATCGAGAACAACCAGGGAAACTGGGAGAAGCCGCCGATGTCACTGACGATCGAGGGCACGGATGTTGCGAGGATCGTCGAGTCGATGGCAACGAGGCCCGTGGTGAGCATGAGGGCGATGAGTACGGGGCCACGCTCGGAGCGGAAGCCGACGTCAGCGCGGGTGGCCGCGCCTGTCATGGCGAAACCACGGTGTCGGCGACCACGGTGTCGGCGCTGGTGACTGAGTGCGCTGGTTCGTGCATCACGAAAGGCAGATGATTCTCATGGTGATCCAATTGACGGCGAGTTTCACATTCAGGAAGTCAGGCTACGCCCGTTTGACCCTTTTCATTGACCAGCGCGAAGTACATTGCGCAGTCTCGACCGATGTGCAGTCTCGACCGATGTGCACCCCGACTGATGTGCACTCTCGACTGATGTGCACTCTCGACTGATGTGCACCCAGAAGGTCAGTGAGCACAGACTACGATCGGGGGCGTCTCAGTTGGGGCCGTCCCAGTCGGGTCCCTCTCAGTTGGGGGCTGCGCTGGATGTCGGGGCGGGAACGGGGCCGGCTACGGGTGAAATCGGGATAATGAATACCGGTGGGGTGGGGAACGTGAAGATCTTGGTGAGGCCTGACGACGATCCCGACGACGTTGACGACGATCCAGACGATGCAGATCGTTTCCGTGCATCAGCAGCCGCCTGTTGGGCTGCAACCTGGTCGGCATTGCTCTTCTGCACGGCCTTCGCCGCCGTCACGTAGCCACTCAAGGCGTTCGTCAGAGCAGCTACGTCGGTTGTCGTCGTCTTCGCAGTCGCAGTTGCAGTTGCAGTTGCAGTCGCAGTCGCAGTCGCGAGTGCCGCGAGTGCGCCCGTGAGCGCATCTTTCGCTCCCTGCTCTGCGCTGGGGTTGTCTGCGATCAGTGCGGCACTCGCAGGCGGGACCGAATTCGCCAGCGCGACGAGGGCGGCCTGGCTGGCAACGAGTTGAGCATTCACCTCGGCAAGTGTGGCTGTGATGTCGGCTGCGCGAGCCTGCACAGCGGAGATCTGCCGCGCGATCGTGGTCGTCAGTTCGGCCAGCTGGTTCGGGCGAAGCGACGCCGGGTCTGGGTCGGTCGGGAGTGCCGAGGAGGTTGTTTGTGCCGTCGAGACAGTGGTTTTCTTCTGCTCACTGTCGATCAACGCCAATTGGGCCGTCGCACCAGCTTGCGCATCGACCCCGACATATCCGTCGGTCTGGGCCACCGTCGAGGCGAGTCCGGAGCGAACGGAATCGAGCGCAGCCGTTGCCGTTTCGAGCTCGGAGAGCGCAGCATCCTGTGCAGTGCCCGCTGCCATCAGCTCGGACTCGGCCTGCTGTGCTGACGCGACCGCCCTGTCGTGGAGCTCGGCATTGTGGATCACGTTCGCCGTGACGCCTCCCGCGGTCAGGAGTGCAACGACAACAGAGAAGCTGACAAGTCCAATCAGCTTTGTGCGGCGAGTAGGAGCCGGAGGCCTGGACGCGACGATGCTCATGATTCCCCCCTGGCATGCAGCGGAGACGCACGCGCATCCCAAGGATAGCTGACCCTGAATCTGACCCGGATTCTGACCCGGAGCTTGACATCGGACTTATGCTCGAAGCCCCCTGTCAAGCCGTCGGTACAGACCGAGCGAATGCGCCTGCCGAACAATACGCTGGAAAGCATGACCCCAGAGCGCAATTCGCGGCCCAGAACACTCCTCATTCTCGGTGCCAGTGGCGACCTCACGCAGCGGCTACTGCTGCCGGGGCTTGCCAGTCTCGTTGCGAGCGAGGTGCCTGCCGATCGGGACATGGTCGCGGGGCTGCGCATCGTGGGCTCCGGGCGTTCGGAGCGAAGCCGCGCCGATTGGCAGAAGCAGGTGAACGCAGCGCTCGCCGAGGCGGGGGTGAGGGCAGCGGATGCCCGCGCCCTTGTCGCGGCGGCCGACTACGTTGTGGCAGACCCGACGTCCAAGGCCGACCTGAACCGGATCATCGAGGGTGTGCGTGCTGGCCTGATCATCTACTTCGCCCTGCCGCCAGCGATTGTGCTCACTGTCGCCGATACCCTCTCGAAGTTGAGCGCAGAAGCGACCAAGGTTCTCGATACAGCGGTCCTGGCCGTCGAGAAACCGTTCGGGTCGGACTCCCGCAGCGCCGCGACACTCAACCGCCGGCTGCTCAGAGTCGTGCCAGAGGAGCAGATCCATCGGGTCGACCACTTTCTCGGAATGGCGACTGTTCTCAACCTCGTGGGACTCCGGTTCGTGAACCGCCTTGTCGAGCCCGTCTGGAACGCTGACAATGTCGAGAAGGTCGAGATCGTCTACGACGAAGACCTGGGACTCGAAGGCCGCGCCGGCTACTACGACACCTCAGGCGCGCTTGTCGACATGCTGCAGTCCCACCTTCTCCAGGTGCTGTCGATCGTGGCGATGGAGGCGCCGGCGAGCATCGATCCCGTCGACTTCCGTGCGGCGACGGCGCAGGTCTTGCGAGCGACCGAGGTCTGGTCGGGGCCGCCGGTTCTCCCAGGCACTTCGTTGCCGAGCAGGCGTGCGCGATACACCGCGGGCACCGTGGATGGGGACGCGCGCAGTGGTGATTCAGGCAGTGGTGATTCGCGCAGCGCTGATCCACGCAGTGGTGATTCAGGCAGCGGGGAGAAGGGCCGCGGCAGAAGCATGCCTGCCTACGCAAAGGAGAAGGGCGTCGACCCCTCGCGCGAGACCGAGACCCTCGCCGAGCTGGTGGTCGAAGTGAACACCCGGCGGTGGGCGGGCGTGCCGTTCGTACTGCGGTCGGGCAAGGCGATCGGCGTGCCGCGCAAGGAGATCATCCTGACCCTGAAGCCCGTGGGGTTCGTGCCGCGTGGGTTGACCGGCACAGAGCGGCCGGAACGCATCGTGGTGGGGCTGAAGCCGTCGTCGGTCACGCTGGAGTTGACCATGAATGGCGACGGCGACCCATTCGGGCTCGACCGGCACGACCTGTCGGCGACGCTGGATGCTGCGCCCATCACCGCATACGGCGAGGTCATGCGGGGTGTGCTCGGGGGCGACCCCACGCTTTCGATCAGGGGCGATGTCGCGGAGACGTGCTGGCGGATCGTCGCGCCGGTGCTGAACTCGTGGCGAAGGAATGAAGTGCCTCTCGAGGAGTACCGTGCTGGCAGTGAGGGTCCCGCGGCGTGGAGGCGCGACATCACCCCGCGGTGAGACCGTTAACGCGAGCGAGGGCGATGGACATCGACGCACGCGGTCGTTGATGATCCGTCATGTTCGGCGTAGTGTTGAGGGTATGTCAGACATGCAGCCCGAACCCCTCGTGACCCAGACGCCTCCGACGATGATCATCGGCCGTGTCACCCGAAAGACGAACAACGCGCTCGTTCTCACGTTCAACGACGGGCCTGCAAGCACTCCGCTGGCGGTAGCGCAGCAGGGTGGGGCAGACGGGGTCGGTTCGAAGCTCGGTGTTCTCTTCGGTTTCAAGAACGGTGGTTCGGGCCAGCACGTGATGACCATGCGCGACGGCTCGGTGATCACGGTGGTGACGAGCGGGGGAGACCCTACCCGCGTCATCCGGGGGTCGGGCGCATCCACAGCGGGTTCAACGGGGGTGGCGCTTGCCACAGTGGAGCGTGGCGATGTTTCGACGGTGACGCTGGCTGACGGAACGCACCTCTTCACGATCATCCCCGATCCCGTGGAGCCGAAATCACCCGAGTTGTACAGACTGCGTGTGCAGGCCGGTGAGACGGCGCCTGGTTCCGCGGGGCCGGAGATCGGGCGGCTCGATGTGATCCTGCAACCCAACGCCTGGCGGCTGGGTCTCAACAACCTGGGCCTCGACGGGGTCATCGGCGACCTGGCCGATCTCACGAACATGTCCGGGAGGAGCTCCCTGCCCATTCTTGTCCAGGGGACACGTCTCATCGTGACCGGTCAGCTGTCCGAGTTGCAGCGCGACATCCTCTGCGCCATCTGCGTCGATCTGGCGATCGGGCACCGGCCGTACGTGAAGGCGATGCGCTGAGCTGACGCTGCGCTGACCTGTGTTGCGCTGCGCTGGGCTGCGGACGTTTCGAGCTGGAGACGGTTCAGTTTATGCAGGAGCCTGACGCGTAGCTGGTGGTCGGGGCCTCCGTTGCGGGGGCCGACGAGTCCGGTGTGCTCGCGGGAGCATCGTTCGCGGCTGGGGCAGCTGCGCTCGGGTCGACAACCGCGAGGCCGTCGGTTCCGAGGATGAGTGTGACATCAGTGGCGTCCGACGACTCCTCGAGCGCTGCACCCGGCACATAGGCGGCGAGCGCTTTCGCGTCTGCCTCTTTGCCCGGAGCGTACTGGATGGTGGTTGTGGCGCGGGTGGCCGCAGAGTCGGGAGTGCCTGTCTTGAATCCGAACCCGCCCAGGGCATCGGTGTTCGATGCAGCGACGCCGTCGGAGTCGCTCGCGTTCAGCACCGTCACGGTGACGTCGCCGACATTCGATGCCGTCGCGGAGTCATACGCTGACGGCGACGACGAAGCCGAACCAGACGAGCCGGAGCCGCCGGGATTGACGATGCCCTGGATGAACGCGGGCATGGCGGCCGTATCGACCTCAACGATCGAGACGTCGCTGCCGTCGACCGTGATCGTCGGTGTGCCGGTGATGGGAATGGTGGCCGAGGAGATCTTGTCTGCGTTCAGGTTTCGCATCTGGGCTGCGAGATCGATGATGTTCAGCCCGGAGTCGGTCTCGATCGACGAACTGATCGCGTCGAGAACACTCGCGAGCTTGCCGGGGTTGAGCAGGGTTCCTGCCGAGAGGATCTGCCGCGCTTCGACCGAGAGGAAGTACTGCTGTCGCACTTCGCGGTCGAGGTCACCGCGGGGCAGTCCGTGGCGCTGCCTCACGAACGAGAGAGCCTGCGAGGCGTTGAGTTCGGAGACACCGGCGGGCAGATTGATTGCGGAGAAGGGGTCGTTTACCGCCTCATTGAGGCAGACTTGCACGGGCCCGAGCGCATCCACCACGTTGTAGAAACCGAGCAGGGAGACGCGAACGAAGTGGTCGATCGTCAGGCCGGTGAGGTTCTGGATGGTCGAGATCAGCAGCTTCGCGCCCCCGGCGTCGCCTCCACCGTTCTCGGTGCCGAGCACGAACGCCGAATTCAGCTTGCCTTTGCCATTGTCGGGGATGTCGACCCAGGAGTCACGCGGCAGCGAGATCATGGTCGCGGAGCTGCCATCGGCAGGAAGATGAACGACGATCATCGTGTCGGTCGAGGTACCACCGCCGTCTTGCTCGGTACCGAGCGCGGCCAGCTGCTCCGGAGTCGCGTTGTCGGGGCGATGATCGTCGCCGACCAGGAGGATGTTCTGGTCTTTCCCGCTGCCGCCGTTGCTGCCGATGCCGTCGATGTGAGTGATTCCGTTGACGAACCTCTGGTAGTTGTAGGCGACGTACCCACCCGTGACCACGACGGCAAGCACCACCACGATGACGATCCACCGGGTCGTGACCTGGCGCCGACGCCGACGCCGGCGCTGCTCGGGTGTGAGCGGCCGGTGCTGGTGGGGCTGCTGATGGGGCGGGGTCACGGTAGTCATCGGGTATGAGCCTAGGCAGATCGAGGTGTGCAGACCCTGAACGACCCGGCTCTTGGTGGAAAACAGTCAGCACTGCAGCCGGGAACGCCCCTCGGCCGATGTGACGAAATCACGGTGCATCTCGGTCTGGGCGAGTGCGGAGATCCTGTTGAAGGGGGGTAGGTTGTCCCAGCCCGCCGACCAACTCACCCGCTCAGCGATCTGCCAAACCGACACCTGGCCTTTTTCGGAGACGATGGCCGCGACTTGACGCGACCGGGTCAGGTGGTGCAGCTCGGTATCGACGCGCCGTTCACCCAGGCCGGTGAATCGGTAGCCGTGCCCTGGTAGCGCCAGGTAGTCGTCGAAGGGCTCAACACGGTCGAGCGAGCTGAGATAGTCGGCGATCGGGTTGGCCGGAACAGGGTTCGAGTGAGGGCTGGCAACACGTGCGCCGAGCCCGAGCCCCGGGTAGAGCGTGGGGAGGATGTGGTCGCCTGTGAAGATCAGCTTGCGTCGGGTATTCACCAGGCACAGGTGGCCCGGCGTGTGCCCGGGGGTATGGATGACCTGCAACTCATGCCCGGGAATGTCGAGCGTCTCCGCGTGAACGACGCCGCGATCGGCTGTCGTCGACGCAATCGCCGAGCCGAGTCGTGGTGCGGCGAGGAGTTCGAGTCGGCGATCTGCGGGGACACCCCACGAGTCCAGGAGAAGGGCGCGGTCGGGATCGTCTGCCGCGTCACTGCCGCTGTTGTTCTGCTGAGCGAGGACCGCCCGCAGGGAGTCGCGTTCGCTCTCGTGCATCACGATAGGGGCGCCGGTCGCGGCTTGGAGGCGCGCGGCCATTCCGAGGTGGTCGATGTGCAGGTGGGTGACGAGGATCGACTCGATGGCATCGATTGTCGAGCCGAACGCGGTGAGGGCTGCCTGGAGACGAGAGAAGTTCTCGTCGGAGTCCCACCCGGGATCGATGAGGTGAACGGCACCGGCAGTGTCGACGATGAAGTAGCTCAGCGTGTACGGCACGTGACTGGAGGGAATGGGCTGCGACACCACGAAGACGCCTGGCGCGACTGCTTCGGGCAGGGGGAGAGTGTCGTCGAGCGACGCTCGGTATTCTTGCTCGCTCGCGGGCTGCATCGTGTCTCCAGACTACCTCTGCGCCAATTCGCGAGACTGAGCACACAAGGACGCGGAATAAATCACGGCGCAGCATGTTGGCCTGTATGCAAACGCATGAATCATGAAGTGCAGAACAGTGAGTGGAGAAGGAAATGACGCAGCAGGCTGACATGACAGCGGAGACGACAGCAGTGACCGGGATCGAATTCGGCCTCGACACCTTCGGCGATGTCACCCAGACGCCAGGCGGCCAACCCGTCTCCCAGGCGCAGGTGATCCGCAATGTCGTCGACGAAGGCGTGCTCGCCGACCAGATCGGCCTCAGCTTCTTCGGAGTCGGTGAACACCACCGTGAAGACTTCGCGGTCTCAGCCCCCGACGTGGTACTTGCTGCCATCGCTGCACGCACGTCGAGCATCCATCTCGGTTCAGCGGTCACCGTATTGAGCTCCGACGACCCCGTGCGGGTGTTCCAGCGTTTCGCAACGCTCGACGCGATCTCGAACGGTCGTGCAGAGGTGATCCTGGGGCGCGGTTCCTTCACCGAATCGTTCCCGTTGTTCGGTTACGACCTCGCTGACTACGAGCGCCTGTTCGAGGAGAAACTCGAACTGTTCGCTTCTCTCATCACCGAGAAGCCGGTCACGTGGAGCGGTACCACGCGTGCGTCGCTCACCGACCAGTCGGTCTTTCCGCTCACCGAGAGCGGCTCGCTGCGCACCTGGGTCGGTGTGGGTGGAAGCCCGGAATCGGTTGTTCGCACTGCGAGCTATGGAATGCCGATGATGCTCGCGATCATCGGTGGGTCACCTGTGCGGTTCGCTCCGTACGTCGACCTGTACAAGCGCGCCCTTGCACAGCTGGAGACGCCCCTGCTGCCGATCGGCATGCACTCTCCCGGATTCGTCGCCGACACCGACGTCGATGCACGCAACGAATTCTTTCCGCACTACCAGGCCATGCACGCACGGATCGGTGCCAGCCGTGGTTGGCCGCCCCTGACGCGGCTGCAGTTCGACGCTGAGGCGAGCCCGGAAGGCGCGCTCTACGTCGGATCACCCGACACGGTCGCTGAGAAGATCGCTCGCAACGTCGCCGCGCTCGGAGTCAATCGATTCGACATGAAGTACGGGGCGGGCACCCTCTCGCACGAGAGCATGATGAAGAACATCGAGCTGTATGGAACGCGCGTCGTGCCGCAGGTTCGCGAACGTCTCGCTGAACTCGAGGTTGCAGTCCAGGTCTAGTTTCCGGGGCCGGCTGTTCAGACGTTGGTTCAGGCCAACCCGACCATCCCTGCGCTCAACTCCCAGAGGTCATGGGCAAGCGCAGGGTCGTAGGCCTGCTTGTTCGCTTTCTGGATCATTCGCTTCTCGTAGTATTCGCCGCGTACCCAGTCGATGCCAGGTCTAGTCGTTGCAAGCCAGTTCAGGGTGTCTGCACCGCGGTCCGGAGTGAGCATGAGTCGGCCGAGCACGGTGCGATAGACGAACCGCAGGTGACTGGTGGAGTCCGCGGCAAAGCTCGTGCCGACAATGCCGGGGTGGAAAGCCGCGGTCGCGATGGCCCCTGGCGTATCGGTTTCCGGGCCGGAATCGCGGTAACGAAAATCGAGTTCCCGGGTGAAGAGGATGTTCGCCAGCTTCGCGTTGCCGTACGCGCGGTTCGGCGAGTACTTCTGCCGGGCATCCAGATCGGAGAGGTCAAGTCGGCCGTAGAGGCTGTTCGCGACGCTCGCGGTGTTGATCACAATCGCTCGGCTTGCCGACAACCTGTCGATGAGCAGGTTGGTCAGCAGGAATGGCGCTAGGTGATTGACCTGCAGCGTCTTCTCGTGGCCGTCGACCGTGTCTTCACGTTTCGACATGATGCCGCCGGCGTTGTTGGCGAGAACATGGATGACCGGGTAACGCTCGCGAAGGGTCTGGGCGAGGCTGCGAACGTCGTCGAGCTGGGCGAAGTCGGCGATGATGTAGTCGCTCGCGAGCTCGCCGGCGATCGCCCGGGTCTTGCCCGGCGACCGGCCCACGATCACGACGTTGTCGCCACGCCTGGTCAGGAATCGTGCTGCGGCTGCGCCGATGCCGTCGCTTGCGCCCGTGATGACGACGGTTCGCGGGGTGAGCGATCCGGGCGTCGCTTCTGCTTCGCTCAATTCACTGCCAGCGGATGACTGCCGCCCCGGCCAGCCTCACCCTGGTCCAGCCCGGCAATGGTCGCCAGCTCGGTGTCGGTCAGTTCGAAGTCGAACACATCGATGTTCTCGGCCATGCGGTCGCGGTTGTTCGACTTCGGAATGACGATGGTATTCAGCTGCAGGTGCCAGCGAAGGATGACCTGCGGCACGGTCTTGCCGTGGGCCTCGGCGATCGCGAGCAACTCGGTCGAGGAGTTGATCCGGCCCTGGCCGAGGGGCCCCCAGGCCTCTGTTGCGATGCCGTGGGCTTCGTGGAATGCACGGAGCTCGGTCTGTTGGAGATCGACGTGCAACTCGATCTGGTTGACGGCAGGAACGATCGACGTCTCGGCGAGGAGGGTTTCGAGGTGCGGGATCATGAAGTTCGAGACGCCGATCGCTTTGGCCCGACCCGTGGCGCTGATCGCCTCGAGACTCTTCCAGGCTTTGACGAAAGTGCCCTTCTCCGGCGTCGGCCAGTGGATCAGGTACAGGTCGACGTAGTCGAGCTTCAGTCGGCCGAGGCTCTTCTCGAACGCGGCTGCGGCGCTGTTCTGGTCGGTGTTCCAGAGCTTGGTGGTGATGAAGAGTTCTTCCCGCGGGATGCCAGCCCCGGCGATGGCGTGGCCCACCCCCTCTTCATTGCGGTAGATGGCAGCGGTGTCGAGGTGGCGGTAGCCGACCTCCAGTGCATCGGTGACGATGCGGCTCGTCTTGTCGGGGTCGACTTTGAACACTCCGAAGCCCAATTGGGGAATGTCGGTGTCGTTGTTCAGCGTGTAGGTGGGAACAGCCGGGTCGGGAACAGCCGGGTTGGGAACAGCAGAGTTGGCAGCGCTTGTCGTCATGTTTCAAGCTTAGGCAGCTATCGTCTGTCTGTACGAGTTGTGCGTGCCTGCTGTGAAGCCGGTGCCGTGATGTGCCTGTTGCCGTGATGGCCCCGTTTGCCGTGATAGCCCTGTTGAGAAATGAGTTGAGCCCCAGCGATGCCCGAGAGCCCGGCAGCCCAGAGCGCCTACGACGTACTCGGTGTGAGCCCGACATCGACGGAAGACGAACTGCGTCGCGCCTACCGGTTGCGATTGCGCGAGACGCACCCCGATACCGGTGGAAGCGCCATTCAGTTCCAGGCGGTCCAGGCTGCGTGGAGCCGCATCGGCACCGCTGCCGACCGCGCGATCTACGACGCCGGTTCTGGCAACCGTTTCGACCGGTCTGGTGGGCCGGGGCCAGCGGGCGGCGCCGGAGGGGATTCGGCTGGCAGCCCCGGTGCGGGAATGGGGGGCCGGGCATCCGGTGCTTCGCGCGGCACCCCGTCGACCCTCAAGGCGCGATCGTTCGGGCACCCCGGTGGGGACGAGCGGGTGCACTACCTCACACTCATTCGGGAATGGGTCGGCAGGGGAGTGGAACTCACAGATCCGTACGACCCCGCGCTGGTGCGCTCGGCTCCGCGGGAGATTCGCCGCTGGCTCGCCAAGGCCATAGCCGAGGAGGAGACGGCGCGGATCGTCTCGACGATGGGCATCGGCTTTACGGTCTGGAACAACGTGCTGGTTGGTCGAACCGGTGAGAACGTCGACCACGTGGTGCTGGGGCCCGCCGGGCTTTTCGCAATCGCCTCGCATGATTGGGGGAGTGAGGTGCGCCTGTCGAAGTCTGAATTGGTCGGTGACGACATCGCCGACGATGAAGATCCTCTCAGGAGCCTGGGCCAAAGCGCACGGATGCTCTCGAAGTCGCTCGGCGTCACATTCACTGCTCTCGTGGTGGTTGTCCCCGATGACGATCTGGCGGTGGGTTGCGCCCAGGTGGAGCGCGGTCGTCTCGCCGGAGCGGTCGTCGTGCGCCGTTCTGTGCTGCCGCAATTGTTGCGGAACGGGGTCTCCGGCGTTGTGCCGGGCGGGCGTGGCGGTGAGGAGCGGGCGAGCGTCGACCGCATCTTCGAATTGCGCTCGCGACTGCAGGATTCCATTCGCTTCGTCTAGTCATTCCATACGCTTCGTCTGGTCGCTTCGTGTCATTCCTGCGGGTATCTTCTTCGTGTAGTTGCGTCGCACTGCAATGTCGGGCACCTCAAGGGAAGCTGAAAGTTCGTGTCACGATGTGACAAATTGGTAACGAACGCATAACCTCGAGAAGTCGCTTCTTTCACCCGAAGAGAGAATCGATGGGTTCGGACGCTTGCCTTCGCCGTTCCCGCGTAAGCCGGTGAGACCCACCAGGCCCGCAGCACCACTGCGCCACCATGCACCAGGAGACATCTACACGTGACTGATTCGAGCGAGATACCAGAAGGCCTCAGGCATCTGGTACCACCAACTCGACTCGTTGCTCCCGGTGAATCAGACTCTGCTGCCAGGGCCTCCAATGCTGGATCGACAGTGAGCCGGCGCGAACTCCGCATGCGTGCACTCGACCAGTCCGTGACGGCGTCCCCGATTGCTCCGGCCGTTGCGCCTGCCGCCGAGACGCGGCGCGAACGTCGCATGCGCGAGCTGGCGGGTATGTCGGCCGCATCCTCGGCTCTTTCTGAAGCACCCACCGCGGCGATTGCGGCGACCGAGATGCCCACACCGGCACGAGCTGTCACACAACCGGCGACTTTCGCTGTAGCCACGGCTTCAGTACAGGCAGATTCTCTCCCATCGATCGCTGCCGCTGTGCCGATGGTCGCGGTGCCGAGGGTCGTTTCATCGACAGGCGCTGTGCCGACAGGCGTTGTGCCGATGGTCACTGTGCCGACAGGCATTGTGCCGACAGTCAACCTGTCGGTTTCGACAGCCCCGACGAAGTCGGTGCCGATTGTGAGGGCGGTTGCGTCCGCCCCCGCACCCCGTATCGAAAGACTGACCGGCGCGACCGAGCCCCGCAGTGCCGGAGCCTCGATTCGCCCGAGAGGCCCGGAACTGGCGGCCCGCGCCAATCGCCGGCATCGCGGTGCTGGGCCACGGGATCGCAAGCGCACAATCGCGAGCACCGTCGTCATGGTGGCAACGGCTGGTCTGGTTGCCACACTGGCGCTTCCGGCCTACGCCTATTCGGATTCGAACTCCGTAGCCAATGCCAACCTTTCTGCGTCGAGCCAGCTCGGTATCCAGAGCCTCACCGTTTCCGGTGTCAACGGCCAGACGTCGCTTCGCGACGGGTACACGACGACCGGCGACATTGCCGCAATGGATTCCACCACAGGTTCCACCGTTTCGCCGACAGTGCAGGCGCTGGCGGCCGAACTGGTCGCCGATGTGGCCTCCGGCAAGCTGGTCGGTTCGTTTCCCGATCACATCCAGGAGATCCGCAACCTCGCGAACGGTCAGGCGGTTAACGGGTGCGGGGTCGACTACCGGGTGCTCCAGACCATCAAAGTGGCCGTGGACAACTTCAGCAAGGTCGGCGTGAGTGACATCAACCGCCACTGCACAGGTCAGATCGAGGGGGCGGGCACTGCGTCGTCCCACTACGCCAACGGTGGGGGTCACGCGGTCGACTTCTACATTCTGAACGGCCACGGACTCACTGGCGCAGATGCCGACTCGCTCAAACTCATCCAACTTCTCGACCCGCTCGTTCCTGCGGGCACGAATGTCGGCCAGGCCGGATGCGGCCGTTCGATCTCCCTGAACAACATGGTTCAGTTCGACGACACCTGCACGCACCTGCACATCGACTTCGGCGCCGCCCGAGGCGTGAGCCTCAGCAGCTGACGCAGCCGTGAGCCTCAGCAGCTGACGCAGCCGTGAGCCTCAGCAGCTAGCGCAGCCGTGAGCCTCAGCAGCTAGCGCAGCCGTGAGCCTCAGCGGCTAGCGCAGCCGTCGGCCTCGACAACCGACGTCAGCACTCCACCCTCAGAACCAGGGTCGGGTCTGGGCTCACCTCATCAGAGGCCACCAGGAATCGGCTGGGGGCACTCCCTGTTGATGGCGGCCCAATCCGATTCGGACATGGTCTGGCTGAGCGTCGCGAGATCTGATGTCGCGACGGCTGACCAGGGGTGCGTGTCGTACTCACTCAGGAACGTCTGGAGAGTCGGCGGTTCAGCAACGGTGTAGCCGTGATTCTGAAGGCACGTTCGTTCAGCGAGTTCGGCTTCGTAGAGCAGATTCTTCTGCCGGTCATCCACGGGGAATTCGGCAGTGACGACCAGATTGCACTGCCACGTGTCCTTCACATACAGGTCGTACTGCTCGGCAGGGATGGTGGCGCTGGAGGCTTCGATTGCCCCGTCGTCCGTCAGTACGACCTGCCACCCGTGCTCGGTGAGGCAGTGGTAGAGCGCATCGACGACCGGAGAGCCGCTGAGCGTCAGTCCTGGCGGTTCGTGAGCAACCGATAGGGGCTCTGGCGGCTGCAGGGCCGGATCTGCGCCTGCGCAACCCGTGAGGACGGCCGCAGCCGCGAGCACTGCCAATACGGTGAGCGCCGCCGGGCCTGCGGTGCGGCGCGCTCTCCTGGGTGGTCTGGCGACGCGCCGTTCGGATGATTGTGGCGAAAAAGCATGAGGCATATAGTGAGGATTCATCACCACCAGAATCCCACTGTCTGCAACCACCGTCAACCGTCTGCGTGTCCCCGGACCAATCGACCAGGGCGTTCGTCGGCAGCGCGGTGGCACAGCCAGGAGTGGGCAACGAAAGGAACAACCATGAAGATCATCCCAGGCGCTCTAGCGGTACTCGCCATCACCGGCGCCGTTGTGCTCTGCGGGGCTCCGGGCGCGAACGCGAATTCGGCGAATTTCGGCTCACAGGTCTGCGGATTCGGCGGCCCGTCGGCGGCATCGACCGCCTATGTGAACGGCACGAGCATCCACCATCACCAAGCTAACGCGGTCGACTGGTCGAGTCGCACGTTCGGGGCGGGATTCCACCGCTTCTCATCGGGAAACGGGGTCGTCACGATGCAGATCAGTTTTCCCACCGGCACAGAGACGGGCTACGCCTTCTCGTGCGCAGACGGTTCATTCTGAGGCCCGGTGCGCGCGATCACCATTGAAGAGCGCGATTGACCCACCGATGACCAGCTTCAACAGTCACGTATGACGAATGCGAAAGAGAGCGTGAATGACGACCGGGAATGACGGGCCGTTCGAAACGCTGGCCGATGCCACGACCAGCGCGCGGCGAAGCCCTGTTGGCCGAGCCCACGCGCTGCAGCTGGCCTGTGCAGAAGCAGGTGTATCGCTCGGCCGGTTCGACAGGAGGGTGCTCGACGAGGTCAGCGGCCTCGAGACGGAGGTGGTGTGGGCCCTGGCGGCAATCATCCGAAGGGCAGGAGGGGCCCACTCGTGAAATCCCGCACGGGTCGGGCAGCGCACCCGCTGGCGCTCGTGGCGATCGTTATCGTCGTCCTCGCGAGTGTGTGCGCGCTCTCTGCCTGGGCAGCCCTGACAGTCGCGGCCCCCGCTGCCGCGGGCCCTGCTCAGGCAGGGTACTCCGTGGCCGATGCCGTTGAGGGTGAGGTGAGTGCTCAGCTCACCCTCAACGTCTCGGCCTCGTGGCCTGCCTCGCCCGTCGGTACGAATCGAGCCGCGGGCGTCGTCACCTCGGTCGATCTTGTTCCCGATCAGCTGGTTACCCAGGGTACGCAGGTGTATTCGGTGAACCTGCGGCCGGTCGTCGTGGCCTCGGGCGACGTGCCGGCCTTCCGGATGATCGGAAGAGGCTCGCGCGGGGCCGATGTCTCCCAGCTCCAGGAGATGTTGCGTTCGGGAGGATTCTTCGATGCACCGACTGACGGTTCTGCGGGTGAAGGCACCCTCGAGGCCGTATCCCTGTGGCAGTCGTCCCTCGGTCTCGAGCCGACGGGCGAGGTATCGCCCGGAGACGTCATCTTCGTCCCCAGACTTCCTGCTCGAATCGCCGTCAGAGCCGAGTCCGTCTTTCGAGGGGGCACCCTTGTCGGCGGCGAGCAGGTTCTTCTGGGTCTGGGAGATGCGCCCCAGTTCACCCTCCCGGTGAGTGAGGCGCAGTCCGGCGCCATACCGGATTCGAGTCGGGTGGAGATCGACGATGGCGCAGGGCACACCTGGCACGGCATTGTCGGCGAGCGAATGTCTGCTGAATCGGGCGCCGTGGCCCTCTCGGTCGATCCGGCTGAGGGCAGTGGTGCGGTGTGCGGTGACGAGTGCGACGTCGTCGGTCTCGTCGGGCAGACGCTTCTCCCCTCGCGCGTTGTCACGGTACCGGCGGTCACCGGCACCGTCGTGCCGTCGGCGGCGCTGCAGTCCGATGCCCAGCAGGCACTCTCAGTCGTCGACGAACTAGGGGTGGTCCACCCCGTCATCGTTCAGGCGCAGGCTCACGGGCAGTCCGTGGTGACGGGCATCAGGCCCGGACTCGCGGTTCGCGTTCCCGAAGTGGAGCGCCAGTGACTGGCCCCATGCTCGAAACCAAGAACCTCACGTTCGGTTACGACCAGCGTTCGACCCTCTTCGACGGGTTCAGCGAGACATTCACGTCAGGAGAGATGGTGGCACTCACCGGCTTCTCCGGTCGGGGCAAGTCGACCCTCCTCTACCTGCTCGGGCTCATGGTGAAGCCCGACCGGGGCGACGTCGCGATCAACGGTGCCGATACCTCTCTACTCGGAGACGCGGCACGGGCACGCCTTCGCGCCCAGCTGATCGGATTCGTGTTCCAGGACGCGTGTCTCGATTCGACGCGGACGATTCTCGACAACGTGCTGGAGACGTGTCTCTATCGATCTGAACCGCGATCCAGGTCCAGAAGCAAGGCGCTGGCGCTTCTGGAGTCTTTCGGTGTCGAGGGCCACGTTGATTCGAGGCCGGGACGGCTCTCGGGTGGCCAGGCCGGGCGCATCGCACTCTGCCGAGCACTCCTGAGCGATCCGGCGATCATCCTCGCAGACGAGCCGACTGGCAATCTCGACGCCGCTTCTGCCGAGATTGTGACAGGGGCATTCCGTAGGCGAGCAGCTGCCGGCGCGATCGTCGTCGTCGCCACCCACGATTCGACGCTCGTCGCACAGTGCGACCGCTCTGTCGTGCTGTGAGGTGAGCCGTGACTCCAGCCGTGAAACCAGCCGTGAAACCAGCCGTGAAATTCGTCGGCGCTGTTGTTCTAGAGGCGATTGCATCACTGCTCGGGATGCGGGTGGTTTCGATGACGACCGTCGGTGTTGTTGCGGCACTGTGTTTCACCGTGATGCTCACGACCGGGCGTAACATCGCCGAAAGCGATGCGGTGCTCGCCAACATCGACTCCGTGGGCACACGGATCCTCGTGGTGCGCGCAGAGGCGGCATCGGGCCTCGACACCCGAGTACTCGACCGCCTCGCGCCGTTGCACGGAGTCGAGTGGGTCGGGGCGCTGGGACCCGCGAGCGATGTGACGAATGCCGCCATCGAAGGGGGCACAAGAGTCGCGCTTCGGCCGGCTTACGGTGCAGGTTGGCGCATCATGGGCGTCGGCAGGCCCGCGGACACGCCCGGTTCCAGCCGGGCATTCACGAACCTCCGCGCGAAGTGGCTCCTCGGCTTGAGCGACGGGGTCGGCGCTGTGAAAGACGTCCAGTCCCAGGAGATCGTCGACGTCGTCGGTTCTGTGATGCTGCCCGAGTATCTCGATCTCATCGGCCCGGCCGTTCTGGTACCCGAACGGTCGCGTGTCGATCCTCGTCCGGTCTCGGTACTCATCGTCGTTGCTTCAACAGCATCGCAGGTGGAGGCCCTCACCTCGACGGTGAGCTCGCTTCTTGCCGTCGATGACTCTACCAAGGTCACAGTCACATCCGGCGAACAACTGGCTCAGCTTCGCGAGAGAGTCGGTGCCCAACTCGGGGTGTTCGGCCAGTCGTTTGTTCTGATGGTGTTCGTGGCTGGCGCGGTTCTCGTGGCCATGATCCTCTCGTGCCTCGTCATGATACGAAGAAAGGACTTCGGTCGCCGACGGGTTCTCGGTGCCTCTCGAAGGCTGGTCATCGGGCTGCTTCTCGTAACCGTTGGACTACAGGCTGTCGCCGGTTCGATCGTCGGCAGCGTGGTGGCTGTGGCGCTCCTCCTCATACAGGGCAGCCCGGTGCCAGCGCCTGCCTTCTGCGTCGCCGTTGTCGTGCTTGCTCTCGTCACGAGCATCAGTGCAGGAGTCATTCCGGCGCTGATCGCATCGACCCGCGAGCCCCTGCGTGAGCTTCGTGTGCCCTGAGCGGTGCGGGATGGGGTGAGAGGGCGGATTATGGAGTCGCGTAGGGTGGATTTCGTGGTCAGCGATATTCGAGCGGGTGAGAATCGAGCGCTTGAAGTTCGGGCGCATGAAGGCCAAGCGCGTGAAGTTCGACTCAGCGAAGCCGACCTGCAAGCAGCAGAGCTGGCGCACCAGGAGCGCGCCGACGCACTGACGTCGGGCTGGCGCGAGCGCCGCAGCGTGGGCGAGGCTCACGCCGTGGATGACTTCATGTTCACCTACTACCCGTTCAAACCAGCGCTCCTGCGTCGATGGCATCCCGGTGCCGGTGTTCGCCTCGCGGGAGCGGCGGGTCTCGAGCGCGCCGAATGGAAGTGGTACCGGCAGAGCCGGGGCACCGATCTCCTGGTTGATGCCAGAGAGCTCTTCGCGGCCCGGGCGCAGTCCATCGCGTTCATTTCACGCCTCCTTCAGCAAACGGCTCTGCGCCCAGCCCAGTTCGGTTGTTTCGGACTGCATGAATGGGCGATGGTCTACAAGGTCGCCGATGGCCACGTGCGGCATGAATCCATTCCCCTGCGCCTGACGGCTGAACAGACAGACAAGGTCGTCGAGTCCCATCGCATCAGGTGCAGCCATTTTGACGCGTTCCGATTCTTCACACCCGAAGCGAGAGGCAGGAACAGCCTGCTGCCGTCACGAGAGAACCAAGAGTCCTTCGAACAGGCCGGGTGCCTTCACGCAGGAATGGATGTCTACAAGTGGGCGATCAAACTCGGCCCGATCGTACCCGGTGTGCTGTTGCTCGACTCGTTCGATCTCGCCAGGGAGATTCGGCAGGTCGACATGCGAGCGTCGCCGTACGACGTCTCGAGCTTCGGGCTCAGCGCCATCCGAATCGAAACGGCGGAGGGCAAAGCCGAATATTCCGCGTTCCAGCACGACTTCGCCACCCGATCGAACATTCTGCGTAGTCGCCTCGTCGAGTCGATCGTGCGCGCGGAGAGTTTCGCCGCAGCTGGCTGACTCCGCACGTCGGCGATGGGTCTAGTCGTCGATGGCGCGAAGCTTGTCCAGCTCGCGTCGTTCGCGCTTGGTGGGTCGCCCGGCGCCCCGATCGCGCACGGCAACGAGAGCAACAGTCTCGCGTGGGGGCGGTGGTGGTGTCAGATCGACGAGGCATTCCGCGGCAACGGGTGCACCCACCCGCTTCAGGACCAAACGAGTGACGACCACAATGCGATCGAAGCCGGCGCTGCGGATGCGCACTTCATCGCCGACATGCAGCGCCTGCGCAGCCTTCACCCGCTCGCCGTTCACCCGGACGTGGCCGGCTCGACAGGCAGCCGTGGCTGCGGACCGGGTCTTGAACAGCCGAACGGCAAACGCCCAGCTGTCGACCCGTGCACTGTTCACCCCTGGGCCGGTGCCGGAGCCCGCGGCTTTGCTCGTGGCGTTATCTTCGGCCATGCGGCACAGATCCTCAGGATCGAGACGTGAATTCCACGTCGACATCGTCGGAGAGCTCGTTCGAGAATTCAGCATCTGCCTCCGCGGTATCCGAGGGCGACCCGGCGGGCGCAGTCTCACCCTCGTCACGCTCGTCACTACCCCCGTACAACGAATTGAGTACTAGAACAGCCGCGTCGTTGGCGCCGATGGCGTAGTCCCCGGTCTCGGTCTCGTCGACCAGCTGGGCGTTCGCCACGTCTTCGATCTCGTCGAGGGTGGCACGGGCGAGCTCGAGTTCTGAGCTGAGCGCGAGCAGGGTCTCCTCGACGAAATCGATGAGCCGATCATCCGATGCGTTCGTGCTCGACCACGCGCCGACGGACGCCGAGCCCGAGAGTCCGGCAACCATGGTCTGGACCCGGCTGCGCCATTCGGAGCTGGCCGCAACAGCACGGTCGCGCTGGGCTGTGAGCGAACCCGCCTCGAGGCGAGCCTCCTTCAGCTGCGCCGTGACGGCGGCGGCAGCGGTAACGGCCTCAGCAAGCTTCAGCTGGAGGGACTCGAGAGCGTTACGGTGCTCAGTCTCCATCGCCGCGACAGCACTCTGGTGCCGGGCGTCCGCTTCGTCGACGCCGTTCTGGTGGGCATTCGCCAACGATGCGAGAGCCTCTTCGTGCGTGGTGAGGAGCCCGGCGATCTCGGCCTCGTGCTTGGCGCGCTGGGCATCGGTGTCGGTCTCGAGCTTCTGCCGGATTGCGAACACCTCGGCCTCGTTACGGGCTGTGAGATCGGCCACGGTTGCGTCCCGTTGTGCCGAGAGCTCCGACACCGTCGCATCCCGTTCGGCGGTGAGTTCGGCGATCGTCGACGCGTGCCGCGCGCTCGTATCCGCCAGCTCTGCCTGGTGTGTCGAATGCAGGCCGGAGATGTCGTCTTCGAGCTGGCGGCTGAGCGAGGTGACCTGGGATTCGGCGAGCTGAAGCCGTGCGGCAGTGTCGGCCAGTTCGGCCTCGACGTCGACGGAGTGACTCTTGACTGCCAGAAGCTCCTGGCGGGTTGTCTCGTAATGCTCCAGTGCGTCGAGCCGTGCTTTGTCGCGCGCACGACGATCGTCGACCACCAGGCCGAGGTGCGACCGGATGATCTCCAGGGGATCGCTCTCTGCATCGAGTTTCTCGACGCTGGCCAACGCGGGTGGCACGAATGCCGGCTTTGCTGTGGGGTCGATGAAATGGTGGGTGAAGAGCTCATCGGTGACCGGGCGGTAGCGCTGCTGGAAGTCGGGAGTGCCGAACTTCACTGCCCAGTCGATGAACATGACGGCTGTGCGGTCTCGGCGTGTGAGCACGTAGCCGGTGTCGAGCCCGGATTCGGGCTGGAACCCGGCTTCGGAGTCGGCTCGGGTGTCAGTAGTGCCGTCGGGCGTCAGGTCAGGCGTGGAGTCGGGCGTGCTGTCGGGCGTGGAGTCGTCAGTCATGGTGCTCCTCGTGGGTGTTCCAGATGTCGTCAAAGATTTCGGTTGGTCACCGTCGTTAAACCAGAGTAGCCGCCGACACTGATGACACAAACGTGAGCCTGCGTGGGGATCGACCAATACAGCTGAGAACTCCAGCGTCTTTGCGGCACAGCAAGCGCGAAGGCGACTCCCAGCTTTCGCGAGATCCCTACATAGCTTGTTCATAAGGTTGGGGAGTTGTGTTGTCTGCACAGCCCACAGCGGGCAGCCGAGAGGAAAACATGCACACCCCCGATTCTGAGCAGCCGGAGTCAGCCGGCGACGCCACGCAGCCGAAAGCCAACGCACCACAGCCGGACGGGCTGATCGTGCCGATTCAGCCAGCCCAGCAGATTCAGCCAGAGCAGCAGATCCAGCCAGCCGCTGCTCAGCCCATTCAGCCCGTCCAGCAGATGCTCCCGATCCAAGAAATTCAGCCCGTCTCCGGGCTCAGGCCCGCTGATCACACTCCGCAGGAGTGGTCGCAGACTGCGGGTGGGGGTTCGGGTGCTGCTGCAGGTTCACAGCAGCAGTATTCGCACGATCACCGCATCTGGCGACCGCGCAACTTTCTCATTCTGGGTGCAGCGGCCGCTGCGATCGCCATCGCCGGAGTCAGCGTCGGTGTGACGATGGCCGTCGGAGTTCCCCTTGCCATCCAGGCCGCATCATCGTCGACGTCGACGCTCGACCGCCCAGTCACGAGTGACAGCGGCACCAGCTCCGGAAGCACTGGCTCAGGAAGCGCTGGTTCGGGCGGCACCAGCTCAGGGGGCAGCGGAACCTCGCCTGGATACGGCAACGGGTACGGCACCGGAAACGGCTTCGGTTTCGGGCAGGGCCGTGACGGTTCTGGCAGCACTTCGGGCTCGGGAACAGCCACGCAGTCGGCGACTGCCGCGACCGATGCCCAAGCCGTGGGCGTCGTGCTCATCGATACCAAACTCGACTACCAGAATGCCGCTGCGGCTGGCACTGGAATCATCCTGAGCTCCGACGGCACGATTCTGACCAACAACCACGTTGTCGAGGGCTCGACGAGTATCTCTGTGACGATCGCCACCACGGGAAAGACCTACACGGCCAAGGTCGTCGGCACCGACGCCGTCGACGATGTTGCCGTGTTGAAGCTCGACGGGGCTTCAGAGCTGACAACGGCCACCCTCGACACATCGGACTCGGTCGCTGTGGGCGACGCCGTAACCGGAGTCGGCAATGCCGGTGGCACCGGAAGTCTTTCTGCGGCTGCTGGTGCGGTCACCGGCCTCGACCAGTCGGTCACGACACAGGCTGAGGGCAGCGCGGCCGGCGAAACGCTCACCGGAATGATCCAGATCGAAGCCGACATCCAGGCAGGCGACTCCGGTGGACCGCTCTACGACGCGCAGGGTGAGGTCATCGGCATCGACACGGCTGCCTCAAGCGGTAGCGCGACTGTCACCGGCTTCGCGATTCCCATCAACACCGCATTGAAGATCGCGAAACAGATCGAATCGGGCACCGAGAGTGGCAACGTCACCATCGGATACCCGGCCTTCCTCGGAGTGCAGATCGGCAGTCAGACGTCAGGAACAGGTTCCTCCGGACTTGGATCGCGGGGCTCCAGTGGGAGCACTTCGACGGTGGCCGGCGCAACCGTGGCGGGCGTCATCGACGGGACCCCTGCGGCAACCGCAGGGCTTGTCGCCGGCGACACGATCACCACGGTCGATGGCACGACCATCGACTCGGGCTCGACCCTCACGAAGACGATGAAGTCGTACAACCCCGGTGACTCGGTGACGATCAGCTGGACGGACGCCAGTGGCGCAACCCACTCCGCCTCCGTCACCCTCATCGAAGGACCCGCCGCATAGGTCCGGCGACCGCAACCCGGGCTCGCCCCCACCGGGACTGGCTCCGGAGTGAACGGGTCATCGGCACGCAGAATGCTGTCGATGGCCCGTTCTTCTGTTCAAGGAACATGCCGTTCAGGGGAACTGCCGTTCAGGGGAACATGCCGTTCAGGGGAACTGCCGTTCAGGGGAACTGCTGTGCGGGAGGACTTCTGTTCTGGAGTACTTCTGTGCAGGCGGCCACACCTCAGATGGTGCGGGCGGCCAATCCTGCGTTGATCGCCTCGGTCAGCCCGGCATCGATCGGTCGAGCCTCACCGTCGATCTCGCGGATGGGAGCGGCGTTGCGCACGCTCGAGACGAGCCACGCGCTCTCTGCACGCCGAAGGTCGGCCGGTGTCAGCATCTCGTAGGCCGTGCCATACCCATTGACCGCCGCGATCTCGAAGATGCTCTGCTGCGTTGTGCCCGGCAGGATTCCGCTCTCGGTGCGCGGGGTCACGAAGGTGTCGTCGAGTTTCAGCACAATCGTGGCCGTCGGGCCCTCGAGCAGGTACCCGTCGCTGCTGACGAAGATGACATCATCGGCGCCGCGACGCTGCGCTTCCCGCGCAGCGGCCTTGTTGATGGCGTACGAGAGCGTCTTCGCCCCCTGGAGAAGCCACGGCGAGGTGCGTTGCACCGAGCTTGCATAGCCCCGGTCTAGCAGAACAACGCTGATTCCCTCGGTGCGTTCAGTGGTGAAGTCCGGGCTCTGCTGCAGGTAGATCCAGCCGGTGGGGATGCCCGAACCTTCGATTCCGCGGGTGTAGACCAGTTTCGCGAATGCCTCGTCGACAGTCGGCCGCGAGTCGACGGCGGCGAACACGCCCTTCTTCCACGTCTCGGGCTGGGGAGCAGGGAGGTCGAGCATCGCAGCTGACCGTGCGAAACGGTGCAGATGGGCATCCAGCGCCTGGGGCATGCCGTTCACAACGGTGATCGTCTCGAAGATTCCGTCACCCCGGGTCACTCCCAGATCGAGTGCGCTCACGACAGGGGAGTCGGGATCCACGGCAATGAACCCCGATACCGAATCGGCCGACGCCGAATTAGCCGACGTCGACTTACCCGTCGTCGAATTGACCGACGTCGATCTGCCTGCATCCGATTCGAGCGGGTCGCGCAAGACGAGCAGGGCGGGCGAGAATCCGTTCGGCATCAGCGGTCCCCGTTCTGGGTTGCGGTCGCAGTGGTTGTTTCGCCGGGAGCCGTGACGAAGTCGATGAGCTGCTCGACTCTGCCGAGGAGCTCGGGTTCGAGGTCGGTGTACGTTCGAACCCGGCCCAGGATTCGCTGCCAGGCGGCTGCGATGTCGGCCTGGTCGGCATGCGGCCAGCCGAGCGCTTCGCAGATCCCGTGCTTCCATTCGATCGATCTCGGCACAACGGGCCACGCGGTGAGGCCCAGCCGGCCCGGCTTGACCGACTGCCAGACATCGACATACGGGTGCCCGACGATCAGGACCGATCCGGGTTTCTGAGACCGCATGACAGTGTCGGCGATGCGGCTCTCCTTCGAGCCCGAGACGAGGTGGTCGACCAGGACGCCGACCCGGCGTTCGGCGGTGGGAGCAAAATCCTTGAGTACCTCGGCCAGGTGATCGACGCCTTCGAGGTACTCCACGACGACGGCCTCGGAGCGCAGGTCGTCTCCCCAGACCTTCTCGACCAGTTCTGCGTCGTGGCGACCTTCGACGAAGATGCGGCTGGCGAGCGCGACGCGGGCCCGGGCATCCGGTGCCTTGAACGACCCCGATGCCGTGCGTGCGGCTCGGGGTTTGGCCGACTGCGCCGCGGGGGCGACGAGGATGACCGGGGTGCCCTCGTACAGAAAGCCACCGCCAAGCGGGAACATGCGGCGCCGCCCGTGACGGTCTTCGAGTTCGACCATCTTGCCCTCGACGTGCGTCACTGAGCCGCAGAAGTCGCTGGCCACGTCTTCGACGACCAGGCCGGTCTGTGCCTCCTGCGAGGCGACAGGCCGTCGTGCCGGCCGGCGGGAGAAGTCGGCGAGAACGTCTGAACCATATCGATCGAATGTCACCTCGACGACGTTACAGGGTCATGCTGTTTCAGCCTCGGCACCTCGCTTGGGGAACCACGGAATGAGCGATGAGGTGCGCGCCTGGTAGAGCGCATAGTCGGGGTACTTCGACCTGCTGATCGATTCGGTGAACCGGGTCGACCCGAGGAACAGCGTGGTGAGGAGTACGGCACCGATGATCGTCCACTGCCAGAGCGAACCGGCGGCGATGCAACCGAAGAAGAAGACGACCCACCACTGGGACTGTTCGAAGAAGAAATTGGGATGCCTCGACACAGTGAAGAGGCCCGTCGTCAGGAACCCACGCGACGGGACCCCGCCGCTGGCCAGCGTTCTGGCTTTCTGGCGCTGGAAGACCCACTGCTGTTGGTCAGCGACGGTCTCACCGACCAGGCACCCGAGAAAGGCGACGGTGGCGACGAGGTCGAGAGGGCCGAAAGCCGTGCCCTGGTGGGCGAACATCGTGAGCATCGGCAGTGTGATGAGCAGGAGGATCGCGTTCTGGTACAGCGTGATGAAGACCACATTGAAGAGCTGGAACCGCCAGGGAGGCATCTGTGATCGCAAAACCTTCCAGCGATAGTCCTCGCCGCCGGCACGGTAACCGCCCTTGCGAGCGAAGTTGAAGGTGAGGCGGATGCCCCAGAGCGTGATGAGCGAGGCGACGACCGTGAGCCGGGCATCCGTGAACCCTGCGGCGCCGGCGAAGATCCACGCGTAGGCAACGGGAACCACCGACCACAGGCGGTCGACCCAGGAATACTCGCGCGTCGCCACGGAGAGGATCCACACGAGTGCGCAGACTGCTGCGCTCACGATCAGGCACACGCCGAGGGGACCCATGCCCACACAGTACTCGCACAGATCCCTCCGTCAGAAGCCCCTCATTCAGCCAAAAAGTGCTGGAGAGTTGCCGTTGAGTTGCGTGAACGGCTGGATTTTGCCCCAGTGCTATCGGCTACGCTGGGAGCAAGTAAGGAGGTTCGGCTATGCCCACGGAATTTGGTTTGGATGAGTCCGGTTTAGACCGCGAATCGCGTTCAGAGCGCATGACACGGGGAGTAACGGGTGCGCACGAGACGATTGTCAACGACACCACGCTGAACCTCACTGGGGAATTCGCGGCGCAGCTTTCGGCGCTCGAAGGGGGCGTTTCTCCCGAGGAGCGCGACGCGATAGCCGCGCTTCCCTCTGGCTCGGCGCTGGTGATCGTGCGGAGGGGCCCCAACGCCGGAGCCCGCTTCCTGCTCGACAAGCTCACCACGACGGTCGGCAGGCACCCTGAAGCAGACATCTTTCTCGATGACGTGACGGTATCCCGCCGCCACGCCGAGTTCTCGAGGTCGGGCACGACCTTCGTCGTTCGTGACCTGCACTCGCTGAACGGCACGTACTTCGACGGGGTCAGGGTCGACGACGCCCTGCTGAGCGATGGCTCGGAGATCCAGGTCGGCAAGTTCCGTCTCACGTTCTACCCCTCGCGCCGCGATGTCGTGGCACACTCCGCCAGCTAGTGGCGGCCGCCTCCCGATCGTCGTCAGCGCGATCGTCCCCAACGAGTTCGTCTGCTGCCCGCTCGGCGACGCCTGCCCACGGTTCTGGTGCTCTTCTGAGCATCGGCCAAGTGCTGTCGATCCTCACATCGGAGTTTCCCGACGTGACACCGTCCAAGCTGCGGTTCCTCGAGGAACGTGGGCTGGTCACTCCGGCGAGAACGCAGTCGGGCTACCGCAAGTTTGCCAAAGCCGACGTTGAGCGCCTGCGGCTCATCCTGGCCATGCAGCGCGACTGTTACCTGCCGCTCAACGTCATCAGGAAGTACCTCGCCGATGTGGACGCCGGTCTGAATCCGGTCATGCCCGGCGCAACGACAGCGACCGTACCATCGATGCTCGGTGGTGCCAGGCGGTACTCGAGAGACGATCTGGTGAAACAGTCGCACGGCAGCATCACCCTTCTCAACGACGCCATCAGCGCTTCCCTCCTCCCTGCAACCGAGACGTACGGCGACGACGCCCTCGCGGTGTTGAAGGCGCTCGTGGAACTGCAGCGTGTCGGCATCGAGCCGCGCCATCTCCGGGGCTTCCGCGCAGCAGCAGATCGTGAAGTCGGGTTGATCGAGAGTGCTCTGGTGCCCGTGGCTCGCCGCAACACCGTGTCGAGCCGGGCACATGTCGCCGAGCGGGCCAGTGAGATCTCCCAGCAGCTCGAGCTGGTGCGAACAAGTCTGATTCGTTCGGCACTGGGTCGACTTGCACCGTAAGCTGAAAGTGTCAGGCGGGCGCGACGAGCGCCGGGTGAAAAACGTTCAAAATGAGCACGGGGCTGCGACACGCCGGGGGAGATCGTCGAATGTCGTTGATCGCTGGCACGCACCTCGCTAGCGTGGCGTATGAGTGGAATTTCGGCGTGGTGAACTCGTTGCCAGCCGAATTGAGAAGGGCACAACAATGACTGAGCACGTCCATGGCGAGCAAGCTCGTTTCGACCAGGGCCTGCTCTTCACCGACGGCCTGCCCGAACTCGACGATGCTGCGGGCTACCGCGGAGCAGTTGCCGCCCGTGCGGCTGGAATCACCTATCGCCAGCTCGACTACTGGGCACGCACCAGCCTGGTCGAACCGACCGTGCGCGGAGCCGCCGGGTCTGGTTCTCAGCGCCTCTACGGTTTCCGCGACATTCTCGTGCTCAAGCTGGTCAAACGCCTGCTCGACACCGGTATCTCACTCCAGCAGATTCGCACGGCGATTGAACAGCTGAGAGAGTCTGGCGTGACCGACCTCGCCCAGACAACGCTGATGAGCGATGGCGCGAGCGTCTACCTCTGCACATCGAACGACGAGGTCATCGACCTCGTCAGCAGAGGTCAGGGTGTGTTCGGTATCGCCGTGGGCAAAGTCCTGCGAGAGGTCGAGTCCAGCCTCGTCGAACTCGGTACCGACGTTGCAGACCCGATGGACGAACTCGCTGCACGTCGCGCTGCGCGGAGCGCGTGACGCTGGTTCCGGCGCTGGGGCGCTGATAGCGCTTTACGCTGGCCGAGAGTAGGCACGCGGAGCGAGCCGTTCGCCCGGTGTGGCGGTTGCGTGCGGGTTTCGATACGCTCCTGCGGAGCTACTCAACCGGCGAGGTGCCGGATTTCCGGTCAGCGCTCTGCGGGTGCCTTCGCGGCGTCGGCGTAGTCGCCCAGGCGGCCGGTGCGCATGACACGCTCGAGCAGCAGGTCGAAGTTGCGTGCCATCTCCTGCGCCCCTTCGCCGGGCCAGACGTGGAGCGGTTTCGCCGCACCCTGGGCTTGCTGCAGCGAGGTGCGCTCGGGGAGCTGTGGGCTCAGCACGAGCGGGCCGAACATGTCGCGAAGCTCTTTGATGCGGAACTGGTGCTCAAGCGACTGTGAGCGCACACGGTTCACAATGATGCCGAGTGGCTGGAGCCGGGGCGAGAGCCCGCGACGAATCTCTTCGATGGCCCGCAGGGCCCTGTCGGCCGCGGCGACAGAGAAGAGCCCTGGTTCGGTCACGACAGCGACCCGGTCGCTGGCAGCCCATGCTGTTCGCGTGAGCGCGTTCAGCGACGGCGCGCAGTCGATGAGCACGAGGTCGTAGTCGTTCTCGACGGTTGCGAGAGCTTCTTCGAGCTTCCAGATGTCACGGATGCTCGGGTGGGGCCCGTCGAAATTGAGTGCAGACGGCGACCCGATGAGCACGTCGATGGTGCCCCCGCGATCCTTCGTCCAGCCGCTGGGCGCGATGGCCGCCCGCACGATCTTCTCCTTGGGCGAGGCCAGGACATCGGCCACGTTCAGGTGACCGGCGACGTTGATGTCCATGCCGGTCGAGACATCGGATTGGGGGTCGAGGTCGACAACGAGGGTGCGCAGGCCCTTCGCGAAGGCCGCCGAAGCCAAACCGAGGGTAACGGTTGTCTTACCGACACCGCCCTTGAGTGAGCTAACGCTGAGTACATGCACAATCGTCTACGTTACCTTCACTAGGCTGGGAGAACCTAACCGTCTCCTGTGTGCCGCATGGATGCCACGCAGCTCTGAGGAAGGACTCCATGTTCGCCAAGATCCTGGTCGCAAACCGTGGTGAAATCGCCATTCGCGCCTTTCGTGCAGCATACGAACTCGGGGCCAAGACCGTCGCAGTCTTTCCCTACGAAGACCGCAATTCGATGCACAGGCAGAAGGCAGACGAGGCGTACCAGATCGGTGAGATCGGGCATCCGGTTCGCGCCTATCTCGACGTGAGCGAGATCATCCGGGTTGCCAAGGAGAGTGGCGCAGACGCGATCTACCCCGGGTACGGCTTCCTGTCCGAGAACCCCGAGCTGGCCTCAGCTGCCGCGGCGGCCGGAATCACGTTCATCGGGCCGCCGACGAGCGTTCTGGAGATGGCGGGCAACAAGGTCACGGCGAAAGAGCATGCGATCGCGGCCGGTGTGCCCGTTCTGCGCTCGACGCCGGCGTCGAAAGACGTGGATGAACTGCTCGCCGGTGCCGAGAGCATCGGTTTCCCGCTGTTCGCCAAGGCGGTCGCCGGTGGCGGTGGCCGTGGAATGCGCCGCGTCGAGTCCCGCGAAGACCTTCTCGAGGCACTGCACGCCGCCATGCGCGAAGCAGACAGCGCCTTCGGTGACCCGACGATGTTCCTCGAGCAGGCGGTGCTCCGGCCCCGGCACATCGAGGTGCAGATCCTCGCCGACACCCACGGCAGCACCCTCCATCTCTTCGAGCGCGACTGCTCTGTGCAGCGTCGCAACCAGAAGGTCATCGAGATCGCGCCGGCTCCGAACATCACCGACGAACTTCGCGATGCCCTACACGCCGACGCGATCAAGTTCGCTAAATCCATCGGCTATATCAATGCTGGAACGGTCGAATTCCTGGTCGACACCGTCGGCGACCGCGCAGGTGAACATGTCTTCATCGAGATGAACCCGCGCATCCAGGTCGAGCACACGGTCACTGAAGAAGTGACCGACGTCGACCTCGTGCAGTCTCAGATGTTGATCGCCTTCGGGGCGTCACTGGCCGAACTCGGGCTCACTCAAGACACGATCGTCTTGCGCGGGGCTGCCCTGCAGTGCCGAATCACGACCGAAGACCCGAACGCCGGGTTCCGGCCCGACACGGGCAAGATCACAACCTATCGTTCACCCGGCGGGGCCGGGGTGCGCCTCGACGGCGGCACGGTCGCCTCCGGGGCCCAGATCAGCCCGCACTTCGACTCGATGCTGGCCAAACTGACCTGCAGGGGGCGCGACTTCCCGACGGCTGTGCGCCGTGCCAAACGGGCGCTGGCCGAGTTCCGCATCCGCGGTGTCTCGACGAACATCCCGTTTCTCCAGGCCGTGCTCGACGACCCGGCCTTCGTCGCCGGCGACCTCAGCACCTCGTTCATCGACGAACGCCCGCAGTTGTTCTCGACCCATGTGTCTCAAGACCGGGGAACGAAGATCATGAGCTGGCTCGCCGAGGTCACGGTGAACCAGCCCAACGGCAAACGGGTCGGCACGGTCGAACCGGTGACCAAGCTGCCACCGATCGATCTGACCGAGCCGGCACCCGATGGCTCCCGCCAGCGACTTCTCGAGCTCGGCCCGACACTCTTCTCTGCCGAACTCCGGGCCCAGACTGCGCTGGCGGTGACAGAGACGACGTTCCGGGATGCCCACCAGTCGCTTCTCGCGACCAGGGTCCGCACGAAGGACCTCCTCGAAGTGGCCCCGTACGTTGCCCGTCTGACCCCGCAACTCCTCTCGGTGGAGGCCTGGGGAGGGGCCACCTACGATGTCGCCCTGCGGTTCCTCGGGGAAGACCCGTGGGAACGCCTGGCGAGCCTGCGCGAAGCCCTGCCGAACATCAACCTGCAGATGCTGCTGCGGGGCCGCAACACGGTCGGCTACACGCCGTATCCGACAGAAGTCACCGATGCCTTCGTACGCGAGGCAGCGTCGACCGGCGTCGACATCTTCCGCATCTTCGACGCGCTGAACGATGTCAGCCAGATGAGGCCCGCGATCGAGTCGGTCCTGTCGACAGGTACCACCATCGCCGAGGTCGCCGTCTGCTACACCGGTGACCTCCTCGACCCGGCAGAAGACCTCTACACCCTCGACTACTACCTCCGTCTGGCTGAACAGATCGTCGACGCCGGCGCCCACATCCTCGCCATCAAGGACATGGCGGGACTGTTGCGACCGTATGCCGCTGAGAGGCTGGTCACGGCGTTCCGTGAGAACTTCGACCTGCCGGTTCACGTGCACACCCACGACACGGCGGGCGGGCAGCTCGCCACTCTGCTCGCGGCCAGTCGTGCGGGTGCTGACGCGGTCGACGTGGCCAGTGCGCCCATGTCGGGAACCACCAGTCAGCCCTCTGCGTCTGCGCTGGTGGCGGCCCTTGCGCACACGGAGCGCGACACCGGGATCTCCTTGCAGGCCGTCTCTGACCTCGAACCGTACTGGGAGGCCGTTCGCGAGCTCTACCGTCCGTTCGAATCCGGCCTGCCCGGGCCGACCGGCCGCGTGTACAAGCACGAGATCCCCGGCGGTCAGCTGTCGAACCTCCGCCAACAGGCGAAAGCTCTTGGGCTCGCGGACCACTTCGAACAGATCGAAGACCTCTACGCAGCGGCAAACCAGATTCTCGGCCGCATCCCCAAGGTGACGCCGTCGTCCAAGGTGGTCGGCGACCTCGCACTCCACCTCGCAGCTGTCGGAGCCGATCCCGTCGATTTCGCCGAGAACCCCGGCAACTACGACATCCCCGACTCAGTGATCGGCTTTCTGGCCGGCGAACTCGGCGACCTTCCCGGTGGCTGGCCTGAGCCGTTCCGCAGCAAAGCCCTCGAGGGCAAGACGGTGAAGATCGGCGTCGCAGAGGTCAGTGAAACAGACCACGCCCTGTTGGGCGGCACACCTGCAGAGCGTCGCAGCACCCTCAACCGCCTCCTGTTTCCCGGGCCGACAGCCCAGTTCGAACAGATTCGTGAGACCTATGGTGACCTGTCGACGGTCAGCACGGCCGACTATCTCTTCGGCCTGTCACAGGGTGAGGAACGCGTGGTCGAGATTTCCCGAGGAGTCCGGCTGCACGTCGGGCTCGAAGCAATCGGCGAAGTCGACGACAAGGGTATGCGGTCGGTGATGACGATCCTGAACGGTCAGCTGCGGCCTGTCTCGGTGCGCGATCTCAGCGTGAAGGTCACAGCAACCCAGGCAGAGAAAGCAGACCAGTCGAAGCCGGGCAACGTCGCTGCGCCGTTCTCCGGGGTTGTCACCCTCAAGGTGACAGAAGGCTCGGTTGTTGCCATCGGCGATGCCGTGGCCACCATCGAAGCCATGAAGATGGAGGCGGCGATCACGTCGCCGGTCGCGGGAACGGTTCGCCGGCTGGCCATTCCGTCGACGCAGCAGGTCGAAGCCGGCGATCTCCTGGTGGTGGTTGAGTGAGCGTGCGAGAGATCCGTATCTTCGGTGACCCCGTGCTGAAGACGGTTTCCGACGAGATCGGACAGATCGACGACCGTGTGCGCGCACTCGTCGCGGACCTGGTCGATTCTGTACTGCTGCCGGGGCGCGCGGGAGTTGCGGCATCGCAGATCGGCGTGAACCTGCGGGCGTTCAGTTACAACGTCGATGGCGAAGTCGGGTATCTCCTCAATCCGCGGATCACCGAGCTTTCGGGTGAGCCAGAATTCATGGATGAAGGCTGTCTCTCGGTGCCCAACCTCTGGTTCAAGACCAAGCGTTATCCCTCGGCCACGGCAGTCGGTCTCGATCTCGAGGGCAACACGGTCGAGATCTCGGGCACCGGAGTGCTGGCCCAGGCCTTGCAGCACGAGGTCGACCACCTCGATGGGATGCTCTATCTCGACCGACTCGAGAAGGAGACCAGGCGCGAGGCGATGCGCCAAGTACGCGAGAGTGACTGGTTCTGAGTAGGTCTGGTTTCGATACGCTCCTGCGGAGCTACTCAACCGGCGCTGGTTGAGGAGCGGGCGAAGCACGCGTATCGAAACCTATGAGCTCTGGGCTAGTGAACGAGTGACTCGCCTGACGTCGACGGAGCGCTCGAGTAGATGCTCTCGATCGTCGGCGCGAAGTCCTTGACGATGACCGCTCGCTTGATCGTGAGCTTGGGGGTCAGGTGCCCGCTCTCTTCGGTCAGCTCCTGCGAGAGCACCACGAATTTGCGAATCGACTCAGCACGCGAAACGAGTTTGTTCGCAGCATCCACCGCTCTCTGGATCTCGGCGAGAACTGCCGGGTTCTGTGATGCCTCGCTGAGGCTGAGGTCGGCCTTCTGACCGTTGTTCGCCAGCCACGCGGGCAGCATTTCGGGGTCGAGGGTGATCAGCGCGGAGATGAACGGCTTCTGGTCACCGACGACGACGACCTGGCCCACCAGTGGGTTCGCGCGGATGGGGTCTTCGAGCACAGCAGGGGCGACGTTCTTCCCCCCGGCGGTGACGATGATCTCCTTCTTGCGGCCGGTAATGGTCAGAAAACCGTCGTCGTCGAGCGAGCCGATGTCGCCGGTCCTGAACCACTCGCCGTCCATGGCTTCAGCGGTTGCCTTCTCGTTGTTCCAGTAGCCGGCGAACACGTTGATGCCCGTGACCTGTACCTCGCCGTCTGCGGCGATACGGATGCCGACACCGGGCAGGGGCGGGCCGACGGTGTCGATCTTGAACTTGTCGACCAGGTTCACCGTCGCCGGGGCTGTGGTCTCGGTGAGGCCGTAGCCTTCGAGCACCGTGATGCCGAGGCTGCGATAGAAGTGACCTAGGCGGTGGCCGAGTGGCGCAGAGCCCGAGACAGCGAACTTCGTGCGGCCGCCGAGTGCGGCGCGCAGCTTCGAGTAGACCAAACGGTCGTAGAGGGCGAACTTCGCCTTTAGGCCGAACGGAACGTGGCCTGCGTCGAGAGCCTCGGAGTGGGCGATGGCGACATCGGCCGCCGCACGGAAGATCTTGCCGCGCCCGCCGGTCTCTGCCTTCTGCTCTGAGGAGTTGTAGACCTTCTCGAACACGCGAGGCACGGCCAGCAGGAAGGTCGGCTTGAACGAACCGAGGGCGGGTAGGAGCTGCTTGGTGTCGCCCTGGTGGCCGACCTTCACGCCGCCGTGGACGCACATGATGGCGATGAACCGTGCAAAGACGTGCGCCGTGGTGATGAAGAGCAGGGTGGATGCGCCCGGGCTCACCACGTCGCTGAGCTTCACGGCGGCATTGCGGGAGAGCTCGACGAAGTTCGAGTGCGTGAGAATGCAGCCCTTCGGCCGCCCCATCGTGCCCGAGGTGTAGATCAGCGTGGCCATGTCGCTGCCGATGGCGAGGGAACGGCGGCGTTCCACCTCGTCGTCGCTGACGTCTGTTCCGCCAGCGACGAGCTTGTCGAGGTCGCCGAGGTCGATCTGCCAGACGTTGGCGATGAGCGGGAGGTCGGGGTAGGCCTCGTCGAACCGCGAGAAGTGGTCTGGCGTCTCGACGATGACCGCCGTCGCGTCGGAATCGCTCAGGCTCCACTGAACCTGTGCGGGGGCAGAGGTCTCGTATACCGGCACCAACACTGCTCCCGCGAACCAGACGGCGAAGTCGATCAACGTCCATTCGTAGCGAGTGCGGCACATCAGGCCGATCTTGTCGCCCGGTTCGATGCCGGCGGCGATGAATCCCTTGGCCAGTGCGCGCACCTGTGTGAGGAAGTCGGCTGCCGTGATGTCCGACCAGCCGGATGCACTGCTCGACGGAATGGCGAACAGTGGCTGGTCGGGGGTGAGCTCCACGCGCTTCAGCAGCAGATCGGTGGCGTTCGCCAGAGGGTCGGCCTGCACGACGGCAGGGGTGAAGATCTGGTCCACGGCAACTCCTTCGGTTCCTTCTCGACAAGTGTACGCGGTGGATTTCTGCCGGACCCGGGCAGGCAATTAGACACGGCTTCGCCTCTGGGACAAGATAAGTGCGTGCATGCCATCGGAATTGACATTGGCGGGACCAAGATCGCGGGCGCTCTGGTCGACGAACTCGGGACGATTCTGCGATCGGATCGCCAGCCGACCATGGCCAGCAACCCTCAATTGATCGAGGACGCCGTGGTGTCGATGGTCAAACGCCTCTCTGAGGGTGTTGAGGTCACGGCGGTCGGAGTGGCGGCTGCCGGCTTCATCGATGCCTCCCAGTCGATCGTCTACTACGCGCCCAACATCTCGTGGCGCAACGAGCCCTTCCGCGAGAAGCTCCAGCAGCGCCTCGGCATGCACATCATCATCGAGAACGATGCCAACGCGGCCGGCTGGGCCGAGTTCCGTTTCGGTGCGGGCAGGCTGGTGAGCGACATGGTGATCCTGACCATCGGCACCGGTGTCGGCGGCGCGATCGTATCGGGTGACAAGCTCTTCCGCGGCGGTTTCGGGGCTGCCGCCGAGCTCGGCCACCTGCGGGTGGTGCCTGACGGGCTGCCGTGCGGGTGCGGTGCTCGTGGGTGTATCGAGCAATACGGTTCTGGTCGGGCCCTTCTTCGCACTGCCAACGAACTTGCCGATGCCGGTGGAGTTGGAATCGGGCTCGCCGAGGTGCGCTCGCGCGTCGGCACCCTCACCGGGCTCGACGTCAGTGATCTCATCCAGTCCGGCGACCCCGGAGCTCTTCTCGCCTTGCGCACTCTCGGTCACTGGCTCGGGCAGGCATCTGCCAGTCTCGGGGCAGTGCTCGATCCCCAACTGTTCGTCATCGGCGGGGGAGTGGCCCAGGCCGGCGACCTGCTTCTGGACCCGATCCGCTCCGCGTACCTTGACGTGTTGCCGGCCCGCGGGTTCCACCCCGAACCCGAGTTCCGGATCGCGGAACTCGTGAACGATGCCGGGGTTGTCGGCGCTGCCGACCTCGCGCGTCTGTATGCGGAGTCGATCTGATGTTCTACTGGTTCATGAAGTACCTCGTGGCCGGCCCGATCGTGAAGGCTGTCTTCCGGCCCTGGGTGCGGGGGGCGGAGAACATCCCCCAGACGGGCGGGGCGATTCTCGCGAGCAATCATCTCTCGTTCGCCGACTCCGTCTTTCTGCCACTGATGATGGAACGCCGCATCAGCTTTCTGGCCAAGAGCGACTACTTCACCGGCAAGGGACTGAAGGGCTGGCTCACGAAACTGTTCTTCACGGCCACCGGCCAGTTGCCCATCGACAGGTCGGGAGGCAAGGCGTCAGAGGCCTCCCTCAACACCGGTCTGGAGGTGCTCGGCCGGGGCGACCTGCTGGGCATCTACCCCGAGGGAACGCGCAGCCCAGACGCGAAGATGTATCGCGGCCGCACGGGCGTGGCTCGCATGGTTCTCGAGGCCGGCGTGCCGATCATCCCGGTCGCCATGATCGACACCGAGAAGGTGATGAGCGTCGGGCAGCCGATCAGAATCCGCCGAATTGGCATCGTGTTCGGGGAACCACTAGATTTCTCTAGGTTCGAAGGCATGGAATCAGACCGATTTGTGCTTCGATCGATTACCGACGAGATCATGTACGAGCTCCACCGCATCAGCGGGCAGGAATACTCCGACGTGTATGCGACTTCGGTAAAGGAGAAACGCGCGAAAGCCGCGCGCTAGCCACCTCGGCTGTCCTGCCGCGGGGCTGAACAAACAGAAAATACGTGTTGCTGTGATAGATCTGTCCGAACGTGTCATCGAAGCTCTGCCTTCCGTGATTGATGGTCTGGACTATTGGCGCACACTCGAGGCGAAGCAGCAGCCCCAGTGGCCTGACCGGGCTGCGGTCGAAGAGGCTTCAGCCCAGATCTCCAAGCTCCCGCCGCTCGTCTTCGCTGGCGAGGTCGACACTCTTCGTGAGCGCCTCGCCGATGCGGCAGCCGGCCGTGCGTTCCTCCTCCAGGGTGGCGACTGCGCCGAGACCTTCGCGGGCGCGACGGCTGACCAGATCCGCAACCGCATCAAGACGGTGCTGCAGATGGCCGTTGTTCTGACCTACGGCGCCTCCATGCCCGTGATCAAGATGGGCCGCATGGCGGGGCAGTTCGCCAAGCCGCGCTCGAGCGATTCAGAGACGCGCAACGGGGTGACGCTGCCCGCGTACCGCGGCGACATCGTGAACGGCTATGACTTCACCCCGGAGTCGCGAACCGCAGATCCAGCGAGGCTCGTCGCGGGCTACCACACCTCGGCGTCGACCCTCAATCTCATCCGTGCCTTCACGCAGGGTGGTTTCGCCGACCTGCGCGAGGTGCACCACTGGAACAAGGGCTTTACCTCGAACCCGGCCAACGCGCGCTACGAAGACCTGGCGCGCGAGATCGACCGCGCCATCCGGTTCATGATCGCGTGCGGTGCCGACTTCGAAGCGCTCAAGCGCACCGAGTTCTACACCGCGCACGAGGCGTTGCTGTTCGACTACGAACGCCCGATGACGCGTATCGACTCGCGGACGGGAACGCCCTACAACACCTCGAGCCACTTCCAGTGGATCGGCGAGCGCACCCGCAACCTCGACGGCGCCCACGTGGACTTCCTGTCGCGCGTGCGCAACCCGATCGGTGTGAAGATCGGCCCGTCGACCTCTCCCGACGACATGCTCCGTCTGATCGACAAGCTCGACCCGAACCGGGAGCCCGGCCGCCTGACGTTCATCACCCGCATGGGTGCTGGCAAGATCCGGGATGCCCTGCCACCGCTGCTCGAGGCCATCAAGGCCAGCGACGCCACGCCCCTGTGGGTGACTGACCCGATGCACGGCAACGGGCTGACCACGCCCAACGGCTACAAGACGCGTCGTTTCGACGACGTCGTGGACGAGGTCAAGGGGTTCTTCGAGTCGCACCGTGCGGTCGGAACGCACCCGGGCGGAATCCACGTGGAGCTCACCGGCGACGATGTGACCGAGTGCCTCGGTGGCTCGGAGCACATCGACGAGCACACCCTCGAGACCCGGTACGAGTCACTCTGCGACCCGCGCCTGAACCACATGCAGTCGCTCGAACTTGCCTTCCTGGTGGCGGAAGAGCTTCGTAACGCCAAGAGCTGACGCGCGAGGGTTTCGATACGCACCTACAGTGCTACTCAACCGGCGGATACGACGCTGGTTGAGTAGCAGGGCGGCAGCCCTGCGTATCGAAACCTGCTGCGCGCGGCCTGCTCAGCGGTCACACCCTGCCCAGCGATCAGAATCGGCTCAGCGGTCAGAATCGGCTCAGAAGCCGCTGAAGCTCACGGTGATCTTCGAGCCCTTGTCGAGTGACGCACCCGCTGCGGGGTCTGTGGCGCGCACGGTGAACGCATCGGGCGCCAGGTCTGCAAGACCGTTGTAGGCGAGCGAGAAGCCCAGCTTCTGCAACGCGGCCTTCGCGTCGCTCCAGGACTTGCCGGTCACGTCAGGCACCGTCACCGGCTCGGGCCCGCGCGAGGTGTTCAGGGTGACCGTGGCGCCTAGGTGCACCGGGTCGGCTGGCAGGTCGACCGAGATCACGTCACCCTTGGCTACGGTGTCGCTGTACTCTTCGGAGCCGGCCGCGCTGACCAGGCCGACCGCGACCAGCGCTGCGTTGGCATCACCCGCCGACTTGCCGACCACATCGGGAATACCGCCCAGCGAGACGAGCAGGGTGATGGGTTGCTGCTCGCCGTACGTCGCACCGAGCGGTTGGCCATCGGCTCCCGAGGCCTGGATGACCGTTCCGGCAGCAACAGACGAAGAGAACTGTGTCTGCTGCGGGTCGACGACGGTGAAACCGGCCGCTGTGGCCGCCTGTTTCGCGGCATCTGCGTTCTGGCCGACCAGGGCCGGTACCGGCAATTGAGCGGGCCCGATCGAGGTGACCAGCGTGACCTGCGTGCCGTTGAGCACTGACGCACCAGCGGGCGGGTCAGTTCCGATCACCGCCCCGGTGGGTACGGTCGGATTGGTGGCTGTGCCCGGTGTGACCGTCAGGCCGAGGGCCACGAGTGCGGCTGTTGCGTCGTCGGGCGACTTGTCGCTGACGCTCGGGATCCTGAGCTGGCCACCGGGGCCGGCGCTGAAGAACCAGCCTGTGCCACCCGCGCTGGCGACGAGCACAACGACGAGCGCGAAGATCCACCAGCCACGGCGGCGACGCTTCGTGTTCTTCGTCGCCAGCTTCTCGACAGGGTTTGCGTGACTCTTCGTGCCGGCAAGCGCTGTTGCTCCAGCCGCCGCCAAGAGGGCCGGGGCCGGCGCTGCAGGGCTACCCAGGCCACCCGCTGCAGCCGAAGGGGCTGCAGCCTGCGAACCGAATGCCACGGTGGCCGCCGTCGCGGCGGTGACGCCAGTGGCCAGAGGATAAGCAGTTGATGGATGCCCGGCAGACGGCCGATTCTGGCGACCCAGGACCTGGGTTTCTGCCTCCGATATCGCCCCCGTCATCATCGGCGGCATCACCGCGGTGCGCAACAGCGCAGCCGTTGCCCTGATGGAAGCAGTCGTGCTCTCTTCGGCGTCGCGGAGTGCGTCGAGCATCTCTCGGGCGTCGTGGGGCCTGGCCTCTGGGTCGCGCGAGGTCGCCCAGACGACGATCTCGTCGACTTCGGGAGGAACAGAGGGGTTCTTCACGCTCGGTGCCGGCACCGTCTCGTTCGCGTGCTGGAACGCGATCTGCATCGGCTGCTCGCCCAGGTACGGCTGTTCGCCGACGAGCATCTCGTACATCATGATTCCCGAGGCGTAGATGTCGCTGCGGGCGTCGGCCACGCCCCGGGTGAGAAGTTCAGGGGAGAGGTAGGCGATGGTGCCGAGTAGTGCCTGCCCGGTGGCCGTGTTCGCGCTTGCCGCCCGTGCCAGGCCGAAGTCGCCGATCTTGATGCGACCGTCGTCGGCGAGCAGCACGTTCTCGGGCTTCACATCGCGGTGCACGATTCCGGCCTTGTGAGCTGCAGCAAGACCGCCGAGCACGGCCTCCATGATGTCGAGCGTCTGTTCGGTGGTCAGCCGACCGTAATCCTTGAGGAGGTCTCGAAGGGTCATGCCGGGCAGGTACTCCATGACCATGTAGGCCATGTCGCTGTCTGAGCCCTGGTCGAAGACGCTCACCACGTTCGGGTGGGCGAGCCGGGCCGCTGAGCGGGCCTCCTGAACAAAGCGTTCGCGGAAGGCCTCGTCGTCTGCGAGGTGCCCGTGCATGATCTTGATGGCAACCCGTCGATCGAGTCTCAGGTCGTTGGCCACGTAGACCGTGGCCATCCCGCCCCGGGCAATGCGCGACCTCACCTCGTAACGGCCGTCGATGAGACGACCTGTCATGGGATCGGTGGGCGCGCTGGTCACGCCATGATTCTAAATTGCCGAGCGTCGCGAACCCTGCATAGACATTGCCAATAGCGATACCGCTACCGAATCGAAACATCAAGGGTGACTCCGGACTTCACGCCGAAACATCGGGGGGAGTGCGGGGCGCCGGTGAAACGTGGCACTCTAGTCGTGTGAGTGACATTTCTTCGCCCAGAACGTGGCTGACCATTCCCGACCTGGCTGAACGACTCGGATCGACACCGGGCAAGGTTCGCAAGCTGATCGAAGAAGGCGCCCTCCTGGCGATCCGCCGTGACGGTGTTCTCTCGGTGCCAGAAGTCTTCCTCGCGGGAAACCTTCCGCTCAGCGAATTGCGGGGCACGATCATCCTGCTCGGGGACAGCGGTTTCTCGAATGACGAGATGATGCAGTGGCTGCTCGAACCGGAGGACTCGCTCGATGCAGCCCCGATCGACGCGCTGCTCGCCGGGCGCAAGGCCGAAGTGCGCCGTGTAGCTCAGGCGCTGGCCTGATCCACGCCCGTCAGGCGTCGCGCTGGGTGATCGCGCCCGCCAGTCGCGAGAGTTCGATCTTCGACGTCTCGCTGCAGTCTGCCGCCGCAAGCGCGCGCAGGGCCGTGTCGACGTAGGCGGTGATGCGTTCCTCGACCCGATCGGCTGCGCCGCTGTCGGCGATCGTCGCCTGAAGCGTGCTGATCTGCTCGGCGGTGAGCTCCGGATCTCCCAGCATTTCGTCGAAGATACGCTTGCTGCCCGAAGACAGTGTCTGGCGGGTGAGGGCGATGAGTACGGTGCGCTTGCCCTCCCGGAGGTCATCCCCACTCGGTTTGCCAGTGCGGCTGCTGTCGCCGAAGACGCCCAGAAGGTCGTCTCTCAGCTGGAACGCGATGCCCAGCGGCAGGCCGAAGGCTCGCAGGCTGTCGAGCTGGGCTTCGGATGCCCCGTGCAGGCGTGCGCCGAGCACCAGGGGTGACTCGACGCTGTACTTCGCCGACTTGTACACGATGACCCGTTCGGCGCGGTCGAGGTGCTGGGACTCGGGTACGACAGGCCAGGCGTTCTCTTCGAAGATGTCGAGGTACTGGCCCACGGTGACGTCGAAGCGCATGCGGTTGAATTCGAGCCGCGTCTTCGTCGATGCGGTCGAATCGAGCAGGCCCAGCGCGTCGCCGACGAGCTCGTCGCTCCAGGCGAGCAGCAGGTCGCCCATGAGAATGGCGCTGGCGATGCCGAATGCCGATGCGCTTCCCGAGAACGAACCGGAGGAATGAACGGACTCGAACCGCCTGTGTGCAGCAGGGCCACCTCGGCGGGTGTCGGAGCTGTCGATGATGTCGTCATGAACGAGGGCTGCAGCGTGGAAGAACTCGAGCGCAGTGCAGAGCTCGACGAGGGCTGCGAACTCCTGTTCGGCCCGGGCGGATTGGCCGTTCGGGCCGGAAAAAACGTCGTCAGAGACTGCTCGCCAACCCCAATAGCAGAATTGGGCTCGGAATCGCTTGCCGCCGCTGAGAAGATTCCGCGAGAATTCGCCAAAAGGAGCCAAATCGGGTGCGATAGAGGCCAGAATAGGTTCACGATCTGTGATGAAGTTAGCGATGTGAGAGTCGACTAGCTTTGTCAGGTGCGTTCTTTCAGTCACGCGCCTAGCCTAGCTACAGTCGGCAGACTATGATCGTGGTCCATACCGAACCTGAGGTGAAGAAAATGCCGCTATCGGAGCAAGAGCAGAAGCTCCTCGATGAGATGGAGCGCAGTCTCTACCACAACGATGCCGATTTCGTTTCGGCCGTTGGTGGAGCCAGGGGCAGGCTGAACTACGGTTCGCTCGTTCTCGGCATACTTCTGGCCATCGTCGGCCTCGGCGTGGTGATCGTCGGCGTCGTCATCCACGCCCCCGTCGTGGGTATCCTCGGATTCGCTGTCATGTTCACGGGAGTGCTGGTCGCGCTGAAGCGATCACGACTCTCTGCCGTACGCGGCTCAGGGGCGCGCTCATCGAAGAGCGGCTCGTCCCGAAGCAAGGCGGGCTTCATGGACCGCCTGAACGACCGCTGGGACAACCGCGACGAGAAGAACGAGTAAGGACGACCAGGCAACAACAACCAGAGCAGACTTTCAGAGACCGGCCCCCGTGGCCGGTCTCTTTTTTTGTGCCCATCGCCGGTTGAGCTCGCCGAAACCCATGAGCGGATCGACCGGTTTCGATACGGCCTGCGGACTACTCAACCAGTGAGGGGGAGGGTGTGACCTCTATTTCGGGCGAATTCATTGTCGAGTGGAGGAAAGTGGAGTAAAGTGGAGGTATACCCGCAGTCTGGCCGGAAATGAGGGGTGAGGTGGAGCATGTTCCTTGGTACCTACGCCCCCAAGCTCGACGACAAGGGGCGAATCGTCTTGCCGGCCAAGTTCCGCGATGAGCTGGCCAGCGGAGTCGTCATGACCCGTGGCCAGGAACACTGCATCTACGTCTTCAGTACCCGTGAGTTCGAGACTTTGCACGACAAGATCCGCGAAGCTCCCGTGACCAGCAAGCAGGCGCGTGACTATCTCCGCGTCTTCCTGTCTGGCGCGAGTGCGGAAAACCCCGACAGCCAGCACCGGGTCACAGTGCCGGCACCACTTCGCGCCTACGCCGGCCTCGATCGCGACCTCGTCGTGATCGGGGCAGGTACCCGCGCCGAGATCTGGGACGCAGAGGCTTGGGAGACCTACCTCGCGGAACAGGAAGCCACCTTCGCCGACACCTCAGAGGAGGTGATCCCGGGACTCTTCTAGTCGTCGTCTCCTGTGACTCCCAGCCGTTCGGCCCTGGCACACTTCCCCGGTGCCAGGTCTGTAATGGATGGGGATCAGAGGACACGAAGACTTTCATCCCTGAAACCTATGGATCTATCCAAAATCCACACCCCTGTCATGCTCGAACGCACGATCGAGTTGCTTTCGCCCTCCATCGGCGCACCCGGTGCCGTTCTCGTCGATGCAACGCTCGGCATGGGTGGCCACGCTGAAGCATTCCTCTCCCGTTTTCCCGAACTCACGCTCGTGGGGCTCGACCGCGACCCTGAAGCGTTGGCCATCGCAGCCGAACGACTCGCGCCCTTCGGCGATCGTGCGAAGTTCGTGCACTGCGTCTACGACGAGATTCTGGATGCCCTGCAGAGCCTGGGGTACAGCGAAGCCCAGGGCATTCTCTTCGACCTCGGTGTCTCGTCGATGCAGCTCGATCGTGCCGAACGCGGGTTCGCCTATTCCAAGGACGCCCCCCTCGATATGCGGATGGACGGCACCGCCGAACTCACCGCCGAAGAGATTCTGGCCGAGTACAGCGAAGCCGATCTCCGGCGCATCTTCTGGGAGTACGGCGAGGAACGCCTGGCCTCCCGGTTCGCGAAGCGGATCGTCGAGCGGAGAGTCGAGAACCGGCTCGTGCGTTCGGCCCAACTCGTGGACCTGATCTCGAAGGCAACACCTGCAGCCCTTGCCCGACAGGGTCACCCGGCGAAAAGGGTCTTCCAGGCCCTGCGGATCGAGGTCAACCAGGAATTGGTGGCTCTCGAGCGAGCAATGCCAGCGGCCATCGATGCTCTCGCGCTCGGCGGGCGCATGGTGGTGCTGTCGTATCAATCCCTCGAAGACCGGATCGTCAAGCGAGCGCTTCACGCGGCATCCAGTTCTTCCACTCCACAGGGTCTGCCAGTCGAACTTGCCGACCACCAGGCGCAGCTGAAGCTTCTGGTGAGGGGAGCCGAACTGGCCGACGACGATGAGAAGACATCGAACCCCCGGTCAACCCCTGTGCGTCTGCGCGCGGCAGAACGCGTGGCGAAGGCAGACCCGCAGGCCGTGGCAGAACGTGCAGCGAAAGCAGAACGAGCGAGAAGACCAGCATGAGCAACACGGCACCGTCGACCTTCAGTGATCCGTTCGACGATCTTCCCGAGACCAGTAGCCGGCCTGCTGCTGGCTCCCGGGGGCGTTCCACCCTGACTCTGGCGAGCACCGCCGTTCTGCGGCGGCGCAGACCTCGTCTCGCTTATGCTGCGGTCGTCGTCGTCGGGGTCTTCGCCATTGTCGTCACCCAGCTGCTCCTGAGCATCGGGCTGTCGAACGGCGCGTACCAGATCGAGTCCCTGCAGAACCAGCAGAAAGATCTCGGCCGGTCGAACGAATCGCTGAGCGAGAAGCTCGATGGCCTCTCCTCGCCGCAGAATCTCGCAGCCAGTGCAGAGTCCCTCGGAATGGTGACCAATGTCAATCCGGTGTACCTCCGGCTCTCTGACGGTGCCGTTCTCGGCACACCCAAAGCCGCATCGGCGGCAACAGGATCGCTGACGGGCGGCCAATCGTCGCTCACCCCGAACGCCGTGACCGCGGGGACGGCCGCCGCTGCGGTGCCGGCAACTGCTGCTGCGTCGAGCGCGCCTCCCGCGACCACGCCGCCGCCGAGCGTAGCGTGGCAGGGAGAACTGCCGTCGCCTACGACCCACTGAGCGCGCACGGTGCGCTCGCACACAGAACCGCCGCACCCCAGCGTTAAGGACATGCATTCGTGACCAGTATTCGATCAACACGAAATCGCATTGCGGTGGCGATCATCATCATCACTGCAGTCGTCGCTGTGCTGGTGGTCCGGTTGGTCGACATCCAGGTCGTGCAGGCCGATTCCCTCAACAAAGAGGCCTACAACACCTTGTCGATGGCCCAGACGATCTACAGTCCACGCGGTGACATCGTCGACGCCAACGGTACGGTGCTGGCGACGACGGTGATCCGGTACACGGTCACGGCGTCGCCCGTGCAGGTCGCCGACTTTGTTCCGACCGACCCGGCAACGGGTAAGGACCTGGCCCCGGTGACCCCCGTCGAGGCCGCAGCGCAGATCGGCGCGATCACCGGCCAGACCGGGGACGCTGTCTATGCGCTCCTCACGGCAGACAAGACCTCGGGCTACGCGCTCATCGTGAAAGACCTGAATCTCGACCAGTACAACGCCATCCGTGCTCTCGACATCCCCTGGCTGCAGTACTCGACCGATCCACAGCGGGTGTATCCGAACGGAAGCGTCGGTGGCAACCTCGTGGGATATATGGGTGACGACACGACAGCGGGCGCCACGGGCACGACGGGGACCGGCGGCCTCGAAGCCATGGAGAACCAGTGCCTGACCGGCACCGATGGGCTGCAGACGTACGAGAAGGGCGCCGACGGGGTCGCCATTCCGAACACCCTGACGGTCGACAAAGCACCCGTCACCGGAGGCACGGTCGTCACGACCATCGACAGCGACCTCCAGTACTACTCCCAGCAGGTGCTGGCGCAGCGGGTGACCGAGACAGGTGCCCAGTGGGGCAGCGTCGTCGTCGAAGAAGTCAAGACCGGCAAGCTGCTCGCCGTGGCCCAGTACCCTACAGCCGATCCGAACAATCTCGATGCCACCGATTCGAAGTACTGGGGTGCCATCGCCTTCAGTGACCCGTTCGAGCCGGGCTCGACCTTCAAGGCGGAGTCCGCCGCCGCGTTGATCGATGCGGGCAAGGCCACACCGGCCACCCAGGTGCTCACGCCGTACCGGTACAAGTCTCCCGGTGGCGCCGTCGTCACCGACTCCGAAGGCCATGACCCGGCACAGTGGACTCTGACCGGCGTGATCCAGGAGTCGTCGAACGTCGGCATCTCCATCCTGAGTGCCATGCTCACCGACCAGCAACGCTATGACTACATGAAGAAGTTCCACCTCGGAGAGAACACCGAGGTGAACTTCCTCGGCGAGTCCGAAGGAATCCTCCGCACCCCACAGGAATGGGATGAGCAGACGCTCTACAACACCTCGTTCGGCCAGGGCATCACCACCACGGCCGCCCAGGTGGCGAGCATGTACCAGACCCTCGGCAACGGCGGTGTGCGCATGCCGGTTCAGCTGGTACAGGGTTGCAAGGGTGCCGACGGAACCATGGCCGACACTCCGTCGACCCAGGGCGAACAAGTCATCTCCGCAGATGCCGCACAGCAGACCGTCAACATGATGCAGAGTGTGGTCACGGGCGGTTACGCAGCGAGCCTGCTCAAGATCCCTGGCTACAACGTTGCCGCCAAGACAGGAACAGCCGAGGTCAGCAACGGGCAGGGCGCCTACGGCGGTGGGTACCTGACGAGCGTTGCCGGCGTCGCTCCGGCAGAGGCTCCGCAGTACGTCGTTTCGGTCAACATCATGAAGCCCGTTACCATTGAAGACGGTTCGGCTTCGGCCCCGGTCTTCCAGAAGATCATGTCGCAGGTCCTGCAGAAGTACCGCGTGCTCCCTTCCACGACACCCGCCGTCAACTACCCGACCGACTACTAGAACGCGGTACGCACGTCGCCGTTCAGCATCCCAACACCCAGCCCAAGACTTCAGGAGCCGCCACCGTGACGACAGAGGTTAACCAGCGGCTGAGGCCACAGCATCCGGCAGTCAGGCCCGTTGCAGACCTCGTGGAGCACTTCGGGCTCGACGCCAGGGGAGATGTCGACGGCCTGGTGATCTCGGGCATCACCCTCTCGTCGAAAGCCGTCGAACCCGGTGACCTCTACGTGGGACTGGCCGGGGTTCACGCCCACGGCGCACAGTTCGTCGACGACGCCCGCGCGAAAGGTGCGGTCGCCATCGTGACGGATGCCCGTGGTGCGACCCTCGCAGCACGCTCTGGTCTTCCCGTGCTGGTCATCGACGACCCGCGAACGGCTCTCGGCGCACTCTCTGCGTGGGTGTATCGCACCGCGGAGAACCCCCCGACCCTGTTCGGCGTGACCGGCACGAACGGCAAGACCAGCGTCGCCTACATTCTCGAAGCCCTGCTGAAGCAGCTCGGTGTGCTCGCCGGGCTCAGCACCACTGCCGAGCGACGCATCGGCGACTTCGCCATCACGAGCTCGCTGACCACTCCCGAGGCGACCGAGGTGCACGCCATGCTCGCCAGGATGAGCGAGGCCGAGGCTGAAGCGGTCATCATCGAGGTGTCAGCGCAGGCGTTGACCCGTCACCGGGTCGACGGCATCGTCTTCGACGTGGTCGGGTTCACGAACCTGACCCACGACCACCTCGACGACTACCAGACGATGCAGAACTACTTCGAGGCGAAACAGCCCCTCTTCACGCCGGAGCGCGCGCGCCGCGGCGTCGCGATCACCGATGCAGAGTGGGGTCGACGGCTGGCCCGCACCGCTGCCATTCCGGTCGCGACGGTTTCGACGTACCCGGGACAGGCGGCCGACTGGTACGCCGCTATCTTGCGGGAGACGATCGACGAGACCCGCTTCATTCTGAGTGGCCCCGACGACCAGAGCATCACCACGTCGATTCCCGTGCTCGGCCGCCACATGGCTGAGAACGCCGCCCTGGCGATCGTGATGCTGGTCGAATCGGGAGTACAGCTCAGCGCGATTGCCGCGGCGGTGGAGCGTGACGGCGGAATCCGGGTCTACATTCCGGGGCGCGCGGAGCGCATCCAGAATGACGGCCCGGCAGTCTTCATCGACTACGGCCACAGCCCCGATGCCTTCACCAGCACTCTCGATTCCCTCCGGCGCGTCACCGACGGCCGGATCATCATGGTCTTCGGTGCCGACGGCGACCGCGACCCGAGCAAGCGCCAGGAGATGGGTGAGATCGCGGCCCGTCTCGCCGACGTGGTGGTGATCACGGATTTTCACCCGAGAACCGAGGATCCAGCATCCATCAGGAAGGTCCTGGTCGACGCGGCCACGGCCGCGGTGCCGGGGCGTGAGCTCTACGAGGTGGCCGACCCGCGCACGGCATTCCGGCAGGCGCTCAGCGTCGCCACACCGGCTGACGTGATCCTGTACGCGGGCCCCGGCCACGAGGACTACCACGAAGTGGGGGGCGAGCACCTGCCCTACTCCGCACGAGACGATGCGCGCCTGGCGCTTCATGAATTTGGATGGCTCTGACAGTGAACATGACCCGTACCTCCGCACCATCACAGGCCTCCATGGCCCAGGCCGGTCTCGTCGTATGATCGACCTCACGCTCGGTGAACTGACGCGGATCGTCGGGGGAACGCTCGTTCTCGGTGACCACGCTGTGCAGCTCGGAACGTCGGAGTCGACGATCGTCAACGGCCCCGTCGACACCGACTCGCGGGAGATCGTGCCCGGTGGCATCTTCGTGGCCAAACCCGGCGAATTCAGCGACGGCCACCTCTATGTGCCGGCCGCCGTCGAAAACGGCGCGGATCTCGTCGTCGTGGAGCGGGTGCTCGATGACCTGGCGATTCCACAGATCGTCGTGGCGAATTCCGTCGATGCGCTCGGAATGCTCGCCACCGAAGTGGTGCGGCGCATCCGTGCTGACGGAACTCTCAAGGTGATCGGCATCACCGGGTCCAACGGCAAGACGACAACCAAGAACCTGGTACGCACCATTCTCGAAGGTCGCGGCCCGACGGTTGCGCCCCGGGATTCGTTCAACAACGAGGTCGGCGCACCTCTCACGATGCTGAAACTCGAATCTGACTCCCGGTACCTGGTGGCTGAGATGGGAGCCAGCAAACCAGGCGAGATCACCAGACTCGTACGCATGGCGAGACCCGACATCGGCGTCGTGCTGATGGTGGGTCTGGCCCATGCCGGCGAGTTCGGTGGCATCGAGAAGACTCTCCAGACCAAGACGGAGATGGTCACCGACCTGGTGCCGACCGATGTCGCCGTGCTGAACTTCGACGACTACCGGGTTGCCGGCATGGCTGAGAAGACCCGGGCCGGCATTCTCTGGTTCGGTCTAGACCCGAGGGCCGATGTGCGGGCCTCCTCCCTCGTCGCAACGCCGAGCGGGACCGATTTCACGCTCACCCTGCCGACCGGTGAATCCGCCCGTGTACATTTCAGTGTGCTGGGTGAGCACCACGTGACGAACGCCCTCGCGGCCGCGGCGGTCGCCCACACCCTTGAGGTGCCCCTCGCAGCCATCGTGACCGCCCTCGAATCCGTCACTCGCGCCGAGCGGTGGCGCATGGAGGTAGTGCAGGGCACGCAGGGCGTCACGATCATCAACGACGCGTACAACGCCAGCCCCGACTCGATGTTGGCGGGGCTGAAGACCCTGGCGCAGATCTCTGGCCCGGGCATCCGTCGCGTTGCGATTCTGGGGGAGATGAGTGAGCTCGGCGAGTTCTCGCTCGAAGAGCACGACCGCATCGGCCGCACGATCGTGCGTCTGGGCATCGAGCGGATCTTCGTGGTGGGCGAAGGGGCGCTGGCCCTGCACCTCGCCGCCACGCAGGAAGGTTCGTGGGATGGCGAGTCGGTCTTCTTCGCGACGGCCGACGAGGCATACGCTGTGCTCGAAGCAGAACTTCGAAGCGGTGACGTCGTGCTCGTGAAGTCGTCGAACTCCGCTGGCCTTCGCTTCTTGGGCGACAGGCTGGGGGAGCGTTTCGCATGATCACCCTCATCGCCGCCGGCGGACTGTCGATGGTCTTCTCGCTCTTCATGACGCCGGTCTTCATCAGGCTCTTCAAGAAGCTCGCCTGGGGCCAGTACATCAACATCGACGGCCCGAGCTCCCACCAGGTGAAACGCGGCACGCCGACCATGGGTGGCATCGTCATCATTCTCGCCACGCTCTTCGGGTACTTCGTGGCACTGCTCATCACGCAGAACCCTCCGGCGACCTCCGTTCTGCTGGTGCTGTTCCTGATGGTCGGCCTCGGCGTGGTCGGTTTCGTCGACGACTTCATCAAGACGCACAAGAAACGCAGCCTCGGACTCGGCCCGGCCGCGAAGATCGTCGGCCAGATCGTGGTCGGTGGGGCGTTCGCCCTGCTCGCGATCAGTTTTCCGGATGCCCGGGGCAACACTGCCGCATCGACGCACATCTCCGTGGTACGCGACCTCGACTTCGACTTTCTCTCGTGGGGCCTGGTCATCGGCATCATTGCATTCGTCGCGTGGATCGTCATCATGGTGATCGCGACGTCGAACGCCGTGAACCTGACCGACGGGCTCGACGGGCTCGCACCTGGCTCGGCCATCCTGGCAATCGGCTCGTTCATCATCATCGGGTTCTGGCAGGCCAACCAGTCGTGCTCGAGCCTCACCCTCGACCCCGACGTGCAGTTCAAGTGTTACAACGTCAGCCAGCCCCTCGACCTCGCGGTGATCGCGGCGGCGATCTCGGGTGCGCTGATCGGATTTCTCTGGTGGAACACCAATCCTGCCAAGATCTTTCTGGGTGACACCGGTTCGCTTGCTATCGGCGGGGCACTCGTGGCCCTTGCGATCGAGAGCCGCACAGAGCTCCTCCTCGTCCTGATCGGCGGCATCTTCGTCATCGTCGCCGGCCAGGGGGTCATCCAGCTCACCTACTTCCGGCTCACCGGCGGCAAACGCATCTGGCGGGCAAGCCCGTTGCACCACCACTTCGAGGTGAAGGGCTGGGCCGAGGTGACGATCGTCGTTCGCTTCTGGATCATCGCCGGTCTCTGTGTTGCAGCCGGTGTGGGCGCGTTCTACCTCGAATGGATCCTGCAGACGTGACCGATCGGCTCGACACACTGACCAGCTGGCACTCGGACTGGGTGGGGCTCCGGGTCGGCGTGCTCGGCCTCGGCAAGACCGGGTTCTCGGTGGCCGACACCCTCGCTGAGCTGGGGGCCCGCGTTCTGGTCGTCGCCCAGCGGGCGGCCGAATCGCAGATCCAGCTCGTCGAGGTGATCGGCGCGTCGCTGGTGCTCGACGAGAAACTCGACGGACCGCCCGAGGTGCTGGTGGAGCTCGACCCCGAGGTGCTGGTGGTGTCGCCGGGGTTCCACCCCGATCATCCGGTGCTCGCCTGGGCTGAAAGCCGGGGTATCGCCATCTGGGGTGACGTCGAACTGGCCTGGCGCCTGCGTGACAAGGTCGGCACGCCGGCCGAGTGGATCGCCATCACCGGCACGAACGGAAAGACCACCACCACACAGCTCACCGCGACCATGCTCGTCGAGGGCGGCTTGCGCGCGGCACCCTGCGGCAACATCGGCATTCCCGTTCTCGACGCGATCCGTGACCCTCAGGGGTTCGACGTGCTGGTCGTCGAACTCTCGAGCTATCAGTTGCACTCCACTTCGAGCATGTCGCCGTACGCCTCGGTCTGTCTCAATATCGCCGAAGACCACCTCGACTGGCACGGTTCGATGCAGGCCTACGTCGATGCCAAGGCGCGCGTCTACACGAACACCAGGGTCGCCTGCGTCTACAACCGATCGGATGCCCGCACCCTCGCCATGGTCGAGAACGCCGAGGTCGTCGAGGGGTGCCGCGCCATCGGCTTCGGGCTCGGGGTACCGGGGCTCAGTGACTTCGGCCTGGTCGACGGCATTCTGTGCGATCGTGCCTTCACCGACGACAGGCGGATCTCGGCCCTCGAGATCACGACGGTTGCCAACCTCGCCGCTCGCGGGCTCGCGGCGCCGCACATGGTCGCGAACGTGCTCGCGGCCGCCGCCCTGGCCCGCAGTTTCGGCGTGCCGATCGAGGCGATCAGGCGTGCACTCTCGCTCTTCGAACTCGACCACCACCGTATCGAGACCGTGGCAACCGCAAACGGCATCGAGTGGGTCAACGACTCCAAAGCGACGAATGCCCACGCGGCCGATGCCTCGCTCGGTGCATTCGAATCGGTGGTCTGGATCGCCGGCGGCCTACTGAAGGGGGTCGATGTCGGGCCTCTCGTCGCGGCGCGCTCGGGAAGGCTGCGTGCGGCCGTGCTCATCGGCGCAGATCGAACCGAGTTGCGGCTCGCATTCCAGCGACACGCGCCCGGGGTACCCGTCTTCGAGGTCGGCGGCACCGAGACTGAAGACGGTACGGGAATTGGCGGCGGCACCAGGGTCGAAGAGGGCTCCGGGGCAGGCGACGGCACCGGTGCCGAATCAGTGATGTCGGCTGCAGTTCGACTGGCAGCAGCGGTGGCCATGCCGGGTGACGTCGTGCTCCTGGCCCCGGCCGGAGCCTCGATGGACCAGTTCGTCGACTACAACGACAGAGGCGCCCAGTTTGCCAGGGCTGTGAACGACTATCTGGGAGGTGAGCGCAGCTGACAACAACGCTACGCCCGGCCCGTACGGCCCGCATCTCGGTCGGCCGGGCCTTCCAGGCAGAGTCGAGCAACTACTATCTGCTGCTCGGTACCACGCTCTTCCTCGTCATTCTCGGCCTCGTCATGGTTCTCTCCTCGTCGTCGGTCGACTCGTTCACGGCTCGGCAGGGCTTCTTCGGCATCTTCTGGCGGCAGGGCCTGTTCGCGCTGATCGGTGTGCCCCTCATGCTGGTGATCTCGCGGCTGCCGATGCGGTTCTGGAAGCGGTGGGGCTGGCTCGCACTCGCCGGTGGCGCCTTTCTCCAGCTGCTGGTGCTCTACACCCCACTGGGCATCGAAGTCGGTGGCAACCTCAACTGGATCGGCATCGGCGGGTTCAACATGCAGCCCTCCGAGCTGATCAAGGTCGGGCTCGTCATCTGGCTCGGCGTGATTCTCGCCAAGAAACAGCGGTACCTGAACCTCTGGGGCCATGTGGCCATCCCGATCATCCCGGTGGCCGGCGCAGCGGTTCTGCTCGTGCTGATGGGCGGCGACCTGGGAACCGTCATCATCATGGCAGGGCTCATTCTGGGAGCGCTCTTCTTCGCCGGTATCAAGCTCCGGATGCTCGCGGTGCCGGTCATACTCGGCGCCTTCGGCATCGTGGTCATCGCCTTCACCAGTGCGAGCCGCGTGTCGCGTATCTTCTCGTTCCTCGGCTCTGCATGCACCGACACCTCGGGGGAGTGCTGGCAGTCGCTGCACGGCAAGTACGCCCTCGCAGCAGGTGGGTTCTTCGGCGTGGGCCTCGGCAACTCCAAGGCCAAGTGGTCGTGGTTGCCGGCAGCCGACAACGATTTCATCTTCGCCATCATCGGGGAGGAACTCGGCCTGATCGGCGCGCTCGTCGTGATCGGGCTCTTCATCGCCCTGGCGATCGCATTCCTTCGCATCGTGCGATCGAGCCACGACATGTTCTCCCGGGTCGTGTCCGGGTCGGTGATGGTCTGGATCCTCAGCCAGGCGTTCATCAATATCGCCGTCGTGCTCGGCGTGCTGCCGGTGCTCGGTGTTCCGCTGCCGCTCATCTCCTCTGGCGGTTCTGCACTCATCACGACTCTCATCGCCATCGGGGTCGTGCTGTCGATCGCGCGCGGTCAGACGACCCTGCCCACCGACGACGACCTGGCCGCCACCGGGCCAGCACCTGCCGCACGTAACCGAGCCCCGCGCCAGCCAGCCCGCAGCCAGCCCGCGCCCCGCCAGCCGGCACGCAGCCAGCCCGGATCACGCCAGCCCGCAGCCAGCCAGCCGGCGCGCAGCCAGCGAGCTCAGCGGTGACGACGTACCTCCTTGCCGGTGGCGGAACCGCGGGCCACGTCAACCCTCTGCTCGCCACGGCTGATGAGCTGCGCCGGCGCGAACCCGAGGCCGAGATCATCGTCGTGGGAACGGCGGCGGGGCTCGAGGCGCGCCTGGTGCCGGCCAGGGGCTACGAACTCGTCGCGATTCCCAAACTGCCCTTTCCCCGGCGCCCGAACCGGGCCGCCGTCTCATTCGGCCCGCGACTGGCCCGGGTGATCTCCGACCTCACGACACTGATGGTGAGCCGGGGCGTCGACGTGGTCATCGGCTACGGTGGCTACGCGGCCGCGCCGGCGTACCTGGCTGCCCGGCGCGCGAAGGTTCCGCTGGTCATCCATGAGGCGAATGCCAAGCCGGGGCTCGCCAATCGGCTCGGCGCACGATTCACCCCGTTCGTGGGTGTCGCCTTCCGGGTGACGCCGCTGCCCCACGCGAGATTCGTGGGAATGCCCCTCCGGGCAGAGATCGAGAACCTCGACCGCGATGCTGCGCGTGCTGAGGCGAGGGAATTCTTCGGATTGACCGCCGACCGGCCGACACTCCTGGTCACGGGTGGCTCACTCGGCGCGGAACAGATCAACGCCACGATCTTCGCGTCGGTGCCGGCGATCATCGACGCTGGGTACCAGATCGTGCACATCGTGGGCGACCGCTCCAGCCTGGTCGACCCGGAGACCGAGGGTTATCACCTCCTGCGCTACTGCGATCGCATGGAACTCGCCCTCGCCGCGGCGGATTTCGCCGTCTCGCGGGCTGGAGCCGCCACTGTTTCGGAGCTCGCTGCGCTCGGGATCGCCTCGGCCCTCGTACCCTACGCCGTCGGCAACGGCGAGCAGCGCTTCAATGCCGAGGACATCGTTGCGTCCGGCGGCGCGATCCTCGTCGCCGACGCCGAATTCGTTCCGGAGTGGGTGACGTCGACTCTGCTGCCGCTGTTGGCCGACCCCTCTCGCATCATCCAGATGGCATCGTCGGCGGCAGGCACGGGAGTGCGAGACGGCTCTGCCCGGATGGCCGACCTCATCGACCTCGCCGTACTGCCCGGCCCGGCGAATCCGGTATGACCCAGCGAATCCGGAATTATCCAGCGAACCCGGAATGATCAAGCGAACCCGGAATGACCCAGCGAACCCGGAATGACCCAGCGAACCCGGAATGACCCGGGAGCCGGCGCGACTCGCCGAACCAGGGTCGAGCCGGCAATGCCGGCCCGGCCGGGCGAAACCGGCGTAACGTGGAACCCTGGTATTCGAACCGAATCGCCCAGACAGAAAGTATCGATCCTGTGATCAAACCCGACCTGACCCTCCCGATTCCGGCCGATGTCGGTGCCGTTCACTTCGTCGGGATCGGCGGGGCCGGCATGAGCGGAATCGCCCGGCTGTTTCTTGCTGCAGGTGTCACGGTGACCGGGTCTGATCGCACTGATTCGAAGACGGCGCAGAAGCTCCGCGACCTCGGTGCCACGGTCTACATCGGGCACGACGCGGCCAACGTCGGCACGGCAGACACGCTCGTCGTCACCAGTGCACTCTGGCCCGACAACCCCGAGTACCTGCGTGCCCAGCAGCAGGGGCTGCCGGTGCTGCATCGCTCACAAGCCCTGGCTTGGCTGGTGAATCGTCGTCGACTCGTCTCGGTCGCCGGGGCGCACGGCAAGACCACCTCGACCGGAATGATCGTCACCGGGCTGATCGGCCTCGAGGCCGACCCGAGCTTCGTCAATGGCGGAGTGATCTCGTCTCTCGGCACCAGTTCTGCGTGGGGAGACGGCGAGCTCTTCGTTCTCGAAGCCGATGAGTCAGACGGGTCATTCCTGCTGTACGACACTGCCGTGGCCCTGATCACCAACGTCGACCCCGACCATCTCGACCACTACGGCTCCACTGAGGCCGTCGAAGACGCCTTCGTCACCTTTGCCGACAATGCCAGCGAACTCGTCGTCATCTCCTCCGACGACGCCGGTGCCTTGCGGGTGGGGTCACGGCTCTCGGCCGAACGTGTGCTGACCTTCGGGTTCGCCGACGGATCTGACGTGAGGCTGCACTCTGTGGGGTCGACTGGACCCGTGTCGTTCGAGCTCGACTATCTGGGTGAACGGTATTCGGGCCAGCTACGGGTGCCGGGCATCCACAATGCCGTCAATGCCGCCGGAGCTTTCGCGGTGCTTGTGGGCCTCGGCTTCGACCCGGCGCAGAGCCTCGAGGCCATCGGGTCCTTCGACGGCACCGGCAGGCGGTTCGAACTGCACGAGACCATCGGAGGCGTCAGTGTCTACGACGACTACGCCCACCACCCGACCGAAGTGGATGCTGCACTCAGCGCCGCGCGAACCGTCGTCGGTGCCGGTCGTATCATCGCCGTGCACCAGCCGCACCTCTACAGCCGCACCCAGCTGCTCGCGGGTGACTTCGCCGAGACTCTCGAACGCACAGCCGACTTCACCGTGGTTCTCGACGTCTGTGGAGCGCGGGAGGATCCGGTCGAGGGCGTGACCGGTGCCCTTGTCTCCGACCGGTTCGTCGATCACGACAAGGTCGCCTTCATCTCTGACTGGCAGCAGGCCGCCGACTTCACGGCGTCCATCGCACGCCCGGGTGACTTCGTGATCACGCTGGGGTGCGGCGACGTCAATCTACTGGTTCCCCAGCTGCTCGACTCGCTGAGGGCGGTCGAAAGCCGGTGAAACGGCCACCCGGCATTCCGGTTCCGCCGCCCGAATCGGCGGTGCCCGCTCGCGTGACGGGCAAGCGCCCGGCCGGAATAACCGCACCCGTCCGGCCGATCACCGAGCCGAAGCCAGTGCCGGATGCGGTCCCGAATCGAAAACAGAGTAGGGAGCCGCAATCCCTGGCCGACGCTCTCCAGGGTTCTGCGCGTGATGCTCCGCTCGATTCTGCTCCGATTTCTGCGGCGAAACCTGCGGCGAAGTCCGCACCCGTGCCCGCACCGACTCCACCGCCGAACGCCCAGCGTGCCCAGCGCGCCGCAGAAGCGGAAGCGCGAGCCGCAGAAGCCAGGGCCGAGAAAGACATGCGCGCGGCCGAGCGGCAGAGGCGGCACTACGAACGGTCAGAAGCCCGGCGATTCACCGAACGCAGCCGCCGGCGCCGCCTGGGGTGGCTCGTCTCGCTGGGTGTCGTCGTGGCACTCGTGCTCGTGGTGGTGTTCACGGCCTATTCGCCGATGTTCGCGGTGCGTGCGGTCGCTATCGAAGGCACCTCCCGGGTCGATGCGGCAGCGGTCCGGACGGCTCTCTCCGCCCAGCTCGGTAAGCCGCTCGCCCTGATCGATTATGGAGCGATCGAATCCGACCTCTCCGCGTTCCCCCTCATCCAGAGTTACTCGACCGAGTCACAGCTGCCCGATACTCTCGTGGTGCACATCATCGAGCGTTCACCGGTCGGCCAGCTCGCCAGCGGCACCGGGTTCGACCTGGTCGATCCGGCGGGCGTCACGGTCCAGCACACCGAACAGCAGACGGCCGGCTTCCCGGTGATCGATCTGGCCGGAGGCCAGCTGGGCGGCCCCGGTTTTCTCGCATCGACGACGGTGCTTCGCACTCTGCCTGCTGACTTGCTCGCAAAGGTCGGCTCGGTGAGCGCCGCCACGCCCGACTCCGTCACCCTCGTGCTGAATGGCGGGGCACAGAAGGTCATCTGGGGCAGTGCAGAGAGCTCCTCTCTCAAGGCGCTCGTGCTCGACAAACTCATCGGCACCCAGAATCCCGACTCCCGGCTGACCTACGACGTCTCGAGCCCCGAGAGCCCCGTCGTCACGTGAATCGCGACACGCGGTGTGTCGTCATCGGCCGTACTCCCATTCGCACGTAAGTTCATCTCAGGAAATACATACTCAGCAGAACATTAACCCTCAACCTGAGGTTTAAACCTTTTGAGAAGATGAAGGGCTTACCGGAGGCCGGACGTGACATCAAACCAGAACTACCTCGCCGTAATCAAAGTCGTCGGCATCGGTGGTGGCGGCGTCAATGCCGTCAACCGGATGATCGAACTCGGCCTTCGCGGAGTCGAATTCATCGCCATCAACACCGACGCCCAGGCGCTGCTCATGAGCGACGCCGACGTCAAGCTCGACGTCGGTCGTGAACTCACCCGTGGCCTCGGCGCCGGGGCAGACCCCGAAGTCGGTCGCCGCGCCGCAGAAGACCACGCAGAAGAAATCGAAGAGGCCCTCGCTGGGGCCGACATGGTGTTCGTCACCGCAGGCGAAGGCGGCGGCACCGGCACGGGCGGCGCGCCAGTGGTGGCCCGCATCGCCAAGTCGATCGGCGCCCTCACCATCGGTGTCGTCACCAAGCCGTTCGGCTTCGAGGGCAAGCGACGCATGTCGCAGGCCGAAGACGGCGTTGCCATCCTGAAGAACGAGGTCGACACCCTCATTGTGGTGCCGAACGACCGCCTGCTGGAGATCAGCGACCGTGGCATCAGCATGCTCGAGGCGTTCTCGACCGCTGACCAGGTGCTGCTCGCCGGTGTACAGGGCATCACCGACCTCATCACGACCCCTGGCCTCATCAACCTCGACTTCGCCGACGTGAAGAGCGTCATGCAGGGTGCCGGTTCGGCCCTCATGGGCATCGGCTCGGCCCGCGGTGCCGACCGAGCGATCAAGGCTGCGGAACTCGCTGTCGCGTCTCCTCTGCTCGAAGCGAGCATCGAGGGTGCACACGGAGTCCTGCTGTCGATCCAGGGCGGCTCGAACCTCGGCATCTTCGAGATCAACGATGCAGCGAAGCTGGTTCAAGACGCTGTGCACCCCGAAGCCAACATCATCTTCGGTGCCGTCATCGACGACACCCTGGGCGATGAGGTGCGGGTGACGGTGATCGCTGCCGGGTTCGACAGTGGCGATGCGACGTCCGGTGCAGAGGCCAAGCGTGCGCTCACGGTACCCAACGACGCCAGCGACCTGTTCGCCCGAGCCGGTTCGGCGCCCCTGCGTCGTGACCGGGTCGACGAGCCTGCTGCTGCGTCGTGGAAGCAGAACACGGAGCACAGCCTGACTGGTACCGTCGCGCTCGACCCGGCATCAGACGATGACGATCTCGATCTCGACGTGCCCGACTTCCTGAAGTAACCCGATTGACCACGATCGAACGCGAAGGCGAGACTGACCTTGCTGGTCGCCTCGCCTTCGTGCGTGCGGGCATAGCCGAGGCTGCGGCGGCGAACTCCAGGCGGCTCGACGAGCTCACGCTCATCGTGGTGACCAAGTTCCACCCGGCAAGCCTCGTCAGGGAGCTGATGAATCTCGGCGTCACTGACTTCGGCGAGAGCCGGCACCAGGAGGCACGAGACAAGGTCGCCGAACTCACGGGGACACCCGCCACCTGGCACTTCGTCGGCCAGCTGCAGGGCAAGAAGGCAAAACAGGTCGCAGCGTATGCCTCGGTCATCCACTCCCTCGACCGCCCCTCGCTTGCCGACCTGCTCTCCTCCGCCGAGGTGAGACCGACGGCTGGACGGACCGACGTCTTCCTCCAGGTCAACCTCACCGACGACCCTGGCCGCGGCGGAGTGGCTCCCGGAGGCGCCAGGGAGCTGGCTGAGTATGTCGAAGTCCTGCCTGGCCTCCGGCTCCTCGGTGTGATGGGCGTTGCGCCCCTGGGTGAAGGACCCCGTTCCGCCTTCGCGCGGCTGCGCGCGGTTTCAGAGGCGGTCACGCAGAGTGTTCCCCGGGCATCCGCGATCTCGGCCGGAATGTCGCACGACTACGCAGAAGCCATCGCAGAGGGCGCGACACACCTTCGAATTGGTTCTGCAATCACCGGAATCAGGCCTGCCGCCGGTTAATCTTCTAGCAGGCAACCGCACGACAATCCCGGAGGATTCGAAATGGCCAATCCACTACGCAAGACGATGGTCTATCTTGGGCTCGCAGACGAAGAGCTCGAGTACGAAGACTCCCCAGCCCAGCCCGTGGCGCATGTCGCGCACCCCCAGGCCTCCTCGCCGGCGCCGTCTACCGCCACCTCCAGCGCCAGTTCACACGGCGCAGGCAACAGGGCACCGGTGACCCCTCTCCGTCGAAACTCTGCGGGAGCAACGTCCGCGCAGAAGAATGTGGTGCCTCTCGAAATGAATGAAATCCTCACTGTTCACCCGAAGCAGTACAAAGATGCCCAGGTCATTGCCGAGAGCTTCCGCGAGGGCATTCCTGTCATCATCAATCTCTCCCAGATGACCGACGCCGATGCCCGTCGCCTGATCGACTTCGCCGGCGGTCTCTCCCAGGGCCTCTACGGCAAGATCGAGCGCGTGACCAGCAAGGTGTTCCTGCTCTCCCCGTCGCACGTTTCGGTGTCGGGTGAGGCCGTTACTGAGACACGTGCAGAAACGTCGTTCTTCGTCCAGTCATAATTGACGGGTGTCCTTCGTCGCCATTCTTGCCACCATCGCGTATTTCGCGCTGCTCCTCTACTTCTTCGTCATGTGGGGCCGGTTCATTCTCGATCTTGTGAGGAGCTTCCAGCGCTCCTGGCGGCCCCAGGGCGCTGTGCTCGTGCTCGCCGAAGTGGCCTACACGGTCACCGACCCGCCGATCAAATTCTTCCGGCGAGTCATCCCTCCACTCAAGGTGGGCCCTGTCGCCTTCGACTTCGGCTGGAGTATCGTCATGCTGCTCGTGGTCATTCTGCTTTCGATCATGAGCTACGTTCGCTTGATTGCGTGACCCATGTATCGTAGTTTGTGAAACGCCGAACGTTTCCTCGACGGTCTCTTAGATTTCAGACAGTCCGACAAGTACAGTCCAATTAGTTCAAAGGTGGAAGAACATGCCGTTAACTCCAGAAGAAGTTGTTAACAAGCGCTTCTCGCAAACCCAGTTCCGCGCGGGCTACGACCAGGATGAGGTCGATGACTTCCTCGATGAGGTCGTGGTAGAACTTCGCCGTCTGATTTCCGAGAACGAAGAGCTCCGTGCCGGTATCGTGCCGGCCGCGGCGTCCGAGAGTAGCACCGAGGCTGCAGACGACGTCGAAGCCCCTGAAGTTGCGGAAGAGACCGCTGTCGTCGAGGTCGTCAACGAGACACCGGCCCCCGTCGAGGCTGCTCCGGCAGCCGAGACAGACGACGCGTCGAGCACGACGAGCCTTCTGCAGCTCGCCCGTCGCCTGCACGACGAGCACGTCAAGGAGGGCTCCGACAAGCGCGCTGCTCTCATCGAAGAGGGCCAGGCAACGGCCGCCCGTCTCGTCGCCGAGGCAGAGACGAAGCAGCGCACCGAGCTGGCCAAGCTCAACCAGGAGAAGGCGGGCATCGAACACCGCATCGACGAGCTGCGCTCCTTCGAGAAGGAGTACCGCCAGAAGCTCCGCAGCTACATCGAAGGCCAGCTTCACGACCTCGATTCCAGCAACTCCGACAGTGCAGAGGGTGCTTCGGCCACCTCAGGCGCCTCGAGTTTTGGAGCCTAGCGAAGACACGGCGACCGCCAGTTCAGATTCACGTCACGAAAGAAGGGTCAGCCCCCGGGCGCTGGCCCTTCTTGTGATTGTGGCGCTGGGTGTTCTCGCTGTAGACCAGATCGCCAAGTATCTGGTTGTCACCCATCTGCCACTGGGCCAGTTCGTACCGGTCCTCGGTGACCTGGTGCAGTTCTTCTACGTCACGAACTCTGGCGCTGCCTTCTCCATCGGCAGCGCCTACACGTGGATCTTCTCGGTGCTCGCCGTGGGCGTACTGGTGTTCATCGTCTGGTTTGCTCGTCGCATCCGCTCTGTCGGCTGGGCCGTCGTCTTCGGGCTCCTGCTCGGCGGTGTACTCGGCAATCTGACCGACAGACTGTTCCGGGAGCCGGGATTCGGAATCGGCCACGTGGTGGACTTCGTCAAGATCCCCCTTCTGCCGGCGATCTTCAACCTCGCCGACGTGGCGATCTGCGCAGCCATGGTGTTGTTCCTGATCCAGACGATCCGCGGAATCGGGCTCGATGGGCGAAAGACCGTCCGCGAAGCTGACACGACAGGGCGCGACTGATCATGGAGTCACGTCAGCTGCCGGTGCCTGACGGCCTCGACGGCATACGGGTGGATGCCGGTCTCGCCCGACTTCTGGGTTTCTCTCGCAGTTTCGCCGCAGAGGTTGCCGATGCCGGGGGAGTGAGCGTCGACGGGCGCGTGCTCGGCAAGTCCGACAAGCTGCGTGCAGACAGTTGGCTCGAAGTCAGCTGGGCGCCGCGCGAAGAGGTGCGGATCGTGGAAACGCCCGTCGAGAATCTCACCGTCATCTACGACGACGAGGACATCGTGGTCATCGACAAACCGGTCGGAGTGGCGGCACACCCCTCCGTGGGCTGGACCGGCCCGACCGTTCTCGGCGCGCTGGCCGCGGCGGGTTTTCGCATCTCCACCTCGGGCGCAGCCGAACGTGCGGGAATCGTGCATCGGCTCGACGCCGGTACCAGCGGCTTGATGGTGGTGGCCAAGAGCGAAGACGCCTACACCTGGCTGAAGCGACTGTTCCACGACCGGGAGGTCGACAAGATCTACCACGCGGTCGTCCAGGGTCACCCGGACCCCTTGGCCGGCACGATCGACGCGCCGATCGGCCGCCACCCGAGATCCGACTGGAAGTTCGCGGTCGTCGCCTCGGGCAAACCCTCGGTGACGCACTACGAGACGATCGAGGCATTCCCCAGCGCATCCCTGCTCGAGATCCACCTCGAGACGGGCAGGACGCACCAGATCCGGGTGCACATGGCCGCCCAGCGTCACCCGTGCGTCGGCGATGCGATGTACGGCGCCGACCCCACCATTTCGGCCCGGCTGGGACTCGAACGGCAGTGGTTGCATGCCCTGAAGCTCGGGTTCGAGCATCCATCGTCCCGCGAGTATGTTTCGTTCGAATCGACGTACCCGTCAGACCTGCAACACGCGCTGGATGTGTTGCGAGCCGACTGAGCATCGCTGCCGAAGGGTAAACTGAAGCCCTCGACCTCGACATCCAGCCGGAGAATCTGTGCCCCCCCAGAGCGATTCATTTGTTCATCTTCACGTGCACAGTGAATACTCCATGCTCGACGGTGCCGCGCGGGTGAAACCCCTGATCGAAGCGGCAGTCGAGCAGGGAATGCCCGCCGTTGCGGTGACCGACCACGGCAACGTCTTCGGTGCCTTCGACTTCTGGAAGACCGCGACCGATGCCGGCATCAAGCCGATTATCGGCACCGAGGCGTACATCACGCCGGGCACGGCCCGCGGCGACAAGACCCGGGTCAAATGGGGCGGCCCGAACTCGGGGCGCGACGACGTCTCGGGCTCCGGCGCGTACACCCACATGACGCTGCTGAGCGAGAACACGCCCGGCATGCACAACCTCTTCCGGTTGTCGTCACGCGCGTCTCTCGAGGGCTACTACTTCAAGCCGCGCATGGACCGCGAACTGCTCTCGCAGTACTCGAACGGCCTGATCGCAACCACCGGATGCCCGTCTGGCGAGGTGCAGACCAGGCTGCGTCTCGGGCAGTACGACGAGGCCGTCAAGGCAGCTTCAGACTTCCGTGACATCTTCGGCAAAGAGAACTACTTCGCCGAGATCATGGACCACGGCCTCGGGATCGAACGACAGATCATGGATGACCTGCTGAAGCTGGCCAAGCAGCTCGACCTGCCACTGGTTGCCACGAACGACCTGCACTACACGCACGCCCACGACGCCACGAGCCACGCTGCACTGCTCTGCGTGCAGTCGGGGTCGACTCTCAGCGACCCGAACCGGTTCAAATTCGACGCCGACGAGTTCTACCTGAAGAGTGCCGCAGAGATGCGGCAGATCTTCCGCGATCACCCCGAGGCCTGCGACAACACCCTGCTCATCGCCGAGCGGTGTGAGGTGGCCTTCAACACCTCAGCAAACTACATGCCACGGTACCCGGTGCCGGCCGGCGAGACCGAAGACACCTGGTTCATCAAGGAGGTCGAGAAGGGGCTCGTCGAGCGGTATCCGAATGGCATCTCGCCCGAGGTGAGGGCCCGGGCAGACTACGAGGTCGGGGTCATCGTGCAGATGGGTTTCCCCGGGTACTTCCTCGTGGTCGCCGACTTCATCAACTGGTCCAAGAACAACGGCATCCGCGTTGGCCCGGGCCGTGGCTCGGGCGCCGGATCGATGGCGGCCTACGCCATGCGCATCACCGACCTCGACCCGCTGCGCCACGGGCTCATCTTCGAACGCTTCCTGAACCCCGATCGCGTGTCGATGCCCGACTTCGACGTCGACTTCGACGACCGGCGCCGCGGTGAGGTCATCCGCTATGTCACCGACAAGTACGGCGATGAGCGCGTGGCCCAGATCGTCACCTACGGCACGATCAAGGCCAAACAGGCGCTCAAAGACAGCTCGCGTGTTCTCGGGTTCCCCTACGGCATGGGTGAGAAACTCACCAAGGCGATGCCGCCACCCATCATGGGCAAAGACATCCCGCTCTCGGGAATCTTCGACCGCGATCATCCACGGTTCAAGGAGGCTGCCGATGTGCGGGCCGTCATCGAGGCGGACCCTGAGGCTCGTACGGTGTTCGACACCGCGGTGGGCATCGAGAACCTCAAGCGCCAGTGGGGTGTTCACGCGGCCGGTGTGATCATGTCGAGCGATCCACTGATCGACATCATTCCGATCATGAAGCGTGAACAAGACGGTCAGATCGTCACGCAGTTCGACTACCCGGCGTGCGAGTCGCTCGGGTTGATCAAGATGGACTTCCTGGGGCTCAGGAACCTGACGATCATCGACGACGCGCTCGACAACATCGAATCCAACCGCGGGTTCCGGCCCGTGCTCGAAGAACTCGAGCTCGACGACGTGCCGGCGTACGAGCTGCTGGCCAGGGGTGACACCCTGGGAGTCTTCCAGCTCGACGGCGGGCCGATGCGGTCGTTGCTGCGACTCATGAAGCCGGACAACTTCGAAGACATCTCCGCCATATTGGCGCTGTACCGGCCGGGGCCGATGGGTGCCGACTCCCACACGAACTATGCGCTGCGCAAGAACGGGCTGCAGCAGGTCACCCCGATCCATCCGGAGCTCGAGGAGCCGTTGCTCGAAGTGCTCGGCACGACCTACGGTCTCATCGTGTACCAGGAGCAGGTCATGTCGATCGCGCAGAAGCTCGGCGGTTTCACCCTCGCCCAGGCCGACCTCCTGCGTCGCGCGATGGGCAAGAAGAAGAAGTCGGAGCTCGACAAGCAGTACGAGGGTTTCTCCGCCGGCATGCATGCGAACGGCTACTCCGAAGCAGCCGTGAAGACGCTCTGGGACATCCTGCTTCCCTTCTCCGACTACGCCTTCAACAAGGCGCACTCGGCCGCGTACGGTGTCATCTCGTATTGGACGGCCTACCTGAAGGCCCACTACCCGGCCGAGTACATGGCAGCGCTGCTCACCAGCGTCGGCGACTCGAAAGACAAATCGGCGATCTACCTCAACGAGTGCCGTCGCATGAACATCACGGTGCTTCCGCCCGACGTCAACGAGTCGATCGGGTTCTTCGCGGCCGTCGGTGAAGACATCCGCTTCGGCATGGGTGCTGTGCGCAACGTCGGCGCGAACGTCGTCGAAGGCGTCAAGCAGGCCAGGGAGACCAAGGGGCGCTTCACTTCGTTCCACGATTTCCTGCAGAAGATCCCGCTTTCCGCTGCGAACAAGCGCACCATCGAATCGCTCATCAAGGCCGGCGCGTTCGACTCCCTCGGCGACACCCGCAGAGCGCTCGTCGAGATCCATGAGGGTGCCGTCGAGGCGGCGGTGAGTGAGAAACGTGCTGAAGCGAACGGCCAGGTTGGTTTCGACTTCGACTCGCTGTGGGATGCCCCGCAGGACAACCGGCAGGTGCCGGACCGGCCAGAGTGGTCCAAAAGAGACAAGCTCGCATTCGAGCGCGACATGCTCGGGCTCTACGTCTCCGATCATCCGCTCGCCGGCCTCGAGGTACCGCTGGCCAAGCACGCCTCTGTGACGATCAGTGAGCTCCTGATGAGTGAGCAGGTGACAGACGGTGACACGGTCACCGTGGCGGGCCTCATCACGAACGTGCAGCACCGGGTGGCGCGCAACTCCGGCAACCAGTACGGCTCTGTCGTGATCGAGGACTTCGGCGGGGAGATCACCGCCATGTTCATGGGCAAGGCCTACCAGGAGTTCGCGCCGGCCCTGACGAATGACGCCATCGTGGTCGTGCGGGGCCGCGTGAGCATGCGCGACGACGGCATGAACCTGCATGCGTTCAATGTGTTCAGCCCCGACCTCGGCCAGGCAGACGGTGGCGGGCCGATCGAGATCTCGATGGCTGAAGCCCGGGCGACCACCGAGACGGTGCAGGCCTTGAACGATGTGCTGATCCGCCACTCGGGTGACAACGAGGTGCGTCTGAAACTCATCAAGGGCCAGACGGCCCGGGTGTTCGAGATCCCCTTCCGAGTGCGCGTGACGGCCGATCTCTACGGCGAACTGAAGTCCCTGCTCGGGCCGAGCTGCCTGACCTGAGCTCAGGGGGTTTCGATACGCACCACTGCGTGGGCTACTCAACCTGCGGCGGGTGATTCGCTGGTTGAGTAGTCGCATGGTGACGCATCGAAACCCGTAGGCTGGGTGAGCCATGATCCAGACGATTGACTTACGGGGACTGACCCCGAGCCGTGCCGAATTCCTCGACCTCGTACCGCGGGCGGTGACAGATGTCTCCGTCGCCCAAGGGGCCGCAGAGGCGCTCATCGATGATGTGCGCGAGCGTGGGGCCGCGGCCCTGCGTGCGCAGGCCGTTCGGTTCGATGGGGCAGAAGCCGCCAGCATCCGGGTTCCGCAGAGCGATATCGACGATGCCGTTGCCACGCTCGATGCCGACGTTCGAGCTGCTCTCGAAGAGGCGATCGATCGTGTTCGCTCGGCGACTGCGGCACAGATCCCGCCGGCCCAGAGCACAGTCCTGGGCGACGGAGCTGTGGTCGAGCAGCGCTGGCAGCCCGTCGACCGGGTCGGGCTCTACGTGCCGGGCGGCAAGGCCGTCTATCCGTCGAGCGTGGTGATGAACGTTGTTCCAGCGCAGGCCGCAGGCGTGGAATCGATCGCTCTGGCCTCGCCGCCCCAGGTGGAGTTCGGCGGCCGGGTGCACCCCACGATTCTCGGCGCTGCCGGCCTGCTGGGTATCACCGAGGTCTACGCAATGGGCGGGGCCGGCGCAATCGGAGCCCTTGCCTACGGGGTCTCCGACATCGGGCTCGAACCCGTGCAGATCATCACGGGGCCGGGCAACGTCTACGTTGCCGCGGCAAAACGCCTCGTTCGCGGGCGCACGGGGATCGACTCCGAGGCCGGACCGACCGAGATTCTCATCATCGCCGACGAGACGGCGAACGCGAGATACGTTGCGGCCGACCTGGTGAGCCAGGCCGAGCACGACGAACTGGCCGCTGCGGTGCTGGTGACGAACTCACCAGCATTCGCAGATGAAGTTCGACTTGAACTTGAAGGTTGCGCGAACTCGACGCTCCACTCCGAGCGGGTACTGGTCGCTCTGCGTGGGCAGCAGTCGGCGATCGTGCTGGTGGACGACCTGGCCGCCGCCGCCCGCTTCAGCGACGCCTACGGGCCAGAGCACCTGGAGATCCAGGTCGCGGATTCCGATGCCGTGCTGGCGGGCATCCACTCGGCCGGGGCCATCTTCATCGGTGCCTACGCGCCGGTTAGCCTCGGCGACTACCTCGCGGGGTCGAACCACGTGTTGCCGACGGGCGGCCAATCGCGCTTCTCCTCGGGGCTCGGGGCCTACACCTTCCTGAAGCCCCAGCAGGTCATCCGGTATGACCGGGACGCACTCGAGGCCGTGAGCCAGAACATCCACGCCCTGGCAACCTCAGAGAACCTGCCGGCACACGCCGAGGCCGTCGCAGCCCGCTTTCCCCGCTAAACTGGCCGCACCATGTATTGCCCGTATTGCCGTTACCCCGATTCGCGCGTCGTCGATTCGCGTACCACCGACGACGGCGTGGCGATCAGGCGGCGACGACAGTGCCCCGACTGCGGGCGGCGTTTCAGCACGACAGAGACGGCGAGTCTCAGCGTGATCAAGCGCAGTGGTGTCGTCGTGCCGTTCAGTCGCGAGAAGATCATGAACGGTGTTCGCAAGGCGTGCCAGGGTCGGCCCGTGACAGACTCCGACCTGGCCGTGCTGGCGCAGCGGGTCGAAGAGGCTGTTCGCTCTACGGGTGCAGCCCAGGTCGAGGCGAACGACATCGGCCTCGCCATCCTGCAACCGCTCCGTGAGCTCGACGAGGTCGCCTACCTGCGGTTCGCGAGCGTCTACCAGGCATTCGATTCACTCGAAGACTTTGAAGCCGCGATCACGCTGTTGCGCGTCGAACACTCCTCGGCTCCTGCCGCGCCGGCCGAGTAGAGCTGCGGTTTGGTGTACGACTTCTTCTTTCGCCACGTGTTGTCGCGGCTCGACCCTGAACGCGCCCATCACCTGGCGTTCGACGTCATCAGGTCGATTCCCCGATCGGGTTTCGCGTCGCTCGTGCGTCGCTACACAGCTCCGGATGCCTCGCTCGCTGTTCGCGCGCTCGGGCTCGAGTTCGAGTCTCCGTTCGGTGTCGCAGCCGGGTTCGACAAAGACGGCAGGGCGATCGTGGGCCTCGGTCTCCTGGGTTTCGGCCACGTGGAGGTCGGCACCCTGACTGCGAAGGCCCAGCCCGGCAATGAGAAACCGCGCCTGTTCAGGCTGGTTCCCGACCGGGCAGTGATCAACCGCATGGGGTTCAACAACGGGGGAGCAGCATCCGCGGCCCTTCGCATTGCCCAGACGACCAGCGCACCATGGCGACCGATCGTCGGGATCAACATCGGCAAGAGCCGTGTGGTCGACGTCGCCGATGCCATCGACGACTACCGGTCAAGCGCCAGGGCCCTCGCGCCCGTTGCCGACTATCTCGTGGTGAACGTGAGTTCACCCAACACGCCGGGACTCAGAGGGTTGCAGGAGCTCGACAAACTCGCGCCACTGCTGGCCGCCGTGCGTGAAGAGGCCGGCTCGGTGCCTCTGCTGGTGAAGATCGCCCCCGACCTGAGTGACGACGAGGTGCGCCGCATTTCGGAGCTCGCCGTTTCGCTGGGACTCGACGGAATAATCGCGACCAATACGACCATCTCGCGAGACGGGCTGCAGACCGACCCGTCGATCGTCGAGGCGGCTGGGGCGGGCGGACTGTCCGGCCCACCGGTTGCGGCGCGTGCGCTCGAGGTTCTGAAACTCGTTCGTGCGGTGGTTCCCGCGGAGCTGTGCGTGATCTCTGTGGGCGGGGTCGAGACGGCATCCGACGTCGTCGAGCGTCTGGCGGCAGGCGCCACCCTGGTGCAGGGGTACACGGCCTTCCTGTACCGAGGCCCGTTCTGGGCGCGCGAGATCAACCGTGGGCTCCTGCGAATCGGCTGGCGCCAGGGCGCGCCGCGAGCACGATAGAGCCGGGCACTTTAGAGACGATCGCGGGGGGCCGGGCTCAGGGGAGCCGGCCGCATAAAGGCCGGGCGCAGGAGAGTCGGCCGCGGTAAAGCCGCGCTGTGTGGAACTTTTCAGCTACTTCAGCTGGGGAAGTGGCCGCGCTTGCCCTGGGGTTTCGGCAGGCGCATGGGGCGAAGCTGCAGGGCACGCATCGCGCCGTACCAGCGAAGGCCGCGCTCAAGCGTTCCGTATTTAGCTTTGAGCCGATTGTTGATCTTCGTGCCCATGATGTAAAGGTCGACGATGACAATGACCACAAACCCGTAGAGAACGAGCATGAGGTACGTCTGGATGCTCTGGTTCGGCACAAGCGTAAGCAGGATGACACCGAACATGACCGGGATGATGACCTCGCCGATGCTGAAGCGGGCGTCGACATAGTCGCGTACGTAGCGACGCTGCGGGCCCTTGTCGCGGGCCAGGAGGTATTTCTCCTCGCCAGCTGCCATGCCGATGCGGGCGCGTTCGCGGGCCGCCTGGGTCTGGGTCTTCGCGGAGCGCGCCGCCTCTTTGCGGTCGCTCGGAACGAGCGGACGCTTGCGCGCCGCCTCCTGCTCCTTGCGGGTGGGGGTCGCGTGACCCTTGGTGTTCGCCGCAGACTCGTCTGCAACCTCGATCACTTCGGCTGGTGTTTCTCGCTTGGCCACAGTTCAGTCCTTGAGCTCCGCGGGCTGAAAGAGACAACCTGCCCCTTAAGATTACCCGTATGAGCGAGCAACAGAGCACGTCAGACCGGAACTCTCAGGCGATGGAGCGACGCGAGGCGGGCATCCGTTCGTCTGTCGCGGCGGCATTGCCGACGACAGTGGCCGACCTCACCGACCTCATCCGCATTCCTTCCGTCTCGTGGGACGCGTTCGACCCTGGCCACGTGCGTGCGAGTGCCGAGGCCGTTGCCGCCCTGTTCGACGGCACGGGCATGTTCGAGCGGGTGACCGTCTCGACTGCGCTGACGGACTCCGGTGAAAGCGGCCAGCCGGCCGTTCTCGCCACGCGCGCGGCCCGCAACGGCAGGCCGACGGTACTGCTCTACGCCCACCACGACGTTCAGCCGCCCGGTGACGACGCGGACTGGGATTCGCCGCCCTTCGAGCCGACCGTTCGCGGCGACCGACTGTACGGGCGCGGGTCGGCCGACGACAAGGCTGGCGTGCTCTCTCACGTCGCCGCGGTGCGCGCGCTGGCGGAGGTCTATGGCGACGAGCTCGAGCTCGGACTGGTCGCCTTCATCGAGGGGGAGGAGGAGTTCGGTTCTCGCTCGTTCGCCAATTTTCTCGAGGCGAATCGCGAGGCGCTCACTGCCGACGTCATCATCGTCGCCGACTCCGACAACTGGAACGTCGACACGCCAGCCCTCACCGTGAGCCTGCGCGGCAACGTCACCTTCAAGCTCACCGTCTCCACCCTCGCGCACGCTTCGCATTCCGGCATGTTCGGAGGCGCGGCCCCCGATGCGATGCTCGCGATGGTGCGCCTGCTCGCCACGCTCCACGACGATGACGGCAGTGTCGCTGTCGACGGGCTCACCTCGTCGGGGCAGCCGACGCCCGACATCGCCGAAGCCGGTTTTCGTGCCGATGCCGGACTGCTCGACGGCGTGACCCCCATCGGAACCGGCCCGATTCTCGCCCGGCTCTGGGCAAAGCCCGCCATCACCGTGACGGGCATCGATGCGCCCAGCGTGGCCAACGCCTCGAACACCCTTCTGCCCAAGGTCTCTGTTCGGCTGAGCGCCCGCATCGCTCCCGGTCAGGATGCCCGTTCCGCACTGACCGCGCTTGAGGCACACCTTCGAACCCACGTGCCCTTCGGTGCCCACGTCGACATCAGCGATATTGATACCGGCCAGCCCTTCCTGGTCGACACCACAGGGTGGGCCGTTGCCGAGGCGAAGCGGGCGATGGCCGATGGCTGGGGAGTGCCGGCCGTCGAGACCGGTGTCGGCGGATCCATCCCGTTCATCGCCGATCTGGTTCGCGTCTTTCCCGACGCGCAGATATTGGTGACGGGCGTCGAAGACCCTGGAACGCGTGCGCACAGCCCCAATGAATCCCTGCACCTGGGGGTCTTCCGACGGGCGATCCTCACCGAGGCGCTGTTGCTGGCACGGCTGGCGGAGTCGCCGCTCAGCGAACGCGGGTGATCTGCCGGGCATCCGTCATCGTGTGAAGGACAACCACTTCGCTGCAATCGGTGGTGTCATGAGAAGCCGAAGGGCCAATGCGGGAATGAAAGCGGGTTCGCTCAGGTTCTCGGTTTAGAATCTGTCATAGGTTTTCTGTTTGCGGTTCGTCTAGCCTTAAGGAGTTGCAATGAGCGACACAACTGTTCTCGCCCCGGCTGAGGTCATCGCCGCCCCAGCGCACAAAGTGGGTCTGACCGACCAGGCTGCTGCCAAGGTCAAGAGCCTGCTCGGCCAGGAGGGTCGCGACGACCTTCGTCTGCGCGTGGCTGTCCAGCCTGGTGGATGCTCGGGCCTGATCTACCAGCTCTACTTCGATGAGCGACAGCTCGACGGCGACGGTGTCGTCGACTACGACGGCGTCGAGGTCATCGTCGACAAGATGAGCGTTCCGTACCTCGACGGCGCAACCATCGACTTCGAAGACACCATCCAGAAGCAGGGCTTCACGATCGACAACCCCAATGCAGGCGGCAGTTGCGCCTGTGGTGACTCGTTCCACTAAAAATTCTACCGAGGGTAGAAACCCTTCACCTGTGCTGATGAGGTCGCCAAAAGGCGGCCTCATCAGCCTTTAACTGTACTTGTTGCTCCAAGGCGCCCGGCGCGGCCCTCGCGTCGTGACACATCGATGGGGCGTTCGACGCAGTAGGCTGGGCAACGTCAAATACACTTGACACAAGATCTGCCAGCAGTACATCCGAAGGGTTACAGGTGCGCTCGAAACGACGTCTTAGATGGATTGCCATCCCCGTCATGGTGACCATGGGCCTGGCGCTTGCCGGGTGCTCCCAGCAGCAGCTGAACGGCTTCCTCCCCGGAGACCCGGGCACCACCAACAACACGAGCGCGGTAACCGGCCTGTGGGTGACCTCGTGGCTCGTGCTGCTCGCGGTAGGTATCGTCACCTGGGGCCTCACGATCTGGGCCGTCGTGGTGTTCCGACGCCGCAAGGGCCAGACGGGCTTGCCCATCCAGCTGCGTTACAACATGCCGATCGAGATCTTCTACACGATCGTGCCACTGATCCTCGTGCTTGGCTTCTTCGCCTTCACTGCGAAGGACCAGGCAGACATCGAACAGCCGTACGCCAGCCCCGACCAGGTCATCTCGGTCTACGGCAAGCAGTGGGCCTGGGACTTCAACTACGTCAACCAGAACGTCTTCAGCGCAGGCGTCCAGGCGAACACCGAGACGACGGACGCGAACAGCTCTCTCGTCGAAGCCGAGATCCCGACGCTCGTTCTTCCTGTCAACAAGAAGATCACCATCGAGCTGCACTCCCGCGACGTCATCCACTCCTTCTGGGTCATCGACTTTCTCTACAAGAAAGACATGATTCCCGGCAAGGTCAACTACATGTATGTCACGCCTGAGCGAATCGGCACCTTCGCCGGTAAGTGCGCCGAGTTGTGCGGCGAGTACCACTCGAACATGCTCTTCAATGTCAAGGTAGTCTCGCAGGCCGACTACGACGCCTACACGGCTTCACTCGCTGCACAGGGCAATGTCGGTCAACTCGGAGACGACTACAATCGCAACTCCAACCTCCCCGGCGTCGTATCGCCGATCGAGCCCGCAGGGGCAAGCGCAGCATCATCAACAACAAGTTCGAAGTAGAAGGCGACGATGAGCACACTAACCGCCCCGCGAATGACTGTCGGAGCACAGCGTAAGGGGAACATCCTCGTCAAGTGGATCACCTCGACCGACCACAAGACGATCGGGTACATGTACCTGATCGAGTCGTTCATCTATTTCTGCCTCGGCGGCGTGATGGCTCTCGTCATCCGCGCCCAGCTCTTCGAGCCGGGTGAGCAGCTGCTGGCCACGAAAGACCAGTACAACCAGCTCTTCACCATGCACGGCACGATCATGCTGCTCATGTTCGCGACCCCGCTTTTCGCCGGGTTCGCCAACGTGCTCATGCCACTGCAGATCGGGGCACCCGACGTCGCTTTCCCGCGTCTGAACGCACTCGCCTTCTGGTTCTACTCCTTCGGCTCGGCCATCGTCGTCGCCGGGTTCCTCACCCCACAGGGTGCCGCTTCGTTCGGTTGGTTCGCCTATGCGCCGTTGTCGAATACGACGTTCACTCCCGGTGCCGGAGGCAATCTCTGGGTCTTCGGTCTGGTCCTGAGCGGGTTCGGCACCATCCTCGGGGGAGTGAACTTCATCACCACGATCATCACGATGCGTGCACCAGGCATGACCATGTTCCGCATGCCGATCTTCACGTGGAACACCCTCGTGACGTCGATCCTCGTTCTGATGGCCTTCCCGCCCCTAGCCGCTGCGCTCTCCGGGCTCGGCGTGGACCGGGTGTTCGACGGACACATCTTCGACGCGGCCAACGGCGGTGTGCTCCTCTGGCAGCACCTCTTCTGGTTCTTCGGGCATCCTGAGGTGTACATCATCGCGCTGCCGTTCTTCGGCATCATCTCCGAAGTCCTTCCGGTGTTCAGTCGCAAGCCGATCTTCGGGTACAAGACACTCGTCTACGCGACGATCTCGATTGCTGCTCTGTCTGTCACCGTGTGGGCGCACCACATGTATGTCACTGGTTCTGTGCTGCTGCCGTTCTTCTCGCTGATGACGATGCTCATCGCGGTACCGACCGGTGTGAAGATCTTCAACTGGGTCGGCACGATGTGGCGCGGCTCGGTCACGTTCGAGACGCCAATGATGTGGGCGATCGGGTTCCTGATCACGTTCACGTTCGGTGGCCTGACCGGTGTCATCCTGGCATCACCCCCGCTGGACTTCCACGTCTCAGACAGCTATTTCGTGGTTGCCCACTTCCACTACGTGGTCTTCGGCACCGTTGTGTTCGCCATGTTCAGTGGCTTCTACTTCTGGTGGCCGAAGTGGACCGGCAAGATGTTGAACGAGAAGCTCGGGCAGTGGCACTTCTGGCTCCTGTTCATCGGCTTCCACACCACCTTCCTGATCCAGCACTGGCTCGGTGTGGTCGGCATGCCGAGGCGCTATGCGACGTATTCACCCGACGACGGTTTCACCTGGATGAACCAGATCTCAACGATTGGCGCCTTCCTGCTCGCCTCGTCGATGATCCCGTTCTTCCTGAATGTCTACATCACCGCACGCAAGTCGCCCAAGGTGACCGTGAACGACCCGTGGGGCTATGGCCGCTCGCTCGAGTGGGCGACGTCCTGCCCGCCGCCTCGGCACAACTTCACCTCGATTCCCCGTATCCGAAGTGAGTCTCCTGCCTTTGACCTGAACCACCCAGAAGCGGGTGTTCCTGTCGGAGTCGGGCCGGCGAAAGACGCTCCTGACGCGCCCGTTCGTGACATTGCGTCAGACAAGGTGAAGTGACATGCGCGCCAATATCAACATCTTCTGGATTCTCGGCGGCTTCTTCATTCTCGCCGACGCGATCTACACCTTCTGGTCGCTCATCTCCTACGGCAAGGTCGAGTGGGTCGGTACGCTGGCCATCGCGCTGAGTGCGATCCTGGCGGCATTCCTGGCCTTCTACCTAGCCCGTGTTCACGCGGCGCAGGGCGGTGAGCTGCCTGAAGACCTGACCGACTCGAATATCGACGACGGTGACCCAGAAATGGGCTTCTACAGCCCGTGGAGCTGGTGGCCGATCATCATGGCTGCCGCACTGGCTATCTTCCTCACCGGCCTCGCTGTCGGCACCTGGATCAGCTTCATCGGTGTTGCCATCGTGCTCATCGCGATCGTCGGTTGGACCTACGAGTACTACCGCGGATATTTCGCCCGCTAGGCCGTCTCTCAGATCGTCAGAGAACCCCTGCTCGCTTCTCCCTCTCCTGAGGTGGATGGCAAGCAGGGGTTCTTCTGTTTCTGCGGGTTCGGCATGGGATGTCGTGGTCAGCTCTTGTTGGTGTGTTCTCCATCGATCTGAGTCCACTTGTCCAAATTGAGTCCCGCGCACGCGTCGCTACTGGGCGCGACGGCCTCACGATGGTGTCGGTCGACGTGACATGTGGCAGCAGGCACGTGCTTCCACGGGTTCGGCGTTCAGGGTGTTGCGCGCGCCGACTGCGGCCCTTCAGAGCGCCTGAGGGGCGGACCACCTGCGTAGTCCAGTGAGGACGTCGGGACTCCGCGCTGCACGGAGCATCGGCGATCGAGGCTGGTGCGGGCCACAGCAGGCTTTGGATGCCCCCGCTAAACCGCAATCGGGCGCAAGGGGAGGGGTTTTCTCCTGAGTTGCGGGCCCCGCCTAGTCTGCCACAACGAGAGAAGCCCCTCACCGATGCGGGTGAGGGGCTTCTCTCGTTCAGACGTGCGGGTCGATCAGTGGTGCTGGCGCTCCACCTCGGACTTGGCCACGGGGGCAATACGATCCTCGAAGAACCACTTCGACATGCCGGCACGCAGGCGCTGGGCGCCAGTGATCTTGCCCTGGGCGTTCGGGCGGATCATGAGGGGCTTGTATTCGTTGTAGCCGACCAGGCGCCAGCGCTCGTACTCGTCGACGGGCTGGTGAACCTCGATGTACTCACCGCCCGGGAGCCTGACGATACGACCCGACTCGAAGCCGTGGAGCGCGATCTCGCGGTCCTTCTTCTGAAGGGCCAGGCATACGCGCTTCGCGATGTGGTACGCGATGATCGGTCCGATGATCAATGTGGCCTGGATGGCGTGGATCACCGATTCGATCGAAAGCTGGAAGTGCGTTGCGATGAGGTCGGAACTTGCGGCAGCCCACAGTGCGGCGTAGAAGGTAACGCCGGCGGCTCCGATTGCGGTGCGCGTCGGGGCGTTCCGCGGACGGTCGAGTATGTGGTGCTCCCGCTTGTCGCCAGTGACCCACGACTCGATGAACGGATAAATCAGGACCGTGAGGATGAACAGGCCGAGCACTGCGACCGGAATCAGGATGTTCCACGAGTACGTGTGGCCCCAGATCACCGATTCGAGACCCGTCGGAACCAGTCGGAGGGCACCGTCGGCGAAACCGATGTACCAGTCTGGCTGGGTTCCGGCAGAGACGGGGGAGGGGTCATAGGGGCCGTAGTTCCAGATCGGGTTGATCGTGAAGAACGAGGCGATCAACGCGATGACACCGAAGACGAGGAAGAAGAACCCCCCGGCCTTGGCAGCGTAGACCGGCAGAACGGGGTAGCCGACGACGTTCTGGTTGGTCTTGCCGGGACCTGCGTACTGCGTGTGCTTGTGCACGACGACGAAGACCAGGTGCAGTGCGATCATGGCCACGATGATCGCAGGCAACAGCAGGATGTGCACGGTGTACAGACGACCGACGATGTCACCACCAGGGAACTCACCACCGAAGATCAGGTACGAGATCCAGGTTCCGACGAAGGGGAATCCCTTCACCATTCCGTCGATGATGCGAAGACCGTTTCCTGAGAGCAGGTCGTCAGGAAGCGAGTACCCGGTGAAGCCCTCGCCGAGTGCCAGGATGAACAGCACGAAACCGATCACCCAGTTGAGCTCACGCGGCTTGCGGAAGGCACCGGTGAAGTAGATGCGCAGCATGTGCAGGCCGATGGAGGCGATGAACATGAGAGCGGCCCAGTGGTGGATCTGGCGGATGAGCAGGCCACCACGGAGGTCGAACGAGATGTTCAGCGTGGAGTTCATCGCCGCAGACATCTCGACGCCCTTGAGTGGCACGAAGCTGCCGTCATAGACCACCGGCACCATGGATGCCTGGAAGAAGAAGGTCAGGAACGTTCCGGTGAGGATGATGACGACGAAGCTGTACAGAGCGACCTCGCCGAGCATGAACGACCAGTGGTCGGGGAAGATCTTTCGACCGAACTCCTTGACCACCGCGGAGATGCTCGTGCGCTCGTCGATGTAGTTCGCCGTCCAGGCCGTGAAGCCGGCCTGCTTCGTGTCGGCCAGTTCGGGGCCGGTGTTCTCCGGCACCTGAGGTGCCGGAGTTCTTTCGATGGTGCTCATGAACGCTCCCAGAAACTAGGACCAACTGGTTCGAGAAAATCACTCTGTGCGATGAGGTAACCCTCACCGTCAACGGTGATGGGCAGCTGGGGCAGGGCGCGCTTGGCCGGGCCGAAGATGACCTTGCACTCGTTGTTCACGTCGAAGGTGGACTGGTGGCACGGGCAGAGCAGATGGTGGGTCTGCTGTTCGAAGAGTGCCACCGGGCATCCGACGTGTGTGCAGATTTTGGAATATGCGACGATGCCGTCGTAATTCCACGTCTCTCGGCCGGGGCTCACATTGAGGTCGGCCGGGTTGACGCGCATGAGCAGAACAGCAGCTTTCGCCTTCTGCTCAAGTCTGTCGGGCATCTCATTGAGGCCCTCAGGGATGATGTGGAATGCGGAGCCGAGTGTGACGTCTGACGCCTTGATCGGAAGACCGGAGGGGTCGAGCGTGAGCCGTGCACCGGCTTTCCACATCGTGGTCTCGAGCAGGGAGGCAGGGTTGTCGAACTGGGGGCCGAGACCGCGGAACAGGATGACTGCCGGTAGCGGGAACGCCACGAGTGCGCCGATGAGGCTGTTTCGGATGAGGGTGCGGCGACCGAAGCCGGACTCCTTGTTCGCGTCGTCGAAGATCTCCACGGCACGGGTGCGGGTCTCCGGCGTGCCGCGAACGGGGTGACGAACGTCGATTCCCTCGTGGTCTGCCATGAGCGTCTTGGCCCAGTGAACCGCGCCGAGGCCGATACCCATGAGCGCGAGCGTGATGCCGAGCCCGAGGAAGACGGTGTTCAGGCGGAGCGCACCGGGGTCGCCGTCTTCGATCGGAAACGCCATGTAGGCGGCCAGGGCGAAGACGCTACCCGCGACCGACAGGTAGAAGAGTGTGTAGACGGCCCGCTGGGCAGTCCGCGCCTTCTTCGGGTCGAGGTCTGTGACCCTGGGCCGATGCGGCGGCATTCCCGGATCGGGAAAGGTGTCGGTCGTGATGACGGCGAGGCCACCGTTCGACTCGGCAGTGCCAGCACGTTCGACTGCCGTGCCCGCCGCTGCTCCAGACGAGGGAGCGGCGAGCTCTGAGCCGCTGCTGTCGTCGTGTGCCATGGTGTTCCCTTTCGAGCCTGTCAAGAAATGTGGGTCTGCTGGTGCTGTTGAGCTGGGTTGATGCTGGGCTAGTTCGACTTGGCGGTCAGCCAGACCGTCAGAGCGACGACTGCGCCGATTCCGAAGATCCAGATGAAGAGCCCTTCGGCTACGGGGCCGAGATTTCCGAGTTCGAAGCCGCCCGGAGACGGGTTGCTCTGCAGGTACTTGAGGTACGTGATGATGTCGCGCTTGTCTTCAGGCGTGATGTTGTGATCGTTGAAGACGGGCATGTTCTGCGGGCCAGTGAGCATGGCCTCATAGATGTACTTGGAGTCGACCCCGGTCAACTCGGGCGCGAACTTGCCCTCGGTCAGGGCGCCACCGGCACCGGCGACGTTGTGGCACATGGCGCAGTTGATGCGGAAGAGCTCTCCACCGTTGGTCGCGTTGCCGTTTGCTGTCAGTTGTTCCTCAGCCGGGATGGCCGGGCCAGGCGATAGTGAGGCGACGTAGTCGGCGAGTGCCTGCGTCTGCTCAGCAGTGAACTGCGGAGGCTTCTGCATGGCCTGCGGCCCCGACATGGCCAGGGGCATGCGACCCGTTCCGACCTGGAAGTCAACGGATGCTGCACCGACGCCGAGCAGGCTTGGACCCGCTGCTGAGCCCTCGAGGTTCATGCCGTGGCACGTGGCACAGTTGGCGGCGAACAGCTTCTTGCCCTCGTCGACTGAGGACTGCGAGGTGGCTGCCGTTGCGGACTGGGCTGTGGCCGTGCTGGTGAACAGCGCGTAACCGCCGCCGGTGAAGGCAAGCCCGATTGCGATCAGAACGACGGTAGCGAGGGGGTGTCGTCTGTTCGCTTTCCTGGAATTGCGGGCCATTCTCTCAACTCTCTTTTGGTGCGGGTCTTTCGAAAGGAGCATGCATGTGCGACGGATCGTGCGATGAGCTACTTGAGCACGTAGATCACGAGGAAGAGGCCGATCCAGACCACGTCGACGAAGTGCCAGTAGTAGGAGACCACGATCGCACTGGTGGCTTCGCGGTGACCGAAGTTCTTGACGGCGAATGCCCGGCCGATCATGAGAAGGAAGGTGAAGAGACCCGCGGTGACGTGCAGCGCGTGGAACCCCGTTGTGAGGTAGAACGCCGAACCATAGGCGGAGGAGCTGATGGTGATGCCGTCCTGGACCAGGTTTGCGTACTCCCAGGCCTGGCCGGAGACGAACAGTGCGCCGAGGATGAAGGTGAGGTAGAACCACTCGACCATTCCCCATTGCGTGGGCTTCCAGCCTGTTGCACGCGACTGCAGTCGTTCGGCTGCGAACACTCCGAACTGGCATGTGAATGACGAGGACACCAGGATCAGCGTGTTCACGGTTGCGAACGGTACGTTCAGGTGTGTGGTCTCGATGCTCCACAACTCGGGAGACGTCGACCGCAGAGTGAAGTAGATCGCGAAGAGGCCGGCGAAGAACATCACCTCACTGCCGAGCCAGACGATCGTGCCAACGGCCACGACATTGGGCCGCTGCACCAGCGGCGCGGAGGATGTTTGGGTCAGCGAGTTGCTCGTCACGGTTCCATTATGTCCGATTTCTCACCCCGTGTTTGGCATTTCCACACTCTGTAGAAGTCGAGCCCGGCGTGTCCGGGTTGAGGGACCGTTTATGATCGCAGATATGGCACCTGAACAGAGTTGGCCCAGCATCATCTCGTCGCTGCTGGAGCAGCACGACCTGTCTGTGTCCGACGCCACGTGGGCGATGAACGAGGTCATGCAGGGTTCCGCCACATCGGCCCAACTGGCGGGATTCCTCGTCGCCCTCCGGGCAAAAGGGGAGACGGTCGATGAGATCGTCGGCTTTCGCGATGCAATCCTCGACCATGCTGTGCCTCTCGCCGTGGACCCATTCGCGCTGGACATCGTCGGCACCGGCGGCGACCGTTTCGGCACGGTGAATGTATCGACAATGGCCTCGATCGTCTGTGCCGCTTCCGGCGTGCCGGTCGTGAAACACGGTAACAAGGCAGCGAGTTCGCTCTCCGGCTCGTCCGATGTCCTCTCCGCCCTCGGCCTCAACCTTGCGCTCGAAAGCACCGAGGTGGCACGGGTACTCCTCGACGCCGGCATCACCTTCGCGTTTGCGGCGAAGTTCCACCCCGGGTTCCGCCACGCCGCGACGGTTCGCGGCGAGCTCGGCATCCCAACCGTGTTCAACTACCTCGGGCCCCTGGTGAATCCCGCGCGGCCGGAGGCCTCGGTCGTCGGTGTGGCGCAACTCGATCGCGTCCCGCTGTTTGTCGGCGTGTTCCGCACCCGAGGTGCGACGGCGCTCGTTCTCCGTGGTGACGACGGGCTCGATGAACTCACCACGACAGGCCACAGCCACGTCTGGGAGGTTTCCCGCGGCGCCGTGACCGAGCACGATGTCGACCCCCGCGAACTCGGGCTCCAGCGCTCGTCGATCGACGACCTCCGGGGCGGCAGCCCGATGGAGAACGCAGCAACGGTGCGTCGAGTCATGGCTGGTGAGACAGGCCCCGTGCGCGACATCGTGCTGCTGAATGCGGCCGCCGGCCTCGTCGCGTTCGACCTTGCACGCGACCCGGCACAGGTCCAACGCGGCATCGTCGAGCGTCTTGCTGCACGGATGATCACCGCAGCTACTGCGATCGACTCCGGTGACGCCGCTGAGAAACTCGACACCTGGATTTCTGCAACGCAGTCCTGAGGGCTGATAGGCCGCCAGGGGCCAACGGAAATGCCGCTTCGTGCACAGATGTTCGAACAATCGAGACCCCTGTTCCCCGGCATTGCATTGGGCGTAGGTTTAGCTCGGACGAGACCCCTCTTTCGTGATGGTGGCCTCGAAAGATCGCTCCAGAGATAGGACTTTCAATGAAGAAAATCATCAACGACCCGAAAGACGTCGTCACCGAGTCCGTCGCCGGTTTCGGCGCGGCTCATCCCGATCTGGTCACCATTTCACTCGACCCCGTCTACATCCTTCGAGTCGATGAACCGGTCAAGGGAAAAGTCGCGCTGGTGAGCGGCGGTGGCGGCGGGCACGAGCCCCTTCACGGCGGTTTCGTCGGCTTCGGCATGCTCGACGCGGCCGTTCCCGGGCCGATCTTCACCTCCCCGACGCCCGATCCGATTCTCGCAGCGACGATCGCCGTCGACGGGGGAGCAGGTGTCCTTCACATCGTCAAGAACTACACCGGCGACGTTCTCAACTTCGAAACCGCTGCCGACCTCGCTGCCGCCGAGGGAATCGACGTGCGCACGGTCATCGTCGACGACGACGTCGCCGTCAAGGACTCGACGTGGACAGCTGGCCGCCGTGGTGTCGCAGGCACTGTGCTGGTCGAGAAGATCGCCGGTGCCGCCGCCGAACGGGGCGACGATCTGGATGCTGTGGCCGCCGTCGCCACGAAGGTCAACGCCCAGACGCGCACCCTGGGTATCGCCCTCACGGCCCCGACCGTTCCCCACGCCGGCGAGCCCAGCTTCACGCTCGACGAAGACGAAATCGAGATCGGGATCGGAATCCACGGCGAACCTGGCCGCGAACGGATCAAGCTCGAACCGGCCGATGCCATTGTGGACCGCATGCTCGAACCCATCCTCGAAGACCTGCCATTCGCATCCGGCGACTCGGTGCTGTTGTTCGTGAATGGTATGGGTGGAACGCCCCTCGTCGAGCTCTACATCATGTTCCGACGCGCAGCCGAGGTACTGGCTGCGCAGGGCATCACCGTCACGAGAACACTCGTCGGCAATTTCGTGACCTCCCTTGAAATGCAGGGTGCGTCGATTACGGTATTGAAACTGGACGACGAACTGACCGGACTGTGGGATGCACCAGTGCAGACCGCTGCGCTCCGGTGGGGAAGGTAGACGAAGCATGAGTTTGGGCATCACCTGGGTGAGGGACTGGGTCACAGAGAGCGCGCGCGTCGTCGCGGAACACCGAGTCGAACTGATCACCCTCGACCGCGAGATCGGCGACGGCGACCACGGGGAGAACCTCGACAGGGGGTTCTCCGCGGTGATGGCCAAGCTCGGCGACCTGCCTCCGGATGCCGTGCCGGGTGATGCCCTCAAACTCGTTGCGACGACGCTCATCTCGACTGTGGGAGGCGCTTCGGGCCCACTGCTCGGCACGGCCTACCTCAAGGCATCGGTGGCCGTCGGCAAGGAGCCGGAGCTCGATGGCGCCGCATTGGTGGCGATGCTCACTGCTGCGCGCGACGGAGCCGTTCTGCGCGGCAAAGCCGAGGTGGGCGACAAGACGATGATCGACTCGTGGACCCCCGCGGTCGACGCTGCAGCTGCAGCCCTGGCAGATGGCCGGAACGAGGTCGAGATCCTCCAGGCAGCTGCCGACGCCGCTGCAGCCGGTGCCGAATCGACCGAGCCCCTGATTGCCCACAAGGGCCGCGCAAGCTATCTGGGCGAACGGGCCATCGGGCATCGTGACCCGGGCGCGCAATCGTCTGCGCTGATCATCCGTGCTGCTGCGGATACGGCTGCGGCCGACTTCGTTCCCGCCGCCGGGTCGGAGAACTGACGTGACGGCAGTTGCCGGCAAGGTCGGTCTGGTTTTCGTCTCGCACAGTGTGAAAATCGCAGAGGGCCTGATCGAACTCGCCTCGCAGATGGCACCGAACACGGCGCTGGCTCCGGCGGGCGGCACCGACGAGGGCGGCATCGGCACGAGTTTCGACAAGGTCCTGGCGGCCATCGGGCAGGTCGACTCCGGCGAGGGCGTCGTCGTGCTGTGCGATCTGGGCTCAGCGATCCTCACTGCGGAGACCGCGCTCGACTTTCTCGACGACGAAGTACGTTCCCGGGTGAGAATCGTGGATGCTCCGCTCGTCGAAGGGGCGGTGGCCGCGTCTGTCACTGCCGAGTCCGGCGGCTCGCTCGACGACGTCGTCGCAGCGGGGGAGTCCGCACGGGGCACTCTGAGCCGGGCAGAACCGGCGACCCCGGAGGAGCATGCTGCTGCCGCCGCCACCCAGCCGGATTCCCGGACGATGAAGGACACCCTGACCAGAACGGTCGAGATCGTCAACAAGGACGGCCTGCACGCGAGACCTGCCGCCGAGTTCGTGAAGTTAGCCAACACCTTCTCCGCGAAGGTCACCATCAACGGGAAGGACGCCAAGAGTCTCTTGGGAATCATGTCGCTCGGCCTCGTGCGTGGCACCACAGCCACTCTCGTGACTGCGGACTCCGACGGCACGGGTGCCCTCGACGCGCTGGCTGCTCTCATCGAGAGCGGTTTCGGAGAACCCTGAGTCCTGCGCCGGATGTTCAGGGCGCCCGCCGCGCTCATCGTGCCGCGCTTGGGGCGAGCGCCTGTTCAGGGCGCCCGCCGCGCTCATCGTGCCGCGCTTGGGGCGAGCGCCTGTTCAGGGCGCCCGCCGCGCTCATCGTGCCGCGCTTGGGGCGAGCGCCTGTTCAGGGCGCCCGCCGCGCTCACTTACTTCTTGGTCGCCCTGCGGTTCTCCGCTGAGACCATCCACGCGTACTGTTCGAGCTTCTCGATGACAGCATGGAGGATGTCGGCGCTTGTCGGATCCGCATCGTCGACGGTGTCGTGCACGTCGCGCATCGTTCCGACGACCGCTTCGATCCGCGCTGTAACGAGGTCGACCGTCTCCGAAGTGTCGATTTCACCGTTGGGGTACTCGGGCAACGTCGTGGTCGCGGCGACGGTGTCGCTCCGACCATCCGGAACTGCATGAAGGGCACGCATGCGCTCAGCAACCATGTCGCTGAATTCTCGAGCCGAATCGATGATCTCGTCAAGCTGCAGGTGCAGGTCCCTGAAGTTCTTTCCCACGACGTTCCAGTGCGCCTGCTTGCCCTGCACGTGCAGCTCGACGAGGTCGACGAGCACCTGCTGGAGGGAATCGGTCAATTCCTTCGGGGCCTTGAAGCCGCGTTCTGCGTTCTGGCGACGGGTGCTCTTTGCGCCACCATCGACGGGAACGTGCACATCTCGCTTGATTGTGGCCGTTGACATGGATTGTCGTCCTTTCGGTTGAGAGGTGTGAGGGGTCAGATCGTTGCGACAGAGCCGAACCCGACCTGGTCCATGATTCGAGGCTACGCCGGTCGATCCAGGTTCCCGAGGATGATCGGGGGTGCTTGACAAGGAGCCCGGGTCGGGCGTCGAATACCGGCGCTTTCGTCTGTGTCGTCTGGAAGCCAGGCGGAGGCTGCCGCGCTCGCATGTCTGCGGGTCGCAGTGCTCACGCCTCGGCGTAGCTCGAACTCGAGGGCATGCTCAGCTGTGAGCGGAGGTATCCGGCGAAGCCGCCGGGAGTGCGACCGGTGCGGCGGCCGGATGTCAGCACCTCGTGGTCACGGGTCTCGATGATCGAGGCACCGCATGCCCGGGCACGGGTCACCAGATCGACGTCTTCGTGTTCGGTGACAGGGGAGAAGCCTCCTGCTGCACGGTAGACGTCTGCCCGTATTCCGAGATTGGCGCCGTAGATGCGACCGGTCGGCTGGCTGCCGGAATGCGTCTGGGTCCACGCGCGGATCTGCGCTTTCGACAGGTCGTCGAAGTTGGGCCGGACGGTGCCGAGCACCACGTCAGCACCGAGCTCGGCCAGCTCCATGTGCCGGGCGACCCAGTTCAGTGGTACCTGGGAGTCGGCGTCGGTGTTCGCGATCCAGACCGAATGCGCGGGTTCCTCCCGAAAATGGTCGAGCGCGACGACGACGCCCGAGGCCCGCGCGCGACCGACGTTGCCCCGGTCAGACGACTCCATTTCGACAACAGTCACATCAGAGAATGTCCCCGCAATCGCTGACGTCCGGTCGACTGAACCGTCGATGACCACCACGACCTGGAGCCGTGGTGAACACCCTCCCGGGGTTCGATGCGCGAAGAGGGCCGACGCTCGCAGAGACTCGAGACAGGGGCCAATGAGCTCCTCCTCGTTTCGCGCCGGGATGACGATCGCCAGCCCTCGCATCTCTTTCACCGCAGGCCTGTCTGTTCAGCGACCGATCGCCCGTCGAGCGTGAACACTTCGAGTACGAAGTCCTTCTCTTCGTGCCGCGATACGCTGTGCCAGCTGCGGTTCGCCGCGATCCTCCGGTGAACCTCGTCTCCGCTCTGGAGATAGTCGCCGACCGGGTATCGCCAGTGGCAGGCGACAAGAGTCCCCTCGGGAGTCAGGGAGACTTCGATATCGTGAAGAACACCGTCGAGTCGGTCGGGGCTGAAGTAGTAACCGACTTCAGAGAGCACCACGAGGTCGAACGAGCCTGACGGGAACTCCTTCCCGACATCCATCACCTGCACCTCGACATTCGGCGTCTCGACGAGTCGCTCGCAGGCCCGGGCGACGGCGGCCTCAGAGATGTCGACACCGAGCAGCCGATCGCAGCGGGCTGCAAGTTCCTGCGTGAGCACACCGATCGAGCAGCCGATCTCCAGTCCGTAGCCATAACGCGGCTGGGGGAGTGAGGCAACGGTCACCGCGCGTTTGCGTTCCTCGTACCAGCGGTCGGTGAAGCCCCACGGGTCGGGATGCAGGTCGTAGGTCTCGTCGAAGTAGGCCGCCGGAAGGGTCGTGAGCGATACGCGGTGAGACTCCGGCGAGCTGACCACGAAGATCTCCGATGGGCGCGTGAAGTGTTCGAGGAAATCGGGGCGCAGAAGGGCCTCGTCACCGGGCTGGTCAGACAGGGGCGCCACCTGCGAGCGGTGTGCGGAGACGGCCCTGGTCTTCGCTGCAAGGGAGGATGGACTCAGCTGCAGCGATGCGAGGTCATCCCAGGGCATGGCGGGATCGTCAGGGTTCGCCCAGTGCCACATCCAGATCGGATATTCCGCAAGGCCGCACCCTGACGAGCTCGAAATCTCGGCGGCAATACGCCCGACGAGCTCATGGTCGTGGTGGCCGTCTCCGCGCCAGGGTGCAACAAGCAGAACCGTCTCGCCCGCATCCGTGCCCACTGCGAGAGACACGGCATCGCGAATCGCCGGGACGGCGGCGTCGACGTTGCCGTCTTCGAACGCGAGCGTTCTGATGGATGCGTGCGGGGCGAGAATCGTGATGGCCTCGCGTACCTCCCCCTCGCGCCAGCGGGCCAGAGCCTCACGGTCGAACGATGGTGACCCGGGGTGGGACGCGCTGCCGTCTGTCACAACGATCACGCTGACCTCGATTGATCGCAGTGCGCACTCGGCAATCAATCCGCCGGCTCCCAGAGTCTCATCGTCAGGATGAGCGGAGACGACGACCACTCGATCGAACCCATCGAGCTCCAGGTCTCCAAGCGAATCCAGGCGCGGATCTGATTGCCAGACCGCCTGGGAGGTGCCAGCGTCACGGGCATCGAAGCTCACCACGGCTGGGTCACGCCTTGCTGGAGTTGCGAGCCGAGCGCCGCCTCATCCTTCTCCGCGTGATGCTGGCGAAGGTAGAGGGTGAGATCGGCCACGCGTTTCGCGTGTGCTGCGTCATCGGCCAGCGGACTCGGTCCGAGTGCGCGCCCGACACGCCGAAGGACCTCATCGCACGCGTCGGCGACCGTGTCGCGAACCCGCAGGGCGAGAAGCCTGCCATCGTTCCCGGTTGCGTAGCCCTCGTCGACGAGTGCTGCCGCTTCGGCGAGGGCGCGTCGGGCATCGCTCAGCCGGGCATCCACCGCACCGAGATGCGCGAGCATGAAGGGGCCAGCTGATGCGTGCGTGGCAGCAAAGAGCGTTCGCGCGAGACCCACAGCGCCGCCGTACCAGCAGGCGGCAACTCCGATGCCGCCCCAGGAGAATCCGGGCCTGTTGAGATACCACCCCCGATCGCCCACTTCGGTGGCCGCCACGGCGGAGAACCTGACGGGGCCGCTCGGTATCTCGATGAGCCCCCGCGCGTGCCAGTGGCCGGAGAGGACTGTCACACCTTCATCCCGGAGGGAAACGGAGTACAACTGTCTCTCCTCACTGTCGGCGACGGAGGCCGAGACGAGTGCGTGGTCCAGTCGATCGGCGAGGGAACACCAGGGCTTGGTACCGTCGAGACAACCGTTTCGTTCCATCAGGGGAGTGCCGCCGCCTTCGGACGCGAAGACTCCCCACGTGCCGGTGCCTGCGTGGTCGTCTGCGTCCGCCTGGTGGAGGATGGCCAGGGCATCCAGATGTGGCTCGACCGCCCGGGCTACTCCGAGGTCCCGTGCGGCGACGGTGGCTTGCGCCTCCCAGAGTTCAGCTGTTCGCCCTTCACCGGGAAACACGCTGTGGGCCCCGAGTCTCCTCGCGAGGTTCAGAGCATCGAGGAGGGTTTCAGCTGGGTCGGTGAGGGCGGAGTCCACCAGCGGACTGTGCGACCGCCGAGGGGAGAACGACGTGAACGTCACTGCACCCGGGGAACTGGACATCTTTCGAACTCCGATCCTTCGGCGACCAGAACCCGGCCGCCTTGCTTCTACCGTTGTGCGCTCGCCACCCGGCTCTGGCTGAGCGCGGCCCGTCGATTCACTGTAGAACCGGGGGGAATGCAGATCGAAACGAAGGCTGACCCCTTGCGCGCGCACGAAGAATGGTCCAGTGTCAAGCCTCCCGTGCGAGTTGTGGCCGGGAAGGGTGTTTCGTCCAAGATGAATTCATGCCCTCCGCTTCCACCTCGCTCCCATATCCCCTTGGCGTCACTCTGCGGGAGGGGGGCATTTCGTTCGCTGTCTACTCCGAAACAGCAGACTCCGTCGACTTCTGCACCTTCGATACCGAGGGGCTCGAGACACGAACCCGGCTCTCCGAACGCACCGGGCACGTGTTCCACGGATTCGTCTCCGGCGCGGACGTCGGCACGCGGTATGGCATCCGGGTCGACGGGCCGTGGGATCCCGCGAACGGGTTGCGGCACAACCCTCACAAGCTCCTTCTCGACCCGCACGCCACCGCGATCGAGGGTGAATACACGTGGGGCCAGGAAGTCTTCGGCCACGACATGAACGAACCGGAGAACCGCGACGACAGCGACTCTGCGCCGTCGACTCCGCGCTGCATCATCACCGACCCTGCATTCGACTGGAACGCCGACGGTGAGGATCGCGCACCTCGAACCCCGCTCGCAGAGACGATCATCTACGAGACGCATGTGAAGGGGTTCACGAAACTCCACCCCGACGTTCCCGAGGAGATTCGCGGAACGTACGCCGGACTGGCTCATCCCGCAGCAATCAAGCACCTCACCGACCTCGGGGTCACTGCCGTCGAACTCATGCCTGTGCACCAGTTCGTGCAGGACAGCCACCTGCTCGAGAAGGGACTTCGCAACTACTGGGGTTACAACTCCATCGGCTTCTTCGCTCCTCACGGCGAGTACGCATCGGGTGGAGATGGTGGTGCACAGGTGCCAGAGTTCAAGGCCATGGTGAAGGCGCTGCACCAGGCAGGACTCGAGGTCATCCTCGACGTGGTCTACAACCACACGGCAGAGGGCAATCACCTGGGCCCGACGCTGTCGTTCAAGGGCATCGACAACGCCGCGTACTATCGCCTCGTCGAAGACGACCGGGCTTCGTATTTCGACACAACGGGCACCGGAAACTCGCTCAATGTCGGTCACCCCACGGCCCTCGGACTCATCATGGACTCGCTGCGCTACTGGGTCACCGAGATGCACGTCGATGGGTTCCGCTTCGACCTGGCGACGACTCTCACCAGGCAGGGCGGCGATGCGGAGCTGCATTCAGCGTTCCTCACCCTGATCGCCCAGGACCCCGTGCTCGCACCGGTCAAGATGATCGCGGAGCCCTGGGACACCGCGGGTTACCAGGTCGGCGGCTTTCCGGCCGACTGGTCGGAGTGGAACGGAAAATTCCGGGACGATGTCCGCGATTTCTGGAACGGCAGCGACGGTGTGCTCGGTACGCTCTCGCAGCGCGTCCTCGGCAGTCCCGATGTCTACGAAGCAGACCGGCGTTCACCGCTGTCGAGCGTGAACTTCGTGACCGCCCACGACGGCTTCACGCTGGCAGACCTCACCTCGTACACCCAGAAGCACAACGCAGCCAACGGCGAAGACAACGAAGATGGCGAGAGCGACAACCGTTCGTCGAACGGCGGCGCTGAGGGCCCGACCGACGACCAGGCGGTCAACACCCGCCGCGACATTCTGCGCCGCAACCTTCTTGCGACGCTCCTGCTCTCAGCCGGAGTGCCGATGATTCTCGGCGGAGACGAGATCGCCCGTACCCAGGGCGGGAATAACAACGCATACTGTCAGGACGACGAGATCTCGTGGTTCGACTGGAAGAACGCCGACCACGAACTGTTCGAGTTCACCAGGGTGTTGATCGCGTTGCGGGCTGAGAACCCGGCGCTCCGGCCGGCCTGGTTCCGGCAGGCTCCCGACGTGGGTGGCCCCGACACCGTTGCCGTCGATCGTTCAGACGCTGAAGGCTTCACCGACGCCGACTGGCAGAATCCGGATGCCCGTTCGATCAGTTTCGTTCTGGCTCACCCTGGCAGCGATGCTTTCGCCCTGTTACTCAACTCCGCAGAGAATGGCGTCGAATTCACTGTTCCAGCTGCACCGAACTCGGAGTGGGAGCTCTCCCTCTCGAGCGACCCCGAGCAGTCTGTCGAGGGCGACGTGACGACTCTCATCGTTCGCGGATGCTCGTTCACCCTTCTTCGGAGCCGCGCTGGTTGAGTACCGGCGTATGCGCGTTTCGAAGCCCCGACGCGTGGGGGTTTCGATACGCCCAGCTACGCCGGGCTACTCAACCGGCGTTGCGTCACTGCAGCGACGAGGTCAATCGTGCGAGGTTGTCGAGAATCGTGGAGCGGAGGGGCTGCTTCATCCATTCCTCGAGAGTGAGCTCGCGGCTGAGCTCCCGGTAGCCGTCTTCGACCGCGCGCATCTCCTGAACGAATGTCGCACCGCGTACCATCAGTGAGATCTCGAAGTCCAGGCTGAACGACCTGATGTCCATGTTGCTCGAACCGATGACCGCGATGTCGTCGTCGATCGTGAAGTGCTTCGCATGCAGGATGTACGGCGCCTGGTAGAGCCAGATCGTGACTCCTGCACGCAGCAGTGCCTCGTAATAGGAGCGCTGCGCGTGGTAGACCCCGGCCTGGTCGCCGATCTCCGAGACGAACAACTGGACCTCGATGCCGCGCTGGCACGCTGTGGTGATTGCATACAGCATCGAGTCGTCGGGCACGAAGTAGGGGCTCGTGATGATGACCTTCTGCTGCGCGTAGTACATCAGCGCGAGGAACAGGCGCAGGTTGTTCTCGCCGTCGAAACCGGGCCCGCTCGGCACCAGTTGGCAGTCGAGCGCTGAGGGAGAGGTGTCGATGATCTCGTCGGCGATCTGCACCGTCTCGCGATCGAGCAGCTCGTTCGTCTCGCTGTACCAGTCGGTGATGAAGATGGCGTTGATGCCGCTCACGATCGGGCCGTGAACGCAGGTCATCAGATCCTGCCACTTCAGGCCGCGCCGAATGTTGCTCTTCTTGTTGTAACTTCGGTCGATCAGGTTCTGCGAGCCCATGAAGCCCAGTGTGCCGTCGATGACGAGCAGTTTGCGATGGTTACGCAGATCGGGCCGCTGCCATTTGCCCTTCAGCGGCTGCACGGGGAGCATGAAGTGCCAGAGAACGCCGATCTCGGTGAGCTTCCTGAAGGTCTCCCGATGGGTGGAGGTCCGAATCGAAGCGACATGGTCCAGAAGGACCCGCACCGTCACCCCGCGTTTCACAGCAGCCTCAAGAGCTGCGAAGAAATCGGCCGTCACTGGGTCGAGTGCAATGATGTAGAACTCGCAGTGCACAAATGTCTTCGCTTGGTTCACTGCATCCGTCATCGCTCTGATCGACCCGGCGTAGTCGCCGATCAGCGTGGCGGTGTTGCCGCCGACCAAAGGCATCGCACCAAGCTCGCGATTCAGGTGCACAACAGACCGCAGCCACTGGGGCCAGGGCTTGTCGTCGCTGACCAGCTCGATTCCCTTGGTGGTCTCGATGATGAAACTATTGATCGCGGCCTGTTTCTCGCGCCTCTTCTTCGGCAGTTTGTAGCTGCCGATGAGCAGAAAGAAGGCAACTCCGAGATAGGGGATGAGAAAGATGGCGAGCAACCAGGCCATCGCCGCCGAAGGCCGACGGTTGCGCGGCACGATGATGATGGCGGCGAACCGAACGGCAAGATCGAGAAGAAGCGACAGCACCAGCACAAGAATGGTTATCTGTTCCCCGGTCACTCCTTCATTATGTCGGTGAGCAGGCCGCGTGGGGGAGGGGCGTTTCGCTACGATTTCGCTGTGGATGGTCGCCGACAGTTGATCGGCGCGGCCTCGCAGGCCACAGTTGAGTCATGTCGTCAAACCAGACCAGTGAGATCGACGCGTTCCTCCGGGGGCTCGATCACCCTTTCAAAGCCCAGGTCGCCCAGCTCCGACTCGCAGTGTTGCAGTCGGACGAAGCGATCACCGAGCACCTGAAGTGGAATGCCCCCAGCTTCATCTTCGCCGGCGAAGACCGAGTCACGTTCAACCTCCGCACGCGAGATCGTGTGCAGATCATCCTGCACCGCGGCTCGAAGGTGAAAGCGGACGACGGCTTCTCCTTCGACGACGAGAGCGGCCTGGTCAGCTGGGTGACCGGCGACCGGGGCACGGTGAGCTTTCACGACCAGGCCGAGGTGGATGATCGGCTCGAGTCGTTCGTGCGGCTGGTCACTCGCTGGGTCAGGGCCGACTCTGGCGAAGCCGTGGCGGCACCGTCGGTGAAGATCACCGGCCCGAAGGCGGTGCGCGTGACAGCAGAGGACGAGCCTCCGCGCAGCCGCGACGTGATCAAGACGGAGCCCGGTTCCTCGATGCCGGTCAGTTATGATCAACCGCTCTCCGACGCATTGGCGGCGATGCTGGATTCGGTCGAAGAATCCTTTGCGATCACCACGGCAGAGCTCCGGTATCGAGCCGACGGCATCGAGTTCGGTGGCTTCGTTGCAAAGCCTGCCGACGCGGAGGGGTTGCTTCCCGGTGTCCTGATCATCTCCGACTGGACCGGCCTCAACGATCACGTCAGAGTGCGCGCACAGATGCTCGCACGATTGGGCTACGTGGCACTCGCAGGTGACGTCTACGGTGGTGGCGCCCACCTCAGTTCGCAGAAGGCACCCGTCGAAGCAGCGAAGTACTACGACGACCCCGAACTCTTTCGTGCCCGCATGAAGGTGAACCTCAAGCGACTCTGGGCGGAGCCGGGCGTCGACACCTCTCGGGTGGCCGTCATGGGCTACTGCTTCGGCGGCTCGGGCGCACTGGAGCTGGCGCGCTCCGGCAGTGCTGTTTCGGGGGTGGTCTCGTTCCATGGTCGACTCGACACTCGCCATCCTGCTGATGAAGATGACATTCGCACTCGCCTGCTCGTGCTGACCGGCGGGAACGACCCCGTGGTGCCCGATGACTCCGTCGTGCGGTTCGAGAACGAACTGCGATCGGCCAAGGCTCCGGATTGGCAGCTCGTCACGTACAGCGGGGCGATGCACGCCTTCACCTTGCCCGATGCGAATTCACCGGAGTTCGGGGCGCAGTTCGATGCCCTCGCGGACTACCGATCGTGGATCGCCATGCAGGTCTTCTTCGACGAGATCTTCGCGTGACCTGATCCGCCTGCCGCGCAAGCGCTATCTTTGCATCAGTATCGCCACGGAGGGCGATCTCCAGGCAGTGATGCCGGCGCGTGCGATCGCAGGGGTGCAGCATGAAGAAGTGGAACATCGTCGTCATCCTCGGGCTTGCCCAGTTCGTGATGGTGCTCGACAGCACCGTGATGAACGTCTCGATCTCGAAGGTCGTGACCGACTTAGACACCTCGGTCGCCGCGATGCAGAGCGCCATCACCTTCTATACCCTCACGATGGCCGCAGTGATGCTGCTCGGCGCGAAGCTCGGAGACATCTGGGGGCGCCGCAGGGCGTTCGTCGTGGGGTGCATCGTCTACGGCTGCGGATCGCTGCTCACCGGGCTCGCCCCGAACATCGTGGTGCTCTTTCTCGGCTGGTCGGTGGTCGAGGGTCTCGGTGCAGTGCTGGTGATCCCCGCCATCGCGGCCCTCATCGCCGACAACTACCATGATCGCGAGCGTGTTACTGCGTTCGCGATCATCGGCGCGGTCTCCGGGGGCGCCGTAGCCGCTGGGCCCCTGATCGGCGGCTTCGTGACCACCTACTTCAGTTGGCGCTACGTCTTCTTCGGCGAAGTGATCATCATGATCGTGGTGCTTCTGCTCTCCAGGCTGGTCACCGACAACAGTGCTCCCCAGAAGATCCGGGTCGATGTGCTCAGTGTTCTCCTCTCTGCCGCTGGGCTCGTCGCCATCGTCTTCGGCCTGCTCCAGAGCAAGGTCTGGGGATGGGTGCTGCCGCTGCATCCGCCGCAGGTCAATGGAGTACCCATCGAACCGCTCGGCCTGTCACTTGTGCCCTATTTCATCGTGGCCGGCGGAGTGCTGCTGTGGGCGTTCTTTGTGCGGCAACGACATCTGATCGCCGCCGCGCGACCGCCTCTGCTGCAGGTGTCGATGTTCCGAATCGCCCAGCTCCGGGCAGGTCTCTCTGTGCTCGCCGCCCAGTATGCGATCACTGCAGCGATCTTCTTCATGATCCCGGTGTACCTGCAGATGACACTCGGCCTGGATGCCCTCTCCACTGGGCTCAAGATCTTTCCGCTGTCTGTGTCGCTCATTCTGTTCTCGATCGTGGGCACACGTCTGTCTGCGGTGTGGTCTCCGCGGAGGATCGTGCGGCTCGGCCAGTTCATCCTCGTCGGCAGCGCCATCCTGCTCCTGGGTGCCGTTTCGTTGGAGCTGAAGAGCTGGCTGTTCGGCGCCGGGATGTTCTTCGCCGGTTCGGCTCTCGGCCTCCTTGCCTCCCAGCTGGGAAACGTGAACATGTCGAGCGTGACAGAAGACAAGACGAGTGAAGTCGGCGGACTGCAGGGCGTGTTCCAGAACCTCGGTTCGTCTCTCGGGACTGCGCTGATCGGGTCGGTACTGATTGCCTCCCTGGCCTCCGGCTTTCTGGGCGGCGTTCAATCGAGCGACCTGCCCACGTCGGTGAAGACACAGGTGAACACGCTGAGCCAATCGGGTGTGGAGATCATCCCTGTCTCGCAGGTCGCCGGTATCGCCGAGAAGGCAGGGCTCTCGAGCAGCGAGGGTGACCAACTCGCCACGATCTACGCGGACTCGCAGGTTGCTGCCCTTCGCGCATCGCTTGTCGCCGTAATCGTGCTGGCGATCGTGTCGCTGCTGTTCTCGAAGAACATTCCGACGCAGATCGTTGCGGGCAAACCGAAGGCGGCTAGTAGACGAAAAGCTGGCCGAGAATGACGATAACGATGACGAAGAGAGCCACGATTCCGCCGACAATCGTGGGTCCGCGACTGCTCAGTTTGGTGATACCGAACCCCACGAGGAACGGCAGTGACACGATGAGCAGGGACATGAGCCACCAGAACGTGATGTAACCTCCCCTGCTGGCGTCTTCCAGTCTGCCTCCGAAGAGCTTCTGCGACGCAGGGTTTGTGGCGAAGGCAATGGTGGCAGACAGAGGGAAGGCGATCAGCGCGAGAGTGATGAGGGCGGCGAATGCCCCCCACCGGCCGCGGTTCTTCTCGGCGACAGCGGGATGCCTCGATTCGGGGGAACGCTGGGCTGTACTGGAGGATCGCTGCGAAGGGCGGCTTTTCGGCATCTGTGGCTGGGCCTCCCGGTGAGCGGGGCCTGGGTACCCGCGAGAACGTTGACGAGCACACTCTAGCGGGTGCCAGCGCCACCAGTGGGCGCGGGCGCGTGGGCATGGAGGTCCAAGCCAGAGCTGCTGTGCGGCAGTTCGGCCATACGACACTATGACAGCTCGGCAGTACGGGAGTGTCGGCGTTAGGGACCTTTGACCCTAGGGTGCGCTGCCCGCGACGACCACGATGGTGACATGTCGTCCTTCACTGATGAACCGATCACTGTACTGAGCGCCGAGGAGTGCTGGGCGGTGCTGCGCAGAACTACGGTCGGCCGACTTGCCGTGAGCGTTGTAGGGCAGCCCGATGTCTTTCCGATCAATTTTTTTGTCGATGATCACTCGATCCTCATGCGTACGGGCCAGGGAAGCAAGCTCCTCGAGGCCACCATCAACCCACTCGTCGCCTTCGAGGCTGACAGCGTCGATCGTAGTCACGGATGGAGCGTAGTCGTGAAAGGTACCGCGCGCGTTCTCGACACCGAGAGCGAAGAACTCGCTGCCGCCCGGTTGCCACTGGAATCATGGCTGCCGACGTCGAAACAGGTCTATCTCCGAATCGAACCGGCGGAGATCGCCGGTCGCCGTTTTGCGTTCGGGGGAGAAGCTCCCGTCGGTTTCTCCGAGCTGTGATTCCGAAGGGCCGGGTTCACAGGACTTAGGTCCTGATCCCCAGCCTTTTGTCAGGGAAAGCTGATTCCAGAAGAAGTACACCACTTTCCCAGCCGGTCACACAGGCCGGCATTCCCTGACAGAAAGAGTCGCTCCCGATGGATGCTCTCGATATTGCCCGCTGGCAATTCGGAATAACGACCGTCTACCATTTTCTGCTCGTCCCTCTCACGCTCGGCCTCGGCCCGGCCGTTGCGATCATGCAGACCATGTGGGTACGCACCGGCAATGAGCGCTACCTTCGCATGACCAAGTTCTGGGGCAAGCTCTTTCTCATCAACTTCATTCTGGGTGTCGCCACCGGCCTGGTTCAGGAATTCCAGTTCGGTATGGCGTGGAGCCAGTACTCCCGATTTGTGGGAGATGTCTTCGGTGCTCCCCTCGCCATGGAGGGGCTCCTCGCCTTCTTCTTCGAGTCGACCTTCCTCGGACTCTGGATCTTCGGCTGGAATCGCCTGCCGAAACGGGTTCACCTTGCCACGCTCTGGATCGCAATTGCAGGTTCATGGATCTCGGCGTTCTTCATCATCGTCGCGAACTCGTGGATGCAGCACCCCGTGGGCGTCGAGCTCGTCGACGGTCGCCCCGTGATGAACGACATCTTCGCCGTCCTGACGAACAATACGGCCATCCTCGCCTACACTCACACGATCTTCGGCTCGCTCGGTGTCGGCGGCGGGTTCCTCATCGGAATCGCGTGGTACCACCTCTGGCAGCGCCGCAAAGACGGGATCGACACGGTCGACGCTCAGAAACGCGTCGTCGTCGGCGAAGCGCGAGCGATCCCGGGTCGCGACAAGACCGACCATTCCGTTTGGATCCGCTCGCTCCGCATCGGTGCAGTCGTTGCGATCATCGGATTCGCCGGGGTGGCCTTCACCGGCGACCTCCAAGGCAAGCTGATGTTCCAGCAGCAGCCGATGAAGATGGCCGCAGCCGAGGCTGCCTGTGAGACCGGAACGAGCTTCTCGGTTCTTGCCATCGGCGATGTGGGTGCCACCCACAATTGCGACGACGTCATCCCCGTCATCCAGATTCCCGGCCTGCTCTCGTTCCTTGCGACAGGAAACTTCACCACCGACGTGAAAGGTGTGAAGGACCTGCTTCCCGAGTACCAGGCCAAGTTCGGCACGACCATCCCCGACACGGCCGCATACGGCGCCCAGGCGGGCCAGGCCATCCAGTACGTTCCTGTCATGCAGGTCACCTACTGGGGGTTCCGCCTGATGATCGGCTTCGGTGCTCTCGCTGCGCTGGCTGCAGTAGTCGCGCTGTGGTTGACGCGGCGAGGGACTGTGCCCGCATCACGGGGCCTCATGCGACTGGCCGTCTTCGGAATTCTCGCTCCGTTCGGGGCGAACGCGGCAGGGTGGGTGTTCACCGAGATGGGTCGGCAGCCCTTTGTCGTGGCCCCGAACCCCACAGGGGTCGACGGTGTGTTCATGTTCACCCAGGCGGCGGTCTCACCCGGGGTGTCGCTCGGCGAACTGCTCTTCTCGATCATCACCCTCACGCTGGTGTACGGCGCTCTGCTCGTGGTCGAGGTTCGGCTGCTCGTCAAGTACGCCAGGGCGGGAGTCGCCGGTGTGATGCCGGAGCTCGCGCACACCCACGATGAAGACACTGACGGAACCTCCGGCACTCCCGGCAGCGGCTCGCGTGGCGACGTGCTCGCCTTCGCTTACTAGAACGGAAAACGAATCATTATGGACGGATTGACCATCTTCTGGTTCATCGCCATCTCTGCGCTCTGGATCGGCTACCTTCTGCTCGAAGGATTCGACCTCGGTGTGGGAATGCACATGCTGCTCACGGGTCGCTCCGACACGGAGCGTCGCGTCATGCTCAACTCGATCGGCCCGGTGTGGGACGGAAACGAGGTGTGGCTGATCACCGCGGGTGCTGCCACGTTCGCCGCCTTCCCCTTCTGGTACGCATCGCTTTTCTCGGCGCTGTATCTACCGCTGACGCTCGTGCTCGTCGGCCTGATCTTCCGTGCAGTTGCGATTGAATATCGCGGCAAGGGAGCGACCGTTCGCTGGACCCATGCGTGGGATCTCGCGATCAGCATCGGTTCGTTCATCGTCGCCTTCGGTGTAGGGGCCGCTCTTGCCCTGACAACCACAGGGCTGCCCCTCGACGCCAATGGCAACAGGGTCGGCGGGGCCTTCGTCTGGCTCAACGGGTATGCGGTGATCGGCGGGCTTGCCGTCGTCGGGTTCTGCCTCGTGCATGGAGCTGTCTTCCTCGCTCTGAAGACCGATGGTTCGGTGCGGGAGAAGGCGAACTCGTTCGTTGTGAAGTGGGCCCCGCTCGCTCTCCTTCCCATCGTCGCGTGGGTGCTGATCGTGCAGTTCAGCAACGGCAAGCTCTTCACGCTCGTCCTGATCGCGGGCGCTGTGGTCGCCGTGGTCTGGGCCTGGCTGAGCGCCAGGGCCGGCCGCGAAGGCCGCGCCTTCCTCGGGCTGTCGCTGTTCCTCGTGCTCGGCGCGGCATCGATCTTCGCGTCGGTGTTCCCCGTGGTGCTGCCGTCGACCATCGATTCGGCGTACAACCTGACGATCAGCAATGCTTCAAGTGGTTCGTACACCCTCGGGGTGATGACCGTCGTCACCGCGTTAGGCCTCCCGCTGGTGCTGGTCTACCAGGGCTGGACCTACTGGGTTTTCCGCAAGCGCATCAGCGCAACGCAGATTCCCGTCGTGCACTCGGTTGTCGCCGCTGTCGCCAAATGACGCGCACCACCGAACGCAGGAGCGGCCCGCGGCTGGAACGGGCCGACCTTCGCACGGTGTATCTTCTCGGGGCAGTCAGCGCAGTCAAAGGGCTGTCGCTGATTGTCATCGCCGAGGCGATTGCCGAGGGAATCCCGGCCCTCACTGCCGGGGGCGAGACTCTTCGTGACGCTGTGCTGTGGGGGCTGGGCGGGGCGCTGCTGCGGGCAGGGTCGAGCTGGGCATCCACTGTCATCAGCTCACGCGCTGCGGTCGGGGTGAAGGAAGACCTGCGCCAGAGGCTCGCGGTCACCGCCCTCGACGACTCATCAGGAGTGAGCGGATCGACGGCGGTGCTGGCGACCAGGGGACTGGACCAGCTCGACGAGTACTACCGCTCGGTTCTGCCTGCACTGACGAACGTCGCTGTCATTCCGCTGCTGCTCGGCGCCCGGATCCTGTTCGCCGACTGGCTCAGCGCCCTGATCATCGTCCTGACGATTCCCCTGGTACCCGTCTTCATGGCGTTGATCGGCATGCACACCCGCGACAAGGTCGAGGAGGCATCGACTGCGCTCGGTCGACTCAGCGACAATCTGGTCGAGCTCGCCAGGGGCCTGCCGGTGCTCATCGGGCTCGGCAGGGTCGAGGAGCAGACCAAAACGCTGCGTACGATCTCCGACGACTACCGTGCCACCACCATGCAGACACTCCGAACGGCTTTCATGTCGTCGCTGGCTCTGGAACTGATTTCGACGATCTCTGTGGCACTCGTCGCCGTGACCATCGGAATTCGCCTGATCGGCGGCAGTCTCACGCTGGAGATCGGCCTGCTGGTGCTGATTCTCGCTCCCGAGTGCTTTGCCCCGTTCCGTGAGGTCGGCGCCGCCTTCCACGCGGCACAGGATGGCCGTGCCGCTCTGGCTCGGGCGCGCGAGTTCGTCGCGAGGCCGGTGCCTGCGAGCATCCTCGCGACGGGCGCGGAGGTCACGGGCGCGGAGGTGAGGGGCGCCGTGGTGAGGGGCGCCGTGGTGAGGGTCGACCACGTCACACTTCACTTCGCGGGACGATCTGAACCGACCCTGAACGACTTCTCTGCAGCCTTCGCCCACAATCGCACCACTCTGGTCGCGGGTCAGACGGGCAGTGGCAAGTCCTCTGTGCTGGCACTACTCGGTGGCCAGTTGGCCAGCAATGCAGACGGCTATGAGCTCGCCGGATCGGTGAGCGGTGTCGACGTTCGCCGAATTGCGTGGGTCTCACAGCATCCCCAGACCGTCTCTGACTCGGTTCGGGAGGAACTCGCTCTCTACGGGGGGAACACTTCGCCGCATCTGGCAGTGCGCGTCGACGCTGTTCTCGCGGAACTGGGACTGGCGGGGCTGGCCGATGCCGACCCAGCCAGGCTGAGCCCGGGGGAGCTCCGCCGGCTCGCCCTGGGTCGAGCAGTGCTGCGGGTCGACGATGGGGCGACGCTGATGCTCCTCGACGAGCCGACGGCCCACCTCGATGCCGAGAGCGCACTGATCGTCGAACGGATGATCGAACGACTGACCGGCACCGTGACGATTGTCATCGCGACGCACGAACAAGGGCTTGCCGCACTGGCATCCTCGGTCATCACGCTGGGAGAAACGACGCGGCTCCGGGAAGTGGAACAGGCAACCGGGCCCGTCGAGCGCTCACAGTCGGGCGAGATCGAGCCCGTACCCGAGCGTGAATCGGCCGTACTCGCGAAGACCCGGACGTGGGGCACAGTACGTTCCCTCTGGGAGTTCCTCAGCCCGTCGCGTGGCAGCTTTATCTTTGCTGTGCTGCTCGGGACCCTGTCGGCCCTGTTCGCGGTGTCGCTGACGGCCGTCTCAGGGTGGCTCATCGTGCGGGCGAGCCAGGAACCGGCGATCATGTACCTTCTTGTGGCCATCATCGGGGTGCGCTTCTTCGGTATCGGTCGTTCGAGCCTCCGGTACGCTGAGCGCCTCTGTGCGCACAACTCGATCTTCCAGGCGGCAACCGAACTGCGCATCCGCCTCTGGCAGGCTCTCGGTCGAAATGGCATCACCTCGCGGGGCCTCTTTCGCGGATCGACTGCCGTCGACTACCTGGTCGGGGCGACGGACGACGTGCGCGATCTGAGCTACCGGGCCGTGATGCCTCCGCTGGTTGCCGCGTGTGTCGGCTTGGCTTCCCTCATTGCCGCAGCGCTTCTCTACGCCCCCGCTCTCTGGGTGCTCCTCGTTCTCTTCGCTGTGTGCCTGGTTCTCGTTCCGGCCGTGACGATGCTGGTCGACAAGTCGTTCAGCCAGCAGCAGCACATCCTGCAGTCTGCCCTGCTCACCAGGTTCGTCGCGATGCTCGGCGCGAGCAGGGACCTTCGCACGAACGCGATCGACGGGCAGGTGAGAACGTCTATCGCGAGAGTCGACGCTGAACTCGGCGTTGCCGCTCGGCGCGGTGCCTGGGCACTGGGCCTGGGGCACGCGCTCACGGTGCTCGGCTGTTGCCTTGCGGCGATGGGGATGCTCGTGGTCTGTGCACCGTTCGTTGTGTCGGGCGGTCTTCCGCTGGAGCTCGCCGCGGTCTTCGTTCTGCTTCCACTCGCCCTCATCGAGAGCATGGCTGCGGTGGTCGACGCTGTGCAACTGTGGCCCTCTCTCGCTGCAGCGCTCGCCAAAGTCGCCGACTTCGTGGGTGATGACATCCCCGAGGCGATGGACGGAAGAACCGTCGACCTCGAGGCAATCGGCCACGAGACGATCTCCTCGCCCGTTCACTCCCTGGAATTCTCAGGAGTGACGGCGGGATGGCCTGGCAGCGCTGCGCCGACTTTCTCCGATGTCAGTTTTCGCGCGGTGGCGGGGGAATGGGTCATGGTCGAGGGGCCATCGGGCTCGGGAAAATCCACCCTCCTTGCCGTTGCCCTGGGGTTTCTCCAACCGAGAGACGGTCGCGTTCTCCTGGACGGACGTGCGTCATCGAACTACAGTGGCAGCGAACTCCGACGCCACGTCACATGGTGCCCCCAGGAGGGCCACCTCTTCGACTCGACGCTTCGCGGAAACCTGCTGATCTCCCGCGCCAGGGGCGATGCCCCGTCTGAGCCCGAGATGATCGAGGCGCTCGAGCGCGTAGGGCTCGGTTCTTTCGTCGGATCGCTCCAGAATGGCCTCGACACCCGGGTGGGGTCGGAGGGCGAGCAACTCTCTGGTGGCCAGCGCCAGCGAGTCGCCGTCGCTCGTGCTTTTCTGGCAGGAGGCGACATCGTTCTGCTCGACGAACCGACCGCTCACCTGGATGCGGATGCAGCGGAGTCGCTCGTGACCGACCTGCGCATCGCCCTCAGCGACAAGATCGTGATTCTGGTCACCCACCACTGCATCGAAGCGCAAGCCGGAGACGTGCGAGTGCGCCTGGCTGCGTCCACCGCAACCGCTGGACGAGCTGCCCGAATGTTCGAGGAGCCCGTGGCGGTTTAGAGTGGGGAAGTACTCCGCGGCGTGATACGGCACCAGCAGGGATCACGCCGCGGCGAAAAAGGGGTGACGGTTGCACCAGGAAGACCAGTCGGCCGACCGCGGGCCCTCCGCGACAGACAAACTCCGCGCGCTGGCCGAGGCGACCCAGTCCGTTGTCGAAGAACTCGACCTCCCCGTGGTGTTGCAACGGATCGTCGATGCCGCAGTGAACCTGGTGGGCGCCCAGTACGGAGCGGTGGGAGTGATCGCCCCGCACGGCGGACTCGAGCAGTTCATCCATGTCGGCATGTCGCCCAGCGCCGTGCAGGTCATCGGGCACCTGCCTGAAGGGCACGGTCTGCTCGGAGCCCTGATCGACGACCCCCGGCCCATCCGGTTGTCCCAGCTCTCGGACGACCCCAGGTCAGCGGGATTCCCGGCTCATCACCCCGAGATGCACAGCTTTCTCGGGGTACCGATCCGGGTGCGTGAGGCGGTGTACGGCAACCTGTACCTCACCAACCAGAAATCAGGCGAATTCACCGCGGACGATGAGGAACTCGTGCTGACGCTCGCGGCGACGGCCGGCTTTGCCATCGAGAACGCGAGACTCTTCTCTGAAACCCGGCGTCGACAGGCCTGGGCAGCGGCCTCCGCGGAGATCACCGCAGTCCTCCTGTCGGCGGATCACGCGGTGGCGATCTCCGCTCTTCTGGGCCGGGTGCAGCACCTGGCTTCAGCGGCATTGGCCTGCCTTATCACAGAGCACTCAGACCCGTCGCAACTCATCGTCGCAGACGCAACGGGCGAGTTCGCCGAGTCTCTCCTCCACGCGACCTTCCCCGTCGAGGACTCGCTGTCGGCTGCCGTTCTGCACGGCAGGATTCCCATGGCAACAGAGCGCAAGGTGTCGACTGCGGCAGCGTGGTCGCCCGTCGTGCACCTGCTGGGCCCCGTGATGGCCGTTCCGCTGATCGCCGGTGGGCGCAGCCTGGGCGTGATCCTCGTCGCACGTTCGATCGGTGACCCGTCGTTCACGCCGGCTGACCTGGAGATGGCCGCCGACTTTGCCGGCCAGGCCAGCGTCACCCTCGAACTCTCGGCAGCACGAGCGGACCAGCAGCGAATGATGGTGCTCGAAGACCGCGGTCGGATCGCTCGTGACCTGCATGACCACGTCATCCAGCAGTTGTTTGCGACCGGGCTCGAATTGCAGAATGTCGCAGGAAGTCTTCCGCCCGGCCGCGCGAGTGAGCGTGTCAACTCGGTGATCTCGAGCCTGGATGCGGCGATATCGCAGATCCGCACCGTGATCTTCGCCCTCGCGCCGCCCCGCTCAGACCTCCAGCTCACCGTGCGCCATCAGATCATCGACCTCGCCACCGAGTTCGCGCCCGGGCTCATGCGTCCTCCGAGTGTGAGCTTTGCGGGCCCCGTCGACCTCGTGGCGGTCGGCGGTCTCGCCGATGACGTTCTTGCGGTCATCCGGGAATCGCTGGCGAATGTCGCCAAGCACTCCCAGGCAGAACAGGCCTCCGTGGCGGTGAGCGTCTGGCAGGGTTCGCTCGTTGTGGAGGTCGTCGACGATGGCGTGGGGTTCAGCGATTCGGGACGGCGCAGCGGCATTGCCAACCTCGAACAGCGTGCAACGCTTCGAGGCGGTACATTCTCAGTGAGCTCGGGTACAGACGGTACACGCATGCTCTGGTCGGTTCCGTTCACCGATGAGCCGAACGAAGAGGAAGTGCCAACGTGATCCGTGTCTTCTTGCTCGATGACCACGAACTGGTCAGGCGAGGCATTGCCGAGTTGCTGCAAGCCGAAGCCGACATCGAAGTGATCGGCGAGGCCGGTACGGCCGCGCAGGCACGCACGCGCATTGCCGCGACGCAGCCCGACGTCGCCATTCTCGACGTGCATCTGCCCGACGGCAACGGTATCGACGTGTGCAGGGATGTCCGTTCCCATCACCCTGACGTCAAGTGCATCATCCTCACCGCCTACGACGACGGTGACGCGCTCTTCGCGGCGGTGATGGCAGGCGCCTCCGGATACGTGCTCAAAGACATCCGTGGAGCGGGACTCATCGATTCGATCAGGAAGGTCGCGGCTGGCCGCACGCTGCTGGAACCCGCTCTCACTCGGCGCGTCACCCGTGAGATGCGCCCGGAGACGTCCTCAGACCCGCGCGTGAGCTCGCTGAGTCTTCGGGAGAGCCAGATCCTCGCCCTGATTGCCGACGGATTGACGAACCGACAGATCGGCATCGAGTTGTCGCTGGCCGAGAAGACGGTCAAGAATTACGTGTCGAGCCTCCTCAGCAAACTCGGACTTCAACGGCGAACCCAGGCCGCCATCTTCCACCTCGAGTCGAATCCACCGACCCAGAGCTGAGATTCGGCCAGACCGGGACTTTGGACCCTGTAGGGCGGCAGCCGTAGACGGCAGGGTGGGAGAGCACCCCAACGTGATGTCGCGGTGCTCGACAGAACTCGAAGGGCTGCGTCGATGCCTGAACAGACCGTGGTTGGCTGGGACTCCTCGCTGCCTGCGGGAGAGGCCGCCGAATGGGCGTTGTCCAGGGCATCCGGTCGCGGGGGAGAGCTGTTGCTCGTCAGAGTCATCGACGACTCGACCGTCACGGACGACTACTTCGTCTCTGACCAGTTCATCCACCAGGCAACGATCGAGCTCGAGGGCGAGGTGCTGAAGTTGCGTGCCCAGAACCCGGGATTGAGTATCGACTGTCGTGTCGTTCGAGGCGACCCGGTGACGGAACTGGGGAGATTCTCCGCGCCTTCCACCCTCGTGGTGGTCGGCACTCATCAGCGCACGGTCAATCGTTTTCGCTACGCGTGGTCGCTCGGAGCGCGGCTGGCCGGTTCGGCAGAGGGGCCAGTGGCTGTCATTCCCAGCGGGGCGACGAACGAATCCTCGGGTGTCGTGGTGGGCATCGACGGCAACAGGGCAGGCGACGTCGCCGCACGTTTCGCTGCAGCAGAGGCCGAGACCCGCGGCGAAGTCCTGCACGTCGTCCACGCGTGGTCTGAACCGTCGCTCTGGAACGATTCGCTGGCTCCGACCGACGAATTCCTGGCCTCACTCTCAGCCGAACACCAGAGCATTCTCGACCAGGCCGTGGCCCAGGTCGCCCGCGATCACCCGCGCCTTGCGGTTCGGGCGCACCTGGTACACGAACCGGCACAGTGGGCGCTGGCTTCACTCAGTCGGTCAGCGTCGTTGCTCGTGGTCGGTCACGTTCGTCGTCGGGGCTGGAGCGCGATTCTGCTGGGCTCGGTGTCGCACGCCCTGATACTGAACATCCAGACTCCCACCGTCGTGCTGGTCTCAGAGCTCGCGGGTTGAGGGCCCGTACACAACGGTCGGAACAGAGAGGTGCACGACCACAGCGTGACTCACTGAACCCATCCGAAACGAGTGTGGATGCCCTGGCCGGTGGTTTCCGACAACAAGGAGCGCCGCGGTGGCCGCCCTTGCAAGAATCGACGTCGCCGCGGCCCCCTGAACCAGCAGAGTCGACGTGATGAGGCCCGGTAGATGGGCCCTGACCTCTGCCTCCACCGTGTCGAGGAGCGCCTGGTGTTCCGAGGCCACAGAGCCGAGTGATGATTCCGTCGGGGGGAGCGCATCCTGCCAGAGGGGCAGCAACTGCCAGGCGTGCAGGATGGTCAGGTCCTGCCCCGTTCTGGTGGCCTCGCGACCGGCGAAGAATGCGGCTTCCCTCGAGGTGCTGGTGCCATCGACAGCGACAACGACTCCGTGACGCTCGACCCCGGGACTCGCCTGTTCCGGGATGACGGCGATCGGACCCCGTGCCTCTGCGGCGAGCCGGGCGCCGAGTGACCAGCCGAAAGTGAAGAAGGGCTTGTCTCGCCGGTGGGTGCCGACAACGACCAGATGGTCGGGTGCGGTGAATGGCAGAAGGGCCCGCAAGGGATCCCCGCGCAGCAGTTCTGATTCGATGTGCACCTGCGGATGCGTGGCCCGGGTCATCGAGACGGCGGCGCTCAGGCGAGCTTCGAACGCCGTGGCATCCGATTCCGTGGGCAGATAGTCGACAGAGGCCCGTGTGTCATCCACGACACCGACAACACGGACACTGCCGGACCGCCCGCTCTCGCGGGCAGCGGCCCAGTCCAGGGCGAGCCGCGCCGGCTCGCTGCCGTCCCATCCCACGATCGTTTCGTGCTGGGTCATGTCGTCTCCGGTCCCAGCGTGCCACGGCTCGGTGGTGGCGCAGCTTGGTGGTGACAGAGATCAAGCGAGTCAGAGGTCATGGTGTGGCAGATGGCGTTTATCGCGGGGCGGTACCACCAGGACGGGGCAGGGGGCGTGATGAACGCAGTGGCTGCTCACCGAGCCGAGCATGAATCCCGTGATCTTGCCTCGGCCACGTGAGCCGACGACAAGCATGAGGGCGTCGGCAGAGACGGATTCGAGAAGTTCACCCGGTTGCGCGAGTGCCGACCGGTACTGTACGACGAGCCCCGGATGATCGGCCACTCGTGGTGCCAATTCCGCTGTGAGGCGTGCTCGCACGATACCGGTCACCTCGGTGAACGAGAGGATCGTTCCGTCGGCATTGCGGAAGACGGCCAGCTTGTCGTCGATCGTCCAGCAGCGCACGATCACGACCGGCGCGGCAAGGCGATCTGCGAGCTCGAGTGCGACGGCAAGGGCGGCGTCGGATTCGGCCGAGCCGTCGTGGCCGACGACCATCGTTCCTTCGGGGACAGGCTCCAGATCGCGGAGGTTGACGGCTGCGGCAGACGACGTCATCCCGGCGTCGGTGAGGGGAATCGTTGAGTGGTCCATGGCAATCAGCCTTGCACTGTGGTGCCCGTGCGGGAAGGGCCGAAAGTCCTCTGACGGTGGCGACCGAACGCCGTCGAAGGTGGGGTCTACTCCGTTGTCGCGGCGACCCCTACGGCCGGCACGTGTGACGGTTGTCGAGTGACGGACTGCTCCTTCGGCCTGATCGCCCGCAGCGCGTTCAGAATCGTCGCGAGATCGACCACCTCCTGAATGCCGGCTCCGACCGTTGCGGGTATGAATCCGAACGAGGCGATGATCATGAGAACAACGCTCAGGCTGATTCCGAGCCAGATGCTCTGCAGCGCGATGCGAACCGTGTCGCGCCCGATCTGCACCGCGCGCACCACCACCGCGATGTCATCGACCAGGATGACCGCATCAGCTGACTCGCTCGCCGCTGTGGCACCGCGCGCACCCATCGCGATACCGATATCGGCCGAGGCGAGAACGGGGGAGTCGTTGACCCCGTCCCCAACCATGAGCACGGGCCTCTGGGGAAGCGCCTTCACCGCCCTGACCTTGTCGGCGGGAAGGCAGTTGGCCAGCACCTGCGTGATTCCGACTTCGCCCGCGACGTAGTCGGCTGTGGCCTGTGCATCGCCGGTGAGCATCACGACGTCCGTGACTCCCAGTTGCCTGAGCCGATTGATGGTGTCGCGCGCCGACTCCCTGACCGGGTCGGTGGCGATGATGCTGCCAGCGAAGCTCCCGTCGATCGCTAGGTAGATTGCGAGCTCGCCGCCGACGATGGTCGCCTGCTTCACCCCGGGGGACGCCGCTTCGATGAAGGCGAGGGTGCCGACGTCGACAGTGTTGGTGCCGACGACCGCACTCACTCCCTGGGCCGCCGATTCTGTCGAGCTGGTGACGTCTCGAAGTATCAGGCCTCGTTCTTTCGCTGCATCGACGATCGATGAGGCGAGCACATGCGACGAGAACTGTTCAGCCGAAGCGGCGAGCGTCAGGGCCTCGGCTTCGGTGAACGGAGTTCTCACGTCGATTCGGGCGATGGCAGGCTTGCCGTGCGTCAGTGTGCCTGTCTTGTCGAAGACCACCGTTCTGGTTCGGGCGAGTCGCTCGAGTACACCCCCACCTTTGACGATGATTCCGTTTCGAGCAGCGCGGCTCATTCCCCCCATGAACGCGACGGGAGCTGCGAGTACGAGCGGGCACGGCGTCGCCAGGACGAGTACCTCGGCGAACCGCACGGGGTCACCAGACACGACCCAGGCCGTGATCCCGATGATGAGGGACACGACGGTGAAAGGAATGGCGTACCGGTCGGCCAGCCGAACCACGGGAGCGCGATTGACCGAGGCTTCCTTGACGAGGGCGATGATGCTCTGGAACTGGCTGTCAGCAGCGAGAGACGTCGCCGCGATCGTTGCTGCCGAATTGCCGTTGACCGAACCACTGAGCACGGGGTCGCCGGTGATGCGCGTCACGGGCAGGCTCTCGCCCGTGAGTGACGACTCGTCGAATGCGCCACTGGCCGAAACCAGTTCGCCGTCAACGGGCACCACCTCACCGGAGCGCACCAGGATCAGATCGCCGATCGCGACAGCCGACGCGGCAATGTCGTCGATGCGGTCAGAGCCGGGGGTCTGGCGGTGGGCGATCTGCGGTTCGCGGCTGAGGAGAGCCGAGAGTTCACGCTGCGCACGCCCCTGGGCGAAGTCCTCGAGCGCCTTGCCGCCCGCCACCATGAGCACGATGATCAGGCTCGCGATGTACTCACCGACGGCGACGGTGGCCACGATCGCGATGACAGCCAGAACATCGATGCCGAAGATCCCCATGCGCAGCTGCTGCACCATCTGCCACGCCTCCACCGCAGCGACCAGGAGGGCGAACACGCTGAACAGCCACGGCACGGCCTGGCCGAAGCCGATCATCCAGAACAGCAGGCCGGCGATGCCCACCACGATCGTCGCCGAGACGACCGGATAGCGGAGTACGAGCGGTCGTTGACGGGGTGTGATGGTCGACATCGGGTTACCTACGGGCTTTCAGTGACCGGCAAAGGTCCGCCCGGTGACCTCAGTGGGAGTGATGACGACGAACGCGTCCGTAGAGCGGGGCATCCACGACCACAGCGGGCTTTCGCGGGCCGCTCGGATGCTCTCTTCATCGGTCAGGTGTCGTGCCGTACCTTTAACCACGACGCTCCAGGCCGCCTCTGCGTCGTAGTGATCTGTTTCGAGAGCGACACTCTCGTTCAGCATCAGTTTCGTGAGCTTCGTACCGGGGGCCGTGCGAATCAGGATCTGGTCGGCCGATGCGAGGTAGTTGATGGGAAAGATGTCGGGGTTGCCGTTGTCGCTGACAGCGAGTCGGCCCACACCGCGGCTGCGCAACCGACCCCAGGCGTCGAGGGGGTCGAGAATCGAACTGGTACCGACGGTGTCGAACACGGTGTACTCGCTTTCGTCAGGGTTCGAGAGTGGGCTGCATCTCGGTCATCTCGGTCACCGGGGGCGACCGATGTGTGCTGCCGTCTGACGCCGAGCCTACGCGCCCCATCGAGCCGGAGCAGGGTCGTTGGTCCCGCGTCTGCGGTGGTTTCGTTCGCAGCTTCGACGAATCTCAGCCTGCCAGCCAGACGAACCCGTGTGCCGGCAGGGTCAGAGCGTTCGCCGTGTCGACCGTACTGCCCGAAACCAGATCGATGAGCGTGGATTCGAAACCGGAGAGTGTGAGCTCGTCGATCGACTGGGGTGTGTCGGAGAAGTTCGCGAACACCGTGACCGGGTGAGTGCCACCACCGGCGATGCCGAATCGTTGGAACCCGAGAATGTGGCTGTTCTTCGTGTCGAAGATGGCGAGGCGGCCGCCTGCGAACGCCGCGGTCGCCGTGCGGACGGCGATAAGGTGTCGAAACGCGGAATAGAGGGCACCAGCAGACGTCGATTCATCACCTCGCTCGGCATAGAGTGGGGAGGGGTAGGGGGGTCTGCCGACCCAGCGGCTGTCACCCGAATGCTCCGGCACATCGAGGTAGTCGTAGTAGTTCAGTTGCCCGACTTCGTCGCCGAGGTAGACAAGCGGGATTCCGCCGGTGCTGAGCACGATCGAATGGGCCAGCACGATGCGACCGATTGCGCCGTCGTCATTCTGCTCAAGTCCTGCCAGGGACGCTGTTGTGCCCGAGATGCGGCAGTCGCCCGTCTTCGGGTTGTCCTGAAAGGGCACGCCACGGGCGAAGCTGCCCTCGAAGCGATTCACGTAGAACGAATTCAGAAATCGTCGGTGTTCTGCCGGATCGATGCCGAGTTCGCGGGCGTCTTCGTCGGCGAACGTCCACCCGATGTCGTCGTGGCTGCGAACGTAGTTCACCCATGCGGTCTGGTCGTCGATTGTGTGGCGGCGCTCGAGCGCCTGCGACAACAGCGCTACGTCGCGGGTCGCGAGCGTACTCCAGATCAGCGCCATCTGCAGAGGGTTGTAACTGAGCTGGCACTCCTCGGGGCTGATGTACTTGCTCACCTCGTCGGGGTGCACGATCGCCTCGGATTTGAACAACAGGCTCGGTGCGGCGATACGGCACACCGCGTTGAACGCCTGCAGGAGCAGGTGCGCCTCGGGGAGGTTCTCGCAGACCGTGCCGAGCTGCTTCCAGATGAACGCCACCGCGTCCATGCGCAGGATCTCGACGCCCTGGTTGGCGAGAAACAGCATTTCGCCGGCCATTGCTCTGAACACAGCCGGGTTCGCGTAGTTGAGGTCCCACTGGAACGAATAGAAGGTTGCCCACACCCAGCGCCCGTCATCGAGCTGAATGAACGACCCCGGGTGATCGTCGGGAAAGATCTCCCTCGTAGTCTCTTCGAACCGGTCAGGCATCGTGCGGTCGGGGTAGATGTGGTAGTACTTCTCGAACTCCGGGTCACCGGCGCGTGCCTTCTCAGCCCACTCGTGTTCATTGGAGGTGTGGTTGAAGATGAAGTCGACCACGAGCGAGATGTCCCGGCCCCGCAGCTCTGCAGCCACGGCCCGGAGGCCCGCCATCGTGCCGAGGTTCGGATTGACCTGGCGGTAGCTCGAGACGGCGTACCCTCCGTCGGAATTGCCCTCCGGCGCCAGGAACAGGGGCATGAGGTGCAGGTACGAGAGTCCCAGCTCTTCGAAGTAGTCGAGTCTGCGTTCGAGGCCGGCGAGGTCGGTGGCGTAGAGGTCGACGTAACACACACCGCCGAGCATCCGGTTCGACAGGAACCAGCCGGGGTCGGCCTCACGACTGGCATCGTGTGCCTTGAGATCGGGGTCTCGACGCCGCCACGACTCGGCGGAGTCGTCGAGAAGGCGTTGGAATTCGGCGTCCGCTTCGTCACCGTGGCCGTAGAGCGTGCCGAACAGGCGTTCGAGTCGCGGAAGATGCTCGCCCAGGCGGCGTTGGTAGTCGGCCTCGTCGCGTGAGGGCTGGCGAGCACCCTCGTCGTTCTCCGCGTGCAGGGTGAGATGGTCGGTCATGCTGGTCCTTCCGGCCGACTGAGACTGGTGGATGCACGTTCCGCCCGCTCTCTCGACGGTGAGGGTGCTTCTCGACCCTAGCGCCTCGACCGAAGTCTCGTCAGTAGGTTGAGGGTGGCTTCGACGAACGGTTCGGCTAACGCCGATGGGTTCGGTTGATCTCTGGCAGGGTTATACGCCTGGCACGACACTTTAGCCAACTGTGTCGGCGCAAATTGGGGAAACTGCGGCGATCTGCTTCACTGTGGGAATGAGAGAACTGCATTACGGTACCGGCGTCATCACCGTGAGTTTTGACGTCTGCTCTGCGGTCTTCGACTACACCGTCGCGCTGGCCAACGCCGGCAAGTCCGACCGCGTCACGGTGCCCGTGATGGCGGGCGGAGCACGCGGCTTCTCCAACCTGCTTCTCGGCCCGGCCACCCAGCTGTATTGCACAGCGACGGTTGAAGACGACTTCACCGATGAGGTTGATCTCGACGATGTGAAGCTTGTCGAACTCCTGCGTCAGAAGACCAGGCTCCTCGCGGGTAGTGAAACACTTGCCGCTTCGAGCGGGCTGATCGAACACGACAGTGGTGGCCTCGAGTAGCCCGTAGCGCTGGTTCATGCGGGCGAGCATCCGGAGCATCCTGTTGAGCCGGGGAGAATTGTTTGTGCCGCCCCGCAGTGTGCACTCCGAAATTACTGGATCGTGACGGCCTTCTCTGGAATCAGTTCCAGGCCACCTGCACTGTTGGCCCGGACCATCAGGCGTTCGATCCACTCGCGGTTGAGGGGGATCCGCTTCGAGCCGTAGTAGTTGAATTCGAAGTACATCTGCGGGTGCACCCAGACCGTGTTGTGGCCGCTGCCGAAGTCGGCGGACTTCTCCCAGCTGAACGAGAAGCTCTCGCCGCGCCGGAGTTTGGCCAAAATGACGGCCTGCAGATGCGCGAGGTCGCGATCATCGATGGAGATCGATTTTGCGGCCGGCCCATAGATGAGAGTTCCCATAGTCTGCTCCACGCTGATCTCTGCCGACCCTGTGCGCGTCGGATTCGGCAGTGTGGGATTCGGTGATGTTGCGGCTCAGCTTACGGGACCCTCGACAGTGCCGCCGAACGACAAACCACGGCCGGCACCTTTCGGCTACACGACGGGACCCCAGCTGCCCGTCGACTCTCGCGGCACAACGCGCACCGAGCCATAACGCACGCCTTGCGCGCTGGTCCCTCCGATTGCGCGCACGAGCTCGCGGGCAGCTGAACGACCAAGTTCTTGAAGATTCATTTCGATGCTGGTCAGCGGCGGGCGAGCCTCTTCGGCCAGCACATCCCAGTTGTCGAACCCCATGACAGCCACGTCGTGAGGAACGGACAGGTTGCTTTCACGAAGTTGGTCAAGAGCCCCTCGGGCAAGTTGGTCGCTACCGCACAACAGTGCATCGAATTGCTCGCCTGACTCCACGAGCGACTCTGTACACCGGCGACCCCATCGCTCTCCCCACGGACCGAAGAGGGATTGCCCCCCCACGAGCGCCAGACCCTCTTCGTCGAGGCGTTCGGCCGCGCCTCTCACCCGATCCCGGGCCGCCGCGTACGACGGGTCGCCGTTGATGAACGCAATCTTGCGCCTGCCTCGAGAAAGGAGATGCTCCACGGCCTGGCGCCCCGCGTCGCGGTTATCGGGAGTGAACGACAGATCGGCCTGGTCTTCTGACGGTGCATAGACATAGACCACGGGAATCGAGAGTCCGGCGGTGATCGATGGCCGCGGGTTGGTCGTTCGACCCACCACCAGAAGGCCGTCAATGCGCTTGGCAAGAAGCATGTTCAGCTGGTGATTCTCGCGGATGGAGTCGCTGCGCGCATCGGCGAGCAACACTGAGGTCGAGCCCGCACCGAAAGCGTCCTCTGCACCAAGCAGTACAGGGAGCACAAATCGATTGTCGAGATCTTGCGTGAGCATGCCGATGGTGCCAGTCGTGGCAGAGTTGAGTGCTCTGGCGAAGGGGTTCGGGGTGAACGATAGCGTGACGGCTGCGTCGAGCACCTTCTGGCGGGTTTCCGCTCGCACTTGGCTGACCCCGTTGATAGCTTTCGACGCCGTCGCGAGCGAGACCCCCGCGAGTTCGGCGACATCCGTCAGCGTCGTAGCGCCCTTGCCGCGCTTTCGCCCGTCCATCGCCACACTCATTTCACAATCGACGAAACCCTACGTAGATTGTTGCACGTAACGGCGAGCGAAATTGCACTTGACGAACTGCAATATGGGCCTTATGGTGATGACCGAAAGTACTTTCGGTATTTTCGGTAATCGCCTAAACACCCCTGCACGGCCACGTCACATTCAGAGAGGAATATCGTGATCAATTCAACCAAGAGAGGGCGCTTCGTTGGAGCCGCCGTTCTGACCGTCGCCGCAGTCGCGGGCCTGGCGGCTTGCTCTTCGGGCGGCACAGCCACAGACACCTCGGCGGCGGCCGCCGGCGGCACCTATACGTTCTGGGATCCCTACCCCCAGTTCGACGAAACAGCCGCCTGGTCGAAGCTCGTCGCCAAATGTGGCACTGACAACGGAGTCACGATCCAGCGCACTGGGTACGACACCTCAGATCTCACCAGCAAGGCCCTGCTAGCTGGCCAGCAGGGCAACTCGCCTGACGTGCTTCTGATCGACAACCCTGTCGTGTCGACGCTTGCCGATGCTGGCGTTCTGACCACTACGAAGGATCTCGGTCTTGACACGAGCAACTTCCAGGCGAACATCCTCGCAGCCGGGCAGCTCAACGGCGACACCTATGGTGTGCCGATCGGCGCCAACACGCTCGCGCTGTACTACAACAAAGACGTTCTTTCTGCCGCCGGCGTCGATATCTCGACGGTGAAAGACTGGGATTCGCTGAACGCGGCTCTCGCCAAGGTCAAGGCCGCTGGTAAGCAGGGCATCACGTTCTCTGGTATCGGTACTGAAGAGGGCAGCTTCCAGTTCCTTCCGTGGTTCTGGGGTGCCGGCGCGAAACTGACCGATATCGGCTCCTCGCAAGCCATTGACGCTGCGACCCTCTGGACGAACTGGGTGCAGCAGGGTTACGCCCCGAACTCCGTGATCAACAACACCCAGACCACAAGCTGGCAGGAGTTTCTCACCGGCGACTTCGCCTTCAGCGAGAATGGTACCTGGCAGCTTGCCGGTGCTGACAAGTCGGGTCTGAAATACGGCGTCATCCCGATCCCAGCCAAGACCGGCGGGTCGGCACCTGCGCCGACCGGCGGCGAATTCGTGACCGCACCTGTGCAGAAAGACACGTCTCGCTACGCCACGACCGAGAAGATCATCTCGTGCTTGACCAGCAACGAGAACCTGCTCAACACCGACACGACACTGTCATACGTTGCTCCGATCGAGGGCGTGCAGAACCAGCAAGTCGCAGCTAACGCTGAGCTCACGCCATGGGTCGCTGCAGTGGCAGCCGCGAAAGGCCGGACGAGCGACAACCTGGGCACAAAGTACCCGATCATCTCCGAGCAGATGTGGGGCGGTTTCCAGAACGCACTGTCAAGCAGCAAGTCGCCGTCTGACGCCATGACGGCCGCCCAGACCGCGGCCGCTACTGCAACCAAGTAACTCGGCTCATTCCACACTGCACGCAGACGACCCACGCTAGGAAATCTTCATGACCATCGCACATAAGCCCGGCGCTTCGTCTGCGCATCCGGCCGGCGAGGCGACACCTGATGTCGCCTCGCCGGGCTTCCCGGTCGACGAGCACACACCTCGTCGCCCCAGAATGCGTTCCACCCAGTGGGTCGCCTGGGCGTTTCTGACGCCCGTCGTGATTTATCTGGCCCTCTTCTATGCCGTGCCTCTGTACAAGAACATCGATCTGAGTATCCGTGACTACACGGTGCGCTCGTTCGTGCAGGGAAATGCGCCGTTCATCGGGCTCGACAACTTCATCAAGGTCTTCACTGACCCGACCTTCTGGCCCGCAATCGTCCACACCGGTTTCTTCGTTCTGGTGTCGATCCTGTTCCAATTCACCATCGGCATGGCGCTGGCAATCTTCTTCTATAACAAGTTCCGGCTGTCGGGCGTGCTTCGTGCGCTCTTCCTTGTGCCGTGGTTACTACCCCTGATCGTGTCGGCGTCGACATGGTCCTGGATGCTCAACAGCGACTCCGGCATCGTGAACTCCGTGCTCGAATCGTTCGGGATCGGCAGCATCAACTGGTTGACCTCGCCTCAATGGGCGCTGATCTCTGTGACGATCGCCAACATCTGGATCGGCATACCGTTCAACCTCGTCATTCTCTACTCCGGGCTGCAGAACATCTCGGCCGATCTCTATGAGGCGGCCTCGCTCGACGGTGCCAACGCCTGGCAGAAGTTCTGGAAGATCACCTTACCGCTGCTGCGCCCGGTCTCTGCGATCACGATTCTGTTGGGCTTGGTGTACACACTGAAGGTCTTCGACATCATCTGGATTATGACGAAGGGTGGGCCTGCGAACTCGTCGACCACACTCTCGACCTGGTCGTATCAACTCGGCTTCGGCTCGACGCTGCCTAAATTCGGCCCAGCGGCCGCCGTCGGCAACATTCTGATCATCGTCGCCCTCGTTTTCGGGCTTCTCTATATCTTCATGCAACGAAGGGAGGCCCGACGATGACGACCTTCCTGCCACCGTCGCGTGCAGCACACGAGAATACACAGGCCGCACGACCTTCGAAAAGTCGACGACGCAAGACCTGGTACATCACGATCATCGGCGTTGTACTGACGGCGATCATGCTGTTCCCCATCTACTGGATGATCAACGTCTCACTCACTCAGACCAGTGACATGCGTAAGAGCCCGCCGAACTGGTTTCCGGTCAACCCGACCTTCTCCGGCTACCAAGCAGTGCTCTCCCAGCAGCTTCCCTATCTCGGCACGAGCCTTCTCATCGGGATCGGGACGGTCATCGTGACGCTTGTTCTGGCTGGGCCTGCTGGATACGCGCTAGCCAAGCTCCAGCCACGCGGTGGCTCCGCGCTCGGCTTCGTATTTCTGATCTCGCAGATGATCCCGGGCATCATCATGGCCATGGGGTTCTATGCGATCTACCTGAATCTGGGCATACTGAACTCGATTCCCGGGCTGATCATCGCCGACTCAACGATCGCTGTGCCGTTCGGTGTTCTACTGTTCACCGCATTCATGTCGGCGATCCCCGATGAGCTCCTGTCTGCTGCGAAGATCGACGGTGCTGGCTCTTGGCGCACATTCATCTCGATCGTGCTGCCGATCAGCAGGAACTCGATCGTCACGGTATCGCTCTTCGCTTTTCTGTGGGCCTGGTCGGACTTCATCTTCGCTTCGACGCTCGATGGCGGGGGCAAGATCCAGCCCATCACGCTCGGAATCTACAAGTACATCGGCAACAACAACCAGGAGTGGAACTCCATCATGGCGACGGCAGTGGTCGCCTCGATTCCCGCGGCAGTGCTCCTCGTTGTGGCCCAACGGTATGTCGCGGCCGGCGTGACCGCCGGAGCGGTGAAGGACTAGAAATGACTCTTTTTCGCTCATCCGACGGTGTTCTCGAGGTGTGCCACAGGAACTGTGCCGACTACCGCGATCGTGGGTTGCTTTTCGGAGCCGATCAGGGAGTCGAGTTTCTGCAGATGATCCAAGACGTGGGTATGGCGATGGTCGTGCCGGTCGTGGTGGCCGCGCCCATCTCGCACATTCCTATCTACTTCCGAGAAGAAGCCCGGGTGTCTCATGTCTCATAACCAGGCACTCTCCACCGAGGAGGAGATCGCGAGCGCATCTCCTAGCGTGACTCGTGGTGGCCCAGTCAGCCCGACTCGATCGCGCCTGCGCCCGCTCGGCCCCGATGAGATAGCGATCGACGGCGGGTTCTGGGGCGAACGACAGAGCCTGAACGCCGAGGTGATTCTGCAACACTGCGAGACGTGGATGGGACGCATCGGCTGGATCGCGAATTTTGATCGCGTGACAGACGGCACTATCGGCGGTAGGCACTCTGGCATCGAATTCGTCGACTCCGAGATATACAAGCTGCTCGAGGCGATGGCCTGGGAACTGGCACGGCAACCCGACACCACACTGGAGGCTCGCTATCGAGCGCTCGTGGCACGCGTCGCCGCTGCACAAGATGACGACGGCTACCTGCACACGAGCTTCGGTCACGCCGGGCAGCCTGCTCGATACTCGAACATCGAGTGGGGCCACGAACTGTACTGCTTCGGCCACCTGATCCAAGCGGCTGTGGCCCGCATTCGCGGCGGGTTCCCTGACGATCAGATTGTGCAGGTTGCGCGCCGCGTGGCCGACCACGTCTACTCCGAGTTCGGGCCCGACGGTCGAGTTGCGGTCTGCGGGCATCCGGAGATCGAGGTCGCGCTTGCCGAACTGGCGAGGGCGACTGGTGATGGGCGCTACCTTGAGATGGCACGCTTATTCGTTGAGCGTCGTGGTCACGGAATGCTCGCCACCACCATTCTCTTCGGGCACGAGTATTTTCAAGACGACGTTCCGGTCCGCGACGCTACAGTGCTGCGGGGTCACGCCGTTCGGGCTTTGTATCTCGCGAGCGGCGCTCTTGACGTGGCCACCGAGACCGATGACCGGCAACTCGTGAATGCTGTCAAGCTGCAGTGGCAGAACGCGGTCTCCAGACGCACCTACATCACCGGCGGAATGGGTTCGCACCATCAAGATGAGGCGTTCGGAGATGATTACGAGCTTCCCGCCGATCGCGCCTACTCTGAGACGTGCGCCGGAATCGCGTCGGTCATGCTCAGCTGGCGACTGCTCCTCGAAACCGGCGAGAGCGCGTACGCCGATCTGATCGAGCGCACCCTGCTCAACAATATTCTGGCCTCACCCCGCGCAGATGGCCGTGCGTTCTACTACACGAACACCCTCCAACAACGCACTGAGGGCACGGAGCCGTCAGAAGACGAGCTGAGCGAACGTGCCGAGGCGAGTCTGCGGGCGCCGTGGTTCGAGGTGTCGTGCTGCCCGACGAATGTCGCCCGCACGCTCGCCAGCGTCGGGTTGTACTTCGCGACGGCCGACGAACAGGGAGTGCAGCTGCATCAGTATGGCGACTACAGGGTCGACACTATGCTGCCGGATGGTCGTTCTGTGCGACTGCGCGTGCGTTCGGGGTACCCGTTCGAGGGTGACGTACAGGTGACGATCCTCGAGGCTGTCGAGGCGACGATAAGACTCAGGATTCCAGCCTGGGCGCGGAGCGAATGCACGGTGACCGTGGGCGGCGTGACCAGCGCCGCCGAGGGCACGGAGATCGCGATCTCGCGGTTGTTCGAGGTCGGCGAGACGCTTGAACTCCATCTTCCGATGAGGCCGAGATTCGTGCATCCGCACCCTCGCATCGATGCTGCTCGCGGTTGCGTCGCAGTCGAGCGCGGGCCGATGGTTCTGGTGCTCGAATCGACTGATCTCCCAGCTGGTTCCAGCACGGAGTTGGCCGAGATCCGTCTCGACAGGGAGCTGCGAATTTCTCCGACCGGAGCATTCGTGTCGCTCGACCTCCGAACCGAGATCGAGCGGAATTGGCCCTATTTCGCCACCGTGACGGCGCCTGCCTCACTGCGTGTCACGCGAGTCGAAACTGAGCTCGTGCCCTATTTCTCGTGGGCGAACCGGGGGCCTTCGACAATGCGGGTGTGGATACCTTCGGCCACAGGATCGGCGGCGTTGATTCCGTGACGCAGACCTGATGACCTGACATAGTTGAGCGTGAACATCGCTGCGGCGTCTCGCCGGGCGCCGCGTGCCGATGGTGATCGATATGAAGAGCGTCGAGGAGTGCATCCATGCCCACCATCTCAGTGACCAGTGTGATGGTCGACGATCAGGCGAAAGCTCTCGCCTTCTACGCCGAGAAGCTCGGCTTCGCGCTGAAGACCGACGTCTCGCTGGGTGAGTACCGCTGGCTGACGGTTGTCGGCGTGGGCGAGCCCGACGGCGTCGAACTGCTGCTGGAACCGGATGCTCATCCGGCCGCGAAGGTCTTCAAACAGGCTCTCGTGGCAGACGGGATCCCGTACACGTCTTTCACGGTCGACGATGTGCGCGCTGAATACGCGGATCTTCTCGAGCGGGGGGTCACGTTCACCATGGCTCCGACCGCTATGGGCCCTGTTGTCGCCGCAGTGCTCGACGACACCTGTGGCAACCTCATCCAGCTCACAAGCCCGGCCTGATCGGCTCAACGCTTCGAAAGGAACTCCGTGACAGTTCGCATGGATCTCAATATCTCCCTCGACGGCGTCGTTGCACCGAGCAACCAATCGTCCGAGAACCCCATGGGAGAGGACTGGGGCAAGATCGTCAATGCCTACAGCGCCACGCGAACGTTCCGCGAGCGTGTGCTGCACGACACGACGGGGGAGGGGACGAGCGGCGTCGACGACCGCTACGCCGCCGCTTACTTCGAAGCCGTCGGCGCGGAGATCATGGGTGCCGGGATGTTCGGGTTCCACTCCTTTCCTGACGACCCCGATTGGCAGGGTTGGTGGGGTGGCGAACCGCCGTTCCGCGTGCCGGTGATCGTGCTGACGCACCGGGAGCACCCGCCCATCGACTTTGCGAACGGAACGCGCTTCGAATTCCTCGCCGCTCCGCCTGAAGATGCACTTTCCCTCGCCCGCGAATACGCCGGTGACGGAGACATCCGGGTCGGCGGGGGAGCGGAGGTCGCCCGCGCCTTTCTGGCCGCGGGTCTCGTGGATCGCCTGCATGTCGCGATCACCCCGGTAATACTGGGTCGGGGCACACGGCTGTGGGATGATCTGCGGGAGTTCGAGCGCGACTACGCCGTCTCCTCTGAGGTCGCCGAGAGCGGAGTCATCCACGTCACCTTCACCCGGTGAAGACCACTCGATGACTGACGACAGGGCACTCAACCGCGTGGATGGCGAAGGTCGCAAGACCGGGGTCTGGTCGGAGCGCGATTCGCACGGTGGAGTGACCTCCGGTGAGTATGTCGACGGCGAACGTCAGGGCACGTGGAGGCACCACTTCGTCGACGGGTCTCTGCGATCCGAAGGGGAGTACGCCCACGGAATGCTTCACGGTGCATGGACCTGGTACCGCGCGACCGGCGGTCTCCTCCAGCGCGGCGGTTTCCTCGAAAACGATAAGCATGGGCTTTGGGAACGCTGGAAGGCCGATGGCACCCCGCTCGACACGTCCGAGTGGGTGCACGATAAGAAGGTTCGCTCCAACATATAGGTGAGGTGCCGGCGCGACACGCGCAGATCTGGACAATGTGGTGAGGCGAGGCTTCAACCCAGGGTGAAAGCGATGCACTCAGACTCGATACTGAGCCCGATCGTCCAATTTGGCAGCCCCCGTGGATAGGCCTGCCGCGTAGAGAGGACAGCACGATGAATGGTGATTCGGCGGCGCCAGGCACGAGAGGTGTCGCGGTGGAGTTACTGGCCAGCGTTGATCTGGGCCCCGAGCTCGAGGGTATGGATGGGCGCCAGCTTCGGATGCGAATGGTGACAATCGAGCCGGGTGGAAGCTTCGGCCCGATTCACGACCACAAAGGGAGACCGGGGACCGTTTACGTGCTGCAGAGAATCATCACTGATCATCGAGACGGAATCGCCACGGAATACGGGCCGGGCCTAGGTTGGCCTGAAGACAGGAACACCGTTCATTGGCTCGAGAATCGGGGGTCGCTTCGCGCCGTTGAGATCTCGATAGACATCGTCAGTCGTGACTGAGCCGAAAGATCAGTGGGTGCGAATCGCGAGTGACGTCCGACGGAGGTTAGTCGCAGTGGCGATGGTCGTCCTCATCGTGTTCATCGTCATCCAGGAGCATGCCGACTGACGTTGCGCAGGGGTCGCCTTTCCAGGCTTCGATGCCTTCGCGGATGGCGAAAAAGACGATGACGAGGGCGGCGATGGGGTCGGCCCACCACCAACCGAGGAGTGTGTTCAGTAGCAGGCCGATGAGAACAGCGGCTGAGAGGTAGGTACAGATCAGTGTTTGTCTTGAGTCGGCGATCGCGGTCGCTGATCCGAGTTCTTTGCCGGTTCGGCGTTCGGTGAGGGAGAGGAAGGGCATGATGATGACACTGAGGGCTGTCAGAACGATTCCGACAGTGCTGTGCTGGACGTCGACCGCCTTGGTGAGGGTGAGGGCTGAGTTGACGCTGACGTAGGCGGCGAGGGCGAAGAACGCGACGGCGATGACGCGGAGTGTGCCCTTTTCCCACCTCTCGGGGTCTCTCCGGGTGAATTGCCACGCGACCGCGGCGGCAGAGAGGACTTCGATGCTGGAGTCGAGGCCGAAGCCAATGAGCGCTCCGGATGACGCGGCGGTGCCGGCGGTGATCGCGACGATTGCTTCGATCACGTTGTAGCCAATGGTGATGGCGACGATGAGCCGGATGCGGCTGTGGAGGAGGGCTTTCCTCGCAGGATCCAGAGCCTCGGTGGTGGTCATTCGCTGGCCTCGCAGCATCCGGGGACCGAGCAGGTCGGGTTGTTGCAGGGCGCGTCGGTATCGACGGCGAGTACGACTCCGACGAGATCGTTCAGTGCTTGTGCGAGATGCGCGTCGGCGATCTCGTACCGATTTTGGCGGCCTTCGGGTTCGGCGATGACGATGCCGCAGTCGCGGAGGCAGGTGAGATGGTTTGAGACGTTCTGACGGGTGAGTTCGAGCTTTTCGGCGATCCCAGCGGGATAGGCGGGCCCATCGAGGAGCGTGAGGATGATTCGGGAACGGGTCGGGTCGGCCATGGCGCGGCCGATCCGCGTCATGACATCGAGTCGGGTGTCCGGGGTAAGCATGTCCCATTAATACAGTGTTTGCTGTATTAATCAAAAGGTGAGCATCGTGAAAGAAACTGGCGCATTCGCATTCGCATTCGCATTCGCGTTCCGAGAGCCGTGATGGTGTTTGGTGGGGAAGCTGGTTATCCGTTTGTTTCCTAATCGCAGGCGAACGTTCCCGGATTGAATCCGGCGGCTACGACGTGGATCGATGCGACGGAGTTGGTGTTGGGGTCGATCCAGAACTGGAGTACGTTTCCGGATTGGTCCGTTGCCGACAGGATGATATTTCCACGGTAGTTCTCCACGGTGACGACGTCGGGGTAGGCCGCTTTCACATCAGCTGGACTCGAGCCTGACCCTATTCCGCGGTCGGTGCGCAGAGAATTCGTGCTGCCTTGCACAGAGAGCCCGTCAACGATCAGGAGCGATACCGGGCCTGCGTCGCTACCTTGAGGGCCTTCCCATCGAATTGACTGCAACGGCGAAGTGGTGCCGAAGTCACGCCACAGACAGAAGCTGCCTGGGTCGGTTGGTGTAAGGCTAGGCACGGTCGCGACGAGTTCGTCGGGGGACATTCCGAGTTGCGCGGGCCCGACGTGGTCGAAGCCGATGGCCCACGTCGTCGGGTCCGACGGGTCATCGACTGGATGCATTGTCGGTTTCGCCGGTGAAGTTGCGGTGGGCGTCGTGGTCGGAGTGATGAGCGGCGACGGTGTGGAGGTGGTGACAGGGATTTCGGGTGCGGTGAAGGGGCTCGGGATGATTCCGGTGGCGAGGGCGGCGCCTGCTGAACCGACGACAAGCAGGCCGACGATCGCGACGGTGATTCCAGCGATGCGGGTGTGGGTTCGCCCGGCTGGGGTTGGTTGGTTCATGGTTTCGTCGGCTCGCCTCAGTACGTTGGTTTCATTGTGGTGAGTATGCGGGTGAGTTCGTCGCCGGTGGGGGATCAGCCCTCATTGTCGGTCACCGCCTTCCGGAATCGTGCGCGGGCGCGGGAGACTCGTTTTTTCACAGCGTATGGTCGGCCTTCGATGAGGCACAGTTCGCAGATGCGTTTGTCGATGGGGTCGAGTTGTTCGATTTCGTCGAGAACGAAGCGGAGTTCTTCGCGGGCTTCTTCGTTCGCGTCGGGGTCTGTTGCGAGGTCGTGGGGGGAGTTCGTCGGTGCGGTGTTTGTCGTGTCTTCGCCGAAGGTTCAGACCGTGGTTACGGCAGGTCACGAGAAGCCAGGGGAGGAGCGAGGTGTTGGGAAGGATGATCGTGCTGCTCTTCAGCCAGACTGTGAAGAAGGTGTCTTGGACGAGTTCTTCGACGTCCATCCTGGTGTCGGCGATCGCCCGGGCGTAACGGGTGACGGTTGGTGCGTACTTGTCGAACACCATCGACAACGCAACGGAATCACCGATCGCCAGCCGCGCCAGCAGCTCGCTATCGGTGTCGTCGTAACGACTCATCTGCATCCCCCTCACTCACTATAGGAGTGTCGGCAGAAAGCAGAAGGTGACGGCGGGAAACGCGATAGATCTGGACATTGTGACCGGGCGAGGCTTCGACCTAGGGTGAAATCAATGCACTCATGGTGAAAACGGAGTTTGATCATCCACCATGGCAGGCCCGGTGGATAGGCCTGCCGCGTAGAGAGGACAGCACGATGAATGGTGAATCGGCGGCGCCAGGCACGAGAGGTGTCGCGGTGGAGTTACTGGCCAGCGTTGATCTGGGCCCCGAGCTCGAGGGTATGGATGGGCTCCAGCTTCGGATGCGAATGGTGACAATCGAGCCGGGTGGAAGCTTCGGCCCGATTCACGACCACAAAGGGAGACCGGGGACCGTTTACGTGCTGCAGGGGACGATCACTGATCATCGAGACGGAATCGCCACGGAATACGGGCCGGGCCTAGGTTGGCCTGAAGACAGGAACACCGTTCACTGGCTCGAGAATCGGGGGTCGCTTCTGGCTGTTGAGATCTCGGTCGATATCGTCAGTATCGAATGAGCCACCAGATCAGTAACCGGCGCAATCACAACGTTTTCGCGAGCGAGCTCAGGCATTCCCAGAACATTGATGGGGAAGCTCGTTATCCATAAGTTTGCTAATGTCGTCGATTTACCAAGCTGGGCCGGTCTAACTGGGGTCGGTAAATTACGAGATGGTGTTGAAGTTTCCGCAGGGTCGCGAGCGTCGTTTGATCGTCAAGGCCGGTTGTGGTCGGCCATTCGATCCCAGAGCCGACGACGTTGCTTGCGAACACGATCTCCGTTGCGAGAAGCGCTCGGGTCCAGTCGACGTGGCGCATTGGCTTGCCGCTCTCGATGTCATCTGAGATTTTGTAGCCCGTGTCGAAGAGGTCGGCGACGGAGCTAAATCCCATCGCGATTGCTAGTTCCTCGGTGCACCTAGCGGGTCCGCCCCATTCGATGAGGCCGGAGCGGAGAACTTGGCGCTCTGTAGGGGTGAGCCGGTATTCAGCTAGCTCTTCGGGATCGATTTGCCTTGAGTTGTGGTCATTCTCGTGGGTGTCGTGCCAGGTTTGGGAAGACCGAACAGCGCGCTGAACGCCGTAGTCGCTGTCGTTTCTAAGTGCTTCTAATACTTCGACTGGTATCGTCCTGTTCCGCGCCACGCTGAGCCGGCATTCGGGGAACCGGTCGACAATCGCCAGCCAGGTGCCGGTCGAGGCAGGCTGGTTCTGAAGTTTCCGATATCGTTCGATGCTGTCGGGTTCGTCGAACCACTCTTTGTACTGGTCGGCAGATTCGATCATGACCCTAATCTGACCACACCGCGACGAAACGGCGCAGCACTAGTCAAGGTTCCGCTGGTTCTCTCGCTTAAGGGTGATGTAGTCGCTCATTGGGGTGGCGGCTCGGGCGGCGTGGAGGGCGATGATGCGGGGGCTGTAGCCGAGGAGGTCGGCGAGGGATCGCGGGTCGAGTTGGTGGGTGAGGTCGCGGAGGGTGGTGTTCCTTACGCGTTGGGTGTCGATGCCGAGAGTGTGGAACCGTTGGGCGAGGGTGACGGGGTGAATGGGTTGTCCGGCGCGGTAGCCGGGGAAGAGCAAGTTGGTGCCGGTGTTCGTGGTCTGCTGGTTGCCGCGGGCGGAGATGTGGTTCCAGATCGAGCCGGCGATGAGGGTTGGTACGTCAGATTCGGTTTCGCCGAGGGTGACGCGCATCCCGTCGGGTCGCGTGTTGATCGCGGCGGAGGTGAGTTGGCTGATTTTGTTGAGTGGTTGCGCCCAGAGCAGGAAGATCAGTGCGGCAACGCGGGTGGAGAGGGCGACTTGCTGGAAGGTGAGGCAGTTGGCGACGAGTTCAACGCGTTGATCCTGGGTGATTAGAGGGGTCGTGATCGCTTTTCGGTAGCTGGTCGTGACACGGCGGCGCCGTGATTGGCTGCGACTGAGCCAGTGCAGGAAGTTCCTGATGTGTTTTTTGGTGCTGGGACCGTCGGCGAGGTATTCGTCGACGTGTTGTTGTCGGAGCTGATCGGCGGTGATGTTGTGGGTGTCGTTCAGCCAGGTGAGGAATTTGCCGGCTTCGGTGATCTCTTGCCGCGCGGTGAGGCAGGCGGTGATCATGTTCCGGCCGGGCTTGGGGGAGCGGAGACGTTTGAGGTGGTGCCAGCGAGCGAATTGTTCGATGGGCTGCTGGACCGTGGGTCGGTCGGCGAGTTGGGTGAGGCGTTCGCCGAGCCAGCGTTCGAAGTTCGCGAGACTCTTGTCGGGCTGCAGCGGGAGCATGTGGTGGTGGGTGAGGATGTCGCGGAGGTGCTCGACGGCGGCGGAGTGCGGGAGTGCGTCGAAGCTGGCGTGTTCGAGTGTGAGTTCTCTGCTGCCGAGCATGGTGAGAATCTGGTTGGCGGCGTTGCCGCGCATCCAGGTGTGGATGCTTTCGGGGCGGGCACTGGTGGCGAGGATTTCGATGAGGCGCCGCAGTCGTAGGTCGGGCGGGTCGTTGGGTTTCAGGAGGACGGTGAGGTCGTGGCGGAGGACGCAGCGGATGCAGTTGCCGGCCCCGTAGCGTTCGGCTTCGGCGCCGCATTCCTTACAGGTCATGTTCGTGCTGATCCCGGCGCAGTCGCGGCAGAGCGGATGCCCGTCGGGGTCACGGCCGGGGAGGAGCCGGTCTTCGCCGCAGTTGCTGCAGGCGCCGCGGGTTCGAACGCCGAGGGTGAAGCAGGGCCCGCAGATCGCGCCGTCGGGCCAGCGCACCCGGATCTTCGCGACCATGGTGCCGCACCGGTCGCAGCGCAGCTGCCCGGCAGTTCGGGGCCGACCGCGACGGGCAGGCGCGCTCATTATTTCAAGCGTCGTCGGGGGAGTGGGCCCGACCCGGATGGGCCTTCCGGCGGGTTTGTGTTCAGTCATTCTCTGGGACGATTCGTGCGCGGACGGGTCGGTAGTCGCGAATGTTAAGCACGTCGTCTTTGCTGCCGGCGGCCTTGCGCCGGGTGGTGCGGGCGTCGGCTGCAGTGTAGGTGACGAGTTCACCGACGCCGACGCCGAAGATGTCGGCGAGAGCGACGAGGACTTGGAATGCGATGCGTTCCGGGTTCTGGTCGATGATCCGCCAGACCTGCACCGTGGAGAGCGTGATGCCTCGTTCCCGGAGGGGTTCGATGAGGTCTTTGCTGCTGCGGTAGTGGTTCCGGGCCATCAGTTCGCGGACGTGCCAGTGGTAAGTGATGTCGCGTTTCATGGGCGTCGTCCATTCAGTAGGTGTTGCGCAGCCTCGAGGGTCGCGTCGTGGGCGTTCTTCAACGCAAGACGTTGATAATCCGGGGCGGGGAGGGTGTAGATCGTTGTCGTCGAGGCATGTTCATGGCCGAACTGGAGCTGCACGAACGAGACATCGAAGCCCAGCCCAGTGATCAGGTGCGTGCCGTAAGTGCGTCGGAACGAGTGAATGTCCAGCCCGGGCGGGAAGCCGAGCTCATCGATCAGGGCGTGCAAGCGTTTCAGTAACTGTGGTTCATCGACGACTTTTCCGCCCGTGGTCGGGAACACGTCGGTGACCGGCGTGCCGTACAAGGGGAGTCCGTGCCCGATCCAGATTCGGAGCGCTTCGGCTGGCCAGTCCCAGACGGTCAGAACCGAGCGGGTCTTCTTCGCCGAGCCGCGGTGAGGTTTGCCCCACCGGATGCGGAGAACACCGTAGTCGCCGAAGTACGGTGCGCTGTAGTTGCGGGAAAAATCAACGACCTGAATGTGCCGGGCTTCATCGACGCGGAGCCCCCAACCATAGAGGCACTTGAACGCGGCTGCGTCGCGCATCGCTGCCAGAGCGCCGCGGCGGCCGGCGTTGACGATCCGTTCGGCCTCGAGGTCGGCGAGATCGAAGAACTGCTGCAACTCGGTCTGCGAGAAGGCACGCTTGGCTGACTTCGCCTCGGTCGGTTGGGAATGAGTGATCCGATTCCACTCAGTAATGACCTGCGAGAAAACCCCGCCGAACAGCCGGGCGCACTCAGTGTTCCAGTCGTATGCGGCATCGGAGGCGAACTCGCAGAACATGCTGATCGCGCCCTGGTACGAGCGAATCGTGGCGTAGGCGAGGTTCCGCACCCCACGAGCGTGTGAGAAATAGTCATCAGCGTCGCTGATAGTCCATTCCCACGGGTAGTGTCCAGAGAACTCGACCAGGTCCAGAACGCGAGCACGCTTGCCGCTCACGGTGTTAGGGCTGAATTGGGCAGCTTGCTGAGCGCGGGCCCAGCCGTCGAGAAGCTCGCCGAGGAACACGTCAGGATCAGCCGCCTGGTCACCCAGCGGTAGAAACGATAACCGGCCGGACTCAGTCACGGCCATCCACAATCGGCTTCATAACATGAAACAGGATTGCATAAATTGAAATCACCGTCAAGAGAAACGCTGATCAGAGATCAGATAAGCACTCGATGTGATGCGATCAACTACACGTGCAACCTAGTGACGGCGCACGGAGAAGAAACATTAGATGTCCTGATCAATGGCTGATTAACGGCAGACAGCGTGCCTTATCCAAAAGTTCGCTAATTACATATCCTGCAATCGAACAGCTTATTACTTGACATAATGTGCATTATCAGCGCTATCCGTTGAAGCCATAGCCAGAGCTGTCACCGACGATGATGACGCGTGCACTTCGAAGATTCCTCTTCATGGCTTTCCGTTCTGAGTGAGGGAGTCGTGTTGTATCAGAACTCAATGCTGAGCTCCTTGATAGCGCTGCTGCCGTCGGTGAGCGTGAACGTGTATTGCGGAACGGCCTGGCCGCCCGGGAAGACTGACTATTAGCCGACCTTCATTGGGTCAGTGGTGATCGAGTCGACGAGGAGTGCTGTGGTGTCTGGTCTCGTGGCAGTCAGGATGGGGTTGCCGCTGTCGCGGCGGCGAAGAAGTTCCAGGGATTTGATGGCGATGGCGACGACGAGGGCCGTGATTCCAGTAACGACGGCAACCACTATAATCTGCCAGCCTGCCGGGCGAAGGATGTTCAGCCAGATGATGGCGTATCCCCCGACGGCGGCGAAGGGGAATGTGAAGGACCAGAACCCGAGAGTGAACGACAGTCTTCGGTAGCGCGGGATCAGGGCCAGTTGCACGAGGATCATGAGTGCCGTTGTCGCGGCCAGCGCATAGTCGACCGGTCCGGGTGTCGGCGCAATGAGGAACCAGGCTGTTCCTGCTACGGCGGGAGGGGCGACGAAGATGACCAGCGTTGGGGCCAGGGGTGCTGGGATCGCGGGTCGGAACATCAGTCGTGCGGTGATGAGCGTGAACATGACGATCCAGAAGAACAGGCCGACCGCGAATGCGCCGATCGCGATACTGGTGAAACCGACTTCTGCCGCCGCGGTTGCGCCGATGAAGCCGCCGGCAACGGTGGGGAGGAAGTAGCCGCCGTGGAGAGACTCGAGTTCTAGTCCTCCCCCAAGCCAGGTGCTGATGAGCCATCCGGCGAATGCCGCCGTCGCGGCCATGAAGAAGACGACCAAGATCTGCCCGATGAGCGGAGAGAAGTGGTACAGATCGGCAGCAAGCAGCATGCCGACAATTGGCGCGAGGGCCGCTATGGGGCCCTGAAGAGGGTGTCGGAGTTGACTCGCGAGGGTGCCGGCTGTTCGGCCACCACGAAGGGTGTGGGCAACTAGAAGCCAAACCCAGGAGAGTGCTGCGATCATCCAGAAGGCATTCCCGATGCCGGCCGGGAGTTCGAGCGCCGCCGAGGTCGCCGTCCAAACGTCAGCAAGGCCGACCAATCCGAAGGCTATGGCGAGGGTGTTCAGAGGAATGCGCGCCGCGGGCGTTCCGTCAGACATGGGGAATCCGATCTTCGTGGTTCATGGTTAGAGGGCTGGCTCGCGTATTGGCAGGAATTTTCCGAGAAGCCGGTCACCCTGGCTGATACCAATGACGCCGATGATGATGATGGCGCCGCCGATGAGCTCGCTCGGAAGCGGGATTTCGCCGAGCCAGACGAATGAGATCAGAACCGCAACGGCCGGAACGAGGTAGAGCAGACTCGTGGAAGTGACGACGGGGAGCCGGGCCACTGCGTAGCCCCAGAGCACGAACCCGGCGGCGGAGGGCAACACCCCGAGATACACGGCAGCGGCCCAGGCTGAAGGGCTGGCCGCTGTGATCTGTTGCCAGCCAGCAGAAAGGAAGGGCAGAGTGAGGATGGTCCCAGCGATCATGCCGTAGGTTGCCACTTCCAACGCAGTGTATGTGCGGAGCAACAAGCGCGACAGCGGGTGATAGGCACCCTGGGCGACCATGGCGGCCACGACGATCCAGACAGCAGCGCTGACGCTGAGGCCCGCCCGCGCGATGCACACCAGAAGGACTCCCCCGATGGCGACGATGCTTCCGGCAACGCGGATCGCGCTGAGCTTCTCCTTGAACGCGAAGGCCGCGATTGCGACTGAAACAAGCGGCGCTGCCGCGACGATGATGCTCGCGGTACCTGCGGGCACATAGAGTTCGCCGGTGTTCAGAAGCAGCTGGTAGGCCGTCATCCCGAAGAACGCGCACCCAGCGATCAGAAGGAGGTCCCGCGCTGCGGGTACGCGAACTGTGATGAATGGCGCGACCGCGAGGAGTGCAACAGCTGCGACCGCGAGGCGGACGATCGACAGACCAACCGGTCCGAGTTCGGGCGCCGCGACCTGAATGGCAGGGAAGGCGCTGGCCCAGAGGACCACAACGCCCAACCCGGCTCCCAACACTCGTACTGAATTCATAGTCGAAGCTTGCGCCCTCGATCCCTCTATGTCTATTTACTTTTTCTTCGCAAAATAGTAAACCTAGGTTTGTGTTAGACATTCGCAAGCTCAACATGCTCGCCGAACTCGACCGGTTGGGCACGATCGCGGCCGTCGCTCGCGAACTGAACCTGACTCCCCCCGGCATTTCGATGCAGCTGGCCGCGCTGGAGCGGGAGCTGGGGGTGAAGCTCATGGAGAAACAAGGGCGTCGGGTTGTGGTGACTCCGGCAGGGCACCTTCTTGCCAAGCACGGCAGCAGCATCGTGGATGCGTTGTCTGTCGCCGAGATGGAGGCGGCTGCGCTTCGCGACGGCGCGGCGGGAACGTACCGGGTCGGTGCATTCCCAACCGCTGCCCGCACGATCATCCCGACTGCTTGGAAGGCACTCAACCAAGCAGGTGACCGCAGTGTCGAGCTTCGGTTGATCGAAATGGAACCATCTGCTTCCATTCCCGCCCTGACAGCGGGCGAGGTCGAGCTCGCTATCGCTCACTCGTACTCGAACATGCCGCCTGTTTCCGGCCCAGGACTGACGATTCAGAGCATCGGCACGGAGACGGTGCGCCTGGCAATCAGCGTGAGCGAATGGCCAGGGCCCACTGATCGGCCTGTTGATCTGGGCGCATTCTCTGGGCACGACTGGATTGTTCCGTCACGAGAATGGACCTGCCATGACATGGTCCGCCGCGCCACTGACCTCGCTGGTTTCGAGATACGGGCTGTTGCTGAAGCAACCGATTTTCAGGTTCAGCTCGCGTTGGTCCAGGCAGGAATGGGGGTAGCGCTCATTCCTGAGCTCGGGGCACGCTTTGTGCCAGAGGGCGTCATCATGATCGACTTGGAAGTGCCCGTCTACCGAAAGCTCTTGTTGGTGACTCGGCGAAGTTCGGCGTCCGATGCTGGTCTGGTTCACATTCAGGAACTGATAGCGGATGCCGCGAAGTCCCAGTTGCCAGCGACCGGAACAGGCCGCCGGTAACGAATGCCGGCGGCCATCTTCGCGCTAGACGACTGCTGTCGAAACGTCGCCGGCGAATATGCCAGATGGGTCGATGCGCCTGCGGGTCATCTCGACGCGGGCTGCTGTGGCCGGCCCGAAGGATTTCTCAGGAGCGCCGAATCGTTCAACAAAGCTCGGTATGGTGAATTCGTTCGTCCACGGTCGCAGGGCGAGCCGGAGCGCGTCGAGCTGCTCTCTGACTACTGCTTCGGGGTTGCCGCCCAGCAGAATGCCTACGCCGAAACAACCGAACTGTGCGTCGAGATGGTCAACGGCTCCACCCGCGGGCCCTGGTTCTGCAAAAGCACCGCCGAGCTGACGCAATTCGATGATCGTGAGGTTGGCTCCTTCTGGCTGGCCCGCGATGGAGAGAAACGCGTTCCGTCCGTCTTCGCCAAGTGCGTTCAAGGGGACATGGTCGCCGAAGAGTGGACTCGCGGTGGGCGGGTCCATGTGCGTGGAGAGGACATCGACGGCGGTGCCTTCGTGCCAGGTGTCGAGCAACGGATACGGATCCGGAATCAGATGGCGGGCACGGTTCCGCCGTCGACGACGATATCGTCGCCAACAATGGAGGCGGCGGCGTCGGATACGAGCCTTCCGATGATTTGAGCGATCTCTTCCGGTGGAGCGAACCGTGGAGTGTGCTCGCGCACCAGCCAGTCCTGGAAGGTCGTCGCAGGGCGGCCGAGTACCCGGGCAACACCGGTGCTGAGATACGCGTCGTCGCCGCGGCGAATGCCTCCAAGCATCGCCATTCGCCAGGTGATGTATCCTTCTGGTGTGCCGTCTGAGCGGAGGCGCTCGGCATGTTGCTCCGGTGCATCGCTGACATATTCGTAACGCTCTCCGGCTGAGTCGCTGAGCATCTGTACGGCCTCCACGAAGGTGGGAGCGGCCAGCCCAGAGATGTCGACAACCTCGCGTCCCCACCCGGCATGCGTCAGAACGAAGGCAGCGACCTCTGCGAGATCTTCGATGTCCACGAAAGGTTCCGCCCCTGCCCCGACAGGTGCATGAACGTAGCCGTCGATCGGTGCGAACATGGCTTCGGTGAAGTTCTGCGCGAAATGTGACGGTCGGAGAATCGTCCACGGAACAAGACCGGCCCGAAGCGCTTGCTCAGCACGCGCAACCGCGCCGTCTGTGAGGAATTCCACGCCGCGTGCCGACAGAAGCACCGCCTTCTCGACTGACTCTTCTTCAGCTATCGCGAGAAGCTCTGACAAGCTCGAAGACCAATCCGTTGCAGAACCAGGACCAACAATGAAGACGCCGTCGACGCCGTGCAAAGCAGCGCGATAGGTCGTGCTGTCGCGCCAGTCGAACCTGACGTCACCGCCCGTGCGTGAGAAGGTTCCCGCCCGTTCGGCTCAGGCCACGCAACGACTACCTCTCCGCGCTTTCACGTCCTCTGATGTTGTAGTCTGCTCCCGAGATTGGATGATGTCTACTTACTTTTTTTGTGCATTTAAGTCAACCTAATTGATGGTTAGGAATATGCTCGAGAAAAAGCAACGGGAGGGCTGCTGCCCGAGAGCAGGCCGTTCCTGTCTCCGCTTGTGGTCCATAAGGGGACGAGCCTCTACTACTTGAGCAGGCGCGACAGCACGCGGTCGGCGAGCAGCCTGCCGCCGGTCTGGCAGCTCGGGCAGTACTCGAGCGTCGAGTCGGCGAAGATCACCTGGCGTACCGTGTCGCCGCAGACCGGGCAGGTCTGGCCTGCGCGCCCGTGAACCTGCAGCCCTGACTTCTTCTCCCGTTTCAGCTCAGAGGCCGCGAGGCCGTCCGCCCGCTCGATCGCCGTGCGTAGCGTCGACTGCATTGCTGAATAAAGTTCGGTGACGTCGTCAGCCGCCATGTTCGCGGGCTTGAATGGCGACATTCGCGCCGAATGCAGTATCTCGTCAGAGTAGGCATTCCCGATGCCGGCGATGATCGACTGATTACGAAGCACCCCTTTGATCTGCGACCGACCCTGAGCACTCAGTATCTGCGCGAACGCCTCTTCGGTGAATCCTGCGTCGAGCGGGTCAGGCCCCAGTCGATGGATGCCCGGCACCTCGCTCGCGTCTCGCACGACGTAGATCGCGAGGCTCTTCTTCGTGCCGGCCTCGGTGATGTCGAGGCCTGAGCCGTCGCTGAGCACCAGGCGGGCAGCCAGGGCAGTCTTGCCTGGTCGGCCCCTGAGAATCGGTTCGGTGTCGCGCCACCTGATCCAGCCTGCGCGTGCGAGATGCATCACGAGATGCAGGCTGCCCTGCTCCCCCAGCGGCGACACCTGAAAATCGAGGAACTTTCCGTGCCGCGAGACACGGATTACCCTGCCTCCAGCCAGCGCTGAAACAGGCGGGTCGAACGTCTTGAGTGCGGCGAACGAAACGATGTCGACCCTGTCGACGACACGACCGATCAACCTCGAACCGAGGTCGGAAACGAGGGCCGTGACTTCAGGCAATTCGGGCACTCCCCTATTGTGCCCCTGGAGGTACCGTCTTGTCCCGTGGTTGCGACGGTCAGGGGCCGCCCAGCCAGTGGTCGATGCGGTGATGATCCGGCGTGAACCCGTTGGCTACGCCCCACAACACGGCCTGCGTTCGACTCCCGGCACCGATCTTGCGGTAGATGCTCCGGATGTACGACTTCACTGTGTTCGGGCTGAGATACGTCAACGTGGCCACCTCTGCATTGTTCTTCCCCTGGGTGATGAGGGCGAGAATCTCTGATTCGCGGTCAGTGAATCCTTCCCGCCGGCCGGGCCAGTCGAGACCGGGCGAACTCGCCGAACGCCCAGTGACCGGGCTCACCACGGTCGAACCGGAATGGACTGCTTCGAGTGCCGCCACAAGCTCGCGCGCCGGCAGTGCCTTGGAGAGATACCCGTGTACCCCCTGCTTCTGGGCGCTCTCGACGAGTTCGGGGTGGAAGTTCCAGGTGTAGACAACGACTTTCCGCGCCTTCACGTTCTTGACGAGTTCGCCGATTTCGTGATGATCCGACTCCGGCTGGGCGAACGAGTCGTACAACACGATGTCCACGCTGTCAGACAAGGGAGCGTTGGCATCGATCTCAGCTACGACTATGCGATCGCGGTAGTGATCGAACATGTGAGCCAATCCGGTGAGCACGATGTCGTAGTCGTCGACCAGAGCAACTGTGAGGGGGCCTGCCGCTGTCGTAACTGCCATGATGCCGAAATTACACCATCGGCGGGTGAGAAATTCCACCCCTAGGGGTGGTTCGCCCCTCCCCCGCCACCTGATGTTCTAGGTATGCCGCACAAATCGATGCGGCATCACCGCACACTTCCGTGCACCATCAAAGGACACTCCTCATGATCGGTCTCATCATCAGCCTCATCGTCATCGGTCTCATCGCCGGCGTCATCGCGCGGCTCGTCATCCCTGGGCGACAGAACATCTCGATTCCGATGACCATCCTCCTCGGCATCCTCGGATCGTTCGTGGGCGGGTTCCTCGGCTTTCTGATCTTCCAGCACGACCCGATGGATGGCTTCTTCCAGCCTGCCGGGATCATCGGATCGATCATCGGCGCCATCATCGTGCTCTTCATCTGGACTCGTTTCGCCGGACGCAGTGCCGTGCGCCGCTGAATTACCGGGGCGTAATGTCCTGCAGCCAAGGCACGGGGTCCGCTAGATTGTGAGCACATTATCGCTCGTGAGCATTCGCTCGTCTTAAGGGGACCCCGTGTCAACGCCATCAGGTAGCACCACCACCTATTCCTTCCACACCGAAGACCTCACCGCCCAGGCCGTGACGTTCTACAAGATCGCGCTCTGGATCGGCGCCGTGCTCTCGGTCGTCATCGGCATCGTCGTCCTGATCTGGCCGCAGTCCACCCTCGAGGTCGTGGCGTTCTTCTTCGGGCTCTACTTCTTCATCGTGGGCCTGGTTCGGGTGGTCGTCGGTATCGTGAACAAAGACCTCTCTACGGGCATCCGGGTGCTCAGCATCATTCTCGGCGTTTTCCTGCTGGTCGCCGGCGTCTTCGCGCTGAAGAACCCGCTCGCCTCGCTCGTCGTACTCGCGCTGCTGATCGGCATCTCGTGGATCACCGAGGGCATCATCGCCCTGACCCAGGTCTCGAATGACCGATCGAAGGCGTTCGGCATCGTGCTGGGCATCCTGTCGATCGTTGCCGGCATTATCTTCATCTTCGTGCCGATCTGGTCGCTCGCGGTGCTCACGGTCTTCGCCGCGTGGACCCTCATCGTTCTCGGTGTCTTCCAGGCAATCTCGGCGATCACGCTGGGCAAGGCTGCAAAGGGAATCTAAGCGCCGGCGTTCTCAGCACAGAGCGCCGTCAGGTGCGCGCAAACGGCCCTGAAAACTCTTCTTCAGGGCCGTTTGCGCGCACCCAGCTCAGCGACTGCCGAGTTGGTCATGGATGATCGCCACGAGGTTGTCGGGTTCGAACAGGTCGCCCGACTCCTCGATCTCCCCCACGGCCCACCACCTGCTCGCTTCCATGTCGACGTTCTCCTCCGGCGTCCAGTTCGCATTGGACACGGTGAATCGTGTTGTGCGAAGCGTGAACCACTCCTCGTAGTTGGTCTTGAAGACGGCGGGCGCACGCTCGTCGCTGAATTCGCGAGCGAGGATGGGTGTGCCCAGTTCGTGTTCGGCCACCTGGAGGCCCGTCTCCTCGAAGAGCTCCCGAACGGCAGCTTCGAGGTGCGACTCCCCCGGTTCCACGTGCCCGCCCGGTGTCACCCAGCGGGTGGGGTTGGTCGAGACGGGAGCCCTCGTCAGAAACAACAGCACTCGGTCATCCTGGTCGAAGAGCAGCACTCGGGATTTGGTGAAGTCATAGGTCATAGAACTGCCTCCTGCCAGGTCATCGAGCGGCGTGGACCGGGGACCCGGGAGCCGAGTGACCACTCCCCACCAATGTCAGACCTTCTCGGGGGCGAAGCCGCTCACGTCACCGACGTAGCGTGTGTGGTCGGCCGGGATCGGCTCGACGGCTGCCGCAGCGACCTCGGCAGCGAATTCGGCGACGTTGTAGAGCCTGCCCGCCGACTCCTTGCGGGCGCTGATCGCACCGGGGTTCGCCCGCTCGAGCAGCGTTGCCGTGATAGTTCCTTCGATCATGTCGCCCGAAACAGTGACGAAGGAGATGCCGGCCTCGTCGAGCTGCGGGATCATAGCCCGGAGGGCGTCTTCGCCTGCTCGTTTGCTGAGTGCGACCGGCTCGTACTCGGGCATGGTCGCGGTCGTGCGGATGAAGTGCGCCTGGTGGCTCGTGACGAACACGACGCGCGAACCCGGCTGCATCAGCGGCAGGGCCGCCGTCAGTAGGTCGACCTGGGCGTCGCGGTTGAGGGTGAGGGCGTAGTCGGCGGCCATACCGCTCTCCATGCCTCCGGAGGCATTCAGTACGAGAATGTCGAGCCCGCCGAACTCCTCGCGCACCGTCTCGAACATCTTCGCGACCGAACCGGCATCGGTCAGGTCGGCGCCGACCGTGATCGCCGTTGCGCCGCCTGCCGCGAGCTTGTCGGCGAGTTTCACCGCCCGGGCCTCCTTGTTGCGGAAGTTGATGACCACGCTTGCGCCCGCCTCAGCGAAGTAGGCGACCGTGTCGGCGCCGACACCTCGCGACGAGCCGGTGACCAGAACACGTTTTCCGATGAGCGAGCCGGGGGCGAGGGGGTTTGACACGGGTGTTCTCCTTCTGGGTCTGTACGGCAAAGAGACTACCAAGGCATCGGCTGTGACTTTCGTCGCGCTCCGGATACTCCTGATAGTTTCGTAAGAGGAACACCGCTGAAGGAGTGCCTCATGACTGAATTCCTTGCGTCGTATGCGTGGCTCATCTGGCTCGCGCTCATTCTGGTCTTTCTCGTCATAGAGACACTGAGCCTCGACCTCATCTTTCTCATGCTGGCGATCGGCAGTCTCGGTGGGGTGGTCGCACACTTCGCCGGCCTGCCGTTCCTCCTTCAGATACCGATCGTCGGCGCGATCGCGCTGCTGTTGATCTTCACTCTTCGCCCGCCCCTCTTGAAACGTCTCCGGCGTGGCAGCGACCCGGCCAAGAGCAACGTCGAGGCGCTGCTCGGGCTGGAGGGTCGCGTCGTCTCGCCTGTCACCACCACCACCGGAAGCGTCAAGCTGAGCAACGGTGAGACGTGGACAGCCCGGGTGTTCCCCAGCGCACTCGAACAGAAGTTGCTTCCGGGCGAACCCGTCTTCGTGAAAGCGATCGAAGGGGCGACGGCGCTGGTCGAACCAGAACCGGCCCCACCCGCCACAGGCTCTCTCCCGTCAGAAAGGCACACATCATGACCGACACCTCCATAGGCCAGATCGTCGCCCTGGCCATCGTGCTGGTGATCGTGATCTTCGTGATCGTGATCCTGGCCAAGGCGATCCGCATCATTCCCCAGGCGAGTGCCGGCGTCGTCGAGCGGCTCGGCAAGTACCACAAGACCCTGATGCCCGGGCTGAACCTGCTCGTACCGTTCATCGACCGGTTGCGCCCGCTGATCGACCTGCGCGAACAGGTCGTCTCGTTCCCGCCGCAACCCGTGATCACCGAAGACAACCTCGTCGTCTCGATCGACACGGTCGTATTCTTTCAGGTGACGGATGCCCGGGCGGCCACCTACGAGATCGCGAACTACCTCGGGGCCGTCGAACAGCTCGCCACCACTACACTTCGAAACGTCGTCGGTGGGCTCAATCTCGAACAGGCTCTCACCAGCCGTGACGAGATCAACAGCAAGTTGCGCATCGTGCTCGACGAAGCCACGGGCAAATGGGGAATCCGGGTCGGCCGCGTCGAGCTCAAGGCGATCGACCCGCCCGCATCGATCCAGGATTCGATGGAGAAGCAGATGCGCGCTGAGCGTGAGCGCCGCGCCGTCATCCTCACTGCAGAGGGCACGAAGCAGTCGGCCATTCTGCAGGCCGAGGGCCACCGCCAGTCGGCCATCCTCTCTGCGGAGGGTGACGCCAAGGCCCAGGTCCTGCGCGCGCAGGGCGAAGCTGAGGCGATCACCACCGTCTTCGAGGCCATCCACCGCGGCGACCCCGATCCGAAGCTCCTCGCCTACCAATACCTGCAGACGCTCCCGAAGATCGCTGAGGGCAGTGCGAACAAGCTCTGGGTCATTCCGAGCGAGTTGACAGCGGCGCTCAAGGGAATCGGAACGGCATTCGGCGACCGTGGTACCACGAAGAAGCCGACGGAGTAGGCAGCAGGGGGCGTACTTCGCTCCCCCACTCCCCCGTATTCTGGCCCACCGCGGCCTCGCTCTCGACCAGCCCGAGAACACCCTTTCGGCGTTTCGCGCGGCGGTGGATGCTGGTGCCGACTATGTCGAACTCGACGTGCATGCTTCCCGCGACGGCGAGGCGATCGTTGCGCACGATCCGACCCTGACGCGCCTGCTCGGCCGGGACGACCACATCGCAGGACTGAGCGCAGCGTACCTCCGGTCTCTCGACCTCGGTGACGGTGCCGGGTTCCAGACTCTCGGCGACGTACTCGAGGCCCTCCCTCTCACGCGATTCAACATCGACATCAAGGCGCTGGCAGCAGTCGGGCCCACCGTCCGTGCGGTGAAGGCGACGGGTGCAGTCGACAGAGTTCTGATCACCTCATTCTCTGAGAAACGGCGGCGCGCAGCCGTGCGGCGACTCCCTGGGGTGGCGACGTCGGCGTCGGCTCGCGGCTTTGTACTCGCGCTGCTTGCAAGCAAGGCCGGTCTCACGAGTATGGTGCGGCACGTTCTGCGCGCCGTCGACGCCGTGCAGGTGCCAGAACGAGCCCTCGGGCTGCGGGTGACGACGCCGAAGGTGCTGGCGAGCATCCATGCCGCAGGTGTCGAGATGCACGTATGGACGGTCAACGACCCGAGTGTCATGCGTGAGCTCTTGCAGCTCGGTGTTGACGGACTCGTCACCGACCGGGCCGACCTCGGGCTCGGTGTCGCTGCAGGTCTGGCGCAATAAGTCAACCCTCTGGCGCGGGTACCCCCCATTCTGGGAGTGTTCTGACAATAGTTAGTTTTGCGAATGAATCTTTCAGCTGAGGGGTTTATACAGGGGTAAGCGAAGCGGGAGGAGACCACACAATGGCAGATCGCAGCTTGCGCGGAATGAGACTCGGGGGCCAAAGCCTCCAGAGTGAAGAGGGAGTCGTTTTCTCTCCGCGCCAGACACACACATATCTTTGCAGCACGTGCGGCAAAGACACGGAGATGGTGTTCTCGGCTGACGCCGAAGCGCCTGAGACCTGGGAATGCAAATTCTGCAGCAACGAGGCCATCCTGATGGTCGGTTCTGAGCCGGTCGTTCTCGACCGTGCCGAGGCCAAAGTTCCTCGTTCCCACTGGGACATGTTGCTCGAGCGTCGCACTCGCGACGAACTCGAAGAGCTCTTGCAAGAGCGCCTCGACTACCTTCGGGCACGTCGTGGCCAACAGAAGATCGGTGCCTGAGCCCAGCTCAGCCACTCACAACGACTCACGCGCCCTGCGCGGTTCTCCGAACCGGCTGGGCGCGTCTGTCGTTAACGCTTCGTGTATCGGCGGTTACGGGCGGCGGCGACCACAGCCAGGGCAAGGCCTGCCAGACCGAGACCGGCGACGAGCAGTTCGACGCCCTTGCCGAACAGGCTTGCCGGCGTCAGGGTGTTCGACAGCGGCACATTCTCGATCATGGCTCCGGGCGTGTAGGGCGCCAGGGCCGCAATCGTCGAACCATCGGGTGCGATGATCGCGCTGTGACCGACGGTGGAGATGTTCACCACGCTGCGGCCCGTCTCGATCGCACGGAGGCGCGCGATGGCGAGTTGCTGAAGGTTCTCGTCAGTCTGGCCGAAGTCCGCATTGTTCGTCTGGGCCAGGATCACCTGCGCGCCATCGTCGACCATCGCGCGCACAGCCGAGTCGTCGGTGATGTCGAAACAGATCGAGATGCCGGCGATGACGCCGCCCACGTTCATGACGGTATCGGTCGTGCCCACCTGGTAGTCCCGCGTCACCATATCCACGAGGTCGGGCGCCAGGGCATGGAAGAGGGGCCTAGCCGGCATGTACTCGGCGAACGGAACAGGGTGACGCTTGTCGTAGAAATCGGCGACCCCTCCGTTCTCCCAGAGCAGCGAGGTGTTGTAGTACTTGCCCTCCCGCTCGGCAATCGTGCCCACGACGAGCGGGGCGTTCACGAAATTGCTGATGAAGTCCAGGTCCTGGGCGGCCACGGGCGAGGCTTCCGGGTCGACGTCAGACGCATTCTCCGGCCAGACCACCATGTCGACAGGGTTCTCGCGCAACTGTCTCTCGAGCGTCAGGGTCTCGGTGATGTGGGCGTTGAGGTTGTCACCAGCCTGCACCCGGTCGAGCAGACCGGATTTCGTGTTTCCCTGGACGGCCGCAATGCGGGTCGTGCCCTGGGTCGGTGCGGGCCAGGCCGGAATGACCAGCAGCGCAGCACCGGCCGCAACGGCGACCGTGATTCGCGCAAGCGGCCGTGCTCCGGTTTCCCGGCCGAGCTGGATGACGAACGCCACGAACCACACCAGGAGGAAACTGAGGCCAGAGACCCCGACGTAGGCGACGAGGTGTGCGAAAGGCCCGGTCGACTGTGAGAAGGCGACTCTCCCCCAGCTGAAGCCACCCTCGGGGGCGACGGCGGTGATGGCCTCCCGGGCCGTCCAGAGGCCGGAGATGACGAGGGGAACAATGCCGAGCCGGCCGAGCCGTGTCGGCCACACTAATCCGGCGTACCGGTAGACCAGCGCGATGAGAACGGCACCGAATGCGAAGAAGATCGACTCGAGAATCGCCAGTGCCAACCAGGGCACCGGCCCGAGGTACAGAGTGAGCCAGGAGATGTGGGCACACCAGAAGGTCAGACCGCCGATCAGCCCCACCAGAAGGGCGCCGTTCCAGCGGCGGCCGACCAGGCTGACCAGGATCAGGCCGGCGCCCAGCAGGGTGAGGGGCCACACATCTGCGCTCGGAAAGCCGGTCATCAGCGCGATTCCGCCAGCGACCGCAGTCAGGCACGCCAGCCAGAGGGGCAACACCGGCCTGGCGATGCTCTCGGTTCTGTCGAGCCCGACCGACGTGCGGCCGCGGAACGACGCAGAGGCACGGATGCCCGGCTGAACCGTGCGGTCACGGGGTGGTGCGGTCATCCATTCGCCTTACGCTACCGATGAGTACGCGACGATGCCGCGCTTCACCAGATCGAGTGCCAGCCTCGCCGTGGTCGCGACCTTGGCGTCTGAAAGATTCTGCAGCTGATCGAGCAGATCGATGGTCTGCTTTGTCCATCGTACAAAGTCTCCTGCGGCCAGGTCGGCATCGAAGAGCACGGTGTCGAGGCTGGCACCCTTGGCCCACTCGTGCATGGGCTTGGCCAGGCCCACAGAGATCGGTGACGTGCCCGGCAGTCGGTGGTGGGCTTCGAGTTCCTGGAGATCGGCCCACAGCTCCTGCGTCTTCTCGAGCGCACCCCGGAATGGCCCGCGCGGCAGAAACCGCTCCGGCATGTCGCTTTCGTCGCGACGCGGTTCGTAGATCAGCGAGCACGCCAGCGCGGCAAGCCCCGCCGGGTCGAGGTTCGCCCACACACCCCGGCGGATGCACTCGGCCACCAGCAGGTCACGTTCGCCATAGATCCGCTTGAGCGTCTTTCCGGTCGGCGTGAGGGTGAGTTCGCGCTGCGGGTCCGCCTGCACATACTCCAGCTGCAGCAGCACCTCGCAGATGCGGTCGAAGACCTTGGCGATGGCCCCGGTTCGATTGTTGATCTGGGCGACGAGCTGGTCTGTTTCGCGCTTCAGGCGATACCAGCGTTCAGCCCAGCGGGCGTGACCCTCCCTGTCGGGGCAGTGCGAAACAGGGTGTGACTTCATTCGCCGGCGAAGCTCGGTGATCTTCTTCTGGCGGCTGTCGCGTTCGGCCCTCGACTGCGTGTCGGCCCTGCCCGCGCCCGAGCGTTCGACGTCGCTGAGCTCCCGCCGGAGTGCGGCGTACCCGGCGAAGTCGCCCAGGTGGCAGGTCATCGACTTCTCATAGCCGGCGAGAGACTCTTCGTGTTGCCTGACCTTGTGTGCCAGATCGACCACCGCTCGGTCGGCCTGGAACTGCGCGAACGACAGTTCGAGCGAATCCCGCGTACGGGCCCGGCCGAACTGGTCGATGAGGTTGACGGCCATGTTGTACGTGGGCCGAAAGCTCGAGTTGAGCGGGTAGGTGCGCCGCGAAGCGAGGGACGCGACGGCCTGGGGGTCGACGCCATCACGCCACTGGATGACCGAATGGCCTTCGACGTCGATGCCTCTTCGCCCTGCCCGCCCGGTGAGCTGGGTGTACTCCCCCGGGGTGATGGGCACCCGGGCCTCACCGTTGTACTTCTCGAGGCTTTCGAGCACCACCGTGCGCGCCGGCATGTTGATGCCGAGCGCCAGCGTCTCTGTGGCGAAGACCACCCGCACGAGCTTCTTCTGGAAGAGTTCTTCGACGACCTCTTTGAAGGCGGGCAGCAGGCCGGCATGATGCGCGGCCACGCCACGTTCGAGGCCCTCGAGCCATTCCCAGTAGCCGAGCACGGCCAGGTCTTCATCGAGGAGTGTGCGGCACCGTTCGTCGACGATGTGGCGGATATCTTCGCGTTCGTCGTTGGTCGTGAGCCTGACACCCGCGCGGAGAACCTGCTTCACGGCCTGGTCGCACCCGACGCGGCTGAAGATGAAGAAGATGGCCGGCAGGAGGTTGTGTTCGTCGAGCAGGTCGGTGAGCTCGGCGCGATCCATGCGGGGTGCCTGGGTGTGCTGCGGGCGATGCGAGGAGTTGCCGCTGCGACCCCGACGGTCGTTCCTGTTGCGGGACTGCGGTGCGCCTGTCGACCGTGCGATTCGCATCAGCTCGGGGTTGACCCTGCTCGAGGTGGCTTCGCCTGTGCCGTCGAACAGGTCGAGCAGCTTGTGGCGCACGAGCATGTGCTGGTCCAGCGGTACCGGGCGCTCCTCAGACACGATCACCTCGGTATCACCGCGCACGGCCTGCAGCCAGTCGCCGAACTCCTCGGCATTCGACACGGTCGCACTCAGCGAGACGAGACGCACAGAGGCAGGGAGGTGGATGATCACCTCTTCCCAGACGGCGCCCCGAAACCGGTCGGCGAGGTAGTGCACCTCGTCCATCACGACGAAGGCGAGGTTCGTGAGCAGATCCGACTCGGCGTAGAGCATGTTGCGAAGGACCTCGGTGGTCATGACCACGATGCGCGCCTGCGGATTGATGTTCGTGTCGCCGGTCAGGAGGCCGACTTCGTCTGGCCCGTACTCGGTGACGAATTCCTGGAACTTCTGGTTGCTGAGCGCCTTGATCGGAGCCGTGTAGAACACCTTCGCCGATCGCTGTTTCATCGCCATGAAGACAGCGAATTCGGCGACGATTGTCTTACCGGCGCCGGTCGGTGCAGCGACGAGCACGCTGTTCCCGGCTTCGAGCAACCGGCACGACTCGATCTGGAAGGGGTCGAGGTCGAAGCCCAGGCCCTGCCGGAAATCATCGACGAGGGGGCCAGCGACCTTTGCCTTGCTGAGAGCGTACCGCTCGGCTGGCGAGAGGGTCTGCGGCCCGGAAGCACCGGTGACCGGCGCTCCCGGCACTACGGCACGACCAGTTCGGAGTCGAACTTCTGCTGGCGTTTCGCCACCCTGCGGTCATGGATCCAGGCGATCAGGGCTGCGCTGTAGAACAGGAAGATCATCGGCAGGGCGAGCAGGAACATCGAGAACACGTCGGCGGAGGGCGTGGCGATCGCACAGAAGAGAATTATCACCAGGATGGCGATGCGCCACGACTTCAGGATGGCTTTCGAACTCAGGATGCCGGCGAAGTTCAGCAACACCAGCAGCACGGGCAGCACGAACGCGACACCGATGGCGACCACGAGTTTCAGAACAAAGGAGTAGTAGTCCCCGGCACTGATGAGGCTTGTCGTGCCCTGCGGTGCAAAGCCGGTCAGGAGGGAGACCATGTGGGGCAGTACGTACCAGCCGGCCGCGCACCCCGCGAGGAAGAGCGGTACGGACGTGAGCACGAACCCCACCGCGTACTGCTTCTCTTTGCGGGTGAGCCCGGGTACCAGGAACGCCCAGAGCTGGTAGAGCCAGATCGGTGACGACACGACGATGCCCACGGTGATGGCGATCTGCAGCCGGAGGTCGAATGCCTGCGAGACATCGGTGAAGTTGAGCGAAGCCGCCCGGCCCTGGGAGTCGGTGATGGCACTGACGGGCGTGCTCAGGGCGACCAGGATCTGGTCGGAGATCAGCCAGCCGAGGACACCACCGACCGCGATGGCCAGCAGCGCCCGGAACATGCGCTTGCGGAACTCGACGAGGTGGGCGCCGAGCGACATTCTGCCGTCGCGGTCTTTCGGGGCCTTCTTCTGTCGAGTCTTGGGCTCGATTGCCACGTCTCTGGGAAAGGTGTCTTCTAGGAGTTGGGCTTTGCGTCTGTCGAGACCGGCGCTGCCGTCACGTTGACGGGGGTTGCAACCGGCGCCGGGTCGGCGATGGTCGACGCAGCCGTTGCCGGGTCGGCGGCAGCGGCAGGATCGTCGCTTTTCATCGTCTTGACTTCACTCTTGAAGATTCGCATGGATTGGCCGACGCTGCGTGCCAGGCCCGGAAGCTTCGGCGCACCGAAGAGAAGGAGCACGATTGCGAGAATGACGATCAGGTGCCATCCCTGGAGATTAGCGAGCATGGGGCCACGTCCTGTTCCTGTAATCGGTTCGTATGAGGAGTTTACCCCTCTCGAGGGCTTTCAGCCTCCGAAGTTGCTTCTTGTCGTCCCTGAGCTGGTTGTGAGTGTCACGCTGCCGCGAGACGACGGGGTATCCCACCAGAATAGCGTTCTGGCTCGGGGGCGCCGAAAGCTGTTCGACGTTATCTTGCACGCGGGCGATCTGTTCGCCGAGTTTCTCGAGTTCGCCCAGGGTGATCATCGCCTTGCGGAAGAGCCGGAAGGCGAAGAAGGTGAGCATGCCGAGGAGTCCAAGCACAAGGAGCACCCAGATGATCACCCACATGAACCACGGCATGACTTCAGTTTAGAGGTACAGCCCGCGTGCCTTCTCAGGCGATGAGATCGTCGCCGTACGCGTGCAGCGCCTCCTGTGCCCAGTCGTGAACCGCTTGTCTCGCTTCCGGGGGATCCACGATCCTCACGACGCCAGGCAAGCTGGTCACCAGCCGTTTGAGCCCGTGGACGTGTGCGACCCGCACCATGGCCCTGACCAGGGCACCCTGTTCGATCTGGGGTTCGCCGTCGGCGAGGTACTCACCGAGCAGACTGACCGCAGCAGGGTGGATCTCGACAGTCACACCGAGGGTCTCCCCCGAGCCGTCGAAAAGCGTGTCGGGCAGGGCCAGGTCGCCCGGGCGATAGGTGTTCGGGATCTCGGTCTGGGTGAGGCCGAGCATCCGGTCGAGGCGGAAGGTACGCACACCCTGCCTCGTGTGGCACCAGCCCCGCAGGTACCAGTCCTCATTGTTCGAGTCGATGCGCAGTGGGTCAACGAGGCGGCGTTCGTGTTCGCCGCGCGAGTTCACGTAGTCGAACTCGATCTGGCGACTGGCCGAGACGGCCGACTGGATGACGCCCAGGGTCTCATTGGCCTCCGACCGGGCGACCGCCACCTGGCTCGGCGTCTCGGAAGCGCCGCGGGAGAGTTTCGCCATCAGCGATGAATGAACGGTGCTGTCAAGCGTCTCCGGGAGCGCCTGCAGATATTGCAGTCCTGCGATGAGGGCGGCAGCCTCCCGCGCGGAGAACCGCGGCGAATCGTCGAGGGCAACCCGGTGGGTGATGCGGATCTCGTCGTGAAGCTCGAAGTCGTCCCAGGCGATGTCGAACAGGTCTCCGTGTTGGTACTGACTGGTCTCGCCCGGCACTCCAGAAACGGCGATCAGGCGAACGGATTCCCGTACCTGGGCCTCGGTGACCTGGAAGTGCGACGCGACGTCGGTGACGGAGACATGCTCATGATCGAGCAGGAATGGCACGAGAGCAAGCAGGAAGGCGAGCTTGTCCTGGGCGTGCACGAACGACGTCGGGTCAGACGGTTTCTTCTGCACGATGGCCACCTCCTTCTCGTTTGTCACTCGTGTGGGTTGCGACGGTGAGCTGCAGCCGCTTTCGCACGGCCAGCTGGAGCTCGGGTGGTGACACGACGAAGACCTCGGGGCCGAATCCGGCGAGTTCGTCGGCGAGCAGGTGCGGGTCTGTGAAGTGCAGGCTCAGCTCCGTCGGTGATACCCGGATGCTCCCCCGCCGCTTCATCAGACGAGTCTCTGCATCGGAGTCGGCCCGGGCCCGCACGACTGCCACGTTGGCCTCCCAGATCGCGTCGAGTTGCTCGAGGGCCGACTCGGCTGCGTGCGTCTCGTCGCTGTGGAACGGAATTCGCGTGCGCGTGACCGGCCCGACAATGCGCGAGAGCAGGAAGGTCCGCGGTTCGACGACGTCCTGGTCGATTCCCTGCACATGCCACCGGCCCTGGTGCTGAACGAGTGCCAGGGGTGCGACAGTTCGTTCGCGGGGTGCGAGGTCGCCGGGTTTGAGGTACGCGAAGCGCACCAGCACACGCCGGCCGAGGGCATCCGTCAGCGGATCGAATGCGGCTTCACGGGTTCTGATCCGAGGCGCGTAGCCGAGAACAGGCTCGATGGAGTCCACACCGAGCGAGCGCAGTTTGAGCAGGGCGTGCCGGGATTCGCGCGAGAGCGACCCCTCACGCCAGGCCAGTGCGGCCAGATTGAGCAGCGTGATCTCCTCTGGGGAGAACACGATGTCGGCCGGCAGGTCGTAGTCGCCCTTGGGAATCCGGTACCGCAGGTTGTGATTGCTGCCGGGCTCGTCCAGCGGTTCGATCGTCTCCAACGGCACGCCGAGTTCCCGGATGTCGTCCTTGTCGCGTTCGAACTGCCGCTCGAGGCTGGAGTTGTCGCCCGCGAAGGCGTACTTCTGCCGGTACCCCTGCACGCTCGACAGGATCTCGTTCTTGGTCAGCCCGGCTTCGGACGCCAGCAACGCGAGAACGAGGCTGAAGAGCCGTTCTTCGACGGGCACGGGCGACGCCCCTGCGTTTTCTGTGACCACACCTTGATTTTAGAGGGGGGAATCCGCGGGGCCAGCCGATTGCGCCCTGAGCGCAGCCGCGTGGCGCGCGCGCAGGCTGCGCTTGGCTGTAACCCCCTGAGGGCTACTTTGTGGCGGGGACGGCCAGAATGCCCAACACGTCGACCACATAGACGAGGGTGGAGTCAGCCGGGATCTTTCCGTCTGTCGAGCCCGTGGCACCGTATCCTGCGCTGGGAGGTACGAGGGTGATGTACTGGGAACCGACGGTCTGGCCGATCAGTGAGGGCACGACGGTCGTGGCGAGATCGGCGGTGGCAGAAGCCTTGACGGCCGTCGGGGCACCATCTCGCCAGGTCGACGTCGCAACGGACTTCGTGTCGGCCCAGATCACTGCCGTGTACTGCACGATGACCTGGTCTCCGTCTGCAACTGCGGGGCCGTCACCCTTCTTGAGCACTGCCGTCTTCAATTCGGTCGGCTTCGGGCCAGAGGGAATCGTGATCCCGGGGCGACCGTCGGGGCCGAGAGCGACGCTCGGGAAGCCGGCCTGGGCCGGCTGCACGGCGCCATTGGCGCGGCCCGGGAAGGCATTGGTGATGTCGACGACCATCACGAGTGAGTCTGTCGGCCCGACCGAGGCCTGGGCGTTGCCCTCGGCCCCGAATCCGTCTGCCGGCGGCATGGTGATCGCAACACGGGAGCCGACCGTGGCGCAGGCTAGGCCCTTCTGGATACCGGCCAGTCCGCTGGAAGCGATCGGGAACGAGGAGAAGGTCGAACCATCGTATTTCGTCGTGGAGATGGTGGCGCCGGTGGTGCCGTTGAGCAGCGTGTAGTCGCCCGAGATGACGCCGTCGCTCTGGAGCACTGCCCCGGTTCCCTGGATGAGGATCGTTCGCTGGGTGTCGGCACCGGCCTCGAGAGGCGTGCCGAAGGTGACCGACGGTGCCTTGTCGAACTCGCCCGTGGCCGCGACGAGATTCGATGCAGAGCCTGCGCTGGCCAGTGGGCTGCACGAAGCAGCGGAACTGCCGGACGAGCTGCAACCGGCAACGGCGACGAGCAGGCCTGCGGCCACGATGATCGCGACGGACTTACGCACGGATTCTCTTTTCACTTCGAAGACTGTGTGCTGTGGCGAACTTCAGCGGCCTCAGTCTAAATGATCGCCTGAAGCCGAACCTGCAGCTTCAGCCCTCAGGTGTCGCTGCATCGGCGTCGGGAGCTGTTTCGGCGTCAGAGACTGTCGCTTCTCGCTCTCGTCCGGCGGCACCGCTCGCGCTCGCCTGGCGTACCCGTTTGCGCAAGGACTTGGGGCTGATGCCGCGTTCGCCGAGAGCCCCCGGTGTCCACGCTTCGACATCGTCGTCGGAGAAGTCGGACTTCGAGGCACGGCGCTTGAGTTCGGGAAGCACGGAGCCGGGGGCAAGACGCCGGGCCGTCACCAGGAACCCGGTGTGGCCGATCATCCGATGGTCGGGCCTGACAGAGAGGCCCTCGACGTGCCAGGTGCGCACCATGGTCTCGCTGGGATCGGGGTTCGTGAAGAGGCCAGTGCTGCGAATGGTCTCGGTGACGCGCGAAAGCTGGGTGACGGTCGCGACGTAGCAGAGCACCACTCCCCCCGGCTTCAGGGCAGCGGCAACGGCTTCGATGCACTCCCAGGGAGCGAGCATGTCGAGAATGACGCGGTCGACGGTGTGGTCGTCGTGGATCTCGGGCAACGCCTCGGTGAGGTCGCCGACAGTGATGCTCCAGTTGGCGGGGTCTGAGCCCGTGAACCCCGCGACATTCTCGCGCGCAATCGTGGCGAATTCCTCGCGGCGTTCGAACGATGACAGGCGACCACTCGGGCCGAGGGCGCGGAGCAGCCACAGCGACAGTGCACCGGAACCGACCCCAGCTTCGACCACGGTCGCACCGGGGAAGACATCGGCCTGGGCGAGGATCTGGGCGGCGTCCTTCGGATAGATGATGGCCGCCCCGCGGGGCATTGCCATCACGAAGTCGGTGAGCAGCGGTCGGAGGGCCAGGTGCTCGACTCCGACGGAATTCTCGACGACAGAACCGTCTGGCAGGCCGATGAGGGCATCGTGGTCGATGAATCCGCGGTGGGTGTGGAACACTCCCCCTGGTTCGAGGGTGATGCTGTTCAGGCGCCCCTTCGGGCCGGTGATCTGCACGCGGTCGCCGGCGCGGAACTCGCCGCTGAACTGTGCGGTCATGAGGTGAACCGTGGGGTCATGGGGGGTCTCTCTGTCTGGCTGGGGGTGCTGTGGGACTGGCTGTGTCGTCGTTCCGACGCTCGGGCACCGGTCTCGCGGTGCAGGGCGAAGACCTCGGCGATGTCGCCGGGCCTGCGGCCGAGCAGCGTGGGCCACAACACATGGGCAGGGCTGTCGTCGAGCGGTAGGTAGTGGGGAACGCCGATCGTCACGACACTTGCCGCAGCGGCCGAGGCGACGCCGGTCGTGGAGTCTTCGATGGCGACACAGTCCCCGGCTGCAACGCCGAGTGCTTCTGCGGCCGCCAGGTAGGCCTCGGGATGCGGTTTGGCATTCGTGACGCTGTCGCCCGAGATCACCACATCGAAGGCATCGAACGGGATGAACGCCCGCACGTGTTCGGCCATGCGGCCGATCGACATCGTCACCAGGGCGGTGCGGATGCCCTGCTCCCGCAGCGCCTTCAGAAGCTCCATCGCACCGGGGCGCCAGGGCACGCTGGCGCTGATCTGCTCCATGACACGCTCACTCAGCAGGGAAACGATCGCATCTTCTGACATGCTCACGCCGTGCGCCTGCATCGCCTGCGCCGTGCGCCACAGCCCGGAGCCGACCAGGTCCATCGCCTCTTCGTGCGACCAGCTACCGCCGTGCGCTTCGATGAGGGCGGTCTGCGCGCTCATCCAATAGGGTTCTGTGTCGACGATGGTGCCATCCATGTCCCAGAGAACGGCGGCGGGAAACTGTGCAGTCACGGGATGCCAGCCTACCGTGCCCGGCGTTCTGGCCCTGAAGGGTGGTTCGCGGCCTATCCTTGATGCAACCCTCGCCCACACCTGAGGCGCGGCAACGATGTAGAGGTTTCCCACACGGTGGCACAAAGCAAAGAATTCCTGACCGGGCGGCTGATGGTCGTCGCGTTCGAAGGCTGGAACGATGCAGGTGAGGCGGCAACCGGTGCTGTTCAGATGCTGAAGGACCAGCTCGATCTCGAGTCCCTGGCCGAGATCGACTCCGAAGAATACTTCGACTACCAGTTCAACAGGCCGACGACGACGTTCGACGATGACGGGCAGCGAGTCTTGGTCTGGCCCTCCGCGTCGATCTTCGGCCCCGGTGCCACCAGTGAGGGCGATGCGGAATCCGTTGCCGACACGGAATCGGCTAGCGATGGCGACACCGGCGCAGAGAGCGACACAGAAACCGAGGCCGGTGCCGACAACGTCTATTGCCTGATCGGCACCGAACCCTCGCGCAACTGGAAGCAGTTCACCGCGCTGGTGCTCGACGTCGCTGTCGCCGCAGACGTCACCGGAATCGTCTTCCTCGGGGCGATGCTGGCCGACGTTCCCCACACCCGACCCATCAGCGTCTATTCGACCTCAGAGAACGCGGCCGTCAGGACCGAACTCGATCTGGAGCGAAGTGCGTACGAGGGACCTGTCGGTATCCTCAGCGTCATCGCCGACGCGGCAGAGAAGCTCGGTATTCCGAGTGTGAGCATGTGGGCGTCTGTGCCGCACTACGTGCATAATGCGCCCTCACCCAAAGCGACGCTCGCCCTCATCGAGAAACTCGAAGAGCTGATCGACGTGAAGATCACGCGTGGTGACCTCGTCGATGAGGCAGTCGCCTGGCAGACCGGAATCGACGCTCTGGCCGGTGAAGACGAGGAGATGGCGACGTACATCCAGCAGCTCGAACAGGCTCGGGACACCGTCGACTCGCCGGAGGCGAGTGGTGAGGCCATCGCGCAGGAGTTCGAACGGTACCTCCGCAAGCGCGGTGGCGACGGGCCGACGGCCGGCGGGCCCGGTGAGCCCTGGCGCTCACGCGACTGACGACATCGCCGGTTGAGTACGTGAGCCGGGCGAGGCTGCTGGTTGAGTAGGCCCGGAGGGCCGTATCGAAACCCGTTGGAGCTTGGTTTCAGTGCACGCGGATGCCCAGCAGGGCATCCACCGCGTCGAAGACGAGCGCCGGGGCTTCGTCGACCGATCCGAAGTACTCGTCAAGCAACTTGAGCGCGCCCGGAGTGCCGAGGTCGTCGCTGAGCGCTGAGCGCAGGGCAGCAAGCAGGGCCTCTGCTGCCTCGTATGCCGGCAGGCTCGGTTCGACCGCCATAGTGGGCACCGAATATGCCGCGAGTCGAGCTGACGCTTCCTCGGGGTCGGTGTCGGTGTACTCCCAGTCGCTTCGATAGTGGTGCGCCAGCAGTGCCAGGCGGATAACCCTGGTGTCGACCCCTGACTCTCGCAGCTTCGACACGAGCACGAGGTTGCCGAGCGACTTGCTCATCTTCTCGCCCTGGTAGGCGACCATTCCGCTGTGGGCATGGATGCTCGCGAACGGCTGCCCGGTCAACGCCGTCGCATGCGCGGCACTGTATTCGTGGTGCGGAAAGATCAGGTCGCTGCCACCGCCCTGCACAGCGAAATCGGTGCCGAGGTGCTTCACCGCGATGACCGAACACTCGATGTGCCAGCCGGGTCGACCGTCGCCGATCGACTCGGGAGCCGACCACTGCGGTTCACCTGCTCGTGCAACGCGCCATACGAGCGGGTCGAGAACGTGTCGCTTGCCTGGCCGGTCAGGGTCTCCCCCGCGCTGGGCGAAGAGGTCGAGCATGGTCTCGTGGTCGTAGCGGCTCTCCAGCCCCAGGAACCAGCTCGTCGCGTGCGCCGTCTGCTCCGAGTCGAAGTACAGGTCACGCGCACCCTGGTTGAGGGCATCCGGGGTCTCGACCAGGTAGGCGAAGCCGAGATCGAGCAGCTCTGCCGCCGCTGCAGAGATGTCGTCGATGACGTCGGTCACTGCGACGTAGTTCTGCGGAGGAATGACGCGGAGGGCGGTCATATCGCTGCGAAAGAGGTCGGTCTGCGACTCGGCGAGCTCTCGCCAGTCGACTCCGGTCGCGGTCGCGCGCTCAAGCAGTGGGTCATCGATGTCGGTGACGTTCTGCGCGTAGTTCACGGTGTACCCGGCGTCGAGCCAGAGCCGGTTGAGCGTGTCGAACGCGAGGTAGGTCGAGGCGTGGCCGAGGTGGGTGGCGTCGTACGGGGTGATGCCGCAGACATAGAGCCCGGCCACTCCGTCGGTCGCGCGCGCCTCCTCGAGCGTGCCGCTCGCCTGGTTGAAGATTCGGGGTACGGGGCCTGTGCCCCGAAGCGTTGGGACGTCGGGGCGGGGCCAGGAATGCACCTGTCCAGCCTAGCTGCGCAGTGGAGCCGCCTACGCCGCGATGGTGTTCGTAGCGAGCAGCACGATCAGCACGGTGCCGAGCGCGAGACGGTAGATCACGAACGGGAGAAAGCTGCGGCGCGAGATGTAGTTCATGAAGAACGCGATGACGACGAGGCCGACGACGAATGAGACGATGGTCGCAACACCGGTTTCGACGCCGCCGAAGATCTCGGGCGTGCATCCGGTGGCCGCTGCCACACACGGGTCCTTGACCGACTTGTAGAGCTGGAAGAACCCGCTGCCGAACACCGCAGGCATGGCAAGCAAAAACGAATACCGCGCGGCAGCCTTGCGTTCGTAGCCCATGAACAGGCCAGCCGTGATCGTGCCACCGGAGCGCGAGACACCGGGGATCAGTGCGAGGGCCTGGGCGAACCCATAGATGACGCCGTGCGGGTATGTCAGGTCTTTGAGCCGGCGCTTATTTGCGCCCACCGCGTCGGCCACGCCGAGGAGGATGCCGAAGAAGATGAGCGTGAAGGCCACGATCCAGAGCGATCGGAGCACGGTTTCGATCTGATCCTGGAAGAGCACCCCGAGAATGACGATCGGAAGGCTGCCGATGATGATCAGCCAGCCCATCCGTGCATCGGGGTCATTGCGCGGCATGCGGCCGACGAGGGCCTGGAACCACTTCGAGACGATACGCACCACATCGCGCCAGAAGAACACGAGCACCGCGGCCTCGGTGCCGAGCTGGATGATCGCGGTGAACGCCGCGCCCGGGTCGCCGCCCACGCCGATCAGTTCGCCCACGATCTTGATGTGGGCGCTCGAGGAGATCGGCAGGAACTCTGTCAGCCCCTGGACGAGGCCCAGGATGATCGCTTGAAGCAGTTGCATGGTTTCACTTTCGGTCGTGGCACCCCCACGGGCACGGCTGCGACGGCTGTGGTGGCCTCCATGGGCACCGATTCACACAGGTGTTCGGGCATCCTGCGAGCGGTGAATACCACTGCGTTTTCGCCTCCGTCACTGGCGCTGTGGCTCAGTACCGCAGCAACAGATCCGTCAGAACATCTGAGCCAAAGACTAGTGCGTCAAGCGGCACTCGCTCGTCAACGCCATGGAAGAGTGCCGGAAAGTCGAGGTCGGCCGGCAGCTGCAACGGCGCGAAACCGAAGCCCCTGATGCCGAGCAGGCTGAGGGCCTTGTTGTCGGTTCCGGCCGATAACAAGTACGGCAGAACCTCGGCGCCTGGGTCGAATCGCTGCAGGCTCGAGACCATCTCGTCGACGAGCGGGCCCGTGAAATCGGTTTCGAGCCCGACATCCTGGTGAACGATCTCGATATCGACGTGCTCGCCGGCGAGCTCGCGGATTCGGGCCATGACTTCGACCTCGTCCCCCGGCAGCACACGGACATCGATGAGTGCCTCCGCCCGGTCGGGGATCACGTTGGCCTTGTACCCACCGTTCAGAAGAGTCGGGTTCGTCGTCGCCCGCAGGGTGGCCGAGATGAATCGAGAGGCGGTGCCGGTCGCGATCGCAAGCTCTTCGGCAGAGACCTGCTGCGGGTCCTTGCCGAGAATACGGGCGACGTTGTCGAGCAGCTGGCGTGTGGTCTTCGTGAGGCGCACGGGCCATTCCTGGCTGCCGATGCGCGCGACGGCCCCAGCGAGCCGGGTGATCGCGTTCTCCGAGTTGATCTGCGAGCCGTGCCCAGCTCGGCCTTTCGCGACGAGCCTGATCCAGATGAGGGCCTTCTCGCCCGTCTGTACCAGGTAGGCGCGCTGGCCGTCGAGGTCGATCGAGTACCCGCCCACTTCGCTGATGGCTTCTGTCGCGCCATCGAAGAGCTCCGGATGCTCGCGCACGAGGTAGTGCGAGCCATACACTCCCCCGGCCTCCTCGTCAGCGAAGAACGCCACCACGAGATCGCGGCCGGGTTGCCTGCCGGTTCCGACGATCTCGCCGAGGGCAGTGAGGATCATCGCATCCATGTTCTTCATGTCGACCGCGCCGCGACCCCAGATCATTCCATCGCGAATCTCGCCGCCGAACGGGTCGACGCTCCAGTCTTCAGCGATGGCGGGGACCACGTCGAGATGGCCGTGGACGACGAGGGCCGGAGCATCCGGATTCGCACCCTCGATGCGGGTGACGACACTGGTGCGACCGGGAGCCGCGTCGAAGAGCTGCGGTCTGAGCCCGAGAGCGGCGAGTTCGGCTTCGACGTAGTGGGCGGCCTCCGTCTCGCCGTTCGACTTGCCGTCACCGTAGTTGCTCGTGTCGAAGCGGATCAGATCGCGGGTGAGGTGGGCCGTTCGGTCGATGCGGGTTTCACTCGAAGACGTCATGACTTCACGCTACCGGCAGCGGTCGAGTCTGCTCGCGTTTTCTGACGCGTGCGTTCGTGCTATCGTCTTACCTTGTCGCTGCGAGTGTTGCAGCGGTGAATGACACACCTGTCCGGGTGGCGGAAATGGTAGACGCGCTAGCTTGAGGTGCTAGTGCCTGTTATGGGCGTAGGGGTTCAAGTCCCCTTTCGGACACACACAGTACTGATGGTCTTTTTCGCGACACGCGCGAAAAAGACGCGAGACAGTGCGGAACAGAACGGGATTGTGGCGTAATGCTGCAGTCCCGTTCTGTTTTTCCGTCAGGCTGGGGTAGGGTTAAACCTGAAGTTGCTGTGCCTCGCAGTTCTGAATGCTCGCGGCCAAGCCCCGTTGCCCATTGCGCTTGAAAGATGGATGACAGGCACCGCGCTATCAGGATCCGGCAGTCGGGTCCGAATAGAACGCTCCTGGAGGAGTTTTAACATGGCAATTGGTACCGTCAAATGGTTTAACGCTGAAAAAGGCTTCGGCTTCATCGCCCCCGAAGATGGCAGCCCCGACGTTTTCGCTCACTACTCGGCAATCGCTTCGAACGGCTACAAGTCGCTCGACGAGAACCAGCGTGTTGAGTTCGACGTGACCCAGGGCCCGAAGGGCCCGCAGGCTGAGAACATCCGCAGCCTGTAATATTGGCTTGTTGAATCGCGAAGCGATTCAACTCGCTCGAATTTAGAAGCGTCACGCGCTTCTAAATTTCGGAAGGTCTAGAAGTACTGAGAACGCCCCGGCACCTGTGTCGGGGCGTTCTTCGGTTAACTTCGGGTGCTGCTGTGGGGCGCGGCAGAGTTGGCCGTGAGGCCGGTGGGCGAAGTTGGGGGGCCGGTGGGGCGAGGTTGACCCCGGGTATGGGCGAAATGAGGCAGATCGCGCAACGTGATGCCGGTAGACCCAACGTGAGACAGGTCTGCCCGACTCACGTCGGCGCGGGCGCCTCAACTCGCGGTGCGCATCGGTACGCGGCGGCAGAGTAGGGCGCGGGGGCCGGGCGGGATCGCGATTACGCTGGAGGAATGACAGACGTGAGCGAGAAGCCGGGATCGAGCCCGGAGAACCCCATCGACAACAGTGAGCCGTGGGTGAAGGCCCAGATCGACGAGTACCTGGCAACCGACGGCGAGAAGCCGGCCTTCGCGCACGGTTCCCCGTTGCTGCTGCTAACGACCAAGGGGCGCAAGAGCGGTGAGTGGCGCCGCACCTGCCTCATCTTCGGTGAAGACGAGGGCAGACAGATCATCGTGGCGTCGATGGGTGGCGCGCCGAAGCACCCGGTCTGGTATCTCAACCTCGAGGCCAACCCGGAGGTGCGCCTGCAGGTCAAGGGCGAGTCGTTCGCCGGTGTCGCGCGCACGGCCACGGCCGAAGAGAAGCCCGCGCTCTGGAAGAAGATGGTCGAGATCTACCCCGACTACGCCGACTACCAGGAGAAGACCGACCGCGAGATCCCGATCGTGGTCATCGACCGCGCCTGAGCCTCGCAAGCGAGGACGTCAGAAGCCCGTGGGGGTGTGCGGGGCGTAGGGCACCGCCAGTGTCTCGAGTTCCGCAGCCGTGAGCGTCAGGTCCACCGACGCGATGGCATCGGCCAGGTGATGCGGCTTCGTGGCTCCGACGATGGGTGAGGTGACAGCGGGCTGCTGACGCACCCAGGCGAGGGCGACCTGTGCGCGTGAGACCCCACGATTCGCCGCAACCTGGCCGACAGCATCCGAGATCTGCCGGTCGTTGTCTTCGGTGCCCTCGTAGACCCGCGCGCTCACGTTGTCGGTGTCGTCGCGGAAGGTCGATTCGCCCCACGGGCGGGTCAGCCTGCCGCGCGCCAGGGGGCTCCACGGCAGCACGCCGACACCCTGGTCGAGGCAGAACGGATGCATCTCGCGCTCTTCCTCGCGCTGGATGAGGTTGTAGTGGTCCTGCATCGAGACGAAGCGCGTCCAGCCGCCGAGGTCGGCCGTGTACTGGGCTTTGGCGAACTGCCAGGCGAACATGGATGATGCACCGATGTAGCGCGCCTTACCGGCCTTCACCACGTCGTGCAGCGCCTCCATCGTCTCTTCGATGGGCACAGACGGGTCCCAGCGGTGGATCTGGTAGAGGTCGACGTAGTCCGTTCCGAGCCGGCGCAGGCTCGCGTCGATCTGGTGCATGATGTGCACGCGGGACAACCCGCGACCGTTGGGCCCCGGGCGCATCGGGCCGTGGACCTTCGTCGCGATGACGACGTCTTCGCGCGTGGCGAAGTCGGCGAGCGCCCGGCCGACGATCTCCTCGCTGGTGCCGTCGGAGTAGACGTTGGCGGTGTCGAAGGTGGTGATACCCGCTTCGAGGGCCTGCTTGATGAAGGGGCGGCTGGTCTCTTCGTCAAGAGTCCACTCGTGGTTGCCGCGCTGCGCCTCGCCGTAACTCATGCAGCCGAGCGTGATCGCCGACACCTCGACGCCGCTGTTACCCAGTCTGAGATATTTCATGCTCGATGCCCTTCGAAAGTAGTTGCGTAAGAAAGATGAAAAGTTCAGCAGAGCAAGGCCTCAGGCGCTGTTCCGGGTCAGTGGTTGCTCCCCATCCATTTTCTGACTAGAGCTATTCGGGACTGTAACTGGGTGACACTTGCCTGCGCCACAGCGGGCCCACCGCAGACTCTCCGGAGCTCAGCGTGAATCAGCCCATGCGGCTCCCCCGAGGTCTTCGACCAGATGCCGACGACACTGTTCAGCAGCGACCGCTGTTCCTTCAGCGTGCGATACAGGGGCGCAGCCGGAGCAGCATCAGGATTCTCCACGACGGGGGCGACGTACCCGGGCTCGGTCTTTCGCCGAGCCTGCCGGTGCTGTCGGTGTTGCAGGAGTTCCCGCACCTGGTCGGGCTCCAGAAGCCCCGGGATTCCGATGAAATCGAGTTCTTCGTCGCTGCCGACGATCGCCTCTGCGCCGAATTCGGTGTTCTCGTACATCACCCGGTCAAACGTCGCGTGCGAGGAGATCGCCTCGAAGCTGAACTCCTGCTGGAGAGCTTCAGACGCCTTCTCCTGCCGGTTGGCGGCATCCATCATGTCTTCTTCGACCCGGAAGAGGTCGATCGCCGGGTCGCCGGTCTCTCGCCGGTCGAGGGCGTGATCGCGCTCCAGCTCCATCGCACCGGCCAAGGCCATCAGCGACGGCACGTTCGGCAGGAAGATCGACGCCAGCTCACCCCGGCGACGCGCACGCACGAATCGCCCGATGGCCTGGGCGAAGTACAGCGGTGTTGCAGCCGAGGTGGCGTACACGCCTACGGCGAGACGAGGAATGTCGACGCCCTCCGACACCATGCGCACCGCGACCATCCAGCGCCTGCTCGAGTTCGAGAACTCGTCGATGCGATCGCTGGCCTCCTTCTCGTCCGAGAGCACGATCGTCACGGGCTGGCCAGACAGGCCCTCGAGCAACTCGGCGTAGGCCCGGGCGGCATAGTGGTCTGTCGCGATGACGAGGCCACCAGCATCCGGAATCGACTGACGCACCTCGGTGAGTCGGCGGTCGGCCGCCCTCAGCACTGAGGGGATCCAGTCGCCCTTCGGGTCGAGCGCCGTGCGCCACGCCTGGGAGGTGATGTCTTTCGTGTTGCCCTCGCCGAGCCGGGCCTCCATCTCCTCGCCCACGCTCGAGCGCCAGCGCATGTGGCCGGCGTAGACCATGAAGAGCACCGGTCGAACGACGCCGTCGAGCAGTGCCCGCCCGTAGCCGTAGTTGTAGTCGGTCTGCGACACCCGGATGCCGTGCTCGTCTGGCAGGTAGCTCACGAACGGGATCGGCGCCGTGTCGGAGCGGAAGGGGGTGCCGGTGAGTGACAAGCGGCGGGTTGCGGGCTCAAACGCCTCTCGGATGGCATCGCCCCAGCTGAGGGCGTCACCGCCGTGGTGCACCTCGTCGAGAATGACGAGGGTTCTGCCTGAGAGCGTCAGGTCGCGGTGCAGCTCGGCGCGCACGGCCACCTGTGCGTAGGTCACAGCGACCCCGTGGTAATGCCTGCCGTGCCGGCCGTGGGCGTTCTTGAACGTCGGGTCGAGTCGGATGCCCACCCGGTCGGCCGCGTCGGCCCACTGTTTCTTCAGGTGCTCGGTCGGGGCGACCACGGTCACGCGATCGATGGTCTTGCGCGCCAGGAGTTCGGCCGCGAGGCGCAGGGCGAAGGTCGTCTTGCCGGCGCCGGGTGTCGCCGCCGCGAGAAAGTCACGCGGTTCATGAAGGAAGTAGGCGTCGAGTGCTTCGGTCTGCCAGGCCCGGAGTTTGGAGACCGTTCCCCAGGCGGCGCGCTCGGGGAACGACGGCGAGAGGTGCTGGGCCGCGCTGGTTCCGACAGGGTGTCCGGAGGAGAGAGGCAGAGTAGTCACTGGCCAGAACCTTACTCGCTCGACGACAGACACGCCCAGCCCAGCGATGTCCGATTTCCGCTGGCGTGCGCACTGAGCGTCGCGCAGAATGGTGGGGTGAGCACAGCAGCGGCGGCCCTCTTCGACCAGCGATACCGGGCCATGAAGGCGAAAGACAGCCGGTTCGACGGGCAGTTCATCACTGGCGTGCACACCACCGGAATCTACTGCCGCCCGAGCTGCCCCGCCCGCACACCGCACCCGCAGAACGTGTCGTTCTTCGTGACGGCGGCCGCAGCCCACCAAGCGGGGCTGCGGGCTTGCAAACGCTGCCTTCCCGATGCCGTTCCCGGGTCACCCGAGTGGAACCTGCGCGATGACCTCGCAGGTCGGGTCATGCGGCTGATCGAGGATGGCGTCGTCGACCGTGAGGGTGTCGACGGGCTTGCCAGGCGTGTCGGCTACACGCCGCGGCACCTGACGCGCGTTCTGACCGCCGAGCTCGGTGCCGGCCCGCAGGCGCTGGCCAGAGCCCACCGGGCGCAGAGTGCGCGGGTGCTGCTGCAGAGCACCGCTCTGCCACTCTCCCAGGTGGTCTTCGCTAGCGGCTTCTCGAGCGTGCGCGCCTTCAACGAGACCATTCTGGCGGTGTACGAGACCTCTCCCAGCCGGTTGCGCGAACAGGCCAGCCTATTGCGCGAGCAGGGCCGACGCGGCCGAAGCCACTCCGTCGGCGCCGAAGCCGAGACTCCCGTCGGCCCCGCCGTCGCCTCTGCCCCCGCTCCCAGCATCGACACTGCCGCTCCCATCTCGGCACACGGCACGTCGGGCCGCGTGAGGCTGACCCTTCCCGCGCGGCCCCCGTTCGACGGGAACGGTGTGATCGACTTCCTTGCCACCCGAGCCGTCTCCGGAGTCGAAGACGTCAGTGGCGGTATCTACCGGCGCAGTCTTCTCCTCCCCCACGGCCAGGCCGTCATCGCGGTGACCGTCTCCGACACCGGCGTCATCTGCACCGCCCAGCTCGAGAACCTCGCCGACGTGTCGACCCTAGCGTCCCGGGTGCGGAGGCTCTTCGACCTCGACGCCGACTCCCAGTCGATCGACGAGGCGCTGGCTCAGGTGCCAGAGCTTCGGGCCTCGGTGAAAGCGTTGCCGGGCATCCGGATGCCCGGCAGCACAGACCCGCACGAAGTCGTCTTTCGCGCCCTCGTCGGCCAGCAGATCTCTGTCAAGGGAGCACGAACTGTGCTGGGGCGGCTCGCCGCTGAACTGGGAGACGCCCTGACGGTCGGTAGTGACGCGGCGATCACCCGGCTGTTCCCCACGGCGGCCAGGATCGCCGAGCACGGCCGGGACGTGTTGCGTGGGCCTGCGCGACGCATCGACACGATCATCCGCACCGCTGAAGCGCTCGCGAACGGCGAGATCTCGCTCGACGTGGGTACGTCGCACGCGCAGCTCATGACGGAATTGACGTCGGTGCCGGGGATCGGCGAGTGGACGGCGGGGTATGTCGCCATGCGCGTGCTGGGAGCGCCCGACGTGCTGCTCGACGGCGATCTGGCGCTGCGGGCGGGTGCCGTGAAGCTCGGGCTGCCGCAGGAGCGGCCTGGGCTGCGGGCCTGGGCGCAACAGGTCTCACCGTGGCGGAGCTACCTGGGCATGCACCTCTGGCGTGCCGCGGGGTGATGATCGCTGGGCCCTGGCGTCGTGCTGGCATGGCGACGTCCTTCGGGCGGAGCTGAGCGAAGTCGCGCACGTATTGGGCGCAGCTTCGCTGAGCTCCGACGAAAGTCCGGTTTGCCCGTGCCGGCCGGATGCCCGTGGCAGGGTCGTAGGCTGGGCGCGAACCGATTTGCACCAGAGGAGTTGACCATGACCGAACCTCACCCGTGGCGTCGCTACGTCGCCCTCGGAGACTCATTCACCGAGGGTATCGGCGACCCCGAACCGAAGAGCCTCGGTGGGCATCGGGGCTGGGCCGATCGGGTCGCCGAAGTGCTGAACGACCAGGCGAACGGCGAGCTCTCGTATGGCAACCTTGCGATTCGCGGGCGACTCATCCGCCAGATCCTCGACGAACAGGTCGAGCCGGCTCTCGAGCTCAAGCCCGACCTCATAACCATCTCGGCCGGCGGCAACGACATCATCCGCCCCGGCACCGATCCCGACGTGGTGGCGGCCCAGCTCGACGCCGGGATCGCCGACCTCAAACAGAGCGGCGCGACGATCGTCGTCTTCACCGGCATGGACGTGGGCTTCCAGTCGGTCTTCCGAGGAATCCGCGGCAAGGTCGCGATCTACAACGAGAACATCCGCTCCATCGCGGCGCGGTACGACCTGCTCGTGGCCGACATGTGGGGCCTCGCGTCGGTGCAGGATTCGACGATGTGGGCGCCCGACCGGCTCCACCCCAACTCTTTCGGCCACCACGAGATCGCGCGCATGGTGCTCGCGACGCTCAATGTGCCCAACGACCTCAAGCCGCACTCCCCCGAGCCGCTGCCGACGGCCAGCTGGCGACAGGCCAGGGCCGGCGATCTGGTGTGGGCGCGTGAATTCTTCATGCCCTGGGTGCTGCGCCGGGTGCGCCACCAGTCGTCGGGCGATGGCCTCGCTCCCAAGCGCCCGGATGCCGTGCCGGTGCTCTATGAGCTACCGATTCCGCTCGCCGGGGCCGCCGCTGCGGGGGCAGGGGCCGAGTAGACCCGTTCGCTGCAAACGCCGGTTGTGGCAGACTCGACGAACCCCCGAGCCGACGAATCGCAGGCGCGACGAGTCGCAGACCCGACGAACCGCTGCCGCGACTGACTTCGGCCTCGACCAACCGCTGCAGCCACGAACCGCGACCTCGATGGTCCTGGCCTCGGCGAGCCTCAGACGCGCAGGGCCCAGAGCGCTACGGCGCTCGCCGAGGCCACATTGAGCGAGTCGACGCCGTGCAGCATCGGGATCGTCACGACAGTGTCTGCAACACTCAGCGCCGCGCGGCTGAGCCCGTCACCCTCGGTGCCGAACACGATCGCCACGCGCTCGGGCGGCTCCAAGGCGAACGCGTCGAGCGTCACAGCGTCGTCGCTCAGAGCCAGCGCGGCGATCGTGAACCCGGCATCGTGAAGCATCGGCGCGGCGAGGTCCCACTCCGGCAGCCGGGTCCACGGCACCTGCAACACCGTCCCCATCGAGACACGAACACTCCTGCGGTAGAGCGGGTCGGCGCATCGCGGCGTGATGAGCACCGCGTCGGCCCCGAGCCCGGCCACCGAGCGGAAGATCGCCCCGACGTTGGTGTGGTCGACGATGTCTTCGAGAATCACGACCCGCCGGGCATCCTGCAGCAAAGACGCCACGCTGGGCAAGACGGGCCGGTGCATCGAGGCGAGGGCACCCCTGTGCAGGTTGAAACCGGTGAGGGTTTCGAGCAGGGCCGACTCCCCCACGAAGATCGGTACGTCGTCGGCGAGCAGCGGGCGGATGCTGTCGACCCACTTCGCCTCGCACAACACCGATCTCGGCACATGGCCGGCCGCGAGTGCCCGTTCGATCACCTTTGCCGACTCGGCGATGTAGAGCCCGCCTTCCGGTTCGCTGATGCGCCGCAGGGCGACATCGGTGAGTCCGGAGTAGTCCGAGAGGGCGGGGTCGCTGAGGTTGTCGATCTGAATCACGGGCACAGAACATCACTCTGCCAGTCGCGCGAAACATTTACGAAAACTGGGCTGTCTAGACTCAAGACAGAGTTCGAAGCCTAGGGAGGTGCGTTCATGGCACTCGTGGAGTCAGAACGCGGCCCCTCGGCGGTGATCGAGGCCACCCCTGGTGCCGGCGACACGGCCTTGTCGAACGACCACGGCGTTGCGACAGACGGTGGGCAGCTGGATGATGTTGCCGCCCTTCTACGCGGCAGGCGCGTGGTCGTGCTCACCGGGGCCGGGGTGAGCACCGATTCGGGCATTCCCGACTATCGCGGCCAGGGCGCCCCGAAGCGCAATCCCATGACCTTCGACCAGTTCCTCTCGAACGGTGACTATCGCAAACGGTACTGGGCGGGCAGCCACCTCGGTTGGAAGCTGTTCGACGCCGCCCGGCCGAACGCCGGCCACGCCATCCTCGCCGACCTGGAGAATGCGGGCATCGTCTCGGGGGTGATCACCCAGAATGTTGACGGGCTGCACGTGAGGGCCGGGTCGAACCGGGTCGTGGACCTCCACGGTTCGATGGACAGGGTACGGTGTCTTCGGTGCGGGCAGATGTATGCCAGGGCGAGCGTCGCGGAACAGATCGATTCGGCGAACCCGTGGATCACCGAGCCCGACGCGGTCACGGTGAACCCCGATGGAGACGCCGATGTGCACAACTGGGCCGAGTTCATCGTGCCGGAGTGTACTGTGTGCCGGGGCACGCTCAAGCCCGACGTGGTGTTCTTCGGCGAGTTCATTCCGAAGGAGCGCTTCGGCGAAGCGAGTGACCTGCTGCGATCATCCGAAGCCCTGGTCATTGCCGGGTCGTCTCTGGTCGTGAATTCGGGGATTCGTCTGCTCGAGCAGGCCCGGCGCAAGAAGCTGCCGGTGGTCATCATCAATCGTGGGGTGACGAAGGGTGACTCGCGCGCCACGATCAAACTCGATGCGGGGACGACCGAGACTCTCACGGCGCTGGCTGAACGACTGTTCGCGTAGCTCGCGAAGGGGTGGCGCCTGGCTACACCGACCACGACTTTCTGCTCGCCTGCGGCTCCGAAGTGTTCCGGTTGGGACGCCCGCGACTTATGCTGGTGTTGTCTGTTGCCGAAAAGCTCGGAGGTTCACCGCTTGCTCACCCGAAACGCTTCATGACTCATCTGGCACTCGTGCGTCACGGGCAGACGGACTGGAATCTCGCCAAGCGGATCCAGGGCAGCACCGACATTCCCTTGAACGCCACGGGCCGGGCAGAAGCAGCGAAGACGGCTCTCGTGCTCGGCCGCGATTCGTGGGATGCGATCCTCACAAGCCCCCTCGGCCGGGCAGTCGAGACAGCGCAGATCATCGCGGACTCACTGCAGCTCGGGGCGCCGCAGATCGTTCCCGGACTGGTCGAACGCCACTATGGCGAGGCAGAGGGGCTGGATTCCGCCGAGTTGCACGAGCGGTTTCCGGGCCTGACCTTTGTGCCGGGCCGGGAAACGCACGCCGAGGTTCGTACACGTGTGCACGCTGCATTGATCGAGATCGCCGAAGCCCGGCCAGGGCAGTCGGTGATTGTCGTGTGCCACGGCGGCGTCATCAGTGCGCTCGTTCGATTCGCGACGGGCGGCGGTCGCCCGCGACCCGATGAACGGATCCCCAACGGATCGATCCACTACTTCAGCTACCTGGGAGGCGTGCTGCGCCTCGATGAGTTCAACGGCGACCCGGTGAATGAGCTAGCTCTCGAAGCAGAACAAGCAGCGCCTCAGCTGACGAACCCCAGCTGAACTTCGTCGCCTGGCTCTCGGAGGCCTCGGAACGCGAATTCCATTCGGCGGGGTCCTCCAGCCGGACCACGGCCCGGGCGAAGGCGATCGCATCGCGTGGTGCGAAGTAGAGGCTCGCTTCGCCCCCGATCTCTCGAAAGACCGGAATGTCGCTGACGACGACGGGTGTACCCCGGCTCATCGACTCCACGAGGGGAATCCCGAAGCCTTCTTCGAGCGACGCACTCACCAGGGCGGTCGCGCGGTCGATCTCGGCGGCGTACTCGCTGTCGCTGGCACCGTTGTGAAAGACGAGGTTGGCTGACGGGGCAAGCGCGAGGAGCCGCTGGCGATCGGCGTCACGCACCGAGCTCATCAGGTGCAGCTCGTAGTCGGGGAGCAACGTCATGCCCTTGACGAGCGTCTCGACGTTCTTGTATGGCATGAACGAGCCCATGTAGACAAGCGATTTCGTTCGCGGCTGGGTGGCGTCGCCGGTTGAGCCCGTCGAAACCTCCACGCCATCGTCGGTCTCCTCGAGTGCGTCGGCAGCATTCCTGACCACCACGATCGGCTTCGCCGTGAGTCGATGTTCCTCCACCAGGTGTTTCGTCGTCTCCGACACCGTCACCACGGCATCGGCCCGGTTGAGGAGCCAGCGCTGAGGCCACCACGAGAGGTGGTACAGGCGCCAGAGCGCCCGCAGCGGCCATCCGAACTCCCGGGGTGGCGTGGGATTCGAATAGTAGATCAGGTCGTGCACGGTGAGCGCCAGCGGGTAGGTGCGACCGAAGGTGCCCATCGTCTGCATCGGGGTGAAGACCACGTCGGGGTGCAGCTTGTTCACCTGCAGGGCGACCAGTGGCTCGCGGGGGCTCGTCGGCGAGCTGATCTTCTCCCACGGGAGGTCAGGAAGCATCCCGAGTTGGCGTTCGTCGCTGATGAGCATCGTGACCGGGTGCAGCTCGGCCAGGGCCGTCACGAGACCCGCCGTATACCGGCTGATGCCGTCGTGCCGACCGATGCGGGTGTACCGGCAGTCGAAGACGATCTTCACGATGCCTTCAAGAACGACTCGATCGCCTCTGCGGCCTCCGCCGGCATCTCGTAGTGCACAAGGTGACCGACACCGGGGAGCACGACGAGCCGGGCATCCGGAATCAGCTCGACGAGGCGGTGCTGCGCGGCAACAGGCGTGATATCGTCGTCGGCCGCAGCGATGAGCAGAGTCGGCGGGGTGATCTGGGCCGCGAAACCGGAGACGTCGTTGCTGACCGACGCCTCGAAAGCCTGCAGGACGACATCGCGATTCGAGAAGGCCCCGAAGAACTGGTCGTGCTGGCTGTGAATCCACTGGCGAAGGGTGGGGTTGCGGGTCTTGGCCATCGTGACGCTCATGATGCGCGTCACGGCCCCGAGCCGCAGCCACCGGAAGCCGGGTCTCTCGGGCAACCAGGCGCCGACCTGGTAGTAGAAGACGGCAAGCCGGGTCAGGATGCCACGGGGCCCTGAGAGGGCGGGCGCGGCGATCGGGTTCACCAGTACGACGGCGTCAGCGGCCAATCCGTCTGCGAGTGCTGCGGCGACGATGATCGAGCCGAAGGAGTGGCCGAGGATCACGATGCGCCCACTGAGGCCGAGGGCCGGAACGAGCTCGCGCAGCCATGCAGAATAGCCGTGGATATCGTGTTCGCGCCCCAGGGGGGTGGAGATTCCGAAACCCGGGAGATCGGCCAGCACGACGCGGTGGCCGGGCAGCTGCGCAGCGATCGGCTCGAGTCCGTGGTGGTCGCCGCGGAAGCCATGCACCATGACGATGGTCGTCTCGGCGGATTCTGGCCCGTAGATCCAAAGCTCTGTCGTGCCACCGGCGACTTCGATCGAGCGGCGTGCGAGGGCAAGAGAGGCGAGTTGGCTGGCGTAGGGCGAGGGCGGAATCATCGTGGGCCAGTTTATCCGCTGTCTCGGTTGCTCAGGCTGTGGCTCGCATGTCTGTGCACAGGGTGGCGCGCAGGTGGAGATTGCACAAGGGCCGCCACTCCGACTTCGGCCACGCGTTGAGCCGGGGTATCGTGAATCATGGGCACTGTTGGCCCCCCGACTGTTATCAGGGAAGGTCTGCTGTGAGCTTTACCGCACCCATTCAACTGCCCGGCCTGACGCTCGACCCGCAGTGGTTCAGGCGCTCAGTGTTCTACGAAGTCATGGTGCGGTCGTTCGTCGACAGCAACGGAGACGGGGCCGGCGACCTCGCGGGCCTGGTCTCGAAGCTCGACTACCTGCAGTGGCTCGGCATCGACGGCCTGTGGCTTCCCCCATTCTTCGACTCGCCGCTGCGAGACGGTGGGTACGACATCTCGGACTACCGCAAGATCCTGCCGGAGTTCGGGTCGATCGACGAGTTCCGTGACCTGGTCACCAAGGCGCACGAACGAAACATGCGAATCGTGATCGACCTTCCCCTGAACCACACCTCTGACGCCCACGACTGGTTCCAGCAGTCGCGCTCCGACCCGGAGGGTCCGTACGGCGACTTCTACGTGTGGAGCGACACCGACAAGAAGTACGAAGACATCCGCATCATCTTCGTCGACACCGAGGAGTCGAACTGGACGTTCGACCCTGTGCGGCGACAGTTCTTCTGGCACCGGTTCTTCTCCCACCAGCCCGACCTCAACTTCGAGAACCCAGCGGTTCATGAGGCGATGTTCGACACCGTTCGGTTCTGGCTTGACCTGGGTGTCGACGGGTTCCGGCTCGACGCGATCCCCTACCTCTACGAGTCGGAGGAGGGAAACGGCGAAGGTGAGCCGAAGACGCACGAGTTCGTCGCAAAGCTCCGCAAGATGGTCGATCGCGAATACCCCGGACGGATCATGATCGCTGAGGCCAACCAGTGGCCCCGTGAGGTCGCTGCATTCTTCGGCACAGAAGAAGATCCGGAATGCCACATGGCCTTCGATTTCCCGGTCATGCCAAGGATTTTCTACTCTCTGCGCTCGCAGACCGCTGGCGAGCTCATCCGCGTGCTCTCCGAGGTGCCCGAGATCCCTGATGGGGCCGGCTGGGGCGTGTTCCTCAGGAACCACGATGAGCTCACGCTCGAGATGGTGTCGGAGGAGTATCGGCAGGCGATGTACGGCTGGTACGCCTACGACCCACGCATGCGGGCCAACATCGGCATCAGACGCAGACTCGCACCGCTGCTCGACAATTCGCGAGCCGAGCTGGAGTTGGCGCACGCTCTGTTGTTCTCGCTCGCCGGCAGCCCGTTCCTGTACTACGGCGACGAGATCGGTATGGGGGACAACATCTGGCTGCCCGACCGTGATTCTTCGCGCACGCCCATGCAGTGGACCCCTGACCGCAACGCAGGGTTCTCCACAGCAGACCCGGGCAAGCTGTTCCTGCCGGTGGTGCAGTCGCTGGTGTACAACTACTCCTTGGTCAACGTCGAGTCCCAGCTTGCCCAGTCGAGGTCCATGCTGCACTGGGTCAGAAACGTCATCCACGTGCGCAAGGCACATCCAGCGTTCGGCCTCGGAGACCTGAAGATCGCTCCGACGAACCACGAGTCGGTCATGGCTTTCGTTCGCTCGTACGCCGGTGCGAACACCCAGTGGGGTGACGCACCCGAGCGCATTCTCTGTGTCTTCAGTTTTGCCCACAATCCGGTTTCTGTGACTATCGACCTTGCCGATTTTGCCGGCCGCGGGCTCTCCGACCTCTTCGGTGGAGGGGAGTTCCCCACCATCAGTGCAGAGGGTACGGTGACGCTCACACTGGCCACGCAGAGCTTCTACTGGCTTCACATCGGGCAACCGGCGACGGAACAGGTGTTCTAGGAGATCCGTTTCGAATTCATCCGGGGGCACGGGACCAGCGAATCCGTGGCGCGCGGGAAGGCATGACGACCGACCGTCGGTGGGTCGTCGTAGAGTCAGATCGTGCCCACATCAACGCAGCCCCTCGCCGTGACCCTCTTCGACCTGGAGCCTGCAGAGATCCTGCCCCACGGCAGGCACGTGCTCGTCGATCGGCCCGAGGCGCCGTCGGTTCCCCTCGTTTCGTCGCCAGGGGCCGCGTCAACTGACAGTTGCACACCTGCCAGTGTGAGCACCATCCTTCGTCCGGGGCCGGCGTGGTCGCACCGCCTTGCGGTCTTCGACCTCGAGACCACCGGAATCGACGTCGAAACCAGTCGCATCGTCACGGCCAACGTCAGCATCATCGATCACGACGGCGTGTGTCTCTCGCGCCTCGACTGGATGGCCGACCCGGGCATCCCGATACCCGCACAGGCCTCGGCCGTACACGGGGTGAGCACCGAGCGCGCGGTGGCAGAGGGTCGCCCCGCAGCCGAGGTCATCACCGAAGTCGTTGCCGCCCTCGCCGACGCTGTCAACGAGGGCCTGTCGATCGTCATCTACAACGCCCCCTACGACCTGACCCTCCTCGATCGCGAGGCAAAACGCTACGGAATCAGGCCCTTGGGCGAGCCGTCCGCGGTTGTCGATCCCCTCGTGATCGACAAGGCGCTCGACCGCTACCGAAAAGGCAAGCGCACTCTCGAAGCAGCTGCTCTCTTCTACGGAGTCGAGCTGCTCGATGCACACGACGCCGGTGCCGACGCGATCGCGGCGGGGCGTGTGGCACAGGCCCTGGCCCTTCGCTACGGGGTAGAGCTCGACGTGTCCCAGGCCGAACTGCATCGCTCGCAGGCCCAGTGGTTCAGCGAACAGGCGACCAGCTTCCAGGACTACATGCGCCGCACCAAAGATCCGACGTTCACCGCCCGCACCGCGTGGCCGCTCGGCTGATTGCAGCGCTCCCCCATGCCGCGAGTCGCATCCCTGAGAACCAGCTGCGGCAGATTCTGCCGGGCGGGATTGGTCGTTGCAGTGGTCACGCTCTGTGCAGGATGCGGTCTCGTTCCCGATGAGACTCCGACGCCCACCGCATCCACAGCACCATCCCCTGCCACAACGACTTCGACCCCCGACAGTCCGGTCACAAGCGAGTCTCCTTTGCCGACGTCGTCTCCCCTGCCGTCACCAGCTGCGCCATCGCCGAACCTCCCGGCCCCGACGACCAAGGCCACCGACGCCCCAGCGAATTGACGTGTGAAACTGGGCAGTCGCGACACCACGGACTTTTGCGGATGGCACGCACAGAAGGCGACCGGCCGAAGCCGATCGCCTTCTGTGAAGAGAATTTCTGGGTTACTTGCCGAAGCCCTTGTAGCGGCTGTTGAACTTCTCAACGCGACCGGCCGAGTCGAGGATGCGCTGCTTGCCCGTGTAGAACGGGTGCGATTCGCTCGAGATCTCGACGTCGATCACCGGGTAGGTGTTGCCGTCTTCCCATTCGATCGTCTTCTGGCTCGTCACCGTTGAACGAGTGAGGAACGTTGCTCCCGAAGCCAGGTCGCGAAAGACGACGGGCAGGTAGTCGGGGTGGGTGTCGGTCTTCATAGTGATTCCTTGGATACTGCGTGGGGTGAGGGGTGAATTGAACGAAAAGTCATGGCTCGAGGGCCAGCTGTAAAGCTTATCAGATGTGGCGCCGCACTCAACCCGCAGCGCGGGCTGAATAACGCCCGTCTGATTCGGTGAGAACGATGGGGAGTCCGAAGGTCGCTTCGAGGTTCTCTGCCGTGAGAGCTTCGGCGAGAGTGCCGGCGGCGACGATCGATGCCTTGGAGATCAAAAGCACGTGGGTGAACCCGCGGGGAATCTCCTCGACGTGGTGCGTGACCATCACGATGGCGGGGGCTGAGGGGGCGCTGGCATAACCGCCGAGCAATTGCAGGAGCTCTTCGCGTGCCCCGAGGTCGAGGCTCGCGGCGGGCTCATCCAGCAGCAGCAGTTCGGGGTCGGTCATGACCGAGCGGGCGATCTGTACACGCTTCTGCTCGCCATCACTGAGTGAACCGAAGCGACGCTCTTCGAGGTGGTCGAGTCGCCATTCCGCGAGCACACGCTGTGCGCGGCGGAGGTCGATCTCGTCATACTGCTCGTTCCAGCGCCCGGTGACTGAGTACGCGGCGGTCAGAACGACGTTCAGCACGGTCTCGTCGGCGGGGAATCGCTTAGCCATTGCAGACGACGCAAAACCGACCCGCGGGCGCAACTCGAAGACGTCGACCCTGCCCATGCGCGAATCCAGGATCTGAGCAGTGCCGGAACTGGGGTGAACCATCGCAGAGGCCAGTTGCAGCAGTGTGGTCTTACCCGCGCCGTTCGGCCCGAGAATCACCCACCGTTGGTCTGCTTCGACCCTCCAGTTGATGTCGTCGAGGATGCGATTGCCATTGCGGACGACCGACACGTCTGTGAGGTCAAGAACTGTGGGCATAGCGACAAGCCTATCTGGCACAGCTGCGGCAACAGCTCACAACAGGCTGCGGTAGATGCGTTCGGTCTCTTCCGCGATCTGTTTCCAGCTGAAGATGCTCTCAGCGCGAAGTCGGCCAGCGGCACCCATCATCCGTGCAGAATCGGGGTCAACCAGAACCTCACGGAGGGTGCCCGCGAGGTCGCGCACGAAACGCTCCGGGTCGACCGGGGTGCCTGTGCCGTCGCTCAGCTGCTCGATGGGCACGAGTCGTCCTGTGACGCCATCGTCGACGACCTCAGGAATGCCGCCCGTCGCTGTTCCGACGACAGGTAGCGCGCACGCCATGGCCTCCAGGTTGACGATTCCGAGCGGTTCGTACACCGACGGGCACACGAAGACCGTCGCGCTCGAGAGCACAGCTGAGAGGTCGTGTTGGCTCAGCAGTTCGGGAATCCAGACCACGCCAGAGCGCTCCTCCTGAAGTGCCCGCACGCCTGCAGTGACCTCGGCCATGATCTCCGGAGTATCAGGCGCACCCGCGCAGAGGATCAGCTGCACGTCCGCCGGCAATTGCTGGGCCGCGCGAAGAAGATACGGCAGGCCCTTCTGGCGCGTGATGCGGCCGACGAAGACCACGGATGGCCGTGAGACGTCGATTCCCCAGCGCTGAAGCACCTCGGGGTCGTGCACTGGCTTCCACTTCTCGAGGTCGATGCCATTGTAGACGACGCTCACCCGGTCTTCGGGGATCCCCGGGTACGAGCGGAGGATGTCGTTCCGCATGCCTCCACTCACGGCGATCACAGAATCGGCACTCTCGAATGCGTTCTTCTCGATCCAGCTCGACACGCGGTAGCCGCCGCCGAGCTGTTCGGCCTTCCAGGGTCGGAGTGGCTCGAGTGAGTGAGCAGTGACGACGTGCGGGATGCCGTGCAGCATCGACCCCAGCTGGCCGGCTGCGTTGGCGTACCACGTGTGGGAGTGCACGACATCCGCACCTGCCAAGTCGTTGGCGATCTGCAGGTCGACGCCCAGGGTGGAGAGCGTGGGGTTCGCACCGACTAGTTCCGTCGGTGTCTGGTAGGAGAACACCCCGCCTTCACTGCGCGGGGCGCCGAAGGCGCGCACGATCACGTCGATGTTCACACGGAGGGCTTTGACCAGTTCGGCGACGTGCACCCCCGCCCCGCCATAGACCTCTGGTGGATATTCTCTGGAAATCACATCGACGCGCACAGCCATGAACCTAGTACGGAACATCACAGGAGTACAGGTCCGTGTTCATGCTCTTCTGCCGTGTCGCGGGTGTCCTATTGTTGAGCTATGGCTGCATCAAAGAAGATTTTCGGCATCGTTCTCGCTGGTGGCGAAGGTAAGAGGCTCATGCCCCTGACCGCAGACCGAGCGAAGCCCGGTGTCCCGTTCGGTGGCGGTTACCGCCTGATCGACTTCGCACTGTCGAACCTCATCAATTCGGGGCTGACGAAGATCGTTGTGCTGACCCAGTACAAATCGCACAGTCTCGACCGCCACATTTCGCAGACGTGGCGGCTCTCCGGCCTCCTCGACTCCTACGTTGCCTCTGTACCTGCCCAGCAGCGCCTCGGCAAGCGCTGGTTCAGTGGCTCGGCCGACGCCATTCTGCAGAGCCTCAACCTGATTCGCGACGAGATGCCCGACATCGTGGTCGTCGTCGGTGCTGACCACGTCTATCGCATGGACTTCGCGCAGATGATCCGGGCGCACGTCGCGTCGGGTGCCAGCGCCTCCGTCGCCGCGATCCGCCAGCCGATGGAGCTCTCCGACCAGTTCGGCATCATCCAGACTGACCCCGAAAAGCCCGGTTTCATCTCCGAATTCCTCGAGAAGCCGAAGGTCGCCGTCGGCATCGCCGACTCCCCCGGAGAGGTGCTGGCCTCGATGGGTAACTACGTGTTCAACACCGACGCTCTCATTGAGGCTGTCATCAGAGACGGCGAGAAGCCCAACTCGAATCACGACATGGGCGGGGACATCATCCCGGACTTCGTTTCGAGGGGTGAGGCCGTTGTCTACGACCTCTCTGACAACGAGGTTCCCGGTGCCACAGACCGTGACCGCTACTACTGGCGCGACGTGGGCACGATCGAGTCGTTCTACGACGCCCACCAGGACCTCATCTCGGCGCTGCCGGTCTTCAATCTTTACAACAGCGAGTGGCCGATCTACACGCAGCAGCTCAACTCGCCGCCTGCGAAATTCGTTCGCGACGCGAAGGGCAACAGCGGCACGACGATCGAGTCGATCGTCTCGCTCGGCTGCCTCATCTCGGGCGCCCGCATCGAGCGCAGTGTTCTCGGCCCCTGGGTCACCATCGAGTCGAGCGCCCTCGTTCAAGACGCGGTGCTGTTCGACCGCGTGCACATCGAGCCTGACGCGGTCGTGCGCCGCGCTATTCTGGACAAGAACGTGGTTGTCGCTGCCGGGGCCATGATCGGAATCGACCACGCTCGCGACCGCGAACGTGGCTTCACCGTGACAGAAACCGGCATCACCGTGGTCGGCAAGGGAGTTCGCGTAGAACCATGAGTGAGAACCTGCTGATTCCGGATGCTCGCACCCCCCTTCAGCAGGCGCCCTCACTCCCCGGCTCCGCGCCCGCAGGCGCAAGCCCGCGGTTCCTCGTGGTGCTCGATGTCGACTCCACGCTGATCGAGAATGAGGTCATCGAGCTTCTGGCAGCCTGCGCAGGCAGGCTCAGCGAAGTTGCCGAGGTGACCGAGCGTGCGATGGCCGGCGAGCTCGACTTCGAAGCGAGCCTGCGTGCACGCGTGGCGACACTGGCCGGACTGTCGACCTCGTGTTTTGCCGAGGTGGCGGCAGAAATCCGCGTCACCGACGGCGTTGCTGAGCTCATCGCGGCCCTGCACGCGGCCGGCGGGCTGGTCGGCGTCGTCTCCGGCGGATTCCACGAACTCGTCGACGGTGTCGCCGAATCTCTCGGTCTCGATTTCTGGAGCGCCAACCGGCTCGAGGTGGTCGACGGCGCTCTTACCGGGCAGGTGGTCGGCCCGGTGATCGATGCACAGGCCAAGGCCGATTCGCTCGAAACGTGGGCCCGGGCCTCCGGAATCCCGCTCAGTCAGACCGTGGCCGTCGGAGATGGCGCAAACGATCTGCTGATGATGGAGGTTGCGGGGCTGAGCGTGGCGTTCTGCGCCCGGCCAGTTGTGCGGGCATCGGCGAACCTCGCCATCGACACCCGCGATCTCTCGCAGCTCCTCCCCCTGCTGGGTCTCCGCGGCTGACCCCATGCTGGTTGAGTAGCGAAGCGTATCGAAACCCTCTCGAGAATGGTTTCGATACTCGTCGCCCTGCGACGCTACTCAACCGGCGGCTGTCGTCAGTGACCCATACCGAGGCCGCCGTCGACGGGGATGACCGCACCCGAGATGTACGCAGCGTCGTCTGAGGCGAGCCACGTCACCACCCGCGCGACTTCTGTCGGCGTAGCGAAGCGGCCCGCGGGGATGCTCTTCTTGTATTCGGTCTGCAGGGCATCCGAGAGCTCTGCCGTCATCTCGGTCTCGATGAACCCGGGCGCGACCACATTCGCGGTGATGCCACGGGCCCCGAGTTCGCGCGTCACCGAGCGAGCGAGGCCGACAAGGCCGGCCTTCGACGACGAGTAGTTGACCTGGCCAGCAGATCCATAGAGGCCGACCACGCTCGAGATCAGGATGATGCGGCCGAAGCGTGCCTTGAGCATGCCCTTCGACGACCTCTTCACGACGCGGAACGCCCCCGTCAGGTTGGCGTCGATGACAGCGGTGAAATCGGTCTCGCTCATGCGCATGAGCAGCGTGTCCCTGGTGATGCCAGCGTTCGCGACGACGACCTCGACCGGGCCGAGGGCTGCTTCGACCTCGGTGAATGCAGCGTCGATCGAGGCCGAGTCGGTCACGTCGGCACGTACCGTGAGAGTCCCGGCAGGCCCTTCACCTGAGCGCGCGGTCACAGCGACCCGGTGGCCCTGGGCGACGAATTCCGAGGCGATCGCGTAGCCGATTCCGCGGTTGCCCCCCGTGATGAGAACGGTGCGGGGAGTGAAAGTCGTGGTGCTCATGCGTTCTCTTCTCTTCGCTGTCAACCCAGTCGTTTTCCTGAGTCGCAACCCAGCATACGAGACTCCTACAGAGCGTAGAATCGGATGATCCTCCTCTCGAAGTGGCAGCCACAATGAAGCATGAGCAGCAGCAGTCGATCACGTCACTCCCCCAGTCACCGGCAGAGGAGCGGCATGGCCGCATGATCCGGTACTCGGTTGCCATGGGCATCCGGTTGCTGTGCCTTGCAGGCCTGCTCTTTGTTCAGGGCTGGTGGTTGCTGGTGCTCGGTGTGGCGGCCGTGGTTCTGCCGTGGTTCGCTGTCGTCATCGCCAACACGGGCTCGAACACGCCCGGCACGATGCAGCCTCCTGGCGGCACCGTGGTTCCGTATGGCCAGCCTCCCCTGCAGCGCGGCGGCCGGGAAACCGGTGGTCGGCCCGAGTGATGTCGATGCTCGGCCTGGGAGCGCCGCCCGGTTTACGCGAGTGCTCGCGAGCGGGCTGCCGGTCTGAGGCGACGTACTCGATCGGGTGGCGCAACCCCCGCATCCACTCCGAAGACCGCGTGAAGGTCTGGGTGGCCTGCGGCGAGCATGTCGGGTACCTGAGCGAGTTTCTCCGTGCACGTGACTTTCCCGTCACCGTCACAGATCTTCAGGCAGCCCAGTCATGATCGAGGAGCGGGCGACGATCGCTGAACGCCGGGCTGAAGTCGAACCGCGACGAGGTGTAGAGCTCGCACAACCTGTCGCGCGCCCACGTGGCCCGGTCGCCGTCTACGACACGGTCACCGAAGGGATGGGCGGGTGGCAGTTTCTGCGAACAGGTCGGTGGTTCGGGTTCATCGCCGCGACGATTCTGTTTGCGATCCTCTGCGTTTTTCTCGCGAACTGGCAATGGGAGCGTGGACAACAGGCTTCCGCAGACAACGACATCGTCGCCGCCAATTTCGCTGCAGACCCCGTACCGATCGAGACGGCGTTGCCGACCCTCGCTTCGTACGACGCCAGCCAGAACTGGCAGCGAGTCTCTGTCTCGGGCATCTATCGTGCAGACGACGAACTCGTCGTGCGCAACCGATCGAACGAAGGCGCCAACGGTTTCGAAGTGATCACTCCCCTCGAGCTCAGCGACGGCTCGGTGTTGATGGTCGACCGCGGCTGGGTAGCCCCCTCGCCTGACGACTCCCTGGCTCCCGGCACGATACCGAACCCGGCGTCGGGTTCGGTGAATCTCGTGGTGCAGCTGAGGCCGAGCGAGGCGCCCCTGGGGAGCGTTACCCCGACAGGAAACCAGATCGGGTCGATCACGTTGCCTCGCGTTCAGCAGGCCATCGGCGGGAACGTCTATGTCGGGGCGTACGGAGTGCTCGACAGCCCATCGGCTGCAGTGGATGCAGGGCTGGCGTCGACACAGACGACCATGCCCACCGAAGACGTCGGCTTGCACTATTCGTATATGGTGCAGTGGTTGTCCTTCGCACTGCTCGGGTTCGGGGTTCTCGGCTTCGCGATTCGCAAGGAGTACCGCCGGCTCAACTCCGACGATCCTGACGAGCGGGCGCGGGCCACCGAGCGGGTGCGCAAGCGTGCACGCAAGGCATTCACCGACGAGGAACTCGAAGACGAGGCGATCGATGGTTACCTCCCTCTCACTCGGTGGGGCATCGCAGGCAGCAGCGCTGCGGCAACATCGGCGTCGCGTGGTGCCCTTACGGGCGAGCGGGCTGGCCTCGACGCCGAGGGTGCGACGGGAGCCCTGGCACCGGCATCCTCCGCTGCGCCGGAGATCTACGTGATCGAAGCGAAGCCCGCTGAGGGCGACGATGAGTCGGACATCAGAGACTGAACCACCGACGAAATCAGCCAGATGGGCAGTGCCCGGCCCTAGGCGAGCTCGATGAGGTCCTGGTATTCCTTGTTCCAGTGGTCCTCGACGCCGTCAGGAAGGATGAGCACACGCTCGGGGTTCAGCGCCATGACAGCGCCCTCGTCGTGGCTGACCAGAACCACTGCTCCGGCATAGTTTGCCAGGGCATCCAGAATCTCTTCACGGGAGGCCGGGTCGAGGTTGTTTGTGGGCTCGTCGAGCAGAAGCACGTTGGCACCCGAGACGACGATCATTGCCAGGGCAAGGCGCGTCTTCTCGCCTCCGGATAGCACGCCGGCCAGTTTGTGCGAGTCGTCGCCGGTGAAGAGGAAGGAGCCGAGCACACGCCGGGCCTCCGTCTCGGTGAGGTTCGGGGACGACGAGACCATGTTCTGCAACACCGAGCGCTTGACGTCGATGGTCTCGTGTTCCTGCGCGTAGTAACCGATGCGCAGGCCGAACCCGGGCTCGACCTGGCCGGTGTCTGGCTTGTCGATTCCGGCGAGAATGCGGAGCAGCGTGGTCTTGCCGGCACCGTTGAAGCCGAGGATGACCACCTTCGAGCCGCGGTCGATCGCGAGGTCGACGGCGGTGAAGATCTCGAGCGATCCGTAGCTCTTCGACAGGTCGCTCGCCATGAGCGGAGTGCGGCCACAGGCAACCGGGTCGGGGAACCGCAGCTTGGCGACGCGGTCGACCACGCGGGTCTCGTCGAGGCCCGAGAGCATCTTCTCGGCGCGACGAACCATCTGGTGGGCGGCGGCGGCCTTCGAGGCCTTGGCTCCGAACCTGGCGGCCTGCATCTGCAGGACGCCAGCCTTCTTCTCGACGTTGACACGCTCCTTCTTGCGGCGCTCTTCGTCACTCGCACGTTGGCGGAGGTAGTTCTTCCAGCCCATGTTGTAGATGTCGATGACCGTGCGGTTCGCGTCGAGGTAGAAGACCCTGTTGACGGTTTCTTCGACGAGCGCCACGTCGTGGCTGATCACGATCAGGCCGCCCTGGAAGTTCTTGAGGAACTCGCGGAGCCACACAACGGAGTCGGCGTCGAGGTGGTTTGTCGGCTCGTCGAGCAGCATCGTGTCTGCACCCGAGAACAGGATTCGGGCAAGCTCGATGCGGCGACGTTGTCCGCCCGAGAGCGTCGACAGCGGCTGGTCGAGGATGTGGTCGGGCAGGCTCAGGTTCGACGCGATCGAGGCCGCTTCAGCCTCGGCTGAATACCCGCCGAGGGCGTTGAATCGATCATCCAGATTGCCGTAACGCTTCATGGCCTTGTCGACGACCTTGGGATCTGATGACGACATGTCGAGCTGGGCCTGCTGCATCTGTAGGACGATCTGGCCGAGGTCGCGGGCATCGAGAATGCGGGTGCGCGCCAGGTCTTCGGGGTTGCCCGAGCGCGGGTCTTGCGGCAGGTAGCCGATCTGGCCGGACATGTCGATACGGCCGCCATCGGGCTTCAACTCACCGGCCAGGGTTTTCGTGAGTGTGGTCTTGCCGGCGCCGTTCCGGCCCACCAGCCCGATCTTGTCACCGGCAGAGACGCGAAAGTTCACGTCAGACATCAGAACGCGGGCGCCAACTCGGAGCTCAAGATCATGCACACTGAGCACAGGAGTAGTCCAATTCTTTTGTCGCGTTGCCGCAACGGGGGTGGGGGGATGTCACCCTAGTATAAATCGGGAGTCGGACTTGTTATTCCTGCTCGGGGCGGATGCGTCTTGTACCGTTGCCCGGAGCGTTGACTGAGGCGGTGCCTCAGGCTCAGATCGAGTAGTCGAATCCTTCCTTCTCTGGCAGGGGTTCAGTACCCCAGAAGGCCCCGTGAAGCCCGACGGACTGAAAATATGCCTTCGCTTCGGACGGTTCACGTCGGGCATACGGACTGCCGAGCCGGCCTTCGTACCAGTGTTCCGCCAGGCGCCAGAGAGTCGCGAGGTCGAAGACAGACCCGCGTTCGTTGCCCGTCGCCAGCAGCCACCGGTCGATGCATTCCTCACCGCAGAAGATTCGTTGGTTGGCGCAGGTGTGCACGACATCGTCCCAGATACGAGCCGTCGGCACGAGGAAGTGCGCGAGCTGCTCGCCCGCGGGTGGAGCCACGGTGCCGACGATCCAGGCATGGGCAGCTCCGCAACCGGGGCATGTCGTAGCGACGAGAACCGAAGGCTCATCGAGTATGAGGTGTGGAATGGCGAAGGAATCCCAGGCGCATCCGCCCCACCAGAGAGTCTCTCTTCCCATCACCGAGAACCCGAGGTTCACCGAGCAGAAGGGATGCGCCAGAACGACCTCTCCCCGATCGTCAACGGCAATGTGGCGTTGTTCCTGAAGCTCGTTCATCGCACTGTCGATCGCGGCGGGTGGAACCACCAGTTGCGCGGACATCTGCTGGCGAGAGGGGCAGACCCCCGTCGACGCGAAGCCGTGATAGATCATCAGACGTGTGAGTTCGGCGATGTCTGTCAAGTGATTCCTCACGTCAAGTTCTCCGTTGGATGAACGAATTTACGTCCACGCACCAGAATCACATATTAGTGAGCTATTTTCAATAGCTACAGCCTCGCTGCGAGCTGCGGCAACAAACCCCCTATTTCACCATTGCCGGGATTCTGCGGCCGCGAGGCCATTGAATTCAGATGGAGAAGCCGAGGGCCCGCATCATGTCGCGGCCGTCGTCGGTGATCTTGTCGGGGCCCCACGGCGGCATCCAGACCCAGTTGATGCGAAAGGCCTCCACGACGCCGTCAAGCGCCTCGGCGGTCTGCTCTTCGAGAACGTCGGTCAACGGGCATCCGGCGCTCGTGAGGGTCATGCTGATGACGAGCGCGTCGTTCTCGTCATCCCAGCCGAGGTCGTAGATGAGCCCGAGGTCGACGACATTGATGCCGAGCTCCGGGTCCATGACGTCTTTGAGTGCCTCTTCGACCTGGTCGAATTTGGCAGGCTCGAGTGTGGTGACCATAGAAAAAGTCTACGCTCTCTGAACTGTTAGAGGGCCGGTGCCGAGATGGAGGCGGCGTCAGCGGCCGCCGCGTCGGCCGCGATGGCCTCGGCATTTGCGGCGACGTAGACGTCGTAACCCTCGTTCTCGAGCTGCACGGCGAGCTCGGGGCCGCCCGACTCGACAACACGACCGGCCACGAAGACGTGCACGAAATCGGGGGTGATGTACTTGAGGATGCGGTTGTAGTGCGTGATGAGAAGCACCCCGAGGTCGGTGTTCTCCTTGGCGCGGTTCACACCCTCAGAAACGATCTTGAGCGCGTCGACGTCGAGGCCGGAGTCGGTCTCGTCGAGAACGGCGAACTTCGGCTTCAGCAGTTCGAGCTGCAGGATCTCGTTGCGCTTCTTCTCGCCACCAGAGAAACCCTCGTTGACGTTGCGCTCGGCGAATGTCTTGTCCATGCGCAGGGCTTCCATCGAGTTGCGAACGTCTTTGACCCAGGTGCGGATGGGCGGCGCAGTGCCGTCGATCGCCGTCTTGGCGGTGCGCAGGAAGTTCGTGACGGTGACGCCGGGGATCTCAACCGGGTACTGCATCGCGAGAAAGAGGCCGGCGCGGGCGCGGGCATCGACGGTGAGTTCGGTCATCTCCTCGCCATCGAGCGTGATCGAACCACTCGTGATCCGGTATTTAGGATGACCGGCGATCGCATACGCGAGCGTCGACTTGCCCGAGCCGTTCGGCCCCATGATCGCGTGCGTCTCGCCCTGGTTGATGGTGAGGTTGACGCCGCGCAGGATCTCTTTCGAGCCCTGCTCGGTCTCGACACTCACGTGCAGGTCGCGGATTTCAAGTACAGACATGTCTAGGCGTTTTCTTTTGTCGTTGTCGGGTCGATGACCGACGTGGGGTCGATGTAGATGTCTCCGTCGATGATGCTGAGCTCATAGACGGGAACTGGCTCGTAGGCCGGCAAGGTGAGCGGGCGACCGGTCTTCAGGGAGAACTTCGAGCCGTGGGCCCAGCATTCGAGCGTATCGTCTTCGACGAAGCCCTCCGCCAGCGAGATGTCGCCGTGGGTGCAGGTGTCGCCGATGGCGAAGCACTCCCCCGCCGAATCCTTCACCAGGGCGATGGCGACGCCGTCGATCTCGACGCGCAGCGCTTCGTTCGCATTGAGTTCTTCGAGCGAACAGATCTTCACTGCGGCCATCAGAGAGCACCATCGTTTTCGTTCAAAGTGACGGGTGCCGAGCCGGCGACCCCGGTGAGTTCGGCCTCGACGGCCTGCGTGAGCTGCTCCTCGAGCGCCGGTGAACCGATCTGCTGGATGATCTCGGCGAGGAAGCCACGAACGACGAGTCGTCTCGCCTCTTCTTCGGTGATTCCCCGTGACTGCAAGTAGAACAGTTGCTCGTCGTCGAAGCGGCCAGTCGAACTGGCGTGACCGGCGCCGAGGATGTTGCCGGTCTCGATCTCGAGGTTCGGGATCGAGTCGGCGCGTGTGCCTTCGCTGAGCACGAGGTTGCGGTTCTCCTCGTAGCTGTCGGTGCCGTTCGCGCTCTGGCGGATCAGCACGTCGCCAACCCAGACCGAGTGCGCGCCCTCGCCCTGTAGTGCGCCTTTGTATTTGACGCGGCTCCGCGAGTTCTCGGCCTCGTGGTCGATGTAGACGCGCTGCTCGAGGTGCTGGCCGGCGTCGGCGAAGTAGAGGCCGTAGGCCTCTGTTGCGCTGCCCTGGCCAGAGAGATGGATGCTCGGATTCACCCTCACGATCGACCCCCCGAGCGAGACCACGACGTGGCGGAGGCTGGCATCGCGGCCGACCTGCGCGAAGTGGCTGGCGAGGTGGGCTGCGGAGTCGTTCCAGCGCTGCACGCTCACCACGGTGAGGTGAGCACCCTCGCCGACCACGATCTCGACGTTCTCTGCCAGGCGGGCGTCGCCGGAGTTCTCGAGGATGACGTGACCGCGGCTGTTCGGGGCCGCGGTGATGACGGTGTGAGCGGCGCGGGGCGTCGCTCCGAGTGAATCCCTGGTGACGACGAGCTCGGCGCCAGGCTCTTCGCCGGTCACATCGATCGCGAGGGCCTGGTCGAAGGCAGACCACGCATTCGCGCTGGCCTTGTCTTCGGGGAGCCCTGCGCTGCCGATGCGGCGGTCGGTGCGGTCGACCCACGAGACTGTGAAGCCGTCGACGTCAATCGTCTCCGAGGTGCCGACGGTCGAGCCGTCGAGAGCGCCGGAGATCAAGTCGGAAACCACCCTGATCGGCGTGAGCTTCCAGTCGACCTCGTGGCCGGTGGGGTCGTCGAAGTCGGTGACCTTCGCCGAGGCGTAGCGCTCGGAGCGGGTCTGAACGGGTCGTTCCTGCCAGGCGCCGTCGGTGTGCGACCTCGACCCGATCGGCTCACCGCGGTGGCCACCGGGAGTACGGACCACCTCGTTCACGGCAACGCTTTCGGGCGCAGTTGTATCAGCTGGTGCTGCGGTGGTCATTAACCTACTGACCCTTCCATGCCCATTTCGATGAGCTTGTTGAGTTCGAGAGCATATTCCATCGGCAGTTCACGGGCGATGGGTTCGATGAAGCCGCGAACGATCATCGCCATGGCCTCATCTTCGGGCAGACCCCGGCTCATGAGGTAGAAGAGCTGCTCTTCGCTGACCCGGGAAACTGTTGCTTCGTGGCCGAGTTGTACATCATCCACCCGGATGTCGATCGCGGGGTACGTGTCAGAGCGTGACTGAGTGTCGACAAGCAGAGCGTCGCACCGTACGGTGTTGGCCGAGTGGTGCGCGTTCTCGGCGACCCTGACCTCGCCGCGGTAGCCCGCCCGACCACCGCCGCGGGCGATCGACTTCGAGACGATCGACGACTGGGTGTACGGCGCCATGTGGATCATCTTCGCGCCGGCGTCCTGGTGCTGCCCGGGGCCCGCGAAGGCAACGGAGAGCGTCTCGCCCTTGGCGTGCTCGCCGACCAGGTAGATCGACGGGTACTTCATGGTGACCTTCGAGCCGATGTTGCCGTCGATCCACTCCATGGTGGCGCCCTCGTGCGCGATCGCGCGCTTGGTGACCAGGTTGTAGACGTTGTTCGACCAGTTCTGGATCGTCGTGTAGCGAACGCGGGCGTTCTTCTTCACGATGATCTCGACCACGGCCGAGTGCAGAGAGTCGCTCTTGTAGATGGGAGCCGTGCAGCCCTCGATGTAGTGAACATACGAGCCCTCGTCGGCGATGATCAGCGTGCGCTCGAACTGGCCCATGTTCTCGGTGTTGATTCGGAAGTAGGCCTGCAGCGGAATCTCGACGTGCACATTCTTCGGCACATAGACGAACGAACCACCCGACCAGACGGCGGTGTTGAGCGCCGCGAATTTGTTGTCACCGCTCGGGATGACCGTTCCGAAGTACTCGTCGAAGAATTCCGGATGCTCGCGCAGGGCGGTATCGGTATCCATGAAGATGACCCCCTGTGCTTCGAGGTCTTCGCGGATGGTGTGGTACACCACTTCGGATTCGTACTGGGCGGCCACGCCGGAGACGAGGCGCTGGCGCTCCGCCTCGGGGATGCCGAGCTTCTCGTACGTGTTCTTGATGTCGTCGGGCAGGTCTTCCCAGGTCTGGGCCTGCTTCTCCGTTGAACGCACGAAGTACTTGATGTTGTCGAAGTCGATGCCGGAAAGGTCTGCTCCCCACGTCGGCATCGGTTTGCGTTCGAAGATCGAGAGCGCCTTGAGGCGGGTCTTGAGCATCCATTCCGGTTCGCTCTTCAGCGTCGAGATGCCCGTGACGACCTCAGGAGAGATACCGCGCTTTGCGATCGCTCCGGCGGCGTCAGAGTCGGACCACCCGAACTCGTACACCCCCAGGTTCTGAAGTTCTGGCCGGTCGATGAGTACGTCTGTCATGACTTTCTCCCTTCCTTACTGCACTTACAACGTGTCACGATCCTTCACCATTCCGCGAGGAATTCCCGGGAGACCTGAACGGCCTTGAAGCTGATTACACGAAGCGTAGAACTCGCAGGCTCTGTACCTAGAATGAATCCGAGTAGTCGCAGCATCGTTGCCGCCTCGTGTGATTGGCCTCAAGCGTCAGCTGGTGCGGATTCTTGACTCTTCAAGTGTATCTGCCTGTGAGGTTGCAGTGACGAGTCGGGCGGGGCATTCGCAGCTATTCACAGACCAGTCGATGTGCCGGGCGCGATAGTGAGGCGCTCGAACGCACCGCCCAGAAGCTAAGGAACTATCTCTCCCGTGAAACGCCTCTACCAGTGGCTTCCCACCTCCGTCGACCGGCGCGTGCGGATGCTCGCCTGGGCTTCGCTGGCCGTGCAGATCATCCTTGTCGGCACAGGAGGGGCCGTTCGGCTCACCGGTTCGGGCCTCGGCTGCCCCACGTGGCCGCAGTGCACCGATGGGTCGTTCGTGTCGACGCCGGAGATGGGCGTGCACGGCATCATCGAGTTCACGAACCGGCTCTTGACCTTCGTGATCGTTGTGATATCGATACTGGTGTTCGTCGCCGTACTGAGAATCCGGCACTCTCGTCGCGACCTGTTCGTGCTCACGCTGCTGCAGGGCCTGTCGATCCCGCTCCAGGCAGTGGTCGGAGGGATCACCGTGCTCACGGGGCTCAACCCCTACATTGTGGGCATCCATTTCGTGATTTCGATCGGGCTCGTCGTCGTGACGACGATGCTCGTGTACAGGGTGTACTACGGCCCGAGAAGCGCTGCTGCGATCGCGAAGGCCGATGCGGGCGCCCTCGACGCCCGCTCCAGTGCGTTGGTCGGGTCGCTGGCTCCGACAGGCGCGGGGTCCCCGCTCGTTCTCGTCGTTCCAGCGTGGTATCTCCTCGTGTCGAAGGTCACGGCAGTGTTCGTGGGGATCACGGTGGTGGTGGGCATCCTGACCACAGGATCGGGGCCGCATGCCGGAGACGCAGCGACACCGCGCAACGGGCTGAACACCGACGTGATGGAGCACATCCACAGCTATCCGGCGTACGTCACCTTCGCCCTGACCCTCATCCTGGTCATCGCAGGCCTCGTGTTGCGGCTCCCCCGCCGCTGGCCGCTGACCCTGCTGCTCATCGAGGTGGCTCAGATCGCTGTTGGCCTGACACAGTCCCGTCTCGGTCTTCCTCCCGCGCTCGTCGTGACCCACATGATCCTCGCTGCGACCCTCGTCGCCGCCCTGACCGCCACCCTCCTCTCTCAGCGCCGCCGCGTGTGACCCCATCGACTTGCCCCGTCCTGTCGGCGCCCACCTTCATCACCGACAGAACGCGACAAGTCGATACGGAATGAGGGACCTCAGGGTGCCCAGCCGCAGCTGCGCAGGGCGATTTCGACGCGGGCAGCTGTGAGGGCGGCCGTGACAAAGAGTGCGCGCTTGCGGATGCGCAGGTGCACGTACCCGGCGAGGTGGAAACGTTCGTGGCGAACCATGTCGCGATCGTATTGCCAGTCGTCGGTGCGATGTTGGTCGCCGTCGTTCTCGACGATGAGGCGCCACTGTGGGTAGACCAGGTCGGCTCGACCGATGACGTCACCCCGAGCATCCGGAACTTCGGGATTCACCATCGGTGGCGGCAGGCCCGCATCGTGGATCAGCATGCGCAGCAGTGTCTCAGGCCGTGATTCTGCTCCGGTGCACAGATGCGACAGCGCTTCGGATGCCCGTCTCTTGCCACGCCCATGAAAACCGTCGACGCGTGAAGCCAGTTCCTCGAGTGTGACGAACGGCCGTCGATCACCCGGCTTCGGATATACCGGGCGATGGGCGAGGAAGTCGCCGACCGCAATGAGGTCGTTCAGACGCAGTTCGGTCGCCAGTGACAGCCAGGTCGAAGCGGCGTCAGCGACGACCAGGCATCCTAGCCAAGTTGCCCGAACGCGACGGTCGCTGACCTGACGGCCGCACGCTCCAAAAGCGCGCGTGGCATTGAGCGGCGCCGGCGCGGCGACGACGACGGCACCCGAAGCCGCGCCAGGCGGGAGTGGACGCAATGAGTTCATGCGCCAATTCTGCGTGGTTCTGCACCAGCCCCGCGCGACTTATCCACACCCCACCCGGATCCCCGGTCATCCATTTGCCCGAATCTGTCGATCGGGCCTGCGGTCACCGACAGTTTCGGGAAAGTCGATGGGGGGTGGGTTAGAAGGGGAGGAGGGGGTCTACGGCTACGGCCAGGAAGAGGATGGTGAGGTAGGTGATGGAGGCGTGGAAGACACGCATCGGCTGCACGGTCCGGTGGCGGATCGCGGCACCATAGAGGCGGTGGGTCTCGTAGATGAACCAGCCGCCCGAAGCGACGGCGGCCACCGAATAGACGATGCCCATCGATGCAACCGGGATCAGCAGCAGCGAGCACGCGACGGTCGCCCACGCGTAGAGGATGGTCTGCAGCCCGACGACGGCGCGGCCACGCGTGACCCCGAGCATCGGCACGCCCACGGCCTTGTAGTCCTCGCTGTAGCGCATCGAGAGGGGCCAGTAGTGGGGAGGCGTCCACAGGAAGATGACGCCGAAGAGAATCCAGGCCGGCCAGTCGAGCGAGTTAGTCACAGCGGCCCAGCCGATGAGCACGGGCATGCAGCCTGCGGTGCCGCCCCAGATGATGTTCTGCGAGGTGTTGCGCTTCAGGATGATCGTGTAGACCACCGCGTAGAGCACGATCGCTATCACCGAGAGCAGCGCCGCAAGCCAATTGACGAGAAGACCGAACCAGAGCGTCGAACCGACGGCGAGAACCCACGCGAAGACGAGCGCCTCGCGGTCGGACAGCTCCCCCGTCACCAACGGCCGACCCTTGGTGCGCTCCATTACGCGGTCGATGTCACGGTCGACGTAGCAGTTGAAGGCTCCGGCACTGCCCGCAGACAGGGCCCCGCCGATCAGGGTGGCGACAACGAGCCACAGATTCGGGATGCCTCCCGCGGCCAGGATCATCACGGGCGCCGTGGTCACGAGCAGCAGCTCCATGACTCGAGGTTTCGTCAACGCGACGTAGGCTCTGGCCTTCTGGCCTGCGCTGATTCGCGGATGCGAGATCCGTCCCTCTACAGCTACGTCCATAACTCCTCTAACTGCGTCTGACATACGAAGTCCACTCTACTTTACGGCGTGTAGAAGTCGGCTATCGGCGGGTTCGGGCACTCCGCCGATCTCTATACTTGTATGCGAGGTGGGAATCACCTGCGGCCCAATGTTGCCCGGGAGTCTTTTCCCCCACCGCACAGGCAACTTAAGAAGGGCTATATACCTCGTGGCGACACTTCAATGGGATTCTCTTGACGACAAAGCTGTAAGCACAGCGAAGGTACTCGCTGCAGATGCAGTCGAAAAAGTCGGCAACGGTCATCCTGGTACCGCTATCAGCCTCGCACCGCTGGCTTACCTTCTCTTTCAGAAGGAGATGCGCCGCGACCCGAGTGACAACGAATGGATCGGCCGTGACCGTTTCATTCTCTCTGTCGGCCACAGCTCGCTGACCCTCTACATCCAGCTCTACCTCGGTGGCTACGGCCTCGAGCTCGACGACCTGAAGAAGCTGCGCACCTGGGGTTCGCTCACACCGGGTCACCCCGAGTACGGCCACACCGACGGCGTCGAGATCACCACGGGCCCGCTCGGCCAGGGTCTCGCCTCTGCTGTGGGCTTCGCGTACGCCTCGCGTTTCGAGCGTGGCCTGTTCGATCCGGATGCTGCTGCCGGCGCCAGCCCGTTCGACCACTTCATCTACACCATCGCCGGCGACGGTGACATGGAAGAGGGCATCACCAACGAGGCATCGTCTCTCGCCGGTCACCAGCAGCTCGGCAACCTGATTGCCTTCTACGACAGCAACCAGATCTCGATCGAGGACGACACCAACATCGCCTTCACCGAAGACGTGAAGGCCCGCTACGAAGCGCTGCACTGGCACGTTCAGGTCGTCGACTGGAAGAAGACGGGGCTGTACGTCGAAGACGTCGCGGCACTGCACGACGCGATCGAGGCCGCGAAGGCCGAGACGAGCAAGCCCAGCCTGATCATCCTGAAGACCATCATCGGCTGGCCGAGCCCGAAGAAGCAGAATACGGGCAAGATTCACGGTTCGGCACTCGGTGCCGATGAGCTGAAGGGCCTGAAAGAGGTTCTGGGTTTCGACCCCGAAGAAACCTTCGCAGTCTCTGACGAGGTCATCGAGCACACCCGCGAGGCTCTGACGCGCGGCAAAGACGCTCACGACGAATGGCGTGTGGGCTTCGATGCCTGGGCGTCGGCGAACCCTGAGAAGAAGACACTGCTCGACCGAGTTCTGCTCGGCGACCTGCCCGAGGGATTCGACGAGGTCCTGCCGGTCTTCGAAGCCGGCAAAGAGGTCTCGACCCGTGCTGCTTCCGGCAAGGTCATCAACGCTATCGCCGGCGTCATGCCGGAGTTCTGGGGCGGCTCTGCCGACCTGGCTGAGTCGAACAACACGACGATCGACGGTGGCGGGTCGTTCGTACCTGCCGAGCACTCGACACACGAGTGGACGGGCAACCCCTACGGCCGAGTGCTGCACTTCGGAATCCGTGAGCACGCGATGGGTGCGATCCTGAACGGAATCGTGCTGCACGGCAACACGCGGCCCTTCGGTGGCACGTTCCTGATCTTCTCCGACTACATGCGCCCGGCCGTTCGACTGGCTGCGCTGATGAAGTCGCCGTCGATCTTCGTGTGGACCCATGACTCCGTCGCCCTCGGCGAAGACGGGCCGACTCACCAGCCGATCGAGCAGCTCTCGACACTTCGTGCGATTCCGGGTCTCGATGTTGTGCGCCCCGGCGACCCCAATGAGGTCTCCTGGGCGTGGAAGACGATCCTCTCGCGTCGCAATGGGCCGGCTGGCATCGCGCTGACCCGCCAGAACATCCCCACCTTCGAGCGTGGTGAGGGCGACGCCAGTGGCGAGGTCTTCGCGTCGGCGAAGAACGTGGCGAAGGGTGCCTACGTGCTCGCCGAGGCTCCGAATGGCACGCCTGATGTCATCTTCATCGCCACGGGCTCCGAGGTGCAGATCGCTGTCGAAGCCCGGGAACTACTGAAGGCCGACGGAATCAACGCCCGTGTCGTCTCTGCCCCGTGCCTGGAGTGGTTCGAAGAGCAGACCGCCGAGTATCGCGAATCGGTTCTCCCCACTGCTGTCAAGGCCCGTGTCTCCATCGAGGCGGGGCTGTCGCTGACCTGGCGCGGATACGTCGGCGACCACGGCAAGAGCGTGTCGATCGAGCACTTCGGTGCCTCTGCCGACTACAAGACGCTGTTCCGTGAGTTCGGCATGACGACCGGTGCTGCGATCGAAGCCGCCAAGACCTCGATCGCCTCGCTTCAGGCCTAGTTCCGGTCATCCGGGCACCCTTTCACTGATTTCTCGTTCATTCAAGGAGACAAGACATGACTGACACACAGACTGCTTCACCCACCGCCCAGCTCTCCGCCGTCGGCGTGAGCATCTGGCTCGACGACCTCTCGCGTGAGCGACTGCGCACCGACAACCTGCAGAAGCTCATCGCAGAGAAGAACGTCGTCGGAGTGACGACGAACCCGTCGATCTTCGCCTCCGCTCTCGCCAAGGGTGAGGCTTACGACGAGCAGGTCCGCGAACTCGCGGCCAAGGGCTTCAGCGTCACCGACGCGGTGTTCGAGATCACCACGGCAGATGTTGCACAAGGTTGCGACATCTTCCGCCCGATCTACGACGCGACGGCTGGTTTCGACGGCCGCGTCTCCATCGAGGTGGAGCCAGGCTTTGCGAACGACGCTGCCGCCACCATCAAGCAGGCGAAAGAGCTGTTCGACAAGGTCGACAAAGAGAACGTGCTCATCAAGATTCCCGCTACCATCGAGGGCCTCGAGGCCATCACTGCGACCATCGCGGCGGGCATCAGCGTGAACGTCACGCTGATCTTCAGCCTCGAGCGTTACCGTGACGTCATCAATGCGTATCTCTCCGGCCTCGAGAAGGCCCAGGCCGCCGGCCTGGATCTCTCGAAGATCCACTCTGTGGCGTCGTTCTTCGTCTCGCGCGTCGACCTCGAGATCGACAAGCGACTCGTTGCCATCGGGACAGACGAGGCCCTCGCCCTCAAGAGCAAGGCCGGCGTCGCAAACGCCCAGCTCGCCTACGAGGTGTATGAGCAGGCCTTCACCACGGAGCGTGCGAAGCTGCTCCTCGCTGCCGGTGCCAACAAGCAGCGCCCGCTGTGGGCGTCGACGGGTGTGAAGGATCCTGCTGTTCTCGACACCACCTACGTCGTCGAACTCGCCGCGCCCGAGGTTGTGAACACCATGCCAGAGAAGACGCTCGACGCGACCTTCGACCACGGCATCATCGCCGGCGATACCATTTCAGGCAGCTACGCGGCCGCGAACAAGGTGCTCGACGCTGTTGCAGCCCAGGGCATCTCGTACGCAGAGGTCACTGAGTTGCTGGAGAAAGAGGGCGTCGAGAAGTTCATCGTGTCGTGGAACGAACTTCTCGAGACCGTTCAGACGGCTCTGGATGCGGCCACCTCCGAGACCTCGAAGTGAGCGTTCGGATCCACGTCAGCGGCTTGGTGAAACAGGCCGTCGAGACCCAGGTGCCGATTCTCGTGGCCGACCTCGTCGCCTCGAGCATCACGAGCCAGGATCCCGCCCTCTGGGGTGCTGAGGCCGAGGCCGAGTCAGCCAAGCGGCTCGGCTGGACGGAAGCGGTTTCGATCTCACGACCGCTCGTGGCCGAAATCGTACAGCTTCGTAGCGACCTTCAGGCTCAGGGGGTCGACCACATCGTACTCGCGGGGATGGGTGGATCATCCCTCGCGCCTGAGGTCATCACCCGCACCGCCGGAGTCGAGCTCACTGTGCTCGACTCCACCGCCCCCGGACAGGTCGCCTCAGCGCTTGCCGACAGGCTCGCGACGAGTGCCCTCGTGGTCTCGTCGAAGTCCGGCTCGACTGTCGAGACCGACAGCCAGCGTCGCACGTATGAGAAGGCCTTTCGTGAGATCGGGATCGATCCCAGGGACCGCATCATCATCGTCACCGACCCGGGCTCTCCGCTCGAGGCCTCGGCGAAGGAGGCCGGCTACCGGTTCTTCACGGCAGACCCGAACGTGGGTGGCCGGTATTCTGCGCTGACCGCGTTCGGTCTGGTTCCCTCTGGCCTGGCTGGTGCGGACATCGGAGAACTGCTCGACGAGGCCGAAGCGATCGAGTTGTACCTCGCCAACGATGACTCCGACAACCCGGGGCTCATTCTCGGTGCGGCGATCGCCGGCACGGTTCCGCTGAAGAACAAGCTCGGTATCGTCGCCGACGGAACGCACATCGTCGGCTTCGCCGACTGGGCCGAACAGCTCGTCGCCGAATCGACCGGCAAGATCGGTCGTGGTCTGCTGCCCGTCGTTCTCGACACCCACTCCCCCGAACTGGGAGAGAAGTTGGCTGACTTGCAGGTTGTACGACTGGTGAAGGATGCCGACCAGTTCCACATCCTGCCGCAGAACCGTCACGAGGGCGAGATCCTCATGAGCGGTTCACTCGGCGGCATGATCCTCACCTGGGAGTACGCAGTGGCTGTTGCTGGGCGCCTGCTCGGCATCAACCCGTTCGACCAGCCCGATGTCGAATCGGCGAAGATCGCAACGAGGGGGCTCCTCGACGCCCAGCCCGAACCGGAGGCACCAGCGTTCACAGCCGGCGGCATCGAGGTGCTCGGCACGGCATCAGTGGTCTCTGGAGTCGAGACCGTCGCCGCAGCCATCGACAGACTGCTGGCCGAAACGCCGGAAGACGGCTACGTCGGCATTCAGGCGTACGTCGACCGTCTAGCGCTGCCGGAACTCGCGGAGCTGCGTGACGCGATCGCTTCGAAGATCGACCGCCCGGTCACCTTCGGTTGGGGGCCGCGGTTTCTTCACTCGACAGGCCAGTTCCACAAGGGCGGCCCGGCAATCGGTGTGTTCCTCCAGATCACGGAGAACGCCGGTGTCGACCTCGAGGTGCCGAATCGCCCGTTCACCTTCGGCCAGCTCATCCAGGCGCAGGCCGCCGGAGACGCGAGCGTGCTCGAAGCCCACGGTCAGCCTGTGCTCCGGCTCAACCTGACCAACCCGTCAGCGAACGTTTCGACCCTGTTCGAGGCCGTTCAGTAGTCTCTCAACACCTGTGCGCGAGGCACCCCGTTGAGTCTCGCGCACACCAGCATCAGCACTACGCAAGGAGCACGATGTCACCGGTAGAAATCACTCCGGAGTACAACCCTCTCAGGCTTCCCACAGACAGGCGCCTCAACCGGATCGCCGGCCCCAGTGGCCTGATCATCTTCGGTGTGACCGGCGACCTGTCACGCAAGAAGCTCATGCCTGCGGTCTACGACCTGGCAAGCAGAGGGCTTCTGCCGCCGGGCTTCTCTCTCGTCGGTTTCGCGCGGCGTGACTGGGAGGACCAGGACTTCGAGCGAGTCGTGCACGACGCGGTCAAGGAGTATGCACGTACTCCCTTCGACGAAGACGTGTGGCGCCAGCTCTCCGAAGGAATCCGCTTCGTCTCGGGAGAATTCGATGACGACGCTGCGTTCCTGCACCTCAAGGAGACGATCGCCGAGCTCGATGAATCACGGGGAACAAAGGGCAACCACGCGTTCTACCTGTCGATTCCGCCGAAGGCGTTCCCCCTGGTCACCGAGCAGCTGCGACGGTCAGGCCTTGCACACCCCAAGCCGGGCGAGTGGAGGCGGGTGGTCATCGAGAAGCCCTTCGGGAGCGACCTGAAGACCGCTCGCGAGCTCAACGACGTGGTCGAGTCGGTCTTTGCCCCCGATGATGTCTTCCGCATTGACCACTACCTCGGCAAGGAGACCGTTCAGAACATCCTCGCCCTGCGTTTCGCGAACCAGCTCTATGAACCGATCTGGAACGCGAACTACGTCGACCACGTGCAGATCACCATGGCCGAAGACATCGGCGTGGGTGGCCGCGCCGGCTACTATGACGGCATCGGCGCAGCCCGCGACGTCATCCAGAACCACTTGCTTCAGCTCATGGCGCTCACGGCGATGGAGGAGCCCATCTCGTTCGACGCTGCAGACCTTCGCGCCGAGAAGGAGAAGGTGCTCGCGGCAGTGAAACTGCCCAAGGACCTCAGCCATTCGACCGCCAGGGGCCAGTACGCCAGTGGCTGGCAGGGCGGGGAGTACGTGCCGGGCTTCCTCGAGGAAGACGGGATGAACCCCGAATCGACAACAGAGACCTACGCCGCGGTCCGCCTCGACATCGCCACTCGCCGCTGGAACGGTGTTCCTTTCTATCTCCGGGCGGGCAAGCGCCTGGGTCGCCGCGTCACCGAGATCGCCGTGGTGTTCAAACGAGCACCGCAGCATCTCTTCGCAGAGAGCCAGACGTCGGAGCTCGGTCAGAACGCCCTCGTCATCCGCGTTCAGCCCGACGAGGGTGTGACGATCCGGTTCGGGTCGAAGGTGCCCGGTGCCGGCGTGCAGGTTCGCGACGTGACCATGGACTTCGGCTACGGCCACGCCTTCACCGAGGCCAGCCCCGAAGCGTACGAGCGACTCATTCTCGACGTTCTCCTCGGCGACCCACCCCTGTTTCCGCGCCACCAGGAAGTCGAACTGTCGTGGAAGATTCTCGATCCGATCGAGGAATACTGGGCGACGCAGGGGCAACCCGACCAATACCGCCCAGGCACCTGGGGGCCTGAATCGGCCGATGAACTCTTGTCCCGCGACGGAAGAACCTGGAGACGCCCATGATCGTCGATTTTCCTGACACCAATATCGCCAAGATATCGAAAGCACTGGTCAAGATCCGTGAAGAGGGTGGCGCTGTCGCTCTCGGGCGTGTTCTGACGCTGATCATCCGCACGAGCCTCGGCCACGAGGAAGACGCCATCGAGGCGGCGAATGAGGCCTCGCGCGAGCATCCGATGCGGGTGATCGTGGTGTCGACCGACAGCGAAACCGACGGTGCCCGCTCCGGACGCGGAGCTCGGCTCGACGCCCAGATCCGCGTCGGCGGCGACGCCGGAGCAAGTGAGGTTGTTCTGCTCAAGGCCTACGGCGCGGCCGCATCTGATGAAGAGGGGCTCGTCACCGGGCTGCTGCTCTCCGATGCACCTGTTGTGGTCTGGTGGCCCGGCGACTCGCCCGACACGGTTTCGACCTCGAGTCTCGGCCGGATTGCACAACGACGAATCACGGATGCCTCCAACCATTCGAATCCCGTAGAGTCACTGATTCGGCTCTCGGAGTCGTACTCCCCCGGTGATACGGACTTCGCCTGGACGAGACTCACCCTGTGGCGGGCACAACTCGCTGCTGTTCTCGACCAGCCGCCGTACGAGCCGGTTCTCTCAGTTGAGGTCCAGGGTGCTTCCGACTCGCCGTCGACGTTGCTTCTGGCAGCATGGCTCGGTCACCAACTCCAGGTGCCGGTCAGCTATGGCCTCACGGCGCGGGCGAACGGTTCAAGTGGAATTCACAGTGTCAAACTCGTCCGGGCCTCCGGAACGATCGACCTCACCCGCGAGGTGCCGAACGTGGCGACGCTGATTCAGCCGGACCAGCCAACGCACACGCTCGCGTTGCCGAGGCGGAATCTCCGCGACTGCCTCGCAGAGGAGCTGCGGAGGCTCGACCCTGACGACCTGTATGGTGAAGTGATCTCGGTGGGGCTTAGTGAGCTCTTCGAATCGTCAGAAGTAGGCTTTCAGAGCCGTCCATAGTAGCAACGAAGGCTGAAGTACATGACAACTGATCGTCGCGTTCTCGTTCACTCGGATAAGGACTCGTTGGCGGGGGCCGTTGCCGCCCGGTTCATCACCAAGATCATCGACATTCTCGATGAGAACGACGTGGCTCATGTCGTTCTGAGTGGTGGGAGTGTGAACACGGCGGTGCTTGCAGCCATTCGCGACTCCCCGGCCCAGAACAATGTCGACTGGTCTCGGATCCACTTCTGGTGGGGTGACGAGCGCTTCGTTGAGGCAGACAGCCCCGACCGCAACGATCTGCAGGCTCGGGACGCGCTTCTCGACCACATTCCTGTGGACAAAGAAAAGATCCATGCGTTCGCCTCGACAGACGAGATAGCCGACATCGACGAGGCCGCTGCGGCATATGCCGCAGCGCTCGTCGATGCGGCATATGAGGGTTCGCTGTACCCGCGTTTCGACATCATGTTTCTCGGAGTCGGCCCCGACGGCCACATTGCCTCGCTCTTCCCGGGGCTCTCGGGTATCGCGGAGCGCACGGCGACGGTGGTCGCGGTGCGCAACTCGCCCAAGCCCCCGCCACTTCGGCTGAGTCTGACGCTGCCGGTCATCCAGTCAGCCGATCGCATCTGGCTGGTTCTCGCAGGGGCGGACAAGGCCTCAGCGCTCGGTCTCGCCCTGGCTGGAGCCAGCGAAGAGGAAGTCCCGGTCGCCGGGGCCGAGGGGCGGAAGCGCACCGTCTTCTTTGTCGATCGCGAAGCTGCTGCCGAAGTACCTGCCAGTCTGATTGCACCGTCGTACTGAGCGCGCAGAGACTCCAGGATCGAAGAAAGCCCCCCACCGGCAGCAAGACGAGCTGCGGGTGGAGGGCTTTCCCTCTGAGTGGAGTGAGAGTCGTGCTCTACGCAGTCGGCGTCATGGTGCCTCGGCGTGCGCGCAGCTGGGCGAGTGCGTCTTCGAGGAGCTGGGCTGCCTCTTCTTCGGTTCGGCGTTCTTTAACGTAGGCGAGGTGTGTCTTGTACGGCTCGAGCTTGGCCACCGAAGGCGGGTTCAGCTGGTCGCGGCCCGCCGGAAGACCAGACTGAGGGGAGTCGATGGTCTCGGGAATCTCATCGAGCGGGAGGTTCGCGGCAAAATACCGCACGGTCTCGTTGCCGAGCGCGTCCCAGTAGCAGACCTTGATACGGTCAGCGTGAAACCCTCTGTCTTGTTCGCCCATGGGCCCAGCGCCAACGCGCGAACCCCGAATAGCGCTGCCGCCAGAAGCCATGGTTTTCCCCTAATTTCCTGAATCGAACTTGGTGATGAGCCCGAGGATCACAATCGAGGAGACCCACACGACCCCGAGAATGACGGTGATACGGTTCAGGTTGCGTTCCGCAACCCCTGACGCACCGAGGTTTGACGTGACGCCGCCACCGAACATGTCGCTCAAGCCCCCACCACGACCGCGGTGAAGAAGGATGAGCAGTGTCAGCAGCAGACTGGTGATACCGGTCACAACCTGCAAGACGACTTGGAGGATTTGCACGAAAAACCTTTCACAGACAACGGGATGACTATTCAGCACCCCACCCGGGCCACAACTGCGCCCAGACCAAGAGTCAGTATAGCTTGATGATTGAAGTACTACACGCCTACGTGCTTCTTGTAACGCACAATGGCGCTGAATTCGTCGAGATCGAGGCTTGCCCCGCCGACCAGGGCACCGTCGACATTCGGCTCACGCATGAAGCTCGCGATGTTCGCTGCCTTCACCGAACCGCCGTAGAGGATGCGCGTAGCAGCGGCAGCGTCGGCACCGAGCGTCGTGTTGAGCTCGGCTCTCAGGGCGGCGCAGACAGCTTCTGCCTGCTCAGGTGTGGCTGCCTTTCCTGAACCGATGGCCCAGACCGGCTCGTAGGCCACGACAATGTTCGCTGTGGCCGGGACGCCGGCGAGAGCGGCCTTGAGCTGGGCGACCGGCACCGCGCTGGGCCCGAATTTCTCCAGGTCTTCTGCGGTCTCTCCGACGCAGAGCACCGGTACCAGCCCGTGCTTCAGCGCGGCGGAGACCTTCGTCGCAACAACCTCGTCGGTCTCGTTGTGGAGCGTGCGTCGCTCGGAGTGGCCGATGATGACGTAGGCGCAGTCGAGCTTGGCGAGGAATGCACCAGAGATCTCGCCGGTGTAGGCGCCGGAGTCGTGCGCCGAAACGTCTTGCGCGCCGTAGGCGAGTTCGAGTTTGTCTGCCGAGACGAGCGTCTGCACCGAGCGCAGGTCGGTGAACGGGGGAAATATCGCCACCTCCACGTCGGAGTACGAGTGGCTGGCGTCTTTCAGGCTCCACGCGAGCTTCTGCACGAAGGCGATGGCCTGCAGGTGGTCGAGGTTGAGCTTCCAGTTGCCGGCAATGAGCGGCAGCCGGCCAACTGGTGATTGTGTGTTTACCATCCGAGGACCTCCAGGCCGGGCAGGCGTTTGCCTTCGAGGAATTCGAGGCTCGCGCCGCCACCAGTTGAAATGTGACCGAATTGGTCGTCTGTGAATCCAAGTGCGCGAACGGCAGCGGCTGAATCGCCACCTCCGACGACGCCGAGGCCGTCGACGCGCGTGAGTGCGGCGGCGACTGCACGGGTTCCTTCGGCGAACGGCGCGAGTTCGAACACACCCATCGGGCCGTTCCAGAAGACGGTGTGCGAGGCCTCGATGACCGCAGCGAAGGCGGCAGAAGTGTCGGGCCCGATGTCGAGCCCGAGCCCGCTCGCTCCGAACGGAGTCTCTTCGATCGTCTCAGCAGAGGTCACCGTGTGTTCTGCGTCTGCACCGAACTTCGACGCGACCACGACATCGGTGGGAAGGACGATCGTGACGCCGAGCTCCTTCGCCTTGGCGAGGTAACCCTTCACGGTCTCGATCTGGTCTTTCTCGAGCAGGCTGGCGCCCACCTGGAAGCCCTGTGCCGCAAGGAAGGTGAAGAGCATTCCGCCACCGATGAGCAGCGTGTCGACCTTGGGCAGGAGGTGGCCGATGACTCCGAGTTTGTCGGAGACCTTCGAACCTCCGAGCACCACGGCATAGGGGCGCGTAGGCGTCTCGGTCAGCTGGTCGAGAACGTGGAGTTCGCTCTCGATGAGCAGGCCCGCGGCGCTCGGCAGCAGTTCGGCGAGTTCGAAGACGCTCGCCTGCTTGCGATGTACGACGCCGAATCCATCGGAGACGAAGGCGTCGGCTGACACGGCTGAGATGAGTTGTTCGGCGAAGGTGCGCCGGGCATCCGCGTCTTTGCTCGTCTCACCAGCATTGAATCGCAGGTTTTCGAGCAGGGCGAATCCGCCGTCTGAGAGATCGGATGCTGCGGCAGCAGCAGACTCGCCCACGGTGTCGGTCGCGAAAGCCACCGGGGCACCGAGAAGCTCGGACAATCGTTCTGCCACAGGGGCAAGGCTGTACTTCGCTTCAGGCTTGCCCTCAGGGCGCCCGAGGTGGCTCACAATGACCACCCGGGCACCCTGGGCTGCAAGAGCCTGGAGCGTGGGAAGTGACGCGCGTACTCGCCCGTCGTCGGTGATGATGCCGTCTTTCAATGGCACGTTCAGATCGCATCGGATGATGACCGTCTTACCGGCGAGCGACCCGAGGGAATCGAGGGTGCGTATCGTCACTTCTTACTTTCTCTGAGTATCCGAGTACATCCGTCTTGCCGGGCAGGGCCCGGCAACACTTTTTACAGCTTTGCGGCAACGAACTCGGTGATGTCGACGAGGCGGTTGGAGTAGCCCCACTCGTTGTCGTACCACGACGCGACCTTGACCTGGTTGCCGATGACCTTGGTCAGGCCGGCGTCGAAAATCGAGGAGTGCGGGTCGCCGACGATGTCGCTGGAGACGATCTCGTCTTCGGTGTACTTGAGGATGCCCTTGAGGGGGCCCTCAGCGGCGGCCTTGTAAGCGGCGTTGACCTGCTCGACGGTGACGACCGAGCTCGTCTCGATGGTGAGGTCGGTGATCGAGCCGGTGGGCACGGGAACGCGAAGGGCGTAGCCGTCGAGCTTGCCGACGAGTTCGGGGATGACGAGGCCGAGTGCCTTGGCGGCACCGGTCGACGTCGGGATGATGTTCGCAGCGGCGGCACGGGCACGGCGGAGATCGCTGTGCGGCCCGTCCTGCAGGTTCTGGTCGGCCGTGTAGGCGTGAACCGTCGTCATGAGCCCGCGCTCGATGCCGAAGTTGTCCATGAAGACCTTGGCCAGTGGCGCGAGGCAGTTCGTGGTGCACGAGGCGTTCGAGATGATGTCGTGGATGGCAGAGTCGTAGGTGCCTTCGTTGACACCGAGTACGAGGGTCGCCACGTCGTCGCCGGTGGCGGGAGCCGAGACGATGACCTTCTTGGCGCCGCCCTCGATGTGCTTGCGGGCATCCGACGACTTGGTGAAGCGGCCGGTCGACTCGATGACGATGTCGACACCGAGCTCGCCCCAGGGGAGGTTTGCGGGGTCGCGCTCGGCGAGCACCAGGATCGGCTTGCCGTTGACGACGATGTTGTCACCGTCGAGTTCGACGGTTGCGTTCAGACGGCCACCGATGGTGTCGTACTTCAGCAGATGGGCGAGAGCCTTGTTGTCGGTGAGGTCGTTGACAGCAACGATCTCGATGTCGCTGCCCTTGGCGAGGGCTGCTCTGAAGTAGTTGCGGCCGATGCGGCCGAAGCCGTTGATACCGATCTTGACAGACACGTGTTGCTCCTGTGATTGGGGCCCCGCGGGGCAGGTTGTTCATTACCGTGAGTCAGAGTGCTTGGTGCTTGGTGCAGATAGTGCTGCTGATGCAGAGCGGCAAGCACCCGGGCACCGCCCGCGGCGTGAACCGGTGCGGCGCCCGTGAATGCTTGACGTGGATTCGCTATGACAGTATCAGCAGACCGTCAGTCTTAGAGCTCGCAGCGGCGTACCGCGATGCGACGTTCTCCCAGTTGACGATGTTCCAGAACGCCTTGACGTAGTCGGGGCGCACGTTCTTGTAGTCGAGGTAGTACGCGTGCTCCCAGACGTCGAGCATGAGCAGCGGAACGAGGCCGAACGGCACGTTGCCCTGCTGGTCGAAGAGCTGGAAGATGCTGAGTTTCTTGCCGATGACGTCGTAGGCGAGAACGGACCAGCCGGAACCCTGGACGCCGAGCGCGACGGCGGTGAAGTGGGCCTTGAACTTGTCGAACGAGCCGAAGAACTCGTCGATGCCGGCGGCCAGCTCGCCGGTCGGCTCGCCACCCTCGGGAGACAGGTTCGTCCAGAAGATCGAGTGGTTGACGTGGCCACCGAGGTTGAAGGCGAGGTCCTTCTCGAGCTTGTTGACGACCGCGAGGTTCTCGGAGTCGCGAGCGTCGGCAAGCTGGGCAAGCGCGGCGTTCGCGCCCGCGACGTAGGTCGCGTGGTGCTTGTCGTGGTGCAGCGTCATGATCGTCGCACTGATGTGCGGCTCAAGTGCTGCGTAGTCGTAGGGAAGATCTGGAAGGGTGTATTCAGCCATTGTGTCTCCTTGTACTTGTTGTGTGAGGTGCCGCCTCAGGCTTCTGGATCGAAACCGAGGGCTCATTCCCCCACCTGACCATTCTATTGAAGTCAACCGCACGTCATCTGAATGATTCCCCCTGTGAGGGACCAGCTGGTATCAGTCGTCCAGATCGGGCGGAAGGTTCGCGTCAGTGCCGGGGATTCCGAGGTCTGTCGCCTTCTTGTCTGCCATCGCGAGTAGGCGACGGATACGCCCGGCGATCGCATCCTTGGTCATCGGTGGTTCGGCATGGGAACCGAGTTCGTCGAGGCTGGCATCACGAAAGTTCAACCGGAGTTCACCTGCATAACGCAAGTGCTCCGGAACCTCGTCGCCGATGATCTCGAGCGCGCGTTCCACCCGCGAGCACGCGGCCACGGCGGCCTGCGCTGAGCGGCGGAGGTTCGCATCGTCGAAGTTCACCAGCCGGTTGGCCGTGGCGCGGACCTCGCGGCGCTGGCGCATCTCCTCCCAGCGCGCGACAGATTCCTTCGCGCCCATCAACCCGAGCATCGAGGCGATCGCCTCGCCGTCACGGATGACCACCCGGTGTACCCCGCGCACTTCCCGTGCTTTCGCCGCAACGTGCAGGCGAGCTGCAGCGCCGACGAGAGCCATTGCCGACTCGTTGCCGGGGCAGATCACCTCGAGTGCGGCAGAGCGTCCGGGATCCGTCAGCGAACCCTGGGCGAGGAACGCTCCACGCCAGACCGCGGCGAGCTCTTCAACCGACCCGGTTGTGAGGCGGTTGGGGAGGCCCCTGATCGGGCGCCGCCGGGCATCCAGCAGGCCTGTCTGGCGGGCCAGAGTCTCGCCGCCGTCGAGAACCCGCACCAGGTAGTAGCTGCTTCGCCTGGCGCCCGAAGCCGCAATGAGCGACACGTCGCCCCGGACTCCGTACAGTTCGGCGAGGTCCTTGCGCACGCGTTTGACGAGTTCGGTCGTTTCGAGTTCAGCCTCGATGGCGATTCGACCCGAGATCAGGTGCAGACCCCCGGCGAACCTCAGTATCGTCGCCAGTTCGGCGGCCCGGGCTGCTGTCTTGCTGACAACGACTCCGGTCAGTTCGGTCTTGACATCGGCGGTGAGAGCCAATCTCTTCCATCTCCTTAGTGCGGTCATCCTGCGTACCGGTCGCGAAACAGTGCGACCCTGGTGTGCGACGGATGCCGGTTATTCGCGCCCGAGGTCGCGGTGCTTGATACTCACGGCGACGCCGGGATTGGTGCTGATCAGTTCGGCGAGCTTGCGGGCAACGGCCACCGAACGGTGTTTGCCGCCCGTGCAGCCTATGGCAATCGTGGCGTGCCGTTTGTTCTCGCGTTGGTACCCAGCCAGAACGGGAGCAAGCGCCTTCGCGTAGTTGTCGATGAACTCCTCTGCACCCTCCTGGGCGAGCACGTAGTCTGCAACCTCGACGTCGAGGCCGGTCTTGTCGCGCAGTTCGGGAATCCAGAAGGGGTTGGGGATGAAGCGGCAGTCGGCCATTGCGTCGGCATCGGAGGGGGCGCCGTACTTGAACCCGAAACTCATCACTGTGACCTGCACGCCAGCCGTGTCGACCGCGGCGAAGCGCTCGGCCACCACGGTTGCCAGCTGGTGGATATTGAGGTCTGAGGTGTCGATGATGATGTCACTGGACTCGCGGATGGCGGTCATGCGTGCCCGCTCCGCACCGATGCCGTCGAGCAGGGTGCCGTTGCCCTGGAGAGGGTGCGGGCGACGCACCTGTTCGAAGCGCCGCACCAGCGCGGCATCTGTCGCCTCGAGGAAGACCACTCGAAGCTGGATGCCGCTGCGGAGAGCCTGGATGATGTCCTGCAGGTCAGAGAAGAAGTCACGTCCACGCACATCGACCACGGCGGCGAGGCGGGGCAGTGCCTGGCCGGCGTGCTCTGCCAGGTCGACCAGCGGCCGGAGCATCTGGGGAGGCAGGTTGTCGACGACGTACCAGCCGAGATCTTCGAGCGCATTCGCGACCGTCGAACGGCCAGCACCCGACATTCCAGTCACGATGAGCACTTCCTGCTGCTGGGCAGTGTCGAGTGTCATCGCTGTTGTGTGCCTTCGCTTCGTCGGAGCCTGGTGCGTCTTCTTAGACTATCGGGCCGGGCGACGGCCTTCGGGCGCAGGCCAGCATGCCGGGGAGCCATGACTACGACCGCAACTGATGGTGGATCGTCGTAGCCAGCACCTCGCCGATGCCCTTCACCTCTGCGATCTGCTCGGCGCTCGCCTGCTTCAGCTTGGTGACAGAGCCGAACTCCTTGAGCAGTGTCTTCACGCGGGCCGGGCCGAGGCCCGGGATCTCGGAGAGCACCGAGGTGATGTCGCGTTTGCGCCTGGCCCGCTGGTGCGTGATGGCAAAGCGGTGGGCTTCGTCGCGGATACGCTGCAGCAGGAACAGGGCCTCACTGCCGCGCGGCAGGATGACCGGGAAGTCGTCGTCGGGCAACCAGATCTCCTCCAGCCGCTTCGCCAGGCCGCACAGGAAGATGCCGGTGACACCGGACTCCTTCAGCGCGCGGGCGGCGGCCTGCACCTGCGGCTGGCCGCCGTCGACGATGAGCAGGTTCGGCGGGTACGAGAACTTCTTCGCAGCAGTGTCGGAGTCGGCTCGTTCTGAACCCTCTTCGAGGTAGGCGAGCCTGCGGGTGATCACCTGGTAGATCGAGTCGGTGTCGTCTGTCGTCTCGGGGATGGTGAACCGCCGGTACTGGTCTTTGCGGGCCAGCCCGTCTTCGAAGACCACCATCGAGGCGACGACGTTGGTGCCGCCCAGGTGCGAGACGTCGAAGCACTCCATGCGCAGGGGCGCGTCGGGCATCCCGAGCCCGTTCTGGATGTCGGTGAGGGCTTCGGTGCGTGCGACGAAGTCGGTGCTGCGTCGCATCTTGTAGAGCATGAGGGCGTTCTTCGCGTTGAGGGTGGCCGTCTGCATGAGGGCGGCCTTCTCGCCTCGCTGGGCCGTCTTCAGCGCGACTTTCGAGGTGCCGCGACGCTGGGAGAGCCACTGCTCGAGCTCTTCGGCGTCGTCGGGGAGGTCGGGCACGATTATCTCGCGCGGCGGGACGAAACCGTCGTACGCGGTCTGCAGGATGGAGTCCACGAGTTCGGCGGTGCTCAGATCGAGCTCCTTGTCGACCATCCAGGCTCTGACTCCGCGAATGCGGCCTCCGCGAACGATGAACTGCTGCACGGCAGCGGCCAGCTCGTCGTGCTCGATACCGAACAGGTCGGTGTCGACGCTGTCGGCCAGGACAACGTTGCTCTTCTCAAGCACCGCGTCGAGCGCCTGCAGCTGGTCGCGGTAACGCGCCGCCTTCTCGTACTCCTGCGCCTCTGAAGCCTCACGCATACGTTTCGTCGCTTCGGTGACGAACCTCTTGTCGTGGCCGTTCATGAAGGCGATGAAGTCGTTGACCAGCTCACGGTGCTCTTCGATGGTGACCTTGCCGGAGCAGGGCCCGCCGCAGCGGCCGATCTGGCCGGGAAAGCAGGGCCGTCCGCTCTGCATGGCCTTCTTGTAGCTCGAGTCGGAGCAGGTGCGAATGGGAAAGGCCTTGATCATCAGGTCGATCGTCTCGTGCACCGCCCAGATCTTGGGGTACGGGCCGAAGTACTTCGCGCCTTTGATCTTCTGGTTGCGCGTCACCATCACCCGCGGTGCCTCGTCGGCCAGGGTGATCGCCATGAACGGGTAGGTCTTGTCGTCACGGAACTTGACGTTGAACGGCGGTTCGAACTCCTTGATCCAGGTGTATTCGAGTTGCAGCGCCTCGATGTCGGTGGCCACAACGGTCCATTCGACACTGGATGCTGTGGTGACCATTCGGCGGGTGCGCTCGTGCAGGCTCCGCAGAGGTGCGAAGTAGTTGCTCAGGCGGGCGCGAAGGTTCTGCGCCTTCCCCACGTAGAGCACCCGGCCTGACTCGTCACGGAAGCGGTAGACACCGGGCTGGGTCGGGATCTCCCCTGCCTTCGGGCGATAGCTGACGGTGTCGCTCATGACGCCTTGCGTCTCGTACCCTCTTCAGCGTCGAGGATCTCCTTGAGGAAGAAGCCGGTGTGGCTCTTCTTGACTTTGGCGAGCTGCTCCGGCGTGCCTGTGGCGAGGATCTTGCCGCCGCCCGAGCCACCCTCCGGCCCCAGGTCGATCAGCCAGTCGGCCGATTTGATCACGTCGAGGTTGTGCTCGATCACGACGACGGTGTTGCCCTTGTCGACCAAGCCGTTCAGAACGAGCAACAGCTTGCGCACGTCTTCGAAGTGAAGGCCTGTGGTGGGTTCGTCGAGTACGTAGACGCTTCGCCCGTTCGACCGCTTCTGGAGCTCTGTGGCGAGCTTGACCCGCTGGGCCTCGCCGCCTGAGAGGGTTGTGGCGCTCTGGCCGAGTCGCACATAGCCCAGACCGACCTCGACCAGGGTGTTCAGGAAGCGGTGGATCGCCTGGATCGGCTCGAAGAACACCGCGGCCTCTGCGATCGGCATGTCGAGCACCTCGGCAATGTTCTTGCCCTTGTAGTGCACCGAGAGGGTGTCGCGGTTGTAGCGTGCTCCCCCGCAGACCTCACAGGCGACGTACACGTCGGGCAGGAAGTTCATCTCGATCTTGATCGTGCCGTCGCCGGAACAGGCCTCGCAGCGGCCGCCCTTGACGTTGAAGCTGAACCGCCCCGGTAGGTAGCCGCGCGCCTTCGCCTCGAGGGTTTCGGAGAAGAGCGTGCGGATCCGGTCAAAGACACCGGTATAGGTGGCTGGGTTCGACCGCGGCGTGCGACCGATCGGGTTCTGGTCGACGTGCACCACCTTGTCGAGGTTCTCGAGGCCGGTCACTCGCTTGTGTCGGCCGGGGATCTTACGCGCACCGTTCAGCTTGTTGGCGAGTACTCGGTAGAGGATGTCGTTGACCAGCGACGATTTGCCGGAACCACTCACCCCGGTGACGGCGATGAAGGTACCGAGCGGGAAATCAACGGTGACGTTCTTGAGGTTGTTGGCTTCTGCGCCGACGACGGTGATCTTTCGTTCAGGGTCGATGGGGCGCCGGGAATCGGGGATCTCGATCGATTTGCGACCGGAGAGATAGTCGCCGGTCAGGCTCTCCCTGTTGGCGAGCAGGCCCTCGTAGGAGCCGGAGTGCACGACCTTGCCGCCGTTGACGCCAGCACCGGGGCCGATGTCGACCACCCAGTCCGCCGTGCGGATGGTGTCTTCGTCGTGTTCGACCACGATGAGAGTGTTACCCAGGTTCTTCAGCTTGATGAGCGTTTCGATCAGCCGGCGGTTGTCACGCTGGTGCAGGCCGATGCTCGGCTCGTCGAGCACGTAGAGCACGCCTGTGAGACCGGAGCCGATCTGCGTGGCGAGCCGGATGCGCTGGGCTTCTCCACCGCTCAGGGAGCCCGCGGCCCGCGCAAGATTGAGGTAGTTGAGCCCGACCTGGATGAGGAAGTCGAGTCGCAGGCGGATCTCACGAAGCACCTGCGCGGCGATGTGTGCCTCACGGTCGGTGAGAGTGAGCTCGGCCATGAAGTCGTGCGCGTCGGTGAGGCTGATGTCGGTGACATCGGCGATGCTGTGGCCGTTGACAAGCACGGCCAGTACCTCGGGCTTGAGACGCTTGCCGTCGCAGACCGGGCACGCCACTTCGCGCAGGTACTCCGACCACCGGGCCCGCTGGTTGTCGGTTTCGGCCTGCAGGTACTGGCGTTCGATGTAGGGAACCACACCTTCGAACCCCGAGGTGTAGCTCATCTCGCGGCCGAAGCGGTTCTTCCACTTCACGCGCACTTCGAAGTTGTCGCCGCGGAGCACAGCCTCCTGCACGGTCTTGCTCAGTTCGTTCCACGGAGTGCCGAGGTCGAACTTGAGGTCGCGCGAGAGCCCGTCGAGCAGCTTCTCGTAGTAGTTGTAGAGACCCTTGCCCTGCGTGGTCCAGGGGATGATCACACCCTCCTTGATACTGAGCTCCGGGTCACCCAGCAGCAGCTCGGCGTCGACCGACATGCGAGTGCCGAGGCCGGAGCATTCGGGGCAGGCGCCGAAGGGCGCGTTGAAGGAGAAGGTGCGGGGTTCGATCTCGGTGAGCTGGAGGGGGTGCTGGTTGGGGCAGCTCAGCTTCTCGCTGAACGTCTGCCAGGCGTCGGGCCCGTCGGCGTCGACGTAGTTCACCTGCACAATGCCATCGGTGAGACGGAGGGCGGTCTCGAGCGAGTCCGTCAGGCGGCTCAGAATGTCGGGGCCGGCCACCAGGCGGTCGATGACCACCGAGATGTCGTGCTTGATCTGCTTTTTGAGCTTTGGTGGATCATTCAGCTGGATGATCTCGCCGTCGACAACCGCACGCGAGTACCCGCCAGCCGCCAGCTCTTTGAAGAGGTCGACGAATTCGCCCTTCTTCTGCGAGATGACCGGGCTGACGACCTGGTAGCGGATTCCCGCCTCCATCTCCATCAGCTGGTCGGCGATCTGCTGCACGGTCTGCGCGGAGATCTTCTCTCCGCAGACAGGGCAGTGCGGAATGCCGATGCGCGCCCAGAGGAGGCGCATGTAGTCGTAGATCTCGGTGATGGTACCGACCGTCGATCGCGGGTTGCGGTTGGTCGACTTCTGGTCGATGCTGACCGCCGGGCTCAGCCCTTCGATGAAATCCACGTCGGGGCGGTCCACCTGCCCGAGGAACTGGCGGGCGTACGCGCTCAGCGATTCGACGTAGCGACGCTGCCCCTCGGCGAAGATCGTGTCGAACGCGAGCGACGACTTTCCTGACCCAGAGAGCCCCGTGAAGACGACGAGTGAATCACGCGGAATGTCGAGGTCGACATTGCGCAGATTGTGCACGCGCGCTCCACGAACACTCAGTTTTCCGACAGAATCCACCTCAGTAATCGACACCCCAGAAGTCTACGTGCAGCCACCGACACCGCTCCCCCAGAGCCTCCGCTGACAGCGTACTGAGATGGCGGGATAGCTCCACGCTGGTTGAGTAGTCGGCGCAGCCGACGTATCGAAACCGTGAATCACGCTCGCGGCTGGGTTTCGATACGGCCTTCGGCCTACTCAACCAGCGGTGAGTTAGATGTGGCCGGCCTTCTCCATCTGGCGGAGTTCGTGCTTCAGATCGCCGAGCTCGTCACGCAGGCGCGCCGCCAGCTCGAACTTGAGCTCGCCAGCTGCCGTCATCATCTGGTCGTTGAGGTCGGCGATGAGGCTCTCGAGCTCGTTCGCCCCCGCCGCCGCAATGCCTTCGCGGCGGAGGTTCGGCGTGGGGCTCTTCTTCTTGCTGTTGCGCCCCGCGAGGAGCGCCGCCGTGTCTGCGCCCTCCCGCGCCAGCATCTCGGTGATGTCGTTGATCTTCTTGCGGAGAGGTTGCGGGTCTACCCCGCGCTCGAGGTTGTACGCCACCTGCTTCTCGCGCCGGCGGTTCGTCTCTTCGATCGCGCGGGTCATCGATGCCGTCATGACGTCGGCATACATGTGCACCTCGCCCGAGACGTTTCGCGCCGCCCGCCCGATGGTCTGGATGAGCGAGGTCGACGACCTCAGGAACCCCTCTTTGTCGGCGTCGAGAATCGCCACCAGCGATACCTCGGGCAGGTCGAGCCCTTCACGCAGCAGGTTGATACCGACCAGCACGTCGTAGACGCCGGCCCGAAGTTCGCTGAGCAGTTCGACACGACGCAGCGTGTCGACGTCGGAGTGCAGGTACCGCACTCGAACCCCGTGTTCCGCCATGAAGTCAGTCAGCTCTTCAGCCATCTTCTTGGTGAGGGTGGTGACGAGGATTCGCTCGTCTTTCGCCACCCGGATGCGGATCTCTTCGAGCAGGTCGTCGATCTGCCCCTTCGACGGTTTGACAATGATCTCGGGGTCGATGAGGCCGGTCGGCCGGATGATCTGCTCGACCACCCCGTCGGCGATCCCCATCTCGTACTTGCCCGGTGTCGCAGAGAGATACACTTTCTGGCCCACGCGGTCGTTGAACTCGTTCCAGCGCAACGGGCGGTTGTCGAGGGCGCTCGGAAGCCGAAAGCCGTGCTCGACGAGCGTTCGCTTGCGCGACGAGTCGCCTTCGTACATGGCCCCGATCTGCGGCACGGTGACGTGCGACTCGTCGATGACGACGAGGAAGTCGTCGGGGAAATAGTCGAGCAGGCAGTGCGGGGCCTCGCCGGGCTGCCTGCCGTCGATGTGCCGCGAATAGTTCTCGATGCCCGAGGTGAAGCCGATCTGCTGCATCATCTCGAGGTCGAAGGTGGTGCGCATACGGAGCCGTTGGGCTTCGAGGAGTTTTCCCTCGCGTTCGAGCTGGGTGAGGCGTTCGGCAAGCTCCTCCTGAATGGTACCGATGGCGCGATGCATGACGTTCGTGTCTGCGACGTAATGGGACCCGGGAAAGACCGAGATCGAATCCATCTTGCGCACGATGTCGCCGGTGAGGGGGTGCAGAGTGTAGAGCGCCTCAATCTCGTCGCCGAACATCTCGATGCGGATGGCCAGTTCTTCGTACATGGGGATGATCTCGATGGTGTCGCCACGTACACGGAAGTTGCCCCGCGAGAAGTCGATGTCGTTGCGCTGGTACTGCATGGAGATGAACTTGCGGATCAACCAGTCCCTGTCAACCTTCATACCGACCTGCAGCGCCATCATGGCCTTCATGTACTGCTCCGGCGTGCCGAGGCCGTAGATGCACGACACGGTCGACACGACCACCACGTCTCGCCTGCTCAGGAGCGAGTTGGTCGTGGAGTGCCGCAATCGCTCTACCTCGGAGTTGATCGAACTGTCTTTCTCGATGAAGGTGTCAGTCTGGGGCACGTAGGCCTCTGGCTGGTAGTAGTCGTAGTACGACACGAAGTACTCGACGGCGTTGTTCGGCATGAGCTCACGGAACTCGGTCGCCAGCTGCGCCGCGAGCGTCTTGTTGTGCGCCAGCACGAGCGTCGGCCGCTGTACGGCCTCGATGAGCCACGCCGTGGTGGCCGACTTGCCAGTACCGGTGGCCCCCAACAGCACCACGTCGGTCTCACCCGCGTTGATGCGGGCCGTCAGTTCGGCGATCGCCGCCGGCTGGTCACCGCTCGGCGTGTAGTCACTGATGACCTCGAAAGGGCGGACAGAGCGAGTGGGTTCCATGCATTAAGTTTACGTAGAGGCACTGACACTGCCTGCCCGGTGCCAGAACACCGCTCCACGCAACGACTCCACCCCTCCAGACGTAAACGTCCGAACGCCCAGAGAGAGATTCAGGAACAGACGATGAGAATTGGAATTCTGACCAGTGGCGGAGACTGCCCCGGCCTGAACGCGGTCATCCGCGGAATCGTGCTCAAGGGCACCGAGATCAACAACCAGGAGTTCGTCGGTTTCAAAGGCGGCTGGCGCGGCGTCGTCAACACCGACCTGATCGAACTCGGCCGGGCGAACGTTCGCGGCATCTCCAAAGAGGGCGGCACGATTCTCGGCACCTCGCGCACCAACCCGTTCGAAGGCGACGGAGGCCCCGACCGCATTCTTGAGAACATGCAGCGCGAAGGCATCGACGCCATCATCGCCATCGGCGGCGAGGGTACCCTGGCTGCCGCCAAGAGGCTGACGGATGCTGGGCTCAAGATCACCGGAGTGCCGAAGACCATCGACAACGACCTCGACGCCACCGACTACACCTTCGGTTTCGACACGGCCGTACAGATCGCCACCGACGCGATGGACAGGCTCCGAACCACCGGCGACGCCCACAGCCGCTGCATGGTGGCCGAGGTCATGGGCCGCCACGTGGGCTGGATCGCCCTGCATTCCGGCATGGCCGCGGGCGCGCACGCGATTCTGATTCCCGAGCAGAAGACCACGATGGAACAGGTCGCCGACTGGGTCGAGAGCGCCAACGCCCGTGGCCGCGCCCCGCTCGTCGTGGTTGCTGAAGGCTTTGTCGCAGGGCATGCGGATGATGCACACTCCGAACGCGGACTCGATGCCTTCGGCCGCCCCCGCCTCGGCGGTATCGGCGAACATCTCGCTCCTCTGATCGAGGAGATGACGGGCATCGAGACCCGGGCAACGACCCTCGGCCACATTCAGCGCGGCGGAGTCCCGAGCGCCTACGACCGCGTTCTGGCAACCCGGCTCGGCATGGCGGCGAGTGACTCGGTGCTCGAGGAGCGCTGGGGCCAGATGGTCGCGCTCCGCGGCACCGACATCGTACACGTCGGCTTCGAGGAGGCCCTCGGCAAGCTCAAGACGGTTCCCCAGTCGAGGTACGACGAGGCCGCTCTACTTTTTGGTTGAACGACGAATGCACCTCGCGCCGCGCTGGGGGCGTGCACGCCGTTCAGGCGCGCTCGCTGCGCTCGCGTACGACGAGGCCGCTCTCCTCTTCGGCTAGCCACGCGCACCCACTCAACCGGTGGTTCGGCTCAGCCGGCGGCGGGCGACTTCGAGAGGGTCACGAGGCGGCTCCACAGGGCATCCGCCTGCCCGAGGGTTTCCGCGAGTGTGCCGTCGGAGTCGATCACGATGTCGGCGAGGGCGAGCCGTTCTGCCTCGGAAGCCTGTGATGCGATGCGTGTGTGAGCCTCTGAGCGGCTCATCCCCCGGTTGGCGATGAGCCGGCCGACGCGCGTCTCGTCGGAGGCGTTCACGACGACGATCAGGTTGAAGCGGTGCGGGAGGTTCGACTCGGCGAGCAGGGGCACGTCATAGACGACGATCGCGTTCGGATCGTGTTGTTCGGCCTCGGCTATGTGCGACCTGGTCAGCTGCTGAACGGCAGGATGCACGATGGCATTCAGTTTCGCGAGCTCGTCGGGGTGGCCGAACACCAGCGCGCCGAGAGCCGGGCGGTCGAGGGTGCCGTCGGGGAGGATCAGCTGGGAACCGAAGGTGTCGCTTATCTGCTGCAGGGCATCCGTACCGGGTTCGACGGCTTCGCGGGCCAGCTGGTCGGCATCGATATGCACGGCGCCGTGTTCGGCGAGGCGGGTTGCAACGGTCGATTTGCCGGACGCGATGCCCCCGGTGAGGCCAATGAGATACATGGTGCGATTTTACCGGTGTCACGCGTGGGGGTTTCGATACGCCGGGCTGCGCTCGGCTACTCAACCGGCAGAAGCAGAGACGGCGAAAGGCCGCCCTCCCGAAGGAGAACGGCCTTTCGTGTGATGCGCGATCCAGGGGATCGCCCATCGGTGCTGCTAGTTGTTCGAGCTGAGCTTCTCGCGGAGTGCTGCGAGGGTCTCGTCGTCGGCGAGGGTACCCGCGCCGGTCGACTCGCTCGAGAACGAGGAGCCGGCGGAAGCGGTTGACGCGCCCTCGGGGATCTCTTCGTTCGAGGTTGCAACCTGCTTCTTGTGGGCTTCCCAGCGAGCCTGGGCTGCAGCGTAGTCCTGCTCCCACTTCTCACGCTGGGTCTCGAAGCCTTCGCGCCACTCGTTGGTCTCCGGGTCGAAGCCTTCGGGGTACTTGTAGTTGCCCTGGTCGTCGTACTCGGTGAGCATTCCGTAGAGTGCCGGGTCGAACTCGGTGCCCTCGGGGTCGACACCCTCGTTGGCCTGCTTGAGGCTCAGCGAGATGCGGCGACGCTCGAGGTCGATGTCGATGACCTTGACGAAGACGTCGTCGCCGACCGAGACAACCTGCTCGGCGAGCTCGACGTGCTTGCCCGACAGCTCCGAGATGTGCACGAGGCCCTCGATGCCCTCTGCAACGCGAACGAACGCGCCGAAGGGAACGAGCTTGGTGACCTTACCCGGTGCAACCTGGCCGATGGCGTGGGTGCGGGCGAAGACCTGCCACGGGTCTTCCTGCGTCGCCTTGAGCGACAGGGAGACACGTTCGCGCTCGAGGTCGACTTCGAGGATCTCGACGGTGACCTCCTGGCCAACCTCGACGACCTCTGAAGCGTGCTCGATGTGCTTCCAGCTGAGTTCGGAGACGTGGACGAGACCGTCGACGCCGCCGAGGTCGACGAACGCACCGAAGTTGACGATCGACGAGACGACACCCTTGCGGACCTGGCCCTTTTGGAGGTTGTTCAGGAACGTGGTGCGGCTCTCGCTCTGCGTCTGCTCGAGCAGAGCGCGGCGTGACAGGACGACGTTGTTGCGGTTCTTGTCGAGCTCGAGGATCTTCGCTTCGATCTCCTGGCCGAGGTACGGCGTGAGGTCACGAACGCGGCGAAGCTCGATGAGCGAGGCCGGCAGGAAGCCACGGAGGCCGATGTCGACGATGAGCCCGCCCTTGACGACCTCGATGACCGAACCGGTGACAACACCGTCGGCATCTTTGATCTTCTCGACGTCGCCCCAGGCACGCTCGTACTGAGCGCGCTTCTTCGACAGGATGAGGCGGCCTTCTTTGTCTTCTTTCTGAAGAACGAGGGCCTCAACCAGGTCGCCGACCTGGACGACGTCAGTGGGATCGACATCGTGCTTGATGGAGAGTTCGCGGGAGGGGATGACACCCTCGGTCTTGTAACCGACATCGAGGAGAACCTCGTCGCGGTCAATCTTTACAACGGTGCCTTCGATGAGGTCTCCGTCGTTGAAGAACTTCAGTGTCTTCTCGACCGCGGCAAGGAAGTCTTCGGCAGACCCGATGTCGTTGACGGCGACCTGCTTGGGTGCCCTGTCGGTCGTTACGATTGTCATGTAGTAGTTGCTCCAGTATGGACATATATCAGGCAACGCAAAGAAAAGCTCTCAAGATCTGTGGGGAGTTCTTCATCGCGTGGCGATGGATGAGTGACGCAAATCGCGCCAATCAATCCTAGCCCCTGCTTTCGGCGTGCGGCAACCTGCCCTATGCCCTCAATGCGGAGGTGAGGGTGTCGAGCCCCACTCCCCCGAGGTTGAGGGCCCTGCGGTGGAACTCACGCATGCTGAACGCCGACCCTTCGCGCCTTTGGAAGTCGTCGCGGGCCTGCTCCCAGATGCGCTGGCCGACCTTGTACGACGGCGCCTGGCCCGGCCAGCCGAGGTACCGGTTCACTTCGAAACGGATGAAACCATCGTTCATGTTCACATTGGCACGAAGAAACTCCAGGGCGTAGTCGGCATCCCAGACTCCCGAGCCGTCCAGCCGTGGCTTGCCGAGGTGCACGCCGATGTCGAGCACGACGCGCGCTGCTCGCAGGCGCTGGCCGTCGAGCATCCCGAGCCTGTCTGCGGGATCGTCGAGGTAGCCGAGCTCCTGCATGAGTCGTTCGGCATACAGCGCCCAGCCCTCAGCGTGGCCGGAGGTGCCCGCGAGCTGCCGGCGCCAGGTGTTGAGCGTCGACCGGTTGTACACGGCCTGCCCGATCTGCAGATGGTGGCCGGGCACGCCCTCGTGGAACACCGTCGTGAGCTCACGCCAGGTGTCGAATTCAGTCACGCCCTCTGGAACCGACCACCACATGCGGCCGGGCCGCGAGAAGTCGTCGGTGGGGCCGGTGTAGTAGATGCCACCCTCGTTCGTGGGTGCGATGAGGCACTCGAGGGCTCGGATCTCCTGGGGAATGTCGAAGTGGGTCACCGAGAGTTCGGCGATCGCGCGGTCGCTGGTGGCCTGCATCCACTCCTGCAGGGCGGCCGAACCGTGGAGCTTGCGGCTCTGGTCGTTCTCGAGGAACGCGATCGCCTCGAGCACCGAAGCACCTGGCAGGATCTCGCGGGCGATCGACTCCTGCTCGGCGACCATGCGAGCGAGCTCGTCGACGCCCCACTCGTAGGTCTCGTCGAGGTCGATGGTTGCACCGAGGAATTTGCGCGACTCGAGTTCGTACAACTCGCGTCCGACTCCATCGCTTTCGGGGGCGACGGGCAGCAACTCGGTGGTGAGGAACTCTGCGAGGCGTTCGTAGCCCTGTGAGGCGAGGTCTGCCCCGAGCGTCAGGTGCTTCGCGATCGAGGGGGGCAGGGCATCCGTACCGCCTACCCGGCCGGCGCCCTCGGGCTCGCCAGACGATGTCGAACCCGCCGAGCGGGCCAGGTTGTGGAAGAAGCCGTCTTCGCCACTGTTCTTCCTGGCCTGGGCGATGACCTCACGCACCTGGCGCTTTGCTGGGGTGACACCCGACCGGATGCCCTGCCGCAGCGTCTCGATGTACCCGTCGATCGCGTCGCCGACCCCGGCGAATCGTGTGGCGACGACCTCCCAGTCTTCGGTGGTGTCGGTGGGCATGAGGTCGTACACGTCGCGGATCTGCTGTGAGGGAGACTCGATGACGTTCAGGTCGCGCAGTTCGAGCTGCGCTGCGGCGCTCTCGACGGTGAGCCGCAGCTCGCTGCTGAGGTCGGTGAGCGTCACGAGATCCACGGCGTCGGCTGGTGTGGCCGCCTCGAGCTCAGCCAGTGTGCTCCGCACCTCTGAGAGATATGCGGCGTGGCCGGCGGGTGAGTAGTCGCCGTAGCGGTCGTTCGCCTCGTCGCGCCCGATGTACGTGCCGAGGGTGGGCTGCAGGGTCACGATGGTATCGACCCAGCGCTCGGCGATGTCGTCGATCGCTGTGGGAACGCGGGCTGGAAGCGGGGCCGGTGAGGTGCTGTCGGTCATGCCTCCCAGCCTATGTCTGCGGGCGTTCCTCTGTGGGCCTATGCCGGCGGTCGGCAGTCGACGATGAACCGCATGAGACTGGTTGCGTTGCCGGTGTCGAACATCTCTCGAAGCTTCTCGTTGAACTCGAGTCGCCGCCGCGCCGAGATGGAGATCGCGTCGAAGCCGTGGCTCAACAGGAGCCCGGTCATCATGATGCGAGCTGTTCGCTTGTTGCCGTCGAAGTAGAACTGTCGCCTGGTCGCCGCGCAGAAGTAGACGATCGCCTGTTCGCGCGGATCGTGCAGTTCATTCAGGAAGGCCAGCAGGCGTGCATTCTCGTCGAGGAGGGTTTGGCCGCGCTTGCCCGGATCGGATGCATGATACTGACCGAGCTCGCCGAGACCGACGAGGCCGCCTCCGCCCACCTCGCCTTCGCCGCGGAAGTGCCCCGATTCGATTGCCTCGTGGACGGCAACGATTCCATGGATGCGGTCGCTGGTCAGCTTGTCGAGCGTGAAATCGCCGCCTTCGACGATGCGATCCATCTCGTTGTAGGCGTCGTTCAACGCAAGAATCTGATCCTGGTCTTCGAGTCTGTGGCCGCTGACAGTGATGCCTTCGAGGAGAGTCTGAACTTCTGGCAGTGTGTACGGGTTGCCCTCGAGTGCCGCTGCATCCCAGATGTATTCGGGCAGCGCCGAACGGAATCGCGCTCGCACACGAGCTACTTTCGACGCCGTGAGCAACGAGAAGTCGACTTGCGTGGCGTCCCATACGATGCCCGTTTCTCGTTGCGCGAGAGTCTGGGATCGAGAAGAGCGTGACAGGCGCGCCGTCGTGGTTTGTCTCTCGTTTGCTTCGCTGAGCTTCCTGGTGAATTCCCGGGATGCGACGGCCCAGTTTTTACTGACGGCCGTGCGCCCATCGACTGCCCGGTTCGTTTCGGTTTTGGGCATCGCTCACCACCCCCTGGCAATCTCTTCTGCAACGAGCGCGGCATCTCTGCCCATGCCGAATGCATCGATGAGAGCCTGGATCGGCGCAACATAAGTGACTGGCCCGTCCATGAGTGGGTCGACGGCCAGATCCGCCGAGTAGGGCACAACGATGACCGTCGCGCTCTCTGGTCGAGAAGTCGTCATGTGACTGAGCGAGCGGATGATCCGATGCACGTCAGCCGTGTAGATCACCCGGCTCGTGGTGCTGAGCCGTTCTCGATCGCCACCGATCCGCTCAAGAGCGCCGCGGCCGGAGAGAATCCACTCGCTGCCTGAATTCGCCCCTGCTGCTGCGAGCTTCAGGTCGTCCGCCTCGCCAGCGAGGTAGATGGCGCCATCTCGATGAAGCAGCCTCGAGCTCTCGCCTGCGACGCGCACGATCGTCACAGGGTCGTCACCGGCGAATCTCTGGAGTCGGGTCATCCACTGATCGATGCCCTTGTCGACGGCTGTGCCGAACCGTGCGTCGAGCAGCACTCTGGCCGCCCTGCCGGCATCGGGATCGGAGAGCGGGCGGAGCGTCACTTCGATGTCGAGGCCCGCGGCGATGGCCAGCTCCCGGAGTGTTCCTACGCCGGGATCTGTGGTTCCGCTGTCGATGCGGAATTGAGTCGAGCGTGACACCCCTGATCTCGCAGCAAGACCTACGGAGGTCAGTCCGGATTGATGGATGATGCCCGCTACAAAATGCTCCATATAAGCGACGATATCAGGTCGTGATTCATAAACAAAGCATCCCGTCCCATTTCACACCATGAGTGAAATCGAACGTTCCTAATGACCCCCAAGGCACTCGTATTGACATCCATCGATATTGGAGCCAAGATTGACATATCGAATTCTGTCGATACAACGAGCCTCGTTACAAGCGCACAACCGCTCACTGAAGGAGAGATCGCATGACTGAAATCCGCATCTATGAATCGGCGCTGTGTTGCGACACCGGCGTCTGCGGGGTCGACGTGGACCAGAGCCTGGTCGACATCACCGCGACGGTGCGCAGCCTGCAGGAGCTGGGCGCCGACATCGAGCGCCACAATCTGGCCAGCGACCCTCTCTCCTTCACCACGGATGAGACGGTCCGCGCATTCATACACGTGGTCGGGTCGAGGGGCCTCACTCTCACCGTCGTCGATGGTGTGACCGTGGCGACGGGCGCATACCCGTCGCGCGAACAACTCATCGCATTCTCCGGGCTCACCAGCCGTGCCGTCCCAGACCCGGCACACACGCAGCTCGGACTCGCAGAGAAGTCGGCCACTGGATGCTGCGGCGGCGCGTCCGGATGCTGCTGAACTGAATCATGAAATTTCTCGAGAACCCTCCGCGTTTTCTGTTCTTCACAGGAAAGGGCGGAGTCGGCAAGACCTCGGTCGCCTGTGCGACGGCCGTGGAACTGGCTGGCCGTGGCCGACGTGTTCTGCTGGTGAGCACTGATCCGGCCTCGAACATCGGGCAGGTCTTCGGTCTCACCATTGGCAACACGGTGACCCCGATAGCCGGCGTCGACGGCCTATGGGCTCTCGAAATCGACCCGGAACATGCCGCTGCTGCCTATCGGGAGCGAATCATCGCACCGGTTCGTGGCCTGCTGCCCGACAGTGAAGGGGCGAACATCGCTGAGGGCCTCTCCGGGTCGTGCACGACCGAGATTGCTTCGTTCGACGAGTTCACCGAGTTGCTCACCGACGAGAGCCTGGTGCTCGAATACGACCACATCGTGTTCGACACGGCCCCCACCGGGCACACGATCCGGTTGCTGCAATTGCCAGGTTCGTGGACCGAGTTCCTTGATGCTGGCAAGGGTGACCCCTCCTGCCTCGGGCCGCTATCCGGGCTGGAGAAACACAAAGCCGTCTATGCAGCAGCCGTTGCCGCGCTCGCCGACCCGCATCGAACACGCCTGATTCTCGTCGCCCGGGCGCAGACCTCGTCTCTGGTCGAGATCGAACGCACTGCAGTCGAACTCGGTCGTGTCGGCATCGCCGGGGGCTATCTGGTGATCAACGGAGTGTTGCCGGACATCGCGGGAACAGAACCGATCGCAACCGCGGTCCGACAGCGCGAGTCAGCTGCGATCGCTGCGATTCCACTCGGGGTCGCGGGACTCCCCCTCGACGTGCTCGACCTCAAGGCCGGGAACATGATGGGTGTGAGCGCCCTCGCGACGCTGTTCGATGTCGATGCGGCCGCGCTCGCAGACCATGGTTCGGTCGAGGTCTCCGACGAGCCGCTCGGTCGATTTGTCGATGAGCTCGAGCAGCCCGGCCACGGACTCGTGCTGTGCATGGGCAAGGGCGGTGTAGGCAAGACGACGGTCGCCGCTGCGATCGCCGTGGCCCTGGCCGAGCGAGGCCACAATGTGCACTTGACGACCACCGACCCCGCCGCGCACCTCGCGGGAACGCTGCACGGCAGCCTCCCCGGACTTCGCGTATCGCGGATAGACCCCGAACAGGCCGTCCGTGAGTACCGCGAACACGTCATGGCGACGAAGGGAAAGAACCTCGATTCCGACGAGCGAGCAGCGCTCGCAGAAGACCTTCTCTCCCCCTGCACCGATGAGATTGCGGTCTTTCGCCAGTTCTCGCAGGCTGTTCACGAGGCACGCCGGGAGTTCGTGGTCGTCGACACCGCGCCGACAGGCCACACCCTGCTGCTTCTGGATGCGACGGGCTCCTATCACCGCGAAATCTCACGTCAGATCGGTGACAGTATGCCGTTCGTCACCCCGTTGATGCACCTGCAGGACCCTGCGCTGACGAAGGTCATCCTGGTCACGCTCGCCGAGACGACACCGGTGCTCGAAGCAGAGGAACTCCAGCACGATCTGCAGAGGGCAGGCATCGAACCGTGGGGCTGGGTCGTCAACAACTCCATCGCCGCTGCTCATCCCGGGACGCCGTTCCTTCAGGCGAGGGCCAGAAGTGAAGTCGAGCAGATTGAGAAGGTTCGTGGTCTGACCGAACGGGTGGCGATCATCCCGTTGCTCGCCGAAGAGCCGATCGGGCTCGACCGGCTGGCTGCGCTGACTGCTGTGGCCCCTCAGCCCGTGTGAACTAGCCAGAAGCGCCACCGTGGGAGCTTCGGCGCTCGATGAGGATGGTGTCGCGCCACGATCCGGCCAGGGGGCCGTAGGCCATGAGGGCGATGTGTTCCCGGCGCCCGACGACCCGGAATCCGTGTTTTTCGTGAAGCCTCAGGCTGGCGGTGTTCTCCGGGAAGATGCTGGACTGAATCGTCCAGATGCCAGCCTGTTCGGCGGCGTTGACGAGAGCTGCCAGGAGAAGGTGGCCGACTCCCCCGCCTCGGGCGGAATTGGCGATGTAGACCGAGTGTTCCACGACTCCGGCGTATACCGGCCGACTCGATACAGGCGACGCTGCAGCCCAGCCGATTACTGTGCCGTCGTCAACGGCGACGAGTCGGAGCTTGGAATGTTTGCCATTATCGAAAGCGTGCCACGTGGGCGGTTCTGGTTCGAAGGTCGCATGGCCGGTGGCAATTCCTTCGGCATAGATCCGTCGGACGTGGGGCCAGTCTGCTTCTTCCAGGCCACGTACCTGGATGGCAGTCATTTCGTCAGTAGCGCCTGGGCGCTCGATTCGAGTGCCTCAGGTACAACCCGGAAGTACGCCCATCTTCCGCGCTGTTCGCGCGTGATGAGACCGGCGTCGACAAGCTTGCTCATGTGGTGCGACACAGTCGGTTGTGACAGCCCGACGGGCGCCGTGAGGTCACAGATGCAGGCCTCCCCGTCGGGCCCTGCGGCAACGAGGGAGAGCAGACGCACGCGTGTCGGATCGCCGAGGGCTTTGAATACGTGGGCGATGCGCTCGGCCTGTGCGACGTCGAGCACGCCACCGGTCACGGTGGCGCAGCAGTTCGCGGTGTCTTCGGTCAGTGGGAGTGCGATGGCCATGTTCTCATGGTAAACCTCGTATTGACATTTGTCGATCTATCGGCGAACCTCTATGTATTGAAGTTAGTCGATATGAGGAGTCTATTGTGACCGAGCTGCTGCCCATCGTCGTCATCGGTGCGGGGCCTCAGGGCCTCGCGGCCGCCGCACACCTGTTGGAACACGGCATTGAACCGTTGGTGTTCGAGGCTGGCGCCGGCCCGGCGGCTGCGGTGTCGGAGTGGGGCCACGTACGCCTGTTCTCCGAGTGGCCCGAACTCGTCGATGCTGCTGCCTCGCGATTGCTCGCTCCAACGGGATGGGTCGCACCCACGAAGGGTTACCCGACCGGTGCGAAGTGGGTTTCTTCGTATCTCGCCCCGCTTGCTTCGGCGCTCGGTGACCGAATCCGCTACGGCACGCGTGTGACGGGCGTTGGCCGACGCGGTCGAGACCGGTTGGTCGACGCGGGTCGTGGCGAGCAACCATTCACGGTGCACGTCGTCGACGCTGAAGGTGTAGAGACGCGGGTGGATGCTCGGGCCGTGATCGACGCTTCGGGTACCTGGGCGCAGCCCAACCCGGCCGGTGCTGACGGGCTCCCAGCGTTGGGTGAGCGGGCGGCCGCGGACTTCGTGTCGTACCGGATTCCGAACTGTGCCGATGCCGAACAGTACGCCGGCAAGCACACAGTCGTCGTCGGGAGCGGGCATTCCGCCGCCACCGCGGTAATCGAACTGTCGCGAGTGGTGAAGCAGCACCCGAACACAAGGGTGACCTGGGCGCTTCGTCGTGGCACGGTCGGCAACACGTTCGGCGGAGGCCTGGCCGATGAGCTGCCTGCTCGCGGTGCACTCGGTACACGCGCCCAACAGCTTGTCGACACCGGTGTCGTAGACCTCGTCACCGGCTTTCGAGTCGAACAGATCCGCACTGATGGCGCCGGTGCTGTGCTCGTCTCTGAGGATGGTCGCGCCCTGCCGGTCGCGGAGAAGGTCGTGGTGTTGACAGGTTTCCGTCCGGACTTGTCGTTCTTGTCGGAGATTCGTTTGGAGCTCGACCCGACCCTGCAGGCTCCGGTGAGGATCGCGGCCGAGGTCGACCCGAACCTGCACAGTTGCGGGTAGGTGCAGGCGACGGGTGCGAGAGACCTGGCACAGCCCGAGAAGGATTTCTATCTTGTCGGGACTAAGTCCTACGGTCGCGCGCCCACGTTCCTAGCGATGACGGGATACGAGCAGGTGCGTAGCGTTGTCGCAGAGCTTGCCGGTGACCACGAAGCCGCAGCCGGTGTTGAGCTGGTGCTGCCGGACACCGGAGTGTGCGGTGGTGCTGGCTTGTTCGATGACCCGACAGGCGCGAAGGGCGGCGCGTGCTGCGCACCCGCTCCCACGTTCATCCAACTCGGCCGCGCGCCGATCAGCGTCTGACGGCGATGGATCTGCCTGTGAGTGTCACTTCCCGGCCCCCGCTGTGGAGACGCCTGTGTGCCGAATTCCTCGGTACCGGCCTGCTTGTCACGGTCGTCGTCGGATCTGGCGTGGCGGCGCAGCGACTCTCACCGACGGATGTCGGGCTGCAGTTGCTGGAGAACAGCATCACGACCGCGCTCGGCCTGACGGTGCTGATCCTTTTGTTCGGCTCGGTGTCGGGAGCGCACTTCAACCCGGTCGTCACCGCCACCGACTGGATGCTCGGCCGACGGGCTCAGACCGGACTCAGCCTGCCCGACGTCGGGGCATATGTCGTGGCGCAATGCCTGGGCGGTGTGGCCGGTGCTTTACTCGCGAATGCGATGTTCGACGTTCCGACGAGCATATCGACCACCGATCGGGCCACTGGCGGGCATCTGCTCAGTGAGGTCGTCGCGACTGCCGGCCTCATCATGCTGATCTTCGCTCTTGCCCGCACGGGGCGTGGTGCTCTCGCCGCACCAGCGGTCGGTGCGTACATCGGTGCGGCCTACTGGTTCACCAGTTCCACCTCGTTCGCGAACCCTGCCGTCACGGTAGCGCGAATGTTTTCTGATACCTTCGCCGGGATCGCACCCGGATCGGTGCCCGGGTACGTGGGTGCGCAGATCATCGGCTCCGCTCTGGCGATCGGTCTGCTGCTGGTGATCTTTCCCGTCGCCACGCGCGTTACCGCGTCTGTTGCCGAATCCGAACTGGACCGGCAGCTGGGCTGATCGATCCCACGCCGATCCGCTCATCCCGGGATCGTGGCCGGAGGTCGGTCACCCGGGCGTGAACTCGGCAGATGAGACGTGGCGGTATTCGTGTCAGACGCTCGTGAGCCAAGAGGGATCGATACCGAGAGTTGCCAGAACTTCGCCAACATTGACGACGATCTGATCCCGGATGATGCGCACCTCTTCGATCGGAAGCTCGGCTGGGTCTGCCAGTTCCCAGTCGCGGTAGCGGGTGCCGGGGTAGACCGGGCAGGCGTCGCCGCACCCCATGGTGATGACAATATCTGCGGCCTGCACGACATCATCGGTGAGCGGTTTGGGAAACTCGGTGCTCAGGTCGAGGCCGAGCTCGGCCATTGCCGCAACCACCGTCGGGTTCAACTGGTGCGCCGGGAGCGAACCGGCCGACCTCACATGCACGCGACCGCCCGAGAGAGCGTGGGTGAGCGCTGCGGCCATCTGTGAGCGACCGGCGTTCTGTTCGCACACGAACAGCACTTCGGGCACCAGGCTCTCGATCGCGCCCTTCGCCTGCGCCAGGGCGGTGAGGCGATCGGTCGCGAAACGAATGGTGTTGCTCGCGAGGTGAGCCCTGACCGTTGAGGTGCGAAGCAATGCCGTGTACGACTCGAGCACGTACCGTTCGACGGTTTCGGGGTTGAAGATGCCGGCGAACTTCTCCGACAGGTCGCTGGCAAGCCGGCGCAGGTATTCTTCGGGGTACGCCAGCCCGGGAAGGGCCTTCTGGGCGTCGAACGTGCCCATAAGAGTCAGACCGTCGCGGGCAGGAGCTCGGCGAGGAGCGCGGTGATGCGGGCCTTGATGTCGTCGCGGATGGGGCGAACGTCGTCGATGCTCTTGCCGCGGGGGTCGACCAGCTCCCAGTCCTCGTAACGTTTGCCGGGGAAGATCGGGCAGACGTCGCCGCAGCCCATTGTGATGACGACGTCGGAATCCTGCACCTGCTCGGTCGTCATCAACTGCGGGACGGCCTCGGAGATGTCGATGCCTTCTTCGGCCATGGCCTGCACGGCGATCGGGTTGATCTGGTCACCGGGCTCCGAGCCGCCAGAGCGCACTTCGACGGCGCCGCCAGACAGGGCACGCATGTAGCCGGCGGCCATCTGGGAGCGGCCTGCGTTGTGGATGCAGACGAAGAGTACGACGGGCTTTTCTGACATAGGGCTTCCTCACGGTCGTTTCTCAAAGCATAGATGGTTATCTATGCGTTTGGCTGCCGGATGATCACCTGTTCATGAATCGTTCACCGCGAGGCTGGCCAGCAGCGCTCGCACGCGCGCCTCGATGTCGCCGCGGATTTCACGCACCGTAGCCAGGGGCTGGCCGTCGGGGTCATCGATGCTCCAGTCGAGGTACGTGCGACCGGGGTAGACCGGGCATGCGTCTCCGCAGCCCATCGTGATGACGAAATCTGCCGCGCGTACTACTTCGTCCGTGAGCGGCTTCGGGAATTCACCCCCGACGGCAACGCCGATCTCGTCGAGCGCAGTGACGATCACCGAACGCATTGCGCTCGCCGGGGCCGATCCCGCGGTGCGCACGTGAACGCGGTCTCCTGCGAGATGCCTCAGGATGCCCGCCGCAAGTTGTGAGCGACCGGCGTTCTGCACGCAGACGAACAGCACCTCCGGAACCCGGCGTGACTCCCCCGGGTCGTATTTCGACGTGGTCTGGGTGGCGAGGGCGGAGAGTCGGTCGACTGTGAATGTCGAGGTGATTGATGCCACGTGGCTGGTGAGCTGCGACGTCGTGGACAGCAAGGTGAAACTCTCGGCGACGTAGCGATTGACCGTCTCGCGCGAGAACGTGCCAGAGAATCGGAGGGCGAGGTCGGCCGAGATCCGTTCGAGCACCTCGGGCTCGATGGCACGATCTGGCTCCCCCGGCAACAAGGCATCGACCCGGTCGCGTTGGTGCTCGGCGAGCGAGTACCAGACGCGACGACCGTCGGGGTGACGCTCGAGCAGATCCTGGTCCATCAGCGCCTTGACGTGGTGACTGACCGTGGGCTGGCGCAACTGGAGCTCGGTGGCCAGCTCGCCGACCCGCCGCCGACCGTCGGGGCTGTTGAGGATGAGCTGCATGATGCGGGCCCGCGTGGGGTTGGCGAGGAGTTTCAGGTCGCTGGGGGCTCGCAGGTCATCCATAGACCACAGTCTATGAGAGTGAGCACGGTGCGCGCTTAGCCGAAGACACCGTTCACGTAGTCGTAGGTGCGTGAGTCGATGGGCTTGGAGAACATCGCCTCGGTGTCGCCGTATTCGACGATGCCGCCGGGCTTGCCCTGCGATGCGAGGAAGAACGCGCACTGGGTGGAGACACGCTGGGCCTGCTGCATGTTGTGCGTGACGATGACGATGGTGACGTCGTTCACGAGCTCGAGCATGGTCTCTTCGATGACGCGAGTCGAGGTCGGGTCGAGGGCGGAACACGGCTCGTCCATGAGGAGAACCCGAGGGGTGACGGCGAGCGAGCGGGCGATGCAGAGGCGTTGCTGCTGGCCACCCGAGAGGCCGCCGCCCGGTGCGCGGAGGCGGTCGCGCACCTCCTTCCAGAGGCCGGCCTTGGTGAGGCAGCTCTCGACGAGGAAGTCGCGTTCGGCGCGGCCGACCTGGGTGCCGGTAAGTCGCAGGCCGGCGATGACGTTGTCGTAGATCGACATCGCCGGGAACGGGTTCGGCTTCTGGAAGACCATGCCGATGCTCTTGCGGGCGTCGACGAGCTTGCGGTCGGCGCTGTAGATGTCTTCGTGGTCGATGAGCACCTCGCCGGCCAGGCTCGCGGAGGGCACGAGCTCGTGCATGCGGTTCAGGATGCGCAGGAAGGTCGACTTGCCGCAGCCCGATGGGCCGATGAGCGAGGTGATCACACCGGCGGGCATCGTCAGCGAGACGCGGTCGAGCACCTGGTGGTCGCCGAACCACGCTGAGATGTTCTTGGCTTCGAGGGCGGCGAGGGGTGGGCGCTCGAGAACGGCTGTGGTGGCCTGGCCCCTGACTGTGCCGGCGGCGTAGCCGGGGGCCGTGCCGGGCAGTGGCGTGAGACCGCCGGATGCCGGGGGCACCCACGCGGCCGGGCTTCCGGCAGGCGGGGTCCAGTCGCGCGCTCCCGGGGTACCGACCCGCACGTAGGGAGCCGCACCCTTGGGCGGTTTGGGCGGCTTCGGCTCTCGGGGGGCCTTCGGCGGTTTGGGCGCCTTGACCGTCGAGGAGAAGACGCGTTTGTCGCGGCGCTTCTGGGCGGGGAGCACTTCCGTCTTGTCAGCGTCGGTAGCCACCGGGGCGGATGCCGGCACGATGGATGCCGTGGAGGGACCTTCAACGGGCAGTTCAACAGGCGGTTCTGCGGGCACTTCGGGGGGCGTGGCGGTGGCGTCAGTCATGGCGAATCATTTCTCTGGCACGAACGGGTTCTTGCGAAGGGGTGGGGTGCAGCATCCATCAGGGTCTGCCAGTGCTGTGACCGGCTCACAGCAGGTTGGGCAACAGCAGGGTCATCTGGTTCGCCACATAGAGCGCGGCGAGCACGGAGAGCGGGAGGAACACGACCCAGGTCTTCTGCGGGCCGATCTTGCGGTACGCCCAGACGGCGGCGATCTCGACCGCCAGCAGGAACTGCAGGGCGAAGACGAGCGCCCACACGGTCGAGGTGTCGGTCGCCATGGCCTGCTGGGTGGCCGGCAGGGCGAGGTAGGTCGTCTGGCGTTTGCCAGCCGGCTGCACTTCGGAGGCGAGTGCGGAATCGACGTAGGCGATCGCGTTCGGAATGTACGCGGGACCTCGGGCGGTGATCATTGTCAGCCGGCTGGTGCCGCCCTGGAAGGTGGGAACCGGGTCGCCGGCATAGCGCACACCGATCACCGAGAAGGTCTGCGTGCCCTGGCCGGTGAGCACGGTGAAGCGGTCGCCTGGGGCGAGCTCCTGGATGCGCGAGAACGGCCCGCCGTACGCAGCAGCGCGGCCCATGACGGTGCTGATTCCGGCCTGGCCGGGCAGAACAGAATCCCGCCGGTGACCCGGGCCGTTCTTCAGAATGTCTGCCGACGTGCCTTCGGAGATGACCTCGTGCACGCCGATCGACGGGATGTCGATGATGCCGAGCGGTGCGCCGTCAGCCACGAGCTTGTCGTCGAAGGTTGCCTCGCTCACGGGTGTGGTGCCTGCGGCGAGCTCGACGCGCAGCTCGTTCGACTGCTGCTGCTGGGCCACCGCGTGCTGCACGTGGCTGAGGATCATGAGGTTCGCCGCGAAGGCGAACAGCATGACGGCGACGAGCAGAAGCACGCCCCGGATGATCGTCTGAGCCGGCCCGAGAGGAATGACGGGCATCGCTGAGGCCGGCGGGCGGCGCGGCGGTCGCGGTGGCCGTGCCGCTTTGGGGACCTTCGGCGGTTTCGGAGGTCTCGGTGGGCGGGGTGGAGTCGGGCCGGCCGGTGTGCCGCCGAGAGGCGCTTCGATGGTGGCGGTCATGCGACGCCCTCCCCGAGGCTCGGCGAACTGGCGACGACTGCGCCTTCGAATTCGGCCTCACGGATGATCCGCACCACCGAATACGTGCCGATGGCGAGAATCAGCAGAACGAGAAGGAACCACGGCAGCACGAACATGAATCCATCGCGGGTGACGGGCGTCAGCTCAGTGCCCTGCACGACAGGCGGCGGAACGAAGGTGACGTGGGTGGTGTGGAACGTCCACTGCCCGAGGCCAGTGAAGGTCGCGTCGACGGTGCGAGACTCGTCGGGTTTCAGGGCGGCGATGGGTACAGCATCCACTCGGCTGATCTCGTTGCCGAACGGGCCGACGATCACGAAATCGGCGGTCGAGTCGATGGTCTCTGTGGAGACGTTGTGCACCGTGATCTGCGCGTGCGATTCGCCGGCGAGTGGATTGATGCTCCAGGCGTAGTCGGAGGTCACGCCGCTGAGAAAGATGAGGCCGCCCAGATCGAATTCACCCGGGGCCGCGACGGGCTTGTTCGTCGAAGGAGTGGTCGGTGTGACGACGGTTGACGAACCGGAACCCGTGTTCGATTTCGACGGTGAGGCTTTGGTGCCCGCGGGGTTTGTGGATGTCACGGCCGAACTCGTGGGTGAACCCGCCACGGTCACGGTGATGCCCACTCCCCCGGAGCTGTCATCGGCCATCGCCGCGCTCGTACCGAATACCGCGGTGGCGACGGTAGCCATCGCAAGGGTCACCGCCACCCGGGCTGCTATCGCTCGCCTTCTCGATTTCACCGTGTTACCGGGAGGAGTCGGGCGCTGGCGCCTCGTTTATGGATGCGGCCCCGGATGTTGCGGCGGTGGATGATGCGCCGGCGGCGACGAGTTCTTCTGTCGCGCGGCGGCGAGCTTCTGCCTCGGTGTAGGCGGCCCAGGCGATGGCGTTCTTCTCGTCGCGCTTGCGGCGAATGCGCAGGACCAGCCAAACGATCAGCACGATGATGAGGATGATCACGAGCCACCACGGCATGGCGATGAGTACGGTGTCGCGGTTCACCGTGGTCAGCGGGCCCGGGTTCAGCGCTTCGGGGTCGATCGTCGGGGCGAGGCTGATGTACGGGTTGAGGTAGCCGAGCTGGGCGACACCGGGGACGGTGACCGAGACGGTTCTTGTGCTGCCGGGGAGCATCTCCTTGAGTTCCGTACGCACCTGGCCCGCCGCAGCAATGCCCAGGTACGTGTTGACTCCGACGACGGTGTTCGCGCCGAGCGCCACGTTTCCGTTGTTCTTCACGGTGTAGGTGACGGTCGCTGAACCATCAAACGGATTGAACTGCTGGTCGTAGGTCGCGGCGATGCTGCTGATGGTGAGGGCTGCCTGGAGGGCGCCCTCGACGCGGGCGTAGAGGCGTGTGGCTACGCGGCGATCAACGAGAACCTGGCCGTCGGGCGTGAGTACAGAGATGACGATTCCTGCTGCGTGGTCGCCGGGCGAGGCGTCGGCCGGCACATCCAGGGTGAAGGGCACGATCTGGGTGGCTCCCGGGTCGAGCGGGATGGAGAGTTGCTTTGCCCCGTTCGCGAACGACACCCAGTTGCCTGCGTCGGTGGGGGTCGCATCGGTGTCGAGCAGGCCATACGAACCGTCGTCGGTGTTGTAGGCGTCAGTCGCGAAGACCTTCATGGTCTGGGGAACGGTACCGGTGTTCTTGACCTGGTAGAAGTCGTCGATGTGCTGGCCAGGCGCGAGTTGATAGCTGAATCGCGACCGATCGTCTGTCGACTTGCCGTCAGAGGGTGCACCGGAGATTCCGGCGGTGTCGTCGGCCCGCGCGCTGCTTGCCGATTGGAACGAGACCATCAGTCCGGCGAGGAAAAGGGCAGCAATGGCGAATGCGAGAAGGCGTTTGAGCAGTGAGGGCAGGGCTGTGATATCGGGCACAGTACATTTATCCAAACTCAGTTGGCGGGAGTCGGTCGGGAAGCTGAACCGGAGGTGAACAAGGGGCGCCGAACGGTTCTGCTGTCACCCCAAAAGGAGGGGCCGCTTGCGCGACCCCTCCCCTGGTTCAGTGCTGTGGAGCGGATGTTACTTCGAAGCCAGCGTGACGGTGAGCTTCGCGGTGTAGGTACCAGCCGGCGTGTTGGCGGGAGCGACAAGCGTCAGTCCAGCGTCGAGGTCGGTTGCGGCGATCGCGGTGCCTGCGGCAGCGCTTGCGAACGGCGCCGGGTTGACGGCGGAGCCGGCGACCTGGGCTGCTGCGAGGGTGACACCGGCAGGAAGCGTGGTGCCGGCTGCGGCCTTGGCCGCGACACCGAGCTGCTTTTTGTCGATCGTCTTGGTGCTGTCAGCCGTGTTGGTGAAGTTCGTGACCGAAGTGGTCAGGTCCCAACCCTTGGCAGTGACGACGCGCGTGTCCTGAACGGTGAACTTACCGAGGTCACCGGTCGAGGTCGAGAGCTGGTTGACCAGGGTCGCTGCACCAAGTGTGGTGGTGGAGCTGGCCGGGGCGACCAGGTTCAGGGTGCCATCCTGTGCGGCAATGGTGGTAGCCGACAAGTTCTGGTCGAAGGTACCGCTGGCGGGCGGCGGCGGGGTGACGACGCCCGTGACGTACGGGGTCCAGAGGCCGGTGCCGGCTTCGATGCTGATGGTCGTGTAGTACACAGCACCCGACGCGATGTTCACGCCGTTGTCCTTGGTGAACGCAACGCCGAGGCTGTAGTTACCACCAGCAGCCTTGACGGACGCCTGGCCGGGAAGGCCGTTGATCATGGCGTCGAGCTCGCCTGCGGGGAGCAGGACGGTCTTGGCGACAGGGTCAGCGAACGCGCTCGGAGCCCACGAGGAGTACGTGTTCGTGTTGCGCTCGGTACCGACAGCGGCGACGAACACCTTGACGCCGGTGGCGTCTGCCGGTCCGGTGAAGTAGTTCGCGAAGTCGTTCGCAGCGCCGACGACCGGTGAACCAGAAACGTCGGTGTTGTAGTTGAGCACGGTGCCTGCGAGCACGGGTTCGCCGGTGCCGGAGTCGACGAGGTAGTACGCACCGGTCGAGCCGACGGGTGCGGGCGGCACGCCGGGTGCTGCCTGGGCAGTCAGCGACGTCGCGCCGATGAGCGCGCCGGCGATGATGCCGACTGATGCCAAACGAATGGCATTCTTCTTGATCATTTCTAGCCTTTCAGAGGTGTGTGGAGAGGAAGGGAAACTAGGAGAGGTTGGCACGCTGGGTGTTGGTGGTCGACGGTGCGAGGAAGCCGAACTTCTTCTTTACGGCACCGGCAGTTGCCGGGCTCGTGCCGAAGTTGGTGAGGCTCTTTGCAGCCGAGGTGTTGACGAGCGAAGCCAGGCCAGCGTCGTACGTGGCGCTGGTCGGGTCGACGCGAGCGAACTCGACGACGATGTAGGTGTCGCGGCCGAACGTGGTGTTGGCGTAGAACGGAGCGTCAGGAACGAGCGCGGTGCCCGAACCGGTGAAGGCGACAACGCCGCCGATGGCGCCGAGCGAAACGCCCGAGCCGGCGATGGTGTTGGTGCCCGTGGCGCCGTTGGACTGCGCGATCCAGCTGGCAGCCGAGAAGGGAACGATCTGGATCGTGTTCGCGGCGGGGGTCAGCTGGGTAGCGTCGTTCTCCTGCAGGGTGGTGGTTGCAGCATCCGGAACACCAGCAGGTGAGTTGCCGACGCCGAGTGCGCCGACCCAGAACTTGCGGGTTCCCGAACCATCCTGGGGAAGACGGGGAACAACGGTGACGCCACCGACGGAGGTGAGCGTGCCGTTGTAGAGCGAGGTCAGGTCAGCAGAGCTCAGGGTGTCGATGCCCGCAGCAGAGGTGACGCCGGCGCCGAACTTGTATGCATACGAAACGGCGTCACGCGAGAACGGGGTGTAGAGAAGCGGGCCGGTCGGGTTGGCCGAGGGGCCGCTTGATGAACGAGCAAGGTCGACCTGGCCCGTGATGGACTTGGTGAGACCGTTCTTGACCCAGTTGGCGCCATCGATGGAGCGGCTCAGAGCCTTGACTCCGTCGCCCGAACCCGAGGGGCGGCCGAAGGTCGGGCCAGCAGGCTTGACCTGGATGGAAGTTGAACCGAAAGCGTCGTACGAACCGATCGAGGAACCCGAAGCGGTGACGCGAACACTCGCGCCACTGATCGAGGTACCGTTGGCCAGAGCGTTGACTGCATCCTGAAGGGTGTCGGAACCGACCAGCACGTAGCTGTTGGAGACAGGCTCCGCGTAAGCGGCGGGAGCGGAGAAAGCGATGCCGGCAACGGCGACGCCCAGAGCTGCTGCAACTGCAACAACCTTATTGATCTTCACTGTGGGGATTCCTTTCGGGAGGGTTTACCGTGCAACGGCAAGCGCAGTCGCATCGACTTGGTGCGAACGGCGTCAATCGTTGCCGTCGTTCACGGGTGCCAAGAATGTGGGGCATCATCGTCTTCTCCTGATGCGGGAGACGAAGGGAACAGCCAACGCGAACCCGAGGCCGGCGATGATGCTCGCTGGCAGGGCTGCGGGGAGTGCTCCCGACGTGGGGTCTGCAGGGGTCGGGTCGCCGAGAAGTGGGGCGGCCGCAGCGCCTGTGGGGGCTGGGTCTGTGGGAGTCGCGACCGGCTGGGCAGCGACGGACGCGACCTGCGACGAGGAGGTGCCGGCCGACGAGCTCTGCAGGGGTTTCGTTGTGGCCTGTGCGGCAGACGAAGCGGATGGGCTGGGAGTCGGCGTCGCCGTGGTGGGAAGTGCCCCACCGATTGTCGTCGCCGCGGCCAGTGCCTGCGTCTCCCACGCATCGGGGATCGGGGCGTAACCATCGGGCAGCTGGCCCAATGCCGTGCCCGGTGCCTGGCCGGCACCCACTGCGTAGCGGATGAACGCGGCATAGTCCTTGCGGATCGAGGTCGGATCGGTGGCTGCAGGATCCTTCATCGCCGGGTTGACTGCTGCGTAGACGGGCATCGTGAGCGGGTATGCAGCCTCGGCGGTTTTGGCAGATACAGAGGTGGGGTCGAAACCCACTACTTGGGGCTGTTTCGTGTCTGGCGTCATCGCGGCAGCGGCGGCGGCCAGCGAATCTGTCGTCGCTGTGACGTACTTGCCGGCAGGGTTTCGTAGAGCCGCGGTGAACAGCTGGTACTTCGAGGCGGAAGCGGTGCTCGTGATACCCATGACTTTCTGATATCCAGGAATGTTTCGCGCAGCTTTGGTGTACTTCACAGGCGGACCAGGGTCAGAGCTCCCGTAGTCCTGCCCATCGCCTCGCAGAACTGCGATTCCACCCGCGTCGAAGCTGTTTGTATACGGGCGCCACGTCACCAGGTTGATTGCAGGGTCGTTTGCTGTGGCCGCTCGCTCAATGGGGCTGGGCTTGGGAAAGCTATCTGTGGGGAGGACGAGCCCCGAGTGCGTCGGATTGATGTCGGGATTGGTGGAAGACCAGGGATTGACTTTCATGCCCCAGGGATCTGGCACGCCGTTCAGGAAGTCAACCGCGTCTTTGTCGCTCATGACGTACTTCCACATCGCCGATGCTGCGTCGGAGTGGCCGAGCGGCTCGAGCATGTCTGCAACTGCAGGATCGGCGATGGCTTGGCAACCCCACTCTGGGCCATTGATCTCAATGAACTCCTTGTCCCAGGTGATGTTTCTGGCATTCGGGCCCGGTTCAGATGGGCTCTTGTAGCCGACCTCGGACTTATCGGCGAAGTTGGGCAGGGATTCCCAGTAGGAGTAACTCAGAAGCTTTGCAACCAGCCGTGGTGTCAGCTTCAGTTCTGTGAATGGCAGATGGTTCTGTGACGTGTACGTTTTCAAATCATCGGCAGAGACAGCCGGGCAGGTCGACTTCACGGTCCTATCTAAAGCGAAGGCGATTGTGGCGCCAGTCAGTGCGACTGGTGCGTACGTCAGTGAGTCTGTTCCGTCGGTTTGGAGCGCGCTCGAGGTCAGCGCGAGTGGCTGAGGGTCTGTGCTGTTGGCAGCCGTTGCCGCGTCGGATTCGGGCTGGCCGATGAGCGCATACGTTGCTCCGCCGGGGGCGGTGCAGAGCTGCGGCTGCCAGGAGCGTACGGCACCTTCGATCAGCTGGCTGCCAGCAAGCTGCCTGATCGCAGCACCGAGGGTGCACCGGAGCCCAACCGGCTGGAAGTCGAGCTTCACAGCCAGTTTGTGTTTCCACACGTTGTAATCGAGACCCGATTGCTTCGTGCCCGAGTACGAGTATCCAGGATCGGTTTCACCCCGAGGGAGGATCACAAGCCAGCACGGGGTTCCAGAGACGACATTGGCAGTCGTCACAGGCGTGCCACAGCCCAAGCCAGCAGCTTGCGTGGCTGTCTGGATCTCGAATTTCACAGATCCGTCGCCGTTGGGGCCTGAGCCTGCCCAGCTGACTTCATTCGTCGTCAGCTTGGTGAAGTACTGGTTGTTTGCAGGGTCAGTGGCGTTGGGCACAAACTTACTGTCTGCGACCAGCGCTACAGTCTTGGTGGCATCGTCGCCCGGATAGGGTTTGAACGGTATCGACGTCAAGCCCGTACTGGTTTCAGTCGCCGGCACCGTATACGACTTGTCTTGATCCGCGACCGGATCACCGGTTCCGATGTTCGAGAATCGGCTTGCGCCAGTGGTGATGAAGCTGCCGTACTGGCACGTTGTCCTGTCGGGCTGCGAGGCGTCGAGAGGGTCGTTTCCCCAACACTGCATGATCTGCAAGTAGTCTCCACCGCCACTCGTGCCACCAGGCGACGTCGAACTGGGTGGGGTCGAGGGTTTTCCGCCCGTCCAGCTCACCTTGATGCCCTGGGCCTGCAAGTCCTTCGTCTGCGAGACGGTCACCTTGAGGTCGGGGAGGGGCGCGTTGGCCTTGTCAGGGTCCTGGTCAGCGACCGACACCGTCACAGCGCTCGAGACAGCCGCCTGCGCCGATGTCGCCGGAATCACGACCCCGCCCAGCGTCACGATCGCCCCGACGGCGAGGCCGCCGATGATGCCCGAGAGCCCCGAGTGAACGAGGGTTCGGCGCCGCGACAGGCGGTGACGGGGTGCTGAAGACAAGGCAAACTCCAAGCTGGAAACCAGCGGTTTCGAAGAGGAACGGCACAAAAGTAGGGGCGGAGAGTGTCGCCCAGATGAACGACGTGATAACGAGTACTGCTTCGGAGATTTCACAATGGGGCGGGCGCTTCGGGGCAGAATGGCGCAGCGGAGACACCCCAGACCGAGCGCGCTTCAGGGGTGTGATCGGGGTGGTGCGGCTGGGCTATTTGCTCCGTTTCAGGCGACGAGAAAGGAACGGCGGCAGAACGATCGCGAGCACCAGCAGAATGCCGGCCACGATCATCACGATCTGTTGGGAGCCGAACGCGCTGTCGTCGAGCACGAGGGGTTTTGACGCAGCAACTGCAGCCCCGACCCCTGAGGAACCGCTGACGATGGCACCGTTGGCGTCGTAGACGGCGGTGTTCGACGCTGCTGCGGCGGCAGCGGAATCCGTGGTCGCCGCACCAGTGGAGCCGTCGGTTGTTGAGGCGCCGGTGCTGGCTGCACCGCCAGCACCGGCCGTTGTTGCGGCCGCACTGGTTGTCGGGTCTGGTGTGACCGTGACGCCAGCAGAGCCGCCCTTGACCTTGGAACAGTCGATTCCGGCAGCCGGGCCTCCCGGAATGCGTTTCACCTGTTCGGAGGCGGCGGAGACGAGGTTTGCGGGCAGCGGCGAATAGCCGAGGGCGGCCGCCTGTTGTTGCCCATTGCAGAGCACATACGTCACGAAGGCCGCGAGAGTCTTTCCCTTGTCTGTGGTGAAGATACCCTTCGCCACCGTCGGGATGATCATGTACGAGTAGCTCGAAAGCGGATACGCCGCCGTGTCGGGGTTGGTGTACACCTCGCTGAGGTCCTGTGTGAGGTCGGCGTTGATCTTCGCCTTGCCGAGCGCGATCGCGACAGCGGAGGCCGTCGGCTCGGCGTAGTTTCCTGCCGTATTCAGCACTTTCGCAACCGGGAACTTTGAGTTGAGCGCATACGAGTACTCGACGTACGTGATCGCGCCTTCGCCGTAGCCCTGGCTCACGTACCCGGCCACACCGAGCGACCCGCTCTGGAACTTCGCAAAGCTCGCGTTGGGGTACTGCGAGGTGAGCCCACAGCTGTCGCCCGGTGCTTCGTTGACGAAGGGGCACCACACATCGGAATGCTGCTTCGCCATCCACAGGGTGAACTGCGCGGTCGACCCCGAGCCGTCGGAGCGCACGACCGGCACGATCGGCTTGTTCGGCATCGCCAGGCTGGGGTTCGTCGCCTGGATGGCGGGGTCGTTCCAATTGGTGATCTTGCCGGTGAACATCTTGGTGATGGTGTCGCCGTCGAGCTGCAGGTCGGTGACGCGCTTGCCACCGATGTTGAGGTTGTACATGAACGACGTGCCACCGGCCACGATGGGCATGTAGGCGTAATCTGTGGCGTTCTCCGGAGCCGAACCGTCGACCGGCGCGGTCTGGAACGGAATCTCACTCACCGCGAAGTCGACAGAGCCGTTGATGAAGTCTGTTCGCCCAGCAGACGAACCCGACGCCGAGTAGTTGACCGTGACGCCGAAGTTCGAGGCGAAGTCCTTGCGCCACTGGTCGAGCGCGTTCGACGACCACGTCGAACCACTGCCCGAGATGGGCACGTAGGTGTCGGCCGAGGCGCTCTGCGTCGTCACACCACCAACAGCGCTGACGAGCAGAACCGCGAAGGCCGAAGCCGCGGTGAAGAAACGAAGGAATCGGATGCGCGGCGTCACTGAGACGTCTCCTCGCTGTTGTTCGTGGTCACGTGGGTCGTGGGTGCTTGTGTGGGAGGTGCGGAGCTCGGGGGCGCAGGGGCTGCGGTCTGTGTGGCCTCGACACTCTGGGCGAGGGCGTACTTCATGACGGTGATGCGCTGCAGGTCATCCGCTGACTGCTGGGCGACCCGGCGGCGCTGGCCGTCGGAGAGCTGCCCTGGGCCCTTGCCACCGATGAGGCGCGCAACGATGAACAGCAGAAGAACGAGCGAGATCAGCACGGCCGCCGTGCCGAACCCTCGCGCGATCATGGTGGGCTGGGGCGACTTGACGAAGTCGAACACCTGCAATGGCAGCGAGATCATCGGGCCCTCGAAGGGGTTGAGGTTCATCACGGCCGTGATGCCCGAGGTGAGCAGCACGGGCGAGGTCTCGCCGATACCGCGTGCAGTGCCCAGGATGACCGCGGTGACGAGGCCCGAACGAGCCGTCGGCAGCACGACCTCCCAGACGGTGCGCCATCGGGTCGAGCCCAGAGCGTATGCGGCCTCGCGCAAGTTGCCTGGCACGAGTCGGAGCACGACATCGGAGGCGCGGATGATGATCGGCAGCATCATCACCGCGATGGCGATTGCCGCAGCGAACCCCGAGCGCTGGTGGGTGAAGAGCTGGATGACGGCGGCGTACACGAAGAGGCCGGCCACGATCGACGGCAGAGCTGTCATCGCGTCGGAGATAGTTCGCACGAATCGCGCGAACTTGCCGCCGATCTCGTTGAGGAACACGGCGGTGGTGATACCGAGCGGAATCGTGATCAGCAGGGCGATGGAGATCTGGATGAGCGTGCCCACGATCGCGTGGGCGATACCTCCCACGTCGAGACCGTCGAGCGGGCCGGCGAACTGCATCGTCTGGGTGAAGAAGTTCAGGTGCGGCAGGGCTTCGAGTCCGCGGCTCACTGTGAAGATGACCACGAAGACGAGGGCGCTGAACAGCACGGTACCGGCGCTGATCAGCAGCACGGTAAGAACACGGTCTTTGACTTCTTCGCGGTCGGAGCGGAGGGAGACCAGCAGGATGTAGAAGCCGATGAAGGAGATGAAGGCCACGACGACCCAGCCGATGGGGCCGGTGAGCGGGGTGAACCAGCCGAACAGCAGTGTCGCCAGGGTGGGGCCGGCGACGAGTGCGCCGATGATGTTGAAACGTTCGTCGAGGGTCGCCTCGCGCAGGCGGCGGCGCGGTGCGGGCTCGGTGGGAGCTCCCTCGTGCACGTGGGGAGGTATGAAGGTCAGGCGGGGCCCTGAATCGAGGTCTTCGTCGTGCTGGGTACCCTCGCCGAAACCGTCGTCGTCGGGGTCGCCCGAAACGGGCTTCTCGAACGTGGTGATGGTGGTCATGTGCGCGCCTAGCTCGTCTCAGCGCCGGAGCGTGAACGGGCCACGATCGACGATGCGGTGAAATTGATGACCAGGGTGATGAGAAAGAGCACCAACCCTGCGGCCATGAGGGCGGAGAGCCCGAACTGGGTCGCTTCGCCGTAGCGCAGCGCGATCAGGGCCGAGACCGAGTTGGTGCCGGTCTTCAGCACTTGCCAGTTGATCGAGAAGATCGGCGAGATGATCAGATACACCGCGATGGTCTCGCCGAGGGCGCGGCCGAGGCCGAGCATGACTCCCCCGATCATCCCGCCGCGCCCGAAGGGGATGACGACCGTGCGGATCATGCCCCAGCGGGTGGAGCCCAGGGCGAAGGCTGCTTCGCGCTCGCCGATGGGTGCCTGCGAGAAGGCCTCGCGCATGACGGAGGTCTGCGTGGGTACGACCATCAGGCCGACGACGATTCCGGCGATGAAGGCCGAGGAGGTGAAAGCGCTCGCCTCGGTGAGGGTCTGGCCGCTGGAGGGGTCGGTCACGGCGAAGACGGGGATCCAGGCGAAGTAGGTCGAGATCCACTTCGATACCGGGATGACCGCCGATTGCAGAAAGAAGAGACCCCAGAGGCCGAAGACCACGCTGGGAACGGCGGCCATGAGGTCGACGAGCGACACGAGAAAGGAGCGCAGCCCGCCGCGCACGACCTCGGAGAGCAGCAGTGCTGTGCCGACGGCCAGCGGCACACCGACGCACATGGCGATGATGGCGATGGTGAAGGTACCGAAGATCACGGCGGCGATGCCGAACTGGTGGGTGTCGGGCGACCACTGTTGTTCGAGCAGAAAGTTGATGCCCTGCACCTGCAGGGCGTCGCTGGCGCGCAGGGTGAGAAAGAGGCCGACGGCGAGCATGATGCCGACCGTGGTTGCGCCGGCGGTGAACGAGACGCCTTTGAAGATCGAGTCCGAGCGTGACGGGCGTGACTTCAGCGACCGCTTGTGAACGCCGATCATGTTGATCGGGTCGGGGTTCACATGGGTGGGTGCGTCGTCTGAGTCAGGGGGAAGCGGTGGCCGCAGCGCTGACGGGTCGGGGCCGACTTCGTCGGCGAACACCCGCTCGACGGGGGTCTTCACGCTGGTCTTGTCGGTGAGCATGCTGTGCACGTCTGTCAACGAGTCGAACTTCTTTTCAGACACTGTGCACCTCCTTGTGGCATGCCTCGGGCAGGCTCCGCACCACAGGCCTGATAATCACCGGGCAAGGTGAACGCCCGGGGCCGGGAGGGTGAAGGAGGTATGGACACGGCATGATCAGAAATCGGCCGGCGCCCCCAGTGCGAGGGTCACGAGTATCGTGCGCACGACGGGTGGATGCCCGGGCCGACGCGATGGCGTGAGAGTGGGCCGGCACGCTCATGCGTGCGGGGTCGCTGACGGTGTCGGCGTGCCCGTGGTGCTCGGTGTCGGGGCAGGTGTGGCAGGGGCCGTCGCGACGACGATGGTGACCGAGCTGCCGAGCCGCAGTGACGACGTCTCGGCCGGTTGCGTTCCGGTCACCGTGCCGGGCGCAGCTGCACCGTTCACCTGCGTCTGCACCACCACGGCGAAACCCGCTGACTGGATGCTCGCGATCGCGTCGCTCTGACCGAGCCCGGTGACGACCGGCACGGCGTTCGAGCCGGAGGCGACCACGACGTCGACCGCGCTGCCCGCATCGACGCTGGTGACCGCAGTGCGTGAAACCGACAGCACGGTGTCACCAGCTCGATTGGAGTCCTGTGACGTGATGCTTCCGAGCGTGAGTCCTGCTGCCGTGAGTGCTGCTCTCGCGTCGGCCAGAGTGAGCGAAACCAGAGTGGGCGCAGCGACCTGTGAGGGAGCAGTGCTCGCGGCCGCGGTGACCACCGGCGTCTGGCTCGGCTCTGCGCTGGCAGTCGCAGACGGCGTTGCCGCGTGACTGACCGGGTTCGCTGAACCCGTCCCTGCTGCTGTCGACGAGCTCGGGTTCGACGTGGTGGCGAGCACCCACGCCACGGCAACGACCGTCAGCGTGAGGATGATGCCGGCCCACACGGCTCCCCCACCACGCTGGCGCCTGCTGCCGAATGTCGCCGGAGTGTCCGACGCTGCACCGAGCTGGCCGGGAGTGACCTGGGCGGGTGTAACGTCTGCGGCGGCGGCGGTGGGCCGGGAGACTCCGGTGAACACCGGGCCGGATGGGGGCTGCTGGCGTGCGGTGGCGGCCGTTCGCCCCTGCCCCGGCGGGCCCGTGGGGCGGCGGGGTGCGAGCGGGGGTGGGGCGATCATCTGTGTCGTGATGCCGGCCTGGGGCAGCATGACCGTTCGTTGCGCGTTGAGCGCGGTGTTTCGCACTTCGAGGAGAAGGACGGCCTCACGCATGGAGGCGGCAGAGCGGTAGCGACTGGCCGGGTCTTTGAGCAGCGCTTTGACGACCAGGCGATCGACGGCACGGGGAATGCCGGAATACAGCACCGACGGGACGGGCGGTGGCGCATTCACGTGGGCCCGCATGACGGCAGAGGTCGAGTCGCGAACGAACGGTGGGCGCCCGGTGAGCGCGAAGTGCAGCACCGCACCAACCTGGTAGATGTCGCCGCGTTCGTCGACGGCTTCGCCGAGGGCCTGCTCGGGCGACATGTAGTTGGCGCTGCCGAGCACTCCAAGTGCGCCGAGCGGCGAGGCGCTCTGCGCGGAGGGCAGTGTGTCGTCGCTGGGCCCCGGCGTCCGCGTGCTCGAGTCGCCGGAGTTTGGCTGGATGCTCCGCAGGATGTCGGCGCCGAGCACCGGGCGCCCGGCTGCGTCGGCGAGGCCGAAATCGACCAACCGCACCGCCTCGGGGGTCAGAACGGTGTGCTGCCCGGGTTCGACCATGATATTGGCCGGCGACACGTCTCGGTGCACGAGCCCGACAGCGTGGGCCGCCTCGAGTGCGCGCAAGAGACCATCGGCAAGGGCCAGGCTGCTCGAGACACTCAGCGCGCCGTTCAGTTCGACGAACTCGGCCAGCGTGATGCCCGGTGCGCGCTCCAGGGCGATCCACGCGAGTGGCTCGCCCTCAGGGTCATGCACGCCGACGCCGAGCACCGCGACGATGTTCGGGTGCCGCAGCTTCTCGGCCGCCAACGCCTCGGTGAAGAAGGCATCACGGGCTTCGGGCGAGCGCGACAGGTGCGGGTGCAGGATCTTCAGCGCGACATGGGTTTCGGGCGCTTCGAGGGGCGTCGAGTCAGAACCTGGCGCCTCTTCCGACCCCGGCGACGAAGTGGGTGCTGCCCCAGGATCGGGTGCATCAGATTCGTCGGGTGCGGCAGGTGCGGCAGGTGCGGCACCGATGTTCGGTACCGTGACGTCGACCGCGTCGAAGACCGAGGCCGAACCACCGCTTCCCAGCAGGTCGCCGAGCCTAAATCGCCCGGAGATGAGCCCTTCCGATGCGTGCTGCACGGGTCACCCCACCTCGGCGGCATACAGATTCGCCGTCGCTGCGACCGAGTCCACGTACGTCTCGACGTGGTTGTAGGCGAAGACGGATGCTCGCCAGCCCGCTGCCGTCGACAGATCCCCGTAGCTGCAGAGGTAGCGCCCGGCGGTCAACGCCGCATCGTCGATCTGCTGGGGGTCGGCCACACCGTCGGCGTTGCCGTCTGCGCCCCACTGGGCCCAGGTCGAGGGGATGAACTGCAGTGGCCCCGCGGCCCTGGCCCACTGGGCTGACGTGCCGCCCGCGTTACCCGTGGTGCCCGTCGGCGCGGCGGCGATCGCGTCATAGCTTGTGCCGTCGAGTGAGGGGCCGAAGATGCCGGGAGTGTCCCAGCCGTCGTCTTGTATGCGCGAACCGGCATGTGTTCCGTGCCCAGACTCGATGTTGCCGAGGGCGGCAAGGGTGCTCCAGCCCAGGTGGCACGCGGGTTGCTCAGTCTGCAGAGCGATGGTCGCGCCGGCATAGCCGAGCACTGCGCGATACGGGATGCCCGTGGCCGATACCGCGCGCTGCGCCCAAGCACGGTCGACCCTGCGTGAATTGCCGGTGTTGCTCGATGTAGTGGTCCCCGTTGCGCCTGCAGTGGTACCCGCGAGTCCGGGGCCGGCCGTCGTGGTTGACGCGTCAGAGGTACCCGATGCCGACGAAGTCGGTGACGTGGGTTCGGGGAGCGTGGGGGGTGACGGGTCGACGGGGGTGACAGCGTCCGGTGCCAGAGCCGCGAGGTCGGTCTGCCCGGGCACCCCGATTGCAGCGTGGGCGGACTGGCCGGGGGCTGTGACGGCACTGTAGGTCAGCCAGCCGCCGAGGGCGAGCAGTGCGGTGACGAGAAGGGTGATGCTGGTTCTCATGGTCAGTGCCCGGTTACCAGGCGGCAGATCGCGATGGTGTCGAAGTGAGGGGCCGGTTGCGCTGGCCGGGCGTGGCCGTACGCCTCGGGTCGTCTGTCACCGTCGCACTGCGCAAGGCGGCGAGCGTGGTCACGGCAGCCTCGAGGCTCGAGGCACTTGCTCCGTACCAGCGGGCGCAGGTCATCACGGCTGACGAGTCGATGCTCGCGAACCACCCGTGGGTGCCTGCCGTCGGGCCATTCACGATGGTGATCTGCATGTCGTCGACCGATTGCTGCAGGTAGAGCACGTGCCCGCGAGCGGCGACGAACGAGGTATAGAGGTACGAGCTGCGCGCGACCTCGCGGTTGTTCGACGCGAGCAGGCGCCAGATGCCCGACTGGCTCGGTGCGGCTGTACTTGGCGTTCGTGTGGCCGGCGGTTCGCTGAGAGTCAGTTGCGCCCTTGTCGGCTCCGCGGTGTTCTGGGCCGCGGTGTTCGTCGCTGTGGTCTTCTCGCCGACCTTCACCTGCTGGCGGAAAGCCGACCACGCGCGGATCATCGGCTCGGAATTCGTGCGGAACGCCGAGAAGACGATGCACGGGCTGGCTGACACGGGATCCTCGGGTTCACTCAGTCTGATGAGCTCAGCGGCCTGATGAGCTCAGTCGGGCTGAGAACGCGATGCGTTCAGCCAGTACCTTGGCGGGTGTGAGTGGCTTTTCACCCTCACCGAAGTGAAGGAGACGTGTACGTCAGGTGTCCAGCTGACTCACTGCCGGTTCATCAGTGCACTCGCAGGCCCACGGCTTCAGACCATCGGGCCTCATCAGCGATAGATGTCGGAACGATGGTCGACGCGAAGAATTCGGACCATGCCGGATTGGTCGTCTCTTGAGGTCCTGGATGATTCTTCCGCCGGTTCACGGTCGACAATCGCGGATCGGATGTCGTTGGGGTGATTGTCGCCGCAGTTGATGTCTCCGTTCTTGATGTCATCACTTGTGATTTCATCGCCTCTGGTGCCATCGCCTCTGATGTCATAGAGAATTCGGTAGCTCCCTCGCCGCGCGCTGAAGATTCCGCTGAGTTCACGCGACAGCGGCTTGCCGACCCTGCGGGGAGACGCGGCCAGGTCGCCATAGATGAATTCGATGATGGCGGGCAGGATGCGTGGAGGAATGGTGTGGAGATCCTGGCGTGCAGTCGACGAGAAGATGACCGGGTGGCTCACCGGTCGCGGCGCCTGGGGACAGTGAACTCTGAACGGATCTGCTCTTCTGTGAATCCCTCGCCAGAGTCGAGATGTGCTTTCGCCTCGTCGATGGATGCGCGGATGCCGGGCTGCGAGAGCCAGAAGAGAGTCTCCTGCAGTGATTCCCACTCGTCGGCGCCGATGAGCACGGCGGCAGGAGAACCATTCTTCGTGATGGTCACCTGCTCATTGATGAGCGAGGCAGCATCGACAAGTTCGTTGAGGCGATTTTTGACGTGCGAAATGGGAAGTATCTGCACGCCCAAAAGCCCGAATTAGGGCTTCTGGAAGGCCTTTTCTGAAGCGTGTTGAGACAGTGTTGTTGCTGGAGTGAATGTTCATGAAAACGACAGTGCGGCATCCATGGTCGAACGATGTACCAGAGCCAACTATCTGTGGATAACTCAGCGAACGACACGCTGGGCGCAATTGACTTATTCGAACATATATTCGAATATTGAAGGGTGCCTGAACCTGCATTGCTCCTCGCCGAAGCCTCCCCCGCGGCGTCAGCGGTGCGCGAACTTCAGGAACGCATCCGGCAGATGCAGAGCACAAAACTCGAGACACGCAGCCTGAACACCTCCCCCGCATTCGCCTCCCTTCTGCCGGGCGGTGCGCTCAAGGCGGGGGCCGCCTACTCGGTCGAGGGGTCGCACGCGTTGGTCATGGCCCTGATGACGGGCCCCTCTGCGGCGGGCGCCTGGTGCGGGGTCATCGGCTTGCCCGACTTCGGTGCCGAAGCGGCGAGCCGGTCGGGTATCGACCTCGAACGGCTGGTTCTGGTGCCGCATCCGGGTGAACAGTGGCTGGCCGTGGCGTCTGCGGTGATCGACGTGGTGACGGTGGTGGTCACCGTGACTCCCCCGCGCCTCAGCGATTCGGTGGTGGCACGGCTGACCGCGCGCATCCGCCAGCGCGAGGCCACCCTCATCGTGCTGGGGGGCTGGCCGCAGAGCGAGGCGACCCTGCGCATCACGGCGAGCCAGTGGGGCGGTATCGGGCAGGGTCACGGGCATCTGGCGAGCCGGCAGGTGACGGTGAGTTCTGCCGGCCGGGCATTCCGGGGGCAGAAGCGCACGGCCAGGCTGTGGCTGCCCGATTCCTCTGAGCAGGTGCGTGTGGCGGAGCAGGGTCGTGTGGCCGAAAGTCGGTTGACTGGCCTGCAACCGACCCTCAGCGAGAGGGCGAGCTGACATGACTGATGTCACACGCACCCTGGTGATCTGGTTTCCCGACTGGCCCGTTCGGGCACACGCGCACGCAGAAGAGATCGAGCCGACGCTGCCCATTGCCCTGGTCGACCACGGCCTGGTTTTTGCGTGCTCCCCGAGCGCGCGGGGTGAAGGGGTCCGGCGTGGCCAGCGCATCCGTGAGGCCCAGGCGCGGTGCCCCGAACTGCTGGTCTTCGACTACGACCCGGCGCTCGACCACCGCAGTTTCGAGCCGATCGTCTCGGCGATCGAAGAGCTGATGCCCGGTGTGCAGCTCATCAGGCCGGGTACCTGTGCCCTGCGTTCCCGCGGCCCCGCCCGCTACTACGGCGGTGAAGAAGAGATGGCGAAGGTGCTGTTCACGGCGCTGGCCGCGCTGGAGATCTCCGGGTCTGCTGACCCCGGGGTTGCCGAAGAGACGACGTCGGCACGCATTGCCATCGCCGACGGCCGGTTCGCTGCCGAACAGGCTGTGCGCATGCGGGGGGTGCAGAGCATCCGTGTCGTTCCCGCCGGCGGCTCACCGGCATTCCTCGCACCCCAGCCCATCGAGGCCATCGGCGACCCGGCGCTGGCCACCCTGCTGCGAAGGCTCGGGCTCACGACCCTCGGCGATTTCGCCGCACTCGACTTTCGTGACGTGCGGGCGCGGTTCGGTGAGACCGGGGTGTACGCGCACACGCTCGCAAGCGGCAGAGATGCCCGGCGGGTCGTTCCGCGCCTGCCGCCGCAGTTGCGTGACATCGAGCTGGCGTTCGAGCCTCCATTCGAGCTTGTCGACCAGGTCACCTTCGCCTTTCGAACGACAGCCGAACGGTTCGTCGAAGAACTCACTCGGGCGCTGTTGGTGTGCACGGGCATCCGGGTCGAAATTCACACCGACAACGGCGGGGTGCACGAGCGTTCGTGGGGGCATCCCCGGTGGTTCAGTGCTTCTGATGTGCTCGACCGCATTCGCTGGCAGGTGCAGGGCAGAACCGGCAACGGCAACGGTGCGCTCGGGTCGCCGATCACGAAGGTGCGGGTGCTGCCAGAGGGGTTCGACTCGATCGGTAACTACGAGACCGGGCTCTGGGGCAGCACGCCAGACGACCGCGTTCACCACGGGCTCTCACGCGTGCAGAGCCTGCTCGGGCACGGCGGGGTGATGACGGCGGCGATCGGTGGCGGGCGCGGCATCAGCGAGCGGCAGATCCTGGTGCCGTGGGGTGACCCCCGGCCGAAGGAGAGAGAGCTCGGGGGTAAGCCGTGGCCTGGCAGCATTCCGCTTCCGGCGCCCTCCACGGTGTTCGAGAGGCCCCGAAGAGTCAGCGTGCAGGCCGAAGACGGCGGCCCGGTCGGCGTGACCGAGCGCGGTGTGCTGACGGGTGTTCCCGCCCGGTTCTCTGAAGAGAGTGCTACCCCTCGACTGCCGCAACTCACCGCCTGGGCCGGCCCCTGGCCAGTGTTCGAACGCTGGTGGGATCAGGAGCAGGCGCGGTCGTTCCACCGTTTCCAGGTGGTTGACGCAGAGGGAACTGCCTGGTTGCTGGCCCTGCACGAGCACGAGTGGTGGGCGGAGGCTCGGTATGACTGAACGTCGCGGAGTATCCAGTCGACAGATTTCTAAGATTAACCTTGAGGTCGAAGGTTACAGCGCCCTCACTGAAACTCAATTCGGAGCCTGGGTTCAGTCTTACCTTCACGTAGACAATGAAGGTTGGGTGCGCTGATGGGCTTCGACAACCCTGCCATCCCGTGGTCAGAGCTCGAGAAGAAGCTCTCTGACACGCGACGGCCCGGCGCGCCCGTCGACCGCGACGGAGGTGACGGGCCGGCCTTCTCGCGCAAACGGCAGCCGTACACTCCCCCACCCGAGCAGCCCCGTGCACCCGAGCCTGCCGACGACGGCCCGATCGTGCCCTACGCCGAGCTGCATGCCCACTCGAACTTCAGCTTTCTCGACGGTGCCTCCTCTCCCGAAGAGCTGCTCGAAGAGGCCGTACGGCTCCGGATGCACGGGCTCGCCCTCACCGACCATGACGGTTTCTACGGGGTCGTACACCTGGCCGAAGCCGCAGAGTCGCATCCCAGCGTGAGCACGATCTTCGGTGCGGAGCTCTCGCTCGGGCTCACCAAGCCCCAGAACGGAATGGCCGACCCCGAGGGCTCCCACCTCGTGATCCTGGCCCGCAGGCAGAAGGGTTACCACCGGCTTGCCGGTGCGATCACCTCTGCCCAGCTCGCCAGCGATGCCGAGAAGGGCAGGCCGCTCTATGATCTCGAGCTGCTCGCCGACCAGGCCCGCGGTGGCAGCGGAGCCGACGGCAGCGAAGCCGTTTCGACACTGACGGGAGAGGCGGGCCATGGTGGCACCGGCAGCGTCGAGTGGATGGTTCTCACCGGCTGCCGCAAGGGTGTCGTTCGCCAGGCGCTCGAAGCCGAGGGTTTGCCCGGGGCTTCGCGCGAGCTCGACCGGCTCGTTGCCCTCTTCGGCCGTGACAACGTGCTGGTCGAACTCTTCGACCACGGCAACCCGCTCGACAGCGACACGAACGACGCGCTGGCTGAGCTGGCGACGAAACACAGGGTGAACACCGTCGCGACCGGCAACGTGCACTATGCAACACCGAAGCAGTTTCCCCTCGCGCAGGCCCTCGCGGCCGTTCGGGCACGGCGCAGTCTCGATGACCTCGAAGGGTGGTTGCCTGCATCCGCCGGCTCTCATCTTCGCTCCGGTGCTGAGATGACGGCCAGGTTCGCGCGGTACCCCGGGGCGGTCGAGCGCACGGTGGAGGTCGCCGACGACCTCTCCTTCCAGCTGCGCACCGCCAAACCACGACTGCCCCGGCAGAAGGTGCCGGAGGGGCACACGCCGATGAGCTGGTTGCGCAAGCTGGTCGCCGACGGCATGGCCACGCACTACCCCCATGCCACGGCCGACAACCGGGCGCGCATTGAGAAGGAGCTCGCGGTCATCGAACAGAAGGACTTCCCCGGGTACTTCCTGATCGTGCACGACATCGTGCACTACGCGCGAAGCCAGGGCATTCTCTGCCAGGGCCGTGGCTCGGCCGCGAATTCCGCCGTCTGTTTCATTCTCGACATCACGGCGGTCGATTCGATCTTCTACAAGCTGCCGTTCGAACGGTTTCTGTCGAGCATGCGTGACGAAGAACCCGACATCGATGTGGATTTCGATTCGGATCGACGGGAGGAGGTCATCCAGTACGTCTATCGCAAGTACGGGCGGCGCAACGCGGCGCAGGTCGCGAACGTCATCACCTACCGGCCGAAGTTCGCGGTGCGCGACATGGCGAAGGCACTCGGGCACAGTCCCGGCCAGCAGGATGCGTGGTCGAAACAGATCGAGCGCTGGGGGTCGACGATCTCGACCGAAGAGCATGACATTCCCGCCGAGGTGATCGGGCTCGCTGAGCAGGTGCTGAAGTTTCCCCGCCATATGGGCATCCATTCGGGAGGAATGGTGCTCACCGACAGGCCGGTCGGCGAGGTCTGTCCCATCGAGAACGGGCGAATGGATGGCCGCACCGTGCTCCAATGGGACAAGGACGATTGCGCGTGGATGGGCCTGGTGAAGTTCGACCTGCTCGGCCTCGGCATGCTCTCGGCGCTGCAACACTCGCTCGACCTCGTTCGTGAGCACCTCGGCGAGGATTGGTCGCTGCAGAGCATCCCCAAAGAAGAACAGGGGGTGTACGACATGCTGTGCCGGGCCGATTCGATCGGCGTCTTCCAGGTCGAGAGTCGCGCGCAGATGGGCACACTCCCCCGCCTGCAGCCGCGGCGGTTCTACGACCTCGTCGTCGAGATCGCGCTGATCCGGCCTGGTCCCATCCAGGGTGGGGCCGTGCATCCGTACATTCGTCGCAAGACCGGGCTCGAACCCGTGACGTACCTGCACCCCCTGCTCGAAGAACCGCTCGAACGAACGCTCGGGGTGCCGCTCTTCCAGGAGCAGCTCATGCAGGTCGCGCAGGCTGTGGGCGGATGCTCGGCTGAAGACGCCGACCTGCTGCGTCGGGCCATGGGTTCCAAACGCGGTGTCGAGAAGATCTCGTCGCTGCGTGAGAAGCTCTTCGCCGGCATGGCATCCAACGGGATCACCCCCGATGTGGCCGAGCAGATCTACCAGAAGATCGAGGCCTTCGCGAACTTCGGGTTCGCCGAGAGCCACTCGAACAGCTTCGCCCTGCTCGTCTATGCGAGCTCCTGGTTCAAGCTGCACTACCCGGCAGCTTTTCTCGCCTCACTGTTGCGCGCCCAGCCGATGGGGTTCTACTCGCCGCAGACCCTGGTGGCGGATGCCCGGCGGCACGGTGTCGTCGTGCACCGCCCCGACATCCAGCGTTCGGGGGTGCAGGCCGGCCTCGAACCCCGCGACGACATCGCCGTCGGAACCGCCGCCGAGCCAACCGGGCGGCACGAGTGCATCCTGCACGACCAGCCGCCGGTCGCCGTGCCGTTCAACCGGGCGATCCTGGCCGACTTCGCCGAGCATCGCCGCGACGGCAATCTCGACGTGCGCCTCGGTCTCGCCGACGTCACCTCGATCGGAGACAAGGTCGCCGAACGCATCGTGGCCGAACGCCACCGGGGCGGCCCATACCGGGACATGGCCGACGTGGCCCGCCGCAACGACCTCAACACCACGCAGATGGAGGCTCTCGCCTCGGCCGGAGCATTCACCAGCCTGAACCTGACGCGTCGCGAAGCGCTCTGGGAGGCCGGCAACGCCGCCCAGGACCGTCCCGAATACCTGCAAGGCACGCACGTCAGCGTGCAACCGCCCCTATTGCCGATGCTGAGCCCAACCGAGCAGGTGATCTACGACCTCTGGAGCACCGGAATCTCGCCAGACGACCACCCTGTCTCGCACTCCCGTGACTGGTTGAACGACCGCGGAGCGCTCTCGATCGCCGCTCTCGAGACCACGGAGAACGGTCGCCGGATCGAGGTGGGCGGAGTCGTCACGCACCGGCAGCGGCCGGCCACGGCGAGCGGAATCACCTTCGTCAACCTCGAAGATGAGACGGGCATCCTGAACGTGATCTGCAGCGTGGGCGTGTGGAGCCGCTATCGCCGGGTCGCCCGCGAGGCCCCGGCCATGGTCGTGCGCGGCATCATCGAGCGCTCCCCCGAGGGCATCCTCAACCTCGTGGCCGACCGCTTCGAGTTGCTGCCGCTCGGCGCCCCCACCCGCTCCCGCGACTTCCGCTGAACAGCCGCACCGCCGCAGGGAGAACGGGCGGAGCTGAGCGAACATGCCGCCGCCAGAGGCACCACGTTGCCTGTGTTCCGCCCGAAGTGCAGCTGCCGCACGCTGGTGCGCGGCACGAAGCCGCCCGGCCGCAGGGAGAACGGGCGGAGCTGAGCGAACATCTTGCCGCCAGAGGCACCACGATGCCTGTGTTCCGCCCGAAGTGACGGCGCCGAACGTCAATGCGCGGCTTCGTTCCAGTTCTGGCCGCGCCCGAGCTGCACATCGAGCGGCACCTTCAGCTCGGCTGCTGTCGACATGCGGGTCGTGACGACGTCGGCCAGGGCATCCCATTCGCCCGGATACACGTCGAAGACCAGCTCGTCGTGCACCTGCAGAAGCATGCGGGACTGCAGTTCGCGTTCAGCGAGGTCGGCTGAGATGTTCACCATGGCGATCTTCAGAATGTCGGCGGCCGTGCCCTGGATGGGTGCGTTCAACGCCTGGCGCTCGGCGTTGTCGCGCAAGACGCGATTGGCGCTGGCCAAATCGGGGAACATGCGGCGTCGACCGAAGATCGTCTCGGTGTAGCCGTCTTCGCGCGCCTGCACGACGACGTTGCGCAGGTAGTCGCGCACGGCGCCGAATCGCTCGAAGTAGTCGCTCATGAGCTGCTTGGCCTCGTCGCGCGGAATGCGCAACTGCTTCGACAACCCGAAGGCCGACAGGCCGTAGGCGAGGCCGTAGGACATGGCCTTCACCTTCGAGCGCATGGCCGGCGTCACATCGGCCGGCTCGACGCCGAAAATGCGTGCGCCGACGAAGCGGTGAAGGTCTTCGCCCGATTGAAAGGCGGCAATGAGCCCCTCGTCTTCGGAGAGGTGCGCCATGATGCGCATTTCGATCTGCGAGTAGTCGGTGGTGAGCAGCGTCTCGTACGATTCACCAACCATGAAGGCCTTGCGGATGCGTCGGCCCTCCTCGGTGCGAACGGGGATGTTCTGCAGGTTCGGGTCTGTGGAGGAGATGCGACCGGTGCTTGAACCGGTCTGCACGTAGGTGGTGTGGATGCGTCGATCAGCGGCGATGGACTTGTCGAGCGTCTCGACGATCTGGTTCAGCTTCGTGGCGTCGCGGTGCGAGAGCAGCAGGTCGAGGAACGGATGCGGCGAACTGGCCTGCAGGTCGGCCAGTGACACCGCGTCGGTGGAGTACCCGGTCTTCGTCGCCCGTGTCTTGGGCATGCCGAGCTGCTCGAACAGCACCTCCTGGATCTGTTTGGGTGACCCGAGGTTGATCTCCTTGTCGATGATCACGAATGCCCGGGCAGCAAGGTCGGATGCCCGTGCCGAGAGTTCACCCGACAGTTCGGCCAGTTGCGCGTGGCTGACCGCGACTCCGTCGAGCTCCATCTGGGCGAGCACGGCGAGAACCGGCATCTCGATGTTGACGAGCACCGATCGCGAGCCCTCTTCGAGCCGGTCGTTCAGCGCCCGCGCAACGCGGCCGACGAACCAGGCCTCGATTGCCGGGCCGACGACGGATTCGTCAGCCGGCACGAGTTGGTTCGGGTCGGGGGTCGGCAGCGTTTCGCCGAGCTCGCGATCCACCAGCTCGGCCAGCGATGGCGCAGTGCCGTCGGACTTCAACAGCCATGCGGCCACGGAGGTGTCGAAGGTGATGCCGGCGACCGTCAACCCAGCCGTGATCATCGCCTTGAGTTGGGTCTTCGCCCCGTGCAGGAGCTTGGGCGATTCGCTCGCGAGCCAGTTCTCGAAGGGCAGGTAGTCACGGCTGTCGGGGATCCACGGCAGAAAAAGAGCCGCTTCAGACGACGCGAGGCCGAAGCCGATGGGATTGCCGTCGAGCAGTTCCACACTGAGGGCGAGCCCGAAGGGTTCAGCCACGATGTGTCGTGCGAGCCAGGCCTCGAGCTCCTCGTCGAGCAACGCAGACGGTACGGGGGCGACGACGGCCGTCTCGTCGACGGTGACGGATGCTGTTGCCCCCGGCTCCGAAACGATGCCGTCGAGCTTGAACACCCGGTCGAGCAGGGTTCGGAATTCGAGCCGGGCAAAGATGTCGCGTACGGCCTGCTCGTTGATCGGTCGCCGGGTGAAATCGGCCGGCCCGACGGGCAGCTCGACGTCGGTGAGCAGCCGGTTGAGGCGCCGGTTGCGCACCGCGTTCTCCTGGAATTCGCGGAGGCTCTCGCCGACCTTGCCCCCGATCTCGTCGGAGCGACGCAGGATCTCGTCGAGACTGCCGAACTGTTTCAGCCACTTGACGGCAGTCTTCTCGCCGACCTTGGGAATGCCCGGCAGGTTGTCGCTCGTCTCGCCAACCAGGGCCGCCACTTCGGGGTACTGGTGCGGTTCGATGCCATAACGCTCGAAGACCTTGTCACGGTCGTAGCGAGTGAGGTCGGTGACACCCTGGCGCGACGGGTAGAGCAGAGTGACGTTGTCGTTCACCAGTTGGATGGTGTCGCGATCGCCGGAGACGACGAGAACGCGGAAGCCCTGCTCGGCACCCTGCACAGAGAGGGTCGCGAGAATATCGTCGGCTTCGAAATCTTCTTTTTCGAGGGTCTCGATATTCATCGCATGAAGAACGTCTTTGAGCAGAGGTACCTGGCCCATGAATTCCGGTGGCGTCTCGCCCCGGGTGCCCTTGTATTCGGGGTATTCGCGCGTGCGGAACGAGAACCTGGAGATGTCGAACGCCACGGCAACGTGGGTCGGCTTCTCGTTCTTCAGGAGGTTGAGGAGCATCGACACAAAGCCATGGATGGCGTTGGTGTGCTGACCGTCTCTGGTCTGGAAGCTGTCGACCGGCAGGGCGTAGAACGCACGAAACGCGAGCGAGTGACCGTCGACGATGAGAAGGGTGGGCTGTTCGGTATCCGGCACAGGGCAAGCCTACACAGGGGGGCCGACGGCGACACCCGATGCCACGGCACAGCTCAGAGCGCCGCGCGTCGCGCCATGCCGGCCTCTACAGATCCTTGATGAAGTTGGTGATGCGTACCGTCGACAGTCGTCGACCGGACGCATCAGAGATCGCGATCTCGTGAACGGTGAGGGTCCGGCCGAGCTTGATGGCCGTGCAGACACCGGTCACCGTGCCACTGGATGCTGACCCCGTGTGGCTGGCGCTGACCTCGATTCCCACAGCGACTCGGCCCGCGCCGGCGAAGATGTTCGCGGCGAACGAGCCGAGACTCTCGGCAAGGACGACGTAGGCTCCGCCATGAACGATCCCGAACGGCTGCGTGTTTCCGTCGACAGGCATCGTCGCCACCGAGCGCTCTGGCGACAGCTCGAAGAACTCGATACCCATCCGCTCAGCGAGGGCACCACTGCCGCGACCGAACAGTGCGTTCATATCGATCGGGCTCAGTGCCGAGGTGGTTCCGTTCGCCGGAGTGGCTCGCTCGGCGGCGGTCGCCTTGTGTGCGCCGGTCAAGTCCGCAGGCTGCTCTACTTCTTGACCGAGAGCTGCTCGATGATCGCCTGGGCGACGTCGTGCATGGTGAGACGGCGATCCATCGAGGCCTTCTGGATCCATCGGAACGCCTCAGGCTCTGTCAGACCCATCTTCTCGTTCAGGAGGCCTTTGGCTCGGTCGACCAGCTTGCGCGTCTCGAACCGCTCGACGAGGTCGGCGACCTCTGCCTCGAGAGTGATGATCTGGGCATAGCGCGAGAGAGCGATCTCGATCGCGGGCAGCAGGTCGTTCGGAGTGAAGGGCTTGACGACGTAAGCGAGGGCACCGGCCTCGGTGGCGCGCTCGACGAGTTCCTTCTGGCTGAAGGCCGTGAGCAGCACGACGGGAGCGATGTGGCCCTTTGAAAGGCGCTCTGCGGCGGAGATGCCGTCGAGCAGGGGCATTTTGACGTCCATGATGACCAGGTCGGGCCGAAGTTCGGTTGCAAGCGCCACCGCCGTCTCGCCATCGCCAGCCTCACCCACCACCTCGAAACCGTTGTCACGGAGGATCTCGACGATGTCGAGGCGGATCAGGGATTCATCTTCAGCGACAACTACACGGCGGGGTGCAGTCGTGGGCGTATCGTGGTCAGTCACAACTCAACCCTACGGTATTCTGAACACTGTTGACGCGAGCCGGTGTGGCGGAATGGTAGACGCGGCGCACTCAAAATGCGTTGTCGCAAGACGTGTCGGTTCGAGTCCGACCACCGGTACAAAAAAGAAAAAGACCCGAGAAGCAGTTTCTCGGGTCTTTTTCTTTGACGTCTTAGTGGTCGAGCTCGTCGGGGTCGGGCTTCTTCGGGTTGTGTCCCTCACCGACGATGTGTACGCGCATGTCGTTGGTGGTACCGGCTTTTCCGGGAGGGGACCCGGAGATCACCACGACCTTGTCGCCGATCTGGGCCATGTTCTCGCCCAGGAGCACGTCATCCACCTGCACCATCAGTTGGTCCGTGTGCTTGACCCGGTCGACCAGGAACGACTCGACTCCCCACGACAGCGCCATGCGGTTGCGGATGCCCGGCTCCGGTGTGAGGCCGACGATGGGGATGCTCGACCGAAGCCGTGTCATCCGTCGAACTGAGTCGCCCGACTCAGTGAACACCACCAGGTACTTGGCTTCGACGAAGTCGGCGACTTCGGCGGCAGCCAACGTGATTGCGCCAGCCTGTGTACGCGGCTTCGTGCCGAGCGCAGGAATGCGCTCCATACCGTGCACCTCGGTCGACTCGACGATGCGCGCCATGGTCTGAACCGTGATGATGGGGTACTCCCCCACGCTGGTCTCGCCGCTCAGCATGACCGCGTCTGCACCATCGAGGACGGCGTTCGCGACGTCGGACGTCTCCGCCCGCGTCGGGATGGGGCTGGAGATCATCGATTCGAGCATCTGCGTGGCGACGATGACCGGCTTGGCCATGCGGCGCGACAGTTCGATGGCCCGTTTCTGCACGATCGGCACGGCCTCGAGAGGCAGCTCGACGCCCAGGTCACCGCGGGCGACCATGATGCTGTCGAAGGCATCGATGATCTCTTCGAGGTTGTCGACGGCCTGCGGCTTCTCGATCTTGGCGATCACCGGGATCTTGCGACCCTCTTCGGCCATGATCTCGTGCACGCGGGTGATATCGCTCGCATCGCGGACGAACGAGAGCGCGATCAGGTCGGCGCCGAGCTTCAGGCCCCAGCGCAGGTCTGCTTCGTCCTTCTTCGACAGCGCCGGCACGTTGACCGCGACACCGGGAAGATTGATGCCCTTGTTGTTCGAGACGTTGCCGGCCACGACAACCTCGGTGGTGACGACGGTGCCGTCAGTCTCCAGCACACGGACCTTGACCTTGCCGTCGTCGATCAGGAGGAAGTCACCGGGAGAGACGTCCTGGGGCAGGCCCTTGAAGGTCGTTCCCGAGAGTTCCCGGGTACCGATGACCTCTTCGGTGGTGATCTTGAAGATGTCGCCCTGTTCGAGGTAGTACGGGCCGCCTTCGAATTTGCCGAGGCGGATCTTCGGGCCCTGCAGGTCGACCATCACGGCGACGGCCCGGCCGGAATCGGCGGCCGCCTTGCGAACGGTGGCGTAGATGGCCTCGTGCACGTCGTAGGTCCCGTGGCTGAGGTTCATGCGGCAGACGTCGACTCCGGCATCGACGATGGCCCGGAGGTTCTCATACGACGATGTCGCCGGGCCGAGCGTTGCGACGATTTTTGCGCGTCTCATATTTGAACGGTGCTCCATGATTCTGCGCAGAGAGCGCATTGGTTGGTCTGTTCTATTAGATCGCGATAGCGCGGTCTGTGGGGGAAACGGGGAATGGCAGTTCGGTGTCTCCTTCGAGATACCGGTCGACCGACGCGGCGGCGGCGCGACCTTCTGCGATCGCCCAGACGATGAGCGACTGGCCCCGCCCGGCGTCGCCTGCGACGAAGATGCCAGGGATGCTCGTCTCGTAGTCCTTGTCGCGCTCGATCGCGCCGCGACCATCGAAGACCGCGCCGACCTGTGAGGAGAGATCTGCGGACTCCGGGCCGGTGAAGCCCAGGGCGAGGAGCACGAGGTCCGCGGGAATCTCCCGCTCGGTGCCGGCCTTCGGCACCCGCCGCCCGTCGAGGTATTCGGTCTCGGCGACACGGATGGCACGAACCTCGCCGGATTCGTTGGAGAGGAACTCCACGGTGGAGGCGAGATAGACACGCTCTCCGCCCTCCTCGTGCGCACTCGAGACCTCGAAGAGGTTCGGGAACGTCGGCCACGGCTGGTTCTCTGTGCGCTCGTGCGGCGGCTGCTGGCCGATGGCCAGGTTCGTCACCGAAAGAGCCTGCTGACGGTGTGCAGTACCGATGCAGTCTGCTCCGGTGTCGCCGCCGCCCAGAACGACGACGTGCTTGCCCTCAGCCGTGATCTGGTCGGTGACAACATCGCCGGCGCCGACCTTGTTGCCCTGCACCAGGTACTCCATGGCGAAGTGAACACCATCGAGGTCGCGCCCGGGAATAGCGAGGTCGCGCGGCACGGTGGCTCCCGTGCAGACGATGACGGCGTCGTAGCGGGACCGCAGGTCTGCCCACGTGATGTCGACACCGATGTTGATTCCGGCGCGGAATCGTGTTCCCTCGGCCATCATCTGTGTCAGGCGCGACTCTAGGTGCTTCTTCTCCATCTTGAAGTCGGGGATGCCGTAGCGGAGCAGGCCGCCGATGCGGTCGTCGCGCTCGTAGACAGCGACGGTGTGGCCGGCCCGGGTCAGCTGCTGGGCTGCGGCCAGTCCTGCGGGGCCCGATCCCACGACGGCAACGGTCTTTCCTGTGAGGCGCTCGGGCGGGTGGGGTGTGACCCAGCCGTTGGCGAACGCCTGGTCGATGATCGACACCTCGACCTGTTTGATCGTGACTGCCGGCTGGTTGATTCCCAGAACGCACGAACTCTCGCAGGGTGCCGGGCACAGTCGCCCGGTGAACTCCGGGAAGTTGTTCGTGGCATGCAGGCGTTCGATCGCCTGGCGCCCTTCGCCGCGCCAGGTGAGGTCGTTCCACTCGGGAATCAGGTTTCCGAGTGGGCAGCCCTGATGACAGAACGGGATGCCGCAGTCCATGCAGCGGCCGGCCTGGCGCCGGGTCTCCGACGGGTTCGCCGGTTCATAGACCTCTTTCCAGTCCATCAGCCGAATGGGAACGGGCCGCCGCTTGGGCAGCTCACGTTCAGTGACTTTCAGGAATCCCTTGGGATCAGCCACCGGTTACCTCCAGGATTCGTTCCCAGACCACATCGCCGTCGGGGTCGAGACCCTCGTCGAGCGCGGTCTGGCGGGTTGCAAGAACGGCTGCGTAGTCGCGGGGCAGAACCTTCACGAATTCGCCCGCCGTACGGTCGAAGTCGGCCAGCAGCGCGGTCGCCACCGTCGATCCGGTTTCAGACTCGTGCTCGGTGAGAAGCGAACGCACCAGGTCTTTGTCGGTCTCGTCGAGAGGAAGGAGCTGAAGCTCCCCCGAGCCAAGCGAGTCGGTGTTCACCAGCCCCGCATCGAGCTTGTGGATGTAGGCCGTTCCACCGGACATCCCGGCGCCGAGGTTACGACCGGTCGCGCCGAGGATCAGTGCGATTCCTCCGGTCATGTATTCGAGCGCATGGTCCCCCACACCTTCGGCGACGGCCGTTGCACCGGAGTTGCGCACGAGAAAACGTTCGCCGACGATGCCCCGGATAAACATGCTTCCGCTGGTCGCGCCATACCCGATCACGTTGCCGGCGATCACGTTCTGCTCGGCCGCGAAGGTCGAGGCCCGGTTCGGGCGCACGACGATGCGGCCGCCTGAGAGCCCCTTGCCCACGTAGTCGTTCGAGTCGCCTTCGAGCCTGAGGGTGATGCCAGAGGGAAGGAAGGCTCCAAGCGACTGCCCGGCAGAGCCCAGCAGTGTGATCTGGATCGTGTCGTCCGGCAGGCCGTTCTCGCCGTGGCGAACGGTGACTTCGTGCCCGAGCATCGTGCCGACGGCACGCTCGGTATTGCGGATCGGCAGGGAGATGACCACCGGTTCACCGAAGGCGAGCGCTTCTTCGGCATCGCTGATCAGCTGAACGTCGAAGTGCTTCTCGAGTTCGTGTTCCTGCTGGCGGCGGTTGACGCGGGGCTCGTCGTCGGAGAAGACCGGGCCGACCAAGATCGGGCTCAGGTCGAGGCCGTCTGCCTTCCAGTGCTCGAGTGCTGCGTTCACGTTGAGGAGCTCGTGGTGACCGATGGCCTCTTCGAGGGTGTGGAAGCCGAGTTCCGCCAGATATTCGCGAACCTCCTGGGCGAGGAATTCGAAGAAGTTCACCACGAATTCCGGCTTGCCGGTGAACCGGGCGCGGAGTTCGGGGTTCTGCGTCGCGACGCCAACAGGGCAGGTGTCGAGGTGACAGACGCGCATCATGACACAACCGGAGACGACGAGCGGCGCGGTGGCGAAGCCGAATTCCTCCGCTCCCAGAAGCGCACCGACGATCACGTCGCGGCCTGTCTTCATCTGGCCGTCGACCTGCACCACGACACGGTCCCGCATTCCGTTGAGCATCAGCGTCTGCTGCGTCTCGGCGAGGCCGAGTTCCCACGGTGTTCCGGCGTGCTTCAGGGAGTTGAGCGGGCTCGCACCTGTTCCGCCGTCGTGGCCGGAGACCAGAACGACGTCAGCAAGTGCCTTCGTCACGCCGGCAGCGACAGCGCCGATGCCATTCTGGCTCACGAGTTTGACGTGCACCCGGGCTTCGGGGTTGGCGCGCTTCAGGTCGAAGATCAGCTGCTTGAGGTCTTCGATCGAGTAGATGTCGTGGTGGGGCGGCGGCGAGATGAGACCGACACCGGCGGTCGCGTGTCGGGTGCGCGCGATCCACGGGTACACCTTGGTCGGCGGCAGCTGGCCGCCCTCGCCGGGCTTTGCGCCCTGCGCCATCTTGATCTGGATGTCGTTGGCATGGGTGAGGTACATGCTCGTGACACCGAATCGGCCTGAGGCGACCTGCTTGATCGCGCTACGGCGCTCGGGGTCGAGCAGGCGCGCGACATCTTCGCCGCCCTCGCCGGTGTTCGATTTGGCGCCGAGCCGGTTCATGGCGATCGCGAGCGTCTCGTGCGCCTCCTGGGAGATGGAGCCGTAGCTCATCGCACCGGTGGAGAACCGCTTCACGATGGATTCGACCGACTCCACTTCATCGAGCGGAACGGGCTTTCGAACATCCGTCTTCAATTTGAAGAGACCGCGAACGGTCATCAACTGCTCGGCCTGGTCGTCGACGAGCTTCGTGTACTCGCGGAAGATGTCGTACCTGCGCGCCCGCGTCGAGTGCTGCAGCCGGAAGACGGTGTCGGGGTTGAAGAGGTGGGGCGGCCCCTCGCGGCGCCACTGGTATTCGCCGCCGACGGCCAGGGGCTCGTGCACGGTGATCGCGCCGTCTTCTGGGTAGGCCGCAGCATGCCGGTTCGCGCTCTCGGCTGCGATGACCTCGATGCCGACGCCGCCGAGCTTCGACGAGGTGCCGGTGAAGTACTTTGCGACGAATTCCTTGTCGAGACCCACGGCTTCGAAGGCCTGGGCGCCGGCGTACGACGAGACGGTAGAGATGCCCATCTTCGACATGATCTTCAGTACGCCCTTGCCGAGCGCCTTGATGACGTTCTTCACGGCTTTCTCGGGCGTGATCCCGGTGATCATTCCGGAGCGGACGAGGTTCTCGCACGTCTCCATCGCGAGGTACGGGTTGACGGCGGATGCTCCGAAGCCGATCAGCAGCGCAACATGGTGCACTTCCCGAACGTCACCGGCCTCGACGATCAGGCCGACCTTCATGCGGGTCTCGGCCCGGATCAGGTGGTGGTGCACTCCTGAAAGCATGAGGAGCGACGGAACAGGTGCGTTCTCCTTGTTTGAGTCGCGGTCGCTCAGCACGATGAACTTCGCACCGTTGGCGATGGCCTCATCGGCCTCGATGCACATTTCGGCGATGCGTTCCTGCATGGCCGAGGGGCCGTTCTCGACGCGGTACAGCCCCCGAAGGGTCGTGGTCGTCGCGCTGCCGGGACTCGGGTCAATGTGCTGGATCTTGGCGAGCTCGTCGTTGTCGATCACCGGGAAGTCGAGCACCACCTGGCCGGTGTGGCCGGGAGTCGCGTCGAGCAGGTTGCGCTCGGGGCCGAGACCGAGGCGCAGCGAGGTGACGACTTCTTCGCGGATGGAGTCCAGCGGCGGGTTGGTGACCTGGGCGAACTGCTGGGTGAAGTAGTCGAACAACAGCCGCGGCCGCTTCGACAGCACGGCGATGGGCGTGTCTGATCCCATGGCACCGAGGGGCTCTGCACCGTTCTTCGCCATCGGCGTGAGCAGGATGCGGATCTCTTCTTCGGTGAAACCGAAAGTGCGTTGGCGACGAGTGACCGAGGCCGGCGTGTGCACGATGTGTTCGCGTTCGGGAAGGTCGCGCAGGTTGATGCGCCCCTCTTCGAGCCACTCGGCCCACGGCTCGCTGGCAGCGAGGGAGTCTTTGATCTCATCGTCTTCGATGAGGCGACCGGCCTCGGTGTCGACGAGGAACATCTTGCCGGGGCGCAGGCGCCCCTTACGAACGACCTTCGACGGGTCGACGTCGAGCACGCCGATCTCGCTCGCGAGCACGACGAGGCCATCGTCGGTGACGAGGTAGCGGCCTGGGCGGAGACCGTTGCGGTCGAGAGTGGCACCGACGAGGTTGCCGTCGGTGAAGACCAGGGCGGCTGGGCCATCCCAGGGCTCCATGAGCATGGAGTGGAACTCGTAGAACGAACGACGGGCCGGGTCGAAGGAGGCGTTGTTCTCCCACGCCTCTGGCACCATCATCATGATCGCGTGCGGCAGCGATCGGCCAGCGAGAGTCAGGAGCTCGACGACCTCGTCGAACGAGGCAGAGTCGCTCGCACCGGGCGTGACGATCGGCCGAAGCGGCGCGATGTCGCCGATCAGTTCACTCTTCAGCTGCGACTGGCGCGCGCGCATCCAGTTGCGGTTGCCCTGCACCGTGTTGATCTCACCGTTGTGGGCCATCATGCGAAGCGGTTGTGCCAGAGGCCACGACGGGAAGGTGTTCGTGGAGTAGCGCGAGTGCACCAGGGCGAGCTTCGATGCGAAGCGCTCGTCAGAGAGGTCGGGGTAGAACGGCTCGAGCTGCAGCGTCGTGACCATGCCCTTGTAGGTGAGCGTGCGGGCAGACAGCGACATGAAGTAGACCTCATGCTCGTGCTCGACACGCTTACGCAGCCGGTAGGTCAGGCGGTCGAGCTGGATGCCCGAGGCCTTCTCGCCGTGAACGTCGTGGTGTTTCGCCTCGACATACAGCTGCCAGATCGCCGGCATCGCCTCGCGCGCGAGACGCCCGAGCTCCTCGGGGCGAACGGGGACCTCGCGCCAGCCGAGAACCGTGAGGCCCTCCTCGTCGGCGATCTCGGCCACGCGGGCGATGACCGTTTCGCGTTCTGCCGTGTCGAGGGGCAGGAAGGCGTTGCCGACGGCGTAGTGACCGACGTCAGGCAGCTCTACACCAGAGACCGCGCGGAGGAAGGCGTCGGGGATCTGGGTGAGGATGCCGGCGCCGTCGCCGGTACCCGCGTCGGAGCCGACGGCTCCTCGGTGCTCGAGGTTCCGCAGGGCATCCAGAGCCGTGTCGATGATGTTGTGGCCCGCGACCCCGCGCAGGGTGGCGACCATGGCCAGCCCACACGCGTCTTTCTCGTTCGCTGGATCGTAGAGTCCTACGGGCGCGGGGTGCGTGGTGAAGCGGGAAGAGGTTCTGCTCTCAACCATAGGAATCCATCCCCCCGGGTACTTACCGGGTTCTTCGTGATTGGGACGCCGGCGGCCCGAGGTGTGACAGGGGTGTGAACGATACGAGAGTATCGGATTCGGGCTTCTGATTAAGCTGTGGGTTTGGTACGCGTCGCGCTTGTGGCGCTGGGTTCGAAGTCATTCTCAGTCGGGGTGCCAGCGTCTGAATCGGCCGAATTCTCGCCTGCCGCTGCTTCGGCGGCACCGTCGCCACGAAGTTCTTCGTCTGTGTATCTCTCACTCGAGTCTACCTCAGCGCCTGCTGGCGACCATGCAATGCCCGAACTGTACGGGGTGCGCTCCAGCCCTGGGTGCCGCTTGGTCTGCACGACGATGATGACGATACCGATGAGGATCGCCAGCCACGCCGCCCAGACGTTGACCCGAACGCCGAAGAAGATCTCGCTCGGGTCGACCCGGATGGTCTCCCAGACCGAGCGACCCACGCCGTACCAGATGAGGTAGATGCCGAAGAGCTTGCCCCACTGGAGGGCCAGCTTCTTGCCGATGAAGAGCAGGAATGCCACACCGATCAGGTTCCAGATGACTTCGTACAGGAAGGTCGGCTGAAAGAGGGTTCCGGGGGCAAGGCCGACCGGGATGGCCGGATTGGGCTGCCCGTTCCACGGGAAGGTGGCGGGAATCTCGAGGCCCCACCAGCCGTCGGTCGGGTTGCCGAAGAGTTCGTGGTTGAAGTAGTTGCCGAAGCGGCCGAAGGCCTGGGCGAGCAGCAGTCCCGGCGCCAGGGCGTCAGCGAACGTCCAGAACCGAATACCGGAGATACGGCAGCCGATCAGCGCACCGACGGCGCCACCGATGAGGCCGCCGAAGATGGCGATGCCGCCGTTCCAGATGGCGAACACCTCCCACGGGTTGGCGCCGTCGTAGAAGTAGTCGCCGGGGTGGGTGAACACGTGGAAGAGTCGCGCGCCGATGATGCCGAGCGGCACGGCCCACAGGATGATGTCAAGCACGATGCCCGGCTCTGCGCCGCGCTTGGTGAGCCTGCGAGAGGTCAGGATGGTCGCCGCGACGATCCCGATGAGAATGCAGATCGCGTAGAACTTGATGTCGATCGTGACAGGCAGGTTGATGCCCAGCGTCTGGAGCCACCCCGTGATGTTCAGGGAATTGATCGTCGGGCTGGGAATGCTTTGCGGCACAAACACCTGGGTGGAAACCTTCCGTAGGGACTCGTTGCCGTCAATGGGCAATCGGCAAGCCCAATCTTATGGTGCGTCGTGTGCACCCGCGTGACACGGGTTCTGAACCTTCGAGCTCTCCCAGAGTGATGGGCGGCGTCAGGCGCGAAGCGTGACGCCGCCCATCCCAGAAGGACTTTCAGCGCGCAGTACCCCGGGCGAGGGAAGCTGCGACTCGGGCCACTCCGGCGACGCCGTCTTCGGAGAGGGCCCGGACGAGGGCCGAGCCCACGATGGCACCGTCGGCATAGGCCAGGATCTCGGCGATCTGGTCGCTCGTTGAAATCCCGATGCCGACGCATGCGCTGGTGGAACCGGCACCGCGCAGGCGGTCCACGAGTGTGCGTGCGGCCGCGTCGACGTCGCCCCTGGCACCGGTGACGCCCATGGTCGAGACCACGTAGACGAAGCCCCGACTGTTGTCGACCGCGAGCTTGAGCCGGTCATCCGTCGATGTCGGCGCAGCCAGGAACACCCGGTCAAGGCCCGTGCGGTCGCTGGTTGCAAGCCACTCGCCGGCTGCGTCAGGAGTGAGGTCGGGCGTGATGAGCCCGGCTCCCCCGGCCGAGACGAGATCGTCGGCGAAGCGGTCTACGCCGTACTGCACGACGGGGTTGTAGTACGTCATGAGCAGAATGGGAGCGTCGACCCGCGAGCGGATGGCTTCGACGGCCGTGAACGCGTCGCGCAGGCGGAAGCCGTTCTCGAGGGCGGTCTGGGTGGCCTTCTGGATGACCGGGCCATCCATCACCGGATCGGTGTACGGCAGCCCGAGCTCGAGCACATCGACGCCGTTCTCTACCAGCGCGACAGCCGCATCGATGCTCGTTTCGAGCGTGGGGAAGCCGACCGGTAGGTACCCGATCAGGGCGCCCGCGCGATCGACGCGCGTGTTCGCGATGGTCGTGGCGACGGGCGAGGCCGTCGTGGTGCTGTCGTTCATCGCTGGGTACCCTCGCCTTTGGCCAGCTCCCTGGCATCGCGATCGAGTTCGGCGACCTCTTCTGCACCACTGTCGAGTTCGCTCGAGAGGTCGGTGAGTTCGAGCTCGCTGGCGACGAGGGCGGCCTCATCGAGCACGCCGAAGTAGCGCCCGGCGGTCTCGACGTCTTTGTCTCCGCGGCCGCTCAGATTGATGAGTATCGTCGCGTCGGGGCCGAGTTCACGGCCGAGCGTCAACGCACCCGCCAGCGCGTGTGCCGATTCGATGGCCGGAATGATTCCCTCTGTCTGGCACAGCAGCCGGAAGGCCGACATGGCTTCAGCATCGGTGACGGGCAGGTAGGTGGCGCGCCCGATCGAGGCGAGCCAGGCGTGCTCGGGCCCGACCCCCGGGTAGTCGAGCCCGGCGGAGATGGAGTGCGAATCGAGGGTCTGGCCGTCGTCGTCTTGCAGCATCAGGCTGCGAGAGCCGTGCAGTACGCCGGGGCGGCCCATGGTGATCGTCGCGGCGTGGCGCAGGGTGTCGACGCCGTCTCCCGCGGCTTCGTAGCCGTAGAGCGCCACGTCGGGGTCGTCGAGGAAAGCGTGGAAGATGCCGATGGCATTCGAACCGCCACCGACACACGCGACGACGGCGTCGGGCAGCGAGCCCGTCAGAGCCAGGACCTGCTCGCGAGCCTCTTCGCCGATGATCTTGTGGAAGTCGCGCACCATGACGGGGAACGGGTGCGGGCCTGCGACCGTGCCGAGCAGATAGTGGGTGTCAGCGACGTTGGCCACCCAGTCGCGGAACGCCTCATTCAGGGCGTCTTTCAGCGTGCGGGTGCCCGTGGTGACCGGAACGACCTCAGCACCGAGCAGGCGCATACGGGCCACATTCAACGCCTGGCGCTCGGTGTCGACCTCGCCCATGTACACCACGCAACTCATACCGAACAGCGCGGCGGCCGTTGCCGTGGCAACACCGTGCTGGCCCGCGCCGGTTTCGGCGATGAGGCGGGTCTTCCCGAGTCGCTTGGCGAGCAACGCCTGGCCGAGCACGTTGTTGATCTTGTGCGAACCCGTGTGGTTCAGGTCTTCACGCTTCAGGATGATGCGGGCTCCGCCCGCATACTCGGCGAAACGCATGGCTTCGGTGATGATCGAGGGCCGGCCGGTGTAGGTGCGGTGGAGTTCGGCCAGTTCGGCGGCGAACGAGGGGTCGTTCTTCGCTTCGTCGTAGGCAGCGCTGATCTCGTCGAGCGCCGCGATGAGCGACTCCGGCATGAACCTGCCTCCGAACTCGCCGAAGAACGGCCCGTTCTCGTCACGCAGGTGGGTGGTCATGAGACTCCTAGGAATTCTTCGAGGGTACGTGCAGGGTCGCCGGTGACCAGGGCTTCGCCGACGAGCACGACGTCGGCCCCGCTCGAGCGGTAGTGGCTGACGTCGGCGGCAGTCTTCACAGCGGATTCTGCAACCCGGATGATGCCGGCCGGGATGCGGTCGGCGAGGCGGCCGAACAGGTCGCTGTCGAGTTCGAACGTCGACAGGTTGCGGGCGTTGACACCGATGAGTGATGCACCGAGGTCAAGGGCGCGTTCGACCTCGTCGGCCGAATGAGTCTCGACCAGCGCCGTCATTCCGAGTTCGTTGATGAACTCATGCAGGTGCAGCAGCGTCGACTGGTCGAGTGCGGCCACGATGAGCAGGACCAGGTCGGCACCGGCCGCACGGGCTTCGAGCACCTGGTAGTCGAGGGTCACGAAGTCCTTGCGGAGGACGGGTACCGAGACGGCCTGCCGAACGAGCTCCAGGTCTTCGAGCGAGCCCTTGAACTTGCGGCCTTCTGTCAGCACACTGATTGCACTCGCGCCGGCGGACTGGTAGGTGGAGGCCAGCGCCGCCGGGTCGGTGATCGCCGCCAGCGCGCCGCGCGACGGACTGGCGCGCTTGACTTCGGCGATGATCTTCACACGTTCGGCCGGAGCCAGGAAGGCCAGGGCATCGAGTGCCGGCTCCTGGGCGAGAGCGGCACGTTCGACCTCGTCGTAGCTGACGAGAAGTCGCCGGGCTTCCGCGTCTTCTGCGGCCCCGGCACTCAGGGAGGAGAGCACTGGAGTTAGTGCCCCCTGGCAGCGGTCTTCGCCCCGTCGACGCCGTAGCCCGCTTTGGCGAGGCCGTAGCCCACCAGAAGGCCGACGACGAGGAGCACGGCAGACGCCCAGACGAGCCAGACGATGGAGAGGAAGAAAGCGAGGGTGCCGATCGCAAACGCGACCAGCATGATCACGACCGCCGTCCACGATGCAATGGAACTGCCGTGGCCGGGCTCAGATGACTCAATGCTCATGGTGCTCCTTGAAGATGTGCGTGGGTCGGCGACCAGTCTATCGGGTGCCGAATTGCCGTGCGGGTCCGATGAGGGGCCCGGAATGTCAGTTGGTGGGGTCGACTCCGCGGCTCAGGCTGTCCCAGCTGTCGACGGCCCGGGTTCGGTCGGACTCGGCTTTCGCGTCGAGGTCGACCGGCTGGCTCGTTTCCACGGGAGCGGCCGTCGAAGGAGCGGAGTCCTGAGCTGTCTCCGGGGTGGTGCGCTCGGTGGAACGACTCCCGTCGACGGGCCCGGCCGGCTCGAGGTTCGCCTCCACCAGCGTGGCTGGGCTGGTAGAGGTTCGCCCTGTCTCGTCGGCGAACTGCACGGGCTGGTACTTGCGCCCCGACACCGGCCACCGGCGGAACGTCACGACGATCAGGATGCCCGTCACAGCCATCAGCGTACCCGCGACGGTCGCCACCCAGGGCCACGGCGTCGATCCCGTTGCCTCGGCGATGGCCAGAATGGAACTGCTCCCCGCTACGCCCGTCGCACTGGTCACAGCAGACTGCCCTGCGGGCACCGGGTCGGCCAGGGCCGCGGCGGAGGAGACCACTATCGACAGGCCGAGCACGAGTTCGAGCAGCCCGAGGATGATCCTGATGACGGGCCCGGCGATGGCGAGTGCCGCGGAGAGCGCGAGACCGGCGAGTGCCAGGGCAGAGAGGGCAGGAGCGGCTGCAGCACCCTGCACGGTGACCGTGAGAGTGTCTCCGGCTCGCCCCTGCGCCGTAAGCGTGAACCACGGTTGCGACCACGCCAGGAACACCAGGGCACTCCACGCGACCACGGCGAGGATGCTCAGGGATTTCACCCGGCGAAGCGGCGCCCCGGTCATCCGACTCTCTTCATCGCATTAGCGATCGCCACGGCGCGAAGGGGCGCCGCGGCCTTGTTCTGGGATTCGAGGAACTCAGAGGCGGGGTCGGAGTCGGCGACGAGCCCGCCACCGGCCTGCACGTGCGCCACCCCGTCGGCGATCACGGCTGTGCGGATCGCGATGGCGAGGTCCGCCCCGCCGGCGAAGTCGAAATACCCGACAACGCCGCCGTAGACCCCGCGCTGTGCCGGTTCGAGATCGTCGATGATCTGCAGTGCCCGCGGTTTCGGGGCACCGGAGAGGGTTCCGGCGGGGAAGGTCGCGCGGAACACGTCGATCGCCGTCACCTCGGGGGCGAGAACCCCCTCGACCGACGAGACGATGTGCATGATGTGGCTGAACCGCTCGATGCGCATGAACTCGGTGACCTCGACCGAGCCCGCTTCGCAGACCTTCAGCAGGTCGTTGCGCGCCAGGTCGACGAGCATCAGGTGTTCGGCCTTCTCCTTCGGGTCGGCCAGCAGCTCGCTCTCGAAAGAGAGGTCTTCGTCGACACCGCGGCCGCGCGGGCGTGAACCGGCGATCGGGTGGGTGAATGCGCGACCGTCTTCGACCTTGACCAGTGCCTCGGGGCTCGAACCGACGATGGCGTACGGCGTGCGCGCAGGAGACTCGAGGTTCAGCAGGTACATGTACGGGCTCGGGTTCAGGGTTCTGAGCACGCGGTACACCTCGATCGGTTCTGCGCTGCAGGCCAGGTCGAAGCGCTGCGAGATGACCACCTGGAAGATGTCGCCCTCGCGGATGTGCTCTTTGGCCACCTCGATCGAGTCGAGGAAATCGGTGCGGGTGGTGCGGGCATCCGGGGTCGCGGCCAGCGAGAAGTCGGCTTCTGCAAGCCAGGCCTCCGCCGGTTTCGCCAGGCGGTACTGCATCGAATCCAGCCGCGCAACGGCGTCGCGCCACAGTTCATCAGGGTCGGCACTCCTGCCGCCCGAATCGCCGGAGCCGCCCGCGATGTCGCCGTCGGCGAGCACCGTGGAGACCAGTGTCACCGTGCCGAGCAGGTGGTCGACAGCGATCAGGTCGGAGACGAACGACAGCGCCTGGCTCGGTACCGCGAAGTCGGCTGGTGGGCGGTTGGGTAGGTGTTCGATCTGGCGCACCGTCTCCCAGCCGATGAACCCCACGAGTCCTCCGGTCAGCGGCGGGTGCCCCTCGATGGCAGGTGTCTTCCACTCTTCGTAGAGCTCGGCCAGAGCCTCGAGCGGCCCGCTCGGCATACCGTGAGGGAACGCCCGGGCCGTGTTGAGCCCGGATCCCATCCACACGGCGCGGTCACCGTCGGCACTCAGCACACCGTAGCTCGACACGCCGATGAACGAGAACCGCGACCAGACGCCGCCCTGCCCCGCAGATTCGAGCAGGAAGGTGCCCGGGCGGTTGTCGCTCAGCTTGCGGTAGATGCCGATCGGTGTCTCTCCATCGGCGAAGAGTGTACGGATGACCGGGATGACCCGGTGGGTGTTCAGGAGTCGGTCGAACTCTTCGCGAGTCGTCGAGCTCGGGGTACTGGGTGCCATCACTGTTCCTGTTGGTCTGTGAGTACTCGGGGAGTGAGAACGTCGCCGTCGAAGCAGGTGCGCGTGCCGGTGTGGCAGGCCACACCGATCTGCTCGACCGTGACCAGGAGCGTATCGCCATCGCAGTCGAGCGCGGCGGCACGAACGAATTGCGCGTGCCCGGAGGTGTCGCCCTTTCGCCAGTACTCCTGCCTCGACCTCGACCAGAATGTCACCCGGCCGCTGGTGTAGGTGCGCCGCAGCGCTTCGGCGTCCATCCAGCCGAGCATGAGCACTTCAGACGTGTCGAACTGCTGGATGATCGCCGGCAGCAGGCCTTGGTCGTTGAACGTGGCCCGGCTGATCACCGAGTCGACGTCGAGCGCGAAGCTCATCGCACCACCACCCCGCTCTCTGCAAGCGCCGCTTTCACATCGGCGATGGTCAATTGTCTGTTGTGGAACACCGATGCCGCCAGCACCGCGTCGGCCCCTGCAGCGATCGCCTTGGGGAAATCGCTCGTGCGGCCCGCTCCTCCGGAGGCGATCACCGGAACCGTGCTCACCTGGCGCATCAGGGCGATGAGTTCGAGGTCGTAGCCGTCTTTGGTGCCGTCGGCGTCGATGGAGTTGACGAGGAGTTCGCCGGCGCCGAGTTCGATGGCACGCGATGCCCAGGCCAGGGCATCCAGATCGGTGTCACGGCGGCCGCCGTGGGTCGTGACGATGAAGCCCGATTCGGTGTTGCCACCACGCTTGACGTCGAGCGAGAGCACCAGGACCTGCGCGCCGAAGCGGTCGGCGATGTCGCCGAGGAGTTCGGGCCGCGCGATCGCGGCGCTGTTCACCCCGACCTTGTCGGCGCCGCTGGCCAGCAGCCGTGCGACGTCTTCGGGGCTTCGGACTCCCCCGCCGACGGTCAGCGGTATGAAGACCTGTTCGGCGGTGCGACGCACGATGTCGTACGTCGTCGCCCGCTCGTCGACGGTTGCCGTGACGTCGAGAAAGGTGATCTCGTCAGCGCCCTGCGCCGCATAGAGGGTGGCGAGCTCCACCGGGTCTCCGGCGTCACGCAGGTTCTCGAAATTGATGCCCTTCACGACGCGGCCGCCGGCGACGTCGAGGCACGGGATGACACGCACTGCGAGAGACACGGCCCGTTCCTACATTCTCACGGCGTGGATGGGGCTGACCAGGATGGCGCGGGCGCCGACCTCCCAGAGTGCGTCCATCACCAGGTTCATGTCGAGGCGGGGAACCATGGCGCGTACGGCGACCCAGTCGGGGTCGGCCAGCGGCGAGATCGTGGGCGACTCGATGCCGGGAGTCAGCGCCGCTGCCGCGTCGAGCAGCGCGCGAGGGACGTCGTAGTCCATCAGCACGTACTGGCGTGCGACCAGCACACCCTGCAGGCGTCTCTGGAGGGTTTCGGCACCGGGCTTCTGCACGCCGGAACTGATGAGCACGGCAGTGGACTCGAGGATGACCGGGCCGAAGATCTCGAGCCCTGCCTTGCGCAGGGTACTGCCGGTCGAGACGACGTCGGCCACAGCATCCGCCACCCCCAGGCGCACAGCAGACTCGACGGCGCCATCGAGCTTCACGAGAGTGGCTGTGACGTTCGACCTGGCGAGGAAGGCAGCGACAAGGCCCGGGTAACTGGTGGCCACGCGGCGGCCCTGGAGCTGGCTCAGCGAATCGAATGTCTTCGGCGGGGCGGCGAAGCGAAAGGTCGACTCGCCGAAGTTCAGTTCGGCGATCTCGGTCGCTGTCGACTCGGAGTCGAGTAGGAGGTCACGGCCGGTGATGCCGATGTCGAGCGCGCCGGAGCCGACGTAGGTCGCGATGTCGCGCGGCCGGAGGTAGAAGAACTCGACGTCGTTCTTGGGGTCCTGGGTGACGAGTTCGCGCGGGTCGCGACGGCCGTGGTAGCCCGCCTCTGCGAGCATCTGGGCGGCGGTCTCTGACAGGGAACCCTTGTTGGGCACCGCGATTTTCAACATTTCGTGTCTTTCACAATTTCGAGTCGTTCAGGTCGTTCGAGTTCAGCGGGTCGTTTCGTGCGGCGGGGACGCACGAAACCATCAGTCACAGGTGCCGGTAGATGTCGGCTGGCGAAAGGCCCTTGGCCAGCATCATGACCTGCAGATGGTAGAGCAACTGCGAGATCTCCTCGGCCGTCTCGGTGTCGCTCTGGTACTCCGCGGCCATCCACACTTCGGCTGCCTCTTCGACGATCTTCTTGCCGATGGCGTGCACGCCAGCGTCGAGTTCGCGCACGGTGCCGGAACCCTCGGGCCGCAGCGCCTGCTTCTCGCTGAGTTCACTGAACAGTTCGTCGAAGGTCTTCACGGTTCAAGGGTACCGGCATGAGCCGGTCGCCAGCGTTCAGTGCGCAGGCTGGGTGGGTGCGTGGGTATGCCGTGAGGCGAGATCCCGGAGCAGGGTGATCTGGGCGGCCGCATTCTCGGCGCCGAAGACACTCGACCCGGCGACAAAGGTGTTCGCGCCTGCCTCTGCCGCGATCTCGATCGTCTTCTCGCTGATGCCCCCGTCGACCTGGAGCCACACGTCGAGGCCGCTCTTCACGACGGCTTCGGATGCCCGGCGGAGCTTCGGCATCGTGTCTTCCATGAACGACTGCCCGCCGAACCCCGGTTCGACGGTCATGACCAGCAGCATGTCGAATTCGGGCAGGAGCTGCAGGTAGGGCTCGATGTCGGTGCCGGGCTTGACCGCCAGGCCGGCGCGCGCGCCGATCTGGCGAAGGCGCCTGGCAGTTGCCACGACATCGGTCGCTGCCTCCGCGTGGAAGGTCACGGAGTAGGCGCCGGTCTCGGCGTAGACGGGAGCCCAGCGGTCGGCATCGGTGATCATCAGGTGCAGGTCGAGCGGCAGGGCGGACACCTTCTGCAGCGACTCGACGACGGGAAGCCCGAGGGTGAGGTTGGGCACAAAATGGTTGTCCATCACGTCGACGTGCACGAGGTCTGCCGTACCGATCCGGGCGAGTTCGGCCTCGAGATTGGCAAAGTCGGCGGCCAGGATGCTGGGATCGATACGCATGGGCATGGCTCCAGCGTAGGCGGGTTTCGATACGACGCGACGCGCCTACTCAACCAGCGCCGGTTGAGTAGCAGCGAAGCTGCGTATCGAAACCCTGCAGCGTCAGAGCTTGCGGAAGACCGCGATGAACATCGCATCGGTACCGTGCCGATGGGGCCACAGCTGGGCCTGCGTCGTATCAGTGCCGAGCTGTAGCGAAGTCGACACGAACGACTGCATCACGGCCTGGGTCTCCAACGGCCGCAGAGTCTCGCTGTGGCGCTTCAGTGCGTCGGTCACCTGACCCCTGGTCTCGGCGACGTGCGGCGAACACGTGACGTAGACCAGAATGCCCCCGGGTTTCAGGGCGAGTACCGCGGCGTCGATCAGCCGCGCCTGTAGCCCGACGAGTTCCGAGACATCGGCGGGTGATTTTCGCCAGCGAGCCTCTGGTCGTCTGCGCAGTGCGCCGAGACCAGTGCAGGGAGCATCGACCAGGATTCTGTCGAATCGCCCAGGGTTCTCCTCGCCCATCAGGGTTCCGTCTTCCTCCCACACCGACGGAGGGTTCGGCAGGGCGGCCAGCGCATTGCGTACGAGATCGGCGCGGGCTGCAACCGGTTCATTCGCGATGACCGTCGCTCCCCCGATTCGCGCCTCGGCCGCGAGCACTGCCGTCTTGCCACCGGGACCGGCGCACAGGTCGAGCCAGACCTCACCAGTTGCTATCGGCGCAGCGTGCACGAGTGCGAGGGCAGCGAGCTGCGAGCCTTCGTCCTGCACGCGTACCGTGCCGGTTCGCACCTGCTCGATGTCGCGCGGGTCGCCGGAGTCGGTGATGAAACCGAAGGGCGAATACAGCGACGCGTGCCCGTCGACGTGGATCTCGCTGCGCTCAGCCAATCCCGGCAGAGCGATGAGCCCGAGTTTCGCCGCCTCATTGTCGGCTTCGAGCAGCGCGACGAGGTCGACCTCCGCCTCGTCGGGAGTGGCTCCGTCGGCCAGGAGTGCACGGCGGAACGCGCGGATGATCCACGATGGGTGCGAATACAGCACCTCGAGCCGGGCATCGGCGTCGCCGGCGGCTTCGAGAACACGCTCCTGCCACTCTTCCGGTGTCGACCGGGTGATCGTGCGCAAGACACCGTTCACGAAGCCAGTGGATGATCGGCTCGCCACATCGCGGGCGAGTTCGACCGCCTCGTTGACCGCGGCGTGGCTGGCCACCCGCAGCGAAAGCAGTTGGTGTGCTGCGAGTTCGAGCACGTCGACCACGACGCCGTCGATCTCGCTGATCGGGCGGTTGGCCGCGAGTTCGATCACGCGGTCGTAGTACCCGCGCAGGCGGAGTGTGCCATAGGTGAGTTCGGTGGCAAGTCCGGCGTCTGCGGTGCTCAGCCTGGCCCGTTCGAGCTTGGCGGGAAGGAGCAGGTTCGCGTAGGCGTCGTCTTCGCGCACGGCGCGGATCACCTCGAATGCGATGCGGCGGGCGGGTTGGACGCCGATGCTGCCCTGGGACCGTTCACTCGGCCCCGGGGCCGAACCGGAGCGACCGCGTGAGCCTGCCGTTCGACCGTGGTCGCGCCCAGCAGGGACCCGCGCCGGGCTTGACCCGTTGCGACCCTGGTTCGCGCCCTGGCGGCCGTGCTTGGGGCGGTCGCCGGCGCCGCCCTGGGATGAACTCACGAAGACCCTCTCATTCTGCTGTCAATTCCTCTTGTTGGGTGGTGCCGCCGCTGTCGAGGCTGCTCGCCTGCCCGTTGTTCTGTGCGCTTGGTACAACGCCTCTCCACCAGTCGATTGCGGGCATTCCCTTCTTGCCGGCCGGGTGCACCCGGAGCAGTCGGAGCGGCACATCGGCGGTGCCGACGACAACCGAGCCCGACGCGAGCCGGATTCGGCCCGGGGGAATCGACGGTACATCGTGAGCGGGTTCCGCCTCCAGAATCTTGAGCCGCTGGCCGTTCACGACGGTGAACGCTCCCGGTTCGGGGGTGACCCCGCGCAGGCGCCGATAGACCTCGGCCAGTGGCCTGCTCCAGTCGAGCCGGGCATCGTCGAGAGAGAGCTTGGGTGCGAGGGTGACCTCGCCCACCTGGGGCCGAGCCGCCGCTGTTCCCCCGGCCAGGGCTGCGACCACCTGCAGCACGAGGCCGGCACCGGTGTGCGCCAGCGAATCCAGAAGGTGGCCAGACGTCTGGTGTGCTCCCACCGTGGTGGTGAGCGTGGCGAACACGTCACCGGCGTCCATCGCAGGAACGAGTTGGAAGACGGAGGCACCGGTCACCTCGTCACCGGCGATCACGGCGCGCTGCACCGGTGCGGCTCCGCGCCAGCGCGGCAGCAGCGAGAAGTGCAGGTTGATCCAGCCGAGACGAGGGGTTCCCAACAGTGGTTCGCGCACGAAACCGCCATAGGCAACGATCACACCGAGGTCTGGGTGAAGCGAAGCAACCTGGTCGGTGACAGCTGCGTCGAGCGTGTTGGCCTTGATCACGGGGAGGTCGAGCGCAGCCGCACGCTCCGCCACGGGAGACGGAGTCAGCACGCGCTTGCGACCGATCGGGGCGTCGAGTCGCGTGATGACCGCAACCACGTCATGGGCGGCCGCGAGGGCCACCAGCGTCGGTTCTGCGACGGCTGGCGTACCGGCGAAGACAATTCTCAATCGAGGATCTCCGTGTCATCGAATCGAACCCTGAGGGTGGGTGGCGTGCGGTAGTTCGCGGGTCTGCCAGCCGGTTTTCGCCGGTTTGCTGCATTCTTGATCACCGCTGCACGCAGAGTGGTGGCGACTGTGGCGCCGACCGAATAGTCGAATCGCACGATGGAACGCACAAAATCGCCTTCGTCGGGCACCGGGCCGAGCACATCTATCTTCGCGCTATCTTCGCCCTGCACCGAATCGTGTAGTTCTTTCACAGCGGATGCAACGGATTCCGGAGTGCCCCGCACGGTTGCCAGACGAATGGCTGGAGGAAAACGAAGCGTGCGTCGGTCGGCGAGTTCTGACGCGGCGAACCTGCCCTGCTGCCACGTCACCAGCGTTCGCGCGAGCTCGCCGCCGACCCCCACGATGATGGCCGGTGCGCGAGGGGCGGCCAGGGCGATGGCGTTCGACCACCACCGCAGGCACTCTTCGGCAACCGTGAGCGACTCGCGGGCGAGCATCCGTTCGCCGTCGAGCAACAAGACGGCGTGGTACCCGCCGGCTGCGACGGGCTCGGCGCCGCGGGTGGCCACGACGAGCGCAGGTGCGGCAGGCACATCGGTGAGCGATCGTGTGCCGTCTGACACGATGACCCGGGTCTTCGGGAAGGCCTTGCCGAGGTCTTCGGCCGTTCGGGAGCTGCCATTGCCCACCAGCCGGAAGCTGGTGCCCTCGCAGTACTGGCATGACCACTGGGCCGCAATGGCGCCACACCAACCGCACGAAGGCCTGGCGTTCCGGCTCGCGGCCTGCAGGGGCCCCTCGCACACCTGGCAGTGCGCAGGCTTGGCGCAACTGCTGCAGGCCAGCACCGGGGCGTACCCCGGCCTCGCCACCTGAACCAGTACTGGCCCGGTCTCGAGTGCTTTTCGCGCGGTGTTCCATGCGGACGTGGGAATGCGGGCGTACTGTGCGAAGCGGTCAGTGGAGGCCTGCGACGATGTCGGTACGACGTGAGGCAGAAACCGCGGGTTCTGCGCAATCTCTTCGACAAAATCGAGTTCGACGAGCCGTTCCACGAAGGTACTCCGCGAGTGCGAGACGAACGCCAGGGCCGCGCCGCTCTGCTGCTGCCTGACCAGGGCGACATCGCGCGAAGCGACGTACGGGCTCAGCGGCTCATTGTGCAGTGGGTCGGCCTCGTCCCAGAGCGCGATCAGCCCGAGTGAGTGGGCCGGGGCATAGATCGCAGAGCGGTTGCCCACGATGATCTTCGGCCGCTCTTCAAGGCAGGAGAGAAAATGCGCGTACCGTTCGGAGTTGGACTGCCGGGCATCCACTCTGGCGATCGATTCGACTGCGAGAAGGCCCACGGAAACCAGGCCCTGAAGTGCGGCTTCGAGCTGATCCTGGTCGCGATAGTCGGGCACGACGAGAATGGATGATCGGCCGAGCCCGAGCGTGAAGACCGCCATCGCCGCCATCGTCGTGGCCCACTGGCCGACCCAGTCGCCCGCGCTCGTCTGAGTGACCGTGGGAACGGCGGCCAGTGCGAATCGTGCCCGTCGTTCGAGTGCTGCTTCGACGGCCCCAGGCCCGTACCCTGTGATCTGCGGCGGTGTGAGTGTCTCGGGCGCGATCGTGTTTTCAGAATCAGTGCTTTCAGAATCCGGCGGGGCGACCACGGCCTGCCGCAGCTGCCACGCCTTTTCGACTCGCACCTGCCGCGGTGGGACGGCGAGGCGCACGACATCACTTGCGTTGCCTGCGGCACGGTCGGCCACCCGACGGGCCAGCGCCCAGACCTCTGTGGTCAGCACCGGCACTGGCGAGATGACTTCGTCGACCTCACTCAACGATCCGGAGTAGCCGGCATCGCTGGTGACCTCGATCACATATCCCCGTGACACTCGCCCTGCTGATCGCAGCGGAACCTTCACGCGAACACCGGGCACGGCCAGGCCCACGAGGTGATCCGGAATCCGGTAGTCGAACAGACGGTCGAGTTGTGGGAGGAGCGATTCGAGCATCACCCGGGCGACCAGTACCGGGGCGATGTCGCCCGGGGACCGGTCGGCACCCCCGGCGCCGGTCACAACCGGGCTGCGCCCTGAAGGGCTTCGACCCGGTCAAGACGCTCCCACGTGAAGTCCGGCAGTTCGCGGCCGAAGTGACCATAGGTGGCCGTCTGGGCGTAGATGGGCCGGAGCAGGTCGAGGTCGGCGATGATCGCGGCCGGGCGCAGATCGAAGACTTCACGGATGGCGTTGATGATGTCGTCGTCGGGGAGATGACCAGTCCCGAACGTCTCCACGTACAGCCCAATGGGAGCCGACTTGCCGATCGCATAGGCGATCTGGACTTCGAGCTTGTCGGCCAGGCCTGCCGCCACCGCGTTCTTCGCGACCCACCGCATGGCATACGCCGCCGAACGGTCGACCTTCGACGGGTCTTTTCCGCTGAAGGCACCGCCGCCATGCCTGCTCGCTCCCCCATAGGTGTCGACGATGATCTTGCGACCCGTCACACCGGCGTCACCCTGGGGCCCGCCGATCTCGAAGCGGCCGGTCGGGTTGATCAGGAGTCGCACCGAGCCAGAATCCAGTGGTGCGTCGGCCAGCACCGGGCCGATGACGAGTTCGGCCACGTCGGCCTGGAGCTGGGCGGTGGAGACGCTCGGCGTGTGCTGGGTCGAGAGGACGACCGTTTCAACTGTGCGGGGCGAAAGCCCCTCGTAGCCGATGGTGACCTGGGTCTTGCCGTCAGGCCGCAGGTAGTCGAGCTGGCCGCTCTTTCGCACTTCGGCGAGTCGCTCTGACAGGCGGTGGGCCAGCCAGATCGGCAGCGGCATGAACTGGGGGGTCTCGGTGGTGGCGAACCCGAACATGATGCCCTGGTCACCCGCACCCTGGCGGTCGAGGGGATCGGAGTCGTGGCCCTGCCTGGTCTCCCACGCATTGTCGACACCCTGCGCTATGTCGGGAGACTGCGCGCCGATCGACACCGAGACCCCGCAACTACTGCCGTCGAACCCGATGTCTGAGGAGGTGTAGCCGATCGAACGCACGCGGTCGCGCACGATAGTCGGAATGTCGACATAGCCCTTCGTGGTGACCTCGCCGGCCACGTGCACCAGACCGGTGGTGACCAGTGTCTCCACGGCGACCCGGCTGGAGGGATCGACTTCGAGTAGAGCATCGAGAATGCTGTCGGAGATCTGGTCGCAGATCTTGTCGGGGTGGCCTTCGGTTACCGATTCTGAGGTGAAGAGGCGAAGGTTCGTCATGGGGCTCCTGGTGGTTCTACGGCGATTTCTGATGGAGTACGTGTGCTCACCGCGGTGAGGATGCTGTGTGCCACGGAGAGCTTTGTGCCCTCGGCCTCGATCACTCTATGCCCGTCACGATCGAGCACCATGATCGTGTTGCCGTCTGTGGCAAAGCCCTCGGTCCACCCCACTGTGTTGAGGACGAGGTAGTCGCACCGCTTGCGGGCGACCTTGGCCCGGCCAAGGCTTAGGAGTTCTTCCTGCGTCCGTGCCGTTTCGGCAGCGAAGCCCACCACCACCTGGTGTTCGGCCTTTGAGGCCGCAAGCTCCGCAAGGATGTCTGGGTTCTTCACGAGCTCGAGTGTGAGCACGTCGCCCGTGACGTCCTTCTTGATCTTGCCCTCTGACACGGTGCGAGGCCGGTAGTCGGCGACGGCCGCTGCCATGATCACCAGGTCGGCCTCTGGAAGAAGGGCGATCATCTCGACGCGAAGCTCCTCTGCCGTCTCGACGGAATGGATCGTCGCACCCCGGGGAGGCTCGATCTCGAGATGAGCTCCGACGAATGTCACCTCTGCTCCCCGCGCCACCGCTGCCTCGGCCAGGGCAACACCCTGCTTGCCGCTGGAGCGGTTGCCGATGAACCGCACAGGATCGAGCGGCTCGCGCGTGCCACCTGCGGAGATCAGGACCCGCAGCCCCTCGAGGTCGCGATCCGGTTCACCCGGTTTCGATCCACTCGGTTGCGGTTGTCCCGGCTGAGGTTCTCCCGGTTCGAGGGAAGCGAGGATGCCGAACGCGGCAGCAACGATGTCGTCGGGTTCTGCCATCCGGCCGACGCCGGAGTCCGTTCCGGTGAGTTGGCCGCTTGTCGGGCCGACGAAGCGGAAGCCGCGCGCCCGAAGCGTTGCCACATTGCTCACGGTGGCGGCGTTCTGCCACATCTCGGTGTGCATCGCCGGCGCCAGGAGGATGGGAGCAGTGGTGGCGAGCACGGTGTTGCCGAGCAGATCATCCGCAATGCCTGCGGCGAGTTTGGCCGCGGTGTTGGCTGTGGTCGGGGCGATGACGATGAGGTCAGCTGCCTGGCCGATCGCCACGTGCCGAACCTCAGACACGCCCTCATACAGGTCGGTATGGACCGTGTTGCGAGAAATCGCCTCGAGGGTGGGCTTACCGACGAAACGAAGGGCATGTTCGGTCGCAATGACCTGCACGGAATGCCCTGCAAGCACGAAGCTCCGGATGACGCCGACCGCCTTGTAGGCAGCAATACCCCCGGTGATTCCGACGACGATGTTCATAGCTCTACCCTGTCAGATCTGCACCTCACGGATGAGCCCTGCAACCGCGCCGAGAGTGAGCCGTCGAGATGGCTGTCAGTCGCACACGCTGAATTCCGTCGTGCGACTCCCGCCGATTGCTGCGCCGGGCAGGGACCGGCGCAGCCGTATATTCAGTCGGCGATGGGCGCGTTGGCCTTCACCGTGAGCTTGTCTTCGTTGATCTCGTGAAGGGCGATCGAGAGCGGCTTGTCGTCGATGCCGGAGTCGACCAGAGGGCCCACGTTGTCGAACAGGCTGCCTTCGTGCAGGTCTGCGTAGTAGTCGTTGATCTGGCGGGCACGCTTGGAAGCGAAGATGACCAGGGCGTACTTCGAGTCGACCTTCGAAAGCAGCTCGTCGATGGGCGGGTCAATGATGCCGAGTGGCTTGGCTGGCATGGAAATGCTCCTTGATGATGAGAAGGCACACCCCCGAATGACGGTGGGTGACGGGCCTTCAGAACGTGCAGAAGGCCACGGAGGGCCTAGGAAATATTCATTAAGTCTACGACCTCGCGCGCCGCATCGTCGACCTTGGTGTTCACGACACGGAAATCGAACTCATCCTGCGCCGCCAGTTCGACTTTCGCGGTGTCGAGGCGCCGCCCCTGTTCTTCGGCCGACTCGGTGCCCCGACCGACCAGGCGGCGCACGAGCTCCTCCCACGTCGGTGGCAGCAGAAAGACGAGCACTGCATCGGGTGCGGTCTTTCGTACCTGGCGCGCGCCCTGGATGTCGATCTCGAGCAGCACACTGCGCCCGCCTTCGAGGGCTTCATTCACGGGCCCGCGTGGCGTACCGTAGCGCGACTGGTTGTGAACGGTCGCCCATTCGAGAAACTCGTCGGCAGCGATCATCCTGTCGAATTCCTCGTCAGAGACGAAGTAGTAACTGACGCCGTGGACTTCTCCTGGCCGAGGCGCGCGCGTCGTCGCAGACACAGACAGCTTGACCTCGGGGTAGTTCTCGCGAATGTAGGTCGACACCGTGCCCTTGCCGACCGCGGTCGGCCCGGCGAGAACGACCAGGCGCGAGCGTTGGTCTGCAGGTGAACTGCGCGGTGCTGAGGGCGGCTGGGTGCGCTTGCCCACGTACTCGACGAGCTTCACACGCTGGTGCTTGCCGAGGCCGCCGAGACGTTTTGAGGGAGAGATCGCGAGGGTGTCGAGAACCTTGTCTGCCCTGACAGGGCCGAGCCCGGGGATGCACCGCAGAAGCTCGCGTACGCGCAGCCCTGCCTCAGCGGAACCCGGTTCGTCGAGCCCCGTCTGCACGACATCCATCGCCGTGCGGGCCCCGGAGACGATAGCGGACTTCACTGCAGCGCGCGCACGACGGGCAGCGACGGCGGCCCTCGAGGCGGCGACCCGGTCGACGTCGGGAGGTGTGGTGTGGCGGGGAGGGGTGCCTGACCCTGGTTCCCGGGAGGAATCCGATGTCGTCACGCGCTGGCCACCAATGCTTCTGCGAGTTCGTCAGACTGCTGCCGGATGCTCTGCTCGAGCTGCTTCGGCCCTGCGGCCAGTACCGACCTCGACACGGCAACAACCGTACCGGGCGTCAGGTGGCCGAAGACCGAGCGCACGCTGCTGAAGAGCGCGCCCTGAAAGCCGAATCCCGGGGCGAGCACAGGGGTGGCCGGTACGAGGGCGAGGCGCGCTGTATCGATGCCATAGTCACTGAGGTTCTTCGTCGCACCCAACACAAGTCCGATGTTACCGAGCGCGGCGGTGTCGGGGGTGGGTTCGGCCGAGGTGTCGGCACTGCCGTGCGCGAGTACCTGGGCACGCGCTGATGCATTGTGCGCAGAGACCTCGTTGGCCACGAGCCCGGCCACCGAACTGTCGCCGTCCGTGCCAGAGGCCCTCGCCGTCTGGAGCTGGAACGACTCGGGGTTCGAGGTCGCACTCAGCACGAAGACACCCTTGCCTGCCGTTTCGGCGAGATCGAAGACCGGTTGGAGGGAGCCGACTCCGGCGTAGGCCGTCATGGTCACGGCGTCGGCCTCGAGCGGCGACCCCGCTTGCAACCATGCCCGACCGTAGGCCTCTGCGCTGGTTCCGATGTCGCCCCGCTTCGCATCGGCGATCACGATCAGACCGGCGGCGCGGGCAGCCGAGAAAACGTCTTCGAGGGCCGAATAACCGGCCGAGCCGAACAGCTCGAAGAAGGCCACCTGCGGCTTGACGATGCCCACAGCCCCTGCCGCAGCATTCACCACCCGGAGGCCGAATTCGCGCACTCCAGCGGCACTCAGCGGCAGGTTCCACTCGCGCAACAGGTAGTCGTGCGGGTCGATGCCCACGCAGAGCTGCCCACGTTCGCGGAAGGCCTCGGCCAGCCGTTCGCCGAAGGGCGTCACCCGGGTGCCAACCATCACCACCCCTACGCCTCGAGTTCTTCGAGCAGCAGCTCTGCCGCGGCCGCCTCTTCAGCTCGCTCGAGTGCCTCAGACCGCTCCCACGCGTACTCCTGCAGGCTGGTCACGGTGAAGCCGTCGCGAATGCCGTCGAACGAGGCGACGGCAGCACCGAGCTGCGCGATCGTCGTGAAGAGCGGCTTGTCCGCTGCCACGGCCGCTGCCCGGATCTCGTACCCGTCAGCACGCGCCGAGCGGCCCGACGGCGTGTTGATCACGATGTCGACCTCGTTGCGGTTGATCAGGTCGACGATGTTCGGTTCGTTCGTGCGCGAGGCGCCCTGGCTGTACTTGCGCACGATGCGAGTGCGGATGCCGTTGCGGTTCAGCACCTCGGCCGTACCGACCGTCGCAAGGATCTCGAAGCCGAGTTGTGACAGCCTGAGCACCGGCAGCACGATGGCGCGTTTGTCGCGGTCAGAGACCGACACGAACACGGCGCCCGACTGCGGAAGCCCTCCGTAGGCGGCCTCCTGGCTCTTCGCAAACGCCCGCGGGAAGTCGCGGTCGATGCCCATGACCTCGCCCGTCGAGCGCATCTCCGGCCCCAGTACCGAGTCGACGACCATTCCCTCCTTGGTGCGGAACCGCTTGAACGGCAGCACGGCCTCCTTCACTGAGACCGGCGCATCGAAGGGAACGATCGAGCCGTCGAGCTTCGGCAGCATACCCTCGGCCACCAGTTCGGCGATGGTGTCGCCGACCATGATTCGTGAGGCGGCCTTGGCCAGCGGTATGCCGAGCGCCTTCGAGACGAACGGCACGGTTCTGGATGCCCGGGGGTTCGCTTCGAGCACGTAGAGGATTCCGGCCCCCACGGCGAACTGTACGTTCAGCAGCCCGCGCACGCCGACGCCCTCGGCGATACCCAGCGTTGCCTTCTTGACCCGGGCGATGACATCCTGCCCGAGCGTCACGGGCGGCAGCGTGCAACTCGAGTCGCCGGAGTGGATTCCGGCCTCCTCGATGTGCTCCATGATGCCGCCGATGTAGAGGTCGACGCCGTCGTAGAGCGCGTCGACGTCGATCTCGATCGCGTCGTCGAGAAAGCGGTCCACGAGCAGCGGATGTGTCGGCCCGACGATCCCCTGGCCGGCGACCCGCTCGAAGTAGTCCTCGAGGGAGGGACTGTCGTAGACGATCTCCATGCCTCGGCCGCCGAGTACGTACGAGGGGCGAACCAGAACGGGGTAGCCGATCTCCTCGGCGACGACGACGGCGGTCTTGTAGTCGGTCGCCGTGCCGTTCTTCGGTGCGAGCAGGCCGGCTGCATCGAGGATGCCCGCAAAGAGCCCGCGCTCTTCGGCGAGGTCGATCGCCTCCGGTGTCGTTCCGAGAATCGGCACGCCTGCGGCCTTCAGCCCTTTCGCGAGCCCGAGCGCGGTCTGGCCACCGAGTTGCACCACGACACCGACGAGGTCGCCGCTCTGGCTCTCGGCGTGGATGACCTCAAGCACGTCTTCGAGCGTCAGGGGCTCGAAGTACAGCCGGTCACTCGTGTCGTAGTCGGTCGAGACCGTCTCGGGGTTGCAGTTGATCATGATGGTCTCGTAGCCGGCATCGCTCAGCGCGAAGGAGGCGTGCACGCAGGAGTAGTCGAACTCGACACCCTGCCCGATGCGGTTCGGGCCGGAGCCCAGAATGACGACCTTGCGGCGGTCGCTCGGCATGACCTCGGTCTCGAGGTCGTAGCTCGAATAGTGGTACGGGGTGAGCGCCGGGAACTCCCCCGCGCAGGTGTCGACGGTCTTGTAGACCGGGCGTACGTCGAGCCCGTACCGGATCTGGCGGATCTCCTCTTCGGTGGTGCCGCGGAGGGCCGCGATCTGAATGTCGGAGAAACCGTGGTCTTTGGCGTGGCGGAGAATGTGCTCATCGGTCAGAGGAGCGGCGGCAACAGCATCCGCCACCTCGTTGATCAGCACGATCTGGTCGATGAACCAGGGGTCGATCTTGGTCGACTCGAAGACCTCGTCGATGGTCGCGCCTGCGCGGAGCGCCTGCTGCACGGTGACGATGCGGCCGTCGGTGGGCACTGCGGCGATCGCCAGAAGTTCGTCCTTGTTGCCGGGCTCGCCGTCCCAGTGGAACGAGGAGCCGCGCTTCTCGAGCGAACGCAGGGCCTTCTGCAGGGCGGTGCTGTAGTTTCGCCCGATCGCCATCGCCTCGCCCACTGACTTCATGGTTGTCGTCAGCGTGGCATCCGCCGCGGGGAACTTCTCGAATGCGAACCGGGGCACCTTCACGACCACGTAGTCGAGCGTCGGCTCGAACGAGGCAGGGGTCACCTTGGTGATGTCGTTCGGGATCTCGTCGAGGCGGTACCCGATGGCGAGCTTCGCGGCGATCTTCGCGATGGGGAACCCGGTGGCCTTCGAGGCGAGGGCGGATGACCGGGAGACTCTCGGGTTCATCTCGATCACGATCACCCGGCCGTTCGCCGGGTCGATCGCGAACTGGATGTTGCACCCGCCGGTGTCGACACCGACCGCGCGGATGATGTCGATGCCGATGTTGCGGAGGTTCTGGTACTCACGGTCGGTCAGCGTGAGCGCGGGCGCCACGGTGATGGAGTCGCCGGTGTGCACACCGACCGGGTCGACGTTCTCGATCGAGCACACGACCACCGTGTTGTCGGCCGTGTCGCGCATGAGCTCGAGCTCATACTCCTTCCAGCCGAGAATGCTCTCTTCGAGCAGTACCTCGGTGGTGGGGCTCTGATGCAGGCCGTCGCCCACGATGCGGCGAAGCTCGGTCTCGGTGTACGCGAACCCGGAGCCGAGGCCGCCCATAGTGAAGGAGGGGCGCACCACGAGCGGGTAGCCGAGGTCTGCGGCGTACTCGACGGCTTCTTCAACGGTGTGGGCGATGAAGGAGCGAGCGACGTCTGCGCCACACTCGAGCACCAGCTCCTTGAAGATCTGGCGGTCTTCACCCTTGTTGATGGCCTCGAAGTTCGCGCCGATCAGCTCGACGTTGTACTTCTCGAGAATGCCGTGGTTGTGCAGGTCGATTGCCGCATTGAGCGCGGTCTGGCCGCCGAGGGTCGGCAGGATCGCGTCGGGCTTCTCCTTGGCGATGATGCTCTCAATGACCCGCCAGGTGATGGGTTCGACGTAGGTGGCGTCGGCGAAATCGGGGTCGGTCATGATCGTGGCCGGGTTCGAGTTCACCAGGATGACGCGAACGCCCTCTTCACGCAGCACGCGGCACGCCTGGGTACCCGAATAGTCGAACTCGCAGGCCTGGCCGATCACGATCGGGCCGGAGCCGATGACCAGGACGCTCTTGATGTCTTCTCTCTTGGGCATTACTTGCTTTCCTGGGAGTTGGCGTGCGGGAGGTTGGAGCTCAGGACCATGTCTCTGAATCGGTCGAAGAGGTACATCGAGTCGTGCGGCCCGGCGGCCGCCTCCGGGTGGTACTGCACAGAGAAGGCGTTGATCTCGAGGCACCGGATGCCCTCGACCACGTCATCGTTCAGGCTCACGTGGCTCACCTCGACGAGGCCGAACCCTTCTGGCGACTCGATGACGCCCTCGCGCGGGGCATCGACAGCGAAGCCGTGGTTCTGGCTGGTGATCTCCACGCGGCCCGTCGTTCGGTCGAGCACGGGCTGGTTGATGCCGCGGTGGCCGAACGGCAGCTTGTAGGTGCCGAAACCGAGCGCGCGGCCGAGCAACTGGTTGCCGAAGCAGATACCGAAGTACGGCAGCCCCGCGTGCAGCACATCGCGGAGCACCTGCACATGCCCCTCAGACGCCTCGGGGTCGCCGGGGCCGTTCGAGTAGAAGAGTGCCGAGGGGTCGAGCGCGAGGATCTCCGCCGAGGTCGAGGACTCCGGCAGCACCTCCACGTCGAAGCCGCGGTCGGCGAGATAGTTGAGAGTCGACTTCTTGACGCCGAGGTCGAGAACCACGACGGATCCGACACGTTCGCCGACGGCAGCGACCGTGTACGGCTCGGGTGTCGAGACGACCTTCGAGAGGTTCTGGCCCGCCATTTCGGCGCCGGCGCGAACCAGCTCGAGCTGGGCATCCGGTGACAGTTCGAAGTCGGGGCCCGAGAAGATGCCCGCGCGCATGGCACCGGATGACCGGATGTGCCGCGTCACGGCCCGGGTGTCGATGCCGCTGATTCCCACCACTTCATCGCGGACGAGGTCGTCGTCGAGGCTGCGGGTCGCACGGAAGTTGGATACGACTCGCGAAGGGTCGCGCACGACGAATCCCGAGACCCAGATGCGGCTGGACTCGAGGTCTTCGTCGTTGGTGCCGGTGTTGCCGATGTGCGGTGCCGTCATCATGACGATCTGGCCGGCGTACGAAGGATCGGTCAGCGTCTCCTGGTACCCGGTCATTCCGGTGGCGAAGACCGCTTCGCCGATGGTGCGGCCGCGGGCGCCATAGGCGCGCCCCACGTACCGATTGCCGTCTTCGAGAACAAAAACTGCGGGCTCTGCGGCGATCACGCGAGAGTCCCTTCCTGCGTCGGGGTTGCGGGGGGTGGGGTGTTGGGCTGTGTTGTTCGGGTGAAGGCTGCGACGATTCCGTCGACCGCCTCGAGAACGCGGGTGCTGTCGGCCTGGTCGAGAATCCGCACGTACGACTCGACGTCGGCGGTGCTGTGGGCGACGATCGTCGCCGTCGAGCTGCGGTGACCCGTCTGGGCCGCGCCTCGATCACCCGCGCGCGGCCGGGGGTGTGCGTGGTCGAACTCCTCGGTGGCAGCGGCGACCGCCGCAGCGGCCTCCGCGGTGTCGTGTGCGGTCGAGATGGCGCGGGCGATGGCGGCGTTGCGTTCGGCGCGGTTCGCCCCGGCGGTTGCGGCGTTCAGCCGAGCCTCGTCGTCGCCGTCGAGAGCCGAGGTCCAGTCGAGCCGGACCAGTCCACCGGATTCGACGACACGATCGATCGTGTAGGTCGATGTTCCGATCGAACGGATGTCGGCCACGGGCACGAAGACGTCGGGTTCCCCGTTGACGGAGAGTGTGACGCCGTGTTGCCACACGATGAACGTTCCTCGCCCGCGAAAGGCGAGGCCCTTGATGGTGAGGCGTTCGAGGGGCTTGTTCGCCGGCGTGGTCGCCACGTAGAGCATCGGCACCTCGAGCAGGAGGTTACCAGCATCCTTCGGCGTTTCGGACTGCGCAGTGAAGGCGGCCTGTCGGCGCTTGCGGGCCCTCCAGCCGAGCGCCATGGCGGCGTAGATGACGATCAGGATCGCCAGGACGATGAGTGCGGGGCCGATTCTATCCATGAGTGCTTCCTGTTTTCCACGCTGCGGCGCTTGCCGCGACCTCAGCGCTGTCGAGCACGGTGCCGCCGAAGACGGTCGGGTAGCCGTGATGGAAGGTGTATTCGACCCGTCCGGAGAGGGTCATGCCGAGAAAGGGCGAGTTGGTGCTCTTGCCGGCGAGCCGGTCGAGACCGAAGACGCTGCTGCTGCTCGGGTCGTGGAGGGTGAAGTTGGCCGAGGAGCCGACTTCGAAGGCGTGCGAGTGGTCGGCAAGCCGACCGATCTCGGCCGGTGTCTGCGACAGCACACGGGCAATGTCGGCCCAGGTGAGGAGGCCGGTTTCGACGAGCGCCGTCTGGGCGACCGAGAGTGCCGACTCGAGGCCGACCATGCCGAACGACGCGGCGTCCCACTCGGATTCCTTCGATTCGGCAGGGTGAGGCGCGTGGTCGGTGGCGATGATGTCGATCGTGCCGTCGGCGAGCCCGGCGCGAAGCGCATGCACGTCGTCGTCGCGTCGCAGAGGTGGGTTCACTTTGTACCGGGCGTCGTACGAACGGATGAGGTCTTCGGTGAGCAGCAGGTGGTGCGGCGTAGCCTCGGCCGTGACGGCGATGCCGCGGGATTTCGCCCAGCGGATCACCTCCACCGAGCCGGCTGTCGAGACATGGCAGACGTGCAGGCGGGCTCCGACGTGCTCGGCCAGTAGCACGTCGCGCGCGATGATCGACTCCTCGGCGACGGCCGGCCAGCCCTTCAGCCCGAGCTCGCTCGAGAGCGCGCCTTCGTTCATCTGGGAGTTCTCGGTGAGCCGTGGGTCTTGCGAGTGCTGGGCGACGACCCCGTCGAAGGTCTTCACGTACTCGAGGGCCCGGCGCATGAGCAGCGAGTCGTGAACGCACTTGCCGTCATCGGAGAAGACCCGCACACGGGCGCGGGAGTGCGCCATGGCGCCGATCTCGCTCAGCCGTTCACCCGCAAGGCCGACCGTGACGGCACCGATCGGGCGCACGGTGGCGAAGCCGGCGTCATCCCCCAGCGCCTGTACCTGCTCGACCACGCCAGCGGTGTCAGACACCGGCAGCGTGTTCGCCATCGCGAAGACGCTGGTGAACCCGCCGGCTGCGGCCGCACGAGTGCCAGTGAGCACCGTTTCGCTCTGTTCGAAACCGGGCTCGCGCAGGTGCGTGTGCAGGTCGACCAGGCCGGGCAGGGCAAGAAGCCCGTCGGCGTCGATCACTGTTGCGCCGTGCGCGTCGAGCGAGCGGCCGACTGCCCTCAGGCGACCGCCCTGCACGAGGAGATCGGCGCGTTCGCCCGTGGGCAGCGTGGCACCGGAGACGAGGTAACTCAGGCTCGCGAGTCTGTCTGTGCTGGAAGGTGAGTCGCTCACGACTGGGCCTCTCGTTCGCCGGAAAGTAGGAGATACAGCACCGCCATACGGATCGAGACACCGTTGGTGACCTGTTCGAGCACGGTCGACTGCGCCGAGTCGGCGGCAGCGGCCGAGATCTCCAGCCCCCGGTTCATCGGGCCGGGGTGCATCACAATCGTATCCGCGCGAAGCCGGCTGAACCGCACATCGTCGAGGCCCCACTCGCGGGAGTACTCACGGGCGTTGGGAAAGTACGCCGCATTCATGCGCTCGCTCTGAATTCGCAGCATCATGACCACGTCGGGCTGGGTTTCCCGCAGTACCCGGTCGAGGTCGTAGCTCACCGTAGCCGGCCAGGTCTCGACACCGAACGGCACCAGGGTGGCCGGGGCCACGAAGGTGACATGTGCGCCGAGGGTCTGCAGCAACCAGAGATTCGAGCGCGCTACCCGCGAGTGCAGAATGTCGCCGACGATCACCACGCTCACGCCGTGCAGGTCCCGGCCGCGGCTGGCCGCCCCGAAGAGCCGCCGACGCATCGTGAAGGCGTCGAGCAGCGCCTGGGTCGGATGCTCGTGGGTGCCGTCGCCCGCATTGATGACGGGCGCGTCGATCCAGTTGCTCTCGGCCAGCACCTGGGGCGCGCCAGAGGAGTGGTGGCGGATGACGACACCGTCTGCGCCCATCGCAGCGAGCGTCTGGGCGGTGTCCTTCAGGCTTTCGCCCTTCGAGACGCTCGAGCCCTTCGCGCTGAAGTTGATCACGTCGGCGCTCAACCTCTTCGCGGCCGCTTCGAATGAGATCCTCGTGCGGGTTGAGTCTTCGAAGAACAGGTTGACGACGGTCTTGCCCCGCAGAGTGGGGAGCTTCTTGACCTCGCGGTTCGAGACGTCAGCCATGTCTTCGGCCACGTCGAGAATCTGGATCGCCTCATCCCTGCTGAGGTTCCTGGTCGACAGGAGATGTTTCATCGGGCCGCCTCGATGCTGACTTCTTCGACCTCGTCGACTTCGCTGAGCCGCACGTTGATGCGCTCGTCTGTGGAGGTCGGCAGGTTCTTGCCGACGAAGTCGGCCCTGATCGGCAGTTCGCGATGGCCGCGGTCGACGAGAACGGCGAGGCGCACGATTCGTGGGCGCCCGATGTCGTTCAGCGCATCGAGTGCGGCCCTGATCGTGCGGCCGGAATAGAGAACATCATCCACGAGCACGACGGTCTTGCCGTCGACTCCCCCGGCAGGGATCTGCGTCGGAGAGGGCGTGCGGGTGACGTTCCGCGAGAGATCGTCGCGGTACATCGTGGCGTCGAGTGCTCCGACCATCGACGCCGGTGCGCCGGGTTCGATGCGCTGGATGATCGCTGCAATGCGCCGCGCAAGAAACACCCCGCGCGTCGGTACTCCGAGAATCACCAGACCGTCTGCACCCCGGTTGGACTCGAGGATCTCGTGGGAGATCCGAGTCAACGCCCGGGTGATATCAGCCTGAGACAACACGACGCGTGCCATTCCCGACTCCCTTCCCCGCCTCACAGGGCGGAAGTTAAAGGTTGTCCAATGCCCCCAACTCTACCCCACCCGACGAGGGTGACCGAGGTGGGAGACACGCTTCAGTGCGCGACGCCCTTGGTCTGGGCGATCTTGGCGAGGATTCCGTTGATGAAGGGAGCGGAGGCATCCGTCGACATCGACTGGGCTGCCTCGACGGCCTCGGCGATGGCCACGTTGTCAGGTACATCGTCGTTGTAGAGGACCTCCCAGATGCCGATTCGGAGAAGTGCCCGGTCGACGTGCGGCATGCGGCCGAGGGTCCAGCCCTTCGCGTACGTCTCGATCAGTTCGTCGATCTCGTAGCCGTGCGAGACGACGCCGTCGACGATCTCCCTGGCGTATTCCCACGACGCCTCACGTGCTGGTTCGGTCAGCGCCCTGGCTGCCTCGGCTGCAAGGGATTCGTTGATCGAGATCTGCCGGACATCCGCCGCGTACAGAACGTCGAGGGCTCGCTTGCGTGCTTTTGTGCGTGCGCTCACGGCTCTGAATCAGCCCTTGTCGCTGACGCGGCCGAGATAGTCGCCCGTGCGGGTGTCGACCTTGACCTTGGTGCCCTGCTCGAGGAACAGGGGAACCTGGATCTCGTGGCCGGTCTCGACCGTCGCCGGCTTGGTGCCGCCGGTCGAGCGGTCACCCTGGAGGCCGGGCTCGGTGTAGGTGATCTCGAGGATGACAGAGGCGGGCAGTTCGACGTACAACGGGGCGTCTTCGTGCAGCGCGATGGTGGCCATCTGGTTCTCGAGCATGAACTTGGCTGCGTCGCCGACGACGGCGTCCGTCACGGTGAGCTGTTCGAAGGTGTCGGTGTCCATGAACACGAAGTCCTGGCCGTCGTTGTAGAGGTACTGGTAGTCGCGGCGGTCGACGTTGGCCGTCTCGATCTTCGCCCCGGCGTTGAAGGTGCGGTCGACGACCTTGCCCGAGACGACGTTCTTGATCTTGGTGCGAACGAATGCCCCGCCCTTGCCCGGTTTGACGTGCTGGAATTCGATGACAGCCCAGAGCTGCCCGTCGATCTTCATCACTACGCCGTTGCTGATGTCACTTGTCGAAGCCAAGGGTGTTCCATTCATTTGAGAAAAAGCGGGGGCCGGTTGCGGCCCGACATACGAGTGTAGTTGAAAGCAGATCGACTTTCCCGAAGGTGCAGCACAAAGGCGAATTTGCTGCACCATCGGGAAAGTCGATGGGCTCGAATGCCAGGTGCTACGAGCCGATCTCCTGGTAGGCCGCGAAGAGCAGCGAGGTCTCGGGGCCGGCGAGCACGGTGGGCTTGCCGATGTCGTCGAGAACGATGAACCTGAGCATGCTCCCCCTGGCCTTCTTGTCGCGTTGCATGGCGGCGAGCAGGGTCTTCCAGCGGCCGACCGGGTACGTTGTCGGCAGGGTCAGGGACTCGAGGATGCTGCGGTGACGGTCGACCGCGGCATCCGAAAGGCTCCCGGTGAGCCTGCCGAGTTCCGCGGCGAAGACCATGCCGACCGACACCGCCGCTCCGTGCCTCCACTGGTAGCGCTCGGTGTGCTCGATGGCGTGGCCCAGGGTGTGCCCGTAGTTCAGGATCTCGCGGAGTCCCGCCTCCTTGAAGTCCTCGCCGACGACCCTGGCCTTGAGGCCGATCGAGAGCTCGACCAGGCGTCGGAACTGTGGGGTGGTGGGATCGGTCGCTGCTTCGACATCGGCCTCGATGATGTCGAGGATCTCCGGTTCCGCGATGAACCCGGCCTTGACAACCTCGGCGAACCCGGCGAGAAGATCGTTGCGCGGCAGACTGACCAACGTGTCGAGGTCAGCGATGACGGTGCTCGGTGCGTAGAAGGCACCCACGAGATTCTTGCCCTCGGCCGTGTTGATCCCCGTCTTCCCGCCGATCGCGGCATCGACCATCCCGAGCAGAGTGGTCGGTGCCTGGATGAGCTGAACACCGCGCAGCCAGGTTGCGGCCACGAACCCGGCGAGGTCGGTCGTCGAGCCGCCACCGAAGGCCACGATCGCGTCTGACCGAGTGAAGTCTGCCTGACCGAGAATCTGCCAGAGGAACGAGGCGACCTCGATCCGTTTGGCTCCCTCACCGTCAGGAACCTCGGCCAGCAGAACCTCGTAGTCGCCCTTCAGCTCGTCGCGCAAGGCCGAGGCCCAGTCCGAAAGTGGCGGCGCGTGCACGAGGAGCACTTTGCGCACTCCGGGTGCAAGCGACGCACCGATCCGGTCGAGCACCCCGCGCCCGACGATGACGTCGTACGCGTTGTCGCCACCGACATGGATGATCGTGGGGCTCTCGGCGGTCATGAAACTCTCCCTTGTGCCTGGCCCGGTTTCGGGCCCGGCCGTTCAGCATCGAACTGCTGTTTTTCGAACTGCTGTTTTTCGAACTGCTGTGCGTCGAACTGCTCGGTGATCCACGTCGCGACATCGTCGGCGATGTCGTCGGCCTTGCGATGCGAGGTGTCGATCGTGAAATCGGCGAGGCTTTCGTAGAGCTCGTGCCGGGCATCCACCAGTCGTTGCCACGATTCGATGTCGGGCACCAGCGGACGCCGGGAATTGCCCAGGCGCTTCTGCACTGCCTCGACCGACGCGGTGAAAAGGACGACGAGGCAGCCGTCGAGGTCGCGCTGGGTGGCCTCATTCAGCACAGCGCCGCCACCGAACGAGACGATGCCGCCGCCGGCAAGCGCGGTGACGACCTCTGCCCGCTCGAGCGCACGGAAGGCGGGCTCCCCGAGGCTCTCGAAGATCGCCGGAATGGGGCCGTTGGCGGCCGCGATCTGCTTGTCAGTGTCGGTGAACGTCATGTCGAGCAGCTTCGCAACTCGGCGGCCGATCCGGGTCTTGCCGGCCGCCGGTGGGCCGATGATGACGATGGTCACGCGAGAGAGTCAGTCGGATCGTCGATGCTCACTGAGCCGGTGCGTAACGCGGCCGGGATCGCAGCCAGGTACGAATCGAGGTTGCGTTTCGTCTCTGTAACCGAGTCCCCGCCGAACTTCTCCTGCACGGCGTTTGCCAGCACGAGGGCGACCATCGCTTCGGCGACCACTCCCGCTGCGGGGACGGCGCACACATCGGAGCGCTGGTGATGCGCAGCCGCTGCATCGCCGGTTGCGACATCGACAGTACGCAGGGCGTGAGGGATCGTCGCGATCGGCTTCATTCCAGCGCGGACGCGCAGCACAGTGCCCGTGCTCATTCCGCCCTCCGTGCCCCCGGCTTTGTCGCTCAGGCGGGAGATCACGTCGTCACCGGCGATGAGTTCGTCGTGTGCCTGCGAACCCCGCCTGGTCGTCGTGAGAAAACCGTCTCCGACTTCGACGCCCTTGATCGCCTGGATGCCCATGAGCGCTGCGGCGAGCTGCGAATCGAGCCGCCTGTCCCAGTGCACGTGCGAACCGAGTCCGGGCGGGAGTCCGTACGCCAGCACCTCGACCACGCCGCCGAGCGTGTCGCCGTCTTTCTGCGCCTCGTCGACTTCGGCGACCATGCGGTTCGACGTCGCTGGGTCGAAGCACCTCAGCGGGTCGGCGTCGAGGCGATCGACATCGCCCGGGGTGGGCAATGCGGAGCCTTCTGGCACGCGCACAGGGCCGATCGACAGGGTGTGGCTCACAAGGGTGATACCGAGTTCAGCGAGAAAATTGCGCACGACAGCGCCGAGGGCGACCCGGGCCGCGGTCTCTCGGGCACTCGCGCGCTCGAGAATGGGTCGGGCCTCGTCGAAGCCGTACTTCTGCATTCCGACGAGGTCGGCGTGTCCGGGCCGGGGGCGCGTGAGCGGGGCTCCCCTGCCAGCGCTCGGCACGTAGTTCTCGATCGGCTCGGAGCTCATGACATCGACCCACTTGGGCCACTCCGTGTTTCCGATTCGAATGGCGATCGGGCTGCCGAGTGTGAAGCCATGTACGACGCCGCCCGAGATCGAAACCTCGTCCTGCTCGAATTTCATGCGCGCGCCCCGACCGTAGCCGAGTTTGCGGCGCGCCAGATCGGTACGAATATTTTCCAGGGAGACCGGGATGCCCGACGGGAGGCCCTCAATGACGGCAATGAGTTCAGGCCCGTGCGATTCTCCGGCAGTGAGCCAACGAAGCATGAGTAAAATCCTCCCACAGTCTGCGGCGTTCGAATGCAGCCACCGGTTCGGCGGTCGTCACAATCAGCTGGAAAGGCCGACGGCACGCTTCATCGCCGTGAAGACCTCATCTTCGCGATCAAGCGGCAGGAGAGGATCGCCGGTGACAAAGATGCGCACCTGGCCGAGCGCCTGGTGCACCAACATGGCGAGGCCAGACACGGTCACTCCCCCGGCGCCCTGCCACGCGATGCCCAGCGCGCTCGGCCACGGGTCGTACGCCACATCGAGCAGCACAGCACCCTGCGGCACCGCGAGAACGTCGTCAGGGGCCAGTTGCAGCGCTCCACCCGGCAGCGTGCTGATGGTGACGTCGGCGACCAGGTCGCTCGTCAGTGCGTCGCCGAGGTGCACGACAGACACGGCGACGCCCGCCCGTGCGGCGACATTCACGATCTCCTCTGTCTTGTGTGGTGACCTGGCCGCGACGGTCACCTGTTCGGCCCCGAGATTCGCAGCCGCGACCATGGCCGAGCGCGCCGTGGCACCGGCACCGAGGATGAGCACATGCGAGGTCTGGCGGATTGCCGCGTCGCCCAGGGCGCCGACGATCCCTGCGACATCGGTGTTGAATCCCTGCACCGTCAGTTTCGAATTCGAATGATCGAGAGTGACGGTGTTTGACGCACCGGTGAGCAGCGACTGCACGTCGACGGAGTCGACGAGGGCCAGGGCTTCCTCTTTGAGTGGCATGGTGAGCGAGAGCCCACGCCACGAGTCGTCAAGCCCGAGTACGAATTCACCGAGCTCTCCCGAGCTCACTTCGGCGCGCGTGTACTCCCAGTCGAGTCCGAGTTCACGGTAGGCCGCCGCATGCAGCAGCGGTGACTTCGAGTGTGCGATCGGCGAGCCGAGAACGGCGAAGCGTGAGGTCATGGGCAGGCGGTGGCGTTGCCGGCTTGATACAGATCCACTGCAGCGTTGTGCTGGCTGAGGTTGTCAGAGAAGCAGGTGAGGCCGGAATCGAGGTTGACCGTCACGAAGTAGAGCCATGTGCCGTCTGCCGGGTGCTGGGCCGCGTCGATCGCGGCATCACCCGGGTTCGAAATGGGTCCGACAGGCAGCCCCGTGAACACGTAGGTGTTGTACTTGTTCGACTCGTCGTTGCGCTCGGCGTCTGTCGTGTCGACGCGTTTCTGGCCCGTGCCATAGGCCACTGTGGCGTCGGACTGCAGAGGCATGCCGTCTGCGATGCGATTGAGGAACACGCGCGAGACCTTGTAGAAGTCGGCCGTGCTGCCGCCTTCCTTCTGGATGATCGACGCGAGGACCAGCGTCTTCTCCCTGTCGGCCGGGGCCACCCCGGCCGCGTCGAGCGACTGGAACGTGCGATCGACCATGGTCTTGATCAGGTCGTGCGCGCTCGTGCCCGGCTCGAAAGAATACGTCGCCGGAAAGAGGTACCCCTCGATGTTGGGCGCCGAGGCATCGATGCCGAACTGCGCGAAGTTGGCCGCTTCGGCCTGCAGGTCCGCCAGCGGCACACCGGTGGCCGTTGCAACCTGGGAGAGCGCTTCAGAGGCGATGGTCCCTTCGGTGATCACGACCTGTGCGGTGACGTGGTTCGCCGGATCCTCGAGAGCCGCGAGGGCTGCCTGCGAACTCATCTCCTTCGAGAGCGTGTACGTGCCCGGTTGAAAGACGACAGGGGGCTGTTTGAGCAGGAAGCTGTAGAACCCCGCCGACGACTTCACGATGCCCGCTGCAGCGAGGTTGTCGCCGATGACCGAACCGTCGTCGCCGCTGGCGATCACGAAGCTGACCTTCTCGCCAGTGCCGTTGCCTGTGTAGTCGTCAACCTCCTTCGCACCGAAGATCTTGTTGATCTGAGGTGCATAGGAGGTGTAGATCGAGGTGCCGACCGCGGCGAGCCCGCCGACGAGCACGACTGCCACGATGAGGGCAATGATGCCGCGCCTCGACTTCTTGCCGTTCGCTCGCTGGCGCCTCGGTCGCCGGGGACCCTTGGGCGGCTTTGACCTGCCTCCGGATGCGGGCTCACCCTGGTCTGCAAGGAACTCGTCGATCGCGGTGCCCGTGGCCCCGGTGTTCGCTGCGCGTGCGGTGTCGGCAGTTCCCGCGGTCCCGGTGGTCCCCGCGGTCCCGGTGGTACCGAGGGAGCCTGAAGCGCCGGGAAGTGGCGCACTCGCCTGGGCGGCCTGTTCGCGCGCCTCGCGCCTGCTACTGGGCTGTGCCGTACTCGGCACCTCACGGAAGAACTCGGCGAAGGGGTGGTTCTCGGGTGGCTGGGGGTCAGTCACTATACGTTCCTTGGTTCGGGTCGACGACTGATCCGGGTGGTCTGCCTGACGCTCGCTCGGTGTCCAAAGCGTGCTGCAAGAGTATAACCGCGGCTACTTGATCGATGACTGGGCGTGAGTTCTTTGTGTTCCGCCCTGTGCGGTGAAGGGCAGATTGGGCAGACACGGTCGTGAGACGTTCGTCGATCATCCGCACACCGATGGCGAGCTGTGCCTCGGTCGCTGCCGCAAGGCATCGTGCCGCGAACTCTTCGGCGTCTGCCGTCGATAGCGTCGACGTGCCAGAGAGCGACAAAGGCAGCCCCACGATGAACTCGAATGCCTCGAGTTCCCGTGCGATAGCGAGAATCCGAAGAACATCGGAGTCGCCGCTTGCGGCTCGCGGCACGGTCTCGACGGGCGTCGCCAGCATGCCGTGGAGGTCAGAGCGCGCCACTCCGACCCGGGCCTTGCCCACGTCGATGCCCAGTCTCACTCCCGCTCGCACGTCGTCGTCCGCAGTTCTCTGGGCGATCAGTTCGCGCGGCCAGCCGCGGTGCCCGCTGCAGCCACAGCCGAACGGATGCCCGCCAGAGCGTCGTCGATAGCTTCAACGTCGGTTCCGCCGCCCTGTGCCAGGTCGTCCTTGCCTCCGCCGCCTCCGCCGAGAATCGACGCCGCGACCCGGGCGAGTGCTCCAGCCTTCAATGAGGCCGTTCGAGCCTGCTCGTTCGTCGCGACGATCACCACCGGCTTGCCGCCGACGTCGGCCGCCAGGGCGACCACGCTCGACGCGCTGCCGAGACGCTCTCGCACGCTGGTGACCAGCGTGCGCAGGTCGTCGCTCGAGCGCAGCTGGCCGAGCGACGCGGTGACGGTCGTCACGGCCCCGACCTGGGTCGCAAGCTCAACGAGTTCCGGTACCCGCGATGAGAGTGCGCTGGCTTCGTAGGCGGCGATCTTCTTCTCGGCCGCCTTGAGGTTCGAGACCAGGTCCGCGATGCGGTTCGTGATCTCATCTTTCGGTGCTTTGAGCGAGGAGGTGAGCTGGGAGACGATGGCGCGCTCGGTCGCGAACTCGCGGAACGCATCTGCGCCCACCAGGGACTCGACGCGGCGGTTGGTCGAGCCGATCGACGATTCGCCGAGGAGGTTGATCAGGCCGATCTCCGAGGTGTGCACCACGTGGGTGCCGCCGCAGAGTTCGCGCGACCAGGGGCCACCGATTTCGACCATACGCACGACGTCGCCGTACTTCTCGCCGAACAGCGCCATTGCGCCGAGCTTCTTCGCATCATCCACAGCCATCTCACGTGTGATCACGTCGAAGTCTGCGCGCACGGCCGTGTTGGAGATCTCTTCGATCTCCGATTTGGTTGCTGCAGAGAGTGGCTGGCTCCAGGTGAAGTCGAGACGCAGGTACCCTGCCTTGTTGTACGAGCCGGACTGGTGTGCTGTCGGGCCGAGGATCTCACGGAGTGCAGCGTGCACGATGTGCGTGCCGGAGTGCGCCTGCGTGGCGCCCTTTCGCCATTCGGTGTCGACCACGCTGCGCGCGGTGTCACCCACGGCGACCTGGCCGCTGCTTACACGCGAGCGATGGCTGATGAGTCCCTTGACGGGCTTCTGCACGTCGAGTACTTCGAGTTCGAAGCCGTCGCCGACGATGGTGCCGGCGTCGGCCTCCTGGCCGCCGGACTCGGCGTACAGGCTGGTCTCCGCGAGGATGACCTCGACGAGTTCACCTGCGACCGCGGTGGTCACCGAGGTGCCGTCGATGATGAGTCCAAGTACACGCGAGTCGGTCTGCAACTCGGTGTAGCCGGTGAAGACGGTCTCGCCTGCCGCACGGAACTCGGCGAAGGCGCTCAGGTCATTCGCGCCGAGCTTCTTCGACTTGGCATCGGCCTTGGCGCGCTGCTTCTGTTCGGTCATCAGGCGTTCGAATGCAGTGCGGTCGACCGTGAGACCGGCCTCTTCGGCGATTTCGACGGTGAGGTCGATCGGGAAGCCGAAGGTGTCGTGAAGCTGGAAAGCCGTGTCACCCGCGAGGGCGGAGGCGCCTTCTGACCTGGTCTTCAGCACAGCGAGGTCGAGGATGGTGGTTCCGCCCGAGAGGGTGCGCAGGAACGCCTCTTCTTCTGCGTAGGCCGTGCGCGAGATGCGCTCGTAGTCGGCTTCGACCTCGGGGTATGCCGCCGACATCGCATCGCGCGAGGCCGGGAAGAGCTCGGGGAAGGTGGTGCGGTCGACGCCGAGAAGCCTCATGCTGCGCACAGTGCGGCGAAGGAGGCGGCGCAACACGTAGCCGCGCCCTTCGTTGGAGGGGGTGACCCCATCTGACATGAGCATGAGGGCGGAGCGCACATGGTCGGCCACGACCCGCATGCGAACGTCGTCGTCGTGCACGTCGCCGTAGCGACGGCCCGACAGTCCTGCGGCCAGGTCGAGAACGGGTCGCACCTGGTCAATCTCGTAGAGGTTCTCGACACCCTGCTTGATGAACGCAACGCGCTCAAGGCCCATGCCGGTGTCGATGTTCTTGCGCGGTAACTCGCCCAGCACATCGAAGTCGTACTTCGACGTCACGTTGCCGATGAGGTACTGCATGAACACGAGGTTCCAGATCTCGATGTACCGGTCTTCGTCTGCCGCGGGGCCGCCGTCTTTGCCGTACGCCGGGCCGCGGTCGTAGAAGATCTCCGAGCAGGGCCCGGCGGGGCCGGGCTGGCCGGTCGACCAGTAGTTCGAATCCTTGCCGAGTCGCTGGATCTTGTAGTCGGGCAGGCCTGCCGTCTTCTTCCAGAACGCGATGGCTTCGTCGTCGTCTTCGTAGACCGTGACCCAGAGGTCCTTCTCGTCGAAACCCAGGCCACCGTCGGCTTCGCTCGTCGTCAGGAGCTCCCAGGCGAATTCGATGGCGGTCTCTTTGAAGTAGTCGCCGAACGAGAAGTTGCCGTTCATCTGGAAGAACGTGCCGTGCCGGGTGGTCTTGCCGACCTCTTCGATGTCGAGGGTGCGGATGCACTTCTGCACACTCGTGGCACGCTTGAAGGGTGCGGGAACCAGCCCTGACATGTACGGGATGAACGGGACCATGCCTGCGACGGTGAAGAGCAGTGTCGGGTCTTCGCTGACCAGTGAGGCAGAAGGAACGACGGTGTGCCCGCGGTCAGCGAAGAACGTCAGCCAACGCTGGCGGATATCAGCGGTTTGCACTACTTGGTTGCTGCCTTCTTCACGGAGTCGCCGGCATCGCCGATGGCGGCGCGCAATTCGGCCTCACGCTCGCGGTAGCCGTCGACCAGGGCGTCGGTGAAGTCCCTGACCTTGGTCTCGAAATCGGCGAAGACCTTCTTGCCCTGGGCGGTCTGGTTGAACTGGTGTGCCGCAAAAACGCCGACAGCGACGCCGGCCGCGAACCACAGTACTTTTTTCACGCGCGAGCTCCTTTTTGGGGGTGTTCTGGAAAAGCCACGATCAGTTTAGTCCGTGGTCGAAAGTCCAACAGGCCGAGTCCAGGGCCAGCGTTCTGGCAGACAGGCTCAGTGCTCGGTCAGTAGTCCGACCGGCCCGCCTTCTTGCTCGCCCGCGGGGACACCGTCTTCGTGGTGCCCGCTGGCTTTGCGCCGGCGTGTTTCTTCGATGGAGTGTCGTCGCCGAACGAGCGAGCCCCTGCGAACGCCGCGCGAACCGCAGCGCTGAATCCAGCCAACTTGATCAGCGGTCCGCCGACGGAGGCCGCGAAGAGGGCGACGAGCGAGTTGACGTTGCCGGTGACCTCGGCCACGTTGGACGTGATCGTGTCGACCCTGGCCAGCTGTTTGTTCGCCTCCTGGATGGTGATCGTCGATTCTTCGAGAATCGGAGCGATGCCCTTGCTGGTGTCACGGATGGCTAACGTCGTCTCGTCGAACACCTTGCCCAGTTTGATCAATGGAAGAGCAATGATTCCGACCAGCACTGCAAACACACCAGCAGCGATGAGGCCTGCAATATCTCCACCCGACATTGGGTCCTACCTCCAGGTTTTCGTCGAACGAGCGTCGAGCCGCGCGTGATGCAACGGTTACACGCAAAAGGGCGGACCACCCGAAGGTGAGCCGCCCTAAGCGTAACTGCAAATTGTGTTGCAGCCGGTGGACTACTTAGCGAGCCGCGTAGTACTCGACGACGAGCTGGACTTCACAGGTCACGGGTACCTCGGCGCGCTTGGGGCGACGCTCGAGCCGTGCCTGCAGCTTGTCGATCTCGACAGACAGGTAGGCCGGAACCTTCGGCAGCACGTCGACGTGACCGCCGGCAGCAGCGACCTGGAACGGAGGAAGAACCTCTGAACGGGCGTGCACGTGGATCATCTGGCCGGGCTTGACGCGGAACGACGGGCGGTCAACGCGAGCGCCGTCGACGAGGATGTGACGGTGGACGATCAGCTGGCGAGCCTGGGCCGTGGTGCGGGCGAAACCGGCACGCAGCACGAGAGCGTCGAGACGCATCTCCAGCAGCTCGACCAGGTTCTCACCGGTCAGGCCACCCTGGCGACGGGCCTCCTGGAAGACGATCTTCAGCTGGGCTTCGCGGATACCGTACTGGGCGCGCAGACGCTGCTTCTCACGCAGACGCACCGCGTAGTCGGAGTCGGTCTTGCGCTTGGTGCGACCGTGCTCACCGGGAGCATAGGGGCGCTTCTCGAGGTACTTCGCTGCCTTCGGGGTCAGCGGAATGCCGAGGGCCCGGGAAAGGCGGGTCTTGCTGCGGGTACGTGACTTGGTAGACACAAACATCCTTCAAAATAGAGACACTGAAATAAGAATTGAGACTCGAGTCGCGCCAGACAGGCGGAACGAGCTTTATACGCGTTCGTCTGCCGGGGGCAGGCGAAGCAATATATTCAGAGGGATGGGTCAGGCGGTTCGGCTACAGAACTCGCTCTTCCTCGTCGGGGTCTCTCGCAGCCGCGCTAAAGACACCCAAAAGTAGGCCTCAAAAAGATTACCACACGCGCGGTTCAGTTGTTGATGATCCGCCGGATCTTCTCGAGCCGTGCCGAGACGTCTCTCTCGTTGCCATGTTCGGTGGGCAGGTAGTAGCCCGTGCCAATCAGTTCATCGGGAAGGTACCTCTGTCCCACGACCCCGATCTCTGCGTCATGGGGGTACAGGTACCCCTTGTCGTGCCCCAGCCGTTTTGCCCCCGGATAGTGCGCATCACGCAGGTGCTTCGGCACCCGGCCGATCCTCCCCGCCCTCACGTCGGCTATCGCCTTGTCGATGGCCAGATAGGAGGCGTTCGACTTCGGCGCCGTGGCCAGGTACACGACGGCCTCTGCCAGCGGGATACGGCCCTCCGGCATTCCGATGAACTGCACAGCGTCGGCTGCGGCGACCGCGATCACGAGGGCCTGCGGGTCCGCCATGCCGATGTCCTCTGAAGCGAGCACGATCATGCGGCGAGAGATGAACCGAGGGTCTTCGCCCGCTTCGATCATGCGCGCGAGGTAGTGGATCGACGCATCGACGTCAGAGCCGCGCACCGACTTGATGAAGGCGCTGATCACGTCGTAGTGCTCGTCGCCGTTGCGGTCGTACCGCAGCAGCGCCCGGTCAACCGCCTGCGCCACGGTGTCGGCGCTGATCTCGGGCACGGCCCCACCCGCATCAGAGACGTCTTCCTCCACACCAGTGTCGCCCTCACCGCCATCAGGGTCGTCTCCACCTCCGCCCGGCAGGTCTGCCGCAGGGGCGGCGGCAGGCCCGGACAATACTGACGCCGCAGCAGCCTCCAACGCAGTGAGGGCGCGTCGCGCATCACCCGAAGCGAGCCGGATGATCGTGGACCTCGCCTCGGCAGACAGTGTCACCCGGCCGGCGAGGCCCCGGGCATCCACCACCGCCCTGTCGACGAGCAGGCCCAGGTCATCGTCGTCGAGTTGTTCGAGAGTGAGAAGGAGCGAACGGGAGAGTAGCGGAGCGATCACGGAGAATGACGGGTTCTCGGTCGTGGCGGCAACCAGGATGACCCAGCCGTTCTCGACCCCGGGAAGCAGGGCGTCCTGCTGGGCTTTCGAGAACCGGTGGATCTCGTCGAGGAAGAGCACTGTTGACAGTCCATAGAGATCGCGGCTTCGAAACGCCTCCTCCATCACCTGGCGCACGTCGCGGACGCCGGCTGTGACGGCCGAGAGTTCGACGAACTTGCGGTTGGAGCTGTGGGCGATAGCTTGGGCCAGCGTGGTCTTGCCCGTGCCGGGTGGCCCCCAGAGGATGATCGAAACCGAGCCCTGCGCGCCACCCTTGTCATTCGCGAGATTCACCAGTGGCGAACCCGGGCGCAGGAGGTGCTTCTGGCCGGCGACCTCGCCGAGGCTGCGGGGCCTCATGCGCACGGCGAGAGGCACTGCTCCAGCGTGCAGCCCGCTTTGCGAATTGACCATTCTCATAGGGTAACCGGAGCCTGTGACAGCGAATTCGCCCGGGTTTTGAGAAACGAGCCGCGCGCATCGTAAAGTTCTGTGGGGTCTTCATGCTTTTCGGCTGAGGAACAGTGCAGGCAACAGCGCCGGTCAGACGGTCGTCAGTGGAGGATTCGTGGCACCCAGCAATTCAGAGCGCGAGTCGCGGGAATCGAAACAGCGGCTGCGCAATTACCAGGCACGCCAGACCGTTCACGCGGGACAGGTGAGTCGGCGCAAGCGCGACAACCTCGTCTCTGTGATCGTGGTGCTGGTGGTGGTGATCGTCGCCATCGTTGTGCAGGTCTTCTACTTCTCTGGCGGCCCTGGCACACCCGTACCGTCTCCCTCGGCATCGGCCGCACCGACGCCGTCACCGACCGCCACGCCCAACGCCGACTCGAACAGCGGTGACGTGCCGCCATCGACGCTCGCCGACGGTCGCAACTGGACCGGCACCCTCACCCTGAACGATGTGGCACTGAATTTCACACTCGACGGAATCGCAGCACCGCAGGCTGCCTCGTCGACGATCTCGCTCATCAAGTCGGGCTTCTACACCAATGTGACCTGCCACCGGTTGACAGTGACGGGTATCTTCGTGCTCCAGTGCGGCGACCCGACAGGCACCGGCAGCGGTGGCCCCGGCTACTACTACGGTCCCGTCGAGAACGCACCGGCAGACAACGTCTACCCCGCGGGCACGATCGCGATGGCCCGCCAGTCAGCACAGGGTTACAGCCAGGGCAGCCAGTTCTTCATCGTCTACCAGGACAGCACGATTCCTGCGGACACGGCCGGTGGCTACACCGTGATCGGCCAGGTCACGAGCGGAATGGACCAGTTGCAGACCTCCATCATCTCTGCCGGCGTGACCCAGGGAACGGAGACGCCCGCCGTACCCACCACGATCACCAGCGTCACCGTGCAGTAGGGTGATTTCTGTGATCAGTAGTGACCAGCACCCATGGGGACGCGTCGATGAAACCGGAACGGTCTACCTTCGTGCGGCCTCTGGCGAGCGCGTCGTCGGCCAATATCCAGACGGAACGCCCGAGGAAGCCCTGGCGTACTTCGAGCGCAAGTTCACCGATCTCGCGGGACAGGTGACGCTTCTCGAGCAGCGGGTGAAACGCGGTGCCTCTGCGGCAGACGTCAGCAAGGCCGTCGCATCGCTCTCGGGTGCCATCGAGACAGCGAACGCCATCGGCGACCTCGAGGCGCTGAAGAAGCGCGTCGATGCTCTTTCTGTTGTCGTCACCTCGCTCACCGAAAAGCAGCAGGGGGAGGCCAAGGCACAGATCGCCGAGGCAGTCGCCGAACGTACGGCCATCGTGGTTGACGTCGAGGCGCTGGCTGCTGCCGACCCGGCCAAGGCGCAGTGGAAGACCGTCACCGCGCAGCTAGACGAGCTCTTCTCCCGTTGGCAGAAGCACCAGCAGGAGGGGCCGAGGCTCCCTCGAACCGAGGCCGGTGAACTCTGGAAGCGATTCCGCGACGCCCGCACGACCATCGAGGGCCACCGCAAGGCGTTCTTCGCCGAACTCGACACCACTCATCGTGATGCCCGCTCCAAGAAACAGCAGCTTGTCGAACGTGCGGAGGCGCTCGCCTCGCAAGGCGCTGAGGGCGTCAACACGTACCGCGACCTGCTGGCCGAATGGAAGAATGCCGGCCGGGCCGGCAAGCGCGTCGATGACACCCTGTGGGAGAAGTTCAAGGCCGCCGGTGATCTCCTCTACGCCGCACGCAGCGAGACCATCGCCAAAGACGACGAAGAGTTCTCTGAGAACCTCACGAAGAAGCTCGCGCTTCTCGCTGACGCTGAGACGTTGCTGACGGAGAAAGACCGCACTGCTGCTCGCACCAAGCTGGCCGACATCCAGCGCCAATGGGATGAGATCGGCAAGGTCCCCCGAGAAAACGTGAAGTCGGTCGACGAACGACTGCGAAAGGTCGAGGCTGCCGTGCGCAAGCTCGACGAAGACTTCTGGCAGAAGAACAATCCCGAGAAGAAGGCCCGCGCCGAGGGTCTTGCTGGCCAGCTGACCGACGCGATCGCGAAGCTCCAGGTCGAGATCGATGCTGCACAGGATGCCGGCGACAAGCGCAAAGTCGCAGAACTCCAGGAAGCTCTGGATGCCCGCAAGATCTGGCTCGACGCCCTGGGATGACACAACCCAACCGCCCGGCCTGACGGCGCAAACCAGCTGGGCTGTCTTCCTCCCCTGCCCCCGGGAGGAGGCGGTGTTTCCACAGTTCGGTCGTCTGTGAAGAGCGGGCAACGGCCCAGGCGGGAACATAAGGGCATGCCCACTTCCCTCCCCCGCATCCTTGCTTCCGCCAGCCGTCTGAACCCCCACGACTTCGATATCGCCGAGCTCCACGCCATGCGGCTCGACGGTGAAACGATCGCGATCGACGACGCTTTCACCAGTGTCGATGAACCGCACACCCTCGCCTTGAGGCTGGGCGTGCTCAGCTCTCTGATGCCGGCGAGGGCGATCGTCGAATGCAACAGTGCGCTGTGGGTCTATGGCGCGCTCCCCCGGCCGCCGGCTGTGCACAGTTTCTGCATTCCCGTCGGAGGAAACTCACGTCCCGTTGCCCAACCGCGCCTCCGGGTGAGGGAGGTGGCGCTCCGTTCCGGCGACGTCGTCGAGGTCGACGGTGTCTCACTGACCTCCCCCGTGCGCACGGCGATCGACCTGGTGCGGCTCAACGCGGTGTTCGGTGCGAGCGAAGCTGAAACGCTGGCGCGCCTTTTTTCCGAGTGCAGCGTGACTGTCGAGAAGTGTGTCGAACGGCTGGACCGATCTCCCGGAATCCCTCACCGCATCCGCGCCCTCGCCCGGCTGAACAGAACTCTCGAGGGGTGGTGCGCCTAGCCGCCGCTGACCCGGTAGACGTCGTAGACGGCGTCGATGCGGCGGACGGCGTTCAACACGCGATCCAGATGCGTGGTGTCGCCCATCTCGAAGACGAAACGACTGATGGCCAGGCGATCCCGTGAGGTGCTGACGGTGGCAGACAGGATGTTCACGTGGTGTTCGGAAAGCACCCGGGTAACGTCGGAGAGCAGTCCAGAGCGGTCGAGCGCTTCGACCTGGATCTGCACGAGGAAGACGCTCTTCGACGAGGGCGCCCATTCGACCTCGATCATTCGCTCAGGCTCCTGCAGCAGCGACTTGACGTTGTGGCAGTCTGACTGGTGAACCGAGACCCCGGCTCCCCGCGTGACGAACCCGACGATCTCATCGCCCGGAACAGGCGTGCAGCATTTTGCGAGCTTCACGAGGATGTCGGGAGCACCCCGCACGAGCACTCCTGATTCGCTGTGGGACGACCGAGGTCGCCTCCCGACCACGACATCGATATCGCTGTCGTCGCTGTCGACCTCCGTCTGCAGCGACTGCAGCACCTTCTCGATCACCGATTGGGTGGAGACGTGCCCCTCACCGATCGCTGCGTAGAGCGCTTCGACGTTGTTGTAGCTGAGCTGCGAGGCGACTTCGGAGAAGGAGTCCTGGCTCATCAGTTTCTGAAGCGGAAGGTTCTGCTTGCGCATCGCGCGGGCGATGGAGTCCCGGCCCTGCTCGATGGCCTCGTCGCGGCGTTCTTTGGTGAACCACTGCCGGATCTTGTTACGGGCTCTCGGGCTCTGTACGAAACTGAGCCAGTCCTGGCTGGGCCCGGAGTCCGGGTTCTTCGAAGTGAAGACTTCGACGACGTCGCCCGTGGTCAGCGTGCTCTCCAGCGGCACGAGTCGCCCGTTGACCTTCGCACCCATCGTGCGGTGCCCGACCTCAGTGTGGACGGCGTACGCGAAGTCGACGGGCGTCGCACCAGCGGGCAGACCGATCACCCGGCCCTTGGGAGTGAAGACGTAGACCTCTTTGGCACCGATTTCGAATCGGAGGGAATCGAGGAACTCGCCGGGGTCGACGGTCTCGGCCTGCCAGTCCGAGATGCGCGCCAGCCAGGCCATGTCGGTGTCACCGCGGTCGTCGGTGGTGGTCTTACCTGAGTTGACGCGTTCCTTGTACTTCCAGTGGGCGGCGACACCGAACTCCGCGCGTTGGTGCATCTCGTTGGTGCGGATCTGAATCTCGACTGCTCGGCCGCCGGGCCCCACGACCGTGGTGTGCAGCGACTGGTAGAGATTGAACTTGGGCGTGGCGATGTAGTCCTTGAACCGGCCGGGCATCGGCGTCCACCGCGCGTGGATCGACCCGAGAACGGCATAACAGTCGCGGACCGAGTTGACGAGCACGCGGATGCCGACGAGATCGTAGATCTCGTCGAATTCTCGACCCCGAACAATCATCTTCTGGTAGATCGAGTAGTACTGCTTGGGCCGGCCTGCGACCTTGCCCCGGATCTTCGACGTCTTCAGGTCGTCGGTGACCATGTCGATGACCTGCTGCACATACTCTTCACGCTGGGGTGTGCGCTGACGAACGAGGTTCTCGATTTCGACGTAGAGCTTGGGCGAGAGAACGGCGAACGAGAGATCTTCGAGCTCCCACTTGATCGCCTGGATCCCCAGTCGGTGGGCCAGTGGCGCGTAGATCTCCAGCGTCTCCTGCGCCTTGCGTGTCGACGATTCCGGAGACACGAAACCCCAGGTGCGCGCGTTGTGTAACCTGTCGGCGAGCTTGATGATCAGCACCCTGATGTCTTTCGACATGGCGACGATCATCTTGCGAACGGTCTCTGCCTGTGCGCTCTCGCCGTACTTCACCTTGTCGAGCTTGGTCACGCCGTCGACGAGCATGGCCACTTCGTCGCCGAATTCGGCGCGCAGTGCGTCAAGCGAATAGTCGGTGTCTTCGACGGTGTCGTGCAGAAGCGCGGCGGCGATCGTCTTGACGCCGATACCGAGTTCCGCAAGGATCTGGGCCACGGCGACCGGGTGCGTGATGTACGGCTCGCCGCTGCGTCGTTTCTGCCCGTCATGGGCACGTTCGGCGACCGTGTAGGCGCGCTCGATGATACTGAGGTCGGCCTTCGGGTGATTCGCGCGAACCGTACGAATCAGAGTGTCGACGGCACCCGCGGGCTGCGCGCGGGAGAACAGCCGTGGTACCAGCCTCCGCAGCGACGCGTTGGTCGGCGCAGTGGTTTCGGTCATCAGGCTGCCTCCGCCACTATTATCCCACCCGCCCGAGGTCGCACTACGCCGAGATGCTTTCGCTTTCGGTCACAGGTTCGCGTTGCGCCCGGACTGCGAGAACCCGTGCGTTCAGCTTCTTGATCTTCGGTTCGCGCTCTCGCAACTGTGCATAGATCGGAGAGGCGATGAAGATCGTCGAATAGGTGCCGACGGCGATTCCGATCAGAAGCGCCAGGGAGATGTCGCGCAGAGTTCCTGCACCGAGCACGAATGCGCCGATGAAGAGAATCGAGGCGACGGGCAACATTGCCACCACAGAGGTGTTGATTGAACGCACCAGCGTCTGGTTGACGGCGAGGTTCACCGTTTCGCCGAAGGTCCTCGTGGGCTTGTCACCCATCTCGCGAGTGTTCTCCCGGATCTTGTCGAACACCACCACGGTGTCGTACAGGGAATAACCGAGAATCGTGAGGAATCCGATCACGGCAGCGGGAGTGATTTCAAAACCGGTGATACCATAGATTCCTGCGGTGATCACGAGGTCATGCACGAGGGCGATCATGGCCGATGCCGCCATCTTCCACGTTCGGAAGTAGATCGCCATGAAGAGCGCCGCAAGGGCGAGGAAGATCACGAGCCCCCGGATGGCCTGGCCGGTGATATCTGCACCCCACGTGGGCCCGATGAAGTTGATCGTCACATCGCTGGGTTGAACGTCGTATGCCTTGGCCAGTGCGTCGCGCACCTGGTTGCTCTCGGCGTCGCTGAGCTGGTCGGTCTGGATGCGCACACCCGTCTGGCCCAGAGTCGTCACGAGGGGCACTACGGCTGGGTCGACCGACTTCACTGCGTCGACGCCGAGCTGCTGATCCTTGTTGGAGACCTCCGAGATGGAGAACTGCGAGCCCCCCCGGAACTCGATTCCGAAGACAAACCCGCCTCGCAGGAATGGACCGACGACCGAGATCAGGATCATCACCGCCGCGATCGTGTACCACAGCTTCCATCGACCGATGATGTTGAAGGAGCGCTTGCCGCTGTAGAGGTCATTGCCGAGGTCGCTGAACTTCGCCATTAGCGCTTCTTTCCCTTGGACTGAGGCTTCTTGCGGACGGGTGGTACCGGCGGCGGCGACGGCGGCGAGGCTGTCGGCGGGGCTTCTGTTTCGGTGACTGCGGTAGCGGGCGTCAGAGGTTCAACAGACACTGGTGCGATTCGAGCTGGCTCGACGACATCGACACTCGGTGCAGCAGTCGTAGTCTGACCGGTGGGTGCATCGAGAACGAGCGTCGTTGTTCCCGCAGCCTTGCGCTCGGCGATGGTCTGGCGGCGGGCTGCCTCGCGGCTTGCCGACTCCTGCTTGCCCTTGGGGATGGCTGCAGACGGTGTCTTGAACTGGGCGCGACCCCGGTAGACGGCTCCCAGCTGTCGTGGATCCAGCCCGCTCGACTTGTGGCCGTCCCTGAAGTACGGGAGCTCAGCCAGCAGAGTCATGATCGGGTGCGTGAACATGATCACGACGACGAGGTCGATGATGGTCGTCATACCCAGAGTCAGGGCGAAGCCCTTCACGCTGCCGACGGCGAGGATGTAGAGCGTTGCCGCCGCGAGGAAGTTGATTGCGTCAGATGCCGTGATGGTGCGGATGGCCCGCTTCCAGCCCGCCTGAACGGAGGACTCGAGGCCGCGGCCGTCTCGCAGCTCGTCTCGTATTCGCTCGAAGTACACGATGAAGGAGTCTGCGGTGATACCGATGGCCACGATGAGGCCAGCGACACCTGCGAGCGAGAGCCGGAACCCGGCCCGCCACGACAGCAGGTCGACCACGAGGAACGTCAGTGTTGCGGCGACAGTAAGGGAGGCCACCGTGACCAGGCCGAGAACCCGGTACTGGGCGATGGAGTAGAGCACGACGAGTACGAGGCCGATGAGGCCGGCAATCAGGCCGCTGAGGAGTTGCTGGGAACCCAGGGTTGCCGAGATGACGTTCTGGCTCTGCACGGTGAAGCTGATCGGCAACGCGCCGAACTTCAGTTGGTCTGCCAGGGTCTTGGCCGACTCAGCCGTGAAGTTGCCTGAGATCTGCGGCTGGCCGTTGGTGATCACTGCGAGGGTTCGGGGTGCAGAGATGACCTTGCCGTCGAGCACGATGGCGAACTGGTTCTGGGCGCCGGTGAGACCGGAGAGCCGAGTGGTGACAGCTGCGAACTGTGCAGTGCCTTCGTCGTTGAAGAAGATGTTGACCACATACTGTCCGGTCGACGAACCTGAACTGGTCTGGGCCATGCCGCTGGTTGCGTTCGTGACGGTCTCGCCTGCCACTTCGACCGGGCCGAGAATGTACTTCGCCCCGTCGTCTCCACAGGTGACGAGGGGTTGGTCGACGGGTGCCTGGCCGGCATTCGTCACTGCGGTCGAACTGCAGTCGATGTTGAGGAATTGGTCTTCAAGAGCCGGCGTGATCCAGGCGAGGTCACTGGCGTTCGTCGGAGACGCGGTCGGCGTGCTGTCGAGCCCCGGTGTCGGCGTCGTCGTCGGCACCGTAGCCGCGCTGCTGACCAGCACGGGCCGGAAGTCGAGCTTGGCCGATGCCTCGATTCTCGCCTTGGTGGCGTCGTCTGGCACACCGGGGATCGAGACGACGATGTTCTGCCCACCCTGGGTGGAGATCTGGGCCTCGGAGACACCGCTCGCGTCGATTCGCTGCCGGATGATCGAGACGGCCTGCGTGATCTGCTGGTCGGTCGGCGCGGCAGCACCGTCGGCGATCTTCGGCGCCAGGATGAGCTCCGTACCACCCTCGAGGTCGAGGCCGAGCTTCGGAAGCCAGGAACCGCCGCCCCAGATCGCTCCGGCAGCATTGACGCCCGTGAGGGCGATGAAGATGACAAGAAGCCAGACCAGCGTGCGTCGGGCTTTCTTGACGGCGGTAGATTTTGCCACCTGCGAACTCAGCTTTCTATACCGGCCCCGACGCGGCAGCGCCTGCGCAGCGAATCACTCTCGCGTGAATGAGAGGATCGGCGGCGCAGGCGGACTGCTGCAGTGGAGTCGAGAGGGGATTTGAGACTACTCGGCCGACTTGGAGTCGGTGCGTGGCTTGCCGTTCTCGTCGACCGGCACACCGTTCAGAACGGTACCAGTCTCAGAGTGGGTGTCGGCCGCGTGAGCATCAGTAGTCGAGTTTACCTCAGTGATACGCTCGCCGTACGCCGGTTCGATGCTCTCGTCGATCTCATCGTCGGATTCTGCATCTGAAGCACCCTCGAGCGGAACAACACGCGTCACCGTCTGGCGGTGGACCTTGAGAACCGTTCCCGGTGTCGTCTCGAGGAGAACCTGGTTGTTCTCGACATCGATGTTCAGGATGGTGCCGTAGACGCCGAAGTTCGTCATGACGTAGGCGCCCTCGACGATCTTCTCGACCAACTCTTCTGTCTCACGCTTGCGCTTGCGGCTGTTGCGCACCATAAAGATGATGAGTACGGCCAGCACGGCCAGCATGATCAGGGTTAACGGGTCCATTACAGGTAAGAGCCTTCCAAAACTTTGGGGGGAGAGTGACGGCCCTAGTGTACTGATCGGGGCTGAACGCCAGCTTGAATTATAGTTCATCTCCGAAGAGCGGCTGACGGGCTGTCTCTCGTGCAGGCCTGACAGCCCTGGAGATCGTCTCGTCGGGTGCGGCGAGCCCGAAGTGCTCCCACCCGGCACGCGTGGCCATTCTGCCGCGCGGCGTGCGCACGATGAGCCCGATACGCACCAGAAACGGCTCGACGACCGATTCGATGGTCTCGGATTCTTCGCCAACGGAGACGGCCAGCGTGTTGAGGCCGACAGGCCCGCCGGCGAATCGGGTGAGCAGAATGTTCATCACCGCGCGGTCTAGCCTGTCCAGCCCCAACTCGTCGACGTCGTAGAGCTCGAGCGCTGAACGGACCACGTCGCGGGTCGCCGCTCCCCCGTGGACCAGCGCGTAGTCGCGCACACGACGCAGCAGGCGGTTCGCTATGCGGGGTGTTCCGCGCGAACGGCCGGCAATCTCGACCAGAGCGGACTCCTCTATCTGCAGTTCGAGCATCACAGCGGCGCGCCGCAGCACGTGCACGAGTTCGGCGGGGTCGTAGAACTCGAGGTGCGCCGTGAAACCGAACCGGTCCCGGAGCGGGTTCGGCAACAAGCCAGAGCGGGTCGTCGCGCCGACCAAGGTGAAGGGTGCCAAGTCGAGGGGAATGGATGTCGCCCCCGCCCCCTTGCCGACCATGATGTCGATCCTGAAATCCTCCATGGCGAGATACAGCAACTCTTCGGCTGAGCGGGCCATTCGGTGGATCTCGTCGACGAAGAGCACTTCACCGGGGACGAGCGAGGAAAGCACTGCTGCGAGGTCTCCGGCATGCTGGATCGCCGGACCGCTCGAGAGTCGAAGCGGGCGCCCGCTCTCATGAGCCACGATCATGGCGAGGGTGGTCTTGCCGAGCCCGGGCGGGCCGGCGAGCAGAATGTGGTCGGGGGTGCGGTTCTGGATGGTCGCAGCATCCAGCAGCAGTTGAAGCTGACCGCGAACCCGTTGTTGGCCGACGAACTCTGCCAGGCTCTTGGGCCGGAGGGCCCCCTCGAATGCGATCTCTGCCTCGGAGCCCATCATGTCGGGCTGCAGGAGTTCATCGGCGGCGTCTCTGTCGAACGGGCTCATCGGGGCCCCGCCGAACTCTGTCGTGGGCCGAGTTCTGTGAGCGAGCGCCGGAGGAGGACCTGCATGCTGTTCTTCTCGTCGTCACTCGAGTCGGCGAGCACGCGGTCGAGTGCTTCAGATGCGTTGCGTTCATTCCAGCCGAGGCCGACGAGGGCGACGAGAACATCGTCATGCACGGTCGACGCCGGCACGAAGGTGGGCCTGCCGGGCTGGCTGAGAGTGAACGCAGCGACCTTGCCGGTGAGCGACACCACGATGAGCTTCGCGGTCTTGGGCCCGATGCCCGTGACTTTGCGGAAGACGCTGTCGTCGTCGGCGCTGACGGCCCGGGCGATCTCGGTCGGAGTCAGGGCGGCGAGCACCCCCATCGCCGATTTAGGGCCAACGCCGGTGACGGCGACGAGGAGCGAGAAGATCTCGAGCGATTCAGAGTCGGCGAACCCGAAGAGCGAGAGTGAATCCTCCCGCACGATGAGGTTGGTGAGCACGCGCGCCTCGTCACCGAGCCTCAACGAGAGTGCGTGGGCGGGCGTGAGCTGCACCGAGAACCCGACGCCGCCCACCTCGATCACGGCACCCGTGCCGAACGTGCTGATGACGGTGCCGCGAAGACTGGAGATCACGAAACCACCCTACGCTGAGCTGCAGACTTTCGAACACCTGTTCGCCCGGCGCGCCGCAGGGTGGATGCCCGGAGAGCTGCAGGCTGGAGGCTCGGAGTGCCGCGAGCCGGGTGCCCGAGTGCTCGGTTCAGCGTCGCAGGCCGCGGCGTTCGGGGCTGGCTGCCTTCGCGGCCTGCTCTGCTGCCAGCCACGCGGCCTGGGCGCTGGTCGGCCGGCTGGTCGGGCGTTCGCGCGATGCCGCGCCGCCGTGAAGGTCGGTCATGGCAGTCGCGGCGAGGGCGCCCAGCGGGGAACGCCACGCGTGGCAGATCGCCAGCGCGAGCGCGTCCGCCGCGTCAGCTGGTTTCGGAATCTCTTCGAGGCGGAGGATCTTGGCGACCATGGTGCCGACCTGTTTCTTGTCGGCCTGACCGTAACCGGTCACCGCTGCCTTGACCTCCGTCGGGGTGTGCATTCCGATGGGCAGCAGTCGTTTGACCGCAGCGAGCATCGCGATGCCACTGACCTGGGCGGTACCCATGACCGTGCTGACATTCGTGTCGGCGAAGACGCGCTCGAGTGCAACGCGCTCGGGGCGGTACTCGTCGAGAAGGCGTTCGATCCCGTCACTGATGGTGAGAAGGCGATTCTCGTGCTTCTCTCCCGCGGGTGTGCGGATGACGGTCACGTGCACGAGCGTGGCGCGGCGGTTCTGCGACACGTCGACGATGCCCACGCCGCAGCGGGTGAGTCCCGGGTCGATCCCTAAAACGCGCACGGCGCAAACCTACCCCGGTCTCGCTCGCCGCACGCGCTGCCGCGCCCGGTGAGTCAGCTGCGCCGTGTTGAGGCCGGCGTACCGATCGCGACGCGGCGCGCGCGACTCACAACGTCGCGGTTTCGCTACCCACGGCTGCGCGCCGTGCCACTCGACCAGACTGCGTCGTCAGTCCTCTTCGAGCTCGGCCTGCACCTCGGGGCTCAGGTCGAAGTTGCTGTAGATGTTCTGCACGTCGTCGTTGTCTTCGAGGGCGTCGATCAGCCTGAACACCTTGCGGGCGGTCTCGGCGTCGATCTCGACCTTGAGACCCGGCACGAATTCAATGTCGGCAGAGTCGTAGTCGATTCCCGCCTCCTGGAGTGCCGTGCGGTTTGCAACGAGGTCAGAAGCTTCCGTGAGGATCTCGAACACGTCGCCGTGGTCGGTCACCTCTTCGGCACCAGAGTCCATGACGGCGATCATCACGTCGTCTTCGGTGAGGTTCGGCGTGTGCTCGACCTTGATGACGCCCTTGCGGTGGAAGTTGTACGCGACACTGCCCGGGTCGCCCATGGTTCCACCATTACGCGACACGATCGCCCGAACATCCGCCGCAGCACGGTTCTTGTTGTCCGTGAGGCACTCGATCAGCATGGCCACCCCGTGGGCTGCGTAGCCCTCGTAGATGATCGTCTGGTACTCAACCGCGTCGGCACCCACGCCGGCGCCACGCTTCACCGCGCGGTCGATCAGGTCCTTCGGAACGGAGGTCTTCTTCGCCTTCTGGATGGCGTCGACGAGCGTCGGGTTGCCCGAGAGGTCTGCGCCGCCCAGCTTCGCGGCGACTTCGATGTTCTTGATGAGCTTGGCGAACGACTTGGCACGGCGGGCGTCAGTGACGGCCTTCTGGTGCTTGGTTGTGGCCCACTTGGAATGTCCGGACATTGGTGATCTCCTTGAAAAATACTCCGCCCAGTCTAGAGCGTGTCGCGTGGAGGGAAACGGGAGGCGTGTGAAACCAGCCGGGCGAAACTGCCTGAGCGGAACTGCTTGGGCGAAACTAGCTGGCTGCGAAGTCGGTTGCGAGCACCCGGTCGTAGAAGCGGCGGTGGAACCGGTGGTCGTCGGTCATCTCGGGGTGGAACGAGGTTCCGAGCAGGTTGCCCTGTTCGACGGCGATCACCCGGCCGTCGGCCAATGCACCGAGAATGGATGCCCGCTCCCCCACGGTCTCGACCACCGGCGCCCTGATGAACACGGCGTGCACGGGTGGCTCGCCGAGCTCTGCGATGTCGATGTCGACCTCGAAGGACTCCTTCTGGCCGCCGAAGGCATTGCGCCGCACCGAGATGTCGAGCCCCCCCAGGCTCTGCTGGCCCGTGATTCCGTCGAGAACGGTGTCGGCGAGCATGATGAGGCCCGCACACGTGCCGTACACCGGGAGCCCCGCAGCAATGGCCGCCTTCAGCGGGTCGGCGAGGCCGAACATCCGGGAGAGCTTGTCGATGACGCTCGACTCGCCACCCGGGATGACCAGGCCGGAGACACGCTCGAGTTCTTCGGGCCGCCTGACGGTGATGACGTCGGCGCCGAACGAACGAAGAACCGCGGCGTGTTCGCGGAAGTCGCCCTGGAGGGCGAGGACTCCGACAGTCGGGCCAGCCGAGGCCGTACTACCAATCGGAGCGGAATTACCAGCCACGTTCGGAGAGGCGGTGGGGAGCGGCAAGGTCGGAGACGTTGATGCCGACCATGGCCTCACCGAGGCCACGTGAGGCTTCGGCGACGACCTGGGGATCGTCATAGAACGTCGTCGCCTTCACGATCGCGGCGGCGCGCTTGACGGGGTCGCCGGACTTGAAGACGCCGGACCCGACGAAGACACCGTCGGCACCGAGCTGCATCATCATGGCAGCGTCGGCAGGGGTCGCGACTCCGCCGGCGGTGAAGAGCACCACGGGGAGTTTGCCGGTCTCGGCGATCTCGGCGACGAGTTCGTAGGGCGCCTGGAGCTCTTTCGCGGCGACGTAGAGTTCGTCGGGTGCGAGTGAACTGAGAGCGCGGATCTCGCCGAGGATCTTGCGGATGTGCTTGGTGGCCTCTGAGACGTCACCGGTGCCGGCCTCGCCCTTCGACCGGATCATGGCAGCACCCTCGTTGATGCGTCGAAGCGCCTCGCCGAGGTTCGTGGCACCACAGACGAAGGGAATGGTGAAGTTCCACTTGTCGATGTGGTTCACGTAGTCGGCCGGGCTCAGCACCTCGGACTCGTCGATGTAGTCCACGTCGAGCGCCTGCAGCACCTGCGCCTCGACGAAGTGACCGATGCGGGCCTTCGCCATCACCGGAATCGAGACGGCGGCGCGGATCCCGTCGATGAGGTCAGGGTCACTCATCCGTGCGACACCGCCCTGCGACCGGATGTCGGCGGGCACACGCTCGAGCGCCATCACGGCCACAGCGCCCGCGTCTTCGGCGATGCGTGCCTGGTCGGCGTTCACGACGTCCATGATCACACCGCCTTTGAGCATTTCTGCAAGGCCGCGCTTGACGCGATTGGAGCCGACGGAGGAGGTGAGAGAGCTGTCAGTCATAATCGTCCATTCTACCGATTGGCCTGCACGAAGACGCGCACACGGGCGCCCTCGCGGGCTACAGCCATACCAGTTGATCGCGATTGGCTGCTTGAAGGTCGGGTTCAGCCCGCTGTGGGCCAGGCAGCGGCAATGGATGCCCGAACCTCCCCCAGGAGCTGCGGCAACGCCTTCGTCTTCGCGATGATCGGGAAGAAGTTCGCGTCATTGGCCCAGCGGGGCACGATGTGCTGGTGCAGGTGATCGGCGATTCCCGCCCCGGCTACCCGGCCCTGGTTCATGCCGATGTTGTACCCATCGTTGCGCGACACGGCAGCCAGGACGCGCATCGCGGTCTGGGTGAGCGAGGCGATCTCCGCCACTTCGGCATCGCTCGCCTGGTCGTACATCGAGACGTGCCGGTACGGGCAGACCAGCAGGTGCCCGCTGTTGTACGGGAACAGGTTCAGCAGAACGTAGGCGTGTTCACCCCGCGCGACGATGAGGGCCTCTTCGTCGCTGAGCGTGGGTGCGATGCAGAACGGGCACTCGTGTTTCTCGGGCTGCGTACCGTTCTGGATGTACACCATGCGGTGAGGCGTCCAGAGCCGTTGGAACTCGTCGGGTACGCCGGCCAGAACGCTGGAATCCGTGATTTCGACCCCAACGAATTCGTCGTCACCAGCGAATTCGCCGTCGCCAAACTGTGCTGTCATGTTCAGATCTGGCCCTGAGTCGTGACCTGGGTCTTGTTGGCGATCGACGCCACGATCTTGTCGACGGCGTCGGCGATGAGCACGTTGTTCTCTTGGGTGCCGTCGCGGAAACGGAAACTGACGGTGCCGCCTGCCCGGTCATCCTCTCCCACGATGAGAAGGAACGGTACCTTCTCCTTCGTGTGGGTGCGGATCTTCTTCTGCATTCGGTCGTCGCTGGCGTCGAGCTCTGCGCGAACGCCTTTCGCCTTCAGCTGGGCGATCACCTCACCGAGATACTCCTCGTACTGCTCGGCGACCGGGATGCCCATCACCTGCACGGGCGAGAGCCACACCGGGAACGCGCCGGCGTAGTGCTCGGTGAGAACGGCGAAGAACCGTTCGATCGAGCCGAACAGTGCGCGGTGGATCATGATCGGACGCTGGCGGGTGCCGTCTGAGGCGGTGTATTCGAGTTCGAAGCGCTCCGGTTGGTTGAAATCGAGCTGGATGGTCGACATCTGCCAGGTTCGGCCGATCGCGTCTCTCGCCTGCACTGAGATCTTCGGGCCGTAGAAGGCTGCTCCCCCGGGGTCGGGCACGAGCTGGAGTCCGGATTCCTCTGCGACTTCGCGCAAGGTCTCCGTCGCCGCGTCCCAGAGCTCGTCGGCTCCGATGAACTTCGGGTTCGTCGCGTCCCTGGTCGAGAGCTCGAGGTAGAAGTCGTCGAGCCCGTAGTCCTTCAGAAGATCGAGCACGAACTTCAGGGTGCTGGTGAGCTCGGGTTTGACCTGCTCCTGTGTGGTGTAGATGTGGGCATCGTCCTGAGTCATGCCCCGCACGCGGGTGAGGCCTTGCAGGGTTCCGCTCTTCTCGTAGCGGTAGACCGAGCCGAACTCGAACATGCGGAGCGGCAGTTCGCGGTAGCTCCGGCCGCGAGCCCGGAAGATCAGGTTGTGGTATGGGCAGTTCATGGGCTTCAGGTAGTAGTCCTGGCCCTGCCGGGTGATGTTGCCCTCCTCGTCGCGCTCCTCGTCGAGGTGCATGGGCGGGAACATTCCGTCGGCGTACCACTGGAGGTGACCACTGGTCATGAACAGGTTGGCCTTGGTGATGTGCGGGGTGTTCACGAAGTCATAGCCGGCAGCGATGTGGCGCTGACGCGAGTAGTTCTCAAGCTCCTGGCGGATGATGCCGCCCTTGGGGTGGAACACGGCAAGCCCGGAACCGATCTCCTCAGGAAAGGAGAAGAGGTCGAGTTCGGCGCCGATGCGGCGGTGGTCGCGCTTGGCGGCCTCCTCCTGCCGGGCCTGGTAGGCGCGGAGCTCGTCTTTGGTGGGCCACGCCGTGCCGTAGATACGCTGCAGTTGGGGGTTCTTCTCGGAGCCGCGCCAGTACGCCGCCGCCAGGCGGGTGAGCGCGAAACCGTTGCCGATCATCCGGGTGTTCGGCAGGTGCGGTCCCCGGCAGAGGTCGCTCCACACGGTCTCGCCCGTCTTCGGGTCGACGTTGTCGTAGATGGTGAGTTCGGTACCCCCGACCTCGACCGATTCGTCTTCGGCGGCAGAGCCGCCTTTGATGCCGATGAGTTCGAGCTTGTACGGTTCGTGCGCCAGTTCGAGACGCGCTTCTTCTTCGGTCACGACCCGGCGCATGAAGCGCTGACCCTGCCGGATGATGCGATCCATCGCCTTTTCGAGCGTCTTCAGATCGTCGGGGGTGAATGCGGTTGTCACATCGAAGTCGTAGTAGAAACCGTCGGTGATGGGCGGGCCAATGCCGAGCTTGGCTTCAGGATTGATCGACTGCACGGCCTGGGCCATCACGTGGGTCGCCGAGTGGCGGAGGATGTTCAGGCCATCTGGTGAGTCGAGGTGGATGGCCTCGACGTAGTCGCCGGCGGCCGCCGTCGCGGCCAGGTCGCGCAGCTCACCGTTGACCTTCATGGCGACGATCGTTCGATCACTGAACAGTTCGAATCCGGTGCTTGCATTGTCGACCTGGATGATGTCACTCACGTGCCGTGTACTCCCTGAGGGTTGTGTTGCCTGACTGTCAACTTTAGCGGTGCGGGTCAGCCGCTAGAGTCGGTCGACATGGGACCTGCTTTCCGCCTGCCGCCGCTGCGCGAGCCTGTGCGTCTGATCGGAGCGCGGACCTTCGACTTCTCCCGCCAGATCGCCGTGATGGCGATCATCAACCGCACGCCTGATTCATTCTTCGACGAGGGCGCGACGTTCGCACTCGATCGCGCCGTTGAGGCCGCCGTGCAGGCGGCCCGCGACGGAGCAGACTGGGTCGACATCGGCGGGGTGCCGTTTGCGCCCGGCCCCGAGCTCTCCGGGCGCGACGAACTCGAGCGGGTCATCCCCGTGATCGAGGGGCTGGTCGCGGAATCCGATGTCGTCGTCTCGGTCGACACCTTTCGCCCCGAAGTGGCCGAAGCGGCGATCGCGGCCGGTGCGGGTGTGATCAACGACACCACGGGCATCCATGACCCCCGGCTGGCCGACGTGGTCGCCGACAGCGACGCGACGCTGGTCATCACCCACAGTCTCGCGGCGCCGCGGCAGGTGTATCCGCGGCCGCAGTATGACGATGTCGCGGGCGAGATCGCGTCGTTCCTGCAGTCGCGTGTCGACTTCGCTGTCTCTCGGGGCATTCCCGAGAACAGGATCATCGTCGACCCGGGGCATGACCTCAACAAGAACACCTTTCAGACTCTCGAGCTGACGCGCAGGCTCTTCGAGATCACGGCCCTGGGTCTGCCGACGCTCGCTGCCGTCTCGAACAAGGACTTCATCGGCGAATCGCTGGGGCGCGAGAAACCGGAGCGCCTCCCGGGCTCCCTCGCCGCGGCCACGGTGAGTGTGATGCTCGGCGCGCGGATCGTGCGCATGCACAACGTTCGCGAATCGGTCGATGCGATGCGTATGGTCGAGGCCATCATGGGCTGGCGGGAACCCGTCTACGCAGTCCACAATCTGTAGTCCAGGAACCGGTGCAAGAAACGGTCAGCAAGGGAGCACACCATGCAGACAGTGAGCGAACTGGATGCCCTGACCGATGCCCAGCTGATCGCACTGTATGCGCCGGCCGACCGTTCAGAGCGACTCGTTCGAGCCAACTTCGTCTCGTCGATCGACGGCTCGGCCACCGTCGAGGGGCTCTCCGGAAGGCTCGGAGGGCCCGCTGACAAACGCGTCTTCGACGTGCTGCGCCAGCTGTGCGACGTGGTGGTGGTCGGTGCAGGCACCCTGCGCGCGGAGGGGTACGGCGCGATGCGGCTCGAACCCGGGGCTGCGCTGTGGCGTGCGCAGAACGGGCTCCCCGAGCATCCGGCCTTCGCGATCGTCAGCCGCGGGTTGGAGCTCGACCTCGAGAGTGATGTCTTCACGAAGGCGCCCCGACGGCCGCTCATACTCACGATCGGCTCAGCCGACGCAGCCCGGCGTGCGGCCCTGGAACACGTCGCCGACGTTGTCGACTGCGGTCAGAATTCTGTGGAACCGAAGCTCCTGGTCGCCGAACTGCTGGGGCGGGGCCTCACGCAGATCCACTGTGAGGGTGGCCCGAGCCTGCTCGGAGACCTGGTCGCCAACGACGAACTCGACGAGTTGTGCCTGACCCTGAGCCCCGTGTTGGAGGGCGGGGAAGGGCCGAGGATCACGCGCATCTCGCGGCCTCCGGTGCCCCGCGCCCTCACCCTCGACCACGTGCTGATCGCCGGCAGCATGATGCTCACGAAATACTCCCGCGCCCGCTGACGCTGATTGAGTAGCGGCGCGGAGCGCTGCGTATCGAAATCCTGGCGCGTTGGGGTTTCGATACGCGGCCGCGCCGCTACTCAACCAGCGATCAGCCGCTACTCGACCAGCGATCAGTAGACCGTGACCACCGTTTTCGACTCGAGGTAGTTCTCGATGCCCTGGGCTCCGTTCTCGTAGCCCCACCCGGACTTCTTGTGCCCGCCCTTGGGTAATTCCGGCGAGAAGTACGAGTGGCAGTTCACCCATACCGTGCCGGCCTTGATGCGCGAAGTGAGGGTGTGTGCGTTCGACAAGCCCTCCGTCCAGACGCTCGCCGCCAGGCCGTACACGCTGTCGTTCGCCCAGGCGACCACCTCATCGACCTCGTCGAACGGGGTGATCGAGACGACGGGCCCGAAGATCTCCTCCTGCATCAGTCGCATCTCCTGCCGCACCCCGGTGAGCACAGTAGGCCGGTAGAACGTGCGCTGCTCGTCGACCTGGAGCCCGCCCGCCGTCACCTCGACTCCGTCGGCAACGCCTTCGCGAACGTACTCAGCCACCCTGTCGGCCTGCACCATGCTGACCATCGGGCCCATATCGGTGGCCGGGTTCATGCCGTGGCCGAGACTCAGGGCATCGGCCTCGCGCGAGACCTCCTCGACGAGACGCTCGTATATGCTCGAATGCGCATACACCCGCGAACTCGCCACACAGACCTGACCGCCATTGTTGAAGATACCGCGGGCTATTCCGGGCACGGCCAGCGCGAAGTCGGCGTCGGGCATCACGATCGCCGGAGACTTGCCGCCGAGTTCGAGCGTGAGTCGCTTCAGGTTTCCCTGCGCCGCGACCAGCAGGGCCTTGCCGACCGCTGTCGACCCGGTGAAGCCGATCTTGTCGACGCCCGGATGCTCGGCAAGCGCCTGCCCGACCTCCCTGCCGTATCCCGTCACCACGTTCACGACGCCCGCGGGGAACCCTGCTTCGAGTGCAAGTTCCCCGAGGCGAAGTGCAGTGAGCGACGTGTTCTCCGACGGTTTGAGTACCACCGTGCATCCGGCAGCCAGAGCGGGAGCGAGCTTCATCGAGGCCATCAGCAGCGGAGAGTTCCAGGGCACAATTGCGGCGACCACGCCGACCGGCTCCTTCACCGTGTAGGCGAAGATCTGCTTACCTTCGGGCTGGTGCGCGATCGAGGTGGGGATGGTGGTGCCCAACAGTTTGTTCGTGTACCCGGCGTAGTACCGGAACTGCGCGATCGTGCCCGGCAGTTCGCCGAAGCGGGCCGTGCGGTAGGCCTTGCCCTGGTCGAGCGTCTCGAGTTCGGAGAGCTCGTCGATGTGCTGCTCGATCAGGTCTGCAAGCCGCCAGAGCAACGCCGAACGCGCGGCTGGGGTCATGCGCGACCAGGCCGGGGACTCAAGGGCCCGGCGGGCAGCAGAGACAGCGTCGTCGACATCGGCCGAGGTTCCCCTCGCGATCTCGGTGAGGATCGTGCCGGTGGCAGGGTCGAGGCTCTCGATGTAGTCGCCCGATGACGGGGCCACCCATTCGCCATCGATGAGCAGCCGATGCGGGCCGCGAGCGAGGAACGCCGACACGGAAGGGCGCCGTGCTGCAAGGTCATAGTCGAGGAGGGTCATACGTGCACTTTCGTCTGGTCTGTGGTGTGGTGTGGTCGGGAGCTCGTCGGATGGGTCTCTGAACGGTCAGAGCGTTTCTGCGATGAGCTCGGAGGCACGTTCGGCCACGGCGATCACGGCGGCCTGCGTGTTCGAGGTGGGAATCGAAGGGAACACCGACGCATCGGCCACCCACAGACCGTCGATGCCGTGAACGGCGAGGGCCGGGCTCACGACCGAGGATCCGCCTGTTCCCATCGCAGCGGTGCCGCAGGCGTGGAAGAACGTCGAACAGCTCGACCTGATGAAGGCGATCTTCTCCTGCTTCGAGAGCCGCTGGTGGGGTGCGACAGGGGAAGACCCGATGGCCCGGTAGGCCGAAGTGGCGGCCAGGTCGGCGATGGTCTCCATCGATTCGATGAGGGCATCGAGGTCGTTCTGTTCCGCAAGGTAGTTCGGCTGGATCTCGAGGGCCGCGCGGGGGTCGGCGGACTTCAACCGGAGATACCCGACGCTGCGTGAATCCATCAGGCCGGGCGAGATCGCGAAGACCGAGCCCGACAGGTCATGCCCCGCACGCACTTCATCGGTGGCGTGCGGCCCCTGCACGACGAAGGCGTGGAGGTCGGGTTTGCCACGCGACTTCGAGCTCTTCCAGTTCAGCATGCTCCCGCCACCGTTGTCGCGGGTCGGCCCGAGAGGTTCGCGGGCACGGAAGTTCATACCCATGAGCAGCGGGTGATCCTGCAGATTCTTGCCGACGCCCCGGAGTGCGGTGTGCACAGTGATGCCGAGCGGCACGAGTTCGTCTGGGTCGCCGATCCCCGACAGCATCAGCAGCCTCGGCGTGTGGATCGCCCCGGCCGTGAGTACGACACCCTGTCGGGCGCGCAGACGAACAGTCTCGGGCGGCAGTGCGTCTCCGCTCCTGCGTTCATAGTCGACACCGACGCACCGCGATCCTTCGAACACCAGGCGCGAAACCGGCGAATCAACGAGCACGTGCAGGTTCGGCCAGCCCGCCGCCGGCTCGAGGTACCCGCGAACCGTGCTCCAGCGGGTGACCTCCCCGGTTTCAGGCTCCACGGTCACGTTCAGGTTTGCCAGTGCCGCACCGTCATTCTCGGCGGCGTTCGCGTCGTCGAGCACGTCGAACCCGAGTTCGGCCGCGCCGTCGAGCATGGCCGCAGCAACCGGGTGGGGGTCGCGCGAGGTCTCGATGCGCATCGGGCCGCCCGCACCCCGATACTCGGTCGAGCCTCCCTGCCAGTCTTCGCTCCGCCGGAAGTACGGCAGCAGTGAATCGTAGTTCCAGCCCGTGGCGCCGGCGGCCTCCCACGCGTCGTAATCCGAGCGGTGTCCGCGATACCAGAGCATGGCGTTGATGCTGCTCGAACCGCCGAGAACTCGACCGCGGGGAATCGGGACCGCTCGCCCCGCCGTGCGCCAGGTCGCTCCGTAGCTCTGGTTCCAGTCATACTCGCCGCCGAGCAGCCCCGCCCACGACCCGGCTGAACGGATGCCCGGCACCCCCTGGTCGCTGGGCCCCGCTTCGAGCAGCACAACGTCGCGCCCCGTGTCTTCCGCCAGGCGCCGCGCCACGACGCACCCGGCAGAGCCGCCGCCCACCACGATGATGTCGGTCTCTGTCACAGCACCATCGCTAATTGTGCTCACTCGGCCCCATGATGACCACGCCCTCCGTCTCCTCGACGTGGCGAACGAAGATGTACTTGTCTTCACGCCCGTCGCTGTGCTTGCGCTTGATGCCCGGCTGCAGGATGCCGTCGACCTTCGCGACCACCACATACGGCACAGTCGCTGCGAGCCCTTCCTCGCAGAGCGCATCGAATTCCTCCAGCGTGGTCGCTGTGAACGCCTTCTCGACTCCGGATGCCCGGGCGATCGCTGCCAGATCGACACGCCCGCTCGCGGTGTGCGTCTTCGGCCCGCCGATCGACTGGTACATCTGGTTGTCCCACACCACAGTGAAGAGGTTCGCGGGTTGCTCGTTGCCGAGCGTTGCGAGTATCCCCAGGTTGAACAACAGCCCGCCGTCGGTGTCGAGGGAGATGATGCGGCGATGGGGCAAGCCCACAGCCAGACCGAAGGCCTCACCGGTCACACAGCCGAGCTGCTGCTGGAAGAGACTGCCCGCACGCATGTGCGGGGCTGCGTTGTACCACTCGTCGACGCTGCCGCCGAGCGAGAGAATGACGAGTTCGTCGCTGAGACGCTCGCCGAGCTTGATCATGCATTCATAGCGTTTCATCGAACGATGCTCCCTCCGAGCGCGATGGCGGAATGGTAATAGGCCGCATACGACCAGCTGAACGCGTCGGTGATCGCGTCTTCGATCGCCGCCTCATCGCGGATGATCTGATAAGGCACTCGCAGGGCATCCAGTATCGGCTCCATCGTGATGCCGTGCGGTATCGCCCACCAGTTGTTCTCCCCGAGCTCACCGCGGTAACTCATCAGCATGACGACCGGGATGCCCGCGCCGAGCCCCATGCGGGCGAGCGGTTCGACGGATGCCCGGAGACCCGAGTTCTCCATGATGAGTACGGCGCGCTTGCCAGACAGGAAGACTCCCCCGCAGATCGCTGCCCCCTCCCCCTCGTTGGTCACCTGGATGGTGCGGAGCTCGGGGTCGGCGTCGAGCGCTGGGTAGAGCTCTTTGAAGAGTGAGTCGGGCAGATAGCAGACGATCGAGACGCCTGCCTTCTTGAGGCCGCGGATCACCGCGTCGACGGCGGTGGCTTTCATTGGTTCTCCCTGCTGTTGCTGTGGTCGCTGCTGGTCATTGTCGTTGTGGTGCGGTCTTCGGGCACGGTTGGTGCCAGAACGTGACGAAAACGTGCGCCCGGGTGGGTATCGGGAAGCCGGGACCGGCCCTCCTCGAACAGCCGCTCTCGCAGGGTCAACCCCTCGGTTCGGGGTGAGACATAGCCCCGCTCGGCGAGGATCGGCAGCACATGAACGATGAACTCGTTGTAGGCCTGCTCGTCGCCGAAGGTCGGTTCGATCATGAACCCGTCGACGTCAGACCCCTCCACGATCGCGATGAGCTGCTCGGCCACCTCGATCGGGTCACCGGTCACCTGGAAACCCCGGTTCGCCTTGAGTCGAAAGCTCTCGAGCACGTCACCGACAGTGGGAACGCGATCCCCCGGTGCCGCAAAACGGTCGACAAGAGTCTGCCCCTGGTCAGAGGTGGCAACGGCAAGGGGCGTGGAGGGGTCGACCCCGCGGTAGTCGACCCCGGTGAACCCGGCGTAGATCACCGCAGCGTCGTCGACCACGTACAGGGCTTCGAGTTCGGCGCGGCGAGCTGCTGCCTCGTGGCTGGTCGAGGCCACGACCACGGTGACTCCCGTGATGATCTTGATGTCGTCACGCCGGCGGCCGTGCGATTCGGCCAGATCGCGGATCTCCGTAACGTGGGCCGCGGCCTTCTCGATGGTCTGGCCCTGGATGAGTACCACTTCGGCATTGCGCGCGGCAAAGGCGCGGCCCCGGGTGGAGGTGCCGGCCTGGAAGAGCACGGGGCTGCGCTGCCGCGACGGCGGCACCGCGAAATACCCCGAGGTGCGGAGGAACTCCCCCGTGTATTCGGTACGGTGCAGTCTGGCCGGGTCGACCAGCACCCCACGCTCTCTGTCCATCACCAGGGCATCGTCGTCCCAGCCGCCCTCCCAAAGAGCGAGGCTGATGTCTACGAACTCGTCCCCGATGTCGTAACGCGAGTCGTGCGTCGTCTGTTCGGTGACACCGAAGAGCGGGTCGACCGTCGACTGCGAACTGCCGGTGACGATGTTCCAGCCGATGCGCCCGTCGGTGTAGTGGTCGAGGCTGGCGTAGCGCCTGGCTGAGGCGTACGGCTTCTCGACGGTCGTCGGCGATGTCACGACGAACCCCAGCGTGGTGGTGACCTGTGCCAGCGCAGCGATGATGAGCATCGGGTCGACGGCCGGGAACTGGATGCCCGAGGCCGCGACCTGGTCAGGTAGTTCGCCGTCGATGGTCGGGTAGCCGTAGGTGTCGGCGAAGAAGAGAAAGTCGAATCCCGCCTCCTCGAGCATCTCCGAGACCATCACCCAGTATCCGACGTCGGTGTACTTGTCGGCCCGACCGTTCGGGTGAGTCCAGGTGGGCATCCCGTTACTCGGGTTCATCATGTCGAAGACGCCGAATGAAAGGGACTTCATTTCGTGGGTTCCTTCGCTGGAGTGTGAAGAGCTGGGTTGTCAAGAGCAGCGTCCAGTGCCCGGATGCCCGCTGCCGCATCCGCGAGAAGACGCGCCTTCTCCTCGGGCGAGCACCAGGCAGCGTCGAACCCAGTCAGTGCGATCTGGCTGGCGTCGCTTGCTGCGAATCCCATGGAGGGCAGGGCAGCCGTGTACTCGAGGCCGATGTCTGTGCGGAAGAAGACAGCGTCGTCGGTCGAGAGCGAGACGGGCAGGCCGGCGCGCACCATGCGGGCGATGCGGTGCTGGTCGTCGAAGGCCCACCCGGAGAGCACCCGGGTCGACAGCGGAGTGCACGCGAACGGCACCCCTGAATCGAGCGCTCGCCGCAGCAGCGCAGGGTCGTCGACGATGCGGTAACCGTGGTCGACGCGATCGCAGCCCAGGGTCTCAATGGCGTCGATGACGTTCTGGGCAGAGGCGGCCATGGTCTCCCCCGCGTGGGCCGTGCGTTTCAGGCCGCGCCGGCCAGCCAGTTCGTACGCCTCACGGAAGCGCAGCGGCTCTTCGAGGCCTTCGGGGGTCAGATCATCCATGCCGATGCCCACGACCTTCTCATGCGGATGGGCGGAGACCAGCTCGACCAGTTCGACGGCGCTCTGGGCCGAATGCGAGCGGTTGATGGCGGGGATGAGGCGAAAGCCGACGCCGAAATCCGTCTCCGCTTGCGCGAGGCCCTGTGAAATCGAGTCGATGAGGGTCTCGTAGGAGATTCCCCGGGAAAGGAAATTGAACGGGTTGACGTAGTACTCGCGGTACCGGAGGTTACCCGCTTCGACGGCGTCGAGCACACCTTCGTACGCGACAGTCGCGAAGTCGTCGGGGCTGACGAGAACCTCGTGGGCGGCATTGAACACGTCGAGAAAGTCGACGAGGTTGTCATAGTCGAGCAGTTCGTCGACGTCAGTGCTCTTGAGCAAGACGTCGTTCTTTGCCGCAAGTTCGACCAGCCGGCCCGGCCGCATCACCGACACGAAGTGGCAGTGCAGCTCGGCCTTCGGCAGCAGCCGCAGGTAGTCGGTGAAGGAGATCATTGTGGTTTGAACCTATTGGTTCACGCCAGCGGACACCAAGCCAGAACGGACCGTTGGGCCAAAAGTTCTCACACTTGTAACAGGCCGGATCTCATTGCTGACCTGAGTGACCTGTGATCGTGTGAAATGCGGCTATTCGTACCAGGTGAGCGTGGGCGGCCCGGCGAGAATGTCGCCGAGGTTCGAGGCCCCGTCACCCGCGCGCCACGCCCGGTAAGCGGAATCGGCTTCGATCGATTTCCATCGCTCGATCACCATGATGTGCGCGGGATCGTTCACATCGGTGACCGTCTCTACGCCGAGACTGCCGGGGAAGGCTCGTGTCTTGGTGAGGATCGCTTCGAGCACGCTTGGCCCCGTTTCGAGGAATTCCGGTTTGAGGTGAAGCTCGAGAAGCGCAACGATGGTCATGTTTCATCTTCGCACGTCGAGTGCCTTCTCTTCGTGAGCCTGCTCGTCGTAGCCCTCTCCAGTGTTCTCCCAGCTGCATCCGTAGGCTCGGGGCATGGCCCCATCTGAGAAGAGCAGAGATTCGGCTGGCGGCGACGATGGTTGCAGGGCCGTGGCCGGTGAGGCCAGCGAAACACCCCGATTCACCAGTGTCGAGCAGTACTTCGACCGCCTCATCCACCGGCTACTCGACTCCACCCCGGCGCAGGGGTGGGGCGGTATCGTCACCGAATTCATGGCGTTCGTCCTCAAGCAGGCCTGGGCCTGCATCTTCGGCGTGCTGCTCCTCCTCGTTATTTTCGGGGCCAGACTCTGGTACCCCGAGGAAGCGGCCCTGGCACGCAACGACTTTCTGACTTTGGCCGCAATCGCCATACAGATCATCATGGTCGCCACGAAACTCGAGACGTTCCGTGAGCTTCGAGTCGTCATCTTGTTCCACATCGTCGGTACCGTTATGGAACTCTTCAAGACCGATGTCGGGTCGTGGTCCTACGACGCCGACGGGGTGCTGCGAATCGGGGCGGTGCCCCTGTTCAGCGGATTCATGTACGCCGCTGTCGGTTCCTACATGGTGCGCGTCTACCGGCTTTTCGACCTGAGGTTCACGCGATACCCGAGGCGCTGGGTGACCGCGCTTCTGGCGGCCCTGATCTACGCGAATTTCTTCACTCACCATTTCATCGTCGATCTGCGCTGGACTCTGGTCGTGGCCGCACTGCTGCTCTTTGGCCCCAGCACGATGTATTACCGAATCTTCCGGCGCACTGTGCGCATGCCTCTGGTCGTCGCCTTCGCCTTGGTAGCTCTATTCATCTGGTTGGCCGAGAATATTGCAACCTACTCACGTGCTTGGCTGTATCCCAGCCAGATCGACGGTTGGCAGGCGGTATCGATCGAGAAGCTCGTTTCGTGGTTTCTGCTGATGATCATCTCGGTCGTGCTGGTGACGTGGGTGTACCCGCCGCGGAGGCCGGGAAACGGCATCAGCCCGTTGCAAGAGGTTCGTGCTGGGTGATGCAGTGGATGCCGCCGCCACGCGCGAACAGCGGCCGGGCATCCACGGTCACCACCGGCCGCCCCGGGTAGGCTGACGCCAGGATGTCCTTGGCCTGCTCGTCGTTGGCGTCGTCATAGGAGCAGGCGATGACGCCGCCATTCACGACGAGGTGATTGATGTAGCTGAAGTCGACAAAACCCTCTGCGTCGCTGAGAGTCGCCGGTGCAGGTACCCCGACGATCTTCCATGGCGTTCCGTCGGCTGTGGTGCTCAGATCGAGGGCACTTTTGATCTCCGTCATCGCTTCGTGATCCGGATGCCCGGCAGCGGCCTGCTCATGCAGCAGGATCACGCCCTCGGCCGGGATCGTGGCGACGATGTCGACGTGCCCCTTTGTGCCGAACCGCTCGGAGTCGCGGGTGAGCCCCCGCGGGAGCCAGACCACGTTGCTGACACCGAGGGTTCGCGAGAGCTCGGCCTCGATCTCGGCGCGTGACCAGCCGGGGTTCCGCAATGGGTCGAGCTGCACCGTGTCGGTGACGAGAACGGTGCCAGCGCCGTCGACGTGGATGCCGCCGCCCTCGTTGACCAGGCTGGAGGGCACGAGTTCTGCGCCTGCGAGCCCGGCGACGAACCGGCCGATGCGGGCGTCGTGCTCCCAGCTCGCCCAGGCCTGTCGACCCCAGCCGTTGAACACCCAGTCGACCGCGCCCAGCCTGCCGTCGTCGCCCAGCACGAAGGTCGGCCCAATGTCTCGCATCCAGGCGTCGTCGAGTTCGGCGGTGACGAGTTCGACTTCGCTTGCGAGGTAGCGGCGCGCGATCTCTTCGTGGCCGGGGCCGACCACCATGGTCACCGGCTCGAAATCGATGATGGTGTTCGCCACGGCTGCCCAGGTCGTGCGGGCCTCATCCGCTTCGGCGGACGTCTCGCCGAGGGTGTAGCCCGAAGAGGGGAACGCCATCCAGGTGCGCTTGTGTGGAGCGGTCTCCGACGGCATGTGCCAGCTCATGCGCTGGTTTCTCCTGTGCTCGCCACATCGCTGATCGCCTCGACCAGACTCCCGTAGGTGTCGGGTCTCCGCGTCTTCAGAAAAGGGAACAGCGTCAGCCAGTCGTCGCGCTGCTGCAGGTCGAGGTCGGCCACGAGCACCGCGGACGCGTCGCGGGGGGCTTGCACGAGCATCCGGCCATAGGGGTCTGAGATGAATGACGAACCGTAGAAGGTGATGAGACCCTCATTGCCCCAGCGGTTCGGCACGACCATGAACAGGCCGTTCGCGATGCCGTTGCCGACGATCACCTGGCGCCAGAGCGGTTGCGTGTCGAAATCGGGGTAACCGGGTTCGCTGCCGATCGCTGTCGGGTAGACGAGCAGGTTCGCGTCGGCGAGCGAGTACGCGCGGGCAACTTCGGGGAACCACTCGTCCCAGCAGGTGGGCATGCCGAGGGCCAAGCCCGGCAGCGCGTCTGGGCGATAGACAGGGTACGGCTCGGCGGACGGCCCGGGGCGGAAGTAGGTGTCTTCGTAGTAGCCCTCGGTCACAGGAATATGCAGTTTGTGGGTGCGCCCGACCAGCTCACCTGCGGGTGAGACGACGATCGCGGTGTTGAGACCGAGCCGTTCTGGATGATCGGACTCGAGACTGCGTACCCCATCGTCGCGCTGGTACAGCGAGGCGTGCACGAACACCCCGTGCTCCCGGGCGAGCTCGGCGGCGAGGGCGAAAGTCGGCCCGGTGAGAAGCTCTTCTGGCGCGATTGACGGCCCCTCCGTGCGCGCACCCTGCGGCACATCGGCCGGATACCTGCTCAGTGTCAACTCGGGCAGAAACACGATCTGGGCGCCAAGCCTGGCTGCGCGACCGACCCCTCCCCGGAGCTCGGCCGTCAGTTCTGTGAGGTCATCGTGCCAGCGATGCTGAACCAGCCCCACGCGGAGAAGAGCAGGCACGCTTTCGGCTACGGGCGACAGTGACGGCAGAGCGCCGAAGGAGGTGATTTCAAGCACAACTCAGTTTCTCATGCTGCGCTATCTGAGTCTGGCCAGATCACGCCGGTCCGACGAGCCCGCGATTGCTGGCAGCGTCCTGTTCGATGGGAGCTCCCCACCGAACATCCTGCGCGTGCTCCGAACAGATGGCGTAGACCATTCGGAGCCCATACAGGTCAATGGTGACCTCGTCGTCGGGCAGGGCCTGGCATCCGTCGACCATGCAGTCGGTGGATCGCTCATCAGCCATGACGAGAGCCTAGGGCTGCACAACGTCGACGCACCAGATGTTCAGCGATCTCGAAGACGCCCGAACCCGGGCGTCGGCAGCCGGCTCGCTGCGGTCAGAGCGAAAGACACCGCCACGATCAGCCCCGCCAGAATCGCTGCATAGACCGCAACCGCCGAATAGCTCCCCGCCCATTGCGGGTCGAGAAAGATGTACGGGTACCAGCCCACAGCCGGCCCCCGCACCAGTGTGTAGATGCCATACAGCAGTGGGAACCCCAGCGAGATCAACGCCGTGCCCCAGTGCAGGCGACGCCGGCCGGGAACGAGGAGAAAATCGACCAGCGCGTACGCCGGCACGACGAAGTGCAGCACCTTCTCCGACGTCGGGATGAGAAATCCGTAGTTAGCCAGCCCCGCGTTCACGATGAGAAAGACGAAGGTGATTCCCGACACGATCAGGTAGGTCGTGACGAGCGCCCGCACCGAGGTGAGCCGTTCATCCTCTGCCCGTTTCGTGATCGCGTGGAACAGCAGGTACAGCAGCAGCGCGACGAACGCCAGATTGCTCTCGACTGTGAAATAGCTGAGCAGATTGGATGCCCGGCAGCTCCCCGTCGTGAAGACGCAATCGGCCCGTGAGACGAGCGCAGACACCGTCGTGACCAGCGCGGCCAGACGGAGCACGATGAAGAGGATTCTCACCGGACCTCTCTCACCGATTCTCTCTCTGGCACTGTTCTCTCGTGCGGATCTCGAGCTTCTCCCGAGCTTCCACTCTTCAGGCTACGTCGACTCTGGGTGACGTCCGCGCTCCTGGCGCAAACTGCTGCCGGGCATCCGCTGTGAGCGTAGTCATCGATGGGGCGGCAGGCTGACGCAACTCTGGCCAACACAACTCTGGTCGGTATAACTCTGGTCGGTACAACTCTGGTCGGTACAACAGTCACGGCATAGAGTGGGACGACCGGTTCTGGAGGTGCACTGACGATGGTTGTCATCAGAGAAGCCTCAGCGAGGAACCGGCTTTCGCGGGGAGTCAGGCGCGCGATGTTTGCCGGATTCTTCGGTCTCGCGCTCGCGGCTTCTCTCGCCGGATGCATGGGTGGCTCCGGGCCCACAGGTTCGCCGATGCCCACCCCGACCGTGACCGGTGGCACGGTGCCGGGCAGCGGAGACCCGGCTCAGTGGGGAACCTACGGATCCCGCGCCGAAGCGTGCCTGGGTGTCGGCGGTGATGTCGTGGCACTGGCGCTCATCCCTAACAACCTCGCCCTCATGAATGACTCGGCCGGCATCGGTGGACTTGACGACGCGATCCAGACCATGGCCGTGGCTGCCCCTCCCCCGATCTCGGGCCACTATCTGCAGATCTCGGCGATGGTGCTGTCATTCGGGCGCGAACTCGACAAGTACAACGCGATCGTGCATCCCGCGCCGACGGCGACACCGAATGCCTCGGCGAAAGTCGCACCCGATCAGCTGCCGGTAGTGGGGGCTTCCGCGGGGCCGAGCCTGCCGAGCCCGTCGGTCTCCGCATCAGATCCGCCACGACCATCCTTCGACACCACCAGTTTCGGAACCCAGCTCGACGGCATCAAGGAGTGGCTGAAAACAGACTGTTCGTAACCGTTACGTAGAGTCCTCTGGCAACGTCCTCTCGAGACAGTGATTCCGACCGAGCGGCAACTGCGTTTCGAAAACTCTTCGACCTCCTCGGGAGAGCGACTCACCGTCTCCTCCTCAACAGGTAGCAGGTTTTGTGAGTTATCCACTGATCAGGGTTTTTGGCCTTTGAATGTCGTTGGTGGGTGGTTGACTGATCACATGACACGAGCATTACTCACCAATGACGAGGTTGATCCCGACCCGACCGATTCGGCATCCCCCCGCACCGATCGCTTCGGCACAGAACCCTTGGTCTCGCCGACCGATGACCCTGCCGCGAGTGGTGCGCCGTCGCCATCATCAAGTCCGTCGGCACCATCGGGGCCGCCATCGGAGTCGTCAGCAGGGTCGCCGTCGGAGTCAACGTCCGGGACGCCAGCCGGGTCGCCGTCGTCAGGGGCACCGTCATCAGGGTCGTCAGCCGGGTCGCCATCGGGGCCACCATCGTCGTCGTCGTCAACGTCGCGTCGGGACCGGTTCGCGGCGGCGGTCGCGGCGGTGCTGGTGTCGCATCGGGCGATCGCGGTCGCGCACGCCGACCACGCCGTGCTCGTCGAGGAAGCTCGGGTTGCGGGGTTCGCACTACACACCCAGGACAGCTTCGCCAGCAGCGGGGGCGGCGGCCCGTAGTGGTCCTCCGACCAGATCGTGCAACGCCAAGTCGTCCTCGAACTCGCCGTCGCCCTCCACCTCACCGAGCCCGACGCCCGCCGACTCATCGTCACCAGCGAAGGCCTCACCGGCCCGTTCACCGCCACCCGTGAGGCTCTTGCTTCGGGCCGGGTGTCGTACCGGCACACCGAAGCCCTCGTCCACCGATCCCACCCCCTGCCCCGCGAAGCACTCGCACGGTACGAGAAGACGGTGTTGTCCTGGGCGCGGAAAGTGACCGCGCAACGCCTCGACACAATCGCCCGCGCGGCAGTGGAAGAAGTACAACCCCGCACCGACACCCAACGCCACACCGACGCTGTCACCAATCGGCGCCTGTATCTGGAGCCCGGGTCCGACGGGATGGCATACCTGACCCTCTACACCGCCGCCGTCGAAGCGACAGCCATCCACAACCGTGCCACCGACATGGCCACCTCCGCCAAACACAACGGCGACCCCCGCACCCACACCCAACTCAAAGTCGACGTCCTCACCGATCTGATGCTCAACGAGAACACCCACACCCCCCGCGTCACCCCCCACATCCGGGCCCGCGTGAACGTCACCGTCCCCGCCCTCACCCTCCTGGGCCGCGACCACCACGGCGACCTTGACGCCGACCAGACCTCCGGGCCGGCGACCCTGGAAGGGTACGGGCCGATCGACCGGCACACCGCCCTGAACATCACCCGCCAGGCACGCTCGTTCACCCGCGTACTGACCGACCCCGCCACCGGTGCCGTGCTCAGCTACGGCAGGCAACGCTACAAGCCCCCCGCCGACCTCGACGAACTCATCCGCCTCACCCACACCGAATGCACGTTCCCGATCCCGTGCAAACCATCCACCACCACAGACCTCGACCACACGGTCGCCTGGGGCGACGGCGGCACCACGTCCTTCGACAACCTCAGCCCGCTGTGCACTTCGCACCACAAAGTCAAACACCACACCGAATGGACCATCCGGCAAACCCCCGGCCCGGACGGGCGACCACCCACGATCACCTGGACCTCACCCGCCGGATACGAATACACCATCGAACCCACACCACTGGCGAAACGGGGGTTGAGCCGCATTGGAACGGTCAGTCGCGTTTAGATGCGGGCCGGGGGTGAGTTGGCGTGATCGGTCGTTCCGATGGGGGTCGTTTTGTGTTCCGGCGGGGGCGTAGGTTCGTGAGATGCCGGTGGAGTTTCTGACTGATGACGAGGTCGCTGCGTATGGGCGGTTTACTGCTGTGCCTTCGCGGGCGGATCTGGAACGCGCGTTCTTCCTGGACGATGAGGACAGGGCTCTAGTCGGTGTCCGGCGCGGTGAGCATTCTCAGCTCGGGTTCGCGTTGCAGTTGGTGACGGTCCGCTGGCTCGGAGTGTTCCTTGAAGACCCGGTAGACGTGCCTCTGGTGGTGGTGGACTTCGTCGCTGAGCAGCTGGGTGTTGACGACTCGTCCCGCGTGAGGGAGTACACAGGTCGGCGTGCCACGGCGTTCGAGCATCAGCTGCTCATCCGTCGCGAGTACGGGTGGGTGGACTTCACGGTTGTGGAAGCGGAATTCGTGAAGTGGGTGTCGGCGCGAGCGTGGACGTCGGGTGACGGGCCGAAAGCGATCTTCGCTGACGCGTTGGATTGGTTGCGGCGTCGGAAGGTCCTTCTTCCCGGGGTCAGTACGTTAGCGCGTTTGATCGCTCGGCTCCGTCAGGAGGCGGCCGAACGGTTATGGGGCGATCTGGAGGCGTTGGTGACCAGCAGCCAACGGCATGTCTTGGAGCAGTTATTAGATGTTCCGCCCGGGTCGCGGGTATCGGACCTCGAGCGGTGGCGGAAAGGTGTGACACCGCGTGCTTCCGGGCCGTCGATCATCAAGGCGTTAGATCAGGTCGCTGAGGTCACCGGGCTAGGGCTGGCGCGGGTAGGCGTGGAGGACATGGTGCCGCAGCAGCGGCTGGACGAGCTGGCGAAGTATGGGATGCGGGCGGATGCGTCGACGCTGCGTCGGCACCCGCCCGGCCGGCGAGTGGCGACTTTGCTGGCCACGGTGCGGCATCTGGAGGGCAAGTCGATCGATGATGCCTTGGAGTTGTTTGACCTGTTGATGGTCACGGAGTTGTTGAGCAAGGCGCGAAGCGCCTCGGACAAGGACAAGGTCCGCACGCACCCGCGGCTGGCGAAGGCATCAGCTCGGCTCGCCGCGGCGGTGGAGGTGCTATTTGACGCTGAGGGGTGGGGTGAGCAGGTCCGGATCGGTCAAATTTGGGAGGCCATTGAAGAAGTCGTCTCCCGCGAGCAAGTCCGTGCCGCGTTGATCGTGGTCACCGAGAACGTTCCTCCCGCTGATACCGACGAAGGTGACGACTGGCGCTCCGAGCTGGTCAAACGTTTCTCTACGGTCTCGGGGTTTCTCAAGGTTCTGACCCAGGTCATCCCATTCGGAGCCAACGCCGAAGGTGCGCCTGTGTTGGCGGCGATGACCGCAGTGGCGGACGTTCTGGCTCACCGCAGTCGGCTGGCCGCTCCTTTGATCGGCGGGCACCTGATCGACGGTCCCGTTGTCACTGGGCCATGGAGGCGACTGGTATTCGGGCATCCCGCCCATCAGGGCGGCGCGGTGAACCGGCACGCCTACGCCCTGTGTGTCTTGGAACGGTTCTGGAGATGCCTCAAACGGCGCGAGATTTTCGCCGAAACGTCCACGAAATGGCGCAACCCGCAAGCTGCGCTCCTGGATGGTGAGCGGTGGCAGGCGATACGGACCGACACGCTCACCGCGCTCGGACTACCCGAATCTCCGGACGCGTTATTGGCTGAGCATGCTCAGGCGCTCGATGCCACCCTGCGGGAGGTCGGCGGAAGGCTCTCCGCTAATCCCAACACGCGCGTCGATGAGGACAGCAGAATCCACCTGACCGGCCTCAAAGGTGTCGAGGAGCCGCCTTCGTTAGTAGACCTACGCTCACGTACCACCGCAATGTTGCCGCGTGTGGAACTTCCCGAGATGATCCTCGAGGTCATGGGGTGGGTACCCGAATTGCCGGCGGCGTTCACGGCTGCATCCGGTGGGCAGGCCCGGATGGGTGATCTGCGCCTGTCGATCGCCGCATGCCTAACGGCGCACTCGTTGAACGTGGGGTATCGGCCGATCGCGAAGAAAGGCGTTCCAGCTCTGGAACGGTCCCGGCTCTCGCACGTCTATCAGAACTACTTCCGCCCGGAGACTCTGTCCGCAGCCAACGTGCCGCTCGTCGACGCGCAGGCCACTCTCCGTTTAGCGCAGGCATGGGGCGGCGGACTGGTCGCGGCCGTGGACGGGATGCGGTTCGTCGTGCCCGTTCCCGCCGCGTTCGCCCGCCCCAATCGGAAGTACTTTGGTTCCAAGAGAGGCATGACCTGGCTGAACGCCATAAACGACCGGGGCATGGGATGCGGTGCCAAGATCGTCTCGGGCACGATACGTGACTCGCTGCACATGGTGGATGTCATCTTCGGTTTCGACGGCGGAGCGCTGCCTGACGTTGTCGTGACTGACACTGGCTCGTACAGCGACCTTGTCTTCGGGCTGCTCGAACTCCTCGGCATCTCCTATCGTCCGGCGCTGGCTGACTTGCCTGACCAAAAGGGCTGGCGGATCAACACCGGGGCTGACTACGGCCCGCTGAATACCTTCGCCCGCGGCAAGGTCGACCTCGGCAAGATCCGCCGAAACTGGGATGACATCGTGCGGGTGGTCTCCTCGATCTACACTGGCTCGGTGCGCGCGTACGACGTTGTCACGATGTTGCAACGCGACGGACATCCCACCGCGCTTGGCGAAGCGATCGCAGCCTACGGGCGAATCTTCAAAACGCTTCACATCCTGACCTACATCGACGTTGACGAGTCCTACCGCCGCGATATCAAAGACATCCGTAACCTCCAAGAGAACCGTCACTCCCTCGCGCGGAAGATCTGCCACGGTAAAAGAGGTGAGCTCTACCACCACTACGAACGCGGGCTGGAGAACCAGCTCGGTGCTCTCGGCCTCGTCCTGAACTGTGCAACCCTGTGGACCACCCGCTACCTCGACGCCGCAGTCACCCAGCTACGAAACCAGGGCTACCCGATCCGGGAAGATGATCTCGCCAGGCTCTCACCGTTCGTGCATTCCCACCTAGGCGTGCTGGGCACCTATACCTTCGCCACTCCAAACCTCGCCCCCGGCAAAATCCGGGACCTGCGCGATCCCGACACAAACGAAGACGACGAGGCATAAGGCCAGGGACCAGACGCCGTGAGAACCCTATACAGGGTCGACCAGCACAGGAACAGCGGTTGGTGCTAAGGATTCAGGCAGCGGGTGATGACCATGTGCGATCTGCTTCTCCTATGACCCGCCCCGACGTTGGGGCCATTAGAGGAGGAGCAGATAACGGTAGCGGCACGGGACATTCAGCTGGTTGCTCTGGAAAAAACGACGCTGGCCGTCGACGTGCTGAGTGTCAGGACACTATCAGTCGAAACCACCGACATCGGAGTGCTGAAAAATGTTGTGGCCCACATCTCTTTTTGGCCGGCGTCGTTAACGCACCCCTTCGCGCCGTGGATGACGCTATTGGCGTCGGGTGTGATCTTGTCGCCACTGATTTGTACCGGCACGTTGATGGCGTTGCAGGGGGTTCCGACGATGGCGTTGATGGAACCGTTTTGATAGCTGAAACTCAGTAAAAGGGGTTCGGTTCCAAGCCACGAGACGGCCGATCCGTTCTGTATGCCGCTGATCGAGGTGAATCGGTCACAGCCGAACGTCTCAATCGAAGCGCACGGCGACGACGAGACCGGTGCGGTGGAAACTGGTGTCTCACCGCCTTTCGCGCATCCCGTCATGATGCTCGCGCCGCCAAACGCGAAAGCAAGACATATTGCAAAAGTTCGGTAGCGATCATTTCGCATCCTGGTTCTCCGTCGGTTCATTCGCGTGGGCGGTTCTTGTTCACGTCACGGTTAGAGAGAGTGCCCCTGCCCACGTGTGGACGCGGCTGTGGGCACTCTCTCAAATCTGTCCGGTTGTTTGCTGAATCAGCCGCCGCTGACGAGGCTGAGGCCCAAGCCTCCGTAGAGGATGGCGGTGTGAATAGACGAGAACAGAACGGTTTTTGAGCAGAGGTTCGTTCCCTGATCGTGGACTGATCCGCAACCGCTCACCGATCCGGATTCAAGTCCTTGGATCATGCCGACTGCGCCAACGCGTTGTGCATCGCCGCCACCGTACGGCATGAACACGGGCCCGCCGCTGTCGCCTTGGATATTGGCAATCGCACCGGCCGTCTGTTGCACTCCACGGATCGTAGAGATGGTGCCGTTGCCCGTGTTGTCGTTGAATGAGACGTTCATTGCGGTCACTTTGATGTTGCAGTGAACGCCTGAATTGCCGCCGCTGGTGCAGATGAGGTCGTTAAGGCCGACGTCGTAGATGTTGTAGACGCTCTTGTTGATGCCGGCGCTGTTGTCCCAGGTGTTGTCGAAGGTTCGCCCCGCGCCGCCTGCGCTCAAAATGCTCACCGCAGCATCGGATGTTGTGGCTATGGTACCGCCGTAGCTCGCCGTCCCGTTGCGAGCCGTGTACGAGGTGGCGTTACAGTGACGTGCCGTCGTGATGTGGTTGACTCCGTTGTAGCTCAGTGCGAAACCGGTAGAGCAAACACCGCCGCCGGCATTGATCATGTAACCACCCGCCCAGAAGGGGTTAGTGTCCGTGCTTCTCGTGACGGTCGGAGTGGTGGTGACTCCACCAACGACTTTCACAGGAACACCGGCAAGTTCGGAAGCAACGCTGACGGTGTTGACCGCGGAACGTTGTTGAGCATCAGCAGACTTCAACGAAGCGGCTGTGTAGGCTCCTTCGACTTGGATCTCCCCTGTGTCTACTTGGACACCGACCACCGAGGCCAAGGTGAAGCCTGCGGCTGCGAGTTGATCGGCGTGCGCTTCGAGCTTTTTGGTGATCGAGTTTATTTCAGGGAGAGAGTGTGGCCGTTCGAGGATCGTAGCCTTGATCCCGCGCCTTGCGGCTTCCGCGATAACCGAAGCCTTGAGCTTCGAGTCACCGTGCCATAGAAGCTGGGTAGAAAGGCCGGGAGCGTCGTTGATTTGATCGATGTACCCGCTATTTGCTGAATCTGGCTGGGCCAGTATCCAGGACTTCAGTTCTCCGAGTTTTCGTTGGTTATCGATGAACGTCTGGCCCACCTCCGACACGAAGGCGCTGCTCACCCCGCTCCCGCTAGGAGAGACAGGATCGGATGAGGCGTATGCTGCGCTCGTTACGCCCGTGACGCTCACGGTCAGAGCTACTGCAGCAAGTAGGAGTGTCCCTGCTCTGGCTTTGGCTGGCAATTTCATAACGGTTCCCCTCGTGGGCGGATGCCCTCAAGGGGACACTAGGCTTCACTCCAGAAATCCACAGTCCTCCTTTGTGCCGTCGTACAAAATGCTGACTGGCGGGTGGCCCTCGAACGAGGGTAGTCTGAGAAATTACACATTCAGCTAGCGGGGCAACGCAGCAGCGAGGTGCCGGCGCAGCGACTATCTCGGTATCCCTTCGGATGTTCACCCGGGCACTGGCGTCGACCAGACCAATATCAGTGTTCCTCTCCCACCCCTATGCGGGTCAGCAACCCGGTTACGGGCGCATTCTGCGGCTGGCAACAAGAGTCAGAAGCGACCTTAATCCTTAGCGCCAACCGCTGTTCCTGACCTGGTCAGACCCCTCAATACTTGCCCGCACGTAACGTTCATCAAACGATCCTCTGCCGAACACCGACACGGCCCCCTCGGAAACGGCCTCACACCAGCCGAATGTGTTCATCTGGGCGTTCATCAAATGCTAGCGTTCACATGAACGGCAAACGACGTTTGATGAACGAAGGTTGAGGCTATGACACTCATCGGCCTCGTCCGAGTCAGCACCGATAAACAGAACACCCGCCGACAGCACGACGCCCTGGACCCGATCTGCTGGAAAGTGTTCGAAGAAAAGATCAGCGGCACCCTCGCCACCGAGAACAGGCCGGTCCTCCTCGAAGCGCTATCCCACGTCCGTCCCGGCGACATGCTCACGATTCAAGAAGTCGACCGTCTCGGCCGCAACCTCCTCGAAGGCCTGATCGTCCTCAACGACCTCTTTCAACGCGGTATCGCCGTCAAAGTCCTCGAGGGCATCGCGGCCGGCGACCACGCCCAACGATCTCTCATCCTCGACATCGCACTCGCTTTATCCGAGGACCGACACCGCGACATCGTCCGCAAGACCAAAAACGGGCTGGAAGCCGCACGTCGCCGCGGTCACGTCGGGGGTCGACGGCCAGTCGTCGATGACGACAAGCGCGCCGCCATCCTCGCCCGCCGCACCCGCGGCGAATCCATCCGCACCATCGCCACCGCCACCGGAGTCTCGATCGGCGTTATCCACAAAACCATTACTCAGTCGACAACCTCGCCAGAGTAAACGCCGTGCCCTCAAAAGCAGTCAGCTCGGGCCCCTGAACTAGCCAACCTCGCCCAAACGCGACTCACCGTTCCAATGCGGCTCAACCCCCGAAACCCATCGTCCAGTTCACCGACAGCACAGACGACCCGAGGGAACCGGCAGACGACCCACCACCATTCTGAGAATCGTGCCGACCAAAAGAATCCCCTGAAGGACGCGTCACATCGGCCGCGCACCAGATCAAGATGACCAGAGGGCCAGAAACGCTAGTCGTGCCGATGCGGCGTGCTGGGAGCCCCCGACACGGTACTCGTGCGGATCACCATGTCGTCGAGGTTCGGCAACGCGTGCCCGAGCGCGTGCTCTGCTTCGTGCACGATCTTCTCCACGCTGGAAAGCGTCGCATCCCTAACCTGGATCGTCGCCGCGCCCTGAAGTCGATGACCAACCCAGCGCAGCTGTAGACGAGGTACCGACAGGATGCCCGGGGTCGCCGTCAGCGCAGCCTCGGCGCGCTCGAGAATGTGTGGGTCAATACCATCCATCAGGCGCGCGCCGATGCTGCGCACAGTGCCCCACAGCAGAACCAGAATCGTGACAGCGATAAACAGCCCGACTATCGGATCGGCAAGCGGAAATCCGAGGAGAACGCCGATCGCCCCGATCACCACCGAGAGGGAGGTGAACCCGTCGATCCGGGCATGCACCCCGTCTGCGACCAGGGCTGCCGAGCCGATCTGCTGTCCGACTCGGATGCGATAGATCGCCACGATCTCGTTCCCAGCGAAGCCGATGATCCCCGCGGCGATCACCCACCCGAGGTTCGTGACCGTCATCGGGTTGAAGAACCGGGTGATCGCCTCCCAGCCGGCGACGATCGCCGACAGTGCGACGACAGCAACGATGAACAGCCCCGCGAGATCCTCGGCACGGCCGAAACCGAAGTTGTAGCGCCTGGTGGCGATACGTCGGGCCAGAACGAACGCAATCCAGAGAGGCACTGCGGTCAGGGCATCCGAGAAGTTGTGAATCGTGTCGGCCAGAAGCGCCACCGACCCGCTGATCAGAAAGACGCCGAACTGCAGCAGGGTAGTCCCCAGCAGAATGAAGAGGCTGATCTTCAGCGCGCGAATACCCGTCGAACTGGCCTCGAGTGCATCGTCGATCGAATCGGCCGCGTCGTGGCTGTGCGGAACGAACAGCCCAAACAAGAAGCCCCGGATGCCCGTGGGGTGACTGTGGCCGTGCTCATGGTCATGCCCGTGCTCAAGTTCATCGTCATGACCTCGCCCGCGCCCGCGTCCTTCCTCATGACCGTGACTGTTGCGACTGTGGCCGTGCTCATGATCGTGCGCGTCTTCGTGATCGTGCGCGTCGCCGTGGTCGTGGTGGTGGTCGTGCGCGCCCTCGCGATCATGGTCGTGTTCGTGTTCGTGTTCGTGCGCAATTTCGTTATTGTGCTCATGTTCGTGAGGTTCGCCACTGCGGCCAGGATGCTCGTGACCCTCCGCGTTCCGATCAGCTGGCGCGGTTTCATGGTCCTGGTGCTTCACTGTTGCGCGCCTGCCGTGGTCGTTTGTTCATGGGCTTGCTGGTGCTGTGGGTGGTGGTGCCGTGGATTGTCTCCAAGGGAATGTTCTGCCTGGAAGATAGCATCCGTGACGAGTTTCGACGCGTGCTCGTTCTCGAGCCGGTAGAACACGCGCTGGCCGTGATGCCGCGTCGAGACAATTCGCGCGAGCCGCAGCTTTGCGAGGTGTTGAGACACGGCGGCCGGGCTCTTATCGACGATCTCAGCGAGCGAGTTGACCGAGAGTTCCCCGTCGCGCAGCGCGAGAATCAGACGTACTCTGGTCGCGTCGGCCAACATGGCGAAGATTTCGACGGCAAGCTCGACGTATTCGCTGTCGGTCTCGCGCCCGCAAGCCCGCGTATCTGCATCCATACGCAGATTATGCCATGTGCTGACAGGCGATCGGTCTACCTCGTGAGGCGTGCGCGCCGAGTTGAGCTTCCTCCACGCGCCGCAAATCGTCGCGGCGGACTCAGGAGGCGTTTGCGAGTCACTAGCGGGTGCGGTGGGCGGTACTGGGATCGAACCAGGACAAGAATCTGGGGGTGAACGCATCGCGTTCACTGATTCTTGTCGGTCGCCGGCTCGATCCTGGCAAAACAGAAGTGGCCCAGAACAGTGTTCTGGGCCAAATCGTGTGGTGGGCGGTACTGGGATCGAACCAGCGACCTCTTCCGTGTCAGGGAAGCGCGCTACCGCTGCGCCAACCGCCCAGATTTCGTGCACATGTGAGGCGCACTTTTCGTGCTACTTCACATGTTGTCTTACTTGTCGAGTGGAGGTGGCGACGGGATTTGAACCCGTGTGGACGGCTTTGCAGGCCGCTGCCTCGCCTCTCGGCCACGCCACCATGGAGGGTTGCCCCAACGGTACTACTACACTCGAGCGGATGACGAGATTCGAACTCGCGACCCCAACCTTGGCAAGGTTGTGCGCTACCACTGCGCCACATCCGCATTCTTGAACTGCATTGCCTGAACTTCACTGCTCTTTTTGCCGCACTACTGCGACTCGGAAGACTCTACCTGAAGCCGAGACACAAAGCCAAACCGTGCCGCCTGCGTGTCGTAACAGTGAGGCTGCACCGTTCTTCGCACGGTCGTGCGCGCGAGTCGATGTGCAATGGATGCCCGGGACCGGCTAGTATCGACGAGCACGAGATTCGCTCTCTGGCGTGGTTGACACAGCCGGATTCATCGAGTTCTCGGGCGATTGGCGCAGTTGGTAGCGCGCTTCGTTCACACCGAAGAGGTCATCGGTTCGAGTCCGGTATCGCCCACTCAGAAGGTTCGTTCCAGAAGTACCACAGGCACAGCACCACGCACAGCGACGTGTCCCCTCACCCCCAGGCATCGCATCCGGAGGAACGAGAATGTCGCGTCGCTCGAAGAGACTGCTGGTGACCGTGGTCGCGGTGGCCACGGTATTGTCGCTTGTTGTGGCTTTCGCCGTCGCGAATCTCGCGTACCCGCAGACCGGTCGGCCGGAACGCACCGATGTCGTCCTGGTGTTGGGCCCCGCGACGAGTGACCGAATAGCCCTTGCCGAGAGCCTTATGAAGAAGGGGCTCAGCTCGAACCTTCTGGTCTCTGTCGGCTCGTCGAAGACCACTGACGATCCAGACAGGATCTGCTCGAAGAAGGTGAGCTACATGGTCTACTGTGCCGTCCCTGATCCATTCACCACGCAGGGCGAGGCGCGGTGGCTGGGCAGAATGGCCCAAGAACACGGTTGGAAGAGCGCGACGGTCATCACCTTCAAGCCGCACATCACTCGCGCACGAATCATCGTGCAGCGCTGCTTCAGCGGTGAGCTCGACATGCTGGCCATCACGACGCCGCTCAGCCTGATCGACTGGATGTACCAGTTCGCGTACCAGAATGCTGCTTACGTGAAAGTGGCACTGACACCCGGCTGTTGATGCAGCGCAAAGTTCGCGCTCAGGCAACAGAATGTAACCATGACTGACTCCGAACGGCTCCGGCTGGCGCAGGCGAACGACGGGTCTGTCGCCTGGCGCGACTGGGGGCCGTATGTCGCCGAGCGCGCCTGGGGTTCGGTTCGCGAGGACTACAGCGCCGACGGTGACGCCTGGGCATCGTTCCCGCACGACCATGCACGAAGCCGCACCTACCGCTGGAACGACGACGGCATGGCGGGCTTCAGCGACGTCGGGCAGAAGTGGTGCCTCGCCCTTGCCCTGCACAACGGTGTCGACCCGATTCTCAAAGAACGCATGTTCGGCCTCACCGGCCCCGAGGGCAATCACGGCGAAGACGTCAAGGAGTACTGGTGGTATCTCGACAGCACGCCGACCCACTCATTCAACACGTGGCGCTATCACTACCCGCAGGCCGAGTTCCCCTATGACGACCTCATCGCTACGAACGCCCGGCGCAGCAAGCTCGAGCCTGAATACGAGCTGGTCGACACGGGGATCTTCGACGACTCCCGGTACTGGGTGGTCACCGTCGACTATGCCAAAGAGGGCCCGCACGACCTCCTGATGCAGATCACGCTCGAGAACGCCGGTTCGGATGCTGCCACCATCGAGGTTCTGCCGACACTCTGGTACCGCAACACCTGGTCCTGGGGGTACGAGGGCCAGGGCGAGAAGCCGCGGCTTCACTCCCCCGAGCGCGCCGGGTCATCGACCATCGTCGGAGAAGCTCCCGATGGGCACCGCCTGGTTCTGATCGGAGAGCCCGGCGGGCATCCACTCTTCTGTGACAACGAGACCAACACAGCACGGCTGTTTGCCTCTGGTGCCCCGGACGACGATGCACGCGAATCGCCGGCATTCCCCAAAGACGGCATCAACGACTTCATCGTTGCGGGAGCTGCGACGGTCAATCCCGCGAATGAGGGGACAAAGGCGGCGCTGCACTATTCGGTGGAGGTTGCACCGGGAGAGTCGCGGGTGATCAGGGTTCGGTTGACGGGCGGGTTCGCGGAGCAGCCCTCGGCCCCTGTGTCGCTCGACACTGGTTCGTTCGACACTGGTTCTTTCGATGAGCTGGTGAGCCTGCGAAAGCAGGAGGCCGACGAGTTCTACGCCGGGGTCACGCCCGCCGACGCCAGCGACGATGAGGCACGGGTGCTGCGCCAGGCCTTTGCGGGGCTGCTCTGGTCGAAGCAGTTCTTCCATTTCAACGTCGACAAGTGGCTCGCGGGAGACCCGGCCTCTCCCCCGCCACCGCCGGAACGCCTGACGATCAGGAACCAGCACTGGCGGCACCTCGACGCCCACGATGTGATCCTGATGCCCGACCCGTGGGAATACCCGTGGTTCGCCGCCTGGGACCTGGCCTTCCACTGCGTGACCCTGGCTCACATCGATCCGGAGTTCGCCAAGGCGCAACTCATTCTCATGCTGCGCGAGTGGTACATGCATCCGAGCGGCCAGCTTCCGGCCTACGAGTGGAACTTCTCCGATGTGAACCCGCCGACCCACGCCTGGGCGGCGCTGCAGGTCTTTCTGCTCGACGGCGGAACCGACTTCAGCTTTCTGGCGCGGGTGTTCCACAAGCTGCTGATGAACTTCACCTGGTGGACGAACAACAAGGATCACGGGGACAACAACCTGTTCGAGGGCGGGTTCATGGGGCTCGACAACATCGCCCCCCTCGACCGCTCGAAACTGCCGCCCGAAGTCGGCATCCTCGAGCAAGCCGATGCGACGGCGTGGATGGCGATGTACGCGCTCGACCTGCTGAACATCGCGGTTCGACTTGCTTCGAACGACCGCTCGTACGAAGACGTGGCCACGAAGTTCTTCGAGCATTTTCTGCAGATCGCCGACTCGGCGAACGACACCGCTCTCTGGGACGACACCGACGCCTACTTCTACGACGTGCTCCATCTCGCAGACGGCCGCGACGTGCCGCTCAAAGTCCGATCCCTGGTCGGACTCGTGCCCGTCGCCGCCTCGCTCGCTTTCGTGGCTCGCGGGCAGCTCGATCTGCCGGAGTTCAAGACACGGGTCGCCTGGTTTCTCACCAATCACCCGCGGCTCGCCAAAGCGGTGCATGGCCGCCACGGGCCGGAGGACGACCGGTACCTGCTGGCCCTTGTCTCGCCGGAGCGATTGCACCGCATCGTGACGAAGGTCTTCAACGAGCAGGGGATGCTGTCACACCACGGTATCCGCGGAATCTCTGCGTATCATCGCGAGCACCCGTTCAGTGTCGAGGTGAATGGGCAGACTGCGAGCGTCGACTACGAACCAGCGGAATCCACCTCCGGGCTCTTCGGAGGCAATTCCAACTGGCGCGGGCCGGTGTGGTTTCCGCTCAACGTGCTGCTCATCGAAGCGCTCCGCAACTACAGTTCGGCTGTCGACGAGCCCGTTGGCGGTGACCCCGGACCCCAAGTCGACCCGCAGGTCGAGTTCCCGCTCGGCTCTGGCGTCTTCATGAGCCTCGATTCCGTCGCCGACGCTCTCTCACACCGGCTCATCTCCGTGTTCCTGCCCGGGCCTGATGGCAGGCGGCCAGCGGATGCTCGGTACGAGCTGCTCTCGACCGACCCCCGGTGGAAGGACAACGTCTTCTTCTACGAGTACTTCGACGGCGATACCGGCCAGGGCCTCGGTGCCTCGCACCAGACGGGGTGGACCGCACTGGTCGCGCATCTCATCCTGACCACCGGGAGCCGTGAGGCACCGCTGACCGGCGAAGTCTGATAATCGCCCAGCCCACACGGGCCTGATGGTTGTCGGAGTCCGACAGTCGGCTACGGGAGGGGTCGCGGCTCCGCGCATACTGTCTGGGAACTGCGCCGCTGTAGACGGTGCTGAGGCGCTACAGAGAGGTTGCAGCCACAGATGAGCATGAGCACAACTGAGTACACGAACGGCGAGAGTTCACGATCCGACGGAACGGCCCCAGCCGGGCCCGATTCAGCCAGAGTTGTTTCAGGTAGTGCTCCATTGCGCGCAAACAACCTCGCAGACCGGCCGTGGCTGGCAAGCTATGCGCCTGGCGTTCCGACCGACATCGAATTGCCCGAGGGGTCACTCAGCGACTTGATTCGCACCTCGGTGAAGACCTATGGGCCACAGATCGCGCTCGAGTTCTTCGGTGCTGAAACCACGTACAACCAGCTCGGCGAACAGATCGATCGTGCCGCAGAGGGCCTTCGCCGGCTGGGCGTGAAACATGGCGATCGGGTCGCCCTGGTGCTGCCGAACTGCCCCCAGCACATTGCCGCCTTCTACGCTGTGCTGCGACTCGGCGCCATCGTCATCGAGCACAACCCGCTCTACACGCCGAAAGAGCTGCGACACCAGTTCGAAGACCACGGCGCACGGGTCGTCATCGCCTGGGACAGGGTGTGCGAAACGATCCAGAAGATGCCCGACGATCTTGCCGTGGAACACCTCATTTCTGTCGACCTGACCGAAGGCATGCCGCTGCACACGCGGATCGCGCTTCGGCTCCCGGTGAGGAAGGCGCGACAGGCGCGCGATGCCCTGCACGGAGTCGCCCGCCACACCACCGCCTGGAAGACGCTGCTCAATCATCGACGGATCAAGGATTCGGTTCCCGGGCCCACGAGAGAAGACCTTGCTCTTCTCCAGTACACCAGTGGCACGACCGGCAGCCCGAAAGGCGCGATGCTGACCCACCTCAACCTGCACGCCAATGCCCTGCAGGGGCGCGCCTGGCTGCCAGAACTCCGCGAAGGGGGCGAAGTCGTCTACGGTGCCCTCCCGATGTTCCACGCCTATGGGCTCACGCTCTGCCTGACGTTTGCCATGAGCGCGGGAGCGCGGCTCGTCTTGTTTCCCCGGTTCGACGTCGACCTGGTTCTTCGCGCCGCGAAGAAGCACCCCCCGACGTTCCTGCCCGCCGTGCCGCCGATCTACCAGAAGCTCGCCCAGACGGCCAGGGACCGAGGCGTCGATCTTCACGGTATCCGGTTTGCGATCTCTGGCGCGATGACCCTGCCGGCTTCGACCGTCACTTTATGGGAAGAGGTCACCGGCGGCATCCTTGTTGAAGGCTACGGCCTCACCGAGACCTCTCCCGTGGCGCTCGGCAATCCCGTCGGGCCGACTCGTAAGGCTGGCACGATCGGTGTGCCGTTCCCCAGCACGGAGATCCGCATCGTCGACCGCGAAGACCCGACGCTCGACCTGCCCCAGGGCGAAGCGGGGGAACTCCTGATCCGGGGTCCGCAGGTCTTCGCCGGATACTGGCAGAAGCCCGACCAGACGCGTGACGTGCTGATCGAGGACGGCTGGTTCCGCACGGGTGACATCGTGACCAGTGACGCCGAAGGGTTCGTCACGGTCGTCGACCGCATCAAAGAGCTCATCATCACTGGCGGATTCAACGTCTCGCCGTCGGAGGTCGAGGAGGCGGTGCGCCTTCACCCGAGTGTGAAGGACGCCGCGGTGGTCGGACTGCCCGGTGCCGGCGGGAGTGAGGACGTCGTCGCTGCGGTCGTGCTGGTGAAGGGTGCGAAGTTCGAAGAGAAGAGCATCCGGGACTTCTGTCGCGACCACCTGACGGCCTACAAGGTGCCCCGGCGAATCGTGGTCATCGACGAGCTTCCCACCTCGCTCATCGGCAAGGTGCTGCGCCGCAGGGTGCGCGAGGATCTGCTCACCGACAGCTGAGCGTTCACACCGTTCACGCAGAAACCGGGTGCCCTCCCTCAAGAAGAGGGAGCGACACCCGGTTTCGTGCTGTGAAGCGGGTCGAGCTGTGAAGCGTTTGGTGCAGGTGGTGGTTACACCGCGTCGAGTGCGTAGCTCTCTTCGCCGTGAACCACTGTGTCGACGCCAGCGATCTCGTCTTCGTTGGTGATGCGGAAACCCATCGTCTTCTGGATGATCGTGCCGATGATCCAGGCGAGAACGAAGGAGTAGATCAGCACCGAGAAGGCGCCGAGCGCCTGAGCACCGAGCTGTGAGAACGGCGTCGCGTCGCCAGCAGCGATCCGGTCGATGAGGCCGATTCCGTTACCGAAGATACCGATGTAGAGGGTACCGATGATTCCACCGACGAGGTGGATGCCCACGACGTCGAGTGAGTCGTCGAAGCCGAGCTTGAACTTCAGCTCGATGGCGACGGCGCAGACGGCACCGGTGATCAGGCCGAGGAGCATGCCCCAGCCGGGCGTCAGGATGTTACACGCCGGGGTGATGGCGACCAGACCGGCGACGGCGCCCGAAGCAGCACCGATCGAGGTGGCCTTGCCGTCCTTGATCTTCTCGACGATCAACCAACCCAGGATGGCAGCGGCAGGAGCGGCGAGCGTGTTGATCCAGGCGGTGGCCGCGATGCCGTCGACAGCTGCTTCAGAACCGGCGTTGAAGCCGAACCAGCCGAACCAGAGCAGCGAAGCACCGAGCAGGGTCAGGGGCACGTTGTGAGGCTTCTGGATCCCCTTCTGGAACCCGATGCGCTTGCCGAGGACCAGGGCCAGGGCGAGGCCCGCAGCACCGGCGTTGATGTGCACCGCGGTACCACCGGCGAAGTCGTTCACGCCGAGGTTGTAGACGATCCAGCCGCCGTCGGAGACGACCCCGTCGGTGAGGGTGAAGTTGAACACCCAGTGAGCGACGGGGAAGTACACGATGGTCACCCAGAAGAAGGCGAAGACCATCCAGGCACCGAACTTGGCGCGGTCTGCGATCGCACCGGAGATCAGGGCCACCGTGATAATGGCGAACGTCGCCTGGAAGCCGGCGAAGGCGAGTCCGAAGAGGCTCGGGCCCGATCCATCGGGTGCCGAGATCAGGTCGCCCAGGAAGAACTGGCCGGTCGGGTTACCCAGAACCCCCTTGATGAGGTCGTTGCTCGTGTCGCCGGCGACCGTTCCGAATGCGAGGCCGTAGCCGTAGATCATCCAGAGCACACCCACGAGGCCCATGGCTCCGAAGCTCATCATCATCATGCTGACGACACTCTTTGCCTTGACCATGCCGCCGTAGAAGAACGCGACACCGGGAGTCATGACCAGGACGAGCGCGGCGGCTACCAGCAGCCACAGTGCATTGATCGTTGTTGCCAGATCTCCTGTAGTTGGATCATCTGCTAGGAAGTGCATAGAAAATTACCTCTCTCGAACCGAGTAAATGCACCGGTGCGCAGGACAATCCGGGTTCATGTCGGGATCTGCTCGCCTCGGCTACACCGTTAGCATCGTGGGTCGAGGTTTCGACAGGTGTCGAACCATGTTTCGAGCGCGTAACGCGATTGCGCCCTATGTAACAACTGTGTTTCGGCGAACCGACAATTCCATTGAAATTTATACCCCTTATTTGGGGCACAAATGAACGGTATTCAGAAGCTTCCAGAGCACGCCGCACCGGGAACGCGCACGGACTCGGTCGACAGGGTCAGTACTGGGTCGAGGCGATGAGGCGAGAGACCGAACGCAGGTACTTCTTTCGGTAGCCGCCGTTCAGCATGTCACCGGCGAACACCTGGTCCAGTGGAACACCAGAGGCGTAGATGGGCAGCTGAGCGTCGTAGACGCGATCGATGAAGGCGACGAGCCGCAGGGCATCCGTCTGGTTGTGCAGTTCGACCACGTCGGTCATCACCAGAGCGTCGACATCGTCGAGGAGCTTGATGTACTTCGAGGGGTGGAGCGAACCGAGGAAGGCCACGATCTGCGAGAAGGAGTCGACGGTGAATCGGGCGCCGTTCGTTTCGAGTGTGCTGATCTGCGTGGCCAGGTCTTCAGCGCTCAACGACTTCGCGTGGCCCTCGATGTCACGGCGGCGGTAGTCGAGGCCGTCGATGCGGATGATGTCGAAGCGGTCGGCCAGCGCCTGGATCTCCCGCAGGAAGTCCTGTGCAGCAAACCGCCCCTCCCCCAGGGCATTCGGGGGCGTATTCGATGTCGCGGCGAGCTTGCTGCCGGTCGCGACGAGATCACCGAGCAGTCGCGTCATCATCATGGTGTCGCCCGGGTCGTCGAGTTCGAACTCGTCGATGGCGATCAGTTTCGCGCTCGTCAGCAGCTTCACGGTCTCGGCGTACCCGAGGGCGCCGACCAGAGCGGTGAACTCAATGAAGGTGCCGAAGTATTTGGGACCGGGAGCCGCGTGCCAGAGGGCGGCGAGCAGGTGAGTCTTTCCGACACCGAACCCGCCGTCGAGGTAGATTCCCGCTTTCGCTGCTGGAGCCTTCTTGCCGCGCCCGAAGAACCCGGTCTGTTTCGCCGGGGCCCAGCTGCCGGCGAACTCTCTCACCGCCTGAAGTGTTGCGGCTTGTGACGGATGATCGGGGTCAGGCCGGTAGGAGTCGAACGATGCCGTGTCAAACTGGCGTGGTGGCACAAGCACCGCAGCCATCTCCGCGCCACTCAGAGTGGGCCGGAGGTCGACGAGGTGCAGAGGAAGAGTTGTGCTGTCAGTTGTCATCACTGGCTATTAAAGCGCACGATCGAAGATCGGCCCTCCCCGGGGCCGCAAGGAGGTAACAATGGCCGTCGAAACAGACACCAGCCCGAAGTTCGCCGAATACGCACACCCAGACCGGCTGGTGAGCACCGAGTGGCTCGAAGCGCATCTCGATGACATCGATGTCGTCGTGGTCGAGTCCGACGAAGACGTTCTGCTCTATGAGACCGGCCACATTCCCGGTTCGGTGAAGATCGACTGGCACACCGATCTCAACGACCCGGTGACACGGGACTACATCTTCGGCGAGGAGTTCGCCACGCTCGCAGGCTCCCGGGGCATCACCCGCAACTCCACCGTCGTCATCTACGGCGACAAGAGCAACTGGTGGGCTGCCTACACCCTCTGGGTCTTCAGCCTCTTCGGCCACGAAGACGTCCGTCTGCTCGATGGTGGCCGTGACAAATGGATTGCCGAAGGGCGTGCCATCACCACGGACGAGCCGGAGGTGACACCGGTCGAATATCCGATCTCCGAGCGCAGCGACGTCGAGATCCGCGCGTTCAAAGACGACATCGTGCCGCACCTGAACGGAGGCGGAAAGCTCGTCGACGTTCGATCGCCAGAGGAATACAGCGGAGAACGCACCACCGCACCGGCCTACCCTGAAGAGGGCGCCCTGCGTGCTGGGCACATTCCGAGTGCCCACAACGTTCCCTGGTCCAAGGCAGCCGCAGAAGACGGCACGTTCAAGCCGCTCGCTGACCTGAACGCGATCTACCGCGACCAACTCGGTCTCACCGACGACGACGCGGTGGTCGCCTACTGCCGCATCGGCGAACGTTCGAGCCACACCTGGTTCGTGCTGACGCACCTGCTCGGGTTCGAGGGCGTGCGCAACTACGACGGCTCATGGACGGAGTGGGGCTCCGCCGTCCGCGTTCCCATTGTTCAGGGGTCGGAGCCGGGCGAACACATCGCTCGCTGAAGAGGAGTGGCATCAGGTTCGATCCTCACGGTCACTCGTGAGGATCGTTCCTGAGACAATGGAGCATCATGTCTGACACCGATCTGCTCCCTGTTCTCGCCGAGATTCGCGACGACTTCCTCGCGCTCACGCAGAAGGAGCGGCTGCAGCTGCTTCTGGAGTTCTCGAACGAGTTACCTGACCTCCCGCAACGGTATGCCGATCATCCGGAGCTGCTGGAGAAGGTCGTCGAGTGCCAGTCGCCGGTCTTCATCTTCGTGGAGGTCGACGAGAAGGCGGTGGTGCACTTCTTCGCGACGGCTCCCGAGGAGTCCCCCACCACCCGCGGATTCGCGTCGATTCTCGCGCAGGGGCTCACCGGCTTGACGACGGAGCAGCTGCTCGCTGTTCCCGATGACTTCCCGCAGATGCTCGGTCTCTCTCAGGCCGTCTCGCCGCTCAGACTTCGAGGAATGAGCGGAATGCTGGGGCGAGCGAAGCGCCAGGTGCGCGAGCTACTGCGCGCTGCATCAGTCTGAGGCGGCCAGTCCTCGTGAGGTGAGCCAGTCGCGGATCGAGTTCGTCCAGCGGACGGGGTCGTAGTTCCACAGGCGCACGTGCTTGGCGATCGAGAACGGAACGAGCGTGACGACGTCTGGCCGGGCCTCGGCCAGGCGCCTCGAGGCCGTCGAGGGCACGAAGCCGTCGTCATCGCTGTGCAGGATGAGGATCGGGAACGTGATCTCGGCCGCACGGGCCACGAAGTCGAGTCTCTTGAAATTGATCGGCTGGGCCTGGCCGGCCACGAACTTGCCCACTCCACTGCCGATGGTCGCCATCACCCCTTTCGAAATCGGCTCCGGCAGGTGGTTCAGGTGTCCCTGGAACACGATCGTGTCGCTCCAGGCGACCACGGGCGAGTCGAGCACGACGGCACGCAGATAGGATGCCCGGACCGACCGTGTCGCCGCCTGAAGTACTGTCGCGCCACCCATTGACCAGCCCATCAGGATGAGCTGCTTGGCACCGTTGTCGATCGCGTACTTCATCGCGGCGTCGACATCGTGCCATTCCGTGTCGCCGAGGGCGTAACGCCCGTCGGGGCTCCGTGGTGCCTCGCCGTCGTTGCGGTACGAGATCTGCAGGGTGCTGTAGCCGAGTTCGTGAAAGAGCGGAAGCGCCCGGATCGTCTCTGCCCGGCGAACGCCCCTGCCGTGCACCTGGATGACCCACCGGTCGCTGGGGTGCCCCTGGTCATCGGTGGCTGGCACGAACCACGCGGGTGCGAGGCCGAGTTCGGTCTCGACCTCGACGTCGACGACGTCGAGACCTGTTTCACGGGGGTCGAGGTAGTACCAGCTGCCGAGGCGGCACCACCGGGCATCCGCGAGGTCACCGTAGTCGACCCGCTCGAGTCTGCGTGTCACCCGGCCGGCCGTCACCGAGACGATGTCGCCGACCCTGGCGTGACCGGTGCCGCCGGCGAACCAGAGACTGTACCTTCCGGCGACCAGGGAGTCTGCTGATACACCGAGGGTGATGGTGCCGTCACCCTCGTCGACCGAGTGGATGCGTAACGACTCATCGGATGAATCCGTTGGGATCACCACCGACCGGGAGAACTTGGCGGTGACGAAGGCGGCCACTGCTGCTGTGGCACTGGCCGCTGCACCCACAGCGATGAGCCCGAGCACCCACGGCGAGACGGTGTCACTCCGGCTGGCCCGATGGGACCCAGCACGTTCGGCGCCAGCTCGATTGCCGCTCATGCCTGAAGGCCTCTCACTGTACGCATCTCCTGTCATTGTGGGGCTCGCCGCCCGTCTGGGCGCCGATGGTGCACGCTCAAGCGGCGAGCCTCGCGTGCGAGTACTTCAAAAAACTCTAGTCTGGCCACGTGCCCGATTCCGACTCCAGCCCCGCTCTGCCTGCGGCATTCGCCGAGGCGCTGGGCTCACTTCGCAGCGCTGCGGCCCGGCCAGAACTCGTGGTCAAGGAGATAGCCTCTCCGGCGAACCTCGCGCCCCACACCATCGCCCTGTCTGCTGACGTGACACCCCTGCGTCACGGCACTGACTCCGACCTCGGCACGGGCCGTTTCATCCTGCTGTACGACCCCGACGAGCCAGTCGCCTGGGGCGGGGCTTTTCGCGTCGTGTGCTTCGTTCAGGCTCCGCTGGAGACCGAGATCGGCCTCGATCCGTTTCTTGCAGACGTAACGTGGTCGTGGCTGATTGATGCGCTCGACGCGCAGGGTGCAGACTATTCACATGCTTCGGGAACTGCAACAAAGATCATCTCCACGGGATTCGGGGAGCTGTCTGCGCAGGGCGACGGCGCCCAGATCGAGCTCCGCGCTTCGTGGACGCCGGGAGATGGCAATGTGAAGGCCCATGTCGAAGCCTGGGGTGACCTCCTGTGCATGCTCGCAGGACTGCCGCCTGTTGCCGAGGGAGTGACGCTGCTCCAGGCCCGGCGCGCAGCGCGTGAGTGATCTCGTGAGTGACTCCGTTTCTGCCTCCCTTGATGCAGGCGCCCCCTCTGCAGGCACCCCCTCTGCCGCCACCCCCTCTGCCGCAGTGACCGAGCCGCGTCACGTGATCGACTCGCACCCCGAGTATCTCGAGGCCGTCGCGCTTATCGCCAGGGGCACAGGCCCGCTTGCAATCGATGCAGAGCGAGCGTCGGGATTTCGCTATTCCCAGCGCGCCTATCTCATCCAGATCTACCGTCGGGGCGCGGGCACCTTCCTGTTCGACCCTCCACCGATCGGCGCATTCACCGAACTCGCCAGCGTCATCTCGAACGAGGAATGGGTGCTGCACGCGGCAAGCCAGGATCTCGCGTGCCTGCGCGAGGTCGGTTTCGACCCCACACTGATCTTCGACACCGAACTCGGCGCGAGACTGCTGGGCCTGCCACGGGTGGGGCTGGGAACGGTCGTCGAAGAGCTGCTGGGCATCCATCTCGCCAAGGAACACTCGGCCGCCGACTGGTCGACCAGGCCGCTGCCGGCGACCTGGCTCGAGTATGCGGCGCTCGACGTCGAACTGCTCATCGACCTCCGCGATGTCATGACCGAGATGCTCGATTCACAGGGCAAGACAGAGATCGCACGCCAGGAGTTCCAGGCGACCCTCGACAAGACCGCCAAGCCGATTGCCGCAGATCCGTGGCGCCGGCTGTCGGGCGTGCATTCCCTGCGCGGGGCGAAGAACCTCACCGCCGCGCGCGAACTGTGGCTGGCCAGGGACCAGCTCGCGCGTGAGACCGACATTGCGCCGGGCAGACTCGTCCCCGATCTCGCGCTCACTGCGGCGGCCCGGGCGTTGCCGGCCTCAAAACGTGAACTTGCCTCCCTCCGCGAGTTCACCGGCAGGGCCAGCCGCTCAGAGCTCGACCGATGGTGGGCTGCCATCGAGATCGGCCGCAATGCGACGACCGCACCCCAGCTGTCACGGACGAGCGACACGCTCCCGCCGCCCCGAAGCTGGTCAGACCGCAATCCCGAGGCGGATGCCCGGCTCAAGCTGGCCCGCATCGCACTGCTCGGCGTGGGCGAGGCCGAGCGCATCCCCCTTGAGAACCTGCTCACCCCCGAGGTCCTTCGTCGACTCGCCTGGACTCCGCCCGCCTCCCTCGACGTCGAAACCATCGCCAGTGCGCTGGAAACTGCTGGTGCGCGGCCGTGGCAGGTTGGGCTTACTGCACAGCCGATCGCCGATGCCTTTGTACAAGCCCTCCAACAGCCAGTCGACGCGGACGAAGACGGATCGTAGGAACAGTCAAACGATTTCGACGCGAATCGGCCGCTGTTTATGGTGAATGACAGCACGGTCGAATGACGGCGCGGGTGAAACCCTGCACTGTGGAGATCAGCACGTAAACCGAGAGGCATGAGGCATAGTGGCCGAAATATCTGAAGTCGTTTTTGTTGATGGAGTTCGCACGCCGTTCGGGCGTGCGGGTGAAAAGGGCATGTTCTGGCAGACCAGGGCCGATGACCTCGTGGTGAAGGCCATGATGGGGCTCCTGGAACGCAACCCCGGGCTGCCACCCGAGCGCATCGACGAGGTCGCCATCGCGGCCACGACCCAGCAGGGTGACCAGGGCCTGACCCTCGGCCGAACGGCTGCCCTCCTCGCCGGGCTGCCGAAGTCCGTTCCCGGGTTCGCCATCGACCGCATGTGCGCCGGCGCCATGACGAGTGTGACCACGACGGGCAGCGGAATCGGCTTCGGCGCCTACGACGTCGTCATCGCCGGCGGTGTCGAGCACATGGGCCGTCACCCCATGGGATTCGGCGCAGACCCCAACCCACGCTTCCTGGCCGAACGGCTGGTGAGCGAAGAGGCACTGAACATGGGCTCGACTGCGGAGCGCATCCACGACCGCTTCCCGCAGCTCACCAAGGAGCGTTCAGACCACTACGCCCTGCGCAGCCAGCAGAAGGTTGCGGCGGCCTACGCGGCCGGCAAGATCCAGCCCGACCTGATCCCGGTTGCCACGCGAAGCGCCACGGGCTGGGGCCTCGCAACCGCCGACGAAGCACCGCGCCCCGAGACCACGATGGAGGGGCTCGCGACTCTGCGCACGCCGTTCCGCCCCCACGGCCGGGTCACCGCCGGAAACTCCTCTGGGCTGAATGACGGCGCAACGGCCTGCATCCTCGCCAGCGGCGACGCCGTCAAAGAGCTCGGCCTCACCGCCAAGATGCGCATGGTCAGCTTCGCGTTCGCCGGCGTCGAACCCGAGATCATGGGCATCGGGCCCGTTCCTTCCACCGAGAAGGCCCTCAAGAAGGCCGGCCTCTCGATCACCGACATCGGGCTGTTCGAACTCAACGAGGCATTCGCTGTGCAGGTGCTGTCGTTCCTCGACCACTTCGGCATCGACGACGACGACGAACGAGTGAATGAATACGGCGGAGCTATTGCCATCGGGCATCCACTCGCCTCTTCTGGCGTTCGCCTGATGAACCAGCTCGCCCGCCAGTTCTCTGAGCACCCCGAGGTGCGTTACGGCCTCACGGCAATGTGCATCGGCCTCGGCCAGGGCGGCACTGTCATTTGGGAGAACCCGAACTACGACCGAAAGGCGAAGAAGGCACGTCGCTAGGGCGACACGGCTGACACGACCATGACTGACTATTCACAGATCGACTTCTCCGAGCTCATCGCCTTCTCTGTCGACGAGGTCGTCACGCACTCGTATGTGCGTGACGTTCCCCTGAAGAGCGGCAAGACCCTCGCACTCATCACGCTCGACAATGATCGTGATCACACCCGTCCGAGCACCCTCGGGCCCGTCACTCTCGTCGAATACGGCGAGGTTCTGGATGCCCTGCGGCAGCGTGCCGCGAAGGGTGAGATCGACGCGGTCGCCGTCACAGGCAAGCCGTTCATCCTGGCCGCCGGTGCCGACCTGAGCAAGGTGGGCGAGGTGTCGTCGCACGCGATGGCGAAGCAGATGGCCCAGCTCGGCCACTACGTTCTCACCAAGCTCGGTGAGACCGGTGTGCCCTCGTTCGCCTTCATCAACGGGCTCGCCCTCGGCGGTGGCGTCGAGATCGGTCTCGCAGCCGACTACCGCACCGTCGACTCGTCGATTCCCGCGCTGGCCCTGCCCGAGGTCTTCCTCGGCATCATCCCCGGTTGGGGCGGCGCATGCCTGCTGCCGAACCTGATCGGCATCGAGAACGCCCTCAAGGTGATCATCGAGAACCCGCTCAAGAACAATCGCACCCTGAAGGGCAAAGACGTTCTCGAACTCGGTATCGCCGATGCCATGTTCTCGTCGGCGAACTTCCTCGAGGAGTCGCTGACCTGGGCCGATGGTGTGCTCGACGGCTCGATCACAGTCAAGCGCCCGAACGCGCCCGGCAAGGTCGAACGCCTGGTCAAGTGGGATGCGGCGGTGGGCATCGCCCGCAAGATGCTCGAGAGCCGCATCGGTACGGTTGCCAAGTCGCCATATGCCGCGCTCGACCTGCTGAAGGCCGCGAAATCAGGCACGAAAGAAGAGGGTTTCGCCCGCGAGGACGACGCGCTTGCCGACCTCGTCGCCGGCGACCAGTTCCGGGCGAGCATCTACGCCTTCAACCTGGTGCAGAAGCGGGCCAAGCGGCCGGCAGGTGCGCCAGACAAGAAGCTCGCGAAGCCCGTCACCAAGGTCGGAGTGATCGGCGCAGGCCTCATGGCCAGCCAGTTTGCTCTGCTCTTCGTCAGGCAGCTCAAGGTGCCGGTGGTCATCACCGACCTCGACCAGGGCCGCGTCGACAAGGGCCTCGACTACATCCGCGGCGAGATCGCCGGTCTGCTCGAGAAGGGCCGGATCTCGTCCGACGAGTCGAACAGGCTGAACGCCCTCATCTCCGGCACCACCGACAAGGCCGACTTCGCCGACGCGGACTGGGTCATCGAGGCGGTGTTCGAAGAGCTCGGTGTGAAGCAGGCGGTCTTCGCCGACGTCGAACAGTACATCTCCGACACGGCCGTTCTCGCGACGAACACCTCGTCACTGTCTGTCGAGCAGATCGGGGCGAACCTCAAGCACCCCGAGCGGGTCGTGGGCTTCCACTTCTTCAACCCGGTGGCCGTCATGCCGCTCGTCGAGGTGGTCAACACGCCCCTCACCGACGATGCGACTCTCAGCACGGCGATGGTCGTTGCAGCGAAGCTCCGCAAGAACGCCGTCATCACTCGCGACACCCCGGGCTTCGTGGTGAACCGCATTCTGGCCAAGCTGCTCGGCGAAGCCATGCACGCCGTCGACACAGGTACCCCGTTCGAGGTCGTCGACACGGCACTCGCGCCGTTCGGCCTCCCGATGACGTCGTTCGAACTGCTCGAACTCGTCGGGCTCAAGGTGGGTGCACACGTGCTCGACACGCACCACGCCGCGTTCCCCGACCGGTTCTTCGAGAGCCAGAACCTGCACAAGCTGGCCGAACACGGCAAGATCTTCGAGCGAGACGCCAAGGGCAAGATCAAGGGCTTCGACAAGACCGCCGTGAAGATCGTCTCGGGCGGCACAACGCCGATGACGGGCGACGAGATCCTGCGCCGGGTCGAAGACGGCCTCGCCGATGAGATCCACCGCATGCTCGAAGACGACGTGGTGCACGCCGCAGAAGACATCGACCTCTGCCTCATCCTGGGTGCAGGATGGCCGTTCCAGATGGGTGGCGCAACGCCCTACCTCGACCGGGTCGGTGCGTCGGAGCGCGTGTTCGGCGACACCTTCCACCACCCCCGCATCGCGGGCGTCAGCTAGGAGAAGGGTTTCGATACACCCCGCCGGAAGCATCCGGTGTGGGCCCAACTTCGTGCTACTCAACCAGCGTCGACCCGCTGGTTGAGTAGGCCGTAGGCCGTATCGAAACCCGACCCTGCTCCCGCTGGTTGAGTAGGCCGTAGGCCGTATTGAAACCCGACCAGAAACGCCGAAGTCTAGTGCGAGTCGAGCTGGCGGGAGTCGGCGTCGTCGGGCAGCGGGCGGGCGATGGGAATCTTGCTGCCGAGCACCTGAGCCACCACGTCGCGAGCGATGTGCTGGGGGGTGAGCCTCGCGTCTTCGAGGATCTGCGCCCTGGTCGCGTGCTCGATGAACTCGTCGGGCAGGCCCAGCTCGGTCACGGCGGTGTCGATGCCGGCCTCCCGCAGGTCTTGCCTGATGCGCGTGCCGATGCCGCCGACGCGAATGCCGTCTTCGATGGTGATCACCAGACGGTGCTCCGCTGCGAGTTCGATGAGGCTCTTCGCAACCGGTACCACCCAGCGGGGGTCGATGACGGTCGCACCGATTCCCTGTGCGGCAAGGCGCTCGGCGACGTCGAGCCCGATCGAGGCGAACGGGCCGACCGTGACGATGAGCACGTCTTTCTGGGTGCCCTCGCGCAGAACGTCGACACCATCATCCATTCGCCTGACCGCGTCGATGTTCGCGCCTACGCTGCCCTTCGGGAACCGGATGACCGTCGGTGCATCATCGACAGCAATTGCTTCGGCCAGCACCTCGCGCAGGCGAACGGCGTCCCGCGGGGCACTCAGGCGGATGTGCGGAACGACCTGCAGAATCGCCAGGTCCCAGATGCCGTGGTGGCTTGGCCCGTCGGGGCCGGTGACGCCGGCGCGGTCGAGAACGAAGGTGACGCCGGCGTGGTGGAGCCCGACGTCCATCAGCACCTGGTCGAAGGCCCGGTTGATGAAGGTGGCGTAGAGGGCGACAACCGGGTGCAGGCCGCCGAAGGCCATTCCTGCTGCGCTCGTCACGGCATGCTGCTCTGCGATGCCGACGTCGAGCACGCGTGACGGGAACCGCTCGGCGAGTGTGTGGAGACCGGTCGGCCGGAGCATCGCGGCGGTGATGCCGACGATCTTCGGGTTCTTCTCTGCCAGAGCAGCGATCTCGTCGGAGAAGACACTCGTCCACGAGGGGCCGCCAGAGGCACTGCCGATCGGCTCGCCGGTCTCGGGGTCGATCTGGCCGACGGCGTGGAACTGGTCTGCTTCGTCGGCCCGGGCCGGCTGGTAGCCGCGGCCCTTCTCGGTGATGGCGTGCACGATGACCGGCTGGCGGTACTCCTTGGCCTGGTGGAGGGCCTGCTCCACCGCCTCGACGTCGTGCCCGTCGATGGGGCCGATGTATTTGATATCGAGGTTCGAGTACAGGGCCTCGTTGTTGGTCAGGCGGCTGAGAAAGCCGTGCATGCCGCCCCGGGCCCCCCGGTAGATGGCACGGCCGAACGCCCCGAAGTGGCCGAAGAGCCGTTCGCTCGAGTGGTGCAGGTCACGGTACCCCGCCGCGGTGCGTACCGAGTTGAGATACCGTGCCATGCCTCCGATGGTCGGCGCGTACGAGCGGCCGTTGTCGTTGACGACGATGACAAGGTTGCGGTCATTGTCGTCGCTGATGTTGTTGAGGGCCTCCCAGGTCATGCCCCCGGTGAGGGCACCGTCGCCCACCACCGCGACAACATGACGGTTGGCCTGGCCCGTCATCGTGAAGGCGCGGGAGATGCCGTCAGCCCACGAAAGTGAGCTCGACGCGTGCGAGCTCTCGACGACATCGTGCGGGCTCTCAGAGCGTTGGGGGTACCCGGCCAGGCCTCCGCGCTCACGCAGGTGACTGAAGTCCTGGCGGCCCGTCAGGAGCTTGTGCACATAGGACTGGTGCCCGGTGTCGAACACGATCGCGTCGTGCGGTGAGTCGAAGACGCGGTGGATGGCGATGGTCAGTTCGACCACTCCGAGGTTCGGCCCGAGATGCCCACCCGTCTTCGAGACTTCGGCGATCAGGAACTGCCGAACCTCGCCGGAGAGCTGGATCAGCTGTTCGGTCGTCAACGCGTCGAGGTCACGCGGGGAGGTGATCTGTTCGAGGAGTGTCACGCGGTGCCCCACCTTTCGAAATCCGGATGATCTGCAGCCGTCACACGAGTCTATTGGTGGTTCGTGTGAACCTTCGAAGCGGCGCATCCAACTTGACAACAACGCACGATGCCCCACCCCCTGTCGCGCCCCGAAGGTGCACGAAAACTGGGAGTGGGGCATCGATGGTTGAGAAGCGGCGCAGTGTGACGCGTATCGAAACCCTGGTGCGTGGGGGTTTCGATACGCTCCGCCACTCAACCGGCGAACAGGTGGTTCTACGCGGCGGTGACCAGCGAACGCAGCACGTACTGCAGAATGCCGCCGTTGCGGTAGTAGTCCGCTTCGCCGGGCGTGTCGATGCGCAGCACGGCGTCGAACTCGACGGTCGCCTTGCCCGACGGCGAGTTCTCGCTCGGAACAGCGGTGACGTGCAGGGTCTTCGGTGTGCGGCCCTCGTTCAGCTCTTCGACGCCCGAGATGCTGATGACCTCTGTGCCGTCGAGCCCGAGCGACGCCCACGATTCACCCGCAGGGAACTGCAGCGGCAGAACGCCCATACCGATGAGGTTCGAGCGATGGATCCGCTCGAAGCTCTCGGTGATGACAGCCTTGACGCCGAGCAGCGAGGTGCCCTTTGCCGCCCAGTCACGAGACGAACCTGAACCGTACTCCTTGCCGCCGAGGATGACCAGCGGGATGCCCGCGGCCTGGTAGTTCTCGCTGGCGTCGTAGATGAACGACTGTGGGGCATCCGGTTGCGTGAAGTCACGCGTGTAACCGCCTTCGACATTGTCGAGGAGCTGGTTGCGCAGTCGGATGTTCGCGAATGTGCCGCGAATCATGATCTCGTGGTTGCCACGCCGCGATCCGTAGGAGTTGTAGTCCTTGCGGTCGACACCATGCGCATCGAGGTACTTGCCGGCGGGGCTGTCGGCCTTGATGTTGCCGGCGGGGCTGATGTGGTCGGTGGTGACCGAATCGCCGAGCTTCGCGAGAACGCGGGCACCGCTGATCGAGGCCACCGGCGTGGTCTCGATGGTCATGCCGTCGAAGTACGGGGGCTTCCGCACATACGTGGATTGGGCATCCCACTCGAAGGTGGGTCCGGTCGGCGTGGGCAGTGAACGCCAGCGCTCGTCACCGTCGAAGACGCTCGAGTACTCGTGCGTGAACATCTCGGTGTTGATCGAGGTGTCGATCGTGCTCTGCACTTCTGCAGCGTCGGGCCAGATGTCGCGGAGGTAGACCTCGGCGCCGTCGTTGCCGGTGCCGAGCGAGTCGGTCTCGAAGTCGAAGTTCATCGAGCCGGCAAGCGCGTAGGCGATCACGAGCGGCGGCGACGCCAGGTAGTTCATCTTCACGTCGGGGCTGATGCGACCCTCGAAGTTGCGGTTGCCCGAGAGCACTGCGGTGACGGCGAGATCGTTCTTGTTGATCGCGTCGGTGACCTCTTCGATGAGAGGGCCGGTGTTGCCGATGCACACGGTGCATCCATAACCCACCGTGTAGAAGCCGAGGGCTTCGAGGTCAGCGGTCAACCCTGCTTTGGCGTAGTAGTCGGTGACGACTTTGGAACCCGGTGCGAGGGTGGTCTTGACCCACGGCTTCGAGGTGAGGCCCTTCTTCACGGCGTTGCGTGCGAGGAGGCCGGCCGCGAGCATCACACTCGGGTTGGAGGTGTTGGTGCAGGAGGTGATCGCGGCGACCGCGACGGCTCCGTGGTCGAGCGTGTAGTTCAGGCCCGCTGGGGTCGTGACCTTCGTGGGCGCCGAGACCGTCGACGGTGCGTGGCTGACGTGCGAGTGCGAGAGCTCGTGGGCCGAGTCCTCGTCTTGCGCGGTGAAGCCGTTCGGGTCGGAGGCCGGGAACGAGCCGTCGAGCGAAGCGTCGACGCGGGAGAGATCCTGTGTGGCGTAGTCGTTCAGGTCCTGCTCGAACTGCGACTTCGCGTGACTGAGCTCGACCCGGTCCTGCGGGCGCTTCGGGCCGGCGATCGACGGCACGACAGTGCCGAGGTCGAGTTCGAGGTACTCGCTGAAGGCCGGCTCGACCGAGGGGTCGTGCCAGAGCGTCTGCAGCTTGGCGTAGGCCTCGACGAGGGCGACCTGTTCCTCGCTGCGGCCAGTGAGGCGCAGGTAGTCCAGGGTGATGTCATCGATCGGGAACATGGCGGCCGTCGAGCCGAACTCGGGGCTCATGTTGCCGATGGTTGCCCGGTTGGCCAGCGGCACAGCGGTGACGCCTTCGCCGTAGAATTCGACGAACTTGCCCACGACGCCGTGCTTGCGCACCATTTGGGTGATGGTCAGAACGACGTCGGTCGCGGTGACGCCTGCGGGAATCGAACCGCTCAGCTTGAAGCCGACGACCTTCGGGATGAGCATGGAGACGGGCTGGCCGAGCATGGCAGCCTCTGCCTCGATGCCACCGACGCCCCAGCCGAGCACGCCCAGGCCGTTGACCATGGTGGTGTGCGAATCGGTGCCGACGCAGGTGTCGGGGTAGGCGCGAAGCACACCACCGACCTCACGCGTGAAGATGACGCGGGCCAGGTACTCGATGTTGACCTGGTGCACGATGCCGGTTCCCGGCGGTACGACCTTGAAGTCGTCGAATGCGGTCTGGCCCCAGCGGAGGAACTGGTAGCGCTCACCGTTGCGCTCGTACTCGATCTCGACGTTGCGCTCGAGGGCGTTCTCGGTACCGAACAGATCGGCGATCACCGAATGGTCGATGACCAGTTCTGCCGGTGCGAGCGGGTTGATCTTGGTGGGGTCGCCGCCGAGTTCTCCCACGGCCTCACGCATCGTTGCGAGGTCGACGATGCACGGAACGCCGGTGAAGTCCTGCATCACGACACGGGCAGGCGTGAACTGGATCTCGGTGTCGGGTTCGGCAGTGGGAACCCAGCCGCCGAGGGCTTTGATGTGCTCGGCCGTGATGTTCGCGCCGTCTTCGGTGCGAAGGAGGTTCTCGAGCAGGACTTTCAGGCTGAACGGGAGCTTCTCGTACCCCGGAACGGTGTCGAGGCGGAAGACCTCATAGGACTTGTCCCCCACCTGCAGGGTGTCTTTCGACCCAAAACTGTTGACTGCACTCACGTTCGTCTCTCCTTTGCTGACTACGTCAATCTTCTGCGCTCGAGATACCCGTGGCTAGGAAGGCTAACCTAACCGGATTCGGCCCCCTCGTGCTTCACAAAGTATCTTGACATCAAGATAACTTTAGCACCACGCGCGCCGGATGATCGTTCACACCAACTCCGAACGCGCGCGTCTCTCACTCCCGGTCGACCACGAGCCCCTGTCGCTTGGCGAAGCGGTAGTAGATCTCTATTCCGCAGGCGCCGGCGATTCCCACTCCCACCACGTAGAAGAGCCACGGAGACAGCGACACCTCCAGCAGGAAGAAGTCCCGGGTGAAGGGCAGCAGGTACGCCAATACGAAGGCGAGCGACACCGAGAGCACCAGCGCAATGCGCTGTCTCGACAGAGGGCGAGCGAGCACCGAGACGATCCACAGCGACACGATGAACAGGGCGATGGTGGCGAGGCTGCGGGCTTCACGCTGCGGCAGCGCCTCCCGAATCGGGGCGAACGCCACGAGGCAGGCGGTTGCCGCGATGATGCCTGTCGGCAGGGAGAACTTCAGTACCCGCGGGAGGATTCCGTGACGATACCGCCGCCGGTTCGGAGCTAGCGCGAGAAAGAACGACGGCACACCGATCGCGAGCACGGAGACCAGCGTCAACTGTCGCGGCAGGAAGGGGAATTCCCAGGCGAAGGCAGCGGTGAACAGGGCCAGCACGATCCCGTAGACCGTCTTCGAAAGGAACAGGTTCGAGACACGCTCGACGTTGGCGATGACCCGCCGGCCGAGCATCAGCACCTCGGGCATCCGGTCGAATCGGCTGTCGAGCAGCACGATACGTGAGACGGCCCTGGTAGCAGGGGTCGCATTGCCCATTGCGATGCCGAGGTCGGCGTTCTTGATGGCCATCGCGTCATTCACGCCGTCACCCGTCATCGCCACCGAACGACCCTGGCCCTGGAGCAGCGCAACCACGGTCTGCTTCTGCGCCGGCGACACGCGCCCGAAGACGTTCGACTCCGCCAGGGCGGCCGTCAATTCGTCGTCGCTGAGGAGCAGGCTCGCGTCGATCGCTGTCTCACCCAGGCCGAGCTTTCGGGCGATGGCACTGACGGTACGCGGGTTGTCTCCCGACAGAACGATGACCCGCACTCCCTCTGCGGCGAAGTAGTCGAGCGTTTCACGCGCGTCAGGCCGTACCGTCTCTTCGAAGATCACAAAGCACGCCGGTGAGCAGGAGGCAACCGCATCGGGGTTGTCGACGAAATGGGTCGGCAGAGAGGCCGTGCGCGCGAGAACGAGGGTTCTGCGCCCGCTCGACGCGAACGTGTTGGCCGCCTTCAGGGCCTCCGGATGCCCGGCCAACAGCTTCTCGGGAGCCCCCAGCAGCCACGTGACACCGTTGTCGGGCAGACCGGGCCCAGACGCCGCCTGCGAGAGCCGCACGGCACTGAAGGCGCGCTGCGAGCTGAACGCCAGCCGCTCCCCTGCGATCGCGTCACCGAGCTCGAAGCGATTCGCCAGTGCGCGCGAGGTCGAGTTGCCGGCCTCGTCGGTTGCCAACGCGGCGAGGGCGACCCGGCAGTCGTCGAGGTCGCCCGTGTCGGCGGGCAGGTTCTCGAGGCCGTGGAATCCGATCGCACCCGTGGTGAGCGTGCCGGTCTTGTCGAGGCACAGCGCATCCACCCTCGCGAGCACCTCGACGGCCGCGAGCTCCTGGACCAGCACCTTCTGCCGGGTGAGCGAGATGGCGGCGACCCCGAAGGCCAGGCTGGTTAGCAGCACGAGCCCTTCGGGAATGATGCCGACGACACCCGCAACAGCGTCGATGAGGGCAAGACGCCAGCTCTGGTCAGCCGGGTTCGCCAGCGCTGCAAAGCCACCGTACGTGGCAATCCGGCCAAAACCGATGATGATGATCATCGGAACGAGGATCCACGACAGGTAAACCAGGATGCGGTTCGTCGCCGCCCGCAGCTCCGAATGCACGAGACTGTGCCTCTTGATCTCCGCTGTCAGCTTGCTCGCGTACGAGTCCGCCCCTACTGCCGTCACGCGGGCCTCTGCGGTGCCCGACGACACCAGTGACCCCGACATCAGCTGGTCGCCCGGTTTCTTCGCGATCGGGTCGGATTCACCCGTCAACAGTGACTCATCGACGAAGAGTGCCGTCGTGACGAGCACTTCGGCGTCTGCCGTGACCTGGTCGCCCGGGCGCACGATGATCAGATCTCCCAGCACAACCTCTTCCGGCCGGATGATCTGCAGTTCTCCATCGCGACGCACAGCCGTCTCGGGGGCCGCCAGCAGAGCAAGCCGGTCCAGTGCCCGTTTGGCCCTCAGCTCCTGCACGATACCGATGAGCGCGTTGAAGACGACCACGCCGTAGAAGAATCCATCGCGCAGGTCGCCGAGCAGAATGACGGCGATGAAACAGACGGTCAGAATCCCGTTGAAGAACGTGAAGACGTTCTCGGCGAAGATGCTCCGAAGTGAACGGGAGGTCGGTGCGTGGGTGACGTTCGCCTGGCCGTCGCGCTCACGCTCGAGGACTTCGGCACTGGTCAATCCTGGATCGAAAGCCACTGTCGGATCCGTTCCGGTGATTCTCGTCGCCTGGGGCGTCGCCCGGCGACTACTGCTTCTTCTGGTGGCCGAATGCGGCCCGGACGAGCAGCCAGGTGACCCAGAGCATTCCTGCGTACAACGGGATGCCGAGCAGGAGCTTCATCGACCCGAGAGCCTCGGCGCTACCGGCCAGATACAACGGCAGTTCGACTCCGAGCCGAATGGCGAAGAGACCGACCCAGCACCAGGTCGCAATCAGCACGACCCTGAATTTGGCGGGGTCGCTCTTCCACCCGGTGGCATCGCCGGTGAGCACTCCCACAATCAGTCCGATGAGCGGCCAGCGCGCGGCAATCGACCCCAGCAGGACGACGAGTGATACGCCGTTGATGACCAGGCCCGGCAGGAAATTGTCTTCCGCGCGCCCCGTGAACAGGGCGAGGGCCGCTGAAACGGCCACCCCGAGCAGACCCACGACAGCAGGCATGACGGCGCTTCGCGTCACAGCACGAGCCAGAATGAACACGAGCGAAACCGCGACGGGCGCGATCACACTCGGAGTCAGGTCTCTCGTGAACGTGTAGATCACCAGAAATGCCAAGCCCGGCAGGATCGACTCGATCAGACCGCGTACTCCGCCCATCGCCCGCAGAAGCGAATTCGCCGTCGGCGTCTCACCGGGAGTCACCTGTCCTATTCCTGAACGGCGTGCTGCGGCAGCAAAGGCGTCGCTGAACGATAACGGCTTGTCGCCGGCCCCTGGCACTTGCCCATCTGCGTCGTGGTCTGAATCTGGGGTCCGTGGCTGGAGCGGGCCCTGCGGCTCGCCGGTGGTTCGTTCACCGTAGCGTGGCGGTTCCTGGTCTGTCATCGGATGTGCCGCTACAGCGTGGTCGAGGCGTTCGGAGTTGCCGATGTCTTGGGGATGGTGAGGGGAATCAGGTCGCGCGGTGGCATCGGCGAGCCGCCCCGAACCACGACGACGCTGCGGAAGAGCTCTTCCACGGCCGCCCGGGAATCGTCGCTCACCATTGCTTCGCCGGCGATCACACCCCGCAGGAACCACCGCGGCCCGTCGACACCGATGAAGCGGGCGAGCCGGGTCACCGTCGTGCCGTCAGGCGCGGTGGCAGGGACCTCGGCGATGAGTTCGGGCCCGAACACGCCTTCCTGCTCGGTGAGGGTGCCTCCCTGGGCGGCGATCTGTTCGCGGATCTGACCCCGGATGTCGTGCCAGAGTCCCGTGGAACGGGGGGCTGCGAAGGCCTGGACCTGCAGGGTGGAGCCAGCGAAGTCGAGCCCTACTGCGACGACGCGATTCGTGCCCTCTTCAACCTCGAGTCGGAGCTGCAGGCCTTCACGCGGAAGGATTTTGACACCTCCGAGGTCGACATACGGCCTCGCCGGGTTCGCTTCGTCGGCGTCGAAGGGGCCTTCGTCGGCGCGGTTCTCCGGAGCCGACTTGGTGTCCTGCGCCACGGGAGACGTTTCTTCGAGGGAGAGCTCCTGAAGGTCACTCCCGTCGAGATCGGTTCCGATCGATTCGTTTTTGTCAGTCACAGCGAGAACGTCCTCAGTATCAGTCATTTTTTCCGGTTGACCCGAAGCCACCGGCTCCTCGGTCACTCGACGGCAACTCATCGACCGGCACGAAGGTGGCCCGACTCACAGGCATCACGATCAGCTGGGCGATTCTGTCGCCGACGGCGATATCGTACGGCACGCTGGTGTCAGTATTCAGAAGAGCGACCCTGATCTCGCCCCGATACCCTGCATCCACTGTTCCCGGGGAGTTGACGATCGTGATGCCGTGCTTGCTCGCCAGCCCGCTGCGCGGGACCACGAACGCGACGAACCCGTCAGGCAGCGCGATCGACACGCCCGTGGCGACGGTGTGTCGTTGCCCTGGAGCCAGTGTGAGGGCCTCGGCTGACCGCAGGTCGGCTCCAGCGTCTCCGGGGTGCGCGTAGCTGGGAATGTGCTCAGCTTTGATGAGTACTTCGATGCTTTCTGTCACGAGTCGAGGGTAGTGCAGATTTCCCAACCGAAACTCTGATCGAATAGAGGTATGTCGACGTATCGAGAAAGACTGAACCCCTCAGCCCGGGTGTACATCTACTTGGTGTTGCTGGTGCCGGCGAGCATCCTCGTGTTCGCACCCATCAACATGCTTGCCGGCATCATCTGCGCGATCGTGCTCTACGGCGGCAGCGTGACGGCGCTGCTCGTGCTCTCGCCCGTCGTCGAAATCGAGAACGGTGTCTTCCGGGCCGGCAAGGCCAGGATTCCGGTCTCACTCCTCGGTGAACCAGAAGCCTTCACAGGCAGCGCCGCGACGCTTGCACGGGGGCAGAAGCTCGACGCACGAGCGTGGCTGTGCATCCGTGGTTGGATCCAGCCTGTCGTCAAGGTGTGGGTGCATGACCCGCAGGACCCTGTGCCCTACTGGCTGGTTTCGACCCGAAACCCGAACGAGCTCGTGGCCGCCCTCGAAAGGGCGAACCACGAGCTCGCTGGTCAGTAGGACTGCTTACTTACATTTCACATTCGATGCAGACCGGGCCCAGCTTCGTCTGGTGGTCGATCTGTGAGCGGTGCTTCACCAGGAAGCAGTTCACGCAGGTGAATTCGTCTGCCTGGGGGGGCAGGACCACGACGTCGAGGTCGAGGTCGGAGAGATCTGCACCCGGGAGTTCGAACCCACCGGGGTTGTCGGCGTCATCGACATCTACAACACCAGACATCTTGTCGGGGACGCGTTCTTTCAGCGCCTCAATGGAATCTGAATCGTCGTCGGTCTTGCGCGGAGCGTCGTAATCGGTTGCCATGCTTATCCACTTCTCATACGCCAGCTGAAACAAAATCGGCGGCGTTAGTTTGCATCATTCCAAGGGGAATAGCAAACCGCGCTTCTGCGGCTCACACTCCTCGCCCGTAGCAACTTACGGCACGCCCTGAACATTCCCGACCGCGGGACGATTGTCATGGCATCCTTGCAGGCAACTCCAGACCAAGACGGGGACTTTCACCATGCAGGATCTAACAGTCATCGGAATCGAAAACGGGGCCCTTCTCGTCACCTCCGAAACCGGTGAGCGGTACCGCGTCGCCATCGACGAGGTGCTCCAGTCGCGCCTGCGACAGAGCACGACCACGCCGACTGCCGGTGTCAAAGTCTCGCCGCGTGAGATCCAGTCCCAGATCCGGGCCGGAATGAGCGCTGAAGACGTCGCCAGGGCCACAGGAGCCACTCTCGAGTACGTCGAGCGCTTCGAAGGACCGGTGCTCGCTGAACGACTCCACATCGTGAGTTCCGCGCTTCGGGTTCCCGTGAAGATCGCTTCGAGTGTCGACCCCCTGCGGAGCGATCCTCTCAGTGACGACCAGGCCTCGACATTCGGTGACGTCATCGAAGAACGCCTCGCGGGGCTCGAAGCCGTCGACCTTCGCTGGGCGAGCTGGAAAGAGGAGGCGGGCTGGATCGTCAAGCTCACCTTCACGGCTTCGACAATCGACCACGACGCCCGGTGGCAGTTCGATGTGAAGCGGCATACCCTGGTGCCCCTGAACTCCGGGGCGGTCACGCTCTCTCAGCAGGGTGAGATCTCCGACGGCCTCATTCCTCGCCTTCGGGTGGTCGACAGGAGCTCCGTCGACAGGAGTGCGGGCGGCAGAGACCGAGCAGACGGAACGAGGCATGAACGAGACGTGAGGCAGAGTGACGGTCTGAGCTTCGACGAGCTCGACTCCGCCCTCGACTCAGATCCCTCCACCACGCGTGAGACCGCGACGATCGGCAACATGCCGGCAACCGGGGCATCCGTGGCCGGGGTGCCTGCGGTTCTGGTCGAACCGACGCCGTTCGCGCGCAGCTCGAGCGAATCGTCTGCGGCGGCCTCGGCGGCCGCGGTGAACCGTGCCGCCGAGCGCCCTGCAGCACACAACGAGACTGCCGATCTCCTCGAAGCCCTCCGGCGGCGCCGGGGGGAGCGCGAATCCGCCTCGTTCCTGGTCGACGCCTCCGACGACTTCGACCTCGTTGACGCTCCAGATGCTCTCGAGGGTGAAACCCGCCCCATGGCCAGGCTTTCGCCGTTCAATGGCTTCTCCGGCAAATCGGCTGCCGCGACTGGTGTGAACCCGGAAACGGGCGAGATCGCCCTCGACGGCCTGGAAGTTCCGACAGACGACGCGCCGACGAACCAGACCCCGCCAACGGCCACTGCCGCCTCGGCCGGGCGAAAGCGCGCAAGTCGCACGGCGATGCCGAGCTGGGACGAGATCGTCTTCGGCGCGCGCTCAGACGACGACCTGGGTTAGCCCTCGCAGGGGTCTCTCCTGCACCGCCAGAGATCTGTCAGTCTCGGCGGCGGCGGCTGGCTCGAGGATCCGAGGTTCTACGACAAATCGTTGTACTTCGATCCGAAGGACGGTGGACTGTTCGGCCTTCTGAACGATCCCGTGCTCTTTCCGAAGTCAACGTACGGATATGCCTGCAGCTCGGCAGACACCCTGCTTGACTGCACTCTCGACCCGAAAGTCAGCCCTGTCAAAGGCAAGATCAACCCGAGTATCTTCGACCTTTCATCGGAGGCCAATCGGGGAACATTGCTGGCCACCACGACCGAATACGGGTTCCCCATCGATTTCAACGGGCTGCCTGCTGTCATTGTCACTGCCGAATACGATCAGGTGAGGGCGGTGGCGATCGAAACGTACCACCCCAGTTCTGGGCGACTCCAGGACATTCAAGGCCCCGTGCGCTGGTACAACAGGACAACGGGTGGCTTCATCGGGACGAGTACCCACTTCTTGTCGACAGGCGATCCATCGAGCATCCTGCAGGCCCCTGGAGCGATGACCGTGACGAGCTTCGCCGCCCCCGGTAAGGTCGTCGGACTCGGCGGTGCCGTCACGTACGGAGTAACCCTCCAGGCGACCAAAGCCGGCGCCGCACTCGTGAGACTCACCGTCGACGGGCTCAGTCACGCATCTGAGGCGTCGGTGCCAACCGGATGGGTGCCGGAGAGTTCTCTCGACTCGCATGTGCTCGAGTATCTCGTTCCCTACATGAACGCGGGCGAAACCCGATCGCTCTCACTGCACTTCACGGTCTCGGGGCTCCTCTCAGGGGTGACCGCTCGAGTAGACAGCCAGACTGCGGTCACCACGTCCTCGGTCATCGCTGTCGTGCCAGCCTCCCCCGTGTGCACGGAGCTCGATGGTCAGACACCTCAGGTGCCCGTCGGTGGTACGTCGACACCGCTCACCGGCGTCATCTGCACGACAGAGGCGGGAACATCTCTCTTGTCGCTGTTCGATCCGGAGAACAAGGGAACGGTGACGCTCACCAGGCAGGCCGATTCGTCCCTGGGCGGCCCACATTCGTCACACAGCAATCCTGTGACGGTGACGATCCATGTAGCGCCTGCGAGCTGACAAGCCGCACCCGAGCCTGAGCCCGAGTTTCAGCGCTGACTCGGCGACCAGACTGCCGGCGCCCTGCGTGGGCGTCGGCATTCTGTTCGCCGAGTCGAGCCCTGAGCACTAACGGTCGAAGGCTCCGAAGCGCAGCAGCGGCACGATCAGCTCGTCGTCACTCCACGAGCCGTGCTGGCCGATCATGGTGCGTTTGGCGACCGGCGTACGGCGCGAGTCGTAGTACGCCACGTTCTTGCGCGCGGCCACCATAATGTCGCCGATTCGCGAGCGGATGCCCGGCAGCACCTCGCCGAACCATCCCTCCTCGATCGCCTCGTCGCGGGTCACGACCCACGCCCTCTCCCCCTCGGCGACCCGCCACGCCTCGAGGAGCGCGTCTCGTTCCGATTCGCCGAGTGAAGGTTCGAGGTGCAGTTGCAGGCATCGAGGGTCTCCCGCGACGTGCCTGACGCCAGCCACCAGCGCAGGGTCGGCATCGATGAGTACGTGGGAGGTGAGCGGAATGTCGAGCATTCCGTGGTCGGCGGTCAACAGCATCCCTTCGCCCTTGCGCAGGTTCTCGGCGAAGTTGTGTGTCTCGGCGTCAACGGTTTCGAGCGCCGCCCGCCACTTGTCTGACTGCCAGCCGAAAGCGTGGGCGGCCATGTCGAGTTCAGGAACATAGAGATAGACCAAACCACGCCCACCACGATCGAGCACAGCCCGCGCTGCGGTGAACCGTTCGGCGATGCTCTTGCCGGCGATGTAGGCGGCCCCGCGCAGCACCGCCTCGGTGAAGCCGCTGTTCTCGTAGCGCGCAGCACCGACGACCGTGCACTCCACACCCGTCGCGGTCGCCTGCTCGAAGACGGTCGGCTGCGACTGCCACTCGGCCGGCCGCATCTGGGCTCCCCAGCCGGTGAGCTGGTTCAGCACGGCGTCTGCGGCCGGCACGAGCGCGGTGTAGCCGACGAGTCCGTGAACACCCGGAGAGACGCCTGTCGTCAGTGATGCCAGCGCCACTGCCGTGGTCGTCGGGAAGCCGCTCACCAGTCGCGCCCTCTTCGTGAGCTTCGCGGCGAGATGGCGTGCATGCCCGGCACTCGCCCGCAGCGACGAAGCGCCGAGACCGTCGACCAGCACGACCACCGCTCGTTCGACCGGCGGGAGCTCCAGGCGATTGGCCGACCCCGACAGCGCGGCAAGGCAACTCGGCAACACGTCTGTGAGGTGAAGGGCAGCCCGATCGAGGGCCGGTAGCATGGGGGGCATTGCGCCCAGTCTGACACAATCGTGCCGGCCGAAGGCGACTCACTCCCCTCGATGAAACTGCAGGAATGACGCCCAGAACCCCCGAACCCGAAGCTCCGATCGTCGAGAATATCGAAGACATCGACGTCTCGAGCGAAATGCAGGGGTCGTTCCTCGAATACGCCTATTCGGTGATCTACTCGCGGGCGCTACCGGATGCCCGGGACGGCATGAAGCCCGTGCAACGCCGCATTCTCTTCCAGATGAGCGAGATGGGGCTCCGCCCCGACCGGGGGCACGTCAAGTCTGCCCGCGTGGTCGGCGAGGTGATGGGAAAGCTGCACCCGCACGGCGACGCATCGATCTACGACGCCATGGTTCGACTGGCGCAGAGCTGGACGTTGCGGCTCCCCCTCATCGATGGCCACGGCAACTTCGGTTCACTCGACGACGGCCCGGCCGCCTCGAGATACACCGAGGCCCGTCTCGCACCGGCAGCGCTGCTCATGACCGACGGGCTCGACGAAGACGTCGTCGACTTCGTGCCCAACTATGACAACCAGCTCACCCAGCCCGACGTACTGCCGGCGGCCTACCCCAACCTGCTGGTGAACGGCGCAAGCGGCATCGCCGTCGGTATGGCCACGAACATGGCCCCGCACAACCTCATCGAAGTGGTCTCGGGTGCCCGCTACCTGATCACGCACCCCGATGCGACAGTCGATGACCTGATGTCGTTCATCCCCGGCCCCGACCTGCCGGGGGGCGGAACGATCGTGGGTCTGGCGGGCATCCGCGATGCCTACACGACCGGGCGAGGGGCGTTCAAGACGCGGGCGAAGGTCAGCGTCGAGACGCTGACTGCCCGCAAGGTGGGTCTCGTCGTGACCGAGCTGCCCTATCTCGTCGGCGCCGAGAAGGTCATCTCGAAGATCAAAGACGGCGTGAACTCGAAGAAGCTGCAGGGCATCTCCGACGTCACCGACCTCACCGACCGCACGAACGGCCTGCGGCTCGTCATCGGCATCAAGACCGGGTTCAGCCCCGAGGCGGTGCTCGAGCAGCTGTACAAGCTCACGCCGCTCGAAGACTCGTTCAACATCAACAACGTCGCGCTGGTCGGCGGCCAGCCCCAGACGCTCGGGCTCAGAGAACTGTTGCAGGTCTACATCGACCACCGCATCGAGGTGACCACCCGGCGCACGCAGTTCCGGCTCGCCAAACGACGCGATCGACTGCACCTCGTGCTGGGTCTGCTCATCGCCATCCTCGACATCGACGAGGTCATCCAGGTGATTCGCAACAGCGACGACACCGAGCAGGCGCGGGTTCGGCTGATCGACGTTTTCGACCTCGATGCGCTGCAGGCCGACTACATCCTCGAGCTGCGCCTTCGGCGCCTGACGAAGTTCTCGCGCATCGAACTCGAGGCCGAACGCGACCAGCTCCGCCGCGAGATCGAGCAGCTCGAAGCGCTCCTCGCCAGCAAGGCGCTCATCCGTCAGACCGTCTCAGAGGAACTCGACGACGTCGCCGACAAGCTCGGCACACCCCGCCGCACGATGCTCACCGAAGCCAGGGCGGCGGCACCCGCTGCGGCTCGAGGCAGCAGTCTGCCCTCGCTCGAACTCGCTGACACGCCGTGCCGTGTGTTCCTCAGCACGACTGGCAGGGCGCTCCGGGTCGACCTGCCGAACGACGGCGAACAGGCTCCGGATGCTGCGGCTCACGCGAGGCGGAGCAAACACGACGCCGTTCGTTCCACCGTGCTCACCACGACCCGCACGGAGATCGGCGCCGTCACGAACCTGGGCCGTGTCATCCGCATGTCGGTCCTTGACCTGCCGTCGGCCCCCTCAGCGTCGATCCAGCTCGCCGCCGGGGTGCGAATCTCCGACTACCTCACCGTTGACGCCAAGCGCGAACGCGTTGTCGCCCTCGTCTCGCTCACCTCCGGCACCCCGATCGCCCTCGGCACGAAACAGGGGGTCGTGAAACGCGTGACGCCCGGCGACTGGCCGAACAAGCCGGACTTCGAACTCATCACGCTGAAGCCCGGCGACGAGGTCGTCGGTGCAGAGCAGGCGCCGGAGTCGTCGAACCTCGTGTTCGTGGCGTCGGATGCCCAGCTGCTGCACTACCCAGCGGCCAGTGTTCGCCCGCAGGGGCGCCTGGCCGGGGGGATGGCCGGCATGAGCCTGTCGGGCGGGGCGACGGTCATCGCGTTCTCAGCAGTCATACCCCGTGCCGGAGCTGAAGACGATTCAGGTGCCGATGCAGACGGCGAGGCAGGGATCGTGGTCGCAACCGTTGCGGGCAGTTCCGGTGTGCTCCCCGGTACTGACACCGGGTCGGCCAAGGTCTCCTCATTCAGCGAGTTCCCGTCGAAGGGCCGCGCCACCGGTGGAGTGCGCGCCCATCGCTTCGTCAAGGGAGAGGATTCACTCCAACTCGCCTGGGTCGGCCCAGCTCCAGCCCTCGCAGTGGCCGCCGACGGAGCGGTACGAGCTCTTCCCGATGCAGGCGCGAAACGCGATGCGTCTGGCACCCCCCTGGCTGCCGCTGTCGGTTCGATCGGCTTCACCGTTTCGCTCAGCTGACCGCTGATTGGGCTGACCGCTGATTGAGCCGACCGCTGGTTGAGTAGGCGAGCGAAGCACGCCGTATCGAAACCGCAGAAGACGAAAGAGCGGCGCCGAGCATCCGGAGATGCGCGGCGCCGCTCTTCAGGCGTGCGTAGTTCTTACTACGAGCGGTGGTCTTCGAGGAGTCGGGCCGACTCGTCGTGCCAGCTCTTGGCGATGGGGAACAGTTTGGCGTGGACCTCGCGACCGTGGTGCGCGCAGAACAGGAGTTCACCGCTGGCCATCTCGACACGGACGTAGGCCTGTGCACCACAGCTGTCGCAGCGGTCTGCACCGGTCAGCTGGCGGCTCACTTCGAGATCGCCCACCACGCTGGTCTCTGTTGCAATTGTTTGCATCTTCTGGCTCCTCACGGGTTCGTACCTCAGACAATCTGTGTAACCAATACAAGCATGAGTATGTTCCCACTAGGTTACATTCGTCTGTGTTTCGCTGTGCGCGTACGGCACACTCGCTTTCGGGTGTCGATACCCCTGATGTCACTGCCCGAAAGTAGGGTTGGTGGTTGGGTGAGAAGCCGTGGACCACACTCGTCGCCCACGTCGGGCACCCATCACGAAGGGCAACTCTGTGGCATCATCTGACTACTCGGCCAGGCACCTGTCGGTTCTCGAGGGTCTCGAAGCTGTTCGCAAGCGCCCGGGTATGTACATCGGTTCGACCGGGCCACGCGGGCTCATGCACTGCCTCTGGGAGATCATCGACAACTCGGTCGACGAGGCACTCGGTGGCCACGGCAACGAGATCTCGATCATCCTGCACCCTGACAACAGCGTCGAGGTGCGTGACAGGGCACGCGGCATTCCGGTCGACATCGAGCCGCGCACGGGTCTCTCAGGCGTCGAGGTCGTCTTCACCAAACTGCACGCCGGCGGCAAGTTCGGTTCGGGGTCGTACGCTGCCTCCGGCGGGTTGCACGGCGTCGGCGCCTCGGTGGTGAACGCGCTGTCGGAGCGGCTCGACGTCGAGGTCGACCGCGACGGCAAGACCTGGGCGATGTCGTTCCACCGCGGTGAGCCGGGCAATTTCGCCGATACCGGTGCACCAACTCCCTCGTCGAAGTTCACGCCGTTCGAGAACAAGAGTGAACTGCGTGTCGTCGGCAAAGTGGCCCGCGGAGTGACAGGTACCCGCATCAGGTACTGGGCCGACCCACAGATCTTCACCGAGTCCACGCAGTTCCAGACCGATGAGCTCGTCGACCGAGCGCGCCAGACCGCGTTCCTCGTGTCGGGGCTCTCGCTCGACATCACCGACAACCGTGGCGCCGAGACCCTCCACGAATCGTTCAGCTACGAGGGGGGTCTAGCCGAATTCGTCGATTTTCTGGCACCGGATGCCCCGCTCACCGACACCTGGCGCCTGACGGGTGATGGCAGCTTCACCGAGACCGTTCCCGTGCTCAGCGAGGCCGGGGCGATGGTGCCCACCGAGCTCACCCGGGACTGCACCGTCGATGTCGCCCTGCGGTGGGGAACGGGGTACGAGACGACGGTCAAGACATTCGTCAATATCATCTCCACGCCGAAGGGTGGTACGCACCTCGCCGGTTTCGAGGCAGGGCTGCTCCGCTTCCTGCGTACCACCGTTGAAGCCAACGCGCGCCGGTTGAAGGTCGGCAACGACAAGCTCGACAAAGAAGACGTTCTCGCAGGTCTCACGGCGGTTTTGACCGTTCGGTTGCCGGAGCCGCAGTTCGAGGGCCAGACGAAGGAGATCCTCGGAACGCCTGCCGTTCGCAACATCGTCACCTCTGTCGTGACGAAGTCGCTCTCGGAGAGGTTCTCGTCACCGAAGCGCGATGACAAGACCCAGACCGCCCTGGTGCTCGACAAGGTCGTCGCCGAGATGAAGTCCCGCATCTCAGCTCGCGCTCACAAAGAGACGCAGCGCCGAAAGAATGCGCTCGAGAGCTCTTCGTTGCCGGCAAAGCTCGTGGACTGTCGCAGCAGCGATGTGGTCTCGAGTGAACTGTTCATCGTCGAGGGTGACTCGGCGCTTGGTACGGCAAAACTGGCCCGAAACAGCGAATTCCAGGCTCTGCTGCCCATTCGCGGCAAGATCCTGAACGTTCAGAAGGCGTCGGTCTCCGACATGCTCTCGAACAGCGAGTGTGCTTCGATCATCCAGGTGCTCGGCGCAGGGTCGGGCCGCTCGTTCGATCTCGATTCTGCCAGGTATGGCAAGATCATCCTGATGAGCGACGCCGACGTCGATGGTGCACACATTCGCACCTTGCTTCTGACCCTGTTCTTCCGCTACATGCGGCCCATGATCGATGCCGGGCGCGTGTTCGCGGCCGTACCTCCCCTTCATCGGGTGGTCGTCATGAACCCGGGCACGAAGCCGAACGAGACGATCTACACCTATTCCGAGACCGAGTTGCAGGGCGTGCTTGCCGGGCTGAAGCGAACGAACAAGCGCTATCAGGATCCGATCCAGCGCTACAAGGGCCTTGGCGAGATGGATGCCGACCAGCTCGCGTTGACCACGATGGACAAGCGACACCGAATGCTCCGCCGCGTGCGTGTCACCGATGCCCAGGCCGCCGAGCGCACCTTCGAGCTCCTGATGGGCGACGATGTCGCACCACGCAAGGAGTTCATCATCGCCGGCAGCTCGGGGCTGTCGCGTGAACGCATCGACACCTAGCGAACCGACGAAGCACAGCTTCGTCGGCGCTGGCTGTCGCTCGATTGCTGTGCAATCGCCATAGCTCCAGCGCGCGCATCGACACCTAGCGAACCGACGAAGCACAGCTTCGTCGGCGCTGGCTGTCGCGCTGGCGATCACGCAATCGTCGGCCCTCGTTCACATCAACGCACTATGCAGCTCGGATGGAACGAGGGCCGACGATTGGTCGATCTGACCCTACTCGCTGAGGGGTGCTGCCGCGATCGTACTGCGAGCTTCGGATGCCCGGCGATCGATCTCGTCGAGCTCGGCCGTCGCCTCTGGCAGTGTCTCTTCGCGTCGCGCGAGCGCAGCCGCGAGAAGCCAGTCGGCCAGAGCCGGATTGTTGGCCAACACTGGGCCATGGAGGTGGGTGCCGATGAGGTTGCCGACCCAGTAGCCTTCGACGCGCTGGTCGGGCGCCACGAGAAGTGTGCCCGCCACGTTGGCGCCTGATGCGGCAACGGCCGCAGCGCCTGCACTCGCGCCAGGCCCGGTTGCCGCGACATTGCCGCGACCGTAGATGACGTGCCCGATGGGTGCGGCCGAGCCGATGTCGATGTATGAACCGCGGTTCTCGAAGCCGACGAGTACACCGAGACGGGACTCGATGACGAAGTCACCCACCACGCGCTCCCCCGCGACCGTCGTCGTCACCGGAAACACTCCGGCACCTTCGAGCTCCCGCCCATCGGCGAGCCGGACCCATTCGCCGAGCAGCTGGAATCCACCACCGACGGCAAGAAAGGGTACGTCGGCTGCAGCCAGCGTATGCAGCGCGGGCGACACATCGTCGATCCACGGCTCGGTCTCGATCAGCGCTGAGACCGGCCCGCTGCCAACGAATACCAGGTCGGTCTCGGGCGAGATGACGTCGCCGTGCTCAATCCGGTCGACCACGACGGTGAGGCCGCGTGATTCGGCGCGGAAGCGCAGAATGTCGACGTTGCCGCTCTCGCCGTTCATGCCCAGTGTGCGCGGAAAGAGGTGGGCAATTCGCAATCCGGTCACGACTTGCCTCCGCCTTCGAGCTCTTTGAAACCGAGGATCTTGCGAATGAGCATCATCTGCTCGTAGTTCAGGATCATCGTCTTTCTACCGGTGCCCGGCCGTGGAAGAGCGAGGAACTGTTTGATCGCCGAACGCACGTCGAGTTCGACGGCTCCGACCGGAATCCCGGCGTAGCCGAACCGCACAGCGAACTGCCACGCTTTCGAGCCGGTGATGACGTCGACGTGGTCGAGCCTGCTGAGGTCGATGTCGTAGATCCACGAGGGATCGGGTGTTCCCTCGTCCACCGCCATGAAGACCTGTTCGGGGGCCGCTTCGAGCGAATCGAGGTTCAGTTGGAGGCTCGCCGGATTCTTCATCATGATGATCTCGATGGCTTCATTGCCCACGTGCAGCAGCTCGCCCCGGCCGTAGACCGTCGTGAGGCCGTTGAGTGCCGCTGTCACGAGTCCCGGGTGGAAGCGATCTCCGAGGATCGCCTTGGCGGTGGCGGCAGCGCCGGCGGCGTCGAGTGCGTAGTGCAGGCCCCTGGCGGGCAGCCTCACTGCCACGTCTCGCCCGTCGATCGCCAGAACGGCCTGGCTCTCACCGAGGTCGGTCACCGTCACCTCGGCTTCACGATCACCGGCCCGCACGCTGTCGTTGCCGAACCGGTCCGCTGAGGCGACTCCGTGAGCGGAAGCAGCGATGAGTTCGGGAGCTGCGCCGAAGAACGTGACCTCACGAGAGCCGCTGAGGCGAGAATCGAGGTCCACGAGGTGATTGTCGTCCCGGTTGAGCACAAGCGCCCGGGTGGCAGTGCCGGCCACTTCTTCGAGCATCCTGACGACTCGTTCGGGCTCGTGGTACCTGTTGAGCTGGTCGATCTGGATGTTCAGCAGCAGCACTGTCGTCGGCTTCAGCATCTTCGCGATCTTGGGTCCGTAACCCTCATCGACCTCGAGAATTGCGATATCAGCATCGAGCACGCCGGTCACCGAAACACTCGAGAGAACAGACGAGGCGATGCCCTGCGGCAGGTTGCCACCAGACGGGTTGGTGAAGACCTTCAGCCCGTGCTCGCGCAGGATCGCCGCCAGCATGTTCGTGGTCGTCGACTTACCGTTCGAACCCGAAACCGCCACAACACCGAGCGGGATGCGCGAGATCGTGTCTTCGAGAAAGCGCGGAGCGATCTTCAGTGCGATCGTGCCTGGGATGGCCGAACCGCCGCCGCGCGCCCGGGCGGCGAGCCGGACCGCCCGGCCGACAAGAACGGCCGTCGTGGTGCGAAGACTCAAGGTTTACTCGAGGTAGTCGCGAAGCGACTGCGAACGCGAGGGGTGGCGGAGCTTGGCCATCGTCTTGGACTCGATCTGGCGGATGCGCTCACGCGTCACGCCGAACGTGTCACCGATCTGGTCGAGAGTCTTCGGCATGCCGTCTCCGAGGCCGAAACGCATGCGGATGACTCCCGCCTCGCGCTCCGAAAGGGAGTCGAGCAACGATTCGAGTTGCTTCTGAAGCATGGTGAAGCCCACGGCGTCTGCCGGGACAACTGCTTCGGTGTCTTCGATGAGGTCACCGAATTCACTGTCGCCGTCTTCGCCGAGTGGGGTGTGCAGAGAGATGGGCTCGCGACCGTACTTCTGGACCTCGACGACCTTCTCGGGGGTCATGTCCAATTCACGTGACAACTCTTCGGGCGTGGGTTCACGACCGAGATCCTGCAGCATCTGGCGTTGCACGCGAGCCAGCTTGTTGATGACCTCGACCATGTGAACCGGGATGCGGATGGTCCGCGCCTGATCTGCCATGGCCCTGGTGATCGCCTGGCGGATCCACCAGGTCGCGTACGTCGAGAACTTGAAGCCCTTGGTGTAGTCGAACTTCTCGACCGCACGAATGAGGCCCAGGTTTCCCTCCTGGATGAGGTCGAGGAACTGCATTCCCCGGCCGGTGTAGCGCTTGGCAAGGCTGACGACGAGGCGGAGGTTCGCGCCGAGCAGGTGGCTCTTGGCCCGCTGCCCGTCTTTGGCGACCCATTGCAGTTCGCGTTTGACCTGGGGGGTGAGGCCCTCGGCGTTCGCCAGCTTGTCTTCGGCGAACAGGCCGGCCTCAATGCGCATGGCGAGCTCGACCTCCTCGGCCGCGTTCAGCAGGGCGACCTTGCCGATCTGCTTCAGGTAGTCCTTGACCGGGTCAGCTGTCGCACCCGTGATCGCGCTCGAGTAGACGGGCACGTCATCGTCATCGTCGACGAGCGAGAGGACGAGCGCGCCAGAGGGAAGGTCTTCGGTCGACGCCGACTTCTTGGTGTCGTCGTCGGTATCTGAATCTTCCGCGGAGTCGCTGTCGGCGTCGGGCACGGCAACAACGACGAGAACGTCTTCGGTGTCGTCTTCGACCACAACAACGTCGTCGAGCTCGACCGCTTCGTCGTCCTCGTCTGCGTCACTGGCACCGGTTGCCTTGCTTGCCGTTGCCTTGCCCCGGGCAGTCGCCTTGACGGCAGGCCCGGTCTTCTTGGCGGCGGCCGCCTTGGCTGCCGTTGTCTTGGCAGCGGGAGCTTTGACTGCCGCAGCGCTCTTGGTTGCAGGCGCCTTGGCAGCGGGCGCCTTTGTGGCGGAGGGAGCTTTCGTGGTGGCCATGAGATCACCTTTCACACCGGGCGAGAAACCGAGGGCGCCTGAGGTGGCGAACCCGAGTCAAGGTCGACCGGAGTTGTTTTTTGACATTACTAAGACCCATGTCAAGTGCTGGGTCTTTGCGTGGCCGTATGAACGGCCACCCCAATACAAGAACGGGTCTCTAGCGTTAATTATTGCACGGATTGAGAAACAATCTGACCTGACCGCGATTTGTCAAGTCTTTCTTTGCGTCCATGCCTCGGTCAGTGCAACCCACAGCGGTGCCACCGATATTCCCTCGTCTTCCTCGAGCTGCCTACGCGCGCGCCTTCGGGCATTCAGCAAGAAGATGACACCTGCCCCGATCACGACGTACTGCACGCAAAAAGCAATCTTGAACGCGTTGAGGTCGTACAGATTCGTGTTCCACCCGAGGTTGTGCTGAAGATCCAGGAGCACACCGATGAGGAACATCATCGTGAAACTGGCCGTGAATCCACCGACGTTCACCACACCGTTCGCCGAACCCAGCGTGTGCGGTGGGTTGAAGGTACGCGCGAAGTCGAACCCGATCAGTGAACCGGGCCCTCCGACTCCCATGGCGATGACGAGCAGGATGACGAGCCAGACCGGTGGAGTGCCGGGCCAGAGCAGCACAGTGCTCCAGGCGATCGCGAGCATGGCAACGATTCCCAGCACGAGATTCGAGCGCCTAGTCGGGAACCGCGCTGTCAGCAGGCCGAGAATCGGACCGGAGATCAGTCCGGTCACGACGATTACCACGAGAAGCCCGGAAGCGAAGCCGGTGTCGTAGCCGAGGGCCGAGACCATGAACGGAAAGCCCCAGAACAAGCTGAAGACGGTTCCTGATGATTGTGTGACGAAGTGGGACCAGAACCCGAGTTGGGTACCGGGCCTTTTCAACGTGGGGCCGAGTCGCCCCAGCACGGTGCGAAAGCTCGGGGCAAGCGGCGCCATCACCGTCTTCGGCCTGTCGCGCAGCACGATGAGGCTGAGAACGAAGGCGAGCACAGCAACCGAGGCCGCAGAGGCGAAGGCGACACTCCAGCCTGCGAGGTGTAGGAGGTAGGCGAAGGGCACGGCAGAGAGAATCTGACCGAGGGCACCGAGATTGCCCATCCACTGGGAGACCTGAGGCACGATTCGGCCCGAGAACCACGAGTTGACGAGCCTGATCACCGAGATGAAGATCGCCGAGTCCCCTGCGCCCACCAGGATCCGGCCGACGATCGCGATGCTGATGTCGGGCGAGAAGGCGAGAATGAGCTGGCCGACGGCCATCACCGCGGTTCCCACGACAACGAGCCAGCGAGGCCCGACTTTGTCGATGAGAATCCCGTTGGGAATCTGCAGTGCGGCGTACACGATCAATTGCACGACAGCGAGACTCGAGAGAATTGCCGCGGACGTCTGAAACCTGTCAGACGCTGCGACGCCGGCCACCCCGAGGGTGCTTCTCTGCAGGACAGCCGCAATATAGGCGATTGCGGCCACGCCGAAGATCACCCACGAGCGTCTGGAGTTCATTGATTCGATGATACCGAATGCACCTCACACCCGAAGCGCCCCGCAGTTGCGACCCGGGACCGCCGATCAGCGGCCGACGATCAGCGGCTGGCGACCGAGGGCCTGCTCCTAGAGGCCGGCGAACCCGGGCGAGGCGTCATCGCCCCGACGCTTGATCGCCAGGAAGTTCTCGAGCTCCGCTGCGATCTCGTCTGCCGAGGGTAGCTCACCGTCCTCGTCGGTCAGCGGCGACCTCAATCCGGCATTCTGCAGCCCGGAATTCTGCATGTAGCTGTCATGCCGTTCCTCGAGCGTGCCGACCAGCTTCTCGAGCTCCGAGTTGGACTCGACCTGCTGGCCGATCTTCGTCAGGAATTCACGACCTTCTTCGCGCAGGCGATCCGTCGGAAAGATGAGCCCTGTGGCCGCACTGATGCTCTCGAGTGACGCGACGGCAGCAGAGGGGTACTCGGTATCGGCCAGGTAGTGCGGAATGAGAAGGACGAATCCGGTCACCGGGTGGCCAAGCTCCGCCAGCCGGTATTCGACCAGGTGAAGGGCGTTCGACGGCACCTGGGTGTGCGGTCGCCAGACCGACATCGCATCAGTGAGCTCGATGCGGTTACCACTCACCGTCACCCCGATGGGGCGTGTGTGCGGAACGGGCATCGGGATGGCGTGGACCCAGGTCGTGGTCTTGACCTGGAAGAGATCGATGAGCTGCAGAATCGCAGCCGTGAACTGCTCCCACTTGAAATCGGGCTCGAACCCGTGCAGAAGGAGGAATGGCTGACCCAGCTCATCGTTCACCAGATACAAGCGGAGCGTCTGTGGCTGGTAGTCGGTCAGGTGATCCTGGTCGAAGTAGATGATGGGTCGGCGCGCTCGGTAGTCGAGCAGGGCATCGGCGTCGAATTCGGCCACCACTCGATTGTTCAGAGTGTCGAGCACATACTCACCGAGTTGTGAGACCGCGCCGCCGGCGTCTGTGAAACCCGTCAGGGCTGCCACCAATGGCAGTCCTTGCGGGATCAGGCCGACCTCGTCTGCCAGTTCGTACAACTCTGCCGGATCCTTCATGTTTCCACTCTAAACCGAGCGCACACGGCGTTGCCCCGGTTGGAGAAGTGCCCTCAGCGAACGCGATACTTGTTGACATGACTCTTCCAGAAATTTCGGTTGCAGAATCTCCCGCCCACGACCTCGACGCCGATGTTCTCGTGCTCGCGGCAGGGCGAACGGATGATCGACTCTTCCTTCTCGGCAGCGAGGAACTCCCTGCTGGTGTCACCGACAGCATCGAATCGATGTTCGACGGGCTCGGCTTCACGGGAAAGAAGGACGAGGTCGTTCGGATGCCCTCGGTGGAGGGCATCCGGGCGAAGGTGATCGTGGTCGTGGGTCTGGGGCAGGCCGGGCCGACAACGGAATCGCTGCGCTACGCGGCGGGCGTTGCAACGAGGCGCATCCGCGGGTTCGCCTCCTTTGTGCTTGCCCTGCCGGTGACGGGTGCCGCCGACGTGCGCGCTGTGCTCGAGGGGGCCGCTCTCGGTGCCTACAGCTACCTCGCATACCGAAAGGCGTCGTTGGATGCCCGGCAACTCGGCGCGAACTTCCTGGTTGTGCCGACAACCCTCGAGGGGACGGAAGCCGCTGCAACCGAAGCCCGCGAGACCGCGAGGGCGGTGTACCTGGTGCGCGACCTCGTGAACGAGGCGCCGCTGGACCTCTACCCTGAGTCGCTGGTCGACCGCGCCAGGAGCGCCGCCGAGGGTCTACCGGTGTCGCTGAAAGTGTGGGAGGTGGCAGAACTCGAAGCGGAAGGGTTCGGCGGCATTCTCGGTGTCGGGCAGGGGTCGACGCGTGGCCCGCGCCTGGTGCGCGTTTCGTACGAACCAACGGTCTCGTCGAGCCACCTCGCCCTGGTCGGCAAGGGAATCACCTTCGATTCCGGCGGACTCTCGCTGAAGCCGCCGGGCTCCATGATCGGCATGAAGAACGACATGACCGGGTCAGCGACGGTTCTCGCCGTCACGCTCGCGGCGGCCGCACTCTCGTTGCCCGTACGAATCACGGCATGGCTGTGCCTCGCCGAGAACATGCCTTCCGGCTCTGCCATCAGGCCAGGGGATGTACTCACGATCCACGGCGGGCGAACGGTCGAAGTCCTGAACACCGACGCGGAGGGCAGACTGGTGCTCGCCGACGGCCTGGTGGCGGCCAGTGAGGAACACCCCGACGCCATCATCGATGTGGCCACATTGACAGGCGCGTCTGTGACGGCGCTAGGAAACCGCTATGTCGGCACTCTCGGTGACGACGATCTCGTGAACACCGTCATCGAATCGGCTAAAGCTGTCGGCGAGACGCTGTGGCCGATGCCCATCCCCTCGGAGTTCAGGCCGATGCTCAACTCGGACATCGCCGATCTCCAGAACATCAAGCCGGGAAACACGGCTGGCGGCATGCTGATCGCCGCCGCGTTCCTTCGTGAGTTCGTTGGCAAGGCAGCCGATGGCGAAGCGCAGATCCCCTGGGCGCACCTCGATATCGCCGGCCCCGCCGTGAACGGCGGTGAGGGTTACGGGTTCACACCGAAGGGCCCGACCGGTGTCACCGTGCGCACCTTGCTCGATGTGGCGGAGAAGCTCGCCCGGGCATCCGAGTAGTAGGCTCGGGGGGGCGAAAAAATAACTCGCCATCGAGAGACCTGCTGTTGTCGGCCGGTCGTTTCGCGGGTACGAAACGCTAAGGGAGTCTTTGAGTGTCTGAGCAGAATTTTGACCTTGTCGTTCTCGGCGGAGGAAGCGGCGGCTACGCAGCCGCCCTCCGCGCCAGCCAGCTGGGTTTCAGCGTGGCATTGGTGGAGAAGGACAAGCTGGGTGGCACGTGCCTGCACAAAGGCTGCATCCCCACCAAAGCGCTCCTGCACTCGGCCGAAGTGGCCGACGTGTCGCGCGAGGCCGGCAAGTACGGGGTCAGGACCACATTCGAGGGCGTCGACCTCGCTGCCGTGACGGCGTACCGCGAGGCGATCGTCGCGAGCAAGTTCAAAGGTCTCGAAGGGTTGATCAACGCCCGCAAGATCACAGTCATCCGTGGCGAAGGCCGCCTCGTGGGCCCGAAGACGGTGCAGGTCGGTGACGACAGTTATGTCGGCAAGAACGTGATCCTCGCAACCGGCTCGTATTCACGCTCGCTTCCGGGGCTTGAGATCGGTGGACGAGTCATCACCTCTGAGCATGCCCTCACGCTCGACTTCATTCCGAAGAAGGTCGCCATCCTCGGCGGTGGCGTCATCGGTGTCGAGTTCGCCAGCGTGTGGAAGTCCTTCGGGTCTGAGGTGTCGATCATCGAAGCTGTGCCGCACCTCGTGCCGAATGAAGAGGAATCGGTCAGCAAGCAGTTCGAACGCGCCTTCCGAAAGCGCGGCATCGAGTTCTCCCTCGGCGTTCGTTCCCAGGGCGTCACGCAGAACGACTCCGGCGTCGTGGTGACGCTCGAGAACGGTAAGACCATCGAGGCAGAACTCCTCCTCGTCGCCGTCGGGCGGGGGCCACAGACGGCCGGTCTCGGCTTCGAAGAAGCGGGAGTCACCATCGACCGCGGTTTCGTGATCACGAATGAACGGCTCGAGACGAGCGTTCCCGGCGTCTACGCGGTCGGAGACATCGTCCCCGGCCTCCAGCTGGCGCACCGTGGCTTCCAGCAGGGAATCTTCGTTGCTGAGGAACTCGCCGGGCTGGCACCGCAGATCGTCGAAGACGTGAACATCCCGAAGGTGACATACTCCGATCCCGAGGTCGCCTCCGTCGGCCTGACGGAAGCCAAGGCAATCGAGAAGTACGGCACCGACAAGGTCTCGTCATACGACTACAACCTCGCCGGCAACGGCAAGAGCCACATCATCGGAACGGCCGGGTCGGTCAAGGTCGTTCGGGTCAACGAAGGGCCCGTCGTCGGCATCCACATGATCGGGGCTCGTGTCGGCGAGCTCATCGGCGAGGCCCAGTTGATCGTCAACTGGGAGGCTTACCCCGAAGACGTGGCATCGCTGATCCACGCCCACCCGACCCAGAACGAAGCAGTCGGCGAAGCGCACTTGGCGCTTGCTGGCAAACCGCTGCACGCACTCTAGACATAAACTACAAACCAACACCTGAACTGTTTCTGAAGAGGAGACACACTGATGAGCGAATCCGTCAACCTTCCTGCACTCGGCGAGAGTGTGACCGAGGGAACGGTGACCCGCTGGCTCAAGAACGTCGGGGACCGCGTCGAAGTCGACGAACCCCTTCTCGAAGTGTCAACGGACAAAGTCGACACCGAGATCCCCTCGCCGATTGCTGGAGTCATCGAGCAGATCCTGGTGCAGGAAGACGAGACGGTCGAGGTGGGTACGCCGCTGGTCACCATCGGTGACGGGTCGGGAGCAGCACCTGCAGAGACTCCGGCGCCCGAGGCAGCTGCTCAGGCCGCTCAGGCCCCTGTCGCCGAAGTACCCTCCGTCGATGCTCCGACCGAAGCTGCGGCTCCTGCGCCAGCAGAGCCTGAGCCTGCTCCCGCAGCCCAGGCGCCTGCTGCGCCCGCCCCAGCTCCTGCAGCTCCGGCTCCCGTTGCCGCTCCGGCACCCGCAGCGCCTGCACCCACTCCGCCCGCTGCTGCACCGGTTGCCGCCGCACCCGTCGCCGAGAGCACCAGTAACTCCGGCTACGTGACGCCGCTCGTACGCAAACTTGCGAACGATCAGAACATCGACCTCGCCAGCGTGACCGGCACAGGAGTCGGCGGACGCATTCGCAAGGAAGACGTGCTTGCTGCCGTCGCGGCTCGTCCGGCGGCGACCGCATCGCCCTCCGCAGCAACCCCTGCTGCGCCGGCGCCTCTGGAAGTCTCGCCGCTTCGCGGCACTACGGTGCCCATGTCGCGGCTGCGCAAGGTGGTCGCAGAACGCGCCGTCATCTCCATGCAGACCAGCGCCCAGCTGACCAGCGTGGTGGAGGTCGACGTGACGAAGGTCGCGGCATTCCGCGACAGCGTCAAGGCGTCGTTCGCCGAGAAGACCGGCACGAAGCTTTCGTTCCTCCCATTCTTCGCCCTGGCTGCCGCAGAGGCCCTGAAGGCCTACCCGATCATCAACGCCACTATCGATGGCGACTCGATCGTGTACCCCGACAAGGAGAACATCAGCATTGCGGTCGACACGGAGAGGGGTCTTCTCACCCCCGTCGTGCGCAACGCCGGCGAACTCGACCTCGCCGGCCTGGCCAAGGAGATCGCCGATCTCGCTGCACGCACGCGTGACAACAAGCTGAAGCCCGACGAGCTCGGTGGCGGTACCTTCACCCTCACGAACACTGGTTCACGTGGCGCCCTCTTCGATACGCCGATCGTGTTCCTGCCGCAGGTCGCCATTCTCGGTACCGGCATCGTCACGAAGAAGCCGGTTGTCGTGACTGTCGACGGCTCCGACGCCATCGCGATCCGCTCGACGGTGTACCTCGCCCTGAGTTACGACCACAGGATCGTCGATGGTGCAGATGCCGCACGCTTCCTGGTCGCTGTGAAGAACCGCCTCGAGGGCGGCGATTTCGCCTCCAAGCTCGGTATCTGAACAGAACGTCACTGAGAAATTCCGGTCCTGCGCCTTCCGTCAACCGGATCTGCCAGAAAGACCTCTCGAAGTCGCCAACCGGCCTCACCCTTCACCAGAAGGAGTGAGGCCGGTTTGCTGTGTGCCGCGGGTGCCGGTCCGGCAGGCTGGGATTCATTCCCGTGCCACGGATCGACACTGACGAGGGCTGCTGCCCCTGTTCGCTGCACGACCTCAACACTCGGTAGCGGTGCCGCACCGGCAACAGGTTCTGGTGTGGATTGATTCCCCACGCGGTGACCCCGTGCGAATTGAAGCTGGTCGCTGGCAAGGAGAGGCGACTGGAACTGGTCCACGTGCGCCAGGCAGGCCGCTGAACCCCCGGAGAGACAGTGATCCCGTTCTTCCAGCAGAGCCAGAGCAGCAGCACGGGGATCGTCACCGGTCGCCGCTCCTGTCGATTGCCTGCTCGCCCGAGCTGACGACTCTGCTTGTGATGACGGGGTCTCCGGCGAAGCCGCCCGAGGTTCCGAAGCGTTGTTCCCCGCGCCTGAAGCGGGTGTGCTGGACACCATCGCTTCGGAAAGCACGGGGCCCGACGCCTGCGGGTGGGAGGGCAAACTCTCGGCCGTGAGGGCACCGACAAGCGCCACCGCGACCACCGTGACGCCGACGATCACCAGCTTCCACCGGGACCTCACAGCCGACGACGCGCGGGTCAGCTGACGCGCCCCCTCTTCCTTCGAGCGGGTCGCAAGCTCGGTGACGCGCGCACGAGGGCGATGGCTCTCCCGGTCTGCTTCAAGGATGCGGTCGACAGCTCTGTCGATGTCGGCAAGTGCACTGGCCGACTGGGCGTGCCAATCGAACTCTCCGGTTGCGTTTGCAACTGTGTCGGCTGGCTCCTCTGGAGCAGAATGAGTCGGCGTCTGCGCCGGAGCAGGCTGCAGGGCTGCGATTGCGCCGGGTTCAGCCACAGAGAAGAGCGCGGCTTCACAATCGGCTGCGAATTTGCGAGCATGCCGAACCCAAACAGGACGGCGGTCTGTGTCGCCGGGAGGCGCCGAACGGCGAATCTCCCGGCCGGAGTGACGGCGGCGTGGCTCTCGGCGGGGCGTGCCACGCAGCCTGCGTTCAGAGCATTCGAGCTTCTCGAAGAGCTCCCGACGACCTTCATCTTCGACATCGGCGAAGGAGAGGACGTGGTGGCAGAGATCGACGAATGCCTGACAGTCGGCAATCGCCGCCGCGCGCGCTCGGCGGGACATCCCTCGATCCGACCTGCGAGACAGTCTCCTCGTACCAGCAGAGGCGATGCCCGGGAAACCAGGGGGGTGACCGAGCGGCGGAAGGATGCGAGCTTCGCCAGCCTCGCTGAGCCAGATGTCGGCGGAACATATCCGGCCGCTGACCTGGGCTGCCGCGTGAACCTCCGCCAGCGACTGAAGCACGGGTATGAGGATGTTTGTCGCTTCTCCCGGCAGCAGGGCACGCGACTCCAAGAACTCCTGCAGCGTCAGCTCGGCTGTGCCAGGTCCACCGAGAGGGAGCTGATTCCGAGTCGGCCGCGAACTGATGGAGCGCGAGACACTGACAACCAGAGGAGCGACGGCACGATTCATGACACAAGAATGAATCGGCACGGAGACTACGGGCATCCATGGCCGGTGAACGGTGAAAAGTTCGCCGACAGCGTCTGTTGTGAAGGACCAGACCGTCGACCGGGATGATCGGGCTCCGCGTAACTCGGTACCATGGGTTACATGGCACGCTCCAAAGAAAAGACCCCGAAAAAGCCGAAAGAAGACGGCCGTCTGAAGCAGATGTGGCAAGTCTTCCAAATGACTCGCCGCTATGACAAGAACATCACCCTGATCCTGGTGCTGAGCATCCTCGTACCCGTTGCGATCGGCCTGGTTCTGGCCCTACTGCTCGGCGACGGCAACGGTTTTGCGATCACCATGTGGGTGGTCGCAGGTGTGCTGGCGGGCATCCTTCTCGCCCTGCTTCTGCTCGGGCGTCGCGCCGAGGCAGCTGCCTACGGCCAGATCGAGGGTCAGCCGGGTGCCGTCGGTGCTGTGCTCCGCAGCTCACTTCGTCGCAGTTGGCGAGGCAGTGAGATGCCGGTCGCCGTCAACGCCAAGACGCAAGACGCGGTCTACCGTGCCGTCGGGCGAGGTGGAGTCGTACTCATCGGCGAGGGTCCGAAGTCACGCACGACCCGCATGCTCGAAGACGAACGTCGTAAGGTTCTTCGTGTGCTGCCCAACGTTCCCGTCACGTTCCTCTCGGTCGGGCCTGATGCAGACTCGATCTCTCTGCAGAACATCCCGCGAAAGCTCGCCAGGATCAAGCCCAACCTCACGAAGCCCGAAGTGCTGGCCGTGAGTAACCGTCTCAGCTCCCTGGCGTCTGGCAATCTGCCCATCCCCAAGGGCGTCGACCCGCTGAAAGCCCGGCCGCAGCGCGGTCGTTGACACAACGAGGCATCTTGTTACTTGCGAACGAGTACCGTTCCAGCAAAGACGTCGTGCAGCCCACGCTGGTCTGAATCCCAGATGAGCGCGGGAATCGTCAGGATCAACAGGCCGGTCCGGATGATCGGTCTCCACCACCCCGCAAAAGTCCCGTCGACCTTCACGACCCGCAGCCCCAGCAGCAGATGCCCGAAGCCGCTTCCGGTGAATGCGATGAGCACAATCTGCTCGACAACGAAGATGATCGTCGCGGCCCAGGCGTCTCCGAAGAAGAACGCCGCGTAGATCACAAAACAGACGGCCCAGTCCAGCAACAGTGCGATGATGCGCCTGCCCGGTCTCGCCACGGATCCGCGACCCTCCTCAGGAAAACCGAGGCGCTCACCCGGCCAGTTACTCGGCGCAGCACCCGAGAATCGCGACGAAGGCTTGACGTTGGACACGCGCTGATTCTAGGCGACGCGACTGGTCACCAACTGACACACAGCCGAAACATCACCGCCACAGACCCTTCGTAATATGTGGGCGATCACAATCCGCATTCGGCCGCAGTCTGCACGCTGGATAAAACAGCATGCTGTGTCAAAGGGGTAATAAATGAGTGGAAATGCAGTTCGCCTCCAGGCGATCAAAGACGTTGAGGCCTATGTGCCCCCAGCGGTCAGCTTCGACATCACCGAGGCGCCTGGCCAGGTCTTCGGGGAGAACGTCTTCAACAAAGTCGTCATGCAGAAGCGACTCCCGAAGTCGGTGTACAAGTCGGTCATCTCGACTATCGAGCACGGCACCACGCTCGACCCGCAGGTGGCTGACGCAGTGGCTTCAGCCATGAAGGACTGGGCACTCGAGAAGGGCGCAACACACTACGCACACGTCTTCTACCCGCTGACGGGTCTCACTGCAGAGAAGCACGACAGCTTTCTTGAACCGGTCGGTGACGGATCAGCCCTCGCTGAATTCGCCGGCAAGACCCTCACCCAGGGCGAACCTGACGCGTCGAGCTTCCCGAACGGTGGGCTCCGCAACACGTTCGAGGCTCGCGGTTACACCGGCTGGGATGTGACCAGCCCGGCGTATGTTCTCGAGAACCCGAACGGCAACACTCTCTGCATCCCCACAGTCTTCGTCTCGATGACCGGTGAGGCCCTCGACCACAAGACGCCTCTCCTGCGTTCACAGCAGGCGATGGGAGAGCACGCCGAGAGAATCCTCAAGCTCTTCGGTCACACCAACCCTGAGCACGTGGTCTCGTTCTGCGGCCCGGAGCAGGAGTACTTCCTCGTCGACCGCCACTTCTTCCTTGCGCGCCCCGACCTTCTGAATGCCGGCCGCACCCTGTTCGGCGCGAAGCCGCCCAAGGGCCAGGAATTCGACGACCACTACTTCGGCGCGATCCCCGAGCGGGTTCTCGGCTTCATGATGGACACCGAGCGTGAGCTCTTCAAGCTGGGCATCCCGGCCAAGACCCGCCACAACGAGGTCGCACCGGGCCAGTTCGAGATCGCACCGATGTTCGAGCGCGCGAACCTTGCTGCCGACCACCAGCAGCTCCTGATGACGACCTTCAAGACCATCGCCAAAAAGCACGGCATGGAGTGCCTCTTCCACGAGAAGCCCTTCCAGGGGGTCAACGGTTCTGGCAAGCACGTCAACTTCTCACTCGGCAACTCCGAAGTCGGCAGCGTCTTCGTGCCCGGCGACACCCCGCACGACAACGCTCAGTTCCTCGTGTTCTGTGCCGCGGTCATCCGTGCTGTGCACCTCTACGCAGGCCTCCTGCGAGCATCCGTCGCCTCGGCCACCAACGACCACCGCCTGGGTGCGAACGAGGCTCCCCCGGCCATCATCTCGATCTTCCTCGGCGACCAGCTCGCAGACGTTTTCGAGCAGATCGCCAACGGTCGCGCTACGTCCTCCAAGGGCAAGGGTCAGATGATCATCGGCGTCGACACGCTGCCGGTCCTGCCGACCGACCCTGGAGACCGCAACCGCACGAGCCCCTTCGCCTTCACCGGCAACAGGTTCGAGTTCCGCGCGCCCGGTTCGATGCAGAGTGTTGCCGGCCCGATGACCACGATCAATACGATCATGGCCGACTCGCTCGACTTCATCGCCACCCAGCTCGAGACTGCAGTCGCCGACGGCACCGACTTCGACGAGGCCGTCCAGACGCTCCTCACGCAGATCATCAACGAGCACGGTGCTGTTGTCTTCAACGGCGACGGCTACGCTGACGCCTGGCCGATCGAAGCCGAGAAGCGTGGGCTTGCAAACCTGAAGACGACTCTGGATGCTCTGCCAGAGCTGATCACGGAGCCGGCTATGGAGCTCTTCGAGAAGTACAAGGTGTTCAACCACCGCGAAATGCACAGCCGCTACGAGATCGGCCTGGAGCAGTATGCGCTCACGATCGGGGTGGAGGCTCGCCTCACGCTCGAAGTCGGTTCGACAGCTGTTCTTCCGGCTGCCGTTCGTCACCAGACGGAGGTTGCCGTCAACCTCGGCGCCCTGAAGGCTGCCGGTGTGGATGCCGATGTCGCACTCCTCGACGAGGTGAGCGGCCCACTTGCCGAGCTGCGCACCGCGTTGTCAACCCTGCGCGACGCACTCGGTGCCGAGGTCGGACACTCGGCTCTGGCCGAGGCTGAGCATGCCCGCGATGCCCTGCTGCCCGCAATGTCAGCGGTTCGCGCGGCCGCCGATGTGCTCGAAGAGATCGTCGCCGACGACCTCTGGCCGCTCCCGACCTACCAGGAGATGCTCTTCATCCTGTAGCCACATGGGCTATCCCCCTCCAACTGAACACAGCAGACGGTGTCAGCCGGCGATCATCCCGAAGAAGAACGGGGAGGTCGTCGGCTACTCGTCGTGGAGCGACGTAACATGCCCGAAACAATCGCGATACCACCGAGTAATGGCTTAGCGATAGCCTCGAGGTAGTTGTGATTGCAACTGATCAAGTACCAGCCATTTGGAGCCTCTCAAATGTTCAGTGATTCTTCAGAGGTGCTCAAGTTCATCAAGGACACCGACGTCAAGTTCCTTGATATTCGGTTCACCGACCTTCCCGGTGTTCAGCAGCACTTCAACATCCCTGCTTCAACCGTCGACGAGGAGTTCTTCTCGGTCGGCCAGATGTTCGACGGTTCGTCGATCCGCGGTTTCGCCTCGATCCACGAGTCAGACATGCAGTTGATCCCCGACGTCTCGACCGCCTACATCGACCCGTTCCGTGTCGAGCGCACGCTCATCCTGATCTTCGACATCTACAACCCGCGAAACGGTGAGATCTACCACCGCGACCCGCGCCAGGTCGCCAAGAAGGCTGAAAAATACCTCGCCTCGACGGGTATCGCCGACACCGCGTTCTTCGCCCCCGAAGCAGAGTTCTACATCTTCGACGACGTTCGCTACGAAGTGAAGCAGAACAAGAGCTTCTACTCGATCGACTCCAGCGAGGGAGCCTGGAACACCGGCCGCGAAGAAGAAGGCGGAAACCTCGCCAACAAGACTCCGTACAAGGGCGGCTACTTTCCGGTCAGCCCCGTCGACCAGCACGCCGATCTTCGCGATGACATCTCGCTGAAGCTCATCGACGCCGGCCTGATCCTCGAGCGCGCGCACCACGAAGTCGGCACGGCCGGCCAGGGCGAGATCAACTACCGCTTCGACACCATGGTGCACGCTGCAGACGACATTCTGAAGTTCAAGTACATCGTGAAGAACACGGCCACCCAGTGGGGCAAGACCGCGACTTTCATGCCGAAGCCGCTCTTCGGCGACAACGGCTCGGGTATGCACACCCACCAGTCGCTCTGGAACGACGGCTCCCCGTTGTTCTACGACGAAGCGGGCTACGGCGGTTTGAGCGACATTGCGCGCTGGTACATCGGTGGGCTGCTCAAGCACGCTCCCGCGGTTCTCGCGTTCACGAACCCCACGGTCAACTCGTACCACCGTCTCGTGCCGGGTTTCGAAGCCCCGGTCAACCTGGTCTACTCGGCCGGTAACCGTTCGGCGTCGGTGCGCATTCCGATCACGGGTACCAACCCGAAGGCCAAGCGCATCGAATTCCGCGCTCCGGATGCCTCCGGCAACCCGTACCTCGCATTCGCAGCCCAGCTCATGGCCGGGCTCGACGGCATCCAGAACCGCATCGAGCCGCACGAGCCGGTCGATAAGGACCTGTACGAGTTGCCGCCCGAAGAGGCGAAGAACATCCCGCAGGTTCCCGCCTCCCTCGAAGCAGCCCTGCAGGCTCTCGAGGAAGACAACGAGTTCCTGACCAAGGGCGGCGTCTTCACTCCCGACCTGATCGAGACCTGGATCTCGTACAAGCGTGAGTTCGAGATCAAGCCGATCGCCCAGCGACCGCACCCGTTCGAGTTCGAGCTGTACTACGGCGTCTGAGTGTATGGTCGCGCCCGCCCCTGTCGGGCGCGACGTATAGAGCTCTGCTGAGGAAACGCAAGAAGGGCCGCACTCCAATATTGGAGTGCGGCCCTTCTTGCGTGAGGCGTGACTTCGGGCGGAGCTGACGAGATGTCCCCGCATATTGCCGGGATGACGCGTCAGCTCCGCCAGAAGTAGTGAGCCTGCTCGTACGCTCGCGCCTGGGACCACTTCTGATTTCGTTCCGCTTCGGTCGCACGCCGCGCAATACCTGCGGTCGAGCGGGGCCAGTTGTGTTTGCCATGGGCAACCAGGCCGACAATCATCGCTTCGACGCGAGGCCAGTCGAACATGGCTTGGGCATACGTCAGGCGCGTGACGAAGTATCCCCGCTCGTGCAGTATCAGGTCGCGGCGTCGGTCTTCGGCAAATGCCTCAGGAGATGAGTGCCACTCCTTGCCGTCGAGTTCGAGCACAAGCCGTTCTCCGACGAGCAGATCGACGTGGCCCACACCCGCGATCTCGGCCTGCTTGCGGTAGGGGATGCGCAGTGCGCGTAGGCGTAGCCGCGCCATGGTCTCGAGCCCGGATTGCGCGCTCGGGTCGGCGAGCCGCACGATGTGCAGATGCCGTTTGTCGATCAACGCCGCGATGCGTTCCAAACTCCGTTTGTCCGCCAGACCGAGATTGATGGCGCTGTCGCACAACGCGACCGCATAGTTGCGCGGCTGGCAGGTGATCGCGTGCATCAGCGCGACGTCGACGGGGTCGGTGTGCCAGTGCCGCGGCGGATGATGTGCCGCGTGTGTTCGATGAAGCTTCACGCCCTGCGCAGCCGGTTCGGTCAGCGCTTCAGCACGGTCGTCGGGCGAGGCGAGGTGGTTTCCGTGTCGATGCACGCGAACGTGGAGGAGATCATCCGGTGGACACCAGACCCCCAGTTGACCCAGGACAGATACGCAGCTCAGACTGCCGCCGACGCGAACGGCCCTGACTGCATTCTGGGGCGCGTCACGCGCGGCTACCCAGCCGCGTCGAATGCGGGTGAGGCCACCCAAGTCGACGGCGCGTTGTGTCTGTTTCGCCGTGAACCCGGATGCCCGGAGCGTGTTGAGGTCAGCGATGCCGCCGAGCGACGCAACTGTATCAGCGATGTTCATGGCCGCAAGTCTGCGACACAGCACGTCAAGCGTTGGTTGCTGCAGCGGGAACTGTGGAGAACCGTCGGAACAGGGCCACTGTGGCAACGTATTGCGGGGATGCGACGTCAGCTCCGACCGTACCGCTCAGCCCCGGTGGAGGCTATAGCTCGCCGTAGAAGTCCCGTTCGAAGACCGCCCTCGCCCGCCGGGTGACCGCAAGGTAGTCCTCTTCGAGGGCTGTGGCCGATCCGGGCGCGTACTCGAGCAGCCGAGCCACCCCGTCGAGCGCACGACGATCCATCGGCAGAACGTCGGCAGTGCGGTTCGTCCAGAGCGTCATCGCCGACCGGGCGCGTGAGGCGAAGATCCAGGCATCGAGGAGCTTCTGGGCGTCAGCAGGGTCGATGTACCCGGCTTCGACTTCGGCCTGCAGGGCATCCAGAGTCGACGTTGTCTGAAATTCCGGATGATCGGTACCATGTTCGAGCTGAAGCAGCTGTACGTACCACTCGACGTCGCTCAGCGACCCGCGACCGAGTTTCAGGTGGCGAGCCGGGTCTGCACCCTGCGGCAGACGTTCCTTCTCAACGCGGGCCTTGATGCGTTTGACCTCGCGTACAGCGGTCTCGGCGATCTGGTGAGGGTAACGGACTTCGTCAGCCAATGCCTCGAAATCGGCGATCAAGCCCGGGTCGCCCGCAACGCCTCGCGCCCTCAGCAACGCCTGCGCCTCCCAGGTGAGCGACCAGCGCGAGTAGTACGCGCGATACGAATCGAGCGAACGCACGACGATGCCGTTCTTGCCCTCGGGGCGCAGGTCGTTGTCGAGTTCGAGGGGCAGCCGGTGGTCTTCGGTGAGCCGAACCAGCTCGTTGACGATGAACCTCGCCACCGACTGGGCGGTCTCACCGTCGACCGTCTTTGCCCGGTAGACGTACATCACGTCGGTGTCGGAGCCGAAGCCGATCTCACGCCCGCCGTACCGGCCCATTCCGATGACAGCGAACTCAATACCGTCGCCCGATGCGGGGGCCGCTGCCTGGCGGATGAGCCCGAGGGTACCCTCGATCAGCACCGTGGTGATGTCGGTCAGGCCGCGCGCCAGCTCCTGGACGGTGAGTAGGCCGAGAATCGCTCCGAAGGCGAGGCGCAGCACCTCCCGACGCCGCGCATGCCGAAGAGCGGCCGCGGCGGCGTCGGGGGTGTCGTGCCTGGCGATGATGGCCGCCGTCTCCCCTGCCAGTACCGCTAACGGGCGAGGGCGGAGTTCGTGGTCGTTCTCGAGCCACGCCGCCGCCTCGGGGATCCGCTCGAGCAGTTCTCCGGCGAAACGGGAGCCAGAGAGTACCTGCGTGAGGCGTGATGCGGCGCCTGAGGAGTCCCTGAGCATCCGGAGGTACCAGTAGGTCTCGCCGAGAGTGTCGCTCAGGCGCCGGAAGGCGAGCAGCCCGTAGTCGGGATCTGCGCCGTTGGCGAACCACTGCAGCATCACCGGGAGAAGGTGTCGCTGGATGGCGGCGCGCCGGGAGACCCCCGCGGTCATCGCCGCGATGTGGGCGAGTGCGCCCCTCGGATCCTGGAAGCCGATGGCGGCAAGTCGAGCGACGGCTTGTTCGCTGGTGAGGCTGAGTTCATCGGGCCCGAGTGCCGCGACGGCGGCGAGGAGAGGCCGGTAGAACAATCGTTCGTGCAGGGTTCGAACGCGCACCTTGATCTCGCCCCACAGGGTGAGCAACGCCGCGGCGCTGGGCGCGAGCTCGGTAGCCCGTGCCAGCACCCGCTGTTCGAACTCGTCGCGGGGCACGAGGTGCGTGCGCCGCAGATCGCGCAGCTGCAGGCGATGCTCCATCAGGCGCAGCACGCGGTAGTCCTGCGAGAACTCCTGCGCCTCGATGCGCCCGATGTACCCCTGGTCTGCGAGTGCCACGAGGGCGGGCAGCGTCGCGCCCTGTCGCACCATCGGGTCGTTCTGGCCGTGAACGAGTTGCAGAAGTTGCACGGTGAACTCGATGTCCCGAAGCCCGCCCGGGCCGAGCTTCAGTTGGTACTCGACCTCGTCGTCGGGGATGTGCTCGGTGACCCGCTGGCGCATGACCTGCACCGAGCCGACAAAACCCTCCCGTGACGCGCTATTCCAGACCTTGGGCCTGACGGCATCGACGTACCTGCCACCGAGCTCGAGGTCGCCGGCCAGGGGCCTGGCTTTCAGCAGAGCCTGGAATTCCCAGCTCTTGGCCCAGCGGTCGTAATACGCGAGGTGCGATTCGAGAGACCGAACGAGAGCCCCGGCCTTGCCCTCCGGCCGCAGGTTGGGGTCGACCTCCCAGAGCGCCGGTTCCAGCCCGGTCTCCATGATGCCGTGCATGGTCATCATGGCGAGGGCCGTTGCGATGTCGATGGCCCTCGAGGTACTGAGCCCCGCCTCCTCGTCGCCCTCGCCCACGAAGATGACGTCGACGTCGCTGACGTAGTTGAGCTCCTGTGCACCGGCCTTGCCCATTCCGATGATGGAGAGCCTGGCCGCCGCGACTTCGTCTTGCGGGAACAGCCAGCGGCTTTCGCCCTTGATGGATGCTCGGGCACGAGCACAGGCGAGTGAGGCGTCAAGCGCGGCCGACGCCAGGTCGGCGAGCGTGTCGGCAATCGCGTCGACTCCCCGCACCGGGTCAACCTGTTCGAGGTCGAACGCCGTCACCTGCGCGAGGATGCGCCGGTAGCGCACGCGCAGCCGGGTGTACGCCGCGTCGCCGGAGACGGTTGCGAAACCGTCGATCGCGCCGACCGAGTCCAGGAGTTCCGTCTCGAGTTCAGATAACCCGGGCAGCACCGCAAGACGATTGGCCAGGCAATCCAGCTCTTCCGGGTGCCGGAGAAAGAAGTCGCCGAACCCGCGCGAGACGCCAATCACCCTCAATAACCGCGTGCGGCTCTGCTCGCTCTCCAGGAGCAGCCTGATCGGCGCCTGGGCCAGCCGCAGAAGCTTCACCAACGACGACAGCGCCTGGTCGGGGTCGGCGGTCAACCGGAGTGATGCCAGCAGTTCTCCGAGCTCCACAGCCCCCAGCTCGGTTGCGACCTCAAGGTCGGCCGGAGCCTGCGAGAGCTGGGAGAAACCGACACGGGCGAGATCGGTGAGTGTGGTCTGGACCCTCGCCATGGTGGGAGACGCGGCGCTCTCAGAGGATTTCGAGGTTGCTCTGCAACTCGAACGGGGTGACCTGGTCGCGGTAGGAAGCCCACTCCTGGCGCTTGTTCAGCAGCACGTAGTTGAACACGTGCTCGCCGAGCGTCTCGGCGACGAGTTCGGAGTTCTCCATCTCGGAGATCGCCTGGTCGAGGCTCGCCGGCAGAGCGCTGTAGCCGAGTGCACGCCGTTCAGCATCACTGAGGGCCCAGACGTTGTCTTCGGCCTCCGGCGGCAGTTCGTAGCCCTCTTCGATGCCCTTGAGCCCCGCGGCCAGTAGCAACGAATAGGCGAGATACGGGTTCGCGGCCGAGTCGATGGCACGGTATTCGATGCGCGAGCTCTGGCCCTTGTTCGGCTTGTACAACGGCACGCGCACAAGAGCCGAGCGGTTGTTGTGGCCCCAGCAGACGAAGCTCGGGGCCTCTCCCCCGCCCCACAGTCGTTTGTACGAGTTGACGAACTGGTTCGTCACGGCTGTGATCTCGGGTGCGTGCTTCAGCAGCCCGGCGATGAACTGGCGCCCGACCTTCGAGAGCTGGTACTCGGCACCGGCCTCGAAGAACGCGTTGGAGTCGCCCTCGAAGAGCGAGAGGTGGGTGTGCATTCCCGAACCGGGGTGGCCGGAGAGCGGCTTGGGCATGAACGTCGCATACACGCCCTGCTCGATCGCCACCTCTTTGATGACGGTGCGGAAGGTCATGATGTTGTCGGCCGTGGTGAGCGCATCGGCGTAGCGTAGGTCGATCTCGTTCTGGCCGGGGCCGGCCTCGTGGTGCGAGAACTCCACCGAGATACCGAGGTCTTCGAGCATCCGCACCGAACGTCGACGGAAGTCGTGTGCCGTGCCGCCGGGCACATTGTCGAAGTACCCGGCCTTGTCCACCGGCTCGGGGCCGTTCGGGCCGACCTCGCTCGACTTGAGCAGGTAGAACTCGATCTCGGGGTGCGTGTAGAACGAGAACCCACGCTCGCCGGCTTTGGCGAGAGTGCGCTTGAGCACGTTGCGAGGGTCTGCCACAGCGGGCTGGCCGTCTGGCGTGGTGATGTCGCAGAACATGCGGGCAGTCGGGTCGACCTCGCCTCGCCAGGGCAGGATCTGGAAGGTCGTGGGGTCGGGATGCGCGAGCACGTCTGCCTCGAACGAGCGGGTGAGGCCCTCGATCGCCGAGCCGTCGAATCCCAGGCCCTCCGCGAACGCGCCCTCCACCTCGGCGGGAGCGATGGCCACCGACTTGAGAGTGCCGATCACATCGGTGAACCAGAGTCGAACGAACTTCACGCCACGTTCTTCAATGGTTCGAAGAACGAAGTCACGCTGCTTATCCATCGACAATTCGATCCTCTTTCCGGCACGTACTTCTGCCGCTATTAGGCTAGTGGCTATGCCGAGACTTCGCTTAGCGTTGGCCCAAACCAACCCCATTGTCGGTGACCTCCGAGGCAATTCCCTCGAGATCGTCGCCGCCGTTCGCCGGGCCAGAGACGCCGGGGCCGACCTGGTCGCCTTCGGGGAGATGGCCCTCTCCGGCTACCCGATCGAGGACCTCGCCTCGCGTCCGTCGTTCCTGGCCGCGTGCCGCACCCGCATCGCCGCACTCGCTGAAGAGCTCGCCGAGGCAGGGCTCGGTGACGTGGTGGTGGTGGTCGGGCATCCCGACGGGCCGTTCGAACCGCGTCGCTTCACAACCAGCAATGCGCCCACAGCGATCGCCCAGAACGTGGCCAGCGTGCTGCAGAACGGGGCCGTGCAGGCCCGTTACGCCAAGCACCACCTGCCGAACTACTCGGTCTTCGACGAGTACCGCATCTTCATTCCGGGCGACGACCTGCTGGTGCTTCGCCTGCGCGGAGTCGACGTTGCCCTCATCATCTGCGAAGACCTGTGGCAAGACGGCGGGCCGGTCAACAGCGTGGCTTCGGCCGATGCCGGCGTGCTGCTGGTGATCAACGCCTCGCCGTACGAGCGTGACAAGAACGAGGTGCGGCTCCCCCTCGTGACCCGGCGCGCGGTCGAGAACGACACCATCGTTGCGTACGTCAACATCGTCGGCGGCCAGGATGATCTGCTCTTCGATGGCGACAGCGTCGTCGTCGACCGCGCGGGCACGATCGTCGCCCGCGCACCGCAGTTCGCGCCCCATCTGCTCGTCGTCGACGTCGAGGCAGAGGCCGCGAGCAACGTGGAGTTGCCCGAGAATGTCGTTCGGGTCGACCTCGAGCTCCCACCGACGGGATCGCTGTCTGATTCGCAGACCCCGATCTCCGGCGACATCGCGGTCGTGCCCGACGAGCTGGAGCAGATCTGGAACGCCCTCGTTCTCGGGCTCGGCGACTACGTGCGCAAGAACGGGTTCCGTTCGGTCATCCTCGGGCTCTCCGGCGGTATCGACTCCTCGGTCTGCGCGATCATGGCGGCCGATGCCATCGGAGCGCACAACGTGTACGGCGTCTCGATGCCGAGCCAGTGGTCCTCCGACCACTCGCGATCCGACGCAGACGACCTGGCCGAACGGATCGGGCTCCACTACGAGACCCAGGCGATTGCCGAGCTCGTCGCCCCCATCGAGACCCAGCTGTCGCTGGACGGCGTGGCGGCAGAGAACCTGCAGGCGCGCATCCGGGGCATCATTCTGATGGGCCTGTCGAACCAGATCGGGCACCTCGTGCTCACCACGGGCAACAAGAGCGAACTCGCTGTGGGCTACTCGACCATCTACGGCGACTCGGTGGGGGGTTTCGCCCCACTGAAGGATGTGCCGAAGATGCTGGTCTGGGAGCTCTCGCGGTGGCGGAATGCATTCGCGGCCCGCCGCGGCGAGACACCACCCATTCCTGAGAACTCGATCAGCAAACCGCCGTCGGCCGAGCTCCGACCCGACCAGACCGACCAGGATTCACTGCCGGAGTACGACGTTCTCGACGCCTTGCTCGAGGACTACATCAACGGCGGTTTCGGCCGTGCAGAGCTGGTCGACCGCGGTTTCGACCCGGAGACCGTCGACCGGATCGTCGGGCTCGTCGACCACTCGGAGTGGAAGAGGCGGCAGAGCGCGATCGGCACGAAGATCTCGCGCACCGCGTTCGGGCGCGACCGCCGCCTTCCCATCACGTATCGCCCGTCTGACGTCTGATCGCTGGTTGAGTAGCGTCGCGAAGCCGTGCGTATCGAAACCCGAGACGCGTGGGGGTTTCGATACGCAGCTGCACTGCTACTCAACCAGCGCTGCTCAGTCAGGACCGCTCGGTAGACTGAAGACATGACGGAGCAGTCCCCTCGCAAGCGCGTTCGCACGCGACACTTTCAAACCGCGAAGGAGAACGGAACACCGATCGTCGGCCTCACCAGCTATGACCAGTTGTCGGCCGCGATCTTCGACGCCGCCGACATCGACTTCCTCCTGGTCGGCGATTCAGCCGGAAACAACGTCTTCGGCTACGAGACCACCCTCCCCGTCACCGTCGACGATCTCATTCCACTAACACGAGCAGTTGCAGGTGCGGTGTCGCGAGCACTCGTGGTTGCAGATATGCCGTTCGGTTCATATGAAGGCGGCCCGGATGACGCGCTGCACACGGCCGTGCGCTTCATGAAGGAATCCCACGCCCACGCGGTCAAGCTCGAGGGCGGAGTTCGGAGTGCCGCGCAGATCCGGCGCATCGTCGATGCGGGTATTCCCGTGATGGGGCACATCGGCTTCACCCCACAGAGTGAACACGGGCTGGGTGGGCACATCATCCAGGGCAGGGGCGAAGGCGCTGAAGCCCTGCTCGCCGACGCTCATGCGGTCGAAGACGCGGGTGCGTTCGCCGTCGTTCTCGAGATGGTGCCGAGCGCGGTCGCCGCCCGCGTCACCGCAGAACTCCGCATTCCGACGATCAGTGTGGGTGCAGGGCCGCATACCGACGGGCAACTGCTGGTGTGGACCGACTTCGCCGGCTTCTCGCAGGGTCGCACCCCGAGGTTCGTCAAGCAGTACGCGAATCTCACCAAGGTGCTGACCGAGGCCGTGACGGCCTACCGGGCAGACGTCGCCTCGGGCGCGTACCCTGCACCCGAACACGAATACGAGGAGTAGACCGGTGGCAACAAAACGTACGGTGGCCCACGCCCGTGTGCTGATCACCGGGGCAGCGAGCGGCATGGGCCTGCTCTATGCGGAGCGAGCCGTGGCCGAAGGCGCGCTCGACGTGATTCTCTGGGACCGCAATGGCGAGAAGCTCGAAACGATCGCTGCGCGGCTCAACGCTGAACCCGGCCGGAGCCGCGTACACAGTTATCAGGTTGACATCGGTGACCCGACGAGCATCGCCGAGAACGCCGAACGGGTGCTTGCCGAAGTCGGCGGACCCGACGTTCTCATCAACAACGCTGGAATCGTTCGCGGCAAGTACTTCTGGGAGCACGACATCGACTCAGACATCATCGAGACGATGCGCATCAACGCACTGGGCCCGATGCTCGTGACGCGGGCGTTCCTGCCCCGGATGATCGCGGGAAACCGGCCCGCACGGATCGTGAACATCGCCTCTGCCGCTGGCATGATCTCGAACCCGCGGATGAGCGTCTACGCCTCCTCGAAGTGGGCAGTGATCGGCTGGAGCGACTCGTTGCGACTCGAACTGGTGCAGCAGGGTCACCGCCACGTCGCCGTGACCACGGTCGCCCCCAGCTACATCTCGACCGGAATGTTCGCCGGCGCGCGCGGCCCGGTGCTCACCCCGATCATGACGCCGGAGTACGTGGTCGACCGTGTCTGGACCTCGATGCTCGCCGGAAAGCCCCTGCTGCTGATGCCGTGGAGTGTGCACATCGCCAAGGTCACGAAGGGATTGCTGCCGACCGCGATCTGGGACCAGATGGCCGACCGCGTCTTCCACCTCTATACGACGATGGAGAAGTTCACGGGCCGGTAGTCGCCACGCTTGCCAGCGGCGCGTTAGTCGTTCGCGGCGTCTTCTTCAGCCCATTTGGCGCTGTTGGCCCGCAGGGTCTCGAGCGCGTGCTCGGCCTCGACCTTGGTCGGGAACGGCCCCACGCGCTCGGGGGCTGGGGAGACGTAACCGAACTCCACCTCACCGGTCGTGATGTTGTACCAGTACTGCTGCGACGGGTCGGCTGACATGTGTTCTCCCAAGGTGCACGACGGCCTGACCGGCATTCGTCGCCGGAGGGGCCTCAACTACGATAGAGCCTATGCCCAAAGACTCCTCCGGCCACCTCACGCCAGGGAGAGTCTCTCCCCTTCGCAGCGTTCCTTCGACGATCGAGCGCCCCGAATACGTCGGCCGACGAGATCCCGATGAAGGCGGCAAGAGCGACGTCTACTCCCCCGAACGCATCGCCGACATCCGCGAATCGTCGCGGATTGCCGCACAGGCACTCGAGTGGGTCGGCCAGCACGTCGCGCCGGGCGTCACGACCGATGAGCTGGATGCCCTGGGCCACGATTTTCTGATCGCGAACGACGCGTACCCCTCCACCCTCGGCTACCGCGGTTACCCGAAATCGCTCTGCACCTCGGTGAACGAGGTCATCTGTCATGGCATCCCCGACTCCACGGTTCTGGACGACGGCGACATCGTCAACATCGACATCACGGCGTACAAGAACGGCGTGCACGGCGATACGAATGCCACCTTCTTCGCCGGTGAGCCGAGCGAGGAGGTGCGACTGCTGGTCGAACGCACCCGTGAGGCGATGAACAGGGGCATCAAGGCCGTCGCCCCCGGTCGCCAGGTCAACGTGATCGGCCGGGCCATCGAGTCGTACGCCAAACGGTTCGGGTACGGCGTGGTTCGCGACTACACCGGCCACGGTGTGGGCGAGCAGTTCCACTCCGGCCTGATCATCCCCCACTACGACACTGATCGTTTCACCGACATCATGGAGGTGGGAATGGTGTTCACCATCGAGCCCATGCTCACCCTCGGTTCGCAGGCGTGGGAGCTCTGGAGCGACGACTGGACGGTCCTGACGCGCGACAAGTCCTTCAGCGCCCAGTTCGAGCACACTCTGGTCGTCACCGAACGGGGTGCCGAAGTCCTGACCCTGCCGTGACACTGACCCTACGGTGACAGCGGCTCGGCACCCGGCGGCGCTACCACAGGCGTAGCCGACGCGCCATGGCTCGGCCGATCATCCGGCCGTGTGTCGCCCCCAGGCGATGCCGACCTGCAGAATAGACTCGCATGCGTCTCGCAGAAGAGACCCGAATGACAAGGGAGCACAGATGACCGACGATTCGGCAGCACACATCGCCATCGGGATCGACATCGGGGGCACCGGTATCAAAGGCGCGATTGTGAACACGTCGACCGGCGAACTCCTGAGTGCCCGCATCAAACTCGACACCCCCGAGGGCGGCAAGCCGAAAGACATCGTCGAGACCGTCGAGAAGATTCTGAAGTCGCTGCCGGATGCTCCCGCCGACGCCCCCATCGGTGTCTGTTTTCCGGCTGTCGTGCAGAACGGCAAGACCATGTCTGCGGCGAACGTGTCGAAGAAGTGGATCGGCCTCGAAGCGGAGAAGCTGTTCGAAACCTCTCTGAAGCGCGACATCACCTTCGTGAACGATGCCGACGCGGCCGGGTACGCCGAAGTGCGTTTCGGCGCAGCGAAGGGCAAGAACGGCCTGATCATCATGACGACCCTCGGAACGGGCATCGGCACGGCCATCATCTACAACGGCGTGCTGATTCCGAATGCGGAGCTCGGCCACATCCAGATCGACGGCGTCGACTACGAGACGAAAGCCTCGTACGCGGCAAAGGAGCGCGACGACCTGAATTGGGTGCAGTGGGCAGCGCGCCTGCAGACCTACTACGCCGAACTCGAGAAGCTGCTCTGGCCCGACCTCTTCATCGTGGGTGGCGGCGTCTCGAAGAGCTACGAGGAGTTCCTGCCGAAGATCTCGATCAACACGGCGATGGTGCCCGCGACGCTCCGCAACAACGCGGGAATCCTCGGCGCAGCGACGCTGGCACTCGAGCCGAAGGTGCTCGCCGGCGCCAACACGATCGCTGGTTGAGTAGTCGCGCAGCGACGTATCGAAACCCCCACGCTATCCGGTTTCGACCCCTATTGAATGTGCCGAGAACATGGGGCTTCGATACGCACAATGCTGCGCATTCCGCTACTCAACCAGCGGGGGGGGGGGCGAATGGGCCGGCTGCTACGCCGGGTTCTGTCTTGGGCCCCTGCGAAACGCACGAACCCATGGACGGCCATCTATCTACGACGTACGTTGCCGCACGCCTCCAGCGGTCTACCCGAAGACACGACGAGCAGCCGTATCGCCTTCTGTCTGACCTTGCTCCGGGCGAGGTTTACCTAGCCAGCCATGTCACCATGGCAGCTGGTGGTCTCTTACACCACCGTTTCACCCTTACCACCAGGCTCCCGAAGGAGCCAGGGGCGGTCTGTTTTCTGTGGCACTGTTCTCTCGGGTTGCCCCGGGTGGGTGTTACCCACCGCCCTGCTCTGCGGAGCCCGGACGTTCCTCGGTGACTGTCACACCTGTCGCAGAACGACGGATGCTCGAGCCAACGCGACCGTCTTGCCGACCCATTCGCGTGCACCAGCCTACCGTGCTGCACTTCGGGCGGAGCTGAGCGCAGGTGGCGCCGCAGAGGTGTGCATAGGCCCGGATCTCCGCCGAAAGTGCTGCGCCGTGTTAGGGATCGTGCGGCTGGTGTTAGGAAGCCGTTAGGAACGGGCATCCGGATGCCCGGCGGGTGTGTGATCGATCAGTGGTCATCACCACGCCTGCCCGGTCACGCAGAAAGCCGCAGACCGTGCAGCCCGCTTGAGCCTTGGGAGCATTCCGTGCTTGATATCGCCTACCTACTCGGCATCGTGGTCTTGTTCGGCCTCGTGGCCCTGATCGCGCGAGGGGTGCAGAAGCTGTGATCGTCTTCGGCATCATCAGCGTTGTTCTCGGCGTCGCGGCGGTTCTCTACTGCGTCTACGCCCTCATCAAACCAGAGAGGTTCTGATGGGTAACGTCTGGCTCACCGTCGCCCAGCTGGGTACTCTCATCATCGCCCTGGGACTGGCCTATCGGCCGCTCGGCGACTACATGGCCCACACCTACAGCTCGGGCAAGGACCTGCGTGTGGAGCGAGGGCTGTACAAGGTCATCGGAGTCGACTCGAGCTCCGACCAGACCTGGCCGAAATACCTCCGGAGCGTTCTGCTCTTCTCGGTGATCGGCGTCGTCTTCCTCTATGCGATCCAGCGGCTGCAGGAGTTCCTGCCCTGGGCGCTCGGTCTGCCGGCCGTCGAAGAGTCGCTCTCGTGGAACACGGCCATCTCCTTCGTCACCAATACGAACTGGCAGTCCTACTCCCCCGAGGCGACCATGGGGTACACCGTGCAGCTCATCGGGCTGACGGTGCAGAACTTCGTCTCGGCGGCGCTCGGCATCGCCGTCGCCATCGCCCTGGTTCGCGGGTTTGCCCGCAAGAACTCGACGACGATCGGCAACTTCTGGGTCGACCTCACCCGGGGCATCCTGCGCATTCTGTTGCCGCTCGCCTTCGTCACCGCAATCGTGCTCATCGTGGGCGGGGTCATTCAGAACGTCAACGGCTTCCAGGATGTGGCCACGATCACGGGCGGTACGCAGACGCTGCCCGGCGGCCCGGTCGCTTCCCAGGAGGCCATCAAGGAGCTCGGTACGAACGGTGGTGGGTTCTTCAACGCCAACTCCTCGCACCCGTTCGAAGACCCGACGGCCTGGACAAGCCTGTTCCAGATCTTCCTGCTGCTGGTCATCCCCTTCTCACTGCCGCGCACCTTCGGCAAGATGGTGGGCGACAACCGCCAGGGGTACGCCATCCTCGGCGCGATGGCGACGATCTGGGTGGCCTCATCAGCCCTCATGGTCTGGGCCGAATCCTCACTTGCCGGCACGGCGACCGCCGCTGCCGGCGGAGCAATGGAAGGCAAGGAGGAGCGTTTCGGAACCGTCTTGTCGTCGCTCTTCGCGACGTCGACCACGCTCACCTCGACGGGCGCTGTCAACAGTATGCACGACAGCTTCACCGGGCTCGGCGGTGGCCTCGCGATCGTCAACATGATGCTGGGTGAAGTGGCACCGGGTGGCACCGGCTCCGGGCTCTACGGCATTCTGGTGATCGCCATCATCGCGGTCTTCGTCGCCGGGCTCATGGTCGGTCGCACGCCGGAGTACCTGGGTAAGAAGATCGGCACCCGGGAGATCAAACTCGCGAGCCTCTACATTCTCGCGACGCCCGCGCTCGTGCTCATCGGCACCAGCCTCAGCTTCGCCATTCCCGCCGTGCGGGACTCGGTGACGGGCACCTCGATGGCGAACACCGGGCTGCACGGCTTCTCCGAAGTGTTGTACGCCTTCACCTCTGCGGCGAACAACAACGGTTCGGCGTTCGCCGGCCTCACCGCGAACACGCCGTGGTTCAACACGGCGCTCGGGGCGGCCATGCTCCTTGGCCGGTACATCCCGATCGTGCTGGTCCTCGCCCTCGCCGGCTCGCTCGCCTCGCAGGGCAAAGTGCCCGCAACGGCTGGAACACTCCCGACCCACCGCCCCCAGTTCGTCGTTCTCACGATCGGCACGCTGCTGCTCGTCTCCGCTCTCACCTACTTCCCCGTTCTAGCGCTAGGTCCCCTAGCGGAAGGGCTGCAATAACCATGTCGACAGACACCGCAGCACGCGCCACGGCTCCCCAGGAGCCATCGACCACCCACGCCACACGATCGGCCCCCTTCGGCCCACGCCAGCTGCTCGACGCACTGCCGGGCGCGTTGAAGAAACTCGACCCGCGGCTCATGTACAAGAACCCGGTCATGTTCATCGTCGAGATCGGTGCGCTCCTCACGACCGTGCTGGCCATCTCGCAGCCGTTCCTCAGCGCAGATTCCTCCGCATCTGCCTCGCCGACATCGCTTCTCTTCGCCTGGTCGATCGCGATCTGGCTCTGGATCACGGTGATCTTCGCAAACCTTGCAGAGTCGGTCGCCGAAGGCCGGGGCAAGGCACAGGCGAGCAGCCTCCGGGCGACTCGCACAAGCACCCTGGCCAACCGCATCGAGTACAATCCGGTGAGCGACCCGAGTGCAGAGAAGGCGCTGGTCACCCAGATCGCCTCCGCTGATCTGACACTCGGTGACACGATCGTGGTCACCGCAGGCGAACTCATCCCCGGCGACGGCGACATCGTCTGGGGCATCGCCTCGGTCGACGAATCGGCCATCACCGGCGAATCCGCTCCAGTGGTTCGCGAATCGGGCGGAGACCGCAGTGCCGTCACAGGTGGTACACGCGTGCTCTCCGACCGCATCGTCGTCACGATCACCAGCAAGCCCGGCCACACCTTCGTCGACAGGATGATCAGGCTGGTCGAGGGCGCATCGAGGCAGAAGACGCCGAATGAGCTGGCCCTCAGCATCCTGCTGTCGAGCCTGACCATCGTGTTTCTTCTGGTCGTTCTCACCATCAACCCGATCGCAGACTACTCGAACGCTGCGCAGTCGCTCATCGTGCTCGTCGCCCTGCTGGTGTGCCTGATCCCCACCACCATCGGGGCCCTGCTCTCTGCCATCGGAATCGCCGGCATGGACAGACTGGTGCAGCACAACGTGCTCGCCATGTCGGGTCGTGCCGTCGAGGCTGCGGGAGACGTGACCACCCTGCTGCTCGACAAGACCGGAACCATCACCTATGGCAACCGGCAGGCCGCCGAATTCCGCCCCGTCACCGGAGTCACGGTGTCGAGGCTGGCCGCGGCCGCAAGTGCCTCCTCGCTCAGCGACCCGACTCCCGAGGGAAAGTCGGTGCTCGATCTCACCCGCGCGCTCGGGCTTCCTGTACCTGAAGCGAGCGACGGCGTTGCGGTTCCGTTCACCGCACAGACCCGGATGAGCGGGGTCGACTACGACAACGGCACCCAGGTGCGCAAGGGTGCCGGCTCCATGGTCGCCGCCTGGGTCGCCGAGGGTGCGCCACAGAACCCGGCGCTGATCGCCGAGCTCGACCAGATCGTCACCGACATCGCCCAGGCCGGCGGCACGCCACTGGTGGTCGCCGAGAAGTCGGCCTCGGGGCAGGCGCAGGTGCTCGGTGTCATCTACCTGAAAGACATCGTGAAGGAGGGCCTGGCTGCCCGTTTCGCCGATCTGCGTCGCATGGGCATCCGCACGGTGATGATCACCGGAGACAACCCGCTCACCGCACGGGCCATCGCCGAGGAGGCGGGCGTCGACGACTTTCTCGCCGAAGCAACGCCCGAAGACAAGATGGAGCTCATCAAGCGCGAGCAGGAGGGTGGAAACCTGGTCGCGATGACCGGCGACGGCACCAACGATGCCCCGGCCCTCGCCCAGGCCGACGTCGGCGTGGCGATGAACACCGGCACCTCGGCGGCGAAGGAGGCCGGCAACATGGTCGACCTCGACTCCGACCCGACCAAGCTGATCGACATCGTGAGCATCGGCAAGCAATTGCTGATCACCCGCGGCTCACTCACCACGTTCTCGATCGCGAACGACGTGGCGAAGTACTTCGCCATCATCCCGGCCATGTTCACGGTCGCGTTCCCGTCGCTCGCGGTGCTGAACGTCATGCAGCTCTCGTCGCCGGCTTCGGCGATCCTCTCGGCGATCATCTTCAACGCCCTGGTGATCGTTGCGCTGATACCGCTTGCGCTGCGCGGAGTGAAGTACCGCGCGGCATCGGCCTCGAGCATCCTGAACCGCAACCTGCTGATCTACGGGCTGGGCGGCATCATCGCGCCCTTCATCGGCATCAAGCTCATCGATCTGCTCATCAGCCTGATTCCGGGGCTCTCCTGATGAACGCCCACGTCGACACATCCACCGCACCACAGTCAGAATCGAGAAGGCTCTCATGAGCAAACGCAACGCAACACTGAGGCAGTACTGGGTCGGCATCAGGCTCTTCCTGATCATGACCGTTGCACTCGGCATCGTCTACCCGCTGGTGGTCACCGGGGTCGGCCAGCTCATCGCCCCGGCGCAGGCCAACGGCTCACTCATCTCGGTGAACGGCAGCGTCGTCGGATCGATCCTCATCGGCCAGAGCTTCACCGATTCCGACGGTGTCGCGTTGCCGCAGTGGTTCCAGTCGCGGCCCTCTGCCGCAGGCGACGGCTACGACGGAAGCGCATCGAGCGGCTCGAACCTCGGGCCCAACAGCGACAAGCTGGTGCAGGCCATTGCAGATCGCAAGGCAGCCATCGCTGCGAGCGACGGCGTCGACCCCGCTTCGATTCCGGCAGACGCCTTGACTGCGTCTGCGTCGGGGCTCGATCCGCACATCAGCCCGGAGTACGCTCGTGAGCAGGTGGCGCGAGTAGCCGCGGCCAGAGATCTTCCCGAAGCTGAGGTGGCGAAACTTGTCGAATCGTTCGTTCAGAGCGCAGATCTGGGCTACATCGGTGAGCCGACCGTCAACGTGCTGCGGCTCAACATCGCCCTGGACGCACTGAAGTAACAGCAGGTCACCCGCACGGCAGCCCTGCAGGCGCGCCGCACTTCACAGAGCCGCACTTCACAGATTGGGCTGGATTCGTGGTCAGAGGCTTGTTGCACGTCTACCTCGGCGCGGCACCCGGGGTCGGCAAGACCTTCACCATGCTCGAAGAAGGGCGTCGCCTGCGAGACCAGGGTCTCGACGTGGTGGTCGGCATCGTCGAGACACACGGTCGGGAAGGCACGGCAAAGCTCGTCGAGGGGCTCGAAGTCTTCCCGCGCAGAAGAGTCGATCACCGCTCCGTCGCCCTCGACGAGTTCGACGCCGAAGGACTCATAACGCGGGCACCACAGTGGGCGCTGGTCGATGAACTCGCCCACACCAACGCGCCCGGCTCACTCAATCCCAAGCGCTGGCTCGACGTCGGGATGCTGCTCGACGCCGGCATCAACGTCATGTCGACCGTGAACATCCAGCACATCGACAGCCTGCACGATGTCGTCGAGACGATCACGGGCATCGCGCAGAAGGAGACCATCCCCGACTCGATCCTCCGGGCTGCGGACCAGATCGAGCTCGTCGACCTCGCACCAGAGGCGCTGCGCGCCCGGCTCTCCGGCGGGTTCGTCTACCCGGCCGGCACGATCGACGCCGCCCTGTCGAACTACTTCCGGCTCGGCAACCTCACTGCTCTCCGTGAACTCGCGCTGCTCTGGCTGGCAGACGAGGTGGATGTTGCACTCAAGGCCTATCGCAGCGAACACGGCATCGGGCAGAAGTGGGAGGCCCGCGAACGGGTCGTCGTCGCGCTGCCCGGCGGGCCGGAGGGCGAGACGCTCGTTCGTCGCGGTGCCCGCATCGCCGCCCGCTCGAGCGGAGGCGAGTTGCTCGCGGTGCATGTGAGCGGCGCAGACGGCCTCGCCGCAGCCGACCCCGGTTCCCTGGCCGCCCAGCGCACCCTGGTGGAACAACTCGGCGGCGAGTACCACCACGTGGTCGGCGACGACACCCCGACGGCCCTGGTCGACTTCGCGAGGGGCGCCAACGCCACCCAGCTCGTCATCGGGGTGAGCCGCCGGTCGAGACTCACGGCACTGCTCACTGGTGCGGGAATCGGGGCCACGGTCATCCGGGAATCGGGTGACATCGACGTGCACATCGTGACGCACGCTGCAGCAGGAAGCCTCGCGTTGCCGAGGCTGGGCGGGGCACTGACCATCAGGCGACAGCTCATGGGCGGCGCACTTGCGCTGCTTGGGCTGCCGCTGCTCACTCTCGGCCTGTCGGCCATCCGCAGCGACGAGACCATCACCAGCGACGTGCTGCTCTACCAGTTGCTCATTGTGATCGTCGCCCTCGTCGGCGGTCTGAGACCCGCCGTTCCCACGGCCGTGCTCGCTGGCCTCCTGCTGGACTTCTTCTTCGTGGCACCGCTGTACACCGTGACCATCAACGACCCGCGGCATCTTCTCGCCCTGGTGATCTTTCTCGTGGTCGCCGTGCTCGTCAGTGTGGTCGTGGACTCCTCGGCGCGGCGCTCCCGGGCGGCCAGGCGCAGCGCCTCCGAGGCAGAGACGCTCGCGACGGTCGCGGGCAGCGTGCTCCGGGGCCAGGATGCCCTGCAGGCGCTCATCGACCGCCTGCGTGAGGTCTTCTCCCTCGATTCGGTGCTGCTCGAATCCGACGGCGAGGTGCTCTACGAAGCGGCGAGCTCCGGCGTGCCGGTGCAACCCCAGAGAAAGCAAACGCAGAGAAAAGCTGTCGCAGAGCCCCTCACGACCACGACCGTGTTCGATCTCTCCGAGTCGGCGCGGCTCGTTCTCACCGGCCGTGTGCTGCAGGCCTCCGACCGCCGCATTCTGGCCGCCTTCCTCTCGCAGATCGAATCCGCGCTTGTTCAGCGCCGGCTGACTGCCGAGGCAGAGAACATCAAACCCCTCGAGCAGGCCGATCGTATGCGCACGGCTCTGCTCGCCGCGGTGGGTCACGACCTGCGCACACCCCTGTCGTCGGCGACTGCTGCCGTCTCGAGCCTACGCAGCCAGGAGGTGCAGTGGAGCGACGCAGACCGTGACGACCTGTTGCGAACTGCTGAAGAGTCGTTGCTCACCCTGGCCGACCTGGTGAGCAACCTGCTCGACGTCAGTCGGCTGCAGGCCGGTGTGCTGGCCGTCGCCAATTCTGAAGTGGGTCTCGACGAGATAGTGCCACTGGCCCTCGATGAACTCCACGTGGTCGCCGGAGCAGTCGTCGTGAACGTCTCCCCCCACCTGCCGCCGGTGATCTGCGACCCGGCGCTGCTGCAGCGGGTTCTGGTGAATCTGTTGTCGAATGCGTTGCGCTATGCTCCGTCTGGCCAGGCTCCCATCCTCTCGGGCAGCGCCTTCGCCGACACGGTCGAGCTCCGGGTGATCGACCAGGGCCCGGGGATCCCCGACGATCGGCTTACGGATGCCTTCCAGCCCTTCCAGAGGCTGGGTGACACCGACAACACCACCGGCGTGGGCCTGGGGCTCGCTCTTTCCCGCGGTTTTGTCGAGGCGATGGGCGGCACGCTCGAAGCCGAGGTCACTCCGGGCGGTGGGCTCACCATGGTCGTCTCACTCCGCCCCGGGCGGCACGCTCCCGTGCACACCCTGGAGGTGGCAGCGTCATGAGGGTGTTGATCGTCGACGATGACGCGCAGATCCTTCGCGCCCTGCGCATCAACCTGTCGGCACGCGGGTACGACGTCGACCTCGCCTCGACAGGTGAAGCCGCGCTGAAGAGGGCTGCCGAGCATCCACCCGAACTTGTCGTACTCGACCTGGGCCTGCCGGGGCTCAGCGGAATCGAGGTGATCGAGGGCATTCGCGGCTGGAGTGCCGTTCCGATTCTCGTGGTGAGTGGCCGAAGCGATTCTGCCGACAAGGTCGACGCGCTCGACGCCGGAGCCGACGACTACGTGACAAAACCCTTTGCCGTCGATGAACTGCTGGCCCGCATCCGCGCCCTCACCCGGCGCACTGTCGCGGGAGTCGACGAACCCATCGTGCGCTTCGGCGACATCGTGGTCGACCTGGCCGCCCACGAAGTGAGGCACGAAGTGCGGCACGAGACGGCGGAGGCCCGGGGCAACCCTGCTCAAAGCGACACTGCCCGAGGCGCAGACGCCCCGGCCGCGCCCGACGTTGTGAAACTCACTCCCACCGAATGGCACATTCTCGAGGTGCTGGTTCGTAACCCTCGCCGACTCGTGACCAAGCACCACCTGCTCACCACCGTGTGGGGCGCTGCCTACAGCTCCGAAGACGGGTATCTGCGCCTCTATCTCGCCCAGCTGCGAAAGAAGCTCGAGCCCGACCCGTCGAGGCCCCGGTACTTCATCACCGAGCCGGGCCTCGGGTACCGGTTCAACCCAGACCCGGCACCCCGTGACTGAATCCGGCCGGTTCTTACAGCCCTGATTCCTCGGTGCGCACCAGGATGCAGCTGCTGTCGGGGTCGATGACGACGTCGTCAGGCGCCGCGGCACGGATCTTCGCCAAGTCGGATTCGTGCAACTTGACGTTGCTCCCCATCGAGATACCCCGAGTGAGAAGTGCAGCTCCGATGCCGTATCGCTCTCGCTGGCGGTTGTAGAGGGCCAGCAATTCGTCGCCGACTCCCCCAGCGATCAGGTCGCGGTTCAACTGCACTCCGGCGAGCTCGGACGTGATCGCGGCCAGATCGGCGTCGCGCGACACCGTCAACTCGTCACGCTCGGCCACCAGGACGGCCATCTCCTCGATGATCACGGCGAGGCGGCTGTTGATCTCATCCATGCGCTCCATCACCGCGAGTTCGATGTCTTCGAGATCGGACTGGCGTTTCACCAAAGAGGCGATCTCGTGTTCGAGACCCTGGATGTCCTTGGTCGACGAACTCGTCTCGAGTCGTGAGCGATCCCGGGCCAGGCGGGCCGCAACGACCTCGACGTCGGATTCCACCCGGGAGATCTCCAGTTGGGCGTCTTCAAGCTCGCCGTTCGTGCCGGCAAGGCGGTGTGACACGGCGCCGATCTGGGCGGCGAGTTCATCGAGCCGCTTCTGCTGAGGGAGCGTTTTCGCCCGGTGAGCCAGTTGAGCGATCCGGGTGTCAGCAGCCTGGAGGTCGAGCAGCGTGCGTTGCTCGGAGACGGGAGCTTTCATGGGTTCAATCCTTCAGTGAGCGGTGGTGAGGTGCAAGGTTTGGCCGTCGGTTCGTGTGACCAGTGTCTGTGATGGCGCCGATGAGGCGACCCTGAGGTTCAGGAAGAGGGAATCCCGGTCACTGGGTGACGACGAAGTCCCAGGGGTCGGTTCGAACATCGCTCACCGTCACGACGACCCCCGGCAGGGCCGCCCGGAGCTGCTCAGCCGCGACTTCGAGCCACAGCCACTCGCTGGCCCAGTGTGAGACGTCGATGAGCGCAGGGCCGCCACCCACAGCGGCCTGCTCGCGAGCCTCTGAAACGGGGTGGTGGCGGAGGTCGGAGGTGATGTAGACGTCGGCCGCCTGCACCTCGGGAGTGGACAGCAGCGAGTCGCCTGCGCCACCGCAGAGCGCCACCCTCGAGACCACGGTGTCGTAGGCACCAGCGACGCGCACGCCGGTTGCGGTTGCGGGCAGGATCTCGGCGAGTTCCAAAGCGAGTCGCCCGAGGGTGACCGGCTGGGCGAGAGTACCGGCGCGACCGAGCCCCGTGCCAGGCACCGTTCCGGCAACGAGGGGAACAGCATCCATCAGCCCCAGGCGATCGGCGATCACCGCTGACACCCCGTTCTCGACGATGTCTGCGTTCGTGTGGGCTGCCACCAGTGCACAGTTGCCCCGAACGAGACGGGCGAGCATGGCACCCTTGTACGTTGTCTCGGCGATGGTTGTCACCCCGTGGAAGAGCAGCGGGTGGTGAACCAGCAACAGCCCGGCACCGGAAGCCACGGCCTCGTCGACAGTCTCGGCTACGGCGTCGACGGCGAGATGGATGCTCGTGACCTCCTCCTCTGGCGAACCGGAGACGAGCCCCGGCGAGTCCCACGGCTCGGCGTGCTCGATGGGCCAGAGACCCTCAATGACAGCGTTGACGTCGCGAACGGAATACAGCACAGCCCCCAGCCTAGAGTGTGGGCCGCTCACCGCTTGGTCGAAACCGTCACCGTGAACTTCGCATTCTGCCCCAGCACGGTTGTCGGCCCCACGAGGCGTCGCAGATCTGACTGGTAGGCGAGATGCGAATTGAAGACGGTGAACAGCTGGCCACCCGGCACGAGAACCCGGCCTGCATCGCGAAAGAGCGACAGGGCGACGCCGGTGTGAACTGTGCTCCCGACGTGGAACGGCGGGTTGCACAGCACGGCATCGGTGCTCGCATCGGGCTGGGATGCGAGCCCGTCGTCGCGCACGACCGTGACGCGATCGGCGAGGCCGTTGGCTGCCATCGTGGCTCTCGCCGACTCTACGGCGGCCTGCGACTGGTCGGTCGCCAGTACCTGCAGGTCGGGCCGCTGTTTCGCGATGGCGGCGGCGAGGATGCCCGTTCCGCACCCCAGATCGATGACGGAGTGTGCTGAAGGCGAGACCTGCCCGAGAAAATCGAGCAGGAAACGCGTGCCGATGTCAAGGGAGGTGCCGGCGAAGGCACCCGGGTACGCGGCCACGGTCAACCCGAGTTCGGCATGGAATTCGCGCTTCGGGTAGGGCCGATCATCCGGTGTCGCCTGGGGATTCGACGCAACAAGCACCCGAGACTTCTGGCGCGCTCTCGTGGCAGAGACCGTGTCGAACGAGGCGCCGAGCACCTCGTTCATCGCCAGGGTGATGTGTTTGATGCGGCCCCCGGCGTAGACGGTCACCGTGGGGTCGGCGAACCGTGCGATGAGGTCCGCCACCTCGTCGAGCTCTGCGAGGCTTCGGGGCAGCTGCAGGAGCACGACCTTGGCTCCGGCCAGGAGCTCTGCACCGAGTGGCAGGCTGCGATAGCTGGCTTCGAGACCGGCGGCCCTGGCGTTGTTCGCGAGTGCCTGCTCGCCGGTCAGCCAGTCCTGTTGGGTGCGGATGCCTGTGGCATTGTGTCGCGAGGCCACCCCCAGCGTCAGCGCTCCATACCGGTCGCCGATCACGACCGTCTCGCTGCCGCTCACCTCGCTGAGCGCTTCATCGGCCTCATCGACGATCAGCCGGTCGCTCGCGTCGACGGCGAACAGGTTCGCAGCTTCGGCGTCGGGCCAACGCTTCAGGTGTTCGAATGAAAACGTCATAAGCTCCTTGCTCATATCCAGCGATTATCAGCCGTGGGCTGATATCCAGAGCAGCCCGCCGATGGCGACCGCGATCGACCAGCTGACGAGGCTGCCCACAAGAAAATACTCGGCTTTCGATCCCGAGGGGCCGTCTTTGGAGATCTCAGGGAAACGCACGATTCCCTTCGCCGCGATCAGTGCGGCGACGATGGGATACATTCCGGCGAGGGCCAGCGTGACGATGAGCAGGCGTTCCAATGGGCCGATCAGCCGGCCGCCGCGGAGGTCTGCTGCGGAGAGGTCGATATCGTCGGGCCCACCGGACGAGGACGCCTTGTTTGCCCTTCCGCTGGCGGCCACTGGTGGGGTTCGGTGCAGGCTCGCCCGCACAACGACGTTGCTGCTCTCGGTGAGAAAGACGGCCGCCGAAAAGCCGAGCACGATGGTGGTCAACGAGGCCTGGTGAAGTGCATCGACGGGAGCGTCCGCGTGCCACTGAACCAGGAAGCCTGACGCGGACTGGCCTGTGGTGTCGATGGCCAGCAGGAGCAGGAGCGCGGCCCCCAACCCTGCCACCGGCCAGAGTCCAGACGGCGGCTTCACGTGCTCCAGTGTCGTTGTGGTCAGAAGCCACGCGCTCGCGATCACGAGCGGAGCCAGAAGTGACCACCACGGCGTGCCGAGCCCCGTCGCAGCGAGCAGGGCGATGACGAGCCACGCGAGCGGAATCGCGACACGAGCGGCCTCGAAGCGGCGACCAGAACGAGCCAGGTCGGCCGTTCCGACCAGAAGCAGCAGCACTGCGGCGAGCATCAGGCGGCTCCCGCAGCGAACAGCTCCAGCGATGAAACCAGCGCCGAGCCCCCCGAACGCCGAAGAGACTGCGAGACAGCGGACTGCGAGATCTGCTCCGACGCCGCGAGTTCGGCTTGCGACAACCCTCGGAATGTTCCGAGCGTGATGCGCCGCGCGCGGTCGCTCATCGCCCCGACCACCTGGTCGCGGACGAGCAGCTGCGCGTTGACCACCGCTTCAGGGTATCGCTGGTCATCGCTCCGGTACCAGCTGCGCAGGCTCGGAGTACGGGCATCCTCGCGCACATGAGCCTCATTGATCGCTTCGCGCGCCAGCCACCAGCCGGGCCCGTCCTGCAGCGGCCCCGTCGCCCCCGTGCCGACTGACCACAGTTCGCCGCTCCCCATGCCGAACCGGCAGTCGATTCCTGCTGGCAGGGCAAGGCGGGCGAGAAGAGTCGCCTCGAGTGCTGCTGACACAGATTCGTACACGGCCTGGAACTCATCGCCGACCGTGGCCTCGAGCGGCTGCACAGGGATCACGAGAGAGTTGACGAGGGCGAACGCGGTCTCGATCTGAACCTGCGCCGATCTGCGCTCAGTAATCTGCCGTGACTTGACGAGGTCGATCACGACGGCGACCGGCAGATCAGAAGACATACCCATAAGCATAGTCCTTATATTTTCAAAATATAAGCCCTTCACTGCTGGATGGAGTGGGCCCTACCGGGATCGAACCGATGACATCCACGGTGTAAACGTGGCGCTCTACCAGCTGAGCTAAAGGCCCTGGTGATGCAAATCTACTGCACCCGAAACCCTACACGCCTGCGGGCTCGAGTTCTTCAAGTGCCGCGCGGTAGGCCTCGATCGAGCGGGCTTCGCCTGGGGCCGTGATGAAGCTCGCGCGGATGATTCCCTTGGTGTCGATGACGAACGTGGCGCGGTTGGAGAAGCCCTTCTCCTCGAGGAACACGCCGTACTCCTTGGCGACATCGCCGTGCGGCCAGAAGTCGGCAAGCAGGGTGAAGTCGAACCCCTTCTGGTCACTCCAGGCACGGAGAGTCGACTTCGAGTCGACCGAGATGCCGATGAGCTCGACGCTGTTGTCGCGGAACATCGCAATGTTGTCTTCAAGGGCGCAGAGCTCCCCGGTGCACACGCCGGAGAATGCCAGTGGGTAGAAGACCAGCACGACCGGTTTGACGCCCCGGAACTGGCTCAGCCTGACCTTCTCGCCGTATTGGTTCGACAGCTCGAAGTCGGGAGCCCACGTGTCGTTCTCGAGTGCCATTGAGGCGATCCTTCCGGTGACAGGTACCTTGCCCGCCAGACCCAAACATCCAGTGTATTCCTCCAATGGCTTGGAGATACCGCCGACGTGCAAAGTCGCCCAGCGGATTGGTTAGGCTTGTCGGTGGTGTCGACTTCCGTGAACCGGTGGCTGCCCCAGTTGAATGATCTCTACAACCCAAAAGAGAGAGGTTGACGTTGACAGTCAACGACCAAGACCCCTATTCGGTGTCGAACATCGATTCTGATCCTGACGAAACAGCCGAATGGTCTGAGTCGCTCGATGCCCTGGTTGCCGAGCGCGGCCACGGGCGTGCCAGGGAAATCGTGCTCAGCCTGCTCAAGCGCAGCAAGGAACTCCATCTGGGCGTACCGATGGTTCCCACCACCGACTACATCAATACGATCGCGTCAGAGAACGAGCCCGAATTCCCGGGCGACGAAGACATCGAGCGCCGATACCGCGCCTGGATCCGCTGGAACGCCGCGATGCTGGTGCACCGCGCACAGCGCCCCGGTATCGCCGTCGGCGGGCACATCTCGACCTACGCCTCGAGCGCCAGCCTCTACGAAGTCGGTTTCAACCACTTCTTCCGCGGTCACGACCACCCGGGTGGCGGCGACCAGGTCTTCGTGCAGGGCCACGCCTCCCCCGGCACCTACGCCCGCGCCTTCCTCGAAGGCCGTCTCAGCGAGCACCAGCTCGACGGTTTCCGCCAGGAGAAGTCACACGCCGGCGGCGGCCTGAGCTCCTACCCCCACCCCAGGCTCATGCCGGAGTTCTGGCAGTTCCCGACCGTGTCGATGGGCATCGGCCCGATCAACGCCATCTACCAGGCACAGTCGAACAAGTACCTCACCAACCGCGGCATCAAAGATGCCAGTGACCAGCAGGTCTGGGCGTTCCTCGGTGACGGTGAGATGGATGAGGTCGAGAGCCGTGGCCAGCTCCAGGTGGCAGCGAACGAGGGCCTCGACAATCTGAACTTCGTCATCAACTGCAACCTGCAGCGCCTCGACGGCCCGGTTCGCGGCAACGGCAAGATCATCCAGGAGCTCGAGAGCTTCTTCCGCGGTGCGGGCTGGAACGTCATCAAGGTGATCTGGGGCCGCGAATGGGATTCGCTGCTGCAGAACGACTCCGACGGCGCTCTTCTCAATCTGATGAACCAGACTCCGGATGGCGACTTCCAGACGTACAAGACCGAAGACGGCAAGTACGTTCGCGACAACTTCTTCGGTCGCGACCCCCGCGCCCTGAAGCTCGTCGAAGAGTACAGCGACGACCAGATCTGGGGCCTCAAGCGAGGCGGGCACGATTACCGCAAGGTCTACGCCGCCTTCAAGGCCGCCAGTGAGCACAAGGGGCAGCCCACGGTCATCCTCGCCCACACCATCAAGGGCTACGGCCTCGGAAAGGGCTTCGCTGGCCGCAACGCGACGCACCAGATGAAGAAGATGTCGCTGCCCGACCTCAAGGCGTTCCGTGACGAGATGCGCATCCCGATCACCGATGCCCAGCTCGAGGCGAACGACCACTGGTCTCCCCCGTACTACAACCCGGGCCCCGACGATGAGGCGATCCAGTACCTGCACGAACGCCGCCGCGCGCTGGGTGGTTACGTACCGGAGCGCCGCACGAAGCACACGGCGATCACACTCCCCGACGACTCGGCCTACGCCATCATGAAGAAGGGCTCCGGCACGCAGCAGATCGCCTCGACGATGGCCTTCGTGCGCCTGCTCAAGGAGATGACGCGGTCGAAGGACTTCGGCAATCGCGTCGTTCCAGTCATCCCCGACGAGGCACGGACCTTCGGAATGGACGCGTTCTTCCCGAGCGCGAAGATCTACAACCCGAACGGCCAGCACTACACCAGCGTCGACCGTGACCTGCTGCTGGCCTACAAGGAGAGCCCACAGGGGCAGATCATCCATGTCGGCATCAACGAGGCCGGTGCCGTCGCTGCCTTCACCGCTGCCGGAACCTCGTACGCCACTCAGGGTGAGCCCCTCATCCCGGTGTATGTGTTCTACTCGATGTTCGGGTTCCAGCGCACCGGTGACGCGCTCTGGGCCGCGGGCGACCAGATGACCCGCGGGTTCATCATGGGCGCGACGGCCGGCCGCACGACGCTCACAGGCGAAGGCCTCCAGCATGCGGACGGCCACTCCCACCTTCTCGCAGCAAGCAACCCCGCTGTGATCTCGTACGATCCGGCCTACGGCTATGAGATCGGCCACATCGTGCGCTCGGGGCTCGAGCGCATGTACGGCGGCACGCACACCGACCCGAACGTCATGTACTACATCACGCTCTACAACGAGCCGATGGTCATGCCGGCCGAGCCGGAGAACGTCGACGTCGAAGGCATCGTCAAGGGCATCCACCACCTCAAATCGGGCTGGGTCGACAACGGGCCGAAGGCGAACATCCTGGCCTCCGGCGTCGGTGTGCCGTGGGCCCTCGAAGCGCAGGAACTGCTGGCGAACGACTGGGGTGTCTCGGCAGACGTCTGGTCGGTCACCAGCTGGACCGAGCTCCGACGCGACGGCCTGCGGGCAGAGGAGCACAACTTCCTCTACCCCAACGACGAGCGGCACGTGCCGTACCTCACGAACAAGCTCTCGGGTGCTCATGGTCCCTTTGTCGCTGTGAGTGACTACATGCACGCCGTCACTGACCAGATCAGGCAGTTCGTACCCGGTGACTACGCAACACTGGGGGCCGACGACTTCGGGTTCTCTGACACCCGCCCCGCGGCACGCCGGTTCTTCAAGATCGACGGCCCGAGTGTGGTCGTGCGTGTTCTGGAACAGCTCGCCGCCCGCGGTGAGGTCGACCGGAACGCACCCCAGTGGGCCATCGACAAGTACCGGCTGCACGACGTGTCTGCCGGTACCTCGGGCTCCGCCGGCGGAGAGAGCTGACGCACACCAGCGCCCACCCCATGGCCAGAACCAAAGAACAGACCCTCGCATGGTTGCGAACGGTGTCGGGAGAACTCTCGACAGCGACGATCAAGCGACTCGACGAGACGCTTCCCTGGTACGGCGACATGCCGCCAGGGAGGCGCTCGGCCGTGGGTCTGGTGGCTCAGGCCGGCATCAAATCGTTCATCACCTGGTACGACGACCCGACCACGACCACCTGGATCGCGTCTGACGTCTTCGGTTCGGCGCCGCGCGAGCTGCTTCGTTCGGTCAGCCTGCAACAGACACTGCAGCTCATTCGGGTCGTCGTGGAGGTCGTCGAGCAGCGCATCTCCAACGGGGACCAGTCGCTTCGCGAGGCAATCCTGCTCTATTCGCGTGAGATCGCGTTCGCGTCGGCAGACGTTTACGCACGCGCGGCAGAAGCCAGGGGCCTGTGGGATGCCCGGCTCGAGGCACTCGTCGTCGATTCCATTCTCAGCAGGGAGGGTGACGACGAGCTGCCGAGCCGCATCGCAGCCCTTGGCTGGCACGGCCACGGCGCCGTCAGCGTTCTGGTCGGCACCACCCCCCGCATGCTCGACGTCGACCAGCTCCGGCGCACAGCCAGGCATCTGGCCGCCGACGTGCTGATCGGGGTGCAGGGCGGCCGACTCGTACTCGTCATCGGTCGCTCCCAGCCCGCGATCGGCTCGGCCGACGAACCGGCCGCAGGCGCCGTTGCCGAGCCTGTGCTGTCGTTCATGCAGATCGCCAACGCCCTTGAACCGGGTTTCGGGCCCGGGCACCTGGTGCTGGGTCATGAGGTCCCGAGCCTGGTGGATGCCTCACGCAGCGCCAAGGCGGCGCTTGCCGGTTTCGCCGTTGCCCGGTCGTGGCGCAACGCTCCGCGGCCCGTGCTTGCCGACGACCTCCTCCCGGAACGCGCCCTTGCCGGCGACCCGCTCGCCCGCTCCACCCTCGTGAACCGGGTGTACCGGCCGTTGCAGGACCAGTCGCCCGAACTCATGGCAACCCTCTGGTGCTACCTCGACAATGGTCGTTCGCTGGAAGGAACGGCCCGCGAACTGTTCGTTCACCCCAACACCGTGCGGTACCGCCTGAAACGGGTGTCACAGGTCATCGGCTGGGATGCCACGGGTGCGCGTGAGGCACTGATCCTGCAGTCGGCGCTCATCCTGGGCTCGATGAACGAACCAGACCCCCTGGCGCGCAAACGATGAAGGGCTGAACGACACCCACAACGATTCACGCGAACCTTCGTCGACTATTGACACCGCCCCCGTCTCTACTCTTGAAAGACTGAAAACATGATCGTCATCGTCTGCCCTGGCCAGGGCTCCCAGACCCCTGGCTTCCTCGAGCCCTGGGTTGCTGAGACCGCATTCAGGGAGCACCTCGAAGCTCTGGGCGACACCGCTGGGCTCGACCTGCTCGCCCACGGCACCACGAGCGATGCCGACACCATCCGCGACACGAAAATCGCCCAGCCGCTCATTGTGGCCGCCGGGCTTCTCACGCTCACAGCACTTCTCGCCGACGGCCGCCGCTCGCGGGTCGGCGGCGTCGCCGGCCACTCTGTGGGCGAGATCACCGCCGCCGCAGCATCCGGAATCCTGGGCGAACCCGACGCGATGACGTTCGTCCGCGAACGAGGGCTGGCGATGGCCGACGCCGCGGCACTTGCTCCGAGTGGAATGAGCGCGGTCGTCGGTGGCGACGAAACAGAACTCCTGGCCACACTGTCAAGGCTGGGGCTCGAACCCGCCAACTTCAACGGCGGCGGGCAGATCGTGGTGGCCGGCGAGCTCGGTGCGCTCGAGAAGCTGAAGGATCTGGCACCCCGCGGCGCGCGCGTCATTCCCCTCCAGGTCGCCGGCGCCTTCCACACGCAGTACATGACTCCCGCGGTGGAGCACCTCCGCGAAGTGGCTAGCAGGCTCACTCCCGCAGACCCCACCATTCCCATCTGGACGAACCGTGACGGCGGCACTGTCGACTCCGGCCCGGAATTCGTCGACCTGCTGGTCGGCCAGGTCTCCTCTCCTGTTCGCTGGGATCGCTGCATGCAGTCGTTCCACGATGCTGGCGTGACCGGTATCATCGAAGTCTCTCCAGCGGGCGCCCTGACGGGCCTGGCCAAACGCGGGCTCAAGGGTGTTCCGGCGGTAGCCGTCAAGACTCCGGATGACCTGCCGGCGGCCATCGAACTCCTCACGGGTTCGCCCGTCTGATCCTGGCTCCGGGCACGGCCCGATCCACGCCCATCCACTCAACGCCCCACACAGCCACACCAACCGGCCAAGGATACGATGTCACGCCCCACTCTCCAGCAGTCGCACGGCCCCGAATTCACCCGCATCTACGCGATGGGTGCGGCACGAGGAGACCTCGTGGTGCCCAACGAGGACCTCATCGGCCCGATCGACTCCTCTGACGAATGGATCAGAAAGCGCACGGGCATCATCGAGCGCCGCCGGGCCAGTGCCGAGGTCACGGCTGTCGACCTGGCCACGGCCGCTGCCCGGGAGGCGATCGAGAAGGCAGGAATACGGCCCGACCAGATCGGTGCTGTCATCGTCTCGACGATCAGCAATCCTGTCGTGACCCCGTCGATCTCCACGCTCGTCGCAGAACGGGTCGGTGCAACTCCCGCTGCCGCCTACGACATCGAGGCCGCCTGTGCTGGCTACACCTATGGAATTGCGCAAGCCGATTCGCTCATCCGTGCCGGCCTCGCCGAGTACGTGCTCGTCATCGGTGCCGAGAAACTGTCTGACTTCGTCGACCCGGCTGACCGCTCCATCTCATTCCTGCTCGGTGACGGCGCGGGTGCGGCAGTAGTCGGGCCGAGTGATTTCGCCGGTATCTCCAAGACCATCTGGGGCTCCGACGGCTCGAAGTGGGATGCGGTCGGAATGACCGGGAGCTATGTCGGCTTTCGCCGTGGTGACAACGAGTGGCCCACCATGCGCCAGGAGGGCCAGACGGTCTTCCGCTGGGCCGTGTGGGAGATGGCCAAGGTGGCCAAGCGCGCGCTGGACGAAGCCGGAATCACGGCTGACGACCTCACCGCGTTCATTCCCCACCAGGCGAACATGCGTATCATCGACGAGTTCGCCAAAGTGCTGAAGCTCCCCGAATCGGTCCTGATCGGCCGTGACATCGAGACGACAGGCAACACCTCAGCCGCGTCGATACCGCTCGCGACGCACCGGCTCCTGCAGGAGCATCCTGAAGCCTCCGGCGGCCTCGCGTTGCAGATCGGCTTCGGCGCCGGACTCGTATTCGGGTCTCAAGTCGTGGTACTTCCTTAACCCGCACCCACCGTCCCTCACGGGCTCTCGTGCCGCGCCGCCGCAACGAACCGCTCCCCCTCTGACCTAAACTGAATGTCGCCTCAAATGACACCCAAGGAGAAAAATACAATGGCATTGTCCACCGAAGAAGTTCTTGCCGGCCTCGCCGAGCTCATCAACGACGAAACTGGTATCGCAGCCGACACGGTTGAGCTGGACAAGTCGTTCACCGATGACCTCGACATCGACTCCATCTCGATGATGACCATCGTCGTCAACGCTGAAGAGAAGTTCGACGTCAAGATCCCCGACGAAGAGGTCAAGAACCTCAAGACCGTCGGCGACGCCGTGCACTTCATCACCAACGCACAGGCGTAGGTTTCACACCCCGACACCCTGTCGAAGAGTGCGGATGACCGGGGCTCGGCCTGTGCCTCATGCTCCGGTCTTCCCGCTTCTGTGCCGTTGCCAGTGTCCCGTCGCTTCGGGGCCATCGCAGCGGCAGTACCACCTGATCCACAGAGAAAGCGCCTGCCATGAGCAAAAGAATCGTCGTCACCGGAATCGGTGCAACCACTCCGTTGGGCGGAACAGCTGAAGAGAGCTGGCACGCACTTCTGAACGGCGTTTCGGGCAACCGCACCCTCGAACAGGAATGGGTTGAGAAGTGGCAGGTGCCCATCACGATGGCTGCGCAGGCCGTTGTGCCCTCCGCTGACGTTCTCACCCGCCAGGAGACGAAGAGACTCGACCCCAACAGCCAGTTCGCACTGACGGCGGCCCGCGAAGCCTGGGCCGACGCGGGTGCACCCGAGGTCGACCCCGAACGCATCGGCGTCGACTGGGCGACCGGCATCGGCGGTCTCTGGACGCTCCTCGACGCGTGGGACACCCTGCGTGAGCGTGGGCCGCGCCGTGTTCTGCCGATGACTGTTCCCATGCTGATGCCGAACGGCCCCGCTGCCGCGATCAGCATGGATCTCGGCGCGCGCGCCTTCAGCCGCACCGACGTGTCGGCCTGTGCCTCGAGCACGGAGTCGATTGCCAACGCCTACGACCACCTCCAGGCGGGACTTGCCGACATCATTCTTGCGGGGGGCTCTGAGGCGTGCATCCACCCTCTGCCCATCGCCTCGTTCGCGGCGATGCAGGCGCTGTCGAAGCGCAATGACGACCCGGCGACGGCTTCGCGCCCGTACGACGTCACCCGCGACGGGTTCGTGCTCGGCGAGGGCGCCGCTGCAATCGTGCTCGAGACGTACGAGCACGCGATTGCCCGTGGGGCAAAGATCTACGCGGAACTGCTCGGCGGTTCGGTGACGAGCGACGCGTACCACATCACCGCCCCAGACCCTGAGGGTTCGGCCGCAGCGCGAGCCATGATCGCTGCGATCACGAACGCGGGCTTCGCACTCTCTGACGTTGCGCACATCAACGCGCACGCAACGTCGACACCCGTCGGTGACATCGCAGAGTACAACGCGCTCCGCCGTGTCTTCGGTGAGGCGGTCGAAGGAATTCCGGTTTCGGCGACGAAGGCGTCGACCGGTCATCTTCTCGGCGGTGCCGGCGCCATCGAAGCGCTGTTTGTCATCAAGTCGCTGCAGGAGCGAATCGCTCCCCCGACGATCAACCTCACCGAGCAGGATCCGGAGATCCACCTCGACGTGGTCACCTCGCCACGGCCGCTCGGAGACGGCGAACTGCTGGCCATCAGCAACTCGTTCGGTTTCGGAGGGCACAACGCTGTGGCGGCCTTCAAGACCGTCTAGTCGCACTGTCACCGGTTGAGTAAGCTCGCGCAGCGCACAGCCGCCGGTTGAGTAAGCACGCGCAGCGCGCTGTATCGAAACCCTGATTCGCTCGTTGAGATTTCGATGTGGTCCCTGGCCTACTCAACCGGCGTCGTGGGTTAGCCGACGGAGTGCAGCCAGACGACAGGCGCGAAGTCACTCGCGTAGCGGAACGGCTCGAGTTCGTCGTCCCAGGCTTGGCCGAGTGCCAGTCGAAGCTCCCGATGCAGCTCAAGCGCATTCGTGCCGGCGGATTCCATTGCCGCACGAACACGATCTTCGGGGATGACGGTATTGCCAGCACTGTCCGTCTGAGCGAAGAAGATGCCCAGGTCTGGGGTGTGCATCCATCGACCACCGTCGCGGCCTGCAGCGGGGTCTTCCGTCACTTCATACCGGAGATGCTCCCACCCGCGCAGGGCAGAGGCGATGGCGGCCCCGGTACCTGCAGCGCCCTCCCAGTAGAACTCGGCTCGCTGCGAACCGCGTAGCACCGGTTGTTCGATCCAGCTGAAGTTCACCGCACGACCAATGGCGCGACCTGCGGCCCACTCGACGTGAGGGCAGAGCGCGCGGGGAGCGGAGTGAACATAGATCACTCCGCGTGCGACAGATGCCACCATTTGTATTCTCCATTCGTGAGGTACGTCTTCCCCAACGACCTGTGAATGGCTGCGCACAAACGGCGGCTCAATGTTCAGTTGTGCAAGTACTGCATGGCTCCAGTATGCCGACATGGATCGTGAATCGCAAGGCTGCTGCGGGCTCGTCGCTATACTCGGCAGAGATTTGAATTCCGGATGGCCCGAAAGGGGTGTGGTGCATGTGTCGGTTCGCCAGACCATCCTCGCCGTTCTCACCCTCGGCCCGGCCTACGGGCTCCAGCTTCATGACGAAGTGGAACTGCGAACCTGCCGCGAAGGGACTCTCAACGTCGGTCAGGTGTACTCCACCCTGGGGCGGTTGAAGACAGCCGGGTTGGTCGCGTGCGACACCGTGACGGCCGGTGGCCTCCCCTTGTACGAATTGACGCCAGAGGGCCGACAGGAGGCTCACTCGTGGCTCGGCACCGCCCAGCCGGTATCGGGGTCGGCCTGGGGCGACATGATGGACCACGTTCTGCTCGCGGTCTCGCTACCGGGTCAAGACCCTCTGCCCCTCATCCGAGCCTATGAAGAAGCCTGGCGGGGCATCTCCTCGCAGAAACGAATTCAGGATGTCGGGTCCGCCGCGGTCCCAGGCAGAAGGTTGGCGCGCGCGCAGGCTGAAGCCGAGAGGCTGCTGGCGCACTCTGCCCTGGCCTGGCTGGAACAGATTAGAATCGACCCGTCCGAATTCACTATCGCGATGCAGTCAGAGCGCCCTCGGCGCGGGCGACGCCCCGTGCGGCTACTCCAGCAAACCGAGAAGATCCAGAGCAGAGGTGCCAGCGACCGAGGCGGGGCTCAGCTGGGTACCAGCGCCGTTCGCAGCACCTGAGCGATAGCCTCGGCGCCGTGCTGACTCAGAACGAGTGTGTAGTGGTTCGCCTCGGCCACCTCTACGAACGAAACGGTGGAGGGCAGTTCTGCCTGCCACCCCGCGATTTCCCGCCCGCTGTACACCCCAGGAGTCTCGTTGAGCAAGCCGCGGGAGGCGTAAAGCACCGTCATCGGCACCCGGAGGCCGCACAGCGTGGCCCGGAGCGCGTGGCTGCCGTACAGTTCGCGCGCGTCTGCCTTGACCGCCGCGGGGTTCGCAACGGGCCGGAAGGCTACCTCCCCGTCAGTGGTGACGACCTCAGCCAGGTCGTAGTCAGCGTAGGAACTCAGCGCCTCAGACCAATCACCCGCGAAGGCAGGATGCAGGCGCCAGAATTTGCGGTACATGTCCCTGCTCGAGAAAGTGAACTCAACCCGCCGGGCCGCGGCAACTCCCAGAACTGCTTCGACGAGCTCATCGTCGGCGAGGTCGAGGGGCACGGTGACAGGCAGGCCGCCGTCGGCGAGAATCCCGCGCACGAAGACCTCTGGATGCTCCCTGAGGGCCGCGACGGCGACGAAGGCACCCATGGAGTGCCCGACGATGGTCGCACGCGACACATTCAGAGCAGCACTGATGGCCGCGACATCGTCAAGATGACTGGCCACACCGAACGGGGCCGGCAGCTGGGCACTCAGCCCACGGCCACGGAGGTCTGGCGCGACGATGCGGTATTCGGGTAGCTGTTCCGCAAGGAATTGCCACGCGAGGTGGGAGCCGCTCATGCCGTGCAATGCGACGATCGTCGGAGCGTCGGGGCATTCCGGCCGCCACTCACCGACTCTCATCACGCCGCCGCGCACGGGAACATCGTGGGTGAAGTACGTCATCAATAGTGCCTTTTGCGAGAAACTTGGCGCCGGCGCGCGCGACGGCGCACCATGCAACAAGCAAAACCCAGTATCCCCATACAAGTGGTGGCGAACCACCATCGAAAACCATACTTGTGAAGTTTTATCGAGTCAAGACATACCTGACGTTTCTTCGCGATTGCCCCACTTCTGGGGTGACCTGGAGGCGCTGACGCGCGGGGGTGGGGCGTGAAGGGTGGGGCGTGCGGGGTGGGGCGTGCGGGACTTGAACCCTTGGGCCGCCCAGCAGGCTGGACCAGGCCACCGGCCCTAGCCAGCCATCTCAATGAAGGGTGGGGCGTGCGGGACTTGAACCCCTGGGCCGCCCAGCAGGGTGGACCAGGCCACCGGCCCAAGCCAGCCATCTCAATGAAGGGTGGGGCGTGCGGGACTTGAACCCGCGACCGACGGATTATGAGTCCGCTGCTCTAACCAGCTGAGCTAACGCCCCGTTGGCGGGGTGCAATACATCACACAACCGCCGCGAACCAACGATACAGGTTCGCGCATCTGGCCGGTAACAGACGCGGCCTGCTGCTCACGGACGGCATGAAGCGGAGGGTTCGCGTCAGGAGTGTGCAGCATCCGTGGCGTCGGATTCGAGTGCACCGTTGGGCAGCGCATTCGCAGCCATGATCGCGTCGATCGCGGCCGGGTCGACGTCGGATGCCCCGCGGTACAAGCGCTCGAACGTGACAATGGTGCGCTGCAGGTCATGCGCCTGGATGAAAGCGAGCGAGTTGCGCTTGAACTCGTCGAGCTCTTCTTGCGGCAGGCGGAGGAGGAACTCGATCTTGTCAGCGAGTTGCTGGGCGTTGCCGGGTTCGAAGAGAAAGCCATTTCTGCCGTCTTTGACGAGGTGGGGTAGCGCCATGGCGTCCGCAGCCACGACGGGCAGCCCAGAGGCCATGGCCTCCATCGTGGCGATGCTCTGCAGCTCGGCGATCGACGGCATGCCGAAGATCGTCGCCTTCGTGTAGGCGGCTCGGAGTTCTTCTTCACTCACGTAGCCGGTGAAGTGCACACGGTCGCCGATGCCGAGCGCCTTCGACTGGTGCTCGAGGTTCTTCAGCAGGTCGCCGCCGCCGACGATGTCGAGCTTGACGTCGAGATCGAGCGGCAGAAGAGCAATGGCCTTGATCAGCACATCGATCTGCTTCTCACCGGTGACCCGGCCGACGAAGAGGATGCGGTTGTCGGCGCGGGGCGTGAAGTCGGGCGTGTAGTTCTCGGCGTCGATGCCGCACGAGATCGCGAGCACGCCGCTCAGCCCGGTGTACTTCTCGAGGAAGTCGGCGGCGCTCTGGGTCGGTGTGGTCACGACATCGGCCCTGCCGAAGGTGCGCTTCGCTGCGCGCCACGCCATGCCGACGGCCTTGACCTGCCACGACTTCGGGAGAAGCGTGAACTCGAGCAGGTTCTCTGGCATGAAGTGGTTCGTGCCGATGATGCGCACTCCCCCGCGTTTGCGCGCGGCAATCGAGAGGCCCCTGCCCACGATGATGTGGGACTGGAAATGCACGACGTCGGGGTCGACCTGCTCAAGGATGCGGTCGCTGTTCTTGTTGATGAACCAGGGTTCTGCCCAGCGCAGCCAGTCATGCGGGTACCAGCGGTAGCTGCGCAGGCGGTGCACCGTGATGTCCTGGCCGTCGTACGTCTCTGTCCAGGTGCCGTGTTTGCGTGTCGCGGCGGGGGCGACGACGTGCACTTCGTGGCCGCGTGCGGCGAGGCCGGTTGCGAGCCGCTCGGAGAATCGTGCGCTGCCATTGACGTTCGGCGAGAAGGTGTCTGCACCAATCACGATCTTCAGGGGCTTCACGGAGCCTGCCGGGTCAGCAGATTTGTTACCGGAAGTAGCTGGCAAGTGAAAGTCTCTCTGTGGCGTGGAGGGTCTGGTCCCGCAGTGTGGTGTATCGACACGTCGTTACCGAATCGTTGCAGTCAACGCTACCCTAGTGTGCATCTGGCCGCCGTGGACGTGGCCGGCCGAACACCAGTATCGCTAGAAAGCCCGCCAAAACAAAGCCGACAGGCCACAGTCACCGAGCCTGGCCCCCTCTCGGGTGCCCGGGCGGCCCGACCGGCCCCGCCTGTGCTGAAGACTGCAAGGCCTGTGTTCGCCGCCGATAAGCTTTCTGAATGACTGTTCTTCCAATCCGGATCTCGGGCGACCCTGTCCTGCACTCCCCGGCGGTCGCCGTCACCGAATTCGACGATGAGCTGCGCACGCTCGTGTCCGACATGATCGACACGATGCACGCCGCACCGGGTGTCGGCCTTGCCGCGCCCCAGGTCGGCGTCTCACTGCGACTCTTCGTGTACGAGTACACCGACAGCGACGGCCTCGTGCACAGCGGCACGGCGATCAATCCCGTTCTGCTGGTGAGCCCGCCCCCCGTCGCCGACACAGACGACGACGCCGACGAAGAGGGCTGCCTGTCGTTCCCCGGCGAGCGGTTTCCGCTGCTTCGTTCTTCCGACGCGCTCCTGACCGCGGTCGACATCGATGGCAAACCCTTCGAGGTTCGAGCGAGCGGCTGGCTTGCACGCATCTTCCAGCACGAATACGACCATCTCGACGGGTACCTCTACGTCGACCGCCTCGAGTATCCGTACTCCAAGGCCGCGACGAAGATCGCCCGCAAGCGCAGTTGGTCGGGCCCCGGGTCGAGTTGGATGCCCGGGGTCGACACCTTCGAAGGCGGGGCCTGAGCACCACCACTGTCCGCGCGGGCCAGGCGACCGCCGACCGGTTGCGGGCTGCGAGCTATGAGAGGGCGCGCACGCCTGCGGCCACCACGGCAGCGCTCAACACGACGACGATGAACGGGACCTTCAGCGCGTAGAGGCTGGCTGCCACGAGCACGGCGGGTACCCGGGCATCCAGAATCACCTGCTGGCCATGCGCCAGCGTCTGCACAGAGATGAGTGCGGCGAGCAGGGCGACCGTCAGCAGGTTCGCCACCCGTGCCGGTGTCGGCCGTGAGACCAGCGCCGGGGGGATGAGATAGCCCACAAGCTTGAGGGCGAAGCAGGCTATGGCGGCGAGGATCACCACCTGCCACATCGTCATGAGGGCATTCCCTCGATCGGGGCGATCTCGGCCGTCTGCGGGCCCTGCCTGGGGCCAAGCCAGTTGGTCAGACCGAAGAGCACGGCGACCAGGGCTGCGACGATCACGGGCAGTCCCGGCGCGAGAACGGGCGTCAGGAGGGTCGCAGCGACTGCGGCGCCCACCGCGACGGCCTGGGCCTGCCGCGCCTTCAGCCGGGGCCACAGAAGCCCGAGGAAGGCTGCTGCCGCGGCCGCATCGAGCCCGTAGGCGCTCACGTCGCCGATCAGGTTGCCAATGAGGGCGCCGAGCAGGGTGGTGATGTTCCAGCCGACGAAGACAACGAGACCGGTGACCCAGAACCCGGCGCGCTGGGCCACCAGGGTGGGCTGGGCGACCGCCACAGCGACGGACTCGTCAATGGTGAGGTGAGCGGCGAGAGTTCGCCTGAACCAGCCGGAGCCGACCACGGGGGACATGCGGAGCGCATAGATCACGTTCCGGGAGCCGAGCAGAGCTGCTCCCGCGATGGCCGAGGGGGCCGCGGCGAGGCCGCCGGAGGCCAGCACGCCGATCAGGGCGAACTGCGAGCCCCCCGTGAACATGACAAGGCTCAGAAAGCAGGTCTGCCAGACGTCGAGCCCGGCAGCCGTCGAGAGCGCTCCGAACGAGATGCCATACGCCGCCGTTGCCACGCCGACGGCCAGTCCCGCGCGCGCAGCCGAACGGGAATCAGGGCTCGAGTACACCGCTCTATTCTGCCGCCTCGATCGTGCCGGGCTGTGCCTGCAGAGCTTCAGACCGGGTTGTGAGATCTTGCCGCGATCCCGACGACCGTGCATTCAGAAAACAAAAAAGGCCGCCGGGGTGGAGCCCTGACGACCTTTTCGCTCCCCGACTTGGACTCGAACCAAGAACCTGCCGGTTAACAGCCGGCTGCTCTGCCAATTGAGCTATCGAGGAATGCTGAAACAGCTTGGTTACATTATCACGAAACACCTGTGCGCTAAATCGAGAAGCACTCATACGCGGTTCCGGCACGGTCCCAGGCCACCGAGTCGACCGTTCGAGCACCGACCGGGCCGACGCTTTCGTGAGCCGTGTCGACCGCCTAATACCCGGCCTGCGGGTCGACGACACCCGCAAAACTGCCGTCGCCGAGAAACGCGACCACGTTCCGTCGAAGACGTTCCGCGAGCAGGGGCGCCGTCATCTCGGGCGTGTCGGCTGAGTGCGGGGTGATGATGACGTTCGGTGCGCTCCAGAGTGGATGCCCGTCAGGCAGTGGCTCCGGATCGGTGACGTCGACCCCGGCCCCGGCTATGGCACCGGAATGGAGGGCGTCGACCAGGGCGCCGGTGTCGACCAGGCCGCCGCGGGCGATGTTCACGAGGATGGCCGAAGACTTCATCACGGCGAACTGTGCCTGCCCGATGAGGTGCTTCGTGTCGTCGGTCATCGCGGCGGCGAGCACAACGACGTCGGCGGTCGCCAAGGCAATGTCGAGATCATCCGTCGACACCGTTCGGTCTGCTCCCGGCAGAGGTTCAGCGCTGCGGCGGACGACCGTGGTCTTCACACCGAAGGGGGCCAGCAGGCGAAGCAGTTCGACCGCGATACCACCGGCACCGACAATGACCACGGAGAGGCCGTAGAGGGACTCCCCTGTCGACTCGTGTGACCAGGTCGTTGCCGCCAGACGCTCCGGCAGCCGCCGGAGCAGGGCAAGGGTGAGCATGAGCGCATGCTCGGCGACGGGTTGGGCGTAGGCCCCCTTCGCGCTCGTCCAGAGCAGCTGGGGCCGGTCACAGCGCTTGAGGAGCCCGGAGAAGGCGTCGACCCCGGCCCACGGCAGCTGCACCCACTGGATCGCGGGATGGGTCGTGAGGATCTGCTCCAGTCGTTCGGGCTCGCTCGAGGTGAGCCAGACGATTGCCCTCGTTTCGGCGTCGAGGTCAGTGATCTGGCCGCCGCCGGCCAGCACGGCGTCCACGAAGAGTGCTCCCGGCTTCGGCAGGATGGCGATGTTCCCCGAGGTAGGTCGGCGATCGCTCGCGAGCGGCGCGGACTCGACCGCTGTCACTGCGCGGTGCTGGCCGGCTCGAGGGCCAGCGGTCTCCGGCTGGTCGTAGCGGGAGGTGCTCACTGGGCCCGCCCTCCTGCCGCACGGGCGAGACCGGCGACGTAGGGATGCCGTGGGTCGGCGAGCACGTCGTCGATGGTGCCGACCCCCACGACCACGCCCTCATGCAGAACGATGATGCGGTCGACGGAACGTCGCAGAACTTCGAGGTCATGGCTCACGATGAGTGCGGTTGCGCCGCGTTCGCGTTGGAGGGTCGAAATGACGTCCACGACGGCTCCACGAACCGACGGGTCCACCCCCGCCGTGGGTTCATCGGCGATCAGGAAGACCGGGTCGAGGATCAGCGACCGAGCGATCGAGACACGCTGTCGCTGGCCACTGGAGAGCTCGTGCGGGAGTTTCAGTGCCGTGCCGACGGGCAGGAGAAGAGCATCCAGAAGCGTTGCCACACGGAGACTGGCACTCTTCTCGTTGAAATGCTTGTCGCGAGCGAATAAGGGCTCTGCAACCGATTCGGCAACAGTCATGTTCGAGACCAGGCTGAGGGACGAGTCCTGCGGAAGATAGCCCACGCCGTACGTCAGGCGATTGAACCTGCGCCCGCGCACGCCCTTGCGGAGGTCGAAGCCGAGCACATCCAGTGTCCCCCCGACGACCCGCGCGAGCGAATCCCGGGAACCGCCGCTGCCCTGGCCTGCCGCGACCCGGGCAAGCGTCGATTTGCCCGAGCCGCTCGACCCGATGAGCCCGACGATCTCGCCCGGTTCCAGTCGCATGCTCACACCGCGAACGGCAGTGTACGACGGACTGACACTGTGAGCGGGGTATTCGATGGTCACGTCTGAAGCCGCCATCACTGGCTCACTCATGCACTGGCTCTCTCATGCGCTGGCTCACTCATGAAACGAGCCTAATGCTCCCCCTCGGTCACTCCGCGTGAATGGCGCGGCGATCGGCTTCGAGTTGCATCAACTCCCGTTGGAGAGAGCGGTACTGCTCTGGAGCAGCAGCTGCGTCGGTGCGCTGCAGCTGCCCGAGCACCTCTTCTTTTCTGCGTACGAGGTGACGTTCGACGAGCGAAGAGGTGACGCGCCTCAGATAGACATCGAGTTCGCGCTCCGGCCGTTCGGGAATCGGGGCAACCGCGAGCTGTTCCACCAAGGTCGCGAACTGCGGGGGCACGCGCCCGACGATCGTCGCCACCCAATCCGGCCGCTCGTAGTCGTCGATCGAGGCGGCGATCGCATCGCGCACCGCGGCGAGCGGTTCGCTGTTGAAGCCGACGAGGGATGCCCGTGCGAGCAGTTCCCGGCCTACAGACTTCGGATACTGGAGCATGGCCATGAGGGCATCGCGTTCGAGCCTCACCTGGGTGGTACCAGGCAATTGGGTCAGCGAAAACGAGGAAACAGGCGATGCTGTCGTTTCTGGCACTCCCGCTGACCCGCGGGCGGCGTTCTCAGAGCGGGTACTGGCAGCCGACTCGGGCGAAGTTCGCCTGCTCGCCTCGACCGCCCGCGAGACCTCGGTGACGTCGATTCCGAGGAGTCTCGCCAGTTCCCGGGTGTAGCCGGGGCGGAGTGCAGGGTCACGGATGTCGGCGACCACCGGCGCAGCATCGCGCAGCGCGCCAGCCCGGCCCTCGACGGTATTGAGATCGTAGTTCGAGAGCTTCTGCCGGATGACGAATTCGAACATCGGTTTCTTCGACGAGATCAGGCGCCTTACTGCATCGTCGCCCTTGTTCAGCCTGAGGTCGCAGGGGTCGAGCCCATCGGGGGCGACGGCGACGTAGGTCTGGGCCGCGAAGCGCTGTTCTTCGCTGAAGGCACGGAGGGCGGCCTTCTGGCCCGCCGCGTCGGGGTCGAAGGTGAAGACCACCTCACCCAGACCGGCCGTGTCGTCGCCGAGAATACGACGGATCATCTTGATGTGGTCGACCCCGAATGCCGTTCCACAGGTGGCGACCGCCGTCGTCACACCGGCGAGGTGGCACGCCATGACGTCGGTGTAACCCTCCACGACGACGACCTGGCGGCCCCGGGCGATGTCGCGTTTGGCGAGGTCGAGACCGTAGAGCACCTGCGACTTGTGGTAGACGGGCGTCTCGGGCGTGTTCAGGTACTTCGGCCCCTTGTCATCGTCGAAGAGCCGTCGGGCGCCGAACCCCACGGTCTGGCCGGTCTGGTCGCGAATCGGCCAGACCAGGCGGCCCCGGAAGCGGTCATAGGTACCACGCTCCCCCGTGCTCGTGAGCCCCGCTGCACTGAGCTCGTCGTTCGTGAACCCCCGGGTTCGAAGGTGCTTGCCGAGGTTGTCCCAGCCCTGGGGGGCATAGCCGACGCCGAAGCGCTCGGCTGCTGAAGCATCGAATCCACGCTCGCCGAGAAAGCGACGACCTTCATCGGCGCCGTCGGTCATGAGCTGCTCGATGAACCACTCCCTGGCGGCTTCATTCGCCGCCAGCAGCCGTGCCCTGTTGCTGTGGTCGCTGGCCTGGCCACCGTCTTCGTAGTGAAGTTCGAAGCCGATACCGGAGGCGAGCCGTTCGACCGCTTCACTGAAGGTGACATGGTCCATCTTCTGGAGGAAGGTGAACACGTCACCTCCCTCACCGCAGCCGAAGCAGTGGTAGTAGCCCACCTGGGGTCGCACATGAAAGCTCGGCGACCGCTCGTCGTGAAACGGGCAGAGCCCCTTCATCGAGCCGACACCGGCACTCTTCAAAGTGACGAACTCGCCGACGACATCGGCGATGTTGATGCGCGACCGCACCTCGTCGATGTCGGCACGCCTGATGAGCCCGGCCATCAGTGCGCGGGCGCTTCAGCGGGGCGCTGGGTCGACAACGCTGGTGAGAGGTCGAAGGGTGCTGCCGGCGCGAGAAGCCGCCGGTGCCAGGCCAGCGCGGACTGGTCGGTGAGGCTTGCCACCTGGTCGACGATCACGCGCTTTCTGGCGGCGTCTGACTGTGCATCAGACCAGTCACCGACGAACGCAGGCTCGAGGTTCCGGTCGCCACTTGCGAGCAGGAGTTCGGCAAGCTCGACCAACAGTGCGCGCTGGGTGCGGTAGATCGGCTTGCGTTTCGAACTCGACATGACGAACGCGGCGACGATTCCTTTCAGAACGGCGATCTCGACCTCGACACTGCGCGGCACGATCACGTTCGCGCCGAACCGGATCAGCTGGGACCCGGGGTACGCCTCGCGAGTGGCCTGGGTTGCTGCACCCGCAAACCTCCCGATGAGCTGGCTGGTCAGATTCTTGAGCTTCGCCTGGGCTATCCGGCCGCCGTTCCACTCGTCGACCCAGACATCGAGGGAGTCGAGTCGGTCGAATGCGGCGATCAGTTCGTCATGGCTAAACGAGCCGCCGACCCACGAATGCATGCTGGTCACGAGCTCATCGTGGTTGACCCGGGACCCCAGGGCCGACACATCGATGTAGCCGTTCAGCACGGCGTCTTCGAAGTCATGGACCGAATAGGCGATGTCGTCGGAGAGATCCATCACCTGCGCCTCGATGCAGAGCACCCGCGGCGGCGCCTCTTCGCGCAACCACGCGAAGACCGCGCTGTCGTCGGCGTAGACGCCGAACTTCTGCCGCCCACTCGCGTCGCTGACCGCAGTGTCGCTCGCCCAGGGATACTTGCAGCTGGCGTCGAGGGATGCCCGGGTGAGGTTCAGCCCGAAACTCTCGCCGTTCGGCCCGACGACCTTGGGCTCGAGACGGGTGAGAATGCGCAGGCTCTGAGCGTTGCCTTCGAAACCGCCGATGTCGGCAGCCCATTCGGACAGCGCCCGTTCGCCGTTGTGGCCGAACGGCGGATGCCCGAGGTCGTGCGCGAGGCACGCCGTGTCGACAACATCGGGGTCGAGGCCGAGGCTCGAGGCGAGCTCACGCCCGACCTGGGCGACCTCGAGCGAGTGGGTGAGGCGGTTGCGAGCGAAGTCGAGGTCGGCTGTAGGGCTCAGGACCTGGGTCTTGGCGGCAAGCCGTCGCAAGGCGCCGGAGTGCAGGAGCCTGGCCCTGTCCCTGGCGAAATCGCTGCGCCTGCTGTAGTGCTCCTCGGGCAGAGGTCGCTCGGTGTCGTGAAGGGAATACCCGCCACTCGCGCCGTCGACCACCGCGGCGGCCCGCACGGTGTCAGCCACCACTGTGCTCCAGCTCGGCACCGGCAAGCTCGGCGAGCCCCGGTGTATCGAGCGAGCGCGACTCGAGCCACTTGTTCGGCAGGGCGGGCCGCTTGGGGCGCCCGGCGCGACCGCGAGGCCCTTCGGCGTCGACGCCGGGATAGGGAAGGCTGCCGTCGAGAGTGGCAAGCAGGTCATCCATCTCGGCCAGGCTCGTGACCATGGCCAAAGCGGTACGCAGTTCATGGCCAACGGGATAACCCTTGAAATACCAGGCGACGTGTTTGCGAATGTCGCGGCAGGCCCGCTCCTCGCCGTCGTAGAACTCTGTCAGAAGTTCGGCGTGGCGGCGCAGAGCCCGCGCAACATCGCCGAGGGGCGGCTGCACCCGGGAAGCCAGTGACTCGGCTTCGGTGATCTCGCCGGCTCGAGCCCGGAAGGCCGCGGTGAGGTCAGCGAACAGCCAGGGCCTGCCGAGGCACCCCCTGCCGACGACCACACCGTCGCACCCTGTCTCGTCGACCATGCGCAGCGCATCGTCGGCCGACCAGATGTCACCGTTGCCGAGCACAGGGATGCTCGTGATCGTCTCTTTGAGCGCGCTGATGGCCGACCAGTCCGCGTGCCCCGAATAGAAGTCCGCAGCAGTTCGCGCATGCAGGGCAATCGAAGCGACACCGGCACCCTCAGCGGCGCGGGCCGCTTCGAGGTACGTCAGGTGGTCGTCATCGATGCCCTTGCGCATCTTGACCGTGACCGGGATGTCGCCGGCAGCTGTGACGGCTGCTTCGACGATCCCGCGGAAGAGGTCGCTCTTCCAGGGCAGCGCCGCGCCTCCGCCCCGGCGCGTGACCTTGGGTACGGGGCACCCGAAGTTCATGTCAATGTGGTCTGCGCGGTTCTCTGCCACCAGCATGGTGACCGCCTCGCCCATTGTCTTGGGGTCGACGCCGTACAGCTGGATCGACCTGATGGTCTCTGACGGGTGGTGGGTGATGAGCCGCATGGACTCTGGCGTGCGTTCGACCAGGGCGCGGCTCGTGATCATCTCACTCACGAAGAGCCCGGTGCCGTATTCGCGGCAGAGCCGCCGGTACGCCGTGTTCGTCACTCCGGCCATCGGGGCGAGCACGATGGGCACGTCGAGTTCGATCGGGCCGATTGTGAGCCCCGGGGTGCGGGTGACGGTGGGAAGGGAAGACATTGCTTCAATTCTCCCAGAGTTTCGGGACGGCCATGCCGTTTCGCCTGGCCCTGTGCACAGACGCGTTACGGGGTGCGGTCGGTGGAGGAGTTCTTGTCGGTGATCTCGGGCACCTCGCACACGCCGTCGACCCCGCAGACGGCGGAGCTGGCGGTGTCGCGCAGCAGCTGGACCAGTGTGGAGGCGGTGCCGATCCTGCGAATCGTGCCGCGGGCGGTCCCGCCGGGCAGAGCCGCGCTCGAAAGCTCGATTGGAGCGCCTGTGGGGGCATGTTCTTCCGTCACTGTGACACCTCGGTGTCGGCGACTCCGGCAGGTGCGCTGACCAGGCTCGCCTCGCCGCGTTCTTCAGCCAGCTGCGCGAAGACCTGGGCGAATGCCGACTCCTCCTGGGCGCCCGAGACACCGTATTTGGAGTCGAAGACGAAGAATGGCACGCCCTGGATGCCGAACTCCACGGCCTGGGCCTGATCGGCCCTCACATCGGCCAGGAACTCGTTGCTCTGCAGCGAACGAAGAACGTCGGCGCGGTCGAGCCCGATCTCGGCAGCAAGGTCGGCCAGGTCTTCATCGCGCCCCACGTGACGGCCCTCTTCGAAGTAGGCCTTCAGCAGGCGCTCCTTCACTTCGAGCTGCACGCCGTGCGCCTTGGCATAGTGGATCAGCTGGTGGGCCTTCACGGTATTGGTGTGCTGCAGGGCGTCGTAGTCGTAACGCAGCCCGACACTCTCGGCGATACCGGTGACGCGCTCGAGCATGCCCTCGACCTGGGCTGGGGCGAGACCCTTGTGCCCGGCAAGAAAGTCGACTTCACTGCCCTCGAAGTCAACCGGTGTGTCTGGCGAGAGTTCGAAGCTGTGGTACTCGATCTCAACCGGAAGAGCTGCGCCCTCAGCCACAGACGCCGCGTATTGGGCGATCCCGCCCTCGAGCTGCCGCTTACCGATGTAGCACCAGGGGCAGGCGATATCCGACCAGACGTCGACTTTGATGGCTTCACTCATGTAGTGGGCAACGACAGTGCCGAGCGAGGTATTCCCGGGCATCGGCTTAGATGGATGCATGCCGCAGAGCGCTACAGAACGAGTCGATCACGATGCACGTGCGCGCGGTCTCACCATCGAGATCGTCGAACGCCCCCCGGCGAACAGCCTCGAGGAGGCCGCTGCACTGCTGGGCCTTCTGCCCTCTGACGTGGTCAAGTCGCTGGTCGTCAAACGCCACGATGGCGACTATCTTTTCGCGCTGGTGCCGGGCGATCGCCAGATCAGCTGGTCGAAGCTCCGGGCCCTGCTGGGTGTCAACAAGCTCTCACTGCCGTCACCCGAGCGGGCCCTCGAGGCCACGGGCTATGAGCGCGGAACCATCACCCCGCTCGGCAGCACCACCCTGCTGCCCGTCATCGCAGACGAACGGATGCTCGGCAAACGCATCGCGCTCGGCGCCGGAGCGCCCGGGCACAGCCTGCTCGTCGACGCCGACGCACTGCTCGCGTCGTTCGATGCCACCATCGCCGACATCACCGACCCCCTCCAGCCTCGCGACTGACCTGATCGACTCTCCTGCTTCTGTCGGTGCCTGCTACGTCGACCGACGGAACGGGGAAAGTCAATTGGCGGCGGATCAGGGTTTCGGGGCGTCCACCGCGCCACCGAAACGGCGGGAGCGGCCAGCGTAGTGGTCGATGGCCTCCCACAGGTCGGTGCGGGAGAAGTCCGGCCACAGGCGGTCGAGAAACACCATCTCGGCGTAGGCCGACTGCCAGAGCATGAAGTTGCTCGTTCGTTGCTCCCCCGAGCTGCGCACGAACAGGTCCACATCGGGGAGGTCGGGAACGTAGAGGTGGCGCTGGATCACCTTCTCCGAGATGCCACCTGGCTTCAGCCGCCCGGCGGCGACCTCTGCGGCGATGGACTGCACAGCATCCGTCAGCTCGTTCCTGCCGCCGTAGTTGACGCACATGGTGAGCGTGAGAGTGGAATTCGCTTCTGTGAGGCGTTCGGCGAACTGCAATTCGTTGATGACGGATGCCCAGAGCCTCGGCCTGCGCCCCGCCCACCGCACGCGCACGCCCCATTCGTTGAGCTGGTCGCGGCGCCGATGCAGCACTTCGCGGTTGAAGCCCATCAGGAAGCGCACCTCGTCGGGAGACCGCTTCCAGTTCTCGGTGGAGAAGGCGTACACGCTGAGGTGCTTCACGCCGATCTGGATGGCGCCGGCCACAACGTCAAGCAGCGAGGCTTCGCCGGCCTTGTGACCCTCGACCCTCGTGAGCCCGCGCGCATTGGCCCACCGACCGTTGCCGTCCATCACGATAGCGATGTGTGCTGGCACCTGCGACCGCGGAATGTCTGGCGGGTAGATTCCGGTGTAGTCGAGGGGGCGGAACTCGGCCGCGAGGGGGGAGGTCTTCTGCACACGGCTCATGAGGCTTCAGGCTTTCGTTCTGGGATCACTGGTCAGCGGTGCCGGCGTGCTCAGCCGAGCGAGTTGCGCCTCTCGCAGGGTATGGATGGTCGAATTCGAGCGGTCCACATGCTGGAGCGATTTCAGCCCCCGTTCAAGGTGCCACTGGGTGTAGGCGGCGACGATACCACTCGCCTGCGAGCGAACCCGTTCCGCAGTGGAGTCTGCCGTCACCCAGTCGCCGGAGAGCAGCGCACTCAGCAGCCCGAGTGTCGCCTGGTCGAGTCTCGGCGTGCCCGGCGGGGCGAGTTCGTCGCTCACCACTCCACCGAGCTGAACGACGAAGGCCGAATGCGGGCCCGGCGCACCAGACACGGCGCAATCGGAGAAGCTCGGTGCCCATCCCGCCATCGACAGCGCTCTCAGCAGGTACGAGTCGAGTGTCAGGCTCGAACCGTGTTCGCCGCGGGACAGCGAACGGAGGGCGCCCACCAGAAGAAGATACTGCTGTTGGGTCGCGTCGGCCTCTGTCAGCTTGTCGGCGGTCTCGACCATCGCGCTTGCCGCGGTGTAACTGGCGTAGTCGGCCGAGATCTCAGCACCGTAGGAGGCGATGGTCTCCGCCTGGGTGATGGTATCGAGCGTTCGACCCTCGAAGAACTGCACATCGGCCACCATGAAGGGCTCGAGGCGTGCACCGAACTTGGACGCGGTTCGGCGCACACCCTTGGCGACGGCACGGATCTTGCCATTCTGCCGCGAGAGCATGGTGACGATGCGGTCGGCTTCGCCCAGCTTGTGGGTACGAAGCACGACCACGTCGTCTCGGTAGAGGGGCACAGTCAATTATCGGTCATGGCTCGATGCTGTAGCGGAAGCACGGCCGAACGTGGGGGTTTCGATACGTACCTTCAGTGCTACTCAACCAGCTGGGAGCAAGACTCACACGGAGGCGAGCTGGCGGTCGCGACCGGTCACGCGGATGGCGCGGTTCACCGCCGACACGACCGCTTTGAGCGACGCTGTCGAGATGTCTGCGTCGATTCCGACTCCCCAGTAGGTGACGCCCTCGACCTGGCACTCGACGTAGGCCGCAGCCAAGGCGTCTCCCCCGGCACTCAGCGCATGTTCGACGTAGTCGAAGACACGCACTTCGACACCCTCGGTGCCGAGAACATCGAGGAAAGCTGCAATCGGGCCGTTGCCGGACCCGACGATCTGCCGAGTCTCCTCGCCGACCCGCAGGTCGACGGTGAGGGATGTCGTGCCGTTCAGATCGCTCGAGGTGCTGGTGCGCGTCAGCTCGAACCTGCCCCACTTGTCTTCGGCGCGCGAAATGGGAGCGGGAAGGTACTCGTCCTGGAAGATCGACCAGATCTCATCGCTGGTGACCTCGCCGCCCTCGGCATCGGTCTTGGCCTGCACGACACCGCTGAACTCGATCTGCAGGCGGCGGGGCAGGTCGAGCGCGTGGTCGTTCTTGAGTAGGTAGGCGACCCCGCCCTTGCCGGACTGCGAGTTGACCCGGATGACGGCTTCGTAGCTGCGACCGAGGTCTTTGGGGTCGATGGGCAGGTACGGCACGGCCCAGAGCAGCGAATCGACGTGTACGCCCTGGGCGGCCGCGTCGGCCTCCATGGCTTCGAAGCCCTTCTTGATCGCATCTTGGTGCGAGCCGCTGAAGGCGGTGTACACCAGGTCGCCGGCCCAGGGGCTGCGCTCGTGCACCTTGAGCTGGTTGCAGTACTCGGCGGTGCGGCGCACACCGTCGAGGTCGCTGAAGTCGATCTGCGGGTCGATGCCCTGGGTGAACAGGTTGATGCCCAGCGCGACCAAGTCGACGTTGCCGGTGCGCTCACCGTTGCCGAAGAGGCAGCCCTCGATGCGGTCGGCGCCGGCCATGTAGCCGAGTTCGGCTGCCGCGACTGCCGTACCGCGATCGTTGTGCGGGTGCAGCGAGATGATCACGTTCTCGCGATGGTTCAGATTGCGGGACATCCACTCGATCGAATCGGCGTAGACGTTCGGCGTCGCCATCTCGACGGTCGACGGCAGGTTGACGATCACCTTGCGTTCGGCGGTCGGCTCGAGCACCTCCAGCACCTGGTTCGTGATGTCGAGAGCGAAGTCGAGTTCGGTACCCGTGTAGCTCTCTGGCGAGTACTCGTAGTAGACCGTCGTCGCGGGAATCGTCTTCTCGTACTGGCGGCACAGCCTCGCGCCCTCGAGTGCCAGGTCGATGATGCCCTGCTTGTCGCTTCTGAACACGACGTCACGCTGCAGGATGCTCGTGGAGTTGTAGAGGTGCACGATCGCCTGTTTCGCACCGACGATCGACTCGTACGTGCGCGCGATCAGGTGCTCCCTGGCCTGCGTCAGAACCTGGATGGTGACATCGGCCGGAATGGCGTCTTCGTCGATGAGGCTTCGAACGAAATCGAAGTCGGTCTGGCTCGCACTCGGGAAGCCGACCTCGATCTCCTTGTACCCCATGCGCACCAGCAGGTCGAACATGATGCGCTTGCGCTCGGGGTTCATCGGGTCGATGAGCGACTGGTTGCCGTCGCGGAGGTCGACCGCGCACCAGCGCGGGGCCTGGGTGATGACGGTGGACGGCCAGGTGCGGTCAGGCAGATCGACGGCGAACGTCTCGGTGTACGGGCGATACTTGTGGATCGGCATTGCCGATGCGGTCTGGTGGTTCTTCACGGGTTCTTCTCCTGCGGTTCAGCGTATGGGGGTGGGCCAACGACAAACTCCGCGACGAGGGAGCCCTGTTAGCGCTCGTCGCGGCAGCTAAGAAGGAGCAGACCGAAAGACACCCTTTCAGGGTAGCACTATGCCGAGCGACTCAGGAAGCCGAGGGCATGCCGTGCTGAGAAAGTGGGCACGTAGGCGCGAGTCAAAGCAACGCCGACTGCCGGTAACGACAGCGGGTCGGCGTACGCCAGGTACAGCGGCACATTGCGGGGCCGGAACTTCTGCTTGAAGACGAGCAGTGAGCGAAATCCGTATATCGGTTCGAGTGCCCGCCCCAACACTCCCAGCACCGCTGCGCGAGCACCCTCCTGCCCGGCACCGGCCGATTCGGTGTGCGCAAGCGGGGCCGCAGACAGGCTCACGAACTCGAGCCCAGCATCGCGGGCAGCCAGCACCGTCTCGGCAATCGTGAACTCCATGATGCCGTTCATGGCTCCCTGGCGGCGGCGCATGAAATCCAGCGTCCAGCCGATGACCTGACTGTCGCGGTACGTGGGGAGCCAGCTCGTCACAGCGAGGATGGTTCCTGAGTCGTCGAAGGCAAGCGTGAGCGTCACCTCGGGGTCGGTCAGCTCATCGACCCCTCCGAGAGTGAATCCCATCTCGGGCAGATCCTTCTCGGCGATCCAGCCCTCCGAGATGTCCCTGATCTGGGCGATCTGCGGCAGCGTCAGGTTGTGGTACGCGGTCAACTCCGCTCGCACCCCGGTCTTCACCGCCTTGTTGATCGACGTGCGGATGTCCTGCATCCTCCTGCCCTGCAGGGAGAAGGCCCGCGGGTCGATGGTCGCCTCTTCGGCAATCTGAAGCAGTGACCACTGCAATTCGTCGAAAACGGGTTGCATAGCTCCCGAGACGACGTAGAACACGGGCGTCCAGCCATGATTGGTGCAGAAGACGGTGAAGTGGCGAATGGCGTCGGCCCGATCATCCGGTTCGCCCAGGGGTTCACCGAGGGCGATCGCCACCCCGTTCACAACACGGTAGGCGACAGCAGAAGTACGGCCATCAGAGAACCAGTAGTGGTTTCCGGGCCAGGTCGCCATCCATGACAACGACCCGCGGCCACCTCGGTACAGGAGCGACCGGATGATCGCAGTGGCGTTTGCGGCAGAACCCAGTCGAACGTGCGAGATCGACAGAATGGCACCGACAATCACGCTGAACCAGAAAGCCGGGCCTACCCAGCCGTACACGAATCGGGCCGCATCACCCACGGGAAAGACGTCGACCCGTTCGAGCGAGAGGAAGCCGACTGGCATGAAGCGCTCCGGCAGGTCGGTCAGGAGGTCGGAGAGTGAGACGACCGGATCGAATTGGGCACGGAACATCAGGGCGAGGGCGAGGTAGACGAGTGCGATGACGATGAAGGCGACGCCGACACCCAGGAAGAACCGGGGAGTTGCGCCTTCGGAGAATTCGGTCGGGAAGATGCGCAGGTTGACGATCAGCAGGGCGGCGATGACCAACGGGAGGGCGATCGAGATGATCACCGAGATGCTGTACTGGTCGAACTGCCCGTTGGAGAGGTCGAAGAAGGTGTTGGCTCCCAGTGCGGGCAGAACGCCGTAGTAAGCGATGCCCAGCACCGAGAGGAACACGTTCACGCTCACAGCCAGCCACAGGGCGACCCGGCGGCCGCGGAGGATGCCGATTGCCGCGATGACCAGCACGACGAGCGGGAGCACCGTGACGAGCACCGGCCCCGGGCCGTCGAGCCTGGCCAGCGAGAACGAGTCAGCGCAGGCGTCGCTGTAGCCGACTGCAGCGCAGTCGGCCGCCCCAGCGACCGATCCGAGGGTGTCCCGAAAGAGCAGCCCCAGTGGCTGCAACGGGCCGAAACCGCTCGGTGTGATGATGGTGATGAGGGGCCCGACAGCCGTGATGGCCACCAGGGCAGCGAGCAGTGATCGTCGTTCCCGGTGCGAACTGCGCGTCAGGTTCAGTCGTGTCGCCGGCGTTCGGTTCACGCGCCGGGTCCAGAGTGAGCCGATGATGAGGCCGGCAACCGCGGCAATCACCCGGTAGAGGTCTCTCGGCTCGCCGGAGTAGAGAACGAACATGAGGAGTCCGGCGAAACCCAGCAGCCGGATGCGGCGCCGCAGAAGCGGGCCGGTGAAGGCGCTGGCGGCCATGATCGTACCGACGATCGGGATCACGGGGTCGATCGTTGCCTGCGAACGTACCTGCTCGGCGGCGATCAGGCCGAGCCAGAGACCGATTCCCTCAACGAGCACCCCCAGGATTCCACCGAGAATAGCGACACTCAGGTAGACGACAATCGTGCGCCAGGTGCCCATCAGGCGTTCGGCCGCACCGAGCACCACCAGGATCAGCGGCAGCAGTACGACGATGTGCAGGGCTCTGGCACCGATGAGTACCGAGGTCACTGGCGCGAACCAGTGATGCTGCGTGACCACCGAGTCGAAGCTCTGCGAAAGCACCCCGTCGAGAATCCGGTAGAGCGACGCATGGAAGACCAGCTGCAGCACGCTCACCACCGTCGCGACACCGGCGATCGTCCAGGTGAACGGAATGGACGACGCCCAGCGGCCGAGCCACGACTCGAAGCGCCGAAGTCGTCGGCGCGCGCGTTCGGAAGGCGCCCCAGACGGCGCCACAGTGGGGCGAGGAGCCAGAGATGTCGTCATGATCAGAGCCCCCAGTGAGCGGAGAGTTCGGCGAACCCACGACCGAAAGCATACGTCGCCGTGGTGTAGTCGTGGGCACTGTCCGGAGCCACGAAGTAGGAGACAGTCATGCCGGCAGCCCGGGCAGCGTCAGACATCACCACTGCGTCTGGCTGATAGATCGTGTCGTTCTGGCCCGCCGAGAAGACGGCGAAAGTCGAATAGGGCGCACGAGCCTTCAGGATGGACTCCGGCAACGCGGCGAGATAGGCCGCCCGACTGCCTGCGAACCCGGAGTCGATGGTCTCCTGTTCCTCGCCGTTCGCCGGCACCAGCTCACCCGACACGTCGAGAATGGCCCCGAAGAGCTCCGGATGCCCTGCCCCGAGCTGGATCGAGCAGGTACCGCCCTGTGAGAACCCGGCGATACCCCACTCCGGCCCGGGTGCAGCGACCGGCAGCGAGGACCTGATCCAGTTCACGACGTCGACGGTGAGATACGTCGCCGAGTTACCCAGGGCACCGTCGACGCACATCGGATTGTTCTGCGCATCACCGAGCTGGTCGGGTGAGACCACGATCGGCGCGAGACCCGAATGGGCCTGGGCGAAGGTGTCGAGCGATTCGATGAGGTGCCCGGAGACCAGCGGGTCGGAGGGCGATCCCGGTTGGCCCGAAAGGGTGATCACGACAGGGAGTACTGGTGGCGAAGCAGTGAGCGCAGCAGGCGGCAGGTAGACGAGCGCTTTTCTCGCCACGAATCCCGAGACCGTCGCGGGAATGCTCACCGACGCGACCATGCCCGTCGCAGGCATGTCCGCTGGTGCCGACCAGCTCGCCGACAGGGGTGAGGGGTAGTCGTGTGCCGCCGCAAGGGCGGGCACCGAGACAGAGTCATACGGGCTGACGCCGAGCAGCGAGTTGACGGTCGGGTACGTTCCGAAATCGATGTTGATTCCGACTGCGCCCGTCATCAGGAACACGACACTGGCACAGAGGCCGAGTGCCTTGTGGTACCACCGCGATCGCCAGAACGAACACAGCGCCACAGCGACACCGGCGAACGTGGCGGCAATCCAGAGCCGCGTCGCGAACGAGAAGTCGACACCGACGAGGTTCAGCACGTCGTCCGTGAGCCAGGTCGCGGCCGCGCCGACCAGGGCACCTACGCCAGCCGCCACGGCCAGCGCGGTCGAATGCGACCGCCGCCGCCATCGCAGCCCCGGCCTGACGAGAACCAGAAAGAGGAGGAGCGCCACGGAGGCAGAGCACAGAGCGATGACGAGCGGACCCTCGATCATGCTCATGGTTCCCCATGAGCCCATGTTCACCCTCACTCGCTGCCCCAGCACTGCAGCACCCAGTGTGCTCCGCCTCGCTGAACGTTTACTCAGCGCCACCTGTTCGTAATCTCAGGTCACAATCGGGCCGGGTTGTGCCCCCGCGCGTACCGTGGTCACATCATGACTCTGACCACTGTGCTCATCGTTCTCGCCCTCGTCGGTGCGACGACGGTGGTCGGATTGCTGTGGCGTCGAAGCCAGGGCACGGCTGTGCGAACAGTGGATGCCCGGCAGGGCCCAGGCGGACGCAGCACGTCACCATCGGTCCCCTCGATCGACCTGGGGAACGACACGGTGTCGGGCGGCACCGCAGGGCTCGCCGAATCGGACTTCGGAACCGATATCACCTTCGGGGAACACGCGACGCTCCTGCAGTTCTCGACTGAATTCTGCTCCACGTGCCCGGCTACGCGCAGGCGACTGGGTCTGCTGGCAGAGCAGTACGACGACGTGCATCACGTCGATGTCGACCTCACTCACCGTGGTGACCTGGCCAACAGGTTCCGCATCCTCCAGACGCCGACCACGTTCATTCTCGACCGACACGGTCGCATCACGGCCCGGATCGGGGGCGCTCCCCGCCCGGGTGCCGTCGAGGCAGAGCTCGCCGCACTCCACTCAACTCGATCAGTCAGGAGCGACCATTGAGCGCCGCCAGCACCTCCGCGAAGTCTGCAACCACGTCGTCCCGCCCGGCAGAGAGACGCGGCATCGACCCGCGCGGACCTCGGTTCAGCGCTGGCATCACCGCAGTGCTGCTGATCGCTGTACTCCTGCTCGGACTCGGCTCGACCGCCACTCCAGCCGAATCGATCGGCGGTCGAACTGCAGAACCCGCCTTCATCCTGCTCGCGGTCATCAGTGCGCTGTTCGCCTGGGGTGCGTTCGCCGGTGTCAGACGTCACCCGTACGGCCTGCTCTTCCGTGCCCTCATCCGGCCGCGCCTTCCCGCGCCCACTGAATTGGAAGACCCAAAACCCCCGACCTTTGCCCAGGGTGTCGGCTTTGCCATCACCCTGGCCGGCCTTGTTCTCGCCCTCGCCGGTGTTCCGTACGCCGTGGTGATTGCAGCAGCTGCAGCCTTCGTGGCCGCATTCCTCAACTCGGTCTTCGGATACTGCCTCGGTTGCCAGCTGTACCTGCTGCTCATCCGGGTCACGAAGGCACAGCCGGCGCTCGGGGCCTGACACCTCCTTCAGCCTTCACTGGCGAGTAGTCTGGAGAAACCGATCCAGGAGGCCAAGGCCACGTTATGACCGATACGCACACTGTTCTGATCGCCGGTGGGTCAGGCTTCATCGGCACCGAAGTCGCCAGGCAGCTCCGCTCATCGGGTCACGTCGTCGTGAACCTGGTGCGACACCCCACACACCACCCCGACGAACGCATGTGGGACCCGGATGCCGGATGGCTGAACCCCGAGACGATCGAGCGCGCCGATGCCGTGATCAACCTGTCTGGGGCGTCGATCTCGCGGCTGCCGTGGACGCTGGCCTACAAACGTGTGATTCTCGAATCGCGAGTCAATGCCACCACCACCCTCGCTTCAGCGATCAACAAGGCGAAGAACCCTCCCGCCGTCTTTCTCAGCGGCTCAGCGGTGGGTTACTACGGGAACCGTCCCGGCGAACTGCTCACCGAGGCATCACCGATCGGTGAGGGCTTCCTTCCGAGAGTCGTCGACGCCTGGGAGACCGCATCGCGCCTCGCTGAGCCTGCAACGAAGGTCACGAATTTCAGGACCGGTGTGGTGATCGGAAAGGGTGGCCTCGTCGCGACCCTCCGACGAATCGCGCTTCTCGGCGGTGCGGGACCCCTCGGCTCCGGTGAACAGCACTGGCCGTGGATCAGCCTGCACGACGAGGCGGCCGCGATCGTGCACCTGCTCGATTCGGAGCTGAGCGGGCCAGTCAATCTCGCCGCACCCACCCCGGCCACAGCATCCGAGGTCATGCGGGCGATTGCCGAGCTCGTGCACCGGCCCTACTGGCTGCCCGCGCCTTCCTGGGCCATCAAGGCTGCACTGGCGGACGCCGGGCGCGAACTCATCCTCTCCGACCAGAACGAGTCGTCACAGCTGATCGCAGCCGACGGGTTCACCTTCAGAGACACCTCACTCGACGACACACTGTCTGCCGCCCTCGCGACCTAGGCCTTCTCGTAGAGAGCGATCGCCTGTCGTAGGGCCTTCCGTGCCCGCTTGCGATCGCCGCTGGCGTCATAGGCGAGACCCAGGCGAAACCACGCCTGCCAGCTCTCGGGAGCCGCCTCGACTTCGTCGCGGTAGGTTTCGAAGTCCGCGTCTGCGGCGGCGCGGAACGGGCGGCCACTGGGATGCTTGGGCAGATCATCCACGGGCAACAGGTCGTCGTCTCGAAGCAGACCCACCAGCTTCTGGGTGCGGAATCCGAAGAGGAGCTCACGGTACAGCGCCCAGGCACCGACGATCGGGAACACGATCAAGGCGACGCCGATTGCAACTCCGGCCGGAGCACCGGTACCGATGAACAGCAGGGCATGCTGGAACACCAGCACGAGGTAGACCACCAGCAAGGCGGACATGACGAACGCGGCGATCTTGCCCTTCGAAACTCCTCTGCGTTTCACAGGGCCATTCGCCTTGGCGGCGGTCGACTCATTCACAGGGTCGACCATCAGGCGATCGTCGCCCGGGCGGCCTGGCCGGAGACACTCTCGGGCTCCGGCGCCCAGCCGCTGTCGGCGGCCGAACGTGGGGCCGCGAGAAGAGCAGACAGATTCAGCAGTTTGTCGAGGCCGACGATCACTCCGCGCGCACTGACGGCCGCCCGCAGGCCGAGGAGGATTCCCGTTTCATAGGCACTCGGGGAGATGGTCTCGTGGCTGATGGTGAGCACCTCCCCCGTTCCGCCGAGGATCACATCCTGCTTGGCGACGACTCCGCGAAGCCGCAGACTGTGAACGGGAATGCTGGCGACCTGCTGGCCCCTGGCCCGCTGGTCGGTGTGCGGCGCAGAGACGGGCCCGACACCGGCGCGGGCCTCGCCGATCAGTTCGGCCGTTCTCACGGCAGTGCCGGAAGGCGAGTCGACCTTGGTGGAGCCGTGAGCCTCGATGATCTCGATCGAATCGTAGAACTGCGCAGCCATGGCAGAGAAGGCCGTTGCCAGAACCGAGCCGAGCGAGAAGTTCGGCACAATCACGACGCCCGTGTCAGGGAGGGCTGCAAGAGTGTGTTCGAGGGCGAGAATACGGTCACCCGACCATCCGCTCGTACCCACCAGCACATTGAGCCCGTGGGCGACAGCGAAGTCGACGACTCCCTGGCTCACCCCGGGAACGGTCACGTCGAGAACGAGGTCTGCACCGAGCATCCGATCGAAGGAGTCCTTCGAGCCGAGGGAGGCGAACACCTCGAACTCGGTGCTGCCTTCGATCAGTCGTGTTGCCAGCTGGCCCATCTTGCCCGTCGCGCCGACAACGGCAACCTTCGTACTCATGCTGCCAATCTACCAAGCGCTGCTGATGACTCCGTGCGAGGGGCCGCCCTTTTCACGCGCGGCTCACGAGACACACCGTCTCGACACTCCAGTGCCACTCGACCAGCGCTCGCCTAGGCTGGATGGTATGCACCTGCGTGAGGCCGCCGTGACAGAGCCGGATTCCATCCGACTACTGGGTGACTACTTCGGCAGCCGGGAACTCGAATTCACCGAGGTCGGAGGCGTGTACACCACCCGGTTCCCTGAGGCCGAGACCTTCACGCCCCCCGCCGGGGTGTTCCTGCTCGTGATTGACGACGACAACGCCGCAGTGGGGTGCGGGGGCATCAGGCTGCTCCCCCAGGCAGCCGCGGATAACGCTCCGGGCACCGCTGGCGAGCGTGCCAGGCAGCTCGAAGCGGGCACAGTCACCGAGGCGACTCCCGTGCGCTTCGAGGTGAAGCACGTCTGGCTCAGTGAAGCCGCCCGCGGCAAGGGCTGGGCGATCGCACTGATGAATGAGTTGGAGCGGCGAGCTCACGAGTTCGGTGCGACGCAGCTCGTTCTCGACACGAATGCGCGCCTCACTGCCGCCGCCCGGCTCTATACCCGACTCGGCTACGAGCAGACGGAACCCTACAACGACAATGCGAACGCGACGAATTGGTACGCAAAACAGCTTTCGTAGTACAGCTGTCGCTCGACCCCGCTCCGCTTCTGCAGGGCGACAACGCGGTAGGCCCGCGCGTCAGTAGGGCTGCGGATCGGCGAGCCCCGTGCGCAATTCGACCGGCAGGTGGCCCAGATCGTTGTGCGTCACCAGTTCAGGCATGCGGCCGCTGCGATACCGGATGATCGTGAGACCGCAATTCGCCTGGTTGACCCCGACCCAGCGCCACCCCGGCGCGCTGAGAGCCTCGCGTACGAACCAGCCGATGACAAAGTTGTGCGTGATCAGCAGGTCATGGCGGGTCTCACGCGACGGAGTGAGGAATTCGGCGATCGCATCGGACATCTGGGCCCGCCCTGCATCGACCTCTTCCTCGCTCACGGCGTTGAAGAACGGTTCGAAGGCGTGAGGCATTTCAGGCGAGTACTCGGTTGGAACGCAGTCGAACAGCAACGGCGACGGTTTGGGGTCGAGTGCCGGCAACTGCTTGCCCATGATCGCGGCAGTCTCAGCGGCGCGCTGCAGGGGCGAATGCCAGACGTTGTCGAACGGAACCCCGCCGAGGCGATCGGCGATCAACCGTGCCTGGCGTTCACCGCGCGGCGACAGAGGGCCGTCGGCGACACCGTACTCGGCATCGACCTGCTCGCCGTGGCGCACGAGGTAGAGCACGTGCCCGACCGTCATGATCCCACCAGAACCGGGCCGGCGGCCGTCGCCTCGGTTGAGCCTGAAGCACTGCCGAGAACCGAGTCGAACGCTGAAGCCTCGACCGCTCCGACAGCCGCGACCGAGAGCGGGCGCGAGAGTATCTCCTGCGCCAGCGCCTGCACGTCAGCGGCCGTCACTTCGGCAAGCCGGCCGAGTGCTACGTCGAGGTCGGCGAATTCACCGGTGGTGATCTCCGATCGCCCGAGCCTCGACATGCGCGTGTCGGAGTCCTCGAGCGAGAGTGCCGCCGACCCGGAGAGCTGGCCGTTGGCGCGGCGGAGTTCGTCGGCCGTGACACCGCTCTCGGCGAGACGGGTGAACTCGGCCACGAGCAACTCACTCACGACGCCGACGTTCTTCGGCGAGCATCCGGCGTAAAGACCGAAGACACCGGCGTCTGAGTAACCTGAGGCGAACGAGTACACAGAGTACGCAAGCCCGCGTTTCTCCCGCACCTCCTGGAAGAGCCGCGACGACATGCCGCCGCCCAGCACCGAATTGAGAACACTCAGGGTCGAACGGCGGTCATCGGTCGCGACCAGCCCGGGGTACCCGAGCATGACGACGGCCTGTTCGTTGGGCCGTGTCGTCAGTGACAGGGCCGAGCCGCGTGTGACGCTCGCGGCAAGCGGGGCACGGCGTTCGACCGGGCGTGCCGCTGCAGAGAGGTCCCAGCCCGCCGCACTCACCGAAGCCGTCACCAGCGCGACGAGTTCGTCGTGGTCGACGGCGCCGGCGACCGTGACGACGAGGTCGTTCGGGCGGTAGTTCGCCAGGTAGTGCTGCCAGACGGCACTGCGAGTCACGCCACGAATCGTGTCGTTGTCGCCACCGATGGGACGACCGAGTGGATGATCGCCCAGCACCGCTTCGAACAACCGCTCACCCACAACGTCGTTCGGGTCGTCGTCGGCCATCGCCAGCTCTTCGAGAATCACGCCGCGTTCGTTCTCGAACTCTGCCTCATCGAGCACAGACGAGGTGAACATGTCGGCGAGCACTGAGACGGCCATCGGCAGGTCTTTGTCCTGCACCTTGGCGTAGTAGCAGGTGTACTCCTTGCCGGTGAGGGCATTGTGTTCCCCGCCCACCTCGTCGAACGAGACGGCGATCTCGAGAGCCGAGCGTGTGGGGGTGCCCTTGAACAGCAGGTGTTCGAGAAAATGCGTGGATCCGAAGCGAGACGGGAGAGCAGCCATGTCGCCGAGCGCAGGTTCCGCACCGAGCTCGTCGCGTGAACCCACCGCCACCCAGAAACCGACGGTGGCGCTTCGTGCACCGGGAACACGCTCACTCAGTACGCGTATTCCGCTGGGGAGAACCGATCGCCTGACAAGCGCATCTCCCGATGCGGTGAGAGACAGCTCGGGCAGGTCAAGAGGGAGAGCAACAGCACCGTTCATCGTGCCTAACCTTAGCCGATCGCGGGCACGTCGGCTCTGCCGGTTCGTGCCCGCGAGCGTCAGATCGACACGTCAGGGCCGGGCGTCGGCTATGTCTCTGGCCTTTGTGACGCCGTAGCTGTGGGCTGGCTTCATTCCGAGCACGATCTTGCCCCGGGCGTGGCGCTTCTCCAGATCGTCGAAGGCCTGGCGCACGAACCCCAGGGGGTAATAGCCCGAGATGAGTACCGAGATCTTGTGATCGGCGGCGAGGTGGGCGAGCTCGGTGAGAACCGTCGTGTTGTGCTTTGCACCCTCACTGTCGGGCACGATCGCCGCGAGCTCTATTCTCTTGCGGTCGTCACTCGACTTGAAACGCGAGGGCACGACACCGAGTTCGTCCGCGATTGCCTTGCCGTCTTGCCCGAAGTTGTCGAGGTAGGCGGCAACACCGTCGGGAGCGAGCTCGCGAATGCGGTCAACGAGGCCCTCGCCGTAGACGACCGGCTTGATTCCGAGCTGCCTGAGATAGTCGAAATTTCGCTCGCCGCACGTGCCGATCACGTTGGCACCCTTGAGCTTCGCGAGCTGGATCTCGATGCTGCCGACGCCGCCGGCCGCTGCCGACACCACAATGGTCTCCCCTGCCTTCAGATGCACGGATTCGACGAGGTCGTGGGCCGCGAGGCCGGCAAGAAAGAGAGAACCTGCCACCTCCCAGGAGAGGTCCTTCGGCTTCGGCACGAGATTCTCTGCCGGAACGACGATGTGGTACGCCTGCGCCGAGAGTCTCGAGTGCCCGAGCACCTCGGAGTGACGCTTGAACTGCGTGACACCCTCGCCGACCTCGAGCACGATCCCGGCGAAGTCGCTGCCCTGGGCCTGGGGCTTCGACACGGCGATCTCGTTCGCGAAGAGACCCTGCCTGATGTACGCCTCGATGTGGTTGATTCCCGAGGCCAGAACCTCGACGAGTACTTCCCCAGGTGCCGGGTGCGGCATCGGGATCTCGACAAGATCGAGAACGTCAACTCCCCCGAACTCGCTGAACTGCACGGACTCCGTTGTCTTTGCTGCCTGGCTCATGCTGTGCCTTTCGTCTGGTTCAGCTTAACGAACGGATGCCCGTACCCACCACCCTCGACGAGAGTGTAGGCACGGGCATCCGTCACCGGTATTCGGTGGCTATACTTCGGCGCCTTCTGCGGGTGCCTCGGGGCCCGCGCTGTGCGCTGCGGAACCTTCGGTGTCTGCAGGGACTGCCTCGTCGATCACCGGAGCGAGCGAGAGCTTTCCGCGGTCGTCGATCTTGGTGATCTCGACCTGGATCTTCTGGCCGACGCCGAGCACGTCTTCGACGTTCTCGACACGCTTGCCACCGGCGAGCTTTCGAACCTCGCTGATGTGAAGCAGGCCGTCTTTACCGGGCATGAGCGACACGAACGCACCGAAGGTCGCGATCTTGACGACCGTTCCCAGGAACCGCTCGCCGACCTCGGGGTTCAGCGGGTTCGCAATGGCGTTGACCGCCATGCGAGCAGCCTCGGCCGAGGGGCCGTCGACAGCGCCGATATATACGGTGCCATCGTCTTCGATCGAGATGTCGGCTCCGGTGTCGTCCTGGATCTGGTTGATCGTCTTGCCCTTCGGGCCGATCAGCTCGCCGATCTTGTCGACCGGGATCTGCACCGAGATCACGCGGGGGGCGGTCGGTGCCATCTCGTCAGGCGTGGAGATCGCAGCGTTCAGCACCTCGAGGATCGCAGTGCGTGCAGCCTTGGCCTGGCCGAGTGCGCCATCGAGCACCGACGTCGGAATGCCGTCGAGCTTGGTGTCGAGCTGGATGGCCGTGATGAACTCACTCGTTCCGGCGACCTTGAAGTCCATGTCGCCGAGAGCATCTTCTGCACCGAGGATGTCGGTGAGGGCAGCGTAGCGGGTCTCACCGTCGACCTCGTCGGAGACGAGGCCCATGGCGATGCCGGCAACCGGGGCGCGCAGCGGCACACCAGCGTTGAGCAGCGACAGAGTCGACGCGCAGACCGAACCCATCGACGTCGAACCGTTCGATCCCAGAGCTTCTGAGACCTGGCGGATGGCGTAGGGGAATTCTTCACGGCTGGGCAGGACCGGCACGAGGGCACGCTCGGCGAGGAAGCCGTGGCCGATCTCGCGACGCTTCGGGGTACCGACCCGGCCGGTCTCACCGGTCGAGTAGGGCGGGAAGTTGTAGTGGTGCATGTAACGCTTCTTGGTGACGGGGCTCAGCGAGTCGATCTGCTGCTCCATCTTCAGCATGTTCAGCGTGGTGACGCCCAGGATCTGGGTCTCGCCGCGCTGGAAGATCGCCGAACCGTGCACGCGGGGAATGACCTCGACCTCGGCATCCAGCGGGCGGATGTCGGAGAGTCCACGGCCGTCGATGCGGATTCCGTCACGGAGGATACGGCCGCGAACGACCACCTTGGTGACCGACTTGTACGCCGCCGAGAACTCGGTGAGCACAGTCGCGGGGATGGCGCCAGCTTCGACCTTCTCGGTGATGGCGACCTTGACACGCTCCTTGAGGGCATCATCGGCATCCTGGCGCTCGATCTTGTCGGCGATCTGGTAGATACGCACGAGCTCGTCGTAGGCGAGACCGGCGACGTTGCCGTAGGACTCCTTCGAGTACGGCAGGAAGACCGGGTAGTGTGCGATCTCCTTCGCGGACTGTTGGGCGAGAACGACCTGCGCGCCGACGAGCTGCTTGATGAAGGGCTTCGAGGCCTGGAGACCCTGGCTGACAACAGCCTCGTCGGGCTTGGTGGCGCCGGCCTGGATCAGGTTCCAGCTGTGCTCGGTGGCCTCAGCCTCGACCATCATGATGGCGACGTCGTCATTGCCGTTCTTGTCGGTGACGACACGACCGGCAACCACGATGTCGAACACGGCGTCTGCGAGCTGCGCGGCGGTCGGGAATGCGACCCACTGGCTACCGATCAGCGCGAGGCGAACCGCACCGATCGGGCCGGAGAACGGAACACCCGAGATCTGGCTCGACGCCGAGGCGGCGTTGATGGCCAGAGCGTCGTAGAACTCGCCGGGAGCGATGCTCAGCACGGTGATGACGACCTGGACCTCGTTGCGGAGTCCGGTGACGAACGACGGGCGCAGCGGCCGGTCGATCAGGCGGCAGACGAGGATGGCCTCGGTCGAGGGGCGGCCTTCACGACGGAAGAACGAGCCGGGGATCTTGCCTGCTGCATACGAGCGCTCTTCGACGTCGATGGTGAGCGGGAAGAAGTCGAAGTTGTCTTTCGGGTGCTTCGAGACGCTCGTGGCGCTCAACAGCATGGTTTCTTCATCGAGGTAGGCGGCGACGGCACCCTGTGCCTGCTGCGCCAGACGACCCGTTTCGAAACGGATCGTACGAGTGCCGAACGAACCGTTGTCGAGAACGGCTTCGGCGAATTTGATTTCTGGACCCTCCATATGGGGGTTTTCTCCTTTGATTTTCTTCCCGCACCATTCAGGCGCGGAGAACGTCGCCCTCCCGTGTGGAAGGCGATCCTCCTGGTCGGAGCAGGGCCATCGTGATGTGGCGCTGGCCGCGTTGTAGCGCTGCCTGGGAGCGAATTTTTCTCTGGCCAACAGTAGAAATACACCGACGCCCGCGCTCATGCCGCTTCGGGATACCACCACCGGTGACCAGCTTCGTACCAGCCTGCTCCGTTTGTAACAATCTGATGCTACCAGTGCCCCTCTCGCACACCTAGTAGCGCCACACTTTCTGAGGTAATGTCGTCTATTCCTCGGGGCGCAGCAGCGACTCTGGCAACTCCACCGTCAGGGTGTAGGGCCGCTTGATCTGATGGATGCGGGCGTCGACCGTCACGTACTCATGTCGTTCGGCCGGCGTGATCAGCCGTGCGTCGAGGTGCGTGTCGATCTGCTGCGGGAGAAAGCCTGCCCGATAGACGCGGGTGCCGATCGTGAGGTCCACTGCAACGCGGTAGTCCCTTCGCAGCCACCGCGTCGCACGTGGTACGAGAACGGCGATCTGGGAACCACCGCCGCGTGCGTAGGCGGCGTCGATACTGGCCTGGTAGCGGGCCGAGTCGACGACGGGAAATGTCTCGCGGGGCGACGAATCAGCGACGGGCAGCAGCACGGTGCGCTCTGTCAGCGTCAATGATCCCTCGGCATCACGTCGCAAGCGGGGAATCGCGAAGGGAGCGAGCAAAACGAGAGCGGCCGCCACAGCGATCACCAGCAAGGAGATGACCATGACCTGGCTCAGCACGGGCACAGCGAGTCTCTGGAAGATGCCAGCAACGATCGAGAGGCCGAGAACCACCGCGACCAGAAACGGGTCCCATCGCCAGAGTGGCAGGGAGGCGCGCGGAGTGCTCTTCGTCATCCACTCCAGTGTCGCAGATCTCCCCGGGCTGCAGCCATCGCCCAGGCACATGAAAATGGGTCGCTTCCCCGCAGGGAAGCGACCCATCGATCCAAGCTCAAGCCTGAACGGTTCTGCGTCGTGTTAGCGGCGCAGCCCCAGACGCGCGATCAGCGCGCGGTAACGCTCGATGTCGACGCTCTGGAGGTAACCGAGCAGACGACGACGCTGGCCAACCAGCAGAAGCAGGCCACGACGTGAGTGGTGGTCGTGCTTGTGAAACTTCAGGTGCTCGGTGAGGTCGAGGATGCGTGTGGTGAGCATCGCAACCTGAACCTCGGGAGACCCGGTGTCACCTGGGTGGGTGGCGTATTCGTCAATGATGGCTTTCTTGGCATCTGGCGTTAATGGCATAGATGACCCCGTTTCTCTTGTTGCGCGGCGCCATCAGCCCAGTGCTGTGGCTCTCTTTATCCGCGGCCGTTCGACGGCAACCTTGCGAGTTTAGCAGAGTTCGTGGCTCAATCGAGGTGTTCGGAGACTATGAGCCCGACGAGCTGGCACTGGACGAACCGCTGGTACCCGCGCTCACACCGCCGGATGATGCGGCAGAGGAGGTGCTCGACGACGAGCCCACCGATGAACTCGACGACGTGTTAGACACACTGACGCTACTGCTGCTGCCGGAACTCGCTGTTGAAGAGACGGATTCGCCCGCCCACAGCACAATACTCGTCGCACCCGCTGCGATCAGGCTCGTCACACCGACAGCCACCGTTACGAGGCCTGCCCGACGCCTGCCTTGCCTTCTGGAATCCATGATCCTGCTCTCCTTCGTCGGAGAACAGCCTGCCCTTCCAGGCTGCATGAATTCGTTGCCCTTGCTATGTGCCTGCTATGACTTTCTCGACCGTAGTTTCCTGCTCTGAGCGCGGCGCTGCCCTGCGATGCCCGTGACGCGGAAAGTCCCCTCGAAATTCGGAGGCGACACACTAAACTCAGGGCCCATGAGCAATTACGAATTCGGCGGCCGGGCAGACATCGAGAAGGCCCTCGACATGCTGGTCAATCTCGACCAGGCGCAGACGAACGCCATCATCGTTCTCGAGATCGACGAGGAGATCGAGCGTCTCCAGGCCGAACTCGAGAAGTACGATGTCGATCCCAGCCACGTTCCGACCGCGGATTTCATCGAGATCATCAGCGGGTACGTGGAGCGCGCCGACGACTGGAACAACGCCAAGTAGCGGCACCGACTCGCGAGCCGTGCCGGCACTCAGCGGGCGAAGACCAGGAGCGTCGACGTCGCCGTTGCGAGCAGGGTGCCCCGGGCATCCGTCAGCTTCGCTTCGGCGAACGCAGCCCTGCCGCCCATCTTGACGACCGTCGCCTCAGCACGGACCGGCCCCGTCTCGGTGGTCATCGGCCGCAGGTACGAGACCTTCAGCTCCAGCGTGGTGTAGGCCTGCGTCTCGGTCAACAACGAATGCACCGCACAGCCGCACGCCGAATCGAGTAGTGCCGCGGCATACCCACCGTGCACCGAACCGATGGGGTTGTACACGCGGCTGGTGGGATGCCCGGAGAAGACGGCGCGACCCTCGTCGATGCTCTCGAGAGCGAATTCCATGGTCTCGCCGATGGGGGGCTGAACGCCGGAGGCGATCAGGGCCTGCATCTGCTGCATGCCGGTGAGTGCTGGGTGCCGCGACACCTGGCCGTCGATCACGGGCCCACTTTCGTCGATGGCCGGGGATTCAGTCGGCGATCCAGTCATAAATGCTCCTCGGGGAATGTGGATGGTCGGTGGGAGGTTATCGCCATCGACCCGTGTTCACGGCATCTCTTATCCACTCTGTACAACTCGCGATCGGACATCTCTCCAATGCTCTTGGTGACAAGCGCCAATACTCCTGCGATTCGGGTGACGCCGTGAGCGACAATCGCGATCTGGATGATCCCCTCCAACGCGACGATGCCCTCCGGAGCGACGAACCGAGTGGGGTGGACTCCGTACACAGCGCAGAGCCACTGACGCGCAGAAGCCGATTCGTCGATCTGACGCCTTTGCGCCGGAGCCCTGCCTTCGCGCGCCTCTGGGTGGGGGGCGCGATCTCAGGCATCGGTGGCCAGATGACGATCGTCGCCGTGGGACTGCACATCTACAGCATCACGCAGTCCACCTTCGCCGTCTCGCTGGTCGGCGTGTTCGCACTCGTGCCGATGATCGTCTTCGGGCTCTACGGTGGTGTTCTCGCCGACACCTTCGACCGGCGCCGGGTGGCTCTCATCTCGGCCATCGTTGCCTGGTTGTCGACAGTGAGCCTTGCCACGCTCGCCTGGCTGCAGGTCGACACGGTCTGGCCGTTCTATCTTCTCGCCACCATCATCTCGGTGGCTGCTACCGTCATCAGCGCCACCCGCGCCTCGATCGTTCCGCGCCTGCTGCCCAAGGAACTGCTGCCGGCAGCTTCTGCCCTCAACGGGATCAGCATCGGCACAATGGTGACCGTCGGCCCGGCTCTTGCCGGAATCCTGGTGGCCACCGCCGGCATCCAGTGGACGTACACCGTCGATGTAGTTCTCTTCGTTGCCGCTTTCGTGGGCATCTTCTCTCTGCCGAGAATCGTGCCGGAGGGCAGTACCGGCCGCGCGGGATTCTCCGCCGTGGCGGATGGGCTCCACTTCTTGAAGAGCGCCCCGAACGTGCGTATGTCGTTCATCGTCGACATCGTCGCGATGACCTTCGGCCAGCCACGGGTGCTGTTCCCGGCGGTCGGTGCCGTGCTCATCGGCGGCGGCGCCATCACGGTCGGAATCCTGACGGCGGCGGGTGCCATTGGGGCGTTGCTGTGCAGCGTGATGTCCGGCCGCCTCGGGCATGTGCGCTGGCAGGGGCGTGCGGTGCAGCGTGCCATTGCGGTCTACGGCGCCTTCATCGCCGCTTTCGGTGTTGTGCTTCTCTTCACGTCATTGGGCGCTCCGAAACCCGGCATGCACTCCATCACCGAGTCCATCACTGATGCGAATGTGGGAGCACTCGTGCTCGCCGCGGTCTTTCTTGCGGGGGCGGGAGCCGCCGACAACGTGAGTGCTATCTTCCGGACCACGATTCTCCAGTCGGCCGTGCCCGACAGCATGCGCGGCAGGATCCAGGGTGTCTTCACCGTCGTGGTGACCGGGGGCCCACGGATCGGCGACGCCTACATCGGGGTCCTCGCAGCTGTGGCGGCGGTGTGGTTCCCGCCCCTGCTGGGCGGAATCGTGATCATGGTGCTGGTGACCGTGCTCGTGAGGGCAAGTGCCGGCTTCCGGGGCTACGACGCACAGAACCCGCTGCCCTGAGCCAGATGGCTCGGACAACGGGTTCTGGGTTTCGATACGCGGGCTTCGCCTGCTACTCAACCAGCGGCGCGGGCGCTACTCAACCAGCGGCGCTGGTCAGCTGACGCCGAGGAGGTCGATCACGAAGATGAGGGTGCGACCGGAGAGCTGGTGCCCGCTGCCGGCAGCACCGTACGCCAGCTGCGGCGGCACGGTCAGCTTGCGACGGCCGCCGACCTTCATGCCGGGAATGCCCTGCTGCCACCCGGCAATGAGCTGGCGGAGCGGAAAATTGATCGAGGTGCCACGGCTCCACGACGAGTCGAACTCGTCCCCGGATTCGTAGTCGACACCGAGGTAGTGCACGTCGACGGTCGAACCGGCTGCGGCCTCGGGGCCGTCGCCGACCACGATGTCCACGATTTCGAGGGTTTCGGGGGCAGGGCCCTCGGGGAAGTCGAGTTCAGGCTTGGAATTGAGATCTGTCATGGCTCTATCCAACCGCGTCGGGCACGCGCACGTCAAAACCGGTCGACGAAAGTCAGGCGCTGCGTCGGCCTGGTCATCGACACATAGAGCGCACCTGCTCCGCGTGGCAGGCGGTTCAGAATGGCTTCGCGGTCGCCGATGACGACGGAATCGAACTCGAGCCCCTTGGCCTCCTGAGGCGTCATGACCGTCACCGGCAGCAGAAGTCCGGCAGCGCCTTGGCCGACCTCGCCGGGAAGCGCCTCTGCAAGTGCGGCGTACGCCCCCGCAAGGCCGTCGGGCGTGACGATCACGCCGATCGTGCCACGAGGGTCGATCATCCTGTCGGCGGCGACCGCCTCACCCAGGGCATGGGCGAACGCGGCAGTGGGGTCGGGGCCGAATCGGTCATCGGATGCCCGGATGACGACGATCGGCCATTCACTTTCGCGCACGGAGGTCGACCGGGTCACCGGCAGTCGCTGTTCCTCGGCCATCTGCTGCGCTGCCGCGGCGATCTGGGCGGGGGTTCGGTAGTTCACCGTGAGTTCTTCGAGTCGCCACCCCTCTCCGTGGGCCTGGCGTCCGACCAACGGCGCGACAGCCTCCTGCCAGCTGCGTGCGCCCGCGGCCGCACTGGCCTGGGCGATGTCGCCGACAATGGTGAAAGAGCGCATCGGGCCGCGCCTGCGGAGGAGGCGCCACTGCATGGGTGAGAGTTCCTGCGCCTCGTCGACGACGATGTGCCCATAGGTCCAGGTGCGGTCGCCTGCCGCCCGCTCTGCGGTGGTGCCCCTCGAGGCCTGCTCGGCGAAGTTGTCGGCCAGGTCTTCGGCGCGTACCAGCCCCTCCACATCCATGTTCCGGATGGCGTTCTCGGCGTTCTCGACGTCTCTCTTGCGTTGTTGTTTCGCCTCGCGCTCGATGGCCGCGGAGCGTTCGCTGTGCTCGCCGAGGTGCTCGGCCGCTTCGTCGAGCAGGGGAATGTCGGAGATGGTGAAGGGCGCGTCGCGCTCTCGCCTGAGCAGCGCGCGCTTCTCGGGGCTCCAGTTCGGAGCCAGTTCGGCGAGCCACTGCGGCCTGGCGTAGAGGTCCTGAAGGAGCTTCTGCGGGGAAAGCGGGATCCACGCAGTGTTGAGGGCGACCTTCACGTCGTAGGCCGATCGGAGGTCTTCGCGCAGCATGCCGTAGTCGTCTTCGTCGACGGTGTTGCCGTGCGAACGCAATTGCGCGGCGAGGGCCCGCGTCAGCTCGGCGAGGGCGGTCTTCACGAACGTCACGCGAGCCTCGTTGTAGGGCTTGCGGCTCTCCCTGGCCCGCGTGATGGCGTTCGCGATCACGTGCGGCTCGAGCGTCAGCGGTTCGCCGTTGACATCGAGTTGCACCGGCTCGGCCGGCACCTTCTGACGGGATTTGATGGCACGGTCGATGAGTGCGGCCATCTCGGTGTGACCCTTGACGACGGCAACCTCTGCGATGTCTTCGATGCTGGTCTCGACGCCTGGGTACAGCTGACCGACGCTGGCCAGCACCACGCCGGTTTCACCGAGGCTCGGCAACACCGCCTCGATGTACTGCAGGAACGCCCTCGACGGCCCGACGACGAGCACACCAGACGACTTCAGACGGTCACGGAAGGAGTAGAGCAGGTACGCTGCCCGGTGCAGGGCCACGGCCGTCTTGCCGGTGCCGGGGCCACCCTGCACGACCAGAATGCCGGCCAGATCAGAACGGATGATGCGATCCTGTTCGGCCTGGATCGTGGCGACGATGTCGTGCATGCGCCCGGTGCGCTCTGTCGAGAGCGATGCCATGAGGGCGCCTTCGCCCTGCAGCGCGTTGACCTCCTCTGTGCTGAGGTCTGCGCTGTCGAACACCTCGTCTTCGATCCTGACGATCTTCCTGCCCTTGCTGAGCAGGTGCCTGCGCGCCCGGATTCCCATCGGTGTCGCTGCTGTCGCCTGGTAGAACGGGCCTGCCTGCGGAACGCGCCAGTCGAGCAGGATCGGCCTCAGGTTCTCATCGCGCAGGCCGATGCGCCCGATGTAGCGGAAGACGGAATCCGAGCCGTCGGAGACATCTCGGTCGGTGTCGGTCTCTCCGGGATCTGCGGCGGAGCTCTCGTCCGCCGGTACATCTGATGCCGCAAGTTCGAGCCTGCCGAAGGCCAGGCGCTCGTCGACCTCGTTCAGGGCGACGATGCGGTCTTCGAAGATTCTCGCGAAGGCATCACGTTCGGAGCGACTCTGGTGATTGCCGCCCACGTCTTGGCGGTGCACACGCTCGAGCTGGCGCCGAGCATCCATTCGCAGTTCATCGAGTCGTTCGTACAGGCGGGAAACGTATTCACGTTCCAGGTCGAGCTCAGATGAAACCACGTCAGTACCCCTCAAAAATCCGGCAGACCATTCTATCCCGGCGGATGGGCACGGCCGCCCCGAGATGGGTCAACGGAGTCACCCTGCCAGTCAGCTTGTGGGCTGCGTGCCCCTGATCCGAGGGCTCAGAACACCTTTCCGGGATTCATGATTCCGAGAGGGTCGAAGACGGCCTTGATCTGCCGCTGCAGTTCGTAGCTGTCAGAACCGAGCTCTGCCCCGAGCCAGCGTCTCTTCAGGACCCCGACGCCGTGTTCGCCTGTCAGCGTGCCGCCGAGGTTCAGGGCCGCTTCGAAGAGTTCTCCTGCCGCCAGCCACACCGCGTCCGGCACAACACTGACGCCCGGTTCGAGAACGAAGTTCGGGTGGAGATTGCCGTCTCCGGCGTGGGCAATCGTCGCAATGCGCAATCCGTGGCGCAGACCGATCAGCTCGATCTCAGCGAACATGGCTGCAAGTGCCGAGCGGGGAACACAGACGTCCTCGATGAGCACGGAGCCGCGGGCCTCGAGGGCAGGGTGAAAACTCCGCCTGATGGCGAGGAGTCGTTCACCCTCTGTGGGGTCGGTCGACAGTTCAGACTGACCGCCGAGCAGGCGCGTCAGGGCGACGATGTGGTTGGCTTCGTCTGCTGCGGCCGGGCCGTCGGTCTGGATGAGAAGGTAGGCAGCTCCCCGGCTGCGAAGGTCGGTGCCGTTCAGCGCGTCGACGGCGAGCAGTGATTCGGCATCCATCAGCTCCATGACGGCGGGTTTCAGCCGGGTCGCGGTGATCGCTGCAGAGGCGGCTGCGGCAGCCGTCACTGATTCGAAGAAGGTGCCGATCGTCACGCTCACACCCGCCGGAATCGGCCGGAGTCGCACGGTCGCCTCAACGATGATTCCGAGGGTGCCCTCCGAACCCGTGAGCAGGGCAGTCAGGTCTAGCCCGGTCACACCCTTGACACTGCGATGACCGGTCGAGATCAGACGGCCGTCTGCGAGTACCACCTTCAGCCCGAGTACCGCATCCCGGGTCACACCGTACTTCGCGCAGAGGAGTCCGCCGGCGTTGGTGGCGATGTTCCCTCCTATGGTCGAGATGGCCTTGCTTGCAGGGTCGGGGGAGAAGATGTAGCCGTCGTCCAGCACCTGGTCGCTCAGCTGCTGGTTCAGGACCCCGGGTTCGACGACGGCCAGCTCATCGGCCAACGAGATCTCGAGAATCCTGTTCATGGCGGTGGTGGAGATCACCAGCGCCCCCTCGGTCGCCGTGGCCCCGCCCGCCAGCCCGCTGCCGGCGCCTCTCGGAACGATGGGGATCAGGAACTCCGACGCGAGCCGCAGGGCGACCTGGACGTCGTCGATCGATCGTGCCGTGACGATGGCGACCGGAACGCCCGGAGAGAGATACCCGGAACGGTCTGTGCGTGCATCCGCCAGCTCGTTCGGGGCTGTCGAAACGGCTGTGCCGAGCGCACCCCGAAGCCGAGCGAGAAACTCCATTGTCTGTGGTGCCATGCCACCATGGTAGGGCTGCCGGGCCCGAGCCGAACCGTAGTGGCACACCCGACCACTGGTTCACGCCCCATACAGTTGATGAGTGACCGAAAGTGAACGAGGAGCGACAGCCGAGCACCGGCACCTCGATCGTACGGCCGTTCGCTATGCTCTGCGCCGGGCCTACCACGGCTTCTTCATTCACCGCGGGCTCGACTCCGGCGCCGCCCTCACGTTCTTCTCCACGCTCGCGCTCTTCCCCGCGACGCTTGCTCTCGTTTCGATCGTCGGCCTGCTCGACCCGCAGGGAGACGCCGTGCGGGTCATTCTCACCGTGCTCGACAGCTACATTCCGAAAGGGAGCGTCGAATCGACCAGACTCGCCCTGACGCAGTTCACGCGCATCCCGAACCCCGTTGTGGCGCTGGTGATCGGGCTCTCGCTCACGCTGTGGGCCGGTGCGAGTTATGCGACGGCGTTCGGGCGGGCCGTGAACGCCATCTACGACGTGCACGAGGGTCGCCGGTTCGTCAAGCTCAGGCTGCTGATGCTGGTCGAATCGCTCGCGCTCATCGTGCTCCTGGGTGCGCTCGGCGTGATCGTGGTCGTCACCCCCGACGCGGCACTCACTCTTGTCTCCACGCTGGGATGGCCGCTTGTGGCCGTCGACCTCTGGAGCATCGCGAAATGGCCTCTGCTGGTGTTGCTGGCCGTGTTCACGGTGATGGTTCTCTATTACGACACACCCAATCTGAAACGGCCGCGTGTGCGATGGCTCACTGTCGGTGCAAGCTTCGCAATCGTGGGCCTTGCGGCCATGACCATCGGGTATTCGATCTACATCACCGGATTCTCTGGCTACGACCGCTTCTACGGGCTGCTCGGCGGGGCGATCATCACCCTGATCTGGCTCTTCCTCTCGAACCTCGTTCTGGTGGTCGGCGCCGAAGTCGACGCAGAACTGACGCGCGCCCGGCAATTGCTTCGTGGCATCGAAGCAGAGGAATCCATTCAGCTCCCGCTGCGGGACAACCGGCGAAACCTCATTCTGGCCCGCCGGCTCGACCGAGACCTGAGGGACGGCCGCGCTATTCGCGAGCGGGCAACCCTGCTGCGTCGACACGCACCTGGCGATCGCTGACCGAATCCCCCGCTGAAGCCCCTGCGTTCGTCACTGCCGCCTGAACCGCACCCGTCTGCGCGGCATCACTCAGGGCTTCTGCATCGGCAGAAATGACGGGAATCGCCGAGGTGATCGTCTCGAGACCCGACAGGCGCGCAGGAGAAAGGAGTTTCGTCACGCGTTCCCTGGTCATGAGGTTCGCCTCGACGACCAGGTCGGCAATGTTGCGCCCCGTCAGCAGGGCCGCCTTCGCCAGGGCAGACGACGCCGAGTAGCCGATGTAGGGAGTCAGGGCAGTCACGACCCCCACCGAGGTGGAGACGAGCCGGTCGAGCCGGTCGAGGTTGGCCGAGATGCCGTCGATGCAGTTCACTCGCAGCGTGGTGCAACCGGCGGTCATCCACGAGATGCTCTGCAGGAGCGAGTGGGCGATGACGGGCTCGAAGGCGTTCAGCTGCAGTTGGCCACCTTCAGCGGCCATGGTGACGGTGACGTCGGCCCCGGCGACCGAGAACGCGATCTGGTTGATCACCTCGGGGATGACCGGGTTGACCTTGCCGGGCATGATGCTCGAACCCGCCTGACGTGCGGGCAGGTTGATCTCGCCGAAGCCGGCCTGCGGGCCACTCGAGAGCAGGCGCAGGTCGTTGCAGATCTTGCTGAGCTTGATGGCCGATCGTTTCAGGATGCCCGAGAGCTGCATGAACACGCCTGCGTCGCTGGTGGCCTCGATGAGGTCGGGAGCGGTCACGTGAGCAAATCCGGTGAGTTCGCGCAGATGCCTGCGCACCGCATCGGCGTACCGGGGATCAGCGGTGATGCCGGTTCCGATTGCCGTTGCACCGAGGTTGATCTCCCAGAGCAGCGGTACCGTCTCTGCCAGGCGCTGGTTGTCTTCGGTGAGGGTCGTGGCGAAGCCATGGAACTCCTGCCCGAGAGTCATCGGCACAGCATCCTGCAGCTGGGTCCTGCCGATCTTCAGCACATCATTGAACTCGACGCCCTTGCGCCCGAACGAGTCCCGGAGCAACTCGTGCTCGGCCAGCAGCCGCTGCAACCCGAAACAGAGGGCGAGCTTCACCGCTGTGGGGTACACGTCGTTCGTGCTCTGGCTGCGGTTCACGTCGTCGATCGGGTGGAGGAACTGGTAGTCGCCCTTGCCCTTGCCCATGAGTTCGAGCGCGATGTTCGTGATCACCTCGTTCGCGTTCATGTTCGTCGAGGTCCCTGCACCGCCCTGGATGACGCCCACCACGAACTGGTCGTGGAACTCGCCATCGCGCACGAGCTGGCAAGCCTCGTCGATGACGCGGGCCTTCTCCAGTTCGAGCACGCCGATCTCGGCGTTGGCGCGGGCGGCCGCCTGTTTCACGATGACGAGCGCAGTGATGAGGTCAGGGTAGACGGAGATGGGCCGGCGGCTGATCGGGAAGTTCTCGAGTGCCCTGGCCGTGTGGATGCCCCAGAAGGCGTGTACGGGAATCTCGACCTGGCCCAGCGAATCTGTTTCAGTCCTGGTCGGGCCGCCGCTCTCCGGGCCGAAGCCCGGCACGGAAGGGGAGGTGTTCGATGAAGGCGTCGCTGCATTCACGGTTTCACGGGGTGATGCTGCGGCAGTTGCTGAAAGGTATGTCTCTGGCACCTCGAAGACACTACTCGCCGAGCGTTCGAACTACGTGAGTTTTCTGAGGAAACCACGGATGAACGCATCTTTCTTCTGCGTGAACGGCGGATACACGAGGTTAAACGTGTCCGGCTTCAGTTTCTTGCTCAGGATCGCCTTGCGGTGGCTGAACACTTCGACGCTCCTCTGGCCGTGGTAGGCCCCCATGCCGCTCTCGCCCACTCCCCCGAACGGCAGCCCCGGCACGAGCAGATGCGCCGCCGGCACCCCGAAGGCCACGGCCCCCGAGGAGGTCTGGGTGATGAAGCGCCGCCGGGCCGAAGCCGACTCAGTGAAGACGTACAGCGCGAGCGGCTTCTCGCCGGAGTTGATGAAGGCGATCGCATCGGCGAGGCCGGTGACCTCGACGATCGGCAGGATCGGACCGAAGATCTCCTGCTGCATGACCGGAGCGGCCCGGCTGACGCCCGACAGCACAGTGGGTGCGAGGTAGCGCGTGCGGGCATCCGACTGGCCCCCGGTGACGATGGTCTCCCCCTCGATGAGCTTCGTCAGCCTGCCGAACTGGGCATCGTTGACGACGCGCCCATAGCTCTCACTCTGTTCCGGGTGATCGCCGTAGAACTCGGCGATCACCTCGGCGAGCAACGGCTCGAGCGCACGGGCGACCTGGGGAGTTGCCAGAACATAGTCCGGGGCGACGCAGGTCTGGCCCGCGTTCATGAACTTGCCCCAGGCGATGCGGTGGGCCACGGCCTTCAGATCAACGGTCTCGTCGACGTAGACGGGCGACTTTCCGCCGAGTTCGAGGGTCACGGGCGTGAGGTTCTTGACCGCAGCCTGCATCACGATGCGCCCGACACGAGAGTTGCCGGTGTAGAAGATGTGGTCGAACCGTTCGCCCAGCAGCACCGTGGTCTCGTCGACGCCGCCCTCGACCACGGCGATCGCGCGATTGTCGAGGAATCGGCGGAACAGGGAGGCGAAGGCGGCCGAAGTCGCAGGGGCGAGTTCGCTGGGTTTGGCGACCACCGCGTTCCCGGCGGCGATCGCCCCGATGATCGGCACCAGCAACAGCTGCACCGGGTAGTTCCACGGGGAGATCACCAGAACGACACCGACGGGTTCGAGAACGGTCTTCGCCGTCGAGGGCGCGATGAGCAGCGGCGTGCTCACCCGGGTGGGTTTCAGCCACCGGCGCAACCGCGCAAGCGTGTAGTCGATCTCGGCGATGACAAAGCCGATCTCGGTGAGTTGGGCCTCAGCCGGGTTCTTGCGGAGGTCTGCCAGCAGCGCGGCCTCGATCTCCGGCGTGCCCTCGATAAGCAGGGAGCGGAGGGCCCTGAGCTGGGCGACCCGCCACGCGTACGGTTTTGTCACGCCCCGTTCGAACGTGCTGCGCAGTCGATCGACAACGTCGGGAATCGTCACTCCAGCACCTGTGCTCATTCCCTCATCGTACGGCCGATGAGACCGTGATTCACCCCCGTCAGCGCGGGGAATACCGAGGATCGAAGGTGATCTTCACCCCGATCGGATGCTCGTCGCTGACTTCGGCCCAGGCCCCGGCTTGCCCGTCGAGAACCGGCACTCCCGAACGCGCGAAAGCTGTCCATGCCCGGCGCAGGCGGGAGCCGAGCTCATCGAGGTCTGCCCAGTCGACCCCGCCGAGCATCGGGGAGCCTCGCCAGAACTCCTCATCGGCCCAGAAGAACGGCAGTTCGATGCAGTGGCACGCTCCCCACGCGGTGCTCCGTGGTCGCCAATCGAATCGATACGTGTAGACGCGGGCCCCGCCGCCGGCCAGCAGCCGCGCCAGGGCGAGCGCCGGGGCGCCGAAGACCCGGTTCGTCAGCACACGCGACAGGGGTTCGGTGGCCGGGCGGACCAGCCGCCGCGCTCGAGCTCGCCGGAGTGCGGGAACCACATCGAGAAAGGGGGTGAAGTCGTCCCTGTTGTAGCCGATCAGTACGTCGAGCGATGCTGCCCTGGCCCGCCACCTCGTCTGGCGCCGCTCGGGCAGTGAGATGGGCCACTCGCCGGGCGTCGGCGCGTACGGCATACCCGCCGTCAGCCGGTCTCCGCTGAGCCCCTGCATCGCCGCGACCTGGGCGGCGAGCATCCGTTCGACCGACGCCGTGGCGGGGTCTTCACCGAGCGCGCGCAGAACATTCGACGTCAGTTGCGGGCTCAACTTCTGCCGCTCGCGGTCGAGGCCGAGCGGCGGGCTCTGCAGGATGGCCCGCGAGAAGAGCCCGTCGGCCTCGGGGATCGAGAGCAGGTGGGCGATCGCATCGGCTCCCGCCGACTGCCCGAACACGGTGATGTTGCCGGGGTCGCCCCCGAAACTGGCGATGTTCGCCTTCACCCAGCGAAGGGCCTCGAGTTGGTCGGCCACCCCCAGGTTGGCGGGGGCAACACCGTCGATGGCGAGGTACCCGAAGACGCCGAGTCGATAGTTGATGGCGACCACGATGACGTCACCGTCGCGCACGATTCTCGCCGGGTCGTAGATGTCACCCGAACCCGAACCGTTGACGTAGGCCCCGCCGTGGATCCAGACCATCACCGGTTTCGTCGCCTGTCCCGCCTGCATCGGGATGGCGGACGACCCTGCCGCAGGCGCTGTCGACGGCGCTGATGCAGAGCCCGGAGCTGGCGCCGTGATCGTCACGAAGAAGCAGTCCTCGTCCATGGGAGGCACCGGCTTCGGCACCGCGAGAAGAGCGAGGCCGAAGGGCGGTTGGGGGCACATCGGGCCATCGTGCAGCGCTTCTCTCACGCCCTGCCATGGATGCTCGGCTACCGGCAGCTCGAACCTGCTGGCCTTGGCATACCGCACTCCGCGGAACCGCAGGAGATCACCGTCGACGTACCCGCGAAGCACGCCGTTGGGGGTCGTGACGTCAACGGTCTCGGCGGCCTCTGTGTCGGATCTGAGCGACCTGAGAGGCCCGGGTGGCACGGTCATCGGGCCACCGACCCGGCCAGCACGTCTTCGAGTGTGCGCTGCGGGTGACCCGTGAGCACGACCACGTCATCACTGACTGCGGCCAGTTCGCCGTCCCGGATACCCGTGTAGGTGCTCACCCAGGCGTCGACGATGAAGTCGGGTGCCCCGTAGTGCGCCCTCGACGCGTAGGCCTCATCGACGGTCTCGTTCTCGAACCGCAGGCTCCGGCCGGTCAGAAGAGAGGTGCGACGCGCCACATCGGCGAACGTCAGCGCTTCGCCACCCGTCAGTTCGTAGACGGCGTTGCGGTGTCGTTCGGGGTGAAGCAGCACGGCCACCGCTGAATCGACAACGTCGGCTCGCGCAACGGCCGCAATCAATCCATCGCCGGCCGGCCCCCGGATGACCCCGTCCTCGCCGGCCCAGAGCGGCAAAACGTCAAGGTAGAAGTTGTCGCGCAGAAAGGTGAAGTCGATGCCACTGGCCTGGATCACCCGCTCGGTGGCACCGTGGTCCCGCGCCAGGGTGAAGCCCGCCGCGGGGCCCGCGCCCGTGAACGAGGTGTAGACGATGTGGCTGACACCCGCCTCCAGTGCCGATTGCACGAACTGCACGTGTTCAGCAACGCGGTCAGGCGATTCGGCAGCGGAGACCATGAACAGCACGTCGACTCCTTCGAGCGCCCGGATGCCCGACTCGCGATCGCCGTAGCTCGCCGTCACGACAGACACATCGGCGTTCGAACCCTCGAAGACCGGTGCCCGTGACGCATCGCGGACGATGAGGCGCAGGCTGGGCCCCGCGTCGTTGCCCCGGCGCGCTTCAACCAGCGATCTCGCCACCGCGCCTCCGATGTTGCCCGTCGCTCCTGTGACACCGATGGTCGGCACGGTGTTGGCCTCGCTCACAGTGCCTGGTTCCGATTCTGTCGCCGGGAGCCGGTCGTGGCGTGGATGTTCTCGATGATCTCGGTGATCGCCTGCGAGTCGCGCGGGTCGACCGGCACCGGGGACCCGGTAGTGAGGGCATCGGCGAGCTGGGAGTAGAACCCCGCATAGCTCCCCCGCCGCGTCTCGAAGGGCGCGACAGCACCCTCGATGCCGAGAACACCCCACTGGTCCTCCGGGGCGACCCCGAAGCCATCATCGCTCGGCAGTGCACCGGCGATCAGCGCCGGCTCCTGGCCGTCGAGGCCGTACTTCGTGTACGCACCCTTCGACCCGAGCATCCGGAACCGGGGGCCCTTCTGGGCTGCCAGACCGCTCATCCACAGATGACTTGTCACCCCGGACTCATGCTGGAGCGCCAGGAACACATCGTCTTCGGCCGCGCCGCCCTTGCGCCTCACGGCAAGTTCGGAATACGTCTCAGCGACCGGCCCGAACAGTTGCAGGGCCTGGTCGATGAGGTGGGGGCCGAGGTCGAAGAGGATACCGCCGCCCTCCGCCACGGTTGCCTCGCCCTTCCAGGCGCGGCCGCCCTGTGGCTTCCACCACTCGAAGCGAGACTCGAAGCGATGGATCTCGCCGAGCGAGCCGGCCGTGACGAGATCGGAGACGGTCTGGAAGTCGCCGTCCCACCGACGGTTCTGAAAGACCGTGAGCGCAAGCCCTCGCTCATCGGCCCGGGTGATCAGCTCGAGGCCCTCAGCCGAGGTGGCGGTGAACGGTTTGTCGACCACGATCGCGAGACCGGCGTCGATTGCCGCTGATGCCAGCGTGTAGTGCGCCGAAGGAGGCGAGCTGATCACGACCAGATCGACGTCATCGGCCCGTTCGAAGAACTCGGAGACCGTCGCGATGACGGTCGCCTCCGGATACCGCACACGGGCGTCCGCCTGGCGTTCCGGATCGCCCGTCACGATCGCGTCCAGGGAGAAACGGTCATCCGCGGCAAGGAACGGTGCGTGGAAGACGCGGCCGCCCAGGCCGAACCCGATCAGTGCGGTTCGGATGGGCGCAGTGAGGCGATCAGCTGTACGTGTCATGCTGCAACCCTAGCGAGGCAGAATACTTGCCGCATACTAAGGAATACAGGAGCCCCCGAGCGCGTTGGTGCAACAGTGAAGCCAGACTCCCGACGCCCGACCGCAGCCGCATCCAGCGGCACCGATGACAACGCCGACGACGGCACCAGGGAAGACGCGTCGAGTGTTCTGACCGAACGTGAGAAGAGGCGCCTGACCAAGGCCTCGAGCGAGCGGGCCATCATCGCGACCCTCGCCTTCACCGGTCTCATTGCGGCCTTCATGCAGACCCTGGTCACGCCGATCACTCCGCAGCTGCCGTTGCTGCTGAACACCACGGCCTCGAATGCGACCTGGATCCTGACGGCGACGCTGCTCGCAGCCGCCATCTCCACACCGATCAGCGGACGCCTCGGCGACATGTTCGGCAAACGGCGGATGGTCCTCGTCCTTCTGGTGCTCCTGCTTGCCGGCTCCGTCGTCTCCGCGCTGTCGAACGACGTGATCGTCATGATTCTCGGGCGCGTTCTGCAGGGCACCGGCCTCGGCGTGATCGCCCTGGGTGTCAGCATCCTGCGCGATGTCCTGCACCCGGCACGACTCGGGGCCGCCGTCGCCCTGGTGAGCGCGACCCTGGGCATCGGCGGCGCTGTGGGGCTTCCGGTTTCGGCCCTCATCGCCCAGAATCTCGACTGGCACTTCCTGTTCTGGCTGGCCGGGCTGTTGGCTCTCGCGGCACTCGTGCTGGTCTTCCTCATCGTTCCGGTCAGCACACTCCGCACCGGGGGGTCGTTCGACTTCATCGGCGCGATCGGATTCGCGATCGGTCTGGTGGGCATCCTGCTTGCGGTTTCGAAGGGCAGCGAATGGGGTTGGACCAGCCCCGTCACGCTCGGGATGCTCGGCGGAGGCGTGCTCGTCCTGCTGCTCTGGGGCTGGTTCGAACTCCGCACGACGAACCCTCTCGTCGACCTGAGGATCGCGGCGCGACGGCCTGTACTTCTCACCAACCTGGCCTCGATCACCGTGGGATTCGCCTTCTTCGCGAGCGCGGCAGTGCTTCCCCAACTGCTCGAGGCACCGACGTCGACCGGTGTCGGCCTCGGACAGAGCCTGCTCATCGCCAGCCTGTGCCTCATGCCCAGCGGCCTGGTGATGTTCTTCATGTCACCCGTCGCCGCTCGCCTCAGTGCTGCGCGGGGTCCCCGCACGAGCCTGGTTCTCGGCGGCATCATCATCGCCGTCGGCTATGCGCTTGCCATCGGCCTCATGACCGAGGTGTGGCACGCGGTCTTCGTGGCGACTGCGGTGGGCTTCGGGGTCGGGTTCGCCTACGCCGCGATGCCCACACTGATCATGCACGCTGTACCCGCCACAGAGACAGCCGCAGCGAATGGGCTGAACTCGGTGATGCGCAGTCTCGGCTCGACGGTCGCCGCTGCGGTTCTCGGCCTCATCCTCTCGTCGAATGTCATCATCTCGGCGGGGCGTCCCATTCCCACCCAGGGGGCATTCCAGCTCTGTTTCGCCATCGCCGCTTCGGTGGCCCTGCTCGGAGTCGTCGCGGCGTTCTTCATCCCGCGGAGGGAACCTGCCTATCGCTCAACCAGCATTCCGCAGGCCGTCGGCTCGCGCGCTTGAGCCGATCTAAGGTTGGTGTTCATGAACACCCCTGAACTTCTGCTCATCCTCGCGGGTTCACTTGCTGTGAGCGCATTTGCGCGGTGGCGAGGCTGGCCGGCGCCACTGCTCGTCGTTGCGGTTGCACTCGGTGTGTCGTTCATTCCGGGCATCCCACCGGTGGAGATCGACTCCGAGGTCATTCTCACCGTCGTGCTGCCTCCACTGCTCTACTCGGCAGCTCTCGACGTGTCCTTCCAGAACTTCACCCAGAGCGTTCGTCACATCAGACGGTTGGGTGTCGGCCTCGTCATCGTGACCACCGTGGTTGTGGGGCTCATCGCCTACTGGATCGTCCCCGACTTGACCCTGCCTGGCGCCTTGCTGCTCGGGGCAATCGTCGCCCCGCCCGACGCAGTCTCCGCGGCGGCAATCGGGCGACGCCTCGGGCTCCCGCGCGGAGTCATGACCGTTCTCTCGGGTGAGAGTCTCATCAACGATGCCGCAGCGCTCACACTTTTCCGGGTCTTCATTGCGATCATCGGGGGGTCGGCGCTGAGCTTCGGAGGAGTCATCGGCACCTTCGTGCTCGCGATCGTCGTCGGGGTCGTCGTCGGGCTCACCATCGGGGTCGTGGTGCAGTTCGTGAGAGTCAGACTGAGTGATTCGGTGGTGGCGGCAACGCTCGGTCTTCTTGTTCCCTTCGGTGCGTACGCCGCTGGCGAGGCGCTCCACGGGTCAGGAGTTCTCGCTGTCGTTGCTGCAGGCCTGTACATCGGTTACAACTCGCCGAAGACCGGCTATGAGACGAGACTGCAGGAACGGCCGGTCTGGAGTTCGATCGACCTCCTGCTCGAAGGCTTCGTCTTCGCACTCATCGGCCTCCAGGTATTCACCGTCACACAGAACGTGGCATCGAACACACTGGGCCTTGCGAAGACCATCGGTCTCGCCGCCGCCGTCCTCGCGGTGGTCATCCTCGTCAGGCCGGTGTTCGTCTACACCGCCTATTTCCGCGCGCGATGGCAGGCCCGCGCGCAGAAGAAGATCCCGATACTGCGCCACCTGGCTTCGAAGCACGAGCCGGAACTCTCCTGGCAGGAACTCGCTGTCATCTCGTGGTCGGGAATGCGGGGTGTCGTCACCCTTGCTGCGGCCGCTGCTGTCCCCGTGATGACGGCCGCCGGGCCCGTCGCGCAACGCGACACCATCAACCTCGTGGCCTTCGTCGTGACGATCGGCACCCTGGTCGTGCAGGGGTTGAGCCTGCCGTGGGTCATACGAAGACTATCCGTCGCCGACCTCGGCCAGGCAGAACGCGATGCCGAAGACGAAGTTCGCATCTTCGAACGGAGTGTTCGGGAGACCAAGGACTACATCGACGAGCATCACGATGAGTGGGCCGCCCGCTACGGAACCGCGGAACTCGACCGATCACTGAGTACGCTGGTGAGCCAGTTCGAGCGCCAGGTCGCGGTGTTGCTCGACGAGCACGACCTCGAAGAACAGGACATCGACTCCGCCGGGGTCGACACCTCGACTGTGCGGGCTCCCCGGTTGACCGGACCAGAGCTCACCGAACTGCGCCGTGAGCTTCTCGACCACCGTCGGTCGATCATCATCCGCGAACGCAACAACGGCGAACTCGACGAAGAGGTCATGCGGAGTGTTCTGCGCGGCATCGACTCCGAGCAGTTGGCACTCGACACCTCGGCGATGACGCGCAACCGCCGCTGACGGCTTTTTGCCTGTCCCGCTCCTGACGCTGGCGGCTGTCGGCTGTCGGGGACTATCGTGAACAGTGATGAGTGCAGCGCTCCAGCCAGAACCCCGACCCGGTCTTCGACGGTGGGCGGTCACCCACTTCAGCCCCGTACGCCGGCATTACGCCTCCGATCGGGTGAAGGGCCTGAAGATGCGCGACTCCGCGTTGGGGGCACCGTTCGAGCACGTCTCGCTTCGCTGGTATTCCCCCTCTCTCGCTCCGGGTGCACATGGGCCGATTCCCGTGGTGTTGTACTTCGCCGACAGTTCGGAACTGCGCTGGCACGGCGCACGCACCGGCGCGTGGCTGGCAAGCAGGCTGTGCCGCCGGCTGTCGCTGACGGTTGTGGTGGTCCACACCGGCGAGAGCGCTGGCGATGCGAAGGAGGCGGCATTCCGTGCTCTGGAACAGTGTGCATCGGAAGCCCCGTCTGCCCTGCTTGCCGTCGTCGGCACCGGAGACGGAGCTGCCCTGGCCGCGAGAACCGCCATGCGTGCGCGTGATTCGCTCGAAGGCGGTGCGCCCCAGCTTGCACGCCAGGCGCTGATCTCGCCGGACTTCGCACTGCTGATCGGGCCACCAGCGACAGCGGAGGCCGAGGTGGTCTCGCTGGTCGCTCGCCTCAGTGAGCTCCCGCCTACCCTCCTGCAGCGGGATGCCGTCTCCGGAACGCCGGATCCCCGCGAAGACCTGCCCGAGTTGCTGCGCGAAGCCGCCGTTGCAGTGCGGGTGATCGACTACCGGCCAGAATCCCTGCTCTGGGCCGAGTTCCCTCGTGCTGTCGGGTATTCTGCCGGCGCAGCAGACGACCTGGAGGCGTTCCTCCGGCGCGGCCTCCTCGATAACGGATTCGACATCGTTCCGGCCTGGAACCTGCACTGACCCACCCGAACTCCAGCCTGACCCCGACAGGAATCCAGACCGACTCGCGGGTCGTATGGTAGGTCTGTGCCCACAATCGCGCCAGAGCCCGAGCCCCGGAATGAGTCCATCGGCGAGACCGCTCACCACGTCATCACCGACGGTGATACGCGCCCGAACGGGCGAGTGAAGTACTGGCTGCTGCAAGGTCTCCTCGACCAGTCCGGCCGATACCAGGGTTCGTACGCAGCGAAGGCCGAGAAGACGCACAGCTGGTGGCGAGTCATGTGCCTGACCGGCGTCGACTACTTCTCAACCCTCGGCTACCAGCCGGCGATCGCTGCCCTGGCTGCAGGGCTCCTCTCGCCGTTCGCGACCATTGTGCTCGTGCTGCTCACGCTCTTCGGTGCCCTTCCGGTGTATCGCCGTGTCGCCAAGGAGAGCTTCAAGGGCGAGGGATCCATCGCCATGCTCGAGCGGCTGCTGCCCTGGTGGGGCGGCAAGCTGTTCGTGCTCGTTCTGCTCGGGTTCGCCGCCACCGATTTCATGATCACCATCACCCTGTCAGCGGCAGACGCAACAGCCCACGCCATCGAGAATCCCTTCGCCCCGTCATGGTTCCATGGCAACGAGGTGATCATCACCCTCGTGCTGGTCGCACTCCTCGGAGCCGTCTTCATCCGCGGGTTCAAAGAGGCGATCGGCATCGCAACGGTGCTGGTCGCCGTCTACCTCGTCCTGAACCTGGTGGTGGTCGTCGTCTCGATCGCCCATGTCTTCGAGAACACCGTGGTGATCAGCGACTGGTGGTCGGCCCTCAATGCCCAGCACGGCAACCCCTTGGTCATGGTCGGAATCGCACTGATCGTGTTCCCCAAACTGGCGCTCGGGCTCTCTGGTTTCGAGACCGGCGTGGCCGTCATGCCCCAGATCACGGGTTCTCCGAGCGACACCCCGGAGCATCCGACGGGACGAATCCGCGGAACCTGGCGCCTGCTCACGACCGCAGCACTCATCATGAGTTCATTCCTCATCGCGTCGAGTATCGTCACCACGCTGCTGATACCCCAGTCCGAATTCCAGGCGGGCGGGGCAGCGAACGGCAGGGCACTGGCCTACCTGGCCCATGAGTACCTGGGCGCAGGGTTCGGTACGTTCTACGACATCAGCACCATCGCCATCCTCTGGTTCGCTGGGGCGTCGGCGATGGCCGGGCTCCTGAACCTCGTGCCGAGGTACCTGCCGAGATACGGGATGGCCCCCCAATGGGTTCGGGCTGTCCGTCCACTCGTGCTCGTCTTCACGGCGATCGCCTTCATCATCACCATCGCGTTCAATGCAAGCGTCGATGCTCAAGGTGGCGCCTACGCCACCGGTGTGCTCGTGCTCATCACCTCGGCCTCGGTTGCTGTGACGCTCTCTGCGCGCAGGCAGAAACAGCCCAAGCGTACGATCGGCTTCGGAATCGTCTCTATCGTGTTCCTGTACACGACAGTGGCGAACGTCTTCGAACGCCCGGACGGAGTGAAGATTGCCGCGCTCTTCATCGTCGGGATCCTCGGAATCTCGCTCGTCTCACGCATCCAGCGGTCGTTCCAGCTCCGGGCGACCTCGGTGACCCTCGATGAGTCGGCCCTGGCGTTCGTTCGAGCCGACGCAGATCGAGGGGTCATCAACCTCATCGCCAACGAACCAGACGACGGTAGCGCGCTCGAATACCGCGCCAAGAACAAGGAAGAGCGGCACGACAGCCACATTCCGACCAGCGCGAGGGTGATCTTCGTGGAGGTCTACGCCGCCGACTCCTCAGACTTCGAAGAAGACCTCGTCGTTCGCGGTGTCACCAAACACGGCTACCGCGTACTCGAAGTTCGAAGCGGAAACATCCCGAACACGCTTGCCGTCGTGCTGCTGACCATTCGCGACGAGACGGGCGTCGTGCCCGAGATCTACTTCGAATGGACGGAAGGCAATCCCCTCTCGAACATGCTCAAGTTCCTCATCACGGGCGGCGGCGAGGTTGCCCCGGTGACCCGCGAAGTGCTCCGCGAGGCTGAGAAAGACGTGAAGCTGCGCCCCGCTGTGCACGTGAGTTGAAACGCGCAGCACTCATCGGCCCCTTCTGAAGGTTTGCCCGACGGAGCGTCGCGATCTCTTCGGCGAACGATTCGTGTGATCGGGCCAGCTCCACCCTCAGCTCTTCCAGCTGCGTCGCCAGGGCATCGATGTGATCGACATTCGCGCTCTCGACTCGCGCCTCGCCGCTGCGCACCCGGTCGACGAGCCAACTGGCCAGCGTCGCGGTGATCACACCCAGAAGGGCGATTCCCGCGATCATCAGGCCGACGGCAATCAGGCGCCCCTCACCGGTGATCGGAACATAGTCGCCATATCCGACGGTCGTGATCGTCACGAATGCCCACCACACCGCGTCTCCGAAGTTCGTGATCGACGCACCGGGCGTGTTCTGTTCCGCATCGAGGATGCCCAGCGCAGCTATCAGCACGAGCAGGCTTGCCGAACCGATCACATAGGTCGCCACCCTGCCCCGGAAGGCGGTACCGGCCGTTCTCTGCAGGACCGTCCACAGCATGACCAGCCGGAGCAGCCGCAGCGGGCGGAGCATGGGCAGAGCCACGATCAGGAATTCGAGAATGTGCGTGAAGAACCATCGCAGCCTGCGCGGGGCGAGTACCAGGTTGGCGACGTAGTTGACCACGAAGAACGCCCAGACGGCCCACATGACGATCTCGGCGGCAATGTTCGCCGCACCCTTGAGATTGCCGATGACGTCCCAGGAGTAGGCGATCAGAAAAACGATCGATACCACAGTGAGCGGCCATTCCGCAGCCGCGTTCCACGCGGCCTGCCCCTCATCGCTCCGCGTGAAGCCGAACGAGCGCAACCGCGAGCGAGAGAACGTCTGGGCGGGGCCCTCCGGGCCTTCCCCTCCACTCCTGCCGGGCAGCGCTTCGGTCAGGACATCGGTGATCCTGTCGGTGATGGCGGCAGCGTTCGCTTCGTCGTCCGCCTCCAGGAACGCCGTCTGATCGGCTGGCGGCGAGCCGTTGCCGTGGGCGTCTGGTTCCGGCACACGCGCACCCGAACCGTCGAAACGAGCCTGAGATCTGGAATGCGAGGTGCGATTTTTCATGACTAGCCCCGTCAATGAGGGCCGCTAGCCCACTCGCGGCCGCCTGCAGTGTGCTGTCAGCCTATCGGGATCGCGATGGAAGCCATTTCTTGGCTGCCGTGAACTCGTCGCGGGCACGACTGTACTCTTCGATCGCGTTGTCGGAACGCTGCTGCTCGATGGCGTGGAGCCGCCCATAGCCGAAGGTGTTCTCCCCCTCCGCAAACGCCGATTCTGAGCTGGCGAGCAGGAGCTGCTGCAACAGCATGCTGTCGCGGTATTCACCCAAGGCCGTCTGTACCCCCTCGGCTGCGCGTGCGAGTCTCCCGGCCTTCTCCCCGAAGATCGCGGTTTCTCCCGTGCTGAGCGCCTCGACGGCGAATCGAAGGCGGCGCGCAGCCTTGCGAACCCGGTGAGTCCGTTGGTTCCATTCCGTGGCATTGGCAGCCTGGTTGACGCCGGCCATCCTCCGCTTCACGCGGGAATAGTCGCTTACGATCCCCTCTGCAAGCGCCCGCGCCGCGGCACGCTGCGCGGCCTTGGGCAGAGTCGCACGGGTAGCGAGGTGCTCCAGCGCATCAAGCAACCTGAAGTACCGGTCGCTGGTCATAAGCTCGTGCAGTCGTTCGAGCGCCCTGTGGTACTCGGCCTCCTTCTGCACCACGACGCGGGCAAGCACTGCCTCGTGCATCCGCTTGTTCGACTGGGACCGCACGAGGTTCCTGGCCCGGTCGTGCATGACCTGGGGGTCCCGGGCTGCACCCAGGGCCTGACCGAGGACTTCGAGCTCGGCTTCCAAAGACAGTGATTCCGGCGCCGGGAGAAGGGCACGGTAACTCGCGAACACGCTACGCAGACGCCGCACTGTGGAACGCATCTCATGGATCGCGCCGGCCTCGTCCTGCCTCACCTGTGGGTCCGCGGCAATGAGCCTCTCGGTGAGCGACGTGATCGCGGCACGCAGTACATCACCGGCCGTGCTCCGCGAGGTCAGGACCCAGCGTGGCCCCAGCTCACCGAGCTTCTCCTTTCCGAGCGCGTGGGCGAGTTTGGAGATGCTCGAAGCCGGGCTTGCCCCGGCCACCCGGAGCTGTTTCTCGATCGAATCCAGCAAGGCGTCCCGCTTCTTCGGGGACCCAGGAGCATCGTCTGTGAGCTCGACCTCCCATTCACGCCAGACCCTCAGCTGGCCGGTGGCGACATCTCCCGCAGAAACGAGGTCATCGCAGACTTCGGCGATGGCGACCTCGTCGGCACCGAACAGGCACGTCGTCGTTCGGGTCGTGCTGATCCGGGCGACCGGTGCGACAGGGCGGTTCCGAAGGTGCACCATCACCAGGTCGAGAACCGCGTCGGGAATGGGGCCGTCCTCGCCCAGCGGCCAGTGGAGCTCCAGGCGTCCTTCGTCTCCTGGCAGTTTGATGTGCCAGCCCTCGTCTGCGCCACCGGTGCGGCGCCGCAGCACGATGCGCTGCGAAGCGAGCGCGAGATCCGCGGTGTCGTAGTAGACAGCTTCGAGAGTCGTGGTCGACGGCTGCGACACTCGCACGACCAGGCCCGTGCCTGTGAGATCGGGGACGACGGCCGCAGCATCGACGTCGTACTTCCGCTCGATCTCGATGTGCATCTGAGGGGCCATTTGCTTCTACCTCTACTTCCGTCACTCACGGTAACGCATCCGGCCCGTGCTCAGGCGGCAGAGTGCGACCGACGACCCGTGCCGGCGCGGAGTACGGTTGAAGGATGCCCACCGGTACTCCCCCGATTGCACAGAAGATCGCCCACCAACGAGAGCACCACGGTGATGTGGTGATCGACAACTACGAGTGGCTCCGAGACAAAGAGAACGCCGAGGTCCTCGCCCACCTCCGTGCGGAGAACGACTGGACCGACAGCCAGATGCTTCCCCTTGCCGGTCTCCAGCAGAGCATCTTCGAGGAGATCAAGCGCCGGACCCGTGAAACCGACCTCTCTGTTCCCGTGCGCCAGGGAGCGTGGTGGTACTACACCCGCACGATCGAAGGCAGCCAGTACGGCGTGCACGCGCGGGCCCCCATCGCTTCGCCGGAGGACTGGAATCCACCCGTGCTCGACCCCGGAGTCGCCGTGCCGGGCGAAGTGATCGTTCTCGACGACAACGCCGGGGCCGAAGGCCACGACTTCTATTCGCTCGGAAGTTTCGACGTGAGTGCAGACGGCAGCTACCTCGCGTACGCCATCGACACCGTTGGCGACGAACGATACACCCTTCGCATTCGAAACCTCAGCACCGGCGTCGACCTGCCCGACACGATCGAGGACACCTCGCCCGGTGCCACCTTCGGCGCCGATTCGACCTTCGTGTTCTACCCGACCGTGGACCCCTCCTGGCGCCCTGACACCATCTGGCGCCACGAAGTCGGCACTGCCGCCTCCGACGATGTGGCCGTCTTCACCGAACCCGACGAGCGATTCTGGGTGGGGGTCGGCCTCACGCGAAGTCGTCGCTACCTCGAGATCGCAGCCGCATCAAGCGTGACAAGCGAATCCCGCCTTCTCGACGCATCGACACCTCTCGGCGAGTTCACCGTCGTCTGGCCACGCGCAGAGGGCGTCGAATACTCCCTCGAGCACGCCGTCGTCGGTGGTGAAGACCTGCTCCTCATCACCCACAATGCCACCGGCGACAACTTCGAGCTGGTGGAGGTGGCAGTGGATGATCCCACCCACGAGTCACGTCACCGGATCATCCTCGCCCACGACCCCCTCGTGCGGCTCGAAGGCGTCGATGCCTTCGCGGGCTTTCTCAGCGTCGAGTATCGCCGCGACGCCCTGAGCCGGGTCGCTGTGATGGCGCTCGGCGCCACACCGGGCACCGGGTACGGCGAACTCACCGAACTCCCCTTCACCGAGACCCTGTTCACCGTGGGAACCGGCGGTAACCCCGAATGGTCGCAACCCACCCTGCGAGTCGGCTTCACCTCGTTCGTCACGCCCTCCACGGTGTACGACTACGTCGTCTCGACCGGTGAGCTGCGCCTTCTCAAACAACAGCCCGTTCTCGGTGACTACGACCCCGGCGACTACACCCAACGGCGCGAATGGGCGACGGCCGACGACGGAACCCGCGTGCCGCTCTCGCTGGTCTACCGACGAGACAGGAGCATCGACGACAGAGCGCAGCCGGTCATCCTGTATGGGTACGGCTCGTACGAGGTGAGCATCGACCCCTCGTTCTCTGTCGCGAGGCTCTCGCTGCTCGACCGGGGGGTCGTCTTCGCCATCGCCCACGTTCGCGGCGGCGGCGAACTCGGCCGCTGGTGGTACGAATCGGGCAAGACCCTCACGAAACGCAACACCTTCAGCGACTTCATCGCGTGCGCCCGACACCTCATCGACATCGGTGCGACAACCCCGGACCTGCTCGTGGCGCAGGGGGGCAGCGCTGGCGGACTCCTGATGGGCGCGGTCGCCAACCAGGCACCCGAACTCTTTGCCGGTATTCTCGCCCAGGTGCCGTTCGTCGACCCGCTCACCTCGATTCTCGACCCGTCGCTGCCCCTCACCGTCATCGAATGGGATGAGTGGGGCGATCCCCTCCACGATCCGGGCGTCTACGCGTACATGAAGTCGTATTCGCCGTACGAGAACGTGCGCGATGGGGCACAATACCCGCGCATCCTCGCCATGACAAGCCTCAACGACACCCGAGTGCTCTATGTCGAACCCGCCAAGTGGGTGGCCCGGCTGCGCGAAGCGGGAGCCAATCCCCTGCTGAAGACAGAGATGTCGGCAGGTCACGGCGGTGTCAGCGGCCGGTATGCGCGCTGGAAGGAGACGGCCTGTGAATATGCATGGATGCTCGACGTTTTGGGTCTCGCGTAGGGTGGAAGAGCAACGCAGAGCGTAAGGGGTCGGGCTGATGGCAGAAACGGGCACAACGCAGATCGGCGTCGTCGACGAAGTTGCGCTGGTCGATGCCCTAGCCCTGTGGATGCCGACGCAACGCTGGTTCCAGGGCAAAGGTACCGAGCCGGACCTGCGGCTGGTCGGCAGCTTCGAATTCACCCCGGGTGCCGCTGTGGCTTCAGGTACTCACCTCGTGACGGCCCTCGTGCTCGATGAAGGCGGCCCGCAGGGCAAGCTCTACCAGGTGCCGCTCACCGTCAGGGGCGAACGGATGCCCGGCGAAAGCCAGCCGCCTCTTGCCGTCTTCGACCAGACCTCCCCGCCGGCCTTCGTCTATGACGGTGCCCACGACCTGGACTACGCCACTGCTCTGCTCTCCCTGATCACGACAGACGGCCTCAGCCAAACAGCTGGCGCCAGCGCAACAGACGGTGCCAGTGCACCAGGCGACGCCAGTGCAACGGACGGTGCGAGCGATAGAGCTGCACGGGCAACGGCGAGCGGCCGGAGCCAGACCCCCGGGCATCCACTGCTCGTCGTCTCCTCGAAGGTCTTGAGCGGCGAGCAGTCGAACACCTCGATCATCATGACCGTCACCACGCCAGACGGCGAGCCTGCCCCTGGCGTCATCTGCAAGGTCTTCCGGGTGCTGCACCACGGCAACAACCCCGATGTGGTTCTGCAGTCGGCGCTGGCCAAGGCCGGGTCCGACAAGGTGCCGGCCTCGATCGGCAGCGTCGTGGGCCAGTGGCAGGATTCCCGGATGCCCGACGGGCGAACCTCCGGCCATCTGGCCTTCGCACAGGAGTTCCTGCCCGAGGTTGAAGACGCGTGGCGGGTCGCCCTCGAATCGGCACGGTTGGGCGAATCGTTCACGACAGAAGCACGAGCGCTCGGTTCGGCGACGGCAGAGGTTCACGAGACGCTCGCAGAGGTCATGCCGACGCTCGCACCATCGCCCGAACTCATCGCCGGCGTGCTGGCGAGCATGCGTCGGCGCCACGCCGGGGCCGTGCGGGAGGTGCCGGCCCTGGCCGCCCACAGCGAGGCGATCGACCGCCTCTTCGAAGTCGCTGCAGCCAGCCCGTGGCCCCGGCTGCAGCGCATCCACGGCGACTACCATCTGGGCCAGGTGCTCGCCGTACCCGATGGCGGGTGGGTGCTCGTCGACTTCGAAGGGGAACCGCTCCGCCCGATGGTCGAGCGGAACCAGCCTGACCTGGCCCTTCGCGACATCGCTGGCATGCTGCGATCGTTCGACTACGTCGCAGGGTCATTCGCCCAGTCACACCCCGGCGACGAGAAGCTTCGCGACGATGCCGCACACTGGGCCCACGAGGCCAGGGAAGCGTTTCTCGACGGCTACTCCGAACGCTCGGGCATCGAGTTGCGCGCCAACCGTGCCCTGCTCGATGCGTTCGAGATCGACAAGGCGCTCTACGAAGCGATCTACGAGGTGCGCAACCGGCCGAGCTGGGTGACTATTCCTGTCACCGCAGTAGCGAGACTGGCCAATCGCCGGCGCTGATGCGAGTTCGTCGTCACAGCCAGCCGCGGCGCTTGAACATCACGTAGAGGCCGGTGCTGAGCGCAACCATGAGCCCGATGGCCGCTGGGTAGCCCCAGGCGAAGTGCAGTTCGGGCATGATGTCGAAGTTCATGCCGTAGACACCCGTGACGACCGTCGGGGCGAAGAAGATGGCCGCCCAGGCCGAGATCTTCTTGACCTCGTCGTTCTGGTGGTTGCTGGTCTCTGCGAGCTTCTTCATGTCCTCGTTCTGACGCTGAGCCACGAGCGTCGCGTTCACCGTGAGGATCTCGCGCAGGGTCTGGCGAAAGCCGTCGACCCGGTCGTTGACCACCGTGACGTGGTCGAGAACGTCGCGGAAGGCCCGCTTCAGCTCGATCGTGCCATCCACCTGGTCGAACAACGCACGCAGTGTCTCGAGCATGCCCGTCAGCGGGAGGGTCGCGCGCTGGAAATCGAGCACCTCCTGTGACAACTCGTAGATGCGCCGGGAGACCTGGGGGTCTCCTTCGAAGACCTGCGCTTCGATCTGGTCGATGTCGGTCTCGAGGCCGGCGACGACCGGCGCGTACTGGTCGACCACAGCATCCATGATCGCGTACAGCACGGCCACCGGCCCCAGCGCCAGCAGCTCGGGCTCGCTCTCCATGCGCCTGCGCACCACCGAGAGGTCGGGAGATTCGCTGTGACGAACCGAGATCACGAAGTTCGGTCCGACGAAGAGGTGCAGTTCGCCGAATTCCACCTCTTCGCGCTCGTCGACGTAGAACGCCGCGCGCAGAACCACGAACAGGACTTCACCGTAACGTTCCAGCTTGGGCCGCTGATGCGCACCGACTGCGTCTTCGATGGCGAGCGGGTGGAGGTTGAAGTCGTTCTCCATCTCGAGGAGCTCGGGCGCCGAGGGCCGGTACAGGCCGATCCACGCAAGGCCGTCGGGAATGGCCGCGAGGGCAGCGATCGTCTCGTCGGGTGTCGAGGGAGACAGCACGCGTCTTCCGCCGGCGTAGATGGCGTTGTCGACCATGCTTCTCCGGGCACCGGCGGCAGCAGGAACGGCGGGAGTCTCGACACTCTCCGGGGCCTTCGAACCAGGCCGGATGCCCGATATCCCCTTGATCACGCTCTGGAACTTCGTGGTCTTCACCGGCTGCGCCACCCTTCCCAATCCTCAACCCGCTGTGGGCCAGCTGGCCCACAGCTGAATATGACACCACACTGTGACATATTCACTGGGCGTTTCGGTCTCAGAATGCCATACTCTGTGAGGCACAAAACACTTGGTGAGAAACTGTGGAGCGTTCGCACACTGACCGCGTGGCGTTAACCGCTCGTTCAGGTTTCTCTGCTTGTGTTGTTCCACAGCACGATCTGACGGGTCACGAGCCCGGCAGCGAGGCCAGGATGAAAGCCTGGCCCGAACCGCAGCACGCTAACCCGAAATGGCGAACACCCGATGTCAGTCACTGTGGCCCAGTACCCGAGGCCAGACCACTTCATCCTCCACTTCAGCGATACCCATTTCGTGGGTTCCGATGACCTGCTGTACGACGCGGTCGACAGCGAGGGCCACCTGCTCGAGATCCTCGCCGATCTCACCGCGTCTGGTGCGCGGCCCGAAGCGATCGTCTTCACCGGTGACCTCGCCGACAAGGGCGACCCGAAGGCCTATGAGAAGCTCCGGGCGATTGTCGAGCCGGCTGCCGCCGCAATGGGCGCAGAGGTCATCTGGGTCATGGGCAACCATGACAACCGGGCCGCCTTCCGTGCCGGCCTCCTCGACCAGCTCCCGTCGATGAAGCCCATCGACCGCGTCTACGACGTTAACGGCCTGCGGATCATCACGCTCGACTCCACCGTGCCCGGCTCACACCACGGGGAGATCAGCCACGACCAGCTCGACTGGCTGGCCGAGGAGCTGGCGAGCCCGGCTCCGCACGGCACGATCCTCGCCCTGCATCACCCGCCCGTTCCCAGCGTGCTCGACCTCGCTGTGATGGTCGAACTCCGCGACCAGGCCTCGCTCGCCGAGGTCATCCTGGGCTCCGACGTGCGCTCGATCATCGCCGGGCACCTGCACTACTCGAGTACGGCCATTTTCGCCGGTGTGCCGGTTTCCGTTGCCTCTGCAACGTGCTACACGCAAGACCTGAACGTACCCGTCGGCGGCACCCTCGCTCGTGATGGAGCCCAGGCGTTCAACCTCATCCACGTCTACGAGAACACCGTCTTGCACTCCGTCGTGCCCATCGGCCACTACGCTCGCGTCTCGTACACCAGCGCTGCCGACACGGCGGCGATTCTCGAGAAGGCCGGCGTCGAGATCGCCCCCGCGGTCAACCCGCCGGTTCCCGCCGAAGCCCCGCTGGTCATCCCCGCCCTGGTCGTCGCCTGAGACAGCGCAACCCGTTACTGTGCGAACCACCCGCTTGCATGCGAGCGAGCGCTATCTCTCCCAGGGTGCCTTGAACGGAAAGTAGTGCTCGAGAAACGCCTGCACGGTCTTCAATCGTTCTTCGGCTGAAACCTCGGGGTAGCTGCCGTCGTTCAGGCAGAAGAAGTCGAACGCCCTCTTGCGCAGGATTCCGGGCAACAATCCAAGCCCTGAACGCATCGTGGTGTCGACGTAGCAGACGCTGGCAGACTCCTGCACGACAGCTCTGCCGGTCATCAGCGCGTAGTAGTGGTACAGCGAGTTGGTGACCGAGATATCGGTGCTCGACCGGAACCTGCTCGCTGCGGTGCGGGCGAAGTCCTCGGCGAACTCCATCTCGAGCTCGCTCATGACGCTGCGCCGCAGTGGTGCCGCCGCGTGCTCGAGGTGCCGGGTGATGATTCGGCCGAACGTGTCGAACAGAAGCTGGCGATTGACCCGGGCCGCGTTCTCGAATCCGCTGCGCTCCACGCCGTTCTCGCCGAGACCGATTCTGGTGGTCGCCTCGATGAACTTTGTGACGCCTCCGCTCGAGAAGAACATGTTCGGCTGCACGGGCCTTCCGAAGAACATGTCGTCATTCGAATACAGAAAGTGCTCGCTGATGCCAGGAATATGGTGCAACTGGCTTTCGACAGCTTGCGAATTATGGGTGGGCAGGACGCTCGGGTCGCTGAAGAACTCTTCGCTTCGAACGAAGGTGACCCGTGGATGATCGGCGAGCCATTCGGGCTTCGCAGAGTCGCTCGCGATGAAGATCCGGCGGATCCAGGGCGCGAAGATGTACACCGATCGCAAGGCGTACTTGAGCTCGTCGATCTGGCGATAGCGGGCGTCGGAGTCGTCGCCCTCCCCCAGCACGTACTCGCCCGTCTGTGCCTTGCGGCGTCTCTGGTACTCCACATCATTGCCGTCGACCCAGGAGAACACCATGTCGATGTCGAACACGACATCGTTGGCCTGCACATCGAACATTCCTCGCAGGGAGTTCCACGTCTTGCCGTAGAGCTCCACCGTGGACTCGATCGCCTCCGACCTCTGAAGAACGCGCCGCGTGAGCGAGTTCTCCACCGGGCAGACGATCACGTCTTCTTCGAAACTCCAGAGCTGGAGCTCGATTCCCGTCGACGAACCATAGCTCAGACCTCCGACGGGCTCGACGCGAGGGCGGTAGAGCCTGAAGATCCGCGCCTTGCGGCTCTCCGAGAGCACACCGTCGCAGACGAGCAGCGGAGGCCTCTTCTTGCCTTCGACGGTCTTGGAGTACATCGGCTCGTCTTCGCACGCTGCCGCGAGCACACGCTCGAGCTTCAGGCGCCGTGCCGCGCTGACCACGATGACCGGGCGTTCGTCGTTTCCCCTAATCAGAAAGAACGGTATCGCCGCTTCAACGAGTGCCTGCCTCACGAAGAGCAGGTCTTCGACCATCGCCTCGTGCGGCGTGAGCGTCGTATTGACCAGGGCCAACAGGCCCTTGCGTACCACCACGTCGCTTCGCCCGTGGCTCCTCGGCCACGATCGTGGAGCACCGAGGTGTCCGGACGCCGCGCTGAAGAGCTCCTCGGGAGCTTCGGGCTCGAGTGACGTTTCAAGGGCGACATTGTGAGTCGCAGCACTACCGGTCGATATCAGCGGAACAACTCCTTGGTTCTGATCGTGAAGGTTCTGATCGTGAAAGTTCTCGTCGTGCGCAGGCCTGGGGCCGCACTGACGCGCCGAAACGCGATTTCGGGGTAAGGGTCGAGTCTATGACAGTGCCTGTTCGAGCAAGTGCACCAGGGCATCCAGCTGAACACTGTCAGACGTCGTGATCTCTGCATCGGAGCCGTCAAGGGCCCGGGCCGCGAGACCCTGCTTGCTGTCGATCAGTTCGGCGATCTTCGAGTCGATGGTCTGCGCGGCGATGATCCGCCAGGCCGTGACTGGCTCGGCCTGGCCGATGCGGTGCACCCGGTCGATGGCCTGGGTCTGTTCTGCTGCCGTCCACGAGAGTTCGGCCAGCACCACGTTCGAGGCGGCCTGCAGGTTCAGCCCGACGCCTGCTGCGGTGAGCGAGCAGACCGCGACCGCGACCTCAGGATCGCCGTTGAAGGCATCGATCTGGGTCTGCCGGAAGGTCGCCGACTGGTCTCCCCGAATCGAGATCGTGCGCAGCCCGCGTTTCGCGAACGCCTCTTCGGCCTGGTTCATCACATCGATGTGCTTGGCGAAGAACACGACCTTGCCCACCGACCTGGCCAGTTGTGCCGCGTAGTCCGCGGCGAGACCGGCCTTCGCCTGCCCGATCTTGCGCACCATGGTGAACACGTTCTCACCCGATGACGAGGCCTTCGACTCTTCGAGTTCGGCCTTGGCGACCATGCGCATGAGTTCGTGGTTCGGGCCGTCAGAGGTGTCGTAGCCCGAGCCGAGGGCTCCGGATGCTGCGCGCTTGTACCGCGTGAGCAATCGCTTGCCCAGCTCGGCTTCGGCCTGCCTGATCGAACGCCCGAGGTCATCGTCGAGTTCGACGGGAAGATCCACAACACGCTTGGCCGGAAGATCGGCCGCGACATCCACCTTCTTGCGGCGAACGATGCCCATGTCGATGACGGCATCCCGGGCCTCGGCGAAGAAGCCGAAATCAGCGGGAGTGAGGCCGGTGTCTTCGAGCTTCTCCATGAGCACGGGAGTGGGCTTGTCGCCGTCGATCCAGCCGAGGTACTGCCAGATGGCGCGGAAGTCATCGACGTCGTTGATGAGTGGGGTGCCGGTGAGGGCCATCATCAGCGGGTCTCCCCCGGGGGCGAACTTTCTGATTCGTTCGGCCAGGGCAAGCACGTTCTTCGAGCGCTGCGACTGCAGGTTCTTGATGAAGTGAGCCTCGTCGACGACCATGCCCTTGAAGCCCAGGGTGCCGAGCCAGGCGAGGTGACGGTCGAGCACGTCATAGTTCACGATCACCACGTCGGCGAAGGCATCGAGCGTCGCCCCATCGCCCTGGATGACCGTTGCCCGGCGCTGCGGCGTCCAGATCTCGACCTCGCGGGCCCAGTTCATCTTCACGACGTTCGGAACGACGGCGAGCAGCGGGTACGAATCGGAGACCGAGGCCGCGAGCAACGATTGCGCGGTCTTACCGAGCCCGGGCTCGTCGGCGAGCAGGAAGGACCGGTGACCAGCTGCGACGGAGGCGATGAACCGTGCCTGGTGGTGCATGAGCTCGTGGCCGGGAGGAGAGATCCGGTCGATCACGGGCGCGGGAGGCAGATCCATACTGGCAACGCTGCCGCCAGAACCGTATTCGAAGGCCCGGTAGAGCGGACCGAGCAGCTCCCAGCTCGAGAGCCTGCCGCGAGAGATGGGCCGGTGGGCCGCTGCCGCGCTGAAGTCCGGCGCCAGGAAGGGGTTGGCCATCTGCCGCGCCTTCACCGATTGGGGAACCACCTGGCGCTCAGAGAAGTCAGAAGCGAAGGGAGAGACGGCGACGGGGGCCTGCGGTGCCTCTTCAGGAACCTCGATGCCCGCATCGGTCAGATACTCCCGGCGCAGTCGCTGGGCAACGGGTGACACGGCGGCATCACTCTCGAGCAACGTGATCAGCGAGGTGTCGCGTGCTGCCGTCTGGGCGAGGATGCCGGCGATGCCATCGAGTCTCTTGAGCTGTTCGGTGCGTTCTGGCTCACTGAGCTCAGCATCGGCCTTGATGCGGGCGCGCTCTTCGCGCATGAGCAGCGCGACGACGAGGAATTTGGTGCGATTCGACGGCACGACCTTGCCCCGCTGGGCAGCAGCTTCGACTTCCCGGACCTTCCGCGCGAGAATCGGAATGAGGCCGGTGTTGTCGACCGTGCGGGATGATCGGCGAACGCCTGATCGAGACATGCTCCTCCTGTGGAGTGGTGACGTGACTCACAGGGGATTCGTGGTCGTGCAACGCGACGCGAGCGAATGTCAGCTGTGCAACAACAGCAGTGATTCACCGAGCCACGGACGACGCTAGAGCCGAACTTCCCCGTGCTGCAGCCATATTACCCGATCCCGCCGAGAATTCAGCCCGCGACGCTCAGGGCTGTGCCGGTGGGGCGCGCCTGTGGGTCCGCCCTGCGAGGTTATTTCTTCGTGGAGACCGGGACCTTGATGAACAATCCTGCAGCGACGAAGACGATCGCTGCGGCGAGGTGGAGGGCGTACCAGACGGGCGGGTCGAAGCTCAGCGGCCAGACCGGGTTCCAGACGACGGCGACCGGGACCAGCCCGATGAGCCACCACCACTGGTTCGCCTGCCAGGCGAAGACACACACGATCAGCGCCAGGATGGCGATCGCGAACTGCAGGATGGTGAACCACCCCGTACCTATCACCGCGACGGCTGCAAGCAGGCAGATCGCCGCCAGGAGTCCTGGCGCCAGCGCCGTTCGGGTGAAAGTGGGGTAACGGGACGTCGACTTCTGCTGGCTCATGGTAAGGCCTAGCCTAGAACCATGAACCAGCCCTTCGTCATTTCTGACGCAGTCGCAGACGCCCTGCAGAACGGGCGACCCGTCGTCGCCCTCGAGTCGACCATCATCTCGCACGGCCTGCCCCGACCCCGGAACCTCGCGGCGGCGCAGGAATTCGAAGAGATCCTGCGCTCTGCCGGAGTGACGCCGGCGACGATCGCTGTGCTCGACGGAGTACCCCGAATCGGCCTCGATGCCGACGGGGTACGCCGGATCGCCGACGAAGACATGGTCAAAGCCAGCGTTCGCGATCTGCCGATCCTCGCCGCGAAGAAGATCAGCGGCGCGACCACAGTGGCAGCAACGGCGTACCTCGCCGGCCGTGCTGGCGTGCGGGTGTTTGCCACGGGCGGCCTCGGCGGGGTACACCGCGGCGCGAGCAGCTCGTTCGACGAGTCCGCCGACCTGAGTGCGCTTGCTCTCGCCGGAGTCACCGTGGTGGCGGCAGGGGTCAAATCCGTGCTCGACATCGCCGGAACGCTCGAACGCCTCGAGACGCTCAGCGTTCCCGTTGTCGGGTACCGCACCACCAACTTCCCGAGTTTCTGGCTCACCGAATCGGGCGAACAGATCGATTGGTCGGTCGACTCGCCAGAGGAGGTCGCCGCCGTGATGCGGGCGCAGTACGAGCTCGGCCACGGCCAGGGCATCATCGTTGCGAACCCACTCCCGCCAGAGCTGCAGTGGGAGCCCGCCGAGCACGACGCAGTGCTCCTCGAAGCCCTGGCCGAGGCGGATGCCCGGGGAATCCGTGGCAAGGCCGTGACGCCCTTTCTGCTGTCGTACATCGTCGGCGCCTCAGGAGGCCGGAGCCTCGAAGTCAACCTCGACATCGCCCGCAACAATGTGAGGCTGGCCGGCGAGATCGCGAAAGCCTGGAGCCGCACCACCCAGGGCCAAAGGTGAGCGTTCCCGAACCCGGCGGGGATTTCGCCGACCACCGGGCCGTGCGGATTGTCACCATCGGCGACGTCTTCGACGACATCATCGTCACGCCTGACTCTCAGATCAGGCCCGACACCGACACTCTCGCTCGCATCGAACGACGTCCAGGCGGCTCCGCGGCCAACACCGCGGCATGGCTCGGCACCCTGGGCACGCTGGTCGATTTTGTCGGGCACACCAACATGGTCGACACGGTCAGGCACTCCAATGCGCTGCGTGAATCGGGTGTCACTCCGCACCTGCTGGGCGAGAGCATCCTGCCGACCGGAACGATCGTCGTCATCGTCGGTCGCGATGACAGCCGCACCATGCTGACCGAACGCGGCGCGAACAGCCTCACTTCACCGCACGATGTCAGCGATGCCCTGCTGACCGTCGCATCGCACCTGCACTTCACCGGGTACACGATGTTCAGCGGCCAACCGCAGGAGGGTTTCGGGGCTCTCATCGGCAGGGCCCACGCACACTCGGTGACGGTGTCGATCGACCCCGGTTCAGCGGGCTTCATCGCCGATCACGGTGTGGAAGCCTTCCTGGACTGCGCCCGAGGAGCGGATGTTCTGTTTCCGAACCTCGATGAGGGAATCGCGCTCACCGGCCGCGCTGATCCCGCTGAAATCGTCGATGCGCTGGTGGAACGCTTCCCCGTGGTCGCCCTGACCCTCGGGCGCACGGGAGCACTCGTCGCCACCCGATCAGGGCTCCGGCTGGTGATCGACTGCGTTCCGGCCGAACCGCTCGACACCACCGGCGCCGGTGACGCGTTCAACGCCGGTTTTCTCGCCGGAATGTTCGAGGGCCTTCATTCGGGTGAGAATCCGTTCGATCCCGGAACGGTCGGTGTCGACGTGGCCGGCAGATACGCGGGCCGTCTACAGCGGGCAGGTGAGCTCGGCGGGGCGACGGCATCGCGGGCGATCAGCGCCGTCGGAGCCCGGCCGCCCGGCGTCGTCTCCCACCATCACCGCTGATGAACATCCATGGTCTTCTCGTCGTCTGACCGAGCCAGATTTGTCAGTGCGGGCAGTTCGGGCCAGGCAGCCCTGGCCGGGCAGCTCAGGCCGGGCAACTCAGGCCAGGTTGGCGTTGCGCAGTTCCGGTAGCCGGATGGGCCGGCTCTTGGGGGGCAGGCCGTGCACCCGCTCCAGTGCCGGTTCGAGCTCAGAGAGCCACGCTTCGTAACCGGCTTCGGTGAGGTGCAGGCGGTCGTCGGTGTACTCCGGGTTGAGCTCTCCGTCCTGCAGTGCCAGCGCCGGCCACAGGTCGAGGTAGTGGGTTCGCACGCTCGACGCGAACTGCCAGATGTGGCGGTTGATGTCGCGGATCTCGTCGGCGTACTCGTGCCCACGCGGCATGACCGACTGCAGCAGGATCTCCGCGTCGGGCAACTCGTTCCGCAGGGTCACGAGGATCGTCTCGATGTTCTGCACGATGTGTTCTACCGAGCGATTCTTGGCGAGGTCGTTTGCCCCGACGAGCAGCACCACCGTGCCGGGGTCCAGCGCGACGACATCGTCGAGCCGAGCCTTCACCTCGTCGGTCGTGTCGCCGCCCACACCGAGGTTGTGCGTCTCGTAGCTGCCGAACCACTCCTGCCAGCGGCCGTGCTCTGTGATGCTGTCACCGAGGAATACGAGCGTGGTGTTTTCGAGCAACTTCGCCTCCGAAAGTAAGGGTGTGCCGTGATTCGGGCTACGCGAACCCCCATTCTCCCCCGACTCACGCCAAAGGTCCACCTACCCCGGTGGCTTCCCAGTGACGAAACGCCGGTCGATCGGCAGCCGATCGACCGGCAGAATGGCGGTGAACGGACAAGGAACTGCTGGTCAGACGACCTCTTCTGCCGTAGTTGCCGCCGACTCCGGTGCCTTCCGTGTGGGTTTCGGATGCTCGTTCTGACGAAGCGCCTCGCCCCGTGCAGTCTCGGTGATGCGGTGTGCCATGCCGTTGAAGATGATGCCGTGGAAGGGCAGGATCGAGTACCAGTAGAGGCGCCCGGCAAGGCCCGTCGGAAAGAACACCGCGCGCTGGGTGTACACAGAACCCCCGCCTTCGGCCGGCGTGCTGGTCATCTCCAGCCACGCGCGCCCAGGCACCTTCATCTCAGCCCGCAGGCGCAGGAACCTGCCGCGCTTGATCTCTTCGACCCGCCAGAAGTCGAGCGCGTCACCCGTGTGCAGGTGATCCGGGTTTCGCCGCCCTCTCCGAAGCCCCACGCCACCGACGACGGAGTCCATCCAGCCCCTGATCGTCCAGGCGAGCGGGAAGGAGTACCACCCGTTGTCGCCCCCGATTCCCTCGATGACGCGCCAGAGGTCACCCGGCTTCGCATCGGTTTCGCGAACCTTCAGGTCGGTGTAGACGGTGTGGCCCGTCCACTCCGGGTCGCTCGGCAGCGTGTCACTCGGAGCGCCACGCACATCGGTGTCCTGCCAGCTGGTTTCGACCTGGCCGGTGCGCATCTTCTCCAGCGCCAGGCGCACCGAGCGGCGATACCCGGTGAGTCCGCCCTCGGGGTCGGGAATATACTCGGCGATGTCATGCTCGCTCGCCACGCAGTCGAACTGCAGCGATTCGATGATGGGTACGGCCAGGTTGCGCGGAATCGGTGAGACCAGGTTCACCCACTGTGAGGCCAGCCACGGCGTGAAGACGGGCAACGAGGCGATCGGTCGCTGGTGGAGCCCGGCTTCGACGGCGTAGCCGTTCATCATCTGGCCATAACGAAGCACATCGGGGCCGCCGATGTCGAAGGTGCGATTGAGGCTCTGCCGAACATCCGCCGCCTTCACCAGGTAGTACAGCACGTCACGAACAGCGATGGGCTGAATGAAGTTGCGCACCCACTTGGGCGCAGGCATGTAGGGCAGCACTTCGGTGAGGTGCCTGATCATCTCGAAGCTGGTCGAACCCGAGCCGATGATCACTCCCGCCTGGAAGGCGATCGTCGGGACCCCCGATTGGAGCAACACGCTGCCCACGGCTGCGCGCGAGCGGAGATGCGTCGACAGGCCGACGCCCTCTGGGTGGAGGCCTCCGAGGTAGACGATGCGCTTGACGTGTGCCGCGAGAGCCCGCTGCGCGACGTTCTTGGCACTGGTGAGCTCGGTGCCGTCGAAATGCCCCTTGCCCCCCATGGAATGCACGAGGTAGTAGAGCACATCGATACCGTCGAAGGCGGTATCGAGGGTCGATCCGTCGCTGAGGTCTCCCTGGCGGATGTCGACCTGGTCGGCCCAGGGAACGTCAGCGAGTTTGATGGGGTTTCGTACCAGTACCCTCACCGCGAAGCCCGCGTCGAGGAGGCGCGGAACCAGTCGCCCTCCGATGTAGCCGGTCGCACCGGTCACCAATACGGTTCGTTGAGTCGTTGCTTCGGTCGTCACTGTTACAGGCTACGCCGCTGGGCTGCACAAATTACCGGCAAGGCGCTCTGAAACGGCTGTTTTCAGCACGCGTTGGCTACGCGCTCCTGCATTCTGGAACCATGCCGCGCAGGGTGTAGTTCTGACCTCGTGGGGTTCGCTGGCTGTGATCAGCGAGCCCGCACGCCCTTGTGCCAGTCGTCTTCGAGAAAGTGCGGCTTCGCCACGATCGATCCGACGATGACAACCGCTCCTGCGGTGCAGAGGAGAAAGACCAGTGATCCTGTCCACTGGCCTGAAACCTGGTGCAGCACGCCGACGAGCAAGGGTCCTGAGGCGCCGATCAGGTAGCCGAGACCCTGGGCGAAGCCGCTGAGCGCAACGGCTCCCTCCTGGGTACGCGTGCGGAGGTTGATCAACAGGAGCGAGAGCGGGAACAGCAGCGGGCCGAGGCCGGCGAGGATCATCCACAGCCACGGCGCTACGGTCGGAGCAAGCAAGAGGCCGAGGTAGCCCGTTGCGTAGAACCCGGCCCCCAGCCAAATCAGAAGCCCCACGTTCTTCAGACGCGCCGCCAGGACGGGAATGAGCAGGGACGCCGGGATACCCATGGCCACGTAGAGAGCGAGCAGGACCCCTGCCTGCGCTTCGTCGACCCCGGCGATCGAAAGAAGGATCTGGGGCATCCAGGCAAATGCCGCATAGACGTTCAGCGCGGTCAGTCCGAAGAGGATCCCCAGTGCCCATGCGACACGGGAGTGCCTCACCCTACCGGCCACCCCTGGCGGGGCGACAGCGATGACACCCTCGACTGGCCTGACGTCGGGGTTCTGCCTGACATCGCGGAAGTACATGATGATCCAGGGCACGAGCGCGGCGATCGCGAGCACACCCCACACTCCCACAGCGCTCCGCCACCCCGCCTCCGCACTGAGCTGAACCACGACCAGCGCCGGGATCATGGCCGAGATCGCCAGGGTCGTTGAGTACAGCGCCGTGACGAGACCGAGGCGGTCGAGAAAGTACTTCTTCACCAGTGGCGGCAGCAGCACGTTCGCCACGCCCATGCCCGCGAACACGATCACGCTTCCCACGACCAGCACCGCATACGACGGCGAGAGCATCCGTACCAGGGTTCCGACAATGGTTGCGACAAGCCCGATCACGAGCAGGGACTCGATCCGCAAGTGACGTTGGAAGAGGGGCGTCAGAATTCCGAACAGTGCGAAGCACACGGGGGTCAACGTTCCGAGAACCCCGATTCCCAGACTGCTGAGGGGAATGTCGGCCGAGATGTCGGCATAGATCGGCGAAAGCGCCGCAACCGCCGCCCTGAGGTTCGCTGCAACGAGGATGATGCCGACCAGAGCGAGCGAGCGCCCTGCCCAGAGTGAGAGTCGAGGTGGAGGTGAAGAGGGTTGACGAGGTACGGAATCGGCGCCAGGCCCGGTCACGCTAGTCGACTTCTGACCTGCTCCACGTCGTCGTTCATCTGGTCGATGAGTGGCTCGATCCCGGTGAATTTCACCATTCCCCTGATGCGGTCGGCGAACGAGATCAGTACATCGTGCCCGTAGAGATCGATCGTCTCATCGAGAACGAAGGCCTCGACCTGCTTCGGGGGAACTCCATCGAATGTCGGGTTGCTGCCCACAGAGATAGCTGCGGGATACCTCATGTCGCCATCGGTGAGCCAGCCGGCGTAGACACCGTCTGCCGGAATGAGTCCTTCCGAACGCGGTGAGAGATTCGCCGTCGGAAAACCGAGCTCGCGGCCGCGTTTGGCACCGTGGACGACCTCGCCACCAACGGCCGGGAGATGGCCGAGCAGTTTGGCCGCGTGCGCCACATCGCCCTCTGCCAGGAGTTCGCGGATCCAGGTCGACGACACGCGCCGGTCTGATGTGGGCATCACGTCGGGGATCAGACGGACCTCGAAACCGAATTCGGCGCCCAGGCTCTGAAGCACGGCAACCGTGCCCTCGCTGTGATGGCCGAAGCGGAAGTCCGCACCCACCATCACGATGCGGGCGTGCAGCCCGTGCACGAGAATCTGTTCCACGAACTCGCGGGGACTGAGGTTTGCGGTGACTTCGTCGAACGTGAGCATGAGCGCAGCATCCAGACCCGTCTCTGCCAGCAGTTCGAGCTTCTGTTCGACTCCGACGAGAGCGACAGGCGCTCGCTCTGGTGCCAGAAGCCGCAAGGGGTGCCTGTCGAACGTCACGACGGCCGCGCGGAGGCCCTCCCGGTGGGCGGTGTTCAAGACCTCGCCGATGACTGCCCGGTGACCCTCGTGCACACCGTCGAATTTGCCGACTGTGACTGCCGACGGCCCGAAGTCTGCTGGGATGTCGGAGACCGACCTGAACACGTCCATCAGGAAGCCGCCCCTTCTGCTCGCTCGGCTGGCCTGTTCTTCGACAGCCAGATCATGCCGAGAATAGGCAGTACGAGGGGAATGAAGAGGTAACCGATGCCGTAGAACGACCACACCGATGCATGGGCGAAGAGTTCGGGTTGCACAACGCTCAGGGTGCCGACGACGAGTACACCGAGCATCTCGAAGGAGATCGTCACCCACGCGACGCGGTACCAGAACGCCCCACCGGCTACGAGGGCGATCGTCGCGACAATGTAGACCGCGGCCGAGACGGCGGAGAGTGTGTAGGCCAGCGGCGCATCGTTGTACTGGTGAAGGATCTGCACGAGGGAACGGCCGAATGCGCCGAGCGCGAGGATGGCGTAGACGACCACGAGGACCCGGCCCACTCCTGAGATTCGGGAACGCTTCGACGTGCGGACAACCGGTGTGAGCCCGATGTCGTCGGGGGCAGAAGGTGATGGCATGGCACTGGCAAGTTTAGACGTTCTGAGCGAACCAGATTTCGTTCATGCGAAAGACCATCACAGCGATCGCGAGGCAGGCGACACCCAGAATCACCGTGCTCCATCGTGTGCGGTCGATGAGGGCCCAGAACGCCGCGGCAGCAGGCACGAGCAATGCAGAGATCATATACACGTAGAAGATCAGCAGGTCTCCCGCAGCGTTGTTGCCGAGCGCCGGCGAGACCAGTGCAACCACGAGTTGGATGATCAACAGCAGTTCGACGAGAGCCGTTGCCCCCATGGTGAGGTCGTTGGGCACTCGCCCGGCAAAACCGAGCACCAGGCAGAGCACCCCCGCGAGAACGGCAATCACGATCTGAGCCGTCGAGAACCATTCGATCATGAGGGATCCAGCTCCGTGGTCACTACTGCGGCGGCTTGGACTTTGGCGGCTTGGATAATGGCGACTTTGTCTGCAGGGGCTTCGGGCTTTGCGGCCGCCTCCGCTACAGCGCGGGTGTCGGAAGGAAAGTTCACCAGCACTCGTGCCGTGCCGCCCTTCGACTCGAACAACCCGATGAGCTCCCCGGCCGGGTCGATTGCAGCGACGGTGCAGCCCTTCGGGGCATCGACCGCAATCCTCTTGCCGTTCCGCAGATCGATCGAGTGCTCGGCGTCGAGCATCACGACCGGAAACAGCTCTGCAGCGATGGTCGCGGGTGGCACGAGATCCCGTGCCGGGTCGAGTTCGGGCAGGGTGTGTGCGGCGCTCACCTGGAATGGGCCGATACGTGTTCGCCTCAACGAAGTGAGATGCCCACCGACGCCCAGCGCCTCCCCCACGTCGCGAGCGATGGCGCGGATGAAAGTCCCCGAGCTGCACGTCACTCTCACGGCGACATCGACGAAGGCTGACGGCGGCAACGTCTCGCTCGAGGTTTCCCGGGTGATGCCGAGAATGTCGATGGACGCGATGGTGACCGGCCGGGCATCCAGAACCACTGTCTCGCCCTCGCGAACGCGGGTATAGGCACGTTTGCCATCGACCCTGATCGCGCTGACGGAGCTCGGGACCTGGAGGATGTCGCCGGTCAGAGGCACAAGGGCGCGCTCGACATCGCTGGCCGTGACGTTCTGCACGCTGTCGGGATCGGCCCGCGCGATCGTTTCGCCCTCGGAATCGTCGGTCGTCGTCGCTTCGCCGAGCCGGATGATCGCTTCGTACTCTTTGTCGAGACCGACGATGTACGTGAGCAGCCGTGTCGAGGAATTCAGGCCGAGAACGAGGAGCCCTGTCGCGAGGGGATCGAGCGTTCCTGCATGGCCGACCTTGCGCGTGCCTGCCAGCTTTCGGGTACGGGCCACGACGTCGTGGCTGGTCAGCCCTTGCGGCTTGTCGATGAGCACGATGCCACTGGTGGGGCCGGATGAAGTCACCCACCAACGCTAACAGCGATCGGGATCGTCGGGCACGTGAGCCGTGCGCTTGGCGGAGGTGCTGGTGGCCAGAAGGCTTCTCCTCCACAGTTGACGATTTTTGTGAGTTGTCCACTGATCTGGGATTTTGGGTGTTCGGTGTCGGGGGTGGGTGGTTGACTGCTCTCATGACACGAGCATTACTCACCGATGACGAGGTTGATCCGGGCCTATCTGGTTCGACCTCCACAGACCCCGATCACTTCGGCCTAGAGCCCGCGGGTTCGACGAATGATGACCCTGCCGCAAACGAGGCACCGTCGCGGTCACCACGGTCGTCGTCGTCGTCGCCAGGGTCACAGTCGTCGGGATCGGCCTCGTCAGGATCAGCGTCGTCAGGATCAGCGTCGTCAGGGTCGACGTCATCGGGCCCGTCGTCGGTGTCGCGTCGGGACCGGTTCGCGGCGGCTGTCGCGGCGGTGGTGGTGTCGCATCGGGCGATCGCGGCCGCGCACGCCGAACACGCCCTCCTGGTCGAGGAGGCCCGGGTTGCCGGGTTCGCGTTGCACACCCAGGACAGCTTCGCCAGCAGTAGGGGCGGGGGCCCGCAGTGGTCCTCTGACCAGATCGTCGAGCGTCAAGTCGTCCTCGAACTCGCCGTCGCCCTGCACCTCACCGAGAATGATGCGAGGCGACTGGTCGACACCTGCGAAGGTCTTGCTGGCCCGTTCACGACCACCCGTGAAGCCCTTGCTTTGGGGCGGGTGTCGTACCGGCACACCGAAACGATTGTCACCCGTTCGCACCCGCTGCCCCGGGAAGCGTTAGGGAGGTACGAGAAGGCGGTACTGCCCTGGGCGCGGAAAGTCACCGCGCAACGCCTCGACAAAATAGCCCGCGCAGTCGTAGAGGAAGCACAACCCCGCACCGACACCCAACGCCACACCGACGCCGTCACGGGGAGGCGCGTATACCTGGAACCCGGGGCTGACGGGATGGCGTACCTGACCCTGTACACCGCCGCCGTCGAAGCGGTCGCCATCCACAACCGCGCCACCGACATGGCAAAATCGGCCAAACACAACGGTGACCCCCGCACCCTCACCCAACTCAAAGTCGACGTCCTCACCGACCTCATGCTCAACAGCGACACCCACACCCCAGGCGTCACCCCCCACATCCGGGCCCGGGTCAACGTCACCGTCCCCGCCCTCACACTGTTGGGCCGGAACCACCAGGGCGACCCCGACCCCGACCAGACCTCAGGACCAGCGAACCTCGAAGGGTACGGGCCGATCGACCGGCACACCGCCCTCACCATCACCCGCGACGCCCACTCCTTCACCCGCATCCTGACAGACCCCGCCACCGGTGTCGTCCTCAGCTACGGGCGGCAACGCTACAAACCCCCCACCGACCTCGACGAGTTGATCCGGCTCACCCACACCGAATGCACCTTCCCCACCCCCTGCCAACCCTCCACCACCTCAGACCTTGACCACACCATCCCCTGGGCCGACGGCGGCACCACGTCCTACGACAACATCAGCCCCCTCTGCACCTCACACCACAAAGTCAAACACCACACCCAATGGACCATCGTTCAAACCCCCGGCGCGGACGGGCGCCCACCGACCATCATCTGGACCTCACCCGCCGGATACGAATACACCATCGACCCCACACCCCTCACAAGACCCATTCCGCAGTTCACCGACAACACAGACGACAAGCCCGAAATGAGTGATAGTCAAACTGACGCCAACGCGGCCACTGACGCCAACGCGGCCAGTGACGCCGGCACCGACAATAGGACCAGCGCTGGCGCCAGCACCGAATCTCACCCGGACTTGGACATCGACCTGAGCACGATCATCGATGACAAAATCAGCCGCAACATCGACAACGACAGCAACAGCGACAGCGACAGCGACAGCGACAGCGACAGCGACACCCCACCATTCTGAGACCGATCACGAATGGGAACTCCGATCAGTCCGGCGGAATCCTCGCTAACACCATCGCGAACAGCCACACCAGATGCACCACCCGGACCCGGAGTCACCGCTCAGAACGGCAAATGCCCGCGAGACCAGCCGAATGCTCCAGTCAGCACCGATCGGCGAACTCACGTTTCGGGTGATCCTCCTCGCGGATCGACACAATCGCACCCGCGCTGACACGCGGCTGCACCTCTGCGCGATAGAGTTCGTGCGCTTCGGCGACCACTGGATTCAGGATTGCTGTCGACGATTCGAGGAACGCCACAAAATGGAACACACCTCGAAGTTTCGGGCGTTGAAGGAATGGCCCGCTGATGACCAGCAGTGCATCCTTCGGCGCCGTGACCCAGCGAGTCTCGAACACGGCGTCGCGTTGGGTGTCGAACTGGGCAGTCACAAACCCCGCGCTCCCGCCCAGGCGAAACGGTTCAATCAATACACGCTTCAGAGCCGTGTAGTCATATCGGTCGAAGTAGTAACCCTCTGCTGAGTCAGGCCCACGTTGCAGCCTGGCCTCGCTCGGGAGTTGAAAGTCATCGAGTCGTGCACGAATGACAGTTCGACCGGTGTTCCGCAGTGAAAGGGCAAGGTCGTCAGCGAACCTCTCCGTGCCGACGGCACCGTCGACGGCGACGATGGCCCGCCCACGACCATAGTTGTGCTCGATCTCCGCGGCCAGGGCTTCGAAGAACTGACTGCGCGGTGTCGGAGGGTAAGCGGCCATACGGCCAGCTTACGTTTCAGCAACGGCTGCGGGCCAGCAGCGGTTGGGGGCCAGCAACAACTGCCGGCCACCGGTCGAGCAACTCGTTGGCTCGCGCATCGCACACAGGGGCAATCCGTGCACGTGCGCAACTCGCGTACATTGGACTCGATGAATACCAGCGCCGCCGGCGATACCGCTCCGCAGCTCGCTGCACCACTTATCGACTGGTTTGCGACAAATGCGCGTGACCTGCCGTGGCGGCGCCCGGGGTTCTCGGCCTGGGGCACCCTGGTGAGCGAGTTCATGTTGCAGCAGACGCCTGTTGCACGGGTCGTGCCGCGGCTCGAAGAGTGGCTCGAACGCTGGCCGACACCCGCGGCACTCGCCGAGAGCTCCCCCGGCGACGCCGTTCGGGCCTGGCAGTCACTGGGTTACCCGCGCCGCGCCCTCTGGCTTCACTCCTGCGCCGTCGTCATCACCGAACGACACGGCGGCGAGGTGCCCCGAGCAGTGGATGATCTGCTGGCCCTGCCCGGAGTGGGGGACTACACCGCGCGCGCCGTCGCGGCATTCGCGTTCGGTGATCGTCACCCTGTCGTCGACACCAACATCCGCAGGGTGATCGCTCGCTCAGTAATCGGAGACGCTGAACCGGGCCCGCCGAGCGCCCGCCGCGACCTCGCTGCAATGCTCGACATCCTCCCCCACGATCCAGCAGCAGCACGAGCATTCAACGCTGCCATCATGGAGCTGGGGGCCGTGGTCTGCACGGCTCGAGCGCCACGCTGTGAGGTGTGCCCGATCACGGACAACTGCGCGTGGCGCGGGCTCGGGTACCCGGGATTCGCTGGAAAGCGAAAAGCCACGCAGAAGAAGTACGAGGGCTCAGACCGCCAGGTGCGGGGCCTCGTTCTCGCACAATTGCGCACCTTGCCCGCCGACAACGCAAGCACTCTCTCACGCTCACGCCTCGCGTCCGTCTGGCACGAACCGACACAACTCGATCGAGCCATCGCAGGTCTTGTGGCCGACGGCCTCGCTGTCGAGTCTCTCTCCGGCTTTCGGCTCCCCTGACACCTCCACAGCAAGGACCACATATGCAGATCGGAATCATCGGAGCCGGGGCCATCGGCGGCACCATCGCGTCGCTCCTCTCCCGCGCCGGCCACGACGTCGAGCTGACGGCCCGCGGAGAACATCTCTCGATCATCCGTGAACAGGGTCTCACTCTGACGGGTGCCTGGGGCTCGCACGTTGCCCAGGTAGAGGCAAACCCGACACTCACGCGTCGCCCAGAGCTCGCCTTCATCTGCACGAAGGCTCAGGATGCCCGGGCCGCCATCACCGCGAACGTCGACCAGCTCCGCGGGATACCTGTGGTCGTCGTGCAGAACGGTCTCGAATCGCTGACGACAGCACGCAGCGTGTTTGCCGATGAGGCACCGTCGGGCGACGAAGACCAACTGCCGCAGTGGGTGGGTGCACTCGCACTCTATGCGGCGAGCTATCTCGCCCCGGGACGAATCACGATCACGACGGCTGGCCCCACGTACCTCGGCACGGGTGAAGGCGCTCCGGATGCGGCAGCGATCAGCGCTGCCGCGGTTCTCGACACCGTCATGCCCGCCACCGCCATCTCGAACTTCCGCGGCGCGCAGTGGACCAAGCTGATCGTCAACCAGGTCAACGCGATGCCCGCAATCACGGGGCTGAGCGCGCAGGAGACCCTCGCGCACCCGCTGTTGAACCCCATCATCACGTCGGGAATGCGGGAGGCGGTGAGAATCGGCTTCGCTTTGGGAGTGCACTACGGCACGGTGCAGGGGCTCAACAATCTCCTGCTGCGAATCTTCTCCGAGGCACCCCTGGGACTCGGTAACCAGTTACCGAAATTGTTGGGACGCAGGATGGGCAGCACTCCGAACCCGGGATCGACCTTGCAGAGCATCCGCCGCGGCCAACTGACCGAAATCGACTACCTGAACGGTGCCGTCGTCGCTGAAGCCGAATCGGCAGGCCTCACGGCGCCGGTCAACGCTGCGCTTGTAGCCCTCGTGCACGAAGTCGAACGCACCGGAAACTTCTTCACTGCCAACGCGGTGCAGCGCGCCGTGTTCGGTGACGCTCGCTAGCGCCCCACAGTGACCAACGTGCGACTATTCGTCGTCGAACACATCTTCGTCAGCGATGACCCGCGGCTTGACGTACGGGTCGGCGTCGCCAGCGTACGTGCCCTGTTTGGCCAGGCTCTCCACCTCGGCGTCGCGGTTGCGAGCCTCCGTCAGCAGAGAATCGATCAGCTTGGCATTCTCGGGGATTCCGTCGGCGATGAACTCCAGCGACGGCGTCAAGCGCGAGGTGATGTTCTTTCCCACCTCCGTGCGCAACATGCCCGTCGCTGACTTCAACGCCGCGGCGCTGTCCGCGCGCTCCTCATCGGTGCCGTACACCGTGTAGAAGATCGACGCGTGCTGAAGGTCGCCCGTCACCCGGACATCGGTGATCGTCACGAAACCCATGCGTGGGTCTTTGACGCCCCGCTCGAGCTTCTTGGCCACAATGACCTTGATCCGGTCGGCCAACTTGCGGGCCCGCGCTTCGTCCACCACGACACCACCACCACTTCTCTTCACAACGCAACAACGTTTTCTTGCAACAACAGTCTTCTTGCAACAACAGTCTTCTTGCACCAACGATCCCACGCTCTCGGTTCCTTCACCCAGCGAATCTGGATGAGAAGCCGATGCTTCACGTGAGGGGGCCTTGTCGATTTGCCTGTCAGGCAAATCGGGGTAGGGGCCCTGCTCTTTGCCTGACAGGCAAATCGACAAGGCCCCCGACCCACGAAACTACGACCGCGGCTTCTCTTTCAGTTCGATCGTCTCGATCTCATCACCGATCTGGATATCGTTGAACTTGCCGAGACCGATGCCGGCCTCGAAGTCCGTACGAACCTCGGTGACGTCGTCTTTGAAACGACGCAGAGACTCGATCGCCAGGTTGTCTCCGACCACGACACCATCGCGGATGACCCGCGCCTTGGCGTTTCTCGTGATGGTCCCCGAGCGAACGATGACACCCGCGATGTTCCCGAACTTGGAAGAACGGAAGATCTCGCGAATCTCGGCGACACCCGACTGGATCTCTTCGAACTCCGGCTTGAGCATGCCCTTGAGGGAGTTCTCGATGTCTTCGAGCGCGTTGTAGATGACCGAGTAGAACCGAACATCCACACCCTCGCGCGCTGCACGTTCGCGGGCCTTCGGGTCGGGGCGAACGTTGAACCCGATGATGATCGCGTTGTCGATCGTCGCCAGGTCGACGTCTGATGCGGTGACCGCACCGACACCACGATGGATGATCCGAAGCTGAACCGAATCGTCGACCTCGATCTTGAGCAGCGACTCTTCGAGTGCTTCGACAGCACCCGACACGTCACCCTTGATGATGAGGTTGAGCGACTCGACCTTGCCCTCTTCGAGCGCCTTGGTGAAGTCTTCGAGGCTGATGCGCTTGCGGGCACGGGCCAGCAGGGCATTGCGTTCGACGGCTTCACGCTTCTCAGCGATCTGGCGGGCAGTACGGTCTTCTTCGGTCACCAGGAACGTGTCACCGGCGCGAGGCACCGACGAAAGGCCCTGCACCTGCACGGGTCGGGAAGGCGTTGCCGCCGTGACAGCGACACCGTTCTCGTCGTGCATGGCGCGAACCCGGCCATAGGCGGTTCCGGCGACAATCGCGTCGCCGACGTGGAGCGTACCCGACTGGATGAGCACGGTAGCGACAGCACCGCGGCCCTTGTCGAGCTTCGCCTCGATGGCGACACCCCGGGCATCCTTGTTCGGGTTGGCCCGAAGGTCAAGCCCAGCGTCTGCGGTGAGCAGCACAGCGTCGAGAAGCTTCTCGATGCCGATGCCCTGGCGCGCAGACACGTCGACGAACATGACGTCTCCGCCGTATTCTTCGGCGACGAGGCCGAATTCTGTGAGCTGCTGGCGTACCTTCGCCGGGTTTGCACCGGGAACGTCGATCTTGTTGACGGCGACCACGATCGGCACATTTGCTGCCTGCGCGTGGTTCAGTGCCTCGATCGTCTGTGGCATGATTCCGTCGTCTGCCGCCACCACGAGAACCGCGATGTCGGTGACCTGGGCACCACGGGCGCGCATGGCGGTGAACGCCTCGTGGCCCGGTGTGTCGATGAAGGTGATGGCACGATCGATGCCCTCGTGGGGTGCGATGACCTGGTAGGCACCGATGTGCTGGGTGATGCCACCCGCTTCACCGGCGACGACATTCGCGTTGCGGATGGCGTCGAGGAGGCGGGTCTTACCGTGGTCGACGTGACCCATGACGGTGACCACCGGCGGGCGGATCTCAAGCTCATCATCGGTTTCTTCGGCGAGTTCTTCGTCGATGTCGATGTCGAAGCCGAGCAGCAGCTCGCGGTCTTCGTCTTCGGGTGAGACCATCTGGATCTTGTAACCCAGCTCATCACCGAGCACACCGAAGGTCGCCTCGTCGAGGGACTCGGTCGCCGTCGCCATCTCACCGAGGTGGAAGAGCACGGTGACCAGATTTCCGGGGCTCGCGTCGATCTTGTCGGCGAAGTCGGTGATCGAAGCTCCACGACGCAGTCGCACGACGGTTGTACCGTCACCGCGGGGAACACTCACACCACCAAGGGATGGTGCTTCCCTGAGCTCGAATTCTGCTCTCTTCGTACGCTTCGACTTGCGCGCTTTCGCACGACCGCCACCGCGACCGAAGGCACCCGCGGTACCACCGCCAGGACCACGACCTCGGCCACCAGCACCTGCTGCGGGGCGAGGGGCACCGAAAGTGTTGCCGGGAGCAGCACCGGGGGCGCCGCCGGGACGGAATCCGCCACCAGCACCGGCGGGACGAGCCCCACCAGCACCACCGGGACGGAAGCCACCGGCACCAGTCGGACGTGCACCGAAGCCACCGGGGCGTGCACCCTGGCCTGCTCCACCCGGACGCGGTGCGCCGGGGCGCGGCGCACCCGGGCGCGGTGCGCCGGGGCGAGGAATATTGCTGGCACCGCTACCGGGAGCGGCAGGTGCAGCACCGGGTCGAGCGGCCGATCCACCGGCCTGCATACCCTGCTGGCTGGCGAAGGGGTTGTTGCCGGGGCGAGGTGCGCCCGGACGCTGCATACCCTGGCTCGAGGCGAAGGGGTTGTTGCCGGGGCGAGGCCCGCCGGGGCGAGGGATGGAGCCGGGGCGGGGAGCTGAGCCAGCAGTTCCGTCTGACTCGCTGGCCGATGCATCAGCCGAAGGGGCAGAGCTTGCCGTGGGCGCGGGAGTGCTCGCCGGTGCTGACGATGGTGCTACCTGCGATCCTGATCCTGCCGACTTCGGAGCGTTGGGTGCTGACGAAGCCGAAGAGGCTGAGTCACGCGAAGCGGGCGAGGCTGAGGGAGCCACAGCCGGGGCGGCCGGAGCAGACGCGGAGGGTGCAGCAGCCGGAGAAGCTGCGCCCGGACGCGCGCCGCCCGGCGTCACCGAGGTCGATGAGGTCGCGGGTGCGGCCGGTGACGACGATGCTGGTGCTGTCGGCGCCTTGGGCGCGGCGGGGCCGGGCCTTGTTCCCGGGCGCGCGACCGATGCGGCTGACGCGGGGGCGCCCGCACCACTCGTGCCTGCTCCCGCCGTCGCCTTGGCGGCGGCACTTTCGGCCTGCAGCGCCTCTTTCAGGCGACGTGCAACGGGCGGTTCAATGCTTGATGACGGCCCCTTGACGAATTGGCCCATTTCTTTGAGCTTCGCCAGGGCGACCTTACTGTCGACGCCGAGTTCGCTTGCGATCTCGTGTACGCGTGGTTTTGCCACAATTCTCCTTGTTCGGGCCGGCACCCGAAAAGGGGCAGGCCTTAGCTACGTGCGGGACTCATTTCGAGCCGCTCATTAGTTGCTACTCATTAGATGTTCACAGTGTCTTTACTCACGGTTTCGTTGTTGAGTGATTCGTTGTTGACGGATGTTTGCAGCTTTTCACGCAGCACACCCGTATCCAGTTGTGATTCAGTACGCAGGGCCCGGCCGAAGGCCCGACGCTTGAGTGCGTTCTGAAAACAACGCTCTGTCGCGTGCAGATACGCACCACGGCCCGGCAGAACAGCAGCCTCATCGGCGACAAGCTCTGAATTGTGGGCCACGACCCTCAGAAGAGCCGACTTGCTGGCACGTGTTCGGCAACCGACACACGTTCTTACGGAATTCATTCTAGCACCGCCAATTTTGCTGCCGCCCGAATGACCGGCGATGGATGATCGGCTCGTCATCCCTCGAGGATCGAGTCCGGCTGAATACAACAACGTCAAACCGTGTCGCCAACGCTGAGCGCGTCGTCGGCACGGCGCGAAGCCCGATATTCAGTCGCCCTCGAGGATCGAGTCCGGCTGAATACAGCAACGTCAAACCGTGTCGCCAACGCTGAGCGCGTCGTCGGCACGGCGCGAAGCCCGATATTCAGTCGCCCTCGAGGATCGAGTCCGGCTGAATATCGATCTTCGCGCCTGTTAGTTTCGCTGCGAGGCGGGCGTTCTGGCCCTCCTTGCCGATCGCGAGCGAGAGCTGGTAGTCGGGGACAAGCGCACGCACGGCCTTGAGCGAAGCGTCGATGACGAATGAGCTGGTGACCTTGGCAGGAGACAGCGCGTTCGCCACGAAGGTGGGCAGATCATCCGAATAGTCGACGATGTCGATCTTCTCGTTGCCGAGTTCGCTGGTGACGGCGCGCACACGCTGGCCGAGTTCTCCGATGCACGCACCCTTGGCGTTGATTCCCGGTTCCGTCGCACGCACGGCGATCTTGGTGCGGTGCCCTGCCTCGCGCGCCAGCGAGACGATCTCGACGACACCGCTCGCAATCTCGGGCACCTCGAGAGCGAAGAGCTTTCGAACGAGGGAGGGGTGCGTTCGCGACACGGTGATCTGCGGGCCCTTCAGCCCACGGGTCACGGCCGTCACATACACCCGGATGCGGTTGCCGTGGGTGTATGCCTCGCCGGCCACCTGCTCCTCTGGCGGCATGATGGCCTCGACGGTACCAAGGTCGACATGGATCATGCGGGGGTTCGGCCCCTGCTGGATGACTCCGGCAACGATGTCTCCCTCTCGACCCTTGAACTCGCCGAGCACGGCGTCGTCGGCGATGTCACGCAGTCGCTGGTTGATGACCTGTTTTGCGGCGAAAGCGGCGATGCGGCCGAAGTCGCTCGGGTTGTCTTCGGACTCCCCGATGACCAGGTCTTCGTCGTCGAGTTCTGGCACGAAGATGCTCACATGACCGGACTTGCGGTCGAGGTGAACCCGTGCTTTGGGCGCCTCGGGCGGAGTTGCCGCACTGTGGTTGGTGGAGCTGTGGTTGGTGGAGCTGTGTGAAGGCGATGAACCGGCGGGGACATGGTCTGCCTGGCCGGTGTGCTTCAGGTACGCGGTCAAGATCGCTTGCTCGATGATCTGCACGAGTTCGTCGAACGGGATGTCACGTTCGCGTTCCATGAGCTTGAGCACGCTGAGGTCGATGTCCACGGCCGGCCTCCTTCTTTTTCTGTATTGAGTTCTGCAGTCCAGCTACCAAGAGTAGCCGAATGTCGCTCGCCGCGCTGTCCTCCCCCCGCTGTCCCCACTACTGTCCCCACTACTGTGTCCGCTACGGGCGGGCTCCGTACCACTCGCGGAGCCGGTCGAGGCCTTCGTCGAGGCTCACCGCGGGCTTCCAGCCGAGGGAATTCCGCGTGCGGCGTTGGTCGTACCAATGGGAGGTCGACAACTGCTCGGCGAGAAACCTCGTCATCGGCGGTTCGTCGGTACGGTCCTTGAGCCCCCAGAACCGTTCGATCGCACCACCTGCTGCCCGAGCGAGCGGCGCCGGCACGCTCCACCGAGGCGCGGGCACACCGGCCGCAGCACAGATTCCCGCAAGCAGTTCCCTGACCGTGCGCGGCTCACCATTGGTCACAACGAACGACTGCCCATGCACCTGTACGGCGCGATCGAGGCCCGCGACGATCGCGGTTGCCGCGTTGTCGACATAGCTTGTGTCGATGAGCGCCAGTCCCCCGCTCAGAAGCGGCAGGCGGCCCCGTCTGGAACGCTCGACAATGCGCTCGATCAGCTGCGTGTCGCCAGGCCCCCACACGATGTGTGGCCGCACCGCGACGACGGCGAAACCGGGCCTGTCCGCTGCAAGCGCGAGCAGTTCAGACTCTGCCTTGCTCCGCGCGTAGTCCCCCCGGGCGCGCGGAGGGTCGGCCGGCAGCGCGTCGTCGCCGATCACCGAGACACCGGAGTGGGCAACGGACGGCGAAGAGACCATCACAAATCGTGAAACGCCTGCATGGCGAGCTGCCTTCACGAGCGACCGGGTGCCCTCGACATTTACCGCGTCGAAGTCGCTCACGCGCCCCGACATCGACACCTTGGCAGCGAGATGGATGATCGACTCCATCCCCTCGATGGCCAGCCGAACCTGCTCCTCATCGGTGAGCGAGCCGCGAAGATCTCGCGCTCCACGCACGCCCGACTCACCGCGCTGGAAGGTCGCCACGTCTCGGCCGGACCGGATCAGTTCCGTTGCAACGGCTCGTCCGAGCATCCCGCTCGCGCCGGTGACCAGTACCGTCATGGTGTGCGCCGACGCCCGCCCGCGAGAATGGCGCCGGCCCAGGCAGCGAGAGCGGTTCGGTCGATCTTCGAGTTGTGCCGAACATCTGTCGGCAGGTCGTTCACCACGAGCACGGCAGCCACGCCGCTCTCCCCGATGAGGGTGGTCGACTCCCGAACGGCAGCCCTGACCGCTGCACTGAGCGTCGCAGAAGCCAGCGTCACTCCTGCACGCAGACGCTTCGCTCGGTCGAGTTCGAGCACGACGACGAGCTGCTGAGCACCGCTGGGCCCGACGCCCACTGCTGCGGCCCGCTTGACTCCGGGTATCTTCTCGATGGCCTGCTCGGGGCCGACCGGGGTGATCACACCCGCAGCCGTCGAGATGACGTGCGGCAGGCGCCCTTCGACCCAGAGGCGCCCGTTCGCATCAAAATGGCCGACGTCAGCGGTGCGGTGCCAGCGCGGCCCTGCGAGACCCTGAGCAGCCTGGGCGGCAGGGTCGCGATCGCGCCTCGACTCGCGTTCCGTCATCCACAGCTGGTCGTAGTGGTCTTTCAGGTGCGTCGCCGCCACGACGATCTCGCCGGTCACTCCCGGCGTGTCGACGAGTTCGCCAGTCGCTTCGCCGAGCGCGTCGAGGGCGCTGATCCGAATGCTGACCCCGGCAACGGGCCTGCCAACACACACCCCACCCGCAGCCCCGCCGTCTGGTGCCGACCTCACGATCTCTGCCAGGGTCACATCGGTCATCACCAGCCCTTCGGTCATTCCGTAGGGGGTGTGGATGATCGCCTCAGGAACCAGCTTCTGAACCTGTTCGAGCAGCGGCACGGCAAGGGGTGCGCCGGCCGACAGCACCGTTGACACCGACCCGAGTGCACGCCGTTCAGGCAGAGTGAGCTCCGACGCCGTCGCCACAACATTCACCAGGGCGGCGGGGGAAGCGAACACGACAGTGGCATCGACCGCGATGGCGGCCTGGGCGACTGCCCGTGCCGTCAGCGTGCGGGGCGCCGTGACATCCATGTCCGGCGTGACCGAGACAGCTCCGAGGGCCGGGCCGAGCAGGGCGAAAGGCGCGAACCCAGCGACGAGACCGGTGCCGGCTCCCATACCGAATTGGCGTGACAGTACGGAGATGAGTGCACTCAGCTGGCCGTGCGTGTAGACGACTCCCTTGGCCGGGCCGGTCGAACCCGAGGTGAACAGGATGGCCGCGGTGTCGGCTGCGTCAACAGGCTCTTCGGAACGGGCCAGCGGTCCGGCCCGGTGCGGTGTGGCGTCGCGGCCGATGCGGGCGATGTCGGCCAGGGAGTGCGAGACCCCGAGAGCTGCGGCGAGCGGCCGGCTGAGCTGACCCGTCGAGATCTTCTGCCCGGGCCAGCTGAGGGCGCGGGCGGCGGTCAGTGCCCGCTGGATTCCGATGATGTGGGTGGGGTGGGCCCCCCGCACGGCACGCCCCAGACCAGCCACGCCGAGCCCGGCGTCGGCGACCACGATGATCGCGCCGATGCGGAGGCAGGCGTACACGACAGCGGTGAGGTCGGCGCCCGGCGGAACCAGCAGCGACACCCGGTCGCCCTTCTTCACGCCGATCTGCCGCAGGCCCTCTGAAATCTCTGAAACGCGTCGACCGAGGAGCCCCCAGGTGACCACGCGCTGCCCACGGGAACCTCGGGGAGCCATCTCGACGAGGGCGGTCCCAGCCGCCCGTGTGCTGTCTGCGGCGAACTCGTCGAGCGTCGCCCAGAGCGGACGCCATGGTGTCGCAGCGGGCTCGGCTGCGGGCCCAGCGTTCTGGGTACCGACGTGGGCACGATCATCCGGTGTCGCGCGGTTCTCTGCGAGCCACGTCATCATGATCGGCGCGACAGCCACGTCTTCGCCCACGAGGTGCCCTGCGCGCTCGAACCGGGTCACGTCGGCGTGAGGCAGCCGAGTGATCAGGTCGGCGAGGTAGCGGTCGCCGAAGACCGGGTCTCGGGGGCCCCAGAGCATGAGCGCGGGAACCGTCAGCTTCGCCACGGCGGTCGAGATGCGGGCCAGTTCGGCGAAACTGTCGTGTGCGTCATCCACCGGGATGTCGGCCACGAAGGCACCGATGCCCGCGCGCCTCGCAGCGGTTCGGTAGGGAGCCCTGAAGGCCGCCCGTACGTCGCCAGCCAGGGCCGGATGAGCAATCGCGAGGGTGGTGTCGAGAAAACCGGTGGTTCGAACCGTGCTCGTGACGAGCAGAGACCGCTGGAGTACGAGACGAAGCACGGCCGGCAGCGGCGAATCCTCTGGCTGGTGGATCGCGGTGTTCAGCAGCATCACACTGGCGAGGAGCTCCGGATGATCGACAGCCCAGCCGAGCGAGACGACGCCGCCCCAGTCGTGCCCGAGTGTGACGACGGGAGTCTGGAGTTCGAGCGTCTCGGTCAAGAGGCCGAGGTCGGCGACGCGTGTCTTCAGCGCCCGACTTTGGCCGGAGCGCTCGGAATACCCCATCTCGAGCTGGTCGACGGCGATGACCCGCCAGACCTCGGCATCGCCCTCCGATGCACTGCCGCCAGATCGCGCCCGTTCCGTCGCCTCCTGCAGCACCGTTCGCCAGAGGTACGACCAGGTCGGGTTACCGTGAACGCAGAGAATCGTTCCCGTGGGCGTCAGCCCAGCGGCCTCGAGTTCGGCGCCGTTGTCGAGAATGTGCCAGGTGCGTGTGCCCCCGAGTGAATCGGGCGCAGACACCAGGCGGGACCACTCCTCGGCGAGCCCCGGCAGACCGCGGGGCGGGAGAGATGCCGGAATCACTACCAGACGATCTCGGTCATCGCAGTGTTGATGCCCGACCCGACTCCCATGCAGAGAATTCGCTGGCCCTTGATGAGCTTCTCGACCTCGAGTGCCAGGGTCATCGGCAGTGAAGCCGGGCCGACGTTGCCCAGCAACGGGTACGTGAGCGGGATCTTCCTACGGTCGATCTTCGCGGCTTTCACGATGGAATCGGTGTGCACATCGGAGACCTGGTGGAGGATGTAGCGGTCCATCTTCTGCCAGTCCCACTGGCCCTTGGCTTCCTTCCAGGCTTCGACCACGAGAGCCATGCCCCCGGCAAGCAGCTCCTTGGTGTGCGTGAACATGCCGTCTTTGTCGCCGACGCAGAGCAAGTGGTGCTCAGTACCGGCACGAGAGATGCCCCCGATGATCCGGTGGCCCTCTGGGTGGGCATCGGCCGGGCCGAGAACGGCAGCGGCGGCGCCCGAGCCGAGGGTGAGTGACGCGAACTCGTTCACGAAATCCTTGCGGGAGATGCCGGGCTGCGAGAGACGGTGGATGGTATTGGCCTGGATCTCATTCGAGTCCTCGCCGTCAACGATGACCGCGTACTTGATCTGGCCCGAGTCGATCATCTGGGAAGCAAGCGTCATTCCATTGACGAATCCGAGACAGGCATTGGTGATGTCGAAGTTCATGGCCGACGACGGCAGCCCCAGTGCGTGGTGGATTCCCACCGCGACCGATGGTTCGAGGTGCTTGCGCGTCACCGAGGTGTTGATCAGCAGACCGACGTCTTTCGGGTCGACCTTCGCGGCCTCGAGGGCATCTTGCGCGGCAGATGCAGCGGCCTGGTCGAAGGTCTGGGTCTCATCCCAGTTACGGCGTGACACCACACCGGCCACCCGCTGGAGGAGGCCCGTCGGCAGCCGGAGCCGCGTGAGAGCCTCGGCGAGGCGAACATCGATCTCTTCTGAGGTGACCACGAGGGGTGCAAGCCGCGCTTTGATCGCCAGAAGAGCGGAGTTCTGATGCCGGAACGTGGCATTGCTGTTCGTCAAGGGAGTCCTTTATGAGCATGATGCAGATGAGCGTTGTGCAGATGAGCGCGATGCAGCCGTTCTATGACTGCGCATCGAACAAGTCTAGGTCCGCCCGGATGAGAGTTCGCCCGGGATGATCGACTGCGCGAAACCGCTAGACTGCGCCCACAACGGAGTCGAGCGCGATTTCTGCCCGCTCTCCCGTGGCCCTGTTCCACACTTCGACGGTTCCGTCAGCCACACCGCGACCGACGATGACGATCTTCGGCACACCGATCAGCTCGGCGTCGCCGAATTTCACGCCGGGCGAGACCTTGGGCCGGTCATCGAAGAGAACATCTTTGCATGCCGCCTCGAGTTCCGAGACGATCGCTTCTGCTGCAGCGTAGACGGCTTCATCCCGACCGGTCGCGACGACGTGCACATCGAACGGTGCCACCTCGGGAGGCCAGATCAGGCCCTTCGCATCGTTGTTCAGTTCGGCGATGATGGCCAGGATGCGCGTGACGCCGATGCCGTACGAACCCATGGTAACCGTGACGAGTTTTCCGTTCTCGTCGAGCACCTTGAGCCCCAGGGCCTCCGCGTATTTCCGACCGAGCTGGAACACGTGCCCGATCTCCATGCCTCGTGCTGTCTCGATGGGGCCGGAGCCGTCGGGTGCCGGGTCACCGTCTCGCACGTTTGCCGCTTCGACGACGCCGTCTCCGACGAAGTCGCGCCCGGCGACAAGACCGAGGACGTGCTTCTGGTCTTCGTTTGCTCCCGTTATCCACTGGGTACCGTCGACAACCCTCGGGTCGAGAAGGTACCGGATGCCTGTGGCAGCCCTCTCCCCCAGCACGGCTCCGGCCGTCGCCCACGGGCCGATGTAGCCCTTGACCAGCCCGGGGTGCTTCGCGAAATCTGCCTCGTTTGCGGCTTCGACCTCGGCGGGCTGAAAGGCCACCTCGGCACGTTTCAGGTCGACCTCGCGGTCGCCCGGCATACCGACAACCACGATTTCGCGCGTACCGTCGAGGTTCGTGAGAGCGAGGACGATGTTTTTGAGCGTGTCGCCCGCCGTCCACGCGCGGCCATCGGCGCGGGGCTGCTCAGCGTTGGCCAGGTCGACGAGACTCTGGATAGTCGGGGTGTTCGGCGAGTCGAACACCGTCGGCTCGGGCAACCCCTCGATCGACACTGCCTCGGGCACGAGCGTCGTGAAGGCTTCGACGTTCGCGGCATAGCCACCGGCGGAGCGCACGAAGGTGTCTTCGCCGACCGGGGTGGGGTGCAGGAACTCTTCGCTCTTCGAGCCGCCCATTGCCCCGGCGTCGGCCTTGACGATGACGTATTCGAGCCCGAGACGGGTGAAGATGCGCTCGTACGCGTCGCGCTGCGCCTGGTACGAGGCGTCGAGGCCAGCGTCGGTGTAGTCGAACGAATACGCGTCCTTCATGGTGAACTCGCGGCCACGCAGGAGCCCGGCGCGCGGGCGGGCCTCGTCACGGTACTTGTCCTGGATCTGATAGATCGACAAGGGAAGGTCTTTGTAGCTGTTGTAGAGGTCTTTGACCAGAAGTGTGAAGACCTCTTCGTGCGTGGGCGCCAGCACGTAGCCGGCGCCGCGACGGTCTTCCAGACGGAACATGCCTGGGCCGTACTCGACGTATCGGCCCGTCACCTCATAGGGCTCCTTGGGCAGGAGAGCAGGGAAGTGCACCTCGTGCGCACCCGCGTTGGTCATCTCATCCCGGATGATCGCTTCGATCTTGCTCTTCACCCGCAGCCCGAGTGGCAGCCAGGCGAAGATGCCCGGCGCCTGCCGACGGATGTAACCGGCGCGCACGAGGAGCCGATGACTCGTCACCTCCGCGTCGGAGGGGTCTTCGCGAAGAGTCTTGAGAAAGTAGTTGGTGAGACGTGTTGGCACTGTACGAGTCTATTTGTTCTGCCTGCACCGCTTGTTCTCCTCGTATCGCTCAGTGCACCTCCTGGTCGCTCGGCCCCTGTGCCGGATCCATCGGCACCGGTTGAGTCATCCCGGAAGGCACCGGGCCAGCGAAGGGTGCGGGCAGGGGTGCCTGTTCTGGTGTCGACGCGGGTGCTGATGCTGATGCTGGTGCTGGTGCATTCGGATCGGCTGCAAGGGCCACCGGTGGTGCATCGGCCAGTTTTCGCCGACGAGAGCGGAGCAGCACGACCAGGAGGATCACGACCACGATCACGATGATGAAGAAGAGGGCCGCACCAATGATGACCCAGACCACCCAGCCCGTGGTGTTCTCCTGCGGGAACGAGGCGATCGCCTTCGTCTGGTACTGCTGGGCGATCGCGTTGGCCGGGTCTCGCGTTGTCACCGTGCCGAGATCTGCTGCCGCATCGTGGAAATGACCCGTGAAATACTCGTTCAAGCCCTTCCGGAAGAGCGCGTCGAGATCGCTGAGCTCGTTCGAGACTCCGTTTCGGGCGAGTATCGCCGAGATGGTCTCAGGTGCTGTCGCAAAGTTGAGCTGCTGCGTGTCGCTGGATGGCCCGAAGCTCACCGTTCCGACGACGTCTCCACTCGTGTTCACGACCGGCCCTCCACTCATGCCGGGGCTCATGGCGACGCCGATCTGGGTGAAGGGGCCACCGCTGGTCTGCTGCCTTCCACTCACCTGACCCTGGGCAAAAGTGGGTTCCGGGTTGCCACTGACGAGCCCTGACACGTTGCCGGGATAGCCGATGGCATCGACGGTCTGCCCTGTCGAGGGTGCGTTGGGAGACACGAGGAGAACGGGCAGCGGGCTTCGGGCATCGATCTTGAACAGCGCACTGTCGCCCTGGCCGATCGGCCTGTCGTCAACCAGAACAGCGTCGAAGCTCTGCGAATCGTCGGCCGTGATGGTGATGGCCGGATAGACCTTCATCGCCAGCACCGGCGGTTCGCCGGACTGCGCACCCTCCACCGGCCAGTTCTCCTCGGCGCCGGCGGCGAGGTACGCCTGGGCATCAGCCTCGGTGATGTCGCCGTTGGCCACTTCGTCGCTGAGGAACTGGTCGACCAGGCTGGTCCTGCCCTCCGCGGGGTCGGCGCAATGGCCCGCGGTGACGACATACCCGTCGGAGCTGGCGATGAACCCGCTGCAGCTGAATGACGCATCGACCTCGTTCGACCATGCCGAGCTGCCGTCGGGTCGGGGAAAGTTCACGAACCCCGACCACGTGCCGCTCAAATAGACCGTACCGGCCTCGCCGATTGCGGCCACCTGTTCCTGCGGCAGATCTGCAGCGGTTACCGCAGCATCGGCAGCAACTGTTCCCCCGAATGCCGGCCAGAGCATCGCGGTCGCCACGCAGATCGCCACCGCCCCGACGATGGCGCGGGCCAGGCGCGGGTTGGAGCCACGAACTGAGCCGTTGTGAGAGCGAGTGGTGAGCACAGTAGCCTCCCGTGATAGTGAGTTATCCTTAGTACTAAGAATATCTCACTATACGTGCCCAGAGCACAATTCCGAGTTGATCAGCGCCTGTTTTCGACCTCGTCGATCACGATCTCGTCTTTCAGCTGTTCCCTTTCTACGGCGAAGTCCTCCGGGAGCACGATCGGCATCGTCTCGAGAGCGTCGACACTGCGCCCATCACCGTCGTGGGTGACGACGAACCGCGGCGAGCCGTGTGCCTGAACTGCAACACGGAGATGCTGGTGGGCGATCATCCAGATCAACCCAGTCAGCGCAGCAGCAAAGCCGGCAGCCGCACCGACCCCGATCGCCCAGCGCGGGCCGTAGGCATTGGCTACCCACCCCACAATCGGTGCGCCGATCGGAGTTCCTCCCATGAAGATCGCCATGTAGAGGGCCATCACCCGGCCTCGGAATTCCGGCGCGGTTGTGAGCTGCACGGAACTGTTGGCAGTCGTCATCAGGGTCTGGGCAGAGAACCCGAGCAGAACAAGCGTGAGCGCGAATGTCAGATACGACGGCGCGAGGGCGCCGAGCAGGCAGCTGAAACCGAACAGGCCGGCAGAAGCGAACATCAGTCGAAGCCGAGGCGTTTCTCGCCTGGCTGACAGTAGTGCCCCGGCGACAGAGCCCACCGCGAGTACCGACGACAAGAGACCGAACGCGGTTGAATCGAGCCGGAAGACGGCCGTCGTCATAGTGGAGGTGAAGATCTGGAAATTCAGCCCGAAAGTGCCGATGATCGCGATCACGATGAACACGATCACGATGTCGGGGCGTTTGGAGACGTACCTGAAGCCATCGAGCAGCTGCCCGGGCCCCCCACGCCCCTTCTGGCGCGCCCGGAGGTCCTGCCGGCGCATCCGGGTCAGTGACGCGAGTACCGCCGCAAAGCTCGCCGCATTGATCACAAAAACCCAGCCGGCACCGACCACGGCGATGAGGACGCCCGCGAGTGCCGGGCCGATCATCCGTGCGCCGTTGAAAGACGCCGAATTGAGAGCCACGGCGTTTGAGAGGTTCGCGTCTGAGACCAGGTTGGAGACGAACGACTGGCGGGCCGGTGCATCGAACGCCGAGGCGATGCCGAGCAGCAGGGCGAACAGGTAGACCTGCCACAGCTGGGCCGCGCCGCTCAGCACGATCACCCCGAGCCCCAGTCCGAGCAGGCCCATCGCTGCCTGGGTCACCATGAGCAGCACCCGCCGGTCGACACGGTCGGCCACCATGCCGGTCCACGGAACAAGGAGCAGCTGTGGCCCGAGCTGCAAGGCCATGACCACGCCGACGGCGACAGCGTCATTGTCGGTCAGGATGGTCAGAACGATCCAGTCCTGGGCGATACGCTGCATCCAGGTTCCGATGTTCGAAACCAGGGCCCCGCCGAACCACAGGCGGTAGTTGTAGTCGCTGAAGGAGCGAAACATCGCGCTCATCAGTGGGCTTCTACCACCACAGGGCCGAGAGTGCCCTCAGCTGCGGGTACCGTCAACTGTCGGCCATTCCGCGGAGGATCCCGGATGCCCGCAGGAGCGTCTCGCGCTCCGCATCCGTGAGCTCGTCGAGCCGGCGGTGTAACCACTCGTCGCGACGACGACGAGTCTCGAGCGTGAGCGCAGCGCCAGCCGGCGTGAGCGTGACGACGACCTTGCGCCCGTCTTCGACCGACGGGCTGCGCTTGGCGTACCCTGCGTCGACAACCGCATTGATCGTGCGGTTCATGGAGGGCGGGGTCACGCGTTCGAACCGCGCGAGCTCACCGGGTGTACTCGGGCCGTGGTTGTACAGGTAGGCAAGGACGACCGACTGCGTGTCGCTCAGTTCACTGTCGGCCTTCTCCGCCCTGAGCCGGCGCGAAGTTCGGAGAACAGCTTGCCGGAGCTGGGAAGAGAGATCGGTCTCGGAGTCCGTCCCAGCAGTGTCGACATCGGTGGTCATATCGTTAGCTTAGCTCATTAGCAGAGCTAAGTAACGTGGGATCAGTTCGTGGTGATGACCTGGGGGCTGCCTGTTGCGCTTGCCGGCATCTCTGCGGCGAGGCGATTCGCCTCTTCGATGAGTGTGGCGACGATCTCCGACTCGGGAACGGTCTTGATGACCTCGCCCCGCACAAATATCTGGCCCTTGCCATTGCCCGAAGCAACCCCGAGGTCGGCGTCACGAGCCTCTCCTGGCCCGTTGACGACACAGCCCATGACAGCGACCCTCAGGGGAACGGTCATGCCTTCGAGCCCGGTGGTCACGTCGTTCGCGAGTTTGTACACGTCGACCTGGGCGCGGCCACAACTGGGGCACGACACGATCTCGAGCTTGCGCTCCCGGAGGTTCAGGGATTGCAGGATCTGGAGGCCGACCTTGACCTCCTGCTCGGGCGGGGCGGAGAGCGAGACCCTGATGGTGTCGCCGATCCCCTCGCCCAGGAGTATGCCGAACGCTGTCGCGCTCTTGATCGTGCCCTGGAACTCCGGCCCTGCCTCGGTGACACCGAGGTGCAGGGGCCAGTCACCGCGCTCGGCCAGGAGTCGGTACGCCTTGACCATGATCACCGGGTCGTTGTGTTTCACCGAGATCTTGAAGTCGTGAAAATCGTGTTCCTCGAAGAGGCTGGCCTCCCAGACCGCACTCTCGACAAGTGCCTCGGGAGTCGCCTTGCCGTACTTCTCCATGAGGCTCGGCTCGAGCGAGCCGGCGTTGACGCCGATCCGGATGCTCACACCGGCAGCCTTGGCCGCGGCGGCGATCTTGCCGACCTGGTCGTCGAACTTGCGAATATTGCCCGGATTCACCCGCACGGCCGCGCAGCCGGCGTCGATGGCCGCGTAGACGTAGTTCGGCTGGAAGTGGATGTCGGCGATGACCGGGATCTGGCTCTTCTTCGCGATGATCGGAAGCGCTTCGGCGTCGTCGCGGCTCGGCACAGCCACCCGCACGATGTCGCAGCCCGATGCCGTGAGCGTCGCGATCTGCTGCAACGTGGCGTTGATGTTCGTCGTGGGTGTAGTGCACATCGATTGCACACTGACCTGGGCGTCACCGCCCACGAGCACCTTGCCGACTTTGATCTGACGAGATTTGCGACGGGGGGCGAGGGTCTCGACGACCTTGGGCATCCCTAAGTTGATTGCAGCCACAGCCACGAGCTTACCTCCGCAATCGGTACCCTCACCCTCCGCTCTCACCCTCCACCCTCAGGCGTCAGACCTCAGGCAGCGGGAGGCGTCGGTCCGCTCGGACGGTTGGCCTGCAACACCTCGAGCCGCGCGCGGTATTCGACCTCGTCGATGTCTCCTCTGGCGAACCGGTCGGCCAGGGTCTTCTCGGCGTCGCTGGTCGAGTTCTGGCCACCCCAGCCCTGGGCACCCCACGGGCCGCGCCCACCCCAGCCCGGGCCACCCCACCCGGGATGCCCGCCATTTGCAGCCCAATACTTGCGGCGGCGACGACTCACGAGAGAGACGATGAGAATGACCACGCCGATCCAGAACAGCGGAATCAGCAGGAACAGGAATCCGAAGCCGCCTGGGCCCCCCGGGCCGCCCCAGTGACCCCAGTGGGCGAGCGCCGCCTGGGTGGGAGCTGCAGCGACAGCAGTTGTCAACACGATGGTGTCCTTTCGACAGTCGACCCGATCAGGGCCGTGAAGACCCATCTGGGCCCTGTATCAAGGCTCCCCTCCGGGCATCCTTCGCACATCGGCCGGCGGATGCTCGTGGGGTACTCCCCCGGTTGCATCTGTGCCTCGGCAGGTCACTCCCGTGGCACTCCACACGCGGAACGCTTCAGTTCCAGCCGGCCCGCACGAGCCCGGCTTCGTAGGCGACGACCACGAGCTGGGCGCGGTCTCGCGCGGCCAGTTTGCTCATCGTGCGCGAGACGTGGGTCTTCACCGTGAGCGGGCTCAGAAACAGTCGACCGGCGATCTCGGTGTTGGTGAGCCCCTGCCCGACCAGGGCGAGTACTTCGCGCTCCCTGTCGGTGAGAGCGTCGAGGTGCACCGCCTGGGAAGAGTCCCTCAGCCCTCCAGCCACACGCTCGAGCAGGCGTCGGGTCACACTCGGCGACAGCAGCGCTTCTCCCCCTGCGACAACGCGGACGGCCCTGATCAGTTCGACCGGCTCCGTATCCTTCACCAGAAAGCCGCTGGCACCGGCCCGGATCGCCCGACCGACGTACTCGTCGAGTTCGAAGGTCGTGACGATGACGATGTGCGTCGAACCGAGCGCCGGGTCTGCCGCGATCTGCTCGGTGGCCCAGAGGCCGTCACCGTCGGGCATCCGGATGTCCATCAGCACTACATCGGGGTGAAGGCGTTTCACGAGCTCTACGGCCGCGGTGCCCGTTGCGGCCTCGCCGACGACATCGATGTCGGGTTCGTTCGCCAGAAGTGCGCTGAAACCCGCCCTGATCAGCTGTTGGTCGTCGGCGACCACGACGCGGATCACCGGGCGTTCCATCATTGCCCGCTCCTTCGAGGCAGAGTCGCGACCACCGAGAAACCTCCGCCAGAAGTCGGGCCGGCGTCGAGGTGCCCGCCGAGGAGTTCGGCGCGCTCACGCATGCCGAGCATCCCCCTGCCCGAGGTCTCAGGCGTCCCTGCACGGTGCTGTGTCGAGGTTCCGTTGTCGGTCACAGCCAGCACATAGTCGCTCGGATGCTCGACGAGAAGCACTTCTGCGCTCGTGGCCGCGGAATGCCTCACGACGTTCGTCAGGCTCTCCTGGGCGATGCGGTACAGCGCCAACTGCACGCCGGGTGGCGGTTCCGAGGTGAGGCGGTTGTGCAGTGCCACGGAGAGCTCATCGGTCGAGATGGATTTCACCAGCGACGGCAGCCGGGAGAGGTCGGCCTGGGGAACGAGGGCTGCCTCGCTGGGATTCTCCTCCGCACCCCACCCGACACTGCCCTCCGAGCGGAGGAACCCGAGCACCCCCCGCACCTCGTCGAGGGCGGTCTTGCTCGTCGCCTTGATGTTGCCGAGGGCTTCCCTGGCCTTGTCGGGTTGGGAGTCGATCAGGTGAAGGCCCATTCCCGCCTGCACGTTGATCTGCGAGAGCGAGTGGGCAAGCACGTCGTGGAGTTCGCGGGCGATCCGCACGCGTTCCGCGGCGGCGGCGTCTTCCCTGCGTTTTTTCGAGGCGGCCTGGAACGCGGCCACCCGTTCACCCCGGGTGCGGACGGCCTCGCCGATCAGCATCACCACGATGATTCCCAGAGCGGTGAGGAGCACCCGGCCAGGATGCCAGGGCACGCCCAGCGTCGCCGAACCGACGAGCACGACCACCCAGCCGGCCGCGATCGAGGCGAACGCCCACCGACGTGCACCACGCACTGTCGCGGAGATGACAGCGAACGCCAGGGCGAGGTACGGCGCCCCGGAGCCGGGAGTGAAGAGCAGGTCTGCGGCAGTGGCAGCAGTGGCAATGGCCACGACAGGCCCAGGGAAGCGCCGTGCGCCGATGAGGGCGAGTGGCCCGACCAGAGCAAGCGCAACGATGGGTACAGCGATGTCGATCGGTAGCCTGGCGCGGCCTGTTACGACGAGCGCGGGTATGACCTGCACGAGGAACGAGAGGACGACGGGCAACCAGAGCCTCGCCCAGCGCGGCGGGCCGGACCTGGTGCCAGCTGCTGCGTCACCTGAGGTGCGGCGTTCCCACCTCGCAAGTGCGTCGCCTCGGTTCGCCCAGGGGTCTGGCGTGTCACCGGCGCTGGGGGTGCGGTCAGTGCTGGGCATGCGCAGAATCGTATCGAAGTGTGTGCCGCCGGGCATCCCTCACCCGGCGCGTGCACCGTACTCCCCCGGGAGTACGCGTCACACAGCTCGTTCGCTCTGCCGCTTGGTCAGCCAAAGATGTTCACGGGGTTCACGATGTCGGCGTACATGAGAAGGGCGCTGACGCCGCCGAGGAAGATGACGACCACGAACGTCAGTGGCATCAGCTTTGCGGTGTCGACGGGCCCCGGGTCAGGCCGCTTGAAGAGTTTTGCGAGACGGCGGCGCAGACCCTCCCAGAGGGCACCGGCGATGTGGCCGCCGTCGAGGGGCATCAGCGGCACGAGGTTGATCACGAAGAGCCCGATGTTCACCGAACCGAGCAACCCGATCAGGGTCGCCACCTTGCTGGCCAGCGGAATGTCGATCGTCGCGATCTCACCGGCCACCCTTCCGACACCCACCACGCTGATCGGGCCGTTGATGTCGCGGGTCCCGTTGCCGAAGGCAGCGTTCGCCACTCCGACCAGCCTCTGTGGCAGATTGAAGATCGTGTTCGCGACGCCGGCGACGTTCTGCCCGACGAACGGCAGCACCGAGGTGATCGGCTGCGGCACCAGTTGGCTTGCGTACCCGATGCCGACAAAACCGACCTGTTCGGTGACGGCCTTGCCCGAGGCATCCGTCACTGCCTGCAGCTGGCCGTTGACCAGCTGAGTGGTGGCGCGTTCGGTCAGCAGCGGGGTGACACTGAGCGTCTTCTCTGCCCCATCGCGGTTGACCACCACGGACAGCGTCCTGCCAGAGGAGGCCCGGATGATCGCGGTCGACTGGTCCCAGCTCGAAACGGCCGTGCCGTCGATACTCACGAGCGTGTCGCCCGGGAGAATGCCCGCTGCGGCACCCGGCGACACCGGGTCCCCCGTCTCGCAGGTCTGCCTGGTGCTGCTCGCCGGCAACACACAGGAACTCACCGAACCGACGGTGGTGCTGGGGCCGGCGATACCGAAACCGCAGAGCACGATCGCGAAGAAGACGATTCCGAGCAGAAGGTTCATCGTCGGGCCGCCGAGCATGATGATCACACGCTTGTGCACGGGCAGCCGGTAGAACGCGCGCACATCGTCGTCGCCGACAGAGTCCGCGCTGGCCTTGCGGGCATCCTGCACGAGGGTCCGGAAGAAGCCGGTGCTGGTGCGCCTGATCTTGCCACCCTCCTTCTGCGGAGGGAACATGCCGATCATCGAGATGTAGCCGCCGAGAGGAATGGCCTTCACTCCGTATTCGGTCTCACCGCGTCGGCGCGAGAAGACGGTGGGTCCGAACCCGATCATGTACTGGGTGACTTTGACCCCGAAGAGCTTGGCCGGCACGAGGTGCCCGACTTCGTGCAGGGCGATGGACACCGCGAGACCGAGCGCGATGATGACCACACCGACGATGAACAGGAGCACGTTTTCCACCTGCACACGATACCGCCCGGGCTTCGACCGGCGCTGGGCGCGGGCTGAGCGCCCGCTCTACGTTCGCCCGACCGTCGGTTGAGTAGGCGAGCGCAGCGGGCGCCCTGAACAGGCGCTCGCTCTCAGCGCGGCGCGTCGAGCGCAGCGGGCGCCTGGCGAACGCAGGTTGAGTAGCGGCGCGGCCGCGTATCGAAACCCGGTACGCGAACGGGTTTAGATACGCTCGGCGCCCGGCACCGTGCTACTCAACCAGCGAGGCTCTCAGCCCGCGCCGGCGATGAGGCGGTCGGCCTCGCGGCGCGCCCAGAGTTCAGCATCGGCCAGTGAGTCACGCGTGAGTACACCAGAGGGTCGTTCGTGCAGCTGCACCACCGCGGCGATCGTGTCGACAATGTCGAGGAATCCGATGCGACCGGAGTGGAACGCGGCCACAGCCTGCTCATTCGCAGCGTTGAAGACCGCGGGGTAGGTACCTCCGGCCTGGCCGACCTGCTTCGCCAGCGCGACGGCAGGGAAGGCCTCCGTGTCGAGGGGTTCGAACGTCCAGCTGTGCGACGAGCTCCAGTCCAGCGGCACTCCGACCCCTGCGACCCGGTTCGGCCAGTCGAGGCCGAGCGAGATCGGCAGGCGCATGTCTGGCGGTGACGCCTGGGCGATCGTCGAGCCGTCGATAAACTCCACCATCGAGTGGATGACCGACTGGGGGTGAACCGTGACCTCGATGCGCTCGTACGGTACGTCGAACAGCAGGTGCGCCTCGATGATCTCGAGGCCCTTGTTCACCAGGGTCGAGGAGTTCGTCGTGACGACGAGCCCCATGTCCCAGGTGGGATGCGCCAGGGCCTCGCGGGGAGTCACGTCGTGGAGCGACTCCCGTGACCGGCCGCGGAACGGTCCACCCGAGGCTGTGAGCACAAGACGAGCGACCTCGGCCGCAGTTCCGGAGCGGAGGGCCTGCGCAATCGCGGAGTGTTCGGAATCGACGGGTACGATCTGCCCGGGTTTCGCGATGCTTCGCACCAGTTCGCCGCCGACTATGAGGCTCTCCTTGTTCGCCAACGCGAGGGTCCTGCCCATTTCGAGCGCGGCAAGTGTCGAACCGAGCCCGACGGAGCCTGTGATGCCATTCAGCACCACGTCTGCGTCGACAGAACGAACGAGCTGTTCGGCCTCGACGGCCCCGAGGGCGACGTCGGCGACCCCGAATTCGGCGGCCTGGGCATCGATCGCCACCCGGTTGGTGCCTGCGGCGAGCCCGACGATCTCGAAGCGCTCACTGTTGGCAGCGATCACGTCGAGCGCCTGCACCCCGATCGAACCGGTCGAACCGAGAACGATGACCCTCCGCCGTGCTGACATCTGGGCTCCGGCCTACTGGCCCGGCGTGGTGGCGAGGATGTCGATCACGAACACCAGGGTGTCGGTGCCCGAGATGCCCGCAGCCGCCACGCCCGCCGAACCGTAGCCCTGGTCGGGCGGAATGATGACGATGACCTGGGAGCCGACGGTCTGCCCGACGAGCGCCTGCGTGAAGCCCGGGATGACCTGGTTGGTGACGAAGGTCGCCGGTGACTTGCCCCAGCTCTCGTCGAAGACCTTGCCCGTGCCCCAGATGACGCCCTGGTACTGCACCGTGACGCTGTCGCCCGCGGCGACGACCGCGCCGTCACCCTTCTTCAGGTCGGCGATCTGCACGGTCGTCGGTGGGTCGCTGGCCGGGATCGTGACCGTCGGCTTTCCATCGTCGGCCAGTGCCACAGTGGGGAACCCGGCCGGTGCGGGCTGGTCTGCACCGGTCGCCCGCGTTGGCATGTTCGGGTCGACCGTCGGCGACGGCGTGGCTGATGGTGCAGCAGTGACGTCCTTCACGTCCACCACGAAGACCAGCGAGTCGCCGGCAGCGACGCCGAGGCTCGAGTTGCCCGTCGAGCCGTACGCATCTCCTGGCGGCACAACAGCGACCACTCGCGACCCGACCGTCGAGCAGGAGACGGCCTTGACGAGGCCCGGCAAGAACTGCGACTCGTTCACGATCACGGGCAGGGGCTGGCCGCCGTCTTTGATGGTGGTGAACAGTTCGGCGCCGGAGGTCGCGTTGTAGAGCGTGAAGTCGATCGTCGCCTGCATGTCGGTGCCGGCCTTGGCGCCCGTACCCTCGGTGAGAACGGTGCGCTCCGTGATGTCGCTCGTGAGGGGTGAGGTGAACGTCGTCGTCGGGTGCGTGTCGAAGTCACCGCTGACCTTCACCGAATCCGAGGCGGTGCCCGGAGCGGTGAGCGCACAGGCGACCGGGCTGGCTGACGGGGTGGCGGGGCTGCCACTGCACGCGGCCAGGGTGAGCGCGACCGCAGCGGCCGCAGCTATAACGACGAATTTACGCATACATCCTCAGCTGTTCAAAACCCCCATGATACGCGAGGCAGTCGACAGGGCGCGCGCCGAAAGTCCGTCATGGACTTCCGGGCGGCCTCTAGACTGTGGCCGTTCACCCCCGCGTCACCGTGCACCACTAAAATCCGAACGCCACGCTCACGACTCGGTTCATGCACCTGCAGGCGAGCCGTGGCGAAGACAGAACAGGATGCGAACAGGATGCCCGGCAGCACACCCCCAGACGACCTCGTTGCGACCCTCCCCGGGCTGCTCCTGGCTGGCGGCCGCGCACCGCAGCCACGCACGCTGATGGATGTTCTGCGCTCGACTGCCGCCGAGCATCCACAGGCCTCTGCCCTCGCCGACGCGACGGGAACGCTCAGCTACCGGGAACTCCTCAGGGAGGTCAACGCGGCCGCAGCGCGACTCGCAACGGCGGGGGTGCGCCACGGCGACCGGGTCGGAATCCGCATCCCCTCGGGAACGCGGGTGCTCTACATCTCCATTCTGGCTACCCTGGCCGTCGGCGCCAGCTACGTTCCCGTCGATGCCGACGACCCCGAGGAGCGCGCCGAGCTGGTCTTCGGCGAGGCGAAGGTCGTCGGGGTGATCGGCGCCTCGGGATCGATCGAGCTCGCGAGCGCCGATGCATCGTCACCCCCTCAGACCGAAGCGCCGACCCTCGGCAGCCCGACGGGCACCTTGCCGGTCGTCGGTGGCCCCACGCCAGACGATGACGCCTGGATCATCTTCACCTCGGGTTCCACGGGTACGCCCAAGGGCGTCGCCGTGACCCACCGGTCGGCGGCGGCCTTCGTCGACGCCGAGGCGCGCCTGTTTCTGCAGTCAGACCCCCTCGGGCCGGGTGACCGGGTGCTCGCCGGGTTGTCGGTGGCCTTCGACGCCTCCTGCGAGGAGATGTGGCTGGCGTGGCGCCACGGGGCCTGCCTGGTGCCGGCACCCCGCTCACTCGTGCGCTCAGGCGTCGACCTGGGGCCCTGGCTGATCGCGCACGGCATCACCATCGTCTCGACCGTGCCCACTCTTGCCGCGCTCTGGCCGCTCGAGTCGCTCGAACTGGTCCGCCTGCTCATCTTCGGCGGAGAAGCCTGCCCTCCCGAACTCGTTGCACGGCTGGCCGTCGACGGGCGGGAGGTCTGGAACACCTACGGGCCGACCGAGGCGACCGTTGTGGCGTGTGCTGCGCTGCTCGACGGAACGGGCCCGGTGCGCATCGGACTGCCCCTCGACGGCTGGGACCTCGCGGTGGTCGACGGCTCCGGTACACCCGTCGCCGAGGGCGAGATCGGCGAGCTCGTCATCGGCGGCGTCGGGCTCGCCCGCTACCTCGACGAAGCCAAAGATCGCGAGAAGTATGCGCCGATGCCCACTCTGGGCTGGGATCGCGCGTACCGCAGCGGCGACAACGTGCTCTTCAGCACCGAAGGGCTGCTCTTCCAGGGCCGCGCCGACGACCAGGTCAAACTCGGTGGCCGCCGCATCGAGCTCGGTGAGGTCGAAGCTGCCGTCGCCGCGCTGCCCGGAGTTGCCGGTGCCGCAGCAGTGGTGCAGCGAACACAGGCCGGAAACCAGATCCTCGTCGGGTACATCGCCCTGACCGAAGCCGACTCGGGTTTCAGCACCCAGCACGCCTCCGACCTTCTGCGCGAGACGCTGCCGGCCGCACTCGTGCCATTGCTCGCCGTCGTTGAATCTCTCCCCACCCGTACCTCCGGCAAGGTAGACAAGGCCGCGCTGCCCTGGCCGTTGCCGACACCCTCACTCGCGGTCAGCGACGGCACCCGCCGTGACGGCACCCCCGGCTCTGGCGATTCGGATGCCCGGCCACCGCTCTCTGCCACCGAAGCCTGGCTCGCTGTGCAGTGGACGGCCATTCTCGGCGCACCAGTGACAGGGCCTGACGACGACTTCTTCGCGTTCGGAGGGGGAAGCCTCTCGGCCGCCCAACTGGTGTCGGGCATCCGGATGCGTTTCCCGGAGACAACCGTGGCCGACATCTACGACCACCCGCGAATCGGTGCCCTGGCGACCGAACTCGATGCGCGGGCTCCGGCCACCGCCCGCAAACGACGCACGGTGCGCCCGACCCCGGTCGGCACCCAGGTCGCGCAGACGCTGCTGGGCATCCCGCTCTATGTGCTCGTGGGCCTGCGGTGGCTGGTCTATGTTCTGGCCGCCAACAACGTGCTGGCCCTCTTCGGTGACTTCGCGTGGGCGCCGACCGTGTCGTGGTGGTGGATTCTCGCCGGCTTCGTGCTGCTGATCACCCCCTTCGGCCGCATGGCGATCTCCGTCGTCTTCGCGAGGGCTCTGCTGGCTGGCTTGGAACCCGGGAACTACCCGCGGGGAGGCAGCGTGCACCTGCGTCTCTGGCTGGCAGAGCAGATCGCGAACCTCGTCGGGGCGACGAACCTCGCCGGTGCCCCCTGGATCATCACCTACGCCAGGGCACTCGGCGCGAAGATCGGTCCGGGCGTCGACCTGCACTCCCTCCCGCCGATCACGGGCATGCTGAAGATCGGGGCCCGCGCATCCGTCGAACCCGAGGTCGACCTGGCCGGGTACTGGGTCGACGGCGACATTCTGCGCCTCGGTTCGGTGCACATCGACGCGGACTCGGCCGTCGGTGCACGAAGCACACTGCTGCCGGGAACACACATCGGCCGCCGGGCCGAGATCGCACCGGGCTCCGCCGTTTCGGGGCGGGTGCAGGGCGGGCAGCTCTGGGCCGGCTCCCCCGCCGAACGCGTCGGCAAGGCGAAACCGAACTGGCCGGATTTCCGCCCACCCCGCAACACCCGCTGGCTCGTGCCCTTCGCCCTCGGCTCGATCGTGCTCTCGCTCCTGCCAGCATTCGCTGTGCTTGCCGGCTGCGCCGTCGTGGGCGTGTTCCTCTGCCTGGGGCAGGCGCCACTCACCACCGATACAGGAGTCGCCGTCATCACCACCCCGGCCACGGTCATCCTGCCCACCCTCGGCGACGCCGCTCTGCGCGCGCTGGCGGCGATCCCGCTGGCCACCCTTGCCGCCGGTGTGGTCTATGCGGGCCTCACGGTCGTCTTCGCGCGTCTGCTCGGCCTGGGAATTCGCCCGGGCAGCTATCCGGTGCGCTCCCGGGTCGGCTGGCAGGTCTGGGCCACGGAGCGTCTGCTCGATGCTGCGCGCACCATCCTCTTCCCGTTCTACGCGAGCCTCTTCACGCCGGTCTGGCTTCGGATGCTCGGGGCCAAGGTCGGCAAGAACGTCGAAGCCTCCACCGTGCTGCTCCTGCCGGCGATGACCACGATCGGAGACCACGCCTTCCTCGCCGACGACACCATGGTGGCCTCGTACGAGCTCGGAGGCGGCTGGCTCCGCATCGACGAGGCCCGGGTCGGCAAGCGCGCCTTCCTCGGTAACAGCGGCATGACGGGCCCCGGGCGAACGGTGCCTCGCAACGGCCTCGTCGCCGTGCTCTCTGCGACGCCGCGGAAGGCGAAGAGCGGCTCCTCGTGGCTCGGCAACCCGCCGGTGCGGTTGCGGCGCCAGGTCGCAGAATTCGACGAGACGCGCACCTTCCAGCCCTCTGCCTGGCGCCGGATTGCGCGTGCGCTCTGGGAGATCGGGCGCATCGTGCCGGTGATGATCAGCGTCGCGCTCGGGCTCGGCGTCGTCGTGCTGCTGGAGTACCTTGTCGCGTCGGCTGGAATCGGCTGGGCGATCGTGCTCTCGGGGGCGGTGATGCTGCTCGCCGGAGCGGTGGCCGCACTGGTGACGACGGTCGCCAAGTGGGCGCTGGTGGGCAGAATCGGGCGGGAAGAGCATCCACTCTGGTCGTCGTTCGTCTGGCGCAACGAAGTGTCGGATACCTTTGTAGAGATGGTTGCTGCTCCGTGGTTCGCTGGCTCAGCCACTGGCACGCCCGCACTGGCCGTGTGGCTCCGCTCCCTGGGCACCACGATCGGGCGCGGAGCCTGGGTCGAGACCTACTGGCTGCCAGAGGCTGACCTCGTGAGCCTGGGCGCTGCGTCCACCGTCAACAGGGGCTGCGTGGTGCAGACCCACCTCTTTCACGACCGGGTCATGAGCCTCGACACCGTCGACCTCGAAGACGGTGCCACCCTGGGTCCGCACGGCGTGATCCTGCCGGCCGCCTCCATCGGAGCAGACGCGACCGTCGGGCCGGCCTCCCTCGTCATGCGCGGAGAGCACGTGCCCGCCGGATCGCGGTGGGCCGGGAACCCGATTGCCCCGTGGGCAGACGACTCAGCCGAGGCGCCAGCCTGATGCCGCGTTCGACACGGCCCACATCGACAGCGCTGGCCTCCGAGGGCACACGCTCGCTCGGCGACCCGTACCTGCCCACCAGTGGCAACGGCGGTTACACCGTGCTGCACTACGACCTCGACTGCGACTATCGCGTGAGTTCCAACAGGCTGAGCGCCACGGCCACGATCACCGCTCGTGCAACCCAGAAGCTGAGCAGGTTCAGCCTCGACTTCGCCGGCCTCGTTGCCAACAAGGTGAGCGTCAACGGAACCCGGGCGACCCACGTGATCCAGACGGCCCGAAAACTCGTGATCACCCCAGCTCTCCCTCTCGACAATGGAGCAGAGTTCACCATCGTCGTCAAGTACGCAGGGCTCCCCAAGCCGGTGCGCAGCCAGTGGGGCGAGGTCGGGTGGGAAGAACTCTCCGACGGGGTGATCGTGGCCGGTCAGCCGAGCGGTGCCCCTTCGTGGTTCCCCTGCAACGATCATCCATCGAACAAGGCCACCTACTCGATCGCGTTCTCGGCCGAGACGGCCTACCGCGTGCTCTGCAACGGTGAACTGGTGCTGCGGACGCAGCGGGCCAGTCGCACCCGCTGGGAATTCGAATCGCGGGAACCCGTGGCGACGTACCTGGCGACGGTGCAGATCGGCCTCTACGAGACGATGGGGGTCTCCCAGAGTGGAGTACTGCAGTATGTGCTGCTGCCCGAAGACCTGCGCTCGAACGCCCTCGCCGACTTCGAGGACCAGCCACAGATGATGGCACTCTTCGAGCGCTCATTCGGGCCGTACCCGTTCTCGGACTACACCGTCGTCGTCACCGATGATGAACTCGAGATTCCCCTCGAGGCCCAGGGTCTGGCGATCTTCGGGCGTAACCACATCGACGGCGTCGGAGGCTCTGAACGACTGATCGCACACGAACTCTCGCACCAGTGGTTCGGCAACAGCCTCACCATCTCGCAGTGGCGGGACATCTGGCTGCACGAGGGATTCGCCTGTTACGCCGAGTGGTTGTGGGCGGAGGAGTCGGGCTCGCTGACCGCTGACGGCTCAGCAGCCCAGGCCTGGAGCAAGATCAATCGCCTGCCCAAAGACCTGGTGATCGGTGACCCGGGTTCCGCCCGGATGTTCGACGACAGGGTCTACAAGCGCGGCGCCCTGACACTCCACGCTCTTCGCACCACTCTCGGCGACGATGTCTTCTTCACGATTCTGCGCGAGTGGGCAGCGACGCATCGCCACGGCAACGTCAGCACTCCCGAATTCATCGCGCTGGTCGAGACACACTCCCCTGTGCCCGTGCGCTCCCTGTTCGCGGCCTGGCTCGACCAGTCGAGCCTGCCGAAGCTGCCGAAACGCACGGCGCGTTAGGTTCGCTGGCTGCGTTTCGCGTTCTGGATACCGACCAGCGAGACGATTCCGCCGACCACCAGCAGTGCCGACGTGGCCAGCGCGGCGCGCGAGAAGCCTTCCACCGTGAGGGCATCGCCGATGATGAGTGCCGCAGCAGCGGTCGCGACGAGTCCCGCGACGCGCGAGACCGCGTTGTTGGTGGCTGACGCGATGCCTGCCCGCTCCGGGTCGATCGAGCCCAGCACCGCCGCTGTGAGCGGAGCCACCGTCATCACCAGTCCGAGCGAGAACACGACGGTTCCGGGAAGAACCTGGCTGACGTAGTTTGCCTCAGCCGTGACCTGCGAGAGGAGCAGATACCCCACGGCTCCCACGATCGGGCCTGCTGCCATGAACCAGCGCGAACCGTAACGACCGGCAAGTGTGCCGAACAGCGACGCGAGCGAGATGCTGATCACGGTCGACGGCAGCGAGGCCAGGCCGGCCTGGGTGGCGGAATAGCCGGCAACCTGCTGCAGGAACAGGGTGAGGGCAAACCCGCCGAGCGAGAGCGCGGCGTAGATGAAGGCGGTGGCCACATTGCCCACCCAGAAGTTGCGCACCCGGAACAAGGAGAGGGGAAGCATCGGGTGGCTCGCCACAGCCTCGTTCCAGAGGAAGAGCCCGAAGGAGGCGAGGCCAAGCGCCAGCGCACCCCAGACGATCGGGTTCGACCAGCCCAGCCTGCCGTGTTCGATGAGGGCGAAGACCGGCAACCCGATGCCGAGGATGCCGAGCACCGCCCCGCGATAGTCGATCACCGGCTTCACGGCCCGGGGAGGTTCGAGGTCGAGGCGGCGCAGGGCAAGGAGGGTCACCGCGATCGGAATGACGTTGATCGCGAACACCAGCCTCCACGACACCAGGTCGACCAACACGCCGCCCAGAAGAGGGCCGGCGAGAAACGCTGTGCTCGTCCACGCCGTCCAGCGACCGATCGCCTTCGCCCGTGCCGGCCCATCGAAGTTCGCCACGATGATCGCCAGCGAGCTCGGTACCAGCAACGCCCCCGCGATTCCCTGGATGCCCCGGGAGACGATCAGCATCGCATCCGTCACCGACACCGCGCAGAGCACAGAGGCCGCGCCGAACCCGATGAGCCCCCAGAAGATCACGCGGCGCCGCCCGAAGGCATCGGAGAGCGAACCCGCGAGCAGGATGACGGCAGTCAGCGAGATGAGGTAGGCATCGACGACCCACTGCTGGCCGGCGAGGCCTCCCCCGAGTTCCCGGGAGATCGCGGGAAGCGCCACGTTGATGACGGTGCCGTCGAGGAACACGATGAACGACGACAGAACAGCGACGGTCAGGATCCGCCGCTGGTAGCTCGACATCGGGCTGGACGAAGGCGCTGGGCCTGAGGCAGGCAGGGGATGCGGTGACGTCACAGGTGAATCACTCGGCGCGCGGCTCGTGCAGAACGGGGAAGTTGACCGACTGCGCGATGAAGCAGAGTTGACTCGCCTCCCGGTGCAGTGAATTCGCGAGCTCAGCCTGCCCGGGGTCAGCCAGCGTCACAACAGGGCGAAGCGTTGCAGAGGTGAAGTGGCCACCCTGGCCCACCTGTTCCATCACGCCCTCGGCCGAATCGGTGTAGCCGGTCACCGCGACGCCGTGCTGAACGGCGACGTGGAGGTACGAGAGCATGTGGCACTCGGCGAGCGCGGCCAGCAGCAGTTCCTCGGGGTTCCACCGGTCGCGGTCGCCGTGGAAGGTGCGGTCGGCCGACGTCGGCAGCTCGATCTTGCCGGATGCCCGGACGACACCCTGTCTGCCGTAGTCACGGTACCCGGTGGTACCCGAACCGCGGTTCCCCTGCCATTCGACGTCGACGCGGTAGTGGTGTTCGGTGTTCACGCTTCTCAGACTACGTCGGGGGTAATCTTTATTCATGACCGACATCATTGGCAGTTCAGTGTTCACCGTTTCCCAGGAGCGCAAGATCGTCACGGCGATCCCCGGTCCGAAGTCCGATGCCCTGCACGCTCGACGTCTGGCCGTGGTGCCGACCGGTGTCTCGTCGGTGCTTCCCGTCTACATCGCCAGGGCCAACGGCGCGATCCTCGTCGATGTCGACGGCAACCAGTTCATCGACATGGGAGCCGGCATCGGGGTCACCACTGTGGGCCACACCGAGGCGGCTGTGGTCGAGGCAGCTTCTGCCCAGCTCCACGACGTCACCCACACCCTCTTCACCATCACACCGTACGAAGGGTATGTGCGAGTCGCTGAGCTCCTCGCTGAGCACACCCCCGGCGACTTCGCCAAGAAGACGATGCTCGCCAACTCCGGTGCAGAAGCCGTCGAGAACGCCGTGAAGATCGCCCGCAAGCACACCCGCCGCGTCGGTGTCGCCGTTCTCGAGCACGCCTACCACGGGCGCACCAACCTCACGATGGCCATGAACTTCAAGGCGGCCCCCTACTCGACCGGGTTCGGGCCCTTCGCCGGTGACGTGTACCGCGCTCCGAACTCGTACCCCTACCACGACGGTCTCTCGGGCGCCGAGGCGGCGACCCGCACGATCGACTACCTCGAGAAGACCGTGGGGTCGTATGACCTCGCGTGCCTCGTCGTCGAGCCGATCCAGGGCGAAGGCGGTTTCGTCGTCCCAGCGGAGGGCTTCCTGCCGACCCTGCAGGCCTGGTGCACCGAGAAGGGCATCGTGTTCATCGCCGACGAGATCCAGAGCGGCATGGCCCGAACGGGTGCCTACTTCGCCAGCGAGCACTTCGGCCTCGTGCCCGACATGATCACCTCGGCCAAGGGCATCGCCGGCGGGCTCCCCCTCGCCGCCGTCACGGGTCGCGCCGAGATCATGGATTCCGCCCTGCCCGGTGGCCTCGGCGGCACCTTCGGCGGAAACCCCGTCGCAACGGCCGCGGCCATCGCCGTCTTCGACGAGATCGAACGCCTCGGTCTGCTGGCCGAAGCCACCCGGGTCGAGCAGACGCTCTCTGCAGGCCTGCTCGAACTGCAGAAGAAGTACGACATCATCGGCGAGGTCCGCGGGGTAGGGGCGATGATCGCCATCGAGCTCGTGCAGCCCGGAACAGGCCAGACCACCAAAGAGCCCAACCCGGCAGCGGTCACGGCCCTCGCGGCATACGCAGCCCAGCACGGGGTCATCCTCCTCACAGCAGGCACCTACGGAAACGTTCTGCGGTTCCTGCCGAGCCTGACGATCAGCGACGCCCTGCTCGAAGACGCCCTGGGTGTTCTCGACGACGGCTTCGCGACACTGGCGTGAAGGCGATTCGTGCGGGTTTCGATACGGCGCTTCGCACCTACTCAACCAACGACGTACGCCGGTTGAGTAGGCACGCAGAGCGCGCCGTATCGAAACCTGGGCTCGCGGTATGAGGGGTACGTTCGAAGCCTCCGAAGCTGTCGAGCTCGCGCACCTCACACGCAGCGGCTTCATCGAGTCACGTCACAGTGGTTCTGCCGTGGTCGTGCACCCCGACGGGCTCATCTCCCGCAGCGTCGGCAACCCCGACGCGCCCATCATCCCCCGGTCGTGCCTCAAGCCCTTCCAGGCCCTCGCTGTCGCCGAAGCGCTCGCTGGCGCGGGTGTCGAGCTGACGCCGCTCCAGACCGTGCTGTCGACGGCCAGCCATGCCGGAACCCCCGAACACCTCGTGGTCGTGCAGAGCATCCTCGACCGGGCAGGCTTGACACCGGATGCCCTGCAGTGCCCCCACGACTGGCCCGGTGACTCCGGCTCGCGTGACGCCCTCGTACGCGCGGGCTCCGGCCGGGCATCCCTCTACATGAACTGCTCTGGCAAACACGCAGCCATGCTGTTCGCCTGTGTTGTGAACGGCTGGCCGACAGCAAGCTATCTCGAGCTGGCCCACCCCCTGCAGCAACGAATTCTCAGCATGATCGAGCTCCTCACCGGTGAGAGTGTCTCTGCCACCGCTGTCGACGGCTGCGGAGCGCCGGTGCACGCGATCAGCCTGGTCGGCTTGGCCCGCGGGATCAGCCGCATCACCTCCTCCACCGACGGCGCGGCGCGGTTCCTGACCGATTCGGTCCTCGCCAATGGCTGGGCGATCGATGGCCCGGGCCGCGCCAACACCGTCTGCATCGACGAGCTCGGCGTCTTCTCGAAGCTCGGTGCAGAGGGCGTGATGGTGATGGCAGCTCCCGACGGAACGACGGTCGCCCTCAAGATGCTCGACGGCAGCCTGCGCGCCGCCTCGCTCGTGGGCCTCAGCCTGCTCGTCTCGGCTGGAGCCCTGGCCCAGGCCGATGTCGACCGGGTGCTGCCAACCCTTGACCTGACGATCTACGGCGGCACCGAACCTGTCGGCGCGATTCAGGTGTCTTCGGCCGTCGTAGCTCTCTAGCTACTGGGTTTCGATACGCCGGGCTTCGCCCAGCCACTCAACCAGAGAACTGATCCGTCGGTTGAGGAGCAGCGCAGCTGCGTATCGAAACCAGACTCCGTCTACTGGATCCGCGCGAGCCGCTTGGCACGGGCCGCTCGTGACACCTGGGCGACCACCACGATCACGATGGCCAGCAGGAAGACCGCGGAGGCGATGACGTTCGCCTCCGCCGGAATACCGCGCGCCGCAGCGATGTAGATGAACTTCGGGAACGTGTCGACCGCCCCCGAGTTGAAGTTCGTGATGATGAAGTCGTCGAAGCTCAGCGCGAACGACAGCAGCGCGGCCGCAGCAATGCCCGGCACGAGCAGCGGGAAGGTGATCCGCCAGAATACCGCCGAAGCCGACCCATAGAGGTCGCGCCCCGCTTCTTCGAGCGAGGGGTCAAGAGACGCCACGCGGGCCTTCACTGTCACGACCACAAAACTGATGCAGAACATCGTGTGGGCGATGATGATGGTCCCGAGGCCTTTGTTCACCCCGAGCGACAGGAACTGGGCTGCCAGCCCTGCGCCCAGAACCACTTCGGGCGTCGCCATCGGCAGGAAGAGCAGCAGCGAGATCGCCGAGCGCGCCTTGAACCGGTAGCGAACCAGCGCGATCGCGATTGCCGTGCCGAGAGCCGTCGCCAGCACAGTCGCCACCACACCGACCAGGATGCTGTTGCCGAAGGCCTCGCACACCCCCTGGGCATCGCAGACGTGCAGCCACTTGTCGAAGGTGAAACCCTGCCAGGCGATGTTGAGCTTGCCAGAGTCGTTGAAGGAGAACACGAAGGTGTACGCGATCGGGATCAGCAGGAAGACCAGCGCCAGGATCGTGTAGATCGGCAGCCCGAGACCCTTGAATCTGATCTTCACCCGGCGGCCACCCGCGCGGGGCGGGCCAGCCATCGGAGCTTCGAGGTCGGCGGCGATGGCCCCCGGCCCCGCGGTCGAGAGTGCACTCATATCAGGTCCTCCGTTCCGGCCCGCCGAACATAGATGCCCACGATGATGAGAATCACGGCCATCAGGATGATCGACAGCGCCGCCGCGATCGGATAGTTCTGCAGCACGAGGAAGTTCGCTTCGATCGCATTACCGACCATCGACGTCTGCGAACTTCCGAGAAAGTCCCCGCTGGCGTTGATGTAGTCGCCGGCCGCCGGGATGAAGGTCAGAAGCGTGCCCGAAACGATCCCGGGCATCGAGAGCGGAATCGTCACCTTGCGGAACGTCGTCCATGGTGAGGCGTACAGGTCGCTCCCCGCCTCGATGTATCGAACGTCGAGGCGTTCCAGGGTCGCATACAGCGGCAGGGTCATGAACGGAATGAAGTTGTACGTCAGGCCGAAGATCACCGCGAAGGGCGTGCCAGTGATGTGCCCGTCGGCCGGAAAGATCGAGAGCGCCTTGAGCGCAACCACGATGGGGCCCTCATCGCTCATGATCTGCTTCCACGCGAGTGTACGCAGCAGAAAGCTGATGAAGAACGGTGCGATCACCAAGGTCAGCAGCAGGCTCTGGAAGAGCGGCCAGCGCCTGGCCTTGACTCCGATGAAATACGCCATCGGGTAACTGATGATGAGCGCGAGCACCGTGGCGATCACCGCGTACCCGAAAGCCCGCAGTATCAGCGGCAGGTATTGCCCGACCGCATCGGTGTAGTTCTGCCACTGGAAGCCGGCGCTGTACTGCCCGATGTCACCGTCGATCACCGGCTGCTGAAAAGAGGTGAAGATGAGCGAGATCAGTGGCGTGATGAAGAACAGCATCAGGTACAGGATGCCCGGCAACAGCAGAATCAGGGCGATCCAGCTGCGCTTGCGAACAGCGGGCTCGGCCGCCGCCGTCGAACTCGCGAACGCGGTGAAGGCCATCTCAGGCCTGCTCGAGCTCGGATTCGGCGGCGTCTACGCGGGCACGCGTTGCGATCGTCGCCGTATCCGCCGACTCGTCTGACACCACGGAGTCAGGCGAGGGCGCGTCTTCGAGGCCGAAGCTGTGCTCGATGCTCCAGCTGACCCAGACCTCTGCCCCCACGTGCACAACCGGCCCGAAGACCATGTTCTGGGCGAACACGACGACGTCGCCGACACCGGGTACAGCAACGATGTACTGCGTGCTCACCCCGCTGAACGACACGTCGATCACCCGGCCGGGGCCCACGACATTGCGCGCGGCATCGGCGACCGGCGCCTCGGTGAGAAGCAACACCTTCTCCGGCCGTACCCCGACCGTGATCACTCCGCTGTGTCGCTGGGCACGGGAACGAGGGATGACCAGTGTCGTGCCCGCGATCGACACCGTCAGGGCATCCGGAGTCGTTGAAACGACGGGCCCGGTGAACAGGTTGGACTGCCCGAGGAAGTTTGCGACGAAAGCAGTTCTCGGCAGTTCATAGAGCTCTTCAGGAGCGCCCATCTGCTCGATCGCGCCCTTGTTCATGACCGCGATGGTGTCGGCCATGGTCATGGCCTCCTCCTGGTCGTGGGTGACGTGCAAAAAGGTCAGGCCGACCTCGGTCTGGATGTCTTTCAGTTCGAGCTGCATCTGGCGCCGGAGCTTCAGGTCGAGAGCCCCGAGGGGTTCGTCGAGCAGCAGGAGCGCCGGGCGGTTGACGATGGCGCGTGCCAGTGCGACTCGCTGCTGTTGCCCGCCCGAGAGCTGGCCCGGCCGACGTGAGGCGAGGTGGTCGAGTTCGACGAGCCGCAGAGCCTCGTGCGCCTTGTCGAGAGGTTTGGCGATGCTCCGCCGACGAAGCCCGAAGGCGACGTTTTCGAGCACGGTCATGTGGGGGAAGAGGGCGTAGGACTGGAACACCGTGTTGACCGGCCTCTGGAACGACTTCGTCGCTGTGACGTCCTTGCCTCCGATGAGGATGCGACCTGCCGTCGGCTCCTCCAGGCCTGCGACGAGCCGGAGCGTCGTCGTCTTGCCGCAGCCTGACGGCCCGAGGAGAGCGAAGAACGAACCCGCGGGAATGAACAGGTCGAGCGACTCGATGGCCGTGAAGCCGGGGAAGTGCTTGGTGATTCCGACCAGTTCGAGATCGGCGCCCTTCTCCGCGAATGTCCCGGCGGCCATCAACTGCCCAGCAACACTTTTTGGAACGAGGCGCCGAAGTCGCTCTCCTCCTGCGCGCTGAGGGTACGGAACACGTGGACCTGCTTCAGGTCATCGGCGTCGGGGAAGATCAGCGGGTTCGAAGCCAGGGCGGGGTCGATGGCATCCATCGCCTCTTTGGCACCATTGACCGGCGTGACGTAGTTCACCCAGGCGGCGAGCTCTGCGGCGACGGCAGGCTCGTAGTAGTAGTCCATGATGGCTTCGGCGTTCGCCTTGTGGCGAGACCCCATGGGTACGACGAAGGTGTCGTTCCAGAGTGTGCCGCCGGAGTCAGGAATGGCGAACTCCCACTTGTCGCCAGCCGTGGCATTCAGCGAGGTGATGTCACCCGACCAGCAGATGGCAGCGAAGGTGTCTTCGTTCTGCAGGTCGTTGAGGTACTGGTTGCCCTTGATGTTGCGGATCTGGCCGTCGCTGACCTCCTTGGTGAAGACATCCATCGCCTTGTTGAACTGGTCGGCAGACCAGTCCCCGGTGATGTCGGTTCCCTGGGAGAGCATGATGAGGCCGATGGTGTCGCGCATCTCCGAAAGAACGCCGACGCGGCCCTTGAGCTCGGTGGCCCAGAGGTCGTCGATGCTCTTGATGCCGTTCGGCACCTTCTCCTTGTTCCAACAGATCCCGGCGTAGCCGCCCTGCCAGGGCAGGGACTTCTGCCGACCCTTGTCGAAGTCGGGGTTGGCGAACGAGTCGCTGAGGTTCGAGATGTTCGGGATCTTGGCATGGTCGAGGTCCTGGATGTAGCCGAGGCGAACGAGCCTGGCGACCATCCAGTCGGTGAGACAGACCGTGTCTGTGCCGATGTCCTGGCCGAGGGCGAGCTGGTCCTTCACCTTGGCGTAGTAGGTGTTGTTGTCATCGACGGCGACGTTGTAGGTGACGTTGATGCCGGACTTCTGCTGGAAACCCACCAGCGTGGGGTGATTGCCATCTGCGTCTTCGTCCATGTACGCCGGCCAGTTGTCCCAGATGAGAGTCTTCTCGGTGGCCGAGACATCGGTGGCAGGCGTGAGCGCCGCCTTGGTGGCGGTGGTCGGCGCGCAGGCGGCGAGGCCGAGTGCCCCGGCCCCCAGACCGACGGCCCCGAGAAAGCCGCGGCGGCTCATCGAGAGTCGCTTGGCGTTCTGCATTGCCTGTGATTGCTTGATGGCTTCGATGATCATCGGGTCGCGCGGTGGCGTCAGTGGCATGAGGGGTGCACTCCAAGGTCTCGCGAAAAAGGTGTTTTGATCCTGACACACGGAATCAGGGATTCACAGCAAAAGCCACGAAAAGAACAATCATGAAACACAATCTTTACGAAATCAGCATCGATTCCCGCTGAAGACCGATGATTTCGTCACTGGGCAGTGCATAGGAACCGCCGCGTCACCCTGCTGCGACATCGATGACGAGCACGGTCACGTTGTCTCGGCCACCATTCGTCAGCGCGGCGATGACAAGATCGTTCGCGGCTTCTGCTGCGCTGCCCGCTCGGCCGAGGTAGTGAGCGATGCCGTGGTCGGTGAGCTCCTTCGTCAGGCCATCGCTGCAGACCAGAAGGCGCTGGCCGGGCGTGACTTCGAGCAGCGTGTAGTCGGGCGCAGGCTTCTCGTGGAACCCCACCGCCCGGGTGATGATGTTGCTGTCGGGGTGCGTCTCGGCCTGTTCCGCCGTGATCAACCCGGCGTCGACGAGCTCCTGCACCACGGAATGATCGACCGTCAGCCTGGCGAGTGAGCCCTCCAGGATCTGGTAGACCCGCGAGTCACCGATGTTGAAGACCGCCCAGACCGGCTCATCCTCGACCAGCGTGAGAGCGACGCCGGTCACGGTCGTTCCGGTACCGAGCGCATTCGCGTCACCGACCACATCGATGTCGGTCAATGCCAGCGACAGCGCTTCGTCGATGATGTCGCCCGTCGTGAACGAAAATCCGTGCACAGCTCCGAGACGATTCACCACAGCAGCGCTGGCAACATCGCCCGCTGCATGGCCACCCATGCCGTCTGCCACCGCGAAGATCGGCGGGTTGGCGACCACGCTGTCTTCATTCACAGCACGCTTCTTGCCGACGTCGCTGAGTGCCGCCCACGAGAGGGTGAAGGGTTCTGCCTCAGGCTTGGGCCCGACAACCCGGAGGGTTGCCGTCTGCTCACCGATCTGGGTCACGCGTGTTCTCTTTTCCATACGCTGCCGTTCGGGCTGGGCAACTGCACGTGACAACTTTAGACGAGACCGTGGCGTGCTTGCATTTTCGGCGGATTTCGTAGGTGAATAGGCAAACCAGCTTCGGATTCACTTGCCGGTGCCCCGCGTCACTGACAGAATCGATGCATGAACTCCAGGCCCCGCTCGACCCACCTCGATGACACGTCCAAAGCGATCATCGAACAGCTTCAGGTCGACGGTCGACGCTCCTACGCTGAAATCGGCAAGGCCGTCGGTCTCAGCGAGGCAGCAGTGCGGCAACGGGTACAGAAGCTGACCGAGACCGGCGTGATGCAGATCGTCGCCGTGACCGATCCGCTCCAGCTCGGTTTCTACCGCCAGGCCATGGTCGGCCTGAAGGTCACCGGTGACACGCGGGTGATCGCCGATGCCCTGGCCGCCCTTCCCGCCGTCGACTACGTGGTCCTGACGGCCGGCACCTTCGACATCATGGTCGAGGTCGTCTGCGAGAACGACGACGACCTGATCTCGCTGCTGAATTCCGATATCCGCACGCTCGATGGCGTGCTCTCCACCGAAACATTTGTCTACCTGAAGCTGCACAAGCAGCTCTACAACTGGGGAACGAGATAAATCATGACCATCACCCATCCCACCAGCGGCCTGTCGAGCAAGTTCGACGAAGCCGACCTCCAGCAGAAGGCCAAAGATCACCTCTGGATGCATTTCGCACGCCAGTCGGTGATGGAGGACGGCCACGGCGTTCCGATCATCGTCAAGGGTGACGGTCATCACATCTGGGACAGCACGGGTAAGAAGTACTTCGACGGGCTGAGCGGGCTCTTCGTGGTGAACGCCGGCCACGGTCGCCAGCGGCTCGCCGAGGTCGCCGCCAAGCAGGCCGCAGAGCTGGCGTTCTTCCCCCTGTGGTCGTACGCGCATCCTTCGGCCATCGAACTGGCCGACAGGCTCGCAGACTACGCTCCCGGTGACCTGAACCGGGTCTTCTTCTCCACCGGCGGAGGCGAGGCCGTCGAGACGGCGTTCAAACTGGCGAAGTACTACTGGAAGCTTCAGGGCCGGCCTACCAAGCACAAGGTCATCTCCCGTGCCGTGGCCTATCACGGCACCCCGCAGGGCGCCCTGGCCATCACCGGGATCCCGGCGATGAAGGAGATGTTCGAACCGGTCACCCCGGGCGGATTCCGCGTGCCCAACACCAACTTCTACCGCGCCCCGGAGCACGGTGACCACCTCGAGCAGTTCGGGCTCTGGGCGGCCAACCGCATCGAAGAGATGATCGAGTTCGAAGGGCCCGAAACAGTGGCCGCGGTCTTCCTTGAGCCGGTGCAGAACTCCGGCGGCTGCTTCCCGCCTCCTCCCGGATATTTCCAGAGGGTTCGCGAGATCTGCGACAAGTACGACGTACTTCTGGTCAGCGACGAGGTCATCTGCGCGTTCGGCCGACTCGGCCACATGTTCGCCTGCGACGAGTACAACTACGTGCCCGACATGATCACCTGTGCCAAGGGAATGACCAGCGGCTACTCCCCCATCGGCGCGACGATCGTGAGCGACAAGGTGTACGAGCCGTTCAAGCACGGCAACACCTCGTTCTACCACGGGTATACGTTCGGCGGGCATCCGGTGTCTGCAGCCGTTGCGCTCGAGAACCTCGACATCTTCGAAGAGGAGAAGCTCAACGAGAACGTGCGCGAGAACAGCCCGGCGTTTCGACGCACCCTTGAGAAGCTGCACGACCTGCCGATCGTCGGTGACGTGCGCGGTGACGGCTACTTCTTCGGCATCGAACTGGTCAAAGACAAGAAGACGAAGGAGACATTCGACGACGACGAGTCGGAGCGCCTGCTGCGAGGCTTCCTCTCGAAGGCGCTCTTCGATGCGGGCCTCTACTGCCGCGCAGACGACCGGGGCGACCCCGTCATCCAGCTCGCGCCGCCGCTCACGATCGGCCAGCGTGAGTTCGACGAGATCGAGGGCATCCTGCGTTCGGTATTGACCGAGGCCTGGGCCCAGCTCTAGCCACTCGAGCGGCAGGCGCTGCGACGCCGTGAGGCCGCAACGACGAAACGAGCCCGGCGCACCTGCCGCATTTCGGCGCAGCGGGCTCACGACACAGAGCATGAGAGATGAGAAGGGCTGGCTGCCGGATGATCGCGAGCAACTACTGGGCCGAATCAGCTGCGGCAACTGGCGGTGACGCGGGTCGACTGCGCCCACCCCCCACTGCAGACCTCGACGTCGACGTATGCATCGTGGGTGGCGGTCTGACAGGGCTCTGGACGGCGTACTACCTTGCCAGGCTCGACCCGGCCCTGTCGATCGCCATCCTCGAGAAGGAGACGGTCGGCTTCGGAGCCTCCGGCCGCAATGGCGGGTGGTGTTCTGCGCTTTTCCCCCGCTCTGCCGCCTCCCTCGAACGCGCCTACGGTTTCGAACGCGCCGTCGCGATGCGCCGGGCAATGGTCGACACCGTCACCGAAGTCGGCCGTGTGACGGCCGCAGAGAGCATCGACTGCGACTTCGTGCAGGGTGGCACGATCACCTATGCCACGAACGAGCTGCAGGTCGAATCGGCCAGGGCAGACGTCGACGAGGCGAAACGCTTCGGCGTCGATGCACTCGAGTACTGGGATTTCGACCCGGCGCACGCGCACTACGCGGGCCGCGGGCATCCGGTTGGGGCGAGAGCCGCCGCGTTCGACCCGGCCTGCGCGAGGCTGCACCCCGCAAAACTCGTTCACGGCCTCGCCCAGGTCGTCGAGTCCCTGGGCGTGCGCATTTTCGAACACACCGAAGTGACGTCGTGGCTGCCCAACTTCGTGAATTTCCGGGGGCACCAGGTCTCACCGGGCTCGGAAGCGATTGCGGCGCCCGGCGTTGTTGCCACCAACCAGATCGTCATCGCGACCGAGGCCTACGGGTCCCAGCTGCCGGGTGTCGGGCGACGGATCCTGCCGCTCTACTCGCTGATGATCGCGACCGAACCGCTTTCCGATGAATTCTGGGAGTCAGCGGGGCTCGAACACGGCAATACGTTCAGCGACTACCGTCACCTGCTCATCTACGGCCAGCGCACGGCAGACAACCGTTTCGCGTTCGGTGGCCGGGGTGCGCGCTATCACTGGGGTTCGAGCATCCACCCCTCGTATGACCAGGTCGAGCGAGTCTTCTCGCACCTGGCCGAAACGCTCATCGAGCTGTTCCCCGACGCCGCCGATGCGGAGGTCACCCACCGCTGGGGCGGCCCGATCGGTGTGCCCCGCGACTGGCATGCCTCGGCCAGCCACAACCCGAAGACCGGCGTGTCGTTCGCCGGCGGCTACGTGGGCGACGGGCTCAGTACGACCAATCTCGCCGGCCGCACCCTCAGCGAACTGATCACGGGCCACCACACTGAACTGACATGCCTGCCGTGGGTGAACCATCTCTCACCGCGCTGGGAGCCCGAACCGCTTCGTTTCATCGGTGCCAACCTCGGCCTCACGTCGGCGTCGCTCGCCGACCACGAAGAACGGATGACCGGCAGATCGTCGATCACGGCCAGGCTGTTGGGCCCGTTGACCGGTCACTGAGCCCGTCGTGCCCGACTTCTCGCCTCAGGGCTGGAGCCGCGTGATGCCCCAGCCTTCAGCGTGACGGTCGTAGACGAACCGATCGTGAACGCGCGAACTTCGGCCCTTCCAGAATTCGATACGGATGGGGCTGAGAAGAAATCCACCCCAATTCGCTGGCCTCGGCACGGCCGTTCCCTCCGGGTACGCGAGAGCCAGCTCTTCGATGCGCTGCTCGAGCAGCTCGCGGCTCTCGATCGGCTGGGACTGCCGGCTGGCCGCGGAGGCGATCTGCGAATCCCGTGGCCGGGATGCGAAGTACGCGTCGCTGCTCTCTGCATCGAGCCGGGTCACCGAACCCGTGACGATGACCTGTCGTTGCTGCCCATACCAGGGGAAGACGGCTGTGGCAACCGGATGCCCGGCCAACGCCCGGCCCTTCCGGGAATCGTAGTTCGTGAAGAACTCGAGACCCTCTGCCCTGACTCGACGCAGCAACACCGTTCGGCTGCTGGGCATGCCGTCATCATCGATCGTACCGAGCACCATGGCGTTCGGCTCAGCGAAGCCTCCGGCGTCTGCTTCACCGAGCCACCGGGCGAACTGGGCGATCGGATCGGGGTCGAGGTCGCCGGCTGAGAGTGGAACGGTGCCGTAATCGGTGTGCGTCGAGAGGGAGTCCATGAGAATCATCACGCTACTCCTCCCGTACGCCGATCACCCGAACACTCCTCCCCCACAGTCGAAGCCCGATGACGCCCGTGCACAATGTCCGATGGTGGCCAGTGCGGCTCTGGTGCATCCGGCTACAGTCGAATCATGAACGCCAGTACCCTCACCCTCCCCGACTACCTTGTGCGACTCGACAGCCCCATCGGTCGCCTTGAACTCACCGCCGACGACGACGCCATCCTCTCCCTCAACATCGAGGGTGGCGGCAGCCTGCCGCACGACGCACTACCGGAGAATCCGAACGCCGTGCTTACCGAGGCCGCGCGTCAATTGACCGAGTACTTCAACGGCGGGCGTCGAGAATTCGACGTGCCCGTCAAGCTCGTCGGAACACCATTCCAGCTCTCCGTCTGGCAGTCGCTCGCCACCCTCGGTTACGGTGAGTACATCTCCTATGGCGAACTCGGCGCTCTGGCCGGCCGGCCGGCTTCGGGCCGCGCCGTGGGCGGTGCGGTCGGGGCAAACCCCATACCGATCATCGTCGGGTGCCACCGGGTGCTGGCATCGAACCAGAAGATCACCGGGTACAGCGGCGGAAATGGCATCCCCACCAAGGTCTGGCTCCTTGACCACGAGAGCATCGTGCACCTGTGAACGACAGGCACGAGTCCTCACGTCGGTCGACCGCGACGCGCACCTCCGGTGAGTGAGACTCCGATCACCCTCATGGGTGCAGATGGAATCGAGCGCTGCGCCTGGGCGGGCGGCGACCTGGAGTACCAGCGATACCACGACACCGAGTGGGGACGACCGCTCCACTCCGATCGAGCCCTGTTTGAGAAGATCAGCCTCGAGGGCTTCCAGGCCGGCCTGTCGTGGATCACCATTCTCCGTCGCAGAGCTGCCTTCCGCAGGGCCTTCGACGATTTCGACATCGCCCGGGTAGCACGATTCACAGAAGTCGATATCGAGCGGTTGGCGAACGAATCCTCGATCATCCGTCATCGCGGCAAGATCCGCGCCGTGGTCACCAACGCGCGCGTGACGGCAGCCCTGATTGCCGTTTCCGGCGCAGGAGCGCTCGATCGACTGGTCTGGAGCTTCACCCCAGTCACTCCACGTCCTCGCCCCAGAACCGCCGCCGACTTCGTGGCGACCAGCCCAGAATCGACTGCACTCAGCACGGAGCTCCGGGCGCGCGGCTTCAGCTTTGTCGGGCCGACCACGATGTACGCCCTGATGCAATCGGCAGGACTTGTCGATGATCACGCCGAAGGGTGTTTTCTCGCCCGGTAGCTGCTCATTCACACTACGATCTCCCGAGGGCAGGGCATGCTGCAGCTCAGACGGTCAGGGCGATTTCTGCGCTGCCGAACCGACGAAGATCGAATCCGGTCGTCTGAGCCCACTCGACGAGCTCGTCAACAGAAGCGAAGTCACTCCCGGTTTCGACGAGTGCCCTGGTGAGTTCACCCTTAGCCTTCTTGTTGAAGTGATTCAGGGCGCGCTTCTGGCCGCCCTCATCCACCGTGAACACTCTCAGGAAGAACGAGTTCGGCCGGGAACCGACGGGCCCGAATTCGACGTAACCCTCCGAACGGAAGTCGAGAAGCAGCCCGGGAGTCTCAGACAGAACGGCAGACGTTGGCCTCGCCCAGTGATTCTTGAGGGTGACGGCCCTCGGCAGTCCAGTCAGTCGGGAGTCGTGTGAGAGCCGGTACGCCGGGATCAGGTCGCCGGAGCTGATCGGTCCGAACAGAGCCGAGTGGATGAAGACGTGCTCGAACGCGAACGACCGCTGGACTTCCGTCAGAGACGACGCACCCAGTCCATCGAAGACGACGCCGGTGTAGCGGTCAAGCGCGGGCATCGTCGGTGACAGAGTGAGCCGACGGTTCCGCAGGATCTCGTCGTGTTGCGTTCGACCGAGTTTCAGAGCGGCAATCGTGGCATCCGGGTCACGGGCGAGCAAACGTACGGCACGAACGACTTCGGCCCGACGTGGCCTCAATCGCCCGAAGGCAAATGCGGACAGGTCGAGCCGGTCGTCTGAGCCACCGTCACGCTTCGTCTCCGAAGGGGGCAGCAGGATGATCAAATTGTCAGGAAACCAACTCTGCCGCCCGGGCGACGATTGTCACACGGTTGTTCTCCACAGACAGAAAGCCCTCGTCTGCCTTCGCAACAATCCTCTTGCCGTCGGTGAGAGTCACGCGGACTTCACCCTCGGCCAGAATGGCCAGCAGCGGCTCGTGCCCGCGCAGAATACCGATCTCACCCTCAGTGGTCTTCGCGATCACCTGCGTCGCACCGCCCGACCACACTTCGTGGTCGGCGGCGACGACACTCACCTGAAGGGGAGCAGACGAGTCTGAGACGTCAGCCACGACTAGTTGTCTTCCTTCTGGATCTGAGCCCACTTCTCTTCGACGTCGTTGATACCACCGACGTTGAAGAAGGCCTGCTCAGCGACGTGGTCGAAGTCACCGTTGGCGATGGCCGAGAATGACTCGATCGTGTCTTTCAGCGGAACCGTCGAACCCTCGACACCGGTGAACTTCTTCGCCATGTAGGTGTTCTGAGAGAGGAACTGCTGGATGCGCCGAGCACGCGAAACGGTGATCTTGTCTTCTTCAGAGAGCTCGTCAACACCGAGGATCGCGATGATCTCCTGGAGTTCCTTGTTCTTCTGGAGGATCGCCTTGATCCGAACGGCCGTGTTGTAGTGATCGGCACCCAGGTAGCGGGGGTCGAGAATACGACTGGTCGAGGTCAGCGGGTCGACGGCCGGGTACAGGCCGCGAGAGGCGATCTCACGAGACAGTTCGGTCGTCGCGTCGAGGTGCGCGAAGGTCGTCGCCGGAGCCGGGTCGGTGTAGTCGTCTGCAGGAACATAGATGGCCTGGAGCGACGTGATCGAGTGGCCACGCGTCGAGGTGATGCGCTCCTGGAGCACACCCATCTCGTCGGCGAGGTTCGGCTGGTATCCCACGGCAGAAGGCATGCGGCCGAGAAGGGTCGAGACCTCTGAGCCCGCCTGGGTGAAGCGGAAGATGTTGTCGATGAAGAGCAGAACGTCCTGCTTCTGAACGTCACGGAAGTACTCCGCCATCGTCAGGGCAGACAGGGCGACACGAAGTCGCGTTCCCGGCGGCTCGTCCATCTGGCCGAACACAAGGGCCGTCTTGTCGAAGACGCCCGCCTCTTCCATTTCCATGATGAGGTCGTTGCCTTCACGGGTGCGCTCACCGACACCGGCGAACACCGACACCCCACCGTGATCCTGCGCAACACGCTGGATCATCTCCTGGATGAGCACGGTCTTGCCGACACCGGCACCACCGAACAGCCCGATCTTTCCACCCTGAACGTACGGGGTGAGGAGGTCGATGACCTTGATGCCGGTTTCGAACAGAGTCGTCTTCGACTCGAGCTGGTCGAACGCCGGAGGCTTGCGGTGGATGGGCCAACGCTCGGTGATCTCGATCTTCTCACCGTTGATCGTGCCGTCGGGGTCTGCGTTCAGCACCTCGCCGATGACGTTGAAGACCTTGCCCTTGGTGACGTCACCAACGGGAACCGAGATGGGCGCACCCGTGTCGGTCACCTCCTGGCCACGAACCAGGCCGTCGGTCGGGTTCAGCGCGATCGCGCGAACCAGATCGTCTCCGAGGTGCTGTGCAACCTCGAGCGTGATGACGTGCGTCTCGCCTTCGATCGTGATCGTCGACTTCAGCGCGTGGTAGATACCGGGGATCGCATCATGCGGAAACTCGATATCGACGACCGGGCCGGTGACCCTGGCAATGCGGCCGATGCCGCCGGCCTTCACGTCGGCGGCAGCTGGAGAGGTCTCTGTTGCTGTCGGTGTCATAACTTCTTCCTTTTCCTAAAGGTTCTGAAAACGTGTGTGCGGGAGCGCAGCGACTAGCGGGACGGAGTCAGCGCGTCAGCGCCGCCCACGATCTCGGAGATCTGCTGGGTGATTTCCGACTGGCGAGCGTTGTTCGCCAAGCGGGTGTAGTCACGGATGAGCTTGTCTGCGTTGTCGCTTGCAGACTTCATGGCGCGCTGGCGAGCTGCGTGCTCAGAAGCAGCGCTCTGCAACATGGCATTGAAGATACGGCTTTCGATGTACACCGGAAGCAGGGCATCCAGAACATCACCGACATCGGGTTCGAACTCGTAGAGCGGCAGTACTTCATTGCTCGGCGGGGCTTCGACACCCTCGACGACCTCGAGTGGCAACAAGCGGACGACCTCGGGAACCTGCGAGACCATGCTCACGAATCGGTTGTAGACGATGTGAATCTCGTCGACGCCGCCCTCCGACGCATCCTTCAGGAAGATCTCAACGAGTGCGTCACCGATCTCCTTCGCAACCTCGAAGGTCGGCTGGTCGGTTCCGCCGGTCCAGCTGTGTTCTGCCGGGCGCTTGCGGAACGCGAAGTACGCCGCGGCCTTTCGGCCGACGATGAAGTACGCGACCTCTTTGCCCTCGCTTCGCAAGAGGCTGGCGAGCTGCTCGGACTCCTTCAGAACGTTCGAGCTGAACGCACCGGCAAGGCCTCTGTCTGACGAGAAGACCACGATGAGCGCACGATCGATCTTGAGCGGTTCTGTCGTGAGAATATGCTCGACATTCGAGTAGGTCGCCACAGCCGAAACCGCTCGCGTCACCGCACGGGCGTAGGGGCCGGATGCTGCCACCCGACTCTGCGCCTTCTGGATTCGTGACGCAGAGATCAGTTCCATTGCCCGGGTGATCTTCTTGGTCGTCTGGGCAGACTTGATCTTCTGTCGATAGACCCGGAGTTGAGCTGCCATTATCTATCGACGACCTTTGACGATCTTTTCCTGGTTGACGTCTTCTTTGGGCATCGCGTCGAACTTCTCGCTGCCCACTGAAGCGAGCGGCTTGCCCTCACCCGTCTGGAATTCCTGCTTGAACTTGTCGACGCCCGAAACGAGTGCCGCGGTGATGTCGTCAGACAGCACGTTGGTGTCGCGCAGCTTCGTCAGCACGTCGGTGTTGCGCGCGAAGTAGTCGAGCATCTCGCGCTCGAAGCGCAGGATGTCTTCGACGGGAACCTCGTCGAGCTTGCCGTTCGTACCGGCCCAGATCGAGACAACCTGCTCTTCGACGGGGTACGGAGAGTACTGGGGCTGCTTCAGGAGCTCGGTCAGTCGTGCTCCGCGGGCCAGCTGGCGGCGGCTTGCAGCGTCGAGGTCTGAAGCGAACATCGCGAAGGCCTCGAGTGAGCGATACTGGGCGAGTTCGAGCTTCAGAGTACCGGAGACCTTCTTGATGCTCTTGACCTGGGCGTCGCCACCGACTCGCGAGACCGAGATACCGACGTCGACAGCGGGGCGCTGGTTGGCGTTGAACAGGTCCGACTGGAGGAAGATCTGGCCGTCGGTGATCGAGATCACGTTGGTCGGGATGTAGGCGGAGACGTCGTTCGCCTTGGTCTCGATGATCGGAAGACCGGTCATCGAACCGGCGCCCAGCTCGTCAGAGAGCTTGGCGCAACGCTCGAGCAGACGGGAGTGCAGGTAGAAGACGTCACCCGGGTAGGCCTCGCGTCCCGGCGGGCGACGAAGCAACAGCGAAACCGCGCGGTAGGCCTCAGCCTGCTTGGAGAGGTCGTCGAAGATGATGAGTACGTGCTTGCTGTCGTACATCCAGTGCTGGCCGATGGCAGAACCGGTGTAGGGCGCGAGGTACTTGAAGCCGGCCGGGTCTGACGCGGGAGACGCGACGATGGTGGTGTACTCCATCGCTCCGGCGTCTTCGAGCGCGCCCTTCACCGAAGCGATGGTCGACCCCTTCTGGCCGATGGCAACGTAGATGCAGCGAACCTGCTTGTTCGTGTCGCCCGATTCCCAGTTGGCCTTCTGGTTGATGATCGTGTCGATCGCAATCGCCGTCTTGCCGGTCTGGCGGTCACCGATGATGAGCTGGCGCTGGCCGCGCCCGATCGGGATCATGGCGTCGATCGCCTTGATACCGGTCTGCATCGGTTCGTGAACACTCTTACGCTGCATGACGCCGGGAGCCTGGAGTTCGAGAGCACGACGAGCCGTCGACTTGATCTCACCGAGACCGTCGATCGGGTTGCCGAGCGGGTCGACGACGCGACCGAGGTAGGCGTCTCCGACGGGCACCGAGAGAACTTCGCCGGTGCGCTGCACCTGCATGCCCTCGACGATGCCGCTGAACTCACCCAGAACGATGACACCGATTTCATCCTGCTCGAGGTTCTGGGCAAGTCCCAGCGTGCCGTCGGCGAAGGTGATGAGTTCGTTCGCCATCACGCCGGGAAGACCCTGCACGTGGGCGATACCGTCAGCAGCATCGATGACGTAACCGACCTCGACCGCGCTGGCCGCCGTTGGCTCGTATGACTTGACGAAATCCTGAAGAGCGTTACGGATCTCATCCGGGCTGATCGTAAGTTCTGCCATTGCCTATCCTTTGAGTTTGGGTGAAGCGTGTTCCGTGAGACCAGAAGCCTCTGAGTGTGAAAATCTGTGCGTGGTTCCCACGTTGCCGAGGCGTGGGGGAACCGGTCAGCTGGCCAGCTTCTGTCGAAGCTCGCTCAGTCGTGACTCGATACTGCCGTCGATGACGTCGTCGCCGACCTGGACCCGGAGGCCGCCGAGAACGGTCGGATCGACGACCTGGTTGATGGTGAGCTGGCGGCCGTAGAGGCGCCCCAGCGACGCCCGGAGGCGATCCAGTTGCTCAGCCGCAATCGGAGACGCCAGGGTGACGGTTGCAATCGACTGGTTCTTCGCGTCGGCCACAATTGTCGAAGCGATGCGTAGCAGTTCCGCGATCCGTCGGCCGCGTGGCTGCTGCACGAGGTGCCGAACAATGACCAGTGTCTGTTCGGACGCCTTGCCGGCGAGAAGCGCGTCGACGAGGGCAACCTTTGCCGCCGGCGAACCAAGCGAAGTGCCGATGGCAAGTTCGAGCTCGGAGTCGGACGAGACCGCTTCGCCGAATTCGAAAAGTTCGCTCTCGATCGAGACCGAGGCGGGGGCCGAGGCGGCGACGACCCGGAGGCCGATCTCCTCGATTCCAGCGAGAAGCTCATCGGAGTTCGACCAGTGGGCCGATGCGATCGCCGTCAGCAGTGACAGGGCGTCGGCACCGAGACCCGCCTGGAAGACACCGCTCACGAGGGCTGACTTCTGGGACGAGTCGGTCGACGGGTCACCGAGAAGTGAACGGAACTGCGCCGACTCCCCGATGATTCGGCCTGCAGCGAAAAGGTCTTCGCCCGTCGACACGGTCAGCGCCGGAGCCGGAAGCCCTGCGAGGGCATTCTTCGACGACGCGAGAGCTTCTCTGGTTGCGCTTCCCATGACTACGCCTTCGTCTCGCTGGCTTCGAGGTCTGCCAGGAAGCGGTCGACGATTGCAGCAGAACGCCTGTCGTCGGTGAGGCTCTCCCCGATCACGCCGGAGGCGAGATCGATGGCAAGCGAACCGACTTCGGAACGCAGGGAGACGACGGCGGCCTGGCGGTCGGCTTCGATCTGCACCTGGGCGTTCGAGGCGATGCGTGCGGCTTCGGCCGTCGCCTGCTCCTTGAGCTCAGCGAGAATACGCTGGCCGTCGGTGCGGGCCTGGTCCCGGATGGAACCGGCTTCGACGCGGGCATCGGCGAGCTGGGCCGTGTACTGGGCGAGCATGGCTTCTGCTTCGCGTTGTGCCACGTCGGCCTTCTCGATGTTGCCTTCGATGGCTTCGCCACGCTCGTCGAGGAGCTTCTTCATGCGTGGCAGGATCGCACGCCAGAAGAAGACCAGCAGTACGACGAAGCACACCGCACCCCAGACGAGGTCTGGGGTCTCGGGCAAAATCGGGTTGTGCGTTGGCTCAGCAGCCAGGACTGCGTTTGTGATGGCACTCATCATTTCGCCTCCTTTCTAACTCGTCTAAATCGAATTCTGATCGGGGCTTAGACGAAGATGAAGCCGACGGCGATACCGATGAAGGCAAGGGCCTCGGTGAACGCGATACCGATGTACATCAGCACCTGGAGACGGCCGGCCAGCTCAGGCTGGCGAGCGACGCCCTCGATGGTCTTGCCGACGACGATACCCACGCCGATGGCCGGGCCGATGGCCGCGAGGCCGTAACCGACGGTAGCGATGTTTCCGCTCAGAGCCGCGAGGGTTGAGATGTCTGCCACGAGTGTTTCCTTCCGTTGGGGCGAGCCCGGCCTCTGCCGGGCTGCCTTCGTTTGTGGTGTAACTGGGTGGTGCTGGTGAACTGTTGTGCTGCAAAAAGCTGTGGTGCGGTGCCTGCTGCGTCAGAACCCGATGAGGCGGGTGCCTAGTGTTCTTCAGCCAGCGCGAGCTGGATGTAGACACCGGTCAGCAGTGCGAAGACATACGCCTGCAGCACCGCGACCAGGATCTCGAACAGCGTGAACACGAATCCGAACGCAAGTGTTCCGATGCCGAACAGCGAATACCAGCCGCCCGCGGTGAAGAGGAAGAATGACGTCGCTGAGAAGAAGAGCACCAGCAGCAGGTGGCCGACGACCATGTTCATGAGAAGTCGGAGCGTCAGTGTCACAGGCCGGAGGATGAACGTCGAGACGAACTCGATCGGCGCGACGATGATGTACAGCGGCAGCGGCACACCGGGCGGGAAGAGCGCATTCTTGAAGAACGCCCCTGGGTGCTTTCTCAGTCCGGCGTAGATGAAGCAGATGTACGACACGAGAGCCAGCACGATCGGAACACCGATGACCGATGTACCGGCGATGTTCAGCAGCGGGATGATGCCTGTCAGGTTGAAGAACAGGATCATGAAGAACATCGTGGTCAGCACGGGCAGGAAACGACGACCGTCTTTCTTGCCGAGCAGGTCTTCAGCGATGTTGACCCGAACGAAGTCGAGCCCCATCTCAACGAGACTCTGGAAGCGGCCTGGCACGATTTTCATCTTGCGAGTGCCGATCCAGAAGATCAGGACAATGGCTGCCACCGCGATGAATCTGATGACCATGATCCTGTTGATCTCGAACGGAGTACCCGCGAAGAGAAGGACCTGGGGAAAAAATTCATTGATGGAGGGACCCGTAAAGCCACCTTCATCGGTTGCTAACGGGGCTAGCAGGTTTACAGCGTTAGATATCAGCGCTTTCTCCTGTATCGGGGCGTGGAGCTCGGCTCTCGCGTCGACGAATAGTGTGGGATTGCTGCGCACAGGCGATGAACAAGTGCTGTGCAGGTGAAAAAGCACAACTCGAGACCCAGCCGGGGCAGCGGAACGAACAATCTAGACTCTATCAAGCTTTCGCCTCTGCAGACGAACAGAACCGCCCCAAAAACCGGAGAAGTGTGCGAATTTCGCACGAATTTCGACGTTCTGTAGAAGTTGGGTCCGATTACGTACTCTGTGAAGCCTTGCAGCCATCACACAGCGACCACTCAGCAGCCTCAGGGCAGCTTCGCGTCGCTTGCGTACGGCATGCGGGAGCGTGCAACGACCACCACATCGACGACGAGTGTGCCGATCACACCGATGATCAGGCAGGTGAAGAGAATCCCATTGTTCGTCCACGGCTGGTTGCGAAGTAGGAGGGCGGCAATGATGAAGAGAACGAACTTGAGCAACCACGCCCCGAGCACAATCGCGAAGAACAGCGTCGTGAACAGCGGTGATGCGTAGTAGCGGTTGGCGATCAGGATGCTCGTCGCAGTGATTGCGAGGAAGACGAACGCCATGGCTGCCCCGATGACAGCGCTCACCACGCCGACCCAGCCGTCGAGGAAGTACCCCACTACTCCCCCGACGACGATGAGCACCACCGTGAGGAGCGCCGCCACCCGCAGCGCTCGCATCAGGATCGGGGTCGAACTCAGAGTGGCACCGGCGCTCGAGACCGTCGCACTGGGCCCAGGGCTCGGGGTAGCGTCATCGGGCACGGCCTGCTGTTCTTCTGGCACGGTTCACACGTCTCTTTCGTCGCTGGCCTGGTCCAGGGGATCAAGCACAGCCCCTTCGGTTGAAATGATGCTCGACGCAGGTGCAAGTTGCACGGTCGCCTCGAGTGCCTTGCGACGCGTGAGCGGCGCGAGGGTGAGCACAGTGCAGAGGATCATCCCGACGCCCAGGAAGATGAACGCCAGCCAGTATGGGTTCAGAATGAAGAACAACAGGCAGCCGATCGAGGCGACCGCCGTCCAGGCATAGAAGATCAGCACAGCGTGGAACTTCGAATGCCCCATGTCGAGCAGTCGATGGTGGAGGTGCTGCCGGTCGGCGCTGAACGGGCTCTTGCCGGCACGGAGGCGGCGGATGACCGCGAGGCTGAAGTCGAGCAGCGGGAGGATGAGAATCGCGAACGGCAGCAGGATCGGGATGAACGCTGGCAGCAACTGCGAACGACCGAGCGGTGTCGGGTCGATCTGCCCGGTGACAGCAATCGCACTCGTCGCCATCAGCAGGCCGACCAGCATCGACCCCGCGTCGCCCATGAAGAGCTTCGCCGGGTGCCAGTTCAGCGGCAGGAAGCCGACGCACGCGCCGATCAGCACCGCTGTGATGAGCGAAGCGAGGTTGAAGTAGTCCGTGGGTGAGGTCAACTTGGTGAGCATGTAGCTGTAGAAGAAGAACACGCTGTTCGCGATGATGGCAACACCGGCCACCAGGCCGTCGAGGCCGTCGATGAAGTTGATCGCGTTCATCACCAGCACCACGGCGAGCACCGTGATGAGCAGCGACATTCCACTCGACCCGATCGTGCGGCCGCCGATGGGCAACGACACGATCTGCACCCCCTGCCACGCCAGCAGAAGCGCGGCGACGATCTGGCCGGCGAGCTTCGTGAACCAGTCGAGATCCCAGATGTCGTCGGCCACGCCGATCAACACGACGATGAGTGCAGCGCCCAGAATGGCGAGAATCGGCCCGGGGTTCGCGAAGACGAGGCCGAACCAGCTCACCTGGGAGGCGATCGCGATTGCGACGACGATTCCGAAGAACATCGCCACGCCACCCAGGCGCGGCGTTGGGCGCGTGTGCACGTCTCGTTCACGGATGGACGGGTAGAGACGGTACTTCGTACTGAGTTTGTAGACCAGAATCGCCAGCCCGAAGGTGACGATGGCCGAAACGAGCCCGATCAGAAGATAGAAACGCACAGTTAGCCGGCCGGCCGGTCTGTCGTGAGTACGTCGCCGATGACCTCGCGGAGCTGCTCCTCGGTTACGGCCCCGCGTCTGATGATCCTGACCCGCTCGGGCTCAGTGGCATCAAGAATGGTCGACGCGAGACCTGCAGGCGCATTCGGCCCGGGATGCCCGAGGCTGAGGTAGACCGCGACGCTTTCGCCGAGCATCCGTTCGGCGTCTTCGGCCGTCAGCGCAGCAGGCTGGCCCGTCAGGTTCGCCGAGGACACGGCGAGCGGGCCCGTCTCTTCGAGGAGCTCGAGGGCGATCGGGTCGGACGGAATGCGCAGCGCCACGGTGCCCGCTGTTTCGCCGAGGTCCCAGACCAGCGAGTTGCGGGCAGCGACGACGACGGTGAGGCCGCCGGGCCAGAATTTCTGGGTGAGCACACGCACGGGTTCGCTCACCGACTCGGCGAGGGCGTCGAGAGTGCGCAGATTCGGAATGAGAACGGGCGGCGGCGACTGCCGGGTGCGGCCCTTCGCATCGAGCAGGCGCTGCACGGCCTCGGGATTGAAGGCGTCGGCAGCGAGACCGTAGACCGTGTCGGTAGGGATCACGACGAGCTCGCCCCTGGCGATCGCCGCCCGGGCCAATCGCATGCCCGTCAGGAGTTCGGTCGGAACCGTGCAGTCATAGATGGCAGCCATATCGGTTGCAATGATAGCTTGACCCCGGCTGCCACTCCTGAACCCGCGCCGCCGCAGTGCCTTCCGGCTGGAATACTGTACTGGTGGATCTCTACCTCTTCGACTTCGACCAGACCCTCTACGCCTACGATTTTCACAAGCGATTGCCCGCTCTTGCAGAGCTGACGAACTGCACGCAGTACCACCTCGCCAAATCGTGGTGGGTTGCGGGGCACGAAGAACGCGCCGACCGTGGAGAGTACGCGACGGTCGACGCCTATCTCGAAGCGTGGGGCGAGGCGACCGGGACGGTTCTGACGCTGAAGGCGTGGCAACAGTCGCGTGCAGCCGCCATGACACGCAGCGACAGCGCGGTGGATGCCCTGCGGTACGCAACCACGCTGGGCACCGCGTCTCTGCTGTCGAACAACAACATCCTCTTTCGAACCTCGCTGCCGGTTCTCGCACCCGACGTCGCGGACATCTTGGGCGACCACGACCTGGTGTCGGCAGACCTCGGCGTGACGAAGCCGAACCCCCACATCTTCGAGCTCGCCCTCGAACGCTTCGGCACCGCACCCACAGACGCCCTCTTCCTCGACGACAACGCCCGAAACGTCTCTGCCGCACAGAACTTCGGAATCCACGCCTTCCAGGTTCCGTCGGTCGACCACGTGCCGAACGGCGCGGCCATGCGTGCCGCGATCGACGTCTTCGCCGCGCGCTGACTCACTCGAGGCTCGTTGAGTGCGGCCAAACGTCCCCTCAACGCCGACTTTCGGGCCATTTGGCCGCACCCAGCACGACCCGCGGGGAGACAGCGGGCAAACAATGGGCGGCAGAGCACGCTCAGCGGAACGCGACAGGCGAGCAACGCGCGTCAGCGGAACGCGACAGGCAGGTCAGCGGAGGGCGGTCGTCGCGCGGTCGCGACCGGTGAGGTCACGGTGGGTCGCGGTTGCGTTCCACCCGTCGGATGCCAGCAGCTCACGGATCTCCGCACCCTGCAGTTCGCCGTGCTCGATCACGAGCGCTCCCCCGGCCCTCAGGAGACGACGCGCAGTCTGCGACACCGAACGCACGACATCGAGGCCGTCTTCGCCGCCATAGAGCGCATGTTCGGGGTCGAAGAGCCGCACCTCGGGGTCGCGGGGAATCGCTCCGGCCGGAATGTACGGCGGGTTCGAGACGACGACCGACACGAGGCCGTCGAGCTCAGGGAGGGCGACAGCAAGGTCGATGAAGACGAGACGGGCGTTCCGGGCATCCACTGCGGCGAAGTTCTGCTTCGCCCAGATGAAGGCAGGAGAGGAGTTCTCCACGGCTACGACGCGGGCATGCGGCACCTCGGTCGCGAGCGAGAGGGCGATCGCACCACTGCCCGTACCCAGATCGACGGCCAGTGGCGACTCGTCTGCCATCGATCGCAGTGAGTCGATCGCGAGGCCGGCAACAAATTCGGTCTCCGGCCGAGGCACAAAGACACCCGGGCCGACCGCGAGTTCGAGTGAGCGAAAGCCCGTCGTGCCGGTGATGTGCTGCAGGGGCTCCCGCCCCGCTCGACGCTCGATGACCTCGGCGATGGCAATTGCATCGTCAGCACTGACCGGCGCGTCGGTGAACGTGAACGCCTGGACCTGACCGCGCGACGCACCGAGAACATGGCCGAGCAGCAGCTGTGCATCGACGTCAGGGTCGGGCACGCCTGCACGCGACAAGACTGCGGTCGCATGCTCGAGCAGCACGCGCACAGTCAGTGGCCTGTCGATCTGGATGATCGTCACCAGGCCCTCGCAGGTGCCCGTCGAGCGGTGGTACCCGTCTCGTTCGCTGCAGTGCTCACTCTGCCGTAGCTCCGAGCTCTGCGAGTCGAGCCTCTTCATCGGCCGCGATGCACGATTCGACAACCGGTTCGAGGGCGCCGTTCATGACGGCGTCGAGGTTGTAGGCCTTGTACCCGGTGCGGTGGTCGGCAATGCGGTTCTCGGGAAAGTTGTAGGTGCGGATGCGCTCGGAGCGGTCCATCGTGCGGATCTGGCTCTTTCGCACGGCGGAGGCTGCTTCGTCAATCTCCTCCTGCTGTTTCGCCAGAACACGGGCCCGCAGAACGCGCATGCCCGCTTCGCGGTTCTGCAACTGGCTCTTCTCGTTCTGCATGGCAACCACGATTCCAGTCGGAAGGTGGGTGATGCGAACGGCGGAGTCTGTCGTGTTGACGGACTGGCCTCCGGGGCCGCTGGAGCGATAGACGTCGATCTTCAGGTCGTTCGGGCTGATCTCGACTTCTTCGGGTTCGTCGACCTCGGGGTAGACCAGCACGCCGGCGGCCGAGGTGTGGATACGCCCCTGCGACTCGGTCGCGGGCACACGCTGCACGCGATGCACCCCGCCCTCGTACTTGAGGTGAGCCCAGACGCCCTCTGCGGGGTCGGTCGATTTACCCTTGATGGCCAGCTGAACATCTTTGATGCCGCCGAGGTCGCTCGAGGTCTGCTCGATGATCTCGGTCTTCCACTTCTTGCTCTCTGCGTAGTGCAGGTACATGCGCAGAAGATCGGCGGCGAACAGGGCGGACTCTGCCCCACCCTCCCCCATCTTGATCTCCATGATGACGTCGCGGCCATCATTGGGGTCCCGGGGTATGAGCAGACGCCGGAGTTTCTCGGTCGCCGCTTCGAGCTCCTCGGTCATCCCGGGGAGCTCGGCCGCAAAGGATGCATCTTCTGCGGCCATCTCCGTCGCTGCCTCGACGTCGTCGGTCAGCTGTTGCCATTCACGCCAGGCCGCGATGATACGGCTCAGCTCTGCATAGCGTCTGTTGACCTTCTTGGATCGAGCAGGATCCGAGTGAAGCGCTGGATCGGCAAGCTGCTCCTGCAGCTCGTCATGCTCGATCAGCAGGGTCTCTACCGATTCGAACATGTCTACCTAATCCTCTTTGTGACCGTTGTGGTTGGTGGTGTGGCTGACAGCCGCTGCGGCCGGCATCGACTTCTGCACCTGCATCAAGAACTCGACGTTGCTCGTGGTGTCCTTCAGACGACCCAGAACGATTTCGAGAGCCTGCTGCTGGTCGAGGCCGGCGAGGGCACGACGGAGCTTCCAGGTGATCTTCGTCTCGTCGACGCCCATCAGGAGCTCTTCGCGGCGGGTTCCGGATGCGTTCACATCGACGGCAGGGAAGATGCGCTTGTCAGCGAGCTGACGAGAGAGGCGGAGCTCCATGTTGCCGGTGCCCTTGAACTCCTCGAAGATCACTTCATCCATCTTCGAACCGGTCTCGACGAGAGCCGATGCGATGATGGTGAGCGAGCCACCGTTCTCGATGTTGCGGGCTGCACCGAAGAACCGCTTGGGCGGGTACAGGGCAGCAGCATCGACGCCACCGGAGAGAATACGGCCTGACGGCGGGGCAGCCAGGTTGTAGGCACGGCCGAGGCGGGTGATCGAGTCGAGCAGCACGACGACGTCGTGACCAAGTTCTACGAGGCGCTTTGCACGCTCGATGGCGAGTTCGGCGACGATCGTGTGGTCTTCAGCGGGCCTGTCGAAGGTGGAGGCGATGACCTCACCCTTGACCGTGCGCTGCATGTCGGTGACTTCTTCGGGGCGCTCGTCGACCAGAACGACCATGAGGTGAACCTCGGGGTTGTTCGTCGAGATCGCGTTGGCGATCTGCTGCATGACGATCGTCTTGCCGGCCTTGGGTGGCGCGACGATGAGTCCGCGCTGGCCCTTGCCGATGGGGGCCACCAGATCGATGATGCGCTGCGTCAGCTTTCCGGGCTCGGTCTCGAGGCGCAGACGCTCCTGCGGGTACAGAGGAGTCAGCTTCGAGAACTCGACGCGGTTGGCAGCCTCTTCGATCGGAAGACCATTGATCGACTCCACCTTGACGATGGCGTTGTACTTCTGGCGACCATTGCTGTCGCCTTCGCGTGGCTGGCGGATCGAACCGACGACAGCGTCACCCTTGCGCAGGTTGTACTTCTTGACCTGGCCGAGAGAGACGTACACGTCGCTGTTGCCTGGCAGGTACCCGCTGGTGCGAACAAAGGCGTAGTTGTCGAGGATGTCGAGGATACCGGCGACGGGGATGAGAACGTCGTCCTCGCTGATCTCGGGCTCGAGGTCGTCAAGACCACCCTGGCCGCGACGCTTGCGGTCGCGGTACCGGTTGCGTGCACTGCGGTCGTTGGGGTTCTGCTGGCCCTGGCCCTGGCGATCGTTCAGCTCGTCGAGCTGCTGCTCGTCGAAGCTCGCGTCGTCCTGGCGGTCGTTACGATCACGCTGGTTGCGCTGGTTGTTCGCGCCCCGCTGGTTGTTGTTGAGGCGATCGCTGTTCGTACGGTCTGCGTTCGTGCGCTCGGTACCGTTCCGCTCTGCGCCATTGCGGTCGTTCGCGGCCCTGTCTGCACCTGCAGAACCATTGGCAGCCTGGTTGCGATCAGCATTCCGGTCGGCGTTGCGGTCACGACGGTTACGGTTGCGGCTGTTCTGCCGGCCTTCGCCGTTCTCGCGGCTTTCGTCGCCCTCGGCCTCGAAACGAGAACCCTCTGAAGAGTTGTCGGTATCGGAACCGCCGACGATCGGAAGGTCGGGAAGAATCGACTCTGTACGTGACCGTTCGACGGCAGGAGCACCGTCGATGCCTGCGGCAGCGTCACGCGCGGCCTGGGCAGCACGCTGCGCGCGGGTGAGGCGGGGGGTGCGCACCTGTCGTTCGTTGCGCGGGGCACCTGCGTTGCCGGCGCCCGCGTTGTCGGTGGATTCTGCAGCACCGTCTTGGGCGGCGATGGCCGCGTCGAGCACGGCGTCGAGCCTGCTCGTGTCGAGCTCAGGGCTCGTACCCGCGTCGGCGGGAACCAGGGGTGCGTGCTCAGATGCAGAGGCGTTCACGTGCTGCACTGCCGAGCGGCGGCCTCGACCTGCAGTGGCGCCCACGGCGGACTGCGGCTCGGCGACGGGAGCGTCAACCGGCTGCTGCCCGATGGGCGCAGATTCCACGGCGGGCGCACTTGTCGGCTCGGCCGTGGTGACACGGCGTGAAGCGCGGCGGCGGGGTGCCTGCACGGCGGTGGAAGTATCGGCGACAGCGGAGTCGGCAACGACGGGCGCTTCGGCCGCGGCAGGCGGCTCGAATGCAGCAGGTGCTTCGAGCGTGTCGGAGATGGGCCCGTCAGCTTCAACTGTTTCAGGCACGAGGGCCTCGGGCACACTGGCCTCAGGCTCCGCCGGTACCGGCTCTGCCACGACCGGCGACTCCGGAACCTCAACCACAGGGGCCGAATCCGGTGAAGCGGCGACGGAGGTGTCGGTGTTGCCCGGCTGGGCGTTCGTGATGGCGGCCACGAGGTCGCCCTTTCGAAGCTTCGATGCACCCGCGATTCCGAGGGCCGCGGCGAGCGTCTGGAGTTCTGAGACCTTGAGGGTCGCAAGATCTGTTCGAGACTCCACGTTTGAAGCGTGGATGTTGATGTCAGTCACTAAGGTGATTTTCCTTCCTCTGCCGTCTTATGAGTTGCGGCAGAAGAGCTGTACGCGCTTGTTTGCGTTGGGCGGAGGCTACGGATCGTGGCACTTCACGGCACAACAAGCGTCAGCGGTAATGTGGAGGATGTGCGACCGGGACGTTCTGCAGCACAAGAACTATGCGGCGTCGACCGGATGCGATATCACTGTAGCACCTTTGAAGTCGACTGCCAGTACAAGAGAGTCCCAGGGTGTCGTGGCTTCAACAGCCACCAAATCGGCCGCGGCGAGCCTCTGGCCCGGATCGCTGCACAGCACGAGAATGCTGGGGCCCGCGCCCGAAACCACGGCGGGGAATCCCTGCTCGCGCAGCAGGCGGATCAGCCGATCGGTCTCTGGCATCGCTGCGGCACGGTAACTCTGGTGCAGCTTGTCTTCTGTCGCAGCGAACAACAGCTCGGGGCTCTGGATCAGCGCTGCGATGAGCAGCGTGGAGCGCGAGACGTTGAAGATGGCGTCTTCGTGTGGCACGGTTGCCGGCTGAAGGCTGCGTGCCAACGCCGTCGACATGGTCGCCTGGGGCACGAGCACCAGCGGCGAAACGCCACGATGCACCATCAGCTTCTTGAACTGGGGGCCCTCTGGCGTCACCCACGCGATCGTGAGTCCGCCGAAGAGTGCCGGTGCAACGTTGTCCGGATGCCCTTCAAGCTCTGTCGCGAGTGCCAGGAGTCCCAGCGCGTCGATCTCCACGACACCCTCGAGCAGGCCCTGTGCCGCCATGATTCCGCTCACGATGGCTGCACCGGATGATCCCATGCCCCTGCCGTGCGGGATCGCGTTGCGGGCGATGAGGTCGAGACCGGGCATCGGCTGCCCGTAGGCCGCGAAGGTGTGCGCGATCGCCTTGACGACGAGGTTCGTCTCGTCTGTGGGGACTTCGCCTGCACCGACACCCCGGACATCCACCGTCGCACCGGGCGCGTCACGGACGGCGACCGTGAGTTCGTCGTAGAGCGAGAGCGAGAGCCCCAGAGTGTCGAAGCCAGGCCCGAGGTTCGCCGACGTTGCGGGGACCCGCACAGTGACAGACCTGCCAGACAGGTCAGTGATCGGCGCGCCCGAAGCGGCCGTGGCCGTCACGCGGTGGCCTTGGAGAGACCCAGCACACCGGCGATCTCGGGTACGTCCACCGGAACGATGGTGGGCTTGATGTCGCTGCCGTCGGCAGCGCGGAGGGCCCACTGCGGGTCTTTCAAGCCGTGGCCGGTGACCGTCAGAACGACAGTCGAACCCGCAGGGATCATGCCGGCCTCTGCACGCTCGAGCAGGCCGGCAACGCTGATGGCCGACGCCGGCTCGACGAAGATGCCGACCTCTGCCGACAGGATGCGGTGGGCTTCGAGGATGTGCGCGTCGGAGATGGCACCGAAGTACCCGTCACTCTTCTCGCGTGCGTCGATCGCCAGGCTCCAGGAGGCCGGGTTGCCGATGCGGATCGCGCTGGCGATGGTTTCGGGGTGCTTCACGACGTGACCCACGACGATGGGAGCGCTGCCCGCGGCCTGGAAGCCGAACATACGCGGCAGCTTCGTGGTGGCACCGCGCTCGAGCTCTTCGGAGTACCCGCGGAAGTAGGCGGTGTAGTTGCCCGCGTTGCCGACGGGCACGATGTGGAAGTCCGGCGCATCCTGCAAGACCTCGACGACCTCGAACGCTGCAGTCTTCTGGCCTTCGATGCGGTCGGGATTCACCGAGTTCACGAGGTGAACGGGGTAGTTGGCAGCGAGCTCGCGGGCGATGTCGAGGCAGTCGTCGAAGTTGCCCTGCACCTGAAGCAGTTCAGCGTCGTGCGCGATGGCCTGGCTCAGTTTGCCCATGGCGATCTTGCCTTCGGGCACGAGCACGGCGGCCGTGATGCCCGCGTGGGTGGCGTAGGCCGCAGCCGAGGCAGAAGTGTTGCCGGTCGAGGCACAGATGACGGCCTTCGCGCCGTGCTCGACGGCCTTCGAGATCGCCATCGTCATGCCGCGGTCCTTGAACGAGCCGGTCGGGTTCATGCCCTCGAACTTGACCCAGACCTTCGCACCCGTGCGGGCGGAGAGTGCCGGAGCAGGGATGAGGGGCGTGCCTCCCTCGCCGAGCGTGATGATCGGCGTCGCCGCTGTGATGTTGAGGCGGTCGGCGTACTCGTGCAACACGCCCCTCCACTGACGGGACGGGATGCGGTTACTGTTCGAAGACACTAGTTTCCTTCAACTCTCATAACGGACTGCACGCTGGTGACAGCGGCGTGGGTGGCCAAATCGTCGACCGTGGCAGACAGCGCGGCCTCGGTGGACTCGTGGGTCACAATGACAAGGGTAGCGGTGAGCGGGCCGGCACCCGGTACGCCGGCGAGCGGGCCTGTGCCGTCGACGCTGCCGTCGCGGCGCGAACCGACGGACTGCTGCACGGCTTCGACAGACACATCGTGCTCGCTGAACAATCCCGCGATCCTCGCCAGGACTCCCGGTTCGTCGACGACTTCGAGCGTGATCTGGTACCGGGTCAGCACTTTGCCGATCTCAACAAACGGCAGGTGCGCTGTCAACGATTCTGCAACGCCCGGGCCGCCCGCGACATGACGGCGTGCAGCCGAAACCAGGTCGCCGAGCACTGCGGATGCTGTCTCCAACCCGCCCGCGCCGGCACCGTAGAACATCAGGTCTCCGGCGGCCTCTGCCTCGACGAAGACGGCGTTCTTCGCGCCGTGCACAGCAGCGAGGGGGTGGAGGCGGGAGACCAGCGCCGGGTGCACCCGCGCAGAGATTCCCTCTTCACCCGTGAGAGGGTCGGTGACCCGCTCGCAGATGGCGAGCAGCTTGACCACGTATCCCGAGCGGCGTGCCTGCTCTACGAGAGCGGGAGTCACACCCGTGATGCCCTCCCGGTGCACGGCCTCGACCGGCACAGCGCTGTGAAACGCCAGGCGTGCGAGGATCGCGGCTTTCTGCGCGGCATCGTAACCTTCGATGTCAGCCGTAGGGTCAGACTCTGCGTACCCGAGCTCTGTCGCAATGGCGAGCGCCGACTCCAGGCTGTCTCCTTCGACATCCATCCGGTCGAGAATGAAGTTGGTCGTGCCGTTCACGATCCCGAGAATCCGCTTCACCCGGTCACCCGCAAGACTGTCGCGAAGCGGCCGGATGATCGGGATCGCCCCGCCTGCGGCAGCCTCGTAGTACAGCTGCGCACCCACCTGCTCCGCCGCCTCGAACAGTTCGGTACCGTGCAGAGCGAGCAGCGCCTTGTTGCCGGTGACGACGTCTGCCCCAGAGTGCAGCGCCTGCAGGATGTACGTGCGCGCCGGCTCGATCCCGCCCATCAGCTCGATCACGATGTCGGCCGAGAGGATCAGAGACTCCGCATCAGTCGTGTACAGCTCTTGTGGCAGTTCCACGTCTCGCTGTGCGTCGACATCGCGAACGGCGATCCCGACGAGCTCGAGGCCGGCTCCGACCCGGGAAGCGAGTTCGTCGCCGTGCTCGAGCAGCAGCTGCGCCACGCGTGAACCGACGCTGCCCGCTCCGAGCAGGGCGATCTTGAGGTTGCGGTATTCGATCATGATGCTTTCTCGGAGGTGTGGGAAAAGACGGGCGGATGCTCGGCGACCGTCTTCGCTTTGCGCGTGCCCCGCGCTATTCCCGGGTCGCGTGCCAGGAGATCATCGACGGTCTCACCGCGCATGATGAGCCGGGCAGAGCCGTCGACGACTGCGACGACCGGGGGCCTGCCCAGGTAGTTGTAGTTGCTCGACAACGACCAGCAGTATGCGCCGGTGGCTGGCACCGCGAGCAGGTCGCCGGGGGTGACGTCGCCCGGGAGGTAGTCGGAGTACACCACGATGTCGCCGCTCTCACAGTGCTTTCCAGCAACCCGCACCAGGGCAGGATCGGCGTCGGATTGCCTGTTGGCTAGGCGAACGCTGTAGTCCGCGCCGTAGAGGGCGGGCCTGGCGTTGTCGCTCATGCCGCCGTCGACGCTCACGTAGGTGCGTATGGCCGTGGCCGAACTCACGTCGTCTGGAGCAATCTCGGCAACGCCCTCGGCGACTTCGGTGTCTGCGCCGACTGTCACGACGACGGGCTTGACTGTGCCAACTGTGTAGAGCGTCGCCGTCGAGGGGCCGATGATGACGCGACCTGGCTCGAAAGCAAGGTGCGGCACCTCGATCTTCAGGCGCCCGCATTCGGCCCCGACGATGTCGGCGATCTGGGCGGCAAGTTCACCGACCGTAGTCGGATCGTCTGCAGTCGTATAGGCGATCCCGAAGCCGCCGCCGAGGTTGAGCTCGGGGATCTCTCCCCCGGCCAGGAGCTCAGCGTGTACGGCCAGGAGCCGGGCCGCCGACTCGGAGAAGCCGCCCGAACCGAAGATCTGAGAGCCGATGTGGCAGTGGAGCCCGAGGAACCGAAGTTCGGGGTGTGACCGGATCGTCGCCACGAGCCTTGGCGCGTCGGCCAACGAGACTCCGAACTTCTGGTCTTCGTGGGCGGTGGCGAGAAAATCGTGGGTGTGCGCGTGGACTCCACTGTTCACCCGAAGACGTACGGACTGGATTCTGCCGTGCGCGACTGCCGCGGCGGCGACGCGTTCGATCTCGATCTCACTGTCGATCACGATCGCGCCGACTCCATACTCGACAGCGCTGTCGATTTCGGCGAACGACTTGTTGTTGCCGTGATAGCCGACGTGGGCCGGGTCGACGCCAGCGGCCAGCGCGACCGCGAACTCGCCCGCGCTGCAGACATCGATGCTGAGGCCTTCGGAGATCATCCATTCGCCTACGGCGGAACAGAGGAAGGCCTTGCCTGCGTAGTAGATGGTGACGTCGGTGCCGATTCGGGCGAACTCTCGCTCGAACGCTTCACGGAGCCCGCGTGCCCGAGACCGTGCATCGGCTTCATCGACCACGTAGACAGGAGTGCCGAATTGCTCGGCCAGGGCCGAAGCCGTGACTCCCCCGATGGACAGTTCACCCTCGTCGGTGCGCCGGGAGTTCACTGACCAGACTGCGCTGGCGACGTCATTGGCATCGTCTGGCACGGCGAGCCACGGCGGTGCGAGCGGGTTGGCAGACATCGGATTGACCTTTGGAGGAGAGCGACCACGGGCGGATTCGCAGATTGGAAGGGCGAGCGAACCCGGATTGGTTCCTGAAGCCGTCGACAGCGAAAATCCTACCCGACATCGGCGCGATCGTGAGTGACCGGGGGGCGACCCGAGGCGACACGCTAGTGAGTATTCCTCTATGCTTGCCTAAGCATTTGTCACTTATGGAGGTCTCTCATGCGCATCATCAACTCGAACCGGATTGTTCTCACCGCTCTGCTCGCAGCAAGCGCCGCTCTCGGCCTCACGGCCTGCTCGGGCTCGATCTCAGTGAACCCGTCGGTGTCGTCGGCTGACTTCGCGAAGAATGTCAAGACCTCACTCGACAAACAGAGTGGGCTCAGCACGACAGTCGATTGCGGGAGCAAAGACATCGACCTGACCGAGTCGGCGGTCGTGCATTGCGATGTCGTCGGCGCCGACTCACCCGACCAGCACTACGACGCGGCCGTCACAGTCTCAGGCATCAAGGGAGGCGCGTACGACATCGCGGTGAAGGTGTCAGACCAGCCGAAACCGTGATTGCTATCGGCTGTTGCCGTCAGCCCTGGCCGTCAGCGCAGAACCGTCAGTCGCACGAGCCGGTCTGTTTGAGGGCATCCTCCGTCAGCACCAGGTCGGTGGCGCTGAGGTCGACGACGACGAAGCCAGCAGACGGAGTGATCGACGTGACCTGCATCGATTTCGGCAGGTACTGGGCCACGCAGATCGAGATGGGCTTCGAGACGATGGTCTTCAACGCGCCGCCGACGTCGAGCGAGGCCGATCCGGCCGAGAGCGTGGCGCCCGTGGGAGTCAGCTGAACGGTACCGCCGACAGGTGCCGCGGTCGCCGTCGCGTCGTAGCCGAGGGTGAGCCCGAAGAGCTGGAACGACCCCTGGTAGCGAACGGTTCCGTCGGCCAGCACGATCTCATTCGACCCGGGAATGCTCAGGAACGAGTTGACCGCCGTCTGGTCGAGGGTGAGGGTGGCGGATGCCCGGGGAATCGGTTTCGTCTGGTCGGTCGACACATCGTGGGCCACCACGTGCGCCTTCAGCGGCACACCGTTCACCGTGAGGTTGTCGCTGTTGAGCGTCACCTCACTGAACGACCCGGAGGCGTACTGCGCGAGGAACGAGCCTCCACCGATCTGCACCGAGACGTCACCCGTCACGTTCGAGGGGAGGTTCTTCACGATCGCTGAGCGAATCTGGCCCTCGGCGAAGGCTTTCAGCCCGAAATCTGCCACGACGACAATCCCTCCGAAAAGTACGGCTGCGGCCACCACGATGGCGATGACCCGGTTTCGTCTCTTCATTTCTTCAGTCTGGCGGTGAACCGCTGCACTCACGCCGGGAGCTGCTGCATTCCCACTGGGAGTTCGCTGTACGGTTTGTGAATCCCCGCCCGTGTCAGACGGTTACATACGGTCGGGAGCAGAAACGCCGAGCAGGCTCAGCCCGTTGCGAATGACCTGGCCGGTGGCGTCGTTCAGCCAGAGGCGGGTGCGATGCAGGTCGGTCACCGGCTCGTCGCCGAGCGGCAGCACGCGGCACGAGGCGTACCAGCGGTGGTAGTGGCCGGCGACCTCTTCGAGATACCGCGCGACGCGGTGCGGTTCGCGAAGCTCAGCCGCCTGCGACACGATCCTGGGCAGCTCCTGAAGTGAACCGAGCAGCTCGGTCTCGGTCTCGTGCGTGAGCAACGACGGCTCGAAAGCGCTGCGGTCGACGCCGGCGGCCGCGGCATTCTTGGCGACGGACCGGGTACGAGAGTGGGCGTACTGCACGTAGAACACGGGGTTGTCGTTGGTGCGCTCGCGCAGCTTCTCGCCGTCGAGCGACAGGGGTGAGTCAGCGGGGAATCGTGCGAGGGAGTACCGCAGGGCATCCGCACCCACCCAGCCGAGAAGGTCATCGAGTTCGATGATGTTGCCGGCGCGCTTGGAGAGCTTCGCACCATTGAGGTTGACCAGCTGGCCGATGAGGATCTTGATGTTCACGTCGGGGTCGTCTCCCGCTGCCGCAGCGAGTGCCTTGAGCCGGCCGACATACCCGTGATGATCGGCACCGAGCAGGTAGATCTTCTCGGTGAACCCGCGGTCCCTCTTGTTGAGGTAGTAGGCGGCGTCGGCGGCGAAATATGTCACGATGCCGTTGCCGCGCGTGAGCACCCGGTCTTTGTCGTCGCCGAAATCGGTAGTGCGAACCCAGACGGCATCGTCTTTCTCGTAGACGTGACCCTGCTGGGCGAGGCGAACGGCGGCCTGCTCGATGAGGCTCGTGCCCGTGGCAGGGTCGGTCTCGTGCAGTGTGCGCTCAGAGAAGAAGACGTCGAAGTGCACGTTGAAGTTATCGAGCGACCGCTTGATCTCTTCGAGCTGCTGCAGGTAGCCGAGATCGCGTGCGACGGCGATCGCGTCTGCGTCGGGCAGTTCGAGGAGGTCGGGAACCTGCGCGAGCACCTTCGCCGCCAGCTCCTGGATGTACTCCCCCGGGTAACCGCCTTCAGGCGTCGGCTGGCCCTTCGCCGCTGCCAGCACCGAGGCGCCGAAGTTGTCCATCTGGTTGCCGGCGTCGTTGATGTAGTACTCGGTGGTGACCTCGGCACCGGATGCGCTCAGCACACGCGCAATGGCGTCACCGAGAGCGGCCCAGCGCGTGTGCCCCAGGTGCAGCGGACCGGTCGGGTTCGCCGAGACGAACTCCATGTTGACGCTGAGGCCGTCGAGCACATTCGTGTGGCCGTAGCTGTCGCCCTGGTCGAGAATCGTGCGCACGATCTCGCCCGCGGCCGCCGTCTCGAAGGTGATGTTGATGAAGCCGGGGCCCGCGATGTCGACTTTGGCGATTCCGTCGATGGCCTCGATGGCGGGGGCGAGTTCGGCGGCGAGCGCGCGCGGGTTCGTTCCGAGCGACTTTGCGAGCTTCATGGCGATGTTCGTGGTCCAGTCGCCGTGGTCGCGGTTGCGCGGGCGTTCGACGAGAACGTCGGCCACGGTGATGGTGGGCAGCGCGGTGAGCGGGGCTTCGGTGTTCTCGGCTGGGGCCTCTGCCGCAGCATCCACTCGCTGCTTCTCGATGGCGCGTCGCTCGATGTTGGCGGTCACGATGTCGAACAGAGCGCTGGAGAGGTCTTCGGGAGTCACGGGCATCAACTCTACCGAACGCGCCTGATCGACTTTCCCGAAACTGTCGATGGCTGCGGCGCGTCCCGACAGTTTCGGGAAAGTCGATCGCAAAGAGAGGAGCGGAGTAGCTAGTGCAGCTGCACGAGCTCGCGGGTGTCGTCGAAGGGCAGCGTCTCCGCGGTCGCCGTCACCTCGAGCGCCGTCAGGGCGAGCCAGCCGCCGTGGTTGCTGAGGAAGGCGGTGTCTGCCGCATCACGGCCGGTCGCGATGCGCACCAGGCTCTGGCGCGGTGCCAGCGCCGTCGCATCGACCACGTACCACTGGCCGTCCACGTAGGCCTCGGCCACCGCGTGGAAATCCATCGGGTCGAGCCCGGGCGCGTACACCGAGACGAGCCGTGCAGGAACATCAAGTGCACGCAGCAACGCCACCACTAGGTGCGCGTAGTCGCGGCACACGCCCTGGCGTGAGAGCAGCGTGCGCACGGCGCCATCGGTCGGTAGGCTCGAACCCGGCACGTAACTCAGCTTGTCGCCCACCCACGAACTGACGCTGTCGAGCAGCAGCCGGCCCTTGAGCCCACTGAACTCAGAGAGCGCGGTCGGCAGCAGAATGTCTGATTCGCAGTACCGGCTCGGCCGGAGGTACGTGATGAGGTCGTTCTTCGAGATCGGCATGGGGCCTGCATCACCGTCGACGACAGCCCGGTAGTTGAGGGTCAAAGTGCCGGCCTGGGCGTCGAACTCGTGCAGCCGCGTGCCATGCACGTCGAGCACATCGATCGGGGTGAGTGGATGCCCGTTGTAGAGATATTCGACCGACTCACTCACCACGGTCGACCCTGCGGCGACAGCTATCGAGAAGACGAGGTTTGCGGGGGCGTCGATGACACATTCGATGTGGGCACTGACCGTTCTCTGCATACTCTCGATCCTGCCACGAATCGCACCGCCCATTTCTCGGTGATAGCCTAGACACCGCACTCCTGGCCCCATAGCTCAGGGGATAGAGCACTGCCCTCCGGAGGCAGGGGCCGCAGTTCGAATCTGCGTGGGGCCACCAGCGGCGCTGCCGCACCAGCATTGGGATCGAAGGCTACCGTTCCTTTCGCGCTTCAGCCGCACCTTCTGCACGTGGCAACATCTTCGAGACATTCGATTTCGCGATGGCATTGCTCCGCTACACTTTTACTACTTAGTAAAGAGGTGAGATGTGTCAGCACGAGTTCTTGCCCGTTCGGCCCGGGCGGCCAGCGGGCTCACACAGGGTGAACTGGCCACCCGTTCCGGAATTGCAGGGTCGTCTCTGTCTCTCATAGAACACGGAAAGCGCGAACCCACAGTCGCCACGCTTGACACGCTCTTGCGCGCGACGGGTCAGACCGTCGTCAGTATCCCTACCGTGCGCAGCGACGCAGCGCGCATAGCGTATGAAATCAGTGTGGCGCTCATTGGGTCAGACGACGCCTCAGCGTTTCGTCGCTTCTTGCAACTGGCAGACAACCTCGCCGCTGAACAGGGAGCAACCAAGGTCGGCCTTACACTCACCGAGCCGGCTCCGACGGGCTTCGATCACTGGGATGCCGCGATCGCAGCACTCTGTGAATTTCGCCTGCGCGCCAGCGACCTACCGATCCCGGGCTGGGTCACCACGAGACTCGGAGACCACGAGGCGCAGTGGGCTCCTCGCACCAGTGACTACGACGTTCCCGTCGATAGGACGCATGTTCCTGAAGCGTTTCTCCGACGCGGCATCCTGATCGAAGCGGCAACTTTGGAGAGCATCTAGTGCCCGGTGATCAACTCGACCGCGACGACCTCATCCGCGGGATAAATGGGGTCATCGAAAAACTCCGCGCGCTTGGCCAGCCCGCCGGAATCCGCATCGTCGGTGGCGCCGCACTCGCGCTTCGCTATTTCGATCGCCGAACAACTGCTGACGTCGACGCAGTTCTGCAGCCGGAGCAACCTATCATCGATGCCGCCGTTGAAGTCGCGGATGTGAATGGCTGGCCTCACGACTGGCTCAACAGCAATGCCTCCATGTTCGTCCCGGCTTATGGCGCCGACCCGGAATGGGAGGTTCTCTACTCGAACGAGGACATCACGGTAGAAGTAGCCTCGCCCCGTGCGCTGCTCGCTATGAAACTCAACGCTTCACGGCCAGGTCGAGACGTGCAAGACATCGCAAATTTGCTCGCGATCTGCGACGTTCGTGACCTCCATGCTGCGGAAGATGTACTGAACGACTTCTTTCCGGGCGACGGACTGCCGGACAAGGCCCTCCGCCTCCTGGTTCCGATCTTCGAGCAGGGACTCCCTGTGGCTCCCGCATCGCCTCCCCCAGCAATCTTCGGATGAGCACCTCCAACGCGCCGACCATGCTTCAAAATATTCCGCCGCTCTCACCCGTTGGTGTGGCGACATTTTGGCAACAGGTGATCAAAAGGTCTTTGAGCATGCTCAGATCGCCGGAATTCCGCCGGATTTGCCGCTCGAATTGGCGCGAAACTGCCCATTGAGCGCCGGCGCATCGGGCAGCCGGTGTGCGGTCGCCGAAATCGGCTGGCAGGCATTCTGCTGACAATCCTCCGAGTGAAGATTCCAACGACCAACCTAAGTGGTACGTTATCAAGTACTACTTAGGAGGCTACGATGTCTGCCATTTCCGCGACTGAAGCGCGTAAGAGCCTGTTCGGGCTCATCCAGCAGGTCAATGATGATCACACCACCATCGAGGTCGTGTCTCGGCACGGAAACGTCGTCATCCTGTCGAAAGAGGACTACGACGCGATGACAGAGACTGCCTACCTGCTTCGGAACCCGGCAAACGCCGACCGGCTGCTCGCCGCAATCGAGCGGGCCCGTCGCGGCGAGTTCGAAAAGCATGACCTTCTTGACGCGTGACCCGTTCGATCGTCTTCGACCCGAACGGGTGGGAAGACTACGTCTACTGGCAGACCCAGGACCGCAAAACACTCAAACGCATCAACCAGCTGATCACTGACACGCTACGCGACCCGTTCAACGGCATCGGCAAACCCGAACCGCTCAGACACATACTGACCGGCTCATGGTCCCGACGGATCGACGACGCCAACAGACTGGTCTACTACGTCACCGACGAACACATCGTCATCTTGCAATGCCGAGAGCACTACTGAGCCAAAGGAGAGTTCCACACGACGCCCGTCATTCGGTCGTGAGACTGAGACACTGCGCCCAACCGCGTGGGAGGGTTGCTTGAAGGACGAAGGCATCGATGGCTCAGATTCAGAATGGCACACCCCAAGGGATACGGTTTGATCGTCGGACGACATACTTCTGGTGGGGCGAAGACAGTATGAGTGACGGCAGGGACTCGGTCGCCACCGCGCATGGACGTGTTGAGTTGTTTCGCTCCGCGGCAGAGTGTCAGGCGCGCGCTGATGCCGCAGGTTGGCATCAAGGTGACGCAGATACAAATGTTCTCGACGTCAATCCCGTTCAAGGTTGGCTCGGTCGCCGACGATTTGATCTAGACGTGGAAAGCGCCCTGAACATCTTGAACATTGCCTTGGACTTCTCCGCGGCGACGGGCGGCAGCTGGGATCCGCGCTGGGGTGCCGCCCAGAATGTTTACAGCAAGCTCGTCGCGCTCAACGTGCCCTACGCGTTCGATTCGCGGAGTTACAAGTCGAGTTGGTCCCCACGGGAAAACGTCGTTCTCCGGGCAGCACTTGGCCAGGCGGTCGCCCTACTTCGAAGAGAAACCCGAAACCTTGGTGCCGCCCAAGGTCACCAATAGAACCGCGGCACCAATGTTGGGTTGCGGCACGATTATGCCGGCAAGCGGAAAATTTTGATGTTCAACGATAGTTCTGAGCAAAGAACATGAAGTATACGCCCACACCTATTGTTGCGCCCGCGAGCCAGATCCCAACAAAAACGGAGAGTTCGAAGCCTACGTTGGGTTGATCGCTGAGGCGGGCAAGTTTGGCTGAAATTATCCAGACGGCGAATGTGGACGCCAGCTGGATCACGACACCGGCCAGAACGTAGATTAGTCCGCCGACGAGCTTTTGCTTTGCTTCGACGTCTGACGAACCGTCGTAATTTAGAAAGAGAAAAGACGAGAGGTAGCCCCACCCGATTAGAAGAGGCGGAAGTAGGCCCGCTCCGAACAGAGCCGTCAGCCACAGAGCTGTTTTCAGTGTCTTGATCTTGTCTGCGCGTTCATCGACGACGTCGGGGACGGCCGGGATGTACTTCGGAATCATCGTCTAACGTCCAGCTGACGCTGCGGCCATCTGGGGGCGACGATGCTTCACATGCATAGTTCAGTTGCACGCACGAAGTACGCTTTCGCGGCCGTGAATGCCGCCGCCCCGGTCGCTGACTCGTAGCCCGCTTTGAGTTGGTCCAGCTCGGCCGCTTGCTCTGCCGGCAGGATCGAATTGCACCGGGTTGTAATAGCTGCCGAGAAGTCTCTCAAACCTCCTGCATCGCTGATTTCTGCGCTAGCGGCGTCGATGCCGACTTCCGAGTTGGCAAGCGCCCAGAGCTGGTTCAGTGAAGCCTCCTGAGGAGTAAGTTGAATGTTGGTGTTCTGGTTGTAATCGCTCGGCAGAGGCGGGTCGGTAGGGCGGTTGGTTGTGCTGGGGACGGTGCGTACCACCCCTCCCGAACTATCTGGACTCGGGCGAGCAGATTGTTCCGCCACCGCCTGATCCTGGGCGCTTGAGCTAGCAGCGCACCCAGCGAGAAGCAGCGATCCGACCAACGCCGCGACAGCGACGCCTCTCTTGAACTGGTACATGATGCCCCCCCTTGATGATCGGCATCAACCAACTCCGATGGCGCTATTTTCCGGCGTCGACGAACCGTTCGAGGTTCAGCCTGCCCTCAACCACGGCCGAAAGATAGTCGTCATCTCGGTGGACGAGATCAAAATCCACGCCCGCGTCCGGATTAGACGTTGTTCCGTTGGACGTCCCATTCCGGGCTAAGGAAGATGGCTATTCGAGCACGAGGTTGATTCCCGCGTCGTCGAATAATGAAACGATCACGTCGAAGATGGTTTGACCGAGGCCAAGCTCAGCGAACAACAGCTGCTCCCGATCGAGCCGACGATTCACAAACGTAGCCCGGGCCGTCGCGGCCTTCATCGAACGCACAGTCTCCTCGAACCCGAGCGACGCGCGTGCTACATCTGAATGAGTCCACCGGAATTGGATCTCTTCGTCAACGGAACCCATACCGCCACCAAGGCAGTCGTTCAATCCATCCAACGATCCGCCGAAGTATCCGCCTGGTCCGTTCACAGCCTCCCCTACAGCTCGATAGAACGCGGCCTCGGACTCGATGCCGCGACCGTCGATGACATACGTTTCGACTGCGGTCTGCGACAACTCGTGAGGAGACCGAAGCGGTTGCGCAATAACTTGGACATTCGGTGGAGTCTCGACCAGGCGCTTCGGTTCGACTAAGAATCCGTCACCGTCCGGATCTAGTTGCAGGATCGAGTCAGGTGAAGCTTCAAAGACCAAAGCCTCGAGTAGGCGCACGCTGAGGGCTGATGCTGCGTCGAGAAAATCCGAGCGATTACCCATCAGTTTGGAATGGTTCTGAAGCAGCACCTGCGAATCGATTCCCACCCTGACCTGCGTACCGGGTAAGCCGTAAATGTGCGCAGTCAACGATGGCGGATCATAGACAACCGCGTCCACATCACCTTGCCCGCGCAGAAAATCCAGAAAATGCGAGACAACATCGTCGCGCTTCGCCAGCCCATTCTCTTCAATCGCCACACCGAAAACCTACACAGCTCGCGCGAGACTCGCTCATCGGGACAACATCCCAGTGGGCGTCCGGCTTACGAATTGACTGAATACTCCGCGGCCAGGTGCAAAAATCAGGGCATGACGATGAAAACACAGCCCGAGGAAGATGATGAGACGACATATGTGATTGTCAGCCTGACCATTCATTCGGCCCATCCCATCGCAGCACTGTCCGTCTTCTCTGAGGATGGCCCTACATCCTCCCCCAGCGACGAGCATCACTATGAAGTACACCGTGCTAGCTTCTCCGAGGCTGACTGGTCGGTCCGAGCGGAGCGGCTCGACAAGGCAGTCAATGAGGCGCTCGACAAACTGGACCAGACGGGACTAGACACCGCGGAGCTCCATCACCCAGCCGTGTTCGTGCGTGCGTTCTTCACTTTCGGACGTGGGGCCGAAACTCTTAGTGCAGAGATGGTGGGCCGCCTCGCCCGCGTTCATGCGACGATCTGGATCGACGCGAACGGGTGACCGCCAGTTCTTCAGATCCCACCGCTCGACGTCCGTTGGAGGTCCCTGGCGGGGCAGATTCGCTGCCTTGGTCACAGCTCCAATGTGGCGATAACCTCCCTTCATGAGTGTGCAGAAATACCTCGTCGTTTGGGACTACGGCGTCGGGGGTATCTGGCGGGCCGTGTATGCCGAATCCGCCGCCGCGATTACGGACCTGTATCCAGAACTTGACGTCGTAGACGAGAACGCTCTCCCTAACTGGATGACCCACGCCCAGTACATCGAGTGGCGGGACCGCAGGCCCGACCTCGCGGAATCACTCGACGAGGATCCGAGGCACCTGCTCGCGCTAATCCTCGAGCAACGACACGTCGACAGTGCAAGAGTCGGCCAAATCCGACCGGTCTTCACGGTCGGGTACGACGACGACACGTCGTCGAGATGGACCTGGTTGAGAGCCAACACCGAAGTACAGATCCGAACGCTGTTCCCTGAACTCAAGATCCGACACGGTCGCGACGATGAATGGTTTTCCGAACACAAAGCCCTCGGTCTGTTTGATGCCGAGCTGCACGACATTGATGACCCAGACGATCAATTCCTCGACGGCGTCCGACGAGTTCCGGCACTAGCAAACCAAGCTCCCCTCAGGCCTGTCACGGCAACCCCACGATCAGGTGTCTCGTCCCGCTGAATGCCCGGCTTGGGACATGGTTCGAATTGTTCGGGCAGACGGTACGGTGATCAAATGCGACAGGTCGGACCCGCCAATGAGCTCTCAGGAGCTTCCTCTCGCCGGATGACGGTATGAAGGTCGCGGAGTGGAAACGCCTTGTTCGTGCCGCTCTGTCTAACGACCCAGGACACGCGTTTCGGGAACAGCTTTGCTATGCGACACCCGTAGGGCAGGTCCTATTCGGCGTTGCGATGGACACATCTCGCGATCCGCAGTTCATCTATATCGCGCGAATTGCGATGCCTCTTTTCATCCCCACCCACGCAATTCACGGCGGGGTTCGAGCCGTGGGAGACGAATCGGAACGCATATCGATCGAACGAGACGACATCGAGCGAATCGTGGCCAACGTCTGGGCTTCGCGGAAGACCGAGAAGTGGGAACTGACGCACCTCGTCCGAGACGGAGATGGATCGAAGAACCGGTTGCGGGCCGAGGCGGCCGCCTACGCTGCGCTTCTTCTTGGTAGGCCTCGTCTCGGGCTTCGAATACTGCGCACCGCACTACACACGCCGAGCGACGACGACCGTCCGTTCCTCATTGCATCTTCGGATCGGATGACCGCTATCCGCTCCCTGATGGAAGCTCGTAGAGCTGAGGAAGCAACGGCCCAGTTGGGAAGATGGCGCGCCGAATCGCTGGCAGCCCTCGGTATCCAAGAGCACGGCTCTCCGCCCCAAATGACCACCTAGCCAGTGAGGAGGGTACTCGGCATCGGCGATCCAGAACAGCAAGCCAGCTTTCCCGCCGAATCATCTGGTTCGTCTAGGCTCCAATCCATGGCCCTCTTCCGTCGCCGCGCTACACCGCCGCAAATGACACGGGCTGATGTTCGCATGAACGCGCGACTGCAGCCCAAACACCGAATAGAGATCTACGAGCGACCGCTCGAGGTCCTACTCGCAGATGTGGCACCCGGAAGCGAAATCACTGGAGGCGGATCGATGATCAGCCCCGACGAAGGCATCATCCATTGCGACCTCGAGCTGAGCCTGACCGGGGACCCAGCCAGCACGATCGAAACCGTGATTGAAGCGCTAGGAGCCTACGGAGCCCCCATCGGTTCTTGGGCACAGATAGGCCAAGAACCAAAAATCCCTCACTGACAGTCCCAGCACGGTATCGCGACACAGCCGGCTCAAAGCCCGTGAGATGTCTCCCGGTGAGCGTCACCATCTGAAACTCGACCGGGCAGCTTCAGGCGCTGTCCCCCCAGATCAGAAACGCGGGAGCGTGGTTCGCAGAAGTAGATCGGTAACCCGATCGCTTCGGTTACGACATCGTCTCTACGCTGGCGAACGTGCGCTTTGCCACCCCGACATCCAATGCCAGCATCGGCATCGCTGCGCGCGTGCTTCTCACCGTCACGCCTTGATTCTCGCCCGTTATACCCCCTGAACGGGAGTCTGTACTTGATGACGCTGTAACCATACAGTTGACAGGCTCGGGGGTTCCGGGGGCGGGCCGCCTGATCATCGGGCGCACTTCAAGTGAATACAAAAGGATCATCGTCATGGATGATGTCGCCCGCAATCCCTCCGAGCCAAAAGCGGGCGTCAGCCGCCGGTATGTCGTGGCCGCCGCCACTGCCGCCTTCGCACTCGCCGGAGCCGTTCTTCCGATGCCTGCGCCGGCTCAGGCCGCTGAGATCACACCGGCACCGACGCGCAAACCCGTCGTGCTCAGCTTCACCGTGGCGGCCCTCCGCCAGCTCGGCGGCTACAAAGCGGTAGCCATCGATGACCGAACGACCGTCGTCGGAGAGCTGGTGGGAGATGGTGGCGCGGTCACCTCAGGGACGATTCACGGCTCCGGCACCGTGCTCTCTCTTCCTCAGCGCGGCGACAACAGTCACGCCAGCTTCACCACGCAGCTGTTGAGCTTCTCCGACGGCAGCGACACCATCACCGCGACCGGTCTGCTTCGTCACGACGGCACCGGCACTTTCACCATCACCGGTGGCTCAGGGCAGTACAGCGGCGCTACCGGCAGCTACACGGCGGTGCTGCATCCGAATACCGGCGGCTCTGGCACCGGCACACTCACCATCACGCTCAACTGACCCTCGAAGCCGCAGGAGACAACTCAATGGCACTAGACATGTTCATCAACATGGGCAAAACGATCGTCGGCGAATCAGCTGACAAAGTTCAGGGCCCGTTGGGCGACATCGACGTGCTGTCATGGGGCTGGGGCATGTCACAGTCGGGCACCACCCACATGGGTTCCGGCGGAGGAGCGGGCAAAGCCAGCTTTCAAGACCTGTCGTTCACCAAGTACGTCGACTCAGCCAGCACCGCACTCATGATCTCCTTGGCCAAGGGAACTCATGTGCCCACAGCGACACTGCTGGTGCGCAAGGCCGGTGCGGCGCCACTGAAGTACATCACCATCACCCTCACCGACGTGCTCGTAACCTCGGTGACAATGGCTGGCAGCGGTGGAGAAGATCGCTTCACCGAAAACGTCACGTTGAATTTCGGCAAGGTGAAATACGCGTACTTCCAGCAAAGCAAAACCGGTGCGGCGCCGACCGAGAAGGACTTCTCGTGGGACATCGTCGGCAACGTAGCGGCTTCGTAGAGACGCTGCGCGAGCACCCTCAGGCGGGCGGGGCCTGTCGCGGCGAGATGCCGCTCAGCGGGGCGTCGTGGCGGATAGCCCTACGTCACCAGAACGACCGAGATGATCATCAGGAGAAACCAGGACACGAGCTTGGCGGCCGACACGGTCAGTAGGCGATGATGCCGGTTCGGTCGCTGAAGGTGCCGGTGGGGCCGTCGGCGTCGATCGTTGCCATAGCGAAGACTGCGTCGGTTCCCTCGGCCACTGTCTGGCTTCCGCTGTTGCCGTTCAGGTCGGTGGCGGTGTAACCAGGGTCGATGGAGTTGACACGCATTTCCGGAAGCAGTTTTGCGTATTGCAGGGTCAGCATGATCACCGCGGATTTCGAGGTCGCGTAGCCGAGGCTCGAGATCTTCGACTCGATGCGATCAGGGTCGGTGGTGAATCGCGGAAATCCGAGCCCGCTGGCAACGTTCACGATGACCGGGTTGGCCGACGCTTTCAGCAGTGGTAGCACTGCGTTCGTCACTCGCACGATCGAGTACACATTGGTGTTCATCACTTCGGCGAGGTCGTCGGCGACGAAGTCGTCGGCACCCGAGCGGGAACCGATGATGCCGGCATTGTTGATGAGTACGTCAAGGGCAGGCAACGATCCGACAGCGGCGGCGACCGATAGTTCGTCGGTTACGTCGAGTTGAACGACGTGGGCGCCGAGCGCTTTGACGTTGTCGCCCTTCGTTGTGTCGCGCATTCCGGCGTACACCGTGTGGCCGGCTTCGATGAGGCGTCGGGCGGTTTCCAGTCCAAGGCCTTTGTTGGCCCCTGTGATGAGTGTTGTTGTCATGGTTTCAGCCTGCGCGCTGACCTGCCGAACTTGATGGCACCAGCAGTACCACCCGCATCCTTTCGAACAAGGGGAAAATAGGGTCATGTCTGAAATCGGATCGGCGCTGCGCGCCTGGCGGGATCGGGTGTCGCCGATCGAAGCGGGACTTCCGGTTGGTGGAGATCGCAGATCACCGGGGTTACGCCGAGAAGAGTTGGCGATGCTGGCCGGCATCAGCGTCGATTACATCGTTCGCCTGGAACAAGGTCGGGCGCTGCATCCGTCAGCGCAGGTGCTCACGGCATTGGCCCGCGCCCTGCGATTGACCGAGCTGGAGCGTGATCACCTTTTTCGGGTCGGCGGGGTAGCAGTTCCGCTGAAGACGATGGTGCCCAACCTCGTCACGCCGGGCGTCCAACACATCGTCGATCGTCTGGGCGAAGTTCCCGTTGCCGTGTTCTCCGCAGCCTGGGACACGCTGCTCGTGAACGACCTTTGGGTCACCCTCTTTGGCGACACTGCTGCGCGGGGAAGCCGCGCCGGGAATCTTCTGTGGCGTCGATTCACCGGAGCCCCACTCGCGGTCACTCACAGCGCGGAACACGGCGAACAGTTTCGTCGTGATCTCGTCGCTGACGTGCACGTCGCGTCTGCCAGGTACCCTGACGACGTGGCGCTCGGGCTGCTCATCGCCGACCTGCTGGAGCAGTCCGAGGAGTTCGCGGAACTATGGGGTTCGGCGACCTTCGGCGAGCACCGCGAGTCGCGAAAGACCGTCGAGAACACCCTCGCCGGATCGATCACGTTCGACTGCGACGTGCTCTCAGCGCCCGGCAGCGACCTCAAGATCGTCGTGTACACCGTTGTGCCGGGGTCGATCGACGCCGACAAACTGGATCTCCTCCGCGTCAGCGCCATCAGAACGTTCGGCTGACTGTTTGCTCGCAGTTCGGCGGATGGAGCGATGTTGAGACTAGGCTGCGCTGATTCAATACAAAGAAATGCCATACTCGTGCCATGACGATGCCCTCCCAGTCGGTCGATTCGAGCGCCACGCAGGTGAAGCCGGGCTGGTACGAAGACCCTGAGGGAACCGGCCAAGATCGGTGGTGGGTCGGGTCCCTCTGGACAGACCAGTTCCACAAGGCCCCGCGAAAGTCGATGTACGGCCCTGGCTACGCGCGCTCGATGCGCCCCGGATTGCATCGCCCGGCGAGGATTGCATTGGTGGCCTCCACCATCGGCGTCGTGTTGTTCTTGGCGTTTTTCCTTGTCGTCGCGGTCTTCGGCAATCAGCTCAACCACACTGCCCGTGTAGGGATGCTCGGATTTCTGGTCCTGTCGTTCGGGCTCGGCTGCATAGCGGTCATCTACGGCTCGATCGGGGCCGCCCGCTCGGCACAACTTGGTGGTCTCGTGGCATCCATCCGCGCAATATGCGGCGGGGGCGTGACATTGCTCGTGTCTGGATTTTTGGTTGCCTCTGCACTGGTGACTTTGATGCACGCATGAGCCTCGAAATCGGGCCTGAAGACGGGCGCCCCACGTCGATGCCACCCCCGTCGGCGTCCACGATTGACCCGCGATACTTGCCTCCACCGCAGCTTGCACCAACTCCGCAGACAAATCTCTTTGCGACTTTGGCCCTCGTCGGATTTCTTGTGGCCGGCGTCATACCGGGCCTGATTCTGGGTCACATCGCGCTCTCCCAGATCAAACGAACCAAGCAACTCGGCCGAGGCCGTGCACTCGCGGTTGTGACGCTCTCTTACTGCGTCCTCGGCCTGGTTGTCATCGTGCTCACCCTCAGCGTGTTCGCTGGCCGACGCTAGAGAAGCACTTACGTGGACTATTTCGTGATTCCGGCCGGCAACAGATGAACCTGACGAATGTCCTGCTACTCATATGGGGACTACTTGGGACTCTTGCTGGCTTGGTGCTGCTCATCGTCAGAGCCATCCGAATTCGACGAGCGGCCGTGCACGAGAAAGCGGCAGGCCAGGATGACGACTCGCACACTGCTCGGATTCCCTCCGCCCGTCTCCGGGGCGCGGGTCTCGGGGCTTTGAGTTCGGGAGTCCTGATCGCGGCTCTCGCGCTCTTTCGCCAAGGTACGGGGACGGGGTAGTGGCTCGTCGCCTGATTCCTGGGCCCACTGCCGAACAACTCGGCGAGGCCACAAGAAAAGTCGCTCTCGATGCCTGGATATTCGCCGGCGTGATGTTCCTGGGCTTCGGCCTCAACCTCCAAGACCATCGCCCAGTGGGCTTCCTGATCTTGTGCGTGTATCTCGGTGGTTTCATTGCGTTCTCTATGGCATTCAGCACTCTGCGAATCATCTTCTCGTACCGTGTCGCGAGCGAAGTCGGATTTGGATACACGACGCTCCCGCAGCAAAACCAACAGGTCGAGCAGTTGGCTTCGGAAACCGGCCGCACTATTCGCGCGGCGGGCGAACCGTTCCTCGATAAAGAAACACTTCACTATCGCATCGCCTCCGGGTACGACCTATCTGATGACGCCGGTGGTCCGTTCAGGTTCCCCAAGCAAAAAAGTCGCTGGTCTACCTGGCAAAATGCTTCGTTCGCCGTCTCCGGCTTGGGCGTGATTGCCACTCTGCTCGTTCGATTTGTCTTTACCTAACAGGGTGAGAACACCTGCAACGATGCAGGCAGTGACCGGCTTGAGCCGATCCGCCGAGGCAATGGGGCGCAACGAGTTATCGGCCGTGAGCAAAGGCCTGAACGAACAGGGAAATCCAGGTGGCGAAGAACATGAGCTGGAAGATGACGAATATCCAGCCCAGCGCAAGCGCGGCAACGACCAGCTTGTGGCCGCCTTGCTTGGTCTTTCTGATCTCTGATCGCGCCACATAGCCGAGAACGATTCCGGCGACAGGCACGACGAACACCAAGACAAATGCGACGATGGCGAGGGTATTGGTGACGGGATATCTACCCGAAGCGGAGTACTCGACTGGCGCGGCGGGTGCCGGTCTCACGTCATCGCTCATGAGGTAACACTAGAGGCAACGACACCGTGCGACCCGCAGGAATGCGCTACGTTGTGCTGATGACCGACACTGAGCACAGTCATGGAGACCCGACCACTCCGACCGGCGAAGCGATTCCCTCACAGGCTTTCAGCGCCGCACCCCAGAACCCTGGACGTGTCCTCGGCATCGTCGGTTTCGTGTTGTCGTTCTTCTTCTTTCTCAACATTGCGGGCCTCGTCCTCAGCATCATTGGTTTGGTCAAGTCAAGACGCGCTCGACTTCGCAATGGCCTCGCGGTCGCCGGAATCATCATTGCCAGCGTCGGGATCATCATCACGATCGTCGTCGGTGGCTTCACCGTCCCGCTACTCGTCGACGCCGGGCAAACGTGCACCAGGCTCGGCACCGGCGTACATCACGTCGGAAATGCCACCTATACCTGCACGCCCACGTCGTTCAGAGTGACGTACTAAAGACCTCCCCCACCTCGCATTAGGTGCCGTGCGGGGTCTGTCTTGTGGTCATTGTTGACACTCGAGTTTCCGAAGGTCCTGTTCGCGCAGTTCTCTCGGATGTGCTGCACGGTCGCATGCGGCATGCGCCAGCGAGTCTTGCGAAGTCTGTCGAAGACTTTCACGACTCCTTACAGGAATGGCGTCGAATGTTTTCTCCGAACTGCTCGGCACTTTCTTCCTTGTGCTGGTAGCGGCCGGCGGAGGCATGATCAGCCAGGCGTTCCCGAACACCATCACCAGAACCGACGTCGTTGTTGCGCCCGCGCTGATGGTGCTCGCGATCATCCTCTTCGTGGGAAAGGTATCGGGTGCGCATATGAATCCGGCCGTGAGTATTGCCTTCCCGCTGCGCGGCGCCTTCCCGTGGGCACGCGTGCCGGGATACGTATTCATGCAGCCACAGCGTCGGGCGAAGTCGCAAACCCGGACCAGCTGTGACGTGCCGGCCCGGAAGGGGATCATTGCGCAGGCGAGGCGTCAGCGTTTCTGCTGGGGTCGTCGAAGGCCGAGCAGAATCAAGACGATTCCGACCGCCGCGACGATGACTCCGATGTACAACCACATGCGGTCACCGGTCATCGAACTGCCGGGAATGAGATTCGCGCCCTGCCCCGCAAACACAACGCCCACGATGAGAGCGATCGCGCCGACTATGACCAGTACTGTCCGGCTACCACGCTTTTTCATGATCTCAACCTAGCCCCAGACCCGCTGATGGCCCCACGGCTGGTTCGCTGATTCAGCGGGAGTACTCGAAGGTGAAGAGCACCGGCCGGTGATCTGATGCTCCTCGTGGTAGCACCTCGGCGTGGCTGACATCGAACCCGGAGATGGTGGCAAGGTCGAACTTGCCTCGCACGAGGCTTCGGTTCTTGTGGAATGTGCTGGTGGCTGTGCGCGCGACCGTGAACCCGCGACGTTTGAGGTGGCGGTGGAGCATGCTGAGCAGGATGGGATGGTTGAAGTCACCGGCCATCACCGTGGGTAGGCCGGGCCCCAGCTTGCGGAGAGCTTCGTGTGCGTCGTCGACCTGAAGGCGTCGGAACGCGTTGGAGTCCGTGAAGGGCGTGCCGTGGAATGACCCCAAGACCAAGCGCCGCCCGGTCTGCCGGTCGTGCACACGCGCGGTGACCAGTCGGTGATCGGTTCCGCCGACGAGTCGGTCATGCCGCGAGATTGACAGCTTCACCTTCGCTGCTGCCTCAACAGTGAAGCGTTCGGAGCGTACATAGAGCGCCACAGCCAGACGGTTGCCTGTCGTACCGGATGCCAGCGTCAGGCCACCGAGTCGTTCCGGCAGGCCCGATGAGTAGGCTTCCTGAACGCAGAGCACGTCGGGAGAGTATGTCGTGGCGAGAGGTTCCAGTTCGCGTTGGGCACGACCGTGCCACAAGTTGTAGCTGAGCACTTTCAACACAGCGAATTTCCTGCCCATCCTGGCCCTGCTGGCACATCTATACCCCCGCGCGCACGTCGGGCTCCTCCGAGCGTACGACACGCCAACGTTCGAAACCCCCGAGTCGCCTGACCGGCTCGGGGAACACTGCTATGGAATCTACCCTCGCTAAAACAAGCCCATCCGCAAATCGTCGGTGATGTATCGGTCGAATGGATCATCGAAACCCAGCGGCCACGGTCCGGTGCGGTCTGCGGAATAGTGCCTTCCGTACCAATCACTGACGATCGATGCTTGGGCTTCCAACCCCATCGTGGTGTAGTCAAAGTCAGCGGTTTCCGGATAGTTGTACGACGCTTTTCCTTCGACGCAGGCGGAGATGCCCTTGCCGAGGTACGAAAGTCCCATCTTGTCGTGGTGCGCCTGGCAGGCATGCACGAGTTCGTGCACGAAAGTTTCACCGTAGGTCCTCGGCTTCGGACGCGTCGTGTGGTACTCACGCGGATCGGGGAAGCCGGAGCGCCCCATGTTGAGGGTGATCTTGCCGTCAAACCTGGGGAAGGTGAACGCGCGATCATCCACGCCCGACCAGTCGGTGACCCTCAGCAACTCGCGCGGCGGCAGAGCTCCCTTGAACACGGTGTCATTCGCCCAGTCGTACTGCTCTTGTGTCACCTCGGACTCCTGGCTGCCGGCCTCAATGAGTCCCTGCGCGCCTAGCGAAACCAGGCACCCCAGGGGCCCGGCCATCCAGTACATGTCGCTGATGATCTGCGCACCAGGGAGGAGCGATCCGGTGGCCGCCAGGCTGCCAACCTCGACGCCGACAAACATCAGGACGATCGTGCCGGCTCCCGCTGTGTAGGCAACCACGGCCTTGATCGCCCAGCCGGCGATAGTTTCCAGTACTCCCGCGATCCCGCTCTCGTATTCGGTCGCGGTCTCGAGCTTCGACCCGCGGAGCAGCTCCAGCAGAGCGGATCCGTCGGGATCCAATGACGGGATGAGCTCGCTCCAGTCATCGTTGCGTGAACCCGAATGAAAGGTGCCGTAGACGCTGCCCGAGTGCCCCACCACGATCGTAGGGGCGTCGGGATGCGGTGAGCGAACGAGAGCTCGAACGGCGTAGTCGTAGTTGTCGGCACCGCTGTTGTGCGCGTGACCCGACCATTGCACCGACCCATCCGGGTTGACCTGCACCGTGACCCGCCCGCCCAGTGCAGCCGCCCCGCCAGATCGAATGGATCCGGTGGCAACGACAGGTGCCGTGGTGCCAGGCGGATCCGGCGGCCAGACGATCTTGCCGTTCTCGAACAATTGCTCGACACCCGGTTTGTCGACTCGATCGTTCTGCGGCCCCACCGGGTAGCCGAATTCACCGGCCTCGCGACCACGCCGCATCCATTCAGCCTGGATGTCGCCGGTTACCTCCCACGCGCCGAACTCGGGCGTCCAGTACAGCAGTGGTCCAGGTGTGCGGGTGCCGTCGGCCTGCAGTGTTGCAAGTTCGACGCGCTGGCCACGACCGTCTGGCAGTGCTTGCTGATCAGCTACCGGGTAGCCGTATCGGTCAAAGCCGAGTTCTGCCCAGCGCTCAGAGATCTCCCCGTGCAGCATTGCGGCCCCGACCGAGGGATGCCAGGACATCCAGCCACGCTGGAATTCCTGGCGCCAGCCGAGGGCGTCGATGGTGGTGCCGGCGGTATCGACCGGCAACCCCACCGGGCTCGACTCCCATCCGGAGTTCGACCAGTGCTGCCATATCTCGCCGTCGATCTCACACGCGGGACCATCGGTTGTGACGCAGAGAGCGAACTCCTCGCTGGGGTTCCCGGTGGGATCCAGCCCGCGGAGGCGTGTAATTGAACCACTACCGTCTGCCACTGACCGCTGATCTTCGATGGGGAACGCCGAGTATTGGAACCGGGTCCTCTCCAGCCAGCGAACGCTGATGGTGCCGAACAGCACGTGAGCGCTGAACTGTTCCTGCCAAGCGATGGAGCCTCCACGAAATCTCTGCAGCGCCCCGTTGAAGCCGGCGTCTTCCGGGGCCGATTCGGCTGGACCGAGGGTTCCCGCCTCGCCCCCGAGTTCGCGCCATTTCGCAGCGATCGCGTCTGACCCTGGCACGTTCACGGCGGGTATAGACATCACAGTTCCTTACTCCCGAAGCAGGCTGAGAACATCATCGTGACACGAGCGACACGACTGCAACAAGGGACTGAGGGAACAGCAGGCAGGGTTAGGGCCACGAAAGTTGTGGCGCCCTCCTAGGCCGGATAGTGGCCAGCCTTCAGATCATCCATCAGGCTCGGGTGCGTGGGATTCCAACCGTAGGTCTCGCGAGTCCAGGCGCTGGTGGCGGGCTGGTCGATGGAGAAGATCATGCCAAGCGCGCCAAATGCTTGTGCCGGTACTTCTTGCACCGGCAGATCGAGCTGTTCGCCGATGATCGTCGCGAGCTCGAGCATGCTGTCACCCTCGCTGCTGACGGCGTTGACGGAGGCCCCGGGCTCACCCTTTTCGATCATCAGTCGGAAAAGAGAAGCGGCATCGCGACGATGCACTGCAGGCCAGCGCTGGCTGCCGTCTCCCACATATGCGGACATGCCCGACTGACGGGAGACTCCTTCGATCGGGCGAGCCCGAGAACGTCGTGCCCGTGGGCGACCAGCTCTTCTACGACGGCCGATCCGATTGTGCCGGATGCACCGGTGACGAAAACGCGCATGAGAGACTCCTTAATGATGCGACTTGTGTCCCATCACTGTATCACCGTGATGGGACACAAGTCGCGTCGATATGATTGGGTCATGTCTCGATGGGAACCGGATGCACGCGAGCGCTTCGTCGCTGCCGCCCTCGAGTTGTTCACCGACCAGGGTTACGACGAGACGACCGTGGCACAGATCGCCGAGCGCGCCGGCCTGACCAAGAGCACCTTCTTTCGGCACTTCAGCGACAAGCGCGAGGTGCTTGCGGCTGGGCAAGAGACGCTGTCGCGCCTCTTCACGGAGGGAATCGCCACCGCGCCCATCGGAGCGAGCCCGCTTTCGGCCGTGGCCGCGGGCTTGGACAACGCCGCTTCTGCCATGACACCGTTCAACCGCGAGCTGGCCCCACGCCTTGAGGCCGTCATCGCTACCAGTAGAGAGCTACAAGAGCGCGCTGCGCTCAAGCAGGTTGGTATGGCGTTGGCCATGGCGGATGCCCTCCGCGCCCGCGGCGTCGACAGCCAGGTCGCATCGACGGCGGCAGAGCTCGGAGTACTGGCGTTCAAGGAAGCGTTCGCCGTGTGGATCGCGGACGGGCCGGACGGTGAGGCCGACCTCGGTACCCTGCTTCGCGACGCCCTCGAACGGCTGCGCTCCGCGGTCGCACAGCTGGGCTGATCACGCGGAAGTGACGGTGGTAACCCGCGAGCACTGCCCGAAGCGCCAAATCGACCGCACAAGACCCCGGCTGGTCATGTGAGGAAAGTCCTACGGAACGTCGACGGCGGCGAATCGCGGTTGAGTGACTCCGTCACGGTTCACGGTCTCCTCGAACATCGATCGCGATCTCACCCAGAGCTGCGCACCTCCTACCGGCCGGTAGAGAACCATCTCGACCTCGGTTTCTGAATCCAAGACCGTACCGATGGCTTCATAGAGGTTGCCTTTGAAGTGCCGGTACAACCCGATCCGAAATGCGCTCATCCCTCATTCTTTCGCGTTCGCCTCGTGTTCCGGCGCTGCTGCCCGCGCCGACACGTACCCGCCACCCGAACAATAAGGCTGTGAGTCACTATGGGCTGCAGGCGACGCCGGACCGGTGACCGAGGGCCCTATGCTGCGACAACCCTACGGCGTAGTCTCGAGTGTGAACCCGGCACACCCGCCGTGCCGCACGGAAAGGATGACTATGGCTATCAACGACGACGACATCATCACCGAACAGGAAGCGGGCGGAGAGGGTCCCGCGGATGGCGGCGCAAACCCGAATGGACACGATGGCGGGGCCGATGGCTCTGCCGACGCTGGTGAAGGTACTGCCGATGGCGGAGCGAACCCCGGCGGCCACGATGGTGGAGCCGACGGTTCCGCTGACGCCGGAGAGGGTACCGCCGATGGCGGAGCGAACCCCGGCGGCCACGACGGCGGTGCCGACGGATCGGCGTAATGTCTTCATTCGAGCGCGGGTCGGGCGACCGGCCCGCGCTTTCTCGTTGCGTAGGGTACGAACACTCCACTGAATTCGCCGAACGTTTCTGGGCGACGACACCACTGCTCACCCGCGCCGATGAGCTCCCTCGGCCGTTCGACGACCTGTTCAGCGCCGACGCGGCCGACGACCTCATCTCACACCGCGCATTGCGCACCCCCTTCTTTCGCATGGCAGTCGAAGGGTCGGTACTGAATCCGTCGGCCTTTACCTCGTCTGGCGGCTTCGGCGCCGAGATCGCCGACCAGGTGTCGAGCGAAAAGGTGCTTGCAGAGTTCGCTGCCGGAGCCACGATCGTGCTGCAGGGGCTGCATCGAACATGGCCGCCGCTGATGGACTTCACCCGTGACCTGGCCGAGGAGATCGGGCATCCGGTTCAGGTCAACGCCTACATCACGCCGGCGTCGTCGCGCGGTTTTGACCCGCACTACGACGTGCACGATGTGTTCGTGCTGCAGATCGCGGGCGAGAAGCACTGGACCATCCACGAGCCGGTGCACGCCTCGCCCCTGCGCGATCAGCCGTGGTCTGATCACCGCGAGGCGGTCGCGCACCGGGCCGCGGGCGAACCCCACATCGACGCGGTCTTCCGGCCGGGTGACGCCCTGTACCTGCCGCGGGGCTGGATCCATTCGGCCGAGGCCCTCGGCGGCACCTCCATTCACCTCACGATCGGCGTCGCAGCCTACACTCGCGCCGACGTCGCCCAGACGCTCATCAGCCGCATCGGAGACACCGAGGCGCTGCGCACCTCACTCCCCTTCGGCATCGACGTCGCCGATACAGAGCAGCTCGAGCCGATCGTGCGACTGGTTGTGGCCGAGCTGCAAGCGATGCTGTCGGCCGACATGGATGATCGCACCGTACCGTCGCGCCAGAATCACGCCGTGAGCGCCGCACTGGCACGACGTCTGGCGTCCGCGGCTCCCCCGGAGCCCGTTCTGCCACTCGCAACCGTGGACGCCATCGCCGCGCTCAGCGGCTCGAGTGTGGTTCGCTGGCGGCGATCGTTGCGAGCCACGATCACGAGTGACACCGAGGTCGTGCGCATCTCGGTCGGCGGTTCTGCGGCAGGCCATTCGGTGGTGCTGCCGGCGGAAGCGACAGAAGCGATCCGACGGCTTGCCCAGGGCGACGCGATCGCCGTCGAGGCGTTGCCGGGGCTCGACGCAGACTCCGCGCTCGTGGTGGTGAGGCGGCTGCTTCGCGAAGCGATCATCGTCCTCGCGTGAACGCCAGTCGCGCTGCCGATGACGCGGTCGATTGGGCGCCCTGCAGTGACCGTTCACGCGAGCGAGGCGATCCGCTGGCGGCCACAGCGTCACGCGGTCTCCGATGGTTTCTTGTCGAGGTCGAAGGCCCGTGGGGTGCAAACGCCTTCTCCACGTCGGCACTCGGCCGCAAACTCGGCCAAGCCATCGTTCACCGGGTGGAGGCGGCCGGGATGCGGCCGTTGGCGATCAGGCGCGTCGCCCGAGCATCGCAGGTCGACCAGCGGTTGGTCACTCGATCAGCGGCAACGACTCCGCGTTCGACAGTCGGCAGTCCGGCACGTACGATCACAGAGACTCACTGGCGATGGGCGTCCGTCGATTCGCGTCCCGGGTTCGAGCAGATCCGGTGGGGCAGCGTCGATGACCCGCACGCGCTGCTCGAGGTTCCGCTGGACGGATCGGCGGGCATCCTGTCGACCGACCCGATCTTCTGCGTCTGCACCCACGCCAAACACGACCAGTGCTGTGCCGTGCGCGGTCGCCCCGTGGCACTCGCCCTCTCTGCCGAGTACCCGGAGGCGACCTGGGAGTGCTCGCATCTCGGCGGCGATCGTTTCGCCGGGACGATGGTGGTCTTTCCTGAAGGCCTCTACTTCGGGCGGGCAGACGACGTTGCCTCGACCCTCATCGTGCGCGACTACCTCGACGGCCGTGTCGATGAGGCGCACTTCCGTGGGCGCAGCTCGCTGTCGCACCCCGTTCAGGCGGCGCAGCACTACGCGCGGCGCCGCCTCGGCGATGACCGGCTCGCCTCATTCCGCCCGATCGCCGAGACCGCGGTTCCCGGCGCCCGCCCGGGCGTCTTCGCGGTGACCCTGGCCGCGCCCGCGCCCGCACTCGTACCCGATCATGGCGCGTCATACTCACAGGCGCCGAGCGATTCTGTCGTGCATGTCGTGGTCGCCGAGACTCTCTCGGTACCGCTGCTCAGCACCTGCGCGGCGACCCGATTCGGGCGAGTGCGCGAGTTCGAGCTACTCTCGATCGAGGTGACGCCGATGTGACCGAGACGAGTCCAGCTGAACCGAGGGGAACGAACGATGGTGATCACGGTGCACGGCGCCCGCGTGGGCCGCGCGGACCGCGCCGCGCAGTGAATTCTTCGAGTACCGGCGCGTCGACCCTGGTGGTCATTCCCGCATTCGGACTCCCGGAGCTGACCGATGCGGTCGTGAACGACCTGTGCCGCGACGGGAGCGATCTCGACCCGGCCGTGCGGATCGTGGTGGTCGACAACGCCGGCGACTACGTTCTGCCGCAAGGTCACATCTCGGTCTACCGCCCGGGGCGCAACCTGCGGTGGATCGACGCCGCGAACTGGGCCCTGGAAACGTCGTCGCGCGAGGGGCACTCGGTCTGCGTCGTGCTGAACAACGACATCCGACTGTCGCCGGGGTTCCTGAACGGACTGATCGCCCCGTTCAGGGAGGCAGACGACATCGCGCTGGCCTCGGCCTGCTACGACGACTTCTGGTTGCACCAGCGCGCTCACGCGATCCCAACGACCGCGGCCGAGTACGTGTCGCGCGACGTGGTTCGCGACGTCGACTTCTGTGACGGAACCGCGATCGCGTTTGCGGTGCCCTCTGTCGTCGCACTGGGAGGTCTCGACGAGGTGACCTTTCCCGGGCACGGCTACGGCGCGGACATCGACTTGGCGATCCGGGTGCGCGCGGCCGGCCTTCGGTGCGTGGTCACCGAGAACGCCTATGTCTCGCACCTCCGGCGGCAGACGATGAACCAGAAACATCAGACATCAGAAGGCAACCGCGCGGAGATCCTGGACGGCCTGAATGCCAAGTGGGGCGACGGATGGCGGGCGAAGGTGGGGCTCGCGGCGGAGTCCTTTCCCGCCCACAACACCGGGAGCGGCGCGTCGTGGTATCTGACCCCGCCGACCTGGTGAACTGCGGCGCGACCGTCAACCGCACCCCCCTGAGTGCTAGTAGGCGCCCTTCACAATGTTGACGAGCTGCTCACCGGCCACGAATCGTCGCACCTGAGCGTTGACCAGCGCAAAAGCTCGCGGGCCGGCCTTCGCGATCGAGCCAGCCGCGTGCGGCGTGATGATCAGGTTCGGCGCCTTCCACAGCGGGTGGTCGGCGGGCAGCGGCTCTGGCTCCATCACGTCGAGGGCGGCGCGCAACCGGCCCGCCGTCAGCTCGGCGAGCAGTGCTGCCGTATCGACGACCTTGCCGCGCGCCACGTTGACCAGCAGGGCGCCGTCGCGCATCCGGGCCAGGAACTCGGCGTCGACGAGCCCGGTCGTGTCTGGTGTGAGCGGAACGGTCAGCACCACCACATCGGCCTCGGGCAGCAGGCTCGGCAGCTCCGAGATGGCGTGAATGCCGTCCCGTGCCGTGTGTGCCACGAACACCGGGTCAGCGTCAAAGCTCCGCAGCCGGCGGGCGGTCTGCTCACCGAGGTCACCGGCACCGATGATCAGCACCCGCTTGTCGCGCAGGTCGTCGGCCTCCATCGGCTCCCACCGGCCCTGTCGTTGCGCCTCGACGAAGTGGGGCATCTGGCGCAGCGTGGCCAGGATGACCGTCAGCACCATCTCGGCGACCGCCGAACCGTGCACGCCGCGCGCGGTGCACAGCGTGACACCGTCGGGAACGAAAGCGACGATGTCCTCCACGCCGGCACTTGTCAGCTGGGTGACTTCGAGCTTGGGCATGGCCGCGAACTTCTCGGCCAGATTGGTCGAATCCTCCACCTGCGGCACCCAGAAGACGGTCTCCGCCAGGTGCTCGGGCTTATCACGCTCGCCGTTCCAGAGGATCACCTCGACCCCGTCGGGAACGGCTCCGAGGAGTTCTCGAGCGTGGGAATCTGGCACACACACGACAGTCATGACTCCAGCGTAGCCAACGCCGAGACCGGGCCTCCGCTGTACGGTCTCCGAGACTTCTACACAATGTGGAAGTACGTTGACCGCGAGTACTTAGACTGCAGTGAAGGCAACGGACAGCTCGTGTGCCGGTGAATCAGCTCTACCGAACAATCCGGCCCCGAAGGCAGGACTGAACTCGAACAGGAGACGCGCCATGACCACCACGCCGCTCGCCTATCCCCGTCAAGAGCAGGAGCTCACCGGCGAGGACACTCGGCTCCGCAACTGGGCCAAGAACTCCAGGCTGGGCCCACCCGGGTCGGTCGTCACCCCTGCCACTGAAGCGGAACTGTGCGACTACCTCGCTACCAGCGACGGTCGGGTCAGGATGATCGGCAGCCGGATGTCGCCCGGCAGAATGATTCAGGTCGCAGACCAGACGGGCACCCTCCTCGACCTCAGCACGCTCAGCGGCGTGATCTCCAGCACCGACGACACCGCGACCTTCGCTGGCTCGACCCCCTTGGCAGAGGTGTACGCATTCCTGTCCGCGCGCGGGCAGATGTTACCGGCCTCCCCCGGGGTGATCGCCGAGCAGACGCTGGCTGGCGCCCTGGCCACCGGAACCCATGGTCAGGGCCTGCAGCAGAGCTCGATCGCAGGGGCCGCACTGTCGATTCGGATGGTGCTTGCCGACGGCACGGTGGCAGAGTTCGACCGTGACCACCCGGACTTTCCTGCAGTCCAGCTCGGCCTCGGCTCGCTGGGAGTCATCACCGCGGTGACGCTGCGCGCGCGGAAATCGGTGATCTACACCTGCCTGAAGAACGCCGTCGGGGCCGACCGTCTGGAAGCTGACCTGGAGACGTGGAACCGGGAGAACAGTCTCGTCAAGGCGTGGTGGTTCCCCCAGGAGAATCAGGTCCAGGTCTGGAAAGCCAACGAGGCCACCGCCGATGAGGTACGTCGTTATCGAGTCGGCGGTGGTGAGCTGCTGCAGCACGCGACCACCAACAACACGATGAACGGCACCGTGGAATCGACGCTGCGCCACCTTCGCGACGATACCAAGGGAGTCGCCGACGACGGCAAGCCACTTCGCACCGTGACGCGATTCCGTGACTTCACCGACGTCACCGGTGACGTGTACCAGATCTTCTGCCGAGGGATCGCCACCCCCCAGATCAACGTCGAGATCGCCATCCCGCTGGCTCGGGCCGGTGAGGTGATCACAAAGATCAAAAAGTGGCATGCGGAGACCCGTCCCCGCATGCACTATCCGATCATCCTGCGCTGTACCGGCCCATCCGACGGATGGCTGAGCCCCTCTCACGAGCAGGACACCTGCTACTTCGGCTTCGTCGTCTATTACGCAGCTGACGGTTCGCTGTCTGACGAGGGCGAGAGCTATTTGCGGGCAGTGGAACGAGCGCTGGCCGAAGAGGGTGGCCGGCCACATTGGGGCAAGTACTTCGACGAATCCCTCTACGACTGGCCGGCGCTCTACCCTCAGTGGGAGGCCTTCCGCCAGGTTCGTGAAGCGCTCGACCCACAGCACCGCTTCGCCAATGCGTTCGCTGAAGCCCTGCTCGACTGACGTGACACAGCCACCAAGACAGGAGCGCCTGCCATGAACGCCTGGGTGACGTTGCTGACGCAACCCAACTACGTGATCGGTGTTCGAACGCTGCGCGCCTCACTGGCGGCTTCTGGCAGCGAGGCTCCCCTTGTCGTCATGGTCACCGAGGAGATCGACGACCAGACCCGGGATCTCCTCAGAACCGAAGGGTGTCTACTCTGCGACGTGGCTCCGCTGCGCCCGGCTGGAGGTTCGGCCAGCAGCTACGCGAACTCCCGGTTCGCAGAGGTGTGGACCAAGCTGGCCGTCTGGGGTCTCACCGAGTTCGAGCGTGTCGTCTTTCTTGACGCCGACATGCTGGTGACCCAGAACATGGATGAGCTGTTCTCGCTCGATCTGGCCGACGGAGCCATCGCTGCGTGCCACGCCTGCCGATGCAACCCCAACCGGATCGCAAGCTATCCGCCGAGCTGGACGCCCGAGAACTGCTTCTACACCCACTGCCGGGGTGGGGACCACGTCACCGAGCCGGGAGCAACCGACAACTACCTGAACGGTGGATTCCTCGCGTTGTCGCCCGACGAGGCCGTGCTCGCCGACATGGTCGAGCGGCTGGCGAAGGTGGAGGACCTGTCACGCTACCCGTTCGCCGAGCAAGATTTCCTGAACGAGTTCTACGCAGACCGCTGGCGTCCCCTGCCCTATGTCTACAACGCACTGAAGACCCTGCCGCAACAACACCCGACGGTCTGGGACCAGACGAAAGTCAAGAACATCCACTACATCATCGACAAGCCGTGGGAGAAGCCGCTCGACCCCTCTGATCGTTACTTCGACCTGGCCCGACTCTGGTGGGAGATGGCTGACACCCTGAGCGCACCGACCTCAGTCGACGAGGGTTCCATCGATCGCTGAGGCCGTTGCCGTAGCCAGGAGTCTGCCGATCAGATGGTCACTGCCGAGGATTCTGTGGGTTCGAACGCCTGACTGGCGCGAAACGATTTTGAGCACGCCATCCGAGTGGAATTCATCGAGACTCCCGTAGATGACATCGATGGGTACCGTAATGGAGGCGAGGTCGCTGATGGTTGTCTGCGATTCGATGGAGTTCTTCAGCGATTTGACGAACGGGGTCCAGGTTCGGTCGTTGATATCCATCGCCTTGGGTATCGAAAGGAAGCGCTCGAGGATCGCGGCATGCCGGAGCGTGAACACTTTGTTTTCCCGCACGTATTTGTAGGCGCGAAGGTAGAAATCCATCACGTCGCGATCAAGCTTGTCACTGAGTTCCTCAGGAGAAACGTAGATCGGAGGGCTCACGAGAACCACTTTTTCGATGCTGAGCCGGGTTCGGGCAGCGAGCCGGGCGGCGGTTTCGTCGAACATTTCGGGCCTGTCAGCAGAGCCTCAACCAAGCAACCCTCCGCGACGAGTGCGGCGCGGTAAGGCTCAGGCTGACACATAGCCTCGGGGTCCGCCAGAGTGACCGTCGAAGACCTGACGGCGGCAAGAACGGATCGAATGGATCAGCGATCTGGTACTTCATCGCCACGACGTTCTTATTCATCTCGACACCGAGTCTGGTCGCTCAGAATATCTCGATGTTGGAGATCATCGGCACAGTCGCGGGTTTCGTTCTGCTTCTCGTCTGCATCGTCATGTGGAGCAGCGAGCGGTCGCGGTCACAGGCGAAGGGATGACCTTCGACGCTACTTACGCAGGGAGTCAATCTTGTCCAGCGGCACGTAGAAAGTGACCTGGCCCGTTTCCGTATCGACCCGTGCCTTGAGATCGACCTTCTGGGTAATGCGATGCCCGTGTGATACGGCGACGGCATACGACGACGCAGCGTATACGTCACAGTCTTCGATGTACTCGGTCATCGACCAAGTTTATCGACGAAGGATTTGCTTTCATAACTGATACTCTCGCGTACCGTTCTCTTCGCGATTCGGCGTAGCCAGCGGCAGCGTCGGCCACCCGTCTCGGCTGGATCGATTGTCGTCTGAGTGGGCAGCGGTTAGCCTCAGACGTCGTTCCGGCCGCTTCGCGTTCGTCGTAGGCCGAGCAGAATCAAGACAATACCGACTGCCGCGACAATAAGTCCGATGTACAACCACATGCGGTCACCAGTCATCGAACTACCCGGAATGAGATTTGCGCCCTGCCCCGCAAACACCGCGCCCACGATGAGAGCAATCGCGCCGACTATCACGAGCACTGTCCGACCAACACGCCTATTCATGGTCTCAACCTAGCCTCAGCCCAGACAGATGTCCGTCTATCGGCTGACAACAGACTCCCGTTCAGCGGACCAGCGAATTTCGACGGAGTGGAAATTGGCGTGGGTGTGCGGCCGTTGCGGGAACCCGTGGTCATGGCGCCGGATAGCGGAGCAATGCGCGTCCGTAGTATTCGTCACTCGCAGTGAATCCTGAGCGTAGTGCCGCGTCACCATTGGACATGTCCACGCGAGCCCCTGTGGTGACTCCGTCAGGGTCTGGCGTTCGCCCAAGGTGGTGCGAGTACATTAGCGGCTTCCGGGTGACGGAGCTAGAACCGGCGAGACGGGTTTCGTGGCTCGGATCGAGGGCCTGACGAGGTGACCGATCGACGGGTCATCGCGCCTTCCGTACCTGCGGCGTGAGGGAAATTCCGCGCAGGTTCACTCAAATCGGGGTCAGAAAGTCACGCCGTGAACAAAATCTGTGCAATTTGGCCGCGACACGCAGGAATCGGTCATTCGCCACTCAGCTGACCGTTATGCTCTGAGAAATGCACCAGTGACCCAGCGTCGGGTTCGGCTCCTTCGGGCCCTTCGGCGGATCATTCCTCCACTCCCGAATCCTTACCCTTGCCCATGGAGCACACAATGATGTTTGCACTGGTTGCCATTCTTCTCACTGTCTGGATAATCGTCTCTCTGCCCATCGCCCTCATCATGGGGCGAATTCCGCGCCTCGCTGAACGAGCAGAGCTGCACCACGCCGAGCCTGCCGCGAGCGGCGTCGTCGGCACGATCACGCGCTGACAAAGCACGCAGCAGTAGCAGCAAGGCCGATACGCGACCGTAGCCGCGTCTGCGGCGCTGTCGGTTTACGCAGCGACGCGCGCGGCCACAGAGCTGGTCAGTGCAGAGAGCACGAGGGCGAGTTGCCCAACAGGTGCGCCAGGGTCTTCGGGGTGCCACTGCACACCGTAGATGGGAGCCGAGCTGTGCTCGAGCGCTTCGGGGGTGCCGTCGGCGGCGATTCCCACGACGACCAGGTCGTCACCGATGCGATCCGCCGCCTGGTGGTGAGCGCTCTGCACAACGACCCGAGTGGTGCCCAAGTGACCGGCGAGTCGGCTCGCCGCACGCAGATCGACTTCGTGTCGGGTCATGGTCGATTCGACTGGCACGCCGACATTCGTGTGCGAGGTCTGCTCGCCGAGGTCTTGAAGCAGCGTGCCGCCGAGGGCGACGTTGATGATCTGAAGTCCCCGGCAGATGCCGAGCAGCGGGGTCTGCCGTTCGAGCGCGCGACGCACCAGAGCGATCTGCGCCTCGTCGGCGACATCGAAGTGCTGGCCCTCACCTCGATACCCTGACGCCGCGCCGTAGAACCTCGGGTCGATGTCTTCGCCGCCCATGACGACGAGTGCGTCTGCATCGCGAGTGAGCTCTAGCAGCTTCTCGGTGCCAACATCTGCGGCCCCGACGCGAAGCACCGAATACCCGAGCCGCTCCCCTTCGGCGACGACGGCCGAGTTCAGGGTGTCGACGTACGCGTGATATTCAGGCCGGTCGGGCCGAGACCGCGTCACCTCGACGACGGCGAGCGTCTTCGTGGCGGTGGTGTCGGGCATCCGGAGCTCTTCTCGTTTGCAGGGCAGCCTGTCGGTCACGGCTGGTGTGTGATTCAAGTAGACGGCCCCACAGGCGCCACGGCCAGTCGCCAGGTAACGCGCCGTCACAAACCTCACCGGCAAAGACAGTGCGACACGCGATGGATGCCCGGCAACCCATTGGCCGAACGCTCGTGCCAGACTGAGAATGTGCCAGCTACCTTTCTTGTTGTTCCCCAGTGGCAGGGTTCCGGTTCGAGCCGGGCCATGCAGCTCAGTGACGGTGCCGATGCGATTGCGGGGGACCTGCCGGCGGCGGTCACTCGGCGTGTCGAGGTGCCGCTCGGCGCCGGCGAGAGCCTGGATACGGGGGTGCACCGGGCCAGTTCGGTGCTCAGCATCCGTGACGCGGTTGCAGCGGCGCTCGGCGCTGACCCTGACGACGGCGAGCGCGAGGGCGTCGGCCAGGGCGAACCAGGCATCGTCGTGACCATCGGCGGGGACTGCGGTGTGGAGCTCGCACCCGTCGCCCGCGCGGTCGGCAGGCACCCAGACCTCGCCGTGGTGTGGCTCGATGCCCACGCAGACCTCTGCACACCCGAGGAATCACCCTCGGGTGCGTTCTCAGGCATGGTGCTGCGCACACTGCTCGGCGACGGGGCAAAGTTGCTGGTGCCCACTGCTGGCGAGACGCTGAACGCTTCGCGGGTGGTTCTGGCTGGCACACGATCGTACGATGACGACGAAGAAGCCTTCATAGAGGAGAAGGCGATCCGGCTCGTCACCGTCGACCAGCTCCAGCAGAGCGAAGACCTCGAACGCGGCGATGCGCTGGTTGCGGCCGTCGAGTCGACCGGTGCGTCCTCGGTGTACCTGCACATCGACCTCGACGTGCTCGACCCGGCCGAGATCGCCGGCATCAGCTACCCGGAGCCCTTCGGCCTCACGGTGGCAGCACTGGTGGAGAACATCACGGCGGTTCGCCGGCGCTTCACCCTCGTCGGCGCCGGAATCACGCAGTTCGCGCCGTCGAGCCCCGATACGGCCGCTGACGACCTTTCTGCGGTGCTCCGCATCATCTCGGCGCTGACCCGGCCCCTGTAGCCCGGCCGCCCCAACTGGCCTGGCAGCGGGGCTGACAGGTCCCGGCCCCGAGTTCGACGTAGCATCGATGCATGAACACGCGTATCACCGTCGAACGCCGAGGCCCCATTCTTCTCATCGGCCTCAACCGGCCAGAGAAGCGCAACGCCGCCGATCTCGCCCTTCTTGAGGAGCTCGCCGCGGCCTACGGCGAACTCGAGCATGACCCCGAACTGCGGGTCGGCCTCGTGCACGCGGTCGGTGACCACTTCACCGCAGGACTCGACCTGGCCGACATCGGCCCACGCATCGGCCCCGACGGTCTCGACTACGTGGTCGAGGGCGGCATCAACCCCTGGCAGCTCGAGGGCCGCTACCTCAGCAAACCAGTGGTCATGGCCGTTCAGGGCACCTGCCTCACCCTCGGCATCGAACTGGTACTTGCCAGCGACATCGCCGTCGCCGCTGCCTCGACCCGGTTCGGTCAGATCGAGGTCTCGCGGGGCATCCTGCCCTTCGGCGGCGCCACCCTGAGGTTCCCGCGCGCCGTCGGCTGGGGCAATGCCATGCGATGGATGCTCACCGGCGACCTTTTCGACGCCGCCGAAGCTCATCGCATCGGCCTGGTGCAGGAGGTTGTGCCCGACGGCGAGCAGTTTGCCCGGGCTCTCGAACTCGCGAGTCGCGTCGCCGCCCAGGCGCCGCTCGCCGTTCAGGCCGTGCTCGCCAATGCCCACCTCGCCGTGCGATCGGGCGATGCCGAAGCCGAACGCGAACTTCAGCCGGAGCTCGTGAGGCTGGTCGGCAGCGAGGACTCCGTGATCGGAATGCAAGCCTTCGTGCAAAGAAAGCCTGCCGAGTTCGTCGGTCGGTAGTGTGGAATCAGGGTTCTGCGACCCTGGACCGAAAGGGCACCAATGACCGCTTCACCAGAAGAGACAACATTCGACCTGATCGTGATCGGCGGGGGTGCGATCGGTGAGAACGTCGCCGACCGGGCCGTGCAGGGAGGGCTCAGCGTCGCACTGGTCGAAGCCGAGCTGGTCGGCGGCGAGTGTTCGTATTGGGCATGCATGCCGTCGAAGGCGCTGCTGAGAAGCGGTGCGGCCGTCCGCGCCGCCCAGAACGTGTCTGGGGCACGAGAGGCCGTCACCGGCCAGATCGACGTGCGTGCCGTGCTCGAGCAGCGCAACAGCATCGCCAGCAACTGGAGCGACGACGGCCAGGCCGAGTGGGTCGCCGGCGCGGGCATCACGCTGCTGCGCGGTTTCGCGCGGTTCACGGGCCCCAAAGCGCTGTCGCTGACGGATGCCCGGGGCGCGGTGACACAACTCACGGCCCGCCACGCCGTCGCGGTCTCGACCGGTTCTGCCGCACTGCTGCCCGACATCCCCGGGTTGGCTGGAGCAGCCCCCTGGACCAGCCGCGAAGCGACGAGCACCCAGGAGATCCCGGCACGGCTCGCCATCCTCGGTGGCGGCGTGGTGGGCTGCGAGATGGCGACCGCCTACGCCTCACTCGGATCGAAGGTGACTCTGCTTTCACGAGGTGCACTGCTCAGCAACCTGGAGCCGTTCGCCGGCGAGCGGGTGAAGGATGCCCTGCTCGCGCTGGGCGTCGACGTGCAACTGGGGGCCTCCCCGACGTCTGTCTCGCGAGACGGCGCCGGCGGCGAGGTGACCCTGGTAGTGGGCGGCACAGAACTCGTTGTGGACGAGCTTCTGGTGGCCGTCGGCCGAACGCCGAACACCGGTGACCTCGGGCTCGAGACGATCGGCCTCGAGCCGCACAGCTGGCTGCCGACCGACGACACGATGCTCGTCGTCGGCGAAGACGGCGCTCCCCTCTCGGGTGAGTGGCTCTATGCCACCGGAGATGTGACGCATCGCGCGCTGCTCACCCACCAGGGCAAGTACCAGGCCAGGGCCGCAGGAGACGTCATCGCGGCCCGCGCGCTCGGCAAACGCCTCTCGATCGAACCGTGGGGCGCCCATGTCGCGACGGCAGATCATGAGTCTGTGCCCCAGGTGACCTTCACCGACCCGGAGGTCGCCTCCGTCGGCCTGACACTCGCGGCCGCGCAGAAGGCGGGCTATTCTGTGCGCGCCGTCGACTACGAGATCGGCAACGTCGCAGGGGCGAGTGTGACCAGCGAGAACTACTCCGGCCAGGCACGCATGATCGTCGATGAAGACCGGCAGGTCATCCTGGGCGTGACGTTCGTCGGGCAGGGCGTCGCCGAGCTGCTGCACTCCGCCACCATCGCCGTGGTCGGTGAAGTGCCCCTCAACAGGCTCTGGCACGCGGTACCGTCGTACCCCACGCTCAGCGAGGTCTGGCTGCGTCTGCTCGAGACGTATGGCCGGGATACGTCGAGTTTCTAGACCGTGCCAACACCACTGCCAGCATCCCTGCGCTCACTCGTGCCCGCTCCCCTCCGGCGACTGGTGGTCGCGATCATCAGGCCCATCCTTCTTGCCCCGCCGCTCGCGGCAGCAGGGTACCTCTACGCGACGCTGGTCGGCATTGTGTGGGGGGCTGTGCTCAGCACCGGCCGCATCCGCCGGGTCGACGGCCTGTTCGTCTTCACCGGAATGCCGCCCGGGTCGTTCTCGCGCGGCGGATCGTGCATCGGCGGGGTCTACCTGACCGACACGAACGACTCGCCGACCGTGCTCGAACACGAAGCCATTCATCGGCTGCAGTGGAAGAAATACGGCCTCACCTTCCCGTTGGCCTACTTTCTCGCCGGGCGCGACCCCCTGAAAAACCGATTCGAGATCGAAGCCGGGCTCGAGAAGGGCGGCTACGGCTGAACCGCTCGCTCGCTCACCACTGCGGCGGGTGACGGATTTCCCAGCGAAGCACACGCTCCAGTTGGCGCCCGAGGGAGAAGAGTGTGGCTTCGCCTCCTGGTCGGCCGATGAGCTGCACCCCGATGGGCAGACCCGGGAGCCCCTCAGCGACCGCCCGCGTCTCGCCGACCGGGAGCGTGATCGCCGGCAGCCCACTCACGTTCACGAATGAGGTGAACGGCGTGTACTGCACCTGCTGGGCGAAGTTCTTCTCGGCATCGACGCTGTCGAACCACCCGATCGTGCGCGGAGGGAACGCGAGGGTTGGAGTGAGAACGGCGTCGAACGAGTCGAACTGCCGGATGATCGACCGCTCGAAGCCCGAAAGAACACCCAGTGCGGCCGACAGTTCTGCGGCGCTCAATGAACGGCCGCGATGAAGAAGCCACCGGGTGAGGGGCTCGAGCAGGTGTTCGTTCGAGGCGTCTGCCGGGATCGACGCGGCCCCGGCCTGCCAGATCGTGCGGAAGGCGGGGGCATACTCTGGCGAAGGCAGGAGCGACAGCTCTTCGACGCCATGCCCGAGGTCAGAGAGCAGAGCCACGGTCTGTTCGAACGTCTCGATCACGTCAGGATCGAGGGTGATCTCGTAGGCGTCTGACCACGGGGAATCCAGCAGCACTCCCAGCTGAAAACGACCTTCGCCACGGATAGCGGCTCCGAGGTAGGGCCCGTCGTGGTTCTCGGGGGCCCTCAGCGCAAAGTGATGGTGCGGAGTGCCGCCGCTCGGGGCGATCATTCCGTCGAGCAGCAGCGCAGCATCCGTCACCGACCGGGCCAGTGGCCCGCCGACGGCGAGACCCGCCAGAGTACCGATACCCGACGCGGCGGGGATGAGACCGCGCGAGGGCTTCAGGCCGACCAGGCCGGTCGCGGCGGCGGGGATGCGAATCGACCCGCCGCCGTCGGAGCCGGGAGCGAAGGGCAGCATTCCGGCGGCCACAGCGACGGCAGCTCCCCCGCTCGAACCGCCTGGCCCACGCGCTGTGTCATAGGGATTACGGGCCGGCGGAGCCACGAGGTTCTCGGTGTAGCTCGGCAGGCCGAACTCCGGTGTCGCGGATTTTCCGAGGCTGATCGCTCCTGCCGCGTCGAGCACCTCGGCGATCTCGTCGCTCTCCTCTGGCACGTGGTCGGCGAACAGGCGTGAGCCGAAGGTGGTGCGCACGCCTTTGCGCCGCACGAGGTCCTTGTCGGCGAAGGGCAGCCCCCAGAGCGTCGTCGTGCGCGGCACGTTCTCTTCAACGTGTCGGGCTCGCGCGAGAGCCAACTCGGCGGTCACCTCGTGAAGGGCCCCGAGCCCGGGGTTCAGCTTCTCGATGCGTTTCAGATAGTGCGCTGTCACCTCGGTGGGCGAGGCCTCGCCCTTCTGCAGCAGCTGCCAGAGCTCGAGCGCCGACAGATCGTAAATCTCAGCCATGCGAATGTCGTCTCTTCGAGCTACTTCAGGTGCTTCTGCAGGAGAACCGTGCCGAGCCAGCGGTTGAATTTGAAGCCGACCTTGCCGAGCCTGCCGACTTCGACGAAACCGAAACTCTCGTGGAGCCTGATCGAACCTTCGGCGCCCTTGTCGACAATCACCGCGAGGACCTCCTTGATGCCCGCGGCCTTGGAGCGCGCGAGGAGCTCCTTCATGAGGGCCTTGCCGAGACCCTTGCCCGTGGCCGCCGGCCCGAGGTAGATCGAATCCTCGACGGTTCGCCGATAGGCGGCCTTCTGCTTCCACGGGGAGACGTAGGCGAACCCGAGCACGGTCGAGGTCGGCGAGACCGCCACCAGGAACGGCATGTTGAGCTTGGAGACCCAGCTGAACTTCGTGCGCCACTCCTTGAGGGTCATCGCGTCTTCATCGAACGTCACGACCGTGTTGGCCACGTAGTGGTTGTAGATCTCGCGCACGTAGGGCATGTCGGCGAGGGTCGCATCGCGGATCGTGAACTCGAACACCGGCTCGGGTTGAACCGGGGGGCGCAGGTGAACAGGCAGCTGGCGCCGGGGCTGATATTCCTCTTCAAGCATGCCAGAAGCCTAATGGGCAACCGCCCGGGTTGGCTTGTGGGCTTCACCAGCGTCAGGATGCACGTCACCGGCCGTCGAGCGACCAGTCGATCGGTGCCGCACCCTGCTCGAGCAACAACGCGTTGGCTCTGCTGAACGGCCGCGAACCGAAGAAGCCACGGTAGGCCGAGAGCGGACTCGGATGCGCAGACTCGATCACCGGCACCTCGCCGAGAAGCGGCCGAAGCGTGGCGGCATCCTTGCCCCAGAGGATGACGACAAGCGGAGTCTGCCGTGCGACCAGGGCCCTGATCGCCTGGTCGGTCACCGCCTCCCAGCCTTTACCGCGGTGCGAGGCCGCCTGGCCCGGTTGCACGGTCAGCACCCGGTTGAGCAGCATCACACCGTGCCGCGACCACGCCGTGAGATCGCCGTGCACGGCCGAGGGCTCGCCGAGGTCGTCGCCCAGCTCCCGAAAGATGTTCTGAAGGCTCCGGGGCAGCGGCCTCACCCGCTGGTCGACCGCGAACGACAGGCCGATCGGGTGCCCGGGGGTGGGGTAGGGATCCTGCCCCACGACGAGAACCCGAACCTCGTCGAACGGGAATCGGAACGCCCGGAACACGTCGTCACCAGCGGGCAGGTAACCGCGCCCCGACGCCACCTCGGCTCGCAGAAAATCGCCCAGTTGCCGGATCTGCGCAGCCACCGGTTCAAGGGCTGCCGCCCAGCCTGTGTCGATCAGTCCTCGCGAAACCAGTTCGTCAAGCGACGAGCCAGCGGGGCTCAGTTCGCGCCCATCGTCGCAACCCGCACTCCGCCGCCCTCGGTGGTCACGGTCCACACACTGCCCCGGCCGACGACCCTGAGCGGGCCCTCGCCGATGACCAGGGCCGTGTGTTCGTCGATGGCGATGCCACTCTCGACGAGGCCGGCTTCCGTTGCCGCGACGAGCCGGGACAGGGTGCCCCACTGGGCTGCGTGCACGTCGACGGCGAGGTCGATGAGCCCGATGCCCTCGCCCATGGTGATCTCCTCAAGATCTTCGGCCGCGTCGTGCGGTGACACTTCGACCTCCCCGATCTTCCAGCCACCCAGCAACGCCCGGTCTGCCGCAATCGCAGCACCGGCAGAGAAGCCGAGGTAGGGCACACCCGACGAGACCTGGCGCCGGATCTCGCCGAATGCCGGGTCGAGGCTGTCCCGGTAGGCAGGAGTGAGGCCACCCCAGACCAGGATGCCGTCGACGTCGGCGAGCTGTGTCGGACTGACGGTCTCGCCCTCCGCGATGAGCACGGGTACCGGCTGGAGTTCGGTGAGAAGTTCGAGAGACGCGAGAAGAGCCGCATATTTCTCTGGCCCGTCGCCGTCTCGCACGAGAACCAGGGCAATCCGCGGGCCCTCGAGCCGGCCCGCCTGCAGGGCGCGTTCGGCGCTTTCCGACAGGAATTCCCGGTACACGGCCCCGTCGTCTTCCGGGGGCCAGCCTCCGCCGACAAGATGGATGCTCACCGGGGCATCCCCGAACCCGAGGCCCTGCGCGTCATACCGTCACCGGCGGGTGGGCCGACCACGGGAAGACGATCCACCGGTCGGTCTTGCGCCAGTAGAAGTCAGGTTCGATCACCGATCGCGGCTTGGCGTACAGCGTCGCCGTCTTCACCGTGACGCCGATCTTCGTCAGCAGTCCGACCACAAGGGCAAGCGTGCGCCCCGAGTCGGCGACATCGTCGACCAGCAGGATGTTCTTGCCGATCAATGCGGTGTTGTCGAGCATCGGCGGCAGGATGATCGGCTCAGGCAGTGTCGTCTCGATATCGGAATAGAACTCCACGTTCAGGCTCCCGCAGCTCTTGGTTCCGGTGGCGTAGGCCAGGGCGCCGGCGGGCAGGAGGCCGCCGCGGGCGATGGCGATCACGAAGTCGGGCACGAACCCGCTCTCGAGCACGCTTGTTGCGAGAACCCGTGACGCTTCGCCGAACTCCAGCCACCCCAGCACCTCGCGCTCGGGGGTTTCTTCGACGACGACGGTTTCAGGTGCTTCTGTACTCTCGGCCATTGGTCAAAACTACCGGTTATTGCTTCACTTCGAGGGGGCCACGGTGCACCTTGTACGCAGCCGACTGCGCGACCGGCTTGATCACGACCAGGTCGAGGCTGATATGTGGAGCCAACTCGACCATCGTCACGATGGTCTCGGCAACATCGTCTGCGGTCAGCGGGTTCGGAACCCCTGCGTAGACCGCGTCGGCAGCAGCCTGATCGCCCCTGAACCTCACCAGCGAGAACTCGTCGGTGTGCACCATGCCAGGCGCTATCTCGAGAACACGAATGGGTTCGCCACTCAGTTCGAGCCGCAGAACGTCCATCATGGCCGCCACGGCGAACTTTGCTGCGTTGTATCCGCCGCCCTTCTCGTAGGCGATGTGACCCGCGATCGAGGAGACCGTGAGGATGTCGGCAACACCCTCCCCCGTTGGCACGCCGGAGACAGAGGCACGAAGCAGCGGAAGCAGGGCCGTGATGACGCGCTTCACGGCGATGACGTTGATCTCGAACATCCACTGCCAGTCCGCGATACTGCCGTGCTCGACGGTGTCGAGCCCGACGGCCCCGCCGGCGTTGTTGACCAGTGTGCTCACTCCACCGGTTTCGGCGAGATGGACTGCCAGGGCATCCACATCGGCCTGGACGGTCAGGTCGGCGACGAAGAACGTCGCCCCCGTCTCTTCGGCGAGCGCACGCAGCCGGTCTTCACGGCGTGCCACGGCCACCACCGGCCACCCGTGAGCGCGGAGCCGGCGCACTGTGGCGGCACCGATACCCGAACTCGCTCCGGTGACGACGGCACGACGATTTTGCTGGGGCACGGGGATCCGCTTTCTGTGACTGGTGGCAGGAGAGGCACTCTGTGCAACAACGCTAGCGGAGATGGTATTTCGTTCTCGTTACCCCGTATTGCATTCCTCGTTGACGCTACCTTCGCGGGTGCCTACTGTTACGACAGAGAGAGCGCACCGTTTCGTCTCCCTGCGTTCACCCAGCCCTCCTCCCCAGAACTCGAAGGACACCTCAGATGACCGACAATTCCGCCGACTGGCAGTTCGAAACCAAACAGATCCACAGTGGTGCTGCGCCTGACCCGGTGACAAACGCGCGCGCGACGCCGATCTACCAGACCACGTCGTATGTCTTCAACAACGCCGACCACGCGAAGAACCTCTTCGCTCTCGCCGAATTCGGCAACATCTACACGCGCATCCAGAACCCGACCCAGAACGTGGTCGAGGAGCGAGTTGCAGCGCTCGAAGGCGGAACAGCAGCGCTGCTGGTCGCTTCGGGCCAGGCCGCAGAGACTTTCGCCGTTCTGAACATCGCCCAGGCCGGCGACCACATCGTGTCGAGCGCCTCGATCTACGGCGGAACGTACAACCTGTTCAAGTACACGCTTGCCAAACTCGGCATCGAGACCACCTTCGTCGAGAACCAGGACGACGCGGAAGAGTGGTCGAGGGCAGTACGCCCGAACACCAAGCTGTTCTTCGCTGAGACCATCGGAAACCCGAAGATCAACATCCTCGACATCTCCCTGGTCTCGACGGTCGCCCACGAGAACGGCGTGCCGCTCATCGTCGACAACACGATCGCGACCCCGTACCTGATCCGCCCGTTCGAGCACGGGGCCGACATCATCGTGCACTCGGCCACCAAGTTCCTCGGCGGCCACGGCACCGTCATCGGCGGCGTCATCGTCGACGGCGGAAAGTTCAAGTGGAGCGAGAACTCGGCGAAGTTCCCGGGGCTCACCACACCCGACGAGTCGTACCACGGCGTCACCTACACCGAGGCGCTCGGCGACGGCATCGCGTACATCATCAAGGCCCGCGTTCAGCTTCTGCGTGACCTCGGATCATCGATCGCCCCCGCGAGCGCATGGCAGCTCATCCAGGGCATCGAGACCCTGAGCCTGCGCATCGAGCGCCACGTGCAGAACGCCCAGGACGTTGCGGAGTGGCTCGACAGCCACGAGGACGTCGCAACGGTCTACTACGCCGGGCTCCCGTCAAGCCCGTGGTACGCCGCCGCCAACAAGTACGCCCCCAAGGGTGTCGGTGCGGTGCTGTCGTTCGAGCTCAAGGGTGGTGTCGATGCCGGTCGCGCCCTCGTCAACACACTCAGCCTGTTCTCGCACCTCGCGAACATCGGTGACGTGCGGAGCCTCGTGATCCACCCGGCATCGACGACGCACTCCCAGCTCACGCCGGAGCAGCAGCTCACCTCCGGTGTCACACCGGGCCTCGTGCGCCTCTCTGTGGGCCTCGAGAACATCGCCGACATCAAGGCAGACCTCGCGGCCGGCCTTGCCGCTGCACGCGAGGTCGCTCGGGCGAACGCGCTGTAATAACGCTGCTTGAGCACACCGAAGCCCCCACACACCAGGATTTCACTGGGCGTGGGGGGCTTCGATACGCTGTTGCGCAGCTACTCAACCAGCGATCGTGAGGTGGCCGGGTGACGTAACAGTCGCCCGGCCACCTCTTTCTTTCAGCCAGAATGGACTGACCATGGACTGGCAGATATCTGAAGACACCGTACCGAGCGATTTCATCACGGATGCGCAGATCCGGTCGATCCTCGGAAAGCCCGCTGCCACCGGGGCCTGGCGCGACGGTGACCCCGTCGGAAACCGCCGATTCGCGCACATCGGTGATGTGAGCTTCGAAAGCGGCGGATTCGTCCCCGATGTCCGTATCGCGTACGAGACATTCGGCAGGCTCAACGTCAACGGGGACAATGCGATTCTGGTGGCGCACGCCCTCACGGGCGACAGCCACCTTACGGGGCTCGCCGGCCCCGGGCATCCGACAGCAGGGTGGTGGAGCGGTATCGTCGGCCCCGGCCTGGCGCTGGACACCGACCGGTACTTCGTCGTCGCCCCGAACATGCTGGGCAGCTGCCAGGGCACGACCGGCCCCGCCTCCCTCGCGCCTGACGGTGAAGAGTGGGGTTCCCGATTTCCGTACACCAGCATCCGTGACCAGGTGCGGGCGCAGCGGCGCCTGATGAGCGTGCTCGGCATCCAGACCTGGGCTGCCGTCGTCGGTGGTTCGATGGGCGGGATGCAGGTGCTCGAGTGGGGCATCGAATACCCGGAGACGGCCGAGAGGCTGGCGATCATCGCGGCACCCTCCGTGTCCAGCGCCGACCAGATCGCCTTGAATTCAGTGCAGATCGAGGCCATCCGTGCGGACCCGTTCTTTCATCACGGCTCGTACTACGACGCTAAGATCGGCGAGGGACCGCACCAGGGGCTCGCCCTGGCCAGGCGCATGGCCCTCCTCAACTACCGGAGCCCGACCGAACTCAACGACCGATTCGAACGGAGCTGGCAGAGCGGAATCAGCCCCCTCGGCCACCACGGGCGTTTCGCGGTCGAGTCGTACCTCGACTTTCACGGCAACAAGTTCACGCGGCGCTTCGATGCGAACGCCTACATCACCCTGGTCGAGGCGATGAATTCGCACGATGTCGGCCGCGGCCGGGGCGGTGTGATCGAGGCACTCCGCCGGGTCACAGCGACAACGCTCATCATCGGGATCGACAGCGACCGGCTGTTTCCGGTCGAGGACCAGCAGCTCATTGCTCGTCACATCCGAGGCAATATCGACGGCACGCAGGCGCACGTGATCTCCTCACGATTCGGCCACGACGGCTTTCTCATCGAATACGACACCGTCGGCGCGCAATTGAAACGTCTGCTGACCTCGTAACAGCTAGCATCGACAGTGTGACCGACCTCCTGCGTGCAGACGCGATGATGCGCGCCGCGAAGCTGTACCTGCGCACAGCGTCGTCTGCTCGGTTCGGGCCCAGCGCCCAGGGCACCACATGATCAAACACCAGGAACCGCTGCTTCGAACGGCGGCGTGGCTCGAGGGCACCGTCTTCACCGTCTCCTCCCTGGCCTGCTTCGGCCTGGCCGGCGATGTACCCCCCTTCGCCGTGTGGGTCGCGATTCCGGCCTATCTCCTCATCGTGCTCAGCTACTTCATGATGAACCGAACCGGTTCGCTCGTCTGGGGCGCTGCTGCGGCGCTCTCCGGCCTTCTGCTCAGTGCCTTTCTGGGCACGATCGAAGGCAGCCATCCGTCGATTCTCAGCGCCGTCCTTCTGCTCTCGGGCGGAGGTATCGGTGCGATGGCCATCATCCTGCAGTCCTCGCGGTCTGGCCGGATCGTGCTGATCGTCTTCTTCCTGTTGAACCTCGCGGCCACGCTGCCTGTCATGAGTCCCGACGTGCGCACCCAGGCCCTGACGATCTTCATCGTCGGCTGGTCGGTGAACGTTCTCGTCGGAGTATGGCTGGACGACAGCGTGAGGCGCGCCCGCACCCGTATCGCGCGCCTCGGCACCGCACACCAGGCGGAGCGCCGTGCAAGTGAACTCGAGGCCCAGCGCCGACAGAGCGCACGGCTCCTGCACGACACCGTACTGGCGACCCTGACCCTCCTGGCCCACTCCGGCGTGGGCGTCGATCCGGATGCCCTGCGGAGCCAGGCCGCAGAAGACGCCGTGCTGCTGCGACAGCTTCGTCTCGGCGAGACGCCCGCGCCCCGGTCATCCGGCGGCTACACCCTGCAGTCGAACGAGGTGGCGGAGGTCACCGACAGCATCCGTGCCCTGCAGCAGCGGTTCCAGCGCCGCGGCCTGACCGTGCACTGGCACGGCGATGGCGACATCACGCTACCCCAGCCTGTGCGCAGTGCCTTTCTGATGTCGCTCGGCGAATGCCTGGAGAATGTGCGTCGTCACTCCGGTGTCGACTCTGCCGATGTGACGATCACCCAGAACGCTGCAGGGGTTCGGGCCATGGTGACCGACACCGGGGTGGGCTTCGACATGGGCGAGGTCGAGAAGGGCAGATTGGGCATCGCCGAATCCGTCGTCGCGCGCATCAGGGACGTCGGTGGCAACGCCCGCATCTTCTCCGCCCCCGGCGCCGGCACGACCGTGGTGCTGGAGGTACCACGATGAAGTCAGAGGGCGACGAGGCGACCAGCGGGCTGCTGACCCGGCTCGTGCGTGCGCGAACCCTCGGACCCGACGCCATCGACGCACTGCGCAAAGACGTCGCGTCGGACTCCCGCATCGGCATCGGCTACCTCGGCATCGGCGCGATCGTCGCTGCGGTCATCCTCTCGGTTCGCGGGCTCGCCATCTTCATCCTGAGCTGGGGTGCCTATGACAACCCGTGGCTCACCCTCGTGGCCTGGATCCTCACCGCGGGTGCTCTCGTCACCGCCGTCGTTGTCGCCAACTCGCGTGGGAGCTACCTGCCGACTCCCGTCTTCGCCCTCGTGCTCGCCCTGCTCGGCGTCGCGGTGATCATCGACGTCGTCTCGGCAAACGGCTTCACCTCGGGCACGCCGGAAGTGACCGTCATCGTGGGCTCGGGTGCCACTCTTCTCGCGCTGGTGGCGTACCGGCCGCTCAACCAGCTCATTCTGGCGACGTTGGTGCTTGCCGGATTCCTGTTCATCGTCACCATCGTCGGCGTCGGAACTGGCCCGGAGGGCACGAAGCCACAGATCGAGGTCATCGTCGCGGCCCTCGCGCCCACGCTGATCGCCATCCTGATCGTCAAATCGTTCAGCCGCTTCATCGATCGTGAGCTCGACCGCACTCTCGTCGAAGCAACCATATCCTCGCCTCACTTTGCCATCGGTATCCTCGGTTCAGACGAGCTCGCCCGCCTGGACATGACCGCGGAAGAACTGCTGAGCGACGTGGCCTCAGGGCGGATCACACTGCCGCTGAACGCCCAGCAGGCGGCCGCCGCGTCGTCGCTCGCGAGCGAGTTGCGCCTGCGATTGGTCGCCGGGAGACGCCAGACCTGGTTGCAGCACGCCATCGATGATTCCGAAGTGCTCAGTCCCACGGTCGACCTCTATGACCAGACCGGCCTGGCCGGCTTTCTCTCGCAGGAGCAGCGTGAAGGGCTGCTCTCGGCGATCTGGCTGATCGCCGCTGCTCCCTCGAGACAACGCACCGAGATCTCCATCACCATCGGACCCCAGCAGGACGACGATGCGAGCAACAAGCTCGACCAGATTCTCTTTCCGCTCGAGATCGACGTCACCGGTATTCCCCGAAGCAGAATCGATGTGACGATCTGGGGGGCCCTCGACCGCGTAGGCAGTCATGTGGAAACCGTCCGACACGGTTCCCTGAACATTCGCATTAATGTACAGGTTGACACACCGGAATCATAAGATGAACGAAGCACGACCCACACGCTCCGCCAGGAAGGCCACAGATGCCCGCGTCACATGACACGATTCGATTGGCGATAGTAGATGACCACCGGATGCTGCTCGGGGCTCTCACCGAATGGATCCGTGGGGCTGCGGCAGACATCAGCATGGTCGCCGCGGTGACGACCTGGCCCGACCTGCTCACCGACCCGGAATTCCCGGTCGACGTCGTTCTCCTCGACCTCGACCTCAAAGACAACCTGCCGATCTCGGTCAAGCTTCGCGCCCTGAAGTCAGCAGGCGTGAAGACGGTGCTGATGAGTACGTACTCGGAGCCCGTCGTGATCCGCGAGGCACTCGCGGCCGGCGCGCTGGGTTACCTCGTGAAGAGCGAAGAGGCCGACATGATCGTCGAAGCCATCCGCGCCGCTGCCAAGGGCGAACCCTTCATCTCGAGCGAACTCGATCTCGCGCTGAGCGCCCGGGAGATGGGTGGTGCCCCGAAACTGAGCGCCCAGGAGCGCCGCGTGATGGCCCTCTACGGCGGCGGCGAACCCGTCAAGCAGGTCGCAGAGCAGCTCAGCATCTCCGAGGAGACGGCCAAGAGCTACCTGAAGCGCATCCGGGAGAAGTACCGTGTTCTCGGAATCGACGTGGGAACAAAGGTCGCCCTGCGCAAGCGCGCCATTCAGGACGGCCTGCTGCTGCACGATGACTATGTCGCCAGCAACGACTCGCTGTCGGAATCCTCGACTTCAGCCGAGTAGGGTGCCGAGACACGGCCTCTCCGCTCCACGGCGAAGGCCAGCAGTGCCAGGGTCACACCGCACAGACTGAGAGCGATGCCCACCCAGATCGGCGCGATGTAGCCGAGTCCCGCCGTGAGCACGATTCCACCCAGGAGCGGCCCTAGTGCATTCCCCGTGTTGAGCGCCGAGTGGTTGAGTGCTGCGGCGATCGACTGGCTGTCGCCGGCGACGTCCATCAGGCGGGTCTGGATGATCGGCGAGATCGCCGACCCGGCCAGCCCGACGAAGAAGATCCCGATGAACAACCCTGCCGGGGTGCTCGAGAACAGCACCAGGGCCACGAGGGCGACGATCATCACGCCGAAGAACATCACCATCGACCGCTTCACGCTGCGGTCGGCCGCGGCACCGCCGAGGAAGTTGCCGACGGTCATGCCGATTCCGATACAGGCCAGTGCGAAGGGAACGAACAACTCTGGCAGGCCGGTGATCGAGGTCAGGATCGGAGAGACGTAGGTGTAGACGCTGAAGAAGCCTCCGAACCCGATGGCCCCGATTCCGAGCGCGAACCACACCTGCGATCTCCGGAAGACACTGAGTTCGTTTCGGAGTGTCGCGTTCCTGTCTCCGGGCAGCCGTGGAACGGTGAGGATCACCGAGACGAGGGCCAGCACGAAGATCGCCGTGACAACGAGGTAGGCGGCCCTCCAGCCGGAGGTCTGCCCCACCCAGGTCACGAACGGGACCCCGATCACGTTGGCCACTGTGAGACCACCGAGGACGAGCGCGACTCCCCGACCTCGCTTGCCCGGCCCCATGAGCGACGCTGCGACCAGCGCGGCGATGCCGAAGTACGCGCCATGGGGCAATCCGGAGGCGAAGCGGGCCAGAACCACCAGTCCGAACGAGGGCAGTGTGGCGCTGGCCAGCGTGCCGACGATGATGGCGGCGAGCAGCCAGACCAGCACGATCTTTCGGGGCCACCGGGCCGCGACTGCGGCGATCGTCGGTGCACCCACGACGACACCGGCGGCGTACGCCGTGATGAGCAGCCCGGCCTGGGCATTGGCCTGCTCGGTCGAGGCTGCGAACACCGCGGGCAGAAGGTCGTGGGCCAGGTTCGGCAGCAGGCCCAACGCGACGAATTCCGTACACCCGATGCCGAAACCCCCGAGGGCAAGCGCGAGGAGCGCAAGTCGCACACGGCCGGCGGAGAGGGAGGCGGTACCCGGGGCAAGAGAAGTCACTGCTTCATGATAGATCGCTGTGACCACGAAATCGAATCGATTCGACTCGGTGAGGCTCGGCGTAACACACTGTTTACGACGCGGGCTCCTCGTCGCGCGGTCTGGGCGTCGGGAGCTGTCGCAAGTGCCGGCCGTCAGGGGCTGTCTAGCGCTCGCTCGAGTCGCTCCACCTTGGCGTCCAGTTCCCCGGAGAAGCCCGGCCGGATGTCGGCCTTCAGAACGAGGGAGACCCGGGAGCCGTACTCCGCGACGGCCTCGGTTGCGCGGCGGACCACGTCGAAGACGTCGTCCCAGCTGCCCTCGATGGTGGTGAACATCGAATCGGTGTGGTTGGGCAGGCCGGAGTCGCGCACGACCCGGACGGCTGCCGCCACTGCATCGTGAACCGAAGCGTCGTCACCGACCGCACCGGCAGCGGAGTCGCCTTCCGACGTGGGCGTCGAACCGGACCGACTCCGGATTCCCACACCAGACGGGGCAACCGAGAACGCAACAAGCATCAGATCTTCACCGTTTCTGATGCGGCGAGAACCGCATCGGTCGATCGCACCCGGGTGCGCCAGAGAGACCGCACGGCAAGGGCAAAGAGCACGACAACGAGAATGTTGCGCGAGGTGAGCGCCAACAACATCAGCGGGTCGAGGGAGAGCAACCAGTCGTACAGATAGGGATAGATGACCTGCGTCAATGCGGCGAGAGCGGCCGTCAGAACGGCGAACAGGCGGAACTCCCGGCCCTGCCAGATGAGTCCGAGAATCACCGGGGCACTGATCCAGAGCATGAACTGGGGTGAACCCACCTTGTTGAAGACGATGAGCGCAGTCACGACGGCAAGCGCCAGGCTCGGCAGAACCCGTGTCACTGAAGTTCCTGAGCGCACGACATACACCCCAAGGATCAGAACACACAGCACGGCGATCGCGAGCAGGGGCGTCGTCAGGAAGTCGGCGATCGGGCCGCCGATTCCCTTGACCTGGAACGTGAGGATGTCCTGGTCGTAGTACACCGTCGATCCGGGCACACCCCAGTAGGTCATCCACATCCAGGGCAGGCTGATCGGTGCTTCGACCTGCAAGCCCCGGCCCGTCTGCTGGGTGATGAAGCTGAACAGGTTGGCCCCTGCACCCAGCATCAACCCGATGACGGCGACAGCGACTGCGGTCACGGCGGCACCGACCAGAACGCGGAGCCGGGCCTTCGTCGCGATGATGACCGCAACGATCAGGGCCGCGGGCCAGACTTTGACCCAGGTGGCCAGGGCCAGAAGCACGCCGGCGACAGCGGGTCGCCGGATGACGAGCAGGAGACCGACAATGGCCAGGTCCACCTCGAAGGTGTCGATCCGGCCGAGGGCCACGGGGCCGAGCAGCAGGAGGAAGGCCAGCCACCACCACGCCGTGTAGAAACGGATTCGCGGGCCGAAACCGCCACGGGCATCGATTCCCGGCTGAACCGGGCGAACCGACGTCGCGCGGGAGTTGAGCAGGAACCCCAGAACCATGGCGTTGGCCAGGGTGACCAGCACCAGCCAGCCGACACCGTAGAGGCCGCTGCCCAGGCTCATCGCCGCGATCATCGGCACCAGCGCAAGAATCGGGTAGACCCAGGGGCCGTCGATACCGACCCAGTACCCCTCGAGCCCATGGCTGATCCACGAGTTGTACACGATGGTCACGTCACCCCACGGCAGTGTGACGGCGGTGAGGCCCACGTACCCGAGGAAAATGTGGATCGCAGCGAACACCGACCAGAGGAGCGGGGTGTTTTCAGCCAGTCGACGCACCTCGCAATCATAGGCGTAGACGCTGTGCGATCACGGGAGGCCGCTCAGAAGCGGAATTGTTCGGAGGCCCGGCATGGCACAGGCCAGACCTACAAAAATCCAGATGCACGGCGACTTCAGATGCCAGGCACAGGCCACACGCCCTGTTCTCCCAGCAAGCAGCCACCTCCTGCTGTTTAGCTGGATTCCACGATGAGACGTTTGCTGAGTGCGGCCCTGTGCGTGGGTGCAGTGGCTGTATCGCTCGGGATCGTTGCCGCCGTGGCAATGCCCATACTGTCCCGAACGGGAGCTGACGGCACGGCATCCGACGGCACGGTGACGACCTCGCCCAGTGCACTGCCGATGATCACCGACGGCTCGGCCAGTACGCTGACTGACCCTCCTGGCCTCTCCGGCTCCTGGGCACTCTCGGCCGAATCGTGGGCAGGGTACTCGGTTGGCGCTGATCTTGGTGGCACGAGCGTCACGCTCTCCGGTGTGACGTCGCAGGTCTCCGGATCGATGACCGTCGACAACGGCACGATAACCGCCACAGACGCCAGCGTCGACGTGAGCTCAGTGACCACGGGCAACACGCTGGCCGACAGTCTTCTCCACAGCACGATGGCCGAAAAGACGGCGCAGCTGGCGGAGTCACCCACGGCGACCTTCAGTCTCATTTCGCCTGCCGCCGCGACTACAGGAACTGAATCGCCATCAACCCCGTCGTCGCCCTCCGCACCGACGGTGATCCACGCCACCGGCACCCTCACGATGCACGGTGTCACCCACAGTGTCTCGGTCGATCTCCAGGTCAGTCATTCGGCGACCAGCGTCACGGTGCAGGGCAGCATCCCGATCATCTTCGCCGACTACGACGTGACTGCTCCCGACCTGGGGTTCGCATCGGTGAACGACTCCGGCTCGGTCACCTTCTCTCTGGTGGCAACCCGGCCCTGAACCGGTGGGCAGTGCGGCCCGACGCCAGTGCCCCCATCAGTACGACGAGCGGAGCCCCGAGATCACGGCGGGAACCGATTCCGCTATGTCGAGGGCCACGATCGGGCCACCACCCGATGCCTTCTCGCCGGCCAGCCCGTGCACGACTGCTGCCGTTGCGGCCAGCCGCGCCATCACGCTCGGGTCGTTGCTGATCGCCTGGGCGTGGGTCGCCAGCAGGGCGCCGAGAATGCCTCCCAGTACGTCGCCCGACCCAGCGGCCGCGAGCTCGGTCGTGGGCGCCGTCACGCGATAGCCGCGGGTCCCCTGCGCGATGTGGGTGACGTGCCCTTTCAGCAGGACAGTGACCTTCAGAAGCTCGGCCGCCCGCTGCGCCCAGCCCTGTGGGTCTTCGGAGATGGCCGTCACGCTGACGTCGACCCCCCACTCCCCCAGCACTCGCTGAAGCTCCGAGGCGTGGGGTGTGATGACCACGCTCCCCGTACCTGCGTGCACGAGGTCCAGTGCGCCCGCATCGATGACAACAGGATGCCCCTGCCCCAGTGCCGCGACCAACTCCGCTGTCACGCGCCCACTCCGGGCCGCGGCATCCATCCCGGAACCGAGGAGCCACGCCTGCACCCGCCCCTGCGCTGTCACGATCTCCGGCCTGCGCTGGAGCACCAGACGTGTTGCGCGGCCCGGCCCGAGGTAGCGCACCATACCGAGGCCTGTGCGACTGGCCGCTTCGACTCCGAGCACCGCGGCGCCGGGGTAGGCGCGGGAACCGGTGATGACACCGAGGACGCCGCGGGAGTACTTGTCGTCAGAGGGGGTCGGTGCGGCGAGGTAGCCCCGGGCATCCGCCATCGTGAAATCGCGCCACGACACAACTTCGGTGGGTGCAGTCATGCTCCAACGATAGGACGGACGGATGCCCGACACAGCGCGTTCTCGGTGATCGCGGAATAACCGTGCGCCCAGCGGTATTTGACTCTGGGCAGACGAAAGGTGAAATACATGTCGAACCCCACACTCTTCTCCCCGATCACGATCAGGAACACCACAGTTCGCAACCGCCTCTGGGTCGCGCCCATGTGCCAGTATTCGGTCGAGAAGCGCGACGGCGTACCCACCGATTGGCACTTCACGCACCTCGGTTCTTTCGCCACCGGCGGAGTCGGGCTGATTCTGACGGAGGCGACAGGCGTGAACTCGGTCGGTCGGATCTCGGCATACGACCTCGGGCTCTACACCGACGAACAGCAGGCCGCGTTTGCCCGGATCACGGCATTCCTCCACGAGCACGGCGTTGTGGCGGGCATCCAGCTGGCCCATGCGGGCCGCAAGGCTTCGACGAATCGTCCCTGGTCGGGCAAGCACGGCACCGTGCCGGAGTCGGAGGGGGGCTGGCGCGCCGTCGGCCCGTCTGCCGTGGCGTTCCCCGGCTACGACGTTCCTGAAGAACTCACCGTCGACGCGATCGCAGGCATCGTCGATGACTTTCGGGCTGCCGGCCGCCGGGCAGTCGACGCAGGGTTCGACATACTCGAAGTCCACGCCGCCCACGGGTACCTGATCCACCAATTCCTCTCGCCGCTCAGCAATACGCGAACGGATGCCTATGGTGGCAGCCTCGAGAACCGTGCCCGACTTCTGCTCGAGGTCGTCACCGCGCTGCGCAACGAAGTCGGCGAGGACGTGCCGATCCTTGTTCGGCTCTCGGGAACGGACTGGGTCGAATCAGGCGGCTGGGATGTGGAGCAGACGGCGATCGTCACGGCATGGGCGGCCGCTGCCGGCGCCGACTTCTTCGATATCTCCTCCGGCGGCAACTTCTCCGGCGTGACGATCCCCCTCGGCCCCGGTTACCAGGTCGGGCTCGCGACTCATGTTCGCGACGAGGCTGAGGTGGCAGTCAGCGCCGTGGGACTCATCACGACCGCAGCCCAAGCCGACACTATCGTCACGAGCGGCCAGGCCGACGTCGTGATGATGGCGCGCCAGTTCTTGCGCAACCCCCACTTCGCCCTCGACGCGGCTGCCGAGCTGGGCGTCACCCTCGACTACCTCCCGAAGCAGTACGAGCGCGCCTTCTAGAACTCACGGGGTCGCGTCAGAAGTCGCGCCGGGTGGCGTCCTGGACTTCGCCGACCAGTTCCTCAATGACATCTTCGAGAAAGAGCACGCCGGTGGTCGCGCCGTGTTCGTTGAACGCGCGAGCCACGTGGGCGCCGGTTCTGCGCATGGTGGCCAGGGCGTCTTCGAGTTCGGTGCCATCGAAGATCGATGCGAGCTGCCTGATGCGCTTGGCGGGAACGGGCCTGTCATATTCGTCATCATCGAGGTCGATGACGTCTTTGAGGTGGAGATACCCCGTCGGCTGGCCCTCGCCATCGACCAGCACGTACCGCGAGAAGCCGTGTTTGGCGACCTCGTGCTCGATCTGGGCAGGAGTTGCGCCGGGTCCGAGGGTGACCAGTCGATCCAGTGGCAGCGCAACGGCTTTGACCTTCTTCTCCGTGAATTCGAACGCTGCGTGCAACGCGCCGGAGTTGTCGTCGAGCACGCCCTCCCTGGTGGACTGCGCAACGATGTTGGAGACCTCGTCGAGCGTGTAGGTGCTCGCGGCTTCACTCTTCGGTTCGACCCCGAAGAGGCGAACGACACCGTTTGCGGTGGCGTTCAACCCCACGGTGGCAAACCGCAGGATGCGTGCGATCCAGACCAGCGGCGGCGCCAGAAGCAGCACAGCCTTGTCAGGGAGCGAGAACGACAGGTTCTTCGGCACCATTTCGCCGATGACCACGTGCAGGAATGACACGACAACGAGCGCAATCACGAAGGCGACCGTTCCGGTGACCTCCTCACTCCATCCGGTCAGGCCGAGAGGCCCCTCCAGGAGGTGGTGGATCGCCGGTTCCGACACGTTCAGGATGAGCAGCGAGGCTACGGTGATCCCGAGCTGGCTGGTTGCGAGCATGAGGGTCGCATGCTCCATCGCCCAGAGTGCTGTCTTGGCACGCTGCATTCCGCCTTCTGCCAGCGGTTCGATCTGCGAGCGCCGTGCAGAGATGACCGCGAACTCCGCGGCGACGAAGAACGCGTTCACCAACAGCAGCACGAACAGCCACGCGATTCCGGCCCAATCAGACATGACTCTCACCCCTGGTCGATTCGCGAGACCTGCTCGAGGCGGAGTTCGTCGTCGACGTCGCATCCTCCGTACCCGGAGCTGCCTGACCTGCAGGTGCCGGGGCACCTGCCCCCTCACCGGCGAGGCCGGGAACGGTCGGAGTGAATCTGATGCGATCGATTCGCCGGCCATCCATTCTCTCGACGCGTAATTCGCCGTCGGGCAACTGCACGACGTCGTCTACCTGCGGAAGCCGCCCGAGTTCGCTCATCACGAAACCGGCAACAGTCTCGTAGGGCCCGTCTTCAGGCACACGCACGGCGGCACGTTCGAGAACCTCGTCCGGCCGGAGCTGGCCGGGAAACGAGATCGCATTGGTGCTCCTGATGACGCCGGCCCGGGTTCTGTCGTGTTCATCGTTCAGTTCGCCGACGAGCTCTTCGACGAGGTCTTCGAGGGTGACGACCCCCGCAGTTCCGCCGTACTCGTCGAGCACAATGGCCATCTGGTAACCGCGGCCGCGCAATTCCCCGAGCAGCACGTCGAGGTTCATGGTCTCAGGCACCCTGAGCGGTTCGCTCTGGAGGGCAACCACGGGAACGTCGCCGCGCTTCGCCCTCGGCACCGCCACCGCCTGCTTCACGTGAACGATGCCGACCACATCGTCGATGCTCTCGTCGACGATGGGAAAGCGGCTGTACCCCGTGGTGCGGGTGAGGTCGAGCACGGCCTGGGCCGAATCGGTTCGCTTGAGGGCGGCGATGCGCGGTCGGGGCGTCATGACATCTGACGCGTCGCGGCCCGAGAAGAGCAGGGTGCGGTTCAGCAGCGTGGCCGTGTCGACGTCGAGGCTGCCCTGCAGGGCCGAACGGCGAAGCAACGACGAGAGTTCGTCGGCGGTTCGGGCGCCGGAGAGTTCCTCTTTCGGCTCGATGCCGAAGGCCCGGATGATCGCATTCGCGCTGTTGTTGAGCAGTGTCACCGCGGGGCGGAACACCGCTGTGAAGACGCGTTGGAAGGGGATGACGAGCTTCGCTGTCTGGATCGGCAGGGCCAGCGCGAAGTTCTTCGGAACAAGCTCACCCACGATCATCGAGAGCAGCGTGGCGATGACGATGGCCAGGGTCGAGGCGACGATCGTGATCGCGTCTGGCGAGAGCCCCAGCGCACCCAGTGGAGGGCGCAGCAGGCTGCTGAACGCCGGCTCCATCGTGTAACCGGTCAGCAGGGTCGTCAGCGTGATTCCCAGCTGGGCGCTGGAGAGATGCGTCGACGTGATCTTCAGCGCCGCGATCGACGCGCCGAGGCCCTTCTCACCACGCTCCTGTCGACCTTCGAGGTCGGACCGGTCGAGATTCACGAGGGAGAATTCGCTGGCGACGAAGAACCCGGTACCGACAGTGAGCACCAGGCCCAGCAGCAGGAGAAGAAGCTCAGTACCCACGGACGTCACCCACATGGGCAGAGCGGTCGGCGGTCGAATACGTCAAGCGGGGTGAGGGAGGGTCATCCATGGGTACCTCGATTGTACCGGCTCACAATCGACGACGCTGGGGAATCGCCCGCCCCGGCTATCTAAGCCGCCCGAGCTGACGCGACACGCCCTCCCGCCGCGAGTTCGAGGGCGTGTCGCGTCAGTTCGACCTGGGTGGCCGTACCCTGCGTGATTACCAGCTGACGGGGAGAGCCTTGCCTTCTTCGTAGCCGGCAGCTGACTGGATTCCGACGTACGCACGCTCCTGGAACTCGGCGACACTCGAAGCCCCGGCGTAGGTGAACGAGCTGCGGATGCCCGAAGTGATCATGTCGAGCAGGTCTTCGACAGACGGCCGCAGCGGGTCGAGATAGATCGTGCTACTCGATATCCCTTCGGCGAAGAGCTGTTTGCGGGCGAGCTCGTAGGCTCCCAGCCGGCCGAACCGGTCGGTGACCGCCTTGGCGGATGCCATGCCGTAGTTCTCCTTGTAGAGGCGACCCCCCGCATCCCTGCGAAGCATGCCCGGAGCTTCGATCGTGCCGGCGAACCACGACCCGATCATCACGGACGCGGCACCTGCCGCCAGCGCGAGGGCGACGTCGCGGGGGTACCGCACTCCCCCGTCAGCCCAGACCGTGGCCCCGTAGAGCGTTGCGGCCGCAGCCGTCTCGAGTACTGCAGAGAACTGGGGGCGGCCGACGGCCGTCATCATGCGTGTTGTGCACATCGCCCCTGGCCCCACACCGACCTTGATGATCGTCGCGCCCGCTTCTGCGAGATCCCGGACCCCTTCTGCCGTCACGACGTTACCGGCCACGATCGGCAGGCCGAGGCCCGCTTCACGCACGGAGCGGATCGCGGCCACCATCGAATCCTGGTGGCCGTGCGCGGTGTCCAGGACCAGGACGTCGACACCGGCAGCCGCCAGGGCTCGCGCTTTTGCAGCGACGTCGCCGGTGATACCGATCGCCGCCGCGACGCGAAGTCGACCGTGGGAATCGACAGCGGGTTCGTAGATCGTCGAGCGTAGTGCCCCTGTTCGGCTCAGGGTGCCGATCACACGGCCGTGCTGCATGACCGGGGCGAAATCGAGGTCTGCCGCGACCATCGCATCGAATGCTTCGCGAGGCGAGTCCAGGTCGTCGGCCGAGAGTGAGGTGAGCGAACCGTGCAGCAGATCGCCAAGCGACGCATCGGGTAGGGCCGACGCCAGCCGGAGTGCAGGGATGCAGCCGAGGAACCTGCCCGAATCGTCGTGCACCACGATTCCCTGCCCAGCGACGGCCGGGAGCACGGTCAGCGCCTCTTCGACTGTCGCGCCGGGTCGGAAGTCGAACGGGGTGTCGTACGAGGTCGACTGGTCCTTCACCCAGCGGATGGCCGCGTCGAGATCCTGCAGGTGCATGTCTTGGGGAAGCACCCCGAGTCCGCCGCGCCGGGCGAGCGTTGCAGCCAGGCGGGGCCCGGTGACCGAGTTCATGTTCGCAGCCACGATGGGGATGGTCGCGCCTGTGCCGTCTTCGGGTGCGAGGGAGACATCGAGCCTGCTCTGGATCGACGAGCGCCTGGGCACGAGAAAGACGTCGGAGTAGGTCAGGTCTGTCTTCTCTGACGGTGACAAGAACTTCATGCCTCCACGCTAGACCTGTTCGCCTGAACCGGGTCGGGCGAAATTCCGCTGGGCGAAAGACCGGTGACGAACGATCATCCGATGGGTTTAGGCTTAACAAGCACGTGTCGGCGCGTGAGGATTCACTCTGCGCGGTCATTCGGCGCGTGCTCACGATACCTATCAGCAGCGTGCGATTTGACGAGAGTGGGCGATCGGCTGTGTCAAGCCAGTTGACCGGAACGGGAACTGACGACGGTTCGTCGGGCGAATTTGGAGCAAACGAGTGGCTCGTCGATGAGCTCTACGAGCAGTACATCGTCGACAAGAACTCAGTCGACGAGTCGTGGTGGAGCATCCTCGAGCACTACAAGCCGAGCAGCCCAGAGCTGGCTGGCACAGATGCCCCTCCCGCTGCACCAGCCGTAGTCGAGGCACCGGCAGCGCAGGCGGAAGCCGTCGCCGCAGCCCCGAACGCGCCGATTCCGGCAGCACCAGCCTCTGCAACACCGGCCTCCACACCGCCGGTGACCACCGGCACGGTGCCGGTCACGACGCCGTCGACGGCTCCGGTCGCACGAACCACGTCCATGGTGGCGCGAGCCCAGCCGATCCCCGCAGAGGCGACTGTGCGGGCGCAACCGAGTGACCGTGAGGCAGCCGAACAAGACGCTGTCACTCCCCTGCGCGGGCCTGCGAAGTCACTCGCGACGAACATGGATGCCAGCCTCACGGTGCCGACGGCGACCAGCGTGCGCAGCATTCCCGCGAAACTGCTGATCGACAACCGCATCGTGATCAACTCGAACCTCAAGCGCAGCCGCGGGGGGAAGGTGTCGTTCACCCACCTCATCGGCTGGGCGCTCGTGCAGGTTCTCAAGGACTTCCCCAGCCAGAACGTGTACTACGACGTCGTCGATGGCAAGCCTGTCGTCGTGTCACCTGCCCACATCGGCCTCGGCATCGCGATCGACATGCCCAAGCCCGACGGCACCCGCTCACTGGTGGTGCCCGCCATCAAGCGCGCAGACACCATGGACTTCGGCGAATTCCTCGCCGCCTACGACGAGCTCGTGGCCAAGGCGCGTTCGGGCAAGCTCACCGGCGCAGACTTCCAGGGCGCGACGATCTCGCTCACGAACCCGGGCGGTATCGGCACGGTTCACTCGGTGCCTCGCCTGATGAAGGGCCAGGGCGCCATCATCGGCGCCGGCGCACTCGAATACCCGGCAGAGTTCCAGGGATCATCCATTCGCACCCTGACCGAACTCGGCATCGGCAAGGTCATCACGCTGACCAGCACCTACGATCACCGCGTCATCCAGGGCGCCGGTTCCGGCGAGTTCTTGAAGAAGGTGCACGAGCTTCTCCTCGGGGAGCGCGGATTCTACGAGGACATCTTCGCTGAACTGCGAATTCCCTACGTTCCCATCCACTGGGCACCCGACATCAGCGTCGACTTCGACGCCGTCGACAAGACGGCCCGGGTGCAGGAGCTCATCAACTCCTACCGCGTCCGCGGGCACCTCATGGCCGACATCGACCCGCTCGAGTACCAGCAGAAAACCCACCCAGACCTCGACATCGCGAGCCACGGCCTGACCCTGTGGGATCTCGACCGCGAGTTCATCACCGGCGGCCTCGGCGGCAAGCGCACCGCGCTACTGCGCGACATTCTCGGAATCCTGCGTGACTCGTACTGCCGGAAGACGGGCATCGAGTACATGCACATCCAGGATCCGGTGCAACGCGCCTGGATCCAGGACAAGATCGAGCGCAAGTACGCCAAGCCGAGCCACGACGAGCAGATGCGCATTCTCGCCAAGCTCAACGAGTCGGAGGCCTTCGAGACCTTCCTGCAGACGAAGTACGTCGGCCAGAAACGGTTCAGCCTCGAAGGCGGCGAGTCGACGATCGCCCTTCTCGACGCGATCCTGCAGGCTGCGGCCAGCGATGAACTCGATGAGGTCGCCATCGGCATGGCCCACCGCGGTCGCCTGAATGTACTGACCAACATCGCCGGCAAGACGTACGGCCAGATCTTCCGTGAGTTCGAAGGAACCCAGGATCCACGCACCGTCCAGGGCTCGGGGGACGTGAAGTACCACCTGGGCACCGAGGGCACGTTCTCCAGCGCCGACGGCAAGGAGATTCCGGTCTACATCGCTGCCAATCCCTCGCACCTCGAAGCGGTCAACGGTGTTCTCGAGGGGATCGTGCGGGCCAAGCAGGACCGCAAACCACGGGGCACGTACTCGACGCTGCCGATCCTCGTGCACGGCGATGCGGCAATGGCCGGCCAGGGCATCGTCTACGAGACGCTGCAGATGGAGAAGCTGCGCGGCTACCGCGTCGGCGGCACGATTCATGTCAACATCAACAACCAGGTCGGGTTCACCACCAGGCCGAGCGATTCACGCTCCTCCGTCTACTCGACCGATGTGGCGAAGTCGATCCAGGCTCCGATCTTCCACGTCAACGGAGACGACCCCGAATCCGTGGTGCGGGTCGCGCAGCTGGCCTACGAATACCGCCAGGAGTTCCACAGCGACGTCGTCATCGACCTCATCTGCTACCGCCGCCGCGGGCACAACGAGGGGGACGACCCGTCGATGACGCAGCCGCTGATGTACAACCTGATCGAGGCGAAACGCTCTGTCAGGAGGCTGTACACCGAAGCGCTGATCGGGCGCGGTGACATCAGCCAGGAGGAGTACGAAGCCGCTCACCGCGACTTCCAGGATCGCCTCGAGCGGGCCTTCGCAGAGACCCACGCGGCACAGACCTCCTCGATACCCATCATCACCGACGATCTGAACCCCGTTGCCGACCTCGAGCGCCCCGACGCGCAGCAGGAAGACGACAGCGCCGGCGAACCCGAATCGACGGGTGTGGCGGCCAGTACCGTGGCCCTCATCGGCGATGCGTTCAACAATCCGCCTGCGGGCTTCACCGTTCACCCGAAGCTTCAGCAACTCCTGCAGAAGCGCCTCGAGATGAGCCGGAACGGCGGCATCGACTGGGCGTTCGGAGAGCTCCTCGCCCTGGGTTCGCTGCTGCTCGAGGGCACCCCGGTGCGTTTCGCAGGCCAGGACACCCGCCGCGGCACCTTCGTGCAGCGGCACGCGGTGCTTCACGACCGTGACAATGGTCAGGAGTGGTTGCCGCTGGTCAACCTCAGCGACAACCAGGCGAAGTTCTGGATCTACGACTCCCTGCTGAGCGAATACGCCGCGATGGGCTTCGAATACGGCTACTCGGTCGAACGGCCCGACGCGCTCGTACTCTGGGAGGCGCAGTTCGGCGACTTCGGCAACGGCGCCCAGATCATCATCGACGAGTTCATCTCCTCGGCCGAACAGAAATGGGGCCAACGCTCGTCGCTGGTACTCCTTCTGCCGCACGGTTACGAGGGCCAGGGCCCTGACCACTCGTCAGCCCGCATCGAGCGCTACCTCCAGCTGTGCGCCGAGAACAACATGACCGTGGCGCGGCCGTCAACCCCCGCGTCGTACTTCCACCTCCTCCGACGCCAGGCGTATGCCCGGCCGCGCCGCCCGCTGATCGTCTTCACTCCCAAGGCGATGCTCCGCCTCCGTGGCGCGTCGAGTTCGGTCGACGACCTGACGCAGGGCAAGTTCGAACCGGTGATCGACGATGCCCGCTTCGGAACAGAGTCTGCAGCGCCGAAGACCGGTGTGAAGCGGGTCCTGCTCATGGCAGGAAAGATCTACTACGACCTGCTGAACGAGTTGGCGAAAGCTCCGAATGACGAGATCGCACTCGTCAGGGTCGAGCAGTACTACCCGGTTCCCGCAGCAGAACTCACCTCAATTCTCGCGACGTACCCGAACGCCGAGCTGGTGTGGGTGCAGGACGAGCCTCAGAACCAGGGTGCGTGGCCGTTCATCTGCCTCGAACTGCCTGTTCGCCTCCCGGCCGGCCGCACGATCACCGTCGTCTCACGCGCTGCGGCAGCATCACCTGCCGCCGGTTCTGCCAAGCGTCACGCGAAGGAGCAGGCCGAACTGCTTGCAAAGGCCCTGAGCCTGTAGGAGTCGCGGGGCGGAGCTGCGTAGCGGGACCCGAAGGGTGGGGGTTTCGATACGCGGCTTCGCCCCTACTCAACCAGCGTTTGTCGGGCGGTGCGCCGCGCTAAGGGCGAGCGCCTGTTCAGGGTGCCCGCCGCGCTCGCCTACTCAACCAGCAGTGCCGCGCTTGGAGCGAGGGCGCGTCAGAGCGTGACGCGAACCTCGGTGTGCGTGCTCTGGATCTCACGGATACTCAGCAGCACCTGGTCGCGAAGCTGCTCCGGCGCCACCTCTTTGCAGGCGCGTTGCACCGCTTCGGTCAGCACGACTCCGATATGGAGTTCAGACGAGCAGTCGTTGCAGTTCTCGATGTGCTCACGGATATCGGCAGCATCGGTGCTGGCGAGTTCGTTGTGAAGATACTCCTCGAGTTCGGCCTTGGCCTTCGTGCAACCGCAGTCGGTCATTTCTTCGTTCCTTTCGACACTGCCGCACGCTTCGGTGCGGCTTCCGCCGAGCCAGCGGGGCTCGAAGCCTTCACGGCAACTCCCCTGCCCTCGGCGTATTCAGACAAGAGCCCGCGAAGCAGCCGGCGGCCGCGGTGCAACCGGCTCATCACGGTTCCGACGGGGGTCTTCATGATGTCGGCGATCTCCTGGTAGGAGAATCCTTCGACGTCGGCCAGGTAGACAGCCAGGCGAAAGTCTTCGGGAATCGACTGCAGGGCATCCTTCACTGCACTGTCTGGCAGGTGATCGATGGCCTCTGCTTCAGCAGAACGGCTCGACGTGCCCGTTGCCGTCGCAGATTCGGCATTGCCGAGCTGCCAGTCCTCGAGGTCGCTCGTCGTGCCCTGGTACGGGTCGCGCTGCTTCTTGCGGTACACGTTGATGAACGTGTTTGTCAGAATGCGATACAACCAGGCCTTGAGATTCGTACCCTGCTCGAACTGCGCGAACGCCGCGTAGGCCTTGACGAAGGTCTCCTGCACGAGGTCCTGCGCATCGGCGGGGTTCCGCGTCATTCGGAGCGCGGCACCGTACAACTGGTCGAGGAACGGAATGGCCTGTTCTTCGAAAAGCGCGCGCGGGTCTGCCGGCGCAGACTCGATTGTTGCTACCCGTGGTTCACTGTCTGGTGATGTCATCACGGGCAAGTCTACGACGCGTCGCAGCCGCGCGGATGGAGTCGACGACGCCGTTGAGGGTCGAGCATGCGAAGGCCGCTCGAGCACTGTGGATGCTGTCCCCATGCGTCTCTCCTTCTGAAATCCCATCAATCGCCGATACCCTAGACAACTGATGCTGATCTCGAGATATTCCACACCCGACTTCAATCCCTACGGCGACGCAGCACCCCTGCCGCCGAACCCGGACTGGTCGGCTCCCCGCGCGCGCGGCAGACTCACGGCTGTGGTGTCGCTGCCGGGATCGAAGAGCCTCACCAATCGCGAACTCGTTCTCTCCGCCCTTGCAGACGCACCGTCTCGACTCCGTTCCCCGCTCCACAGCCGCGATACGACCCTCATGGTGGCTGCGCTGCGCTCGCTCGGCGTCACGATCGACGAGGTCGCTGGCCCCGGCCGCTTCGGCCCCGACTGGGTCATCACCCCGGCAGACGAGCTTCTCGGCAGCACGACGATCGACTGCGGTCTTGCCGGCACGGTGATGCGCTTCCTTCCACCGGTGTCAGCCCTCGCTCTCGGGCCCGTCATGTTCGACGGCGACGAGGGTGCGAGAAAGCGGCCGATGGCAACGACGATCTCGTCATTGCGAGCGCTCGGCGTCGACATCGATTCCGATGGCCGATCCACCCTTCCGTTCACTGTGCACGGGACCGGCCGGGTTCGAGGAGGAGCCGTCACGATCGACGCCTCCTCCTCTTCACAATTCGTCTCGGGCCTTCTCCTCGCCGGCGCACGGTTCACTGACGGCCTTCGGCTCGCTCACAACGGTGATCGCCTGCCGAGCATGCCCCACATCGAGATGACCATCGCCGCTCTGGCGGCGCGGGCTGTGAATATCGAAAGCGCCGCCGCCGGCGAGTGGTCGATCGACCCCGGTGCGATCTCCGCACGCGATGTGGACATCGAGCCAGACCTCTCGAATGCCGCTCCGTTCCTCGCCGCCGCCCTGGTCGCTGGCGGTTCGGTGACCATTGTCGGCTGGCCGTCGGCGACCACCCAGGTCGGCGACGATCTCCTCGACCTGCTGCCGCTCTTCGGCGCAGAGGTCACGCGCGAGGCGGATCGTGTGACGGTGACGGGGGGGCCGGGCATCCTGGGCGTGACGCTCGATTTGAGCACCGGTGGGGAGCTCGCCCCCGCCCTCGTGGCGATCGCGGCCCTGGCCGACTCGCCGAGCACCATCACGGGCATTGGCCATATCAGGCACCACGAGACCGACAGGCTCGCCGCTCTCGCCACCGAGATCAATCGTCTCGGCGGATCGGTGACCGAGCTCGAGGATGGCCTGCACATCGAACCCCGCCCCCTGCACGGCGGGCTCTGGCAGACGTATCACGACCATCGCATGGCTCACGCCGGGGCGATCATCGGACTGGCGGTCGACGAGGTCGTAGTCGAGAACATCGCCACAACCGCCAAAACCCTGCCCGAGTTCGCCGAACTGTGGCAGGGCATGGTCTACGGTGCGAGCGATGGCAGCCAGTCGATCTCGTCGATCCCTGTTGCGGCAGCCTCTCATTTTCCTGCCCCGGTGTCCGGCAGCGATGAGAGCGGGGCGCCGGCGTGAGTTGGTGGTCAGACGGAGCAGAGGACGACCCCGACGAATTCGATGAGTTCGACGAATCGACCATCCGCATGCGCCCCAACCCCAAGGGCAACCGGCCCCGCACCAAGACCAGGCCCGAACACGCAGACGCGGTTCGCGGCCGGGTCTTGTCGGTCGACCGCGGCCGATTCGGCGTGCTGGTCAACGAGAACACTCCGGAGGAGGCGCTGATCACGGCCTCCCGGGCGAGGGAATTGGGCCGGCTCGGAATCGTCACCGGCGACCGCGTCGACCTCGTCGGCGACACCAGTGGTGCCGAGGGCAGTCTGTCGCGCATCGTCAGGGTCGACGAGCGCACCACCCTGCTGCGTCGGAGCGCCGACGACAGCGACGCCGTCGAGCGCATCATCGTGGCAAACGCCGACCAGATGCTCATCGTCGTGGCTGCGGGCAACCCCGAACCCCGCGCGAACCTGATCGACCGGTACCTGATCGCCGCGTTCGACGCGGGGCTCGCGCCCATCCTGTGCATCACCAAGACCGACGTGGCCGACCCCGAATCGTTTCTCAGCCAGTTCGACTGCTTCGATCTGGAGATCATCAGTGGGGACAAGGACTCCTTTCCGATCGGTGCACTGAAGGAACTGCTCGTCGGGCACACCACAGTGACGGTCGGTCATTCCGGCGTCGGCAAGTCGACCCTCGTCAACGCGCTCGTCCCAGGCACCGATCGTGCCGTGGGCCGGGTCAACGATGTGACCGGCAGAGGTCGCCACACCTCGTCGTCGACCGTCTGCCTTCGTGTGCTGGGCGACGATGGAGCTTCTGGCTGGATCATCGACACCCCGGGCGTGCGATCGTTCGGCCTGGGTCACGTCGACCCGGCGAACATCCTGCGATCGTTTGCGAACTATGCCATTCCGGCGGCCACCCTCCCCCCAGAGGCGCAGGGAATCGCTCTCACCCAGGCCCACGACTGGGAGATCGTCGACCGCATCGCCGCCGGCGAACTCGGCGAAAGCGGAAAGGCTCGCCTGGAATCGCTCCAGAAGATCATCAGCACACTCGAGAAGTGATCGCGAGCGGACCGTCTAACGTAGAGGGCGTGACTTTCTCCCTGAGCGACGACCTCGCCCTTGCACAGCGACTGGCCGACGCAGCCGACAGGATCTCGCTCAGCCGCTTTTGTTCGCTCGATCTCGTGGTCGACCAGAAGCCCGATCGCACACCGGTGACGGATGCCGACAGGGCAGTCGAACGCGCCATCCGACTCGGGCTCGCGACGGAACGCCCCGGCGACTCGATCCTCGGTGAGGAATTCGGCACCGAAGGCGAGTCGACGAGGCAGTGGATCATCGATCCCATCGATGGCACGGCGAACTTCCTGCGCGGTGTGCCGGTCTGGGCCACCCTCATCGCGCTCGTGATCGACGGCGTGCCGAGCGTCGGAGTGGTGAGTTCCCCGGCTCTGGGCAAGCGCTGGTGGGCATCCCTCGGCAACGGCGCATGGATGACGGAGCACGACGCAGGGGGCAGCACTCACGATGCAGAGGGCAGCACCGTCGAGCCCCGGCGCCTCAGTGTGTCGAAGGTCGCCGACCTCGCGGACGCCTCGATCAGCTACAACAGTCTCAAGGGGTGGGACGAAGCCGGCCACCTCGATGCCCTGCTCCGCCTCAGCCGCACTGTCTGGCGCACCCGCGCCTACGGGGAGATGTGGGCGTACATGATGGTCGCAGAGGGTCTGGTCGACGTCGCGGGTGAATTCGACCTGCAGCCCTACGACGTCGCCGCGCTCATTCCCATCGTCGAAGAGGCAGGTGGAGTCTTCACGAGCGTCGAGGGAGATCCGGCAATCGGATCAGGGAGTGCACTGGCAACGAATGGACTCCTGCACGGCGAAACGGTGAGACTGCTGAAAAGCTAGGCTGTTCCGTGACGCCCACACTCGCAGTGGGCATGCTCAGACCGAGCTGGCCGAGCACTTGTAGCAACGCACTTCGAGCAAATGGAGCAGCATCGCATGTCACAGATCTACGACAACATCACCGACCTCGTCGGGCACACCCCCCTGGTACGCATCAACAGGCTCACGGCGGGCACCGACGCCACCATCCTGGCCAAGCTCGAGTTCTACAACCCGGCGAACAGTGTCAAAGACCGCATCGGCGTGGCCATCATCGACGCGGCCGAGAAATCCGGTGCACTGAAGCCCGGCGGAACCATCGTCGAAGGCACCAGCGGCAACACGGGCATAGCGCTGGCCATGGTCGGCGCCGCCCGAGGCTACAAGGTCATTCTGACGATGCCCGAGACGATGAGCATGGAGCGCCGCGTCGTTCTTCGCGCCTACGGGGCCGAACTGGTGTTGACGCCCGGCGCGGATGGCATGAAGGGCGCCGTCGAGACGGCGAACCGCATCGCTGCCGAGACCGAGGGGGCGATTCTGGCGCACCAGTTCGAGAACGAAGCCAACCCTGCCATTCACTACGCGACCACCGGTCCCGAGATCTGGAACGACACCGACGGCGCTGTCGACATCTTCGTCGCCGGCATCGGCACGGGCGGAACCATCACCGGCGCCGGGCACTTCCTGCGCGAGCAGAAGCCGGGCATCCAGATCGTCGGCGTCGAGCCGATCGACTCGCCCATTCTGAACGGTGGCGCACCGGGGCCGCACAAGATCGCGGGTATCGGCGCCAACTTCGTGCCCGACATTCTCGACCGCGAGGTCTACGACGAGATCATCGATGTCTCGCTCGCCGACTCGATTCGCGTGTCGCGGCAGCTGGCCGCCGATGAGGGAATCCTGTCGGGCATTTCGACAGGGGCGATCTTCTGGGCCGCCCTCGAGCTCGCCAAGCGCCCGGAGAACGCCGGAAAGACCATCGTGGCGATTGTCTGCGACTTCGGCGAACGGTACGTCTCGTCGGTGCTCTACGACGACATTCGTGGCTGAATCACCGAAGTCTCCGCAGACCCCCGGCTTCTTCGGCCGCCTCCGCGAAGACCTCGCCGTGGCTCTGCGGCGCGACCCCGCTGCACGGTCGCGCGTCGAGGTGCTGCTCGGGTATTCCGGAATGCACGCGCTCTGGGCGCACCGGCTGACGCACCGCCTCTGGCAGCGAGATGGTCTGAAGGTCCTGGCGCGCCTGGTGTCGCAGTTCGCCCGGTTCCTGACCGGCGTCGAGATTCATCCCGGCGCCACCATCGGCCGCCGGGTCTTCATCGACCACGGAATGGGTGTCGTCATCGGTGAGACGGCGACGGTCGGCAACGATGTTCTCATCTATCACGGCGTCACCCTCGGCGGCACGGGCGCGTCACACGGGCTCCGGCACCCGACCGTCGAAGACGATGTGCTGCTGGGCGCGGGTGCAAAACTACTCGGCCCGATCACCATCGGCCGCGGAAGCGCCGTCGGTGCCAATGCTGTCGTGCTGACGGATGCTCCCCCGCACTCGCTCATCACCGGGGTTCCGGCTGTGGTACGCCCGCGGGTACATCGCCAGGTACCCTGAGCGCCCAGGATTGAGAGCCCAGGTACCCCGAGAGTCGAGGTACCCGGGAGTCGAGGTACCCCGATGGCCGAGGTACCCGAGAGCCGAGTGGCCTGGGCCCCTGCTGCCGTGGAACGCAAGAACCCGGCCTGCGATGCAATCGCAGGCCGGGTTCTTGTCTGGGTGTCCAAGCGATCAGACGCGGGTGCGCCCGCCGGTGATGAAGCGCAGCAGGAACACGATCAGGGCGATGACCAAGAGCACGACTCCGACCCAGATCAGGAAGCTCAGCGACGACGAGATGCCTCCAGTGATGAGCAGCACGATCGCGATGATCGCGATGATCGCAACAAGAATATTCATAATTGTGTATCCCTCCCGAGATGTATGAACGGCGGTGGCCGCGGCCCAATTTTACGTCGCGGGTACACCAGTTCGGGGGGGCCTTGCGCCGCCGGAAGGTTCTGGGGTAAGGCGACGGACGGCCAGCACGGATTCGAGAACAGCGGCTGCCGCCAGCTGCAGGTCGCCATCGGTTGCACCTGCGCCGAAAGTGAAACGAACAGCAGTCTGAGCCAGTTCGGGTTCGATTCCCACCGCCAGGAGAACGTGGGAGGGCTCGTCGCTCCCGGCCGCACAGGCCGACCCACTCGAGCACACCACACCCCGCCGCTCCAATTCGAGGAGCACCGCCTCACCACTTGTTCCGGCGAAACAGAAGGAGGCGTGGCCGGGCAGCCGCGAGGTCGCGTGCCCGGTCAGCAGGGCATCCGGTACCATCGACTTCACCGTGGCGATGAATTCGTCACGGAGTGCGGTCACACGGTGGGCGTCGTCGACTCTGGTACGTTCTGCGAGAGTGAGGGCGGTCGCCAGCCCCACTGCCCCGGCGACGTTCTCGGTGCCTGAGCGCGCCCCGCGTTCCTGCCCGCCGCCGTGAAGAACCGGTTCGAGGGAGAGCCTGCCTCGAACAACCAGGGCGCCGATCCCCTTCGGTGCACCGAGTTTGTGCCCCGAGATCGTGAGCGCATCGAGACCTAGCCTGCGGATGTCGAGGTCGAGCCACCCGGCGGCCTGCACCGCGTCGGAGTGCAGGGGTACACCGGCCCGCTCAGCAATGGCGGAGAGCTCGGCAACCGGCTGTACCGTGCCGATCTCGTTGTTCGCGAACATGATCGAGGCCAGCGTGGTGTCGGGCCGCAGTACGGCAGCGAACTGTTCGGGATCGACCAGGCCCGTGCCGTCGACCGGCAGCAGCGTCACGTCGAACCCGTGATGGCGCCTTAGATAGTCGCACGACTCGAGAACGGCTTCGTGTTCGATCGGTGTCGTCACGAGGTGCCGCCCCCGCGGGTTCGCCAGGGCGATTCCCTTGACTGCGAGGTTGTCGGCTTCGGTACCCCCAGCGGTGAAGACGACCTCGCTCGCCCGAGCCCCGAGCAGTCGTGCCACCGTGGCCCGGGCCTCGCCGAGTGCCGTCGCCGCGCGCTCCCCCAGCGAGTGTGTACTCGATGGGTTGCCGAAGTCTCCGGTGAGGTAGGGCCACATCGCCTCGAGAACCTCACGCCGCACGGCCGTGGTGGCGGCGGAGTCGAGGTAGATCATGTGGTGACAGTCACATCGAGCCCCAGGTCGAGTGCGCGCACGCTGTGCGTCAACGCACCGACGGAGATCACGTCGACACCCGTCTGGGCGATCGCGGCCACCGTGCTCAGGTTCACCGACCCGCTCGCCTCGACGATTGCGCGCCCAGCCACCTCTTCGACTCCCCGGCGGAGGTCTGAGAGGCTGAAGTTGTCGAGCATGATCGTGTCGACGCCGCCGGCGAGCACGGCCTCGATCTGGTCGAGCCTGTCGACCTCCGCTTCGAGGTGCGTGGTGTGCGACAAGGATGCCCGGACCTGCCTCAGAGCTTCGGTGACGCTGAGCCGGCCATCCTGGGTCAGAACAGCGAGGTGATTGTCTTTGGCCATGACGGCATCAGAGAGCGAGAAGCGGTGGTTGTGCCCGCCCCCGCAGCGCACCGCGTGGCGTTCGAGCACGCGGAGGCCGGGAGTGGTCTTCCGGGTGTCGACGATGCGCGCACGGGTGCCAGCTACCTGTGCGACGTACTGGGCAGTGAGGGTGGCTATTCCCGAGAGTCGCTGCACGAAATTCAGCGCGACGCGCTCGGACTGCAGCACGGAGCGGGCGGCCCCCGATACCGTGGCGAGAGTGTCACCCTTCGCAAACACCGCACCGTCTGCGACGTGCATCTCGAAGACGACGGCTGGGTCGAGCAGGGTGAACGCTGCGGCGAAGACCGCTCCGCCGCTGAAGACTCCTGCCTCGCGAGCGACGAGTCCGGCTGTGGCCCGGGCGTCGACGGGGATCAGTGTCTGGGAGGTGAGGTCGCCCCAAGGCGCGTCTTCGTTCAACGCCATCGTGACGATGGGTGTGATCTGCAAGGCCGTGAGTGCGCTGCTGAGCTGGCCCGTGTGTGCGGCCGAAGCCGCGATGGTGTTCGAAGTGTTCACAGGGAGACCCGCGCCTTTCGTGCTGCGATCAGGTGATGGTGGAACTGGGAGCTCGGCTCCGTGAAATCCGAACGGAAGTGAGCACCGCGCGACTCTTCGCGGGCCAGCGCCGCGCGGGCGATGAGCGTGCCCAGCAGGTGCAGGTTGGCATTCTCCCGATCGTGCAGTGTGTCGGTCGACGGCCGCAATTCCGCGAGCCGATCGAGCGCCAGGCCCAGCATCCGGGCATCGCGGTAGACCCCGACGGTGTCCCACATCATCTGCTGCAGCTCGAGGCGGTCGATCGGCCGGGCGGTGGCGGCCCTGCCACGGTCGGAATCGGGCGGATCGACGACCTCACCAGGAGATCCTCCGATGTCGTCTGTCGCACCCACACGCTCAGGCCAGGCCTCCGGCTCCGCCTCACCCTGCAACGCTTGCACGCACCGCCACGCGAAGACGACAGATTCCAGCAGGGAATTCGAGGCGAGCCGGTTCGCCCCATGCACCCCGGTGCAGGCGACCTCCCCGACGGCGAAGAGCCCACGAAGCGAGGTGCGACCCCAGTTGTCCGTCGAAACACCGCCCATCCAGTAGTGGGCGGCCGGGGTGATCGGAATCGGCTGGGTGCTCCAGTCGAGGCCATTTCGGCGGCAGGCCTCGGTGATGCTCGGGAACCGGCGACGGAGAAAGTCTGGGCCGAGCCCCGTGGCATCGAGCATCACCGGCGCGCCCCCCTGCTTGTGCATCTGCTCGGCGATACCGCGGGCCACCACATCGCGCGGCGCGAGCTCGGCATCCGGATGCACGGCCTGCATGAACCGCTGGCCGTCGCTGCCCAGCAGCACTGCCCCCTCGCCCCGCACGGCCTCGGAGATCAGGAAGTTGCCGGGCATGGCAAGCGACGTCGGGTGGAACTGGTAGAACTCGAGGTCGGTGAGTTCGGCGCCGGCACGATAGGCCGCTGCGACCCCATCACCGGTTGTCACCACCGGGTTCGTCGTGTGCGAGAAGAGCTGGCCTGCTCCCCCGCTGGCCAGCACGACGGCGTCGGCACGAAGCTCTGACGCCACACCGTCTGCGCCGATGATCGACACACCCACCACGCAGCCAGCATCATCGACCACGAGGTCGGCGACGAAAGTGAATTCGAGGATCTGCGAGGCCGTTGCCCGAACGGCCCGCACCAGCGCCGACTCGATCTCGGCCCCTGTCGCATCTCCGCCCGCGTGAAGAATGCGAGGGTGCGAGTGCGCCGCCTCGAGCCCTGCGGCCAGCTCGCCGCCCTCGGAGCGGTCGAATTCCACCCCCAGCCTGATGAGGTCGCGAATGCGTTCAGGCCCCTCGGCACACAGCACCTCCACGGCAGACACGCGGGTCAGCCCGGCACCGGCGACCAGAGTGTCGTGCACGTGCGATTCGACGCTGTCGTCGTCGAAGAGCGCGGCAGCAACTCCTCCCTGGGCATACCTCGTGTTGCTCTCACCGAGCTCAGCTTTGGTGATCAGCGTCACGTCGTGCGTGCGGCTAGCCTGGATGGCCACCACGAGGCCAGCGATTCCGCTGCCGACCACGACGATCGTGCCACGAGACGGCTCTGGCTGCCCCTTCGGATCACTGGTCATGGCTTGGCCGCCAACATCCTCTCGAGGGCGACCCTCGCCGGCAGAGCAACCGAGTCTACGACGGAGATCTGGTTCACGATCTCTCCGGCGATGAAGGCCTCGAGCACCCAGGCCAGGTAGCCCGGGTGAATGCGGTACATCGTCGAGCACGGGCACACCACAGGATCGAGGCAGAAGATCGTGTGTTCGGGGTGTTCGGCGGCGAGCCGCTGCACCATGTTGATCTCGGTTCCGATGGCGAACGTCGAGCCTGCTGGCGCCCTCTCGATGGCCTTCTTGATGTAATCGGTCGAACCGGCTTCGTCCGCAGCGTCGACGACGGGCATCGGGCACTCCGGATGCACGATCACGCGCACGCCCGGGTGCTCAGCCCGCGCGCGGTCGATCTGGGCCACGGTGAAACGCTTGTGCACCGAACAGAATCCGTGCCAGAGAATGACCCGGGCATCCTGGATCGCCTCCGCATCGTTGCCACCGAGCGGTTTGCGTGGGTTCCACATCGGCATGCGCTCGAGCGGCACGCCCATCGCTTTGGCGGTGTTGCGACCGAGGTGCTGGTCGGGAAAGAACAGCACGCGCTGGCCCCGCTCGAAGGCCCACTCGAGCACAGTCGCTGCGTTCGATGAGGTGCAGACGATTCCGCCGTGCTCGCCGCAGAACCCCTTGAGGGCCGCCGAGGAGTTCATGTAGGTGACCGGGATGACCGGCACGCGCCCGCTCGCATCCGGCTCGGTGCCGTACAACTCTTCGAGTTGTTCCCAGCACTCCGTCACCGAGTCGATGTCGGCCATGTCGGCCATCGAGCAGCCGGCAGCCAGGTTCGGGAGAATGACGCTCTGGCTTGGGCCTGAGAGCAGATCGGCCGTCTCCGCCATGAAGTGCACGCCGCAGAACACGATCGCCTCGGCGTCGGGCCTGGCTCTGGCGGCCTGGGCGAGCTGGAAGGAGTCGCCGACAAAATCGGCGTAGGTGATGACTTCATCACGTTGGTAGAAGTGGCCGAGGATCACCAGGCGGTCACCGAGCGTCGCCTTTGCAGCACGGATGCGACGATCGAGCTCCTCGTCTGAAGCACGTCGGTACTCCGCGGGGATCTCACCCTGGCGCGGCGTGTCGACAGGAGCAACATCGAACATCGACGAGCCCGGCCCGTACTCGGCCACCGGCGCCGAGTCGAAGTTCCAGGGTGCTTCTTTGAGCGCAGGGCTGCAACTGGTCACCTGTCCGCCGGGGCGGATCAACTGGATGGTGGTGTTCACAGATGCCATGCGGCGCTCCTCGGGAGTGTCAGAACGGGGATTCGAAGTGGTCGGTAGGGGGGTATCGCTGGAGGCAGCCAGAGTCGGCAGTGGGGTTCGGAGTAGGGGTTCGGCGTCTGGCCCGACTAGAGACCGGGAAGCGGGCCGTTGTCCACCAGCCCGACCGACTCGTTGTACTTGTAGAGACGCGGGGGTCGGTGGCGACCCCCAGACAAGCGTTCGTCAGTGGCGACGATGGACTTGGTCGACTCCACCTGGCGCCGGAAGTTGGCGGGGTCGAGCGGTCTTCGCAGAACGGCCTCGTACACCTCGCGCAGCTGGGCGAGTGTGAACCGCTCACCCAGGAAGGCATGGGCGATCTGGCTGTACTCCATCTTGGTTCTCAGCCGCCAGAGGGCGTACTCGACGATGGTGTTGTGGTCGAAAGCCAGCTCAGGCAGGTCGTCGGCGGGGTACCACCTGACGTTCTCGCCTTCCATCGCTCGCTCCGCTTCGTCTGGCCTGACCAACGCCCAATACACGATCGAGACGACGCGTTGCCCCGGCGACCGGTCGACGGTTCCGAAGGCGTAGAGCTGCTCGAGGTATTGGGGGGCGAGACTCGTGGTCTCGTGGAGATTTCGGCCGGCCGACTCTGCCAGGCTCTCAGACGCCTGCACGGGACCACCCGGCAGGGCCCAGAGCCCGTGGAACGGCTCACGGATCCTGCGGACGACAGGCAACCACAGCGTGGCCGGTGCGCCTGCCTCACTTGCCCGCAGCGCGAAGATCACGGTGGAGACAGCGAGAACCACTTCGTCAGTGCGTGACGATTCAGGCCGCGGCAACGAGGCAACACTGGGCGCGTGCGCTGCTTCACTGGCTGTCATCGGGCATCGATTCGAGTAAAGGTTGAAATGACTTGAACTGATGATAGCGCATTCGACTGCCCGCGCAGACCACGTCAGACCAGTTCAAACCCGTTCGTATGGGAGCACGATCGACTTCTCCGGCCTGTTCTTGCCGCCGTGAACGGGCGAGAATAGGCGACGCGCCAGCCTCCGTCAAGGCCCAATATCCCACTTGTCTGCGGCACAGAACCGGGCCATAGTTCATCTATGACGCGGTGGCCTCTCCCCCCACGAAGGCCACGTTCGTCGGAGTTCCCGACCAGTCGGCATGCGAGTTCTGACGCTGTCGTTCTTCGGGAATCCTGTGGTCTGGTTTCGCGGCAATCGGGTAGTTGCGAAACCAGACCACCTTTTCTGCGTCGGCGAATCGACACCGTAGGCTGGCTCGCGTAGCGAAGGAGACTCATGGGAAAACTGGTCTACGGAGACGCCGGCACCGAAATCGAATTCGACGACCGGGTCCTCACCCACCTGCAGATCGTCATCGGCGCCAAACTCCGCCGCCGCGAGAGCTTTTTCTTCTCGTGGAAGGACGACCCCTCCGTCGGTGACGGCCGGAGCAGCATCTGGCTCGACTCGTCGGTGCCGTTGTACTTCCGCTTCAGCGGGAGCAGGGTGCCCACCATCAACCGTGACTGGATCACTGCCATGACGGCCTCAGCGAACAGCGGGGCAGGGCTCACCTTCATCGAAGAACCCGGCGAGCCGTCGACCCCCCTGCCGAAGTCGACGGCCTGACCGCGCCCGCCGGCCTCACCCCGTGTTCTGCAGTCCGGCGGCGACTCCATTGACAGCCAGCAACAGCAGCTGGTGCGGTTCGTCGAGAGGGTCGGAACTACCGGATGCCCTGACCTCCCTGAGCGCACGAAGCTGCAAGAGCGACAGCGCGTCGACATAGGGGCTGCGGAGTCGCACTGCGCGTCTCAGCACAGGGCGCGTCTCGAGCACCTCGGCGTTGCCGGTCGTGAGACCCACCCATTCCCGGGTCAGTCGCATCTCTTCGAGCACGAGGGCCGCAAGGTCATCGCGGTCGCCGAGCGCCAGGTACCGTTTCGCCAGCCTGTCATCGGTCTTGGCCAGTGACATCTCGACGTTGTTGATCATCGCGGTGAACAGGGGCCAGCGAGCGTAGGCATCGCGCAGGACGTCGAGATCCCCAACGGCTGCCAGGGCCGAACCCAGCCCGAACCAGCCCGTCAGGTTGATGCGGGCCTGGGTCCAGGAGAAGACCCAGGGGATGGCTCGCAGGTCCTCGAGAGACTCCACAGAGAGACCGCGCCGGGCGGGCCTCGAACCCAGAGCCAGCAGACCCACTTCTTCGAGAGGCGTGACCTGGGCGAACCACTGGGGAAAGCCCTCGCTCCTGATCAGTTCGTAGAAGCGCTCCCGCGATCGCACGTCCATCGTTGCAGCGACATCACTGAAATCCGCAGTGGCGTCGGCGTTCGACTTCTCATTCGTCGGGCTCGAGGCGAGCAGGGTTGCTGCCGCCATCTGCTCGATGTGCCGGGCGGCAATCGTCTTGTCGCCGTACTGGGCGAAGATCACCTCGCCCTGCTCCGTGAGCTTGAACCGTCCCTCCACAGATCCCGGAGGCTGCGCCATCACGGCCTCGTTGGCCGGCCCTCCGCCGCGCCCCAGCGCGCCGCCGCGCCCGTGGAAGAGGGTGAGCTCGATCTCGTTGTCGCGAGCCCACTGTGCGATCTTCTCCTGGGCGGAGTAGAGAGCCAGTGTCGCCGAGACCGGGCCCACATCCTTCGATGAATCGGAGTAGCCGAGCATCACCTCCAGGCGGCGACCGGTCTGGGCGAGACGTGCCTGCACGGCGGGCAGTTGGATCATCTCGGCGAGGATCGTCGTGCTGGCCTGCAGGTCGTCGAAGGTCTCGAAGAGCGGGATGGCGTCGAGGGTCGGTGCGGCGTCTGCAGAGCCGAGCGCTGCCTCGGCCAGCGCGTAGACGTTCGCAATGTCGGCAGAGGACTGCGTGAACGAGACGATGTAGCGACGCGACGCGTTCAGGCCGTATCGGGCCTGGAGGAAGGAGATCGTGCGATAGACATCGAGCACCTCGTTGGTCATCTCGCTGAGCTCACCACCGGCCGCCACCTCTGCGAGTGCCTGTCGATGCACCTTGGAATGCTGCCGCACCTCGAGTTCAGCGAGATGGAAGCCGAAGGTCTCGACCTGCCAGAGGAGGTTCTGCAATTCGCCGTTCGCGCTTCGGTGCGCGCCAGCGGCCCGAAGCGAAGCCTGGATCACCCGAAGGTCACTGAGCAGTTCGTCTGGCTTGGCATAGGCGAGATCGGCATTTCTCAGGCGCGTGGCCGCGATGCGGGCTGCGACGACCAGAAGCACCCGCCGATGTGGCTCGTTCGGAGCCCTGGTACCCACCTGCGCCGTCACCTCACCGGCGAACGCCCGTTGGCTCGCCCACAGGGCCTTGAGCCCGGCGTCGGCGGGAGTGTCGGCCGAATCGAGCGTGAGGGTGCGCCCGATTCGCGTGGCTGCGCGCTCGAGGCCGAGCAGGATGTGTTCGGAGGCGATCGCAGCAGCCGCTTTCGTGACCGAAGCGGTGACAAATGGGTTGCCATCGCGGTCTGCCGCGATCCAGCTGCCGAGTCGGAAGAACGCGGGCGCTTCGGTCGGCCGGGCACCGGCATCGCCTGCGAGCAGCCAGTCGTCGAGCATCCGGTACACCTTGGGAACCACCTCGAACAGGGTCTGGTCGAAGATGTTCATGGCGGTCCGCACCTCATCGAGGGGCGTCGGGCGTGTGGTGCGCAGCGGCGAGGTGCGCCACAGCACGTCGATCTCCTCGAGGAGCCGGCGATCGTTCTCCGCTCCAGAGAGGGTACCTGCGCTGGTGGCGTCGCGTTCGGAGAGCAGTTCGCTGATTCTCCGGATGCCCGAAGCCACGGCCCTGCGTCGGGCCTCCGTCGGATGCGCGGTGAGCACAGGGTGAAAACGCAGTTCGCGCAGGCGTCTCGATGCCTCGTCGGCCCCGACTTCGTCTACCAGCTGCTCGATCGCCGCCGGGAGGGAGTCGGTCGTGACGGCTCCGCCTGCCGCGTCGCGCGCACGAAGCACACGCACGCGGTGGTGTTCCTCGGCGAGGTTGCTGAGGTGGAAATAGCAGGTGAAGGCCCTCGCCACCTGCTCTGCCCGGGTCGGGGAGAACGAATCGACGAGCTCCTCAGCTGCTTCGATCGCTTCGGAGTCGTCGTTCTCGTAGGCCTCGATCGTCAATGCACGGAGTTTCTCGACGTCGGCGAGCAGTTCCGAGCTGCCCGATTCGGTGAGCACCCGGCCCAAGAGGCTGCCGAGAAGCCGAACGTCGCCCCGGAGGTCTTCGTTCACCTCGTCGCGAATATCCTTGCGGGTGGGCTCCTTGCGAGGTGAAGCAGTGCTGTCTTCGATAGTGGTCACCGCAATACGCTAGCGCGAACAGATTGACAACACGTTACGAGAGGTTTCGAACGTGTCTCGTGGGCCAGGCCCGCGGGAACACTGCGCGCAGCTATCCCCCAGCTTCTTCGACCAGATTGGAAGCCTATGGAACTCGCTGTCGATATTGTGCTCATTGTCGCCGCTGTGGTGGCTGTCGCCGCCGGCTGGGGGCGTGGCGCTGTCGTCACGGCCGCTTCGCTGCTCGGCATCGCCGTGGGCGCCTGGGCAGCAACGATCGTCTCGCCCCTCGTGGTGACAGCGCTCGTCGGCTACGGCTGGACAAGCTCCCTGCAGCGTTCCATCGTCGCCGGCGTCGTCTTCGTGCTCTGCATCGTGATCGCCTCCTCGATCTTCGGCGCCGTCGCCGTTCTGTTGCGCCGCACCATCGGTCGGCTCAGGATCGCCCGGGGCATCGACTCCCTGGTCGGCGCCGCCATGGGATTGCTCGCCTGGGCGATCGTCGTCTGGCTTGCGGGCGGATTCCTGCTGTCGACGGGCCAGCTCCAGGCCACGCAGATGGTCAATTCCTCGGCGATCGTGCAGACTCTCAACCGGCTGGCCCCCGTGCCGGCGACAACGGCTCTCGGAACCCTCGACAGTGCCCTCGGCAGCGCCGGGTTCCCGACGGTCTTCTCGAATGGTGCAGAGATCATCGCCGGGGCGCAGGCTCCCGATACCAGCGTGCCGAACGCTGTCGACACGGCGTCAGCCAGTGTGGTGAAGGTGCTCACCTCTGCACCCAACTGCAACACCGATTCCGAGGGCAGCGGCTGGGTCGTCGCCGACAACCGCATCATCACGAACGCGCACGTCGTGGCGGGCGGCTCCGACATCTACGTTCAGACCAGCGCGTCGAACACCCTGCTTCCCGCCCAGCTCGTCGTCTTCGACCCCGAGAGCGACCTCGCTGTGCTCGAAGTCAGTGACCTCCCCGCGGCCCCCCTTGTCCTCGGTACCGAACTCGCTGCCTCCGACTCCGCCGTGGTCGCCGGCTACCCCGAGAATGGCCCCTACCAGGCGGTCACGGCCCGCGTGAGGCAGGTGGTGCAGGCCACGGGCCTTGATATCTACGGCCAGACCTCGGTTACTCGCGAGATCTATTCGCTTCGCACCACCGTTCTCCCCGGCAATTCCGGCGGCCCGCTCTTCAACACCGACGGGGCCGTCGTCGGTGTGGTCTTCGCACGATCGACCACCGACGCAGAAACCGGCTACGCCCTCACGCTAAACCAGATCCAGCCCGTGCTGGCCCAGGTCACAGCATCCGACCCTGTCAGTTCTGGGGCATGCCAGGCCGAGTAGTCGGCTGGTCTGAGCTGCGAAGGCCGTCCACGCTCACCCTGCGGTCACCAGGCGAGTCTGAGGCCCGTCTTCGCCGCCGCATCGCGAACTCTGCCGTGCAGCTCGTCTGACACGCGGTCGGCTGCAGGATGCACGGCTCGGCCACTCTCAGAAGCCAGCCTTCCGCCGATGTACACACGTTCGAGGTTGCGGAGCCCACAGGCGAACGCATAACTCGCGTACACGTCCCACACTGGCCCCGTGTCGGGATTCGAGGGGTTCACCACCACAAAATCGGCGAACTTGCCGACCTCGAGGCTGCCGATGCGATCGGCGACCCCCAACGCTTCCGCCGAACCGAGGGTGTGGAGTCGCATCATGTCGCGCGGCATGATGATCGAGGCATCCTGGTGCAGGGCACGCTGGGTGTACATACCGATTCGCATGTTCTGGAAGGGGTCGCTGATGTCGGTGCAGGACTGGTCGTCGAGCCCGACGCCGATGGGCATGCCCAGCCCGCGATAGCGAACGATGTCGGCTATCCCTGAACCCAGGCGACCGTTCGAGGTCGGCTGCCACACCATTCCACTGCCCGAACTCGCCGCCTTCTTGGCCATGTAGGCGTCGGGGTGCACGAAGTGCCCGAACAGGAATCCCTCGCGGAGGGCTCCAGCGTCTTCGTACCAGCCGAACTTCTCGCGCTGCTGGTCGAGCGCTTCGCTGGTTTCGAGAAAATGGGCCTGGTTCCCGATTCCGTGGGTATCCATTGCGCGCACCTCGTCGCGCGCCGCGCCGGCGGCCTCCGACCACTGCACCGCACCGAAGACACTCGTGCCGAGGTTGAGGGCTGGTGGCACTTCTGACTGCACGTAGGCGACAGCATCGGCGAATACGCCGAACGCCTGGTCTGCGGGCTGGAACTCGCTGTCGAGACGGATCGAGTTCACGGTGCGTAGCCCCGAATCGCGCGCAGCGTCGACCTGGCGCTGGAGGTAACGCTCACTTCTGATCGAAAAGATCTCACGGCGGTCTGTGGCGGGGTCGTAGCGGCCGACCACCCGGGAATCGGTGAAGTTGTAGGCCGATGTGATGCCGTTGGTGATGAAGTCGAGACAGCCGTGCAGCGTGAACCAATAGATGTCGTCTTCGTCTGCGGCCGAGATGAAGCTCGACTGCGTTCCGACCCAGCCGTAGAGATTCTCTCCCGGAGTCATCCCCCGCATTCCCGAGGTGAAGATGTGGCTGTGCGCTGAGACGAATCCGGGCGCGACGAACGAGCCGTGGGCATCGACGGTCTCGCCGGTCTGGCTCGCCGGTGCGTCACCCTCGCCGAGGCCGCTGATCCGCCCGTCACTGTCGACGGTCATCCAGCCCCTGAACCATTCGGTGCCGTCGGCCATCGGGATGATGATGGCATTCATCACGGTCAAGGCGTGTACGAACATGATCCTCCGGGTGTCTTCGCCGCGGTTGCGGCTCAACCGAACCACTCCACGCACGCTAGCGATCGGAGAAGTCCAACAGGTTACGCGCGGCGGTTGCCAGCCGTGCGTTGTCACTGAACGGAGCCCGACCCGCAGGAGCCGGCTGTGCGGGTCGTGTGCGCGGATAAAATGAAGCCATGTCCGAACCGAATTCCTTCCGTTCGTACACGGCATCCGTCTTCGGATTCGGTGACCACAACGGCGCACACCGCGGTGCACTGCGGGTCGGGTTCTCCGTGTTGGTGCCTCTCGTCGCGCTGTACGCAACGGGCCACATGCAGTGGTCGATCTACGCAGCATTCGGCGCCTTCGCTTCCGTATACGGGCGCGGCTCGGGCTCCGTGGCGCGCCTGAAGATGCAGGCGACGGCCGGCGGGGTGCTTGTGGTCACCGTGGTGCTCGGAGCACTGGTTGCGACGACGGCCGAGAAGGACTGGGTGATCGTCGCGATCGCTGCGATCTGGGCCTCTGCGGTCGCGCTGGCATCCGAGGTGTTCCGCTGGGCCCCGCCCGGGCCGCTCTTCGCCGTCTTCGGGCTCTGCTCCGTAGCCTCGATACCATCCGGCTGGAGCGAGGTGCCCGTAGCAGCAGGAATCAGTCTGCTCGCCGCGGTGTTCGCCGTCGCGGTCGGCCAGATCGGGGCGATCAGGCGCCGACTTCCGTCGACACATCCTGCGGATGCGACGGTGAGCGCGGAAATTCCTGCCCCGACATCGATCTGGCGCCGTATTCGCTCAACACTCGCCTCGCGTCGCGGAATCGTCCGGATCGGTCGTTTCGGGGTTGCCGCGGGCCTCGCCGGCGCCATCTCGACGGGGCTTGGCATCGGGCATCCCTACTGGGCGATTCTCACCGCCGTCGTTCCCCTTGTTGCGTCAGACCTGACGATTTCGCTGGCCAAAGGCACCCAACGGGTTCTGGGCACGACAATCGGCTTGGCTGTCGCGTGGGCACTCCTGTCCCTCAACCTCAGCGGCCTGTGGGTGATCCTGCTGGTCGTGGCCCTGCAGATCGTCGCGGAACTGCTGGTGATGCGGAACTACGGCCTCGCGCTTGTGTTCATCACACCGCTCGCGTTGGTGATGGTGAGCCTCGCGCACACAGCGAACCCGAACCAGCTCATCGCCGACAGGGCCGTCGAAACCCTGCTCGGCACCGTCGTGGGCCTCGCGGTCGCGCTCGCATCACGAAATCTCATGCGCCCCTCAGCGGTTGGCCGTGGTGGGACGGATGGCCCTATTGGGACGAGTGGGACTGGCGGATGACCTCGCGGTAGACGCCGGCAACCTTGGAGAGATACAACTCGATCGCCTCGCGTTCTGGCACCGTGAAGTCGTCGAGTACGGCGTCGACCCCGAAGATCAGTGGTCGGAGTGCCGCAAAGGTCGCCGAGACCGACGCCACCGTCGGCACCACCCGAACGCTCCGGCGATCGCTGGGGTGCGCCTCCCGGCCGACGTGACCGACCTTTTCGAGACGATCGATGACGAGCGTCGTCGCCGCAGTGCTGATCCCGAGGCCGTGGGCCAACTCGGTGGGACTCAGCGGGCCTCGCTCGATCAGGAGCTCCATCGCCTCGAGGTCGGTGCTGTTCACGTTCAGGTGCGCCTGCAGGACCCGGTCGAAGTCCCCCATCAGAGAGAGGATCTCCCGAAAGACGATGCTGGCCTGCCGCATTGCCGGGGCACCGTCGTCGAACAGTGACGGCGCTTCGGGAACAGGATTCGACATGAAATCCATTGTAGGCTCTGATACGGTTAAGTTACCTAATAATCAGGGTACTAAGAGACTGGGTAGGGTCATGCGACAGATCACTGAGTTCGTGAGCGGCAAGTTCACCGCCTGGATCGTTCTGGGCCTCACAATCATCGCAGCGGCGATCCTGTTCGCAACAGCGCCAGCGAGTACCGGCACCATCGCCCCAACGGCCGGCCTTCCCTCCGCCACCCAGTCGGCGCAGGTCGCCGAACTGCAGAAGTCCCTGCCGAACTCCGATGCAGGGTTCGCGTTGATCGTCTTCGACAGAAGCGGGTCTCCGCTCACCGAGGCAGACAAGACGGCGATCGCCGCCCGCTCCGCAGCGCTCGCACCGGAATCGCTCAGTGGCCGGTTGCCCCCAGCCCAGTACTCCGAAGACGGCACCGCGGCGCTCATCCCGATGCCTCTGGCCGCCGCCGCGGACAGCACAGCGCAAGGTGAGCGCGTCACGAGCCTCAGGGCGACGGCGCAGGCCGATCTTCCTCAGGGACTGAACGCGTACCTCACCGGGCCAGAAGGCTTCCAGGCCGATGTCGCAGCAGCGTTCCAGGGTGCTGATTTCAAACTCCTGCTCGTCACGGTGATCGTCGTTGCGGCATTGCTTCTCATCACCTACCGGAGCCCCTGGCTCTGGCTGGTGCCACTCGCCGTGATCGGCGCGGCCGACGCCCTCGCGAGCGTGATCGTCAAAGACCTCGCCCAGGTGTTCGGATTCACCATCGATGCGTCGATCTCGGGCATCCTGTCGGTGCTCGTCTTCGGTGCGGGAACGAACTACGCCCTGCTGCTGATAGCGCGGTATCGCGAAGAACTGAGACAACACGAGAAGCGCAGTACCGCCATGTCCATGGCCCTTCGCGGGGCGGGGCCGGCGATCCTGGCCAGTGGCAGCACTGTGACCCTCAGTCTCCTCACCCTGCTCTTCGCCTCTCTCGAGGGAAACCGGGCACTCGGGTTCGCCTGCGCGATCGGCATCGTCACCGCCATGATCTTCGCGCTCATCGTTCTGCCCGCGGCGCTGGTCATCTTCGGCCGCGGCCTGTTCTGGCCCTTTGTTCCCCGGTTCGGCTCTGAATCCCCGACCGAGCACGGCTTCTGGGCCAGACTCGGTCGCGCCGTCTCGAAGCGGCCCGCCGTCGTCACCGTCGTCAGTGTCGTCGTCCTGGGCGCACTGGCCGTCGGCGCCCTCAGCATCTCGGTCGGCCTCTCGCAGGTGCAACAGTTCAGAGGCAACCCCGAATCGGCGCAGGGGCAGTCGGTCATCGATGCCGCCTTCCCCGCCGGGCAGAGTGCACAGACCGCGGTGATCGTGCCGACGGATGCTGTCGCTGACGCGGTGACGATCGCAACCGCCACTCCCGGGGTCTCTGCGGCCACGCCGGGCCAGTCCGCTGGCACCATCACGCAGCTGAACGTGACGCTCGACGCAGAGCCAGGGTCGCAGCAGGCCTTCGACACCATCACGACGCTGCGGCAGGCCTATGCCGACGCTCCGAACGCCGCATCCGCAGCCCTCGTCGGGGGCACCGATGCCACAGCGCTCGATACCAGGGTGGCTGCGGCACACGACCAGGCCCTGATCATCCCCCTGATCCTGGCCATCGTCTTCATCGTTCTGCTCGTGCTGCTCCGGGCCATCGTCGCCCCTGTTCTCCTGATCCTCACAGTGGTGGCAAGCTACTTCGCCAGCCTCGGGGCGGCCAATCTGGTGTTCTCGTCGGTGTTCAAGATTCCCGCGTTCGACACCAGCGTGGTGCTCTTCAGCTTCCTGTTCCTGGTGGCACTGGGAGTGGACTACAACATCTTCCTCGTCACACGGGCCAGGGAGGAGTCGCTGCGCCTGGGTACCCGCGAAGGAATGATCCATGCGCTCTCGGCCACCGGTGGGGTGATCACAAGTGCCGGTATCCTTCTCGCTGCGGTCTTCGCTGTGCTGAGCGTGCTGCCGATCATCGCCCTGACCCAGATCGGCGTGATCGTGGGCATCGGCGTTCTGCTCGACACCCTGCTCGTACGAACCGTTCTGGTACCGGCACTCGTCTTCCTGACCGGCGACAGGTTCTGGTGGCCCAGCAGAGTCGGTGCGGCTATCGCTTCAGGCTCGTCTGCGGCGGGCTCATCCGCGGTAGGCGAAGCACCGAGAGCCGCGCAGCTGAACTAGCGAGGTCGGTCGAGCCCGACGCAACGCCGACGACCAACTCGAACGCTTCATCAGCTGTGAAATAGTGCTCGAACCCGTTGATCCACAGAAAGAGCACCGTCGCCGTCCACGCCGTGCGCCTGTTGCCGTCGACCAATGCGTGGTTGCGAGAGAGCGACTCGAGGAGCGCGGCGGCCTTCTCATCAATCGAAACGTACGCGTCGACTCCATACATCGACGACGACGGTCGCGCGAGCGCGGAGGAGAGCAAACCGGCGTCGCGCACGTCGAACCCGAACCGTTCGACGACACGGTAGACGTCATCGAGCCCGAGATATTCGGTCACGCTTCTTCGAGGCGCGTCAGCAACTCGGCGTCATGGCGCAGAACGAAGTCGATTCCGGCGTCGATGTCTGCCCGGCGAGCCCGACTGCGCACAATGTTCTCTGCCCCCTGAAGGAGCAGCGAGTGCTTCGACACGTGATCACGTTCGGCCAGCTCGTCGAGCTGTCGATCGAGTTCTTCGGGGATTCTCACGGTCATGGCCATACCAGAATGGTACCACTGGGGGATTCACGACCACACCTCGGAATTCGGACACCTCCTCGAACAGTAGCGTTGGAGTGTGAGCGACGCGACAAGCACAGACGAGACGAAACCCATGCCCTCCTTCTACACCGCCCAGATCGGCAGCCAGCAGGTCGAGCTGCCGATCGTGCCGGTTTCGGATTCCCTCTTGATCGCCCTGATGATGATCATCGACCATGGCGTGGAATTCGCTGCTAAAGCCGGCGCTGAGCTGGCTGGCCACTTCGCCGCAATGCAGCCAGAGATCGTGGTCGCACCCGCCACGCTCGGAATTCCCCTCGCCATCGAGGTCACCCGCAGCCTCGGGCTCGACGACTACCTCATCCTCCAGAAGACCCGCAAGATTCACCTTCGAGACGCCCTCAGCGAACCAGTGACGGCCATCACGAGCGAAGGCAGCCAGTCGCTGCTGCTCGACCGGAACAGAATCCCGAGCGTGGCCGGCCGCCGAACCCTTTTTGTCGACGACGTGATCTCGACCGGCTCATCGACGGCGGCGGCGCTTCGCCTCCTTGCGGCCGCGGGTGCTGACGTGGTGGGAGTGGGCGCACTACTCACGGAGAGCGATGCCTGGAGAGAACCCCTCAGCGAGTACGCCGACAGGATCTTTGCGCTCGGCAGCATCCCGGTGTTCCCCCGGTAGCGCTACAGACGAAATTCGATGGGGTGGACCACACCAGCTACCTCGTTACGCGGCTTCTCCTGCGGCCGGTTCGTCCGCGGTCGGCGACGCTCCGAAAGCCGCCCAGCCGAACTAGCGCGCAGTCGCGACGTCGGTCTGAGAAAAGTCGTCACCCACGAAGAGCAAGGGCTGCTTCGAGACTGCGGCAGTTGCGTACGCCATACAGTCGCCGAAGTTCAGGCGGGCAGGGTGGTGACCCTTCCCGAATCGGGCGAACGCTTCGGCAGCGACCGACGCATGCTCCGCAGTGAATTCCACTGTCGAGATCGTCAGAACGTCGAGAATGCGTTGGATCTCAACGCCCTGCAGCCCGAACCGTGCTGAGCCGAGAACAATCATCAGCTCGAGTACGGACCCTGCGCTCATCGATATCGTATCTGCCGACTCGATCTCGCCGAGAACCAGTTCAAAGCCCGGTTCCCGCGTGACGATGGCGACGACGGCCGAGGTGTCGACGATCATCCCTCGGCCACACCTGTGGCCAGATCGTCGACCATCTCATCAAAACCAAGCTCTGTTTCGATCTCAGATTTTGTGATGGATGCACCGGCGACGCGGGGCCAAATCTGTTGTTCGAAGAAACCGATTGTCTGGGAATGTCGCTGTGCCCGACCAAGGTCCAGTGCAGCCAGCTTCTCCCTCGCAAGTTGACGCACGGCCCCGGTCTTCGTGAGGCCGAGACGCGTGGCGACTTCTGTGACGAGCGAGACGGTCTCCTCGTCTTTCAGGTTCAATCCCATGGTCACAATTCTACCTCATTCCTCTCGGTGGGTAGAAAGTATCAGATTCATGGAACGGTGCGCTGAGCGGTCGCATACTGGTGCAGAGAGCACCGCTTCGATGTCTTGTGGCAGAGCAGAGCCCTCGCATGGATGCAACCGCTGTGGATTGCGCTCGAAGGCATCCTTGTGTTCCGAGAGAGCGCTACGGCCAGCCCGCGCAGCTGGGGCGTTTCTTTCGCGGCGGAAACCAACGAAGGGCCGCCCTCTCGGGCGACCCTTCTGGTCAACAGCGCGCGGTCGTGGGCAATGGTGGAGATGCGGGGAATTGAACCCCGGTCCACTGCTGTGGTCATGTGCCTTCTACGGGTGTAGCCAGTGAAATCGTTCTACTCGGCTCCGGAATGTGCCACTGGCACCTAATCCGACAAGCCCAGCCTCAGTAAGAGTCCCTGTGTGCCCTCAGGCGAAACACACAAGCAATCCCTCTAGATAACGCCAGGCTCCGGGTAGAGGGCATTCCCGGTCTGACGGTTCCTTAGTGGGCTACAAGGAGCTTAGGCTGCGAGAGCGAAAGCGGCCTTGGAGGCCGGAACAGTGCTGTTTTGATTGGCACTTATAGTTTGCAGAGAGCGTTTACGAGTTAACCCTGCATCCTCGACCCGCTTCTCACACTCACTCAGGCAATGTCGAAACCGATCATCCCCCCGGGCAAGCAGAAGCTTGAGTCACTACCGCGCGCTGTTGAATTTTCACTGCACCCAGCAATCGAGTGCAGCCCTCTAGTATAGCGCAGATTTCACTCGTTCGGCGTCGCGCGTCGCGGACTCGTTGAGCTTGCCCTGGCGAGACCCAGCGAGCTTCTGCGCGATGTGGTCGCCGATGGTAATCGGGGCGTAGAGATCGGGAGTCGATTCGGTGACCGTCGACGGGATCGTCGTGATCACCGCATCGAAGTTGCCGTCGTGGAAGAACGCCGCCGATCGACGCCGCTGTATGGTGCCATTCACGATCGGCGGCTTGACGCGGTGAAGGGTCGACATCCACTGGTCGTTCGTCCACCGGCCAGTGACATCACCGAGGTTGATCAGAAGCGCTCCATCGGCCGGGGCCACGTCGTGCCAGGCGCGGTCGCGACCAAGCACCTGGAGGCCGGCGACCTGGTCTGCCCAGAGGATGGTCACGATGCCGAAGTCGGTGTGCTCCCCCATTCCGGTCAGGTCACCATCGAGATCGACAGTGCCTTCGGGAAGCGCGTAGTTATTCATACGCATCACATCGATCGAGTGGTCGGTGACGCCCTCGAAGAAACCGCGGTCGAGGCCGAGAGCGTCTTCGAAGATGTGGGTCATCGTCTGCGCGACCCGTCGAGCCTCTTCGTAGTAGGCAAGCACCTGCGTCTCGAATCGAGCATCGAGCTCCGGCCAGACATTCTCGGCATAGACCGAGGTCGGAAGGTCTAAGCCAGGGTGGAGAGATGCCGCATCACCGATGTTGAAGGCTTCGAAGAAGTCGTTCATCCTCGAGGCGGATTCGACTCCCAGCGACAGGCTCAGGGATTCACTCTTCGGCGCCGAGTAGCCGCGGTTCGCGCCGGCGGGAGCCGTCGACCGTTTCTTCGTCTCGAGATCCTGCCCGAAGAAGAGGTCCATCGCTTCGGCGAGACCATCGGTGACGCGTGTGGGTACACCGTGGCCGACGATCTGCATGAACCCGACGGTTCGGCAGGCAACGTCGAGCTTTCGCGCGACGTCTGCCCGGGCATCCATGTCGTCACCCGCCACATAGGCGGAGATGTCGATGGTGGGCACTTCGAAAGAAACGTCTTCGGTCATGCGTTCATCGTAGAGGTCCGGTATTTCAGGCACGTTGCACGGTCGGCGAATGCCAGAACCCTGACACGGTGTCTGGCCGTCAACCCCACCACAATCCCCAGCCGCCGCAAGACCCGGTCGACTATTCTCTTCGCTATGAGCATCGGCCGCTGGACTCCCGCGCAACTCCCCTCACTGGCAGGCAAACGATTCGTCGTCACCGGCGGCAACGCCGGGCTCGGCTACTGGGCCTCAGAGTTTCTCGCCCGCCGCGGCGCTTCGGTCGTGCTTGCGGCCCGTAACGAGCAGAAGGCCGAATCAGCGGCAGCATCGATCCTGACGCGAGCACCCCTCGGCTCGGTCAGTTTCGTCAAGCTCGACCTCGCCAACCTCGAATCGGTGGAGTCGGCAGCAGCCGTGCTCGGCAGCGAACCGATCGACGGGCTTGTCGCCAACGCCGGGATCCTGGGCTCGTCGAAGCCGCAGTTCACCGTCGACGGCTTTGAACTGATGTTCGGCACGAACGTGCTTGGCCACTTTGCCCTGATTGCCCGGTTGATGCCGACACTGCTCGCCACGCCGGGCTCACGCGTCGTGTCGCTGGGCAGCATCAGCCACGAGTTCTTCGAGATGGATCTGGCCGACGTGATGAGCGAGATCGACTACCGAAGCTTCAGAGCCTACGGCCGGTCGAAGCTCGCGGCCATGCTGATCGGGTTCGAGCTCGACCGGCGCCTGCAGGCAGCGGGGCTGTCGACCCGCAGCCTCGTGGCCCACCCGGGGTTCGCGCTCGACAGTCTCGCTTCTGACCGGCCGGGCATCGCCAAGGCTCGCCGTGCGAACGCGCTCGTTCGCACGGCGCTCGCCCCCCTTGCCCAGGGAAAGGACGCCGGCGCCCTCCCCATTGTGCGCGCCGTCGCCGACCCGGTTGCCCGCGGTGGAGAGTACTGGGGCCCCGATGGCTGGCGGCAGCTCAAAGGTGACCCCGCTGTGGTTCGCGCCCGCAACCGTGCCCGTGACATTCGAACCGCCAGTGAACTGTGGGCGATGGCCGAGACCATGACAGGCAATCCGCTCGCGTTCTGAGGGCTGCTCGCGTTCTGAGGGCTGGCCGCGATCTGGCGCGAAAGGGGGTGACACTCCGCGCCAGGCCGCAGCACCACTCTGCATCACCGCGTCGTGATCGAGGCGAACTTTCGGATGCTCAGCGGCACGAACACGAGCAGCATGACGGTGATGCCAATCAGCACGGCGAGGATCGGGTTCTGCTGCGTCCACACGTCGGCCACCGGGGTGCCTGGAGGTACGTTGCCGAAGAGCTGCCGCGCAGCCTGCACGAGCGCCGAGACGGGGTTGTACTCCGCAAAGATGCGAAGCGGGGTGGGCAGCGTGTTGGAGGGTACGAACGCGTTCGAGATGAACGTCAGGGGGAACAGAATCAGGAACGACACGTTGTTGATGATCTCCGGGCTCCTGACGCTCATGCCGATGAAGGCCATCAGCCACGAGAGCGCGTAGGCGAACAGCAGCAGGAGCCCGACCGCAGCCACGGCCTCGAAGAAGCTCGACCGCACCCGCCACCCCACAATGAACCCCGTGGTCATCATGACGACCATGGAGATGCTGTTGATGATCAGGTCACCGTTCGTGCGACCCACGAGCACGGCTGCCGGACTCATCGGCAGCGTTCTGAAACGGTCGATGATGCCGTCTTTCAGGTCTTGTGCCATCGCTGACCCAGAGTAGGTCGAGCCGAAGACGACGGTCTGGGCGAAGATGCCCGCCATGATGAACTCGGTATAGCTACTGCCCGGAATGGAGATCACACCGGAGTAGACGTAGCTGAACAGCAGAACGAACATGATCGGCTGGAGCAGCGTGAAGACCAGGATGTCGGGAACGCGTTTGATCTTGATGAGGTTGCGTCGGGTGGTGATCCACCCGTCGCTGAAGAAGTGGCCGAACGCCGCGCGCGGCGCGTGGTCGGGTTGTAGCCGCGCGGCCAGCGGAACATCAGGCTGTGTGGATGTCGTCGTCATGATTTCACCGCTGCTTTCGTCTTCTTGCCACGGCCTGTGGAATGATCGTCAGCCTCGTCGTCGGCCGCCGTTGCAGCATGACCGGTCAGTCGAAGGAACACGTCGTCGAGCGTGGGACGCCGCATGCCCGCGTCGAACAACTCGATGTTCTCCCGGCCGAACTCGCCGAGCACGGCCTGCAGGACGACGGGCGCGTCTGTCGCCCCGACGGTGAGGCTGCGGCCCTCGCTCGACACGACGGGCTCACCGGAGCCGTGGCGACGAAGGATCTGCACTGCCGCAACGGTGTCTGCCGACGTCACGAGGTTGATCTCCACACGCTGGCCACCGATCGATGCCTTGAGCTCATCTGCCGTACCTTCGGCGATCACCTTGCCGTCGTCGACGACAGAGATGCTGTCAGCGAGTTGATCGGCTTCTTCGAGGTATTGGGTGGTCAGCAGCACAGTTGTGCCCTCCCCTACCAGGGAATTGATGATGCCCCACATGCCGAGCCTGCTACGGGGGTCGAGGCCCGTGGTCGGCTCATCGAGGAAGAGCACCTGCGGCCGGGTGACCAGGGCGCCCGCCAGGTCGATGCGCCGTCGCATACCACCGGAGAAGCCCTTCACCGGGCGATTCTGCGCCTCTGTGAGGTCGAACAGCTCGATCAACTGCGTCGCCCTGGCACGCGACTGCTTCGCGCCGAGGTGGTAGAGCCGCCCCACCATATCGAGGTTCTCGAACCCTGTGAGGTTCTCGTCGACCGCCGCGTACTGACCCGAGACGCCGATGATCGGCCGGATGCGCTCGGGATGTTTCGCCACATCGACTCCCCCGATCATCGCCACTCCGGAGTCAGGCCTGATCAACGTTGTGAGCACCTTCACGGTGGTGGTCTTGCCTGCACCGTTCGGCCCGAGCAGTGCCGTGATCGTGCCCTGGGGCACCGAGAGGGTGAGGCCGTCGAGAGCGTGGACCGGCGGCGCCCCGCGTGGTGTGTAGACCTTCGTGAGGTTCTCTGCCGTGATGTACGTCATGCCGAGACGATAACCACCACCTCTGACATTCGCAAGGAACACTCACGATCACCGCGAAGTGTTCACCACGCAATCATCACCGCGCAATCATTACCGCGTGCCCCTTGTCTGCCGGAAAGAGTCAGTCGCCGAGGTTGCGCTGCGTTCCGATCGCCCGGTCTGCCTCGCGTTTGTCCTGCCGCTCGCGCAGCGTCTGGCGCTTGTCGTACTCCCGCTTGCCCTTCGCAACCGCGAGTTCGACTTTCGCCCGCCCGTCGCTGAAGTACAGGCGGAGGGGTACGAGTGTGTACCCACCCTCTTTGACCTTGTTGTGGATCTTCAGGATCTGCGCCTTGTGCAGCAGCATCTTGCGCTTTCGGCGCGGCGGGTGGTTGTTCCAGCTGCCCTGGTTGAATTCGGGGATGTGCACGGCATCGAGCCACGCCTCTCCGCCGTCGATGTAGCCGTAGCCGTCGACGAGGGATGCCCGGCCAGCGCGCAGCGACTTGACCTCGGTGCCCGTGAGCACCAGCCCCGCCTCATAGGTGTCTTCGATGGTGTAGTCGTGGCGGGCCTTGCGGTTGGTCGCGACGACCTTCTCTCCGCGTTCGCGTGGCACGATGACTCCTGGCTCTGGTGGTGGTGTTGCTGGCAGCCCACCAGTGTATCCGATAACGCGGGCGGACTAGACCTTGAGGTAGCGGGTGATGGCGAACTTCGCCGAGATGGCCGCCAGGATCACCCCGAGCACGAGCAGGATGGGAGCAACGATCACGAGGGCATCCTGAACCGTGACGAAGGCCGTCAGCGGAAGGGATTTCTGCAGGTACCCCTCGACAAAGAAGTGCACGATCGCCCAGACCGTCGCACCGGCGAGCACTGAACCCACCACTGCCGCGATGACGCCTTCGAGAATGAAAGGCGTCTGGATGAACCTGTTCGACGCGCCCACGAGTCTCATGATGCCGATCTCCCGCCGCCGTGAGAAGGCAGAGAGCCGGATGGTCGTGGCGATGAGCAACACCGCTGCAACCAGCATCAGGGCGGCTATGCCGATCGCCGTGTAGCTGGCCGCGTTGAGGATCGAGAAGATCTGCTCGAGATAACTCCGCTGGTCGACGACGGAGTCCACACCGGGAGCGGTTGTCAGGCTTTCGACCAGGACAGCCGACTGTTGCGGGTCGACCATGTTGATCCAGAAGGTCTGGTTCAGCAGATCGGGGGTCACATACTGCGCGACATCGTTGCCCGCGAACTGCGCCTTGAACTTCTCGTAGGCCTGCTCGTGGTTCTCGAAGTCGTACGTCTTGATGAACGGGGCGAGCGTCGAACCGGTGAGTTGCGCGTCGACGGCGGCGATCTGGTCGGCAGTGGCCTCACCGTTGGCGCAGTTGGCACTGCTGGAGGTTGCGGTGCACATGTAGACCGCGACCTGGGCCTTGTCGTACCAGTAGCCCTTCATCTGGCCGATCTGCATCTGCAGCAGAATGGCCGCGCCGACGAAGGTCAGCGAGATGAAGGTCACCAGAACGACGGAGACGACCATTGACATGTTGCGGCGGAGGCCGGTGCCGACCTCGCCGATGATCAGTGCGAGTCTCACGAGGTGGGCCCCACCTTCTGGTCGGCGGCCGGGTCGTGCCTGTCGCCAGGAGCACGCAGGCCCAGCTTCTCGGCGAGGCTCAGGGACGCTGTCGCCAGGTCGTCGTCCTGCTCTGACTCAGGGGCTGCGGAGGCAGCACCGGGCGATTCGTTCCCTTCAGGGACGGATGGCGGATCATCGAGACCCGAAAGCAGCGATGACAGCTCGCCTTCGACGCGGGGATCCGGCGACGGGTCATCGGTGGATGCGGCCACAACGGGAACCCGTGGAACAACGGGAACGGCTCGCGAATGTGTCGACGTCGAACCCGAAACGGCCGCCGTCGCGCCGGTGAAGGCAGGCACGGCGGCGCCAGAGGTCGTACCTGTGGCAGCAGCGGGCACCGCAGCTCGCGCATCGTCGTCGTCGGGGGCCGGGTTGGTGGGCACGGGGTTGGAGGTTGCGGGGTTGGCTGTGGCGGGGTTGGCTGTGGAGGGGTTGGCTGTGGCGGAGACTGCCGGAGTCAGTACGACGAGCGGCATCACCGGCCGGTCGATGGCTCCGGTGGCCTGCATACGCAGCGACAACGGATCTGGACGGGTGATCTCTGCGGTCATTCCGCTGTCTTGGAGACTGACGTCGGTGATCGTGCCGTAGCCGCCTTGGCGCTCGTCGCGCACGACCTGCCCGCTGACCAGTTCGACAACCCGGCGCTGCATCTGGTCGACGATGGCGTTGTCGTGCGTGGCCATGATGATCGTGGTTCCGCCCGCGTTGATGCGGTCGAGCACATTCATGATGCCCGCGCTCGTGACGGGGTCGAGGTTGCCCGTCGGCTCGTCGGCGAGCAGGATGGCGGGCTTGTTCACCACGGCGCGGGCGATGGCCACGCGCTGCTGCTCCCCACCGGAGAGCTCGTGCGGAAGCCGCCCTGCCTTCTCAGCGAGACCCACCATCGCCAGCACGTCTGGCACGGCCTCCTGGATGAACCCGCGAGACTTGCCGATGACCTGGAGAGTGAACGCAACATTGTCGAACACGTTCTTGTTGGGAAGCAGCCGGAAGTCCTGGAAGACCACACCGAGGTTACGCCTGAAATAGGGCACCTTGCGCGACGAGATCGACCCCAGGTCCTGGCCCAGTACGTGGATGCTGCCGCTGGACGGCCGGTCTTCCTTCAGCACCAGACGAAGAAAACTGGACTTGCCCGACCCCGAAGCGCCGACGAGAAAAACGAACTCACCCCGAAGAATCTCGAGGTCGATCGTGTTGAGCGCCGGCTTGGCCGTGCCCTTGTACATCTTGGATACCTGGTCAAATCGAATCATGATCGAGACGAGCCTAAGCAGAATGCCCCACCTCGGGGCTGAGCGACGCGCCCAACAGCGAAGGCTTGGAGAACCCTGTGCGGCAGGTGGGTTACTCGATCTTGCGCTTGCGCCACCGGATGCCCGCGGAGATGAACCCGTCGATGTCACCGTCGAACACGTGCGAGGGGTTGCCCTCTTCGTAATCCGTGCGCAGGTCTTTGACCATCTGGTAGGGCGCGAGCACGTAGCTGCGCATCTGGTCGCCCCAGCTCGCCGTGATGTTTCCGGCGAGTTCCTTCTTGGTCGCGTTCTCCTGCTCGCGCTGCAGCAGCAGCAGCCGGGACTGCAGCACGCGCAGCGCCGCGGCGCGGTTCTGGATCTGGCTCTTCTCGTTCTGGCAGCTCACAACGATGCCCGTGGGCAAGTGGGTGATGCGAACCGCGGAGTCGGTCGTGTTCACCGATTGGCCACCAGGCCCGGATGACCGGAAGACGTCGACGCGGATGTCGGTCTCCGGCACCTCCACCACCTCGGTCTGTTCGATCAGAGGCACGACCTCGACGGCGGCGAAGCTGGTCTGGCGTTTGCCCGCCGAGTTGAAGGGGCTCATCCGCACCAGCCGGTGTGTACCCGCCTCGACTGAGAGTGTTCCAAAAGCGTACGGCGAGTCGATTTCGAACGTCGCGCTCTTGATGCCGGCCTCTTCGGCGTAACTGGTGTCGAGAACGGTCGCCTTGTGCCCGTGTTGCTCTGCCCACCGCAGATACATGCGCATGAGCATCTCTGCGAAGTCCGCGGCGTCGACTCCACCAGCCCCGGCACGAATGGTCACCACGGCGGCACGGGGGTCGTACTCCCCGTTCAGCAGGGTCTGCACCTCGAGTTCGCCCAGCACTTTCTGGAGGCTGACGAGCTCGGCCCGGGCTTCGATCGCCGACTCCTCGTCGGATTCGTCGTTGGCCAGTTCGACCATGATCTCGAGGTCGTCGAGTCGCGACTCGATGCTCACGATCTTCGCGAGCTCGGCCTGCCGGTGCGAGAGAGCGCTTGTGACCTTCTGCGCCTTCTCGGTGTCATTCCACAGGTCGGGAACCCCGGCCTGCTCGCTCAGCTCGGCGATCTGCTCACGCAGGCTGTCGACATCGACCACCGACCTGATGTCGCCGAAGGTCGAACGAAGGGCGGCGATCTGCTCAGAGAGGTCGAGTTCTAACACGGTCACCCAGCCTACCCGCGACTGCTGGTCGCCAGCGGCGTAAACTACTTAACTGATGTGTACTATCGACGAGACTCCCCTGTGCCCTCGACGGTCGTCGAACCGCGAAGGCTCCGCGTGAGCATCGCCGAACCCGATTTCTCCTTCCGGCAGATCGCCCTGCCGGCGTTGTTGCCCTCGCTTCTGTTCGCGATCGGCGAGGGCGCGATCATCCCGCTCATCCCGGCCCTGGCGAGCAACCTCGGGGCGAGTCTCGCCGTCGCCGGATTCATCGCCGGTATGACCATGCTCGGCCAACTGGTGGGCGACATCCCGAGCGGCTGGGTGGTCAGCCGAATTGGTGAGCGCCGCGCAATGATCTACGCCGCGGCCCTCGCGATCCTCGCGGTCGTGCTGTGCCTGCTGGCCGCCAGCCCGGCGGTGTTCGGTGTCGGCATCTTCTTTCTGGGGCTGGCAGCTGCGATCTTCTCGCTGGCGCGCCATGCCTTCCTCACGACCTTCGTGCCCAGGCCCTACCGTGCGCGGGCCCTGTCGACCCTGGGCGGCACCTTCCGTGCGGGCTGGTTCATCGGGCCCTTCCTCGGAGCAGGCCTCATTGCTCTGACCGGCGACTCTCAGGCCGTCTTCTGGATCCAGGGCGCCTGTGCGGTCGCGATCATCGTACTGCTCATCGTCGTTCCCGACCCCATCGAGAAGCTCAGCCTTCCCGATGTGGGTGGCGAGTTCATCGCCGAGGAGTCCACGGGCCTCGTGAAGACTCTCTGGGGGCACCGGGGGCTCCTGGCGCGCATCGGCAGCGGCGTGGCACTCGTCATGGGCCTGAGGGCGGCACGGATGATCATCCTGCCGCTCTGGGCCGTCAGTCTTGGCCTCAGCGAAAGCAACACGGCGCTGATCATCGGCGTCGGCGGCGCACTGGACTTCGCCCTCTTCTACACCAGTGGCCAGATCATGGACAGGTTCGGGCGGCTCTTCAGCGTGATTCCGTCGATGCTGGGCATGGGCGTCGCGCTCCTGGCCCTCTCCGTGACGCACGATCTGCCGGCGGCGCTCACCTGGTTCATTGTGCTCACGATCGTGCTGGGCATATCGAACGGTGTCGGCAGTGGAATCGTCATGACGCTCGGTGCCGACCTCGCGCCACCCGATGACCCTGCGCCGTTCCTCGGTGCCTTCCGCTTCACTGGTGACCTCGGCACGGCCGGTGCGCCCCTGCTGATCTCGCTCGTCGTCGCCGTGGCATCGCTGCCGCTGGCCGCCGCAGTTCTCGGACTTCTCGGGTTCGTGGGGGCTGGGGTATTGCTGCGGTACGTACCCCGGTATGCCCCCGGAGCCGACCCCCGACACAGCCCGCGGAACCCCCCACGCAACGGCCGCCGGATGCTCGCCCCCACACCCCCCGAATAACCCGCCGGTTCGCAGAACTCAGACCCACACAGTCCCCCCGTGAACGCACCCATTACACTGGGGGTGTTCTCTGCGGGAGTGGTGAAATTGGTATACACGCAGGTTTTAGGTACCTGTGCTTTCGAGCGTGAGGGTTCAAGTCCCTTCTCCCGCACGCGCCACAGGCTGCGTCGACTCCTCCGGCGCGGGCACTGACCAACCGGCCGCACGACGACTGGAGTTTGACGTTGCACACTGCACTCATACCGTTTCTCGATCCCACCACGCTGATCAACGCGTTCGGCCCCTGGGCGCTGCTCGGCATCTGCTTCATCGTCTTCGCTGAAACCGGGCTCCTGGTCGGATTCGTGCTGCCCGGCGACACGCTGCTCTTCTTCACCGGGCTACTCACCTTCACCGGAACGATCGGCGTGCCGATCTACTTCGTGGCCCCCGCCATCGCCCTCGCGGCCTTCATCGGCGGTGAGGCCGGGTACCTGATCGGCCGCAAGGCGGGTCCACGCATCTTCGAACGCAAGGAATCCGGGTTCTTCAGCATCAAGAACGTCGAACGCACGAATGCGTTCTTCGAGCGGTTCGGCGGCTTCGCGGTCGTCATCGCCCGCTTCGTGCCGGTTGTTCGCACCTTCGCACCCGTTGCTGCCGGCGTCGGGCGCATGGACTACCGCAAGTACAGCCTGTACAACGCGATCGGTGCCATCATCTGGGGTGGCGGATTCGTCATGCTCGGGTACTTCCTCGGCCAGATCCCGGTTGTCGCCGACTTCACTGCGAAGTACATCGACGTCGTGCTCCTCGCCGTTGTCGTGATCACGCTGGTCCCCACCGTTCTGCACACCGTGATGTCGGCCCGCAAGTCGAAGAAGCTTGCCACTGCTGCCGACGCAGACACTGTCGAGGCCACCGGGGCAGCCGAAGAACTGCTGCTCGACCCCGAGGTGTTCAACCGCCGGCCAGGCAAGGGCCACGCCGCCGAGTGAGGGCATCGCTGGGCGATCATCCTGCCCGGTGAGTGAGCGAGTGAGTGAGCGCCCGGCCAGGTAGCGGGGTGTGGTTCAGCGATGCTGCCCAGGTTCATGCCCTGCGTGTTCGGCCGGTTCGAGCTGGAAGGTCGAGTGCTTGACGTCGAAGTGTTCGGAGAGACATTCGGAGAGCTGATCGAGCACAGCTCCCGTCGTGCCGTCGACGAAGACGCTGCTGTCGACAACCACGTGCGCCGAGAAGACCGGCTCCCCCGAGGTGATGGCCCACACGTGCACGTCGTGAACTTCGAGCACGCCGGGAGTCCGCAGGATGTGGTCACGGATCTGCTGCACATCGGTCTCCCGGGGAACCGACTGGATGAGAACTCCCACCACGTCTCGAATCAGCACGAAGGCGCGCGGTACGATCATCGCCGCGATGGCAAGAGAGGCCAGGGCGTCTGCAGCGACGAATCCTGTGGTGAGGATCACGATGGCGGCACCGATCACGGCCAGCGAGCCGAGCGTGTCTCCGAGCACCTCGAGGTACGCTCCGCGCATGTTGTAGGACTTCGTGTCACCACCGCGCAACACCAGCAGGGCCGCCACATTGGCCACGAGCCCGATACCCGCGATCACCAGCATCGTGCCACCCTGCACGTGATCGGTGCCGGGGTTCAGCAGCCGGGTCACACCTTCGACTGCAACGTACACCGCAACGCCGACGAGAATCACTCCGTTGAGCAACGCGGCAAGCACCTCTGCGCGCTGGAAGCCGAACGTGTGCCTTTCTGACGCCGGTCGCAGTGCGATGATCGAGGCGATGAGGGCGATGATCAGCCCGAACAGGTCGGAGAGCATGTGCCCTGCGTCGGCGAGCAGGGCCAGCGAGCCGCTGACGATCGCGCCGCCGACCTCGAGGAGAAGCACGACGGAGACGATTGCAATCGCGATGCCCAGACGTGTACGGTTCGTGGAGCCGCTCGCGTGGCTGTGCCCTGCTTCGTGCCCACTCATTCTCGTGCCAGACCTCGCTCGTCGATGTGACGCCTCTGAGACAAGAGCCACGGCCCCAGACTAGGCAGCCGGAGCCGAATTGGCCAGCGCGCCGAACCGGGTCGCTCTAGTTGGGAATGACGCTCATTCTCAGTAGCGGGATGAGGTTCTCGAATGCCAGCGCCCTGTGACTCCGGGCGTTCTTCTCCTCGGCTGTCAATTCGGCAGCGGTGACACTGAGCCCCTCGGGAACGAAGATGGGGTCGTAGCCGAAGCCGTTCGCGCCACGGGAGCTGCGGGCCAGGGAGCCCCGCCAGAGTCCGGTTGCGACGAGTTCGATCGGTTCAGCATCCGGCCCAGCATGTTCGCCAGAGGGGACGACGAGGGCAATCGTGCAGGCGAAGGCAGCGCCCCGGTCTTCATCGTGGAGATCAGCCAGCTGGTCCAGGAGAAGGTCTCGGTTTGCCACGTCTCCCTTGCCGTGCCCTGCCCAGCGGGCCGAGAAGATGCCTGGTGCCCCGCCGAGCACGTCGACGCACAGTCCAGAGTCATCAGCCAGGGCTGGCAGCCCGGTCTGCGCCGCCGCCGCTCTGGCCTTGATCAAGGCGTTGGCGGCGAAGGTGACCCCGTCTTCGACCGGCTCCGGGCGGTCGTAGCGCACGATTTCGAGCTCAGGCAACCGAGCCCCGAGGATCTTCTGGAACTCGTCGACCTTGTGCTGGTTGTGGGTGGCCAGAACGATGCGTACGCTCACTGTCTCGTTCCCGCTCAGGCGCCGGAGCCGAGGGCGAGCAGCTGAAGCCGCTCGAGTTCTGCGGTGCCGACGAGCGCGAGATCGAGCAGGGAGTTCAGCTCTGACCGGTCGAAGGGGGCGCCCTCAGCCGTGCCCTGCACCTCGACGAAGAGCCCTCGGCCCGTGACGACGACGTTCATGTCGGTCTCGGCCCGAACGTCTTCGACGTACGCCAGATCGAGCATCGGGGTGCCGTCGATGATGCCAACCGACACCGCAGAAACGCTGTCGATCAACGGCTTGGATTTCTGACCGATGAACTTCTTCTCGCGGGCCCACTCGATTGCGTCGACGAGGGCGACATAGGCACCCGTGATGGCGGCCGTGCGGGTGCCACCGTCGGCCTGGAGAACGTCGCAGTCGATCACGATCGTGTTCTCGCCCAGCGCCTTCATGTCCACGACCGCTCGCAGGGAGCGACCGATGAGCCGGGAGATCTCGTGGGTACGGCCACCGATCTTGCCCTTCACAGCCTCGCGATCCATGCGGCTGTTGGTGGACCGGGGCAGCATGGCGTATTCCGCGGTGACCCAGCCCTTGCCCTTGCCCGACATCCACCGGGGAACGCCGTTCGTGAACGAAGCAGTGCAGAGCACCTTCGTGTTGCCGAACGAGATGAGAGCAGATCCCTCGGCCTGGGTACTCCAGCCCCGTTCAATGGTGACCTCGCGCAGGTCTTCGACAGCGCGGCCGTCGTGGCGCACGAGGGGCGCGGGTGAGCTGTCGGTCATGAGTTCTTCTCCAGGGTTCGAGCGGTCGCTTCGGGGATGGCTGTGCCGGGAGTGGTTCCGCCGGGGGTGGCTGCGCCGGGGCGAGATGCGAAAAGGGGCGGCAGCGAGATCACGCCTGTCTCGACAAGGTCGACCGATGACACCTCTGGGCCGAGAAAGCGGTGTGCCAGACGCAGGAACTCGTCGGCGCTCTCCCCTGTTGCTTCGTACCGGTAGCTGGGTTCACCGGGAGCCACGCGCTGGATGCCCTGCTCCACCAGCTCGCGATAGACGTCGTTGGCCGTCTCGGTGTCGCTGGAGACCAGCGTGACGCCGGCGCCCATCACCACGCGGATGGCACCCTTCAGAAAGGGATAGTGCGTGCATCCGAGCACGACCGTGTCGACCCCGGCGCGCTTCAGGGGCGCGAGGTACTCGGCAGCGACCGCGAGCAGCTCGGGGCTCGACGTGTCGCCCGCCTCGACGAAGTCGACGAATCGAGGGCAGGCCTGCGTGACCAGCTCGAGGTGCGGTGCGGCCGCGAAGGCGTCGTTGTAGGCGCGTGAATTGATCGTGCCGACCGTACCGATGACGCCGACCCTGTTGTTGCGCGTGGCCGTGACCGCGGCACGGACTGCGGGCTGGATCACCTCGATGACCGGAACCGAATACCGCTCACGCGCGTCGCGGAGCATCGCGGCTGATGCCGTATTGCAGGCAATCACCAGCATCTTCACGCCCTGGGCGACCAGATCGTCGAGAACTGCCAGTGCGAAATGCCGCACTTCGGCCAGGGGCCGCGGTCCGTACGGCGAATGGGCCGTGTCACCCACATAGAGCAGCGATTCCCTGGGCAGCTGGTCCCTGATCGATCGGGCCACGGTGAGCCCGCCGACCCCGGAATCGAAGATGCCAATGGGTGCGTCGCTCACAGCCACACAGCCTACCTTCCCTTCCTCCGAGCCCGTGGCCCGCGCAGACCGACCCGGCTGTTCGGCGTCTTTCGGAGGGTTCTGGCTCGAACCCACCGAACACTCCTGACCGAACACTCCTGACAGAACACTCCTGACCGGCCGTCGCGGGCCAGTAGGCTTCGATGGTGGGTACTTCGACAGCACTTCTCACCGACCGTTACGAACTGACAATGCTCGATGCGGCCCTGCGCGACGGCACCGCGCACCGCCGCAGCATGTTCGAGGTGTTTGCTCGCAGCCTCCCCCACGACCGCCGCTACGGCGTCGTGGCCGGCACGGGTCGCCTGCTCGACCTCATCCGGGACTTCCGCTTCGGCGAACCGGAACTCCAGTGGCTCGCCGACAATGACGTCGTGGGCGCACACACACTCGAATGGTTGGCTGCGTACCGCTTCAGCGGCACCATCTCCGGCTATCAGGAGGGTGACCTGTACTTCCCCGGGTCGCCGATCCTCACGGTCGAATCCTCGTTCGCCGAGGGCGTGATCCTCGAAACCCTGATCCTGAGCGTGTTCAACTACGACTCCTCCGTTGCCAGTGCCGCTGCCCGAATGGTCTCCGCCGCCCATGGCCGCCCGCTCGCAGAGATGGGTTCACGTCGCACCGGTGAACACTCGGCAGTGGCAGCAGCACGGGCCGCGTACATTGCAGGATTCCAGGCCACCTCGAACCTCGAGGCCGGCCGCACGTGGGGCATTCCCACGATGGGAACCGCTGCCCACGCGTTCACCCTCCTCCACGACACTGAGGAGCAGGCGTTCCGCTCGCAGGTGAGCACCATGGGGCCGGGTACAACGCTGTTGATCGACACCTACGATGTGGAAGCGGGTGCGGAACTCGCGGTCGCCGTCGCGGGTTCTGGCCTCGGGGCTGTACGACTCGACTCCGGAGACCTGCCAGCGCTTGTCGCATCGGTGCGGGCCAGGCTCGACGCCCTCGGCAACACCGCTACGAAGATCACGGTCACCAACGACCTCGACGAATACACCATCGCTGCTCTCGCGGCATCGCCGGTGGATTCATACGGAGTGGGCACGTCACTCGTCACAGGCTCCGGCTCGGTGGCTGCCGGCATGGTCTACAAGCTCGTCGCCCACACCGACAATTCAGGCCGATGGATGCCCGTGGCCAAACGATCGGCCAACAAGGCTACGATCGGCGGCCGCAAGGTCGCGTTCCGCGCGCTCGGGCCTGACGGCACAGCCACGGCCGAAGTGCTCTACGTGGGCACCGCTTCGCCGAGCGCCGACACTGGTCGTCAGCTGACCCGGGTGCTGGTCACCGACGGAGAGATCGACGACTCGTTCACCGGCCCGGCCGGGGTGAGCCGGGCCCGAGAGCATCATGCTGCCGTCATCGCCGAACTGCCGGAGCAGGGACTGCGGCTTGCCAAGGGCGGCGAGCCGATCATCCCGACCGAGTATGTAGCCTGAGATCGACTGGACGGCGACGAGCGCTGCAGCTCAGTCGTTCTGCATCTTCTCGTAGATCTCCTTGCAGGTGGGGCAGACGGGAAACTTCTCGGGATCGCGCCCGGGGATCCACTTCTTGCCACAGAGCGCCTTCACCGGTTTGCCGGTGAGGGCCGACTCGAGGATCTTGTCTTTCTGCACGTAGTGGGAGAAGCGTTCGTGGTCGCCCGGCTCCATCTGCTCGGTAGTGAGAAGCTCCTCGAGCTCCCTGTCGAGAGTTGCCGTGCCGCCGCCGTCGGGCAGACCACCCGGCTCGGAGAGTGACATGAAGAACGAAGAATCCATGGGGAAATTCTAACCGCGTGTTGTCAGCCCCGGAGCGTTGTCGCCAAGATTTCTGGCCCCCGGCGATTGAAGAGAGCCCCACCCCCGAGGGTACCGAGGATGAACACAAGCAATCCGACGCCGACTCCCGACCACAACGAACTCCAGTGTGCCTCGCTGTCACCGAATTGGGCAGCGACGGCGTAGGCGATGCTCGGTAGGGTCAGCGCCAGGGTTCCGACGACAACCGCGACCTGCACGAACACCGAGGTCGATCCCGTCGACTGGGGCTGCGTGAACGGGCTGTCACCGGGGCGAGTGGCCGCATACGGGAAACGGGCGGAGATCAGATTGCCGAGCCCCAGGGTCGAGAGGAGAACACAGGTGCTGACCCCGAGGACGGACGGCAGAGCTGAACTGTTGTTGGCCAGGAGCACCGTCACCACCGAGCCGACCCCGATGAGGGGAATTCCGATCAGGATCACGGGGATGACCCGGCCGAGCCTGTCGGCTACCCCTCGCCGACCCGAGACGACGTGCAGCCAGACCGCCGAATTGTCGAGCGAGATGTCGTTGTGCACCATGAAGGCGAGAAAGAGGCACATGACCGGCAGGGGAATGAGCGCATAGGACGACAGCGGGAACGAGACCAGCACCAGCGGCACAGCCATGACGATCGGAACGACCGGCACGATGAGCAGCGGGACCCAGTACCGCGGATCGCGCGACCAGTAGGTGAGGCTCCGCGCAGCGATGGTCGCGGACGGGGTGGAGGGCAGTCGCCCGAACCACCCGAGGGCGCTCGGCTCCGAAGACTCGTCTTCTCGCCTGGTCGAGGTGAGCATGGACGTCGTGAGCAGCTGCCACGCCGCCCAGAGAACGGCGACTGTGGCCGCCGCGATGACGAACGAGATGAGGGCACCGGCTCCGTCGCCTTCAGCGAGGGCGGCGGGGATCGTCCAAGCCGCACCCACTGGTGTCACGCCCAGGATTCCGGCGAGCCGCTGTGCCCAGGTCGCCCCTTCGGCACCCCAGTTGATACTCAGCAGGAGCACTGCGGCCGGCGCCAGGATGACGAGAACGAAGACGCCGACGGTTCCGGCGACCTCGCGAGCGCGCCTGCTCGACAGGAGGTACGCGGCAAGCGACGACGACAGCCTTCCGAGCAGGACGCAGGTCGCAAGGCCCAGCACGCCAGACATCAACGCAACGAAAGCAACTCCGGCATTCTGGGACCAGGCCACCACCGCAGACAGGGTGAAAAGAGCAGCCGCGACCACCGGAAGCGCAACGATCGAACTGGCGACCAGAGCGAAGGCCAACGATCGGGAGGCAAAACCGAACCCGGCAAACCGCCTCGGGTCCATGGCATCGCTTCGCTGGAAGAGCATCGGAACGAGAAGGAACGCGGCCACCACAGCAGACCCCGAGAGCACGACGGCGGTTCTGACAGAAGACGACGGCTCGCCGGCCAGATCCGCGATTCGCAGGCACACAGAGACGACCGCGGTCGTTGCCAGGAGCAGGCCGACAGTCACGCCGAGGGCACGACGTCTCGTTCCGCTGAAGATGTTCGAGAGGAGGGCAAGCCTCAGTCGAATGAGCTGAGCAACCATTCCATGCCTTCAACTGCTTTGTGACCGCCGGCAAGTTCGATGAACCGGTCTTCGAGCGTCGAGCCCGCACTGACTTCCTCCACGGTACCGCTGGAGAGAACCCGCCCGTGAACGATGATCGCGACTCCGTCACAGACGCGTTCGATCATGTCCATGCTGTGACTGGAGAGCACGACGGTACCGCCCTTGTGGACGTACCGCTTGAGAATGTCGGTGACGATATCGGCAGAGACCGGATCGACGGCCTCGAAGGGCTCATCGAGGACGAGCATGCTCGGAGAGTGAATCATCGATGCGGCGAGAGCGAGTTTCTTCGTCATACCCGCCGAGTAGTCCGAGACAAGCCGCCCCAGCGCATCCTGTATCCCGAAGGCCTCTGCCAGTTCTTCGCTGCGCTCCTTCACGTCTCGGGCTTTCAGCCCGCGCAATGAGCCGGAGTAGTGAAGCAGCTGGCGACCGGTCAGCCGATCGAAGAGACGCAGCTTGTCTGGCAGCACGCCGATCATCTTCTTCGCGCCTGCGGAGTCCTTCCAGACATCCAGGCCGTTGACGACAATCGATCCCTCATCCGGTCGAACAAGCCCGGTGATCATCGACAGTGTTGTGGTCTTCCCGGCACCGTTCGGCCCGACGATTCCGTAGAAGGCTCCCCGTCGAACGTGCAGGTCGATTCCGTCCACGGCGATCGTCGACCCGAAACGCTTCACCACGCCCGTCAAGGAGAGCACGCTGTCGTCGATCGCCTCGGCCGAACTGTTCGGGAGATCGGAAATGCTCAGCTCGTCGCGTTCCTGGAACTGGATGACCTGGTCGATGCGCTCAGCCTCACGCTGTTCGGCAACCTCGGCGGCCACGAACGCGGTCTCGATCGCTTCGACGACATCGACGGTGTCGACCGAATCGCTGGCGTCACCGCCCACTGCGCCGGCCTCGTCACTGGCCCGGCTGGAATCGCTACTCCCCTGGGCCGGGAGCTCCTGGGCCGGCAGCTCGTGGGCAGGCAGCGCTGGAGCAGGCCGCTCCAGGGCCGGGAGCTCCTGGGCCGGGAGCTCCTGGGCCGGAGTCTCGGCTAGCGGAGTGGTGCGCTCTCCGGGCTTTCGGACGGGCGTCTTCTGGGCGGAAGAACGGGGGGCGGGAGTGCGCGGGGCAGGAGTGCGTGGGGCGGGCCGGCGGGGCGCCTGTGGTCTTCTGGCTGTAGTCGGCGAATCAGTGGTGGTGTCAGTGGTGGCATCAGCCTCTGCGGTCGAAGCAGCTGCCGGTTTGCGGCCTGGCGCCGGCTTCTGCGTGCTCCTGGGCGCTGCCCTGGGCCGGGCAGGCGCCCTCCGTGCCGGAGTACTCGCGCCGGATACCCGCGCTGACGCCGCGCGGGGTTCGACAGTGTCTGATCCGTCAGCGTCGAGTTCGACAGACCCACCGGTGACCACATCGGGCGCACTGACAGCTGTGCCGTCATCAGAGGAAAAGTCAGAAGCTGAACTCACTACACCAACCTATCAATCCCTGTGTTGCCCCGTGAATGCTGCCTGGTTAATGTTGTGTGTCGTGACGACTCGTGCATGTATATCACAGTGGATCGCAACTGCGCTGTGCCCTGCAGTCGCTCGGCAGGTCCCCGTACAATTGGCCGCTCGAGACGCCGCAGTGGAGAGAAGTTGATGAGCGACAACAAGGCCGACGACCACACCGGAACCCAGGCGCATTCGCCGTCGCAGCCCGGTTCCCAGGCCATCAGAGGAATAGACAGGGTGCTGAGCATCCATCGGCCGGTTGTGCTCGCGCACATCAAGGGCCTGAGGCGCCGGCATCCGACTGCCAGCCCCCAGCAGCTCATCGCCATTCTCGAGCGGCACTATCTTGCAGCGGTGACCTCTGGGGGCGCGGCCGTCGGCGCCACCGCCGTGATTCCTGCCGTCGGCACAGGCGCATCACTTGCGCTCACCGGGGTCGAAACGCTCGGGTTTCTCGAAGCGAGTGCCCTCTTCGCTCAGTCGATCACCGAAGTCCACGGCATCGCTGTGAGCGATCCTGACAGGGCGAGGGCCTTGGTGATGACTCTCATGATGGGCAGCGGTGGTGCGGATCTCGTTCAGAACCTCGCAAGGCAAGCCGGCGGATCGGGCCTCCCACTGACGCAGTTCTGGGGAACGCTGATCACACGCAACCTGCCCCAGGCCACGGTTGGGCCGGTTGCAGACCAGGTCAAGAAGACCTTCCTCAAGCATTTTGCGGTCTGGACCGGAGGCACAGCCATCGGCAGGATGATGCCCTTCGGCATCGGAGCCGTCATCGGTGGCGGCGGCAACCTCATGCTGGGGCGCCGTGTCATTGTGCAATCTCGCTCTGCGTTCGGCCCGGCACCCCTGCAGTTCCCTCCGGGGACGGAGCCGACGGTCCGGATCGCGGGCCCCACGGACGACACCGACAATCGGTCCAATCCAGCGGGGACTCTCCGGAGTCGACTGTGGCCGCCAGCGACACCCCGGTCCCTGACGCCCTTTCGACGCCGTGCAACGGAACGATCGTCTCCTCCCCCAGAGCCGTCCGAAACCGGACTTTGAACAAGTCTGTCCTCTTCGCCATCGACAGCGCCTTCTCAGTCAGAGGCTCTTTTTAGACTTCTCACCATGGTCAGAGGCGTCGAGAACCGCAACCCGCTCACCGAGCTGGCGTACGCCGTACCGCTCCGTGTCGACCGTTCGCGTGCGCCCCAGTACACGATCGCGAATGTCGGTCATGAGCGGCTTGTGGGGGTGACCTTCTGCCTCCTGGGTTCTGGAGTGATGCCAGCGTGCGAGCCGCGCGTGCTCGACGTCGGTGCGTGCGCGGAGATCACGATTCGAGGGGACGACCTGTCGAGACGAACCGTCTTGTTGGTGAGGTGGTTCCGACCGACGGGCGAAGAATACCTGTGGCGTATGAGCTTCTGACCGCGCGACGTCCGCGATCGGAGCCGCGTCAAGTCAGCTCACGCTTGAGGTGTCGGTAGTTGGTGCTTTAATGCATCATGCCTGTAGTCCTGTCGCCCGTCACGAAGCTTCGACCGTTTGCCGCAACTGTCGATTGGCACCTTCCTGAACCCCTGTGGCACGATGCCACGATCCGACTGGTCGATCGCATCTCGCCGCTCGGATCACCGATTGTGCTCTGGCAGGTCGATCCGTCGTTCGATGGAGTCTCGTTCACATCGGCGTGGACCGGTTCTGTCGACAACACCGTCGCAGCAGGCGGCGGTGAATCCCGTACACGAGTCCGGGTCGAACGGCACGATGGTCCTCGTCATGTGTGCGTGAAAATAACCGATGCCACGGGGGCTACCTGGAGCACTGTCTTCACTCAAAGTCCACGATGAGGGTGTCTGCCGCACCCTCGATGTTCAGGAACCCCGCAATGAATCCCAGACCCCAGCTGAAATGGATGAACGGCATGACGAGGGCAAACCATGCCCCGGTGCGAAGGTCCTCACGAACCGCGACGATTCCGGCCAGGGTCAGCACGACGACCACGTAGGCCGCGGGCGCCACGATCAGTGCGAAGAGAATCACCGATACGACGAAGGCGGCTCCGAGTGCCCCTGCGACGATGCCGAAGAGTCCGATAGCACCGAGAATGAACCCGGCGATCGTCGCGATCACGACCGCCACGGGGAGCCTGAACCTGAGAGCACTCTCTTCCCGGAAGGCACGGAAGAACTCCCCGCGCCAGAGTCCATCAGCGAAGAGAGCTCTGGTCAGTGCGACGGGCCTGGACGGAGGCCTGTACGAATACACCAACTCTGGCGTGAACCACACCGTGTTGCCGGCGTCACGAAGCCTCGAGTTCATCTCCCAGCTCTGACCGTGCCTGAGTTCCTCGCTGTAGAGCCCTGCGTCGATGAACATTCGCCGACGAAGGACGTGATCATTGGGCTGCCCCGTGGGGCCCTCCGCCTGGCCGGGAGAACGCAGAGGGTCGTCTGCGAGACCCAGGCGATGCCGGAAGCCCTTGGCGACCGCCCGTTCGAACGGCGTCTCCCCGACGGGTCGGGTTCGACCGACGAGCGCCGCGGCATCAGTTCTTGCCATTGCTTCGACCGCCACCCTCACATAGTCGGAAGGCAGCTCACTGCGCGGATCGACCCGGATGAGAACCGCGCTCGTTGCGGCCGCGATGGCTTCGTTGAGAGCAACGGCGGGAGACGCTGATGTCGTCTCAATCACGCTCAACCGCGGGTCGCCAGAAGCGAGAGCTCGAACGATCTCGCGTGTGCCGTCCGTGCTCGGCGCCGAGGCGATCACCACTGCGACTTCGAGCGGATAGTTCTGCGCGAAGATGCTCCTGACTGCACGCTCGACGGTCTGTGCATCATTTCGCACGGCGAGAACGGCCGTGACCGGAGGGATCACAGACGGGCCAGGTGAAGTCGGGCCGGGTGTGGAGTCGATCATCTATTCCGCTCGGTGGATGGGAGTGCAAACAGACCGATAGGCCCATCGCGCCATTAGCAACGATGAGCCTATCAGCTGGCCATTCGAGCCCCTCAGAATACCGATCGAAGGGAGAATCGGGTCAGCTGGCCAGTTGCCCCAGAGTGACCTCGACCGTGTTCGACTTGTCACCACGAAGGTAGGTGACCGTTGCGGTCGCGCCCGCCGGAAGCACTCTGACCTGGGCGGTCAGATCGGTCGCATCGGTGACCGCAATGCCGTTGAACGCCGTAATGACATCACCCTTTTGGATGCCGGCTGCCGCGGCAGCTCCACCGCTGGTGACGTCAGCCACCAGAGCGCCTACGACGGACTGGGACGAGTCGGTCGACGCCGAGATGGATGCACCGAGAAGCCCATGTGTTGCCGAACCGGTGGCAATGATCTCATCGGAGATCCGCTTGGCGAAGTTGGCGGGAATCGAGAAGCCGACGCCGATGCTGCCCGACTGCCCCGAGGAGGAGCTCGTCGAACTGGCGCTGGCGATCGCCACGTTGATTCCGATCAATTGGCCGCTCGAGTTGAGAAGTGCCCCGCCGGAGTTCCCGGGGTTGATCGCGGCATCCGTCTGGATGACGGCAAGGGAGATGGTGCTGTTCGCCGTCGACGGGGCCTGTGACTGGGAGCCACCCTGACCCGGGATGTCGAAGTTCCAGAAGTCGTAGGGGCTACCGGTGCTGTCGGGGTTGGGAGTGGCCTGTTCACCAGAACTCTTCGGGGCAGCTGACGAGGCCACAGTGATGCTGCGGTTCAGCGAACTCACGATTCCGTTCGTCACGGTGCCCGAGAGACCGAGGGGCGCGCCGATCGCGATCGCGGTGTCGCCGACGTTGAGCTTGGAGGAGTCGCCCCATTCGATCTTGGTCAGGCCACTGGCATCCTGCAGCTTGACGACCGCGAGATCGGCTACGGGGTCGGTGCCGACGACTTTGCCGACGTAGATCTTGCCGTCGGCGGCGGTGACGGAGATCGTCGGGCTGGCCGTTGCACCATCCAGGGTGACGACGTGGGTGTTCGTGAGCACGTAGCCATCAGACGACAGCACGACACCTGACCCGGTGCCCGAGGTGGTCGTACCGTCGGTGACCGACAGTGTCACGACCGAGGGCGACGCCTTCACTGCGACGGCGGTGATGTCGTTCACGCTGCCGGGGTTGTTCACGTTGATCGTCTGGGGGCTCGACGCCTGTGTTGAACCCGCGTTGTTCTGGCTGAGCGCCCACACGCTGATGCCCGCACCGGATGCGCCACCGATGAGCGCACCGATGGCGAGCGCAGCGATCAGCGCAGCTCCACCCCGGCGTCGTGCCGGAGCCGCGGCGACGGGTCGTCCGTCTGGGCCGTAGGGGCCGCCACCGACCGGCTGGCCGAACGCGCCGTTGCCGTAGTCGGGAAGGGGCGCGGTCGACGCCGTGCCCATCGGCTGGGAAGGGTAGTACGGAGCCTGGCCGCCAACAGGAGCGGCAGGTGCAGCACTGCCATAGGCCGCGACGCCAGCTACTGCGGTCGAACCGTACTGAGATGCGGGGGCCATCGACACGGGCGCGACTTCGGAAGCCTGCGGAATCACGGGCGCAATCGGCGGAATCGGAATGGTGGGCTGCTCGGCGCCGAAGTCGGCTGGAAGCACGGCCGTGGTGTTCTCGGAGAGAACGTCGGTGACGTTGGTTCCGGCCGGAGTGCGATCGGCATTCGGAGCCACCTCGCCAGGGTTGTGGATGTTCTCAGTGCTGTCGTTCTCAGTGCTGTCGTTCTCAGTGCTGTCGTTCTCAGTGCTGTCGTTCTCAGTGCTGTCGTTCTCAGTGCTGTCTGACACGGGGTGCTCCTTCCAAGCAGTGCAAGCTTTCCCGGCGAACCTGAGTGTTCAATCAACGAAAGCTGAACATGCAGGTCGACGTCTTGCCGATGCGCCGGCCGACAGCGACGCTGGGACCCCAGCGATTCGTTCAGTCGAGCGCGATTGCAAGCGTAATCTTCCACCCCGACGGCTCCGAGCATTCATAGGGAGTTCATGGCAAGTGCGCGCCGCTCGTGCAGCGAGCCGGCCCCGGCCGAACTTTCGAATGGGAGGCATCTTGTAAGTTGGTCATCATGTCGATCAGCGGTCCCTGGCAGCGCACAGCAGAAGGTGCTGGCCTCCTGTCAGCGGACGGAGCAATCCAGGCGACGATCTTCGCGGAGATGAGCGCCCTCGCCCAGGCAACGGGGGCCATCAACCTCGGGCAGGGCTTTCCCGACGAAGACGGCCCCGCCGAAGTTCTCGATACGGCGCGCCGGGCCATCTCCCAAGGCCAGAACCAGTACCCACCAGGGCGAGGCATCGCGGAACTCCGACACGCGATAGCTGAACACCAGAAGAGGTTCTACGGGCTCGAGCTCGATGCCGAAACGGAGGTTCTCGTCACTGCAGGTGCCACGGAGGCACTTGCGGCGACCATCCTGAGCCTGGTCGACGATGGCGACGAGGTCGTCACGCTCGAGCCGTTCTACGACGCCTACGGCGCCCTCATCTCACTCAGCCGCGGCGAGCACCGAACGGTGCCGCTTCGCCTGCCCGACTTTCAACCTGACCACGACGATCTCCGGCGTTCCGTCACCGACCGCACCCGCATCATCCTGATCAACAACCCGCACAACCCGACAGGGTCAGTGCTGAGCCGGGAGACACTCGAGCTCATCGTCGAGCTGGCCCACGAGCACGACGCCCTCATCGTCACCGACGAGGTCTACGAACACCTCATCTTCAACGGGCCACACCTTCCGATCGCCACCCTCGCGGGCGCACGGGAACGCACGATCACGATCTCGTCCGGCGGCAAGACGTTCAACACCACGGGGTGGAAGATCGGCTGGATCACGGCCCCCGCGAAGCTGATCACCGCGATCCTCACCGTGAAGCAGTTTCTGACCTATGTCAATGGCGCGCCGTTCCAACCCGCCATCGCCGTGGGGCTGGCGTTGCCCGATGAATTCTTCGCCGGCATTGCGGCAGATCTCCGCTCAAAGCGTGACGTGCTCTCGAGCGGACTCGTCAAGGCTGGTTTCGAGGTCTTCGACTCCCACGGCACCTACTTCGTCGTCGCAGATGCCAGACCGCTCCGCTATGACGATGCCGTGCAGCTGTGCCGCGACCTGCCCGAACTCGCGGGCGTCGTCGCCGTTCCGATCTCCGCTTTCTGTCACGACGAACTCGCAGCGGAATACTCCTCGCTCGTACGATTCGCCTTCTGCAAGAAGATCGAGGTGCTCGAGCGTGCGGCGGCGCAACTCGGTCGCCTCAGTCGCGAACGGTGAGTCACAGGCACCGGTTTGCTGTCAGAGTGTCGCTGGCCCCGCCCCGCTAGCCCTGCCCGCTAGCCGGGCCCCGCTGGCCCTGCCCCGCTAGCCCTCCGTCACGTGCCTGGGCGTAACGGCGAACCGTCTCAGATCCAGGGCCGGGTTCACCCGCCTCACCTGTTCGAGACGCGCCCGTGAAATGAAGGCCACGGCGACCCCCGCCTCCGCTCCGAGCATCGCAACGGGCACTCCGGTCGGATCCATGACCATGCTCAGTCCCACTCCGCCAGGAACCGTGTGGTCTGCGGCAGCGACGTACACCGTGTTCTCGATTGCGCGTGCTTCGAGCAGTGTCGTCCAGTGCCGCTCCTTCGCCGGGCCGGGCACCCACTCGGCCGGCACCAGCACCAGGTCCACCCCGGCGTCCACCAGCCATCTCGTCGACTCGGGAAACCTGAGGTCGTAACACGTCTGCAGACCTACAGTGAAGTCACCGACGACAAAGGTCTCCGGATGCTCGATGGCGCCCGCGCGCATCCACTCGCTCTCGTGCTGGCCGAAGGCGTCGTAGAGGTGCACTTTGCGATAGCGCGCGACAAGCTCGCCCGATGGATCGACAGCCACGAGGGTGTTGTAGTAGTGATTGTCATCACCACTCTCGACGATGCCGGCGACCACATGTACCCCCGATCGCAGCGCCAGGTCACGGAGTCCGTTCACGAACGGCCCGTCGAGCGACTGCGCGGCGGCGAGGGCATTGGGCCCCAGCGGGGACGAGAAGTGGGACGAGTACTCGGGGAACACGACGAGCTCCGCTCCACGGGCGACCGCAACTGTCACCAGCATGCCCATTTCTTCGAGATTCGCCGCCCCGTCGGCACCCGGCGCGAACTGCGCCACCGCAACGCCCACCGTGACAGCGAGGTTCGACTCGACGCCGGAAGGGGCAGCGACGTTCACCACGCCGCTCCTGCGGTTATGCCAACTCCCGCGATTGCGACAGCTCCGAAGGTCGTGTTGGAGGAATGGGGTTCAGAGACTCTCATAACACGTCAGCCTATGGGAGGTCGGGCCACCGCACCCGTTTTGCGGATGCCACCGATTGTCGCAACACCCTGGACTGTCGCAACCACTTCAGTTGTCGCCGCCTCCTGGATTGTCGCGACCACCTTGACTGTCGCGACCACCTTGACTGTCGCGACCACCTGGATTGTCGCGACCTCTTAGAATCGAGGCATGATCTTCGACCGCATCGACCGGCTGGCAGCTGGGCGCCTGGCGGGCTTCCGCATTCCCGAGGAACAGCGCACCCACGCGAAGACCAGGCGAGCATTCACGGCGATCACCTGGTTACTGGCCTTCGAGTTCGTTCTGGGAACGGCGGCACTCGTCATTGCGCTCACGCTCACGCTCAACGGCCAGAATGTGGCGTGGGCGGTCTGGTTCCGCGGCCTTGTGGTGCTCGGAATCACCATGACCCTGTTCTATTTCTCGTGGCGGGCGCGCGCGGGCTACTACTGGGCGTATTCCCGACTGAAACTGTTCAGTAAGATCTTTCCCATTGTCACTCTGGTGATCGCGGCCATCCCCGGCCTGTACCCGCTCTGGATGATCACCGAGCAGATCCTCTTCAGCCTGGTGCTCATCGGGGTAGCCGACTACCTCTCCTCAGACCACATGCGCTCGGTCTTCGTCAAACCCGAGCTCCCTGCGCGACGCGCACGACGCAGCGCACGAAGCAGCGCACGAGAGCCTGCGGTCCTGGCCTCGTCCCCAGCGATCGGCGATGTGCCCAGCCGGGCGGCGGGGAATACCGTACAGAGCTGAGCGTTCTACTCTGCATGAGCACGCAGACACTGACCCAGGAAACCCACGACCAGACCGTCGCCGACGGCATCGTACTGATCGACTTCTGGGCGGCATGGTGTGGCCCCTGTCGCCAGTTCGCCCCGGTCTTCGAGGCCACAAGCGACAAGAACTCTGATATCACTTTCGCCAAGGTCGACACCGAAGACCAGCAGGCCCTTGCGGCCAGCTATGGCATCACATCGATCCCCACGCTCGTCGTGTACCGCGACGGAATCCCGATCTTCAGCCAGCCGGGCGCACTCCCCCAGCCTGCCCTCGAGAACCTCATCGAACAGGTTCGGCAGCTCGATATGGTCGACGTCCGCAAAGAATACGAGTCGGCCCTCGCAGCACGCGCCGCCGGGTCAAACGACGAAGACAAGTCCTGATTCTTCTCGTGGCGGTAGTCGGCCCGGATCACAGGCTCGACCCCTACTCCGGGAATTGACCCAGGCAGATGCACTGCCCATTCCCAGCTAGCTGATTTTTCCTCAGCTATGCTGGTTTCTTCATGCTGGGAGGCTCTGCGCATGAAGAAACCTGCAACAGTTGGAGAAATCAATGAAGATGTCCTCGCGCCTCCGAACCTCGGCCAAGCGATGGGGTGCTGCGGTGGGAGTCACGGCAGTGCTGGCCGCGGGCGTGGTGATCGCACCGAGCGCTGCGATGGCGTCGCCGGGAGACTCCCCCACCGTCAACGCCATGGCACGACTCTGGATCGGCGACTGGGCGACCGACGGCCCCGAGTGGCAGGCCTTCGTCAAACAGCTGGCTGAAGCCAAGAAGATGGGCATCACCGGAATCTCGGTGGATGTGTGGTGGGGCAAAGTCGCGCTCTCGCCGACGAGCTACACCTGGGCCTACTACGACAAGGAGTTCAAGGCCATCAGCGATGCCGGCCTCAGCATCGTGCCGATCATGTCCACCCACGAGTGCGGCGGTGGCCCCGGCGACGACGGCGACTGCAAGACGAAAATCGGCATGCCGGACTTCGTATGGGAGCCTGTCAACTACGGCGGCGTGGTCGGAACGCATCCCGCGGACAACTACTACCAGAGCGAGTACGGCAACGTCAGCCACGCTGCGATTGCTCCCTGGGGAATGGCCAGGGCCCGCGCGTTGGGCTATGTCAAAGCCTTCATGAATGCCTTCGAAGACCACTACACCTCTGGTTCGACCGACTACCGCGGAAAAGTCAGCGAGATCGCCATCAGCTCCGGCCCCACCGGTGAGCTGCGCGAGCCGTCGTACGACTACCAGGATGGCGGTGTCGCGGGTTCACCCGGCCTGTTCCCGAACAGGGGCGTTCTGCAGACCTATTCGCCTGCGGCCCGAGCGTCATTCACCCAGTGGGTACTGGCCAAGTACGGCTCTGTTGCCGGTGCAGCCACCGCCTGGGGAATTCCGGGCCTCACCCTCGCCACCATCACGCCGCCCAACGACCACGACGGGTTCTTCACCTCGGGCTCGTACCTGAAGATCCAGTACGGCAAGGATTTCACGCAGTGGAACAACGAGAGCCTGGTGAACCACGGGCGCGAAATGCTGAACACAGCGATCGATGCCTTCGACGGCGGATTCCAGGCAGTGACACTCAGCGAGAAGATCCCGGGTGTGCACTGGCAGACCATGAGCGCGAGCCCCATCACCCGGGCCCCTGAGATCGCCGCAGGCCTCATCTCCTCGAACGTCGACCTGAGTTCGGCCGCAAGTGGTCACGGGTACAACGCGATTCTGAACATGATCCACGATGCCGATGTGCACGGTGACGGCACCATGCCCCGAACACACCATGTCATCCTTCACTACACCGAGCTCGAGAAGCCCAACAAGCTCTGGGACGGCGGCAAGCTCGCCTACTCGGCAGCGGCGGACCAGGTCGGCTGGATCGCCGATGCGGCCTCTGCGGCTGGAGTCGAGGTGAAGGGCGAGAACGCGCTCAACGGGGGACTCTACTCAGATGGCGATGCTGACAACGATGGGTGGACGCACATCCGTGCCGCGTTCGACCGGGATCCGGTGCGGCGCTTCTACGGAATCACGCTGTTGCGCCTCCCAGACATCGCCAATGGCGGTTTCTCTGAAACCCTGGCGTCGAATTTCATTCGTGACTACAAGTAGCTCGCTCGGCGCGTAACGCCAGAAAGCACAGACGCCAGAAAGCACAGACGCCTCAAAGCACTGTTGCCTCAAAGCACAGACGCCTCAAAGCAGAAGAGAGGGTGTCCAGGCCATGATGGCCAGACACCCTCTCTTCGTAGCGAAGCTGTGTGGCCGTTACGCCCCGTCGACGTGGCGAAGAAGCTGCAGCGGAATGAACACGCCGAGGGTCACGGCAACGAGGCCGGAAGCGAAGATCAGGGTTGCAAAGTCTGGGTACTCGAAAGCGAATCCGAAGAGGAACATTCCCCCGATGAACAGAGCGAGCGAGACGACGAGGGACACGACCGTCACAACTCCCCCGGATGACTGCCGAGATTCAACGGGGCCTTTACCTAACTGTGTCATGCCCACCATCCTATTGCAGTCGAGTGGTTCTGTGATGACGGGCACGCTCACGATTCACGCACGACAGAATGGGGTGCCTTGTCCGGCCGCCAGCCCCGCCACGTGGGCTGGCGAAGGATTCCTGCAGCCGTCCATTCGACGAACTCGACTTCACCCACCAATTCGGGTTTCAGCCAGCGAGCGCCCGCCCGGGCTTCACGCGGCAGGTCATCGAAGGGGCACTCGTCACTCTGGATGCCCGCAAACGTGTCGATGAGTCGATCGAGTTCTGCATCGGAGAACCCCGTGCCGACGCGACCGATATACTGCAGGGTGCCTGTCAGAGCGGAACTCCTTGCGGAACTCCCACCGGAACTCCCAGCTTGCACTCCCGCCGATGGAATGCCGAGCAGAAGCGAACCCACTCCATGCTCCCGACGGCCGGCCCCCACTCTCCAGCCGCCGACCACGACCTCCTGGGCCCGGTGATGTTTGATCTTGATCCATGCCCGCGAGCGCCTGCCGGCGCTGTACGTGCCGTTCACTCGCTTTGCGACAATCCCCTCGAGCCCCAGATCGACGCTGCTCTGGAAGGCTGCGTCGTAGTCGCCGTCGAAGGCAGGCGGCACCTGCACTCTCGAGCCGGGCGGTGGCTCCACCAGGGCCTCCATCAGTCTCCGGCGCTCTGAGTACGGAGTCGCCAGCTTCGAGACACCGTCGACCTCGACGACGTCGAAGACGATGTAGTGCACGGCCACGGCCTTCACTGCCCGGGAGATGTCAGACTCGCCCTGCAGGTTCATGCGCTGCTGGAGACGACCGAAGCTCGGGCGGCCGGAGTCGTCGAATGCGACGATCTCGCCATCGAGAACCAGCCCGTGGCCGTTCGCCGAATCCCTGAGCGTATCGAGCAGGTCGGGGTACTTCTGGGTCAGGTCACTGCCACTGCGGCTGGAGAGCCGCACAACTGGCAAATCCGACGCCGAACGCTCCACCGACGCCATCGCCCGGATGCCGTCCCACTTCATCTCGTACGCCCAGTGACCCGATTTCACATCAGCCGCAGTTCCCGCCGTGGCGAGCATGGGAGCCACCGTCTTCAGCCCGGCGTTCCCTGGCCCGGCGCTTGGCGAGTCAGCGCCGTTCGAACCAGCGCCCTTCGAACCAGCGCCCTTCGAACCGGTGACGTTCTTTTCCGGTTGCGCAGCTCGCAGACGTGCGTTGAGCTCTGGAGCCTCGTCGTCCGCCTGGGGCGGCAGAGCCGCGTGCCTCGCCTCGCTCTCCGCGTTGTACTTCTCGCTCATCAGATGGATCAACCAGTTGTCGGCGTTGTCACCTCTGCCGGTGTGGATCAAGGCGAACTTACGGTCCCCGCCGAGACCACCCTCCCTGCTGCCGTGCAGCGTGGCGATGATCTCCTTCCCGGGTCGCCACTTCTCGAGATCGTAGGTTCCCTCGTCCCAGATCTCCACGGTCCCTGCGCCATATTCCCCCCGAGGAATGCTTCCCTCGAACGAGCCGTATTCGAGAGGGTGGTCCTCGGTCTGCACTGCCAGGTGATTCTGGTGGCCGTCCGTCGGCGGCCCCTTCGGGATGGCCCACGAAACGAGCACGCCATCGCGCTCGAGCCGGAAGTCGTAGTGCAGCCGCCGCGCGGCGTGCTTCTGGATGACGAAGGTGTTGCCGACGCCCGGCGTGGGTGGGGCATCCGGAACCGGTTCCGGAGTCTTCGTGCGATCACGTTTTGAACGGTACGTGTGAAGAGCATCGCGCTCCGGCACGGAAGCTGCCCCAGCGTCTCCGGCCAGGTCGTCATCGAGGATGACCGCGAGCGGGTCGCCGCGCCGCTTCACCCGGGCAAGCACCTCGCCGTACTCGAGCTGAGCGAGTTTCGGCGACGCCAGCTCGCGCCAGGTTCGCGGGGCAGCGACGGTCGGGCGTTCCCGCCCTCTCAGCGAATACGGGGCAACCGTCGTCTTGGCCCTGCTGTTCTGGCTCCAGTCGACGAGCACCTTGCCTGCCCTCAGTGACTTCTTCATGTCGCTGACGATGAGTTCCGGATGATCGGATTCGAGCACCCGCGCGAGCTCGTGCGCCACCGCCGACACCTGCTCCGACGTCTGCGACCCATCAAGCGCGGCGTAGAGATGAATGCCCTTGCTCCCACTGGTCACCGGCATCGGGTCGAGCCCCATGTCCTGCAGGATCTCGCGGGCGAACCGGGCAACCTCGGCGCACTCGAGCAGCCCTGCTCCCTCTCCCGGGTCGAGGTCGAGCACGAGCCTGTCAGGGTTGTTGGGCGCTCCAGCGGCGCCCCCAGCGGCGCTCCCAGCAGCGCCCCCGAACCGCCACTGCGGCACGTGGATCTCGAGGGCGGCAATCTGCGCGAGCCAGGTGAGCGTCGCGAGGTCGTTCACCAGCGGGTACTCATTGTCGTGATCGGAGTGGGAGATCGTACGCCGCTTCACCCACGAGGGTGTCGAGTCGTCGAGGTTCTTCTGGAAGAACATCGGCCCGGGATGCCCGGCAGTGCCCACCCCGTGGACCCAGCGTTTGCGCGTGGCCGGGCGGTCACGGGTATACGGCACCATGACCTCGCTGATGTCGGAGTAGTACTGCAGCACATCGGCTTTCGTTGTTCCCGCTTCTGGGTAGAGCACCTTGTCGAGGTTGGTGAGACGCAGCCGATGGCCACCAACCGAGACCGTGATGATCTCGCTCGCCTTCTCGTGCTTGGTGCCACCCTGGGTGCTCATAGCTTCCATCTTCGCCGTGCGCGGCTTACAGTGACAGCACTTGACGCAGAAGCCCCCAGCAGCAGAAGCCCCTAGCACTTGACACACAATCGGTGAACACTGGTGTCATGAGATCGATCTGGAAGGGTGCAATCACCTTCGGCCTCGTCAATGTGCCGGTGAAGGTGTACAGCGCAACCGAAGACCACGACATCGCCCTGCACCAGGTTCATGACGCCGATGGTGGGCGCATCCGGTACCAGCGCCGCTGCGAGGTCTGCGGCCAGGTCGTCGACTTCGAACACATCGACAAAGCCTTCGATGACGGTGAACGCACCGTGGTGATCACTGCGGAGGACATTGCCACTCTGCCGGCCGAGAAGAGCCGCGAGATCGACGTGGTCGAGTTCGTGCCCAGCGACCAGGTCGACCCGATCAGGTTCGACCGCAGCTACTTCCTCGAACCCGACTCGAAATCGTCGAAGGCCTATGTGCTTCTTCGCGAGACTCTCGGGCAGACCGACCGAACCGCGATCGTGAAGTTCGCACTCCGACAGAAGTCGAGACTGGCGGCACTGCGGGTGCACGGCGATGTTCTCCTGCTGCAGACCCTGCTCTGGGACGACGAGGTGCGTGATGCCCAGTTCACGTCTCTTGCCGATCATCCGACCATTTCGGCGAAGGAGCTCGAGATGTCGGCGCGGTTGGTCGATTCGTATTCGGCCGATTTCGAGCCGCAGAAGTTCAGTGACGACTACCAGGTCCAGCTCCGGCAGTTGATCGATGCGAAGCTCGAACACGGGGATTCGATCGACACCGAGGCAACGTTCGGGCAGAGTGCCGATGCCGGTGACGACGACACGGGCGGAGAAGGCTCGGGTGGCGACGTCATCGACCTGATGGAGGCTCTTCGCCGAAGCGTCGAGCGTAGCCGCGCCGAGAAGGGCCAGTCTGCCGACGGCGATGGCGACACGGGCGCGGGCACGCACGCGAGAGCGGGCACGAAGTCCCGGCGCACAGCCAAGAAGTCGGCTGCCGCGTCATAGTTGTCGCTTTAACAGTTTTCTGTGATCTTCGATCGCTATTCTGGCGTGGTGCCCAGCGAAACAGACAACCCTGAGAACCAGCAGCCGAAGAACCCGAAGAATCTGACGGTGAAGCAGGAGCGGGAGGCTCGGAGGGCCGAGAAGGTCGAAGCGATGAAACGCGCCCAGGCCAAGGCCACGCGCAACCGCCGCATCACCATCGGCTCTCTGATCGGGGCAGCGGTCCTCGTCATCGTGCTGGTGATCGTGTTCGTTGTCACCGGAAGCGGCACGACACCCGCACCCGTCGCAACGAAGGCCGACGGCGTGCAGACCTTCCCCGGGCTCAGCCGCAACCACGTCTCGGGGTCGGTGACGTACGCACAGGTTCCTCCGGCCGGCGGCGACCACAACCCGGTCTGGCTCAACTGTGGTGTCTACAACCAGCCTGTTCCGAGCGAGAACGCCGTGCACGACCTCGAACACGGCGCTGTCTGGGTGACCTACGACGCCACGCAGGTCACTGCAGACCAGCTCGCCACCCTGCGTGCCGCCCTGCCGTCGACCTACATCGTCCTGTCACCGTTCGTCGGTCTGCCCTCCCCCGTGGTCGCGTCGGCCTGGGGCGCCCAGATCCAGCTGACCGGAGTGACGGACACCAGGCTGGCCGACTTCATCAAGACGTATTGGCAGTCCCCGAACTCGCCCGAACCAGGAGCAGCCTGCACCGGGGGAATCACCGCTCCCGGCCTCGTGACGTGAGTTCACGCATCCGGCTGCGGATCGCCCTCATCCTGGGCGGGGTGCTCCTCCTGGTCGTGGGGCTCGTGGTCGGCCGCGTCACCACTCCGGTGACGCAGACGCCCGGCACCCTGAGCGCTGAGGCCGGTTTCGCCCGTGACATGCAGGTGCATCACCAGCAGGCGATCGACATGGCGCTGATCATCCGGGACCAGACGACCGATCCCGAGATCAGGCAACTCGCCTACGACATTGCCACCTCGCAGGGCCAGCAGGCCGGCCAGATGTTCGCGTGGCTGAACGTGTGGGGACTCCCGCAGGCCTCACCGGTGGCCGCAATGACCTGGATGACCTTACCGACCCTCGACCAGAGCAACGCCGATCACGGCATGGACATGGGCACGGGAGAAGCGACTCCGGGCCAGACGACGCCCGGCCAGACGATGCCAGGCATGGCCTCGCAGGCTGACGTCACACGACTGGGCACCCTGACCGGCGTCGAGGCCGAGAAGCTCTTTCTGACCCTGATGATCGCCCACCACCACGGTGGCGTGCAGATGGCCGAGGCGCTCGTGGCGCGCTCGGCCGACCCCACCGTGCTAGCGGTCGCCAACACGATCATCACCGCGCAGACGGGCGAGATCGCCTACATGCAGCAGTTGCTCGCCGCGCGCCAGTAACGCAGGGCGCTCGTCACCGAACCACCATCGGCCGATCATCCAGCGCCTTCTCGCCAGCGAGCGCCTTCTGGTAAGACAGGGCTTTCTGGTCAGACAGAGCCCTCTCGTCGGCCAGTCGGCGTGCGCGATACTCCTCTTCGTCGGCGCTCAGGTGATCGTCGGCGCTCATTGTCGACTCGTTGAACGGCAACTCGCCGGAGAGCACCCGGTCGACCTGCACCATGTCGATCTGCTTGGTCCACTTTCCGATCAGCACGGTGGCGACAGCGTTGCCGGTGAAGTTCGTGAGGGCGCGGGCTTCTGACATGAACCTGTCGATGCCGACGATCAGGCCGACGCCGTTGACCAGGTCGGGTCGATGCGCCTGGAGACCCCCGGCGAGCGTCGCGATTCCCGCACCGGTGACGCCGGCGGCACCCTTGGACGCGATCATCATGAACAGCAACAGGGAGATCTGCTCGGGGATGTTCAATGGCGTGCCGAGCGCGCTGGCGATGAACAGCGACGACATGGTGAGGTAGATCGCCGTACCGTCGAGGTTGAACGAGTAACCGGTCGGCACGGTGATGCCGACGACGGGCTTGGCGACGCCGAGGTGCTCGAGTTTCGCGATCAGGCGGGGCAGCGCAACCTCGCTCGACGAGGTCGAGACGATGAGGAGGTATTCGCGCGCCAGGTACTTCATCACGCGGAGGATGTTGATACCGGTGACGACCTTGAGCAGCACGCCCAGAATGCCGAAGACGAACAGGATGCACGTGATGTAGAACGCGATCATGAGGGTGCCCAGCGCAACCAGCGCTGCGACGCCCGTAGCGCCGACGACTGCGGCGATCGCACCGAAGGCACCCAGCGGGGCGACCCACATGATCATCGCGAGAATCCGGAACACGAGCTGCTGAAGCTGGCGGATCGCCTCGAGGATCGGCGCGCCCTTCGCGCCCATCTTCTGCAGGGCGAAGCCGACGAGCAGCGCAACGAAGAGCGCCTGGAGAATGCTGCCGCTCGTCAGCGCCGAGAAGAACGACGTCGGAATGATGCCGAGTACGAAGTCTGTCGAGGAGGCCGCGGCGGTCTTCGACGCATCGTAGCTCGTGCTGATGTTCAGCCCCTCGCCCGGGTGGATCAGGTTGCCGACGAGCAGGCCGATCGCGAGCGCGAAGGTCGACATGACAACGAAGTACCCCAGAGCGAGACCGCCCACCTTTCCGACCGTTGCCGCCTTCGCGACAGATCCGACACCGAGGGCGATGGTGCAGAAGATGATGGGCGCGATCATCATCTTGATCAGGGAGACGAACCCGTCACCGAGGGGCTTCAAACCCTTCGCGAATTCGGGAGCGAGCAGACCGACTGCAATACCTGCACCGACAGCCACGATCACGGCGATGTAGAGGTAGTGCGACCTGTCGAGTCGACGGCGCCGGGCCGGGCGTGCAGCGGGGCGTCCGGGCTGACTCACCGGCGGCCGTCCGGCCGGGCTTGCAGGAGAATGCGTCTGAGACATCGGTCTTCCTTTGATGGAGGGAGCCGCCCACGTCTTCGTCGACGGCACTGGAAACCAGCGGCACCAGCCTGCGCTCCACACGTCGTCAGCCGGCACTTGCGTTCATACTGTTCGCGGGTGTTCGGCTGTGAGCGGCATATCGTAGAGAGAGCGCAGCCAGAGAAGCGCAGCAACACAAGACCGCAGCAAGTGAGGCACGATGAAGGCCCGAATCAGCAGGTGGACCATTGCCACCCGACTCTTCGTGCTGCAGGTTGCTGCCATTGCGCTGCTCACGGCGATTGCGACACTCTGGCTCTGGAGCGATGCGCAGGCCGATGTGAACGCCGATGCCGATGCCAAGACCCGGGTGGTGGCCACGGCTGTTGCCGACAACCCGTTTGTCATCGACGCCGTGCAGTCCGCTGATCCGAGCGGCACCCTGCAGCCATACGCTCTGACGACGATGGCCGACACGTCGACGGACTTCATCACCATCATGGCTCCCGACCGCACAAGGTACACGCACCCCGATGCGAGCCAGCTCGGCAAGCCGTTCCAGGGAACCATCGAACCAGCTCTCGAAGGGCGAACCTTCACCGAGACGTACGCAGGGACGCTCGGCCCTTCGGTTCGCTCGGTCGCCCCCGTTTTCGGTTCCGACGGACGCGTTGTCGCGCTGGTCTCCGCCGGCGTCACGGTCAGCAGCCTGGGCGCCACTCTCAGCTCCCGGCTCCCGATCGTCTTCGGAATCGCGGCGCTCACTCTCGCACTCGGCGCACTCGTCTCCTGGCTGCTGAGCCGGTACCTTCGGCGTGTCACCTGGGGCCTCGGGGCCGAGGAGATGAGCCGGATGTTCGGCTATTACGAGGGCGTCCTCCACTCCGTGCGCGAAGGAGTCATTCTGACCGACCCGCAGGGCAACGTCGTGCTCTACAACGACCAGGCGGCCGAGCTACTCGGGTTGGCTCGTCAAGCGCTGCCTGCGAGCCCGTCGCCAGTGACGGAATTCGCGGTGCCTCACAGCCTTCGGCACTTGCTCGCCAGCGGCGCCGTGGCCGTCGACGAGCCGGTGCTCACCGACGACCGGGTGCTGATAGCAAATCAGTCGCCTGCCATCTCCTCCGCGACGGCAGGGCCCGCTCGACGGATCGGAACGATGACCACGCTCCGTGACCACACCGAACTTCAGCAGCTCACCGGCGAGCTGACCACCATGCGCACGCTCTCTGACGCCCTCCGATCACAGACCCACGAGTTCTCGAATCGCCTCCACACGATCATCGCTCTCATCGAGCTCGACCGGCGCGACGAGGCGCTCGCCTTCGCGTCGAACGAGCTTCACGTCGGCCAGACGCTCGTCGACGAGGTGATCGGTTCGGTCGACGAACCCGTCCTCGCCGCGCTTCTGCTCGGCAAGTCGGCGCAGGCCTCTGAACGCGGAGTCGAGTTCGATGTGCGTGTGGACGACGGTCTCGACCTCGGGGATCTGCCGCCGGTCGAGTTGATCACCATCATCGGGAACCTCGTCGACAATGCGCTGGATGCGGCTGCGCTCAGTCCGAGTGGGGTGGATGCCAGTGCGGTGGATGCCAGTGCAGTGAATACCAGTGCAGTGGATGAAGGTGCGCGCGATGCGCCGAAAGTGGCTGCACATCATCCGAAGGTCGTTGTCGCCATGAGAGCCGGCGACCAGCAGGTCACGATCACCGTCACCGACAATGGGCCTGGAATCCCCGACCTCAGCCGGGCTTTCACGCGCGGCTACAGCACAAAAGACCCCGGACAGACCGGACGCGGGATCGGATTGGCACTCGTGGAGCAATCGGTGCGCCGAGTGGGTGGATCCATCGTCGCTGCCAACGCGGGTAACACGGGTGCCTCCAACACGGGCGCTTCCAGCACAGGCGCCACCAACACTGGCGCCTCCAGCACGGGCGCCTCGTTCACCGTCACGCTTCCGATCCCCCGTCCCGAGCTGAGCGGGTTCGGGCGAACGCCTTCCGAAGGCCGGGTCTTGCGCGCGAACAGTGCGTCCGGATGATCAGGGTGATCTGGATGATCTGGAAAATCATGATCAGGGTGATGAAGTGAGCGAGGTACGAGTGCTCGTCGTCGACGACGAGCCGATCACCGCGAGCGCCCACGCGGCCTATCTCGAACGGGTTGGCGGTTTCCTTGTCGCGGGTGTGGCGAATGACGGCACGAGCGCGCTCCGGATGCTGCGTGACAGCGTCGATCCGCACACACTGGGCTCGTCACGTGAAAGCTCCATCGACCTCGTGCTGCTTGACATGAACCTGCCCGATATCCACGGCATCGAGCTGTGCCGGCACCTCCGTTCGTCTGGCCTCGACGTCGATGTGATCGCCATCACTGCCGTACGTGACGTCTCGGTGGTGCGCGCGGCAGTCTCCCTCGGCATCGTGCAATACCTCATCAAGCCATTCACTTTTTCCGTGTTCGCTGAGAAGCTGCGCGGTTATCTGGCATTTCGGGCCGGCTTCGATGTCGTCGCCGGGGTCACCACCCAGAACGACGTCGACGATACGCTGGCGCAATTGCGCAGCATCCGGCCCGTCGAACTCGAGAAGGGGCTCACTGCAGAGACCCTTCAGCTCGTCGTGGCCCGACTTCGTCTGGACCCCGAGCCCGTCTCTGCCGGAGAGCTGGCATTGGCTCTGGAACTGTCGCGCGTCACCACACGGAGATATCTTGAACACCTCGCCGCCGAAGGCACCGTTGTGCGGTCTCCCCGGTACGGCTCACCCGGCCGGCCCGAACTCGAGTACGTCTGGAAGCGCGCCTGAAACAGGTCTTGACGTGTCCGTCGCGGCGCCCCGCAATGAGTCAGGAATGTCCATCGGCCCGTGGTCTAGAGTGGTCAGCGACGCGGGGTGCGCACTGGCGCTGAGAACATACCCGTCGAACCTGATCTAGCTCGAACTAGCGAAGGGACGTCACGATCGTGGCTCCAACTGTGCCCCCCGTTCTGTCTCCAAACCAGCCCCCAACCAGCGCGGACAACGTGAGCATCGGCGGCCCCACGCCCGTGACCGCACACGACATCGGCAATGCACTTCGTCTGCTGCGTGAAAACCCGCCGCTGGTCCAGTGCATCACCAACATCGTCGTCGCCCAATGGACGGCCAACGTGCTGCTCGCGGCCGGTGCCGCACCCGCGATGGTCGACAACCCCCGCGAGGCCGGCGGTTTCGCCTCAATCGCCAGCGGGGTGCTCATCAACCTCGGAACACCCTACGACGACACCGCCCTCGCGATGCTCAAAGCCGTGAAATCCGCCGGCGCGGCTGGAGTGCCCTGGGTCCTCGACCCGGTCGCGGTCGGCCCGCTCGCCTGGCGCACCGAGCTCGCTCACCACCTGCTCGACACTTCTCCCCCACACATCATCCGCGGCAACGCCTCCGAGATCCTCGCCCTGGCCGGCGGGGCTGGAGGGCGCGGAGTCGACACCACCGACACGGCGGAGTCCGCCGTCGACGCGGCCGACTCGCTCGCCAGAGAATACAGCTGCGTCGTGGCCGTGAGCGGCGAGGTCGATCAGCTCACCGACGGTGTTCGACGGGTACGCATTCACAACGGGCATCCATTGATGACGCAGGTCACCGGGGTCGGCTGCGCCCTCGGAGCACTCATGGCCGGCTTCAGCGGGGTTGTCGATGAGGCGCTGCTCGCCGCCGCGGCCGCCACTGCCACACTCACCGTGGCGGCCGACCTCGCGGCCGCCCACTGCCGTGGAACCGGCAGCTTCGCGGTAGGCCTGCTCGACGAGCTCACCGTTCTCACCCCCGAACGCCTCGAAGAACTGACGCGCCTGTCGTGAGCAGTGCCGAGGCCACTGTGTTGCGGTCCACCGTGCTGCGGCCGCTGGACCTCTCGGTCTACCTCGTCACCGACACCCGCCTCTGCGGTGCGTTCGGCGTCGCTGCCACCGTCGCGGCCGCCATCGGTGCAGGGGCGACCACTGTGCAATTGCGCGACCCCGATGCAACCGACGCCGAACTCGTCACCCTCGGCCGGTCGCTCGTGACGCTTCTGACCGGCACGGCGATCCCGCTGCTGGTCAACGACCGGGTGCACCTCGTCGAACCCATCGGCGCCCAGGGGGCCCACATCGGGCAGTCAGATCTCCCCGTCATCGAGGCCCGGCAGCTGCTCGGCCCCCACGCGTTGCTCGGCCTCTCGGCCCAGACACTCGACCACGTCATGGATGCCCGGTCCACACCTCCGCGCACCATCGACTATCTCGGCGTCGGCCCGGTCTGGCATCAGACCACAAAGCCGAACGCTGCCCCTCCCTGCGGCCTCGACGGGTTTGCTGCCATCGCCGAGATGAGCCCCTGGCCGTGTGTCGCGATCGGCGGTATCGACACCGAACGCATCCCTTCACTCCGCTCGGCCGGTGCCGCAGGTGTGGCGGTTGTGAGCGCCATCTGTGGCCAGCCCGACGTCGCCCGGGCAACCGGACTCGTCAGCGCGGCGTGGCACTCGTCAGAACATTGAGCCGTCAGAACACTGAGCCATCAGAACACTGAGCAGTCAGAATCGTGAGCACTCAGAATCGAGAGCACTCAGAACACTGAGCCGAGAACAGATCCGTGCACAGATCCGTACACCGCCGGCACGCTCGCGACGAACCCGACAACGACGAGCAGTACGGTGTCGCCGCGAGTCCAGTAGGCCGGCTCGGCCCAGGTTCGTGCGTGGCTGGATGTTTCGAGGGTGGGTGTTTCGAGGCGGGAGAAGCCCCGGGCATCCATCGCCACGGCCATGCGACCGGCCTTGCGCACCGATTGCACGAGAAGAGCGAAGGTCAGCGAGCCGAATTGCGAGGCACGGCTGAGCGGCGATCGACCCGCGCTCAACCCGCGCACCCTCCGCACTCGTTGCAACTGCTGCCATTGCTCGGTGAGCGTAGAGAACTGCTGCAGTGCGGCGGTCGCAGCAATGACGGGCCGCGCGGGCAGGTGCAGCAGCTGCCCGAGATGATCACCGAGCGACGACGGCTCGATGTACCCCGCCAACAGCACGCCGGGCAGTACGAAGAACGCGATTCGAAGCCCCGCCGTGACCCCGGCCAACAGGCTCTGGTCGGGGCTGAGCAGCCAGGTGGAGAACGCGACCGACGCGGCCGCAAGCAGCCCCGGGGCAAGCCTCCGCAGCCGGATCGAACGCAGATCGAGCACCAACGGTGCCACCGCGAGCAGCACTATGACGCCGACGATCGCCTGCCCGATACTCGTGATGAACAGCGACCCGAGCAGCAGAAGCAGCCCCCCAGCCAGCAGCGACAGCGGCCCACAGCGCCGCGCGAATCCGAAAGAAAACCCGGCTCGCTCGGCTCGAGTGCCAGGCCCGCGGGTCGTCCCTGTCGGTGATTTCTCGGTCGGTGATTTCTCTGTCGGGAATGTCCCTGTCGGGAATGTCCCTGTCGGGAATGTCTCTGTCGGAGACGTCTCAGTCGGAGACGTCTCAGTCGGAGACGTCTCAGTCGGAGTTGTCTCAGTCGGAGTTGTCTCAGTCGGAGTTGTCTCAGTCGGAGACATCTCTGTCGGAAACGTCTCTGTCGGAGTTGGCCCGAAACGCGACATGCGCCCCACCACGCGACCGCTCTCGAGCCGGACGACCCGGTCGGCAAGCTGCACGAGCAGCGGGTCGTGCGTCGCAACGACGACCGCCACCCCTGCTTCCCGCGCAGCGACGACCACCCCCGCAACCGCAGACCAGGTGTGGCGGTCGAGCCCGACTGTCGGTTCGTCGAGCACCAGCAGCGCCGGCCCATGCGCGACGGCACCGGCCAGTGCCACCCGCCGCAGCTCCCCGCCCGAAAGGTGGTGGGGATCTTCTGCCGCCAGCTCGGTCAGGCCGAGCACGTCGAGCAGGGCATCCACTCTGTGCTCGGCTTCGCGGATGTCATGCCCGAGAAGGACGCTCGTGTTCAGTACATCGTCTCGCACCGTGCGGGCCACAATCGCCAGCTCGGCGTTCTGCGGCACCCAGCCCACGCGCTCGGCGAGGCGTCGCGAGCTCCATCGGCCAGGGTGCTGCTCCGCTGTGCCAGTTCCCGCTGTGCCAGTTCCCGCAGGGCGTTTTCCGGCAGGGCGCCTTTCTGCAGGGCCCTCAACTCCACCCCCCACCCACACGACGACGCCGGAGCTCGGGTTCGACAACCCGGCGAGCAGGGCGGTGAACGTCGACTTTCCGGCCCCGCTGGGCCCAACGATGGCTGTGATCTCACCAGCGACGATGTCTGCGGAGACGTCGGCGAGTATCGGCACGGCGGCTCCGCGTGTCGTGCCCCGCTGGCCGAACGACGTTGCGCGCTGAAGAGTGACGCCAACCTTCCGAGCACTCACGACCGGATCGCCGAATTGGTTGGCCCGCTTGGCCTGCTGTACCGGCCCATGCCGACACAGTGCTGCAGACACCTGCTGGGGCACTGGGGGTGCCGAACCCGGTACCCAGACACCAGCTCGAGCCAGCGCGTCTCGACGCGCGACCAGGGTAACCGAAGCCTCACCATCGGCGACGATTTCACCCCCTTCGCCGAGCACCACCAGGCGCGTGATCCGGGGCAACCACTCGGCGAGCTGGTGCTCCACCACAATGAGCGTCGCACCGGATGCTGCAGCCGTCGCCCACACGGCCTCCCTCACCGCCGCAGCCGAAGCCGGGTCGAGCATCGAGGTCGGCTCGTCGAGCAGCACCAGCCGCGGGCCCATGACCAACACCCCGGCGAGGGCGAGGCGTTGGGCCTCCCCTCCCGACAACTGGCTCGACGAATGGTTCGTTCCGTAGGGAAACGACACTGCGTCGAGCGTCTGCGCAATGCGCGCACCCATCCGCGCGCGGTCGACGCCCAGGTTCTCCAGGCCGAAGGCCGTATCCCTGCCCACGGTCTCTGCCACGAGCGCGTCGACCGGATCCTGGAGCAACAGTCCGACGCTCACTGAGCTGGCCGCAGCGGCCTCGTCGATCCCGGCAGGGTGACCAGCGGTGGCATCACCGTCGACCAACACCAGACCCGAAAGCTCGCCGGACTCCGTCGTTCCCAGAACACCCGCGAGGGCGCGGAGAAGTGTGCTCTTGCCGGAGCCGCTCGGCCCCGTGATGAGCACACGTTCTCCTGCCCTCACTCGCAGATCGAGGCCCCGCAGAATGGGTTCGGTACGGCCGAAAGGTCGCCAGGTGAGTCCCCGAACGTCGAGGTCTGCTCCGCGTGGGTACCGGGCATCCGGAGCGCAGTGCGCGGGGCCAGTCGAATCAGCTTCCACAACTCCTCGCCCCCATCATCTGGCAGCAGAAGTCAATCTGAAGACTCAGGTCACTTTCCAACGCGTGCTTCGCGCACTTCTGCGCCTGCGGGGAATGCGTTCAACGCGCCCGAGCGCGCCAGAGCCCGCACGAGCAACCACCCGCCGATCCCGGCGATGACCGCGCCAGACACCATTCCGCTGGCGAGGTACACGAAACGCCAGGTCCACGAGAAGCCGGGAACGTAGGCCCACCACTCGTAGACGACGATCTCGAGCACGGCTGAGAGCACACCGCCGGCCATGGCGACCGGAAGGCCGAAGCGCCGCCACAGCAGCAAACCGAACACGATCTCGACACCGAGGCCCTGCAGCGCGCCCGAAGCCAGCACGGCGATACCCCATTGGTTCCCCAGCAACATCTCGACGTTGGCAGCAATCAGTTCGGTGAGCAGTGCGGCCCCCGGGCGACGGATGACCAGCGCACCCACCACGGCGGGAAGCAGCCACACCCCCAACGCGAGCTCGCCAAGCGGAGGGAAGCCCGCTGACGCAAGGCCCACCACAGGGTAGACGAAAGTGTCGAAGCCCCAGAAGATCACACCGAACGCCACGGCGATCATCGCCGCGGTGATGAGGTCGATTCCCCGCCAGGCCGTCAGTCGGCCCGATGCCGTGAAGCTGGTCTTCTCGCGCGAAGGTGTTGCAATTGTGCGTGCCGGAGTGGTTCCCGACGCGGTCTTGTCTGTTGTCATTCTTGTTCCTGTCCCGTTGAATCCGATGGATACCACGGGGAAGATGCGCAGAAACCCCTCCAGATTCGCACGAATGCCACGGCCAGCCGCGGACACTCATTCACTCTGGGGGAATCACCAAGCACTCTTGAGATTCCCGACTCCCTTCGCCGGTACTAACCGGAGCAGGTTCGAGGGTCTGCGGCGAACCGCACTCTCAGCGCACTGACGTGCGCTCCCCTGTCGTTTGTTCACCTCAGAGTACACCTCTGACCGGACTGCCGGAGGAGATCAGCACATCCCAACGCATTCTTCCCCAGACGGGCCAAGGTCCTCCGAAAGTCCGCACCCGGCACGCGTTATCCCGAAACCACGGCACGGGCTTGCTGCGCAACGGGAGCCGCCCGCGCCAGGATTTCGACAATCTTGCCCCGGCAACCCCCGCAGCCGGTACCCGCGCGAGTGGCCTTGCCGATGCATTCGGTGGTGGAGTGCCCCGCCGCGATCGCATCGGTGATGTGCAAGGTGGTCACGCCGTTGCACCAGCACACCGTGGCATCGGGTGCGAAGGCGTCGGACGTCTCTGGCGCACCGGCGTCGCTCGCATCGAGGCGAAGTAACGCAGACCTGTCGGTCGGCAGCTCACCTCCCCGTTCGAACAGGAACGTCAACTCGGCTCCTGCACGCGCAGAACCGACTGCGACGAACCCGGTGAGCACATCATCCCTGGTGACCAGCTTGAGGTAGCTTCCTCTCCCGGGGTCAGCCCACTGGGTGACCTCCAGGGGCGATTCTCCGGCTGCCACCGATTGGGCCGACTGCTCAGCCCACAGCTCGGTCGTCACGTCGCCGCCAGACACCACGTCGACACCTTCGGCCTTGAGCATGACAACGCTGGCGCGTTCGGTGGGTGCGCGTTCGAAGGGCGCGCGTTCGAAGGCTGAGGGTTCCAGGTGCGCCGTGCGTGACAACCCCGATCCTGACGCCGTACCCGAAGATACGTCAGATACGTCGCTGATTCGCATTTCAGGCACAGCCGCTTCGGCCGCGAGCTGCCCGGCAAGCCAGTCAGCCTGCCGCCATCCCGGTCCGATCAGGCCGGAGGGAGCGCCATCCACCCGGCCGTCTGCTCGTTCCGAGCCTCGTGCCGCAACCTGGGCGCAATCCCCGATTGCGTAGATGTCTGGGTCAGACCACGACCGAAGTTCCTCATCGACGACGATGCCCGCCGACACCGCGAGGTCGGCTGCGGTTGCGAGCTCGGTGCGGGCCGTGACCCCGCACGACAACACGAGCAGGTCACCGTCGATCTGTCGCCCGTCGGCACACACCAGCGCGTCGAAGTGTTGGCGACCCCGATCATCTGTATGGAAGACAAGACCCTCCGCTCGCGCGTGCGACGCCATCGTGACTCCGGCAGCGCGTGCTGCTTTCGCCAACATGCGCCCTCCCGTAGCGTCGAGGTTCCGGGCCATCGGGCCATCGGAGTGGTAGACCACCACGACGTCGGCGCCTTGCTCGGCCAGCCCCAACGCGAGTTCCATACCCAGAACGCCTGCGCCCAGTACGACCACTCTCGCGCGGGAATCGACGGCTTCTCGCACCACTGCTTCTCGCACCACTGCTTCTCGCACCACTGCTGCTCGCACGACAGCTCCTCGCACGACAGCCGCATCAGCCAGATCGCGCAGCACGACAACTCCGGCGGGCAGGGGTGCCGCGCCCTCATCGAGATTCGCTGCGACCGCCGCACGGGCGAGTCTCGATCGTTTCGAGCGCTCGAGGCCGTCAAGAGTCGGCACGTTCGCCCGCGCGCCCGTGGCGAAGACGAGCCGGTCGTAGGGTACGAACACTCCAGAATCGAGTCGGACCACCTGCCGAATTCGATCAATGCCCACGACAGCCTGGCCGAGCAGAAAGTGAACGCCCGCCACTCGCGCGGCAGCCGTATCGGTGATGTCGAGCCGCTCCCGCGATGCTCGACCGATCGCGTAGTCAGCCAGCAGCACACGGTTGTAGGCCTCGTGTGTCTCGGCCCCCACCACGGTCACGTCGGTGATGCCCGACTCAACAGAGGCCACCATCCCCTCCACGAAGCGTGCCCCGACCGGTCCATACCCGATGAGAAGGATGCGCATTGCCCGCTCCCCCAGCGCCCGCTCCCCCAGCGCCCGCTCCCCCAGCGCCCGCTCGCCGATTGCCTGCTCGCCGATTGCCCGCTCCCCGATTGCCCGCTCCCCTGCTGGTCGCTCCCGATCAGACATGAACAGCCTCCACAACTGTGCGATCCCCATCTGAGTGCTCCGCCAGTGATCCCACCGCGGGGGTACGAACAGCGGGCACAGGCACAGGCACAGGCACAACTGTTACCGTCGTGCGCTTGAATTCCGGCATTCCCGAAATGGGGTCCACGATGCGCTCGGTCAGAAGATTGGCGCACTGCTCGTTCGCGAAATGAAACGGCAAGAATACGGTGTCGTGACGGATGCCCGTGGTCACGTCGGCCCGAACGACAACCACGCCGCGAGCATTTCCCACCTGAACGAGCTGCCGGTGCGTGATACCCAGCCGCGATGCAGTGGCCGGGTGGATCTGAACCAGTGCCTCTGGCCGGGATTCCAGCAGCTCCGGTACACGACGGGTCTGCGTGCCCGACTGGTAATGCTCCAGCAGACGCCCCGTGATGAGTGTGAGCGTGCCAGGCCTGTGACCGGCGGATGGCTGGCTGGCGGCTGCCCTGCTGGCGGCTGCAGTGCTCGCGGCTGCAGTGCCCGTCGGCGCGGAGGGAACTGAAGACGCAGCACCCATCTGTGCCCGCCTCACGGAGACAGCCACCAGATGTGCCTTGCCGTCAGCGTGCGCAAACCGGTCGAGAAAAAGTCGTGGCGTACCTGTCGACCCCACGGGGAACGGCCAGTATGCCCCCCGCGTGCTTGCCGGATGCGCAGCATCCAGCAGCCCAGCATCCAGGAGCCCAGCATCCAGGAGCTCAGCATCCAGCAGCTCAGCATCCAGCAGCTCGTGACTCAACCCGGAGTAGTCCGCCAGCCCGCCCGCCGAAGCCCTTGCCAGTTCATCGAAGACCTCGGTCGGCGAGCTGCTGAACGTCGAGGGAGCATTCAACCGCTGGGCCAGCTCGTGCATGATCCACAGCTCGCTCCGCACGCCAGGCGGAGGTTCGACGGCCTTTCTCCGCCGCAGCACCCGGCCTTCGAGCGAGGTCATCGTTCCCTCCTCCTCTGCCCATTGCGTGACAGGCAGCACAACATCGGCGAGGCTCGCCGTCTCAGAGAAGAAGAAGTCGCACACCACGAGCAGGTCGAGCGCCTCAAGCCCGCGCCGAACTTCGGTGACGTCGGGAGCCGAGACCACGACGTTCGATCCGTGCACAAGAAGGCATCGCACCTTGCCGGGCTGCCCGAGTTCAGCGAGCAACTCCACCGCCGGAACACCCGGGCCGGGAATGATGGCGGGGTCGACGCCCCAGACGCGCGCAACATGGGCACGTGCATCCGGATCGGTGATCTTGCGGTAGCCGGGCAGCTGGTCGCACTTCTGGCCGTGCTCGCGCCCGCCCTGGCCGTTTCCCTGCCCCGTCATGGTGCCGTACCCCGAGCGACCGGTGCCGGGCAGGCCAAGCACGAGCGCCAGATTGATGGCAGCTGTTGCCGTGTCGGTACCGTCGACGTGCTGTTCGACACCGCGCCCGGTCAGAATGTAGCTGCCATGCCCGTTTGCCAGGCGACGGGCCACCTCTCGCAGCTGTGCCACGGGCACGCCGGTGTGGGCCTGCACGCGCTCGGGCCACCAGGCGTTGGTGCTCACGCGAACCGCGTCGAACCCGGACGTTCGAGCTTCGAGATAGCTCGTGTCTGTGAGCCCCTCAGCAATGACGATGTGCGTCAGTCCGAGGAGAAGCGCGAGGTCGGTGCCCGCTGCCGGCTGTAGGTGTACTCCTCCGCCTTCTTCGGTCAGGCGAGCAGTCGCAGAGCGTCGCGGGTCGACCACGATGAGCCCGCCTGCCTCACGCGCACCGACGAGGTGGGCAATGAACGGGGGCATCGTTTCGGCGACGTTCGAACCCAGAATCAGCACTGTGTTCGCGGTGTCGAGGTCTTCGACCGGGAACGGAAGGCCTCTGTCGATGCCGAACGCCCTATTGCCGGCGGCCGCAGCAGACGACATGCAGAACCGGCCGTTGTAGTCGATTCGCGAGGTGCCGAGCGCAAGCCGGGCGAACTTGCCGAGCTGGTACGCCTTTTCGTTTGTGAGGCCTCCCCCGCCGAAGACGCCCACAGAGTCAGCCCCGAAACGCGCCCGGCTGTCACGCAGGCAGTCGGCAACACGATCGAGGGCCTCAGCCCAGCTGGCCTCGGCGAAGGTTCCGTCGGACTGTTTGACGAGTGGATGCACGATCCTCTCGGCCGCGTTCAGGAGTTCAGCTGCCGTCCAGCCCTTCTTGCACAGGCCGCCTCGATTGGTCGGGAAGTCACGCCCACTGATCGTCACCGGCACCGGACTCGTGCTCGTGCTCGTGCTCGTGCTCGTGCTCGTGCCAGACTGCGGGTTGCCTTTCGAGAAATCAGGAGAACCCCCGGCACCGCCTGCCAGCGACATGGCGCACTGCAGAGCGCAGTACGGGCAGTGACTGGCGGTGCCGGGAGTCATCGGGTTCTCTTTCGACGTGGTTCAGGAGCAGGTCAGGATACAGAATCCGCTCATATACGGGTTCCTTTGCGCTTTCCGAGGTAGAACACCGCGGTGACCGCGATCATCAGAGCGTAGGCCATCACGAACCATCCGAGTCCGTTCGTGTAGGTGCCGAAGGAGGTCTTCGAGAGGCTCAGCAACTGCGGAATGATGAATCCGCCGTAGGCGCCGACCGCCGAGATGAGGCCGAGGGCGGCCGCGGTCTTGCGCTGGGTCGAGATGTCTCCAGCGTTGTTGTGTGCATCGATTGTTCCGGCTCCCATGGCGAAGACCGTCGGAATCATGCGGTAGGTCGAGCCGTTGCCCACTCCGCTGGCCGCGAAGAGCACGAGAAAACTCGCGAGAAAGAGCCAGAAGTTGCCCAGCGGCAGTGTTGCGATCACGATGAGTGCTCCGATACCCATCACGACGAACGATGCTGTGGTGATGATCGCTCCGCCGAAGCGGTCAGCCAGCCGACCTCCGAATGGCCTGGCCAACGAACCGACCAGGGCGCCCAGGAAGGCGAGAGAGATGCTCGCGCTGCCGACGGCGAAGGTGGAGAACGACGGGAAGGTGTCGGCGATCAGCTTCGGGAAGACGCTCGCGAAACCGATGAACGAGCCGAAGGTTCCGATGTAGAGCAGGGCGAGAATCCACATGTGCGGTTCTTTGACAGCGGCGATGGATGCACTGAAGTCGGCCTTTGCGCTCGACAGGTTGTCCATCCGCTTGTAGGCGCCGAAAACGGCGACGAGAATCAGGGGCACCCAGATCCATCCAGCCAGCGGAAGGTTGAGTGTTGCTGCAGCACCGATCGTGATGGCGATAGGAACCACGAACTGCGCGACAGATGCGCCGAGGTTGCCGCCGGCAGCATTCAGGCCGAGCGCCCAGCCCTTCTTTCTCTGCGGGTAGAAATAGGTGATGTTGGCCATCGAGCTGGCGAAGTTGCCTCCGCCGAGGCCCGCGAGAGCGGCGACAAAGAGCATCACTCCGAACGGCGTGGCGGGGTTGCTCACGCAGATCGCCAGGCCGATGCTCGGGATCAGCAGCAGTGCTGCCGAGATCATCGTCCAGTTGCGCCCGCCGAACTTCGGCACCATGAAGGTGTACGGGAATCGGAGCGTGGCCCCGACCAGGCTGGGAATCGAGATGAGCCAGAAGATCTGGCCCGTGTCGAATGTGAATCCGGTTTTCGGCAACGACACCACGACGATGCTCCAGAGCTGCCAGATGACGAAGCCGAGAAACTCGGCGAAGATCGACCAGCGCAGGTTTCGGGCGGCGATATCTTTGCCGCCGTCGGCCCACTGGGTGCTGTCTTCGGGATCCCAACCGTCGATCGTCCGACCCGGGCGAAAGGTGAGGCCGGTGGGAACGTGCCCCGGAGGCTGCGCGCCGGGTGATGCGCCCGGTGAGGCTGGAGCGGTGCTTTCTGGAGCGGTGGTGACTGGTGCAGACATCGATATCTCCTGGTGATTGGCAGAGCTACGGCAAGGAAATTGCGTGGATGTGGGGAGGGAGCTGAGCCCGTCGAGTCAGGTTCGGGCGGATGAATTCAGCACTGATGCCGTGCTGTCTCACACAGCGCTGTCTCACACAGCGCTGTCTCACACAGCGCTTTCTCACACAGCGCTGTCTCATGCAGCGCTGTCTCATGCAGCGCTGTCTCACACAGCGCGGTTTCATAGAGGTCGCACACGATCTCGACGAGTTCATGAGGTGGGTCTTCGTCGTCCCTGAGCAGCGGAGCAGTGGTTGCATCGGCTCCGGCCTCGGCCGCGAGCGTGGCAAAGTACCCGGGGGCGAGAAGGTAGCTGGCCGCGACTATACGTTTGCCAGGGTAGGTGGCACGCTCGGCGGCGATCGCTTCGACTGCCCGCGGCAGAGAGGCAGAGAGAAAACACACGGTGACGGGCATCCGCAGTTCGACCGAGAGCAATCTCCCCATCTCGTGACAGTCGTCGACCGCAGACGCGTCGCTCGAACCAGCAGCGATCAGCATCACTCGGTCGCTCGCATGAAGGCCTCCTGCAGACAGGCCCACGTCAGACAGGCCGATCTCAGACAGGCGTCTGGCCAGAACCGAGGCCAGCCGCCGGTCGGGCCCGAGTGCTCCGCTAGTGACGACCTCGTGACTGGCAGCTTTGGCGGCTTCGGCAAGATCGACGTGCACGTGGTAGCCGGCGGACAGCAACAACGGTACGACTGCCGCAGAACTCGAGCTAGCGAGGGAAGCGACTGCGGCAGGCACGTCGGGCTGCTGCACATCGACGAAGGCATCCACGACGGTCAACTCGGGCCGCGCCTCACGAACGGCCTGCACAAGATCGGCGATCGCCCTCTGGCCTTTTCCATCGCTCGTTCCGTGCGACGCTGCCACCAGCACGGGGCGCCGCGCAACCTCGACCACCCCGTTCGTGATTCGAACACGCCAGGTGTGAAGGCGGAGCGAGGGCGACGTGAAGCAGCGACCACTCTGCAGGTCGAACACGTCTTTGTGAAGCGGCGAAGCGATCGTCGGCCGGTCTCCCCTGGAGCCGACGATTCCCCGCGACATGACGAATGCGCCGGTGGCCGGGTCGGCATTCGAGACGGCGAACACCCGGTCATCCGGCAGTCTGAACAGGGCGATCTGTTCAGTGCTGGTGTGACCACTGCTGACGAGGGCCGCCTCGCCCCACAGCGGTTCGAGGTCGCTCAGAGCACAGACGGGAAACCATTGCGACTCCAGCTGCGATATCGCCTGAGCTACCAACGGCGTGGCTCGCTGTGAGGGAGTAGAACGAAACCCACGTTCCTCGGTGCCGGATGCTGCACTGCTCGTGATCGTCATGCCCGCCCCTCTCGTGGTGATGGCTGTGTTCGTCGATTCGTTCGATCGAGGTGCTTCGCTCGATGACCACACGCTATTTCGCCAACGTTTCAACCGACCACCCCGACAGAGTCGGCGGCGTAACAAAGACCTCACACGCTCCAAACCTGCACGAGAGACGCCGGTCACAAGACGTTACGGCAGCGCAACAGGGCGGAAACCACGTGGACATAGCGTGGGCACCATCAGTTCGAACGATCGTCACCAACGATCCTCACCAACGGTCGACACGAACGATCGACACGGAAGGCCCACTCATGCAGCAGCGCGACACCGCGGAACTGTCTCGCCCCACCCGGCATGTCGTCGTCGTCGGTGGGGGGCCTGCAGCCCACCGGTTCACTGAATCGCTGGCTTCCCGCCTCACGTCTGGTGGTGACGAGCTGCGCGTCACGGTCTTCGGCGACGAACCCCATCTGCCCTACGACCGTGTGTCACTCTCGAAACGACTCGACGGTGAGCTCGATCTGACCCTCGGCGACAGCGCGTTGTGGACGACGCCGGGCGTCGTCCATCGTGCGGGAATTCGCGTCACGGCGATCGACGCCGCCCGGCACGTTGTCACTCTGGATTCGGGTGAGGACGTCGCCTACGACGAACTTGTGCTTGCAACCGGATCATCAGCGACGGTGCCCCCGATCGAGAACGCACACGCCGGTCGCGTCTACCGCACGCTCGAAGACGTCGACGGAATCGTCGCAGAAGTCGCTGCCCTCTCGGCGAAGAAGGGCCGACCCGCCTCTGTGGTCGTCGTCGGCGGCGGCCTGCTCGGGCTCGAAGCCGCCGGCGGATTTCACCGGCTCGGAGCACGGTCGGCCATCGTGCACTCTGGCCGATGGCTCATGTCGGCCCAGCTCGACGAGGGTGCAGGCCAGGCGCTTGGGCGCATCATCCATGGCCAGGGCATCACCCTGAACCTCGGCGTTCGCCCGACGGGCATCATTCTGGCTCCGTCTGGTGCTGTGCTGGGGGTCTCGTTGACCGACGGCCGGCAGATCGACGCCGACATCGTCGTCTTCTCCATCGGCATCACCCCGCGCGACGAACTGGCTGAAGCCGCAGGAATCGATATCGGCCCTCGCGGTGGTGTGGCCATCTCCCACAGTTGCCAAAGCTCGATACCCCACATCTGGGCGATCGGCGAGGTCGCAAGCGTGAACGGTTCGTGCGTCGGTCTGGTCGCGCCGGCGAATGCCATGGCCGAGGTGGTCGCAGACCGGATCTGGGGTGGCGACGCCGTGTTCCCCGGCATCGACGATGCCACCAAGCTGAAGCTCTCGGGGGTGGAGGTCGCGAGCTTCGGCGATGCCCTCGGCACCACAGAGCACTCGCTCGAGGTGGTCTACGCAGACCCAGCCCGCGGCCTGTACCAGAAGATCGTGGTCAGCGACGATGCGAAGACCCTCCTCGGGGGCATCTTCGTCGGCGATGCGAGCCCGTACACGAGCCTGCGCCCGCTACTCGGTCGCGAACTGCCGGCAGAGCCCGGCGCGTACCTCTCCGCCGCGCTCTCAACTGGTGGCGCAGAACTCCCCGGTGGCGCAGACCTGCCAGACGACGTACAACTGTGCTCCTGCAACAACGTCTCGGTCGGGCACGTTCGCTCGGCTATTCGTGGCGACAGGGCTGGTGAGAGCGCCGGCGAAGGTTCACCGGTATCGCTCGCCTGCACCGACCTCGGCGAACTGAAGGCCTGTACGCGCGCCGGCACCCAGTGCGGTTCGTGTGTTCCGCTAGTGAAGAAGATCCTCGAATCCGAGCTCACCAAAGCCGGGCTCGACGTCTCGAGAGCCCTCTGCGAGCACATCAGCCTCAGCCGCAGCGAGCTCTTCGAATCCGTTCGCATTCTCGGCTTGAATTCCGCCGAGGAGATCATGAAGCGCTTCGGCCACGGCCTGGGCTGCGATGTCTGCAAGCCCGTGATCGCCTCGATCCTCGCAACGCAGACCTCCGGCTACATTCTCGACAACGGTGCCGGCCACCTGCAGGACACGAATGACCGAGCCCTCGCGAACATGCAGAAAGACGGTACCTATTCGGTCGTGCCGCGCATCCCCGGTGGGGAGATCACCCCGGCAAAGCTCAAGGTCATTGCCGAGGTCGCTGCGCAGTACGACCTCTATACCAAGATCACCGGCGGGCAGCGAATCGACATGTTCGGCGCCCGGCTCGAACAGTTGCCCGAAATCTGGAAGATCCTCGTCGACGCGGGCTTCGAATCGGGCCAGGCCTACGGAAAGTCACTGCGCACGGTGAAGTCCTGTGTGGGCTCCACCTGGTGCCGCTATGGGGTTCAGGATGCTGTGGCCATGGCCGTACACCTGGAACTGCGGTATCGCGGCCTTCGGTCGCCTCACAAATTCAAACTCGGAGTATCGGGTTGCGCGCGTGAATGTGCCGAGGCCAGGGGCAAGGACATCGGGATCATCGCCAGTGAGAACGGTTGGAACCTCTACGTCGGCGGCAACGGCGGCTACCAACCGGCCCATGCCCAGCTCCTCGCGCAGGATCTCGATGACGAGACGCTCATCAGGTACATCGACCGCTACATCATGTACTACGTGCGTACTGCGGAACGGCTGCAGCGCACCGCCCGATGGCAGGAGGAGTTGCCCGGTGGGCTCGACCACGTACGCGAGGTCGTCTGCGAGGATTCCCTCGGCATCGCCGCCGACCTCGAAGCCGCGATGGCACTTCACGTCGGCAACTACGAAGACGAATGGGCGGCCACTCTCAAGGACCCGGAGCGCCTGAAGCGGTTTCGGTCGTTCGTCAACGCCCCCGACACCGCTGACCCTGGCATCGTCAAGGTGAGCGAACGTGGCCAGAACCGGCCGGCTTTCGCTGAAGAAAGGGTCGGGGCGGGTGCTGGTTCCGAAACTGTGCACACCAACACTTTGCTGCTCGCCGGCACGACGATTCCTGTCAGATCCGAGTCTCTGGCAGCCAGCACTGCACCGACAACCGCAGGGAGCGCACTCTGATGTCCACCCAGCCCTCTCACCCCGAATCCGCACCCCGGCCAGCCTGGCGCCCGACCGCATCGAAGCCCATCCTGTCACCAGCACCCGCCTCGCCCCTCAGCGTCTCTCTGAGTCTGCTGGGCCGACGGGTGGTCGTCGTCGGAGATGCATTGGGCACACGCCGGGTGCGGGCCCGCTACCGGGCAGCCGGCGCACACGTGGAGCTCGTCACAGCCGGCCAGGCACGCGTTCTCCTCGCCGCTGGTGCTGCTGACTCAGCCCTGCATACCTCAGCCCAGCATGCCTCTGCTCTGCCTGCCTCTGGTCTGCCTGCCTCAAACCAGCCTGCCTCAACCCCGCGCAACAAGCTGCACGACAATCTCCCCGACCTGCTGGTCTGGGTCGACGGCCGCGAATCCCAGCGCGCCGACCTCGCGGCAGCCGCATCGCGACAGCGCGTCTGGATGACCACCGAGCCGTCTGCGCCAACCCTGCCTAGGGGCCACGTCACCCTGATCGGCGGCGGCCCCGGCGAGACCGAGCTGATGACCGTCGCTGGCCGCACCGCCCTCGCCGAGGCCGATGTCGTGCTCTATGACCGGCTCGCCCCCACCGAGACCCTCCAGCAGTGGGCGCCGGGAGCCGAACTGATCGATGTCGGCAAGTTGCCCGGCCACCACGCGGTCCCGCAGCGCGAAATCGAAGCCATCATGGTCGACCGGGCGCTGCAGGGCCTTCACGTCGTTCGCCTGAAGGGCGGCGACCCCTTCGTCTTCGGTCGCGGCGGCGAAGAGGTTCTCGCCTGCCGCATCGCCGGAGTACCCGTCACCGTCGTTCCCGGGGTCACCAGCGCCATCTCCGTCCCGGCGGCCGCAGGCATACCGGTAACTCACCGCAACGTCACCCGGGCGTTCACCGTCATCTCGGGTCACGCCCCGTACAGCGAGGATGAACTCCACCACCTTGCGGGCCTGGGCGGGACCATCGTCGTGCTCATGGGCGTCGGCACCCTTGTGCAGCTGGTCAGCGGCCTGCAACGACACGGCATGACCGCGACCATGCCACTTGCCATCGTCGAGCAGGGGTACAGCATCCACCAGCGCACCACCGTGAGCAGTGTCGGTGAAGTGACCGGGATGCTCGGCACCCTCGCCCTGCGATCTCCAGCCGTCATCGTCATCGGCGAGGTCGTTCGAGTAGCCTCAGATGACGCGGCCAGTACGGGTCAGACCAACACCCAAGAAACTGAAGAGATCATCCGAGCGGTGGCGCAGCTCGCCACCTGACACCAACCACCTGACACCGGACACCGGCCACCAGACCCAGAAGCCAGACCAGACCCGACCCGACAGACCAGACCCGAGAGACCAGAGGCCCCGGATGATCGACGCCACTTCCTCGGGCGACCAGGTTTCACCGGGGTTCCGCGCCGACCAGCTTGAAGGGTTCCGCATCGGCGTTACGAGCGATCGGCGCTCCGAAGACCTCATCGCCGCCTTCGAGCGACGGGGGGCCGATGTCACCCACGCCCCCACGATCCGCATGACCGGGGTCAGCGACGACAGCGTTCTCGAGGCGGAGACCCGAGCGATCATCCAGTACCGGCCCGACGTTCTGCTGGCGACGACCTCCTACGGAATCAGGCGCTGGTTCGAGTCTGCCGACGCGGCAGGTCTCGGCGACGAGCTCAGCGAGACTCTCGCCCACTCCCGCATCCTCGTTCGTGGCCCGAAGGCGCGCGGCGCAATCCGGGCCGCCGGGCTCGACGACGACGGCATGAGCGAACGCGAAACGACAACCTCGCTCGTCGATCTCGTTCTCCGCGGCGGAGTCGAGGGCACAACGGTCGCCGTTCAGCTTCACGGTTTCACCGACCCCGTGCAGCTCACCCGTCTCGAAACCGCGGGTGCACGTGTACTCACCGCCGCCCCCTACCGCTGGACCCAGCACGAAGATTCCGCGCGCGTCCTCCGCCTGATCGACGCGATCTGCACCTCGTCGATCGATGCAGTGACCTTCACCAGCGCTCCCGCAGTCGAAGCCTTGTTCACAACCGCCGATGCAGCAGGGCGACTGGATGAACTGCAGGCCGCCTTCCGCGAATCTGTCGTCGCAGCTGCCGTCGGACCTGTCACAGCCGCGCCCCTCGTCGAAGCGGGAATACTCCCGATCGTTCCCGACCGTTTTCGCATGGGGGCGCTCATCAGGCTGCTCTGCGAACACCTCGAAGAGACTCAGATCACCCGAATCGACACCGACTTCGGCGAAGTCGAGCTTCGCGGCCGCATTACCACCCTCGGCGGTGTCAAAGCCTCTTTGACGCCCGTGTCGCTCGCCCTCTTTCGCACACTCCTCGAAGCGAACGGGGCAACGGTCTCCCGCAGTGCCCTCGCCCAGGCCGCCCCAGAATCCCTCGACGACCACGGCGTCGACGTCGCCCTCAGCCGCCTCCGCCAGAGTCTCCCCGACGCCCGCGTCATCGCCACCGTCATCAAGCGCGGCTACCGAATTGCCACACCCGTCTAGCTGCCCCACCACGTCAGCCCGATGACACTTTGCCACTCCACCGCCCGGAAGCACGGAAGCAGTGCCGCACCACAGCGCCACGAATCAGCTCAGGCGACAGGTACCGGAAACTCGCGGATTTCTCCTGCGGCCTCAGGATGTGAGGCACACAGCGCCTCGACGTCCCCGAGTTCGACGTCAAGTGGCACGACTCCTGGCCACTCGGTGCTGCCACCCAGAAACCAACCTTTGCCCCCGCGCACGCGTGCAGTGTGGAACGTGCCGCCCGGAATGAAGAACTGCACATGCTCGCCACCCAGAACGTCGGGCCCGATGACCTGCCATTCGCTCCTGCCGTCGGCGTGAAGCAGCAGCAACTCCAGCGCCTCACCCTGGTAATAGTGATAGAGCTGGTCGTTCATGATCCGGTGAAGCTGCACAGGCGCCCCAGGCGTCACCAGAAAGTACAAGGCGCTGCCGACAGTTCGCTCGGCCTCAAACGGCGACGTCAGCACCCCCGCCTCCACCGCCAGCTCACTCACATACGTCACCCGAACGAACCCACATGTCTTGTTCGGCTCGAGCTGCAGGGCTGCGATGATCTCCTCTGCGCTGGCTTTCGATTGCATCCGGTCCCCTCGATCTAGTTGAACACTCCCTGAACTGCTACTGATCGAGTTCTTCGATCTACTCCGCATTTGTTCTGTAGCCCAAGTTCCCCAGTAGTTTATGGCTCTCAGCTCGATCAAGCGGTAAGAGAGGATGTCTTCCGTTGGTTCCGAAATTTCCTGACCAAATGCCCCTCGAGGTGTTGAGTGCGCCACCCGAGAATCGATCCGCGACGTCTCCCTCGCCGTCGCAGGCTCATGCAGATCTCCGCAAATCGGGGCCGGATGTTCGTCTCCTGGTGCAGGGTCGGGGTGTTTGTGTCCAGTCGATCTCGGGCGGCGGGATGATGTGCGGTGCGCCGGCGCGCATGACGAGTTTCCATCGGCTCTTATGCACGTTCGAGTGATGAAAATGACACAGCAGCACCCCGTTGTCGGTGTCTGTTCGGCCGGGTAAGTATCCCTTGTCACGCCAGTCGAGAACATGATGGGTTTCACACCACGACGGCGGTCTCCCGCAGCCCGGCCACACACACCCGCCGTCCCGGGCCGCGAGGGCCCGGTTCTGCGCCGCCGTGAACAGCCGTTTCGTCTTCCCGTGCTGCAACACCCGCCCCTCACGCATCAGCGTCGAAAGGACCTCCCCGTGACACAGCAGCTGCTCAACACTCGTCACCGGCACGGGCTGGTCAACACCGTCAACCCAGCCCACACCCCGACCCTCGACGATGTCTTCGAGGGTGACGTGCACGTTGACCGTCGGACGCGCCCCACACAACACCGGCATGTCGGGTAACCCCGCGACCCGGTCGATGTACGCCGTGAACCCGTCAGCCAACAACTGCTCACGCGTGCGGGTGTCAGCCAACACCGGGCTGACCTCCTCCTCGCCGTCATCGTCGGCGAAGAAGCGTGGGCCGCTACCGTTTCTGCTGCGGACACCATCACCGCTGGGCATCGAAGAACCATCCTCGACCTCGCCGCCGCCCGAACCCTCAGAAGCACCAGAAGCACCAGAAGCACCAGAACCATCAGGAGCATCAGGAGTATCAGGAGTATCAGGAGTATCAGGAGTATCAGGAGCACCAGGAGTATCAGGAGCATCAGGAGCATCAGGAGTATCAGGAGCATCACCAGAATGAGAGCCATCACTGGCGCCCGGGGCCTCGCCGTTGTCTGCGAATCGGGGAAGTCTGGGGCTGAGGATGGTTTGGGCGATGGCCTGCCACTTCGCACCCTGCACCGCCGTCAACAGACCGCCGACCTTGAAACTCCCGTCAGCCTGCTGCCGTAGCCACAACCCGCGCTTGTCCTCCAACTCCTTCGCGGTCGGTTCGGCACCATCAGGATCCAGATGCCCCTGCCACTGCGCCACCATGATCGCGACCTGATCCGCCGACAACGAAAGCCCCACATCGGTCGTCGGATCAGCGGCGAGCACCACCATCCGCTCACACTCATGAAGATCCGCCCCGAACCCCACCCGCCTCGCCGACTCGCCCAGCATCCGGGTGATCACCTGCGCACTATCCACCCCGAGCCGGCCCTCCCGAAGAGCCTCCTGTACGGAAGGGAAGTTGCTCTCGTTCACCAGACCCACCACCGACATCGACGACCTAACCGCCGTACCGAGTCGCACCCGGCCTGCCGCGGTCTTCTTCGACACCCCCGTCAAGCCGGAGATCAGCGACACGACATCTGCGCAGCCGTGCTTCACGGTCAACCGGTCATCACCGTGCTCATGCTTGGATCGTTCGGCAAGCTCCCCGGCCGCCTCGACAACGATCCCCTCCGCACATCGCAGCAAGGCCTCACCAGCCACCGCCCAGGCGAGGAGTTCCTCGTCGGCAAGCCCGCAGGGCGCGGCAGCCCCAAACCCACCAGACACCATCACCGCCTCCACCGCCGCACGCAGCGCAGAAGCCCGAGGGTCATCCAAGCCCTCAGGCGATGACCCGGGCAACCCGGCAGCTGGTGTGTTCATACCCCCATCCAAACACCAGCCACTGACAATCCCTCACCAAATCAGGGCCGCCGCGAACATCAGTGGAGAACTACTTCCACACCCCAATGTGGAGGACAAGTCGCAAGAGCAGCCGCCCTACAAGGCATCCGCGAAGTTGCCGCCGGGCCGCGAGGATGAGCAGATCAACCCGCATTCCGTAACGCCATGACCGCGCCGGGCTCAGCGCCGCAGCGCAGCCCGGCCAAACCAACCCAGACCTATCCCCCGCTCGCTTTCCCCACGAATTCTTCCTCCCCCGCGAGTATCTCGATAAAATTTCGGCATGCCAAGTCCACACCCGCTCGGCGACTACCTGAGAGCCCGGCGCGAACTGCTGCAACCTGCCGACGTCGCGCTGCCCGAAGGCGCTGGAATTCGCCGGGTGCCCGGACTCCGACGCTCCGAAGTGGCGGCAATCGCAGGGATCAGCACCGAGTACTACGTGAAATTGGAGCAGGGCCAGGAAGCCCACCCCACCGATCAGGTACTCAATTCGCTTTCACGGGCTCTCCAGCTGGACGCCACCGCGAACTCCTACCTTCACGCTCTCGCTCACCTCCCCCAGAAGCCGATCCGTCCCACCTCCACGCCGGCCGTCGAGCGCACCCGGTGGCTCATCGATTCGTGGCCGATGACGGCAGCAATGATCCTCGACCGCCATTTCGATATTGTGGCAACTAACCCACTCATGACTGCCCTGATCGCTGGCTATCGCACCGGGCGCAACTCCGTCGCAGTATTGCTGCTCGATGCCGACGTCCGTGAGCTTCACCTGGACTGGAACGGCCTGAGCATGCGCTCAATCGCCCTATTGCGATCTCGCGCAGGCATGTATCCCGACGATGCTCGGACCCAGGAACTCATCAAGCAACTGATGCGCGAGAGCGAACGGTTCAGGGAACTCTGGCACCGGTACGACATCGCGGGGATGACCGAAGGCACCCATCCGATCATGCATCCCGCGGTGGGCGCTCTTTCGCTCCAGTATGCTCACTTGCCTCTGGTCGGCGCTGACGATCACTCGATCTTCTTGTACTTCGCCGAGCCGGGCACTCCCACTGAGAGCGCCCTCGCCGCTTTGGCAATAGGGAGGTAGTGCCAGTACTAGGCACGACTGGGGCAGGTTCGCTCACACCGCTACTCCTATTGTGAGGCACATGGATCTGGGACTCTCTGGCAAGAACGCCATTGTCACTGGCGCAAGCAAGGGCATCGGCCTCGCGATCACGCAGGCGCTGGTCGCCGAGGGGGCCAGAGTCGTCGCCGGTGCGCGCTCATCGACGCCAGAACTCGAGGCGCTGGTCGCCACGGGCGAGGTGTTGTTCGAGAGCGTCGACCTCTCGGTCCCGGATGCTCCTGCCCGACTCGTCGCGCGATCGGCCGAGCTCGGCGGGCTCGACGTCCTGGTGAACAACGTCGGCGCAGTCGCCTTCCGCTTCGATGGCTTCCTGTCCATCAGCGACGAACAGTGGCTCGACACCCTCAACCTCAGTTTCCTGGCCGCCGTGCGTACCACTCGTGCCGCCATTCCCTTGCTGATCGAACGAGGCGGCGGAAACGTCGTGACGATCGGATCGGTCAACGCCTTCCTGCCCGATCCGCCTGTGGTCGACTACTCCGCCGCAAAAGCCGCGGTCTGGAACCTGTCGAAGGCCCTCTCCAAGGAATTCGGCCCGCAGAACATTCGCTTCAACACCATCAGCCCTGGGCCAGTCGCGACGCAGCTCTGGCTCGGCGACAACGGCGTCGCGGCGACGGCCGCCAGAACGATGGGTGTCGACTTCGACACCGCACGTGACAGGGTCGTCGCGAGCCAGGGCGGCTTCTCGACAGGACGGTTCACGGAGCCAGGCGAGGTTGCCGATCTCGCTCTCATTCTCGCGAGCAGTCGCGCCGGAAACGTCACTGGAGCTGATTTCCTCATAGACGGCGGCCTCATCAAAACTCTCTGATCGTCCGAAAGCACAAGCATCGGCCCCCAACACAACCCAAGGAGCTCACATGGCCACGCACGTTGTCTTCATCCACGGACTCTGGATCCACGCCACCGCCTGGCGGCCATGGCAGGACCTTTTCGAAGAGCAGGGCTACACGACCTCGGCGCCAGGATGGCCCGGAGACCTTGACACGGTGGCCGCCACCCGGGCGACGCCAGATGGTCTCAACAACCAGGGCATCGCAGAGATCTGCCACCACTATGCCGATCTCATCGCGCAGTTCGACGAGAAGCCCGTCGTTGTCGGCCACTCCTTCGGTGGCCTGATCGCTCAAGAGCTGCTCGCGAACGACCTTGTGTCGGCAGCTGTCGCGATCGATCCGGCTCCGATCAAGGGCGTGAAAGTCTTGCCTTTCACGCAGCTGAAGTCGGGCTTCCCCGTGCTTGGCAACCCCGCCAACAGGTCTCGGACCGTCGCCCTCACCGTCAAGCAGTTCAAGTACGCCTTCGGCAACGTGCTCACCGAGGAAGAATCGGATGCCCTGCACGATGCATGGACGATCCCGGGACCCGGCCGGCCCCTCTTCGAGGATGCGACCGCGAACTTCGTCCGCAACTCGCCCGCCGCAGTCAATACGCACACCGCAGTGCGCGGGCCGCTGTTGCTCACCTCTGGCACAGAGGACCACACCGTTCCCCAGGCCGTCACCGTTGCCGTCGCGAAGCTCTACGCCGACAACACGTCATCGGTGACGGAGTACCACGAGTACGAAGGCAAAGGCCACTCTCTCACCCTCGACGCTGGCTGGAAGGAGGTCGCCGACGACGTGCTCGCGTGGTTGGCGAAGCACGGGTTCTAGAGTTCCTGCGAATTCCCGGCGCCCGTACACAGTCTCCGACTCCGAGCCGCGCCGCAGATCGGGCCAACTGAGCCTGCTGCGACAGATCGAGACTGCCCCACCGGGCTCGAATCGGCGTCACGGACGCAATTCCGAAACCGGCACCGGCACTCGGCCTGGCACGGGCACCCGGCTTGCCACTTGTACCCGGCTTGCCACTGGCACCCGGCTTGCCACTGGCACCCGGCTTGCCACTGGCACCCGGCTTGCCACTGGCAGCCGGCTTGCCACTGGCACCCGGCTTGCCACTGGCACCCGGCTTGCCACTGGCACTGTGGCGCCCCGCGAAAACAAGAAAAGGCCCGGCCAGAGGCCGGACCTTTTCTCTCTTTTGTTGCGGGGACAGGATTTGAACCTGCGACCTCTGGGTTATGAGCCCAGCGAGCTACCGAACTGCTCCACCCCGCGGCACAAGATGTAACACTACCACAGGGTTCACGAGCAGTCGACCGCGGGGCCGATTCGAATGCCCGACGAGAGCGACGACAGCACGAGAACCGGTGCCAGAACGGGCGCCAGAATCGGCCAGGAGACCGGCTCCGGCAGCCCGCTCCGTTCGCCTACTGCCCGCTGGCAGCGATGGCCGCGGCAACGGCGGTCTTGAGCTGCGCGTCAGCGACGCCGTACGCTGCCCAGTCGGCTGCCTTGAGCGCAGCATCCCTCGCCGTCAATGCCGCCTGCGCCTCGTTCAGCGCCTGCTGGAGAGCCGCGTTGTTGGTTGTCGACGGCGTAGTCGTGCCGGAGCCCGGTGACGTTCCAGTGCCCGCGCCTGTGCTCGTAGACGGTGTGCCGCCGTCGCCGGCGGTCGCCCCTGAGTCTCCTCCGAAGAGGTCGTCGAGTGCCGCATTCAGCGTGTCTTCGAAGGCGATCTTGTCGCCGAAGCCGACCAGGATCTTCTGCAACAGCGGGTAACTCGTCTCACCCCGGGACTTGACATAGACCGGTTGCACATAGAGCAAGCCACCACCCACCGGGAGCGTCAGCAGGTTTCCACTGATCACGTCGGTCGAGCCCTGTTTGAGCAGGTTGAGCGCCTGCGAGACGGTCGGGTTCGAGCTGAACTTGTTCTGCTGCTGCCCTGGGCCCGGAACGGTACCGGCCTTGGGCAACGTCAACAGCCGGAGCTTGCCGAAGTCGGCAGACTTCTGCCCTGCCGTCGCCCCGGCGTTGGAATCGACCGCAAGATACCCGTTGAGGCTCTTGGACGTGTCTTCTCCGGTCAGCGGGATGAAGGTTGTGTACAGCGAGTACTGCGGCTCGGTCTGGCCGGGCATCTGCAGGGTCAGGTAGTACGGCGGTTGCAGGGTGGGGCTGGCCGCGAGAGACGTCGGGTCGTTCGGGGTCGTCCACGCGTCTTCACGCGAGTAGAACGAACCGGCATCGGTGACGTGGTACTGGCCGAGAATCGCGCGCTGAACCTTGAAGAGGTCGGCCGGGTACCGCACGTGGCTCATGAGCTGCGAGCCCATCTCGCTCATCGGCTTCACCGTGGCGGGGAAGATCTTCTCCCACGTCTGCAACATGGGGTCGGTGTCATCCCAGGCATAGAGCGTGACCTTGCCGGTGTAGGCATCGACCGTGGCCTTCACCGAGTTGCGGATGTAGTTGATGTTGTTGTCGACCGCGTACCCGAGCTTGGGAGTGTTCGTGTCGGCAATGGCCGCACTCAGCCCCTCGGTCTTGGAGTACGGGTAGTTCGACGAGGTGGTGTAGCCGTCGACGATCCAGACCACCTTGCCGTCAACGACCGAGGCATAGGGATCAGAGTCGATCGTCAGGTACGGCGCTACCTTCGACACACGGGTCGCCGGGTCGCGGTCGTACAAAATCTGCGAGTTGGCGTTGACCGCCTCCGACAGGAAGATCTGCTCCGACTGGAACTTCAGCGCATACGCCAGGCGGTTGAAGACGTTGTCGAGCTTGGGCCCGCCGTCGCCCGTGAACGTGCTGTACGCCTGCGACGCGCTGTCCGTTCCCGACGGGTAGTCGAGTTCGACCGCCGAAGCCCCCTGGGCCGCACCGACAATCGAGTAATCGGGTGAGGTCTCACCGAAGTAGATACGCGGCTCATAGTCGCCCAGCACCCCAGTGCTCGGGATGCCCGACTCAGCGAAGACGGGCTGGCCGTCGGCCGAGCGCTGGTTGCCGTAGGCGGCCACAACTCCGTACCCGTGGGTGTACACGACGGTCTGGTTGTACCAGCTCGCCGAAGTGCCGAGCTGCGTGAGGTTCAGGTCACGAACGGTGGTGACCGTGTCCTGGCTCTTGCCGTCGATGGTGTACCGGTCGACGTTGAGGTCGGTCGGGAACTGGTAGTACTGCCGGAACTGCTGCAGCGCCGCAAACGTTCCACTCACGATGGCTGGGTCGAGAATCCGGATGCTCGAGGTGGTCGCCGCGTCGGCCCGAAGCGCCCCTGCCTCAGCCGTCGTCTTCGCGTCATACGGAATCGTCTCGACATCGGAGACCCCGTAGGCATCCCGAGTCGCGTTGATGTTCTCTTGCAGGTAGGGCTGCTCGAGGCTCTTCTCAGACGGGTCGACCTGGAAGCGCTGGACGACCCACGGGTAGAGCGAGCCGAGGATGAGACCGCTGATGATGAGCAGCACCGTGCCGATGACCGGCAGCCGCCACCGGCCGATGAAGGCGGCGATCAGGAACAGGATCGCGACGATGACAGCGATGCCGGAGAGGATCTGAAGGCCGGGGATCGTGGCATTGACGTCGGAGTAGGAGGCACCTGTCAGGAGACCGCCGCTGCTGGTGAGGGTCGCATACTGGTCGAGCCAGATGCTGACGGCCTGCAGCAGCAGGTAGATACCGGCGGTGATCGCCACCTGGACGCGGGCGGTCTTGGAGATGCGTACCTCCCGCTGGCCGAACCTGATGGCGCCGTAGAGGTAACTCGTCGAGACCGCTGCTATTCCTGAAAGGATCACGACCGCCGACGCGAACCCGACGACGCTCTGCCAGAACGGCAGGTCGTAGACGTAGAACGAGACGTCGAGCCCGAACTGCGGATCGGTCTTGCCGAATGACGTTTTGTTCAGGTACATCAGCACAACCTGCCAGCGCGTGGCCGTGGCCACACCGGCGAACAGACCGAGAAGAGCCGGGATGCCGAACGCAGCCAGGCGGCGCAACGGCTCGACAACCTGCTGGTACCGGTCGAGCTGCGAGTTCAGCTTCGCGTAGACGGGCCGGAAACGAAACGCGATCTCGATGCTGGCGAACACAGGGATGGCCATGGCGAAGAAGCCGATGAAGAACATCACTGTTCCTGCCAACCACTGGGTGGTGAGCACGCTGACAAAACCGAGCTGGTTGAACCACAGCACTTCGGTATAGAGGTTCGTGAACACAAAGAAGGCGATGGCGAGAACCGCGATCACGGCGATCGCGACCGCGACCACTGTTCGCGACCTACGCGCGGGCTTCTGGCCGGAGTTCTGGGCGGTGGAGGAAGTCACGGTGTGCCTCTTGTGTTAGCTGTGTGTGTTGTTGTGAGCTGCATGTAGCTCAGCTGCGTGCTGGTGAACTGTGATGAGCGGGCGGCGCCTCAGTCGCTGTGATAGCAGCGGAGATGTCTGCCCCATACTAGACAACCCACGCTGAGAACAGCCTGTCGCTCGTTACGTCGAAGCTTGCACTGAGTCACAAGTCGGCAACGAATCAAGACCCGTTCCCGACGAGATGTCATTCAGTGCGGTGATCGAGTCGCTGAGAGTCGACACGGCGTAGACAGTCAGGCCACTCGGCACATGGCCGGTGACCTCGTCACAGTTCGAGGAGGGCGCCAGAAAATACGAGGCACCATTCTGCTTCGCACCGAAGAGTTTCTGGCGGATTCCGCCGATGGGCCCCACCGTGCCGTCTGCGGTGATGGTGCCGGTACCCGCAACGTTCTTTCCGCCGTTGAGCTGCCCGGGCGTCAGCTGGTCGATGATTCCGAGGGCGAACATCATCCCCGCGCTCGGGCCACCGACGTTGTCGAGCTGGATGTCGACGGTGAACGGGAACTGGTAACTCGCTGACGCAGCGATGCCGAGAAGAATCGTTCCGTCGTCAGCCTTCTTCGGCGTGACGGCGACGGTCTGCTGGGCACCCTTCCGCGTGATCACCAGCGTCGCCGGCGATGAATTACCGTTGGCTGTGACCGCTGTGCGCAGGGCATCAACGGTCGACACCGGTGTTCCGTTCACCGAATCGATCACGTCGCCCACCTCCAGCACGCCGGTCGCCGCGGAACTATCGGCGAGCTGGGCGACCGTGACGGTCGTCGTGAACGGGATCTTCAGATCGGTGAGAGCCGCCGCGATGGCCTCCTGCTGCGAATCGACCATCATCGCCGTGTTCTCCTGGTCGCGTTCCTCCACCGTCACCGAAGGCGGGTAGATCGCATCGACGGGCACGGCCGCCCGGGAGGGGTCGAACCACGCCGAGATGACCTCTGCCCAGCTGGGCAGGCTCTGCGGAGTGCCCACCACCGAGACCGTGAGCATGTCCAGGGCGCCTGCGGTCGGGTACGTCGGCGCTCCGGTGATCGAGATCAGGGGCACTTCTGTACCGTCGTGCGTGCTGGTGCCGAGGGTGTTGAACACCGGCCCCGGCTGCTCGATCACGTAAGGAGACGGAATGAAGCTCATACCCAGCGCCAAGCCGAGGGCCACGATGAGGCTGACCCAGCCGATATTTCTGCGCCGTCTCACGTCGACCTTTCACGGGGATTCCAGTTGGGTTGGTAGTTCGCCTGCGCGCCCGAATGACCGCACAGGATGATCGCCCGGGCTGTCAGCCGAGGGATCGGCCAGCGCGTTCGCCAGGTCTTCTCCGGGGTGTTCTCCGGGGTGTTCGCCACGGGCGCACGGCCAAGCGACCAGCTTATGAGAAAACTCAGCTTGCCGAACGGGCCACCGGCTAGCGTAGAAGTCGATGCTGACAGGTGCCAGAGAACGGCGCACGATGTGTTCGGCAGAAATGCATTCGGCAGAAGATCGAGAGTGGTAGAACCGTGAGCGACGTTCCAGAACAGGGCCAGGGGCAGAACCCCGAAGACGAGTTCGCCGAGATGCTGCGCCAGTTTCTCTCCGGAAACTCCGAGCTCGACCCTTCGAAGCTCGCGAGCGCGGCCGGCCTGCCCTCTGACCCCGCCGCCGTTGCCGCCCTGATGCAGCAACTGCAGAGCGCGATGCAGAACACCACCGACGGCGTGGACTGGAAGGTCGCACTGAACGCCGCCCAGGAGATCGCCTCAGCAGAGACCGTCGTCTCCTCCCCCGCCGCCAAGTCCGCACTCGAACAGGCCCTGCACGTCGCCGAGCTGTGGCTCGACGAAGTGACGTACGTCGCCGAATTGGCGGCCTCGCCGAAGCTCATGTCGCGCAGGGAATGGGTCACAGCATCCATGCCCGTCTGGACGGAGCTCGCAGAGCCCGTCGCCCTCAGCATTGCAAACGCCCTGACCCAGGTACTGAAAGACCAGGCTCCCGAGGAGCTCTCCGGAATGATGGCCAGCGCGAGCCAGATGATGCGCAACATCGGCGGCGCCCTGTTCGCCATGCAGCTCGGCCAGGTCGTGGGGCAGCTCTCGACCGAAGTCGTCTCGGGTGGTGACGTCGGAATTCCGTTGATGAGTGAACAGCAGGCCGTACTCATCCCCCAGAACCTCGCCGAGTTCGGTGAAGGCCTCGACATTCCCGCAGACCAGGTGCAGCTGTACCTGGCTGTGCGCGAGCTGGCACACGCCCGGCTGTTCCGGCACGCGAAGTGGCTGCGACTGCACATGATCTCCTCGATCACCGAGTTCGCCCGCGGCATCTCGATCGACACGAGTCGCCTCGAAGACCTGGCGAGCGGGTTCGACCCCTCGAACCCCGAAGAACTCCGCCAGGCGATGATGAGCGGTGCCCTGATCCCGCCGAAGACCGACACGCAGTTGCAGGCGCTGGCTCGACTCGAGACGACTCTCGCCCTGGTCGAGGGGTGGGTCGACGTGGTCACAGCAGCGGCAACGGTTCGCCTGCCGAAGCGCGACTCCGTCGCGGAGACCGTTCGTCGTCGTCGCGCAACAGGCGGGCCTGCCGAGTCGGCATTCTCGACGCTCGTTGGCCTGGAGCTCCGGCCGCGACGGCTCCGCGAAGCCGCCGCGATGTGGCAGGCCGTCACCGATGCCGTCGGCCCCGAAGCGCGAGATGCTTTGTGGTCACACCCTGACGTGGTGCCCACCTCCGAAGACCTCGACGACCCCGCGGCCCTCGTGGCCCGGCTCATCGCCGGCGAACCGGAACCCGACGAGATGGACCAGGCGATCGAGGACTTCTTTCGCGAGCAGGAGGGTGACGCTCCGCCAGCCGTCTGAGCGGTTCGCGGGCGCGCGCCCAGCCTCCTGTGGATAACTCTGCAGGCAGTCTGGCGATTCGGTGCATCATGGTGCGATGACCTCGAGCACTCTTCGATTTGACCCTCGCTACCCGCTCCTCTGGCGCACGCCCAGTTCGCTCCAGATCGGTGTCGACGAGCCCCTCGTGGTTCTCGACGAGGTGACGGAGACCGATGAACGGCTGCTGCACGCACTCCGGCGTGGTGTGAGCCCCGAGGGCTTGCGGATGATCGCGCAGCGGTACCGGGCTACGGCGAAGCAGCTTCACACCTTCCTCGGCTCCGTTGCCCCGGCGCTCGACTGTGGCTATGAAGCGAGTCTGCCCACGCTCGCGGCGGCAGTGACGCGCGAGGGGCCAGGCAGACCCGCCCCGGGCGACTCGACCACACAACGGCTTCTCGAGCTGCTGGATGCGACAGGGCTGAGTGGGCACGTCGTCATCGACGCGCCTGACGCCCCGTCACTGCCGCAGACGCCCATGCAGACGCAGACGCTGGTCATTCTCCTCTCGACGTGGGCAGTCTCCCCGGCTCGAGCGGCACACTGGATGAACACAGACAGCGCTCACCTGGCCGTGGTGTTCGGCGATCGCGTCGTTCGGATCGGACCCTTGGTGCGCCCGGGTGCGGGGCCCTGCCTGCACTGCGTCGAACGGTGGCACATCGATCACGACCCCGCCTGGCCAGCGATGGCGGGGCAGCTCCTCGGGCGCCCGGCACCGACAACCGATCCCCTCACCAGCGCAACAGTCAGCGCGCTTGTCGTGCGGCTCTGCAGCCAGTTCGTCTCCCAGACAATCGCCGCGGGAAGCGAGAGGTCACGACGCCCAGGCCAGCAACTCGCCGGCCCGCGACCCGGTCTGGTGCTTCACCTGGACTCGGTCACCGGTGTCGTCACCGAGAGCGAAGCGGAGGTGCATCCGGAGTGCGCGTGCCAAGCTCTGCCAGAAAGCGCGATGGTTGTCGCACTTGGGAGCGACTGGCACCCGTCTGGGCCCACGACAACGCCAGAAGTCGGCGCGCGCGCGTCACCCCCACGTAGAGCAGTCGTCGCTCTTCATCGACCAGATCGAGAGTAGTGGCGTAGCTGATCGGCACGAGCCCTTCGCTCAGGCCGAGGATGAACACGCTCCCCCATTCGAGCCCCTTGGCCGAGTGCAGGGTCGCCAGCGTCACGGCGGCGATGGTGGGCTCATGCTGGCCGGCCTGGCGCTCGAGCAGCTCATCGGTGAAGGCGCGGAATGAGGTACGCGCCGGCTGCTGTTCGGCAAGGCCCATGATGGCATTGAGGGATTCCCAGCGATCGCGAACCGCTCCCCGGGCTTCGGGCGGACTCTGCGACCAGCCGAGCGAACGGAGTACGTCACTCACCGACTTGAACAGTGGCTCGCCCGAGATGGACACCGACGCCGCCCGCAGGCTCATGATGGCCTGCTTGACCTCTGGCAGGTCGAAGAAGCGCTGCGATCCCCTGATCTGGTACGTCACGCCCGCTTCAGCGAGGGCGCCTTCGAGCGCGGCAGCCTGGGCGTTGATCCGATACAACACCGCGATGTCTTCGGGTCTTGTGCCGTCGACGATCAGTCGTGCAATCGTGGCAGCGACCCCACGCGCCTCTGCGGCGTCGGAGGCGTACGCCGTGATCGTCGGTTCTGCGCCCCGGGAGGCGACTCTCGCCCGGGCATCGCCTGCCTGCGCACCGATTTCACCAGCACGGGCTTCACTCGCAGCGCCTCCCCGTGCGCCGCCTCCCGCGGATCGAAGACTCAGCGCACCGGTGCGCCCGCGCATCAGACGGTTCGCCGTGTCGACGACAGCGGGTGTCGAGCGATAGTTGCGCTCGAGCCGAACCATCTTCGCATTGGGGTACGACCGACCGAACGACAGCAGGAAGTCCGAGTTGGCACCTGCGAAGGAATAGATCGTCTGACTCGCATCGCCGACGACACAGAGGTCACGGCGGTCACCGAGCCAGAGCGAGAGCAGATGGTGCTGCAGGGGCGAGACGTCCTGGTACTCGTCGACGACAAAGAACCGGTACTGCTCGCGAACCTGCATGGCGACCGATGGCTCGGATTCGATCATCCCTGCAGTAGCCAGCAGCACGTCTTCGAAATCGAGCTGCCGACGGTCGTCTTTCACCTTCTCGTATTCGCGCTGGAGGTCGATGACCTGTTCGACGCTCAGGGAGCCGGGCTGCGCCCTGCTGGTTCGCGCAGCGAGGCCATAGGCGTCGAGCGACAGGTTCGAGATCTTGCGCCACTCGATTTCTGCGGCGAGGTCACGGAGCGTCGCGGTGTCGACCCTCAGCTTGAGGTTCTCAGCGACCTGCCCGAGCAGGCGGCCCTTGCCCTCGAGCAGCCGCGGCACGTCGCCGCCGATCACCTGGGGCCAGAAGAAGTTCAGCTGTGCGAGCGCGGCCGAGTGGAAGGTGCGTGCAGAGACTCCGCCAGCGCCCAGGGACCGGAGGCGCGAACGGAGTTCAGCCGCCGAGCGGGCCGTGAAGGTGAGGGCCATCAGCTTGCTCGGCGGGAAGACACCGGTTGCAACGCCGTAGGCAATGCGGTGGGTGATTGCGCGGGTCTTACCTGTACCAGCCCCGGCAAGAACGCAGACCGGTCCGAGAAGGGTGCTGGCGACGACTCGTTGCTCTGAGTCGAGACCCGACAACAGCGCCTCGGCACCGGTTGCCGGTTCACTCCGCTCGTTCAGACCGTCTTCGACACTGATTTCGGCGGCGCGATCTCCAGCATCGTCGGGGCCTGGTCTCACCAATCCCGCCCGGGAATGGGGCCGCCGTACCAGTGCTCGATGATCGCACGGGCAATCGAGGAGGAGCCGGGCAGGATCGCCGTCTGGGCAGGATCGGCCAGGTCTTCGCGACTGAACCAGCGGACATCCAGGATCTCTTCACCGTCGGGAACCAGCGGATCGGTCGACGACGCAGGGTCGACGCGGGCGAGAAACCCGCACATCAACGATGCCGGAAACGGCCACGGCTGCGAACCGAGGTACTCAGGCGTCAGAATGCGAACGCCGGACTCCTCGAACACCTCGCGAATCGCCGCGGCCTCAAGCGATTCACCCGGCTCGACGAAACCGGCGAGCAGCGAGTACCGGTTGATCTCCCACAGGGCGTTCGACCCCAGCAGGATGCGGTCGTGCTCGTCGACGATCCCGACGATCACCGCCGGGTCGGTTCGCGGGAAGATCTCGATGTCCTGCACGGGACATCGCCTCACCCAGCCGCCCATCTCGGGTACGGTCCCTGCTCCGCAGCGTGGGCAGTGGGTGTGGGAGTTGTGCCAGTTGATGATGCCGAGCGCCTCGGTGAAGGCACCGGCGTCACGGTCGGTCAGCCCCGAGGCGACTGTTCGCAGGTTCACCCACCGGCTTTCGTCCGGCTCCAGTGCGCGCGCTGCGTCGTCAGAGAGCGACAGGGCGACGAGCCTCGTTCCGACCGGCTCGGTGACATCGGTGGCGAGCGAACGCCCGAGGTACACCGCCACCTCCACCCCAGCGGAACCGGCCACCCCTGCCCCTCCGACTGCGGCGATGCTCGCGGCAGGCATGAAGGCGAGCTCCGGATGCCCGGCAGTGCCATCGCCCAGAAGCGCCAGCCCGTTCCAGAACACCGCAACCCGCGTCGCCTCGTCTGCCCAGAGCGTGTCGAACAGCTGCGGCGTGCTGCGAAACTCGTGATCACGGTCGATCTCGAATCGGGAGAGCGGCAGCGAAGAGAGAAAAGTCGTATGCAAGGGTTGACCAATCATGCGTGGCGAAAGCCATCGAGTGCAGATGCCAGCCCTACCCTGAGAGTATGGCCAGATCCTCTCTCACTCTAGCCGCGCTCGCGACCGCGGCCGTCGCCGGGCTCGATGTCGTGTCGACCTCGCCTCTCTCAACCGGCCAGTCCGGCCGGTACGACTCAGCACTGCTGCAGGCCAGGGGTGGCGACAGGTTTGTCGTGCGGGTTCCGACGGCCGACGAGGCCGAGCGCGAACAGTCCGGGGACCTCGTGGCGCTGCGCGCCCTGACCGGCGGGTCACGGAGCCGGCTGCCCTTCGCCGCCCCAGAGTTCGTCGGCCAGGCTCCCATTGCGCAGATCCCCAGCCCCCAGACGTCAAGCAGCCAGACCCGCGGAATGGTCTACAACTACATCGAGGGCAGGCCTGCCACTCTGGCAAGCCTCGACGACAGTATCGAACTGGCCGAGTCATTCGGCCGCGCGATCGCCTCTATCCATTCGCTTCCGACCTCCGTCGTCACCGATGCCGGGCTGCCTGTCTTCAGCGCCACGGAATCGGCCCGGGTCGCGCGAACCTCGAAAGACCGCGCGACCGCGACCGGCAAGGTGCCCACCGAACTGCTCACGCGATGGTCGCTCGCCCTCGAAGACAGCGCCCTGTGGCAGTTCCAGCCCACCGTCATCCACGGCTCGCTCGGCCCGGAATCGTTCCTCATCGCCGGCGACAGGGTCACGGGCATCCTCGACTGGTCGAATTTCAAGGTCGGCGACCCGGCCAGTGATCTCTACTGGCTGAGCTCGGTCTCGCGTGAGGAGTCGGCCACACGGGTGTTCTCGGGCTACAACGTCGCCCGCTCAGGGCCGGTCGACCGCCAGTTGCGAAAGCGGGCCAGGCTCTACGCCGAGCTCGAGATCGCGAAGTGGCTCGTGCACGGCTACGACCTCAGGGACTCCTTGATCGTCGACGACGCGGTGGGCATGCTCGCCGGTCTCGCCACCACGGCCCAGTCCGACCTGCTGAACCCCCTGTCGACAGACACCGGGCGGGTCATGGCCGTCGACGAGGTCGAAGAGATGCTGGCGCGCACACCGCGCTCCGAAACGGTCACGGCTCGTGACCACGCGAACGCAGCTCGCATCTCGGAAGACGACTGATCCGTTCTGCCCATTCGGCAGCCCGGCTGGACCCTACACCTGAGCCTCGACGGCCTCCCAGAGTCTGAGGAGTTCAGTCTCCGAGTAGACCCGAACGGGTGCGATGACCTCGTCGACAGCCACGAAGTAGAAGACAGCGTCGATGAGTTCGGGTTCGATTCCGCGCCACTTCGAGTACGCGAGTCGGTATAGCGCCAGCTGCAGTTGCTTCGCTTCGAGATCGGCTGCGTCGACCGGGGCACGCCCGGTCTTCCAGTCGACGATCTGGTAGCGGCCGCCCCGATCGAAGACGGCATCGATCTTGCACACGACTATGTGACCGCCCAGCGCCAGGTGGATCTCGATTTCGACGTCGACCGGGGCGAGACCCGCCCATTCCGATGCCTCGAAGGTCGCCTGGAGAGCCTGCAACGCTTCGTCTTCGGCCGTATCGGGGATTCGCGTCGCGACCAGGAGCCCGTCGCTGTCGAGCGCTTCGTCGGTGTCGAGCTCGAGCAGCGACGCATCGAGTTGCTCAGACCCCCCGATGATGCCGTACCGGTTCTCCACCCAGGTGTGAAAGCGCGTGCCCAGCCTGGTCTGGCGGTAGGGGCGCTCCGGCATCGGGCGCCGGAGCTGCCGCAGCACGGCGGGCGTGTCTCCGACGTAGTCCTTGAACCGGGAGGCGGCAACCCGCACGGGCACGGCCAGGGGCTCGCCCGCCGCTGAGGCCGCGCGTTCAGCGAGCAGCAGATCGATGTCGGTCGACCACTCGGTCACGATCGTGGGGTCAGCACTCAGCACGAGTTCTGCCGCAGCATTGACCCTCGCCTGTCGGGAGCCCAGCGGATCGCTGGGCCAGGGCACGAGCCGCACCGACTCGGGCAGCGGATTCTGGTCGTTCTGGGGGGCGTCGGGAAGGGCATCCTTCGTGATGAGCCTGTGATCGGCGAGTTCGGTGAGAAACAAGCCGGGCCCGCGTGGCTGGGTCTGGATCGACCAGAACGAGCCGCTCAGCAGGAGGCTCTGCCTCGCACGGGTCACCGCGACGTAGATGAGTCGTCTCTGCTCTTCGGCGTACCGATCGACGATCTCGTCGTTGAACTCCGACTTGGCGGTGGCGAACTCGGCCTGGGTGTCGCAGCTGCGCCATGGCAGAAAGGGCAGTTCAGCGGCGTCGCCCCGGAATTCGAACGGAAGTTCGCCGAAGGCCAGCCACCCCTGTTTGCTCTGGACCTTGCCGGGCAACTCGTCTTCGACCATTCGCGGCACCGCGACGACGTCCCACTCCAGGCCCTTGGCGCCGTGGATGGTGAGGATCTGCACGGTGCCGGGTTCTGGCTCCTCCGACCGAGGGGAGAGTTTGTCGCGCTTCTCGGCCTCTTCGAGCCACGACAGGAAGACGCCGAGGCCCGCGGTCGCATCCGCGGCGACGAACGCCGTGACCTGCTCCGAGAAGGCATCGAGACTGGCCTGGCCGAGATACGACCTCTCGTTCGCTGCGACCTCGATGTCGAGCAGGAGCTCCTGGGTGACGAGGTTCACCAGGTCGAGCAGGTCAAGGCCCGTGCGGGTGCGCAGAAACGCGAGCTGGGACCCCGCCTGGCGGATGCGGGAGACCCCCGCCTCACTGAATCCGTCGAGCATACGGTGACCCGCAGGTGCCGTCGCCACGAAGTCGACGGCGTCGACCAGCGATCTCGTCTCGTCGGCGACCACCGAGTTGCGCAGGCGCTGTTTCACGCCCGGATCAAGGGTGGCGAAATGATGATCGCGTTCGGCGAGCCACGAGGCCACTCGACTGAGAACGAGAACGTCGCGAAGACCGACCCGCCATCGGGCGCCGGTGAGCAGCCGCACCAGTTCGGATTCGGCCGCTGGATAGTAGATGACCCTCAGCGCTGAAACGAGGTCGGCGACGGCCGGCTCCTCGAGGAGGCCACCCAACCCCAGCACGTGAAACGGCACGCCGTGTTCGGCCAGCGCGGTCGTGAAGGCGTCGATTTTCTTGATCGAACGGCACAGCATGGCTGCTGACCTCACACCGCCCTTCGCATCGGGGATCGCGAGCTGGTACTTGAGCCATCGGGAGACAGCCTCGGCCTCGTCGGTGACCGTCTCGCCGTAGAACGCATCGACAACACCCGTGCCGGCATCGGGGCGCGCCTCGAGCCGCTCGACGGCAATGGCAGAGGCCGCCGTGAGGGGTGCGACGAGGGTGTTGGCGACGTCGAGAACGCGGAGCGGGTTTCGCCAACTGGTCGAGAGCGCGAAAGACTCGGCGCCGTCGCGCCTGCCCGTGAAGTCCACCGCGAACGTCGCCAGGTTGGCCGCACTTGCGCCGCGCCAGCCATAGATCGACTGATGCGGGTCACCCACAGCCATGACCGGCTGGCCACCGAAGAGCTGCGACAGGAGCCTGGTCTGAACGACACTCGTGTCCTGGTATTCGTCGAGCAGGATCACGCGGAATCGACCGCGATAGTCGGGGATCACCCGTGGCACCCGTTCGGTGATCGCGAGAGCGAGCGCGACCTGGTCAGAGTACTCGACGAAGCCGCGCCGGATCTTCTCGGCGGAGTACTGCTCGGCCAGATCGACGAGAACCGGCAGCGCCTGCACAGAGACGATCGCATCGCGCAGCGAGGCGTTCAGTGTCTTCACTCGTGTCGAGCCCGTCGGCAGGTCGGCGAGCTGCTCGAAGTCGGCGGCGAGCGCGACGACCTCAGTAGGCGAGACCACGTTCTCGCTCATGGCACGGCTGAGCGACAAGACGGCCTCGGTGAGCGAGTCGATCGGTTTGTCGAGGGTGATGAGCCGATCATCCGTGCTGCTCGTCACGATCTTTCGCGCCATCTGCCAGGCAGACGCTTCGCTCAGGATGCCCGAATCACCCTCGCGGCCGATGAGCAGCGCGTTGTCCCGAAAGATGCTGTTGGCAAAGGAGTTGTACGTGGCCACGGTCGGAGCGTCGAACGGATCGAACGGATCGAACGGATCGAACGCTGCGATTGTAGGCTGCGATGCGCGGCCGGACAGCCCGGCATCGCCGAATGGCGCTGCCACGTTGAACGACCCCGGATCGCCGCGCTCTGCTGCATCACTGCGCTGCGCTGCCGCGAGCTGGTCGAGGCGTGACCGGATGCGCTGCGAGAGTTCCCCGGCCGCCTTCCGTGTGAAGGTCAGGCCAAGGATCTCCGACACCGGAACGAGGTTGTTGGCCACGAGCCAGACCACCCGGTTGGCCATCGTCTCGGTCTTGCCGCTGCCGGCGCCGGCGATCACGATACTCGGGGAGAGGGGGGCTTCGATCACCGCCTGTTGCTGCGGAGTGGGTGCAGGGAGACCGAGCTTGCCGGCGATTTCGAGCGCGCTGATCATCACGAGGAGACTGCCTTCACGAGGTGGATCCGGTAGCGCCAGGAGCCGTGGGGGTCACGATCGCCGAGACCGTCACGGCCGGGGAAGACGGTTCCGGCCATGCCGAGCGCAGCGCGCTCGATGCGGCCGCGGAAGAACTGCTCTGAATCGGAGTCGAGGGGTGGCTGGGTCAACAGCTTGTAGAGTACTTTCTTCGATCCTGCGCCGGCACTGAGGGCCACGTAGAGCAACACGGCTCCGCCGTTCTGCGACGGGTCGATGACGACGGGCCCGCTTCGCGACTCCGTTTTGGATTCTGCTCGGGATTCTGCTCGGGATTCTGCTGGAGATTCTGCTGGAGATTCTGCTCGAGTCTCATTCGACGCGGGTGTGACAGCCCCCGCGAGAAGTGCGAGCTGGTAGCTACCGAGCTGTGCGTGCTCGGCCACGCCCAATGCAGACGGAGCGGAACCACCGGTCTTCAGGTCGACAACGCTGACAACACCATCCGGACCGCGCTCGAGACGGTCGATCGTTCCGCGCAACCGCGCACGACCGACCTCCACGCTGAATCCGGCTTCGCCACCGACCAGCTCCCCTCCGCTTCGTTCGAACTCCTTGAGATACTCGGAGAGACCCTCCACGCGCCGGAACGTGCGCCGACGTTCTCTCTCAGCGAGCCACAGTGACTCGAAGTCGAGCTCATTCCAGCGTTGTTCGAGTAGAGACCAGAGTGCAGTCACACTCAGGTCTGGCTGGGGCATTGTCGCCACCTCTTCCATCACCGAGTGCACGATCGTTCCGATACTGGCCGCCATGCCGAACGTGCTGCCGGAGACTTTGTCGATGTACCACGCCAGAGGCGATTTCTCGAAGGTCTCGAGCTTTGAGGGCGAGACATCGACGAACACCTCAGGATTGTCGAGGTCGGCGAGGGGCTCCATCGTCGACGGGTCGAGCAGCCCATACCAACTCGTCGGATGCGCACCGGGCACGTCTTCTGCGGCGAGACGAGCGAGTGCTGTCGCCGCCTCGGGGGCACCCGTCACGGCGAGTTCCCGGCGCAGGGTGCCCGTCAGGGCCCGCAAGGTCAGGGGGTGTGTGGCAACAGGGGAGCCGTTGGTTCCACCACGACCGATCACCGGAGCCTCGGGAGCGAGCCGAAGGAACGGGGACGGCTGTTCGTCGTCGTTCGCGACGCAACTGAGCACGGTCTGCATGGTGGCCCGGGAGGCCGCGAGCACGAACATCCGCAATTCGTCGCCCATCACCTCGGCGCGGTCATCGATCGCGGCAGCCACCTGCCCCGAGATGTGTTGATCAGGAGCGTGTTGAGTGGCAGGGGGAAGGCCAGCTACAACAGCGCTCAGCCGGTCGGGGTGCAGCAGCGAACCGCGAAGACGAAGATTCGGCCAGACGGCTTCCTGGAGGCCGGCGATCACAACGACCTTCACCTGGACCCCGACTACGCCAGTCGGCGTGGAGACGAGTACTGAATCACCGGCAGAACGGGGTGAGAGAGAGTCCTCTGGCACTTCGCTCTCGCGAACGTCGATCAGGAACTCGGTTGCGGGGCGGTGGGGGCTTCGCTCGACGAAGCGCTTCGCCGCTGTGAACAGGCCGACGATGCCGTCGAGGTTGCGGTTGGCCTCGTCTGCCAGGATTCCCGAGCCCCTGGATTGAGCCAGCCAGAGTTCGGGGAGCGCGCTCCGGCTCCAGGCCGACCAGAACAACTCCTCGATGCTGGCTCCGCTTGCATGCATGCTCCTGACGACAGCCAGGCTGTCGGCCAGGCGTGCGACCCTGCGTGCGGGCGAGGAGTCGATGGTGACAAGACGACCGGGTGCCTCAAGGGCCTCCCGCAACAGCAGCTCGGCTGAGCGATTGCCTCCACCCGCCAGCTCTTCGTGGCGCAGTGAGAGCCGCAGCCGCCGCAGCGACACGGCATCGAGGCCACCGAACGGCCCCAGCAACAGCTCGGTGATGGTCTCGTCATCGAGCTCCTGCACTCCCGTCGCGACAGAGATCACGGTGACGAGATGCCGGGCTGAGTAGTCGTCGCGCAGTGCACGGCCGCCCGTTGTGGTGGCCGTCGGTACCTCGGCCAGCGCCAGTCCCCTGGCGAACGACGAGATCGCACCACCCGATCGCACGACGACTGCCATCTCTCGCCACGGGACTCCCCGCAGGAGGTGATGTTCCCGCAGAAGCTGGGCGATCTGTGCCACCTCAGCGGCAGACGACGTCGCTTCGATACGCACGACAGAATTGTCTATGCCGGCCGGCGCAGCTGTCACTCCCGCACCCTGAGACTCTCCGCGCCCCTGGTCAACGTGTGGGTCATCGCGGCCACCGAGACTCAGCGCTGCCCGCTGGCGCCCGGCCGCCGCAGCACCGATGCGCGCTGTCGCTCGCTGAATCAGACTCCGGATGCCCGGGCCATGCCTGTAGACACCCTGCAGGTAGATCGTGGGCGCTGTCGCAACGGCGAGCACCGAGGCCAGGCGCCCCAGGCTGTCGGTCGAACCGCCGCGAAAGCTCGCGCTCGCCATGTCGGGATCGCCGAAGGCGACGATGGCGACTCCACTGCGCGCGAGAGTCGAGAGAAAATTCACGGCCCCACTCGAAAGCTCGGGGAAGTCGTCGACGACGACGAGTCTCACACCGCGGAGCACCTCGGCCTCACCGCGCGCAACCACCAGGCGAGCCTCCGCGATCAACTCTGCAGAATCGAGGTACGAATCACGAAAGCTCGAGACGACCTGCTGGTATTCCGCGGCGAATTCGCCAGCTGCCACCCACTCAGCGACGCCGTGTCGCCGACCGAGATCGGCAAGCTGTACCGGCGAGACCCCGTTTTCGGTGGCACGCATCATGAGTTCTCGGAGCTCTGTTCTGAAACCGCGAAGCACCCGCACTTCAGGTCGCAGCGGATCGGGCCATTCGGGGCCCGTATCGGTTTCGAGGTGGCCCTGGATGAGTTCGGCGATGATCCTGTCGTGCTCCGCGCCAGTGAGCAGAGCGGGCGCCGCGGCCCCTGTTCGGGCGGCCTGTGCCTGCACGATCTGGAAGGCGAGAGAATTCACCGTTCGGGCGAGCGGGCCGTTCGTGGGCGACGCCAGCCTCAGGGCGAGAATGTCTCTCAGCCGGGTTGCGGCCTGTCGCGTCGGGGTGAGCACAACGATCTCTGAGGGCGCGAACCCGAACCGCTTCACTCGATCGGCAACGAGTTCGACAAGCACGGTCGTCTTGCCCGAGCCGGGCGCTCCGATGACGGCGACCGTATCGCCCACTGGCACCTCCAGCACAGACCGTTGGGACGCATCGAGCCCCGTGCGCTTCGCTTCTGGACCCGGCAGGGTGTCAGCGTCAGCTTCAGGTTCGGGTTCGTGGTCCACGTCTGAAACGCTAGCAAGCACCGGTGACACCATCGTCGCGCAGGATGCGGCGAAGGCGAGCCGAGGGTCGGCCCGATCATCCGGCTGTTCGCTCAGGGCAAGGGTCGGGGAACTCGGAGCGGCGATCGGGCCGGGAGGAACTGTCGTAATCTGGGCTGTGGTGATCAGAACACGCGATCACCCAACCGTTGAAAGGCGCACCTGGTGGAAATTCGTATCGGCATCACACAGACTCCCCGAGAACTCAGCTTCGAGTCGAGCCAGACTCCCGACGAGATCGAGAAGCTGGTCTCTGACGCACTCGCCTCCGGCACCGGTCACCTGTCGCTCAAAGACAGCAAGGGCAAGCTCTACCTCGTTCCCGTAGCCGGCCTCGCCTACGTCGAGATCGGCTCAGAAGACACCCGCCGAATCGGCTTCGTCGGCTAGGGTCTTCTCACTATGGAACTTCTCTTCGTGGTGCTGGCCGGAATCATCCTGGGGTTGGCCGCACGCTACCTCTTTCCGCTGCGAGACACGCATGGGGCGTTCCTCATCCCCGCGATCGGGGCGGCCACCGCTTCGGTCGTGTGGGAGGCACTGACCTGGCTCGGCTGGGCCTGGAACGGCGGCTGGATCTGGACGACGACGCTGCTGCTCACAGCGGCAGTCGTCTCGGTTTCGGCATTGACCATCGGGCGTGCCAGGCGAAGCAGGGACCGGGCCCAGCTCAGTGCCCTGCTGTCTCCGAAAGCGCGAACAGTCTAGGCAAATCCTCGAGTAACCGCACCGCTCAGGCGGTCAGTCCCAGCCCGTCCATGCGCCGGCTGTGCTTGGCGATCAGCTCCGTGAACACCGGCTCGATCCGCTGTTCATCGTTCTGTGGGTTGCCGCTGTGGTGAATGGCTGACCGGGCAACCAGAAGTGTGTCGCCGACGAGTCGCCTCCCCCACAGTGCAAGCCGCGAGCTGAGCATGGAATCGGCCGACATCGCGTCGGAGAGCATGGTCACGATCACCTGGCGGCCATCGTCACCGGCAACGATCCTGGCCGCGCGTGGGCCGACGTCGCCTTCGAGACCCGTTGCCAGCAACACGAAGAAGTCGTCCAGGATCCCTGCGGTCAGATAGATGCTCGTCAGGGACTCGAACCAGTCCGCACCGCGGATCTCAGCGGCGTACCTGTCGATGGCGGGCGCAAACGGCTCGATGACGCTCGACGGTTCGGCGACAAGTCTTCGGAGCTCTGCCGTCAGCATTTCATGCTTACCCAAGGCGAAGCCCGCGGCCGGCCCGAGCAGCTCCTTCGCCCCGACGTTGGGCGCGAGCATCACCGCACGCGCCAAAGACTCGAACACCGAGAGCTGGATGTAGGCCGCCTGCCCGAGGTAGGGCACGATCTCCGGCGTGAGCTCAGCCAGGTTGACACGCTCGGTCAGCGCTGGAGGCCGACGCTGCTTCAGCCGCGGAACCTCTATGCGCACCTTTGGGCGCTTGAAAACGTCAAACACCCGGTGAGTCTACCGGCTGGCAGTGGGCTACCGATCGATGACTTCAGTGACAGCTGACAGCACCCTGCACGCCCCACGGCGGCGAATTCCGGATGCTCGGCTAAACTGAATGCAGCCCTGACACGAATCGGGGCGTCTACGCCCCCCAGCCAGGCGCCATCGCCGGCCCTAGTTCTGAAGAAAATCGCGTATCCGGGCACTTCGTGACCGAGCAGTACACGATGTGCACCTCAGGTTCACTTCAGGTGCATTTCTCAGGACTCTTCTCTTTCAGGCGTAGCCCACACAACGACAGGGCACCCCCAATGACATTCACAGAACCCAATGCCGACGCGATCGATGCTGTCGCCGTCATCGACGTGATCGCACCAGACCCCACCCTTCCCGATGCGATCATCGACGAATCGACCTTCAGCGACCTCAAGGTCGACCAGGACCTCGTCGACGCGCTGGCGTCGAAGGGCATCATCCACCCGTTCCCGATCCAGACCCAGACCATCCCGCTCGGCCTCGAGGGCCAGGACATCATCGGCCAGGCCAAGACCGGTACCGGCAAGACGTTCGGCTTCGGCCTCCCATTGCTGCAGAGTCTCGGGCAGAACCCGGCCCCCGGAGTGCAGGCCCTCGTGGTCGTGCCAACCCGTGAACTCGCCGTGCAGGTCACCGAAGACCTGCAGCTTGCGGCCAAGAACAGGCCGACAACGGTCATCGCCATCTATGGCGGCAAATCGTACGAGGGCCAGATCGAGCAGCTGAAGGCCGGCGCGCAGGTCGTCGTCGGTACGCCCGGTCGTCTTCTCGACCTCGCAGGCCAACGCCTGCTTTCGCTCGCCAACGTTCGCGTAATGGTGCTCGATGAGGCAGACAAGATGCTCGACCTCGGCTTTCTCGCCGACGTCGAGAAGCTCTTCTCGCAGACCCCGGCTGGCCGCCACACCATGCTCTTCTCTGCGACGATGCCCGGCCCGGTCGTGGCGCTCGCACGCCGATTCATGACGCGCCCGATCCACATCCGCGCGACGGACCCTGACGAAGGTCTCACCCAGGCCAACATCAAGCACGTCGTGTATCGCGCCCACAACCTCGACAAAGACGAGGTCATCGCGCGCATCCTGCAGGCCAACGGCCGAGGCAAGACCGTCATCTTCACCCGCACAAAGCGTGCAGCGGCCAGGCTGGTCGAAGAACTCGGCGACCGCGGTTTCAACGCCGCAGCCGTGCACGGCGACCTCAACCAGGAGCAGCGTGAGCGCGCCATGGCCGCGTTCAAGGCTGGCAAGCGTGACGTTCTGATCGCCACCGACGTCGCCGCCCGCGGCATCGACGTCAACGACGTGACGCACGTGATCAACCACACCATTCCCGAAGACGAGAAGACGTACCTGCACCGCGCCGGTCGGACCGGTCGCGCCGGCAAGACGGGAATCGCGGTCACCTTCGTCGACTGGGATGATCTGCACAAGTGGGCCCTGATCAACAAGGCACTCGACATGGGCCAGCCGGAGCCGGTCGAGACCTACTCCTCCTCCCCGCACCTCTTCACCGATCTCGACATTCCGGCAGGCGTCAAGGGACGCCTGAAGCCCACTCCCCCGGCGAAGGGCGTCGACGCTGCTGATCGACCGCCCCGCGCTCCGCGTGAGGGCTCGACCGGCGGGTCACACGGTAATACCTCGAACGCTGGCGGCTCGGGCGCAAACCGGGCTCCACGTGAAGGGGGAAGTGAGCGCCCGCCGAGGTCGCGCAACCGTCGCCCCAACGGCAGCGGGGCATCCACCACCACGACGGAGGTCACGGCCAGCGGCCTGGCCGGCGACACGACTGCCGTCAGCTTCTCAGGCGCTTCAGGCGGATCGGGCGACGCACCGGCAAGCGGGCCGGCACACGCGGGCCACGAGCACCACGACGGCAACAGCGCTCCTCGCAGGCGCACGCGCTCGCGCAACCGCGCACCACGCCCCGAGTGAGCCAGACCCCACAGTGAGCAGTGGGCAACCGAATCCACTGGCCCCGAATCGACTGGCCCCGAACGAGCTGACCCCGAACGAGCTCGTGAAGCTGCAGGCACTTCGCCGCATGAAGCTCCTGGCGACAAGCCTGTTGATCATGATGGCGGTGATCTTCGCCGTTGCATTCGCGCTGCAGACCCGGTATCCGTGGTTGCAGTACGTGCGCGCAGCGGCCGAAGGTGGCATGGTCGGCGCCCTCGCTGACTGGTTCGCCGTGACCGCACTGTTCCGTTACCCGCTGGGGCTGAAGATTCCGCACACCGCGATCATCCCGACCCGCAAGAACGAGATCGGGGCCAGCCTCGGCGAATTCGTCGAAGAGAACTTTCTCTCCGAGGCGATCGTGCGCCAGAAACTCGCCGATGTGGGCGTCTCCCGGGTGGTCGGCACCTGGCTCTCGAAACCAGCGAATGCCGAGCGCATCACCGAGGAACTCGCCAGTGGGCTGCAGGGCGCCCTCACCTTCCTGAGCGACGACGAGATCCGCGAGGTCATCGAAGGCCTGGCGCGAACGCACCTGGTCGGGCGCGACTGGTCGGCCCAGATCGGCGAGCTCGCCCAGAAGGTGATCGAATCCGGCCACCATCACCTCGCTGTCGACCTCCTCGTCGACAAGACCGAACAGTGGCTCGCCGCCAATCCCGACTCGTTCACCGAGCTGGTGTCGCGGCGCCTGCCCAGCTGGATACCGTCGTTCGTCGACAAACTGGTCGACGAACGTGTCTACCGCGAAGCGCTGAAGTTCGTGCAGGCGGTGCAGGCGAATCCCACCCACCAGCTCCGCCTCGCCCTCGACGCGTACCTGCTGCAGCTCAGCACAGACCTGCAACATGACCCCGAGATGATGCGCCGCCTCGAAAGTGTCAAAGTGGGCCTGCTCGACGACCCTCGCCTGCGGGAACTGGCCGGCCTGGCCTGGGACGCGATCAAGTCGGCATTGCAATCCTCGTTGGCCACCCCGGGAAGCCCGCTTCGCCTGTCGATCCAATCCACCCTCACCGATGTCGGCACGCGATTGGTGTCGGATGCCCGGCTCGCCCTCACCGTCGACACCTGGGTTGGCAACGCCGCCGCCCATCTCGTGCAGAACTATCGCCACGACATCGCCGCCGTCATCGCCGAGACCGTCGAGCGGTGGGACGGCCGCGAGGCCAGCCAGAAGATCGAGATCCAGGTCGGAAAAGACCTGCAGTTCATCCGCATCAACGGAACCGTCGTCGGCTCACTGGCGGGCCTGGCGATCTTCACTGTCGCCCAGGCTGTCGTCTCACTGACGAACTGAACGACTGCGGCTGCAAGACGGTGCCAGGCGGAACGGGTCAGATGAAGACGTTCCAGGCGAAACGGGACTGCCGTCGTGACTCAGGCGTAAACCGGAAGCGATCCCGTGGCCCGGTCGACGATCTTCTGCAGAACCTCGAGGGGCGTGGTGTTCTCGCCCAGCCGATTCGGCTTGCCTGAGCCGTGGTAGTCGCTCGACCCGGTGACCTGGAGCCCGAATTTCTTGGCGAGCTCGTAGAGCCTGGTCTTTCCGTCGGCCGTGTTGAGACTGTGCTCGATCTCGAGACCGAAGAGCCCAGCATCCACCAGTCGGCGAAGGTTGGACTCGGGAATCACCCGGTCGCGACCGCTCGTTCCCGGGTGGGCGAGCACGGGCACTCCCCCGGCCGCCACCACCAGTTGCACCCCGATCAGCGGCGTCGGTGCGTAGTGGGGCTGGAAGTACCCCGCCTTCCAGTGCAATATGCCCTGGAAGGCATGACTCCGTGTCGGCGCGAGGCCCTTGGCGACCAGAGCGTCGGCGATGTGCGGCCGGCCGATGGTCGCCCCTTCGGTGGTCTGGTCGAGGACGTCCTGCCAGGTGAGGTCGTAGTCCTCTGAAATACGGGCCACAATGCTCTCAGCGCGCTTCATCCGAGCGTTTCGGATCGTGGTCGTCTCGGCCAGCAGCGCTTCGTCTGCCGGGTCGAAGAGGTAGGCCAGGAGATGAACGCTTGCGTACTCCTGACGGGTGCTGAGTTCCATTCCCGGAATCAGCGAGAGGCCGAAGTGGCGGGCGGCCTGTGACGCGGATGCCCATCCTGCCGTCGTATCGTGATCGGTCAGTGCGAGCGTTCCGAGGCCCGCCTCGTGTGCCGAGCGCACGACCTCGTACGGCGTTTCCGTTCCGTCTGACGCACTGCTGTGAGTGTGAAGATCGACAGGACCGCGGAATGCGGGTGCAACGTCAGGCATACCCCCATGCTAGGCGCTCGATCAGCGCTCTCAGCCGACTACCAGATCGGGCCCCGGTGCTCGTCAGTTGCCCGAGTCGCAATCGCCCACCACGAGCGAGACAATGGAGTATGGCTGAATCAACAGACACCGCTGTGACCGACCCCGCCCCGCGGGCCACCTCGAACCGCTCGACCACCCCCGGCTCCGAGGCCTTCAAGCACTACATCTCCGAGGGCTGGGCTGAGCGAACGGATGTTCTGCCGCCCGCCCGCGAACAGGCTCCCTTCGCCGCCGACCGTCGCGCCCGCATCTCGGCCATGTACCCGGGCATGCGGCTGATCATCCCCGCCGGGCGCCTGAAGCAGCGCTCGAACGACACCGACTACGCCTTCCGCGCCCACACCTCCTTCGCGTACCTCACCGGCTGGGGTTCAGACAGCGAGCCCGGGGCCGTGCTGGTACTCGAACCGATCGACGGCCCAGAAGCACACGATGGCGGCGAGGGCCACACGGCGTCGCTCTACTTCCGCGAGCGCGCCGGCCGCGACTCCGACGAGTTCTACGCGAACCCCGAGATCGGCGAATTCTGGATCGGCCCCCGCCCCTCGCTCGCGCAGGTCGCCAGTGATCTCGGCCTGCAGACCTTCGGAATCGCCGAACTCGACGAGGTCGTCAACTCCTCTGACGAGAACACCCGCATCGTCCGCGAAGCCGATCCCGCGCTCACAGCCCTGGTCGACGCGAGCCGTGGTGAAGCCTTCGAACTCGCCGAACTCGACACCGTGGGCAACAGGAGCGCGTCGTCCGACCTGCTCGAACGAGATCTCGCCGAGTTGCGGCTGGTGAAAGACGAGTACGAGATCGCGCAGATGAGACTGGCGATCGCTGCGACCGCGCGCGGCTTCGACGACATCATCGCCGACCTGCCACGGATCGTCGCCCACGAGCGAGGAGAACGCCTCGTGGAGGGTGTGTTCTATGGCCGTGCCCGGTCTGACGGCAACGCGCTCGGCTATGACACGATCGCAGCATCCGGGCCCCACGCCTGCATTCTGCACTGGACCCGCAACGACGGCCCCGTGGTCCCGGGCGACCTCATTCTCATCGACGCTGGTGTTGAAGCCGACAGCTACTACACCGCCGACATCACGCGCACCCTGCCCGTCTCCGGCACCTTCAGCGAAGAGCAGCGGATGATCTACGAAGCCGTTCGCGAAGCAGCCGACGCCGCCTTCGCCATCGTGCGCCCCGGCATCCGTTTTCGCGAGATCCACCAGACAGCCATGGCCGTCATCGCCCGGCGAACAGCCGTGTGGGGACTGCTGCCCGTCAGTGCCGAAGAGGCCATCAAGGTCGAGAACCAGCAGCACCGCCGCTACATGGTGCACGGCACGAGCCACCACCTCGGACTCGACGTTCACGACTGCGCCAAGGCTCGGCGTGAGATGTACCTCGACGGCGTGCTCGAAGCCGGCAACGTGTTCACGATCGAACCCGGGCTCTACTTCCAGCCCGACGACCTGACCGTGCCGGTGAACTTCCGAGGCATCGGGGCACGCATCGAAGACGACATCCTCGTCACGCCCACCGGCGCCGAGAACCTGTCGATCGCGATCCCGCGCTCGGCCGACGACGTCGAGTCCTGGGTGAGGGCGGCGGGCGGCCTATAACGGCCGCTCGCTCACAGCCCGGCACGGTGAGGGCGGCGGGCGGCCTATAACGGCCGCTCGCCCAAAGCCCGGCACGGTGAGGGCGGCGGGCGGCCTATAACGGCCGCTCGCTCACAGTCCGGCACGGTGAGGGCGGCGGGCGGCCTATAACGGCCGCTCGCTCACAGCCCGGCACGGTGAGGGCGGCGGGCGGCCTATAACGGCCGCTCGCTCACAGCCCGGCACAACGCTGCGGAACTGAAGACGAGCGCCATCGACGCCGGGGTCAGAGCGCGGGGGGTGGGTCTGAGGGGTGCGGTGCGGGCGGGTCTGAGGGGTGAGGCGCCTGCGCCTGGCCCCAGGTTGCGTCGGGAGCGATGATGTTGCGCGCGCGGTTCGCCACCTCAGGGTCGGCCAGGATGGAGTAGCTGGTAGCGACGACCTGCATGGTCGACGTGAAGTCGCGTCGGCGACGGGTGATCGTGTACGACACGATTCCGAACAGCATTCCGAACCCTGCACCGATCAGGATCGCCGCGGCCACGAAGCCGAACGACGTCGCGTTCGGTGAGAAGATCACCAGCAGTAGCCCGAAGAACAGGCCCATCCACGCACCACTGAACGCGCCGGCGAGCGCGGCACGGCCGTAGCTCAGCTTGCCCGTCACATTCTCGACCGTCTTGAGGTCGCTGCCGATGATCGCCAGCTGGTTCACCGGAAAGTCCGAACGCGCGAGCACATCGACGGCCTGCTGGGCGTCTTCGTAGGTCTCGAAGGTCTGGACGATCTCGCCCCGGGGAATCCGGGGTGTGGTTCGGGGATTGCGGCCCATTCCGGGCATCTGGTTCGTCACGAGCCCATTCTTCCACGGGCATCCGGCCGCATGGGGGTGACGACCGGTGGTTCACAGCCTGTGATGGCACCACGGTTGTACCGTGAGGGGTCTCATCACGGAGGGTCTGTTCACGCAGACGGTCTAAGTTAGAAGCGTGAGTGCCACCAGAGTCTTCGTCGCCAGATTGGCCGGGTGCACCGTCTTCGACCCCGCGGGCGACCGCTTGGGCAAGGTGCGCGACGTACTGGTGGTGTACCGAAGTCCGGACACCCCGCGGCTCGTCGGACTCATCGTCGAGATTCCCGGAAAACGACGGGTCTTCGTCTCGATCGGCCGGGTCACGAGCATCGGCAGCGGCCAGATCATCACCACGGGCCTTATGAACGTGCGTCGCTTCGAGCAGCGCGGCGGCGAGGTGCGGGTCATCGCCGAGATCCTCGGGCGCAAGGTGGTCTTCACCGACGGATCGGGCGAGGCGACCATCGAAGACGTCGCCATCGAACAGTCCGGCCCCGGCGAGTGGGCCGTCTCGCAGCTCTTCCTGCGGCGCCCGAAGACGAGTGCCAGCCCGTTCGGCAAGGGCCCGACCGTCTTCGCAACCTGGGCAGAGGTCAGGGAACGCAGCCAGACGGGCCAGTCGCAATCCGCCGAGCAGCTGATTGCCACCTACGGCGACATGAAGCCGGCCGACCTCGCGAACACCCTGCTCGACCTTCCGCACCTGCGCAGGCTCGAAGTCGCCGGAGAACTGCCGGATGCCCGGCTCGCCGACGTTCTCGAAGAGATGCCCGAGAGCGACCAGGTCGAGATCATGAACCAACTCGACGACACCCGTGCGGCCGACGTGCTCGACCAGATGCAGCCGGATGATGCCGCCGACCTCATCGCGCAGCTCTCCGATGCCCGCGGCGAAGAGCTGCTGAAGCTCATGCAGCCCGAAGAGGCCGACGACGTGCGCATGCTGCTTGCCTACGCGCCCGACACGGCGGGTGGGCTGATGACGACTGAGCCGATCATCGTATCGGCCGACGCAACCGTCGCCGAAGGTCTCGCCCTCATCAGGCGACACGAGCTCGCACCCGCCCTCGGGGCCGCGATCTGCGTCACGCTGCCCCCGTACGAGCCCCCGACCGGCCGGTTCCTCGGTATGGTGCACTTCCAACGGATGCTGCGGTACCCGCCGCACGAACGCCTCGGCGCCCTGCTCGACGACGGCCTCGAGCCGGTGAAGGCACACACCTCAGCGGCCGAGGTTTCGCGCATCCTGGCCAGTTACAACCTCGTCTCGGTGCCCGTTGTCGACGAGAACCACCGGCTTGTCGGGGTGGTGACCATTGACGATGTTCTCGATTACCTGCTGCCTGACGACTGGCGAAGTCACGACGGCACGGTGATCAACGCAACACCTCTACGCGGAAGGAGAGTCGGCAATGGCTCGTAGCTCCATCACCCGGACCCCTGACGCCAGGCTCGACTCCCCCAAGGGCCTGCGCTCACGCGTGCTGCCCGGTCGCAACCGCACCAGCCGCGACCGCTTCGGCCGCTCGACAGAAGCCATCGCCCGCGGCATGGGAACCCCATGGTTCCTGATCATCCTGACCGGCTTCGTCGTGCTCTGGATCGGCTTCAACACCTACGGCCCCGACAACCTGCGGTTCGACTCTGCCGCGATCGGCTTCACTGCCCTGACGCTCATCCTGTCGCTGCAGGCGTCCTATGCAGCCCCGCTCATTCTGCTTGCCCAGAACCGGCAGGATGACCGCGACCGCGTCCAGATCGAACAGGATCGCCAGCGTGCCGAACGAAACCTCGCCGACACCGAGTATCTTGCCCGCGAGGTCGTCGCCCTGCGACTGGCGATGCAGGATATGGCGAGCAAGGACTTCATCAGGGGCGAGCTCCGCGCCCTGCTCGAGGAGCTCTCTGTCGAAGAGGGCGGGCCGGGATCGAAGCGGTCGGACAAACGCAGCGGCAAGCGCAAGCCCGGCGAATCTCGGCCGAGCAACGCACGACCGAGTGACGCACGACCGAGTGAAACCCGGGGCGCCCAACACCCGGAAGCAGAACAACCGCAAGCCGCACAGCCAGAGGCCGCACAGACTCGCACTGCAGCGACCACCAGCGATCCTCAGCCCGCCGGAGTCGAGCCCGGCAGTGCCTGAGCACTCGAGCTCAACCGGTGATTGCCCTCTCGCCGAGGGGGTGCTGCAGGCGCTCGCACGGGTGATCGATCCCGAGATCCGCAAGCCCATCACCGAACTCGACATGGTCGGTGACGTCTCGGTCGACCCCGATGGTCTGGCTTCGGTCGTCATCAAACTCACGATCACCGGATGCCCGGCGGCAACAGCGATCGAACGGGACGTTCGCACGGCCACACTGGGTGTCGCGGGCGTGACCGCCGCGAGCATCCAGGTCACCGTGATGTCGCGAGACGAGCGCTCAGCCCTGACCGAGAAGCTGCGGGGCCCCGGCGGAGCCCGACAGACGCAGTTCGGCCCTGACTCGCTCACCCGCATCTACGCCGTCACCAGCGGCAAGGGTGGCGTCGGCAAGTCGACCCTGACCGCGAACCTGGCTGTCGCCCTCGCAGCCCGCGGGCTCGCTGTGGGCATCGTCGACGCCGACGTGTACGGGTTCTCGATCCCGGGCATCCTCGGGCTCGTGCACGACGGGGTCGCGGTGAAACCGACGCGGGTCGACGACATGATCCTGCCGCCGGTCGGGTACGACGTGAAGGTCATCTCCATCGGTATGTTCGTCGACGACAACGCCGCCGTCGCGTGGCGGGGGCCGATGCTGCACCGCACCATCACGCAGTTCCTCAGCGACGTGTATTTCGGCGACCTCGACGTGCTGCTGCTCGACCTGCCGCCCGGCACCGGCGACGTCGCGATCTCGGTGGGACAGCTGCTCCCCCACGCCGAAGTGCTGGTCGTCACAACTCCCCAGCCGGCCGCCGCCGACGTGGCAGAGCGCTCGGGTGTCGTTGCCCGCCAGACCGGCCAGAAGATCGTCGGCGTCATCGAGAACATGGCGGGGCTGCCCCAGCCTGACGGCACCGTACTCGAGCTCTTCGGCTCGGGTGGAGGTCTCGAAGTCGCCCGGCGACTCTCGGAAGGGCAGGATGCTGCGGTACCCCTGCTCGCCTCGATCCCGTTGAGCGTGGCGCTCCGCAGCGGCGGTGACGCTGGTGCGCCGATCGTGCTGAGCGACCCCGCCGACCCCGCGAGCGTGGCGATCCTCGCAATCGCCGAGACGCTCGCCGCACGCCCCCGCGGCCTCGCTCGTCGCCCGCTCGGCGTCTCGCCGCGCTGACTCGCGCGCAAACGGACGAACCTCAGCCCCACCGCCGCACTATGTTCGACGGTCGGGCTGACGTTCGCCGGATTCCGACGCGGACTGTCGCTGACGCTCGGCTCATCGACCAATCGTCGGCCCTCAGTCGAACCGACGCACTATTTGCGACGGATCAGACGAGGGCCGACGATTCGTCGATCTGCCCCTCGCACAGTCAGGGGGGCACCAGCGCGCGCCGGTCAGTGGCCGGTGCCCGTGCGAGGGCGTAGACGCGTCTCCTCGACGTCGAGCATGGCCTGGGCCTCGGCGAGGATGCGCGAGGCGTAGGCGCCGCGGCTGCGTGCGTCGAGCAGTGCGGCCCGCTCGGCCTCCACCACCGCGAGCCGCAGCTCCCGGTAGACCCGGTGCGGCGTCTCGTCGGTTCCCGCCGTCAGCTCGAGCGAGCGCTCCCAGGCCGACTCGGTGCGGAGGAACGATGTCTGGCGCACACGCTCCACCACATCGGGGTCGACCGGGGATTCTTCGCCGAGGGCCCTGGCCGGATCATCCAGGACCTGAAGACCCTCGCCGCTGATCTCATCGAGAAGCCGCGCGAGTTCACGCCGGTCTTCGGCGACATCGATGCCCTGGATGCCCACCAGCCGTATCACCCACGGCAGGGTTCCGCCCTGCACCACCAGGGTCACGACGGCCACGGTGAAGGCGATGAGAATGAGCTGGTCGCGGTACGGCGTGTTCTCAGGCAGGGACTGGGCCGCAGCGAGCGTGACCACCCCGCGCATGCCCGACCAGCCGATGACCACGCCGCCACGCCAGTCGATGCCCTCGTTTCGCAACTGCTGGAGGTCTGATCGCCTCCGCGTGTACGAGCGCTCGGCGATCCTTCGTCTTCGGGCCTGGCGAGGGCCCGTCACCGGCTGGCTTCGCACGTAGTCGAGGAAGAGCCGCGAGCGGAGTGTTGTCTTCTCGGCGCGTTGGGCGCGCAATCGCAGGCCGAGAACGAGCGGGCCGGCCCACAGGAACCGCAGCAGGATCAGGGCGACTGTGGTGAGCAGGCCTATTCCGATCGACTCCCATACGCCGAGGGGCGACGACTCGTCGTTGACATTGTCGATCAGTGTGCGGATCTCGAGGCCGATCAGCAGAAAGACGCCGTTCTCGAGAAAGAACTGAACGGTGCGCCAATTGATGCGGTCGCTGATGCGGGATTGCGCAGAGAACGCGCTCGGGGCGGCATGCCCGGTGTAGAGGCCGGCGATCACCACGGCGAGAACCCCGGAGGCGCCGATGCCCTCTGCTGGCATGAATGCGGCAAACGGAACCGCGAACGAGATCGCCGTGTCGAGCACCGGGTCATTGAGTTTCGACCTGATGAACACGGTCACGAAGCCCACCACGAGCCCGATGGCGATGGCGACGACAACGGCATAGACGAAGTCGAGAACACCGGCCCAGGGGCTCGCCAGCGCCCCCACCGCCGCTGCGGTGGCCGAGCGCAGCAAGACGAGGGCGGTGGCGTCGTTCACGAGCCCCTCGCCCTCGAGCACCGTTAGGAGCCGGGGCGGCAGGCCGAGCCGCCGGCCCACCGACGTCGCAGCGACAGCATCGGGCGGACTGATGATCGCACCGAGGGCGATCGCCGCCGCCAGATTGAGATCGGGCAGCATCGTGTACAGCAGGAAACCCGTGCCGAAGGCCGTGATGACGACCAGCACCACCGACAAGCTCGTGATGGTTCCGAGGTTGCGCCGAAAATCGACGATGGGCACGCTGATGGCCGCGGCATACAGAATCGGCGGCAGCAGGCCGTTCAAAATGTACTCGTGCGGGATCTCGATCTCGGGCACACCCGGCAGGTACGAGAGGCCGACACCGACGACGACGAGGATGATCGGGGCCGCGATTCCGAGCCGCTTGGAGAACGCTGCAACCGCCACAATGACAGCCACGCCGATCACCGCGTAGATCCCCAGCTCCATCAACCAAGCTTACCGGGGAGTGCACCGGAGGCTGTCGGAGAGCGGGCCGGCCGGGTGGCGACAGAACAGACCCGTCCAGACCCGATCGGGTCGGATCGAATCAGGTCAGGTCAGGTCAGGTCGAGTCAGGTCGATTCAGAATCGAAGGGAGCAACGACGGGGGCCGCCTGGCCACCGCCACCGGCGCCCGCCGCCGCGAGGTTCTTCTCTTCGACCAGATTCTTCTGTTCCATGAGGCGTTTGTGCTGCAGGTAGGCAGGCTCAGGGCGCTTGAGGGTAACCGTCGTATCGACGTCGGTGGCCGTGCTCGGAACCGCCGTGAGCGGGTCGGAGATCAACGCTGCGCCTGCGGCTGCGGCCCCGGCTGCTGCCATGGTCGCGGAAGGCTTCGTGGGGGTGGTGCCAGCGGTCTCGGGGTCTTCAAGCAGGGCATCACGGATGATGCGGCGAGGGTCGTACTGACGGGGATCGAGCTTCTTCCACTCGACCTCGTCGAAGTCGGGGCCCATCTCCTCTTTCATGCGCGACTTGGCGTCATTCGTGAATCCGCGCAATTGGCGAACGAATTTGGCAAGCACCGAGGCGTAGTGGGGCAGGCGCTCAGGACCGATCACGAAAGCCGCAATGACTCCCACGATTATCAGTTTCTCGAAGGTCAACCCGAACATTGCACCAGACTACAGGGTTGTTCTGCCGCGGTTTCTGCGAGCCTGCCGCAAGCCCCGGGTGCATCAACCTAAACTGGGCCGCGGAGGATATGAACCCGTGTCGAAAGAGACCAACTGGAAGTACGCCGAAGACATCGTCACCGAACCGGCGGTGATCGCTTCGGCGCGGGCGCACGCCATCGAGCTCGGTGTCGAATCCGTCTCCCCTGGCATCGGAGCCCAACTCGCGGTGCTTGCCGGCACCTCTGCGGCCCAATCGATCGTCGAGATCGGAACCGGCCTCGGTGTCTCCGGGCTCTGGATGTTCGCGGGAGCCCCCGGCGCAACCCTCACCTCGATCGACACAGAGGTCGACAGGCAGCAGTCCGCCCGTGCCGCGTTCCTCGAAGCGGGCGTCGCTGTGAACCGCATCCGGCTCATAACCGGCCGGGCCCGTGACGTGCTACCCCGCATGAACGAGAATTCCTACGACCTCGTCCTCGTGGACGGCGACCCGGAGTCGGTCATCGAATACGTCGAGCACGGTCTGCGGCTTGTGCGTGTGGGCGGAACGGTGCTGGTTCCGCACGCACTCTGGCGCGACCGCGTTGCGGACCCCGTGCAGCGCGACGAGACGGTCACCGACTTCCGCACCCTCATCAACGAGCTGTCGGGGTCGACAGCCGTGATCACCGCGCTGTCGCCGATCGGCGACGGCCTGCTCCAGGTCACTAAGATCGTCGGCTAACAGAGGTTTCGATACGGTTCGCTTCGCGAACCTCCTCAACCAGCACCCCCCTACGAACAGCCCGAGAACGAGAAAGACCCCCGCCACAAACGCTGGGCGGGGGTCTTTTCGTCTGTCAGCTAGGCGGGCGCCACCACACCAGCAAGAGCGTCGTGCAGTTCGCGTGCTTCAGCGTCGTTGACGGAGACGACAAGTCGCCCACCGCCCTCGAGAGGTACCCGAACGATTATGAGGCGTCCTTCTTTAACAGCCTCCATCGGGCCGTCACCGGTCCTTGGTTTCATGGCGGCCATGCGGCATCCCCTTTCGTGGTGTCGTTCTTCTATTATCGGGCATCGGCGCCGTGGTCAAAAACTGACACTGTCTCGGCGTCAGAAGTCCGAGCATCACGGCGGAGACCAATCCGAGCCGTCCACGCCCCAGCAGATCAGGAGCCAGCCCCACTGGGCGGCGAGAAAGACGATCACCAGGGCGACTCGGTACACACGCGACTTCGGCAGCGCCATCACACCGAGCAGAGGGAAGAGAGGCATGAGCAGCCGGAACGTACTCGACTGCGGAAAGAACACGGCGAAGAGGTACACCGCGTAGGCGATCACCCAGAGTCGCAACGTGAGGTCGATGCGCCTGACCGCTTTCGTCGCCATGACCAGAGCGAACGCGACAGCCAGCAGCACGACCACGATCGCCCCGGCAGGTGCCCCCAGCCACCAGTTGCCACCCTGGAACCAGGCCGTGAACGGAATCAGTTTCGTGTATCCGATGTAGCTGGCCCGCCAGGCGAGCTCCGTGTCGGTGTAGGCCGAGAAGTAGCCCGTGCCAGCCCAGGCCACGAGAGTCCACGCGAAGCCCATGAAGGCGCTGAAGACCGTCGCTGCTCCGACGAGTACCCGCTCCTTCGTCCCGAACGGTTCCTTCGCGCGCATCCACCACCGGTACCCGAAATACAGTGCCAGGCAGAGGGCGAAGGCCAGCCCGCTCGGTCTCGTGAGCGCCATGACGAAGACGATCGGGAAGAGCATCCAGTAGTTCCGCTTGATCAGGAACCAGAGAGCCAGCATCAGCAGGAACAGCGCCATCGACTCGGCGTAGGCCACCTGGAACATCGGCGAGACGGGCGCAATGCACAGCAGAACCGTAGCGAAGAGCGCGGTGCCATGCGGCATAGTGAGCCGCATCAGTTTGTAGAAGACAAGCGCCGCTCCGAGCCCGAAGGCGAACGACACCGCAACCGAGACGTATTCCCAGGGCGCTGTGGTCAGCGTCGAGAGCCCTCGCACGACATACGGGTAACCCGGCAGAAATGCCCAGGCATTCTCGCTCACGTGGCCAGAGGTGGTGAGCGGCAACTGGCTCGGGTACGGCCAGTAGGCGATGATCTTGTACCACGTGCCGTCCCAGATCGACGCGTAGTCCCAATACGAGGGCTGGGCACCCGTCCACGGGTTCTTGCCCTGCACACTGGCGAGAACCAGCAGCATCACCGTCGTCACTGCGCGTGCTGCCAGGTAGATGCCGATGACGCTGAGCCACCACGGCGACCGCCAGCCTGCGCGGCTTTCGGTCGCCGAATGGATGCTCGCCCCCGACGCGCTCGTCTCCCCAGCTGACGCAGCCAGACCCGGGCCCTGAGCCGCCTGTGGGAGTGTGCCTACCCGGCCGACCCCGCCTCTGCCTGCGCCGTCTGCGCCGACCCCGCCTGTGCCTGCGCCGCCTCTGCCTGCGCCGCCTGTGCCGGCGTTACCTGTATCGGCGCTACCCATGCCGGGGGGTGTTGTCGGCGCTGAGCCAGGCCCGCAGGCCCCGCTCACAGTCGGTGATCTGCTCGAGAAGCACCCGCTCATCGTCGGCGTGCGCCTTCAGGGGGTCACCCGGCCCGTAGTTGACGGCCGGGATGCCGAGCGCTGAGAACCGGGCGACATCAGTCCAGCCGTACTTGGGAAACGCCACCCCGCCGACCGCTGCGAGGAAGTGTTGGGCGAGCGGAGCATCCAGACCCGGTCGTGCCCCCTCGGCCAGGTCGACCACCGTGATCTCGTAGTCGCCGAAGAGTTCGTGCATGTGGGCGATCGCCTCGTCGCCGGAGCGGTTCGGCGCGAAGCGGTAGTTGATGTGCACCATGGCCTCGTCGGGGATGATGTTGCCCGCGACTCCCCCGCTGATTCCCACCGCGTTGAGGCCCTCGCGGTAGACGAGTCCGTCGACCTCGACGTTCCGGGCCTCGTAGGCCGCGAGAGTGTTGAGGATCGGCGCAAGCTTGTGCACGGCGTTTTCGCCGACCCAACCCCGGGCCGAATGAGCGCGGAGGCCGAAGGTACGCACCTCGATGCGCAGGTTGCCGTTGCACCCGCCCTCGATCTGGCTCCGGGTCGGCTCGCCGAGGATGGCGAAATCACCGGCGAAGAGATCAGGCCTGTTCGCAGCCAGCCGGGTCAGACCATTGAGTTCTGCAGAGACCTCTTCGTGGTCGTACCACATCCAGGTGATGTCGACTGCGGGGTCGTCGAGCTCTGCCGCCAGTTTCAGCTGGACTGCAACGCCGGCTTTCATGTCGACGGTGCCCCGACCCCACAGGTAGTCGAGGCCGTCGATCGTCTCGAAACGGGTCGGCAGGTTGTTGTTCAGCGGCACGGTGTCGATGTGCCCCGCAATGACTACCCGCTGGGCACGCCCGAGGTTCGTGCGCGCGACGACCGTGTCACCGTCACGGATGATCTCCAGATGCCCAAACGGAGAAAGTACGCTCTCGATGACATCGGCGAGCGACTTCTCGTCACCCGACACGGACTCGATGTCGCAGATCTGGCGAGTCAGGTCGATCGACGAAGCCGTCAGGTCGAGAATGGCGGGGGCTGCATCGTGCGTCGGCATAGCTTGTAGTTTAGGTGCACTGTTTGTGGGTACGCGGGATGGCGTCATTCTCAGCGTGCTCGTGGGTATGCACGTCAGTGTGCACGTCAGGGTGCTCGCCCCCGGCGGGTGATCGAGCAGAACTCTCTTCTCAACTAGCCTTGGTGCATGACTTTGGAACCGACCCGTGAAACTCCGTCCTCCAGCCATGCCTGGGGCTATGGTCTCGCGACCATTGCCGGCGACGGAACCGTGCTCGACACCTGGTTTCCCACACCGAGACTGGGTCGAGCCGCCGACTCGGCAGAACCGTGGGTTGTTCCCGCCGAACTGGAGGAGGTTGCGGGCCCCGATACCAGGCGCAACGTGCGCATCGAACTGGTGACGGTCGAGATCGAGCTGAAGCGGCCTCCGCTGGGTACCTCAGACGCCTATCTGCGCCTGCACCTGCTGTCGCACCTTCTGGCCGAACCGAACTCACTCAACCTGGACGGGATCTTCGGGCACCTGCCCATCGCCGTGTGGACGAACGCCGGCCCTGTCCTGCCTTCCGACTTCGACCGCCTTCGCCCCTCGCTGCAACGACAGGGAATCGCCGCCCACGGCATCGACAAGTTCCCCCGGATGCTCGACTACGTCAGCCCCGACCGGGTACGCATCGCGGATGCCTCTCGCGTGCGACTGGGCGCCTACCTGTCGCCGGGCACCACGGTGATGCACGAGGGGTTTGTGAACTTCAACGCCGGCACCCTTGGTACATCGATGGTCGAGGGGCGCATCTCGCAGGGCGTCGTTGTCGGCGACGCATCAGACATCGGTGGAGGGGCATCCATCATGGGCACGCTCTCAGGGGGCGGCACCCAGCGTGTCTCCATCGGGCGACGGGTGCTGCTCGGCGCGAACTCCGGGATCGGGATTTCGATCGGTGACGACTCCGTCGTGGAGGCGGGCCTCTACGTCACTGCAGGCACGAAGGTTCTGCTGGTGGGAAGCGCTCCGAAGGCCGACGGAACTGTGCCATCGGTGAAAGCCGTCGAGCTCTCGGGTGTACCGAACCTGTTGTTCCGACGCAACTCGATCTCAGGCGCCGTCGAGGTGCTGTCGCGCACGGGCGCGGGGGTCACCCTGAACGAAACGCTTCATGCTTGAGGTCCTTTTCGGCCCCAACTCCCGCCGCCGACAAAGCACAGCTTCGTCGGCGCTGGCGTCGCAGCGAGCATCCACTGGATGCTCGCTTACAGCTCCAGCGCGCTCTGGGGGAAGTCTCTTTCAGGGCTGCCGATGTAGAGCTGCTGGGGCCGACCGATCTTGGTCGCCGGGTCGATCTGCATCTCCCGCCAGTGGGCGATCCAGCCGGGCAGGCGCCCGATCGCGAAGAGCACCGTGAACATGCGCGTCGGGAAGCCCATCGCCTTGTAGATCACGCCGGTGTAGAAGTCGACGTTCGGGTACAACCGCCGCGAGATGAAGTACTCGTCGGCCAGGGCGATCGCTTCGAGCTCCTTGGCGATGTCGAGCAGATCATCCTGTACGCCCAGGGCGGCAAGCACCTCGTCAGCCGCCTCCTTGACGAGTTTTGCACGAGGATCGTAGTTCTTGTAGACCCGGTGGCCGAAGCCCATGAGCCTGACGCCTGCCTCTTTGTTCTTGACCCGTTCGACGAACTTCTCGACGCCCTCACCCGAATCGCGGATCTGTGCCAGCATCGTGAGCACTGCCTCGTTCGCGCCGCCGTGAAGAGGCCCGTAGAGGGCATTGATGCCGGCCGAGATCGACGCGAAGATGTTGGCCTCGGTCGAGCCGACCAGCCGAACCGTCGACGTCGACGCATTCTGCTCGTGGTCTTCGTGCAGGATGAGAAGGCGCTCGAGCGCCTTCGACAGCACTGGGTTGATCACGTAGGGCTCGGCGTTCGTGCCGAAGTTGAGCCGCAGGAAGTTGTCGATGAAGCTCAGGCTGTTGTCGGGGTAGAGGAACGCCTGCCCGAGGCTCTTCTTGTGCGCGTAGGCCGCCATCACGGGCAACTTTGCCAGCAGGCGGATGGTCGAGATCTCGACGTGCTCGGGGTTCCGCGGGTCGAGGGAGTCCTGGTAGTACGTTGAGAGTGCCGAGATGCCCGCAGACAACACAGACATCGGGTGGGCATTGTGGGGCAGCGCGTCGAAGAAGCGCTTCAGATCTTCGTGCAGCAGGGTGTGGTGTCGGATCTTGTCGTCGAACTCCGCCAGCTCGGTCGGAGTCGGCAGTTCTCCGTAGATGAGCAGCCACGCCGTCTCGAGGTAGGTCGAGTTCTCGGCGATCTGGTCGATCGGGTACCCGCGATACCGCAGGATCCCCTTGTCACCGTCGATGTAGGTGATCGCCGACTTCGTGGCCGAGGTGTTGACAAATCCGTAGTCGAGCGTTGTCAGCCCGGTCTGCTTGGTGAGCGTCGAGATGTCCATCGATGACGCACCGTCAACACTCTGGAGAATCGGAAACTCAGCTGTGCCGCCGGGGAACGACAGGGTGGCCTTCTGGATGTCCGGGTCGATTTCGCCCATGGCGGTCCTCCTACGAGTTCACTGTCGGCATGACGATGCCGGGAGATGTGTGAGGCTCGACGATGAGCCGTCGTACCACACCCCTCAGCCTAAAGGACGCCGGGGGTAGCTTCGCGCCGAGATACTTCTGCGAGCCGCAGCACCGCCTCAGCGATCTTCGCATCCGTCGCCGTGAGCGAGAACCTGACGTGCTGCGGAAAGTGCTCGCCGTAGAACGTTCCGGGCCCTGCAACGATCCCGAGGGCGGCGAGTTCGGCGATCGTCTGCCAGGCGTCGACCCCGCCCGTCGCCCAGAGGTAGAGCCCCGCCTCGCTTCGGTCGATATGAAGGCCGTACCGTTCGAGGGCCGGTTTGAGTATCGCGCGGCGCGCACGGTACAGCTCCTTCTGGGCCGCGACGTGAGTGTCATCTCCGAGAGCGACCGTCATGGCGGCCTGCACCGGTGCCGGCGGCATCATGCCGGTCTGCTTTCGAACATTCAGGAGCCGGGCGATCAGTTCAGCGTCACCGGCGATGAACGCTGCCCTAAAGCCTGCGAGGTTCGACTGCTTGCTCAGCGAGTACACCGAGAGCACCGATGTTGCGTCTGCACCGGTCACCCGGGGGTCGAGGATGCTCGGCACGGGCTGCGCGGCCCACTCCCCCTCCCAGCCCAGTTCGGCGTAGCACTCGTCGTTGGCGATGACCGCACCGAGCTCGCGAGCGCGGGCGACGGCCTCCCGGAGTTCGGCCACACCCAGAACGTGCCCGTCGGGGTTGCCGGGCGAGTTCAACCACACGAGCTTCGTCCCGGCAGGCCATTCGGCAGGGTCATCGGAGGCGAACGCACGCGCACCGGCAACAAGGGCGCCGATCTCGTAGGTGGGGTAGGCAGCGCGAGGGTGCACGACGACGTCGCCCTCGCCGAGCCCGAGCATGAACGGCAGCCAGGCCACCAGCTCCTTCGACCCGATGGTCGGCAGCGCCTGCTCCGGCGTCAGGCCGGGTACTCCGCGCCGGCGTGCGTACCACGCAACGATCGCGTTCCGAAGCTCCGGCGTACCGGCGGTCTGGGGGTAGGCATGCGCATCGGTGGCTGCAGCCAGCGCTTCACGAATCAGCTCGGGAGTTGGATCGACCGGAGACCCGATCGACAGGTCGACGATGCCGCCAGAGTGGTTCTTCGCCTGCTCGACGTAGGGAACCATCTGGTCCCACGGGTAGTCAGGCAGGGCACGGAGGCTCATACGTGGCTCATGCTCGGCTCACGCTGGGCTCATGCTCCCTGCGGAGGAAGCACCGAGATCACCGGGTGGTCCTTGGCGATGACGCCGACTTTCGCAGCTCCACCCGGCGAACCGATGTCGTCGAAGAACTCGACGTTCGCCTTGTAGTAGTCTGCCCATTCCTCTGGCAGGTCGTCTTCGTAGTAGATCGCCTCGACGGGGCACACCGGTTCACAGGCGCCGCAGTCCACACACTCGTCGGGATGGATGTACAGCGAACGCTCGCCCTCGTAGATGCAGTCGACCGGGCACTCATCGATGCAGGCCCGGTCTTTCACGTCGACACAGGGTAAGGCAATGACATAGGTCACAGTGATGAAATCCCTTCGAAAGATCAGCTCTATTCTATTGGACGCCCGGTTCCCGAAAGACGCCCGGCACCGCCCTGCGCGGCCGTCGCCCGGCGCAGGGGCCGGCTGGGCCAGGCGAGTGTCACGAGTGCAATGATCGTCGGTGCAAAGGTCCAGATGTAGCCGGCGACGTTGGCAGGGATCAACACCGACCCGCCAGGGCTCGGCAGGGTGAGAACGGCCACCAGGGCCACCGAGCCCACAGCGCAGAGCACAGCCACCGTTCGGGTCGGCAGTATCAGACGGAGCCCGACCAGCAGCAGAGCCAGACCGACGCAGGCGAAGATCAACCCGATCGGAACGTCGAAGAGACCGAAGAAGCTGAACGTCGCCTGGTTCACGACGGTGCCGAGCATCCCGTAGACGACGCCGAGGAGCAGGCCGATCGCCCAGCTGCCCACCCGCACGACCATCGATTCGCCGACGTCCGGTTCGTCTGGGTGGGGTGCCTGGCCCAGTGCCCGGCCGTTCGCAGCCAGTGGTTCGTACGACATCACGATTACCTTTCGATCTGCCCCCAATGTAGTTCAGCAAGCTCAAGCAATTCTGCGAACGGGTACCGTAGAGGCGGCGAAGGTGCCGCGTTGCAGCCGCGACAACTTTCTCTCTTGACGACCCACGGAGACCATTCGTGAAAAAACACCATTCCGCCCTGGCCCTCCTCGCCGTGGCGGTCACCCTCGTCGTGAGCGGATGCACTGCCCACAGCTCCACGTCGATGCAGTCGGCAGCGCAGCCCGTCACCCAGGCCCAGTTCATCACCCTGCAGCTCAGGGAGTCGACGAGCGATTTCGCTGTGTACCTGCGCCAACAGGCCGAACAGCTCGACGGCGGCACGGCAGAATTCGCCGCCGCCTACCAGTCCGGAGACACGGCCCTCGCGCAGGCGCTCAATGCCCCGACGCGCATGTTCTACAACCGGATGCTCGTCGCCAGGAGCGAATTCTCCGATCTGGCCGCCCGTATCGACGGGCCGGACCCCGCACTCGGTTCGCTGAACACCTCAGCAACGGCTGGCACGGCGCTAAGCGGGTGGCAGGCGATCGAGAGTGACCTGTACCCGGTCGCCGGCCAATCCCCTCTCACCGTGGAACAGCGAACGGCACTCGCCACCGCCCTCACCACCGACACGCATTCTCTCTCCGAGGCCGTCTACGGACTGAGTCTCACCACTGACGAACAGACGGCCGGCGCGGCTGCGCTCATCGCCACCCTGGGGAATGAGGCAGCGAGCGGCAGAAAGGATTCACTGTCGAAGAGCGGGGTCTCAGACCTGCAGGGCTACGTCGACGGAGCCCGTATCGTCTTCGACGGAATCCGCGCGGTGCTCGTCACCCAGGACGCGGCTCTGGCGACGCGGCTCGACCACCAGTTCGCAGCGGTGCAGGATGCTCTCAACTCGTATCGGGACGGAGTGACCTTCATGACCTACGACAAGCTCAGCGAGAGCCAGGCGAGTTCGCTCCGATCCGATGTCGCCGATCTCGCGGCCTCCCTCGCCCGCGTAGAGCCCACGATGGGCCTGTGAGCCACGAAGCTCGATTTCGATACGCTTCGCTACTCGATCAGCGCATTCGCCGGTTGAGTAGCGGCACCGCCGCGTATCGAAACCCCACTCTGGATTTCGATACGCTTCGCTACTCAATCAGCGCATTAGCCCACTACTCAATCAGCGGTCAGGCGCCGAACAAGGCCTTACCGAAGTAGTCCCCCGCGCCAGAGAGCCCGGGCGGCACAGCGAAGACACCGGAGCCGACGTGCCTGATGTACTCGTTGAGGCGATCGGACGCGCCGAGTTTCGACTGAAGCGCGACGAACTGCGCCGGGTCCTTCTGGTACGAGATGAACATGAGCCCGGCATCCAGGCGGCCGACGCTGTCGATGCCGTCGGTGAAGTTGTACCCGCGCCGCAGGATCTTCACCCCACCGTTGTTCTCGTGCGCGGCAAGGGCGACGTGTGACGTTGCTGGAATGACCGGCGAGCCGTCAGCAGCCTTCGCAGCGAAGTCGGGCGTGTCGAATTCGTGCGCCCCGCCCAGCGGTGCGCCCTGGACCTTCGTGCGCCCGAACACCGCATGCTGGTCGCCGATGAAGTCCGCGTCCCAGGTCTCGATGAGCATGTGGATCTTGCGGGTCACGAGGTAGCTGCCGCCGATCATCCACTGCTGGTCTGCATCGTCGCCGACCCAGACGAACTTCTCGAAGTCATCGTCGGTGGTGATGTTGCGCGTGCCGTCTTTGAACCCCATGAGGTTGCGTGGCGTCGTCTGGCCGGCGCCAGCGGATGCCCGGCCGAACCCCTGCACGACGTACCGTGTGGCTGCGGTGGTCCTGGCCATTCTCGCGAGGTTGCGGATCGCGTGGTAGGCGACCTGCGGGTCGCTCGCACACGCCTGCACGCAGATGTCGCCGCCGGTGTACCCCGGGGTGAGCGCGTCGCTCGCGAATGCCGGAATGTCGACAAGCGCCGCCGGCCGGTGTGGTTTCCAGCCGAAACGGTCGTCGAACATCGACGGCGCGAAACCGAGCGTCACGGTGAGCTGGTTCGGGCCCATGCCCTCGGCCTCTCCGGTGTCGCCGGGCACGGCGAGGTCACGCTCGGGTTCGACCGCACCGACGGCGAGGCCACCGGTGTACTGGGCGATGGCGGCCGACCACTTGGCGAGCATGACCTGCAGCTCGGCAGCTGAGGTGGTGGTGACGTCGAAGACCATGAGCACCAGGTGATCCTGCGGGGGCGTCCGGATGCCCGCCTGGTGTGGGCCGTAGAAGTCGTAGGCACTGTCAGACGCCGACACGGCCGCCGGGCCCGCGTTCGCTGCGGTCGACGCCAGTCCTGTCGTCGTGATTCCGGCAGCCGCTCCGGCCGCAGCACTCGCGACGGCCCCTCCGAAGAATGCCCGGCGCGAGATGCCGGTTGATTCGGGTGCTGTCGTCTCTTCTGAAACCCCCACTACGCCGTTGCCACCTTCTCGGCGATCTGCGAGAGCGGTGCCTGCAGCGCCTGGATGGCCTGGGTGAGCTTCGTGGCGTCTGACGCCTTCAGCGTGTCGGTGTAGAGAACGAAGCCCCCGAGCGCACTGGTGTCTGCGTAGCTGGCGAGCAGGGCATCCACTGACTCGAACTGCCCGCTGATCGACGTGGTCAAGTCAGGATCGATGGTGGTCAGGGCGGGCTTCAGGTACTCGAAGGCCTGCTCAGAGCCCTCGATGTTCGCTGCGAAGTCGACGAGGTCGATGTGGCTGTACGCCTCTTCTTCGCCAGTGATCTTCGAGGACTGCACCTCTTCGAGCAGGCTCGACGCTCCGTTTGCGAGTTCTTCCGGCTTGTAGCTGAGGCCGGTGGTGAGGGTCTGCAATTGGGCGATGTCGGCAACCAGTTTGGTGCTCAGCGCCTTGGTCGTGTCGGCGATGGCGCCGGTTTCGAACAGATCCTTCTCGATGGGGTGGAAGCCCGTCCATTCTGTGCCCGGCGTGACATCGGCGACTCGCGCGTCGACCTGGGGGTCGAGGTCGGCGAAGCTCTCGGCGACCGGCTCGATGCGCTCATAGAACGGGCGCGCGGCGGCATAGGCCTTCTTCGCTGCAGCGACATCGCCGGCCTGGATGGCAGCATCGAGGGTGGCCACGGCCGCTACGAGGCCCGCCGCCTGGTCTTCGATGAAGGCGCCGTAGCCGGTGGTGCCCTCGGTAAGGCGGCCCTGCACGTCGCTGGCTGCTGTCGTGGCTGCGCCGGTGACAGTGAAGGTCGTGTTCTCCGCGGTGGCTCCCGGGCAGTTCAGCGCGTAGCTTCCGCCCGAGAGCGTCACCGTGAATGAGGCAGGCTTCAGACCGGCCACGATGTTCTCCCGCTCGCCCAGGATCCGCTTGTCGCTCATCAGTTCGACCTCGCTGAGACCTGCGGCGTCGGTGTTCGTCACCGTGAACGTGACCGGGCCCGCGGGCGCCGTGGTGTAGTCGAGCAAGCACTGCGATCCCGTCAGAGTGACGGCGACCTGAGCTGCACCGTTGGCAACGGGTGCCGCACCTGAACCTGAGGACACCGATGAGCCCGCAGATGACCCCGCGGTGCAGCCGGTGAGCAGCATGCTGCCGGCGACAACCGCAGCGAGGAGAGTGAGACGAAGGGTGCTGTGGCTGGTGCTAGGCGTCATGAAGATGAAGCTCCTGGTTCTGAACGCTGCGTGCGTATTCGGGAGGGGACTGCCGTTCGGGGGCGGACTGTTGTTCGGGGAGGGAGAGCGGGTCGGGGAGGGAATGCAGTCGAGCTTCATTGCCGGCGACGGAGCGCACTCTTCGCGCCGAGCGGAGACCACGGAGACCGAATGCGGCGAGCACCGAAGCAGCGAGCAGGAGTGCAAGCGGCAGGTAGTACTTGAAGAGAGCTGCCTCGTCGGCGGCCGAGAGCCAGTCCGTCACAGTCGTTGCCACGGCCTCAGAATGTGTGCTGTCGACCGCCCACGCCAGTGACCCTGGAGCGGTGTCAGCCGAAGCAGCATCCGCAGAAGCGACGGCAACGGTTCTAGCCGAAGCGAGGCCGCCGCCTGACAGTGTCACCGTGGTCACCGACTGGCTGCTGGCATCCAGCAGCGTCTCGCCGGCGACCCAGACCTGGTCGGTCACTGCCACGGTCCACGTCGCATCGAACGGGCCAGGATTCAGTGCCCGGTTGATGCCGACCGGAGTACGACCGCCGTTCAGGGCCGCAAGCTGCTCGAGCGTGAGCGAGGTGGAAAGGCCCGTGACGTCGGCGTTGGACGTGACCGACCAGGACCGGGCATCCAGACCCAGGTGCGTGCCCGGCTCAGAAGCAGAGGCATCGAGGATGGTCGTGGACTGCACGCCTGACACCGTGCTCTGCAGCGCCAGCACGCCGTCAGAGGTCACCAACTGGGCGGAACCGAGTGCCTGGCCGTCGGCCGCAACGATCGGCGCACTGCCCGTGGTCGTGGTGCCGGTAGTCGTGGTGCCTGTGGTTGTTTCGCCGGCAGCACTGGGCGAAGCCGGCATCGGCACGGCAACCGCGAGTATCAGAGCAACCGCGGCGAGACCAGCGGCGAGCCCCAGCTGCAGCCGGTAGGCGTTGAGACCGGGGCGCAGCGTGCGCGGCCAGAGCACGAACAGCAGCACCGGAACGAGGTACAGCGCCCAGCCCAGGACTTCGATGACGCGGGGGTCAGAGGGGATTCCGAGGACCCCGGTGAGCAGGGCGGCCTGCACCGAGCCTGCAGGAGCGAGCCACTCGAGGTCGACCGTGGTCTGCTGCCCGAGCGTGATCCAGCCGGCCTCGTGGGCGGTGCGGAGCGCACTCATCACCAGGCCCGCTGCGACGAAAACCAGGAACACTCCGGTGACAGTGAAGAACTTGCCGAGGTCGAGCTTCACCCCGCCGCGGTAGATCGCGTAACCGATTCCCACGGAGACGAGGATGCCGACAACAGCCCCCAGCCCCGCGGCGAGCGGACTCACCGACGACTGGAAGGCCGCGAGAAGGAAGACCGAGGTCTCGAAGCCCTCTCGCAGAACGGCGAGGAAGGCCATCCCCGAAAGTGCGAGCACGGAACCGTTGCCGAGCGCTCGACCGGCGGTGGATTCGAGTTCGCTCCGCATGTGGCGGGCGTGCTTGCTCATCCAGATGATCATGCCGGTGACCATCACGACCGCGACCGCTGCGATGATCGACTCCATGGCCTCCTGCTGGGCCTGGGGCAGGCCGACAGAGATCACTTCGAGAATGATTCCCACCGCGAGGCTCAGCACGAGCGCGGCGCCGACACCGACCCACATCGATTTCAGCGAGTGCCCGTTGCGTTTCAGGAAGGCGGCGATGATGCCCACGATGAGCGCAGCCTCGAGCCCCTCGCGGAGGCCGATGACGAAGGTGGCTAGCACAGGGTCTCTCCAAGTAGGCGAAGGGCGGGTGAAGCACGCGGGTCAGCGCTTCGAAGGTAAGCCTACACTTACTTAGGGTTACCTTGCTTGATGAAATTCTGTGAGCCCAGCGAACTTCTGCCAAACCAGTGAGCTTCTGCGGGCCGGCGCATCACCGTCAGTGGTTGCAGCGAGAATGGACGAATGTACGTCGTCGTTTCTCCCGCCGGCCCCGAGGGGTACGCGCTGTCGTTCCTCGACGACTCCGGCGAAGAAGAGCAGCAGGGCGAAGTCGTCGCAGACGACGAACTGGGCGAGGCCGTCGAGGCGATCGAGCTCGAGTCCCCGCGCTGGGTCTGGCACGACACAGCCACGACGTACCCACGCATGCTCATCGCAGGCGTACGCGTCGAACGCTGTCACGACCTTCGACTGACGAGGGCGCTGTTGAGGTCATCGAGCCTGACAGCCAGCACGGGCCTGGCAATGTCTCCTCCCGGAAGGTGGGACGAGGCGATCACCTCGACGGGACCGGCAGCTGCGCGTCAGCCCTCAGGAAATGAACTGAGTTTCACTGATGGATCGGGCAGCGACGACGATGACAGTGGAGCCGCTGGCAGTGGAGCCGCTGGCAGTGGAGCCGCTGGCTCAGCGCAGCTCACGGTCGACGAGTTTCGGCTCCAGCTCGAGACCGTCAGGGCCGCCACCGAGCCGAACCGCCTGCGCCTTCTCATTGCAGCCGAATCGGCCGGGGCTCTGATCGCTGCGGAGATGACCCATGCCGGTCTGCCCTGGCGCGAAGACGTGCACGACTCCCTGCTCACGGAGCTTCTCGGCCCCCGGGTTGCGGCCGGTCTTCGCCCGGCCCGTCTCGAACAGCTGGCCACGATCATCCAACACGAACTTGGCTCGCCGGGCCTCAACACCGACTCTCCTGCCGAGGTACTCAGGGCGCTCAGGGCAGCCGGGCTCACGGTCGAGACGACGCGGTCGTGGGAACTGCAGGCGCTCGAGCATCCGGTGATCGAACCCCTGCTGGAATACAAGAAGCTCTCGCGACTGCTGAGCGCCAATGGATGGTCGTGGATGGAGGCGTGGGTCAGCGACGGCCGATTCTCTCCCGAATACGTGCCGGGCGGAGTCGTCTCCGGCCGCTGGGTAACGCGTGGGGGTGGCGCCCTCCAACTGCCGAAACAGGTGCGGCGGGCAGTCACTGCCGACGAGGGATGGAAGCTCGTGGTGGCCGATGCCGCCCAGCTCGAGCCGCGAATCCTCGCCGGCGTCTCTGGAGATCTCATCATGGCTCGCGCAGGCCAGGGAACAGACCTGTATGCCGGAATCGTCGCGAGCGGGGCCGTCGAGAATCGCGCACAGGCCAAGGTGGCGATGCTCGGGGCGATGTACGGCGCCACGACGGGCGAGAGTGGTCGGCTGCTGCCACGACTGGCACGGGCGTTTCCTGCAGCCCTCGCGTTCGTTGAAGACGCCGCCCGGGCCGGCGAACGCGGCGAGATCGTGACGTCGAGGCTCGGCAGGAGTTCACCCCGGCCCGGTGAAGACTGGTGGGAGGCACAGGCTGCGGCTAGGGAAGGAGCCGGATCGGAGCGCGACCGGCAACATGCGCGTCAACAGGCGCGCGACTGGGGCAGATTCACCCGCAACTTCGTCGTGCAGGCCAGTGCGGCCGACTGGGCGCTCTGCTGGATGGCCGACCTGCGGCGGCGCCTCAGTTATCTCGGAGCGGCTGCCCTCAGAACAGCCGCCCCCGGAACCGCGGCTCTTGAAACAGCGGCTCTTGAAACCACGGCTTTTGGAACGACGGCTGAATCGGGCCGGGCCCTCGAACCCTTCAGATCGGTGCCGCACCTGGTGTTCTTCCTCCACGACGAGGTGATCGTGCATGCGCCGGAGTTCCAGGCGGAGGCTGTTGCTGAAGCCCTGCGCGCTGCTGCGACCAGCGCAACGACGCTGCTCTTCGGCGGATTCCCGCTGACAGTACCGCTCGACGTCTCCATCGTCGACTCATACGCCGACGCGGTGTGATGCGCGGCGCGGCACGGCACTGCGCCGTGGCGCTTAATGAACTGTGAGGCGGCCGCGACGAAAGTGAGGCACGTAGACGTGTCTCAACTCGTCGCAACCGCCTCACAGAGTGGAACGGAAGCGCAGGTGCCGGTTAGGCGTTTGCGTTCTGGCTCTTGACGCGGCTCGCGCTGCGCTGGCGGGCCTGAGCCGAGAGCTCGACCTTGCGGATGCGCACCCACTCGGGCGTGACCTCGACGCACTCGTCTTCGCGAGCGAATTCGAGGCTCTCTTCGAGGGTCAGCTTGCGCGAGGGGGTCATGCGCTCGAACGTGTCAGACGTCGACTGGCGCATGTTGGTGAGCTGCTTCTCCTTGGTGATGTTCACATCCATGTCGTCGGCGCGCGAGTTCTCGCCGATGACCATGCCTTCGTAGACCTCCTGCGTCGGTTCCACGAAGAACGACATGCGCTCCTGCAGGTTGACGATGGCGAACGGCGTGACAACACCCGAGCGGTCTGCGACGATCGAGCCGTTGTTGCGGGTGACGATCGGTCCGGCCCAGGGGCCGTAGCCGTGCGAGATCGCGTTGGCGATGCCGGTACCACGCGTCGTGGTGAGGAACTCGGTGCGGAACCCGATGAGCCCACGGGACGGAACGATGAACTCCATGCGAACCCAGCCGGTGCCGTGGTTCTGCATGGTCTCCATCATGCCCTTGCGCGAGGCGAGAAGCTGGGTGATCGCGCCGAGGAATTCCTCGGGCGCGTCGACCGTGAGGTGCTCGAACGGTTCGTGGGTCTTGCCGTTGACCTGCTTGGTGACCACCTGCGGCTTGCCGACGGTGAGTTCGAAGCCTTCGCGGCGCATCTGCTCCACGAGGATGGCGAGGGCGAGTTCTCCACGGCCCTGAACCTCCCACGCGTCAGGGCGACCGATGTCGACGACCTTCAGCGAGACGTTACCGACCAGCTCGCGGTCGAGGCGATCCTTCACCATGCGGGCGGTGACCTTCGAGCCCTTGGTGCGGCCGATCATCGGCGACGTGTTCGTGCCGATCGTCATCGAGATGGCAGGGTCGTCGACCGTGATGATCGGCAGGGGGCGCACGTCTTCGGGGTCACTGATCGTGTCACCGATGGTGATCTCCTCGATACCGGCGATGGCGACGATGTCACCGGGGCCGGCCGTCTCCGTCGGAAAGCGGGTGAGAGCCTTCGTGATGAGCAGTTCGGTGAGCTTGACGTTCTGAACGGAACCATCGTGGCGCACCCAGGCGACCTGCTGGCCCTTCTTGATGTGGCCGTTGAAGATGCGAAGCAGCGCGAGGCGCCCGAGGAACGGGGAAGCGTCGAGGTTGGTGACGTGCGCCTGCAGCGGGTGCTCGTCATCGTAGACGGGCGCTGGAACGTGCTTCAGGATTGCCTCGAAGAGGGGCTCGAGGTCGTCGTTGTCGGGCAGCGTACCGTTCTCGGGCTTGTTGTTCGACGCGGCGCCGGCACGGCCCGAGGCATAGACGATGGGCACGTCGAGCACGGCATCGAGATCGAGGTCGGGGTGATCATCTGACATGTCAGAGGCGAGGCCGAGCAACAGGTCCTGGCTCTCGGCGATGACCTCGTCGATCCGGGCATCCGGCCGGTCTGTCTTGTTGACCAGCAGGATGACCGGGAGGTTCGCCTCGAGCGCCTTGCGCAGCACGAAGCGCGTCTGCGGCAGCGGGCCCTCAGAAGCGTCGACGAGCAGCACAACACCGTCGACCATGGAGAGGCCGCGCTCGACCTCACCGCCGAAGTCGGCGTGGCCCGGGGTGTCGATCACGTTGATGACAATGTTCTTGCCATTCGCGTGCTTTCCGCTGTAGAGCACCGAGGTGTTCTTCGCGAGGATGGTGATGCCCTTTTCGCGTTCCAGGTCATTCGAGTCCATCATGCGGTCTTCGCCCTCGAAGTGGGCGTCGAAGGAGTTGGTCTGCTTGAGCATCGCGTCGACAAGCGTGGTCTTGCCGTGGTCGACGTGGGCAACAATGGCTACGTTACGTAGGTCATCGCGGGTGGCTGACGCCATGGATGATCGTCCTCAATGTAATGCGGACTCAAACTGGTGGCGAGCCCGACGAATAAACGGGTTGGGGCAGCGACGCCCTCAGGATTGTGTTCTTCGCCGGGGCTCGCCCAGCAGGAGAATACACGCAGGTTGTGAACGCGGCGTTAAACTCCGAGGGCGATTCCGGCCCCGGGGATCGCGTTCAGCAACTCTTTAGTGTAATCCATGCGCGGGTTGTCGAACACCTCGTTCGTTGTGGCCTTCTCGACGATCTTTCCGCGCTGCATGACGCAGACGTTGTCAGCGATCACCCGCACGACCGCGAGGTCGTGCGTGATGAAGAGATACGTGAGGTCGAGTTCGGTCTGCAGGTCAGACAACAGTTGCAGGATCTGGGCCTGCACAAGCACATCCAGCGCCGATACGGCCTCGTCGAGAATGACGATGTCGGGTTTGAGCGCCAGGGCACGTGCGATCGCGACGCGCTGGCGCTGGCCACCAGAGAGCTCGTTCGGGTACCGGGTCGACAGGGTGCGCGGCAACGAAACCTGGTCGAGCAGCTCGTGCACCCTGTCACGGCGCGACTGTGCGTCACCGACCCTGTGGGTGTGCAGCGGTTCACTGATGGTGTTGCCGATGTTGCGGAGCGGGTCGAGCGAGCCGTAGGGATCCTGGAAGACAGGCTGCATCTTTCTGCGCAGCGCGAGCAGTTCGCGCCCCTTGAGTGGCGCGGTGTCGGTTCCGTCGATCAGGATCTTGCCGGCCGTCGCGTCTTCGAGCCGCAGGAGCATCTTGGCGACGGTCGACTTCCCCGAGCCCGATTCGCCCACCAGAGCCGTCGTCGTGCCGCGCTCGATCGCGAACGAGACGTCGTCGACCGCAGTCAAGGGCTCCTTGTTGCCGCGGATCTTGTAGACCTTGGTGAGGTTATCGACCACGATCGCAGGGGCCTTCGCCGGAGCTGCAGCCACTGCCTCGGCACGGGATTCTGCGGTCTCGATGAGGTCGAGGCCCTCTGTCACCTTGGTCGCCGAGTAGTCCAGGTCGGTGAGTTTGTGCACCGACGACTGGATGCGACGCGAGGCGAGGCTGGGAGCTGCAGCCACGAGGCGCTGGGTGTAGGGGTGAATCGGGTTGGCGAGGATCTCGCGCGAAGGGCCCGATTCGACGATCTGGCCCTTGTACATAACGACGAGCTGCTCGGCACGTTCGGCGGCGAGCCCGAGGTCGTGAGTGATGAAGAGGAGCGCTGTGCCCGTCTCCCTGGTGAGCTTCTCGAGGTTGTCGAGAATGGTGCGCTGCACGGTGACATCGAGGGCCGAGGTCGGCTCGTCGGCGATGAGAAGCTTGGGCCGGGACGAGAGCCCCATACCGATGAGTACCCGCTGGCGCATGCCGCCGGAGAACTGGTGCGGGAACTGCCGCAGCCGCTTGTCAGCGTCGGCGAGCCCCGCCTCCTTGAGCACCGTGATGGCGTGCTTCTTGATCTCCTTGCGGCCTTTGGCGATGCCGTTGGCCTTGATGGCCTCTTCGACCTGGAACCCGATGCTCCACACAGGGTTCAGGTTCGACATCGGGTCCTGGGGGACAAAACCGATCAGCTTGCCGCGGATGTCTTCCATCTCCCGCTCGGTGAACGTGGTCAGGTCGCGTCCCTCGAACAGGATCTCGCCGCCGGTGATCAGACCCGAGCCCGGCAGCAGGTTGATGATGGCGTGTGCGGTGGTCGATTTTCCTGACCCCGACTCCCCCACGATGGCGAGCGTCTTGCCCGCCCGCAGGGTCAGGCTCGCTCCGCGAACCGCAGGCACGATACCGCCGGTCGTACGGAAGCCGACCTGCAGGTTCTTGATCTCGAGCAGCGGGGCCTGGGCATCCGGTGTCTGTGAAGCCTGGCTAGAACTCATCGGAGTGCTCTCGCTTTCGGGTCGAGCGCATCCCGGATGACCTCGCCCATGAGAATGAACGAGAAGACAGTGACGGAGAGGGCGATCGAGGGGTAGATCAGGGTCTGCGGGTTGGTGCGGATGTCGCGCTGGGCCTGGTTGATGTCGTTGCCCCACGACATGATGTCGCTGCCGAGCCCAACGCCGAGGAACGAGAGCGTCGCTTCGGCCACAATGGCGCCAGCGAGCGAGATCGTCGTGATGGCGATGACGGGTGCGATCGAGTTGGGCATGACGTGGCGCCAGAGGATGCGGAACCTCGACACGCCGAGCGCTTCTGACGCCATCACGAAGTCGGCGTTCTTCACTCGGAGGATCTCGGCTCTCAGCACCCTGGCCGTGGATGGCCAGGCGAAGATACCGATCGCCAGGGAGATCGTCCACACGCTCCGGTACTCCGCGAGCACCGACATGATGACGATCGCCGCGAGGATGTAGGGGATCGAGAAGAAGATATCGCCGACGCGGGAGAGCGTTGCATCGATCGCTCCACCATAGAAACCGGCGAATGCTCCGAAGACGATACCGAGCACCGTGGTCAGAATGATGACGATGATTCCCACTGCGAGTGAGGTCGAGGTGCCATTGATGATGCGCGAGTAGACATCGCAGCCCTGCTTCGTGAAGCCGAGCGGATGCCCGTCGGTGGGTCCGCCATTGCTGAAGTGCAGATCGCAGCCGTTGTTGGGAGGCGTTTGCGTGAAGAGCCACGGGAACAGAGCGACGATGCACACGAGCAGGATGAGCGCACCCGAGATCCAGAAGATCGGGCGCCGGCGTGCGTCACGCCAGGCGTCGATCCACAGGTTGCTGGGCTTCTCGGCGACGTTGACAACGTCGATGGCGACCAGAGGGGTCTCTTCGAGAGGGGCGACGAAGTGGTCTCTCGAGCGCGGGGCGTCGGAGCCGAGCGCTTCGGGTGTGTCGATGATGTTATTTGACATAGCGGATCCTTGGGTCGAGCAGGCCGTACAGCAGGTCCACGACGAGGTTGACGACGAGGTAGATCAGCACCATCACGGTGACGAATGACACCACCGTGGGCCCCTCACCCCTGATGATGGCCTGATAGAGCGTATTGCCGACGCCCGGAACGTTGAAGATACCCTCGGTGACTGTCGCACCGACCAACAGGACTCCGAAGTCGGTGGCGAGGTACGTGACGACAGGAATCAGCGAGTTGCGCAGAATGTGCACCGGGATGATGCGCCGACGCCCGAGCCCCTTGCCGTACGCCGTGCGCACGAAATCGAGGCTCGACGTCTCGATCACCGATGATCGGGTCAGCCTGATGATCTGCGCAAAGCTGATGCTCGCCAGCACGATCGCGGGCAGGATGAGGTCGGCCAGCGGCGCATCGGGCCTGACCGTGGTTCGGGCCCAGCCCAGCTGGACCCCGAAGACGAACTGCGCGACGAAGGCGATGACGAAGATCGGCAGCGAGATCAGGATGAGACTGATCACCAGCGAGGAGTTGTCGAAGAGCTTGCCCTTGCGGAGGCCGGAGACCAGACCGACGAAGATTCCGGCGATGGTCTCGATGAGAAGGGCGATGATCGCCAGCCGGATAGTCACGGGGAAGGTTCGTGCGAGCACCTGGCTCACGGGTTCACCCGAGAACGAGATGCCGAAATTGCCCTGGAAGATGCCTGCGATGTAGCGGAAGTACTGGACCAGGAAGGGATCGTCGAGGTGGTACTGGGCGCGGAGCTGGGCGACGACGGCAGGGTTCGGGGTCTTGTCCCCGAAGAGTGCGACGATGGGGTCGCCCGGCATGGCGAAGACCATGAAGTAGATGAGGAACGTCGTTCCCAGAAAGACGGGTATCGCCTGCAGAACGCGGCGGAAGATGTAACCTGCCATAGCCTAACTGGCCTGGGCTTCGGGTTGGATGCGCATAGGGAGAAGTTGACCTTACTGTGACGGGCCACGGGCTTTCGAACAGGCTACTCGTTCGAAACCCCGCGGCCGGCATAACTGTCGGAATCACACTGCAGGGGCGGCAGCTCCTCGCCACCGCCCCTGCAGATGTCTGGGCTGGTGTTAGCCCTTGGTGATTTCGTAGTACAGCGGTACCGAGTTCCAGCCGAAGTGCACGTTCGACACTGCGGTGCTGAAGCCACCGGTCACGTTGGAGTACCACAGCGGGATTGCGGGCAGGTCCTTGAACAGGATGGTCTGGGCGTCCTGGTAGTCCTTGTTCGCTGTAGCGCTGTCGGTCTCCTGCGAGCCCTTGGCCAGGAGCGCGTCGAACGCGGGGTTCGAGTAGTCTCCGTCGTTCGAGCCGGCGTTGGTCGCGTAGATCGGGCCGAGGAAGTTGAACAGGCCGGGGTAGTCGGCCTGCCATCCGGTGCGGAACGCGGTCTGGATCGTGCGGTCGGTGATGGCCGTACGAACCTGCTTGAACGTCGGTGACGGTGCGCCCGAGGCGTCGATACCGAGGTTGTTCTTCAGGTTGTTCGAGACAGCGTCGACCCAGCCCTGGTGGCCACCGTCTGCGTTGTACGCGATCTGGAAGGTGCCGGTCCACGGTGAGATGGCGTCAGCCTCTGCCCACAGCTTCTTGGCGTCGTCGACGTTGTACTTCAGAACGTCTGAGCCCGAGATCGAGTCCGACCATCCGTCGATGACCGGCGACGTGAAGTCACTGGCCGGCGTGCGGGTGTCTTCGAAGATCACCTTGGTGATGGTCGCGCGGTCGATCGCCTCTGAGATCGCCTGGCGACGAAGCTGGCCTTCCTGGCCGCTGAAGTGAGCCAGGCGATCCGGAATGGTGAAGGACTGGAAGATCGCGGCCGGCTGGTTGACCGCACGGTCACCGAGGTCGGTCTTGTAGGTGGCGTACGCGCTGTCGGGGATCTGGTCGATCACGTCGACGTTGTTCGCCTGCAGGTCGGCGTACGCCGCGTCAGCAGTCGGGTAGAACGTGATGGTCAGGCCACCGTTCAGCGGCTTGCGGCCACCCGTGTAGTCAGGGTTCGACACGAGGTCGATCTTGACGTTGTGCTGCCAGGCGCCGGTCGAAGCCAGCTTGTACGGGCCGTTTCCGATCGGGTTCTCGCCGAATGCCTTCAGATCGGTGAACGCAACGCTCGGCAGCGGCATGAACGCCGTGTAGCCGAGGCGGAGCGGGAAGTCCGAGTGAGGCGCGGTCAGGGTGACCGTGAAGGAGGTGTCGTCGATCTTCTTCAGACCGGTGAGGGGTGAGTCTGCGTCGTAGCTGAAGCCCTCGATGTCTTCGAAGAAGTAGCTGTTCAGCTGCGCGTTGCTGAGGAGCGCGCCGTACTGCCAGGCATTGATGAAGGAGTCAGATGTGACGGCCTCACCGTTCGTGAACTTCTCGTTCGGCTTGAGCTTGATCGTGAAGGTGGTGGAGTCGGTCGTCGTGATGGAATCGGCGACATCGTTCTGCGGAGCGCCCTTCTCGTCGTAGTAGACGAGTCCAGCGAAGATGTTGTCCGTGATCTTGCCGCCACCGGTCTCGTTGGTGTTGGTCGGGATCAGCGGGTTCTGCGGCTCTGAGCCGTTCGTGGTGATGATCGCTGACGTGTTGGCACTCGCGGTGGGCGTGCTGCTGCCCCCGCTTGCGCATCCGGTGAGCACGAGCGCGCTGGCTGCTGCCAGAGCGACGACGCCCACTCCAATACGACTGATTCTCAAGGTTTCCTCCTGTGCAAACTGGGAATTTCGAACCTCGGCTCGTGGCCGAAGTCTCGAATCGAATGTGTCGCTCACGACGCGTGTGAAAGCCTCGCAAATCGGGCACGCTGAGGTGATCGGCGCGCTCGATGACTACCGAGTACCCTAAAAGGGGTAGAGCGAAGAACCAAATGCGTGTGAAAAAAGTTACATACTAGAAACTAAAATCACCGGATTGTTGTGCTCTTTGCACAATCTCTGCGAATTCATAGGTTTCAACGCAAGAAAGCGGCGGCATGAATCAAGCCCCTTCACCCGCCCAATCGGCCGACGAAGAGCCTCTCTCCGGTCGCGCCAGGTGGTGGTGGGAGATCGCCCTGGTACTGGGCGTTTCTCTCGGTTCCTCAGCCGTTTACTCGATAATCCAGATCATCGACCTGTCAACTCGGTCGACCCCGCTCGGCTCCCAGACCGCAACGATCAACAACAGCCTCAACGACCGTTCGGGGTTCGACCTGGCCTACCAGCTTGTCGGAATAGCGTTTGCAATCGTTCCTGTTCTGCTCGCCTTCTATCTGCTGCGGCAATCCGCCGTCAACCCGTTCATCCGCCTCGGATTCACGCGGAGCGAACCACTCAGAGACAGCGGGCGAGCACTGTTCCTGCTCCTCCTGATCGCGGTGCCGGGCCTCGCCTTCTACTTCCTCGGCCGGGCGATCGGAATAACGGTCGATGTGAAACCGGATGCCCTGAGTGACTACTGGTGGACCGTTCCCGTTCTCGTGTTGTCGGCGCTGCGCGCAGCGCTCACCGAAGAGCTGATCGTCGTCGGCTTTCTCTACGAGAGACTCCGCAGAATCGGCTGGGGCACCTGGCCGATCATCCTGGTCTCGGCAGCCCTTCGCGGCAGCTACCACCTCTACCAGGGCATCGGGCCGTTCATCGGCAACGTCGTGATGGGCGTCGTCTTCGGCTGGTTCTACACGCGCTGGGGCCGAACGGTGCCCTTGGTGATCACCCATTGGATTCTCGACATCGCGTCATTCGTCGGCTACGCCTGGGCCGTGTCGACTTTTCCCGGTCTGTTCGGCATCACGAAGTAGTCGCGTCACTGCGCGCCACCGGCGGGTCACTGACGGGTCAGTGACGGGTCAGTGACGTGTCAATAGACGCCTCGAGTGGGTGGGCGCCTGCGGGGCGCACGGCGAGCCAGTACCGCGCGGATGATCAACCCCACGATGCCGAGCCCGACCACCACCGCCGCTCCCACCAGCAGCAACGTCATCGTGTCACCGCTGATCCCGCGGGTCGACGGTGCGGCAGGAGCTGCCGAAGCCGTCTCGGTGAAGACGGGAACGGGCGGTGCGCTGGTGTGCGGCGACGCCACGGTGATGGTGATCACCGCCGTTGCGACTTCGTTCGCTCGCGAGGTGGCGAACGAGCAGAGCACCCCTGTCGTGCCGAGGGGAAACACCGCACCAGACGCCACCGGCTCCCCGGCGATTCCGCAGCCGACGAGAGAGAGACCCGTGGGAAGGGCCGGTTCGAACGACGCGGCCGCCCCGGTGCTGCCCGTGGCATCGACGTCGAGATGACCGGGCACGATGCCGGCGCCGGTGAAGTCCGCACCGACCACCCTTGCACCGGTGAAATCCGAGCCGGTGAGGGTCGCACCAGAGAATGTGGAAGCCTGCACGTCGGCACTCTTCAGGTTCGCACCCGTGAGATCGGCGCCGTCGAAATCGGACTGCGCCAGATGCTCGCCGCTCAAGTCAGCGCCCGCACACCTGCTGCCGCCAGCAACCGGGCCGTCGACGCTGCGGTTGATGACGCAGGAGCCGCTGGTGAACGCCTGGGCGCTGACAGCCGGCACGGCGAATACCGAGAAACCGCACACCGCAAAGGCGACCAGGGCCAGCACCCCGATCGCCCAGGCTGAGCGAGTCGAACCATTCATCTTTCGATCGTACTGTAGTGAGCCTGACTCGCTTTCGAGCACAGGACCCTGCTACCGAGCCGACACCCGCCTACTCGAATGCTTCAGGCGGCGGGCACGCACAGAACAGGTTGCGGTCGCCGTACGCCTGGTCGATGCGGCGCACCGGTGGCCAGTATTTGTGCCTGGCCTGGCCTGAAACCGGGAATACAGCTCGTTCACGCGAATAGGCGTGCGCCCACTCGCCCGTCGCGATGGCTGCCGCGGTGTGCGGAGCGTGCACCAGCGGGTTGTCGTCGACTGTCCACTCCCCTGCAGCCACGGCGTCGGCTTCGGCCTTGATGGCGATCATGGCGTCGATGAAACGGTCGATCTCCGGCAGGTCCTCGCTCTCGGTCGGTTCGACCATGAGCGTTCCGGCGACGGGAAAACTCATCGTCGGCGCGTGGAACCCGTAGTCGATGAGCCTCTTGGCCACATCGTCGACGGTGATCCCGGTGGCGTCGCGAAGGGGCCTCAAGTCGAGAATGCACTCGTGGGCGACCAGACCGTTCTCCCCGGCGTAGAGCACCGGAAAGTGATCACGCAGCCTGGCCGCCACGTAGTTGGCCGCGAGAACCGCAGCCTCGGTCGCCTTCTTCAGGCCGTCTGAACCCATCATCCGCACGTAGGCCCAGCTGATCGGCAGGATGCTCGAACTGCCGTACGGCGCAGCCGAGACCGCCCCGCCCCCGTGTTCGACGACGCCGCCGCCCGCCGTGGGATGCTCGTTCTTCTGGGCGAAGGCGTGGCCGGGTAGGAACGGTGCGAGGTGCGCTTTCGCAGCCACCGGCCCCACACCCGGCCCTCCTCCTCCGTGGGGGATGCAGAAGGTCTTGTGCAGATTCAAGTGCGACACATCTCCGCCGAACTCGCCGAAGCGAGCGAATCCGAGAACGGCATTGAGATTTGCACCGTCGACGTAGACCTGGCCGCCGGCTTCATGCACCGAGCGGCATATGTCCACGACATCGTGTTCGTAGACACCATGCGTCGAGGGATAGGTGATCATCAGGGCCGCAAGAGTGTCCGCATGACTGGCGATCTTCGCGCGCAGATCGTCGAGATCGACGTTGCCGAGCTCGTCACAGGCCACGACGACGACTGACATTCCCGCGAGTACCGCAGAGGCCGCATTTGTGCCGTGGGCGCTCGAAGGAATGAGGCATATCGTTCGACCGAGGTCACCCCGCGAGCGGTGATAACCGCGGATAGCCAGCAGTCCCGCAAGCTCGCCCTGGCTGCCGGCATTGGGCTGCAACGAGACCGAGTCGTACCCCGTCACCTCGGTCAGCCATGATTCGAGCTGGTCGATGAGCGAGAGATATCCTTCGGCATCTGCTCGGGGAGCAAACGGGTGGAGCCCTGCGAACTCTGGCCAGCTGACGGCCTCCATCTCGGTGACGGCGTTGAGCTTCATGGTGCACGACCCGAGCGGGATCATCCCCCTGTCGAGCGCGTAGTCATCGTCGGCGAGTCTCTTCAGGTATCGCATCATGCTGGTCTCCGAGCGATGCGAGTTGAAGACCGGGTGCGTGAGAAAATCGCTGGTCCGTTCGAGTTCGGCGGGGAGACTCGGCACAACCTCGGTGTACTCGGCGTGGCCGCGGGGAACGGCATCGAAGATTCTCGAAACGGCCTTCAGATCGACCCGCGAAGTGGTCTCATCGACCGACAGTCCCAGAGTGTCGTCGTCAACGACGTCGAACAGGTAACCCTGCTGGTGCGCGGTCGCCGCGATCGCGTGTGCCCGCCCGGCGACCCTGACACGAATCGTGTCGAAGAAGTCGTCGTGAAGGAGTTCGTAGCCTGCTGCGCGCAATCGGGTCGCGAGGCTTCGCGCCGAATCGTTCACCTCGGTTGCGATCGCGCGGAGCCCGTCGGGGCCGTGGTAGACCGCGTACATCCCCGCCATCACGGCGAGCAGCACCTGGGCTGTGCAGATGTTCGACGTCGCCTTCTCCCGGCGGATGTGCTGCTCCCTCGCCTGGAGGCTGAGCCGGTAGGCGCGATTTCCGTCTGCGTCGACGCTGACGCCGACCAATCGGCCGGGCAGCTGGCGCTCCAGGCCCTTGCGAACCGCCATGTAGCCGGCATGTGGACCGCCGAAACCCATCGGCACACCGAAACGCTGGCTCGTTCCGATGGCGACATCGGCTCCGAGCTCACCCGGCGAGGCCAGCAGTGTCAGGGCGAGCAGGTCGGCGGCGACCACCGCAAGAGCACCACCTGTGTGAGCGTGTTCGATGAGCGCGGCAGGGTTGAAGATGCGACCGGAGGCACCCGGGTACTGCACGAAGAGCCCGAACGCCTCTGGCAGCCCGGATGGCTCTGCCGTCGCCAATTCGATCTCGACGAGTTCGATACCCACGGCATCGGCCCGCGACGCCAGCAACGCCTTGGTCTGCGGAAACGAGTCTGCATCGACGATGAAGACCCGCGATGTCGACTTGCTGGCGCGGCGCGCGAGGAGCATGCTCTCGACCACGGCCGTGCCTTCGTCGAGCATCGAGGCGTTGGAGGTCTGGAGCCCGGTGAGTTCGGAGACCACCGTCTGGAAGTTGATGAGCGCTTCGAGCCGACCCTGCGAGATCTCAGGCTGGTACGGCGTGTAGGCGGTGTACCAGCTCGGGTTCTCAAAGACATTGCGCTTGATCACGGCCGGAGTGATCGTGTCGTAATACCCGAGCCCGATCATCGATCGGTTGACGGTGTTCAGCGAGGCAAGTGCGCGAAGTTCGGCGATCGTCTCACGTTCAGACGCGGGCAAAGGGATGACCGACTGTTCGCCCACATCAGCCGCGTGGATCGACGTCGGCACTGCGGCTTCGACCAGGCGGGTGACTGACTCATACCCGAGCAGGTCGAGCATGTGCGCCTGGGCCGAAGCGGTCGTACCGATGTGGCGATCGAGAAAAGGAAGGCTCATCAGGCAGAGGCTCCATCGTCGCCGGTCAGTGCCTGGTAGTCGGCGTAGCTCAGCAGCTCAGGCAGTTCGGTGAACTCCACCCGGATCAGCCAGCCCTCTCCGAAGGGGTCACTGTTCACGAGCTCCGGAGATTCCTCCACGGCGGAGTTCTTCTCCAGCACCACACCCGTCAGGGGGGCGAAGAGCTCCCCGACCGACTTGGTCGACTCGATCTCGCCGACGACAGCTCCATCGGCGATGGCAGAACCCTCGTCGGGCAGGTCGACGTACACGACATCGCCGAGCTTCTCGGCCGCGTACGCGGTGATGCCGATGGTGGCTCTGGTTGAGACGCCGTCTGCCGCAGCATCCAGACGCACCCATTCGTGCTCGGCGGTGAATTTGAGGTCCGAGTAGTCGGTCATGATCAGTCTCTCTTTCGGCGGTAGAAGGGCAGAGCGGTTACGGTGAGCGGCAATCGGGTGCCTCGCACATCGACCGAGAGCTCAGTGCCCTGCGCAGAGAACTGCGGGTCGAGGTAGGCCATGGCAACGGGAAACCCGAGCGTGGGCGAGAGCACACCGCTCGTGATCACACCGATGGGAGTGGTCGATTCCGTTGTTTCGAAGAGTTCATAGTCGGCGCGGGCGGCGCGCTTGCCAGCACCCCGGAGGCCGACCAGGACTCGAGCAGGATCCATCTCGCCGGCTCCCTGGTCGGCGGACTCACTGATCGCTTCGAGAGCTGCACGGCCGACGAAGTCCTCTTTGGCGAAGTTGACCACGCGCCCCAGGCCGGCCTGCGCTGGCCTGGTTGCCCGGCCCAGTTCGTGACCGTAGAGCGGCATGCCCGCCTCCAGGCGCAGGGTGTCGCGAGCGGCAAGCCCGGCGGGCACGAGGCCGAGGGGCACGCCCGCCTCTACGACGGCGTTCCAGAGCGCTTCGGCGCTGGCCACGTCGACGTAGAGTTCGAACCCGTCTTCGCCGGTGTAACCGGTTCGTGCGACGAGCAGCGGCTTGTTCGCGTAGCGGGCTGGGCGACACCAGTAGTACTTCAGGGAATCGAGCGGATGATCATCCACCGTGTCTGCATCGAATTCGATGCCCGCCGTGGCCTTCACGATCTCGCGCGCGGCAGGGCCCTGCACGGCGATGAGCGCAAGTTGGTCGCTCACGTCGCTGACCAGGACATCGAAGCCCGCGGCTCGTTTGAGCAGGGCGCCGACCGCAACAGCGTGGTTGCCGGCGTTGGCGACCACGAGGAATTCCGTTTCGCCCGTGCGGTAGGCGACGACATCGTCTATGATCCCGCCGTCGTGATCGAGCAGCAGGCTGTACTTCGCCTGCCCGACAGCGGTCGCTGAGAGCAACCCGGCGAGAGCGAAGTCGAGAAAAGCTGCAGCATCGGGCCCGGCGACACTGATCTCTGCCATGTGCGAGAGATCGAAGATGCCCGCTGCGGTTCTCACGGCACGGTGTTCGGCGAGGTCGCTGGTGTAGCGCACCGGCATCTGCCAGCCGGCGAAGTCGGTGAACGAGGCACCGGCAGCGAGGTGAACGGCATTGAGCGGCGAGAAGACGGGCTCGGGGCCTTCGTCACGAGCAGGGCCTTCGTCACGAGCGGGATTTTCGACACCAACGGGGGCTTCGGTCATGAGTTCTCCTGTTCATTTCCTGTGCGCCTGCGACGCTTCTGCGCGCTCAGGCAAAGAGGTCACGGGGCTCGGATGAACCCCGCAGACACTCCCCCTCTGTCATGGTGCCTGAGAGTTTCACCAGTGCCCTGGGTAAGGAGGGAGCTGATTTTCACCGTGGGCGAGCTCCCGCGCCGTTTGAGGTGCTGCGTTTTCAACAGCGGAGCCGCAACAGGGTGAGAGCTTCTTTTCAGAGTGGCCAGTTCGACGCGGTACACGGACCTGAGAGATTATCGGAGAGAATTGCTCCTTCGGTGCCCGGCACGACTGGTGCCCGGCTCTCCCGCGTCGACCTAATGGCCGGCAGTATTCAGTTGTGAAGCATTCAGATGCGAAATATTGAGACAACGCCTCGACGACAAATGGTGCTGCGGCCAGTTTAGCGGCCAGCCGCGAGGAGAACCTACGACCTGTTGTCGCCGTTGCCGTGTGTCGTATCGCCTCGCGTGTCGCCGGGAGCGTCAACTCCGGCATCGACTCGGCGTCGACGCATGGCGAACACGAGAACCGCCGAGAGCGCGCTGAGGCCACCGATACCCAGCACGATCGCCAGTGGCAGCGCAACATTCGACTGACTGCTCGAGTCCGCCTGGGCGACGCCGAGAACGGTCATGGTCGGCTCTGGAGTGGCTGCAGGTGAATCAGTCGAACCGGAGCCGGAGGATGCCGGTGACTGCGATGACATTGGTTCCGGTGTAGCCGCCTGGGCGAGAGTGGGTTCGGTCGTCGAGGGCTCACCCGACCACGCGTCATCGCACTCGGGCGCTGACGGGAATCCTGGCGCCGCTACGGTGACGCTGCTGGGCTGCCAGGTGAAGGTGTACGACCCAGAGACCGGATGCCCGTCAGAGGACGCCACCTGCCACGCAACCGTGTACTCCCCCGCTTCGCCGAGGGCAACGCCCGTCGACACAACGCTGCCGGCAACGACCACACAGCCGGATTCGTGGTGGTCGCCGTCGGCATCGGTCACCTGCACCGCGAAACCACCGAGCGACGAGTCGAGGGTGAGAAGCTCGTCACTGAAGGTCAGCACAACGGTGTCGAGGTGCTTCGAGACGATCTCTCCCGCGGAGGGGGACGACGTCTCGAGAACATCGTGGGCCAGGGCCAGCGGCGCGGAGCCTGCTCCGATGGCGACAGCGGCGAAAACGAGACCGGTCAGGAATCCGAGTGCGAGCCGACGCCGGGAAGCAGGGGAAGAAGTTCGCACTCCCCAACGATAACCGTCGCTCCGCTTGGGCCGAACGCGCTGCCCCAGATGCTCAGGTGACTGGCGGCTACGACGCGCGTGACCGTCCGAGCGCGCCACAGGCTGGAGTGACGCGCCGCCCTAGACCTTCACGATCATCTTGCCGATGTTGTCGCCGCGCATCATTCCGGTGAAGGCGTCGAAGGCGTGATCGATGCCATTGACGATCGTCTCGTCGAAGACGATCCTGCCCTCGGTGAGCCACGTCGTCATGTCGACAGCGAATTGCGGGGCGAAGTGACCGTAGTTCGTCATGGTGAAGCCCGTGATGGTCAGCCCTCGGGTCACGATGTTGCCCAGGAACCGCACACCCTTCTCCTCACCGGAGGAGTTGTAGGCGGAGATCGCGCCGCACACGGCAATGCGACCGCCGTCGTTCATCGAATTCAGGGCCGCCTCGAGGTGCTCGCCACCCACGTTGTCGAAATACACGTCGACACCGTCGGGGGCGGCCTTCTCCAGCTGGCCGATGACGTCGCCGTCCTTGTAGTTGAACGCTGCATCGAACCCGTACTTCTCGGTGAGCAGAGCCACCTTCTCCGGGGAGCCCGCGCTGCCGATGACGCGAGAGGCACCCTTCAGTCGGGCGATCTGCCCGACCATCGTGCCGACCCCGCCGGCCGCCCCCGAGACGAAGACGACGTCGCCCTCACGGATCTTCGCAATCTGCGTGAGACCGACCCACGCCGTGATGCCCGTGATCCCGAGAACACTCAGGTAGAGCGAAAGCGGCACGCCGGGAATGCGCGGTGCCGGGCGAAATGCCGACGCCGGGCCCTGGGCCACGTCGCGCCAGCCGAACTGGTGTTGCACTGTGTCGCCGACCGCGAGGGCCTCGGTGCGCGATTCGACGACGTGGCCCACAGCGGCACCCGTCATCGCTTCGCCGAGCGGAAACGGCGGCACGTAGGAGCGGCCTTCGTTCATGCGGCCCCGCATGTAGGGGTCGACCGAGAGGAACTTGTTTGCGACGCGAACCTCGCCCTCTGCCAACGCGGGCAACTCGATCGTCACTTTCTCGACGTTTGCAGAGGTGGGCTCGCCGCTCGGGCGGGAAACCAGGTTCCACTGTGTGCTGTGGGCTGGAGAGGTACTGGTTTCATAAGACATGCGAAGGCTCCTTGACGTGATGGGGATCGACGGGATGGTCGTTATTTTCCGAGTGCCGCGATGATCTGCTCTGCTGCTGCAGCAGACGACGCGGGATTCTGCCCGGTGTAGAGATTGCGGTCGACGACGACGTGCGAGCCGAACGGTTCCGCTGCCTTCGAGTAGATCGCCCCGTTCGACACGAGCCTGGTCTCGACGAGCCACGGGGCCACCTCTGCCAGGCCGTTCAGTTCTTCTTCGGCGTCAGAGAAGCCGGTCATCCGGTAGCCCGTGAAGGGCCACGAGCCATCGGCCGCGACTGCCGCGAACAGGGCGGCAGGTGCGTGGCAGAGCACACCGAGGGGGCGACCGGACGCCAGCGCCTCCGTCAGGATGCGACCGGAATCGGCATCAACAGAGAGATCTTCCATCGGGCCGTGGCCGCCGGGGTAGAACACGACGTCGAAGTCAGCCACGGTGACGTCGGTGAGCGGCACCGGCGACTTCAGCTCGGTGGAGATCGAGTCGAGGTACGCCTGAAGTTCAGTCACCCGCTCCTCGCTGCCCACGCCGCGCACGCTCAGGCTGTTCTGGTCGAACGTGGGGGCGACGCCGCCCGGGGTGGCAATGGTGATGTCGTAACGGGCTTCAGTGAAGAGCCTGTGGGGCTCAACCAGTTCTTCGGCCCAGACACCTGTGGGGTATTTGTCGCCGGTTGAAAGCGTCCAGTGATCGGACGCAGAGAGAACGATGAGTACAGAAGTCATGAAGGTGCCTCCAGCTTGATCACGAATGCGTGGCCGTCGAAATAAACGAACCACTTGGTTTGATTTTAGAAGAGAGCTAAGATCTTGTCAAACCAAATAGTTCGATTCACACCGATTACACGGAGGCGCGGGCACCCCGATGAGCGAACTCTCAACACGCCGTGAACAGCTTCGTGGTCGCGACACCCGAGAGCGTGTTCTTCTCGCCGCTGCTGCGGAGTTCACGGAGTACGGCGTCGCCGGCGCCCGAATCAACCGGATCGCCGAGCTCGCGCGCGCCAGCAAGGAACGCATCTACGCCTGGTTCGGCGACAAGGACCAGCTGTTCGACCAGGTCATGCAGCAGGCTCTGGATGACCTGTCGACCGTCGTTCCGATCGACACCGACCTCGTGGGCTACACCGTTCGTTTGCACGACTATTTCGCCGAGCATCCGCGTTCGCAGCGCGTCGCCGTGTGGGCGTGGATCCACGACTCCGGGCACCCTGACGACGTCTCGGCCCGTCGCACGGAGACCTACCAGCACAAGCTCGACGTGATCCGTCAAGCACAGGCGCTGGGGCTCGCCGACCCCGACTGGAACCCGGCCATCCTGCTCGGGCTGCTGCTGAGCACCGCCACCTCGTGGCTGATGGCCCCGGCCGAGATCCACGCCATCACAGACGGAGGCGACGACCCCGCGGCACGCCGCGCCGACGTCGAACGCGCCGCCGCGCAGCTGGTGCGGCCCCGCTAGCGGTACTGCTGGCCGCTGATGGTGCTGGAATCACTCCCTGAAATCGACCCGGAGCTCCTCTGCGGCCCGGTTCAGACGCTTGTCCCGCGTCCACAGCGAGGCTCCCGGAGTCAGGGCGACAGAGGCAAGCAGATGCACGTCGACCAGACTCAACCCCTTGCCGTGCAGGGAGAATCTCTCCACAAAGTCAAGGACCTCATCGTGCTCAGCGCACGCACTCAGCGGAAGATTCCGGAGCAAGCCCAGGAAGGTATCTCGATTGCGAATCGTACCCAGAGCAAGCTCACCGACAATCATTGGGTGCTGCACAACGGCAGTGCGACGCAACAGATGCAGAAGCTGTTCCTGCGGGCGATGCAGATGGTCGATCCAGATGGAGGTGTCTACGAGAATCACGACGAGACGACTTCAGGGAGCGGACCGGTCACGCCGTCCCGGAGTCGCCTCGGGGTCGCTGCCCCCGAGAAGCGCCAGCCTGCGCGCACTCTCGCGCTCGATGAGCGCTTCAAGCCCCTCCCGCACGAGCAGGGACTTCTCCGTCGTACCGGTCAATCGTCTGGCCCTGTCTAGCAGATCATCGTCGAGCGTGATTGTCGTTCTCATGAGTCGGCCTCCTGCATCAATTATGCAACCAAATGATGCCGAATTCTATGCGTACGCGGTCTTCTAACGCGCGGTCATCTAACGGGCGGTCATCTAACGGGCGGTCGTCTCACTGGCGGTCGTCTAACGAGCGGTCGTCTAACGAGCGGTCGTCTAACGAGCGGTCGTTAGACGGGCGGAGAGGACGCAGAATTCGTTGCCCTCCGGGTCGGCGAGAACGACCCAGCTTTGCTCACCCTGGCCGATGTCGAGCCGGGTTGCGCCCAGCCCGACGAGACGCCCGACCTCTGCAGCCTGGTCGTCGGGCACGAAGTCGAGGTGCAGGCGGTTCTTGACCGACTTCTGCTCGGGAACGTTCAGGAACAGCAGCGTCGGCTTCGAACCGTCGGGGTTCTGCAGCTCGACCCCGTCTTCGTCTTCATCGACGACCTCCCAGCCCAGCGCTTCAGCCCACCACTTCGACAGCGACGAAAAGTCTCGGCAGTCGACGATCAGTTCTTCCCATGAAAGTGTCATGGGAAAACGCTACGCCAGACCCCCGACAACAGTCACGCGCTCGACTCGGCCGTGTCGTCGATGGTCACGCTACGCGCAGGTCGATCTCGCCCGGAGCAGCCGCGTCAGACCCGAACACCAGGTAGCGGTTCGCGATCTTCTCGGTGAAGAACCGGTCGTGGCTGACCACGACGACGGCGCCCGGAAAGTGCTGGATCGCGCGCTCCATCACCTGGGTGCTTGCGAGGTCGAGGTGGTTCGTCGGCTCGTCGAGCAGCAGAACTGATGCACCCGAGAGAAGGCACTGGGCCATGGCGACTCGGGCGCGCTGGCCACCGGAGAGGCTTCCGATGCGCTGCTTGAGGTCGGCCTCCGAGAACTGGAACATCGACAGGAAGCGGCCGACCGACTTTCGCGTGGCGGTGAGCGCGAGGCTGTCGGGCAATGCATTGACTGCATGGGTGACGGTGTCGGTGTCGTCGAGTTCGGCGAGCATCCGGTTGTAAGAGACGACGGCCACGCCCTTGGGCCAGTCGACCGTTCCCGCATCGGCACGCTCTTCGCCGATGAGCACGCGCAGCAGGGTACTCTTGCCGCTGCCGTTGGAGCCCAGCACGACGATGCGGTTGCCGCGGCGGATCTCGAGCGTGAGGCCGTCGAAGAGCACCTTGTCGCCGTAGGACTTGTTGAGCGACTCGACCCGGCACAGCACGTCTTTCACGTGCAGACCGCCGTAGATCTCGGTGATAATCTGGTCGACGGGCCGGGGCGTACGGGCCTTCTTGATGGTCGAGAGCTGCTTGCCGAGGCTGCGGCTGGCGTTCTTCGCGGCCTCCCGCCGGTCGGAGATACCCTCTGACTCGAATGCGAGCAGTTCCGACTCGTGCACGAACTGCTGCTCGAGAGTCTTCAGCCTGAATTGCTTCTGGATGACGTACTCGTCGAAGTTGCCCGGGTACTCGTGCAGGTGGAAGTTCTCAAGCTCGATGATGCGGGTGACGACCGAGTCGAGGAACGTTCGATCGTGCGAGACGACGATGGCCGCGCCGCGGAAGTCGCGGAACCAACTTTCGAGCCACTCAACCCCGGCCACGTCGAGAAAGTTCGTGGGCTCGTCGAGCAGCAGCACGTCGGGCTTCTCGAGCACGATCTTCGCCAGCGCAGCCCGGTTGCGCCAGCCGCCAGAGAGGTCGTCGATGGGGCAGCTTCGGTGCGCCTCATCGAAACCCAGCGTCGAGAGAGCCGTGTCGATGTGTCGCTGGTAGTCCCAGCCATCCAGTCGCTCCATCTCCTCGAAGAGCGCTGCCTGGCGTTCGATGAGCGCGTCGAGCGCCGGGCTCGCCGACGAGTCGAGTGCGACTGCGGCATCGATATCGGCAAGCTCCGCCTCGATGTCATGGATGCCCGTGAAGAGGCCCTCGAGAACCTCCGTGATCGACTGCTCGCCATCGAGTTCCGAGAACTGGGAGAAGTAACCGAGTCTCAGGCCCGGTTCCAGCGTGACGGTACCGGAGTCAGGAGACACCTGCTCGAGGATGAGCTTGAGGAGCGTCGACTTACCCGAACCGTTGCGCCCGATCATCCCGACCCTGTCGCGCGGTTCGAGGCGGAAGAATGCCTCGCGGAGCACGGGTGTGCGCTCGAAGCTCACGCTGACGTCGTTCAGCCGTACGAGACTCATGGGCCGCCGATCTGTGGGGTGTGCGGCGCGAAAACGGCCTCCGTCAGGATACGCGGATGCGCTCTGGTTCGCGTGCCCACGCCGCCGCGCTCACACCATCGTGCGTCGCTTCGCAGTTCAGCAGCCTGTGCCGACCTGCTCGGAATCGACCGGCCAACGGATGTCGAGCACATCGCCCGGCTGCACGTTCAGCGGGTCTGAGCACGGGAAGTTCACTCTGACCACGTCATTGGTCTGCAGGTAGAACCGCGACGCGATCGCCAGCACCTGGTCGTAGGTAGCGACGACGTAGCGATACTCGTAGTCATTCACCTTCGTCGCCCGGCCCTTGGCGAACTCCTGTGGGCCTGTGTCGTCGACCACCGGCGTGTAGGCGGTGTTGCCGCCGTCTGTCTGGCCGCCCATCGCATTCGGCGCAGTCAGGGGCGGCGGCGGGGGCGGTGGCGGCGGTGTGGGGGTGGGGGTGGGAGTCCACGGCGGCGTATAGACGGTGACGGGCACGCGGGTGGGGAGCGTGGCATCGGGGGGTGAGAGATCAAGGCTCGCCGAGCATCCGGCAGCCGAGGCCAGTACGAGTACGGCCAGCAGCGATGCACGCGCACTCCGGGCGAGGTGCGCTCTGCTCAGGATGATCGGCATCCGTCCATCGTGCCCCGGCGCCCGCTTCGGCGCAGTCCCCTTTTGTGCCGACACTCCCGAGGCTCCGGGATGATCGGTGCGGAATTTCTGCTACCTAGTATTGCCAACTACCGGTACCTAGTGATACTTTTTACTGGTAGTCAGCATCGCTGAGTAGGAGACGGTGGTGCACCAGCATCGTCAGAAATCAAGAGCAGAACGAGAGGAAGACACATGCCAACAGCACCGGCCATCAGCGTGAAGGGCATCGAGAAATCCTTCGGGGACCTGCAGGTTCTGCGCGGCGTCGACTTCGACGTGGCCTCCGGGAGCATCTTCGCGCTGCACTCTCGCCGAACTCAGGGCGCTGCTGCCCGCCTCGACAGTCGAATACGTCGAGAAGCAGCCGTCCCTCGAAGAGGTGTTTCTCGCACTCGTCGGGGAGACGGCCGAGGCCGGGGGCGCACAGAACGACCAGCACGCAGACGGTTCACACGCCCCCGAAGGAAGGTAAACCCGATGACCACACACATTCTCGGCGACACCGGTGCCCTAGGCAACTGACCATGTGGATCGACAAACTCATCGGCGACCTCGGCGACAAGAAGAGCTATCTGGAATACAAGGCACGCGTGAAGCGGCTTCCTGCCGGGTATCGCGAAGCTGCCAAGGCGCTCGAGCGATACCTGATGTACATGGGTCCGAGCGATGACGGCAAGGCGCTCATCGCGATGCTCGATGATCTGGCCGAACTCTTCGAGCAGGCCGTTGCCGACGGAACGCCCATTCGCACGCTCGTCGGGGACGACCCCGCCGAATTCGCGGAGACCTTCCTCGAGAACTATGCCGGGGGCAGCTGGATCCGCAAGGAGCGCGCGCGGCTCGCCGAATCCATCAACAGCGCGGTCGCCGAAAAGGCCAGCTAGAGCTCCCAGAGGGCAGATATCGGGAGGCCGTAGAGGCCCGGGGCGTACTGACACCCCTGGTCTGCCGTGTTGAGAACGACACCCCCGATGAATCTGGAGCCTGCTTTGGCGGCAAGGGCCTGAAGCCCTGCGAAGTGATCAGATTTGAACGTCTTCGACGCCTTGACCTCAATGCCAAAAATCGTGCCATGGGCGAATTCGATGATGGCGTCAACCTCCAAACCATTTCGGTCTCGATAGTGAAAGAGTTCGAACTCCTCATCGCTCCACCCGGACTGCTTGATGAGTTCGCTAACCGCGAACGCTTCGATCAGACCACCAAGCTGATCCCCACCAACCACTGATGACAGCTGGGACTCCGATAGCCGTCCGAGCCGGAGCGCCAAGGCCGAATCGGAGATGAACGCCTTCGCACGGCCGACTTCTCGCTTTGTGAGGTTCGGGGTCCAGGGCGGCAGAGTCTCCACCAGAAACAGGGCTTCGACGAGATCGAAGTACCCGCTGATCGTCGAAGGTGGGATGTTAGCCTGCGTCGCAATGCGCGCCTTCACGAGTTCGCCCGCCTGGTTTGCCGCTATGAGCCGCAAGACTGAACGAAGCCGCTCCGGTTGTGTGTTCCGTCGAATTTCTGCAGCTTATCCCGCAGTTTCGCTGCCTCTAACTCGCAGGTTCGCTGCCACTAACTCGCAGATTCGCTGACCCCAACTCGTTGATTCGCTGATTCAAACTCGCAGGTTCGCTGGGTCAGAGGCGTGACCCCCGGCAGACAGACGTCTCAGTGCTCGCCCTTGATCACGAAGTACGAGCCGCGAATCGTTCCCGCTAATTTCGACTTCTGGCGGGCGAACTTGAACCGCGATTCCAGCTCTTCAGGGATCTCCATGCCGTCGGAGAGCTTGAAGCCGACCGCTCGCTTGCCCCCGTCTTCGACGCTGTACATCACGTTTATCGACAAGCCGGATTCGTAGAAGACGTACGCCATGCGAATGCCCTCCACTTCGAAGGAAGTCACCTCGAGTGGGCGAGAACCGATGACGATGTCACGCTCGTCGTTCAGGATGCCCGTCACCCACTCGAGCGTCGCAGGATCGTCATCAACCGAGGTGACCTCGAACACGTGGTCGTACTTGTTCTTGAAGTACCGTGCCTCGTTAGCGCGCAGGCCCGCAAGGGTGTCGGCGAACGGAGACGTCTCCAGCCCGACGGTTGAGACATTCTGGAAATCGACGACGTACGGCATGGTTCCTCCTGGTGTGCAACGCTGGCACCCCACGGTAGCGCGATCGCGACCACCGTCGCTTCTCCAAAGCTGCTCCGCTGAGCCACAGATGCTCGCTGAGCCAGAGATGCCTGGTCAGCCAGAGCGAGGGTCAAGCCACGTTACCGGCGGACTCGACCCAGCTGCGAACCCACGATGAGAAAGAACGCACCGAGACCGACGGCAAAGGCGCTCACGCCGAAGGCGAGCACCGAAGTCATCAGCGATGTACGAAGTGCTGCCCCCGTCGACAGCGACGAACTCTGTTTGCGCAGCTCGGTCTCCTCGGCACTGCCGGCCTCGACGCCCCGCAAGGCCTCACTGATGTCGGCGAAAGTGCGCCCGCCTGCACCACGCTCGGCGTTGCTCTTGATGACGAGCGCCTCGACGTAGGCGGTTGCCGGGCCCTTCACCGGTTTGCCCTTGAACCTGGGTGCGTTGCCGGGAACCGTGATCTTCTCATCGCTGAGCTGCTTGGAGACGGTGAGCCAGGCACTCGCGCCGACGGAAACGAACACCGAACCCGCAACGAGGGCAAGACCTCCGACGCGGCGAAGAGCAGAGGCAGTGGGCAGAGTCGTCATTGATCATCCTTTCGTAAAGCAGAACGCTTGAGACTACCCTGCCGCACTGGGTCCCTCAGTGAAACTCGACTCTGCCACGGGTGCGATTTCGTGATTCCCTCGAATATCGAGTGAGCGCACGTACCTGAGTCCGGAAAGGGCTGCGCGCGATCGCGGCGAAGACGCAACGATGCCGGCCTCCCTCGGAGACCGGCATCGTTTGGTGCGGAAGAACGAGCCCTAGAACTGGTTCATCGTGTTGTTCTCGCCGCCGGCCTTGAGGGCCGAATCGCCGGCGAAGTACTCCTTGTGGTTGTCACCGATGTCGGATCCGGCCATGTTCTGGTGCTTCACTGTGGCGATTCCCTCACGGATCTCGCGGCGCTGCACGCCCTTGACGTAGGCGAGCATGCCCTGGTCGGCGAAGTAGCCCTTGGCCAGGTCATCCGTCGACAGCGCAGCCGTGTGGTACGTGGGCAGCGTGATCAGGTGGTGGAAGATACCGGCCTGTGCCGAGCTGTCGCGCTGGAAGGTGCGGATGCTCTCATCGGCAACCAGCGCCAGTTCGGTGTCGTCGTACTCGACGCCCATGAGCTTGCTGCGGTCGTACGCCGAGACGTCTTTGCCCTCTTCGACGAAGGCGTCATAGGCCTGCTGGCGGAAGCTGGTGGTCCAGTTGAAAGACGGGCTGTTGTTGTAGACCAGCTTGGCGTTCGGGATGACCTTGCGAACCTCGTTCATCATTCCGGCGATCTGAGCGATGTGCGGCTTCTCCGTCTCGATCCACAGCAGGTCGGCACCGTTCTGCAGCGAGGTGATGCTGTCGAGCACGCAACGCTCCTCACCGGTTCCCTCTCTGAACTGGAAGAGGTTGCTGGGCAGTCGTTTCGGGCGCACGAGCTTGCCGTCACGCTTGATGACGACGTCGCCATCGCTGAGCCCCGCCTCGGGGATCTCCTCAACGTCGAGGAACGAATTGTACTGGTCGCCGAGGTCGCCGGGCGTGCGGCTCACAGCGAGCTTCTGCGTGAGGCCGGCGCCGAGCGAGTCGGTGCGCGAGACGATCACGCCGTTGTCGATGCCGAGTTCGAGGAACGCGTAACGCACCGCGTTGATCTTGGCGATGAAGTCCTCGTGGGGAACCGTGACCTTGCCGTCCTGGTGACCACACTGCTTCTCGTCGGAGACCTGGTTCTCTATCTGGAGGGCGCAGGCGCCTGCCTCGATCATCTTCTTGGCCAGCAGGTACGTGGCCTCCGGGTTACCGAAGCCAGCGTCGATGTCGGCGATGATCGGCACGACGTGGGTCTCGTAGTTGTCGATCTGCGCCTGGATGAGCTCGCTCGAGGTCTCGTCGCCCGCGGCGCGGGCGGCATCCAGTCTCGTGAAAAGCAGGTCGAGCTCACGGGCGTCGGCCTGGCGAAGGAACGTGTAGAGCTCCTCGATGAGCGCCGGGACGGCCGTCTTCTCATGCATGGACTGGTCAGGGAGAGGCCCGAATTCCGAACGCAGCGCAGCAACCATCCAGCCCGACAGGTAGAGGTAACGCTTGTTGGTGGTCTTGAGGTGCTTCTTGATCGAGATGAGCTTCTGCTGGCCGATGAAGCCGTGCCAGACGCCGAGCGACTGGGTGTAGACAGACGAATCAGCGTCGTACTCCGCCATGTCCTTGCGCATGATGTCCGCGGTGTACTGGGCGATCTGGAGGCCCGTGCGGAAGCGGTTCTGTGAGCGCATGCGGGCGACCGACTCGGGGCTGATGGCATCCCAGCTGCTGCCGGCTTCCTGCTTCAGCGCTTCGATCGCTTCGATGTCGTCCTGGTAGGCGGTCATGTTTCGTCCTTCGTTATGAGTGGGGCTGCGCTGTGTAGTGGCTTCAGCGCATATGACCACTCTGGGCAAAGAACACCCACCCATCAGGAGAATTCAGGGTTGAAGTTTCGCGGTACTTCTGCCGCATAGAAGAAACGCGATTCTTCTACTCAGAGAAGAAATAGCACTTGCGAGAAATCGCGAAGACGGGGATGGCGAGAACGTCATCCGTGACGGACATCAATTCAGATCGCGACATGGACCTCGACCGGGTCATTCTCGATCATGCGCCCTTCGGAGCCTCATCTCTCGCATGACCAGGAGTGTCACCGCAGCCACGTCGAGGACGATCAACGCACATCCCAACCAAACCCAGAATCGACCCAATGCGCATATTGCGATGATGGAAAAAACAACCACCACGGCCGAAGCCCAGCTGACCGGTGTCCAGAGGGGATCCCATACGAAAGCCTTCGCGCGGCCCGGCACGCCGTCGCCGGTGTTCATACGTTGAAGCGGAACTCCACCACGTTCCGACTCACCGTGACACGCTCGGGACGGCGATGATCTCCACCTTCACGCCCAGGGCCTCGTAGGTCTGTCTGGCCCGCGCATCGCGCGTCACAAGCACCGCTTCATGCTCCCGGGCCGCCAGCGCAACGAGACCGTCGTACGTTGCTCCACCCGAAACGCCGTTCCGCGCGAGTTCGCGATGGGACGTGCTCGTGGCTTCTGCGGAGAGCACGAAATGCTCGGGAAAGTTGTCGTCGATGAGCAGAACGGCGTCAGCGGGATCGACCCGCGAATCTCCCGGGAGGCGAGTCAGAACCGAGTAGGTCTCGACGAGGGCGTGTCCGCTGAGTCCAAGCACTCGGCCAGCGGCCCATGCAGAGACGACGTCGTGAGCGTCGTGTGCCTTCACCAGGAGCGGCACAGAGACACTTGTGTCAAGCGCGTAACGTGGCTGTGGATTCACCTTCGCCCGGAATCGATCAGTGCGAAAAGAACATCGTCTGAAACAGAGGTCTCTGAACTGGCCACCAGACGCCCGTCTTCACCCCGCTCCAACCGCGCAGTCCGCCCGCCCGGCGTCACCTGCAGCCCTCCACCATAGGGCGACACGTCTACTTTCGAACCCGGGCCAAGACCCAAGGCATCACGAAGGCTCTTCGGTAGAAGGAGTCTGCCGCCAGAATCAATCGTCGCTTCCATGGGAATAGCTTACCAATTGAGTCCCATATGTCCGGTGAATCTGAAATAAATGGCTCTCGCGTCAAACCATCGGTGCTTCGGGCCCGGAACAACTGCGGGCCGAGATGGCTACAAGTTGAAGCGGAACTCCACCTCGTTACGCCAAAGTTAGGCATTTGTGACCAAACGTGCCGCCGTGTACCTGCGTCAATCTAAGTCCGATCAGACAGGTGACGGCCCTGACCGTCAGCTTGAGCGTACTCGGCAGCTGGCGGACCACCGGGGGTGGACGGTGGCCGGGACCTACGTCGATGACGGTGTGAGCGCTTCCAAGGCACGCGGCGCTGGGACAGCCTGGGATCGCATGCTTGGAGACGCCAGAGGCGGGCTGATCGACGTGGTGATCGGGGTGGACCTCGACCGCCTGCTCCGCTCGACGCGCGACCTGAACACGCTAATCGACGCCGGGCTGCAAGTAGTCACGGTCGATGGCGAGATTGACCTGTCCACCGCTGACGGCGAGTTCCGCGCAACGATGCTCGCAGGCATCGCCAGGTTCGAGGTCCGACGCAAGGGCGAGCGCCAGACCCGCGCCAACACTCAGCGCGCCGCCAAGGGTGGAGTCCCCAAGGGTGTACGCCTGACCGGTTACACGACTAATGGCTCCGTCATCCCGCACGAGACGCGTCTCGTCCGGTCGCTTTTCGATGGGTTCTCCACGGGGTTGACGCTGCGCACGTTGGCGCGAGACCACGGGACCCCGACGCCCTCGCTGTCGGCACACATGACGCCCTCATCCGTGCGCACGATCCTGACCAATCCACGTTACGCAGGGCGGCGCGTGTACAAGGGTGAAGTCGTGGGCAAAGGTGATTGGAAGCCAATCGTGTCGGAAGAGTTGTTCGACAGCGTTGCGCGCCGTCTGGCGGACCCAGCTCGCAAGTCAAACCGCACCGGCTCCACGGCACGCAAGCACCTGGGCACGTCGCTCTTCCGTTGCGGTGAATGCGGTGACCACCCGACTGTGCGCACGGCTGGCTCGGGCGGGCGGTACTGGTGCCAGGTGTGCAGCATGGTGCGGACGATGACCCCCGTGGATGAGTTTGTGCTCCGGTTAGCGGAAGCCCGCCTAACTCAGCCGGATGCGCTTGCCGCGCTCACACCGGATGTCGAGACCGACCCGCTGCGAAACGAGCACGCCACGCTCGCCCAGCGCAAGGCTGACCTAGCTGGCCTCGTGGCCGACGGCACTCTGTCTCGCGCTGATGTGAAGGAAGCCGGCGACCGATTGAACGCGCGCCTGGCAGAGATCGACCGCCTGCTGCAAGCTGCTGACAGCCCCGTGGCCCTACTGAGCGAGGACGAGCAGTGGGCTGGCTTGGGCGCGCTGAACCTCGATCGGCAGCGAGCACTTATTGAGACCCTGATGACTGTCTGTCTACTACGCGCACCACGGGGCAGGAAGACGTTCGACCCCGATACGGTGTCCGTTACCTGGAAGGGTTAGTCGTGCACGACAACTGTGTCTGCAATCTTCGTCGCGACCTCTTCGGTGCTAACTAGGCTGGCAGGCACGCGGCTAGTGTGAGCGGCATGGAATGCATGGTGGACCGTTGCTGCGCAGCGCCGACTAGCCCCAGCGGGGACGAGCACTCGCCCGTGAACCATGACCTCGATCAACGCTACTCGCGTGGGAGCCGGTTTCCGGTGTCGAGGCGGAATGCATTCGCTCGGGCAAGTGATCTTCCAATGGGTGTGATGTAGTACCCATTTTCAGCGTTCCGATCCCACCAATCAGCGACAAGGCCAAAATTCGATAACGCACGAATTCGAGTCATCAGTTCTGCTCGCGCCGCGTCGTCCTGCTGACCCAAACCAAATTCCGACGCCGCTCGACTCATCACCGTCTGCACATATGCGTCCGGCTTGCCAGCGGCGCGAAGCACCTTCTCGAGCTCAACGACGCTCGTAACTCCGGTTCGGAAGTACCCCTGCTTCAACTCGTGAGGCACGACCAACACTGGCCAAGGTTCCTCAGCTAGCTCAGCGCCGACGAACTGGGGTATCGCCTCGGCAGTGACACCCGGAGCAATGTAGCCAACGAGTTGCTCGCCGTAGAACTGCTCCATCGTTTTCATTCCTCCAAGGGTGTTGCGGCGGACGGCGTTCAGCGCGTCCAGATGGTCAAGCCAATCTGTACCTTCGGGCAGGGGTCCATCGATGAGCGACGCGAAGATCGAGTCGAGGAGCTGGAGGCCCTGACCGACCACGGACCCCGTAGGCGTCCACTGCGCGACCGCATTGCAAACGGTTAGAGCCCGGAGGGCCTCGGCGTCCACGCGATCGACAATGTCGATTGCGCCGTCGATCCCAACGATGCGTGGGCGCTCGCGCGGGTTCTTTGCTCGATCGGTTAGCAACGCCGCCAGCATGTCATAGTCAGACGGGCGCTCGCTGGATGCCGCACCTTCCTGGGCCTTTCGGTACGAGCGGATAAAGGCGGGGTCCGCGAATGAATCGAGCGCGTCAGCATTGGATAGGTTCTTGATGACGCGTTGGTCAAGTTCTTCAACCCGAGCTTCCAGTATTTGGTGCGACTCGACCGCGAACTCCTCGACGACACGTCGAGCCGTGGCGATAGAAATCTCTTGCGCGCGCTCCTCGGTGATACCCACGTTGACTATGTAGTCGCCTGCGATCTGAACCTGTTTAGAGCCCTGTCCGCCCTTCTGGCTTTGCTCAGCCGTCATCTCGTGTTCCCTTTTGCATCGCGCCCGACCTGCACCTGCGTTGCACTGTTGCCAGCGTGCTGCTTCTGCTTCACCGTTGAACGCTTAGACATGATGCGCCACGTGACGGTGCTGCCCGCAGTACCCCCGAGAAGCAAGCCGATGATCATGGTGCCCAGCCCGTCAAAGAACCAGTCCACGAATCCCTCACTCCCGGGCGCCCTTCGCCCTCGCATCAGAATAGACGATCGCTCACGTGTGCCCGCTCAGCACGCAAGCGTAGGGTCGGAATCAGGATCACCGGTGCCTACCAACAAGGCGCGAGTTGGGCTCATCGAGCCGGGGGCGCGCCCTTGCTTCCTGTGGGTTTGTCGTATGTCGGCCATAAGCTGATTCATTACATGCCCGAAGGAGATCGCCGTGAAGCTCGTTGCCGTCACCGTTAAGAATTTCCGCAACTTTGTCGAAGCTCAGCGCGTTGAGATCGAGGAGGATGTGACGGTCTTGGTCGGCAAGAACGAGTCTGGCAAGACCACAGTTCTGAAAGCTCTCCACAGGCTGAATCCAGCCAACGGCGATAGTCGCAAGTTCGACCTGGTGACTGAATACCCCCGTTGGCGACTCGCGAAGGACCGACGAAACGACGACAACCTGTCCGCGACGTACCCCGTCGTCGCGGAGTTCACTCCCGAACACGATAAATGACTTTCACCTCGAGGCATGCGCGCTTCGCACCCGGCACGACCGCGGAGCGAGGCGGCTAGACGTTGAAGCTGAACTTTGTAGGCATCTAAGGCCGTAGCTGGCAATGCCTGACATTGCCTAGATTTCGCGGAACTGTCGCACTACCAGTCATTGCCATTGCTGGTCTAATGCGGGCGTACTGACGAATTTCTGACGAATCAACTATTCGACGGCAATCTACCCTCGTGCGAAGCATTGATCTTCTCCCGCAGTGCGAAACGGTTGCGTCTAGCATTGACGTTCTTAGCCCTGAACTGGGAAAGAAGATCCGACAGGAGGATGTAGCGGGCCCCGTCGTCGGGGATGCCCGGCATGCCCTGCTTCAGCCGCCGGTGGACCGCATGCGTGAACGGTTCACCCGTGCTTGCGCTGCACGCATGTTGAGGTACTTATCATCTTCCACAGGGAACCTCGCTCTCTGAAACGACTCTACACAAAGACAGCGAAATACGGTCCAGGTTCTTACTACACGCTCCCGCTCAGAATCATCTGCTTCATCCGGCCGTAGCAGCAGCCACACAGGCATCCGAACCGAGCCTGCGCGAGAAGGCAGCCCCTGCACTCATCGGCGGGCTCGTGGTCGGTGACTGCCGGCCGCGAACGGGATGGTTCCTTTTCGCCTCTACTGTCAGAGCATGGACCCACAACGCACTCTGCTTATTCTGCTGACGCTTGCTTCAGCACTGCTACCGCTAATCGGCCTAGTAGGGCTTTACCGCTCGGCGATGGCACAGCGCAAAGAGTATGACGCAGCAGCACCAAAATCCGGTGAGCACAACGCGATGACGATCGGGCAATTCAACGTCCTCGCCCAATCACAACATAGAGCGGTGGTGGAGCGACCCTTCGCTGCGAAAAGAGATCTCGTCTTGATCGGCGGCGGAATCGGACTAGCGGCCGCCGCGAGTATCTGGTCGTTGTTTGTATGATCGCCTCGTGACAGGGCCAGCCAACAAGTATCCAGCCCGCGAGGTCGGATCGAGTTTGATCGACTTCGTTGAGGCAAGCTTCGCGCTGTGCAAGGACATCCTTTTAGCCCCACCCTCGCCCGGCACTGAGGCCGAGAAGCAACTCGGCGCACAGTCTTCTCTCGCCGGACAGTGGGCGGGCTCCGCGCCGGTCCGAGAAGCGCAATACTCGGCCATTATGGCCATCGTGGCAGGTCTCGACCACGCAGACGTTTTCGCTCACGCCTTGCATGACGATATTGGCTCACTGGCATTAGCGACCGTGCAGCGCGGCGCCCTCGAGTCATTCGCGCGGGCCCACTGGATGCTCACTGCCGCAAATGAAACCGAGCTGGTACTGCGCTGGGCCTCCATGACCCTGAGCGAGATAGAAATCCATATGAGGCACTATGACGGCGCACAGTTCTACGTGAACGGAAAGCTAGCCACCGGGGAATCCATTGCCGCGATGGTCGGAAGGTACATTCAGAGCCTCACGGAGCGGGGTAAACGAGCCGACTATAAGCCGACACTGATCGCGCAGGAGTACGGCTCTCTGCTCGGCCCCGACGGTGTGCAGGTCTACTCCAGACTCTCGGCCATCGCGCATGCTCAGTCGTTCGGTATCGGCCAGATGCTTACCAGCACTAAAACCGAAACTGGCGGCACGCTTGAGATAGTCCTATCAGATCGGGACGCTCGCGAGTACGCCGAAGGGGTCTTCTCCATGACGCTCACGATCATCGACGAGCTCTGCGTCTACTACGGATGTTCACCGGCGCTCCATGACCCTTGGGTGGCACAACATGCACGCACGCTCGACACGATCACGAGAGCGCAGCAGCGACCGCCTTCCTCACCGAGAAGATCACAATAATCAGGTCACGGTGGGGCCAGGGTGGGTGCCAGTGTCGGTACGATTCGAGTCATGCAGTCACTAGAACAGATCCGCGCGATGAGTGACGACGAAGTGATCGCCCTCTACAACAGCATCGCACCGAGCACGAGTCCGGGTGTTTCTTTCTGGGCTGACGAGCTCGAGCGTCGATCACGTGAGCGCGCTACGGCAGCGAATACTCTGCTCGCCGCCGAGAGCCACCGATTGGCAAGGCGCAGCTACCGACTCACCTGGATCAGCTCCGGCACCTCGATCATCGCGCTGGTCGTCGCAATCATCGCGATCGTCACGGGCAAATAGCCCGAACCGCCACCGGGCACGAAGCCGACGAGCAGCAATTCGCAGTGCGAATCAGCGTCATTTCGATTTGGCGTGAGCGCGAATTCGCACAGAGAGAGAAAACTGCCACCCACCGGCGGGCTTGGCAGTCAATGCGGTTTGGGGGGTCACCCCCGGGGCCTGTTTGCCCGAAGGAATACAACGTCGTCATGGCCATGGGCATCCCTCTGATCGACTCGATAATCGTGCAGGTCGTAGACGACGGTGTGAAGGTGACTTTCCTCCTGGGGGGTCCTTCGATGCCATCGAGTGGATCGGTTACCGCTACGGTGTTGCGGTGCGCGGCCCGCTCGATGGCATCAGCAAGGAGTTCGCTGTTCGATTCGGTGTCTCAGATGAGCCGGCTCTGCAGGTGTGGGATCCGAGGGGGCAGGCGAACTATCGGGGTGCGGAGAAGATAGAGGCCTGCCCGGGCAACGTGACCGTGTTCTTTCGGGACGCCTCGCTGCACATAAAGCCAGGCGGACGGCTCACGGGCTTCTGCACCGTCGATGGGGTCGACTACAGCGGTGATATCGCGGTCACCTTGTTGCCTCCCGCGTGAGCTTATCTCAGACGGCATAAGACAGACGAAGAATGCCCCCAGCAGCCCGTCATGGCGGGTACTGGGGGCACGACTGTGGGGCAGCAGTGAATCTACTGTGGCATGGCCAGGTAGAGCGGTACGACGGGCGGCACGGGTCGCCCTGCGAGCAGGTCACGTACCTCTGCGGGTGTGTTGAGGCGGAGCCCGGTGGATGCCACAATGAGCCAGCCGATGCCCGCTGCAGGTTGGCGGCCGAGGTGGAACCGACCGTCGAATCCGCAGTTGCCTGCTGCTGCGAAGCAGATCGTGTAGTCGAAGATGATGTTCGGGTTGAAGGTGGGATCCTGACCGCGAGCGCTGAGCGACTCGAGCATGGTCGGTCAGTCGTTCAGAAGCCCGCTGAGGTTGATGCGGACGGTCGCGACTGATTCGAGGACGCTGATCTTCTGGCGGATCTCGCGCCAGATGGTGTGCGCCTCGAGGTCGTCGAGGTTGATGATGTCGGCCGCGGTAGTGTTCGCGGTGATGCCGAACGCCTGAGCGCCTCGCATGAGCACTGAAGCAGCCTCGTCGAACGAGCGACAATGATTTTTCGTCGATGCCGCCGTTGCGGAGCTGCAGAGTGGCCTATGTAGCGGCCTGTAGGCCGACGACCTCGCGGGCCTGCTGGTGGGCCGTAGCCGTTGCCGATCGCTGACGCTCGGTGCACGGCGACGTCCTGGGCGTAGGTGAGCACGATCGCGGCCGGCTGCGACATCTCGACGGTGCAGCACACGCTCGGGCACAGCACCCCCACCGTCAAACTGAACACCTACACGCACCTGTGGCCCGAGGCTGAGGACCGCACCAGGGCCGCGGCTGAAGGGCTAATGGCGCAGGTTTTCGATCCTGCTGAGAATGTGTGAGGAATGAAAATGCACTATCCGCGTAGATAAAGGGCTAGAGGAGCCAGCTAGACGTTGAAGCGGAACTCCACCACGTCGCCATCGTGCATCACGTATTCTTTGCCCTCGATGCGCACCTTGCCGCGGGCCTTGGCCTCTGCCATGGTGCCAGCCTCGACCAGGTCGTCGAACGAGACGATCTCGGCCTTGATGAAGCCCTTCTGGAAGTCGGTGTGGATGACTCCGGCGGCCTGCGGGGCCGTCCAGCCCTTGCCGATGGTCCAGGCACGGGTCTCTTTCGGGCCCGCCGTCAGGTAGGTCTGAAGGCCCAGGGTATCGAAGCCAATGCGGGCGAGCTGGTCGAGGCCGCTCTCCTCCTGGCCGGTCGACGCGAGGAGCTCAGCGGCGTCTTCGGGCTCGAGGTCGATGAGCTCAGATTCGAGTTTCGCGTCGAGGAAGATCGCCTTTGCGGGAGCAACCAAAGCGGCGAGCTCGGCGAGCCTGGCCTGGTCGGCGAGCACCGACTCGTCGATGTTGAACACGTAGATGAACGGCTTGGCGGTGAGAAGGCCGAGCTCTCGGATGGGCTCGAGGTCGATCTTCGAGTCGCTGGACAGCGGCTTGCCGGAGTCGAGAATCGCATGTGCGGCCTGCGCAGTCTGCAGCACGATCGGCTCGATGCGCTTCGTCTTGACCTCTTTCTCGTACCGGGCGAGCGCCTTCTCGAGGGTCTGCATGTCGGCCAGAATGAGCTCGGTGTTGATCGTCTCGAGGTCGCTCGCGGCGTCGACCTTGCCGTCGACGTGCACCACGTCGGGGTCGATGAACCCGCGCACGACCTGCGCGATCGCGTCGGCCTCGCGGATGTTCGCGAGGAACTTGTTGCCGAGGCCCTCCCCGACGCTTGCGCCCTTGACGATGCCGGCGATGTCGACGAACGACACCGGCGCTGGCAGCAGCTTCTCGCTGCCGTAGATCTTCGCGAGCTCGGCGAGCCGGGCATCCGGCAGGTTCACCACACCCACGTTCGGCTCGATGGTTGCGAACGGGTAGTTCGCCGCCAGCACCTGGTTCTTGGTGAGTGCATTGAACAGGGTGGACTTGCCCACATTGGGCAGCCCGACGATTGCGATAGTTAGAGCCACGGGGGTCTATCGTACCCGGGTCTGCCACGTGAGGCCGGTGCGCCGAGAAGAGCCAGGTAGACCGGCCTCGCTTCGACGCACGGGCCTCACGAACCGAGGCGATGGATGCCCGGGGGTCAGTTCTGCGGAAAACCGAGGTTGATGCCGCCGTGGCTGGGGTCGAGCCAGCGCGAGGTAATGGCCTTCTGGCGCGTGAAGAAGTGGAACCCGTCGGGGCCGTACGCCTTGCTGTCGCCGAAGATGGAGTCCTTGAAGCCGCCGAACGAGTAGTAGGCCACGGGCACCGGGATAGGCACGTTGATACCGATCATGCCGACTTCGACCTCGTTCTGGAAGCGACGTGCCGCTCCCCCGTCGTTGGTGAAGATCGCCGTGCCGTTGCCATAACGCGAGGCGTTGATGAGCTCGAGGCCCGCGTCGTAGGAGGGCACGCGAACGATCGACAGCACCGGGCCGAAGATCTCGTCTGTGTAGACACGCGACGACGTCGAGACGTTGTCGATCAGCGTCGGGCCGAGCCAGAAGCCGTCCGCATCACCATCGACGTCGATGCCGCGACCGTCGACGACAACCGTGGCGCCGTCTTCTGTGGCGATGTCGATGTAGGAGGCGACCTTGTCACGGTGCACCTCAGTGACAAGCGGCCCCATGTCGCACGAGCGTCGGCCGTCGCCCACCGTGAGGCCAGCAACGCGGGAGACGATCTTCGAGATGAGCTGGTCGGCCACAGGCTCGACAGCAACGACGACGGAGATCGCCATGCAGCGCTCTCCGGCCGAGCCGAACCCAGCATTCACGGCCGCGTCGGCTGCCAGGTCGAGGTCGGCGTCGGGCAGCACGAGCATGTGGTTCTTCGCGCCTCCCAGGGCCTGCACCCGCTTGCCGTGCTTCGTCGCCGTCTCGTACACGTACTGGGCGATCGGCGTCGAACCCACGAACGAGATCGACTTCACATCGGGGCTCGTGAGCAGGCCATCCACTGCCTCCTTGTCACCGTGCAAGACGTTCAGCACACCGTCGGGAAGGCCGGCTTCGGCGAAGAGTGCTGCGAGCCAGTTCGCCGACGACGGGTCTTTCTCACTCGGCTTCAGCACGACGGTGTTGCCGGCAGCGATGGCGATCGGGAAGAACCACAGCGGCACCATCGCCGGAAAGTTGAAGGGACTGATGACCCCGACAACACCGAGGGGCTGGCGCGTCGAATACACATCGACACCGGTACTCACGTTCTCGGAGTACTCGCCCTTGATGAGATGCGGGAACCCCGTCGCGAATTCGACGACCTCGAGGCCGCGGGTGATCTCGCCAGCAGCGTCGCTCAGCACCTTTCCGTGCTCCTCGGTGAGGATTTCGGCCAGCTCGCCGCGCCGTGCCGCCAGCAACTCGCGAAAGGTGAAGAGGATCTGCTGGCGCTTGGCCATCGAGGTGTCGCGCCAGGCCGGAAAGGCGGCTTTGGCCGAGGCGATGGCGGCGGCGATCTCTGAGGCATCGGCGAGGGCGACGCTCTTGGTCTGCACGCCCTTCGCCGGGTCGAAGACGGGTGCGGTGCGGCCACTGTTGCTGACGTGCTCCTGGCCGTCGATCCAGTGGTTGACGACGGGCAGGGGTGAAGTGACGTCTGACATGGTTCCTGATTCCTGGTTGAAGCGGTGCGGAGAGAAGCAGTTCGGAGATGTGAAGCGGTACGGATGAGTCGTGAGTGTCTGTGCGGCATCGCACACACGATCACAGGCTGGGCGGTGAACAATTCGTTCACCAACCCTATTGCGTGAACATTTCCAATGGATGATCGCGGCAGGCCGAGCCCGAATCACGCCAGTGTCGGGCCCCCCTGCGAGACTGGGGCGCATGGAGATCATCGTCACCCTCATCATCGGTCTGGTGGTCGGCCTCGCGCTCGGTTCGCTCGTCGGCTGGCTGCTGCGATCGCGTCGCGATGCCGCGTCAGGAGGCGGCGACGCCGCCGGTGCGGAGGCCCGCTTCGCCGAACTGGCCGACCTCAAGAGCCGCAGCGCTGCCGCAGAGGCAACCGCTGCCGCCCTGCGTGAGCAGATCGGCGCTGCCCGCGAACAGCTGGTCGAGGCGCGGGCCCAGACAGACGCGCAGCTTCTCGAGGCGCGAGCCCGGGTGATCGAGATGCGCGAACAGAGCGACGGCCAGCTCGTGCAGGCCCGCGAGCAGCACGAGAACACGCTGCTCTCGACCCGCGAGCAGTTCGCCGAGCGGCTCCGTCAGCAGGAGGCCCTGTTCCGCGAGCAGCTCTCCACGCAGGACGCACAGTACCGCGAGCAGATCCTCCAGCAGGAGGAGAGGCTCACCGAATTCCAGGCACGGCTTCACGATGTGCAGCAGGCCGAAGCCGAACGGGTCAAGGCCGACGGCAAGGTGCTGGTCGCACTGAGCCCTGTGCAGGAGAGCCTGCGGCTCGTTCAGGCGAAGGTCACAGAGCTCGAAGAACAGCGCCGGCAGCAGCACGGCGAACTGAGCCAGCAGCTGAAGTCTGCCACGGAGTCTGAGGAGCGTCTCCGCAACACGGCTGAGTCCCTCGCCTCTGCGCTCCGTTCGAACAGCACCCGAGGTGTCTGGGGCGAGACACAGTTGCGCAACGTCGTCGAGGCAGCGGGCCTGCTCGACCGGGTCGACTTCGAGACACAATCGAGTCTTACGAGCGACAACGGCGCGGGTCGACCCGACATGGTGGTACACCTGCCCGGCGGGAAGAACATCGCTGTCGACGCCAAGGTGCCGTTCAACGCCTACCTCGAGGCGAGCCAGATTCCTGCAACGGCGACCGGCGCCGAGGGCGCACGCCGCACTGAACTCCTGAAAGCGCACGTCAAGGCGGTGCGCGACCACATCACCACACTCGGCACAAAAGGCTATTGGGCTGGCCTCGACGCTTCTCCCGAGCTGGTGGTGGCGTTCATCCCCAGCGAGTCGCTCATCTCCACCGCCATGGAGGCCGACCCCAGCATCATGGACTTCGCGTTCAGCAAGCGGGTGGCACTGGTGTCACCGGTCACCCTGTGGTCGCTTCTGAAGACGGTGGCCTTCAGCTGGCAGCAAGATGTGCTCACACATGAGGCGAAGACCCTGTTCGACCTGAGCAAGGAGCTCTACTCGCGCCTGGCCGTCACGGCCACCCACATCGACAAGCTGGGAAGCACCCTCGATCGAACCGTGAAGCACTACAACGCGTTCATCGGTTCGTTCGAGCGCAACGTCTACTCCACGGCCCGCAAACTCAGCTCGCTCGACGAATCGATCGTGCTGAAGCCGCTCGAACCTGTCGAAGAGAATGCCCGCAGCCTCACCGCGCCGGAGCTGGTCGCCCAGCTCGAACTCGAAGACGACCTCGGCAGCGTCGGCGACATGTCAGAGCAGCCCCGCCTCATCTAGAGTCCTGGCGCTCAGAGCCACTTGTCCACTAGGTGGTCCGCCGTGATGCGACGGATGGTTCCCGAGTGCGAGCGCAGAACGATGCTCTCGGTGCGGATGATCGGGCCCAGGCGACGCACACCCTTCACCAGTCCGCCATCGGTGACACCCGTGGCGACGAAGAAGGTGTTGTCACTGGAGACGAGCTCGTCGGCTTCGTACACGTGGTCCATCTTGAGCCCGGCATCGATGCCGCGCTGGCGTTCCTCGTCGGAGCCCGGCTTGAGAATCCCCTGGATGAACCCGCCCAGGGCCTTGATCGCACAGGCCGTCACAATACCTTCGGGGCTGCCGCCGATGCCGACGCACATGTCGGTGCGGGTCTCGTAGCGGGCCGCGTTGATGCCACCCGCCACGTCGCCATCGAGCATCAGACGCGTGCCTGCACCAGCCGCCCGAATCTCCTCGATCAACTGCGCGTGACGAGGGCGGTCGAGCACAGCGATCTTCATCTCAGAGACGTCCTTGCCCTTCGCTTTCGCAAGAGCACGGATGTTCTCACCGATGGGCTTGCGAATGTCGATGACGCCGACACCCTCCGGGCCAGTGACGATCTTGTCCATGTAGAAGACGGTCGACGCATCGAGCATGGTGCCGCGATCGGCGACCGCCATCACCGAGATCGCATTCGGGCGCCCTGCAGCCGTGAGGCTCGTGCCGTCGATCGGGTCGACAGCGATGTCACAGGCCGGGCCGCGCCCGTTGCCGACGTGCTCGCCGTTGAACAGCATCGGCGCCTTGTCTTTCTCGCCCTCACCGATGACGACGACCCCGTCGAAGTTCACCGTTCCGAGCAGGAGCCGCATAGCATCCACCGCAGCGCCATCGGCAGCCAGCTTGTCGCCCTTGCCGATGTAGGGCCAGGCGCGAATCGCAGCGGCCTCTGTCGCACGGACGAGTTCGAGTGCGAGGTTACGGTCGGGGTGTTCGAGGTAGAGAGAGGGTGCTTCGGTGGTCACGATGAGTCCTTCTTCTTCAGTGGAGGGCTGTGGCGCACTCAGAGCGGGCGCCGGTCTGCTGTCTCTTACAGTACCGGTGGGGCACCCCCGCACGCGGGTCGCCGGTCTGCCTCGCTATGCTGGAAACCGACATCTGCCCGAAGGAGACTCATGCCCATCGCAACGCCCGATCAGTACGCTGAAATGCTCGACAAGGCCAAGACGAAGGGGTTCGCCTACCCGGCTGTGAACGTTTCGTCGTCCCAGACGCTGAACGCCGTGCTGCAGGGGCTCTCCGACGCCGGTTCCGACGGCATCATCCAGGTCACCACGGGCGGGTCTGACTACCTGGCCGGGCAGAAGGCCCAGGCCGCATCGGGAAGTGCCCGCGCAACCGGCGCACTCGCCTTCGCAGCCTTCGCGCACGAAGTCGCCAAGAACTACCCCATCACCGTGGCCCTGCACACCGACCACTGCCCGAAGAACGCACTCGACACCTTCGTGCTGCCCCTCATCGCTGCGTCTGAGGCCGAGGTCAAGGCAGGCCGCAACCCGATCTTCCAGTCCCACATGTGGGATGGCTCGGCTGTTCCTCTCGACGAGAACCTCGCCATCGCGCAGGACATGATCAAACGAACCGCCGCCATCAATGCCATTCTCGAGGTCGAGATCGGTGTTGTCGGCGGCGAAGAAGACGGCGTCAGCCACGACATCAACGAGCACCTGTACACCAGCGTGTCGGATGCCCTGGCCACCGTCGAGGCGCTCGGACTCGGTGAGAACGGACGGTACATGGCCGCGCTCACGTTCGGCAACGTGCACGGCGTCTACAAGCCCGGCAACGTCAAGCTGCGCCCGGAGCTCCTCAAGGAGATCCAGGACGGCGTCTACGCGAAGTACGCTTCGGTTCTCGGCGACAACACCAAGCCGTTCGACCTCGTCTTCCACGGTGGTTCCGGCTCCACCGATGCGGAGATCTCAGAGGCGGTCGCGAACGGTGTCATCAAGATGAACATCGACACCGACACCCAGTACGCGTTCACCCGCTCGATCGCCGACACGATGTTCCGCAACTACGACGGCGTGCTGAAGGTCGACGGCGAGGTGGGCAACAAGAAGGTCTACGACCCGCGCGCCTGGGGCAAGACTGCCGAGACCGCCATGGCGGCTCGCGTGATCGAGGCCACCCAACAACTGGGGTCTGCCGGCCATTCCGGTAACTGACGTGATCGCAGGGCCGGGCACCGGGCGAAGCCAGAGTGGCGAGTGACGTGGTAGACGAGAGGCCCAAGCCGAAGTACGGCGAGCTGGCTCCAGAAGGCTGGAGCTGGCAACCTCCCGCGCCACCACCGGGGTCGGATTCCAGTCAGGGACCCACGTCTTCCGACGGCGGGGCCGACTCCCGGCACGCTCAGCCCGGTCCGCACGCACCGCCCCCTGTTCCGTCGGGATCTCGCGATCCCTACGGCGCAACGTCTGCACCCGCTGGAGCACCACGACCGATACGCGCCGTTGATCTTTCGGTGACCAGCCTGCTGTTGTTCTTCGGGCTGCTCTTCTCGGCGAGCATGATTCCCGCGCTCTTCGATTTCAACACCGTGCTGATCCAGGCGGCCACAGCACAGGGCTACACCGCTTTTGCGCCGTCAGCCGCCGCAAACACGATGGGCATCGTCGCTGGTGTGGTGACGATCGTTCTGCAGCTCGTTTCGATCGTGGTCTCTGTTCGGCGCCTTTCTCGGCGAAAGCTCGCGTTTCCCGTGCCGATCCTTGTCGGCGTGGTGACGTTCGCCCTGTGGGTTGGAGCTATCACCTTCGCGTTCTTCAACGATCCCTCGTTCGTGCAGCAGATCACGGCACGGTGAACTGAAGAGTCCCGATCATCTGGTGCCACCACCTCGGCGAGTGATCGATCAGCCAGGTCGGGCTGTTCGTCTCACGCGCCGCGAAGGGCCTTGAGCCTGCTGAGGATCTCCGGAGCGGACCGGTCGACGATCGCGCCGCCGACACGAATTCCGATGACCGCGAGTGCCAGCCCCAGACAGATTCCGACCAGCAGGGCGAGCCAGCCCAGCAGGGCAGACCCGAAGACGATCGACGAGACGCCGAGCGCTGCCTCGGGAATGGTGAGCAACAGGAGGATTCCCCAGGTCGCAAACGAACTGAGTGCCGTTGTGAATCCGGCACCGGGAGCCGATTTGAAGGGGTTGTCACCCGATGCCGGCACCGGGATGATGATCCGCGCGCTCGTCACCGCCGTGAGCCCGATCCCCGAGAAGACGGCGCCCAGCGCCATTCCAGCGAGCGCCGGCAACAGCGGCCACGAGTTAGTGATCGCCACCGAACCGACGGTGAGCACGACGACGAAGGGAACAGAGACGATCGCGAGCGCTACGGCACGGCCGAGCCGATCATCCACCCCTCTGACGCCGTCGGCGACGTGGGTTGAAAAGGCGGTGCCGTCGTACGACAGGTCGGCGTAGGTTGCCAGTGACAGCAGGAAGGCGACAATCGGCCCCGTTGCATTGAAAAGAACGAACGACCCCATGTTGTTCGAGTAGAAGTACAGCAGCACGGGAATAAGGGGCACGACGATCAGCTGGCGCGCGTACCGCGGGTCGCGCACCCAGTAGCTGAGGGAGCGGGCAGCGACGGCACCCGCCGGCGTGGCGGGCAGAAGACCGAAGAAGCCGATCTTGCCCCGCGCTACCCGCTTGCCCGAACTCACCGGCGGTGTCTCCAGCGCGGTGGCCAGGCTTCTCGACCAGATGAGCGCCAGGGCGGCGAGCGTGGCGAGTGCGATCAGGAACTTGACCGCGGCGACGCCGAAGTCACCGACGGCAACGTCGGCGGGAACCGACCAGGCCGCGCCGAGGGGCGTCCAGCCCAGGATCCGGGCAAGGCCAGGCAGTGCATCCGTCGACTTTGCCACACCCCGCGCAATGCCGAAGCTGATCGGCCCGAGCAGAATCAGCGGAATGAAGACCAGGATGCCCGAGATCTCCCTGAATCGTCGCTTGGATGCGAGACTGACGCTGAGGGCCGTCACCATGCGTGACCCGACGACGCAGGTGAGTACGGCGATCACCGCGCAAACCACGGCTGCCACGGCAGCGAGCGGTGACCTGAACCACGTGGCCGTCGTCGCGAGCGCGGCGATCGACGTGATGATTCCGGGAACCCCGAGCACACCGGCCAGAGCCAGCCCGATGAGCAGTGTGCGCCTCGGTATCGGGTACTGGGCCAGCTTGGCCGGTTCGAGGGTCTGGTCGACGCCGACGGCGACGAGCGGCACAGCAATCCAGCCGAGCACGAGCGCAGAGCCAGCCAGCACGATGATCGTCGAAGCGAGTTCGACGGGCGCGAAGGCCAGCGCGACCAGGCCGAAGACGACGAAGGCGAGCACACCCAGCCCGTAGATGGCGCCGATGATGACGGCAACCAGTTGCCAGGTGCTGCGTTTGAGGGTGTTCGCGAGAACGCGGAACCTCAACCTCAGGAGTGTCGCAACCACTCGGGGCCTTCGGTGTGGTTGCGACCGCCGACGAGTTCGACAAAACGGTCTTCGAGCGACGAGTCGCCGCGGACATCGTCGACGGTGCCCGAAGCGAGAACCCGGCCCGCCTGGATCACGGCGACGTGGTCGCACATGCGTTGCACCAGGTCCATGACGTGGCTCGAGACGATCACCGTTCCGCCACCGGCGACGTAGTCGGTGAGAATGTCACGGATGTTCGCGGCAGACACCGGGTCGACCGATTCGAACGGTTCATCGAGCACCAGCAGTCGCGGCGCGTGCACGAGCGCACAGGCCAGGGCGATCTTCTTCGTCATTCCAGCCGAATAGTCCACGACCGGTGTGCCCGCCGCGCCTTCGAGGTCGAGAATTCGCAACAGGTCCCCGACCCGCTCGGCAACAGTCTCCCGCGTCATGCCGAAGAGCAGCCCGTTGTAGGTGACCAGCTGTTCGCCGGTGAGCCTGTCGAAGAGTTTCACGCCGTCGGAGAGGTTGCCGATCAGGTGTTTCGCCTCGAGCGGTTTCTGCCACATGTCGACGCCGAGAACAATGGCCTTCCCTGCATCGGGTCGCAGGAGGCCGGTGGCCATCGACAGCGACGTCGTCTTGCCCGCACCGTTGGGCCCGACGAGACCGTAGAACGAACCGACCGGAACAGTCAGGCTCAGGTTGTCGACAGCGAGCTTGTCGCCGAACGATCTACTGAGCCCACGCAGTTCGAGCGCGGCTGGTCGTGACTCCACTGGCACGCGATCACCCCTCCCCGGTTGTTGCCAGCCATCGTACGTCGGCTGACTGCCTGATGCCTCAGCTGCGGTTTCGCTGGCGCGTCTGGGCGACTGGCCCCGGATCAGCTGCGGTTTCGGCCACCGAGCGCACGATCATCCGTCTTGCCTGCGGAATCGTGTCGCAGTTCTTTCGGCAGCGAGAAGATCAGGTCTTCCTCGGCCGTCTGCACGGTCTCGATCTCGCCATAACCAGCACCGGCGAGGTCGTCGAGAAGCTCCTGCACGAGCACTTCAGGCACGGATGCTCCTGATGTCACCCCGACCGTGTTGACACCGTCGAGCCACTCCTGCTTCACTTCGTGCGCGTAGTCCACCCGGTAGGCAGCCCTTGCCCCGTACTCCAGCGCAACCTCAACGAGCCGCACGGAGTTCGACGAATTCGCCGAACCCACAACGATGACCAGGTCGCTGTCTTTGGCGACCTTCTTGATGGCCACCTGGCGGTTCTGGGTGGCGTAGCAGATGTCATCCGACGGCGGATCCTGGAGGTTCGGGAAGCGCGCACGGAGCCGTCTCACGGTCTCCATGGTCTCGTCGACCGAAAGCGTGGTCTGGGAGAGCCACACCACCCTGTCGGGGTCACGTACCACGATCGTGTCTGCCTCATCCGGGCTGCCGACGAGGGTCGTGTGCTCAGGGGCTTCACCGGCGGTACCCTCGACCTCTTCGTGGCCCGCGTGCCCGATGAGCAGGATCTCGAAGTCGTCCCTGGCGAACCGCACAGCCTCACGATGCACCTTGGTGACAAGGGGGCAGGTCGCGTCGATGGCGAGCAGATTGCGATCTGCGGCACCCTGGACGACGGCAGGCGACACTCCGTGCGCACTGAAGACCACATGAGACCCGGGTGGCACTTCGTCGACCTCCTCGACGAAGATGGCACCGAGTTTCTCGAGGGTGGAGACGACATGCACATTGTGCACGATCTGCTTGCGCACGTAGACGGGTGCGCCGTACCGTTCCAACGCCTTCTCGACGGCGACCACGGCCCTGTCTACTCCTGCACAGTACCCGCGCGGGGCAGCGAGCAGCACCTTCTTCTGGCCGTTGACGGGGGTATCCTTTAGCCTGTTGCGAACGCCGGGAATTCTCGGCATCGGCAGGCTGACGGTTGTGTTGCTCACCTGACGATTCTACGTGCCGGAGGTGCGCCCATGACCGATACCGCTGCAGCCCAGGGCTCCGCACCCACGTTTGAGAACCCGTGGCCGGTTGCACTCTTCTCCAGCAAGATCAAGGGCTACATCGATCGTCTCGGCACAGCATGGGTGGAGGGCGAGATCACGCAGTGGGGGGTCAGCGGCGGCAACGTCTACGGCAAACTCAAAGACACGAGCGAAGACGCGACGATCGGCTTCACCATCTGGTCGTCTGTGCGGGGCAAGATCCCGGCCGATCTGAAGCAGGGTGACCGCGTCATCGCGCTCGTCAAGCCGAACTACTGGCTGAAGGGCGGCACTCTCTCGATGCAGGTCTTCGAGATGCGGCACGTCGGCCTCGGCGACCTGCTCGAACGCCTCGAACGCCTGCGCCGCCAGCTGGCTTCAGAGGGTCTCTTCGATGCGTCACGAAAGAAACGCCTGCCCTTCCTGCCCGGTTGCATCGGCCTCATCACCGGTAAAGACAGCGACGCCGAGAAAGACGTGCTGCGCAACGCCCAGCTGCGGTGGCCGTCGGTCGCATTCAAGGTCGTCCACGCGGCAGTCCAGGGAGACCGGGTGCCGCGCGAGGTCACCGCTGCGCTGCTCGAGCTCGACGCAGACACCGACGTCGACGTCATCATCGTGGCCAGGGGCGGCGGCGACTTCCAGAACCTTCTCGGGTTCAGCGACGAGGGCGTGTTGAGGGCCGCGGCCGCGTGTTCCACACCGATCGTCAGCGCGATCGGGCATGAGGCTGACCGGCCACTCCTCGACGAGATCGCCGACCTGCGGGCATCCACACCCACCGACGCCGCGAAACGCGTCGTGCCCGACGTCTCAGAAGAGCTGAACAAGGTCGAGCAGGCCCGAGCCCGACTGAGCCTGCGCGTGACGGCCTTCGTGCGGTCGGAGATCGACCGGATCGAACAGGTGCGCTCGCGACCGGTTCTCACGAATACCTCGTGGATCATCGACTCCCGAAGCGAAGACCTCACCCGGTATGTCGCTCGAGGGGTCGAACTGCTGAACCGCACTCTCGAGAGAGCCAGCACGACTACGAGCGAGCTCAGCTCCCGGCTTCGAACGCTCTCGCCGCAGAGCACGCTCGACCGTGGTTATGCCATCGTGCAGTCCGAGAACGGCGGAGTTGTCAGACGAGCGACGGATGCCCCGCGGGGCTCGTCCCTCACAATCACCCTGTCTGCCGATGTACTCACAGCCCGCTCCGAGGGTCCGTCGGCCCCCGGCACTCGCCGGTAAGATTGGGCTCATGGCACAGTCACCAGCAACCGGTTCCTCGCCGACAGAAGCAGGCGCTGGGAACGGCGTGGCAGGGCTCAGCTACGAGCAGGCGCGCGACGAACTGGTCCAAGTCGTCAACGAACTCGAGCGCGGCGCGGCCACCCTCGAGCAGTCGCTCGAGCTCTGGGAACGCGGCGAAGCGCTCGCTGCCCGCTGCGAGGAGTGGCTGATCGGGGCAAAGACCCGACTGGATCGGGCGCGGGCCGCACAGAACCAGCAGGCACAGGGCGAATCCGCCAGGGCCGCGGAGTAGGTGCAGTCGGAGTGACGTCTGAGGCGATTCCCCCGCGCGGCAATTCCGCGCACGGCAAGACCCCGCGCGGGCAGAAACCACCGCGCGTCGTCGCCGAATTGGGCCGACCGGAGACCCTCGAAGAGACGCAGGCCCGAAAGGCCGAACAGTCGCGCAAGTACCGGGCGAACAAGACCATCAACAACCTGTGGTTGTCGATCCTGGTCTGTGTGGGCCTCGTGATCGTGATCGTGTTGCTCGTGCCGCGAGACGACTCGTCACACCTCCCCTCGGTCGACTTCCGCTCGGTCGCTTCGAGCGCGCAGGCGGCCTTCCCGGTTCCGGTTGCGGTTCCTGACGTGCCGGCGACATGGACTTCCAACGCCGCAGAGATCCGCACAGGCACCGACAATGTCGTCTCCTGGTACGTGGGGCTCATCACTCCGGCCAACAACTACGTCGGCCTCACCCAGGGCGTCAACGCCACAGACGGGTGGTTCGCCGACCAGGTGAAGGACTCCGCGGCTTCATCGACGACGACCATCGACGGCATCCAATGGACGGTCTACGACAACAGAAAGACAGCGAAAGACGTGGGAAACGTGAAATACGCACTGACGACCCAATCCGGAGCAACGACGTACCTCGTCTTCGGAGATGCCAGCGATTCCGAGATCGCCCAGGTGGCAGCTTCGATCAGCTCCAATGTCAGAGTGCAGCCTGAAACGATTCAATCCACGACGGCGGTGACGGCCAAGTGAGCATCTTCGACCCGAACACCACCTCGACGCCGTCCCAGGTCTGGGCCGAGATGGTCGAGGGCAATGAACGGTTCGTCTCCGGTGAGCCCGAGCATCCACGGCAGGATGTCGACCGGCGCAACCAGATCGCCGCAGCACAGACGCCGCGAGCGGCGCTCTTCGGGTGCAGCGACTCCAGGCTGGCCGCTGAGATCATCTTCGACAAGGGGCTCGGCGACCTGTTCGTGGTTCGCAACGCGGGCCAGGTGATCTCCGACTCCGTCGTCGGGAGCCTCGAGTACGCCGTCGGAGTGCTCGGGGTGCAGCTCATCGTTGTTCTCGGCCACGACGAATGCGGTGCAGTGCTCGCCGCCATCGCCTCGCAGGACCCGGAGACTCCTCCTCTGCCGCCGCACATCGCCAACCTGATCGACAAGATCGTGCCCGCGGTGCGGCTCGTCGCCTCGAAGGCAGCTGCCGATCATCCGGGTGACGCCCCCCTGTCCCTGGCAGACGTCGATGCCCATGAGGTGGGAAAGTACCACTTGCGCGACACCGTGGCCGAACTTCTCGAGACATCGGAGATGATCTCTGACGCCATCGCTGCGGGGCGGTTGGCGATCGTCGGGGCCAACTACCGGCTTGCCGAAGGGCGCGCGGTTCCCGACCTCGTCATCGGGTCGGTCTTCTGACCGACGCACCGCCAACCAAGAGACCTACCGAACACACCGAACACACCACCGCCGCGCAGTAGCGCCGGCGGAACGACGAAAGGAAGACCACGAAGTGGTGGAGAACACTGAGAACGCTCAGTTCCGGATCGAGCACGACACGATGGGCGAGGTGCGGGTTCCCGCAGCCGCCCTCTACGGCGCGCAGACCCAGCGAGCCGTCGAGAACTTCCCGGTTTCGGGCAGCGTGCTCGAACCGGCCCAGATCGCGGCACTGGCGCGCATCAAGAAGGCCGCCGCCCTGGCGAATGCCGAACTCGGCGTGCTCGACGTGGCCATCGCGGGGGCAATCGCGGCGGCAGCCGACGACGTCGTCTCCGGCGGTTATGCCGAGCAGTTCCCGATCGACATCTACCAGACCGGTAGCGGCACGTCGACGAACATGAACATGAACGAGGTGCTCGCAACGCTCGCGACGACCCGCCTGGGTTCGAAGGTTCACCCGAACGACCACGTCAACGCGTCCCAGTCGTCCAACGACGTCTTCCCGACCTCCGTGCACGTGGCAGTGACTGCCGCGCTCATCCACGACCTGATTCCTTCGCTGCACCACCTGGCCGAGTCGCTCGAGGTCAAGGCTGCACTGTGGGCCACCGCGGTCAAAGCCGGGCGCACCCACCTCATGGACGCGACCCCGGTCACCCTGGGCCAGGAGTTCGGCGGATACGCTGCGCAGATCCGACTCGGGATCGAACGGGTGGAAGGCACCTTGAAGCACGTCGCGGAGGTTCCCCTGGGCGGCACCGCCGTCGGAACCGGAATCAACACTCCAGCGGGTTTTCCACAACTGGTCATCCGCCTTCTCGCCGACGAGACCGGGCTGCCGATCACGGAAGCCCGCAACCACTTCGAGGCGCAGGGCGCGCGAGACTCCCTGGTTGAAGCATCCGGAGCCCTCCGAGTTCTTGCGGTCAGCCTGACGAAGATCTGCAACGACCTGCGCTGGATGGGCTCCGGCCCGAACACCGGCCTGGGCGAGCTCCACATTCCCGACCTCCAGCCCGGTTCCTCGATCATGCCGGGCAAGGTCAATCCGGTCATCCCCGAAGCCGTTCTGATGGTGTGCTCGCGTGTCATCGGCAACGACGCCTCCATCGCCTGGTCAGGAGCTTCGGGTGCATTCGAGCTCAACGTCGCTATCCCGGTGATGGGAACGGCGTTGCTCGAGTCGATCAGACTGCTGTCGAGCTCGTCCACCCTTCTCGCCGACAAGACTGTCGACGGGCTGCAGGCCAACCTCGAGAGGGCGCGCGCGCTCGCCGAATCGTCTCCGTCGATCGTCACACCGCTCAATCGCATCATCGGCTACGAGGCGGCGGCCAAGATCGCCAAGCACTCGGTCGCACAGGGGCTCACGGTGCGTGACGCCGTCATCGACCTGGGGTTCGTCGAGCGGGGAGAGGTCACCCTGGAACAACTCGACTCCGCCCTCGATGTCCTGTCGATGACACGGCCGCCGGAGGCTCGCTGACGAGAGATCGTCAACCAGCGGCAGACGGACCGCAGCGGCGGACGGGATTCAGCGAGCGAGAAGCGCTGAGCAGAACAAGGTGAGCAGGACGAAGTGAGCGAAACGAAGTGAGCGAGAAGAACTGGGCGGGCAACGTCACGTACCGTGCCGGCAAGCTTCGTCGACCTCGCTCGCTCGATGAACTGCAGGAGGTCGTCGGGCGAGCGACGACCCTCAGTGCGCTCGGTTCCCGGCATTCCTTCAACAGGATCGCCGACACCGCCGGCGAGCTCGTCTCACTGGACCGTCTCGAGCGCCCGATCGACATCGACTCAGAGACGATGACCGTGCGGGTCGGCGGCGGTGTGAAGTACGGGGTTGTCGGGCAGTACCTGCAGCAACAGGGGTATGCGCTCGCCAACCTCGCTTCCCTCCCCCACATCTCCGTGGCCGGGGCCATCGCGACGGCAACCCATGGCTCGGGAGACCTCAACCAGAACCTCTCGGCGGGCGTCAGGTCCATGCAGCTCGTTCAGGCCGACGGATCGCTTGTCGAGGTGGCACCGGGAGACGAGGACTTCGACGGCTATGCCGTGGCGCTGGGCGCCCTCGGCGTGGTCACAGAGGTCTCACTGGCGATTGTGCCCACCTTCGATGTCGCCACGAGTGTGTTCGAGCGGTTGCCGTGGCCGGTTCTCCTCGAGAATTTCGACGACGTCACACGGTCGGCCTACAGCGTGAGCCTCTTCACCCGATGGTCGGCCGACACCGTCGACCAGGCCTGGCTCAAGAGCAGGGTCGGTCGACGCGCCGACATCAATACCGTTGCGCAGACGACCGAAACGTTCTTCGGCGCGACACCGGCCAGGACCCGCTTGCACCCGCTTCCGGGTGTGTCGGCCGCTGCCTGCACCGAACAGCAGGGAATCCCCGGTCCCTGGGTCGACCGGTTGCCGCATTTCCGGCTCGACTTCACCCCGAGCAACGGCGACGAACTCCAGTCGGAGTTCCTGGTCGAGCGCCGACACGCCGTCGAGGCCTTCGAGGCCCTTCGGGCCTTGGGCGACCGGATTGACCCCGTGCTGCAGATCTCGGAGATCCGCACGGTCGCAGCCGACACGTTCTGGCTGAGCAGTGCCGGCGACAGGGAGAGCGTCGCACTGCATTTCACGTGGAAACCCCTGCAAACAGAGGTCGAGGACCTCCTGGTCGACCTCGAACGAGCCTTGGCTCCCTTCGACGCCCGGCCGCACTGGGGCAAGGTCTTCACTGCCCAGGCAAACAGCATCGCTCCGCTCTACGCGCACCTGCCAGACTTCGTGTCCCTGGCAGACCGTGTCGACCCCAACCAGAAGTTCCGCACCGATTTTCTGCGCGAGCGCGTCTTCGGGTTCTGAATCACGCTGACCCTCAGGCCCCCTGAACCACGGCGGACTGAATCACGGCGAACTGAACCACGGCGACCCAGAACCCCGTTAGAAGTGCTGGGCCGAACGGCAGCGTACGCCGAGATGACACCCGCATCGAAACGATCGCTCCACCACCAGCCACGGCGCAGGCAACACAAGCGGCGAGCAGGAGAGAAGCGGGTACCCGCCCGGGCGGCAATAGTGCCAGTGCGCCGGCGAGCAGCCCTGACAGCTTCACATCGCCCATGCCGATGACGCCGATCATCCGCAGCACCAGAAAGAGCGCCAGCGCCCCACAGCACGTCGTAACAGGCCCTCAGGGCGGCTGCGACTGTGTACGGCCCACGAGAGCGACGGCCAGAACGAGATAGCCCGGCATCACGAAGACATTCGGCAGTCGACGCCAGCGACAGTCTGACACGACCAGGGGCACGCTCACCACGACTAGGTAGGCGATCATCGCCCACCCTGACACAACACCGAAAACGATCATGCCGGTACGGTACGCCGTACTCAGGGTGCCGACCGGAAGTTATCCACAGCCCACTGACCCGCGGCGCTGTGGCATCCCTCAGACCAGATCTAAAGCGCGAGAGTCGGATCAGGCCCAGCCAGACCGGCTGCACCTTCAGACCCAGCCAGACCGCCTGAACCGTCCAGACGCGCCAGGCTCGTGCAATTCATGAAACGCGCCAAACGCGCCAAACATGCCAGACGCGCCGGCATGACCCAGCGCGTCTGGCACGCCTGTCAGGCGAGTTCGTTCGACTCCAGCATCTCGGTGACCAAGGCCGCGATCGCCGATCGCTCCGACCGCGTCAGTGTGATGTGCCCGAAGAGTGGGTGCCCCTTCAGCGTCTCGATCACCGAAGCGACCCCGTCATGCCGCCCGACACGCAGGTTGTCCCGCTGGGCGACATCGTGGGTGAGCACGACCCGCGAATTCGATCCGATACGCGAGAGAACAGTGAGCAGCACGTTGCGTTCGAGCGACTGAGCCTCGTCGACGATCACGAAGGCATCGTGAAGCGACCGGCCACGGATGTGCGTCAGCGGCAGCACCTCGAGAATGCCGCGCTCGACCACCTCATCGAGCACGTTCTGCGACACGAGTGAACCGAGCGTGTCGAACACCGCCTGCGCCCACGGGTTCATCTTCTCGGAGGCGTCGCCTGGCAGAAAGCCGAGTTCCTGGCCGCCGACTGCGTACAGCGGCCTGAACACCATGATCTTGCGGTGCTGTTGCTTCTCCAGTACCGCTTCAAGACCCGCACACAGGGCGAGAGCGGACTTCCCCGTACCGGCTCTGCCTCCCAGTGAGATGATCCCGACCTCAGGGTCGAGCAGCATGTCGATGGCAACGCGCTGCTCGGCCGATCGCCCGTGCAGGCCGAAGACATCACGATCGCCTCGAACCAGCTGGAAGCTGTGCTTGCCGGTCACCCGCCCGAGGGCAGAGCCCCGGTCTGAATGGATGACCAGCCCGGTGTTGATCGGCATCTTCTCGACGAGCGGGGTCTCCATACGCTCGTTCTCGTAGAGCTTGGACATGTCTGCTGCACTGAGCGTGATGTCGTCGAGCCCGGTCCAGCCGGAGTCGACGGCCAGCTCTGCACGGTACTCCTCGGCCGCAAGCCCAATCGAGGCGGCCTTGACCCTCAGCGGCAGATCTTTCGACACGACAGTCACGTCGAGCCCGTCGTTCGACAGGTTGAGCGCAACAGCGAGAATCCGCGAGTCGTTGTCCTGCAACTGGAGGCCGGACGGCAGCACCGACATGTTGGAGTGATTCAGCTCGACACGCAGGCTGCCCCCGGCATCGCCCACGGCGATCGGAAAGTCGAGTCGCTCATGGAGCACCCTCAGCTCATCGAGATTGCGCAGGGCCTGGCGCGCGAAATATCCGATCTCCGGGTCGTTTCGTTTCGACTCGAGCTCGGAGATGACCACCACAGGCAACACGACCGGATGCTCGGCGAACCGGAAGATGGCCTTCGGGTCAGACAACAAGACCGAGGTATCTAACACGTAGGTACGCTCGGTCTGGGCAGTGCGGGTCGAGGTGGACGTTTGAGTTTTCTGATCGGGCACAAGTACTCCAACCCCGGGCGGCGAAGCTCGCGCCCGGATCTCTTCCGGCGAAGCGGCCCCCTGGTCTCTTTCAAGACCCGGCTGGTATCGAAACGTACTTATGTGGCCGCTTCGATCAGGTGCCATACCTGATGACTACACGCTACGACCCTGGCGCCGATGCCCGGTTACGACACGCATCTTCGAAGATTAACGTTCTGTTACAGGGAGAACGACAGGATGAGTCCAGCTCAGCCGCCGAAACGCCGATGCCGTCTCGAGTAGTCGCGCAGCGCCCGCAGGAAGTCCACCTGGCGGATGTCGGGACCCAACGCCTCCATGAAGTAGAACTCGCTGTGTGCACTCTGCCAGAGCATGAAGTCGCTGAGTCTCTGCTCGCCCGAGGTTCGGATGACCAGGTCGGGGTCCGGCTGGCCGCTCGTGTACAGGTGCGCACCGATGAGGTCTTCGTCGAGGTTCGCCGCCAGGTCGTCGAGGCTGTCACCGGCCTCCTGGTGAGCTCGGATGATGCTGAGCATCGCATCCGCTATCTCCGTGCGCCCCCCGTACCCCACTGCGAGATTCACGTGCAGCCCCGTGTTGCCCGAGCTCTGCGTTTCGGCGTTCTCGAGCGCCTCGACGAGCCTCCCTGGCAGCCCGTCGTTGCTGCCGACATGCTTGATCCGCCAGTCACGGTAGTCCGACAGCTCATCCGCGAGTTGCGCGATGATCTCGATCAACTCGCTGAGTTCCTCTTCGCTGCGACTCTTCAGATTGTCGGTCGAAAGCAGGTACAGCGTGGCAACCGAGATACCGAGGTCGTCACACCATTCCAGGAACTCGACGACCTTCGCTGCCCCTGCCCGATGCCCATGCGCGGCCGTGGCGAGAAAATTCTGCTTGGCCCACCGCCGGTTGCCATCGATGATCATGGCGACGTGGTGCGGTAGTTCTCCCTCGTCGAGTTCGCGTCGAAGCCGCTTCTGGTAGAGCCCGTAGAGCAGCCCACGACCCGGGGAGTTCTGCCTGTTTCGCACGAGGCTACGCTACCGTCAGCGGAGACAAACTCCCAGCGGGGCCCTCAGGGCACCCCGATAGTCTGGCTGTATGCCAGATCAACCGGATGCTCCGCTCGCCGACCTCGAAGCTGAAGATCCGGGCGCTCCCATCCCCCACCTCCCGTTGCTCGAGGCAGCCGATGCCGATCATCCCGATGCCGACGCGCCCACCATCGTCACCGGATCTGCGCAACCGAGCGATGCAGAGGTGAAGCCGACATGGCGGGGCTGGATCCACGCCGTCACCTTCCCGCTCGCCATCGCGGCAGGCATTGTGCTCGTCACCGTGGCCCAGGGCTCGGCAGCGAAGACCAGCAGCGCGGTCTTCGCTCTCACCAGCCTGCTGCTCTTCGGCAACTCCGCCCTCTACCACCGGTTCAACTGGAAGCTGAAGACCAAACGGATTCTCAAGAGGATCGACCACGCGAACATCTTCCTGTTGATCGCCGGCACCTACACGCCGATCGCGGCACTCGCTCTCCCGACGGCCCAGGGCACGCTGCTACTCGTGCTGATCTGGGTGGCGGCCGTGCTGGGCATCGGGTTCCGCGTGTTCTGGATCGACGCCCCGCGCTGGCTCTACACGCCGCTGTACGTGCTCATGGGGGGCTCTGCCCTGTTCTTCACCGGCCAGATCTATGCCGCCAACCCTGCGACGATGATCCTCGTGCTGGTCGGCGGCCTGAGCTACACCATCGGCGCCGTGATCTACGGATTCAAGCGCCCCAACCCGGTGCCGGGAGTCTTCGGTTTCCACGAGATCTTCCACGCGCTGACACTGGTCGCGTTCGCCTGCCACTGGGTGGCCATCCTGCTCATCGCGGTGAACCCGCCGTACAACGCCTAGAACCCTGAAAGCCAGAGCCTAGAACCCTGAGAGCCAGAGTCAGACGGGTCTAACCCTTCTTCGGGCCGGGCAGGGAGCCACCGCCCGTGCTGCCGTTCCTGCCACCGCCCTTGCCCTTGCGCTGGGCTCCTGCGGCTGCGGCCGCCTCTTCGGCGTCGAGCTTCTCCTTCACCTGCTGTTTGAGATTGACGCGCCGGATGCGCCGGACCATGTCGATGATGAGAAGTACGGCGCCGACCGCCACGAAAAGGGTGATCACGAACCCGATCGTGCCGGGCGTCACCGTGTCGGGGTTGAACGTGGGGCTGGGCGAGGGCGTGCTGTCGTCTGCCAGAAACCCCAGCAGCGCGAGACCGATGTGCGTCACTCGGAAGCCCCACCCGTTTCGACGATCCCGGCGAAGAGGTCGGACTCGTACTCCTCCGCACCCGCGGGCACGGCCACCTTCGAGTCGACCAGCTGGTAGTCCTCGGTGGGCCAGGCCTTCTGCTGCAGGTCGATCGGCCAGAAGAAGAAAGCACTGTCGGGCGGCACCTGGCTCGCGTGGGCCAGCAGGGCCTCGTCGCGAACCTCGAAGTACTCACCCGCGGGCACCCTGGTGGTTGCGAGGTACGGGCTCTCGGTCATCCATCGCCTCATCTGCGTGAAGGACTCGAGCAGGGGGCTCTCGGGGTCGGTCTCGACAAGCAGGGTGTGGATCGATTGCATGCGCTGGTAGCTGAAGATGCGGTCATAGTAGAGCTTCGAGACCTGCCAGGGTGCGCCCAGCTCCGGATGCTGTGAGCCATCGGCCGCGACCCGGTAAGCCCGCATCGACACCTCGTGGCATCGGATGTGGTCGGGGTGCGGATACCCGCCGTTCTCGTCATACGTCAGCAGAACGTGCGGCCGGAACTCGCGGATGAGCTTCACCAGCGGAAGAACGCTGATCTCGACGTCGATTGCCGCAAAGGCGTTCGCGGGCAGTGGGTCGCCCTCGTCGGGGAGGCCGGAGTCGGCGTAACCGAGCCAGCGGTGCTGGAACCCGATCGCGGCCTGTGCGGCCTGCATCTCGTGGCGGCGAAGGCCAGCGATGTCGCGTTCGGCCCACGAGCGTGCCTCGAGCTGCTCGTTGAGAATGCTGCCGCGCTCGCCGCTCGTGCAGCTGACCACCATGACCTCGGCGCCGCGGTTCAGGTAGTAGGCATACGTTGCCGCACCCTTGCTCGATTCGTCATCGGGATGGGCGTGCACGGCCATGAGGCGAAGGGCCACGTGTTTCAACTCCTCAGCTGAGCGAACTACCCTAGTGATAGAGGTTGCGCGAAATGGGTTGGGCTGGATTCGGTCGGAGCGCAGAAGTTCTGCACTGACCCAGACTAATCGTTCGTTCGCAGCTCCCCGTTTCGAACAGGAAGACCCCGATACACCGGTGAGCGAAGACGAACTGAGCGAAGACGGGCCATTTGCCGCCTCATCAGAAGCCCTGGCCCCGTCGTCGACGCGCGCGCCCGCGTCGGACACCCGCGCAGAACGCTACGGGAGCACGCCGACGGCGAGACGCACGGGCCGGATCATCGCCCTCGCCTTCGGGGCAGCCGTGGTGGTGGTGATCGGCTCCTGGGTGGTCTGGGCCGGGCTCGATGGAGCGCGATCCACAGTGAACACACAGGACAAGGCGCACACCGTCGTGGATGATCGGCGCGTCGACGTGACGTTCGTCGTCGGGCGCGATCCGGGTGCGGCGGTGACCTGCGCCGTCGAGGCCCAGAATGAGGCACACGCGGTCGTCGGGTGGAAACTCGTCGATGTGCCCGCGTCGAAGCAACGCGACGAGCAGATCACCACTACTGTATTGACCACCGAGGGCGCAGTCACCGGTTTGGTCGACAGTTGTTGGCTGACATAGAATCTTCTCTTCACCCGGGCACGATGACGAGGCCCGGCCTGCTCGAAGCACCACAACACGAAACGTCGAATCCACGCTTCTGACCGGGAACCACAGACGGAACCACGGTCGAAGCCACGCCCCAAACAAGGGAGTTCCCATGGCCGATGAGACCCAGGTCAGCTGGCTCACGCAGGAAGCCTACGACCGTCTTGCGAACGAGCTCGAATACGCCTCGACGACGGGTCGCCAGGAGATCACCGACAAGATCCAGTCCGCCCGCGAAGAGGGCGACCTGAAGGAGAACAGCGGCTACCACGCCGCGAAAGACGAGCAGGGCAAGCAGGAGGCGCGAATCCGCTTTCTGACGAACCTGCTGAAGACCGCTCAGGTGAGCGCAGCGCCGGAGAGCCACGGCGTCGTCGTGCCCGGTACCGTCATCACCGCGATCATCGCCGGCGACGAGAGCGTGTTCCTGCTCGGCAGCCGCGAGATCGCCGGCCAGTCAGACCTCGACGTCTACTCGGAGAAGAGCCCGCTCGGCACCGCGATCATGGGCCTCGCTGTCGGCGATTCCACGACGTACGAGGCCCCGAACGGCCGTGCCATCACCGTGAAGGTCACTGCGGTCGAGAACTACACCGGCTGAACCAACTCCGACCACGCTCGCAACGCTGGTTGACTAGCTCCGCAGGGGCGTATCGAAACCCCCACGCAGACCGGTTTCGATACGGCCCCCTCCGCGGGCCTACTCAACCAGCGGTGAGCCGTGGCGGGTCAGTCCGTGTCGAGGCGCGGGTCGTAGCCCGCGTCGCGGAGCTTCTGCACGACCTGGGCCCGATGCTCGGGGCCACGCGTCTCGACGCTGAGTTCGAGTTCGACCTGGCTGAGCTGCAGCCCGCGGCCGTGCCTGGTGTGCAAGACCTCGATGACGTTCGCATTCGCTTCGGCGACGATCTCGGCCGTGCGGGCGAGTTGACCCGGGCGGTCAGGCAGCATGATCTTCAGCTTGAGGTACCGGTCCGACGCGGCCAGGCCATGACTGATGACCCTCTGCATGAGCAAGGGGTCGATGTTCCCACCCGACAGAATGACGACCGTCTTGCCCGTGCCGGTGACCTCCCCGGCGAGTATGGCAGCTACGCCCACCGCACCGGCCGGCTCCACCACAAGCTTCGCGCGCTCGAGCAGAACAAGAATGGCCCTGGCAATGTCGGCCTCGCTCACGGTGACGACCTCGTCGACGAGCTCACGGATGATCTCGAAGTTCAGAAGGCCCGGCTTGGCGACGGCGATCCCGTCGGCGATCGTCGCCGAGGTGCGGATCTCGGTCACGACGCCATTGGCCAACGAGACGGGGTACGCGGCAGCATTCGCCGCCTGCACACCGATCACCCGGATGCTGCGACCCTCGAGTGCCGCACGCTGCTTGAGCGCGCTGGCGACACCGGAGATCAGCCCACCACCACCGATCGGCACGATGATCGTGTCGAGGTCGGGTGCCTGGTCGAAGATCTCGAGCCCGAGGGTGCCCTGACCTGTGATGACATCCGGATGATCGAACGGAGGTATCAGCACGGCCCCTGTCGCCGCGGCATACTCGGCCGCCGCCTGCAGTGGCTCCTCCACGGTCGAGCCGCGCAGCAGCACGTCGGCCCCGTAGTCGCGCGTTGCCTGGAGCTTCGGCAGAGCGACGCCGAGCGGCATGAAGATCGTCGCCTTGATACCCAGCTCTCTCGCCGCGAAGGCAACACCCTGGGCGTGGTTCCCGGCGGAGGCAGCGACCACTCCCCTGGACTTCTCCTCGTCGCTCAGGCGAGACATCCGGTAGTACGCACCACGGATCTTGTACGAGCCCGTGCGCTGCAGGTTCTCGAGCTTCAGAAGAACATCGGAGCCGAGCACCTCGGCCAGGAACCGCGACGTCTCCATCGGGGTGGGTTGGGCCACTCGGGCCACCACGGTACGCGCAGCCTCGATGTCGGCCAGGGGAGGTATGGCTCGAACTGCCGGGGCTGTGGTTTCAGGCATCGGGTATCGGTTCTCTCGGTTCGGGTTTTTCTCGCCAGAGGCCGCTTGCTATGTACTTGATCATCACGTTCAGAACGGCGATGAACGGCACAGCAAAGAAGGCACCGGGGATACCAGCGATAATACTTCCCCCGGCGACCGCGAGCACGACGGCCAGCGGGTGGACCTTGACCGCGGTGCCCATGACGAGCGGCTGGAGCACGTGTCCCTCGATCTGCTGCACCAGCAGCAACACGCCCAGCATGATGAGAGCCACGACCCAGCCGTTGTAGATGAGGGCGATGAACACGGCCAGGGCCCCCGTCAGCACCGCACCGACCACAGGAATGAACGAACCGAGGAAGACCAGGACGGCGATGGGGATGGCCAAAGGAACCTGGAGGATCAGCGCGCCGAGACCGATGCCGACGGCATCGACGAATGCCACGAGGATCTGCACCCTGATGAAGCTCCGGAGGGTGTTCCAGCCCGACTTGCCGGCGCCGTCGACCGCGGCCCTGGCCCGCTTCGGAAAGACCCTGACGAGCCAGTTCCAGATGCCGGCGCCGTCGATGAGAATGAAGATCGTCGAGAACAACACCAGCAGTACTCCGGTCAGCACGTGGCCGACAGTCGTTCCGAGACTCAGTGCCCCACTGACGAGGGCAGAGCTGTCTGCTTGCAGCGCAGCCCAGGCCTGGCCGACGTAACCACTGATCTGGTCGTCAGAGAGCTGCAACGGTCCGTGCTTCAGCCAGTCGAGGAACGCATCGTACGACGCCGTGCTCTGCGTCTTGAGATCACCGTACCCGGAAGAGATCTGCGTGGCCACTAGAAACGCAAGCGCTCCGATAACGATGAACACCGTGAGCAGCGGCACGACGATGGCGAGCCACTTGGGCCACCCGTGCCGCACGAGAAAGTTCTTGAACGGCACCAATAGCGCCGAGAGGATGACCGCAACCAGCAACGGGATGACCACCAGACTGAACTGCGCGACAACGTACAGAAGCACAGCGAGAGCACCGGCGATGACGAGAATCCGCCACGCCCAGGCGCCCGCGATCTGCATTCCGGGCGGAACCGATCCGCTGGTTGAGGCGACAGACGTGGCCACCTGTGCCAGCGGTGCCAGTGACGATTCGGAGCTCTGACCCGTGCGCCGCACCGACGATCTCCTTCTCACGAAGAAACCAGAACGAGGCCGCAGATCGCCAGAGTTAGACATGCCTTCATTCTAGACAGCGGCACTGCACTCTCCCCGTGGCACCACCCCACAGGCCCCGCTGCGGCGTCAGGGGTGGCGGCTAGGCTCGCAGAGTGGTAACGACAGTCTCAGCGCCCCTCGCGCGGCGTATCGCCCTCGCGGCCCAGGGGTTCGGTGAGCCCGTTCGGGCAGCGAACAGCGTGCCGGCCACTGCGCCAGGCCTTCGCCGGTTGGCCCCGCTGGTCTCGAAACTCGGCCTCCTGCAGATCGACTCCGTGAACGTCTTCGAGCGAAGTCACTACCTGCCCGCCTTCTCCAGACTCGGGGTCTACGACAAGACCGAGCTCGACCGCCTGACCTCCGGCCCGCGAATGATCGAGTACTGGGCCCACGAGGCGTCGTTCATCCCCGTCACGACGCTGCCGCTGCTGACCTGGCGCATGCACGACTTTCGCGCAAAGAGCATCGCAGACGCCGACTCGTGGGCGAATGCGAACCCGAAGATGATCTCCTGGCTCCTGGCCGAGCTCGCCGAGAAGGGCCCCCAGCCGGCAAGCGCGATCGAGCACGAGTCCAACCGCCGCAACGGCCCCTGGTGGGGCTGGTCCGATGTGAAGGTGGGGCTTGAAACCCTGTTCCGCTGGGGCGACGTGGTCGCTGCAGGGAGGACCCGCTTCGAGCGCAACTACGGGTTGCCAGAACAGGTGCTGCCCCTCGAGATCCGAGACGCTGAAATCAGCCGGCCCGACGCGATCCGCGAACTGGTCTCCCTCTCGGCCAGGGCACACGGCATCGGCACCCTGGCCGACCTCGCCGACTACTTCCGGTTGAAGACGGCGGATGCCCTGCCCGCCATCCGCGGGCTCGAAGACTCCGGCGAGCTCCTACCGGTCTCGGTCGACGGCTGGGGCAAACCGGCCTGGCTCCACCGCGACGCGCGCCTCCCCCGGCGCATCACCGCGGCTGCCCTCCTCACCCCCTTCGACCCCGTCGTGTGGTTTCGCCCCCGCGCCGAGCGGCTCTTCGACTTTCACTACCGCATCGAGATCTACACCCCCGAACCGAAACGGGTCTTCGGTTACTACGTTATGCCGATCGTGCTCGACGACCGCATCGTGGGCAGGCTCGACCTCAAGAACGACCGCCAGGCCGGTGTGCTCCGCGTGCAGGCTGCCTGGGCAGAACCGCACCCGCCCGCCGACGCGCCCGCGCGCATCGCAGCGACACTGCGCGAGACGGCCCGCTGGCAGGGCCTCCCAGACATCACGGTCGCTCCGCGCGGAAACTTCGCTGCCGCCCTCACCGCCACCGTCGCCGCCGAGCTCCGTCAATCCTGAATCACGCAGGCAGCCAGACAGCCTCGCCACCAGATTCACGCCGCCCGTGAATCAGTCCCACGGGATTTATGGAGAGCGGCACAGCCGCGAGCCGCGAAGCGGCCATTTGCTCAGAACGAGCCGCCCATTTTCTGCAGGCGTTCGATGCGCTCGGGGATGGGCGGGTGCGTTGCGAACAGCTTCGCCATGAAACCGGGTTTCAGCGGGTCAGCGATCCACATGTGCGCCATGCTGGTCGACTGCTTCTGCATGGGCCTGCCATAGGCCTCGAGCTTGGCGAGAGCACTGGCGAGTGCCTCGGGGTGGCGGGTGGTCATCGCACTGGTTGCGTCAGCGAGGTACTCCCTCTGGCGAGATACGGCAAGCTGCACGACGGTGGCGATGATCGGAGCGATGATGGCGGCGACGAGCCCGAGCACCAGGATCAGCGGGTTGTTCCCGTTGTTGTTGCGCCCGAAAAATGCCATGCGCAAGAACATGTCGGCAATGATTCCGACGGCCACCACTAGGCCGTAGACGATCAGCGAGACGCGGATGTCGTAGTTCTGCACGTGACCCATCTCGTGGGCCATGACCCCTTCGAGTTCGGAGTCGGTCATGATGTCAAGGAGGCCCGTGGTCACGGCGACGACAGAGTGCTTCGGGTCGCGACCCGTCGCAAACGCATTCGGCGCCGGGTCGTTGATGATGTACACCTTCGGCATCTGCATGCCCGTGGTGATGGCGATGTTCTCGACCGTGCGCCAGAGCCTCGGGTTGTCTGACTTCTGGATCTCGATGGCACCGCTGGAGATCACCGCCTGGGAGGCCGCGAAGAAGTACTGGATGACCGCGAACACGATTGCGCCGACCAGGATGAACACCGTGAGGCTCACACTCCGATAGAGCGCGCCAGCCAGGTATCCGAGACCACCGATGATGAGAACGAACAGCACCAGGATGATGACGGTATTGCGCTTGTTCTGCGCTATCGCCTTGTACATGCGTTATCGCCTCAGTGCTTGATCAGTTTGTGCTCGGGGTTGTTGCGTTCAGGCCGCCCGGCGAGCGGGGGGTCGTCAGAACTGCACGCGCGGCGGCTCTGCGATGGCGGCCAGGTCGGCCACCTCAAAGAAGTCGCGGGCGGTGAAGCCGAGGCGCTTGGCGAAGACGTTGTTGGGGAACACCTTGATCTTGGTGTTCAGCTCGCGAACCCCGCCGTTGTAAAAGCGACGCGAAGCCTGCACCTTGTCTTCAGTGTCGACCAGTTCGGCCTGCAGCTGGAGGAAGTTCTGGCTGGCCTGGAGCTGTGGGTAAGCCTCAGCCACGGCGAAGATGCTCTTGAGGGCGGTCTGCATGTGGTTCTCGGCAACGGAGGCCTCTGCCGGCCCCTGCGCACTGAGCGTCTCTGCCCGAGCCTTGGTGACGGCCTCGAACACACCCTTTTCATGCGCTGCGTAGCCCTTCACCGTCTCGATGAGGTTCGGCAGCAGGTCGGCCCTGCGCTTGAGCTGCACGGTGATGTCGCTCCACGCCTCGTCGACGCGAACGTTCAGCGTGACCAGCGAGTTGTATGTCGCCCAGAGGTAGATGCCGATGATGACGACAAGTACCACGACAACGATCAGTGCAATTAGCCATCCCATGCCACCACTATAACTTCTGGGCGTGAATCATCCAGCCGAAACGTGGCAAGCTCCCAGCGTGCGGGCAGGCTGGGCTACAAGCGTGACTCCAATACTGACCGAAGCCATCCGAATGAACTCTTCGGAGTGCGGTCGAGGGTCGTGAAGTCGACGTGAACAAGACCGAATCGCTGGCTGAACCCCGCCGCCCACTCGAAATTGTCCAGCAGCGACCACACGTAGTATCCGCGCAGTTCCACGCCCTCTGCCGAACCTCCGACCGAGGTCGCCGCGAGCGCAGAGGCGATGTGGTTCGAGAGGTAGTCGATGCGGGCGTGGTCGGCGATCTGGGCGACGCCGGTTCGGGCGTCCAGTACCACCGCATCGCGGGAGCTCATGCCGCCTTCGGTGATGAACACCGGGGGCAGGGTGTCGCCATAGCGTTCGGCCAGTTCTGCCAGCGCGACAGCGAGGAACTCGGGAGCATTCGGCCACCTGAACCCGGTTGACTCGAACTCCGGCCAGGCTCCCAGGTGAAAGGGCAGCGAGGTCATCGCCGAGGCATCTCCGTCAGGCGACCCAACGCCCCCCGGCCCCGAGGCGATGCGGGTCGGGAAGTAGTAGTTGACCCCGTAGAAATCGAGCGGCTGGTGGATGATCGCCAGATCTGCTTCGTCGGCCTCGACCAGCGGCCGCAGCAGCCGGGCGAACTCGTCGGCCACCACCGGGTACGTACCGCGAAGCACGGCGTCCCCGAACATGTGGTTGTGCAGCACGTCGAACAGTCCGGCGAAGGCGACGTCATCGTCAGAACTGGTCACCGGCTGCACCGGCGAGTAGACGTTCGAGATGCCGATTCCGCCCGAGACGCCGGCAGCACGCAGCGCCTGGACGGCGAGACCGTGACCCAGCAGCTGGTTGTGCCCGGCGGCCACCGCGTCGAAGAGCAACGTGGTTCCGGGGGCGTGGATGCCGAGGGCGTAGCCGTTCAACATCACGGTCGCCGGTTCGTTGATCGTGACCCAGTTGGCAATGCGGTCGCCGAAGACCTCGCCGACCTCGTAGGCATAGTCGCCGAAGCGGTGCGCCGTGTCGCGGTTCAACCAGCTGCCACGCAGTTCCACCGGCGTGTCCCAGTGGAACAGGGTCGCCATCGGGCTGATGCCGGCCGCGAGCAGTTCGTCGAGCAGGCGGTCGTAGAACGCGACACCCTCGCGGTTCAGGGAGCCGGAGCCGCGGGGCTGAAGCCTCGGCCAGCCGAACGAGAAGCGGTAGGAGTCGATGCCGAGATCGGCCATCAGGGCGACATCTTCGCTCAGCCTGCCGTAGTGGTCTGCTGCCACGTCGGCATTCGCACCACCCAGGATACGACCGGGCTGGGCGGTGAAGTCGTCCCACACCGAGAGCTCACGCCCACCCTCATGCACGGCCCCCTCGATCTGGAAGGCGCTCGTCGCGACACCCACGACGAAGCGGGGAGGGAGCAGGCCGGCGAACGATTCGGCTTCGGCGCTCGACTGGTCGAGATCACGGGTGCGGCTCTGGGAGGAACGGCCGCTTGAGACACGGCCGTTCAGGCCCGCGGCGCGGTCACGGGTTCGGCGGGGATCGCCCTGCCGGGCATCCGGGCGCCCTGTACCTGACCCACCTGAACCTGACCCGCCTGGACCTGCGGCACCTGCTGAACCCGCATCGGTGCCGCTCACGCGCCCAGCACACGATCGAGGTAGGTGTTCGTGAAGAGCCGTTCGGGATCGAGCTGGTCACGCAGGGCGCAGAACTGCCCGAAGTGCGGGTAGACCTCGCCCAACGAGGCAGCATCACGGTAGTGCACTTTGCCCCAGTGCGGCCGGCCGCTGTGCGCCATCATGATCTCCTCGACTGCCCGAAAGTACTCCGCGGGGTTGTCGCGATAGAAACGGTGCACTGCAATGTACCCCGTGTCGCGGCCCGATGCGGTCGACAGCCACAGGTCATCACTGGCAGCGAAGCGCACTTCGACGGGAAACGAGATGCGCCAGCCGCGCCGTTCGATGAGCTCGTCGATCTCGCGCAGGGCGGCGGGTACATCCGCGGCAGGGATCGCGTACTCCATCTCGACGAAGCGAACCGTCCGTCGGGTGGCGAAGACCCGCGCCGAATGATCGGTGAATTCGCGTGTGCCCGTCAGCTTCTCGGCGAGACGATTGACCCTCGGGATGACCGCGGGAAACCGGGTTCCGGCCGTGCACGTTGCCCGGAACACCTGGTTGGCGACCAGTTCGTCGTCGAGAAGCCGTTTGAGCGGCGGCAGCGGGCGCCGCTCGGCTGACCCGGGCAACCGCGTGTTCGTCTTCGTGAGGGCCGTGCTCGTGTGCGGGAACCAGTAGAACTCGAAGTGGTCGGTGGCGGCGACACGAGCAGCCAGCGAGTCGAGCACGTCGGCGAGCGGTTCGGCCTTCTCGACCGCGTGCAGCACGAACGCCGGCACACACTGGAGCGTCACCTCGACAAGCACACCCAGGCTGCCGAGCCCGAGTGCCACAGCGGGCAGGAGCTCGGCGTTCTCTGTCTCGTTCACGACGAGCAGCGAGCCGTCCCCGATGACCAGCGCCGCACCCACGACCTGGGTGGCAATACCGCCGAACCGCGCGCCCGTGCCGTGGGTTCCGGTCGAGATGGCCCCGCTGATCGTCTGCCGGTCGATGTCGCCCAGGTTGGTCATCGCCAGGCCGAACGGCTGCAGCAGCGCCGGGATCCGGTGAAGGTTCGTACCCGCGCCGAGAGTCACACGCAGTCGTGCCGTATCGATGGAGACCAGCCCCGAAATCGCCGAGAGGTCGAGTTGAACGCCGGGGGCGACAGCGATACCGGTGAAGCTGTGGCCGGCCCCAACGGGCTTGATCGTGAGGCCGGAGCGCCCAGACGCGATGACTGCGCGCTGGACCGCGCCCACGCTGGCCGGTCGCTCCACCCGCAGCGGGGTGACCTGCTCGGTTCGGCCCCAGTTGCGCCACTTCGCGCCCGTGGCACTCACAGGAAGGCCTTCCCCTCGCCGCGATAGCTCGGCAACTCGGCGACAACCTGGCTGTGTTCGCCGGCGCGACCCTCTCCATCGGTACGCGTGTCGTCGACCAGGGCAAAGGAGTTGACGTGCTCTGAGAGCTCCCCTGATTTGGTGTGCCGCAACCACACACGATCGCCGATCTGAAGCGCCTCCGCGGCGGCACCGGAGAGCGGCGTCTGCACCTCCCCGGCCATCTCGCGGGCCTGCATTTCGAGGCCCAGCGGCCACGCGATCTCGGGCAGGCGATCGGGCTGCGAAGGTCCGGAGGCGATCCAGCCGCCACCCAGGAGTGTCGCCATCGCCGGGGTCGGCTTGCGCACGACCGACAGCGCAAAGGCCGCGGCCGGAGCCGGCCGGAACCGCGAGTAGGTGTCGAACAGGTGCCCACCGAACAACCCGCTGCCGGCGGCGATCTCGGTGACCGATTCGTCGACGGATGTGCTCTCGAGCGACCCCGTTCCCCCGCCGTTCACGAATTCGAGGTCGGCGACCTCACGCACCGCCTCGACGACCGCGCCCCGCCTGTCGGCAAGTTCCGCGATCGATCGGTGCTGCATCCAGTCGAGCACCCTGGCCCGGGCCGGGTTGCCGCGCGGGCGGTTGCCGACGCCCGCGATCTGCGCCTCGTACCCCATCAGGCCCACCAGCGTGAAACCCGGCCTCGCGGCGATCGCCTGCGCGAGCACCCGGGCCTGGCCCACGGTGAAGACCGGCGAGCGCCACACGCCGATGTGTCCCAGTGCCCTGGTGACGAACGAGGTGTCGAGTTCGATACAGACCCGGATGCTCGCCCTGCCCGTCGGCGGCACAACGCTGTCGACCAGATCGAGCTGCGCCACGTCGTCGATCATCAGCGTGACGCGGGAGGCCAGCCGATCATCCGCCGCCAACTGCGCGATGGCGGCACGGTCGACGCTCGGATACCCGACGACGACGTCGTCGATCGTCTCGGCCAGCCACAGTGCTTCGGGCAAGGTGTAGGCCAGAACGCCGGAATAGCCGGGCAGCGCGAGCACCGCGTCGAGCACCTCACGTACCCGGACGGACTTGCTGGCGACGCGGATGGGTTTGCCGTTCGCGCGGTCGAGCATGGAGAAGGCGTTGTACGAGAGCGCAGCAAGGCTGAGGGCGGCCAGCGGAGTGTCGAGGTGAGCCGTGGCCGCGCTGAGCCCGCCCCAGTACTTCGCGGGTTCGAGCCAGGGCTGGTCACCAGACCGGACAAGGGAGAGGGGCATCAGCGAACCGATTTCACTCGGGCGACGGCAAGAGCACCGGCGAAGGCGAACAGGGCGGAGAGAACGAACAGTGCGGCGAAACCGCCGAAGAGAGCGACGACCCCGGCACCCAGCAGAGGCGAAAGCGCCTGGGGCACAGCGGTGGCGATGTTCATGATTCCGAGGTCTTTGCCGCGGGTCACGGGGTCGGGCAGAACCTGGGTGGCGAGGGCCTGGTCGACGGCGAGGAAGCAGCCGTAGCCCAGGCCGAGCATCCCTGCTGCCACCATGGCCGCCGGCAGCGAGGGCACAAAAGCGAGGATGAGGGCAGCGACTCCCTGTACCGCGGAGGCGACGAAGACGAAGCCGCGCCGGTTCTCTAGCCGGTCGGAGAGGGCTCCCGCGCCCAGGGCTGCAAGAATCACGAACACCATGTAGATGAGAGTGAGTACGACGAGATCATCCTGGGCAGAACCGTCGTTCAGGCCGAACATCAGAAAGTACAGCAGCAGAGTGGTGCCCAGAGCGTTGCCGAAGTTGACCAGGATGCGGCTGAGCAGCGTCCAGCCGAAGTCGGGGAACCGTTTCGGGCTGATCCAGAAGCCGTCGACGAACTCACGGGCGGTGACGCGGGCTCGATCGGCACGCGGCAACACGGCATCGGGCATCCAGAGACAGAACGGGAGCACGAGCAGCACCAGCGCCACGGCCACGGCCAGGTACCCGGAGAACTGCGAGACGAAGAGTGTCGTGACGAGCACCAGCCCGAGGATGATGCCGATCGCTTGGGGTGCAGAGAGCCAGCCTGAGACGTAGCCGCGCTGGTTGATCGGCACCTGGTCGGAGATCGTCGCCGTGAGAGAGGCGGTCAGCACGCAGAAGCCGATGATGGCGAGCGTCCAGAAGACTCCGATACCCAGCAGCGACTCCTGGAGTCCGAGGAGCACGAGCGACGCGGCGAACAACACGGTGCCGCCGGCGATCCACGGGCGGCGGCGGCCGAACCGGGACGAGGTTCGGTCAGAGAGGGCGCCGGTCAGGGGGAAGACCAGGAGTGCTGCGACTCCGGCGATGCCGGAAATGATGCCGAACGCCACGACGCTGTCGACCCAGTACGAGGTGTGCAGCTGGTTCTCCACCTGAAGCGGCAGCAGAAGCTGGATCGGCGTGAGCTGCGCCATCCAGATGCCGAGCCAGGCTGCTGCGAACAGGGCGATCCACCCGCCGCCGACCCGTCTGGTCGGTTCGGTGAAGAGCCCGGTTATGGTGGCGTCGCTGAAGACTGAGTCGGGAGTCTGTGAACCCTCGCTCATGCTGCAACCGCCAACGCACCGAGTGAATCCGCGGCGAAATCGATGATGGCCAGGGCCGCAGCATCATCGCGGTTGACCAGCCAATTGAGGGTGAGACCGTCAGTGAGTACCACCAGAAAGGTCGCCAGTTCGGCAGTCGGCCTGGCCCAGGACAGTCCGGTGGAGCGAGCGGCCACATCGAGGGCCGATTCGGCGAGCGCGTAATACCGGTCGTACTGCGCCCGTGCGAGCGGTTCGAGCTCGGGCGATCGCATGGCGTATTGCGTGAGTTCGAACATTGCCTTCTCTCTGAGCGGATCGGCTTTCACCACGTCGAAGTACTGGATCAGCCCTTGGCGAATCGTGTCTCTCATCGAGACACCCTCAGGCTGAACAGCAGACAGAACCGCCTCCTCACCCTGGATGACGCGGCTGACCAGCTCCGCGATCAACTGGTCGCGCGATTCGAAGGCGTAGTGAAAACTCGCCAGCGATACTCCGGCCTCTGCCACGATGGCGCGGGTCGTGGCCCCCGTGACCCCGAGCCGGGCGATCACGGCGAGAGCAGCGTCAAGGAGGAGCTCGCGGCGTTCACTCACAGCAAGTCGGCCCACCAGATCACCTCTCCCCCGGGCAAGTGGGTCAGTTGACCCAGTTGACAGATTATGACCCACAGCGACTGTGTTGTCCACTGTTGGTTCCACGACGTGGTTCAGCGTCGCCCCGTGCAGAGCGGGTGCCCCATAGTCGATGCAACCGCATGGGTCTTTGACATTGACGGCATTACCTTGCTAAATGGAAGAACGTGACTGTTCTGAAATCAAGCACCGAGGGGCTGGCACCGGTTGTACCGGGGGCCGCTCGTTCGCGAGTCCAGATGCTCGCAGCACCGCTTCTCGCCATCACTCTCACGCTCGGCTTCACGCTTGCATTCACGATCGTCGGGGCCTCGCAACCCGCGACGGCGGCGACGGCCAGCCCGACACCGAGCCCCACTCCGAGTTCGTCCTTCTCGCCAACGTCAGCATCGACTCCCTCGCCCTCAGGGGCCCCCTCGCCGACACCCTCCCCGACCCAACCGCCCATTCAGAGCCCAGCGCTGTCGTCGCCGCGATCGGGTGCGCTTCTGGGCGGCCCGACCACAATCGAAGGCACTGCAGAGCCCCGAAGCAGCATCCAGGTGAGCAGCAGCACGCAGAGTGACCCACTCTGCATCAGCACTGCCTCGACCGCCGGCAACTGGAGCTGTGCGGCCCCGACCCTTCCCAGCGGACCGAACATCACGATTCGCGTCGTGCAACTGGTTCCGGGTTACGACAACTCCAGCGATGCTGTAACGGTGAACGTGCTGAATGCGCCGACCATCGCGTCCGGCTCCGGCACATCGCAGACGACCGGGTTCGGTACCGTCAGGGGCACGGCCTACCCCGGTGCGACTGTGACCGCCTCAGCTGGCTCGTACTCCTGCTCGTACGTCGCCGATGCCCTGGGTGGGTGGTCGTGCAACCTCGGTACCGACATTCCCAGCGGAACCCTCACCGCCCGGGCGACCCAGTCCACGTCGTTCAGTGGCACAGACTCCGACCCGAGTGCCGCGCTCACCCTGCAGGTCGATTCGGATGCTCCCGCTGTGCCCGTCGTACTGACTCCGGCCGCGGGTGCAACGGTACAGGCGAACAACGCCACCTTCACCGGCACCGGGGAGGGCGGTGCACTGGTCACCGTTTTCGCCGGCCCCTTCGCCGCCTGCACGGCCACAGTCCTGAATACGAGCTGGTCGTGCACCTCGACGGGCGTGCCTGTCGGCAGCTCTGCCGTCTCTGCACTGCAGCAGGATGCAGCGGGTAATGTCGGGCCGGAGAGCGCTGGCCACAGCGTGGTCTTCGCCGCGTCGACACCGTCGGCCACCCCCGGTGACGCCCAGACGGGCACCACTCCCACAGCGACGGCCCCCGGTTCGGCGGGAACTCCGCCGTCTTCCGGATCTGCGAGTCCTGGCGGCCCTGTTCCCGGCGCCTCGACAGCACCGGGAAGCACCAACCCCTCCAACGGAGGATCAGGCTCGGGATCGGGCAGCAGCTCATCTCCGGCGCCCGCCACACCCGGTGCAGGAGTGCCGGGCCCGGGTAGCGCCGCGCCGCCGCGTGGCGATGCGCGTCAGAATTCGGGCAACTGGGCCGCTTCCACCCCGTTCAGCTCGGCCGTTTCGCCCGTCTTCTCGGCGTCTTCTCCCGTGAACTGGTGGCTTGGATTGGTGCTCGCGATTCTGCTGATCGTGTGTGTCGCGGCCCCGGCGAGGCTGGTGTTCGGAGCCATCTCGCACTCCCGGACCAGTGGCCGCCTGGACAGCGATGGAGCGTCGCGCGGTAGTGACGCATCGCCCACCGGTGATGCGCCACATGACCGCCGTGGTCGTCTTGGCCTCACCGGCCGCAATCGCCCGCGAGACGGATTCGACACGGCTCCCGATCTCACTCTGAATCCCTGGATCCTTGCTGGTGCCGCCATCGTCGCCTCGGCGGCCATCGGCATGCTTTCCGGTCCCGTCGAGAGCCAGCCGGCGTACCTCCGCCTCCTGGCCGCCATGTGTGTCGCCAGCGCTGTGGTGAACATCGTCTCGGCGGTCATACCGAACCTGCTGGCTCGCCCTCTGTTCGGTACTCGCACGAGAATCAGCGACGGGATCGCCTTTGCTCCCCGCTATCTGCTGATTGCGGCCGCGGCGAGCCTGGTGTCCCGGCTTCTGAATCTCGAACCCGCTTTTCTGTTCGGTCTGGTGGTGACCGTCAGTGCAACGGGGTCACTGGGCACCCGAATGCGAGGCCAGCGCGGTCTTCTTCACATCGGTACCCTCCTGGTTCTGGGCTCAGTGGCCTGGGCAGTGGTCAGCCTGCTCCATCCCGATGCAGCTCTGATGACAGCCACCGCCACCGCCACCGCCACCACAACTACAGGCACAGCCGCAGCCGCCGCCACGACCGCAGGTGGAGCCTTCGTCGCCGAGGTCCTCAACACCATCGTGCTTGGTTCCTTCGGCGCTGCCGCAGTCATGGTTCTGCCGTTCGGCGGCCTGAGCGGGCGATCCTTGCTCGCCTGGTCCAAGCCGGTCTGGCTGGCGACGACGCTCACCACGGTGACGGTGTTCGGTGTGCTGCTCGCGACGAATCTGGAGCACCTCGCCCACCTCCCCGCCGCCGTCGGCCTGGTGCTCACCACGATCGGCTTCGCGGCGGTGAGCGTGTCGGTGTGGGCCTGGCTGAAGTTCATAGCACCGGCCCTGAAATAGGCGGCGAACCGCCTAAGGGCCCTGGCGAGGCGACCTCAGGCCCTGGCGCCCTGAATCCTCAGCCCTGGTCAGCCAGGGCCGAGCGCGCGAACGTCGCCCTCACGTCGAATTTCTCCGGTTTCCGCCGCGGGCATCTGCAGAACACGGCGCCATTGCGTCTCCGGCAGCTGGGCGCCTTCAACTACTGGTGGCTCGCGCACGCGGTCCAGGCACGCGTCGATGCGTTCGACCGCACCGGCGACGGCGAATGGCTGCACCTGGCTGAGGCCACCTACCGCAGACTGGTCCAGCGCAATCACGGGCGCCTGTTCAACGACTACTTCGATGACATGAGCTGGCTGGCGCTGGCCTCCCTGCGACTTCATGCGGCAACGGGGACACAGGGGTACCTCGACGATGCCCAGGAGCTCTGGCGCCACATCGACGGTTGGGGGTTCAACGCCACCTTCGGTCGCAGCGTCGGGTGGAGACGGCAACAACCCGACTACAAGAACGCACCGACCAACGGCAGCTTCGCTCTGGTTTCTGCCGGCTTGTTCCGGGTCACCGGCGATTCCGCCTACGCCACAACGGCCGATGACCTCTGTGGCTGGATCGAGTCTCGCCTGGTCGACCCACGAACCGGAATCGTCTTCGACGGGCTGGGCCGCACGGGTGACCAGACCGTCGACTCCGACTGGCGGTTCTCCTACAACCAGGGCCTGTACCTCGGGCTGCTGGTGGACTCTGCGGAACGACACCACAACCCCGGGCTTCTGAAGCGCGCCGTTCTCACCGCCGTGTCGACGATCGACCTCCTTGCTCCGAGTGGCGTGTTCGCCCTCGAGACGACGAGGCCGCGCGAACGCCGCGGAGGCGACGCCGGCTTGTTCAAGGGCATCTTCTTCCGTCATCTCGCCACGCTCGTCTCCCAGCTGGATCCCGCTGACCCCGATGCCCGGATGCTCGCGGTCTTCCTTCAGCAGAACGCTGAAGATCTCTGGCAGAACCTCTCGCCGACGCTCCTCTCCGGCGACGACTGGCAGAAACCGCCGGGCCGCACCACCTATCTCTCCACCCAGTTGAGTGCGGTGATCACCCTCGAGGCTGCGGCACGTCTCGAGCAGGAAGGCTGGTGACTGCGTCGATCACCGTGCGCCTGAGGATCGCTGTGGACAGAATCCGGGAATGACCGGCCACCGGCAGCTGGATGTTCTTCGCACCTGCCAACTCGCTGCCTTCTGGCACGTTCTGGTCGAAGGTGCCGAAGATCGAGACGATACGGGAATTGACCTCGGCCTCGCCGCTGAGGAACGTGACGGTCAGGTCGGCCGGGTCGAACTCCCTGATGCTCGGTATTCGCACGAGCCTGCCCCACACCGAACCGGAGAACGGCGTGTTGACGGCAACCAGGCCAGCAACACGGTGCTGCGGGTCACCCCTCATCATCAGGTATTTGCCGATCAGACCGCCTTTACTGTGGGCGACAATCACAACGTCGCTCAGGTCTTCGTCTTCGAGGAACTGCGCAACTCCGCTCGCCGTTTCGGCAATCGGATCGGTGTTCCGCCCCAGTTCCGGCAAGAAATACACGGGATGCCCGGCGCTCTTCAGGCCCGCACCGACACCGTACAGCGCGTGCCACCTCTCGAACACACCGGGGACCAGGACGATGGGCCTGGGCCTGTCAAATCGAATGGGCCCCCCAGATCGGATCGGCCCCTCGGGTTGCTTCGGTGACTCAGTGCCGTCGACCTTTCCAACCGCTTCGAAGGTGGTCGGAGTGCGGAACAGGCCGCGAAACTCGTCGATGACGTCATAGGCGTAGTCGAGCATCCAGAAGCCCGCTTTGGCCGCACGTCTCACGCGGTGACTTCCAGCCCCGGAACCTCGCCGATGGTCAGCAGCGCACCAGCGTAGGCGTCGGCGGGATCGGTGGCGCTGAAGGCCGCGAGCTGGCTGTCGACAAGGGTCTCGACGACATAGGAATCGGGCACGAAGGGGTGGGCCCCTTCATCGGCCGGGGCATCCGCCGACGAGCTGTCGACCCTGCGGAGGCACCGGAAGGCGGAGGCGAGCAGCGCCCGGAGCTGATGTTCTGCAGGCAACCAGAGAGCGTCGTCCAGCGCCACCGAGTCCAGGGCCCACTCCGTGGTGCCGTTGAAGCCCAGAACGGTGCCCGTTGAGAATTCCTGGGCCTCTATCGTCATGTCGCTGACGGTGAAGACATCGCCTTCGAAACCCGGGCGCTCGATGACGAACCGGTCTCCCGCAGTCGGTTGCCAGCGGAGGCCGGCGACCCGCAGTGCGCGGGCAAGCTGTGGGGAGATCATCCGTCAATTATTGCCCTTTCGTAACCGTATTGACACGGGCTGTATGTTGATCTGGTGGAAGACCAACGGCGCACCCCGGGATCACAGACTTCACTTCGTGAAGCCAACCGGGCTCGAATCGTCGACGCCATCAAGAAGCACGGGGGCCTGACGCAGGTCGAACTCGCGGGTGCCACCGGGCTCTCGCCTGCCACCGTTTCAAACATCGTCAAGGAGCTCTCGGCCTCGGGTCTGCTGCACACGGCACCGAGCACACGCAGCGGCCGCCGGGCCCAGCACGTGACCCTGGCGCACTCGATCGGCTTGTTCGTGGGTGTTCACTTCTCCACCAGGCACATGCGGATCGCGCTGGCCGATGCAGCGCACACCGTCGTCGCCGAGCATCACATGCCACTGGCCAAAGACCACCGCGCCGACAACGAACTCGACAAGACCACCCTTCTGCTTTCAGACATGCTCGAATCGGTCGACGCCTCGATGCAAGAGGTGCTGGGGGTCGGCATAGCGGTGCCTGCTCCGATGGATGTCGAGACGGGAACGACTGCGCGCAGCGGAATCATGCGCGGCTGGGACGGCGTCGCCGTGGCTGAGGTGATGGAACGCCGGCTGAAGCGGCCGGTTTTCGTCGACAACGCCGCGAACCTGAGCGCCCTGGCCGAATTCCGCCTCGGTGCCGCGCGGGGTAAGCGCAATTCGGTCACGCTCGACATCGGTGACGGGATCGGGGCCGGCCTGATTCTGAACGGTGCCGTCTTCCGGGGGCACAACGGGACGGCCGGGGAGTTCGGCCACACCACAATTCTCGAGAACGGACCCCTCTGCCGTTGCGGAAACCGGGGCTGCCTCGAAGCGATCGCCGGCGGCCCGGCAATCCTCGAGAGACTGAGGGATGACCTGGGTGCGCTGAAGCTCAACGACATCGTCGTTCGGGCAATGGCGGGTGAAACACTGTCGATGCGGGCAATCTCAGACGCCGGGCGGCACATCGGCGTCGCCGCAGCGAATCTCTGCAACCTCCTCGACCCCGAACGGATCGTCGTCGGAGGCGAACTGGCCCGAGCTGGCGAGCTCCTCCTCGGGCCCCTCCGCCATGCCGTCGAGCGCTCGATCATCGTCGGGCCGGAGCTGATGCCCGAAATCGTCCAAGGCCAGCTGGGCGCCCGCGCGGCGACGCTGGGAGCGGCCGTGTTCGCCGTCGACCAGGTGTCGATCATGGCCGAAGAAAGGAGTGCTTAAGTTGTTATCTAATCCTTGTCTTCAAGACTTGACGACAAGGTTGAATAGTGCCAAGCTCGCTCCAGTCGCCAAAGAGGGCGACCAAAACGGGAGGTTCCTCAATGAAGATCGCCACCACGAGAGCGGTCATAGCCACTGCCGCGCTCCTGCTCGCAGCCGGTTCGCTCACAGCATGTTCGAACGGTTCATCCAACAGTTCAGGCGCATCGACCGCCAACGCCTCGAGCGCGAAAATCGGTCTGCTTCTTCCTGACTCTGTCACCGCTCGGTACGAAAGTGCCGACAAGCCGTACTTCGAGGCGAAGGGCAAATCACTCTGCCCCGATTGCACGGTGCTGTACTCCAACGCCGACGGCGACGCCGCGAAGCAGCAGCAACAGGCTGAATCGATGCTCACCCAGGGTGTCAGCGTGCTGGTACTCGACCCGTTCGACGGCGAAGCAGCCGCTTCGATCGTCAGCGAGGCCAAGGCCAAGAACGTGCCGGTCATCTCCTACGACCGCCTCATCAACAGCCCCGACATCTCCTTCTACATCTCGTTCGACAACGAGAAGGTCGGCGAGCTCCAGGGCCAGGCCCTGGTCGACAAGCTGAAGAAGGACGGCGTTCCCGCCGGTTCCGGCATCCTGATGGTCAACGGTTCACCGACCGACAACAACGCCACTCTGTTCAAGAAGGGCGCACACTCGATCATCGACCCGTCGGGCTACAAGGTTCTCGCCGAGTTCGACACACCCGGGTGGGACCCGGCCAAGGCCCAGGACTGGGTTGCAGGCCAGATCACGCAGTTCGGTTCACAGATCACCGGTCTCTACGCGGCCAACGACGGCACCGCAGGTGGCGCCATCGCGTCGCTGAAGGCAGCCAACGTCAGCCCGCTTCCCCCGGTGACCGGACAGGACGCCGAGCTCGCCGGCATCCAGCGCATTCTTGCCGGCGACCAGTACATGACGGTCTACAAGGCACTCAAGCCCGAAGCAGAGCAGGCTGCAACGCTCGCTGTGTCGCTGGCCAAGGGTGAGACCGTCAAGGCCACGTCGACCACCAAGACGGCAGGTGGAGCGGAGATCCCCTCGTTCCTGCTCGTTCCGGCCGCCGTCACCGTTGACAAGATCCAGAGCACCGTCGTTGCTGACGGCTTCTACACCGTCGCGCAGATCTGCACCGCAGACTACGCAGCGGCCTGTGCTGCCAACGGCATCAAGTAGGTGAACAAACCCGGTCGGGGTGTGTACATGCACCCCGACCGGGTCTACTTTTGCGTCAAGGCTCGATCGCACAACCAGCGAACAGCTTCACCGCAGTTCACTTGACAAGAGTTCACTTCATCGCAGTCCAGCTTCACCGCAGTCCAGCTTCACCGCAGTTCACTGCATTCTGTTCACCGCACTTCAAAGGAGAAATCGTGACGATGAATTCTGCCGTCGCCGAACCGCGAGGCACCACGCGAGAGCCCGTTCTCTCGCTCAAGGGAGTGTCGAAGGGATTTGGTGCCGTCCGCGCATTGACAGACATCAATCTCGACATCTACCCCGGCGAAGTCGTCGCCATCGTCGGCGACAACGGCGCGGGCAAATCCACGCTCGTCAAGATCCTCGCCGGGGTGCACCCGCAGGATTCAGGAACCATCTCGTTCGACGGAGTCGAGGTGAGCATCCAGACCCCCACCGCTTCGCGCGCACTCGGCATTGCCACGGTCTTCCAGGATCTCGCCCTCTGCGACAACCTCGACGTCGTGTCGAACCTCTTTCTCGGCCGCGAGATCACCCGCGGCCCGTCACTCGATGAAGAAGAGATGGAACAACGCGCGTGGAGCCTGCTTCGCCAGCTCTCCGCGAAGATCCCCTCGGTGCGGATCGCCGTCGCCTCTCTCTCTGGCGGGCAACGGCAGACCGTGGCCATAGCGAGATCCCTCATCGGTGAGCCCAGCGTGGTCATCCTCGACGAACCGACCGCTGCGCTCGGTGTCGCCCAGACCGCCGAAGTACTGAACCTGGTGGAACGCCTGCGTGAACGGGGGCTCGGTGTTCTGCTGATCAGCCACAACATGGCCGATGTGCAGGCCGTCGCCGACCGCGTGGTCGTGCTTCGCCTTGGACGCAACAATGGTGACTTCCATGTTGCCGACGTGAGTTACGAAGAAATCATCTCGGCGATCACGGGTGCCACAGACAACGTGGTGACCCGGCGTGCCAGTGCCCACGCAAGCGCGGCCCCAGCTTCGCCCCCCGAATCGGCATCTGCTCCCTCTGCTGCTGCCCATGCAGCCGTTGCACCGAGCGAGGGCCGCTTGACCGAGCCCCTGCCTGACAACTCAACCGGTATCGACGAGGAGATCGACTGATCATGACTACCACACCCTCTTCTTCAGAGACTCCGATTTCAACGGAGACTCCGGCCGAGCGCGCCACCGACCTGCAGGACGAACGCCTAGTTCGAACCGAGGGCATCGGCGGCGCCGTGCTCGCCTTCCGCCAGCGCGTGCGGGGCGGCGACCTCGGTTCACTCCCTGTCGTCATCGGCCTGGTCGTCATCTGCGTGATCTTCCAGGTTCTGAACCCGAACTTCCTGTCGTCGAACAACCTCGTCAACCTCACGCTCCAGTGTGCGGCAGTGGGTACGATCTCCATCGGTATCGTGCTGGTGCTGCTGCTCGGCCAGATCGACCTCTCCGTCGGTTCTGTCAGCGGGCTGGCTGCCGCCATCCTCGGCGTCGGCCTCACGCAGCTGAAGTGGCCTGTCGCCCTGGCCATCATCGTTGCGCTCATCGTCGGTGCGGCGATCGGCTACCTCTACGGATTGCTCTTCACGCGATTCGGCGTACCGAGCTTCGTGATCACCCTGGCCGGTCTTCTCGCCTTCCTCGGGCTGCAGCTGAAGGTCCTCGGCCCGAACGGCTCGATCAACCTGCCGTACGATTCGTGGATCGTGCAGTTCGCGCAGGCGACGTTCCTGCCGCCGTGGGCCGCGTACGCCCTGTCGGTCATCGCCGCCGGAGCCCTGTTCTTCTCGGACTGGAACCGGGCACGTCGTCGCAAGAAGGCAGGCCTCTCGACCGGTGCCGTCTCGGTGATGCTCATCAAGGCCGTGGCCCTGCTGATCGTGCTGCTGCTCGCCGTCGCGTACCTCGCCACCGACCGCGGACTCGGTGCCATGTTCCTGCTGTTCGTGCTGCTGGTCATCATGATGAACTACTTCCTCACCAGAACCCGTTGGGGTCGCTCGGTGTTCGCAGTCGGTGGTTCGGTGGAGGCCGCCCGTCGAGCAGGTATCAGGGTCAACCGCGTCTACATCACCGTGTTCATCCTGTGCTCGAGCTTCGCGGCCCTCGGTGGCCTCCTCGCCGCAGCACGACTGACCAGCGCCAGCCTCTCGAGCGGCGGTGGTGACACCAACCTGAACGCCATAGCGGCGGCCGTCATCGGTGGAACGAGCCTCTTCGGCGGCCGCGGTTCTGCCTGGTCAGCACTGCTGGGTATTCTCGTGATCCAGTCGATCTCCAGCGGACTCACGCTGCTGAACCTCGACTCGTCCATCCGCTACATGATCACAGGCGCGGTGCTGCTGCTGGCCGTGATCATCGACTCCCTGTCGCGTCGCTCACGCGCCAGCCACGGCCAGGCATAACCGCTCCCCGGAGCCTTCCCGGAACGGAGTCAGCGACGAGCGGGTGGTGTGCTCACTCCACCCGCTCGTCGACAATTCCCACGAATCCGGAGCCGATGCCGTCATACTCACGCCTCGAGAACCCGGCAGCCAGCACCGGCAGCTCAGCGATGTCGTGGTAATCGCAGCTCAGGTAGGTGAAGGCCGGCCACCATTTCTTGGGCCTGGCGGCCTCGGTGAAGCCGCAGACCGTGCACACCAGCTGTACCCAGACGGGCTTCTTCCCGGTGCGATTGGCGCGCGACTGCACCAGCCACGGTGGCGGCGAGGCGTCGATGGCCTCGAAGTCCGCCTCGCTCATGCGCGCGGGCAATCCGTGGCGGTGGGCCATCTCGAGCGGAATATCGAGCCTCAGTGCTGCTTCTCGGCGAGTGATCATCGCCCACAACGATAGCCCCGAATGTAGCCTTGACTGGCAGGCGCAATCTCTGGGCCTCCGGGAGGACCGCATGTCAGACCCGACCTCAGACCCGACGAAGGTCACGAACCAACCCTCGCTGACGACGTCGACCGGGCGAATCTGGCTCGTGCTCGGTGGCCTGTTCGCCGGCATCGCCGGGGTGATGCTCTTCTCGCTGCGGTCGTTCTCGCCACCAGGGCTGGCCCTGTGGGCGCTCGTCGCCGTCGTTCTGTTGTACGTGGGCATGATCATCGTGCAATTGGTCACCCAACGCGGCAGGTTCAGGCTCGGGATGCTCGCGGGCCTCATGATCGTCATGGCCGTCGTCTCCCTACTGAGCGTCGTGGTCATCGCAGCAAGCCAGGTGCCGGCAGCCCGCTAGCATTGCGCAGCCCGTCAGCATTGCGCAGGCACAATCGGGGCGCTCCCAGCCTGTCGCCAGCTTGCTCATAGCTCCTGCCGTCAGACTCGGTCCATGCGCAAAATCGCCCTTCTTGCTGCGGCAACGGCCGTCGCTCTCGCACTGGCCGGCTGCTCGTCGTCGACCGCATCATCCAGTTCTTCCGGGACGTGCACGCTCACCGCCCCCGGCCCGAATTCGGCGGCGGTCACGGTCTCCGGTGCGCTCGACGCCCTCCCCACCACCGCCTTCACCACACCGCTCTCGACCACCAGCACGGAGCGCACGGTTGCAACAGTCGGAACCGGTGAGAAGGTCACTGACGGATCAGTAGCCACCGTGGACTTCACGCTCTACAACGGGGTCACCGGCGCTCAACTCTTCACGACGACCGACGCCGAGGTCGGGCCCCAGTCGGTCACCGTCGATGCAGCGAAGTTCCTCCCCGGGCTGGTCAAGGCCGTCTCCTGTGCCACCGTCGGCTCGCGCATCGTCGCGGTCGTTCCCCCGGCCGATGCCTGGGGTGCAAATGGCAACTCCACGCTGGGCGTTGCAGCGGCAGACACGGTGGTCTTCGTGATCGACGTGAAGTCCGTGGCGGCCGCATCGACCTCCACCCCGTCGCCGAGCTCCACACTCGATCCCAACATGCCGACCAAGGCGACCGGGGCGGCCCAGCCTGCACCAGAGGGATTCCCCACGGTGACCCTCGCCGATGACGGCACACCCACGGTGACGATTCCCACAACGCCCGCCCCGACGGCCCTCCAGATCGCCCTGCTCAAGAAGGGTGACGGCGAAACGGTCGCCGACGGTGACAGCGTCACCGTGCAGTACCAGGGAGTGATCTGGTCCACCGGCAAAGTCTTCGACCAGAGCTGGGGAAGCGGCCCGACCTCGTTCGCGACGGGGCAGGTCATCAAGGGATTCGCCGCAGCGCTCGTCGGCAACACGGTCGGCTCCCAGGTCATCGTCGTCATTCCGCCCGACCAGGGTTACGGAACTGCGGGCAACAGCACCGCGGGCATCAGCGGCACAGACGACCTCGTCTTCGTGGTCGACATCCTGGCAACGACCCACGCCTGAGGAGCCCACACAGTCGGTCTTCAGAACGAGAGTGACGGCTCGTCGTCGACAGACAGTGTGAGCACGGCCTGTTCGAAGAGTTCGTTCTGCTCGATGAGACGTTCGAGATCCCGGATGCGCGGGGCGATTCGTTCTTCGGAATCGTTGCCGACGAGATCGACAGCAGCGACAAGCAGCAGTCGCCCCGGCCCGACGAATTCCAGATGGAGGTACGTCACCCGGGCGATTTCCGGTCGCGCCAGCAGGAACTCGCCCGATCGGGCGACCAGTCGCTCTGGCGGGGTGAAACCGACCAGGTAACGCCTGTTCTGGTTGATCAGCCCGATGGCGACCACAGCGAGCAGAATGCCGATCAGGATCGATCCGATCGCGTCGAACGCCGGGTCGCCCGTCACCTGGTGGGCGAAGATTCCGCAGAATGCAATGAAGAGACCGAGGAGCGCCGCAGAATCCTCAGCGATCACCGCACGAAGCGTCGGATCGGAGCCACGAAGCACATAGTCGATGGGCTCGCGGCCGTAGCTGCTGGCCGTGCGCCGAGCCTTGAGCACCGACATCAGCAGCGAACCGCCCTCGAGTACGCCTGAGAGGCCCAACACCACATAGGCGATACCGAAATCCGTGACCGGGTCCGGGTCGAACAGCGACTGGACCCCGTGCATCACGGAGATCACCGCTCCCACCGTGAACACTCCGACAGCGGCGAGGAGCGACCAGACATAGGCCTCGCGGCCGAAGCCGAGTGGATGCCCGGCATCCTTGTTTTTCACCGAGCGCCGATCTGCAATGAGCAGGAAGATCTCGTTGCCCCCATCGGCCCAGGAGTGAGCAGCCTCGGCGACCAGGGACGCGGATCCGATGAGAAGGGCTGCAGCCGACTTGGCGAGCGCCACCAGGATGTTCGCGGCGAAGGCGATGACAACGATCATCCGGGCTCCCCCACCTCTTCAGATGCCCACGACTGTAGAGCTTCTCCTGCGCGCCCCAGCCTGCACGCCCCAGCCTACGGCGCCTCGCGCATCCGGTTGCCCTCTGGTACTCACACAGTGCTGTGGTGGCCCCGTGGTCGACCCCGTGCCGTCTGAGGCAGAGAATGGAGGAGTACGCAACGCTTCTCGAGAGGAAATCTGCTGTGGCTGCTCACTACGACGTCGTCATTCTTGGTGCTGGGCCCGGCGGGTACGTCGCGGCCGTTCGAGCTTCGCAACTGGGGCTGAAAGTGGCTGTCGTCGAACAGAAGTACTGGGGTGGGGTGTGCCTGAACGTGGGGTGCGTGCCGGCCAAGACCCTGTTGCGCAACGCCGAATTGGCCCACATCTTCACCAAAGAGGCCGATACCTTCGGAATCAGGGGCGACGTCACCTTCGACTACGGCGTCGCCTACGACCGCAGCCGCAAGGTCGCTGACGGCCGCGCCAAGGGCGTGCACTACCTGATGAAGAAGAACGGAGTCACCGAATACGACGGACGCGGTTCCTTCGCAGACGCGCGCACGCTCGACGTTGCCCTGACAAAGGGCGGGAGCGAACGGCTGACCTTCGACAACGCCATCATCGCTACAGGGTCCACCGTGCGGCTCCTGCCCGGAGTCGAACTCAGCGACAACGTCGTCACCTACGAGAGCCTGATTCTCGACCGCGAGCTGCCGAAGTCACTCGCCATCGTCGGCGGCGGCGCCATCGGCGTCGAGTTCGCCTACGTGATGGCGAACTATGGCGTCGACGTCACCGTCATCGAGTTCCTGCCCCGCGCCCTCCCCAACGAAGACGTCGACGTCTCCAAGGAGGTCGAGCGCAACTTCAAGAAGCTCGGAGTGCCAATCCTCACCTCGACCAGAGTCGAGAGCGTCGTCGACAACGGACTGGTGAACGGCAGCCCATCGGTCACCGTCAGCTATACCGACAAGAACGGAGTCGCCGGCTCGGTAGACGCAGAACGCGTTCTCATGTCGATCGGTTTCGCGGCCAACGTGACCGGATACGGGCTCGAGAACACCGGGGCCGAACTCACCGACCGGGGCGCCATCGCCGTCGACGACTTCATGCACACGAGCGTCGCGGGCATCTACGCCATCGGGGATGTGACAGCCAAGCTGCAACTCGCGCACGTCGCCGAGGCACAGGGCGTCGTCGCTGCCGAGACGATCGCCGGGGCCGAGACGATGTCACTCGGCGACTACCGCATGATGCCGCGGGCCACCTTCTGCCAGCCCCAGGTGGCGAGCTTCGGCCTCACGGAGCAGCAGGCTCGCGACGAGGGCTACGACGTACGCGTCGCGACGTTCCCGATGACGGCGAACGCCAAGGCCCACGCGCTTGGTGAGCCGAGCGGTTTTGTGAAGCTGGTCTCCGACGCGAAGTACGGCGAGTTGCTCGGCGGCCACCTCGTCGGGCACGATGTCTCCGAGCTTCTGCCCGAGCTGACGCTTGCGCAGAAGTGGGACCTGACGGCCTACGAACTGGCCCGCAACGTGCACACGCACCCGACCCTCAGCGAATCGATGCAAGATGCCTTCCACGGTCTGATCGGGCACATGATCAACATGTAGCTGTCAGGGTCGCTTCCTGCGCGCTGTCCACAGCAGATACCCGCTCAGGATGCTCGCCAGACCGACCCCGGCACCCATCAGTGGCCGTTCCCAGGCCTGCCAGCGTTGCCGATCGGTCGCGGCGAATTCGCCGACTCCCCTGATCAGGGCCGCAGCGATCACCCCGGCGACCAGTCTGTTGCCGATCACTTCGGCCCTGCCCACCAGTGGTTCGAGTTCCTTCGCACGCAGGTGCACCTCGAAGCCCGTGGTGTCGACGACGTCGAGCAGCGAGCGCAGACGGTCGGGCAGCTCGGCCCCGAGCTCCGCGACGCTCAGTCCCGCTTTACCCAGGTTCTTCACCACGGCCTTCAATGAGTACTTCTCTGCGAGGAGTTTCTGCGTGTACGGGCGCAGCGCCTCGCTGAGGGTGAATGCCGGGTCGAGCGTGACACCCATTCCCTCGACCATCACGAGCATCTTGACCAGCAGCGCGATCTCCTGCCGCAACTGCAGGTGGTTGTTCCGCAGAACCGCGACGAGTTCCGAGACAAGCGGGCCGATGTGCAGTTCACTGAGCGACAGATTGTGGTACTTGGCGAGAAAGCGCGTCAGATCGCCTTTCAATCGCACTCGGTCGACGTTCTCCTGACTGACGGAGAGGTTGACGACGGCGGTCGAGATCCTGCCGGCGTCGTTTCTGCCGAAGGCGAGCAGCAATGCCACAAGCCTGTCGCGAAGATCATCGTCGATCTCTCCGACCATGCCGAAGTCGATCAGGCCGATGGTGCCGTCGGGTTCGACGAACATGTTGCCAGGGTGCGGGTCGGCGTGAAAGAACCCGTCCTCGAGGATCATCTGGGCCACGGCGTCGACCGCCCGGTTGGCGAGCGCCCTCCTGTCGATCCCCGCCGCGTCGAGGGCTGCGACATCGTCGATGCGGATGCCCGTGACCCTCTCGATCGTGAGAACCCGCGACGTGGTCGTCTCCCAGCGGATCGCCGGAATGTGGATGCCCGGATTGCTGGCGAAGTTCTCGGCGAACCGTTCCGCGTTGTGGCCCTCGTGAAGGTAGTCGAGCTCGAATCGCAGCGACGTCGAGAACTCGTCGGTGATTCCCACGATGTTGAAGTCCGAGGCAGCGCTCCAGTGTCGGGAGGCCTGGACGGCAAGATTCTGCATGATCTCCAGGTCTTCGTTGACCTGGGCCACGATACCGGGTCTCCTGACCTTCACCACGAGAGCCATGCCGTCTTTCATCGTGGCGGCGTGCGCCTGGCCGATCGAGGCACTCGCCAGCGGTCGCGAAGTGAACGACGCGAAGACCTTCTCAGCAGGGTCGCCGAGTTCCTGTTCGATGGCATCACGGACCTCTTTCTCGGGCACGGGCCGCGCGCTGTCTTGAAGCTTCTGGAGCTCGGCGACATACGCCGGTGGCAGCAGGTCTGACCGGGTCGAGAGCAACTGGCCGAGTTTGACGAACGTCGGCCCCAGTTCCTCGAATGCCAGGCGAAGCTGCTGCGGACCCGTGTTCACATCGGTGCGACCCCCGGCGTGGGTGACCAGATTGGCCAGCTCGAACCTGTCCAGCCCGCTGGCCCCGAGAATGAACCCGAACCCGTGGCGGGCCAGAACTGCGGCGATCTGCCGGTAACGCTCGATGTGCGATGCAATTGCCACAGACCGGTGTCCTCCATCGTTGTCGAATTCACCCCTCCGTACGGGGGCTGCCACTTTCACAGTATCGGGCTGGAGGGCTGCTGCAGTAGATTGGGTTCTCAGCCTCCCGCGGTAGACCCCAGACCCTGGTTTCCAGACGAGTTCGACGAATCGAGCCCGAATGCCAACCAGTACTCGCATCGATGTGAACATCGCCGACCGTTCGCTTCGTCATCGCGGCGCCCCCGGACCAGGGGCCGGCACCGGTCTCGACACTGGCGCTCAAGCTGGCACTGGCACTGGCACTGGCACTGGCACTCACGGTGGCATGGCTACCCGTCTGGGTCCGAATGAGAGCCCGACGAGTTCGGTGCAGGGCCGACACTGGGCCTTCGGTGAGGTGTCGGTCAGTGACCTCGAGCTGGCCCCCGGCCGCGTCAACCCGTCGCTCCTCGACGCCACCTCGCGCATCCGCTCCCGCCTGAGCGTGATCTTCCTGCGAGCGGGCGACTTCACTGTGGAGTACGCGGAACGGCAGCTGCGGTTCATCGATGGGTCGGCAGCGTATCTGGCCGAACCGACGCATGTCGAAGCCTGGTCGGCTGTGACGAGCCACGTCACGATCGTGTCGCTGCCCCGGCAGATGCTGCAGTTTCGACCTGATTCTCGAAGTCGCGGTTCTCACGCTCCCGATTTTCACACTCACACTGCTCCTGCGCCGACGTTCCCGGCGCACGACTTCGGGGCGTTTGCGTACTCGGCGACGGTCAAGTCTCCGACCCTGTCGTTCGTGGTCGCTCTGATGGACGTCGTCAACGAGCACTCCATTCCTGCGGAACCCACGGCAACCGTGCTCACCCAGCTGGTCGGCGGGCTCTTCGAAGACGACGAGCGATCTGACACACCGGCGCGGGTCTCCGACCTGGGATTGCGCGCCCATGCCGAATCACTGATCGCTCTGGGTTCCGCCCGGCCGAGCTTCAACTCACGTTCCGTTGCCAGCCAGCTCGCTCTCACGCTCGCCCAGCTCGAAGCAGGTTTTCGGCGCACCGGAGCGAGAACATCCCCCGCCGACGCGATTCGCGATCGCCGCGCCATGATGGCGATGCTGGGCATGCAGTCCCCGGGCGATTCACCGATGACCCCGGAATCAGCGGCCCTGCACGCGGGATTCTCCAACGTTCGCGATCTGCAGCGCGCGATCAAGACTGCGTACGGCACCACCGTGAAGGAGATTCTGCTGGGCCAGGTGCCCGGCGAAGAGTAATCTTCCAGTCAGAGGTGTCGCCATGAGTCCACTCAGCGCCGAACGAGGCAGTACCGAATCAACTCGCGCAGCCGTGATCGTCGTCGGGGTGTTCCCCGGGCAACCTGACACGATCATCCACCAGGCCGCAGCCTTCGCCAACCGCTTCGCCGCAGCATTGGTCTGTGTGCACGTGGAGGTCGACCGCTACATCGTGCAGAGAAACGCCGACGGCACGGTGTATTCGGCGACAACCGACCCCGATCTCGCCGAAGACCGGGCGCCCGAGTTCCCTGCACGACTGCGCGCCCACCTCGCCTCCCTGCTCGACCCCACCGAGGTTCGCTGGCGCACGATGGTCTCTGCGGGTGACCCGGCCGATGCGCTCAGCCACATCGCAGAGGCGGTGGACGCTGTGGCTATCGTCGTCGGAACACACCGCCCCACCGCCCGCTCCTCCATCTCAGAGTTCTTCAACGGTTCGGTGGCGATCCACCTCGCTCACCGGCAGCGCCGCCCGATCATCGTGATTCCGACCGGGGACGGTGGCCAGGCGACGTTGAACGACCTCACGAGTGACTTTCGACCCTAGCGCCGCCGTCACATCCAGCGGAGTATGAAGTCATGCCGACCCAGGAACCATCCCCCCAGCTGTCCCCTCCCGAAGTCGGGGAGCCAGCGCATCGACCTCTCTTCGTCGTCGGCGTCGACGGCTCGCCCTCTTCGGTGAAGGCGCTGCGACACGCCGTGACCCTCGGTCAATTCCAGAACGCCCTGGTTCGAGCGGTGACCGTCTGGTCGTACCCGAACTCGTACACCCCCCTCCCGACCACCTGGTCGCCCGAAGACGACGCCCGAGAGATCCTCGCTGAGGTCACAGCGTCGGTGTTCGGCGATTCTGTACCGGAATGGTTCGAGCAGAAGACCCACGAAGGCACACCCGCTCGAGTGCTCATCGACGAGAGCGCGAACGCCGACATGATCGTCGTCGGCAGCAGGGGCCACGGCGGGTTCGCAGGGCTGTTGCTCGGTTCGGTGAGTTCGCAGTGCGCCGAGCATGCCGGATGCCCCGTGCTCGTCGTCCACGGAACCGACACGGTCTGACGACGAATGTGACCGTCACCCTGCGTGAAGCCGCTGGGCGTTCATCCGCCGAGATATGTGCAGAGGTCAGCGGGAGTGGGAGTGCCGAGTCGGGGCTCTCGTCAACCGAGGCCGCAACTCGGCTGCGGATGATCGGGCCCAATGCTGTGCGAACCCACAAGGCTCGTGCGTGGCCCCTGTTGTGGCAGCAGCTCCGGAGCCCCATTCTCATCCTGCTGTTCGTCACCGCAGCTGTGTCGCTGTTCCTCGGGGACGCGGCGAACTCCATCATCATCGGTGTGATTCTCGTCGTCAGCGTCGGGCTCGGGTTCGTCAACGAGTTCCGGGCACAGCTCACAGCCGACTCGCTGCACGACAAGGTCAGGCACACAGTCATCACTGTGCGAGACGGGCATGCACGACAGACCGACGTGGTCGACCTGGTTCCGGGTGATGTGGTGCGTGTCTCGGTCGGCACCGTCGTGCCTGCCGACATGCGACTGCTCACCAGCAAGGACCTCCTCTCCGACGAGAGCATCCTGACCGGCGAATCGCTGCCCGTAGCGAAAGACCCGGCGCCGGTTTCCGGCGACAGGGGAATCGAAGACCTTACATCGTGCCTGTTGATGGGAACGATCATCCAATCGGGCAGTGGCACGGGCGTCGTGATCGCGACCGGCGGAAACGCTGAATTCGGCAAGATCGCGCTCGGGCTCGGCACCCGTGCGCCCGTGACCGAATTCCAGAAGGGCCTCAGCCGGTTCTCTGTGCTGTTGCTTCAGGTCGCGATCGTGCTCACGACGTTCATCTTCATCGCCAACGTTCTGCTGCAGCGCCCGATCATCGAATCGCTGCTCTTCTCCCTGGCGATCGCCGTTGGCATCACGCCCCAGCTTCTGCCGGCTGTGGTGAGTACGAGCCTCGCCACGGGCTCGCGCATGCTCATCCGCAGGAAAGTACTGGTCAAGCGCCTCGTGTGCATCGAAGACCTGGGAGACATGGATCTGCTCGTGACCGACAAGACGGGCACACTGACCGAAGGCACGATCAGCTTCATCGAGGCGCTCAGCGTCGATGAGACCATCACATCGAAGGAACTGGTCGAGCTCGGCCTGTTGTCCACGGAGGTGGTGGGGCCCACGTTCGCCAACCACACAGGGGTCGGCGGCGAAGCACTGCTCACGGATCCGAACCTCATCGACGTCGTAGGGCTGAACTCGCTCGACGCGGCCCTGTGGCTTGCACCGGATGCCCGGGGCAGCGTGACAGGTGCGTTCACCCGCCTCGACCTCCTGCCCTTCGATCACGAGCGCCGAATGGTCAGTGCGCTCGTCGTGGGGCCCGCTGGCACACCCGGTGGCACACCCGGTGGCACAACGCGGATCGTGTCGAAGGGTTCGCCCGAAGACGTTCTGCGGCACTGCACGAAGGTGCCTGCCGGAGCGCAGGCCCTACTCGATGCCCAGTACAGCCAGGGGGCACGGGTCATCGCCGTTGCACAGAGGGATGCTCCCGGACTCGCGAGTGTCGATGCCGACGACGAGCACGACCTCACGCTGTCGGGCTTTCTCACGTTTCGTGACAAACCCAAAGCGGATGCCCGAGCTTCGCTCGAGCGGTTGGCGATGCTCGGAATCCAGGTGAAGATCGCGACCGGTGACAACGCGATCGTGGCCGAGAAGGTGTGCGCCGATCTCGGGCTCATCACCACCTACAGAAATTCAGGCAACAGAAATTCAGGCGACAACACTGCGGGCATCACCAGTGCGAGTACCACCACGGCAGGCACCATCACTGCGGGCACCACCACTGCAGGCACCACGCTTCTCGGTGAAGACATCGACGCCCTCAGCGATGCAGAGCTCGGCGAAGCCGCCCTGAAGGCGACCATCTTCGCCCGCGTCTCACCCGAACAGAAGGCCCGCATCATCGCCCAGCTCCGGCACCGCGGGCGTTCGGTCGCGTTCCTCGGCGATGGGGTCAACGATGCCCTGGCGCTTCACCAGGCTGATGTCGGCATCTCAGTCGAGACCGCCGCAGACGTCGCAAAGGATGCCGCCGACGTACTTCTGCTCGACAAGGACCTCGGGGTCCTCGCCGACGGGGTGATGGAGGGGCGACGGATCTTCGCGAACACGATCAAGTACGTCCTCATGGGCACCTCGAGCAATTTCGGCAACATGTTCAGCGCAGCAACCGCCTCTGTCGTTCTCCCCTTCCTGCCGATGCTGCCCGGCCAGATCCTGCTCAACAACCTGCTCTACGATTCGGGCCAGCTGGCCATCCCCACCGACCACGTCGACACGGAGCAGCTGCTTTCTCCTTCGCACTGGAACATCGCGTACATCCGGCGCTTCATGCTGCTGTTCGGGCCGATCAGTTCGCTGTTCGACTTCGCGACCTTCGCCCTCATGCTTTTCGTCTTCAATGCCTCCGAAGGCGAATTCCGTGCCGGGTGGTTCATCGAATCGATTGCGACGCAGACGCTGATCATTTTCGCGATCCGCACGCGCAGGGTCCCGTTCCTGCGGAGCCGACCCTCCGTCGCCCTGGTAGCCGCTTCGCTCGGCGTTGTCGCGCTGGGCGTCTGGCTACCGTTCTCCCCGTTCGCAGAGTTCCTCGGATTCGACACCCTGCCCGCCCCGTTCTTTCTCGCACTGCTCGGGATGATCGTCATCTACCTGTTCTTCGTCGAACTGGCCAAGCTCTGGTTCTTCTCCCGGGCCGCCCAGCAGTCGCCAGAGAGGGCATTGCGAGCACCGCGCCAACACGCCCACCCGTCCAGGATCTCCCGCCGCGCGGCACGCTTCACCTCGCGATCGCCCCGGTACTCCTCGAGAAAGCACGATATGATGACTTTATAAAGTCACACATTTACAACGCCGGACCCAGATCTTTCACACCCAGACCCGTAACACGCAGACCCGTAACACGCAGACCCATTCGAACCCAGACTCGTAACACCCAGACCTATTCAAACCCAGACCCCGTTTGAGGAAGCTCGCCACCATGTCAACCTTCTCCGCCACCGATCGCCCGCTCTATGAAGTGAAGGCGAACCTGTTCAAGGGGCTCGCTCACCCCGTTCGCATCCGAGTTCTCGAGGTGCTCCAAACCTCGCCCCACGTGTCCGTCGCGGCACTTCTGGCCGACACCGGCCTCGAAGCCTCCCATCTCTCCCAGCATCTCTCCGTGCTGAGGCGCCACAACCTCGTGGTCGCCGAGAGGCGTGCCAGCCAGGTGTTCTACAGCCTCGCGTACCCCCAGGTCAGCGATCTGCTGTCGATCGCGAAATCGTTGCTCGTCGAAGTACTGCAGAGCACCCAGCGACAACTCGCCGAGACGGTCAATGAAGAAGCAACTCGTTGAGATGCAAGTGACTGAGCTGAAAGCGACCGAGATGAAGATCGTGAGATGCAAGCCGTGAAGTACATCCGAACGCTCCTGCCGAGCTGGAGCGACTATCGCTCCGTCCGTCGCACGTGGCGCGGTGACCTGGTCGCGGGCATCACCGTCGGTATCGTGGCGTTGCCGCTGGCCCTCGCCTTTGGCGTGAGCTCCGGCGCGGGAGCCGGGGCGGGCCTCGTGACCGCTATTGTGGCCGGTGTCATCGCCGCCGTGTTCGGTGGCTCGAACATCCAGGTCTCTGGCCCGACCGGTGCAATGGTGGTCGTACTCGGCCCGATTGTCGTCTCGCACGGGGTGGGCGCAGTTGCGGTTGTGGCCCTCATGGCTGGTGTCGTGGTGCTCATCGCCGGGGCACTCAAACTGGGACGGGTGGTCTCGTACATTCCGTGGCCCGTGATCGAAGGCTTCACCCTCGGCATCGCCGTGATCATCTTTCTTCAGCAGGTACCCGCTGCCCTTGGAGCCAAGGCAGGGCCGAGCAGCAACGCGTTCGTCTCCGCCTTCGAGTCACTGCAGACGGTCAACCCGGCGACTCTGGGCTACTCGCTCGCGGCAGTCGCGATCGTCGCAGCGATCATGGTGATCGCCCCGCGCATCCATCGCCAACTGCCTGGCTCACTCATCGCGATCGTGATCGTGTCGGTCATCGCCGGCGTCGCGGCACTGCCGCTTGTTCGCATCGGGGTGCTGCCGAGTTCACTGCCCGTTCCGGGGCTGCCGAGCATCGACCCCACACAGCTCGGCGGGCTCGTCGGCCCGGCCCTCACCGTCGCCGCCCTCGCGGCCATCGAATCGCTGCTCTCTGCGCGGGTTGCGGCGTCGATCTCCGACACCGGCCCGTACGACGCCGACCGGGAACTCGTCGGCCAGGGGCTGGCCTCGATTGCCTCGGGATTCTTCGGAGGTATGCCCGCCACCGGGGCGATCGCCCGAACGGCGGTCAACGTGCGCTCCGGCGGCAAGACGCGGCTCGCAGCGATCTTACACGCCCTCGTTCTGTTGGCCGTCGTCTCGCTGGCTACGGGGGTCGTTTCCCAGATTCCGCTTGCCGCCCTCTCCGGCGTGCTGATGGTGACCGCCACGCGGATGGTCTCGATCAGCACGATGCGCAGCGTGCTCACCTCGACACGCTCCGATGCGGTGGTGTTCATCATCACAGCACTGATCACCGTCTCGTTCGACCTCATCATCGCCGTGGGTATCGGCATAGCGGTCGCTGCCTTCTTCGCCCTCCGGATGCTGGCGCAATCCGGAGGCGTGCATCGCGAAGAGCTGCCACCCCCCTCGCTTCCCGGCGACGAGCGCATCGCCCTGTTCCGCCTCGATGGTGCGCTGTTCTTCGGCGCAGCCGACCGGATGCTCGAACGGGTCAATGCCATCACCAACGTCACCGTGGTGATCATTCGCATGTCCCAGCTGCAGGTGCTCGACGCAACGGGTGCCCGCGTGATCGCAGAGATGGTTCACGCGCTCGAAAGCCGCGGGATCACCGTTCTGATCAAGGGCATCCAGCCGCAACACCTGAAACTCGCCACGCAGGTCGGCGTCATCAGTTCGCTGAGGCACCAGAATCACCTGTTCAACGACATCGACTCCGCCGTTGCCCACGCACGGGATCACGTCAATCGGGCCGCAGCCAGCCAGGTCGATCATCCGGTGCGCTAGAATTGGTACCCCCTAGGGGTATTCAATCCTCTTGATCCAGAAAGTGAAGGAGCTGTTCATGAGCGACATCCAGAACACCATCGACTCGATCACCGCCTCTGGATCGAATGAGACGCCAGCAGAGCACCACTTCGACGTCACCGGGATGACCTGCGCGCACTGCGTTGCCAGCGTGACGGAGGAGGTCTCCGAATTGCCCGGTGTGACGAACGTGACGGTCGAGTTGCACCCCGGAGAGGTTTCGCGGGTTGTCGTGGCAACCGGTACCCCCGTCTCCTCAGACGCCATCTCCCGCGCTATCGCCGAGGCCGGATATGCAGCGATTGTCAGCTCCTGATGATGCCTGAGCTTGGAGCCACCACAGGCGTCGCCGCTGGAGTCGCCGCAGGAGTCAGTGCGGGTGTCAGGGCGGGAGACAGGGCGGGAGACGTCGTGACACCAGACACACACACGACAGACGTCAGCCTCGACATCGCAGGGATGACGTGCGCCTCGTGTGCGACACGCATCGAACGCAAACTCAACCGCATCGACGGCGTCGAGGCGAGCGTGAACTACGCCACCGAGAAGGCTCGGGTGCACGCTCAGGGCGTGGAGACGTCGGCACTGATCGCGACGCTGATCACAGCTGTGCGCGACGCAGGCTACACGGCGACGGTGCCGGCACCTCCTCCGGCCGCGCGAACCCCCCGCCCCTTGGCTGATTCTCGCGAAGACTCTGGCGGCGAAGGCCCCGGCAGCGACGTCTCCGGCGGCGCTTCGGGCAGCGCTCCAGGCAGCGCTCCAGGAAGCGAAGATCTTCCAACACCGCGCGACCAGGCAACAGAGGAACTGCGTCACCGCCTCATCGTCTCGACCGCACTGACCGTGCCGGTGGTGCTGCTCTCGATGATCCCGATCCTGCAGTTCACCAACTGGCAGTGGCTCGCGCTCACACTCGCCGCGCCCGTCGTCGTGTGGGGCGCCTGGCCGTTCCACCGCGCCGCGCTCCTCAACGCCCGCCACGGTGCATCCTCGATGGACACGCTCGTGAGCGTCGGTGTGACGGCCGCGTTCGGGTGGTCTCTGTACGCGCTCTTCTTCGGCACGGCTGGCATGCCCGGCATGCACATGACCTTCACCCTGCTGCCCGGCGCGATTGGTGGGGCGGATTCTGGCATGGGTAGTGGCCCGTCTGAGATCTACCTCGAAGTGTGCTCGGCCGTGACTGTGTTCCTCCTGGCCGGCCGATACATGGAAGCCAGGGCGAAGAAACAATCGGGTGCAGCACTTCGCGCCCTGCTCGAACTGGGTGCCAAAGATGCGAACCTGCTCCGCGATGGCGTTGAGACTCGAGTTCCCGCAGCGTCGCTGATGGTGGGTGATACGATCGTCGTTCGCCCGGGCGAGAAGATCGCCGCTGACGGCCGCATCACGAGCGGCTCCAGCGCTGTCGACCTGAGTATGCTCACCGGCGAATCGGCCGCAGAGGACGTCGCGGTCGGCGACCGGGTCGTCGGCGCCACGGTCAACGTCGGTGGTCAGCTGGTGGTCGAAGTGACGCGAGTGGGTGCCGACACCGAGCTCGCGCGCATCGGTCGACTCGTCGAAGATGCCCAGACGGGGAAGGCGGATGCCCAGCGACTGGCTGACCGTGTCTCTGCCGTGTTCGTCCCGGTCGTCTTCGGCCTCGCTGTGGCGACCTTCGTGGGCTGGCTGCTCTTCGGCGGCACGCTGACTCTCGCCTTCACGGCGGCCGTCGCGACACTGATCATCGCCTGCCCGTGCGCCCTGGGACTGGCAACGCCGACAGCTCTGCTCGTCGGCACCGGTCGCGCGTCTCAGCTCGGCATTCTCATCCGTGGACCGCAGGTCCTCGAGCAGACGCGCACGATCGACACCATCGTTCTCGACAAGACGGGCACGATCACCACCGGGAAGATGGGGGTCACCTTCGTGACGCCCAGCGCCGGTACCTCGCGGGTAGAACTGCTGCGCAACGCCGCCGCCGTCGAACTCGGCTCAGAGCATCCTGTCGGCAGGGCCATCGTCGAGTACTCTGCTGCTGAAGACACAGCTGGTGGAGACACGGCTGCTGAAGACACGGCTGCTGAAGACACTGCGGGTGGAAACACCTCTGCTGGAGACACGTCGGCAATGACAGGTGGCGCACCAGAATCGTTCCTGTCAACACCCGGCCAGGGAGTCCAGGCGGTCGTCGGCGACACGCTGGTTCTGGCCGGCAAGGCAGGCTGGTTGACCGAGTCGTGGGCCATCGCGCTGCCCGCTGACGCTGCCGCAGCAATCAGCGACGCTGAATCGTCGGGCGTGACGGTCACCGCAGTCGCCTGGGATGGTGAGCTTCGCGGGATCATCGGCGTGCGTGACACCGTCAAACTGTCGAGCGCCGAAGCAATTCGTCGGTTCGGCGCGCTGGGCCTGCGCCCGGTGCTTCTGACCGGTGACAATGCCGGAGCCGCGGCTGCCGTTGCCGCCGAAGTGGGCATAACCGACGTCCACGCCGGTGTCACCCCGCAAGAGAAGCTGGCTGTGATCCGGCAGCTGCAATCAGACGGCCGAGTGGTGGCGATGGTCGGTGACGGCGTGAACGACGCTGCCGCACTCGCTGCCAGTGACCTGGGTATCGCGATGGGCGCCGGAACTGACGCGGCCATCGCCGCCAGTGACATCACCGTTGTGAGCGGGGACCTCCTGGTGGTCGGTGACGCAGTGCGGCTCGCCAGGCGCACGCTGGCCATCATCAAAGGCAATCTCTTCTGGGCCTTCGCCTACAACGTGGCCGCGATACCGCTGGCCATGCTGGGCCTGCTGAACCCCCTGCTGGCCGGCGCCGCCATGGCCTTCTCGTCCGTGTTCGTGGTGACCAACAGCCTGCGGCTGCGACGATTCGCCCCCTTGCCGAAACCCAGTGCCGAAACCCGTGGTCGACCAACACTGAGCGGCGCCTCACACGAGTAGGCTCACCCGGGTAGGCTCACAGCCATGACGACTCTCGACGGTGCTGTGGTTCTCGTGGTCGGGGCATCGGGTGGACTGGGTTCACGGCTCGCGTCGCGTCTCACCGCGGCCGGTGCAGTCGTGGTTCGCGGAGCGCGGAACCCACAGACACTAGCCGGACCAGACGCCTATCTCGCCGACCTCACTTCTCCCGGGGCCGCGGCAGCCCTCCTTCTCGCAGCCGAACAGGCGCACCCCGAGCATCTCGACGGCATCGTGATTGCAGCCGGAGCCGTGGCGTTCGGGCCGATCGGCGAACTGGCAGACGACACCCTCGACGAGCTCTTCGCGATCAACACTGCAGCTCCCATTCGTCTCATCCGCGGCGCAATCCCCCGGCTGGCGCAGTCAGCCGCAGCCGGTCGCAAACCGTTCATCGTCACGATCAGCGGCATCGTCGCCGAATCCCCCACGGCAGGAATGGCCGCGTACTCTGCGTCGAAAGCAGCGTTGGCTGCGTTTGTCCAGGCGGCGTCTCGCGAGTTGCGGCGGTCGGGCATCCGGGTCATCGACGCCAGGCCCGGGCACACGGAGACGGGCCTTGCCGGGCATCCGATCGCGGGCAGCGCGCCGGCGTTCGCACCGGGCCTGGATGCTGACACCGTCGCGGAGCGCATCATCACGGCGATCGTCGGAGACGAGAAAGACCTGCCGAGCACCGCATTCTGAGCGGTTTGGTTCGGGCCACAGCCCTAGTAGAGGTTCACAGCGCCCTTCACGCGGAGAGTCAGTGTGCGGCCGGGCCGGAACTCGCGCGCCTCGGCGGTGGCGAGCGTCACGGCTATCGTCAGGGCACCCGACGCGCCTGCACCGCCTGTGGATGCACCGCCTGTGGATGCACCGCCTGCGCGTGCATAACCTATCAGGGTACCGCCCGCATAAGTCTGAGGCCCCTGAGGTGCCGTTTCGGCAGCAAGTCGCAGAATGAGCTCCACATTGTCACCCGCGTAGTGCGCTGCGACGATGATGGCGTTCGGTGAGACGGTGTCGAAGTGCGCGGTCAGTTGACTCGGCCTGATCAACGCGCGAGCCGCACGATCCGTTCCCGCCCGGTGATCGTGCCGCACCGGTAATTCGCCGAGCGCACACGACACAACCCCTCGGCTTGGACTTGCGCTTGCACTCGCACCCGCACCCGCACCCGCACCCGCACCCGCACTTTCGCGTACCGTGCAGGGCAGAAGGACGGCCTCGCCGAGGAACATCGCCGTCTCCGCTGTCACCGGGCTGTCGAAGACATCGACCGGGGCTCCGGCCTGCACAATCGTTCCGCCCGAGATGACGGCAATCTGCTGGCCGAACGACAGCGCCTCCTCCTGGTCGTGCGTCACAAGGATGGTCGTGACCGCGCTGGCCTCCAAAGCGGCGATGACGGCCTGCCGAGTCTGGGCCCGAAGTCCCGTGTCGAGGGCACTGAACGGCTCATCGAGCAGGATCACCGAGGGCGAAGGAGCGAGCGCCCTCGCCAGAGCGACCCGCTGCTGCTGGCCGCCGGAGATCTCATGCGGATACCTGCTGAGCAGCGCGGCGTCGAGGGCGACCAACTCTGCTACCTCGCGGATACGATCGCGTGCAGAGGTACCTCGAGTCCCGCGATCAGTTCGGCCAGCGCGGGCGGCTCGATCAGGGTGGGCAGCACGATCAGGGTGGGCAGCGCGACCAGCGTGCGCCAGCCCGAAACTGATGTTCTGCTGCACGGTGAGGTGCGGAAAGAGGGCGCCATCCTGCGCCACATAGCCCACACCCCGGCGATGAGCGGCAACGAACGTCGAGGCGCGAGCCCCAGAAGCTGCGGATCCGCCAGCACCAGCTCCAGTACGACCGGCATCAGCACCAGCAACAGCACCAGCACGACCAGCGCCCTCAGCAGCACCTGTACCGGCACCATCCACACCTGAACCAGCAGCAGCAGAGACGACGGTGTCACCGAGGGCGATCTGGCCAGCATCCACCCGGTCGAAGCCCGCGATCAGGCGAAGGAGCGTGCTCTTACCACTGCCCGAGGCGCCGACGACCGCCGTGCGCGAACCTGCATCGACGGTGAGCGAGAGGTCGCGCAACACCCAATTGCCGCCGAGCGACTTGGAGACACCCGAGATGGTTAGTGAGGTCAACGGCGGGCACGCTTTCGGGATTGGGCGAACAGAATGGCCACGGCGGGCAGGGAGAGCACGATCAGCAGCACAGCATACGGGGCGGCATCAGCGTAGGCGACGGCCGAGGTCGCCGACCAGAACTGTGTCGCCAGCGTTCGTGTTCCGTTCGGTGCCAGCAGGAGTGTGGCCGTCAGCTCGTTGGCGGCCCCGAGCGCGACGAGAGCAGCCCCCGCACCGACCGCAGGTGCGATGAGCGGCAGCGTGACGCGAACGCGAGCCATCAACGGCGAGCTGCCGAGTGAACGCGCAGCCTCCTCGAGGGCAACAGGCGCCTGTGCGATGCCCGCCCGAAGGCTGACCAGGGCACGAGGCAGAAAGATGATGACATAGGCGAGCATCACGGTGAACGGGGTCTGGTAGAGCGCCGGCACCAGCCTGATCGTCACTGTGACGAGCGCGAGGGCGATGATGATCGCCGGAAGGCTGCTCGCCACATACGTCGCCCCCTCGAGAAGTCGCGACCCCCGGCTCGGGTGGCGCACCGAGAGCCACGCCACGGGCAACGCGAGCACAACCGTTGCGATCGCTCCCCCACCGGCGAGCACGACGGTCTGGATGATCGCCCCCGGCAACTCGCGCTGACCCCACGCATCGCCCACACTGAGCCACCTGGCAAGACTCGCCAGGGGCACTCCCAGCGCCAGGATCGCAAGAAGTACGAGTGCTACCAGGGCCACCGGCGCTGACCTCCCGAGCGCCAGCAGCGGGGCAGGGTGCGACGCGCCCGAACCCACACGAGCGTAGCGGGCACGACCCCTGGTCGAGGCTTCGACGACGAGCAGAACAAGGCACAAGACGGCGAGCACTCCTCCGAGCGCACTGGCCGCCGGACCGGCGAACGTCGACCGGTACTGCACCACGATGGCGGTGGTGAAGGTGTCGAAGCGGATGAGAGCGAAGGCCCCGTACTCCGAGAGCAGGTGCAGGGCGACAATGAGTCCCCCGCCCCAGATCGCCAGGCGCAACTGCGGGAGCACAACACTCGTGAAGACCCGCCACGAGCCGAGGCCGAGAGAGCGGGCCGACTCCTCCAGTGCCGGGTCGAGCCCCCTGAGAGTGGCCGCCGCCGGGAGGTAGACGAGGGGGTAATACGCCAGCGTCGCGATCAGGAGGCCGCCGCCGAGCCCGCCGATCGACGGCACAGCGCTCACCCAGCCGTAACTGCTCACGAAGGCGGGAATAGCCAGCGGAAGGGCCAGAAGCACTGCCCACACCCTCCTGCCGGGAAGCGTCGTTCGCTCGACCAGCCACGCACCACCCACACCGAGAGTGATGCAGAGCGGAACCCCGAGCAGCACCAGCAGTACGGAGTTCACGAGCAACTCGCCGACCTTGGGCCGAAAGACGAGCGGTGCCAGAGTCGGCCAGCCCACCTGGAACACGATCGAGATCACGTAGGCAACCGGCACCAGCATGATGGAGGCAATCACACACACGAGCGCGACGAGCAGTACCGGGGGTCGCTGACTGGAGCTTCTACCCGATGGTGGATGATCGCCGCGCTGCATTTCGGGCAACCCCCGGCCGATCGACGCTCGTAGTCGACAACAAGACCTCTCTTTGGTGCCCGTTCACTCTAGGGCTTCGCTGTACGAAACCAACTGCATGACCCAGAGACTGAGCCCAGCTAGATGAGCCCAGCCTTGGTCATCAGGTCGGTCACGTCTGAACTGTTCAGTTTCGAGGGGTCGATGGTCGGAGCATCCAGAGTCTCAAGCGCAGGCAGCGCAGGGTTCGGTGTCACGTCGCTGCCCACCGGGTACTCGAAACTCGTGCCGGTCTGCAGGATACCCTGGCCGGTCTTGCCGGTGATGAACTTCAGGAACGCCTGTGCTGCAGCCTGGTTCTTGCTCGATGCGAGCACTCCGCCGCCCGAAACGCTGACGAAGGCCCCGGGGTCGGCGTTCTTGAAGTAGTACAGCTTCGTGTTGGCGCTGTTCTCCTTGGTGCCGGCCTGGTCGATGAACCAGTAGTAGTGGTAGATCACTCCGAGCGGTACCTCACCGGCATTGACGGCCTTCATCACGGTGCTGTTGCCCTTGTACTCGCTGACGTTCTGCTTCATCGCTGTGAGCCACGCGAGGGTGGCGTCTGAGCCCTTCTCCGCCAGGAGTGCCGAGACGATCGCCTGGAAGTCGGCGCCGCTCGGCGACGCGGCCCAGCGACCCTTCCAGGAGGGGTCGGCGAGGTCGAGCAGCGACGTCGGCAGCTCGGCCTCGGTGATGAGCGAGGGGTTGTAGACGACAACGGTGGATCGAGCCGCGATTCCCGTCCACTTGCCCGTCGACGGCTGGTAGGCCGCCGGCACTTGCGCCAAGGTGGCCGCATCGACCGGAGCGAACAGCCCCGCGTTCTCTACGAGTGACATCGACGGCGAGTTCTCGGTCAGGAAGACATCAGCTGGTGACGCAGCACCTTCAGCGACGATCTGGTTGCCGAGTTCGGAATCATCGCCGTTCCGAAGCGTGATCGTGACGCCGGTCTCCGTGGTGAACTCATCGGCCCACGCTTGCGTGAGCTCCTCGTGCTGCGCGTTGTACACGGTGAGGTTCGTGCCAGAAAGGTCACCCGCTGCGCCGCTGGACCCGGCACTGGAGCCCGTCGACCCAGTGGTGCCTGCGCACCCCGAAAGAACAATCGTCAGAGCCAGCCCCCCGGCTCCAGCGGCGATGGCAGACAGGGGTAGGCGTTTCATGAGATCCTCTGGTTCGGGCCGCTTGTTGGGGCGACTCTGGTATGAGGTAAGCCTAACCTAAGCCACAATTGGAACCCAAGCGCTCAGGATGACCGGGGCCGGGATGCCCAGACAACTCACACTCCCGCCTGACCCGCCGGACCCGCCAGACTCCTGCCTGACTCCCGTCGCACTCCTTGATTCACACTAGAGTTGCGCGTGTGTTGCTCTGGTTCGAAAGGCACCCCCGCATCGCCGACGCGGCAATAGCCCTCGGCGCCCTCGTGATGCTCGGCGCGGCAGACCTGATTCGCGGCGGGGTCTCGGCGTTGCTCACAACCATCATCTTCGCACTGTCCGCGTTCTTCTGGCGAAGGATGCCCGGGCTCGGTCTTGCGGTGGCATGGGTCGGCGCTCTCGTGCAGATCTCCACCGTGGACGGCCTGCTGGCAGGCGACCTGCTCATTCTCGCCGCGGTGTTCGCAACCGGCCTCGCACAGAATCCCGCTGTCCGCTGGGCCGGACTCGCCTCGAGTGTGCTGGGTGGGGCGATTGCTGGAGCTCGCCTGGTGCTCTTCGCCCCCAGCGACCGCGCACCGATTCTCGACGACCCGTTCTACCGCGGCGTGTACTTCGTTCTCGCCAGCGCTGTGATCGCGGCCGCTCTTGCCCTGTTCTGGGCGCTGGGAGTTCTGGTCCGCAACCGCCGGGCCCAGTCGCAACAGCGCGCCGATCGCCAACGCGAGCGGATCCTCAGCGAAGCCCGGCTGGCCCAGGAGCGCGAGCGGGCCCTCCTGAGTCGCGAGATGCACGACCTCGTCGGCCACGCCCTCGCTGTCGTCATAGCCCAGTCCGATGGTGCCCGCTACGCGAAGGCGACAGACCCACACGCCGAGACGACCGCTCTGGCAACGATCAATCGGGCGGCGCGCGCGGCACTCGACGACGTCCACGAACTCCTCACCGTGCTGCGCGAACCCGGCGACGGCGCTCGGATGAATTCGAAGATCGCGGACCTCGACCTCCTCGTCTCGACTGTGCAGCAAGCGGGGCTCGACGTCGTCGTCACCGAGTCCGGTGCACGAGTACCGCTCTCCGCAGCCCACGAATTGGCATTGTTTCGTGTGTTGCAGGAATCCCTGACCAACGCCTTGAAACATGGTGGCCGAGGGACCCACGTCGACGTCACTCTCGACTGGCAGAGCGAGAGCATACGATTCGGTGTGCTCACTACGGAGTCGTCGCGCCCCACGTCGCATCCCACGACCGCAAACCCAGGGAACGAGCTCGGGGTCGAGGCCGAGGCCGAAAACACAACGGAACACAGGGCCGGTCACGGCTTGATCGGAATGAAGGAACGCATGCGACTACTCGACGGTTCGGTGACCGCAGTGCCCCGCACCGACCTCCCCGGATTTCAGGTCGTTGCCGTCCTGCCGTATCGGTCGAACGTATTTTCGACGCCTGGGGACGCCGGATGATCGCCCCCATCATTCGCGTCGGGCTCGCCGACGACCAACCGCTGTTCCGGGCCGGCATCGCCATGGTGATCAACTCGCAACCCGACCTCCGCGTGATGTGGGAAGCGTCAGATGGCTCCGAAGCCATCGCACTCATTGAACGCGAGCCGGTCGACATCGTCTTGATGGATCTCGAGATGCCGAGAATGGGTGGAATCGAAGCCATCCACGAAGCGTCCAGTGCATTCGATCGTGCTCGCGCGCATCCCGCTCACCCGCCTCTCCCCCGCTTCATCGTGCTGACCACTTTCGATCTCGACGACAAGACCTTTGAAGCGATCGACGCCGGAGCGAGCGGTTTTCTCCTCAAATCGACGGAACCCGAGTTCTTGCTGGCCGCCATCCGCACCGTGCATTCTGGCAACGCCGTGCTCGCGCCGAGCGCAACCGCCAACCTCGTACGACGGTTTGCCTCGCCTCGACACGTCGACCGAGACGAGGCCCTCACCTTGCTCACTCCCCGGGAGAAGGACCTGTTCGATCTCGTCGCCGCAGGCCTGAGCAACTCGGAGATCGCATCATCCCTCCATCTGAGTGAAGCAACAGTCAAGACGCACGTGAGCCGAATTCTGGGCAAGCTCGAACTCCGAGACCGCGTTCAGCTGGTGATCTTCGCGTACCACAACGGCCTCGTCTGAGCCGGCGGCGCGAATCGTCGCAAGCACAGATCGTCACAAGATCGTTTGGCTAGCGGAATCATCACATCGATGTACGGCAATCTTCCTCACTCCGACTGATTCGTGAGCGGGCAGCGTTCCCTAGCGTGGAAACATCACGTCATCCCGCAATGCCCCACCCCATACATGCCGGCCCACATCTGCGCCGCCCCACACCTGCCGGCCCACTCTGAGGAGACACACGCACATGAGCGAATCCCCGATTCCCACACACCGGTCGACACCAACCCCGGCCATCGCAGCGAGAGACATCGCAGCCAGAGACATCGCGGCGAGAGCCGTCGGCGTCAGCAAGATCTACGGAACCGGCGAAAGCCAGACCCGCGCCCTCGACAACATCGATCTCGACATCGAGGCGGGCTCCCTCACCGCCATCATGGGCCCGAGCGGTTCGGGCAAATCGACCCTGATGCATGTCTTCGCCGGGCTCGACTCCCCCACCCACGGCCGAATCAGCATCGGCGACACCGACATCACCGACCTCGACGACAACGCACTCACCCTGCTTCGCCGGCGAAGCCTCGGCTTCGTCTTCCAGGCCTTCAACCTCGTGCCCACTCTCTCGGTCATGAGCAATGTCACCCTCCCGTTCGAACTCGACGGCCGTCGCCCGAGCGCACTCGAACTCGCCTGGGTGCGTGAGCTGCTCGGCAGGCTCGGCATCGGGATGCTCGAGAGCCGTCGCCCGCATGAGCTCTCCGGCGGCCAGCAACAGCGCGTAGCGATCGCCCGCGCCTTGGCCATGCGCCCCCAGCTGGTCTTCGCCGATGAGCCGACCGGAAACCTCGACTCGAAGTCGAGCCGCGAAGTCCTGGGCCTGCTCAGAGACCTGACACGGGAATACCAGCAGACCGTCGTGCTCGTGACGCACGATCCCGTGGCAGCCTCGCACGCCGACCGAGTGATCTTCATCGCCGACGGGTCGATCGCCCACGATGTGCGCAGCGTGGATCTCGGCGCTGAACCCGCGAAAGCTCTCTCCGACATCATCCTGAACCTCGAGGTGAGCGCATGATCGCCCTCGCGTCCCGTGAGCTCTGGAACGGCGGGAAGCAGCACACCTCGAGCCTGCTCGTCGCCTTCATCACCTCGGTATTCGCGACGATGATGATCGAAATGGACATCGTGCTCCGCGTGCAGTCGGTCGGCGGCCAGTTCATCAAACACGGCTACGTGGTGCTCCTGCTCGACGTTCTCGACGTGCTCTTCTTCTTTGTCGCCGTGTTCGTCGCGTGCATTGTCACTGCGAACACCTTCGGCATCATCATGGCGGGCCGCGCCAGGCACATCGCGCTGATGAGGCTTCTCGGGGCCTCGGCAAGCACATTGCGCGGCGCGATCGCGATCGAAGGGGCCGTCGTGGGCTTCGTCGGCGCTGCCCTCGGCCTTGTGGTCGGGCTGCTCGTCACCCAGATCAGCTACGGAGCTCTCGTCACATCGGGCACCTTCGTCAACACGCCCATCAGCACGCTGTCTCCTCTGCTCGTCGCACCGGTTATCGTCGGCCTCGTGAGCACGACTGGCGCTGCCTGGTTCGGTTCGCGCAAGATTCTCGGCGTCTCGCCCATCGAGGCGACCGGTGCGACCCAGGAACCCCGAATCGTGATCGTCTCAGAGATACCCAGGCGACTCCGAACCCTCATCATCGTCAGCTTCTTTGGAGGAATCGCTCTCCTCATCGCAGGCGTCGCCATCGGGCTGAAGACGCCATTCGGCCTGCTCGTCGCGGCGCCCGGCGGTGCCCTCAGCTTCGTCGGATTCGTGCTCGGTTCGACCTTCTTCATTCCGGTCCTCCTGAAAGCGGCCGGGCGACTCACCGGCTCCTCAACCCCGAGCGTTCTTGCGAGCGCCAACGCCCTCCGATACCCCGCACGGTCGGCCCGGTCGACCATCGGTCTCGTCATCGGCGTCACCCTCGTCACTATGTTCTCGGTTGCCGGCCAGTCGTTCCTCGCCCAGACCGGCCCTGTCGCGGCTGGAGCCGATGCCGCAGACGCCGATGGAGATCGCGCCTTTCTGCAACTCACCATGGGCATCCTGACCGTTCTGATCGGGTTCTCGCTCGTGATCGCCGCAATCGGGCTCGTCAACTCGTTGTCGCTCAGCGTCATCCAGCGCCGTCGCGAGATCGGGCTCCTGCGAGCGCTCGGGTTCACGAAGCAGCAGGTTCGGATGATGATCCTCGCCGAGAGCATCCAGTTGACCGTCGTCGGCGGAGCGACGGGACTTGTTCTGGGCACCGTGTACGGCTGGGCAGGCGCACTCGCCGCAATTTCCAGCAACCACCACATCGGCGGGTTCTTCTGGCCGACTATTCCCGCGTGGATCATCCTCAGCATCGTGGCCGGCGCAATCGTTCTCGCGATCGTGTCGTCTGCAGTTCCGGCGCGCTCAGCGGTGCGGGTCTCCCCGGTGAGGGCACTCGCGATCGAATGAATACATGACCGCTCAAGCCCACGAGTTACTGGAAATGTGGGGCTTCGCAACTGGCAGTTCACGCGATCGGTTTCACGTCTACGGACCAGCGCCAACCCGGCTTCAAGACCAATCTCCCGATATCTCCCCCGGTCATGTTCAGAACCTCGGCCTGTCCATTCGGGAATTCTCGAACTTCGTCCGCCGAGGTGAATGAGCGATGCTCAACGGTGGTCATGATTGACCCACTAGATGCGGTGCAGTGACGGTCTGGGAAAGGCAGATGGTGTTTCCTTCGCTGTCTTTGAACCAGGCAGCGCGCTCGGTTCCGACGAGAGCGACTCCGTCTTCGGTCTTGAGTCCGGGGAAGTCATACTCTTCGAACGCGACACCGCGTGACCGGAGCTCGGCCATATCCTGGTCAAGCTGGCTGGATGACAGACCCATCTGCGTGCTGGTCGCTGTACCTGCGGACGGCGTCTCATAGAGCTGGAAAAGGTACCCCGACGGCCCCGAGTACGAGAGCATCCCGGGTTTCTCCATGGTTGGCTCGAGACCCAGAATGTCCCGGTAGAACTTACGCGCGCGCTCCAGATCATGGACTGGTAGAACGGTGTAGATCGAAAGTTGACCCAACATGGCGTGCCTCACATCCCGATTCTGGGCCGCCGCACTCGGTCGACGGCGACCTCGTGCCGACATTATAGCTCTGGGTTCACCAATTGACCAAGGATTTAGCGATCGTCATGGCCAGCGATTCCGTCCACGAGCGATGAAGGCATAGAGTCGGAGAAATGGACTGGCTTGCCGAGCTGTTACCCACGATCGTCGCCGTGGCAACTCTCGCATCCCTGGCTGTGGCGGTACTTTCCGTCGCGCAGGTTCCGCGGGCGACTGCGCCGATCAGGGCCATCCTGCGCGGTGCGCTCCAACTCGCCGCCCTGAGCGTCGTACTCAGCGGCATCATCGCCAATCCCGTGTGGGTCGCGCTCGGACTCGTCATCATGTTCTTCGCCGCGGTGCTCACGGCTTCGCGGCGCATTGCTGCGAACAGCATTCACGCAAGCAACATCCACACAAGCAGCATCCAGACAAGCACCATCCAGACAGGCAGCATCAGCGCGAACCATCAGCAAGTCGTGTCGGTCGCCATCGCCATGCTCACCGGCAACATCGTGGTGCTTGTGATCGTCTTCGCGACGGGTGCCATCGAGTTCTCGCCACGGTACGCCCTGGCGATCGGCGGAATCGTCATCGGCAACACCATGAGCATCGCCTCGCTCAGCGGCCGCGGCTTTCACACCTCGGTGCGCGATCATTGGGATGAGGTCGAAGGCTGGCTCGCCCTCGGTGCCCGGCCCATCGAGTCGACCCGCCAGTTGGCCCGAACAGCGATCTACTCGGCCCTGGTGCCCACGATCGACCAGACACGGACCACGGGAATCGTCGTGCTGCCCGGCGCATTCGTCGGAGCGATCTTCGGGGGCGCCTCACCGCTTGAGGCCGGCCGATTTCAGATCGTCGTGCTGGCGGGCATCCTCGCCGCGGGAACCCTCACCTCCGTCATATTGCTGCGGCTGATCGGCGCCGTGGCACTGAAACCCGAAGCCGAGACATTCGGACGCCGCGGAACAGTCGACTGAATCACGCAGTCATGCTCCGACGGCATGCCCACAGCTCGGGCAGAAGTGTGCGTCAGGCTTGTTCTTCGCGCCGCAGTTGGAGCAGTACATGAATTCGGAAACCGCCGTGTTCGACTCCGCCGTGTTCGACTCGGCCGTGATCGACTCCGCCGGAAGCGGAGAGCCGGGCGACTCGTCAGTTCGAGCATCCGTTGGGTTGGGTTTGAAGCCGACGGCGGTTGCAGAATTCGATGCGTCAGAGGAGGGGGCCACAGCTGGGACCTGCGGTGCCGCAGGCAAGGGTTCGGCAAGTGTAGGGTACACAGCAGTCGTCGGAGCCATTGCGGGCGCAGCCTGATACGTGGCAGGCGGTGCGGGCTCAGTGGCATACGCACCCGTTGGCGCTGCAGCATATGCTGTCGCGGCAGGCGGGTAGTGAGCCGGTTGCTGGGCGCCCGCACCTGTGAAGTCGGTACCGGTGACGCCTGAGGGCGACGCTGCAGCGTTCCTGCGCCGCCGACCGCGGAGGAGCACGAGGAGCACGACGACCACGAGAACAATGACGAGCACTATGACTGCCCCGACGATCAGCCAGATTACCCACCCGTTTGTGTTTTCCTGCGGGTACGCGGCGATGGCCTTGCTCTGATACTGCTGGGCTATGGCGTTGCTCGGTTGACGCGTGACAACATTCCCGAGGTCCGTCGCCGCGGCGTGGTACTGGCCGTTGAAGTACTCGTTCAGGCCCTTGCGGTAGCTCTGGTCGATATCGCTCAGGGTGTTCTTGACCCCGTTTCTGGCCAGCATCGCGGCAATCGTGTCTTGCGCCGTGGCGAAGTTCAGTTGCTGCGTGTCGTTCGACGGGCCGAAGCTGACCGTTCCGACGACGTCACCCTGGCCGTTGACCACGGGGCCACCGCTCATACCCGGGCTCATCGTGATACCGATCTGCGTGAATGGCCCTCCTGCGGTCTGCTGCCGGCCGCTCACTTCACCCTTGGAGAACGTGGGTTGCGGATTGCCACTCACGAGCGCTGTGACATTGCCGGGGTACCCGATCGCGTTGACCGTCTGCCCCGTCGTCGGCTGGTTCGCGGAGACCAGAAGTACAGGCAGCGGTGAAGTGGTGTCGATCTTGAAGAGGGCGGTGTCACCCTGGCTTATTGGCCGATCGTCCACCAGCACACCCGCGTAGCCGGCGGCATTGCTGCCGGTGATACTGATGGCCGGGTAGACCTGCATCGCAAGCTCGGGCGATGAACCGGTTGTCTGGCCCTCCACCGGCCAGTTGGCCTCGGCACCACCACTGATGAACGAAGTGACATCGGCGTCGGTGATCGTGCCCTTCGCCACCTCGTTGGCCAGGAACTGGTCGACAATCGCCGACTTTCCTTCGGCCACATCTGCACAATGGCCTGCAGTCACAATGTAACCGTCGGGGCTAGCCACAAATCCGCTGCAACTGAAGCCCGCGTCTATCTGGTCAGACCACGAGTACGATCCATCCGCCGTGGGATAGTTCACAAACCCCGTCCACGTTCCGCTGAGGTAGACGGTTCCGGCATCGCCGATCGCGGCGATCTGTTCCTGGGGCAGATCAGTGCCCGTATCGGCGCTGGCCGTAGCCACTCCGGTCCCGAGCAATACAGTCACTGTGATCAGACCCCCCACGAGAAAACCCGCCACGGGCCTGGAACTTTCTGCTGGTCGCCTGCCGTGCCAGCGACGCACACCACGATCACCCCGTGATGGTACTGAAATCTGTGCGGAACCCGTCTGGGACATGATTTGTCCTCATCCCCACCATCCAAGCTCTGACGACGACAGAGTCGGATGGCAGATGGTCCTCGGCGTCGCGGATACGATCAGTGGCGCCACAGTACCAACATGCTGGCAGTCGCGGAATCCCCCATTGGGGGAAAAGGCTGGCTTCCAACCATCGCCGTGACCATCGCTTTCGCTTCCGCTTTCGCTTTCGCTTTCGCCCAGCGACATATATCGTTGAGTATCGTTCGTCGTCCAGCCCGTCGTTTCCGGATGCCCGGTGAACGATCTTCAATTGGTTCGAAAAGGAGCTCATCATGACTGGTTCGTTCACGTCAGGCAGATTCGTCGGCGCCATCAACACCGACGGCGTGTGGGAGGCGATGGAACAGTTGCGCACGACATTCGACAAGCGCGTAGGAACACGCGTCGGTCGGGGCGACGTTCGCGAGGCAGTGCTGGCGCTGCTAGCGGAACAGCCGATGCACGGCTACCAGATCATCCATGAAATCGAGGAGCGCAGCGGCGGCCGCTGGAAGCCGAGCGCTGGTTCGGTGTATCCCACACTCCAGTTGCTGTCAGACGAGGGTCTCATCGAGGCAACTGAGTCGAACGGCCGCAAGACGTACACACTTACCGACGCTGGCCGCGAGAAAGTCGCCGCCAGCGATTCGACGACGTTCGGAGCGAACGAATCGACCGAGTCGAAAGACGGCCACCGGTTCACGGCTTTGCCCAAAGCTGGCGTCGAACTCGCACAGGCTGCAGCACAGGTGGGGCGCACGGGTTCACCTGAGCAGGTCAAACAAGCGGTGGCGGTACTGGAAGATGCGCGCCGACGGCTCTACGCGATCCTCGCCCAGGATTGACGGGGGTGCCGCCTGATAGTCAGGACCTGAAACATTCGATTCCCGGTGCCCGTGCAGGTCGCGCTCGCTACAGGCGCATATTGCGGTTCGCAGGCTGGAACCTCGCTGTCACGTGGTGGTACGAACTATTCCTCCCCCGCATCGGACTCACCAGCATCGCCGAGCGCACGCGGTCGAAACGCATGCGCCGTTTCGCGCAGCGGTTCCACGTGCTCGCTGTAGACCTTGGCGGGTTGATGATCAAGGTCGGGCAATTCATGTCCTCTCGACTCGATGTGCTGCCTCCGGAGATCACGAAGGAACTCGAGGGCCTACAAGACGAAGTACCACCTGTTCCGTTCTTGGCTATCCGCGCGCTCGCTGAGGCGGAGCTTGGCGTGTCGCTGGATCGTGCCTTCGCAATGGTCGACGAGACCCCGGTCGCCGCAGCGTCGCTCGGGCAGGCCCACCGGGCGATTCTCGGCCCACTCGATTCCGCCGACACCGGACTCCGCGGCGTCGTTCTGAAAGTGCAGCGCCCCGGAATCGACACCATCATCGAAGTCGACCTGGCGGCACTCCGCAGGGTCGGCGGGTGGCTCAACCATGTCCGACTCATTTCTGACCGGGTCGATATGCCCGCACTGGTCGAGGAGTTCGCGCAGACGAGCCTCGAGGAGATCGACTACCTGCACGAGGCCACGAGCTCCGAGCGTTTCGCCGCGGACTTCGAAGGCGACGATCGGGTGAGCGTGCCCGCAGTCGTCTGGGAACGCACCACACGGCGCGTCCTCACACTGGAAGACGTCACTGCGATTAAGATCACCGATACCGATGCCCTGATCGCGGCCGGCATCGACCCCGCAGAAGTGGCTCCCGTCTTCGCTGCGGTCATGTTCGACCAGCTGTTCACAAATGGGTTCTTCCACGCCGACCCTCACCCAGGTAACATCTTCGTCACGCCTGTGGACAAGACGGTGAATATCCCCGCAAACTCTCCTGCAGACTCACCTGCTAGTTCACCCGCAGACTTACCTGCAAGTTCTCCTGCAGGTGCCCCCGCAGCTGGCTTTCGCCCGTGGAAACTGACCTTCATCGACTTCGGCATGATGGGCGAGGTTCCGAGCAACACGCGAAGCGGCCTGCGAAAGATGCTGATTGCCGCGGCGTCCCGCGACGGCAAGGGCCTGGTGGATGCCGTCCGTGACGTGGGTGTGCTTCTCCCCTCCGCCGATACCACCGAGCTCGAGAAGGCGATGACCCAGCTCTTCGCCCGCTTCGGCGGCATGGGATTCGCCGAACTGCGCGAAGTGGATCCGCGGGAGTTCCGCGCCTTCGCCGAACAATTCAGCGACGTCGTTCGAACGCTGCCGGTCCAGCTTCCGGAGAACTTCCTGCTGATCATCCGGGCGATGTCGCTGGTCTCCGGCGTCTGCAGCGCGCTCAACCCCGCATTCAACCTCTGGGACTCCGTCGAGCCCTACGCCGCGAAGCTTCTGCGCGACGAAGGCGGAAACGTCGTGAAGGATTTCGCGAAGCAGGCCCTCGAGACCGCCGGAATCGCAGTACGCCTCCCGAAACGGCTCGACTCCCTCATCACCCGCTTCGAAGACGGCACCGTGGCAGTTTCGAGCCCTGCGCTCGAGAAGCGCGTCGCTCGATTGGAGCGCACGGCTCGAAGGCTGATCTCAGCACTGTTGTTCGGTGCTCTCGTGATCGCCGGAGCCGTGCTCCACGCCAGCGACGCGGTACTCGGTACCGTGCTCCTGGTCGGGTCGATCATCCCGCTGCTGCATGCCCTGCTCGCAGGTCGACGCGAACGCTGACGCCGTCATTCCTTAGCCATCGCTCCTCATCTGCCGAAGTCACACGGTTGCGGATGCAGAGCTGCGGAGCCAGAGTTGAGGAGACAGTGACGGGACGAGGAGACAGTGACAGGATGAGGAGACAGTGACAGAAGCAGCGTCAGAAGCAGTGAAGGGCCCGGCGAGCTACTTTCCGTCGATCGAGAAGAAGTACGGGCATCCGATGCAGTACTGGTTCGATCTGGTGGAACACGCTCCTGCTTCCAAACACATGGAGATCGTCACGTGGCTCAAGACCGAACACGGCATGGGACACGGGCACGCCAATGCCGTCGTCGGCTACGTCAGGTCGTTGCCTGGGAGTGAACCTCGGAGCGGGTGACACTTGATCTCTCCCCCACGCGCCGGAGTACCATTCAGTGAAATGCTGCCGAACCGCGTCCTCTGACGGCGTCCACAAGGATCGGGAGGACTTCCAGCGAAGGAGTGCTCATGGCCGGTCGATTCGTCTACTGGATGAATGTCTCGCTCGATCTCTTCATCGACAGTAAGACAGGCGAACACAACGACCTCGAAGGCCCCAAGTGGGTTCGTCTGAGCGAACAGTTGCACCTCGAGTTCAACTCCCGTGCCCGCGCTCTTTCGATGATGGTGCAGGGCCGGGTCGTCTACGAGATGATGGATCCGTTCTGGCCCGATGCGCGCACAGACGAATCGCTTCCTGCCTACGCCCGTGAATTCGGCGAAATCTGGACAAGTATGCCCAAAGTGCTCGTCTCGCGCACCCGTACGACGGCTGGGCACAACACTCGCATCATCGGCGGGGTTGGCGGCGTCGGTGCCGGTAACGGTGATGGCGACAGTCGCGGTGGCGGTGCCGGTGCCGGTGATGGCGCTGGTGGCGAGAGTGGTCCCGGCGTGGCCGGCAACGCGATCGCACAGCTCGCCGAGCTGCGTCAGCAGACGGAGGGAGACATCGGCATTGGCGGAGCGACTCTCGCGACGCAACTGCTGCAGGCCAACCTTCTCGATGAGTTGCTGCTTTTCACTCACCCGGTTGTTCTGGGAGTCGGCAGGCCGCTCTTCGACACGCTGGACCAGCCCCTCGCCGAACCCCTCCAGCTCGACCTCCTCGAACAGCGCAGTTTCGACCTCGGCGTGACGATGCATCGTTACGCAATTCGCAGAGTCTGATGCCTGGAATAGGCTGACAGACCCCAGTGAAGCCGACCGCCCCGCTCGGCTGGGTCGGCAACACAATGATCAGGCGGGAGGTACGGGCATTGCCGCTACTCCGCCCGGTCATCGAAGGCCTGGGCCAATCTGGTTCGGGACTTCGTCACGGGCATCCACCGACGATGCTTTGGGTCAATCCAGGGTGGTGCCTTGAGATGGGGCACGCCCGCGTGCATTCGGATCTCCCACCCCGAGTGATCGATGGTTCGGTGATGAAACCAGCACAACAACACGCCGTTGTCGGTGTGTGTCGGCCCTCCGTCGGCAAATTCGTCGACATGGTGGATCTCGCACCACGAAGCGGGCACCCGGCAGCCCGGAATCACGCAGCCGCCGTCACGAAGAGTGATTGCGCGACGCTGCCGGCCGTCGAAACACCGTTGCTCGGCACCCAAGCGGACTATGCGACCCTCGTCTGAAAGCACGACACGCTGCACACCACCGGAACACACCAGCTGGCGAACGGTACGGCCTGACACCGGGACGTCACTGCCTTCGATCCACCCAACCCCGGCGCCAGTTACGAGGTCGGACTCGCGAACACTGACCACAACGGACGCCGGTGCCCCGCCGATCGACGGGGTGTCTGCTGAGCGACTCGCACTGTCGAGGATCGAGAGGAAAACATCGTGTTGTTTCTGAACTCGCGACCTGTCGTCGGCAACAACAGTAAATTCTCCTGCTGCGATGGATTCTGCGTCTGCAGTATTGGCATCTGCTGTGTCGGCAGCATCAGTTGTATCAACACCCGTGGCAGCGACACCCGTGGCAGCGGCACATGCGGAATCGGCTGTCACTGCGTCGGTCGTCACTGCGTCGGTCGTCACTGCGTCGGTCGGGAAAGCGACCGCACTCGTCACAGGAGACAGATAGGCGTCGAACATTCTCTGCAACCGAGCAGCGGCCTCGGGCAGTAACACTCCGGAGAGCGGCACACCCGCAAAAGTCGCTCGACCCAGTTTGAGCGACCGATGGCACATAGCGCGCTCTTCGTCGGGTTCGACACCGTCGGGATCGATGACCAGGCGCCACACCGCAGCCTGCAACCGGAGATCATCGGCCATAGCCGGCACCGGACACTCCACGCTCGACCCGAGCGCTGCTGCCACCAACTCAACCTCGGCAGCATCGACGGCAATCTGATCTGCTCGCAACGAAGGAACAGACAGCCCATTCACGATGACGCTGGCAGCATCAAGGCAGACGTCGGCATTCTCAAGCGCTGAACCGAGGATCGAAAACCGGGCAGGCAAGGTCTGACCGGTCATCGATATCGCCGGCCGTACAGCCTCGCCCACCCGAACAAGCCTGGTTGCTGTCGCGGAGGACACACGGGTGATGCGCTGCAGCAGCTCGGCGGCGTTTCTGCACCCCTTACGTGCACTCAGGCGTTCGCCACCCAGTTGCGGGCGCGACCGATCGCCGATCTCCCCGGCGAGAGCGACCTCGATGGAATCGCAAGCCTGTCTGACCTCGGCCGCTGCCGCTGCAACACGCAGCAGTTCGTCATCGGCCAACGACACTACCGTCAACGACACCGCAGTCAGCGACCCTGCATTCGACGACCCTGCATTCAGCGACCCTGCATTCAGCGACCCCGGAGCAAGAGACCCTGCAGCAGGTGACCCCGCAGTCGACGAACCCGCAGTCGACGAACCGGCACTGAGACTCTCGCGACAGCGCCTCAGCAGCACGCAGGCGGCTTCGAGATCAGCGGTCAGCTGCTCTTCTCGCCTGTATGAATGAGGTTCGTTCATGAATCAATTTTCGCACATATGTTCGAGTAATTCTCACCATGTCGGCCCTTTTTCTGAATCTGTGGAGAACTTCGGCCCGACCTCCACTGTGCACTGGTGGCATGATCGTGCGATGAGCGATGTCGAAGTCACGCGCCTGGTCCGCGGCGATGAGGCACGTGCCGCGCGCACGTTCGCGATGATGGCCGCCGTGTTCGAAGAACCCAGCGATCCACTCGAGGATTCCTACCTCAACAACCTTCTGCGAAGTGATTCCTTCTGGGCAATCGCCGCATTCCTGGGCTCCGACGTGATCGGCGGCCTCACTGCTCACACGGTTCCCCTGACGCGAACTGCCCAGTCCGAGGTGTTCGTCTACGACCTGGCCGTGCACCACGAACACCGGCGACAGGGCATCGCAGCACGCTTGCTACACGAATTGCGCGTGACGGCAGCCCTCGAAGGCATTTACGACATCTTCGTCGTGGCCGACAACGACGATGTGGGCGCCCTCGACTTCTACCGGACACAGGAGGGCACAGGCACGCCCGTCACAATGTTCAGCTTTACAGAACCGCGAGCATCCTGAGCCCGTTGCTTCAGCCGCGCGAGCGCTCAGCCGCATCGCGCAGCAACCTCCCTCCCCCACCGCGACAGCAATACCAGCCTCCAGCATCCACCACATCCAGCACATCCAGCATCAGCAGCAGCCACCCCCTGCCATCTGCCATCGGCAGCCGACCACCGCAGCCAACCGCCGCAGCAAGCCACAGCCACCATTCGGACTACACCGCTAGCGTCGCAGTATGAAACGCGGCCCGATCGTCCCTGAGGTACCGAACCCCGGCCAGGAGTCCGTCTGGGACTACCCGCGGCCGCCCCGAGTCGAACCCTCCACCGAGCGAATCGTCATCGTCTTTGGCGGAGAGACGATCGTCGACACGACTGATTCGGTTCGTGTGCTCGAAACCAGCCATCCGCCCGTCTACTACCTGCCGAGGGTTGCGTTTCGCCCAGGTTCCCTGTCGGATGCCCGTGGCCAGTCATTCTGCGAGTTCAAGGGTCTGGCCGGGTACCTGTCGGTGCACGGTGGTTCGCAGACTGCCCCGAACGCGGCCTGGTACTACCCCGACCCAGCGCCGGGCTACGAGTCGCTCGCCAGCCGGGTCGCTGTGTACCCTTCGGCTATGCAGGAGTGCACCGTCGACGGCGAGGTCGTGACCAGCCAGGATGGTGACTTCTACGGCGGCTGGATCACCTCCCGCGTCGTCGGCCCGTTCAAGGGAGCACCGGGCACCCTCGGCTGGTAGTAAACCCCCAACCCGGAATCCTTCGACGATCGTGGCAGCCTGCGCCGAATCGCCCACTCCCGAAGATCGTGCATCGGGAACCGCCCTACCCTATTCGGACACTATAGGTATATGGGGGCAAGCGAATCAGACGAGCGGCAGGTGCTCGAGCGCGTGAACGCGGGCGACGCCGACGCATTCGGGGTGCTCTTCGACCTGCATCACGATCGCGTGTTCCGTCACGCCCTGCGCCTGACCGCCTCGGTGCACGATGCTGAAGATGTGACCGCGGTCGTCTTCCTCGAGGCATGGCGGCGGCGGGATTCGATGCGAGTGACCGACGGTTCGATCATCCCGTGGCTGCTGGTGACGACCAACTTCGTGTTCCGTAACTTCAGCCGATCATCCCGCCGCTACCGTGTCGCTCTCGAACACCTCCCGCTCCCTCAGGACACGCCCGATGACGCCGACGCGATCGACGAGCGACTCGATCTGGATGCCCGTCGGGCCGCTCTCAGACAGGCCCTCGCCCAGCTCCCCCGCCGCGACCAGGACGTCATCACACTGTGCCTCCTCGAAGAGCTCAGCACCGCTGAGGCCGCCGCGGCGCTGGGCATCGCCCAAGGAACAGTGAAGTCTCGCCTTTCCCGCGCCCGGGCACGGCTGACGGCACTCGTGCACGAACCAGCCACCACTCCGACGGGAGGAGAACGATGAACGACGAACCGACTTTCGACCCGAGGCGCAAGAGTGCGATTCGCGAGCTGGTCGTGACGACGGCTCGGGCATCGACTTCGGCATCGACTTCGACGTCGCGACAGGCCCGCGGCAAGCGCGTCGCCGTGATCGCGGCCTTGGTCGTGCTGGCGGTCAGCCTTTCAGGCGGTGTCGCCTACGCGCTCGGCACCGGTCTGTTCGCGCCGAACCCGGTTGTCAGTGCTGCGCCGACGACCAGTGAAACTCCGACGCCTGCCTCGGCCACGCCGAGTCCGATATTCACGCCGACCTCTACGTCGTCTACGCCCATCGTCGATGCCGCCGATCCCAGCACGTGGATCATCGGTTTCGATGGCGTCGGCCCGGTGAAGCTCGGGTCGACTCTCGAGAAACAACGCCGGACACTCCCCGCGTTCACCGACATCACCGATCCGTTGTGCGTCGGCGGATATCTGGAACTCCAGGCACTCACCGGCTTCGGACTCCTTTTTGTGAGCGGGGTTGATCAACCGACCAGTACTGCAGCAATCACATTCGCCACCGGCGGCACAAGGGTCACCGACAATCGGTCGACCACGCCAAAGACGACCGCGGGGATCGGCATCGATTCGACGAAAGAGGAACTGCTCGCGGCCTACCCGGGAATCGAGAAGACAGGGACGTACCAGAGCGACGACTACCCCTTTTACGGTCTCACCGATGGCAAAGGCGGGTGGATCGTCTTCGGCCTCCTCGACGACAAGGTCATCAGGATCCAAGTGGCCAACGAAGCGGTTATGCCTATCGAGAACGGCAGCGTGAAGACGATGCCCTCCGAGCGCTGCCCGGCCTGAGCCAACCCGAGCATCCCGCTCACCAGCGCTCCCCCAAAAAGCCCGATCGCTCAAACAGAAGGCCCTACATCCCCGCAGAAAAGGGGAAGTAGGGCCTTCGAGCCGAGTACCCCCAGAGGGACTCGAACCCTCACTGTGTCGATTTTAAGTCGACTGCCTCTGCCGATTGGGCTATGGGGGCAACCTGTGAAGGCTACTCTTTCGAGACGGCTCCACCAACGGCGACAGGCGCTCCGGCGGGTGCAGGATGCCCGGCAGGAGCAGCGGCGACCGCGGGCCGGGGGCGCGAGGCGAACTCTTCGAACGCCGCGCGCGGGTGAACGCGGGCTTCGAACGAGACGATGTCTCGGCCGAGGAAGAAGTTGTTCACCCAGCCCCAGATGACGCGGAACTTGCGCTCCCAGCTCGGCATGGCCAGGCCGTGGTACCCACGGTGCATGAACCAGGCCGGAAGGCCGGTGATGCCGATCTTGCCGGACTGGAAGGCACCGACACCGAGTCCGAGGCCGGCGACGGCGCCCGCGTTCTTGTGGAAGTAGTCCTTGACGTCTTCGCCACGCAGTTCGGCGACGAGGTTCTTCGCGAGCTGCTTGCCCTGGCGCACGGCGTGCTGGGCGTTCGGCACGCAGAAGCCACCGACTCCTCCGCCGGAGAGGTCGGGCACGGCTGAGACGTCACCAGCACCCCACGCATCGGCGACTACACCGTCATCGTTGATGACACGGAGGTCGGGCTGCAGGCGCAGGCGACCACGCTCTTCGATCGGGAGGTCGGTGTTCTTGAGCATGGGGCTGGCCATGACGCCGGCAGTCCAGACGATCAGATCGGATTCGAAGCTGTCACCGGTCGAGAGTTCGATGACCCCGCCGACGGCCGACTTGAGCTGCGTCTCGAGGTGGATCTCTGCGCCACGCTCTGCAAGATTCTGGATGACCCAGCCCGCCGTCTTCAGCGAGACCTCGGGCATGATTCGGCCCATTGCCTCGATCAGGTGGAAGTGCGTGTCTTCGAACGCGAGCTCGGGATACTTGTCGAGCAGTGCGCTGGCGAAGGAACGCATCTCTGCGAAGATCTCGATGCCGGCGAAGCCGCCACCGACGACGACGAACGTGAGCAGACGGTCGCGCTCGGGGCCTTCTGGCAGCTGCGAGGCCTTGTCGAAGTTGGTGAGGATGCGGTCACGAATGGCCGTGGCCTCTTCGATGGTCTTGAGGCCGATCGCCTCATCGGCAACACCCGGGATCGGGAAAGTGCGCGAAACGGAGCCGGCGGTGACGACGATCGTGTCGTATTCGAGTTCGTACGGCTCGCCGGCATTCGGGACGACGGTCACGACCTTGTCGGCGTGGGTGATCTTCTCGACCTTGCCCGCGATGATCTTCGTCTTCTTCAAATGACGACGGAGCGAGACGACGGCATGACGCGGCTCGATCGACCCGGATGCGACCTCGGGTAGGAAGGGCTGGTACGTCATATAGGGAAGCGGGTCGACAATCGTGACCTCGGCTTCGCCGGAACGCAGCGACTTCTCGAGCTTCCAGGCGGTATAGAAACCGGCGTAGCCGCCGCCGACGATCAGGATTTTGGGCACAGTAAAGGATCTCCTCAGTGAAGGTTCAGCCATTAGGCTACTACCTCCGCAGCGTGCGCCGGGACGGTTGGGAAGGGGTGCAGCTGCGGAGCTGTTCATTGGCCCGCACTGGCCTCTCTATACAGAATACTCCATGCATTGGCATATAAGCGGAGACCAGTCGCTTTTTGCCAACGCGAGGTCGCCGATCGGGTTGACTCCGGGGCCTGCGGCGAGCGCGTGGGCGGCGAGGGCGTGCAGGCATTTGACTCGTACCGGCATGCCCCCTGCGGAGATTCCAGCGATCTCATCGACCACCGCGATACTCTCGCGATTGGCGATGTACTGCTCATGTGCGGCCTGGTACTGGGAACGAATCTCATCGTCGGTCGCAAGGAGGTCCTGCAGCACGGGCATCACCTGAGTGGCCTCGAGGCCGGACATCGCCGCCGTCGCCGCGGGGTGGCTCAGGTAGTACAAGGTCGGAAACGGCGTGTTGTCATCGAGCCGTGGTGCTGTCGCCACCACCGTCGGCGCACCGCACACGCACCGCGCGGCGATCCCGAGCACATTGCGGGCCGGGCGCCCGAGCTGGGCCGAGACCGTAGCGATGTCTTTTGTGCTGGCCGGGTCGAAAGGAGGTGTTGTCATTTGGATGTTCCGTTGTTAGTACCCGTGTCAGCGCCGACGCTCGCGCCGAGTTGCTCGGGAGTCTGGTTGCTCAGCCCGGCGGTCATTCCTGACGCGAACAGTGACGCCAGCCAGTTTGTGTCGGTCGACTGGATGCTCGTACTCACCGGTGCCGCGGCCGCACCGCCCGTCGTGGTCGTGTCGTTCAGAATGAGAAAGCTCGTTTCTCCCGGCATGACGAAATACAGGCGATCACGGGCCAGCGCGCGAACATAGGCCGGGTCGCTCCATCTCGCGACGTCGGCGTTCAGCTCGGTGTTCTTCACCTGCGCCTGCTGGACCTGGCTCTGCAGGTCGGCGATCTGCTGCCGCTGCTCGAAGAAGGCACGCGCTCCGGGAGCCACGACGACGACGAACAGCACAAGCACGATGAGCATGAGTACGGTGAATCCAGATAACCGGATGCTGCGCAACCAGTTCGTCGAACCGGCCACACTGGCGGCCCCGGAAGTCACTCTGGTTGACGCGCCAGCGGTACTGGTGCCAGGGCCGCTTGAGGCACCGGTGACGCCCCTTGTCTTTCGCGGCTTGCCGGCGGCGGGCGAGGTGGACCGCGCTCCGAGAATGGGGGGCCGCATTGTGTGTACCTCGCTTTCGCTGGTTGAGTAACAGGTTTCGCCGCTACTCAACCAGCGACATCAACTACCGATATGAACTACCGATATCGACTACCGATTTCAGCTGCGGGTTTCAGCCCTTGAAACGCGGGAACGCCGAGCGACCCGCGTACACGGCACCCTCAGCAAGCTCTTCTTCGATCCTCAACAGTTGATTGTACTTAGCGACCCGCTCGCTTCTGGCAGGCGCACCGGTCTTGATCTGACCCGAGTTGGTGGCGACCGCGAGGTCTGCGATCGTGGTGTCTTCAGTCTCGCCCGAGCGGTGCGACATCATCGTGGTGTAACCCGAACGCTGCGCGAGCGAGACGGCATCGAGGGTCTCGGTGAGCGTGCCGATCTGGTTGACCTTGACGAGCATCGAGTTGCCTGCGCCGAGCGAGATGCCCTTGGCCAGGCGAATGGGGTTCGTGACGAAGAGGTCGTCGCCGACGATCTGGACCTTGCCGCCAATGGAGGCTGTGAGGTGCTGGTAGCCCTCCCAGTCGTCTTCTTCGAGCGGGTCTTCGATCGAGACGAGCGGGTAGTTTGCCAGCAGGCCTTCGAAGTACGCGCTCAGTTCGACGGCGCTGGTGGCCTTGCCCTCGAACTGGTAGGCACCGTCGCGGTAGAACTCGCTCGCTGCGACATCCATCGCCAGGGCGATGTCTTTTCCGGGGGTGAAGCCGGCCTTGGTGATGGCTTCGAGAATGAGGTCGAGCGCGGCAGCGTTACTCGAGAGGTTCGGCGCGAAGCCACCCTCGTCACCGAGGCCGGTCGACAGGCCCTTGGCACTCATGAGCGACTTGAGGGCGTGGTAGGTCTCGACTCCCCAGCGGAGGGATTCGGCGAACGAGTCTGCACCGATCGGAGCGATCATGAACTCCTGGATGTCGACGTTCGAGTCGGCGTGCGAGCCACCGTTGATGATGTTCATCATCGGAACGGGAAGCACGTGGGCGTTCGGACCACCGACGTACCGGAACAGCGGCAGGTCGGCGGAGTCTGCTGCAGCGCGTGCGACCGCGAGGGAGACACCCAGGATGGCGTTCGCGCCCAGGCGGCTCTTGTTCTCGGTGCCGTCGAGAGCGATCATGGCGCCGTCGACGAGGCGCTGGTCGCTCGCCTCGAAGCCCTCGAGGGCCGGGCCGAGCTCGTCGATGACAGCATCGACGGCCTTCAGGACACCCTTGCCGAGGTAGCGGCTCTTGTCGCCGTCGCGCAGTTCGTAGGCCTCAAAGGCTCCGGTGGAGGCACCGGACGGAACGGCAGCGCGGGATACCACGCCGTCGTCGAGCAGAACCTCGACCTCGATGGTCGGGTTTCCGCGCGAGTCAAGAATCTCGCGGGCGCCTACGGCTTCGATCAATGCCACTGGATAGTCTCCTTGGGTTGGTGAGAACGAACGGGTCACGATGGCGGACGACGAGGGATTCGATCATCCGCGGCCTAGTCTAACGAACCGCCGCAAACCACCGGGGTCGCAGGCGCCCGACGCTGTGCAGAGCCGGGGCGGGGGGCCGAATGTGAGGGAGGGCAGCACAGGCCGTCTGCGGGGAACGAGGTGGTGAAGTGTCGACGCGAAGTGTCTACGCAAAGTGTCGATGCAAAGTGCCTACGCTGCGAGTTCCTGTACCCCGATGCGATCGCCGATGAGGTCGGTGGCCTCGGCGAGCACGCCGAGTTCGCGGGTGGTCAGGTCGGCGAACAGCGGTTCGAGAGCGGCGCCGAGGCGGTAGCGCCAGTCGTTCAACGCATTCTGGCCCTTGGGAGCGATGGCGATCTGCCAGGCCCTGGCGTCAGAGCTGTCAGCGATGCGTTTGATCCACTCCACCTCGTTGAGGTTTGCAACGATCTTGGTCATCGTGGGCTGGCTCACGCGGCTGGCCAGAGCCAGCTCGCCGATGCGCATCGGGCCTGCCGAGGTGAGGACGCTGAGCGTTCGCCACGCTGCCGGTGAGGTAGATTCTCCTGTGGCCTGGGCTGCAAGACGGGTGAGGCGGTGGGTGACCGTGACGAGGTCACCGAGAAGCGTGCTGAGTTCGGGTGTGGTGAGTTCGGGTGTGCTGAGATCGAATTGGTTGTTCACTTAAGTAATTGTATAGCCGAACTAAGTAACATCGCCATTCGAGGCTGATTTGGCCGAGCTGATTTGGCCGAAACGTCCTCAGATCGCCTTCACGTCGAGGTCTTCCACGGAGTGCGTCCCAGCCCCGACGAACGCAAACGAGGTGTACCCGCCCGCGGCCGCACGATCGAGCTGCGCCTTAGTATTCTTGATGCGCCGCTCGAGCCTGACCCGAGTGCCTGCCGCGACGAGCTGGGACTTGAGGCCCACGAGCTGGGCGGCCGACGCTTCGGAGTCGTGGAGGAGCAGCAGGGCATCCGTCACCCCCGCGTCTTCGGCCTGCAGCAGGTCGACGATGCGCTCGAAGCCGATCGAGAAGCCGCACGCAGCAACGTCGGTGCCGAGAAAACGGCCGATCATGCCGTCGTAACGCCCGCCTCCGCCGAGGGAGAAGGCGAAGTCGGGGTGGGCGATCTCGAAGATCGTGCCGGTGTAGTAGCCCATTCCGCGCACCAGGAACGGGTCGAACTGCAGTTTCGACGGGTCGACAGAGTCGGCGAGGCTCGCGAGGTCAGCGATGAGGGCCTCGTCGACACCCGAGGGCAGCGCTTTGGTGATGGCCCGTACGCCGAAGGGGTTGAACTCGCGCGTCTGGATGCGGTGGAAGAACGCGTCGAGGGCGTCGACGGCCGCCGGGGTCGCCCCGCGCTCGCGCAGTTCGGCGACAACCCCGCCTTGACCGATCTTGTCGAGCTTGTCGACGGTGATCAAGACCTGTGGATGCTCGGCAGCAGCAAACCCGAACACCTCGAGCATCGCGGTGAGCAGCCGGCGGTCGTTGATGCGGATGGTGCAGTTCTCGAGCCCGAGTGCGTCGAGCGTGGCGAGCGTGGCCGTGATGATCTCCGCCTCGGCCAGGAGGGTCGGCTCGCCGATGATGTCGATGTCGCACTGCACGAACTGGCGGTACCGGCCCTTCTGCGGCCGTTCTGCGCGCCAGACGGGTGCGATCTGGATGGCGCGGAACACGGCGGGGAGTTCGGCGCGGTGGCTCGCGTAGAACCGGGCGAGCGGCACAGTGAGGTCGAAACGCAGGCCGAGGTCGGCGAGCTGCTGGGCGTCGTCGGCCGCGGCGGCCGCTTCGATGGCGGCCGTGGGAATGGCCCGTTTGAGCACGCTGAAGCTGAGCTTCTCGTTGTCGCCACCGAGGCCGGAGTGCAGGCGCTCGATGTCCTCCATCACCGGGGTCTCGATCTCGTCGAAACCATGGGTGGTGTACGAGCGGCGGATGATACCGAGCGCGCGCTCCCTGGCCGCCTTCTCGGCGGGCAGGAAGTCGCGCATGCCGCGCGGCGGGGTGATTGCGTGGGCCATGCGCTCAATTCTGCCAGCCCGCGAGCGCGGCACCCGCCGTGCAGGCCGCGCGCCCCGCGGCAGCCGAGGGGACTTCGGGCGGAGCACGTCGAATGCGCAGCCGCCTACGCTGCCACCGTGGCCCAGCTCCGCCCGAAGTCCCGTTGGATGGCGATCAGGGAGAGCAGGTGAAGGAGCACCGGGCCCGAGGTGTTGCTCCCGGGGCAGTGGGCGAGTCGAGACGCGCGGCCGATCGAGCGCCTGCTGCGGCTGCCGCGGCACCTGGGCCCGGGAGGTCAGTCTGAGGCGGGGAGACCCACGATGCCCGCGTCGAAACGATCGTTCGGGGCTGCGGAGGTTCGGGCATCCGATTCGGCCTCACGGATCTCGTCCTGCAGGCCGCGGAGAGTCGAGCGCAGGGCGCGTTCGGCATCGAGCCCCTGCGATTTCGCCGATGCGACGATGGCGAGCAGCAGCGGCCCGAGTTCGTCTTCGGTCGACATCGGGATGATCGGCGGCGCCGCCTCGTCGAGCACGCCGATCTTGTGGGCCTTGCCGAGCAGCTTGTCGGCGAGGGCGAGCGAGGGCATTCCGAGCGGGATTCCGTCGAGAACGCTGGTGCGACCGGGTTTCTCGACGGCTTTGAGGTCGTCCCAGATCGCGACCACTGCGTCGGCGGTCTCGGCCACCGTGTCGCCGAAGACGTGGGGGTGCCGGCCGACCATCTTCACGGTCATGTGGGCCGCGACATCCTGGATGTCGAACTCCTCTCCCGGAGTCTGGGCGGCGAGGTCGGCGTGGAAGACGACCTGGTAGAGCACGTCGCCGAGTTCTTCGAGGAGGTCTTCGCGAGTGCCCGACTCGATGGCGTCGACGAGTTCGTGGGTCTCCTCGACGAGGTATTTCACGAGCGACTCGTGCGTCTGCTCGGCGTCCCACGGGCATCCACCCGGTGCGCGCAGCCGGGCCGTCACGGCGATCAGTTCGTCGAGTTTCGACGGCGCGTCGGGCTGGGCCGGCTGCGATGCATCCGAGGACTGCGCGTCATTCTCGGCGTCTGGGTCGTTCACGGCGTCGGCGTCATTCACGGCTTCTGGCGCATTCGAGGCATTCGTCGGGTTCGAGAAAAGTGGAGTGGTCACTGCGGTTCACCCATCGATCGGTGTGGCATCGCCCCGAAGCCCGGGGTGAGGTGCGCGCCGGTCAGTGGCGTGCCCCCTTTCGATAGACTGTAATCGGTGCGCCGGGAAGTCTGGTCGGCAAGAGCTATCAGCCACGGTTGAAGCGGGGCTCGCTCGTGCAGAGCGAGAATTTCGCCACGGCCCGACGACAGGACACCCCCAGCCATGAGCATCTTCCGATCAGAACGCAACTCGGCGGGGCTTCTGCTCGCTGCCGCAGCCCTCGGCCTCATTCTCGCCAATACGAAGGCGGGTGCCGGCCTGCTCGAGGCGAACGACGCACACATCGGGTTCCCGACCTTGGGGCTCGACCTCTCGACGGGCCACTGGATCAGCGACGGCCTGCTCGTCATCTTCTTCTTCATCGTGGCCGTCGAGTTGAAGTACGAACTCGTCGCGGGTTCGCTCAACTCACCGACGAAGGCGATCCTGCCGGCCATCGCCGCGCTCGGCGGGGTCGTTGTGCCCGCGGGCATCTACCTGCTCCTCAACGCCGGGGGCCCGTATCTCGGCGGCTGGCCCATCCCCACAGCCACGGACATCGCCTTCGCGCTCGGCGTGCTGGCGATCTTCGGCAGAGCGCTTCCGACGAAAGTGCGGGTGTTCCTGCTCGCGTTGGCTGTGCTCGATGACCTCGTCGCCATCCTGATCATCGCTTTCTTCTTCACGACCTCGCTCAACCTGCTGGCCCTGGGCGGTGCCATTCTCGGGGTCGTCGTGTTCGGCGCCCTCAGCCAGCTCCTGAGTGGTCGGCTCCTGGGCCGGATGCTCGGCACTGCCCCGACCGGTGCGCTGAAGGTGATCCTCTGCGCTTTCATGGTCCTCGTCGCCATCCTCACCTGGGACTTCATGTACCAGTCCGGAGTGCACGCCACGATCGCCGGGGTCGCACTCGGCCTCGTCATGGCGAGAAAGCCCGGCGCTTCGGCCGCGCACGCCCTGCAACCCTGGTCGAACGCCGTCGTACTGCCATTGTTTGCGTTCTCGGCGGCGTTGGTTGCGATTCCCTCCGTCGGCATCGCCGAGCTCAGCCCGGCGTTCTGGGGCGTTCTGGTCGCACTGCCGGTGGGCAAGCTGCTCGGCATCACCCTGGCCGGGTGGATCGGGGCGCGGACGGTCGGGCGATCATCCGATGCGTCGTCGTTGCTCTCGCTGAAAGACCTGGTCATGGTCGGTGGCCTCGGCGGCATCGGCTTCACCGTCTCGCTGCTGATGAACGAACTGGCCTTCGCCGGGGTGCATGAGGTCGCCGACGAGGGAACCATCGCCGTGCTGCTCGGCTCAGGCGTCTCAATTGTGGCCGCTGCCATTCTGGTGAGTATGCGCTCACGGGCATACAAACGCGAGCGCGTTGCCGGCCGCACGACCGCACTCGTCGAGTAGTCCAGCCAGCGGCGTGGAGGCACCCCCGAGCTGTCCGACCCGCCGTAGAGGGTAGCGTGAACGAGTGACCGTGCCGCTGAGACCCTTCCGAGCATCCGGCGACAGCAGGGCACCCGGTGGCCTCACAACGCTGTGGCCGGTCGGCATCGTGGTCATCGGGCGCGCCTGCCAGGAGATCGGGGCGTCGTTCGCGGTCGTGCTGTTCCCCCTCGTGGGGGCACTCGGCATGGTGGGGCTTCGCCTGGGGTTCTCGGCGATCATCCTGCTCGTCGTGTGTCGCCCGAAGCTGCGCGGCCACACCGGGCGCGACTGGATGATCGTGGTCGCCTACGGCGTGGTGCTTGCGGGCATGAACATGCTCTTCTACCAGGCCCTCGACCGCCTGCCGCTGGGCACGACGGTCACGATCGAGGTGCTCGGCCCGCTCGTGCTGTCGGTGGTCGTCGCACGGCGGGCCTCTGCGTGGCTCTGGGCGGTGCTCGCGTTCGCCGGGGTCGCCCTGCTCAGCCAGGGTGGGGCTGGCACCCTCGACCCGGTCGGCGTCGCGTTCGCGGCGGGTGCCGGGGCGCTGTGGTCCGGATACATCCTGTTGTCTGCGCGGGCCGGGCAGCGGTTCGCCCAGCTCGATGGCATCGCCATCGCTATGACTGTCGGCGCGATCGTGTCGCTGCCCTTCGGCATCGTGTCGACGGGAGTCGCTCTGTTCCAGCCGACCGCGCTGCTGCTCGGGCTCGCGGTCGCGGTGCTCTCGTCGACCATCCCCTACGCGTTCGAACTGCTCGCGCTGCGGCGCCTGCCAGAGGCGACGTTCTCCATCCTGATGAGCCTCGCGCCTGCGATTGCCGCGCTGGCCGGCCTGGTCATCCTCGGGCAGGCCTTGAGCTGGGTGGAGGCCGTCGCGATCGCGCTCGTCATCGCGGCGAGTATCGGTGCGGTGCGCTCGGCCGCCCGGTTCGCCCGCCGCCCCAGTCCCGTTCCCGCCGAACCCCTCCCCTAGGCAGCCGTCACCTGGGCAGCCGCCCCCTCAGCCACTCTCGCCGGCCCCACTCCCCCGTGCGCCACTCCCGCCGGCCCCATTCCCCCGTGCGCTGCTCCGCCGTGAGGGCTGATTCCCGCTGCGGCGCCCGACACTCTGCCAGCGGCGGGTATCCACGGAACAGTCCCTGCGCTCCGTCGCGTGCACGGTGCACGTGCCCTCGAGTGTGGACTGTTCCGTCGAGGCGCGTTCCGCCGAACAGTGCCAGACGATGGCCGCAGTGTGGGCGGGCCCAGTCGACGATGAGATCAGTCGACGGTGGGATCAGTCGACGGTGGGGTCAGTCGAGGGTCAGTCGGCGCAGCGTCAGTCGCCGGCGGGAGCCGTGACTGCAGAAGCCGGTGCAGCGGCCGGGGTCGCCGGTGGCGGGAAGATCGCCGCGAGCAGGCTCTCGACCCAGGCGATGAGGTCGGCGTCAGGCAAGGGATGCCCGTTCACGACCGGCATCGGAACGCTCACGGCAGCAGCCGACGCCAGGTATTTCGCGTTGGGGTACATGCGCTTCAGCCGCACCTGGATCGAGTCGGCCAGGTTCGCCGGGGCGACTCGCAGGTTCGACCCCATCGCGACGACCTCGCTGAGCCCCGTGCGCTGGGCCAGGCGGCGCAGTTTCGACACGGTGATGAGGTTCGTGACCTGCTCCGGCGGCTCGCCGTAGCGGTCGATGAGCTCCTCGAGCACCTGGTCGATCTGGCCGTCGGCCGCAGCCGGCGACGAGGCGGTCGACAGCTTCTGGTAGGCCTCCAGACGCAGGCGCTCGCTGTCGACGTACTCCTCGGGGATGTGCGCGTCGACGGGCAGTTCGAGCCGGAGTTCGGTCTGGCCCTCTGCGACATCACCCCGGAAGGTCGAGACGGCTTCGCCGATCATCCGGAGATAGAGGTCGAAGCCGACACCGGCGATGTGGCCGGACTGCTCGCCGCCGAGCAGGTTGCCGGCGCCGCGGATCTCGAGGTCTTTGAGCGCGACCTGCATGCCGGAGCCGAGTTCATTGTTCGCTGCGATGGTCGAGAGCCGGTCGTGCGCCGTCTCGCTGAGGGGTTTGTTCTCGTCGTAGAGGAAGTAGGCGTAGGCCCGCTCACGCCCGCGACCGACCCGCCCCCGGAGCTGGTGCAACTGCGAGAGCCCGTACTTGTCGGCACGGTCGATGATGAGCGTGTTGGCGTTCGGGATGTCGAGGCCGGTCTCGATGATGGTGGTCGAGACGAGAACGTCGAACTTGCGCTCCCAGAAGTCCACGATGACCTGTTCGAGCACGTGCTCAGGCAGTTGGCCGTGTGCAACGGCGATGCGGGCATCCGGAACCAGCTCGGCGATATGCGCGGCGACCCGGTTGATCGATGAGACCCGGTTGTGAACGAAGAAGATCTGGCCTTCGCGCAGCATCTCGCGGTGGATGGCGGCCGCGATCTGCTTGTCGGAGTTCGGCCCGACGTAGGTCAGGATCGGGTGCCGGTCTTCGGGCGGGGTGGCGAGGGTCGACATCTCCCGGATGCCCGTGACCGCCATCTCGAGAGTGCGAGGGATCGGCGTGGCACTCATCGAGAGGATGTCGACGTTGGTCTTGAGCTTCTTCAGTTTCTCTTTGTGTTCGACACCGAAACGCTGCTCTTCGTCGATAATCACGAGCCCCAGGTCTTTGAAGACCATGGATTCGGTGAGGATGCGGTGGGTGCCGATCACCATGTCGATTGTGCCGTCTGCGAGGCCCTTGATGGTCTCGCGGGCCTCCTTCTCGGACTGGAATCGGGAGAGGGCGCGGGTGTGCACGGGGAAGCCCGCGAAGCGTTCGCTGAAGGTCTCGAGGTGCTGGCGGACAAGCAGGGTGGTCGGCACGAGCATCGCAACCTGCTTACCCTCCTGGATGGCCTTGAACGCGGCGCGCACGGCGACCTCGGTCTTGCCGAAGCCGACGTCGCCGGCGAGCAGGCGGTCCATGGGGATGGGCCGCTCCATGTCGGCCTTGACCTCGTCGATCGTGGTGAGCTGGTCGGGGGTCTCGGCGAACGGGAACGCCTCTTCGAGCTCGCGCTGCCAGGGTGTGTCAGGCCCGAACGCGTAGCCCTTCGACGCCATGCGCGCCGAGTACAGCTTCACCAGTTCGACGGCGATATCGCGAACGGCCTTGCGCGCCTTCGACTTGGCCGCCGACCAGTCACTGCCACCCATCTTCGAGAGCGCGGGCGCTTCTCCCCCGACGTAGCGGGTGAGCAGGTCGAGCTGGTCGGTGGGTACGTAGAGCTTGTCGCCGGGGTACCCGCGCTTGGACGGCGCGTACTCGATGAGCAGGTATTCACGCGTGGTCTTCACGGGGTTGCGGCCACCGCTGGAGACCTCGCGCTGGGTGAGCTCGATGAACCGGCCGATGCCGTGCGTCTGGTGCACGACCACGTCGCCGGTCTTCAGCTGCAGGGGGTCGACGACGTTCTTACGGCGGGTGGCCAGCTTCTTGACCTGGCGCGCGTCATACCCCGCACTGCGGCCGTAGAACTCGTTCTCGCTGATGAGTGCGAGCTTGGTCTCCGGCAGCTCGAAGCCGCTCTCGACGGTGGCCTTGACGAGGTAGGCGATGCCGGGCTCCACGTCGGACGGGAACTCGTCGACGATACGCGCCGGCAACTCGTGTTCGCCCAGCACGTCGGCCGCACGCTCGACGAGGCCCGAGCCGCCCGCGACGACGGCGACGCTCCAGCCGTCACGGAGGCGCGCCGCAACGTGCTCGAGGGCACCGTCGACGTTGCCCTGGAAGCTGGGTACAGCATCCGCCGCGATTCTCACGTAGTGGGAGTCGGCATCGACGATGGCCTGCAGGTGCTCGTCAATGGATGATGTACCGCTGTCGAATGTCGAGAGGGTCCACCACGGGCGGCCAGGGCCGGCGGCATCACGCAGCGCGTTGAGGGTGATGAACTCGCCCGAGGCCAGGTCGATCGGAGCTTCGGCTCCGGCGGTGGCGGCGTTCCACGCGGCGGAGAGGAACTCGCGGTTGGTCTCGGTGAGGCTCACCGCGCGGCTGGCCACGCGCTCGGGGGCGATGACGGCGATCGCCGCGCCCTTCGGCAGGTAGTGGGTAACGGTGACCAGGCGATCGAGGAGGGCGGGCGCGAGGCTCTCCATACCCTCGACCGGGATGCCCTGGCCGATCTTCTCGAGCATGCCGGCGAGGCTCGGAAACTCGTGCTGCATCTCACGGGCACGCTGTTTCACGCCCTCGCTGAGCAGCAGTTCGCGGCTCGGCGGCAGACTCACCTCGGCAAGCGAGAGCTCGAGTGAGCGCTGGTCGGCAACCGAGAAGGCGCGGATCTCCTCGATCTCGTCGCCGAAGAAGTCGACCCTGACCGGATGCTCCGAGACGGCCGGGAACACGTCGAGAATGCCGCCGCGCACGGCGAACTCGCCCCGGCGGGTGACCATGTCGACGCGGGAGTACGCCAGTTCGACGAGCCCGGTGGTGAGCTGGGCGAGGTCGTAGCCACGCCCTCCCTTGACCAGGAGTATGGGTTTCTGGTCGGTGAGGTTGTCGGCGAGCGGCTGCAGTGCAGCGCGCACGGAGGCGACGACGATGAGCGGGCGTGGTCGTGCGGGCCCAGCCGATGGAGCAGCACCCGCCTTTCTGGCGCCCTTCGCCCGCGAAGGAGCTTGTGCCGGCTCTTCGGCCTGCGCAGGCACGCCCGCCGCATCGGCCGCCTTGGTTTGAGCATCCCATTCGGCGAGCTTTCGCAGCGCGGCGATGCGCTTGCCGACGATCTCGGCGCTCGGGCTCAGCCGCTCGTGCGGCAGCGTCTCCCACGCAGGGAACTCGAGCACATCGGCGCCGGGAGCGAGCGAATCCAGGCTCGCACGGAGACTCTCGGAATCGCGGCCCGTTGCCGTGACGACAAACAGTACCTGCGGGAGTTCGTTCTCTGCCCGCCTGCCCAGCAGTGCGGCCAGCAGCGGCGCCCGAAGCCCGTCTGTGAGCGAGAAATCAGCGTCACGGCCGGCCTGCGCGAGGGCGTTGTCGAACGTCGAGGCGCGCGAAAGCGCAGCGATCAAGCCCTGAAGTATCACCGCACAAGTCTACGGTCCCCCTCCGACACTCGCCCTCCGCTCCCCATTCCGACGATTGGTGGACAGGGGACAAGCTCAGGCCGGCGGCGGCGCGTGGTAACGCTGCTGGGCGGCGGTGAGCCCGTCGGCGGCGATCAACTCGACCGCGTCGGCCGCGTCGGCGAGGATGTTCGGCAGAACCCCGCGCTCCGTCGACGTGAAATCGCGCAGCACGAAGTCGGCGGCACTCTGGCGACCGGGAGGACGCCCCACCCCGACCCGCACCCGTGCGAAGTCGCCCGTGCCGGTCGCAGCCGCGATGTCCCGAATGCCGTTGTGGCCGCCGTGCCCCCCGCCGAACTTCAGCCTGAGGGTATCGAACGGGATGTCGAGCTCGTCGTGCACCACGATCAACTGCGACGGTGGCAGGGAGAAGTAGGCGAGCAGGGCGGCGACGGGCCCACCGGAGTTGTTCATGTAGCTGTTCGGCTTCGCGAGCACGAAGCGCGGCCCTCCCGGAATCATCCGGCCCTCCGCTACGCGCGCATTCGTGCGCGCGACGGCCTTGAATGATGAAGAGAGGCGCATAGCCAGCTCGTCGAGCACCATCTGGCCCACATTGTGCCGGTTGCCGGCATACTCCGGCCCCGGGTTGCCGAGTCCGACCACCAGCCACTGGTCGTCACTTGCCACCACGATCACCGAACCCTTCTGCTCCCGCACACTACCCCCCGGCACACTATCCCTCGGCACACTACACATCTGATGGGCACGCGGTGAGGGTGCACTGCGCATCAGGCCGCACAACACAAACGTGCCGTGGCGATCGAGGCCGCCACGGCACGTTTGAATAAAGCTGCGAATCTACGAGATCAGGCGGGCGTCGGAGCGTCGGACGTCGAGGCGTCTCCGGCCGAGAGGCTGTCGCCCAGGTCCTGCTCTTCAGGGATCGAGACAGCCACGATCAGCTGGTCCTCGTCGCCGATGAGAACAGCACCCTCGGGCAGTGCGATGTCCTTGGCGAGGATCTGGGTGCCGGCCTCGGCACCTTCGATGTTCACGATGACGCGCGTCGGGATGTTCGTGGCCAGCACCTCGAGCAGCAGCGAGAAGGTGTCGAGGTCGGCGGTGGCGCCGGAGACAGGCTCACCTTCGACGTGCACGGCGACCTCGACCTGAACGCGCTCGCCCTTTCGGACGACGATGAGGTCGAGGTGCTCGATGATCTGGCGTACGGGGTCCTTCTGGACATCCTTCACGAGGGCGAGCGTCTCTTTGCCCTCGATGTCGAGCTCGATCAGAGCGTTCGACTTACGGATGAGCAGGAACACCTCGTGGCCCGGCAGGCTCACGTGCTGCGGTTCAGCACCGTGGCCGTAGATCACTGCGGGAATCTTGCCGGCGGCGCGGAGCTTGCGTGCCGCACCCTTGCCGAATGAGTTGCGGGTCTCCGCAACGATCTTGTTGTCGTCAGCCATGATTTTTCTCCTCACGGGTCGGTATGCCTCGGGAGCACACACCCGCGTAAATTGTGTGGGTTGGGAATTTTCAACTCGAACGCGCCTGAATCGGTGAAGACTCAGAGGAGACACGTGAGGAAAGACGTAAAGCCTCGTCCACCGCGTCGATTACGGATGCCCGGCAGACGTTCGCCGAAGATGACGTCGATCTGGCAGCGGCATCCCTCGCCGAAGTTCAGTGTGTGAGTCTACACGCCAGGCCGCCGCGGCGCGACCTCGCGCGTCGCCTCAGGCACGTAAGGAGATCAACCAGGCGTCGAGGCCCATGCTCGCCGCGTAGAGCACAGCGAGAATGACGTAACCGATGACGTTGCGGCGCGTGCCGACGCCGGGCTTGTGCCACCAGTCGAACACCCTGAAGATCCAGGGAGCCACGAACCAGCCCAGCAATTGCGTGCTCACCACGTTGCCGATGAAGAGGCTCGCCCAGAACGGTACCCCGTTCGCCTCGAGCAGCGGCGCGCCGATGAAGTACCCCCAGAGAAACACGATCGGGTACAGCACCAGAAGCACGAGCAGGTTGTCTTTGAAGATCGTGGCGCGGCTCTGCCGGCCAGCACCCCAGAAGTCGAAGCCGTAACTCGACCGGCTCACCCGCATCTGCGAGTTGAATGCCTCCCCCTCCTTCACCAGCTTCGTGCGCACCGACGATGTCTCCCAGGCCGTGAGGCTCGCGTCGCTGTCGAAACTCAGGATGACCGTCCAGTCGTCCTGCACACCCGGGGTCGGCCGCTCGACCTTGTGCCCGAGAAATCCGGGGAAACTGGCTTCAGCGGCCGAGATCCTGCGCTGCCAACTGAGGAACGCCGTCTCGTCGGCCGGCTCGACATGGCTCGTCACGATGAGCGAGGCGGCGCGAGGAGCCTGGTTCTCCGACTCGGTGACGAGGTGGATGTCCTCGTGCCCCACGAAGTGGTCTTTGATCTCCTCGAACAGGGCCGTGCGCTCGGGGCTCTGCAGCCAGCGCCGCGCGGAGTCGGCGTTCACGAAGCGCTGCACCAGCACCCAGTCCACCTGCGTGGGCGGCGAGGGTTCGATCACCCGCCGGTCGATGAACCCGGGCCATGCGGCCAGCACCGCGCCCAGCTTCTTCTGCCACGCCCGGTAGGTCTCGTCGCTTCCGGGCAGAACGCGGCGTTCGATGATGAGCGAGACGACGGGCCCCGTGGACAGCTCGCCCGACGGCTCTGTTGCGGGCACCGGCGCAGGCCCCGTTCCCGCGGACACGAGTTACAGGGCCGGGTCGAAGTGACGGGCAAAGGTCGATGCGACAGCATCCGCTCGCTGGTACGCCTTCTCGCCCATGACCCAGGTCTCGGCGACGGCACGCTCGTCGCCCACGATCATGACGCCGAACAGCATGTTCGCGGCGTCATCCACGGTCACCGGGTCCCCGCCGTCGGCGATGAGCTCGGCATGCCAGTCGGAACCGGGAGGGCCCGCCTTCCAGTCGAGGGCGACGAAGTCGGCCTCCTTTCCGATGTCGAAGCTGCCGACCTTGTCGTCGATGTAGAGACCCTCTGCTCCGCCCAGGGTGATCGAGTAGAACGCCCGGAAGGCCGACAGTTTGTTGCGCTCGGACTCGGCCGCGTTCATCCGTGACGGGTCGATACTGCCGTCGAGAACGGTGTTGTTGATCATGCCCACCTTGTAGGCGCCGTCGAGAACCGCGAGCATGCCGAAGCGGTTGCCGCCGCCCATGTCGGTGCCGAACGACATGCGAACGCGCATGTCGGGGTCTGTCGCCTTGCCCAGGCGAAAGAGCCCACTGCCGAGGAACAGGTTGGAGTGCGGGCAGAAGGTCACTGACGCGTCGGAGTCGTGAATGCGCTTGAACTCGTCGTCGGAGAGCCACACCGCGTGGCCGCCGCTGAACTTCGGGCCGACGAGGTTGTACTTCTCATAAACGCCGAGGTAGTCGTCGCACTCGGGGTGCAGCGCCAGCACGCCGCGGATCTCGTGTGGGTTCTCTGAGATGTGCGTGTTGACCCAGACATCCGGATGCTCGGCCTTCAGTTGCTCGCACTTCTGCATCTGTTCGGGGCTCGACCCGAAGGCGAACCTCGGGGTCACCGCGTAGAGGTTGCGGCCGACGTTGTGGTATTTCTCGATGAGCGCCGTGCTGTTGGAGTAGAAGCTCTCCGGGGTGTCGGCGAAATAGTCTGGCGCGTTCTGGTCGATGCCCGTGAGACCGGAGATGACACGCATGTTGCGCCGGGTGGCCTCCTCGAAGAACTCTTCGGTGCAGACCGGAGCCGTGCTGGTGAACGCCTGCACCGTGGTCGTGCCCGAGGCGAGGATGTTGTCGAAGAAGCGCACAGCGCCGTCCCTGGCGTACTCACGGTCGGCATAGCGGGCCTCTTCGGGGAACACCCATTTCTGAAGCCACGGCAGCAATTGCAGGCCGAAGGCACCGAGCACGCGGGTCTGCGGAAAATGGATGTGCCCGTCGATGAAACCGGGCGTGATGATGCGGTGCTCGATGTGTGTGGTGGACACATCGGGGTACAACGGGCCCACCTCGTCGAAGTCGCCGAACGCGACGATGATGCCATCGTCGATGACAAGTAGTCCGTCGGAGACGAAGCGTGCCGACGACTCTTCGTCACCGACGTGCTTCCAGGGGTCGTCGGTGAAGTCGAAGAACGTTCCCCTGATGGCCTTTGTCGTCACTGGTCTGCCTCTCGTCATGAGCCCGCGCTGGTGTCAGCTAAGGGTACTGGTCAAACCGCTACGCTTGAAAGGGCACAAATCTGGAGGAAGAATATGGCTGAATCAAGCGTCGCAACCGCAAACATCGGGGTCGTCGGGCTTGCTGTGATGGGCTCGAACCTGGCACGCAACCTGGCCAGCCGGGAGGGCAACACCGTGGCGGTGTACAACCGCTCACCGGAACGTACGACCCTTCTCGTCGACGAGCATCCTGAGGCCGGTTTTGTGGCCAGCGAGAAGATCGAGGATTTCGTCGCCTCGCTCCAGAAGCCGCGCACCGCCATCATCATGGTGCAGGCCGGCAAGGGCACCGACGCGGTCATCTCCCAGCTCGCCGATCTCTTCGAAGAGGGCGACATCATCGTCGACGGCGGCAACGCGCTGTTCACCGACACGATCCGCCGCGAAGAGGCCGTGACTGCAAAGGGAATCCACTTCGTGGGCACCGGCATCTCGGGAGGTGAAGAAGGAGCCCTCAAGGGCCCCAGCATCATGCCCGGCGGCTCGGTCGAGTCGTACAAGACCCTCGGGCCCATTCTGCAGTCGATTGCGGCCATCGCCGAGGGCGAGCCGTGTGTCACCCACGTGGGCACCGGCGGCGCGGGCCACTTCGTCAAGATGATCCACAACGGCATCGAGTACGCCGACATGCAGCTCATCGCCGAATCGTACGACCTGCTGACCAAGATCGGCGGCCTCACCCCCGCTGCCGCGGCAGAGGTCTTCACCGAATGGAACTCGGGCGACCTCGAGTCGTACCTCATCGAGATCACCGCTGAGGTCCTGAAGCAGGTCGACGCCAAGACGGGCAAGCCGTTCGTCGACATCGTGCTCGACCAGGCCGGCTCCAAGGGAACCGGCGTCTGGACCGTGCAGAACGCACTCGACCTGGGCGTACCCGTCGGCGGCATCGCCGAAGCCGTTTTCGCCCGCGCCGTTTCGAGTCACCCCGAGCAGCGTGAGGCGGCGCAGGCCGTCATCACCTCCCGCCCGACGCCGGTCGAGGTCGGCGACTCGTTTTCCGACGACGTGAATGCCGCCCTCTACGCCTCGAAGGTCGTCGCCTACGCTCAGGGTTTCGACGCGATCATCGCCGGGGCCGAGAAGTACGGCTGGGAGATCAACAAGGGCAACATCGCGAAGATCTGGCGAGGTGGGTGCATCATCCGTGCGCAGTTCCTCAACCGGATCGTCGAGGCGTACGACAAGAACCCCGGGCTCAAGACCCTGCTCGCCGACCCGTACTTCGCCTCTGCTGTGGCGAACGGCGAAGCGGCCTGGCGTCGGATCGTGTCGACGGCGGCCCTCTCGGGCATCCCCGTTCCCGGGTTCTCGTCGGCACTCAGCTACTACGACTCGCTCGCTTCGAAGCGCCTGCCGGCGTCTCTCGTGCAGGCCCAGCGCGACTTCTTCGGAGCGCACACCTACAAGCGCGTCGACCTGCCGGGCACGTTCCACACACTCTGGTCGGGTGACCGCACCGAGATCGAATCCGAGGGCAGCTCGCACTAGGGTTCGACTCACCGACAATCTGGCAGCGCCCGCTGCACTCGACGCCCCGCTTCCCGTCTCGATGGGCAGCGGGGCGTCGTGCGTGGCGCGTCTGCGCAGCACTGCCGTGCGAAATCGTTATTCGCCAGACTTCGATGTCCCATTCGCGCGGCGCATACTGTGATGATGACGAGCGCAACACCTGGCGACCGGGCCCACCTCGACGTGGGTCGCCCCATGAGTGGCACGTGGGCATGGCGTGCGGGTGACAGGAGACGGCAGAAGCGCGCATGAGCGAGTACTACGACGAACCCGAACTCGCCGGGTACGAGCCACACGAGCGGCCACTGCGGAGCGCTCGCACAGTGCACCTGATGAGGGCTGCCGTGATCGTGGGGATCGTCGCGCTGGTTCTGCCGGGCATCCTGACCACCTACAGCCTCGCGAAGGCGACGGCCGAAGCAGCGTGTGCAGCGAGCGTGGCCTCGCTCTCACCGAGCGCGCGCGGGTCGAAGGCGAAGTTCGAGCTGTTCGGCCCGGGCGGCGTGGGCTGGCAGTGCTACACCGTGGGCGCCTATGGCGGCGACAAGAAGCCCGTCGCGCCGCTGGGGTTGATCCCGTCGTTCCCGACGCAGACGGTGCCCAGCGTCACCAGTTGACAGGCATCAGCTGACCGGCAGCAGCTGACGGTCAGCGGCCGACAGTCAGCGGCCGAGGCGCGACTTGACCTCGATGAGCGACGGGTTGGTCGCGCTCGATCCGTCGGGAAACAGCACAGTCGGAACGGTCTGGTTGCCGCCGTTCAAGGCTTCGACCAGGGCTGCGGTGCCCTCGACCTCTTCGATGTTGACCTCGGTGTAGGCGATGCCGTCTTTGGTCAGCTGGGTCTTCAGACGGTTGCAATAGCCGCACCACGATGTGGAGAACATGGTGATGGTGTCGGCAGCAGGGAGAAATTCGGCGGTGGCGGTCATGATGGGGTCAACCCTGTTATGAGCGTGAATATTTCCGTTCGCGGCTTACCAGCTGAGGTCACGCGTCGCCGTCGAACATCGAGGTCACAGAACCGTCGTCGAAGACCTCGTGGATGGCGCGGGCCAGCAGCGGGGCGATCGGCAGCACCGTGAGCGTGGGGAACCGCTTCTCTTCGGCGATCGGCAGCGTGTCGGTGACGACGACCGCGTCGATGAAGTCGGACTGCAGAATCTCCGATGCGGGGTCGGAGAACACGGCGTGGGTCGCGGCGACGATGACACCCTTGGCTCCGGCGTCTTTGAGGGCCTCCGAGGCTGCGACAATCGTTCTACCCGTGTCGATCAGGTCATCGACGAGCAGGCACCAGCGGCCGCTCACGTCACCGACGATCTCGTGAACAGAGACGTGGTTGGGTACCAGGGGGTCGCGACGCTTGTGGATGATCGCCAGAGGTGTGCCGAGCTTGTCAGACCAGACATCGGCCACCCGTACGCGGCCCATGTCGGGCGAGACGACGGTGAGCTGGCTGAGGTCGAATGTCTCACGGATGTGCTGCATGAGCACCGGCATGGCGAAGAGGTGGTCGACCGGGCCGTCGAAGAAGCCCTGGATCTGTGGGGCGTGCAGGTCGACCGACATGATGCGGTCGGCTCCAGCGGCCTTGAACAGGTCGGCGACGAGGCGCGCCGAGATCGGCTCGCGGCCGCGGTGCTTCTTGTCCTGGCGGGCGTAAGGGTAGAACGGGGCCACGACGGTGATGCGTTTGGCTGAGGCACGCTTCAGCGCATCCACCATGATGAGCTGCTCCATCAACCACTCGTTGATCGGAGTGGAGTGCGACTGGATGACGAACACGTCAGATCCCCGCACACTGCCGTTGAAGCGAACGTACAGTTCACCGTTGGCGAAGGTGTGGCTTGTCGTGCTGATCAGACCCGTACCGAGTTCGAGGGCGATTGCCTCGGCGAGTTCCGGGTGTGCCCGGCCACTTGCCAGTACGAGGTGTTTCTCGCCGTTCGACGTGATCTCAGCCACTTAGTCTCCGATTTTCTCAGCGTCGGGCGCTGAATCTGTTGGATTGATACCTGCGGGAGGGGAGGCGATGATCGCCGGGCCGGAACCGGATTGCTCCGCCGCCTGGGCAGCGACGTCGGCAGCGCTGCCGGCGCGATGTTCCGCCACCCATCCTTCGAGGTTTCGCTGTGGAGCAACGTTCATAGCCAGCGATCCGGCTGGCACATTCTTGCGAATGACCGTGCCTGCACCGCTGTACGCTCCGTCGCCAATTCTAACCGGGGCCACGAAGACGTTGTGCGACCCGATGCGCACGTGGGCACCGACCTCTGTCTCACTCTTCACGACGCCGTTGTAGTTGGCGAAGATCGCGCCGGCCCCGATGTTGGTGCCGACACCGATGTGTGCGTCGCCCACGTACGACAGGTGCGGCACCTTGCTTCCCTCGCCGATCTGGGCATTCTTCGTCTCGACGAAGGTGCCGATCTTGCCGTTGTCACCCAGGATCGTGTTGGGTCGAAGGTACGCGAACGGGCCGACGGATGCCCCGGCCCCGATCACCGAGAGCGTGGCGTCAGTGCGTTTCACGATCGCACCCTCGCCGACCTCGCAGTCGACGAGAGTCGTGTCGGGGCCCACGATCGCACCACGGGCAATCGTGGTGGCGCCGCGGATCTGCGTGCCCGGCAGCAGGGTGACATCGGGTTCGAAGGTCGACTTGAGGTCGATCCACGTCGTGGCCGGGTCTTGAACGGTGACGCCCGCCAATTGCCAGGTGCGAACGATGATCGCGTTCATCTTCGCCGCGGCCTCGCTCAGCTGTGCACGGTCGTTGATGCCGGCGACCAGCCAGGAGTCGGCAACAGGCAACACGTTGACCTCGGAACCGGCCTTTCGCAGAAGCTCGACGACGTCGGTGAGGTACTTCTCACCCTGGGCATTGTGAAGCGTGAGTTTCGGCAGGAGATCACGAAGTTCTGCGACACCGAAGAGGTACACCCCGGCATTGATCTCCGAGATCGCAAGCTCACTCGGCGAGGCATCGCGGTGTTCGACGATGCGGTCGACCCTGCCGGCACCATCTCCCTCTGACGCCGACCTGAGGATCCGCCCGTAACCGGAGGCGTCTTCGAGAAACGCAGAGAGCAGCGTCGCCGACGCGCCGGAACGCCTGTGTTCGGCAACCAGCCCGGAGAGTGTCTGGACATCGAGCATCGGGGTGTCGCCATTGATCACGAGCACGTCGCCAGCGAACCCGGCCGGCAACGCGAGAACGGCCAGTTCGACGGCACGGCCGGTGCCGGGAACGTCGTCCTGGTCGACGACGAGGCCATCTGGCAGCTCGTCGACGATGACGGACACGAGCTGATCACGTTCGTGCCGCACGACCGCGACGGTGTACGCAGCATCCAGCTCCCTGGCCGTGGCGAGCACGTGACTGACGATCGGAATTCCCGCCAGTGTATGCAGGAGCTTGGGCGTCTCCGATTTCATGCGGGTTCCCTGGCCTGCGGCCAGGATGATGATCGCGAGCGTGGAGTCGGTCACGTGTTTCTCCCTGTCTCCTGAGCGGCACTGCTGCAGCCCGTATGGCAAAATACTGCTCCGCCTCCAGGATTCGAACCTAGTCCTAACAGCTCCAAAGGCTGTCGTGCTGCCGTTACACCAAGGCGGATCACACGAAACCCTGGGCCGCGTGCAGTAAACAAGTCTGCCAGAGCTTCGGGGGTCGCGCGTCGCACAAACGGAATCTGCACACACAGATTCGAGGAGTTGACCACCAGCTGTCGACCGCGCGGACGGCATTCCGGCTCCCGCACGGCGCCCCGGTGGTCAAGGCGCAGCCAAGAAGATGCCAAGAACTTGGATAATGGAATATGCCCGAATCGGAATCTGCAGACTCAGTCGACCTCATCGTTGGCGCGTGGCAGCGGGAACGGCCCGATCTGGACTTCGAGCCCCTCCAGGTGCTGTCGCGGGTGTGGCGGCTTTCCCGCAACCTCGATCGTGCCAGGCGCGCCTCATTCGGTACGAGCGATCTCGACTCCTGGGAGTTCGATGTGCTCTCGGCGCTCCGCCGGGCGGGTTCGCCCTACCAGCTCAGCCCCAAGGCGCTGCTCGAGGAGACTCTCGTATCGTCGGGCACGATGACGAACCGCATCGATCGGCTTGTGGCACGAGGGTTGGTCGAACGTCGCACCTCGCCCCACGACGGCCGGGGCATCCTCGTCACCATGACGACAGACGGCCTCGCCCGGGTCGACGCCGCGATCGCCGTGCTGGTCACCTCTGAGTCGACGCTCCTTTCTGGTCTGAGCAGACCAGAGCAGGAGCGCCTCGCCGGGTTGCTGAGAAAACTGAGTACAACGCTCGAACTCTGAGTCGGCAGTACTGGGCCGGCAAACGCTGGGCCGGCGAACCCTGGGCCAGCAGACCCTGGGCCAGCCAGCCCTGGCCCAGCCAGCTCTAAGCCAACAGTTCCGACAACTCGAGCCAGCGCAGCTCCAGGTCGCTGAGCGTGTTCTGCACCCCGTCGAGCTCAGCAGAGAGAGCGGCGAGCCCCGGATAGTCGCCCTGGTCGTGACTGGCCATGCGCTCGTGGATCTGGGCGACCTGAGTGCCGTACTTCTCCAGTCGACGGTTCACCGAGGCGAGTTCCTTCTGTGCCGAGCGCAGTTCGGCCCCACCGAGGGCCGGCTTCGCGGTCGCCGCGCCGGGTGAGCCTGTCTTCGGGGCCTCACTGCTCGACCCGCGCGAGGTATTGCGCTGCTGCAGCGCACGGACCTCGAGGTACTGGTCGACGCCGCGAGGCAGATGGATGAGTCCGCCCTCGATCACCGCGTACTGGTTGTCGGTGACGCGCTCCAGCAGGTACCGGTCGTGCGAGACGACGAGCAGTGTGCCGGGGAACGTGTCGAGCAGATCCTCGATCGCAGCAAGCATGTCGGTGTCGAGATCGTTGGTGGGCTCATCCAGAATCAGCACGTTGGGCTCGCTCAGCAGAATGAGCAGCAACTGCAGGCGGCGCTTCTGGCCGCCGGAGAGGTCTTTCACGGGAGTCGACAGCTGGGCGCTGGAGAAACCGACCCGCTCGAGCATCTGGCTGGGCGTCATCTCCTTGCCACCGCTGACGTAGGTGCTGCGCTGCCGACCGATGACCTCGCTCACCCGGTCGTTCAGAATCTCGTCGAGCTCGAAGAGTTGCTGGGTGAGAGTGGCGACCTTGATGGTCTTGCCCCGCTTCACCCGGCCCGTCGTGGGTTGCAGAGTGCCGGAGACGAGGCTCAGCAGGGTGCTCTTGCCCACTCCGTTCACGCCCAGGATGCCCGTGCGCTCGCCCGGCGCGATCCGCCAGGTCACATCGTGCAGCACCCGTTTCTCGCCCGCGTTGCCGTTGTAGACGACAGAGATGTTCTCGAGGTCGACGACGTCTTTGCCGAGGCGCTGCATGGCCATCGAGGCGAGCGAGATCGAGTTGCGTGCCGGGGGTTCGTTCTCGATCAGCGCGTTGGCCGCCTCGATGCGGAACTTCGGCTTCGCCGTACGGGCGGGGGCTCCGCGGCGAAGCCAGGCCAGCTCCTTCTTCATGAGGTTCTGGCGCTTGCCCTCCATCGTTGCGGCCATCGTGTCGCGTTCGACGCGCTGCAGGATGTACGCGGCGTAGCCGCCCTCGAACGGCTCGACTAAGCGATCGTGCACCTCCCAGGTCGCCGTGCAGATCTCGTCGAGGAACCACCGGTCGTGCGTCACGACCACGAGCCCACCGGAGTTCGCCGACCAGCGTCGGTTGAGGTGACCGGCGAGCCACGCAATGCCCTCGACGTCGAGGTGGTTCGTCGGTTCGTCGAGGAAGATGATGTCGTGGTCGCCGATGAGCAGGGCCGCGAGCGCCACCCGGCGACGCTGCCCGCCGGAGAGGTCGGCCACGCTGGATTCCCACGGGATGTCGCTGACGAGGCCTGCGATGACGCCGCGAACGATGGGGTCACCCGCCCAGACGTGCTCGTCGATGTCACCGACGATCGACCGGCCCACGCTCAGGGAGTCGTCGAGGGTGTCTGACTGGTCGAGCATGGCGAGGGTGACGCCGTTACGACGAGTGACACGCCCTGAATCTGGCTCGAGCGTGCCGGCCAGGAGCTGCAGGAGGGTCGACTTGCCGTCGCCGTTGCGCCCGACGATACCGACGCGGTCGCCTTCGTTGATGCCCAGTGTCACGTCGTCGAAGATCACGCGGGTCGGAAATTCGAGGTGGAGGGACTCGGCCCCCAGTAGATGTGCCATTACTCAAGTTGACCACAGGTTCGGCTGGACGTTCACCGGAGGCCGGTGCAAGGGGCCCCGTCAGGCCCGAAAGAGTGCGCAGAGAGCGGGGCAGTGATCGAGCAGCGAGCGGACAGTGAGGAGCAGCCAGGGTGCGCACAGAGGGTGCGTGGCCGAGGCCGTGTGGTTCAGCCTGCCTCGGCGCCGTTGACGACCCGGGCTCCGTGCACGGGGCCGGTCGCTCGCACGACCTTGTGACGGGCCGAGCTGAGGGCATACTGCAGGTCGAGAGCACTGTCGGAATCCGCAGCGAGGAAGGCGACGGTCGGGCCAGAACCCGAGACGATTCCCGCGAGGGCGCCACTGGCTTCACCGAGTTCCAGCACAGCGGCCAGTTGGGGCGCCAGGTGAAGCGCTGGCGCCTGCAGGTCGTTGTGCATCGATTCGGCGAGCATGTGTGGGTCGCCGGCGCGCAGGGCCTGAAGCACGTCGGCGTCGACGGAGGGCTGGGTCTGGGCCGGAAAGATGTCTTGTGCGTGACGGTCGCGGTGCCGGTCGAGTTCGCGGTACACGTCGGGCGTGCTCGAACCGAATTCTGCCAGGGCGAGAACCCACTGGAACTGGCCCTTCGCCAGCGCAGGGCTCAGCTGGTCGCCGCGGCCGGTGCCGATAGCCGTACCGCCGGTGAAGGCAAAGGGCACGTCGGCGCCGAGCCGGGCAGCGAGGGTGACGAGCTCTTCGCGACCCAGCTCTGTGCCCCAGAGGGTGTCGCAGGCGAGGAGGGTGGCAGCAGCATCCGCCGACCCACCGCCCATTCCGCCGGCGATGGGAACGTTCTTGGCGATCTCGAGGCGCACGCCGCCCCGGAATCCCGCCTTGTGCGCCAGCATTCTGGCGGCCCGGATGGCGAGGTTCGATCCGTCGGTGGTGAGCGTGGAGGTGTCGATGCTGCCGGTGAACGACACCGAGAAGTCGTCAGCGGGATAGGCGCGCACGTCTTCGTATAGCGACACCGCCTGGTAGGCCGTGGCGACATCGTGATAGCCGTCTTCCATGACAGCGCCCACCTTGAGGAAGACGTTGATCTTGCCGGGTGCCCTGACATGGATCGCCTGGGAGCCCGCGTTCGCCGTCATAGATTTAACCTAGCTCACTGCCAGCGTGTGTCATTCCGCTCACGGTCAGGTGCTCGTGCTGGTGCTGCTCGGGGCCTGCAGCGCTCGGGTTGCGCTCACTCCAGCGCGGCGCGGGTCTCGGCGATGGCGAGAAAGTCACGCACGGTCAGCTGTTCGCCGCGCGCTGTCGGGTCGAGGCCCGCGACGGTGATGATCTCCGACGCCGACTGCGCACTGCCGAACAACCCGGACAGCGCCTGGCGCAGCATCTTGCGGCGCTGCTGGAACGCGGCATCCACGATCTCGAATGTCGAGAGACGCAGCTCTTCACTGGCAAGGCTGGTGGGAGATCGCTCGAATGCGACCAGGATCGAGTCGACGTTGGGCACCGGCCAGAACACCTGCCGACTGACCTGCCCCGCAGTGCGCCAGGTGCCATACCACGCGGCTTTGACACTCGGGCCACCGTAGATCTTCGACCCGGGTTCTGCGGCGATACGAAGGCCTACTTCGGCCTGCACCATGACGACGCCGGAGAGAATGCTCCAGAAGTGCTCGAGAAAGTGCAGCAGCACAGGCACGGAGACGTTGTACGGCAGGTTGGCGACGAGCCGTGTCGGGGCGCCGGGCAGGCTCTGGATGCGCAGGGCATCATCACGGATGACGGTGAGCTTCGCATCGGGCTGCAGCAGGCTGACGGTCAGAGGCAGCTGTTCGGCGAGCCGCTTGTCGATTTCGACCGCGATCACCTCCGCGCCCATCTCGAGGATTCCGAGCGTGAGGGAGCCGAGACCGGGCCCGACCTCCACCACCGTCTCGCCCGGTTGCACCCCAGCGATGCGGACGATGCGGCGCACGGTGTTGCCGTCGATGACGAAGTTCTGGCCGAGCTTCTTGGTCGGTGTCAGGTTCAGCAACCCGGCAAGGTCGCGGATCTCGGCGGGGCCCAGCAGCGCCGCCTTCTCATCGGCCATCACGCGTCCAGAGCGGGGAGAACGACGGGCTCCGCGTCCCACGAGCCGTAGACGAGTTCGGTGTTCGAGGAGATCTGCGCTGCCAGCATCGAGGAATCGGTACCGAGGTGCTCGGCCATCGCCCGGAGCGTGTACGGAAGCAGGTATGGCGCGTTCGGCCGGCCCCGGTTCGGCATCGGCGTCAGGAAGGGCGCATCGGTTTCGACGAGCAACAGCGACCGCGGGCAGACTTCGAGGGCTTCGCGCAGGTTGGCGGCGTTCTTGAACGTCACGGTGCCGGCGAACGACATGTACCAGCCGTTCTCGGCGCAGATGCGGGCCAGCTCGGCGTCACCCGAGAAGCAGTGGAAGACCGTGCGCTCCGGTGCGCCCACGCGCTTCAGCGTCGCGATGACCTCGCTGTGGGCATCCCGGTCGTGGATCTGCATCGCGAGGTTGTTCTCTTTGGCGATTTCGATGTGGGCTTCGAACGAACGATACTGCGCAGCGATGGCCGTGTCACCAGATGTTCGGAAGAAGTCGAGCCCGGTCTCACCGATCGCGGCCACCCTGGGCCGCGTGGCGAGTTCGGCGATGACCGCCAGTGCGTCGTCGAGGCCGCCAGCGAGGTCGTACACGGGAGCCTCGTTCGGGTGCAGGGCGACGGCCGCGAGCATCCGTGGCTCCCTGAGCGCTTGTTCGGCCGACCACCGAGAGGTCTCGACGTCGCCGCCCACCTGCACGACGCCTCGCACGCCGACACTGGATGCCCGGTCGAGGTGTTCGCGATACGAGAGCGGATGGTCGCCTGGGCCCACGCTCGCCGGTTCCGACGCGCCGGGGACCGGCGTGGCGGCCGAGCGAGTGGGGACACTGATCTCGAGGTGCGTGTGGTTGTCGTAGACCGGAACGGTGAGGGCCTGCGGCAGCGGTGGGTACGTCAGGTCGCGGCCGGGTGACGCGTCGCGCTGGCGGATGTACGGGGAGTCGCCGGTCATGGCGCGGTGGCAGGGGCAGGCTTTGCAGCAGCAGGAGTTGCAGCAACAGGAGTTACAGCAACAGGAGTTGCAGCAACACTGGCACCGGCTGGCGCAGTGGCAGGGCCGTCTGCGCCTTCGATGTTCTCGATCCGGGGGAAGAGCGGCTCCAGCGGCCAAACCTTGCCGTCGGTCTCCCAGTGGTAGGCCGTGCGGATGGGTACCGCTGTGATCTCGCCGACGCCGCCGAGCGACTGCCAGAGCTTTGCCGTCGCTTCGGGAATGACCGGGGAGAGCAGCACCGCCAGTGTGCCGAGCCCGCGCACGGCCGTGAACAGCACCGTCTGCAACCGGTCGGCCAGTTCGGGCTTCTTGGCCAGCGCCCACGGCTCCTGGCTGGTGATGTATCCGTTGAGCTCGTCGACGAGCTCCCAGATCGCCGAGAGGGCCTCGTGGATGGCCAGGCGTTCAATGGCTGCGTCGGCCTCATCGACCACGCGTCGCTCGACGGTGCGCACGCGCTCGTCAGCGCCCTCGGAGATTCCGGGATTCGGGATGTCGCCGTCGAAGTACCTCGTGACCATGGCGATCACCCTCGATGCGAGGTTGCCGAAGCCGTTGGCCAGCTCGGCCTGGTACCGGGCAGAGAGGTCTTCCCAACTGAACGAGCCGTCCTGGCCGAAGTTGATGGCGCTCATGAAGTAGTAGCGGAACGCGTCGGAGCCGAAGGTGTCGGTGATCTGGTTCGGAGCGATTCCGGTCAGCTTCGACTTCGACATCTTCTCGCCCCCCACCAGCAGCCAGCCGTGGCCGAAGACCTGCTTGGGAACGGCGAGCCCCGCCGCGAGCAGCATGGCGGGCCAGATGACGGCGTGGAACCGGGCGATGTCTTTACCGACGATGTGGGTCGCCGGCCAGAGCGAAGCGAACTTCTCCTCGTCGGAGCCGTAACCCGCGGCCGTGATGTAGTTCAGCAGCGCGTCGAACCAGACGTAGACGACGTGGCTGTCGTCCCACGGTACCTTCACGCCCCAGTCGAACGTCTGACGGCTGATCGAGAGGTCGGTCAGCCCGCGCTTCACAAACGCCACGATCTCGTTGCGCACGCTCTCGGGCTGGATGAAGTCGGGATTCGACTCGTAGAGATCGAGCAGCGGCTGGGTGAAGTCGCTCATGCGAAAGAAGTAGTTGCGCTCCTGCAGCAGTTCGACCGGGATCGAGTGGATGGCACAGACCTGCTGGCCCTCGTAGGGGCCGGTGCCGTCGAGCAGGTCGCCGGGCTGCTTGTACTCCTCGCAGCCCACACAGTAGGCACCCTCGTAGTCGCCCGTGTAGATGTAACCGGCGTCGAAGAGCCGCTGCAGGAAGAGCTGCACGTTGACCTCGTGCCGGGCATCCGTCGTTCTGATGAAGTCGTCGTTCGAGATGTCGATCGTCTTGAGCAGGGGCTGCCACGCTGTTTCGACCAGGCGGTCGGCCCACTCCTTGGGCGAGACGCCGTTCGCCGTCGCCGTGCGCAGGATCTTCTGGCCGTGCTCGTCGGTGCCGGTCAGGAACCACGTCGGGTCGCCGGCCTGCCGGTGCCAGCGCGCGAGCACATCAGACGCCACCTCGGTGTACGCGTGACCGATATGGGGCACGTCATTGACATAGAAGATGGGCGTAGTGATATAGAACGAGGAGCCGTCAGACATAAGGTTCATCTTAAGCGGTCGAGCCACGGGCCGCCGCCGTGTTACCGAACTGTGGGCAGGGACCAATCGACTCGTCCTGTGCACGATGAGCTTGCGCGCGGCCACCACCGGGTGAACTGCATATGCATCTCAGCGCCGGGACTGCAACGCCGCTTCGTAGAGGTCGCGCTTGCTGAGCCCGGTCGCCTCGGCAATGGCGGCCGCAGCATCCTTGAGCCGGGTCCCGTCGGCCACCAATTCGAGCACCTGCGCGACACCGGTCGCCAGGTTGACCTCGAGCGGCTCAGCTCCGGCGACGACGAGCACGATCTCGCCTTTCACACCGGCCTCCGCCCACGGCACCAGCGAGGCCGCTCCCCCGCGCTTGACCTCTTCATAGAGTTTGGTCAGCTCACGGCAGACAGCTACCCGTCGCTCGTCTCCCAGAACGCTGGCGATGTCTACCAGTGATGCGGCCAGTCTGTTGGGCGACTCGAAGAAGACCATCGTCCGGTGTTCGCGTACCAGGTCGCCCAACGCGCCGAGCCGATCACCCTGCTTTCGTGGCAGGAATCCCTCGAAGGTGAACCGGTCGGTCGGTAGCCCGGAGATCGCGAGCGCCGAGACAACCGCTGACGGGCCCGGGATGATCGTCACGCCGACGCCCGCCGCAACCGCGGCCTGCACGAGGTGGAAGCCGGGGTCGGAGACGGTCGGCATTCCGGCATCGCTCATGACGACGAGGTCGGCCTCACGGGCCGCTTCAACCAGCTCGGCCGCCTTCTCGCGTTCGTTGTGGTCGTGCAGGGCCAGCAGCCGGGGCCGGTTCTGGATTCCGAGGGCACGCAGCAGTTTCGCTGTTACTCGCGTGTCTTCGCACGCGACCGTCTCCGCTGCCTCCAGCGTCTCGATGAGGCGCGCCGACGCATCCTTCAGGTTGCCGATGGGCGTCGCCGCGAGGATGATCATCTACCCAGTCTGCCCGACACACCCCCTCCCCGGCACTTCGGTCGCCCGACACCCCGCCTGCCAGAGACACCGGCTGCCAGAGACATCGGTGTCGGGCGCGGAGTCGACAACAGCAACTCCACAGAACAGTCCACGCGGGGGGGCACGTGCAGTGTGCACGCCACGACCCGTGTGGACTGTTCCGTGGCGGCGGTTCGGGCACGCGGGCCTCTCTCCGCAGGCACAGGATGCCCGTGGGCTGAACAGGCTCGCGGCTCGCGGTGGGTAGCATGGGGCGGGTGAGCCTTGCGACCGACTCAGAACCGCCCGCGCCGGCCGGCATCGACGCGCCAGCGCACGCCGAAGCCCACTCTGCCGGACACCACGCTGCCGAACCCCGCGGCAGCAGGCTCGACGCCTGGTGGGGTCGCCTACTCAGCACGCCGGGCAGACAACGAGCGTGGCGCTGGGGTGGACCGCTCGCCGTGACCCTGCTGGGCGCGATCCTGCGGCTCTGGAACCTGGCCGACCCGCACAGCCTCGTCTTCGACGAGACCTTCTATGTGAAAGACGCCTGGTCGCTGCTGCACCTCGGTTTCGAGGGCGCTTGGCCGTCGGGTGCCGACACCTCGTTCAATGCCGGCGACGTGAACACGTACACCAACACCGGCTCGTATGTGGTGCACCCGCCGCTCGGCAAGTGGATCATCGCGCTCGGCATGGCGGTCTTCGGCGCCGAGAACAGCTTCGGCTGGCGCATCTCGGTCGCCGTGTGCGGAATTCTCGCGGTTCTGCTCATCGCAATGATCGGCACGAAACTCTTCAAGTCGACGCTCCTCGGTACCATCGCCGGGTTCCTGTTCGCGATCGACGGGCATGCCATCGTGATGAGCCGGGTGGGGCTGCTCGACGGCATCCTGATGCTCTTCCTCCTGCTCGGGTTCGGGGCCATTCTCCTCGACCGCGAGTGGCACCTGCGACGGCTGACCGAGTGGATGGTCGCACGCGAAGCCGAAGGCCGGGAACCGACCTGGGGCCCGACGCTCTGGTGGCGACCCTGGCTCATGGCGGCCGCGGTTGCCTTCGGGCTTGCCAGCGCTGTCAAGTGGTCCGGCCTGTTCTTCCTCATCGGCTTCGGGCTCTACTCGGTGCTGGTCGATGCACTGGCCCGCCGCCGGGTGGGCCTGCCGTTCTGGATCAGCGCGGCCATCCTGAAACAGGGCGTCGCCAACGTCGTGCTGATGGTTCCGCTCTATCTGGCGAGCTACCTCGTCACCTGGATCGGATGGTTCACAACGGCGGGCGGGTACTACCGCAACTGGGCGCAGACCGACGGTCAGCCGTGGACGGGGACACTCAGCTGGGTGCCGCTGGTCATCCAGAACTTCTGGCACTTCGAAGTCTCGGTCTACAACTTCAACGTGAACGAGCACGACCCGCACCCCTACGCGTCGAACCCACTCACGTGGCTGTTCATGATCCGGCCGACGCAGATGTACGTGAACACCACCACGGGCGGCACCGGCGGCTGCGGCGAAGACACCTGTTACGCGAACATCACCTCGGTCGGCAATGCGGCGATCTGGTGGGCCGCGACCGCGGCGATGTTCTACCTCGTCTACCGGCTGATCCGCAAGCGCGAGTGGCAGGTGGGGCTCATCCTGATGGGCATGGTCGTCGGGTACCTGCCTTGGCTGATGTACATCAACCGCACGATCTTCCAGTTCTACACGATCGCGTTCGAGCCGTACATGATCCTCGGGCTCACCTTCGTGATCGGGCTCGCACTCGGTTCCCGTGACGACCCGCGGCGAAAACGCACGGCCGCCTTGATTGTGGTCGCGGCCTATCTGATACTCGCCTCACTGGTGACGGTGTTCTTCTACCCGGTGTGGACGGCGCAGCCGATTCCCGGCTGGCTGCTCACACTGCACTACTGGCTGCCTTCGTGGCGGTAGCAGGCCCCGTGCCGGTGGCTGGGCCGCAGAGCAGGTCGCCCCGCTGGCTGGCTGGCATACTGGTCGCCGGGGTCGCGGCAGCGGCAGCATTCGGGTTGCACAGTCTTTTTCCGGCCGTACCGCTGCTGACCGCTGCGGTGGGTCTAGGCATGGTCGTCGGCCAGATCCCGGCAAGCCAGCGGATGCTCGACACCACGCTGAAGCCGGGAATTGCCCTCTCGGCCCGCCGTCTGCTGCGCCTCGGAATCGTGCTGCTCGGCCTGAAGCTGTCGCTCGTCGACATCGCGGGGCTCGGCTGGCCGACCATCGTGGTGATCGTGCTGATCGTCGGCATCACGTTCGCCGCGACCCTGGGTCTCGGAAAGCTGCTTCGCCTGCCTGGTACGCAGCCCATTCTGATTGCCGCCGGGTTCTCCATCTGCGGAGCCTCCGCCATCGGCGCGATGAGTGCCGTGACGCGCAGTAAAGACGAAGACCAGGCCACCCCCGTCGCCCTGGTGACGCTCTGCGGCACGCTGGCGATCTTCATACTGCCCGTCCTGCGCATTCCGCTCGGGATGAGCCCCGAAGACTTCGGGCTCTGGGTCGGCCTGAGCGTGCACGACGTCGGCCAGGTCGTCGCGACCGCCCAGATCGCAGGGCCGGCGGCTCTCGCGGCGGCCGTGGTCGTGAAGCTCACCCGCGTGCTCACCCTCGCGCCGATGGTCGCCATCGTCGGGCTGGTCGAGCGTGGCCGAGACAGGAGGGCCGACAGGCGCGCACTCGCTCTCGACGCCGATGCTGTACCCGTCGTCCGAGCTAGACGCCCTCCCATCGTGCCGCTCTTCATCGCAGGGTTCCTGTTGGCCGTGCTGATCCGCACCTTCGTGCCCCTGCCCGACGCGGTGCTATCGGCGGCCGACTCCCTTCAGACCACCCTGCTGGCGATGGCGTTGTTCGCACTGGGGTCGAACATCCGTTTCGCCGCCCTCGCCCGCACCGGATGGCGTGCGCTGATCGTCGGCCTGGCCTCGTGGGCGTTCATCGCGGGCCTTTCACTGGCGGCAGTGTACCTGCTGCGCTGAATTCACTTGCTTGTGTGACGTGAGGCGTGGGGGTTTCGATACGCTGCGCTACTCAGCCAGCGACACCTCCGCAACTCCACCGCCGGTGCGCTACTCAAGCAGCGACCGGGAGGCACTCGCTGGCTGAGTAGCACGCAGTGCGTATCGAAACCCGCCGGCGTCAATGCGAGACGCTCGACTCCTCGCGGGCGACCCAGGCCGCCACGAGTTCGCGCTTCAGGACCTTGCCCGAGGGCCCGAGCGGCAAGACCTCGACGATCTCGAGATGACGCGGGTACTTGTAGGCCGCAACGTCGTCGCGCACGAACTCGAGCAGTTCGTCGACGGTGGCCCGGGCATCCGCCACCAGCACCACCGATGCCACGATCTCCTGGCCGTGGGTCTCGTGCGGAACGCCGTAGACAGCGACCATCTGGATCTCGGGGTGCCTGGCCAGAACTTCTTCGACCTCACGCGGGTAGACGTTGTAGCCGTTTCGCAGGATCATGTCTTTGGTGCGGTCGACGATCGTGAGGTACCCGTCATCGTCTTTGCGCCCGAGGTCGCCGGTGCGGAACCAGCCGTCGACCATCACCTTCGCCGTGTCTTCGGGCCGGTTGTGGTAGCCGTTCATGAGGTTGTGGCCACGGATAACCAGCTCACCGAGCTCGCCGGCGGGCAGCAGCACGATCCGGTCGTCGACCTCGGCGTCGGCGATCTCGACGTCGACACCCCAGATCGGCGTGCCGATCGTTCCGGGTCGCGGAGGCACCCCGACCATGTTGAAGGTCGCGACCGGAGACGTCTCGGTGAGCCCGTAGCCCTCGTGGATCTCGGTGCCGAACTGCTCACGGAACCGGTCGATGACGGCGACCGGGATGGCGGCGCCCCCCGAGATGCCGTAGCGCAGCGGTGGCCGGTCGGTGCTGCGGGAGGCGGCGTCGAGTAGGGCGATGTACATCGTCGGCACACCCATGAAGATCGTGCACTTCTGCTCGTTCATCACCTGGAGCGCAGTGTCGCCTGTGAACTTCGGCACCATGACGAGCGTCGCCCCTGCCCGGAAGACGGTGTTCATGGTGCAGGTCTGGCCGAAGGTGTGGAACAGGGGAAGTGCCCCGAGAACGCGGTCGTCTGCCCGCATGTCGAAGGTGGTCAGCAGCGAGACGTTCACCTGCTCGACGAGAGCCAGGTGTGAACCTTCCGCCCCCTTCGGCGTGCCAGTGGTGCCGCTGGTGTACAGGATCGTGGCCGTGTCGAACGGGTCACGCTGCACGTAGGTCTCGATCGGCACGGATGCCCGAGCTTCGTCTTCGAGGCGCGCAGGCAACTCGGGGCTGGCCTCCGGCAGCAGCACGGAGATGACGGGCACGCCTGCGAGTGTCGCTCCCTTCGCGCCCTCACCCAGCAGAGGAGCAGCACAGACGAGCAGCTGGGCTCCGCTGTCGCGCAAGACGTACTCGATCTCCTTCGCCTTCAGGAGCGCGTGGATCGGCACCACGACACCGCCGAGGGCGAGCACGGCGTAGTAGACACGAGGGAAGTCGGCCACGTTCGGTATGAGCATGGCGACGGGTGTGCCCGGCCCGACCCCGCGGTCGCGGAGGGCGCCGGCGTATTGGCGGGTCTGTTGCCAGAGCTCGGCATAGGTGGTCTCGGTCGGCCCGACGACCAAAGCGACGTTCGTGGGCATTCTGCGTGCCGTCTCGACAAGGATCGAGGCAACGGAAACGGTGGCAAAACCTGCGCTCATCTGAGGGCTTCCTTCGGTCGTCATTGACTTTCGATCAGTGTAATCGCCGTGGCTGTGCAGAGGCAGGGACTTGACTCCTACGGCTCAGGCGCGCCACAGCAGAGATTTGTTACCGTTCAAGTCTGGAGCCGCTCGAATCCCGCCATGCCTCTACTACCGTTGAGCCATGGTCTTGCAGCGTGTCTGACGCCACGCACGCGCTCGGCTGTCGCTGCGAAGTGTTACGTCAGAATTCCTTGCGCCACAGATGTTCGCCATGCCTCTACTACCGTTGAGCCATGGCAGATCGCGAATACGGCTTCAGAACTCGGGCAATCCACGCAGGCAACATTCCTGACGCGGTGACGGGTGCGCGGGCCCTGCCCATCTACCAGACCTCGGCCTTTGTGTTCGACGACACCGAAGACGCCGCGGCCCGGTTCGCGCTGCAGAAGTACGGCAACATCTACAGCCGGCTCGCGAACCCCACGGTGGCCTCGTTCGAGGAGCGGGTAGCCAGCCTCGAGGGCGGCCTCGGTGCAGTGGCCACTGCCAGCGGCCTCGCGGCGCAGTACATCACCTTCGCCTCGCTCGTCGGCACCGGCGACCACATCGTCTCGTCGGCCAACCTCTACGGCGGCAGCATCACCCAGCTCGACGTGACTCTGCGCCGCTTCGGGGTCGACACCACCTTCGTGAAGAGTTCTGACCCCGCCGACTACGCGGCGGCGATCACCGACAAGACCAAGTTGATCTTCGCCGAGACCGTTGCGAACCCCTCGGGCGAGGTCGCCGACATCGAAGGCCTCGCCGACGTCGCTCACGCGCACGGCATTCCCCTCATCATCGACTCGACCATCGCCACGCCCTACCTCAACCGCCCCATAGAGTGGGGTGCCGACATCGTCATCCACTCAGCCACGAAGTTCTTGGGCGGCCACGGTACGACGCTCGGTGGCGTCGTCGTCGAGAGCGGCCGCTTCGACTGGCACAGCGAGAAGTTCCCTCTGTTCGGCGAGCCAGTTCCGAGCTACGGCGGCCTGCAGTGGTCGGGCAACTTCGGTGAGTACGCCTTCCTCACCCGCCTTCGGGCAGAGCAGCTCCGTGACATCGGGCCGTCCCTCGCCCCGCATTCGGCGTTCCTGCTCGCCCAGGGTGTCGAGACGCTCCCGTTCCGCATGCAGGCGCACGTCGACAACGCGCGGATCGTCGCTGAGTGGCTCGACGCCGACCCCCGCGTCGAGTTCGTCAACTGGGCAGGCCTGCCCGGGCATCCACACTACGAACGCGGCCTCAAGTATCTGCCCAAGGGCCCCGGCTCAGTCTTCAGCTTCGGCGTCAAGGGCGGCCGGGCGGCGGGCAAGACCTTCATCGAGTCGGTCGACCTGGCCAGCCACCTCGCAAACATCGGGGACGCCAAGACGCTGGTGATCCACCCCGCCTCCACCACGCACGCGCAGCTCACGGAGCTACAACTGCTCGAGGCGGGTGTTCTGCCCGGAATCGTGCGCCTGAGTGTCGGAATAGAAGACCCCGAAGACATTGTTTATGACCTTGACCAGGCTTTGGCCCAAGCAACGGAAGGCAAGTGATGACTGTCACCGACACCGCAACTGCTGCCGGCACTGACGCGGGCCCCAGCTCCGACGCGGGCACCGGCGCAGACGCAGGCACCATCACTGCCCAGTTCGCGAACGGCCTCACCTGCGACGTGCCGTCGAGTTCACCGCTTGCGAAGCTGCTGAAGTCGCAGCGAACCTGGGTCGGGCCCACGGCCAAAGAGCGCCTCCAGATTCTGCGCAGAGCGAAGTCGATCGCCATCGTCGGCGCCTCACCGAACGCTGCCCGTTCGAGCTACTTCGTGGGCACCTACCTTCTGCAGTCGAGCGACTACCGGGTCTACTTCGTCAACCCGAACGCCAGCGAGATCCTGGGGCAGAAGGCCTACCCCGACCTCGCCTCTCTGCCAGAGGTTCCCGACATCGTCGACGTCTTCCGCAAGGCGAGCGACATTCCCTCGGTCATCGACGACGTGCTTACCAGCGGCGCGAAGACCATCTGGATCCAGCTCGGCATCTGGAACCAGGATGCCGCCCTCTACGGTGAGAGCAAAGGCCTGACCGTCGTGATGGACCGCTGCATCAAGGTCGAACACGCCCGGTTCAACGGCGGCCTGCACCTGCTCGGCTTCGACACCGGCCAGATCACGGCCCGTAAGAGCCTGCGCTGACAGCACCCGGACGCGGCTGATGGCTCTGTGAAGCTGTGAGGCACTCTTCCGACGCGCCGAGGTAGCGCCTTCCGGACAGCGTGTGATATTCCGCTCACGTGGTGCTCGAAGCGCGCGAGCGCGCCACTGTGAACAGGTCGTTACGGACTTGTGACTTTCTGTTGCAACGCACAGCCACCCGAGCCCATGGGCAGCTAGCGTTGAAGACGTGACCTTCCCAGCCGCACCGACACAGACCCTCCCGGGCAGTGGCTCCCCCATCGTGGCGACCCCGACTGTGTCGACGCAGTGGCTCTGCGATCACCTGGGTGGCGAATCGCTGGTCGTGCTCGACGCCAGCGTTCTCTCGGCACAGGGGCCCGGTGGGTTGCCCCTGTGGCTCAGCGGCCGAGGCGACTTCCTGGATGCGGGCCACATTCCCTCAGCGGAGTTCGCCGACCTGATCGATGACTTCTCCGACCCCGGCGCTCCTTTCGCGTTCACAAAGCCCACTGCTGCCCAGTTCGAAACCGCTGCGGCGACAGTCGGCGTGCGGGCGTCTTCACGGGTTGTCGTCTACGACAGCGGGCGTGGGCAGTGGGCAGCCCGAGTCTGGTGGCTGTTCCGCTCGTTCGGCTTCGACAACATCTCCGTGCTCGACGGCGGCTTCACCAAGTGGACGGCCGAAGACCGCCCCACCGCGACCGGCTTCGCAGAACCTGTGCCGGCACCACCTGTTCTGACCGAGCCTGCGCCGGCAGAGTTCAGGGCGAGGGAGCTGCCCGGGTTCTGGGTCGACAAGACCCTCGTCGAATCCATTGTCAGTCGGCAGACGGATGCCCTACTGATCTGCGCCGTGTCACCCCGTGAATTCGAGGGTCACACCGGCAACTGCTCTCGGCTCGGGCACATCCCGGGCAGCTCGAGCCTGCCGTCCGCGCAGGTCATCAACAGCGAGACCAACACTCTTCTGAAGCCTGATGCACTCCGTGCGGTCTTCGCTCCGGTGCTGGCAGGGCGAAGCACTCCGATGCAGTCGATCGTCGTCTATTGCGCAGGAGGAATTGCCGCAGCGCTCGACGCGCTCGCACTCGCCGTCATCGGCGAGACGAGTGTCGCCCTCTACGACGGATCACTGAACGAGTGGGCCGACGACCCCAAGGCGGTGCTCGTCTAGAGTCCTCCGCTCGCCGGGCATGTGGTGTTCGATCAGCACTACGCTTTCGAGCGGATCCTCGCGTCCGTCAGGTTGGTCGCGCTCGCTCAGCGACCCGCGCGTGCCCGATCGGTCGCCGCGAGCTTCGCCATGATCTCCAGAGCCGCTCCGAATCCGATCGGGCGCTGCAGGGCATCCTCGGCCACGGAGGCGAGCGACTGGCGGACCGCCTCGATGTAACGACCCTCACCTGTTGCGAAGTAGAGCGCACAGGCCGCACTCGACACGGCGGAAAGTCCCGACGGGTAGGCACCCTCGGAGACATCACCCTCGATCAGGAGCCCGTGCGCGGCGAGCACCGGGTCGCCGGCACCGGGCGCGATGAACGGAAGCCGGCGCTCAGCCGTGGCTCCCACTGCCTTTCCCTTTCCCTCTCCCGCTCGCGCCGAAGGTGCCTCACTCATCGTGCTGTCGACCAGCTCGCGGCCGACCCGCAGGTACCTCTCATTACCCAGAACAGACCCGAGCTGGAGCAGGGCGTCGGCGAACATCCCGTAATCCTCGAGGATCGCCGGCGCGGCAGAAAGCTGGCTGCCCAGCGAAGCCCGCGCGAGGGTTCCATCGGCGCGCAGATGGTGATCGAGCACATAGTCCGCGGCCAACGCCGCAGCACTCAGCCACTGGTGATTGCCCAAAGCCGCGCCCGCGTGCGTGAGGGCCGAGATGGCGAGTCCGTTCCACCCGGTCAGCACCTTGAGGTCGAGCTTCGGCGGAGTCTCCCCCGACCGTGCTTCGGCGTCGAGTGCGTAGTAGCCGCCCTCGCTCTGCTGACCGGCGACAACGCTTTCAGAGTCCTGCGCCGAGGCGAACCCTCCGCCGTCGATCTGCATCGTCGTGAGCAGGAACGATGCGATGCCTGCTGCTGCATCGGCAGCCCTCTGCCCAGGCGACCTGCTTTCGCCGCCCGGGCCCCCGGCCTTCTGCGCAGCCGTCGTGTACGCGTCGAGCAGCAGCGCGTTGTCGTACAGCATGCGCTCGTAGTGCGGCTCGCTCCAGTCGGAGGCCGTCGCGTAGCGGAAGAAGCCACCCTCGACCGGGTCGCGGAGCGGAGAGGCCGCCATGGCCTTGAGGGCGCGGTCGGCGAGCGGGGCATCCATCGCCTGCAGGAACTTCAGCACCGGTGCAACCGGGAACTTCGGAGCACCCCCGAAGCCACCATGAATGGCGTCTTCGTAGGCGTCGAGCTCGAAGACGACCTGCGCCAACTGGGCGGGGGTGGGGAGGGCTTCGCCAGTGCCCGAGGCGGTCTCGCCGTCTTCATGGCCCTCATCGTGCTCGGCATTCTCGGCATGCTCGGCATGCTCGGTATTCTCGCTGTGCTCACCGTTCGCCGCCGCGGCGAGCGCTTCGGTGAGCTGCCGTGCGGTCGACTCGACTTCTTCGCGTCGGTTGGCCCAGGCATCCGCCACGGCGCCGAGCACCTGCCCGAACGAGGGGTTGCCCTGCACCGGGACCGGTGGCGAATACGTGCCGGCGAAGAACGGCTTCGCGTCGGGCGTGACGAACACGTTCAGCGGCCAGCCGAGGTTCTGAGTGAATGCCCCTGCAGCTGCGAGGTACACCGCGTCGACCTCCGGATGCTCTTCCCGGTCGACCTTCACAGCGACGAACCCGCGATTCAGCACGTCCGCGAGGTGTGGGTCACTGAAACTCTCGCGTGCCATCACGTGGCACCAGTGGCACGTGGAGTACCCGATCGACACGAGCACCGGCACGTCGCGCCGGGCGGCCTCGGCGAATGCGGGCTCACCCCACGGGTACCAGTCAACAGGGTTTTCAGCGTGCGAACGGAGGTACGGGCTGATCGCGTCGCCCAGTCGATTGGCCATCAGGCAAGCCTACGCGTGGCTTCGGCCTGGCGGGCGGCTCGCGCACGCGCGAGCGCCCCGCTGCGCTCCGAGCTGACGCGACACGCCCCACCCCGGGCATCCACAGGGCGTGTCGCGTCCGCACGATGCCTTCTGTATTCGCACGCGCAGGATGCCCGGCCAGCCGTAGACTGGAGCGCTGATGAATGCCGAGTCGATCTATTTCCCGCCCGAGCTGCCCGTCAGCCAGTTGCGCGAGGAGATCGCACGCACGATCGCCGCGAACCAGGTCGTGATCGTTGCCGGCGAGACCGGCTCCGGCAAGACGACCCAGCTGCCGAAGATCTGCCTGACGCTTGGCAGAACGAGCATCGGGCACACACAGCCCCGGCGCATCGCGGCACGCACGATCGCCGAACGCATCGCGGAGGAACTCGGTCAGGAGGTCGGCGACCGCGTGGGCTACCAGGTGCGCTTCACCGACACGGTGGGGCCGAACACGCAGATCAAGCTGATGACCGACGGCATTCTGCTGAACGAGATCCACCGCGACCGACTGCTGACCAAGTACGACACGATCATCATCGATGAGGCGCACGAGCGCAGCCTCACCATCGACTTCCTGCTGGGGTACCTGCGCCAATTGCTGCCCAAGCGCCCTGACCTCAAGGTGATCGTCACCTCGGCCACCATCGACCCCGGTAGTTTCTCGCGGCACTTCGGCGGGGCGCCGATCATCGAAGTGTCTGGGCGCACCTACCCGGTCGAGGTTCGCTATCGCCCACTCGTCGCCGACGGGGAGAGGGGCGACGACGTCGATGACGACAGCGATGATGACAGTGACGATGGCAGCGACGACTCCGGGGCAACCCCTGCACGGCGCACGGCGAACGGCGGCAGCAACACGCGTTCGGGCGGGGCCCCGAATGGCAGAACCGCGCCGCGGCCGGCAGTGAATCGCGACCCTCTCGACGCTGTGAACGAAGCCCTCGACGAGCTCGCCCGCGAGGGTGACGGCGACGTGCTGGTGTTCTTCTCCGGCGAGAACGAGATCCGGGATGCTGAAGAGGCCATCCGCGGGCGCCTCAACTCGGGTGGGGGTGGGGCTCTCGGTGCGGCGACCGAGGTTCTGCCGTTGTATGGCCGGCTGTCGTCGGCCGACCAGCACAAGGTCTTTCAGAAGTCGTCGGCCCCGGGCATCCGTCGCCGCATCGTGCTCGCGACCAACGTCGCGGAGACGAGCCTCACGGTGCCCGGAATCAAGTACGTCATCGACACGGGCACGGCCCGCATCAGTCGCTACAGTGTGCGATCGAAGGTGCAGCGGCTGCCGATCGAGGCCATCTCGCAGGCGTCAGCGAACCAGCGCGCGGGCCGGAGTGGGCGCACCAGCGACGGCATCTGCATCAGGCTCTATTCCGAGGAGGACTATCTGGCGAGGCCTGAGTTCACCGAGCCGGAGATTCTGCGCACCAACCTGGCCGCCGTCATCCTGCAGATGATCTCGCTGGGCCTTGGCGACATTGCGAGCTTTCCGTTTCTGCAGCCGCCGGATTCGCGCGGCATCAAAGACGGCCTGGACCTGCTGAGCGAACTGGGAGCGATAAATTCTCCGAGCGACGCGAAGCGCGGCACCGCGAACGCAGTGCCGACACTCACCCGCGTCGGCCGCGACCTCTCACGCATGCCGATCGAGCCGCGGTTCGCCCGCATGGTCATCGAGTCGAAGAACCACGGTACGAGCCGCGAAGTCATGATCATCGTGTCGGGCTTAACGGTCCAGGATCCGCGCGAACGCCCGCTCGAACGCCGCCAGCGGGCCGACGAGCTGCACGCCCGGTTCACCGACGTCACCAGCGACTTCCTCTCGCTGCTCAACCTCTGGAACTACCTCGAGGAGAAACAGCGCGAGCTCTCCTCCAGCGCCTTCCGCCGGCTCTGCAAGGCCGAACACCTCAACTACGTGCGGGTGCGCGAGTGGCAGGATGTCTTCCGGCAGCTGCGCCAGCTCAGCAAACCGCTGAACCTCACGCTCGGCGATCCCTCGGTCAACCCCGACGGCATCCACCGTTCGATTCTCTCCGGCCTGCTCTCGCACATCGGCTTGAAAGATGCGGCGAAGAAGGACTATGTCGGCGCGCGTCAGACCCGGTTCAGCATCTTCCCCGGGTCTGCCCTGGCGAAGAAGCAGCCCAATTCGGTGATGAGCGCAGAGCTGGTCGAGACCAGCCGCCTGTTCGCGCGCATGAACGCGACGATCGACCCGGCGTGGGCAGAGGCGCTCGCTGGCGATCTCTGCAAGCGCACGTACTCCGAGCCGCACTGGGAGAAGAAGCAGGGCGCCGTTGTCGCGTACGAGCGGGTCACCCTCTACGGCGTGCCCATCGTTCCCAAGCGCCGGGTGCAGTTCTCGCGGGTCGACCCCGCTTACGCGCGAGAGCTGTTCATCCGCCACGCCCTCGTCGAGGGCGACTGGGAGTCGCAGCACGCCTTCGACCGCGACAACCGGCGCTTCCGTTCCGAACTCGCCGAGATCGAGGAGCGCAGCCGCCGCCGCGATCTGCTGCTCGACGACGAGGCCGTGTTCGAGTTCTACGACGCGAGAGTTCCCCGCGAGGTGAACACCGCCCGCAGTTTCGACGGTTGGTGGAAGAAGGCGAAGTACGACACGCCAGAGCTGCTGACGATGACGCTCACCTCGCTGGTTCCCGAAGGCGCGCCCGAGATCGACGAGGCGAAGTTCCCGGCGACCTGGCAGCAGGGCGACCAGCAGCTCGCTCTCTCGTACCGCTTCGAACCGGGCACCGAAGACGACGGCGTGAGTGTCACCGTTCCGCTCACCCTGCTACCCCGTCTCGAGCCCTCTGGCTTCGAATCGCAGGTGCCGGGGTTTCGCGACGAACTCGTGACCGCGCTCATCCGGTCGCTGCCCAAGAATCTCCGCAAGAACTTCGTGCCGGCGACCGACTGGGCGAAGAAGCTGCTGCTCGAGCTGCCGGGGTACGACGGGGCCAGCGCTGGATCAGAGGTTTCAGCAGGCTCAGCCTCGTTCGTCGCCGCGCTGGCCGCGGTCATGTCGCGACTCGCCTACACACCCGTCACGGCAGCCGACTTCGACCTCACGCGCATTCCTTCCCACCTCTCGGTCTCCTTCCGGGTGGTGGATGATCGGGGCAAGACGCTCGCGGCCTCGAAAGACCTCGGCTCGTTGCAGAGCCGGTTCAAGGGGGCCGCCCGCGAGAGCGTGGCCCGGGCATCCGGCGCCGTCGCGAGTTCGATCGAACGCCGCGGCATCACCACCTGGGACTTCGACGAGCTGCCGCAGCACCTCGACACGAAACAGCCGGGCAGTGTCATCCGCGCCTACCCGGCGATCGTCGATGAGAAGACCTCGGTGGCGATCCGACTGGTGACGACGCCGGCCGAAGCCGCACGGCTCACCCCGGCCGGCGTTCGGAGGCTGTTGCTGCTGGGAGTGGCCTCCCCCGTCTCCTACGTTCGCGAGCACCTCAGCCAAAACGAGAAACTGGTTCTGGCGACAAGCCCGTACCCCAGCATCCAGGCGCTCTTCGACGACTGCTTGCTCGCGGCGGCCGACCACGTGCTGCAGGCTGCACACCCAGACGGCCGGGTCTTCACGCGCGCCGAATTCGAAGCCGCACGCGACACCCTCTCGTCGAGCATCATCGACCTCATGTACCAGACGGTCGCCACCGTCGCCACGAGCCTCACGAAGGCCAGGGACGCCGAGCGCGCCCTCAAGAAGGTCACCAGCGTGACGCTGCTGCCCGCCCTCGCCGACGCTCGGAGCCAGCTCGGAAACCTCGTCTTCGCCGGATTCATCGCCTCGATGGGCATCGACCAGCTGCGCAACCTGCCGCGTTACCTCACCGGGATCGAGCAGCGCCTGCAGAAGCTGCCCGACGCTCCCGCACGCGACCGGGCGTGGATGACGGAGGCCCAGAATGCGACCGCACGCTATGAGTCCGCCGGTGGTGTGCTGCCGCTCCCTCTCGACGCCTGGCTGACCATCGGGGCTCCGGTGGTGAAGGCGCGATGGATGATCGAAGAACTCCGTATCAGCCTCTTCGCCCAGTCGCTCGGCACAGCCGAGCCTGTCTCGCTGCAACGGATAGTGAAGCTCTTGGGAACATGAAGCGACGCTTCAGAATCACCGGACGGGCGTAACCGTCCAACCGGTACACTTAACTGCTTGTGAGCACTTATTCGAGCCTTCTGAAAACCCGCGGCGTGGGGCGCATCATGGCCGCCCAGCTCGTCGCCCGGTTTCCGTTCGGCATGCTCTCGCTCGCCTTCCTGCTGCACATCGAGCACGTTCACAACTCCTACGGCTCGGCCGGGCTGGTGCTCGCCGCGCTATCGATCGGCCAGGCCATCGCCGGGCCTCTCACCAGCAGGCTGATGGGCCGCTGGGGAATGCGGCCGGTGATCTCGGGCACGATCGCGGTCTGCGCCGTGGCGATCACCTCGATCGCCCTCATTCCGATGACGATCCCGGTCACCATGGTCGTCGCACTGGTCGCCGGCCTGACCATGCCGCCGATCCAGCCGGCCGTTCGCACCATCTATCCCAAGATGGTCAACTCGCGCCAGCTCACCCCGCTCTTCTCGCTCGATGCCTCCGCCCAGGAGATCATCTGGGTCGTGGGCCCGGTGATCACGACGTTCGCCGCGACGCAGATCAGCACGGTCGCAGGCATCCTTCTCGCCGTGGCGTTCCTCGTCGGCGGGGGTGCCTGGTTCCTCGCGAGCCCCGAGCTCGGGCGAGTACGCATCCCGCGCAGTCGGCGCCGAATCGGCGCCGTGCTGGCGAAACCCTCCGTGCTGCTCGCAACAGTCGTGGGGTTCCTGCTCGTCGCCGCGTGCGCCTCCATCGAGGCTGGCGTCGTGTCGACCTTCGGCCACGACGGCCCGCAGGCCGGCATCGTTCTCGCCGTCTTCGCCATCGGCTCGCTCGTGGGCGGGCTCGCGCTCGGTCACGTTCCGATCGGCCCGTGGGCGCTCGCCCGGCGCATGTTCATCGTCTTCGCAGGAACGGCTGTTGCTGCGTTCTCGCTGAACATCTGGTGGCTCTCGATCTTTCTCTTCCTCGCCGGAGTGGGCATCGCGCCGGCCCTCGCAGTGATGTTCTCGATCGTCTCCTCGAGCGTGCGCTTCAGTGAAACCGCCGAGGCCTACGGCTGGGTCGGCACCGGCCAGCTCATCGGTGCGGCGCTCGGTTCGGCCGTCGCGGGGTTCCTCATCGACTCACAGGGGCCGACAGGGGCGTTCATCGCCGCCGCCGCCCTCGCGCTGGCCGGCTTCGCCGTTCCCCTTCTGGGTAAACGCTGGCACCCCGACCTCCGGGGCAAGGACGCGAGCCCGATCCCCGACACCGAGCCGATCGAGACGGTCACCAGCTGAGGTCAGTCAGCGAGACGACGATCGGGCGCGGCCTGGTCAACACGTCCGGGCCGGATAATTGAAGGATGACACCCACGCCTTCTGTGCCCCGCATTCCGCTGAACGACGGTTCGAGCATCCCGCAGCTCGGCCTCGGGGTCTACAAGGCCACCGACGCAGAGACGATCGATGCCATCGCGGTCGCGTTCGAGCACGGGTACCGGCACATCGACACGGCGACACTCTATGACAACGAGAAGGGCGTCGGCGAGGCCGTCAAGCGCAGTTCACTGCCCCGCGGCGAACTCTTCATCACGACCAAGGTCTTCAACGACCAGCAGGGCTACGACCAGGCCCGACGGTCGTTCGACGCGAGCCTCGAACGCCTGCAGCTCGACTACGTCGACCTCTTTCTCATCCACTGGCCGGCTCCAAGGCAAGACCTCTACGTCGAGACCTGGCGCGCACTCGAGAAGATCCAGGCCGACGGTCTGGCCCGCTCGATCGGCGTCTCGAACTTTCACCCGCACCACCTCGAGAGGCTCGCGGCAGAAACAAGCGTTGTGCCGAGCATCAATCAAGTGGAGCTGCACCCGTGGCTCCCCCAGGCCGAGACACGGGCCTACGACGACGCGCACTCGATCGCGACAGAGGCCTGGTCGCCTCTCGCGCGTGGCCGGATTCTCGACAACCCGGTTCTCGACGCCATCGCGGCGAAGCACGGAAAGTCGCCGGCCCAGGTCGTGATCCGCTGGCACCTGCAGCTCGGCAACGTGGTGATCCCCAAGTCGGTGACGCCCTCGCGAATCGCGGCGAACATCGACGTCTTCGACTTCGTGCTCGACGCCGAAGACCTGGCCGCGATCGGCACTCTCAACAGCGGCGAGCGCACCGGCAAGGACCCCGACGACTTCGACTGAACAGCGTTTCCTGCACTGACTTATGGAGCGCCTGCGTCACCAGCGCGAGTGGATGCCCGCCCGGAAGTGCCGGTCGTAGATCTCCTTCACACCGGCGTCGAAGGCAGCTCCGAGGTGCCCGACCGAACCCGCTGCTGCGTTGTTCACGGCCTGGGCCGGGTTCCGCGCGCCAGGAATGACGCTGCTCACACCCGCCTGCTGGGCAACCCACGCGAGTGCGGCGGTGGCAGGGCTCATACCTGCCGGCACCAGGTGCGCGAATTCCTGGGCAGCAGCCAGGCCGGTTTCGTAGTCGACGCCCGAGAATGTCTCCCCCACGTCGAACGCACTGCCGTCGCGGTTGTAGTTGCGGTGGTCGTTCGCCGCGAACGTCGTGGCGGCCGTGTATTTTCCGCTCAACATGCCTGATGCCAACGGCACCCGGGCGATGATCCCGACCCCTGCGGCCGCGGCGGCTGGCAGCACTTCGTCGAGAGGCTTCAGCCGAAAGGCGTTCAGAATGATCTGGATGGTCGCGGTGCCCGGCCGAGCGATCGCATCGAGCGCCTGTGAGGCCGTCTCGACGCTGAAACCATAGTTCGAGATGACCTCGTCAGACACCAGGGTCTCGAGGGCGTCATAGACCTCGTCACTCCGGAACACCTCAGAGGGCGGGCAGTGCAGCTGCACGAGGTCGAGCGTCTCGACACCGAGGTTGCGCCTGGATCGGTCTGTCCACTCGCGAAAGTTCTCGAGCACGTAGTTCTCGGTCAACTGCTCCTTCCGTCGGCCCATCTTCGTGGCGACGGTGATCGAATGCCCCGGATGCGCGGCGAGATACGTGCCGATCAGCTGCTCACTGCGGCCATCGCCGTAGACATCTGCAGTGTCGAAGAAGGTCACGCCGGAGTCGACGGCCGCATCGAGAACCGCCAGGGCATCCGCTTCGTTCACCTCGCCCCAGTCTGCGCCGAGTTGCCAGGTGCCGAGGCCGATGACCGAGACGGTGCGGTGGGTTCTGCCGAGTTCGCGGTATTCCATGGAGAAAGACTATGCCTCTGCGCGTCTGCTGGCACGCGCGCGTAACGACCGCATCACGAGCCGGTGAACATCGCATAACCATCCACCGTTTCACACCGACATCACAGCAGTCAGTCAATACAGTTGCCCCATGAATCGAAGAATTCTCGCGATCGCCACTGCCGCCACTCTGACTGCTCTCGCACTCAGTGGATGCTCGGCTCTGTCCGGCTCGAACTCGTCGGGGTCATCCGGCAGCTCTGGTTCCTCGGGTACATCGGGCACAGAGGCAGGGCCCGCGATTGTGGCGCCCGGCGCCGGGTCTGCAGACAGCGCAGCGGGCGGCAGTGCACCCGGCAACGCACTCACGCTTCCGAGCACCCAGGTGATCACCACCGGCTCCATCACACTCATCGCCGACGACCCGGCAGCTACGGCAGACCAAGCCGTTACGATCGTCGAAGCCGCAGGCGGCCACGTGGACAACCGGAGTGAATCGCAGGGCAACTCCGGCGGCCCGGGCATCATCATGCCGCTCGATTCGGTCGACCCGATGGGAACCGTTCAGGGAAAATCGTCTTCGATGAGTGAAGGCCAGGCGGGTGCGCGGGCCGATCTGACGCTTCGAATCCCCAACGCACAGGTCACCGAGGTTGTCGACGCGCTGAAGAAGCTCGGCACGGTCGGCTCGGTCTCGATCTCCTCCACCGACGTCACCACGCAGGTCGCCGATGTCAAGGCGCGAATAACCGCGCTGCAGACCTCCGTCGACCGCCTGCTCGACCTCCTGACAAAGGCGACGACAACGACCGACCTCATCGCACTCGAGTCCGCTCTCTCCCAGCGGCAGGCCGAGCTCGACGGATTGAAGGCCCAGAGCTCAGCCCTGGCCGACCAGGTCCAGTACGCCTCTGTCACTCTCACGATCACCAGCCACAGCGTGCTTGCAACGGGAGCACCGAACGACTTCTGGGGCGGACTGGCCGCAGGCTGGTCATCGCTGGTCGCGGGTGTCGCCGGCGGGCTCGTTGTGCTCGGCATCGCACTGCCGTGGCTTCTGGTGATGGCCCTGGTGGCCGCGATAGTGCTGCTGGTCATCCGGTTCGCCCGTCGCCGCTCACGCACAACGACGAACTGAGGCGCCCAACCCGTTCGGGAATCTTCGGAGCCTTGCCAGTGTTGGCAGTCTCGTAGGCACACGCAGGGCTGATAACCACAGCCACTCAGTGCAGTGCCCCGCAGGGAGACATACATGAGCAAGATCTACGTAGAAATCGAGAACGAGTACGGCGAACTCGCCCGGTACAAGCACCACCTGAACGGTCGCGGGTTCATCTCGGCGACGTCGGCAGTGCACCCGACCGCGTACATCGAATCGTCGGCGTTCGTCGAGCCCGACGCGCAAATCGGCCAGGGCGCCTGGATCGGCGCCGGCAGCTGGATCGATCGCGGTGCCGTCATCGGCGCAGGAGTCTTCATCGGCGCCAACGTTCACGTCGGGCAGGATGCCCGGATCGGCCGTGGCTCGAAGATCGGCAGCCACACCCGAATCGGCGACCGCGTCGTCGTCGCCGACAGCTCACTCGTGGCGCACGACAGCGTCCTTGCCGATGACACCCAGCTCCCGAGTTCGCCGGCAGGGCGCGGCAGTGCCAGCCGGAACGTGGGCCGGGACACCGGGTTCGCCAAGGCCGCATAACAAGCGGGCACAGCCCGGCAATTCGTCGCGCGTGAGCTTATGCTGATCACCATGCGATTGCTCTTTGTGATTCTGCGGGTGATTGTGGCCCTTGCCATCGGTGCCGCCATCATCGCCCAGCTCGCCAAGACGGTGTCGATCGCCTTCGACGCGAACCCGGCCAGCGTGGGCTTCGTCGTTGTCAACTTCTTCAGCTTCTTCACGGTCGACTCGAACGCGGCGAGCGTCGTGGTGCTGCTCGTCGGCGCCGTGCTGGCGATCAGGCAGGGAGGGCTCGGTGGCGGCTCGGGCTATTCAGACCCGCTGCTCTACACGACTGTTCGCGCCTCCGTCGTCACGTACATGGTGACCACAGGGATCGTCTACAACCTGCTGCTTCGAGGCATCGCGCTTCCGCAGGGAACGACCGTGGCGTGGTCGAACGAGATCCTGCACGTGGTCGGCCCGATCTACCTGCTGCTCGACTGGCTGTTCGCCCCGGGTCGGGTACCGCTCGACTGGAAGCGCCTGTGGGCGATCATCGCGTTCCCCGTGGCGTGGGTCGCCTACACGCTCGTACGGGGGCCCCTCGCAATCGACCAGGCGACAGGCAAGCAGTGGTACCCGTACCCGTTCCTCAACCCGACGACCTCGGCGGGAGGGTACGCGTCGGTCGCCTTCTACGTCGTGTTGATCGCCGTGGTGATCAGTGCGATCGGAGCAGGCGCCATCTGGGTGTCGCGCAGGCAAACCAGACACGCACCAGTGGCAAAGTAGTTAGAATAGAGCAAGTATCAGGTCGGAGAGCAGACACAAGCGAGCAATGTTAGGGTCTAAAAATGCCTGAATCCAGCGCTGAACCGGTCGCCGCCACACTGCCGATCTCTCGTGACGACGTGGCCGAACGCCTGACCCTGGTTGTCAGCCGGCTGAGCCGGCGCATCCGCCCGGTCGGTGATGAACTGAGCCACGGGCTTCTGTCGGCCCTGTCGAGCGTGAAGAACTCCGGCCCGTTGCGTCCGAGCGATCTGGCCCGACTCGAGAATGTTGCTGCACCCACGATGACCCGGATTGTCGCTGACCTCGAGCAGCGTGGACTCATCGAACGCACCGCAGACCCCGTCGACGGCCGTTCGTTCCTGCTGCGCGCAACGGCCAGCGGCCTCGGCACCGTTGCCGAAGCCCGATCCTCGCGGACCGAACGCGTCGTCGCCATGCTTTCTGAGCAGAGTGACAGTGCCATCGAAACGATCGCCGCCGCACTCCCCGCGCTCGAAGCTGCGGCTGCAGGGCGTAACTGACAGGCCCACCTGTCGGTCTCTTGCTCTGCATGGATCGCTGGTGCGCGCGCGCCAGCAGAACGCGTAGGACTGCTGGATCGCCTTGTGTCAGTCGACGATCTCGCCTGTCATCGGGTCGGCATTCCACCCGCTGAAACCGTCATTTCCCCGCTCCAACGGCTCGATGAGCGTCGCGTCTGCGCTGTCGAGGGTGCGCGAATTGTTGACCCGGCGATCGACAGGGTAGGTTGTGATCGTCGACGCGACCGCCGTCGAACTCCGGTCGAGCAGGTCGAGAATCGCCCCCTGACCGGCACTGTTCGCCTCGATCTTTCGCGGGTCGAGCCACGAGTCCCACACGTCAGGCGTCAGGAAGACCGGCATGCGGTCGTGCACCTCTCCCGAAGCATCGCGGGCCTCCCTCGTGATGATCGTGAAGGTCACCGCCCACTCGTCGCCGACCTTTCGCGCACTGTAGAGCCCGGCGGCCGCGAGCAGACGACCAGCACTGGTGGGCTCCGCCGTGGCACCGGCACCAGCACCGGCACCGGCGTGAATGAAGTAGGGCTGCTTGCCGTCAGCGACTGCCTGCCATTCGTAGTACCCCGTCATCGGCACAAGGCAGCGGCTCGAGGCGAACGCGCTGCGGAACATGCCGTTCGTCGCCACCGACTCCAGCCGCGCGTTGATCGGTGCGGGCCCACCCGGTTTCGCCCAGGCCGGCTTGAGTCCCCACGCCGCGATCTCGATCTCACGGTAACCGCCGTCATCCTCACTGCGTGAAGCCCCAGCGCCTGAAGCATCTCTGCCAGAAGCAGAATCACCAGCAGCAGAATCACCAGGCCTCGATCCCTTGCGCTGCCGGATGATCGGCGCGACATCGGTCGGAGCCACACTGTAGCTCGGCCGCCAGTCCTCGGCGCGCCCACCCCTGGCAACAAACTCCAGAATGAGGTCGTCGGTCTCCTTGTTCATCGCAAATCTGCCGCACATGGGTGGCCATGCTACTCCGAACCGGAGCGGCATGGCCGGACTCTAGCTCGCGGCCCGCAGCCAGGCCGCACGCTGCAGGGCGAGAATCCGCACGACCGACTCGTCGATCTGGGCTTCATCGATCTGACCCGACTGCACAGCGGCGATGATCGCAGCCACCGACGGCGCCATGTCGATCGCGCTGTTGTAGAGCAGTATGTCGTTGCCTGCAGCAACCGCCCGCACGGCGTTCGCCGCCTGGTCGGAGTATGCAGGGTCACCTGAATCCTGCAGCATGAGCATGTCGTCAGTGATGGCGACTCCCGTGAACCCGAGCTCTCCGCGCAGAATCTCGTGCCAGCGCACTGAGAGAGAAGCGGGGGCCGAGTCGACGGCGGTGTAGGCGAGGTGCCCGAACATCACCAGCGGAGCACCCGCGGCGATCCCGCTTCGAAAGGGCGGGGCATCCTGCGACTGCCACTGGGCGAACGAAATGCCAGTCGACGGGATGCTCGTGTGCGAGTCCGCCGCCGTCTCGCCGTGGCCCGGAAAGTGCTTGAGCGTCGCGAACACCGAACCGTTCTGCGCAGCGACCGACGCGCCGACACGGTCACTGGCCGACGCAGGGTCAGTACCCAGCACACGATCGAAGATGAACGAGCCCGGGTCAGAAGTCACATCGGCCACAGTGCCGAAATTGACGGAGATCCCCGACCGTTCCAGAAGCGCAGCACGCTGGGTGAACGCATCTGTGGTCGCTGCTACCGGCAGGGATTTTAGGCGATCGGCGCCGGCGAAGCCGTCTTCTGGAAGACGGGTGACGTCGCCACCCTCTTCATCGACGGCGATGAGCGGCTTCAGACCCGTCGCGAAACCCAGGCCGGCGAGCTGGCCCAAGAGTGCGGCGGCCGTTGCCGGAATGTTCGAGCCGAGAAGCAGGAGCCCGCCTGGGCGATTTCCTGCGAGATACGCCTGCATGGGCGCAGGATCGGTACCCGGCAACTGCACCATGAACAGAGTCGAGACCTTGTCTGCCAGGCTCATCGATCGCATGCGGGTATCGGCATACAAGCGGTCGAGTTGCTCGGGCGTCGCCGCGGAGGTGGCCTCCCGAGCGGCTCGGCCCGACGATGCGGTGGCTGAAGAGTCCCCCGCAGCAGGAACGACAGCGGTGGCCGCCGGTGATGTGGTGGGTGACACTGCCGCGGTTGACACTGTCGTTGTTGACCCTGTCGTTGTTGACACTGTCGTTGTTGAAACTGTCGTCGACGAACTCGTCGAACACCCGGCGAGCACCAGGAGCCCACAGATGGCGACCGGAACAGCAGCACGCCTCAACACAGCAGCACGCCGCAACACAGAAGCACACCGCAACACAGACCTGCCCAACACACACCCACGAAACACAGACTTGCCCAACACACACCCCCAAAACACAGACGCGCGCGAGCCAGTCTCGTGCCAGCCGGGTCTGCCGATCATCCGCTGCTTTCTGCCTCACGATGCCGCGCCGAGAGTTCGAGGTAGGTCTCAGCGTTGTGCCGGATGCCCTGCTGCTCTTCGGTCGTGAGCTCGCGCCTGACCTTGCCCGGTACGCCCGCGACGAGAGAGCCGGGCGGAATGACGGTTCCCTCGAGGATGAGCGCACCGGCGGCGATCAGTGACCCCTCACCGATGACGGCCCCGTTCAGCACGGTGGCGTTCATGCCGATGAGGCAGTTGTCGGCGACAGTGCAGCCGTGCAGTACCGCTCCGTGACCCACGCTGACGCCGGCACCGATCGTCGTGGCAAAACCGGGGTCACCGTGCACGACCACGTTGTCCTGCAGGTTGCTGCCCTCGCCGAGGCTGATGCCAGAACGGTCGGCGCGCACCACCGTGCCGTAGAAGATGCTCGAGCGTGCTGCAGCCGTGAACTGACCGATCACGGTCGCGTTCGGGGCGGCCCAGGCAGAAGCGTCGATGACCGGGGTGTGACCTGCGAAGGTGATGATATTCATGAGACCGGGCCTAACCATGCATTGGCGACGGTCGAGTGCGCTGACTCGCCGTCGGAGGGGTGAAAGATTCCCGCGACGACATCGCGGTACAGCCGGCCGAGCTCACTCGACGACGCCATCGTAGACCCGCCAGACACCCGGAGCGCCTGGTCGACCACGAACCGGGCGTTCTCGGTTGCTCGAACTTTCAGGCCGACGAGCCGCGGAAACCACTGGCGACCATGATCGGCAAGCGAATCGACGTCACGCGCGAGCGCATCGATCTGCGGGTAGATCCCGTCTTGCGCAATCGCGGCGTCGGCGACCTTCCAGCGAATGTCAGGGTCGGAGGCGTAGCTGCGGCCGTCGTTCTTCATCGACGTTCGCCGATGGGCTGCCTCGACAGCAAGGGCCAATGCCCTCTCACCGATACCGGTGTACACGGCGGCCAGCAGAATCTCGAAATTGGCGAAGATCGCGAAGATCAGCGGGTCGGCACTCGGCCCGGCCGGAAGCATTCGTACCACGCGCGTCGCCGGCACGAAGGCACCGTCGAGAATGGTGGTCGAGCTCTGTGTCGCGCGCATGCCGAGCGCGTCCCAGTCGTCGACGATCTCGTAACCGGGGGTGTCGCGCGTGATGAAACCGTGCACGAGCATCGGATGCCCGGGGTCGGAGTCGTCGAGCCCGAAGATACCGAGCCGCGTCCACGCCGGCGAGAGTGAGGTGAAGATCTTGCGGCCGAAGTAGCGGTAGCCGCCGTCTGCCTGCGGCTCGGCCCTCGTCGTCGACCCGAACAGCACCAGGTCGTTGCCCGCCTCGCTGTTGCCGAAGGCGAAGAGTTCCCCGTGGGCGGCCTCGTCGAGCACGAAGGCGAGCGAGTCGTCACCCCGATCGAGCAGGGTCTTCGCGACGCCTGTCCAGACCAGGTGCATGTTGATCGCCAACGCGGTCGCAGGTGCAGCTGTGGCCAGCCTGGTCTGCTCCTTCGCCACCTGCTCGAGCCCGAAGCCCAAGCCACCACGCTCGATGGGCGTGAACATGCGGAGGTAGCCGGCCTCGCGCAACTCGTCGAGGTCGTCGAAGAAGAAGCTGTTGCTCGCGTCGTACCCGGCCGCACGCGACCGGATCCGTTCGATCAGCTCGTCACTGAGAATACTCACCCGCCAAGACTACGGCGTGCACTCCGTGCGCTGGCCCGGTGGGTGGCACCCTGAACGAGGGTTCGTCGGCGAAGATAGGACCATGTCACTGCCGATCGAAGACTATGCACTCATCAGCGACTGCCACACAGCAGCCCTCGTCGGGCGAGACGGCAGCATCGACTGGCTGTGCCTGCCCCGCTACGACTCCCCCTCCACGTTCGGTGCCCTGCTGGGCGACGAGAGCCACGGGCGGTGGATGATCGCCCCCACCGACCCGTCGGCGCACTCCCGGCGTGAATACCTCGGCAACACCTTCATTCTCAGCACCATCTGGACGACCCCCACCGGGGTGGTGGAGGTCACCGACTTCATGCCCCACGGCGACCGGAGGGCCGACCTTGTGCGCCGCGTGAAGGGCATTGCCGGCAGCGTCGAGATGACCGTCGACCTGCGCATCCGATTCGCGTATGCCACGGCGATACCGTGGGTGCGCCAGGTGGAGGAGCCTCGTGCCGAGGGCCGGGGTACTGACGCGCGCGGCACTGACGCTGCTAGCACTGACGCCGATAGCACTTCCACCACCACCGGCCCTCGCGCAACACGCTCGCTGCTGGCCGTTGCCGGCCCGGACGCCCTTCTGTTTCGAGGAGCAGAACTGAGCCCGAAGGGCCACTCGCACCGCCGGGACTACACCGTACGGGAGGGTGAAACGGTCGACATGGTCATGACCTGGTACCCCTCACACCGGCCGATTCCGAAGCCCGTCGATGTCGACAAGGTGCTGGCTGAGACGGCTGCCTGGTGGGAGGACTGGGGCACGAACAGCACGAGCAACGGGGCCTACTCCTCAGCGGTGGTGCGCTCGTTGCTGGTCCTGCGGGCCCTCACCCACGAAGACACCGGTGGAATCGTTGCCGCAGCAACGACGTCGCTTCCCGAGGCCTTCGGGGGCGAACGCAACTGGGACTACCGCTATGTCTGGTTGCGGGACGCCTCCCTCACTCTCATGGTGCTTCTCGACCACGGCTTCATCGAGGAGGCGAGCGGCTGGCGGCAGTGGCTGTTGCGCGCGATCGCCGGGGACCCCGCCGATGTGCAGATCATGTACGGCCTGCAGGGTGAGCGTTACCTGCCGGAACACACCATTCCTAGCCTGCCCGGCTACCAGGGTGCCTCACCCGTTCGGGTCGGAAACGGGGCAGTGAGCCAGTACCAGGCCGATGTCATCGGCGAGGTCATGGTGGGCCTGCACCAGTCGCGCGTACACACCGTTCGCGAGACGAACGAGGCCTGGGCGCTCCAACGCGCACTGCTCGGGTTCGTCGAAACCAATCTCGATCGAGCAGACAGTGGTATCTGGGAGATCCGTGGTGCCAACCAGTTCTTCACCCACTCCCGAGTGATGATCTGGGCGGCGCTCGACCGAGGTGTGCGAGGCGTCGAGGAGTTCGGGTTGCGTGGCCCTGTCGAGACCTGGCGCCGCCTGAGGGAGCAGGTTCGATCCGAGATCGAGAGCAAGGGCGTCGACGCGGCAACGGGCGCATACACGCAGGTATTCGGAGGCACTGAGGTCGACGCCTCGCTGCTGCAGCTCGCGCAGGTCGAATACTGCGCCTACGACGACCCTCGCATGTTGGCGACAGTGGCAGTGATCGAGAAGACGCTGCTGCGGGACGGGCTCCTGATGCGGTACCGCACAGAGACCGGTGTCGACGGGCTGCCTGCCGGCGAGCATCCATTTCTGGCGTGCTCGTTCTGGCTCGTCGAGCAGTACGCCCGGTCGGGCAGGGTCGATGACGCGACGGCCCTCATGGACCGACTGCTCGCCCTGCGCAACGACGTGGGCCTGCTCTCGGAGGAGTACGACGTCACCGGCCACCGGCAGGCCGGAAACACCCCCCAGGCACTCTCGCACCTCGCGCTCGTGCGGGCCGCCGACGCTCTCACCTGGGCGAGCGCGGCGGGCGCCTTGAACAGGCGCTCGCTCTAAGCGCGGCGCGTCTCCCGCGGCGGGCGCCTTGAACAGGCGCTCGCTCTAAGCGCGGCGCGTCTCCCGCGGCGGGCGCCTTGAACAGGCGCTCGCTCTAAGCGCGGCGCGTCAACCAACACCCACGCCGGTTGAGTAGCCCACAGACGAATCGGCTCGGCGCAGCGTCAGGGCTTCTTGTACTCCTCGCCCGTCTCGGGGTCGACGGCCGTGGCACCCGGCGGCAGGTTGAACAGGTCGGGTGCGATCACAACCGGCCGATCGCCGGAGTCTGGCAGGCCGAGCCTCGCGACGAAACCGTCTGTGGTGGCGAGAACGAGGTCATCTGATCGCTTCTCGAGCGTGAGGCCACGGAAGAAGTCGGGCGAACGCGCCCACCAGACGATCATGACGACCACGCCGATCAGCATGGCCCCGATTCCCACAACTGCCACCGCACCGATGCCGAAGATCGTCACGTTGTCGCCGTTGTCATCGGCGAGCCACTCGGGCTGCGCATAGTTGTACAGGCCGAAGACGAACACGGCGGCGAGCATCAGCCCACCGAGCAGCGGCACCACGCCACGCATGATGAAGTTGCGGAACGAGGTCGTGAGCGTCTTGCGGTAGAACCAGACGCAGGCGAAACCGGTGAGCCCGTAGTAGAACGCGATCATGAGGCCGACCGAGCCGATCAGGGCCGACAGTAGTGAGGGGCTGATGAAGGTGAAGATCAAGTAGAAGACGACCGAGATGATTCCCATGGCGACCGTCGCCCAGGTCGGGGTGAGGAACTTCGGATGGATGCGCGCGAACTTCTGCGGGATGGCCTTGTAGGCGGCCATCGAGAGAGCGGTGCGGGCCGTCGGCAGAATCGTGGTCTGCGTCGACGCGGCGGCCGAGGTCAGGATCGAGGCCGCCAGCAGCAGCATCATGATGTGGCCGAGCACGCTGTCGCCGAAGAGCTGGGCGCCGATCGCGCTGAAGACGTCGCTGGCATTGTCAGGGTTGCCGAGGCCCACGCCATCGGTGCCGACGCCCGCGAAAGCGACCGATGCGGTCGAGACGATGGCGTAGGTCGCGAGCAGCAGCAGGGTCGAGATGACGGCCGCGCGGCCCGGCGTCTTGCCCGGGTCATCGCTCTCCTCGTTGCAGGCGACCGCCGTGTCCCAGCCCCAGTAGATGAAGATCGCCACGAGCATCGCCGGCGCGATCACGGTCCCGAAGTCGAGCCCCGTCGGCAGGAACCAGTCGAGCTGCGGAACCAGGGAGTACGACTCCGCGTTACCGGAGTAGACCCGAACGAGTGCGACAACGGCGAAGACGACCAGGATGATCACCTCGAAGCCGAGCAGGAAGTACTGCAACCGGGCGGAGACCTCGATGCCGCGGTAACAGATGTAGGTCATGATGGCGATCCACGCGACACCGACCACCGTCGACCAGAAGACGTCGTTGGACAGGTCGGCAACTCCGGTGAGCCCGAGGTCACCGAGGAACGTGAACGAGTACGACCCCGCGATCTGGGCGAGGTTCGCCATCACGATCACGTCGGCAGCGATGATGCCCCAGCCGCCGAGCCAGCCGGTCTTCGGGCCGAAGGCCCGTGCGGCCCAGGTGAAGGTCGTGCCGCAGTCGGGTTCCGCCTTGTTGAGTTCCTGGTATGAGACGGCAATCAGGTACATCGGCACGAACGCCAGCAGAACGATGGCCGGGGCCTTCACTCCCGCGAGGAGCGCCCCGCCGCTGGCGATGATGAACCCGAGGCTGGCCGCGAGGCTGTACGCCGGGGCCGTCGACGCCATGCCGACGACGATGCTCGAGACCAGCCCGAGTGAACCTGTCTTCAGGCCCTTCTCACCGGCTCCGGCGCCGGTACCCGGGCCTCCCCCTGGATTTCCCCCTGAGCCCGCCCCCGAACCACCCTGTGCTGAAACCGCAGTCATTGTCATTCCGCCGTTCTCGTGAGGAGTCGCGCCCTGCCACTGCTGCATCCGGATCCTGTTTGTGCCAGGGCCCGATTCTTCAATGCCAGCTGCTTAACGGCTCAGTTATTCCCCCGAGAGTAGTGGTAAACCCGCCAACAGCGACAGAGGCAGGAACACGGCTCGCCGATCATCCGCTGTACTCGCCTGAGCACTGATGGCCCGGATGATCGCCCGCACGGCCTCGACCAGCTCCGCTCGCTCGTCTGCGCCGGTCTCGCCAGCACCCTGACGGGCGAACTGTTCGCGCTCAACGGCCGTCAGTAAGGCGGCAACTGGCTCGTGGGGCATGCGGTAGACCGCCGCCAGGCGATTCGCGAAGGCACGTGCCGTCTCGGAGTGCGACACCTCCATACGGTAGTCACTCGCCGTGTCGCACACCTCGCTCCAGCCCAGCGACGCCGGGTTCGGGGCTCGCATCATCGCTGACAGCCGCCGGCGGCGCCTCAGTCTCCGCACGGTCGCAGGAGCAAGGGCAGCAAGTGCAACGACGAGCGTCACGGCCAGGGCGATCAGCCACGCGCGCCCCTGCGATTGCGCCTGGGCCTGGGCCTCGATCACCGGGTTCGAGGCCGTGTCCTTCTCCGCGACGGGCTTCGGCGTCGTCGGAGTCAGGGCACTGCCAGCGCTGTCACGGGCGGGCGAACCGGCCCCGGTGATCGCGTAGCTGGGCAACGAATAGTCGGGCGGCACGATCCCGAGCCCGGGCGTCGGTTCGAAGGCCAACCACCCGATGCCCTCGAACCACAGTTCCGGCCAGGCGTGCAACTGGTCGCTGAAGACCTGGAAGGTCGACGTGCCGTCGGCGTTGTGCTCACTCGCCTGGCCGGGGTGGTAGCCGATGGCGATGCGTGACGGGATTCCGAGGGTGCGCGCCATCACCGCCATGGCCGACGCGAAATGGATGCAGTAGCCGCTCTTCGCCGAGAGAAAAGTCGCCACCGCGGCGAAGTTTCCTCCGTCGTAGTGACCTTCGACCGGTGCGGTCACCGAGTACTGGAACGCGCCGGAGGTGAAGTACCGCTGCAGCGACACTGCCTTGTCGTACGGGGTCGCTGCCGACGCCGTCACGAGCCGCGCGGTGTTGCCGATGACGGGAGCGATGTCGCGGGGAAGGGCAGTGAAACCGGCGATTGCACCCGGCAGCGGGCCTGTCGCCGCCGCAAGCTGGGCTGCGGTGGGCGTCACCTCGAGGCTTGACACCGTGTAGTTCTGACCGAGGGAACCCGCCCCCTGACCGGTCAGGGTGAGGCTGCCGGGCGTCAGGATCCAATCGCCGGTCAGCCCGGTGATGCCGGTTGCCGGGTAGGGAACCGGCACCCAGTCACTCCGTAGTCCGCTGACCGAGACCGTGGTGGTGACGGCACTGGTCGCGACATCGGGTGCGAGACCCGTCGGTGCCTGGTACCCGGCTTCGAGCGGGTGCGCTGTGCCTGCGGTCTCCGGCTCCCACGGCCCGTCGATCAGGGAGCTCAGGGTCACCAGCTGCAGGTAGAGGCCGTCTGCGGACGTCGTGGTGTACGTCAGCGCGAGGAGCGGATTCGAGCGGCGCAGATCCTGGCTCAACTGGATGCTCGGATCGACTCCGCTGGAATAGACCGACGCCAGTTGGCCCCGGGTCGGTGCCTGGAACGACTCAGGGGTCAGCCCAGGGGTGAATGCGGGCAGAGCCACAGCGATCGTCATCGCAAGCGCTCCTGACGCCAACGCCCGGAGGCCGGTGTGGCCTCGTCTTCCGCGCGGTCGGTGCACCAGTCTCCCCCACGCCCACAACAGCGCAAGATAGACCGCGGAGGTGGAAACGAAGAGCCACACGTCGAGATCCTGTTGGTGCACGGCATAGGGCACTGCGAAGACGGCCATGCTCACGAAACCGGCCAGGGCGGGCATCCGGAGGGCGAAGACCAGGGCATCGGCCAACAGCGCCAGCAGGCCTACGGAAACGGCCAGCAGCAGAACGATCGGCTGCACGGGATCAGCGGGAATGCTTTGGACCGCGATCGACTCCCCGGCTGCGGTGAGGCCGGATCGCAGGGCACGGGCCGTTTCGATGGTCGGAACGAAACCCGCCCAGGCGGTACCGGGTGCGAACACCACGGTGATTCCGATCATCCAGGCCAGCAGGGCTGCGATGGAGGCGGCAAGGGAGGAGAGGAAAGCCGGCAGCGGGAGCAGCCGCACCAGTGCCGCAGAACCGAGGACCAGGGCCACGAACACGACCGTGCTCCACCACCAGTTGTCGCCAGCGAGGAGTGCAGACAATCCGCCGACCGGAAGAATGATCAGCACGAACAACACGAGACTGAGCACACCCAGACTGGCTCTCGACGCGAGACGCCCGCGGCCGCGAATGGGCGAGCGCTCCGTGTCGTGCCGAGTGCCGTGCGAGCCCTGCGGGGGGTGCGGATGCCCGTGCGCGCGATGATCGGAGGACTGAGGCAGGCGCGGGCCGGGCGTTGACGGGCCGGGCGCCGGTGCCAGGGTCGTCACTGTATTGCCGTCACTGTATTGCCGTCACAGTCTTGCCCGTCACAGTCTTGCCCAACACAATCTTGCCTGTCACAGTGTCAGCCGCTCGCCACTGCTGGTCCCCCACACCGATGACGGTGCGTCGTCACTCGAGACGATCTGGGCGACCCACCCGGAGTCTTCGAGCACATCGCGAAGCGCCACGGCCCAGTCGGGATCCCGGCGCGCTTCTCGCCCGCCAGATGCTTCTCGCTTGCCGGGCTCTGCGCGCCCACCAGGCCCCACATGCTCGCCCGGCACGACGATGACCGCTACAGCACTCGACGCCAGCCGAGCGGCCACCGCCAGGGTCTGGGTCGAGGTTGCCCCGAGCCGGCCCACCACAGCAAAGAGCGGCGGAGCGTCGCCGGCAACGGAGTCGTCGCGAGTCACCGCATGACGGAAGTCGACATCGACGGCGTCGACGAGGTCGGCCTGTGCGGAGTGAAGCAGAAGAGCGTGTTCGCCGGGGAGATCGGCGAACGTACCGGCCGAATCCGGTTCGAATTGCCGACCCTCAGGGTGAGCGCTGTCCACCACGCGCACGTGGAATCCTTCTTCGAGCAGATGCACCCCGATCGACGCGGCCATCGAGACTGCCCATTCGAACTCCGGCGACCAGGAGCCGCCTCCCTGGTGTTCACGCCCAGAGCGGCCAGAGACAGAGCGCTGTTCAGAGACAGAGCGATAACTCTGCCGCGACGAATCGAGAATGACGACGGCATGCTGGTCGTTCTGCTGGTCATCCTGTCGAACCATGAGTTCACCGAACCGCGCCGTGGCAGACCAGTTCACCCTGCGCATCGAGTCGCCGGTCTGGTACTTGCGCGAGATGACGTCGTGTTCTCCCCCGCTGCCGAGTTGTCGGGACTGCTGGGCGGCGCCGGAGCCAGCCGCCAACCGCAATGCTCCTCTCGGCAGCGGAACGATAGACGGCGTCACGGTGAGCACATCGGTGGCGCCAACGGATGCCCGGCGGTAGGCCATGCCGAAGGGATCCACGAGCAGCAGTACCAGTGGCCCGATCGCATGGTGACCCCGATGCGTGGCATTCCGTTCGTAGCTCAGGGCGTGGGCAGTGGGGGCGTCGGATCGGCTGGAGCGGAATCCGCGAAGAAGTGGCAGCTCGGCAGGCTCACTGGGTGCCAGTGGCGCCTCGGCCGAATCCGACCAGCTGGCCTCCGGCGCCGCACGCACCCCTTCGTTCCGGAGCGTCAACCGCACCGTGACGAGTGATCCTGCTGGAGCGAGTTCCGGCTGGAACCGACGCTCCACAGTCAGAGGCAGGCGGTACAGCGAGACACTGGCGAGGCCGATGAGTGGAAGGGCAAGCAGAAACAACGCGACGAAACTGAATTCCCGGTGCTGCAGAACCTGCATCACCACGAAGAACACGACGGCGACGCTCACGAAACCCCAGCCACGGAGGGTCAGGCGCGGGAGCTTCGACATGGCAACTCGCCTACGCCATCCTGGTGGCCACGAGGGGAACCGGGGTGCTGGAGACGATTCTTCGCAGCACATCGTCGACCGCCCGGGCGCTGCCCCCGCGATTGTCGGCGAGCGAGCGACGGGTCAGAAGCACGCGATGAGCCAGAACCGGCACCACGAGCGCATCGATGTCATCGGGCAGAACATAGTCGCGGCCATCCAGAGCGGCCGTCACCTTGGCTGCACGCACCAGGTGCAGTGTCGCCCTCGGGCTGACGCCAAGACGGATCTCGGAGTCCCGACGGGTTGCCTGGGCGATGTTCACGGCATACTGCTCGACGGCCGGCGACACGAAGACGCTTCGCGCGGTCTCGATCATCGACTGGAGTTCTGTGCGGGTCACCACTGCCTCGATCTGTTCGAGTGGGCTCACCAGTTCACGATTGTGCAGCATGGCGAGTTCGGCCCTGGCATCGGGGTACCCCATCGACACCCGCACCATGAACCGGTCACGCTGCGCTTCTGGCAGGGCATAGGTGCCCTCCATCTCGATCGGGTTCTGCGTCGCCACCACGCTGAAGGGTGCCTCGAGAAAGTAGGTCTGGCCGTCGATGGAGACCTGCCGCTCCTCCATGCATTCGAGGAGGGCGGACTGGGTCTTCGGAGACGCCCGGTTGATCTCATCGGCGATCACGATGTTCGCGAACACCGCCCCCGGTTTGAATTCGAACTCCCGCTCATGCTGGTTGTAGATCGAGACACCCGTCACGTCGCTCGGCAGGAGGTCGGGCGTGAACTGGATGCGACTGACGGTGCAGCCGACAGAGCGGGCGAGCGCTTTGGCCAGAGTGGTCTTGCCCACACCAGGAACGTCTTCGACGAGCAGATGACCTTCTGCGAGGAGCACCACGAGCGACAGGGTGGCCACTTCGGTCTTGCCGTTGATGACCTTCTGCAGGTTCTCCAGAATCGCCGAAGCCAGCCTGTCGAACTCGGCGAGCGTCGAATCCGGCGTGTCATCAGCTCGTGGTTCGCTCATCGAAACTCCCTCGTCTGGCTGCGCGTGCTCTTGCTTCTCCACACCGCCGCGTGCGCACGATTGTAGCCTGCAATTCTGACGGCGGGATCTGTCTCTGTGAGGGCTTGCGCGTACACTCCCTCCCATGAGCCTGAGCGCATTCGACCTCTTCACCATCGGTATCGGGCCGTCGAGTTCCCACACCGTGGGGCCGATGCGCGCCGCCTCCAGTTTCGTCGCCCGGCTCCGCGACGATTCCCTTCTTGCGCGCACGGCCCTCGAGCGCACGGCCCTTGATCGCACGGCACGGGTGCGAGTCGATCTCTTCGGGTCGCTCGGGGCCACCGGCCATGGGCACGGCACGATCAAGGCCGTCATTCTCGGCCTGCAGGGTGAGGAACCCCAGCTCGTCGACCCCACCACCGCCGATGCCAAGGCAGAACGCTCCACGACCGAGGGCATCCTGGAGCTCGGCGGCACGCGGGCGATCGCCTTCTCCTGGAGGGATGACATCGTCATGCACCGCCGTGAACGGCTCGACTTCCACACCAACGGAATGAGGTTCAGTGCGTTCGATTCTGCTGGCACACCTGTCGAGGTGCGCGAGTACTTCTCGATCGGTGGAGGCTTTGTGCTCGACCAGGACGAGACAGGAAACCGCAGGCTCATCCCTGACCCGACACCCGTCGCACATCGATTCGGCAGCGGCAACGAACTTCTCGCCCTCTGCGAGGAGACCGGCCTACGGGTGAGCGACGTGATCCTCGCCAACGAGCGCAGCTGGCGGAGCGAGGTCGAGATCCGCTCCGGGCTCCTGCACATCTGGGACGTGATGCAGCAGACCATCGAACGCGGCAGCACCTCGACGGGCATCCTTCCGGGCGGCCTCAAGGTGCGTCGACGCGCAGCTGTGCAGCGCAGCCAGCTCGAGCAGAACCCGAATCCTGACGACCCCCTCAGGGCCATGGAGTGGGTCACTCTCTTCGCCCTCGCTGTGAACGAGGAGAATGCTGCGGGTGGACGCGTGGTCACGGCACCCACGAATGGTGCTGCCGGCATCATCCCTGCAGTGCTGAAGTACTACACGGACTTCGTACCCGGCGCTACCGAAGACGGCGTCGTACGTTTTCTGCTCACGGCAACCGCGGTCGGAATCCTGTTCAAGGAGAACGCGTCGATCTCCGGCGCCGAGGTCGGCTGCCAGGGCGAAGTGGGCTCGGCCTGTTCGATGGCAGCCGCCGGCCTCACCGAGGTGCTCGGCGGCACACCCCGGCAGGTCGAGATGGCAGCGGAGATCGGCATCGAGCACAACCTGGGTCTCACCTGCGACCCGGTGGGCGGCCTGGTGCAGATTCCCTGCATCGAACGGAACGCCGTCGGTGCGATCAAAGCGATCACGGCCGCGAGGATGGCCATCCGTAGCGATGGTGCCCACCACGTCTCGCTCGACCAGGCCATTCTCACCATGCGACAGACCGGCGCCGACATGAAGGACATGTACAAGGAGACCGCGCGGGGCGGACTAGCGCTGAACGTGGTGGAGTGCTGAACGTGGTGGAGCGCTCAAATCCGTCGATCATTCTGGCCCGCCACGCAATAGAGTGATGCCACACGAACAGCGCACCGACGCGCTGGCCGCCACATCCACCACGCAGGGGTGAGAGCGGGCGTGGGTCAGAGCGGGCGTGGGTAAGAGGGGGCGTTGACTGATGGGTCTTCTGCTTTACGGAAGCCCCGGCATCGAGATCAAGTTCGATGACCGGGCACTGCAGCACCTCCAGATCGTCATCACCGCGAAGCTTCGCAGGCACGAGAGCTTCGTCTTCTCCTGGAACGATGCCCCCGAAACAGGAAGTGGTCGCAGTTCCATCTGGCTCGACCCCAGCAGCACCCTGTGCTACCGCTATTTCGGGTCGCGGATCCCCTCGATCAACAGGGAGTGGGTCGACGCATTGATGGAGTCGGCGAACAGTGGCAGCGGCCTGAACTTCCTGCCGGAACCCCCTGCGCACCACATGGGCCACGTGCTGTCTGAGACTGAGGTGCGCGATCACCACCTGAACTGAGGCCGGGACGAACTGCTTCGCCCTAGCTGAGGCTCGGGTGGGCCCAAAGGCCCGAATTGCATAGCCGCCCCGAGAGTAGTCTGGCCGCACGAGGGCTGGAGAACACACATGAACCCAGAGACGGCAAGGGCCGACAACGCCCACGGAGGGGAGTCACCTCTGCCGGTCATCCATGCCCGCGGGCTCGTCAAACGATTCGGCCGGGTGACCGCACTCGACGGCCTCGACCTGAGTGTCGCCCCCGGCGAAGTGCACGGATTCCTCGGACCGAACGGGTCTGGCAAGTCCACGACCATCCGCATCCTGCTCGGCCTCGCCCGCGCCGACGGTGGCAGCGTCGAGGTCTTCGGCGAGGACCCGTGGGCGGCGGCCGTCTCGCTGCATCGCCGCATCGCCTACGTTCCGGGTGACGTCACCCTCTGGCCGAACCTCACCGGCGGCGAGGCGATCGACCTGCTCACCCGCCTCCGCGCCGTTCGCGGTCCCGGGCATGGGCACGGGCATGCGCATAGGCACGGGCACGTGCACGATTCGGCCGCACGAAGAACCTCCGACGAGCGTGACGCCGTGCGCCGACGGGATGCCCTCATCGACGCGTTCGATTTCGACCCGGGCAAGAAGGGCCGCGCCTACTCGAAGGGCAACAGGCAGAAGGTCGCCCTCATCGCCGCCTTCGCCACCCCAGCCGAGCTCTACATTCTCGACGAACCGACGTCGGGGCTCGACCCGGTGATGGAGTCGGTGTTCGCCCGCGAAGTCACCCGGGTCACGAACGACGGCGCCGCCGTGTTGCTGTCCAGCCACATCCTCTCCGAGGTCGAAGAGCTCTGCGACAGGGTCACCATCATCCGGGCAGGTGCGACCGTCGAGACCGGAACGCTCGCTGACCTCCGTCATCTGACGCGCACCGAGGTCTCGTTCTCCTCGGCAGGCATGACGGATGCCCGGCTCGCCACCCTGACGAACGTCCACGATCTGCGAACCGCCGACGGCCGCGTGTTCCTCACCGTCGACTCGACGCAGCTCGTCGCGGCTCTCCCCCAGCTGGCCGATCTCGAGGTCACCGGACTGACGATCGCACCGCCGTCGCTCGAGGAGCTCTTCCTGCATCACTACGGCGACGCCCCGGCCGCACCGCCCGCACTGGCCCAGCCGTGAACAGCGTCGAACAACAGCTCAAAAGACACGTCGAACGACAGCTCGAACGAGAGTCGGTCGGCATCCTCTTCGCCCAGAGGGCCAGGCGCGACCGCGTGCAGCTCATCATCTGGATCGCGGGAATCAGCCTGCTCGCCTATGCCTCGCTCGCCTCCGTCAACACCACTTTCCCCTCAGCGGTGAGCCGCGTCAGCATTCTGCAGGTTGCCACCGCAAATCCTGTTCTCCTCATGCTGCGCGGGCTTCCTGACGGCATCTCGAACGGCGGATTCGGGGTCTTCGAACTCTTCTCCTTCCTGGGCCTTCTGGCCGGCTTCATGAGCACGTTCCTGGTCACCCGCCATACGCGGGCAGAGGAGGAATCCGGTCGCGCCGAACTCATCGGCGCGACTCCTGCGTCGCGCCGCGTTCCCACCCTCGCAACCCTGGTCCTCGCGACGGGCGCGAACCTCGTCCTCGGCATCGCCGTGGCCGTGGGCTATCTGGCGGCCGGCGGCAACCCGGAGAACGTCGTGAACTCGAGTGACCCGTCTGCGGCGGGGGCGGAGAATGCGACCGCGCTCCAGGCTCTGGCCGACTCCCTCACCTCGACGTCACCCACGCCGTCGTCAGCGGTGTGGGGCTCAGTCCTGGCCGGGGCCAGCGTGGCCGGGGTGGGGCTCACCTCGATGGCTGTGGCGCTCATCGTTTCCCAGCTCGTCAGCACATCGAGGGGCGCCAACGGCATCTCGGCAGCTTTCGTCGGCTTCGCCTACCTCGCAGCCGGGATCGGCAACGCAACCGGTGCTGTCTCACCCGACGGCACCGCGGTCGCCGCGGCCTGGCCCGTCTGGCTCTCGCCGATCGGCTGGGGCCAGCAGACCCATCCGTTCACCCAGCCCACGGCCCTGCCGCTGCTGCTCGATGTCGTCGTGGTTGCGGGCCTAGTCGCTCTGGCGCTCGTCGTGCAGTCCTCGCGTGACGTCGGGGCCAGCCTCTTCGCGGCCCGAACGGGTCGCACCACGGCCCACAGCTGGCTCTCCGGCCCGACAGCCCTGGCCTGGCGCCTGCACTGGCCGACGATCACCGGCTGGGCACTGGGCTCCGCCGTACTCGGGGCAATCGTCGGCACGCTGGGCCCGGCCATGCTCTCCGCCGTGTCGACCGACTCGTCGATCACCGCCGCGCTGAAGCTCATAGCGCCCGGTGACACGAACGACGTCATGAAGATGTTCATCTCCGCAATCTTCGGCTTCGCCGGCATCCTCGCGGCGGGGAGCGCCATCCAGTCGATCATCCGGTTACGCCAGGAGGAGGCCAGGGGTACCGCCGAACTCGTGCTTGCGTCAGCTGTCTCGCGTGTGCGTTATCTCCTGGGCTACCTCAGCGTGGGTCTTGCCGCCGTCGTCATCGTGCTGCTGGCCGCGGCGATTCCGGCCGCCCTGCTGCTCAACGGTTCCGGGTACCCCGACGCGTGGCAGAGCATCCTCCTGAGCACTGTGGCCCAGCTACCGGTCGCTCTCGTGTATCTCTGCGGTCTCGCCCTGGTCTTCACGCTGCTGCCCCGCGCGACAGCAGCGATCGGCTGGGGCACTCTGACGGCAGGAATCGTTTTCGGACTGTATGGCGCGGCACTCGGGCTCCCCGAGTGGTTGCGCAACACCTCGCCCTTCACGCACACCCCTGTGACCACGGGCTCCAACACCGACTGGACAGGCGGTATCTGGATGCTCGTGCTCTCCCTCCTCGCAGCCCTGGCCGCACTGGCGTTGATGCGCCGCCGCGAGCTGCAGTAGTCTCGCGGGCTGCAACAGTCTCCCGGGCCCGCCGTGGTCTCGCAGACACCCGTGGTCTAGCAGGCCGCCGTGCTGTCACAGGCCGCCGTGGTCTCGTATGCTGCGGTGCGTCCCGAGACCACTGTGCCCTCCTGCCGGCACTGCCCTGTTACCGTGGAGCCATGCCCGACACCCGCCAGCCCGGCCTCCTTCTCGTCACCGGCGGCGCCGGGTTCATCGGCTCGCAGATCGTGACGCAGGCGCAAGCTGACGGCTGGCGCGTGCGGATGCTGGACTCCCTGCGCTCCGACGTGCACCCGCCCACCAGCGGCTCCAGCGAGCAGTTCGATCCTACTGTCGAGTTCGTTCACGCCGACATCACCGACCCCCAGGCGGTGGCGGATGCCCTGCAGGGCGTCACGGCCGTCTGCCACCAGGCAGCGAAGGTGGGTCTCGGGGTCGACTTCGCCGATGCGCCGGACTATGTGGCCACCAACGAGCTCGGCACTGCGGTGTTGCTCGCCGCAATGGCCCGGCTGGGCATCCATCGCCTCGTTCTGGCTTCGTCGATGGTCGTATACGGCGAGGGAAGCTACACGCGGAGTGACCTGACTGGTATCGCAGCAACAAGCACTGCAGCAGCCAGCACTGCAGCAGCCAGCACTCAGGCAAGCAGCGTCACGATCCGCCCACCGGCCCGGCTCGTCGCCGACCTCGAGGCCGGGCGCTTCGACCCCATCGACCCGGAGACCGGTCAACCGCTGCTCCCCGCGCTGATCTTCGAAGACGACCCGCTCGACCCCCGCAACGTCTACGCGTCGAGCAAGCTCTCTCAGGAGTACCTCGCGGCCTCGTGGGCGCGCACCACGGGTGGCCACGCGATCGCGCTCCGCTACCACAACGTCTATGGCCCCGGTATGCCCCAGAACACTCCCTATGCCGGAGTCGCGTCGCTGTTCCGGTCGGCGATCGAGCGTGGTGAGGCCCCACAGGTCTTCGAAGACGGAGGCCAGCGACGGGACTTCGTGCACGTCGTCGATGTCGCGCGCGCCAACCTCGCGGCGCTCGCTCGCACGGCCTCTGCCGACTCTCCCGGATTCCGCGCCTACAACGTCGGCAGTGGAACCGTTCACACCATCGGCGACCTCGCAGCAGCCCTCAGCCGCAACTCCAGGGGGCTCCCCCCTGTCATCACCGGGCAGTTTCGGCTGGGCGACGTTCGGCACATCACCGCATCGTCGGATCGGCTTCGGGTCGAGCTGGGCTGGACACCGTCGGTGGAGTTCGAGGCGGGCATGCGGGAGTTCGCGACGGCTCCCCTCCGTGCGGCCGTGCAGCCTCCCACCGCGCCTGATTCTCTCGCACCCAGGACCCCTGCGCAGGCAACGTCTGCCGCGCACTCGACCAGTGTCGACGTCATCTTCCCGTGCCTGAATGAAGCCGCAGCCCTCCCCTGGGTCCTGGGCCGGCTCCCCGAGGGCTATCGCGCGATCGTGGTCGACAACGGATCGACCGATGGCTCCGCAGACGTCGCACGCGCCCTCGGTGCCCTCGTCATCACCGAGCCCCGTCGTGGGTTCGGGTCGGCCGCCCACGCGGGCCTGCTTGCCGCCACCGCCGAGCTCGTCGCCTTCTGCGACGCTGATGCGTCGATGGATCCGGCAGAGCTCCCCCGACTGGTCGCCCCAATTATCGAAGGCAGGGCCGACCTTGTTCTCGGACGTCGCAGGCCGACGGCGCGCGGCAGCTGGCCGGTTCACGCCCGGGTCGCGAACCGTGCACTCAGCACCCTCATCCGGGTGCGTGCCGGCATCCACCTTCACGATCTGGGCCCAATGCGCGTGGCGCGCCGCGAGCAGTTACTCGCCCTCGCGCTGGAAGACCGACGAAGCGGCTACCCTCTCGAAATGGTCCTCCGCTCGAATGCCTCCGGTCACACCATCCTCGAGCTCGACACCTCCTACTCGCCTCGCGTGGGCATCTCCAAGGTCACTGGTACCGTTCGCGGAACCATCAGCGCGATCTCCGACATGTCGGCGCTGCTCGCCCAGGTGAAGAAGCCGCGTTGAGGAGCCACTGCGTGTCCTCGACAAGACTGTGCGTTCGCTGAACGCAGCATCCACCCCAACCCATCCAACCCCCACGCGGCTCCGAACAAAGCGTGCAGGGGTGCTGACCGAGCAACTCCTGACACCACACTGAACTCTTCCCGCGCGTTCCCGATGCGAGAGGACGTTTCCGAGAATGGAGTCGCAGATGCTCACGATCATCGTCATCGCCAAGGAGTGCCTGCCCGGCAGGGTCAAGACCCGGCTCACGCCCGAACTCTCGTTCGAGCAGGCCGCCGCCGTGGCATCCGCCAGCCTTGCCGACACCCTCGACGCGATTCGAGCAGTGCCCGCGACCCGGAGAATCCTGGCCTTCGACGGCCGGCCCTCGTATGCTCCCGCCGAAGCGCACGGCTTCGAGATCATTCCCCAGGCAGACGGCGACCTGTCGGATCGCCTCGCCGCCATCTTCGACCAGTGCAGCGGGCCCACCCTGCTGGTCGGGATGGACACGCCCCAGGTCAATCGCCAGGTACTGGAGCCGGCCCTCGGCGACTGGAGCGGCGAACTCGACGCCTGGTTCGGCTTTGCGAGCGACGGAGGATTCTGGGCCCTCGCCCTGGCCGACCCCGACGGATCACTCATCCGAGGCGTACCGATGTCTCGGCCCGACACCGGGCGCCTGCAGCTCGAGCGACTGCTCGACGCCGGGCTCCGCGTGAAACTCCTGCCCGTGCTGACTGACGTCGACACCGTCGACGACGCTGCAGAAGTGGCCGAAATCGCGCCAGACGGGCGGTTCGCTGAGGCTGTCTCCCGAGCGTTCGCAGACAACCTGGTCGGTGCTCGTAGCGCCGCCGCGGCCTGATCGTGAGCATCACAGCACTGGTCGCACGCACGCCGGCACCGGTTGCACCGGTTGCCACCTTCGGCTCCGGTGGCGGCGATCCGTATGCGAGAGCGCTTCGAAGCGAGGGCCGTCTTCGCCTCGTACGTCAGGGAGCCGCATCAGGCGATGCAGACACCGCCTCCACCTCCTCCTCCACCGACACCACAACAACCACAACCACAACCACCCTCGACATCGCTCGCTGGCTGGCCAACGCCGACGCCACCGACATGAGTCTCATCGAAGAGGGCACAGGGCCGCTCCTTGACATCGGCTGTGGCCCAGGCCGAATGGTGCGTGCCGCGTCGGGCGTCGGCTATCGAGCCCTCGGCATCGACGTCTCGCAGGCCGCAATCGACCTGGCCTCGAGTTCAGGGGCTTCCGTTCTGAGGGCCAGTGTCTTCGATGAGCTTCCGCTCGAAGGCCGATGGATGACCGCCCTCCTCGTCGACGGCAACATCGGCATCGGCGGCGACCCCTCGCGCCTGCTTGCCCGTTGCGCCCAGTTGCTCGCTCCTGCGGGATGCGTGCTCGTCGAGGTGGAGAACGACCCTGCAGCCGACAGGAATTTCGACTGCACGGTCATCAGCGACGACGGGCACGCCAGCGACACGTTCCCCTGGGCCGAAATCGGCAGCCACGCGCTCGCCTCCCGCTCGGCGCAGGTGGGCCTGCGCCTGGTCGAATCGTGGAGCAGAGACGGCCGGAGCTTCTGCCGTCTGATACCCGCGCACTGATACCTGCAAACTGAGGATCTTCGTAGAATCCCCCGAGACAACCGATCAATTGCAGTCAATTGACACGCTCGTACGGCACCATGGTGAACTAACGACTCTGTCAAGCAACGATAGTGTCACGAAAGAATCGATCTGCCATTCACCGACAGGTCGATTCCACCGTCTCACCTGACTGCAGCGAAAGGTTTCTCGGCCGGCCCCCATGACCCACCACGACCAACCGCTGAAGCACAGCCGGCGAGCCCCGCAGAATCCGTTCGCCACTGTCGGCAGAATCGCCCTGGCCATCATCGTCGTTCTGGCGGTGAGTTCGACCTCCGTCGCAGCGATTGCCGTCTGGCAGACCGTGGGCCGAATCAAGCCGGGCATCCAGCTGGCCCAGCTCCCCGGTTCCACCGGCGTGGCCGTGCCGAGCGTCGGGGCCATCGAGGGCGAAGTCAACCTTCTTCTCGTGGGCACAGACACCCGAACGAACCAGGGCGGGGCGTTCTCCGACTCCGCCAACCAGGATGCGAGCTCGGGTCTCGGCAACAACGACGTCACCATGCTGCTTCATGTCTCGGCCGACCACACCAACGCCACGGTCGTGAGTTTTCCGCGCGACCTGATGGTGCCGGTGCCCGAGTGCCCCGACCCGAGCGGTGACGGTTCGACTGTGGATGCGACCGATCTCGCCATGTTCAACACCACACTTTCGCGCGGCGGCCTCTCGTGCACTGTGCTGACCGTCGAGAAGATGACGGGGCTCACGATTCCCTACGCCGCAGAGATCAGCTTCGACGGCGTCATCGCCATGTCGAACGCCGTCGGCGGAGTCACCGTCTGTCTCGCCACCGACGTCACCGACTCCTTCACCGGCCTCGATCTGAAGGCCGGAAACCAGACTCTCGTCGGCGACCAGGCCCTCGCCTTTGTGCGCAGCCGCCACGGTGTCGGCGACGGCAGCGACCTCGGGCGCATCAGCAACCAGCAGGTGTTCCTCTCGTCCCTCATGCGCAAGATCACCAGCGCCGGCGTGCTCACCAACCCCCTCACGCTCTACTCCCTCGCCAACGCGGCCGTCACGAACATGCAGCTCTCCACGACGCTCACCGACCCGACGGCGATGGTCGCCATCGCCCTCGCGCTCAAGAACATCAGTCTCAGCAGCATGGTCTTCGTCCAGTACCCCTCGGTGACAGATCCGGATGACGTGAACCGCGTCATCCCGAACAAATCGGCCGCGCTGCTGCTGAATACGGCGCTGCAGAACAACCAGCCGATCAGCCTGACCGGCGGCACCGGTGTCGCTGCAGAAGCCGACCCGTCCAGCACGAGCACGCCGACTCCCACCTCCACGGCCGATGCCACCGGCACCCCCACCGACTCAACCACTGGCACTGCCGCGCCGACGGACACGCCCACCCCGACCCCGAGCTCCACCGTCGTCTCCCTGCCGACGTCGGTCAGCGGCCAGACGGCAGCAGAGCAGACCTGTACGGTCGGCAACAATTAGGGCGTGTCTCGCGGTGAGTTCTTCGCCGTGTTGTCTGCCGGGTTGTTTGCCGAGTCGTCTGCCGGGTCGTCTGCCGGGTTGTTTGCCGAGCGCCGCGCGTAGACGACACTGGTGATCGCTGTCACAGCTGCGATCACGATCCACATCAGCCCAAGCCTCAGGCCGTAGTCCGACGGCAGGATCGTGGGGTTAGCGGTGCCCAGAGTCTTCGCATAGATCTCCGGCACGACGACGAGCGTGAGAATCGCGCCGACGATGACCGCACCCTGGACGATCAGCAGCACCCCGCGCCACACGCGGCGCGACTGGGCTGAGTGCGATTGCGCAGAGGAAGAAACAGACGCAGACGCTGGTCTCCGGCTGGCTCGTCGCACCAGCACGCTCGCCACGAGCACGAGGGGTGAGAGAACGGCGTCGTGCAGAATGATGGCCCCGAGCATCCAGAGGCCCACGCCGACGATCTGCACCGGGCTCTGCTTCGAGACCATCACCACGGCACCGAGAACGAGGCCGAGAACTCCGGCCCCGATCAGGATCGGGCGAGCGACGGTCATCGCTTTCGAAGACCGTGTGGCCATCGAACGTCCCACGGAATCGCTGTTCACAGCGCGCGAGTCCGCACTCATCACAGCACCTCCAGTGTGCTCAGCCACTTGGTCTGCAGCACGCCGGGCCGACCCGGAGCGATCATCCGCGCCGGGAACCCGTGGTCGATGTCGAGGGTCTCGCCGTTCAATTCGAGAGCAACAAGGGTGGACGGGTCACCCACGTACTCCGATCCCATCTGGGTCACGCGGTACCCGCCTTCCTTCTCGAGGCTCGTGATCCTGAGTGCCTGGCTGCCGGCCGCGGCGTCGTTGCCGACCACCTTCGCGACCAGCTCACTGAGACGCACGCCGCGCCAGGTGGCCATCTGGCTCCAGCCCTCCACACACGAGATGGGGAGGTCGACGGTGGTCTGCGGCAGGGCGAGCAGTTCCGCCCGGGTGAATCTCAGCGACTGGCTGGCGTTCGAGATGGTGAGCGCCCAATCCTGATTCATCGCGGTGCTGGTGACCTGGGCGGCGGCGGCGGTGCGGTTGACGGGCACCGCCTGCGGACCGATGCCCTTGACCCGGGGGGCGAAGGCATTCAGCGGGCTCAGCCACGCGAACGACTGCCCCGCCGTCAGTACCACCACGGCGGCGACCCCGGTACCGATCGTCGCAAGAAAGGCGCGGCGTCCGACGGGGTGCGGTTGGTGCGAAGGAGGCGCATCCGAGGAAAACGCCAGGTCCGGATCCTCGCCCGACCCGCCGTGCTCGGGTGCTGGCCGAGTCTGGTCCGCGGGCAGGGCGGGCTCTGGGGCCGGCCCGTCGATCCACGCGAAGATCCGCCCGGTGACCCCCGACACGGCACGGGCGCCGGGCACCGCAGCCAGACGGGAGGGCAGCGCGTCGATGAGCGGAGCATCCATCGTGTCTCGCTCGTCTTCGGTGAACGCGAGCTCTGGCGCGTAGCCGTCACGCTTTCGCCAGTACTGCGCGATGATCGGCAGCTTGACGCCGATGTGAATGGCCAGCGAACCGATGATCACGAACGAGAGAGCGAAGTGCACCTCGCGAAAACCGAACGGCCACGGGTAGAACTGGTACGTGTTGAGCAGGCCGATCGTGATCTCCACCAGCGACGCCCCGACGAAGAGGGCGATGGATGCCCGTTCCAGCACCGACCCGAGGCCGGTGATCGCGGGGGTCTCGAAGAGTTTCGGAAAGACGGTGTAGAGCTTGGCCAGAATCAACGGGAAGCAGGCGATGCCCGCGGTGATGTGCAGCCCCTGGCTGAACTGGTAGAGCTGGGCAGGACTGGTGGCGAAGTGCATCCACGGCAGCGGCTCCTGCAGGAAGTGGCTGTAGAGGCCCGTTGCGAAGCAGATCAGAAAGGCGCTGGCGAGCAGGCGACCGATGACGACGGCCAACCGGGGGTTGCGGGTGGGTGCGGCGACCGCACGTTGCATGTTCAACAGCACCCATCTCATGCACGGTGTTCGGAGCGGCGCTCCGTATCGGTGGGTGGCGCGTGCTAAACGTCGCGATTCAGCGCGGATGCGATGATTGCCGAGTGCACACACCTGCGGCAGCTGTCGTCGTCAACGACCGGCGAGCGATCATTCGAACAGGCATACTGGCACTCCTTCTCGCACTGATGGCTGGCGCTACGGCTCTGATGGTCGGCACGTTCGGGTACTTCGACCCTGCCAGTCCTGCAGCATCGACTGTGAGCGGGCAGGGTGTGGTCTGGGTGACGGCCGCGCTCTGGCTGCTCTTCGCGGCAGCGCTCTGGATAGTTCGAAAGGTGCCGGCACGCGCCGCAATCGTTCTCGTGCTCGCGGGCTCCGCCCTGCTGAGTGGCGCGGCGCTCGCGGGGCCACCCAACACCAGCACGGACTCGGCGCGCTATGCGTGGGACGGCATCGTCCAGAATCAGGGCATCTCGCCGTACGCCCACACGCCCGCCGATGATGCGCTCGCTCCCTTCCGCACATCGTGGCTCTTTCCCGACGCGGTGCCAGACAACGACAGCCACCCCCAATGCGAAGGGCCCCGAATCGAGCGCACGATCAGCGTTCCCTCCTTCACCGTTCTCTGCACGGCCATCAATCGCCCCCAGGTTCACACCATCTACCCCCCGGTAGCCGAGCTGTACTTCGCCGGAGTCCGGTTCGTCGTCGACCCGTCTGTCGAATACTGGCCGTTCCAGGTCACCGGCGCCCTCATCTCGGTTGCCATCTCGGGCCTCCTGGTGCTGACGCTTCTCCGTCGGAGGATGAATCCCCGCTGGGCGGCGATCTGGGCGTGGAGTCCGTTCGTCGCAGCCGAAGCCGTCACGAATTCGCACGTCGATGCACTGGCCGCTGTCCTGCTCCTGGCAGCAACGCTCCTGGTTGCCCGGTCTGCCCTGGCTGAGCAGGCGCGACACACAAGCGACGTGGATGCCCGGGGCGGGAGTGGTTCTCCATCGTGGCCAGGGGTGCACAGACGGCAGAACGTCGTACGCAGCGTGCAGGTGATCGCGGGCGGAGTGCTGTTCGGTCTCGCCGTCGCTGTCAAGCTGGTGCCGGTCATCGGCGCACCCGCTCTTCTCGGCCGACACCCCTTCAGAGTGGCCATCCCTGCCGCTTTCGCGTTCGTTGCGGTGTACGTCCCCTACGTTCTGGCAACGGGAATCGCGGTGATCGGGTTTCTGCCGGGCTACCTCTCCGAGGAGGGCTATGACGACGGCAGCCGCTTCGCACTGCTGTCGATCATCCTGCCCGGCTCTGCCGCCCTGGTTGTCGCTGCAGCGGTACTGCTGGTCACGGCTGTGTTGGTCTGGCGCCGAACGGACCCCGCAAACCCGTGGCTGGGGCAGGTTGTCATGATCGGCACCACGCTCCTGGTGGTGACGCCGCACTACTCCTGGTATGCCCTATTGCTCGTGCCGTTCATCGCACTCAGCGGTCGCTGGGAATGGCTGGCCGTTCCTGCTGCGCTCACGGCCGGGCTGCTGGTGCCCACGCTCCTCGTCGCTCGCGTGTCGTTCTCCCTGGCGATCGTCGTCGTGCTGGCCGGTCTCGCCCACCGCACCTACCGTCAGCGAGTGTATGGCCGCGCGCCCGCGTCCGCGCCGGTTGAGTAGCCCGCAGGGCACATCGAAACCCCGGCGAACCTGAGAGCCAGCTGAGTAGAAAAACCGATACCAACCCGATTCGGGGAGGGAACCGAACTCATAGCGTCAGGCAATCACACCGACAAACCAGGTTCCTCACGGCACCGGATCTCCTGTGAGAGGGCGACTTGTTCGCACGGCTCACAGCGGTATTCGGCGTGCGCGGAACACCTACAGAAACGGAATCTCTCATGCGCAAGCTCACCACCGCTGTTCTGGCCGTCGCCGCAACCGGCGCACTCGCCTTCTCGCTCGCCGCCTGCTCGTCAACCTCGAGCACGACCAGCTCCTCGCCGGCCGCATCGACGTCGTCGACGCCCACCCCGGTCGCCTCGATTCCCGCCCTCAGCGGTGTCGACACCGAGGTCACCGTTGACGCAGGCTTCCTCGCAGCCCTCAAGACACTCGGCCTCACGCCGGGCGTGGTGGGAACCGCAACGCTCTCCAGCGCCGGCGTGCTCGCCTTCCCGATCACCGGTGGCAACGTGAAGTACTACGACCCGTCGCAGTCCTACCGCCCGTACGTCCAGGGCAGCATCAAGCACGAGGGTTCGGGCCTCAGCCTCTCCGCCGGCGGCACCGAGGTCGACCTGACCAACTTCACCATCGACCCGGGCACCTCGAAGCTCTACGGTGATGTGTCAGCCAACGGCGCTTCCGTCGTCAAGCAGGCCTTCCTCTTCGACCTCGACGGTTCGACGCTGAAGCCCCTGCAGACCGGCCCGAACAACACGGCCATCCTCGAGGGCACCACGGTTCACATCTCCGCTGATGCTGCTGCCCTGCTGAACAAGACCTACAACACCACCGCCGTCAAGGAAGGCCTCCTCGTCGGAGTCGCCAAGATCACGGTCAACACCAAGTAGTTCGCTTCTCGCTTCATTCGCAGCATTCACAGATGGCCTCCCCGCCTCGCGGGTGGGCCATCTGTGCGTTAAGGCCACCACATCTGCAGATTCCGCCGCCCGAAAGAATTCAAGCCGGACTTTTGCTTCATCTGAAAGCAATTCACGGCCAATCTGTTGCGTCACGCCAAGGATTCCCGCGTCTGGATCAGAGGCACTTTCTGGGTGTGTTAAGACTTGATACACAGCAACCACTCCCAGCACCTCCCAGAGAAAGAGTCACGCCTATGCCTTCATCGCTGAATCGCGCATCACTGGCCCGCACACGACTGGCCCGCACACAACTGGCCCGCACACGACTGATCGGCGTGACCGCGGCTCTCGCTGCGTCGGCCTTCGTGCTTGCCGGCTGCTCCGGCGGTTCGACCACCACGTCGGGAGCGACGGCGAGCGCCATCACCATCGGCACCACCGACAAGATCACCACGCTCGATCCGGCAGGTTCGTACGACAACGGCTCATTCGCCGTCATGAACCAGGTCTTTCCCTTCCTCATGAACAGCCCCTACGGCAGCCCCGATGTGAAACCCGACATCGCAGAATCGGCCACCTTCACGTCGCCGACGGAGTACACCGTCAAGCTCAAGACTGGTTTGAAGTTCGCCAACGGCGACGACCTCACCTCGTCTGACGTCAAGTTCAGCTTCGACCGCCAGCTCGCCATCGCCGATGCGAACGGCCCCTCCTCGCTGCTCGGCAACCTCGAAAGCACTGCGGCACCGGATGCCACGACCGTCGTCTTCACCCTGAAGCAGCCCAACGACCAGACCTTCGCCCAGGTGCTCTCGAGCCCGGCTGGCCCCATCGTCGACGAGCAGGTCTTCTCCCCCACCGCGCTCACCAACGACCAGGACATCGTCAAGGGAAACGCCTTCGCAGGCCAGTACGTGATCTCGAGTTACGACTTCAACAACACCATCCAGTACAAGGCGAACCCCAACTACCAGGGCCTGCTCGGCGCAGCCAAGACAGCCACGGTCAACGTCAAGTACTACGCAGAGTCGGCGAACCTCAAGCTCGACGTGCAACAGAACAACATCGACGTGGCGTTCCGCAGTCTGTCTGCCACCGACATCGACGACCTCAAGAAGAACACCAAGGTCAAGGTCGTCGACGGCCCCGGCGGCGAGATCCGGTACATCGTCTTCAACTTCAACACGCAGCCCTTCGGTTCGACCACAGCAGAAGCCGATCCTGCGAAGGCTCTTGCCGTTCGCCAGGCCGTCGCCGACCTCATCGACAGGGATGCGATCGCCACGCAGGTCTACAAGGGCACCTACACGCCGCTCTACTCGTACGTTCCCGCCGGGCTCACGGGTGCGACCGACGTTCTGAAGGGGCTCTACGGAGACGGCAGCGGCAAACCGAGCGCAGACAAGGCGAAGTCGACCCTCGCTGCCGCCGGAGTCACCGGCAAGGTGACCCTAAACCTGCAGTACGCCACCGAGCACTATGGCCCGTCGTCCGGTGACGAGTACGCACTCATCAAGGACCAGCTCGAATCGAGCGGTCTCTTCACCGTGAACCTCCAGTCCACGGACTACGTGCAGTACTCGAAGGACCGCGTCAAAGACCTGTACCCGGCGTACCAGCTCGGCTGGTTCCCCGACTACTCCGACGCAGACAACTACCTGACGCCGTTCTTCTCGAAGGACAACTTCCTTGCCAACCACTACGACAACACCGCGGTGCAGGACGAGATCATCCAGCAGGTCGGCGAGACCGACCAGGCCAAGCGCACCTCGGAGATCGAAGACATCCAGGCCAAGGTTGCGGCCGACCTGTCCACGATCCCGTTCCTGCAGGGCTCGCAGGTTGCCGTCGTCGGCTCGACCGTGAACGGAACCTCCGACACGCTCGACGCCTCGTTCAAGTTCCGTTACGGCGCCCTCTCCAAGGGCTGAGTTGAAGCCTGGCTACAACCGTCTGGTGTGAGTGGGGCGGCCCGATTCGTCGGGTCGCCCCACGAGCATGATCAGTCAGACCCGAACGAGAACCCGAACCCGAATTCCCGATCCCCGATTGGCACCGATGACAGCGACGATATCGACCATGGGTCCTGAGTCACCCGGCTCACCCACGCCCGGCACCTCGGCCGTCAGCCCGCGGTCCAAGTCGGCGGGTGGCGGGCTCGGCCGCTACATCGTCGTACGGTTCCTGCTGATCATCCCGACCATCTTCATTCTCGTCACACTGGTCTTCTTCCTGATGCGCTCGACAGGCGACCCGATCACGGCCGCGCTCGGCGGCAGACTGAGCGGCGCGCAGCTCCAGGAGCGGATCCACGCTGCGGGCTATGACCGGCCCATCCTGGTGCAGTACTTCGAATATCTCGGTCAGATCGTCACCGGCAACTTCGGCACGAGCATCAGCGACAACCGGCCGATAACGACAATTCTTCTGACCTACGGCGTCGCCACCCTCGAGCTGGCGTTCTACGCCCTCATCGTCGCCTTCATCGTCGGCATTCCCCTCGGAATGCTCGCGGCCTATCACCGAGACAAGGGGCAAGACGCCGCGCTCCGCGTCTTCGCCATCCTCTGCTACGCAACGCCGGTGTTCTTCGCGGGCATTCTTCTGAAGCTGGTGTTCTCGGTGTGGCTGAATGTTCTGCCGGTGGCCGGCCGGGCATCCACCAGCTCAGAGCTTGCGATGCAGTTCCTGCCCACCAAGACGGGTATCTACCTGATCGATGCCTTTCAGACCGGCGACCCGGCCGTCATCGCTGACGTTCTGAGCCACGCCGTGCTGCCCGCCATCACCCTCGGGCTCCTCACGGCGGGCATCTTTCTGAGGCTGGTTCGCACCAACGTCATCGGAACCCTCTCGACCGACTACGTCGACGCGGCCCGCTCCCGGGGTGTGAGCGAATACCGGCTCGTGCGAAAGCACGCCTACAAGCCGGCACTGATCCCGATCATCACCGTGATCGGGCTGCAGATCGCCCTGCTGCTCGGCGGTGCCGTGCTCACCGAGTCGACCTTCGAATGGAAGGGCCTCGGCTTCCAGCTCGCCCAGTACCTCGCGGCTCGCGACTTCGTCGCAGTGCAGGGCATCGTCGCCCTGCTGGCGGTGATCGTCGCGCTGACCAACTTCATCGTCGACGTCATCGCCGCGCTGATCGACCCGAGAGTGAGGTACTGACATGGCTGCCAGCAAACGCCTCTTCTCAGGCCTACCCGTCGTGCACCAGCTCCGGCAGAGCGTCGGCCTGCAGCGAGGGATGCTCGTCGCCGGCCTGATTCTCACGGCAGTCTTCATCGTGTGCGCCGTGTTCGCCCAATGGATAGCCCCCTACGGTTTCGCACAGCTGAGGGGCCCGGACGGCCCCTTCGGCGCCCAGCTGCCCCCGAGCCCCGAGCACATCTGGGGCACGACGGTCGGCGGCTACGACGTGTTCTCCCGGGTCATCTGGGGAGCACAGACGGCGCTCGAGGTGATGGTGGTCGCGGTCATCCTCTCGATCTTCGCCGGAGTGCTTCTGGGACTCGTTTCCGGGTATTTCGGCGGCTGGCTCGACCGGATCCTCGTCGTTCTGGCAGACGCGATCTACGCTTTCCCGTCGCTGCTGCTCGCGATCGTCATGTCGATCGTGATCTCCGGGGGCCAGTCGAGCCTGTACGGCGGTATTCTCGCCGCCGCCATCTCGATCACCGTCGTCTACATTCCGCAGTACTTCCGGGTGATCCGCGCGGAGACGGTGCGCATCAAGGGCGAGGCATTTGTCGAATCGGCCAAGGTCATGGGCGCTTCGAACACACGCATCATGGTGCGGCACGTACTCCGCAACTCCACCAGGACGCTTCCACTCATCTTCACGCTCAACGCCTCTGAAGCCGTTCTCACACTCGCGGGGCTCGGCTTTCTCGGCTTCGGAATCGAACCGACTTCTGCCGCAGAATGGGGTTACGACCTCAACAAGTCACTCTCGGATGTGACGAGCGGCATCTGGTGGACCGCCGTGTTCCCAGGGCTTGCCATCGTGCTGTCGGTGCTCGGCGTCACGCTCGTTGGCGAGAGCCTGAACGACCTGGCCGACCCGCGCCTCCGCGGTCGCCGCGCCGTGGCCGCTGCCGCCGGCGACGTCGCCCAGACCTCCGTGGTTCCCGGAGGTTCGCTCGATGCGGGCCCAGGCGGGCTGGGCGGGCTCGAAGGTGGAGCGCTGTTCGATGACAGCGCCGAAGCCGTTCACACAGAAGGTGGGCGGAAATCATGAATGCGCGGGATCTCCAGAACCAGAATCAGAATCAGAATCGGAATCAGAATCAGAATCGTGAGGCAGGGCCAGGCGACAACCGGCCTGTCGTCGACATCCGCAACCTCGAGGTCTCCTTCGCAACCGACGCCGGTGCCATCAAAGCCGTCGACGGAGTGAGTCTCTCGGTCGCAGCCGGCGAGGTGCTCGCGATCGTCGGAGAGAGCGGCTCCGGCAAGACCGTCACGGCGAAGACGATCCTCGGCCTCCTCCCCGAGACCGCGACTGCGCGCGGTGCCGTAATTCTTGCCAGGCGCGGCGGCAACGCCAATCGGGACACTGTCACGAACGACGTGATCTCGCTGTCGAAGAAACAGCTGCGGGGCATCCGTGGCTCTGACGCCGCGATGGTCTTCCAAGAGCCATCGACGGCGCTCAACCCCGTCTACACCGTCGGCTGGCAGATCGCCGAGGGGCTTCGCGCGCACGGAAAGTACTCACGCGCCGAGGCGAAGGCGAAGGCCATCGAGATTCTCGGTCGGGTCGGAATACCCGACCCCGATACGAGGGTGAACTACTACCCGCACCAGTTCTCGGGCGGCCAGAAGCAGCGCGTCGTCATCGCGCAGGCCCTTGTTCTCGACCCGGGGCTCATCGTCGCCGATGAACCGACAACGGCCCTGGATGTGACGGTGCAGGCCGAGATCCTCGACCTCCTGCGTCGATGCCGGGACGAGTTCGGCACCGCCATCGTGCTGATCACTCACAACATGGGCGTCGTGGCCGACCTCGCCGACCGCGTAGCGGTCATGTACCAGGGCAGAGTCGTCGAAGAGGCCGACGCTGTGACGTTGTTCTCGAACCCGAAGAACGAGTACACGAAATCCCTGTTGGCGTCGGTTCCCCACGTCGGCCAGGGAGCCCTGCAGACCGCAGAACGCGCCTCTGCCCGCCTGGCAGATTGGCAGGATGCCACCCCTGTCGTGGTTGCAGACCAGCTCGGCATCCAGTACCCCGGCCGGCTCGGTCGAGGCGGATTCGTCGCCGTCGACGGCGTCAGTTTCGAGATCCGTGCGGGCGAAGTGCTCGGCCTGGTCGGCGAGAGCGGATCGGGAAAGACCACCATCGGCCGCGCGATAGCCGGTCTCACCCGGGTCACCGGTGGGTCACTCACCGTGCTGGGACACGAGATGAACGGCGTTCGCGAACGAACGTTCAAGAAGTCACGGCGCGACATCGGGTTTGTCTTTCAGGACCCGGCGTCGAGCTTCAACCCGCTGCTCACCATCGCCGAGTGCGTCGCAGAACCGTTGATCGTGCACGGCGTCGCACGCAACCCGGGCGATGCCCGCAGACGTGTCGACGAGCTCCTCGAGGCCGTGCAGTTGCCGAAGGCCTTCGGTGACCGCTACCCGCACGAGCTGAGCGGCGGCCAGCGCCAGCGCGCCAGCCTCGCCCGCGCCCTGGCCCTTGAACCGACCCTCCTGATCGCCGACGAGCCCACGTCTGCGCTCGATGTCTCCGTGCAGGCCAGGGTGCTCGAGCTCTTCGCCGAACTGCAACGCGAATTCGGGTTCGCCGCACTGTTCATCAGCCACGACCTCGCCGTTGTCGACCTGCTCGCCGACCGGATCGCCGTGCTCTACAAGGGCAAGCTGGTCGAAGAGGGAACAGGCGCCGAGGTACTCGGTGCCCCCCAGCATCCCTACACCCAGCGCCTCCTCGCGTCACTGCCCGTTCCCGACCCGATCGAGCAGGCAAAGCGGCGGGATGCCCTGCGAGCCCTGCGCGCAGCCGAGTAGCGGGCGGCATACCCGTACGGGTCAGCAGAGACATCAGCAGAGACATCAGCAGAGACATATGGGTCAGAATGTAAGGGCGAACACCCACTCTGAACGCAGAATCGAGAAGTTCCGTGAGTAGCAGCCCCATCATTGGCAACTCAACAAGCAAGCGAGTGCAGCTGGGTTCACCCGGCGAGTACTTCGAAGCGTACCTCGCGTCTCCAGACCTCCCTGCCACCCAGATCAAGGGCGCGGTCATCGTCATCCACGAGGTCTGGGGTCTCGTCGATCACATCGAAAGCATCGCCGATCGCTATGCCGCCGAAGGCTACATCGCGCTGGCTCCCGACCTGATGGGCGCCCTGGCGGTGAGCGCCGAAGACGCCTCCGTGCTGCAGCAGCAGTTGTTCGCAGAAGACCCCGAGGTGCGCACTGCGGCCCAGCCACGACTGCGTGAGCTGATGGCCCCCGTCGCTGTTCCGGAGTTCGCCGCCTCGGCCATCACAAAGCTCGTCCAGTGTGTCGACTACCTCGAAGCACTGCAGGGCGTCGACGGCCGGGTCGGCGTCACCGGCTTCTGCTTCGGAGGCAGCTACGCGTTCAGTCTCGCGGTCGCCGATTCGAGGGTCCGGGCATCCGTGCCGTTCTACGGTTACGCCAACTTCACCAACGAACTGCTCAGAGAGATCGACTGCCCAGTGCTCTATTTCGTCGGCGAAGACGACCACACGCTGTTCTCCGCGGTGCCAGCGCTCTCCACGCAGATGAGGGAATCCGGTGTGGATTTCGAGGCCGTCAGTTACCCCGGTGCCGCACATGCGTTCTTCAACGACTCGAACCCGGCTGCCTACCGTGAAGGGCCGGCCGCCGACTCCTGGGTGAGGAGCCTGGAGTTCTTCGCTTCACATCTCCCTGCTGACATCTCCCCGGCTGACACCTCCCCCGCAATGTGAAGCGCCGCGATGCCCGGTCGAATTGAACACCAACCCGAGCCACAGGGCGAGTCCCGGCTCGATTCTGAGCTCGATTCTGCGCTCGATTCTGCGCTCGAACCTCGACCGGAGCCCACGCCGCAACCCGCAACGCGACACAGCGACCCTCGCCGAGCATGGCACTCCGCCAGCAGCTCAGCCAGAAGACTCCTCGGCAAGACACTGAAACCGCCGGTTCCCCTCGACCCGGATGCGGCCGAGATCGCAGCGGCGACGAAGGACACAGCGATCCTCACAATGCTCCGCACTCTCGGAGTGGCGATGCTCGCGTCGAGCCAGGCCACCAACGACGTCGAATCGACGCTGTACGAGATCGCCGCGACCTACAAGCTGACGGGCATCCGGATCGCCGTCTTGCCCACCATGGTCATCCTGCAGCTCGATGCCATCGCCGGACCCGGCGAAAGCCCGGTGACGGGGTCGATCTCGCTCGAGACCGGGGCGCAACGCATCGTGCTCGGCCACACCGATTCGCGCCACCAGCGCGGTCCCGGTTCTGGTGCTGGTGTGCCCAGACCAGGTGCGCCCAGACCCGGCGAGCCGGGGATCGCCCGCGCGGGCCGCACCGACCTCGACACCGTCTCGACGGTTTCGATCCGGCTCGACCAGGCCGCAGCGATCGAGCGGCTCGTGAACGATGCACGCAGAGGCACTCTGAATCCCGACGATGCGCTCGACCGTCTCGCCGCGATCAGGGCAGCGCCGCCGCGCTTCGGGCCATGGATGACCGTGCTGGGCCACACCGTGCTCTGTCTCGGTTTCGGGCTGACGCTGAATCCCACCGTCGCCGCACTGCCTGCCTACGTTCTACTGGGTGCGCTGGTTGGTGTGCTGCTGTTGCTCGGCCGACGCCTGCCCACAGTGGCGAGCGCGATGCCGGTGTTCGCGGCGTTCATCGTCACCGTCGTCACCTCTCTCTTTCTCGCAAATGCCGTCGGCGACGACCCACTGAAGCTCATCGCCCCGGCGCTGGTGAGTTTTCTGCCGGGGCTCACACTCACGGTTGCGTCGATCGAGCTCACCAGCAATCAGATCATCGCCGGGGCGAGTCGGATCGTCTACGGTGTGGCGCAGTTGCTCCTGCTTGCATTCGGAGTCATCGCCGGTCTCACGGTGACAGGCAACGTCACCGTGACGACGACGGGCCAGACCCTCGGCTGGTGGGCACCACTGGTGGGCGTAGCCTTCGTCGCGGTGGGCTTCCTGCTCTTTCTCTCAGCACCTCCCCGCGCACTGCTCTGGATCGTGGTTGCGCTGTTCGCATCGTATGGTGCCCAGGCCCTCGGCGCCATCGTCATCGGGCCCGAGCTGGCAGGGTTCGTCGGAGCTCTCGTCGTCGTGCCGCTCAGCCGCTTCTTCGCTCAATTCAGAACGGCGCCGCCCGCGACCGTCATGATGCTGGCCTCGTTCTGGCTGCTGGTGCCCGGCGCCCTGGGATTCATCGGGATCAACGAGGCCGCTGCGCAGACGGCTGTGAGCGGGGCTGCAGCCAGCGTCTCCACTCTCGTGACGACGGCGCTCTCGTTGTTCTCCATCGCCCTCGGCATCCTCGTGGGCACCGGCCTCACCCGCGACTTCGACAAGGCGAAGCGCCGTCGCGGCTGAGCCGGTGTTCTCCTGGACCGAGCGGAACTCAAAGCGAAGCTCACCCCTCTGCAGATCGCACGTGGGCGGCGGGCATCCCCGCAGCAGGAGTCATTCGACCTGGGGCACCAGGAACGCGTCGTTCACCAGACCTCGCACCCGAGGCAGCAGATCTGCGACCAACTCGGTCTCGTCCGCCTCGAGCAGGTGCGCAAGCGCCCCGATGATCTGGCCGAGAGCCAGGTCACCGTCGCATGCCCCCACCAGCGCCGCGAGCGCCGTATCCAGCGACACCGAGCGGGCGAATCCGCTTCCCTGTCGAAGCGTCATCACCGTGGGGTTCTCCTGGCCGGGCCAGTAGTGTCGCTCCTCGGTCACATCGTGTGCGTAGGTGACGGTCGAGCCGAGAAGCGCGTTGTCTGACTGCGCCGACTGCCAGTCGAAGCCCGCAAGGCTGGCCTCGAAGTACTGGCCGAGACCCGCAGGGTTCGAGCCGCGCGCGTCGGTGAGCCGTTCGAAACGGCGGAGGCGTGCGGCGTTGGTGCCTGAGGTGCTGGTGCCTGAGGTGCTGCTACCAGCGGTGCTCCTACCCACAGTGCTCCTACCCGCAGTGCTGCCACCCGAAGGCGGGGCGGCCCTTCGCCGCAGCAGCACGTAGCCGAATCCCACGCTCTTCACACTCCTGGAATCGAAATCGTCGAGCCAGGCCGCATAGAGTTCGTCGAATTCCTGTGTGCCCGGCCGCGTGCCACCATCACGAATCCACGTCTCTGCGTACTGCGCGGCATCCTGCAGTTCTCGCTCGATGACCCACGCGTCGAGATTCGTCTCGCTCGTCCACGCGCTCACCCGGTCGAGACCGTCAGAGGGCTCGACTGCACCTCCAGCTGCGCCTGCTCCCGCACTTCCCTCTCCGCCTGCGCCTTCGTTTGCGTTTGCGTTTGCGTTTGCGTTTGAACCTGCACCCGCACCCGCACCCGCACGATATTCCCAGTTCCCCAGCAGCTGGGCGACACCACCCTCTGCGAGGTGCTGCTCAGCCCCCCGGATGACCGCCGCAACCAGCGCGTCACCCACCAGCCCGGCATCCCGGTACTCATACAGCGGCACACCCTCCGTCCGCGGCGTGATGACGAACGGCGGATTCGACACGATCTGATCGAATCTCTCCCCCGCGACCGGCTCGTACAGGCTCCCGAGCCGGAATTCGATGTTGTCGATCGCGTTGAGCTCGGCGTTCAGCGCCGCTAGTTCCAGCGCCCGGGCCGAGATGTCGGTCGCCACCACCCGTTCGGCGTGTCGCGAAGCGTGCATGGCCTGGATGCCGCACCCCGTACCCAGATCGAGCACGCTGCCGACGTGGGTCGTGAGCATCAACCCGCTGAGGGTCATGGATGCTCCACCCACCCCCAGCACATGATCCACATCCAGCGGCCGCCCGAGCGCCGTCTCCCCCAGATCCGAGACGATCCACCAGCTCCCCGCCCCGAAGTTGTCGACAAAACTGTATGGACGAAGGTCGAGCCGCGCTGACACGAAGGCATGGTCGCCGGGCGCCGACTGGCCAGACGCAGGACCCACCAAGCCCAGCTGCTCAGCACCCCGGGATCCGAGCTGCGGAAGAGCATCATCCAATTGCTCGCGCGAGACCGGAACGTTCAGAACGAACACCGCGGCCAGCGTCTCCGCCTTCGACTGCACAACACCGTCGACCCGGCGCCGACGCAGCGCCCGAACGGCTGGCAACCTCTGCCCTCGAAAGAGCGCTGCGGCCGCCTCCTCCCCCCACAGCTCCCCCACAGTCTCAACGGTGAACGAGGAGGTGATCAGGTCTCGGCGCAGTCGGGCAATCAAGGGTGAACTCACCGATCCATTCAACTGCATCAGCACGGCCGGTGCGTCCCCTACAATCGACCCATGTACGCGGACGATGCCCCTTCTGCCCAGGCCGGCTACTCCCTCACACCCCAAGCACGCAAGCTCGGACTCAAACCAGCGATGCGAGTCTGCCTCGACGAAGCACCTCCCGGCTGGATGCTCGATTCTCCTCCGCCCGGCCTGCAATCAGTGCGCGTTCCCGTTCCTGCCGACCTGGTCGTTTCGTTCTTCAGGCATGCCACCGAACTACCCGATCGGCTGCCGGCACTCTCAACGAGCATCTTCCCCGCCGGAGCGCTGTGGATCGCCTGGCCCCGCAAGGCAGCCGGTCACACAAGTGACCTCGGCGACAGCGTGATCCGCGAAGCCGCGCTCACCTTCGGCATTGTCGACGTGAAGGTGGCCGCTCTCGACTCCGATTGGTCAGCGCTGAAATTCGTCTGGCGCGTGGAGAACCGAGTTCCGTGACACTGTCGGCGGCCTGCCTTAGGGTCTCTCCATGAAGCATTCAATTGTTCCTCCGTATCTTCTGGCCAAGATCGCCCAGGCCGACGAGCACGGAATGGCCGTTGCCGCCGCCGCCGCGCGGCGCGCACTTGAGGGCACGGAGCCCCTGCACGAAGAGCGCCGCCTCCACGCAACGGAGGTGCAGCAGTCCATCGCCAGCACTCTCCGTTCGACAGCGCAATCGACGGCCCAATCGACGGTCCGATCGAGCGCTCACCCGGCTATCCCCCCGGTCGTGCACCACGTCGTCCCCCCGGTCGTGCACCGCACGATCTTCGACGCCCAGGGTGCCGAAAAGCTGCCCGGCAAAATCGTTCGCCGCGAGGGTCAATCGGCAACGGCAGATGTGACGGTCACCGAGGCGTACGACGGCCTCGGAGCTACTTTCGACCTCTTCAGCCAGGTGTTCGGGCGTGACTCGATCGACGGCAAGGGCCTGCCCCTGCTCGCCACGGTGCACTACGGGCGCGGCTACGACAATGCCTACTGGGACGGCGAACGAATGGTGTTCGGCGACGGTGACGGCGAAGTCTTCGGCCGTTTCACCGCCTCCGTCTCGGTGATCGGTCACGAACTGGCCCACGGTGTCACCCAGTTCAGCTCCGGGTTGGCCTACGAGGGCCAGTCCGGCGCCCTCAACGAGTCGTTCTCCGACGTGATGGGGGTGCTGGTCGAGCAGCACCAGAAGAACCAGACCGCCGCAGAAGCCAGCTGGCTCGTCGGCGAGGGGCTCTTCACCCCCGCAGTGCAGGGCACTGCGCTCCGGTCGATGACTGCTCCCGGCACGGCATACGACGACGACGTGCTCGGCAAGGACCCGCAGCCAGCCGACATGGCGCACTACGTGAAGACGACCGACGACAACGGCGGGGTGCACCTGAATTCGGGCATCCCCAACCGGGCTTTTTCACTCGCCGCCCTGGAACTCGGCGGCTTCGCCTGGGAGCGCGCAGGCCAGATCTGGTACGACACCATGACAGCAGCGAGCGCGCCCACCCTCCTGCCTGCCGCTGCCGACTTCGCCACCTTCGCCAGAGCGACCGTGGGGGCCGCAACTCTCCGCTACGGAGCCGCTTCACCAGAGGCAGACGCCGTTGGCGCAGCATGGGTGAAAGTGGGAGTCTTGAAGAGTGGTTCACACACCTGAAACCCCAGAGACCCGTGCCCAACCGCCTGAGGCTCCGAAGCTTCGAGTCTCCATCGTGCGCTCGGGCGGTTTCGCGGGCCTGAACCGCACCTGGACAGCAGAGGCGACCAGCGAAGCCGATATCAGCGCCTGGAGCGCTCTGCTCGATCAGTGTTCTTGGCGCGGGGCCGACACCCCCGGCGCAGGCGCGAGTGTCGGCCCCAATGCCGGCCCCAGCGCAAGCCCTGTCCCCGACCGCTTCAGCTACCGAATCAGCGTTTCAGTCTCAACCAACAACACAGCCTCGACGAACGACACAGTCTCGACCAACAACACAGTCTCAACCACCAATACAGTGCAGCCGGAGCGCAGTGCCGTGTTGGCTGAATCCGAACTCAACGGCCCCTGGCGTCAGCTGCTCGACCGTGTGCAGAGCGCCGAATAAATAAAGAACGAGCGCCGAACAAATACAGCCATGTTTCGGGTTCGTGAAGGTTTGTGTGCGATTCGCCCGCCGGCACCTCGACGCTGCCAGTATCTCGAATGTGATCACCTCTGACGACGAAAACGACCACCTCGACACCTCCGACGCCATCGCACCCCACGTGGTCGTCCTGTTCGGCGCAACCGGCGACCTCGCACGGCGAAAGCTGATCCCCGGCCTCGCGCACCTCATTCTGTCGTCGCTGGCCCCGAGCATGCCCTGGCCGAAGCCGTGCGCGACGCAGAAGACCTGCTCGGGGCAGGCGCTAGGCGACTGCACTACCTGAGCGTTCCGCCCAAGGCCGCCCTCGCGGTGGTGCGGATGCTGTCCGACGCCGATCTCGTCGACCACTCCCGCATCATCATGGAGAAGCCTTTCGGCACCGACCTAGCGAGCGCCGTCGAGGTCAACGCCAAGCTGCACGAGACCTTCTTCGAGAACCAGATCTTTCGGATCGATCACTTTCTGGGCAAGGAGCCTGCCCAGAACATCCTCGCGTTCCGTTTCGCCAACGGGCTCTTCGAACCCATCTGGAACCGAAACTTCATCGCGCACGTGCAGATCGATGTGCCAGAGACACTCGGCCTCGATCGGCGCGCAGAGTACTACGAGTCAACCGGTGCCTTCAAAGACATGGTCGTCACGCACCTCTTCCAGATTCTCGCGTTCATGGCGATGGAGCCACCGACTGCTCTCGAACCGCGGGCGATCAGCGAGGAGAAGAACAAGGTCTTCCGCTCGATGCGGCCGATCGACCCGGATGCGAGGCGACCACACGCTGTGCACGACCGCAGAGGGCATCGAGCGCCTCTGGGAGATCTCCAGACCACTGCTAGAAGACCCACCTCCCGTGCGCACGTACGCGCCCGGGACCTGGGGGCCGAACGCCATCCACCAGCTGATCGCCCCGAACGCCTGGCGGCTGCCGTTCGAGCGCGCGTGGCGGCCCTCGAAACAGTAGGGCCAGAACCAACGTTAGCCAAAACCACCAGGGCAGCAGGAACGACAGCCCGAGCTACGCCGGCTCGTCGTCCGCCAGCGCGTCGAGCGTCTGGATCACCGAGTCGAGCGCGTTCAGCAGGTTGTGGATCGACTGGCGCTCAGGGGTGTCTGCTTCGAACTTCTGGATGTCGTACGCAGCAAGACTGGCGTGTTCGCGGGCGGTCTTCAGGTAGGCCTGTGCTTTGAGGTTGGACATGGTGCCACTGTATGCCTGCCTCGCGGGCAGTGGAAGTGACTTTGTGCCCGAATAAACTCTCCCTATGCCAGCTGCCCGGCCACGCCCCCAGCCACCACTTGCGAGGCTTCGCCTGCGCCCAGTGCTTCCGAGAGACAGACACGAGGCCCACCGGGCCGCGAGTTCGCTCGAACTGTTCTTCGATCTCGTCTTCGTGGTCGCCGTCTCCTTCGCATCCGTGTCGCTGCATACGCTCGAGGTCGAGCATCAGGCCTGGTCGGGACTGCTCAGCTACGCCATGGTGTTCTTTGCCATCTGGTGGGCCTGGATGAACTTCACCTGGTTCGCCACCGCCTTCGACAACGACGACTGGCTCTACCGGGTCACGACGATCGGGCAGATGGCCGGAGTGCTCGTCCTGGCGGCCGGGGTGCCGCAGTCGATGGAGCACGGAGACTTCGCACTCATCACCTTCGGTTATGTGATCATGCGGTTGGCCATGGTCAGCCAGTGGATCCGAGTCGCAGCAAATTCGCCCCGGTTCCGGATGACCGCACTCAAGTACGCCGCTGGCATCACCGTCGTCCAGCTCTTCTGGGTGCTGCGGCTGCTGTTGCCCGCTGAACTCGGCGTGCTGAGTTTCCTCGTGCTGGTCGCCGCGGAGGTTCTCGTTCCGATCTGGGCTGAACGCAAGACCGTCACGCCCTGGCACAGCCATCACATCGCAGAGCGGTACGGCCTGTTCACCCTGATCGTGCTCGGTGAGGGGCTGCTGGGCTCAGCCAACGCCATCATCAACGGAATGACAGATTCCGAACACGTTCTGCCCCTCATCGTGCTCGCGGCGAGCGGCCTCATCGTGGTCGCCGGCATGTGGTGGATCTACTTCGCGGTGCCTCAGCACTCGCGCCTGGGCAACCTGAGCCAATCGCTGAAATTCGGGTACTCGCACTATTTCATCTTCGCCGCCGCCGGTGCGGTTTCTGCGGGTATCGAGGTAGCAGTGGAGTTCTACGCCGGCCACACCGAACTCACCAGTACCGCCGCGTCGCTCACCTTCACCCTTCCCGTTGCGGTCTTCATCCTCGGCGTGTGGGCACTGGCGATCCGGCCGCGGAACCCTCTTGTTCGCGCACGCCGAACGGTCAACACGATCATCCCGGTCGCCGCGGTACTCATCGCTGTGAGCGCGTACACCCCCTGGTCAGCGATCATGACGGCCGCCATCGTGGTGCTGATCGTGATGACCCTTGTCGTGACGACCACTGACGAAGCTGAGACAGCTGAAGCAGCTGAAGCAGTTGAAACGGCTGACTGAACGGGAACGATATGGGCCGCCCCGCTGTTGTAACGGATATGACAGTTCCTGCTGAGCACATCGCTCTCTCTGTGCTCGACCTCGCCCCCATCGCACCCGGGCAGTCCGCCCGCGACAGCTTCGCCGCCAGCGTGGCACTGGCACAGACGGCAGAGAAACACGGCTACCGGCGCGTCTGGTACGCCGAGCACCACAACATGGCATCGATCGCGTCATCGGCCACGAGCATCCTGATCGGGCATGTCGCAGGCCAGACCTCGACCATTCGGCTCGGTGCCGGGGGAATTATGCTGCCGAATCACGCCCCCCTCACTATCGCCGAGCAGTTCGGCACCCTGGCGACCATGTACCCCGACCGTATCGACCTCGGCCTCGGCCGCGCCCCCGGCAGCGATCAGGTCACGATGCGGGCAATGCGCCGCGACGCGCAATCGTCAGACCAGTTCCCCGAGGACGTGCTCGAACTCCAGGGCTACCTGAGAGGCGAATCGCGTGTGCCCGGTGTGCAGGCCGTTCCCGGGGCCGGTACCGATGTGCCGCTCTACATTCTCGGGTCGTCGCTCTTCGGCGCCCAGCTCGCGGCCGCGTTCGGTCTGCCGTACGCCTTCGCTTCGCATTTCTCACCGGATGCCCTGCACGAAGCAGTCGCGATCTACCGCCGTGATTTCACCCCCTCGCGGCAGCTGGCCGAACCGCACGTCATCGCCGGCGTCAACGTCATCGCCGCCGATGACAGAGCGGATGCCCAGCAGCAGTTCATCACCACCCGCCGCGCCCGCGTTCGGGGAATGCTGTCACGTGGACCAGGCGGTGGATCAGTTGCTGGCCCGGCAACAGAGTACAGCGACGAGGAGATCGACCAGTTCCTGACCACCCCGAACGGCCGCGGCATCGCGAACATGATGAAGTACACCGTTGCGGGAACTCCCGACGACGTTCGCGATTACCTCGAGGCATTCGCGGTGTCAGCGCAGGCCGACGAACTCATCATCGGCTTCCAGTCGCAGAACATCGCCGACCGTCTTCGCTCCGTCGAGCTCACAGCCAACGCGATGCTGGGTGTCGCGGCTTAGGAGTTCGCTTCACGATTCCCTGTTTCAGGCGTCTGATTTCAGGCGCCTGTCTTCAGGCGCCGGTCGTCACACGTCGACCTTCACACGTCGACCTTCACACGTTCACGAACCTTTCGACGTATGCGTCGATCTCAGCGCGGTACACCGCCTTGTCTTCGTCGCTGAGCCAGGAAGCATCGAAGGAATTCCTGGCCAACGCCACCACGTCATCGAGGCTGAGGTCCGCCTTCTCGACAAGAGCGACATAGTTCTTCGCGATGTAGGCACCGAAATATGCCGGGTCGTCGGAGTTCACGCACACCAGAGCGCCCTGTCGCAGGAGCTGGACGATTTCGTCGGCCTTCATGTCTGCTGTGACAAAACTGTTCGATACGGGGCATGTGGTGAAACCGACCCCCCGTTCGATAGCGAAGGCGACGAGCGCCGGGCTCTCGACGATGTTCGTGCCGTGGTCGATACGGTCGACGCCGATGTCTTCGAGCACCTGTCGGATGTTCTCGATGCTGCCGAGTTGGTCGATGTCGCAGTGCATGGTGAGTTTCAGACCCTCTGCCCTGGCGAGCTCGAACACGGGCTGGAACTTCACCGGAGGATTCTCTCGCTCATCGGAGTCAAGGCCCACCCCGATGAGGTGTTCCTTGAACGGCAGAGCTTCACGCAGCGTCTCGAGCGCGCTCTCGGCGGAGAAGTCACGCAGAAAGCAAAGAATGAGCGCCGCAGACACCCCGAGTTCAGCGGCGTCTCGCGCGGCGCGCGAGTAGCCGAGAATCACGTTCGCGATCGGCACCCCTCGTGAGGTGTGCGCCTGCGGATCGAAGAACGCCTCAACCCTCCGGACCCCGTCGGCCGCTGCCCGGACGAAATAGGCCGCGGCCAGGTCGTAGAAGTCCTGTTCCTCGACGAGCACCTCCATCGCTGGGTAGTACACCGCAAGAAAGCTGGCCAGCGAATCGAACTGATAGGTCGCCCGCACCTCCTCCACAGTGTTCTGGCCGATGTCGACGCCGTTACGCCGCGCAAGGGCGAGCTTGAGTTCCGGCTCCAACGTACCTTCGAGGTGCAGATGCAGCTCGCACTTGGGCAATCCGACGAGAAACTCGGGGGTGACGGTTGAAGTATTCGACATGAACGGTGTGCCTTTCGATCGGATTCGCTCGCGACGCTAGCACCCCGAAATATCGGCCGTGTTGCGTGCGTGTTGCTGTGTGTGAATCGAAAAGGGTGAATCGATGAGGTGAATAGCTCATGTTGGGGATGCGCTTTCCCGCCGAATCTGCCAGAGTGATCTCCCAGGGCAAACATGAGGAGATGTCATGACACTGGACAAGAAGCAACAGACGACGAAGAAACGGATGATCTGGCTGATCTCCGGGGTGGCTGCGCTTGTGCTGGCGGGTCTGGTGATCACCGTGATCGTCCTCCAGCAGAACACCTCGAAACCACCCGCGACTGCGAGCACTTCACCGGCAAGCTCATCGCCTTCAGGCAGTTCCGCTCCCTCGACATCACCGACTGCTGGGCCGACACGGCGATCAACCCCCGCGGCACCAGGGTCGACTGCGCCGACATCGCAGTCATCGTCTGGTTCAGCGTCCACGCCCGCCGTCACCTCGTTCTCTGTGTCGCCCACCACCGTCACCTGCTCCACCGGAGGGCCGGGCACGAGCGGATTCCAGAGCACACCTCTGCACATCACTTGGACAAGCACCGGCGGAAAAGAGGCGTGGATCGGCGTTGACACCTCTGACGCCCAGGCTGCACCCTACGCGGGCCCGCTTGCGCCCGGATCGGGTTCCTTCGACGATCTCGTGTACGGCTGCCCTGACAGCCATAGCTACACCGTCACGATTGTCGGCGACAATGGGGAGAAGGCCAGCTCGTCTGTCACGGTGAACAACAACGGCGATCACTGAGGCCAGCCAGCACACCAGCACGCCAGAAGGTGCATGCCCATCAATCGAAGCCGGGCCCCGGCTGCGATTTCCTGTTCTGTCAGCCCAGACAGGAAATCGCTCGGCTCTTCACGCTCGCTTCTTCAACCGTTGTGGCTATTCGACCACGACGATAATTCGAACAATGTGGTCGGCGCGTTTTCAAAGAATGCCCCGAGTTATCAAAGAATCAAGGACGCTCTTCACTGTGCTGCGAACCACGGTTACCCACGAACGGCACTGTATTAGAAAATAAGCCTGTGTGAGACAAAAGCCTGTATGAGACACAAGCCTGTATGAGACACACGCCTGTATGAATACAGGTGAATGTCTAACCAATGCGGAGCGTGAGAGTTCGAGGCAAGCCTCGGCGGTGTTGTGGCGTCTTGCATCCAGTGAGGGGTTTCTCCCGCAGGTGTTCTGCAGTCAAGCTAGTCTGCAACCAAGCACGCATGGAGAACACTAACACACATTCTGGTTGAACAGAGAATCGCTCGTCACGGCCACTCGCCCGCCAAAGTCAATCCCGTGTGAAAACTCGGCGAGTCTGGCAGAGTGAGACAAAGGTGAGGGGCAGTCATGAGCCGTGCATCCATCAGCCGTGCATCGATCAGGCGTGATTCGATCAACCGCGCAGCCACCAACCGGGTGGCCACCAACCGTGCAGGCACCAACCGGGTGGCGCGACGGGCCAGAGCCTGCGTTGTCGCCGTGCTTGTTCTCAGCCTCGTCAGTGCCTGTGTCGGCTCTCCCCCAGGCCCCTCACCGAGCACGAATGCCGCGGCGCACCTCACTCGCACCGATCTCCAAGCGTCAGGTATCACCATTGTGAATGCCGAATCCGAGGTGACCGGGCCCGTCACCTCGTTGACGCTCACCGGGCTCCAGGCAGATCGGCTCATCGCCGAAGCGAATGCCGGGGCTGGTCTCTCTGGAAGGGATATCGACGCTCTGGCGCCAGTTGCGACGGGCTTGCCACCCGCAAGTTATCTGGTCGCGTCGTATGTGAACGACAGCGGTCTTGTGGGAGCTTCCGTCGCGAAAAGCCTGATCGAGCCGGGCGCCGACTTCACTCACGCGCAAGGCATCGTGTTCCCGACTGCCGTGATCGCCCTCCTCGTTTCCGACCTGATGACTGCAGCAGCAGCCGCGGATTCATTCACACCGACTCCCTCCGGTCTGGGCATGGGCACGAGCTCGGGGATCAAGGGCGCTGCTTACCTGCCGGGCCGCGTGGTCCAGAGCAGCATGCTGCAGAACAGCATGCTGCAGAACAGCATGCTCCAGGCACCTACTGGCCCCTGCAGCACGGTCACGAATTTTCTCTCGTCGAGCATCCAGGGCCTGTTCGACGTTCTCCGCGTCATTCCCGGCGTCATCGGGGCCATCGACGCACTCGGACCTTTCGGGAAGGTCCTCAGCGCTCTCATCAACGGGGCAATCGGCCTCGCGCAGGGAGTTGTCGAAGGCGTGGTCTCTGTGGTGACGCAACCGGTACTCGATGCGATGCGCTTCGCGCTTTCAGGGCTGGGCATCGCTTCACTCGTGCTGAGCTACTTCACCAACGAGAAACTGCTGATCAAGCCCCAACCGAGCGATCATCTGCCGTTTTCGGTCGACCCCGGTGCGACAGTGCGCGGGACCTTCATCGCCTCTGCGTTGTCGCTCACCACAGACTGGCCGGCCGCCCTTGTCGACTGCGCAAACGTGAGCGGTGCGAAGATTCCCGAGCTCATGAAAGCTGGCGACACGGCGACCTGGGCGCAGTCCAGCGGTGCTGACCTCATCACACCGGACTCGCTCACGTCGACCGTCGGGTCAGACAAGACAACCACGATGACGTTCTCCACTGGGCACGAAGACGCCGAGACGGCAAAAGGCCCCGAGCTCACTACGGCGTCCCGGGTCACAGTCAGTATTCCTCGCAAGGAGGTCGGCGACTTCCTCGACCTCGCGACGAACGAGATCGGGCTGGTCAAGAGCAATCTGCTCGCGAAGATCCCGTCGCCACTCCGAGGGCTCGCTTCGACGGCGCTCGGCACCATCATCGACCCGATCGTGGCGTCAGTGAAATCATCGATTTCGGGCAGCGTCGGCGGCATCCTCACACTGAAAGGCGACGGGATGATCTGGGTCATCCACCACGCGCCGAAAGAGCCGACGCCCACCCCGGGGCCGACCCCAGCCACCGCACCGACGCCATCCGATGACGGCTCCGGGGCCTTCTGCGAGCAGTTCAACGCACAGGTCACCATCGCTGCTGCTGCGCTGCCCGGTCTGAGCGACGCCTTCGGCTGGGCTCGCGATTTCGGTGCCGGCCTGCAGTCGATCACCGCGAAACCACCCGCATCGATGTCCTCCGACTTCACCATCATCGTCGGCTTCTACACGCTGGTCGGCACCCTCACGATCCAGAACACTCAGCCCGTAGCAGACTACGTCGCCGCAAACGACATCGATGGCGCCAGGGTTCGTGTCTGGCAGACCTGCAAATCGCCCCAACTCGACCTCTCGCTGTGAGTGTGGATCACGCTGTGAATGTGGATCACGCCGTGAATGTGGATCACGCTGCGAAGTGAGATTACTTTGAGGGGTTGGGTGTGAAGGTGTGGCCGAGCGCGGTCGACAGGGCTACGAACATCCGTGTTGCCGGAGACGAGCACACCGCCGTCCGCGGATCGTCCGTCAGCACGGCTGACACCTCGCAATCGCCAGAGGGGATGTCACTGTTCGTCTGCACCACAACAGTGGTGTCTGTGGTCGTGTCGTAGAACAGGCTGGTGTTGTACCCGGGAAGCTCGCCGGTGTGCCCCACCCACCCTCCGATGCATCCCAGGGCGATCCCGTACCCGGCAGCACCGGGGAACGACGTCAGGCGTTCGGTCTGGCTCGCCGTTTCGAGCAGGCCCTGGCCCGTGGCAAGGGCCCTCCCATAGGTGAGCAGATCTGGCGTGTTCGAGATCATCTCGCCGGCGGTGAAGCCCCAGGCAGGGTTCCAATTGGTTGCGTTGCTCGGTGCGGAGGGTGTCGCAAATCGCCTTGAAGCGTGAAACCCTGGGCGTATGGCTCGGGCATGACCGTCTGGTCACCGGGCCACGACGTGCTCGTCAGGCCAAGGGGTTTCAGGATGCGCTGCGCATACACGTCTGAAACCGGCTCATCAGTGACTTCTTCGATGACCAGTCCCAGGAGAACGGTGTTGGTGTTCGAGTAGTTGAACTTCTCGCCCGGCGCAAAGATCGGGGACTTCTCGACGCCCGCGGCAACCAACTCCGTCGGCGTGAAGATCGTCTCAGGCTTGGCGAAGTACACGTCGGTGAACGAGGAATTCATGGTGTAGCTTGCAATGCCGCTGGTCATCGAGGCGAGCTGGCGCAGGGTGATCTGGTCGCCATTCGGAATGCCGGGGATGTACTTTCCGATCGTGTCATCGAGCGAAAGCTTCTTGTCTTCAGCCAGCTGCATCAGCAACGTACCGGTGAACGTCTTTGTCACTGAGCCGATTCGAGTGTGCATGCCCACCTCCATCGGTGCGCCCGTCGACGGATCGGCCACGCCGTACGCCGCCATCCAGGTGCCCTGCGGCGTGCGCACTCCGACGATTGCCCCTGGCGATGCCGCTTCCGTGAACGACGAGCGGGCAGCCGCGTCCAAAGAAGCAGTGAGGCCCATTGGCAAGACGGAGCTGGTCATCTGGGACGTGGGTTGGCGGTTGACAACCGAAGCGACATCGGAGACGCACGTCGAGGCGGCGGAGGCCGGAGTTGAGGGGACCGTCTGGGCAGAACCTTGCGCACACGCGCTCAAGGCGAGACCCAGCGCCACGACTAGCCCGGCAACAGCCGGGGCGGAAGACCATCTCTGCGCGGTCGATCGCTTCATTGCGGCACCCTCTCATGTGGTTCACGCTTCAGCGCGTTCCCGAATTATATTGGCGGCGCCCAACCCCCGTCATCTGGCCAGGGCGAGCAATTCACCCGCCTAGACTGAAACTTGGATTTGAGAGCGCTCTCAAACTCGGGCTCGAGCGAGAGCCCCACCACCACACAGCCGAACGGCCGAACGGCCCAACAGCCAAACAGCCAGAGAGCCGGGTAGCCGGGTAGCCGTTCAGACCAACGGTCAATGAGACCAACGGACAAACAGACCAACGGACAAACAGACCAACGGACAAACAGAGACGGGCAGGAGACGCGTGACAGCCACGATCCAGGTCGAAGGCATCGCGCCAACCACTCTCGCCACGCCCCGCGTGCGACGCGACATCCAGGGACTTCGTGCCGTGGCCGTCATCGCGGTGATACTCGATCATCTGCTCCACTGGCCCAGCGGAGGTTTCGCCGGAGTCGACGTCTTCTTCGTGATCTCGGGCTTCCTGATCACCGACATGCTGTTTCGAAGGCATGAGACAACCGCCACGAACTCGTTCACAGCCTTCTACGGCCGCCGAATCCGCAGAATCGTTCCCGCCGCCGTGACTGTTCTCGTCGTCACCACGGCGCTCGGCTTCCTCCTGTTCAACCGCGGCAGGGCCCTCTCGACGCTCCTGGATGCCGTCTTCGCCTTCTTCTTCGTCTCGAACTGGCATTTCGCAGCGACGGGCACCGACTACTTTCAAGCCGGAGACTCACTGTCTCCCCTGCAGCATTTCTGGTCCCTGTCCCTCGAGGAACAGTTCTACCTTGTTTGGCCCGTGCTCATTCTGGGTTGCCTAGCCCTCGGTTCGCGGCTCACTCAGCGTGGCCACGGACGACTGATCGCCGGGATCGTGGTGACCACCGTCGTCGTCATCTCTTTCGCGTTCAGCCTCGCCGAGACTGCGGCTCACCCCACGGAGGCGTACTTCTCGACATTCTCGCGTGCGTGGGAGCTGGGTGCGGGGGCACTTCTTGCCATCTGCGCACCCCTCTTCGCCAGGCTGCCACGCGCATTCTGCGTTCTTCTCGCATGGGTGGGGTTGATCATCCTGCTTGCGTCGCTCTTCGTCATCAACGACACTCTCCCGTTCCCCGCACCGTGGGCAGCGTTACCCGTGGGGGCGACGCTACTGGTCATCGGCTCCGGAATCCGAGGGTCGAAAACGGGGCTCTTTCCTCTCACGAACGCCCTGAGTGTGTTTGTCGGGAATCTCTCGTATTCGCTCTACCTCTGGCACCTTCCAGTGATCGTGTTCGCGCTGCTCCTCCTCCCAGCTCCAACACTCGAGAACGCCCTGATCATCGGCGGGCTCATTCTGGCGACATCTCTGATTTCATACTTCCTGATCGAGCAACCCTTGCATCGATCGCCCTGGTTGAAAAGATTCGGGTCGCAGACGGGCGGGTCGCAGGCGGGCGCCCAATTCGACGGAGATGATCTGCGTGGTGGTAAGCGCGCAGCCCGAAATGCAGCGTGGCAGGAGTGGAGGGACCGTTTCGGCACCCAGTTCATCCTGTCGGCAGTCGGCCTCGTTGCGTTGGTGGCGGTCATCGCCGTGTCGGTCGAGGTCTCGCTTCGCGATGCACCACTGCCCGGATCACCGATCGCCACCAGTCTCGCCGTTCCCGACCAGGATCCAACCGTCGCACTGCAGGCGCAATTGGCTGCAGCGGCTTCGTCATCATCGTGGCCGACTGACCTGTCGCCGTCGCTCGACGATGCGATTTCGCGCACATCGAGCGACAGCCCGGCGAGCGCCTGTTTCGCGGTGGGAGACACGCCGAACTTCGACGAGTGCACGTGGGGCAGTCACAGCGCCCCGAATCACCTGTATCTCGTGGGCGATTCGACGGCGCTGGCCTACGCTCCCGCATTCAAAGAAATCGCCGAAGCAAGCGACGGCTTGTGGCAGATCACGACAGTCGGGCTGTACGGCTGCCGGTTCACCGAGGTGTTGGTGCAGAACGACGGGTCTGGGGTGATGGATTCATGCACCCAGCGAAAAGACGACATCGCTGCGAAGATCGCTGCGGACGCACCCCGACTGGTGGTCGTCTCGAATGCCTTCGCCCTCGGCACGTCGAGCGTCGGCACGCCTCTCAGTGTCGGCGACATCACCTCATCCACCTCCGCGGAGAGTGCAAAGTACAACGCTGCGGGCCGCGTGGTCTACCTAGCCCCACCACCTCTCGGCACTGATCTCGGACGCTGTTACTCCCAGGTGTCGAGCCCGCAGGACTGCAACGCCGGTATCGACCAGGCCTGGCAGGACTTTGCTGCCGCCACCGATGCAGCCGCGACTGCCGACGGAGACCACTTCGTCACCTCACTGCCGTTCAGCTGCTCGAACGGCGTGTGCCCGGCCTTCGCCGGAACCCTGCCGACGAAGTACGACTCGGTGCACCTCACGGCGGAATACTCGGCACACATCGGCCCGGTCATCCTGCAGTCTCTCGTCGCCCTCGGTCTGATGTGACGCGTGCTGTTTGCGCCAGCACAAATCGCACCAGCCAGCACGGATCGCACCAGCCAGCATAAATCGCTCCAGCCAGCACAGATTGTTTCACGGGTTGCACCGGGGCGCACGATCTCGATTCATTGCAGGCGGGTTCGACGTTGAGTGCAGGGCCGTGGCACTTGCCTCCAATCGACACTCGGCGGCGGGATGATGGGCGGCACCCCCTCGCGCACGACAAGTCGCCATTCTGATTTGTGCACATTTGCATGGTGAAAATGACAGAGCAGTACACCATTGTCGATATCGGTGCGCACAGGACCGTGATGCTCACTGAGCCAAGGCGTTATGTGGTGCGTTTCGGCCCATGACGGCGGTCGTTCGCAGCCTGGCCACACGCATCCGCCGTCGCGCACTGCAAGGGCTCGATTCTGCGCGGCGGTGAACAGGCGACGGGTCTTGCCGTGCTGCATCACTCGGCCGTTCTCACCCAGGAGAGTAGTGATGACGTCACTGTGGCACAGCAATTGCTGAACTGTCGACACAGGCACAGGTTCGATGAGACCATCGATCCAGCCCACACCCCGCCCGCTCAGGATGTCAGACATCGTCGCGTGCACGTTCACAGTTGGCCTGGCCCCGTTGAGGCGCGGCATCTCGGGTAGACCGGCAGCCTTGACGAGCAGTTCGGTGAACCCGTCGAGCAACTGCTGCGGCCTCGAGCGCGGGTCAGCAAACAGGCTGCCCGAGCCCGCTACGGTTTCGACGCCCGCCCTGGTATCTGCGCCCGCCCTGGTATCTGCGCCCCCTCCGGCATCGGCGCCTGCACCGATATCGGCATCAAGCATTGCACCAACCACTGACATTCACTCATCTATTGCGTGACGGCAAGGAACGAGCGGAAGCCTTGCTGCGCACGTGTCACGCCGCAGCACCAGAGACGGTGGATAGACGAAGCGATCACGTCAACTCCGAGGCTGCGTCACCGGCGTCAGCTGCGTCAGCTGCGAACTCGTGTCAACTGCGAAAGCCCCCCGAGGAGCAACGTGAGGCCGAATTCGAACGCTGCTGTGCCGTCTACCGGGCTCGCCCCACCCCCAGTTGCGAGCACGTCACTCGCGGATTCGGGATGAACTGCATAGCCAGGCGCCACGACCCCCAGACTGTCGGCCTGCAGTCTCTGCTGCTCGTGCCAGACATGGCCGAGCAGGTAGTGCAACAGGGCGGACGCCGATGCCTCGCTTGCCTGCACATCGAACCCCCCACTGGCGATTGCCGCCGCCAACCGACAGTGCGCTTCGCCTGCTCCAAGTCCAAGCGCCAGGGTGCTCGACACCACTTCGGCACTGTCTCGATACGCGAGCAGCGCGTCACGCAGGGCCAACGCCTCTGCCCTGGTTGTCACGTGCCAGGATGCCCGTTCTGAGGCCCTGGTGCCCAGGCCATCCCCAGCAGCCTCTGCTACATCTCGCACCCGCGCCCCCGCGATGATCCGGTCGGCGACCGCAGCCAGAAGCGCCTGCTTGTTGTCGAAGTGCCAATACAGAGCACTCGGTTGCACGTCGAGTTTCGCCGCAAGTCGACGCATGGTGAGGTCGGGCAGGCCGAATTCGTCGAGGATGCCGAGTGCAGCATCCACCACATCGGCCCGGGAGTGACGGGTCGACTTGGCAGTCGTTGCAGGCTCATCGTTCATCGTGGCTAGTCTATCAGCTATCATGAACACTGTTCAGGTGAACACTGTTCAGGTTACCGTTTACCGTGTGGAAACTGGCCGGGTCACCACTGGCCGGGTCACCACTGGCCGGGCGGACACAGGGCAGGTGAACACTGTTCAGCTGAATACTGTTCAGCTGAATACTGGCCAGGATGTCTCGTCTCACCACAACGCAGCAGGAGCTCACGATGGCCCGACAGGCCCGCAACAACACCCACATCACCACACGCATCACCACCCGCGACATCACCAAGATCGCCGTCTTCGCCGCGATCATCGCCGTGCTGGGCATCCCGAGCGCGATTCCCGCGTTCAATGGCGCAGTACCCATCACCGCGCAGACTCTGGGAGTGATGCTCGCCGGAGCGATTCTCGGTTCGTGGCGCGGTGCGGCCGCCGTGACCGTCTTTGAGGTGCTCGTGCTGATCGGCCTTCCGCTGCTCTCGGGTGGCCGCGGTGGCGCCGGCGTCTTCGTGGGCCCCTCGGCGGGCTACCTCATCGGGTGGATCGTCGGCGCTTTCGTGATCGGTGCCATTGTGCGCGGCGACCGCATCAAACCGACCTGGCAGCGCACAGCTCTCGGCTGCGAGGTCGGAGGCATCGTCGTGGTCTACGCAATCGGCATCCCCGTCCAGGCGTTTGTGCTCGGCCTGCCGCTGGGTTCTGCTGCCGTGTCAGCGCTCGCGTTCCTACCGGGCGACCTCATCAAGGTCGTCGTCACGACGATCATCACCATGGCGCTCTGGCGCGCGTATCCGCGAGCGTTCGGGAGCGGAGTCCGCAAGCCTGTGTCGATGAGCGTGTGACGACAAGCACGTGACGACAAGCGTGTGACGACGACCCTGAACACCAACCGACTGGCTCTGGTCTGCGGGTCGCTCGAACTCTCCGAAGCCCAATTGCGAGCCCGTGTGTCATCGCGCGCGGCAAGCCTGCTCGAGAATCGGCGACCGGATGCTGTGACCTGCGTTGATCGGGCCGCGCGAGTCGCGCGCCTCGTTCCGATCAGGCACACCGACCCGGTGGAGACGATCGTCGAGACCCTGGCCGTGCGCGAGATCGGCGACGTTCCTCTGGTCGGTGACGATCGCTGGTCAGACGAGTATTGGGCCCACGTCCGGAAGCAGGTCGGTCAGTTCGACATCGACGCTGGCATCGCGTGGGCGGCGTTCAGCTCGGGAAGCAGCGGCACACCACGGGTGATCATCCGGTCGGCCTCGTCGTGGTCTGGGTCGTTCTCTGCGGTCGGAGATCTGCTGGAGCTCAGCGAGAGCGACGTTGTCTATCTCCCTGCCCCTCTGGTTTCATCGATGTCGCTGTTCTCCGTTGCGCACGCGCGCGCAACGGGTGCCGCGCTCATCGTGCCGCGCAACCATTCCGTCGCCGTGAGCGATCTCGGACAGGCCACACTCGCGCACTGCACGCCACACGCGCTCCGAGCGATCGTCGACGCCATCGAAGGGGGCGCGAACCACCGGCTGCGAGCGGCACTCGTCGGCGGGGCAGCACTTGACCCGGATCTACGCCTCCGCGCCGAAGTCGCTGGAGTGCACGTCGTCTCGTACTACGGGGCCGCGGAACTCTCGTTCGTGGCGGTCGATGTCGATGGCCGCGGGCTCCGGCCGTTTCCCGGTGTTGAGACCCGGATGGAGGCAGGCAGTGCGGCGGGCGCCGGCGACATCCACAGCGGCAACAGCAACAGCAACAACAACAACAACAACAACAACAACAACAACAACAACAACGCCGGAAACGGCGCCGGCAACGGCGCCGGCCGTGACACTCCGGGCGGCGTGCTCTGGGTGCGATCGCCCTACTTCGCGGCCGGATACCTGAGGACACCACCAGCACCAGCACCAGCACCAACACCAACAACAACAACAACAACAACAACAACAGCAGCAACAGCAGCAGCCCCAGCCGGCGGTGCCCTGAATCGTGACGATCAGGGCTGGGCCACGGTCGGCGACGTCGTCGAGCTGGATTCCGATGGCCGAATGCTGTTTCGCGGGCGTCTCGACGGTGCGATACTGTCAGCGGCCGCAACGGTGATCCCCGAAGACGTCGAGTCTGCCCTCCGCACGATCGCAGGAATCGACGATGCAGTGGTCTTCGGTCTGCCGCACTCCGGTGCCGACTCGCTTGTCGCGGCGCTTATCGAGCTCCCGGCAGGCTCCCCCCGACCGAGAGTACGCGATCTGAGAGAACAAGCCGAACAACGGATGAGCCTCACACATCTGCCCAGACGCTGGTATGTCACCGACCGACTGCCCCGGAATTCCGCGGGAAAACCCTCGCGCTCACAGATTCGTGTCGACGCCATAGACGGAAAGCTGGAGCGCCTTGACTGACGCTGCTAGCACTGCTGACGCTGCTGGCGCACACCGCGCATCCTGGCCCGTCATCGTCGCCGCACGCCGCTCCCCCATCACAACGAAGGGCAGGGGCCTGGCCGGAGTCACGGCTGACGAGCTGGCCGCGCCGATCATCCGGTCGTGTGTCGACGATGCCCACCGCGCGACAGGGTTGCAGCTGGAGATCGCTGACGTTCTGTTGGGCAACTGCATGGGTCCGGGTGGAAACGTAGCCCGCTCTGCTTCACTTGCGGCAGGTCTCGACGTCGTTGTGCCGGGGATGACACTCGACAGGCAGTGCGGCAGCGGCCTGTCGGCCATCATCTCGGCCGCGGAATCGATCCGCGCTGGTGACAATCGCATGATCATCGCAGGAGGCACCGAGAGCGCCTCAACCGCACCACTCCGGATTCAGGATGGAAGGGTCTACGCGCGAGCGCCGTTTGCACCCACGGGCTTTCCCGACCCGGAGATGGGCCCGGCCGCCGAGGCACTCGCCCGAATCGTCGGTATCGACCGTGCGGCACAGGATGCCTATGCCGAGCGCAGCCACCGGCTGGCCGTGGCGGCCACTCAGGGTGGAGTGTTCGGCCAGGAGATCGTCGCAGTCGGCGGCATTCAGGCTGACGACGGCCCACGCGCGGGCATCTCCGCGTTGCTCGGTCGATTCGTACCCCTCTATCCCTCGGCCGAGGAGGGCCTGGCGTCTGGCGGGGGGAGCCGCAGCTCCGTGACGGCAGGCAACTCCTGCAGGATCAGTGACGGAGCAGCCGCGGTCGCACTCGTCCCTGCGCACGCACGCGGCACGGCACCCGGCCTGGCACTGCGGGCGCACGCAACAGTCGGCTGCGACCCCGCCCTCCCCGGGATCGGGCCCGTCGGCGCCGTCGACCGCCTGCTCGCCGACGCAGGGTTGACCATCGCGGACATCACTGCGTTCGAGATCGTCGAAGCCTTCGCGGCGCAGACCCTGGTTGTGCTTCTGGCGCTCGGGCTGGCCGAACTCACGACGGGCGAGCCCGACGACCTCCGCGCTACGACGCTCCGAGTGGATGATCGTGTCTGCTCAGATGGCGGCGCCCTCGCCCTCGGCCACCCCTGGGGCGCGAGCGGTGCCGTCGGGGCCGTGCGGCTCTTCTCACGGCTCGTACGAGCAGGCGCGCCAGCCGGAACGCTCGGCATCTCGACTGCCGCGATCGGCGGAGGAATGGGTGTTGCAGCGCTCTTCGAGGTGGTGCGGTGAGCGAGCAACCACAGGGCGAGCAGCCGCAGGGCGAGCATCCACGGGGCGAGCAAACGCAGGGCGAGCATCCACAGATCGTGTTTGACGACGTGTCCGTCGAATTCGGCGACCGCCCGGCGCTGACGAACGTGTCGGTGCTGCTGAGCCAGAAACGAATCGCCGTGATCGGCTCGAACGGCTCGGGCAAGTCGACCTTCGCGCGCCTGCTCAATGGGCTTGTCACACCCACCTCAGGCTCGATCCGGGTGCACGGACTCGACCCGGTGAAGCAGGGCAGAGACGTGCGCCGCACGGTCGGATTCATCTTCAGCAACCCCGACGCCCAGATCGTGATGCCCACGGTCGCCGAAGACGTCGCCTTCTCGCTGCGTGGTCGTCTGCTTCACGGTCGCAAGCTGAGCCGCATCGAGGTTGCCGACCGTGTCGCCGAAGCGCTCGAGACCTTCGGCCTGACTCAGCACGCCGAAGCCCCGGCCCACAGCCTCTCAGGTGGGCAGAAACAGCTTCTCGCCCTCTGTGCCGTGCTCATCACCGAACCCAGCCTTGTGGTCGCCGACGAACCGACGGCGCTGCTTGATGCGGCGAACACCCGCAGGATCAGCGCCCATTTGCTCGACACGCTGCCCCAGCAGGTCGTGCTTGTCACTCACAACATGGCGCTCGCCGCCCGCTGCGATGTCGCGATCCGGTTCGAGGGCGGCCGACTGGTGGACCTCGGTGAGCCGGCGGCCGTCATCGACAGCTACGCCAGGGACCACGCATGATCTCGCTGTATCGCCCGGGGTCGAGCCTTGTGCACCGCGCACCGGCCGGCCTGAAAGTGCTTCTCTTCGCCTGCTTCGCGATCGCCGTCAGCGTGCTGGCCGGCAGCGCGTGGGCAGGCAGCGGGTGGTCAGGCGGCGTGTGGTCAGGCGGCGTGTGGTCAGGCAATGGGTGGTCAGGCAACGGGTGGAGCCTGCCTGTCGCCGCAGCCATCACCGTTGCCGCCTATCTCCTCGCCGGATTCGGAGCCAGGGAGATCGTGGCGCAGGTGCTCGCCGTCCGGTGGGTCGTGGTGGTCATGCTCGTCACGCAGCTCATCTTCGTGCCGTTCGCGACCGCCGCAACGACGACGGGTCGTGTTCTGACCGTGATCGTGATGGCCTCGCTCATCACACTGACCACACGCATCCCCGACCTGCTCGACTCCACCGAACGGGCACTCGGCCCGTTCACCAGATTCGGCGTCAACCCCCGGGCGATCGGTTTGTTGCTCGCCCTCACGATCACCACGATCCCGGTGATTGCGGGGTTCGCCGGCACGATCCGCGAGGCCCAGCGGGCTCGGGGCGTTCCGGTTCGCCTGGGCACGTTCGTCGTACCGCTGCTGGTCATGTCGCTGAAACACTCCGACGACCTGGCCGATGCGCTGGCCGCCCGCGGCCTGGAGTGAGAGTGGTGTTATGGGCCAGAACGTATGAAAAAAAGGGCCCGCTCGACGAGCGGACCCTTTTTGTCGTTGTGGAGCTAAGGAGATTCGAACTCCTGACCTCCTCGATGCGAACGAGGCGCGCTACCAGCTGCGCCATAGCCCCTCAAAACAACTCGCTCAGACTACCACGGGAGCGAGTCCGCCCCAAACGACGACCGACCCACGTGACCGGCGGAATTGCAGGATTCATCGTGCCGTTGGTGCCTCTGGTAACGCTAGCCGGCCCGTCGACGCGCAAGCACCTGATCGACGTCGAGTGCACCGGTTTCGGCGTCATCGATGATGCCCATGCGACTGAATCTGCTCGAAGGGGCCGTGGAAGCGGGGGGTGGCGATGGCACCCACGGGGTCTCGCCAACTCCGTTGGTTTCAGCAGACTCGCCGGCCTGACCAGTCGCTCCGGCGGAATCGAAATCAATGGTCCCCGCCTGTGCAGCACGAAGCGCCTGCTCGGCCTGGGCGGCAGCGGCACGAAGAACCTCTTCAGCCTGGAGGGCAGCTCGCTCGGCATCGCTGAGGCTCGGCGCACTGCTCACGAAATGGCGCTGGCCGGCACGACCGGCATACAGCGGCTTGGGTAGGGGCACGGGCGTCCAGGAGCTGCCGTCGTTGTCGACGGCCGACCCTGAGCCCGAGGCATCGGTCGAGAGTCCTTCGTTGTTCGATTCCGCCGAATCGGCGTACTCGTTGAACTCTGCGCCGTTGAACTCTGCGCTGTCGACCACTGCGCCGTCATGGTCGAACGACGACGAAGCGGCACCAGAGCTTCCCCGCCCCGCTTGTGAAAGACGGCCACGCCCGGCCGACGAACCTGAACGGCGCGACGCTACTGCCGCAGCATCCATGGCAGAACCGGGAAGCCGAAGCGCTCGGCCGTCTTTCGCCAGCCTGCCGAGGCGCGTGACACACAGCAGGCCCGCAAGCAGGCCGACGACGAGGATGATCCAGGTACCGTTCACGGCGATCTGCACAGCACCGAGCACGGAGACAACGAGTGAGAGCACGAGAATGCCGGTTGTGACGGCACGGGATTTACGGATGTGCGCCGCAGCACGCACGGCGGGAGGAGTGTTCTGCACGGTGACCTTCTTGAGCAGGCGCTGCTGTTCGACGACGCTCCGGGCGCTCGCTTCGACTCGCACCTCGTCGGGCACTTCGCTGGTCTCAGCAAGAATGCGCAGGGTCTGCTGCAGCCGGACGACGTTGCGCTCGGTGGCGAGGTATTCGTTCCGGCGAAACCAGGTGGGCAGCAGGTAGATCAGCCAGAGCACGGCGGCGAGGCCGATGATGAGGCCCCCGCCCAGCCAGTCTGATGTCATGGGTCTACGGTATGAGCCGAAATGCCGTATCTGCCTGAGGCTGGAGCGCGTGTCGCTCATACGCGGCACTCATCGCTCAACTCACCGCGGCCTTCACCCCGGCCTTCAGCGCGGGCGTGTTGCAATCGGCGTCTGCGCCTCACGTCGGTCATGCTCCGGCACACTCCCTTGACCGGCGGGCACCGAGCCTTCCTTCCACCGCCTCAGCACGCCGACGGGTAGCTCTTCACCGACCAGCGCGAAGCAGAAGTGGTCCCGCCAGTCGCCATTGATGTGGATGTAGCGACGTCGCAGCCCCTCGTAGCGAAAACCCAGCTTCTCGACCACGCGCAGGCTCGGAGCGTTCTCCGGCCTGATGCAGATCTCCATACGGTGAAGGCCCACCGAGAAGAAACAGTGGTCGGTGGCGAGCGCGACCACCGTCGGAGTGATGTTCAGCCCGGCGAATCGCTCTGCCACCCAGTAGCCGATGCTGGCGGAAGACACCGACCCGTAGCTGATCGACGACACGTTCAGCTGACCGGCGAGTTCACCCTGGTATTCGATGACGAACGGCAGGCCATAGCCCGCGCGGGCATTCTGTTGCAGTGACCGGATGCTCGCCCGGGTGTCGAATGCCATCGGAGCGTTCGGGCTGGTCGCCTCCCACTTGCGCAGCCACGTGCGATTGGCGATGAGCTCGTTCTCGAGTGCCTTGGAATCACGGATGCGGATGGGACGAATGCCAATGGCACCCTCGGCGAGGCTGGGAACGAACATAGGCAATGATAATCAGCTACGCGGCCCGGCCGGGCGCAATTCGCCCGGCCGAAGCCACACAGTCAGAGCCGGTCGGCCATCGAGTTCTGCGCGCGTCACAGCTCTTCGGCGAATTCCTTGATCCACGGGCGCAGGTCTTTGCCGAGGTCTTCACGATCAGTCGCAAGCCGGATGATCGCCTTGATGTAGTCGAGCCGGTCACCAGTGTCGTAACGACGCCCACGGAACACGACGCCGTAGACCCCGCCGGCGATGGGCCCGGCGATCATCGTCTGCAGAGCATCCGTCAGCTGGATCTCGCCACCCTTGCCTGGTTTGGTATCCTCGATCACGTCGAAGACCTCAGGGCACAGCACGTAGCGGCCGATGATGGCGTAGTTCGAGGGCTGGGTGCCCGGCTCCGGCTTCTCGACGAGGCCAGTGACGCGCACGACGTCGGTCTCGTCGGTCTCCTCGACCGAGGCGATGCCGTAGAGGTGCGCCTGGGAGGGCTCGACCTCCATGAGAGCGATCACGCTGGCCTGGCGCTCATCCTGCACGTCGAGCATCTTCGTCAGCAGGACGTCCCTGGCATCGATCAGGTCGTCACCGAGCATCACCGCGAAGGGCTGGTGCCCCACGTGCGACTTGGCACGCAGTACGGCGTGTCCGAGACCCTTCGGGTCTCCCTGGCGTACGAAGTGGACGTCGGCGAGCTGGCTTGCCTCGGCGACGAGAGCGAGCTTCTTGTTGTCGCCCTTCGCCTCCAGAGTGTGCTCGAGTTCGGTGTTGCGGTCGAAGTGGTTCGCGAGCGCATTCTTGTTGCGCCCGACGATCATGAGCACGTCGACGAGGCCCGCCGCAACGGCTTCTTCTACGACGTACTGGATGGCCGGCTTGTCGACCACGGGCAGCATTTCTTTGGGCAGGGCTTTGGTGGCGGGAAGGAAACGAGTCCCCAGTCCGGCCGCAGGAATCACAACTTTGGTGATAGATGAGGTCATGGGTCAAACAATATCCAAAATTGGCCCCCCTCTAGGGGACCCGCCGAAACACTGGTGTTACAAAACTGCACGTAAAATCGAAACATGCTGTCGGAGACGAGCAACATCAAGCGCGCTCTGCGCGCCGAGCTCCGTGAGCGACGGCGAATCCTCACAACCACCGAGCGCGAAGAGGCAACGGCTGGCTTCACCGCCCACCTCATCGCCCTCACCAGCCAGCACAAGGCACGCAGCGTGGCGTGTTATCTCTCCGCCCCGAACGAGCCGAACACGCGCCCGTTCCTGAACTGGGCCTTCGCGAATGGCGTTCGCACCCTGCTCCCGATCACCCGTGAAGACGGGCTGCTTGACTGGGCCCACGGCGATGGCGAGACCGAGACAGAGGGACTGTTCGGCATGCCTGAGCCTGTCGGTGAACTTCTCGGCCCTATCGCCATCAACGATGTCGACCTCATCATCGTCCCGGCGGCCGCCATCGACGGCACCGGAATGCGCATGGGCTGGGGCCGAGGCTACTTCGACAAGACGCTCGGGTCGATGCAGAAGTGCCCGCCCGTCTTCGCCGTGATCTACGACGACGAACTGCTCGACTCCGTGCCTCGCGAAGTGCACGACGAGCCGGTCAACGGGGTCGTCACGCCGACGCGCATCGTGACGTTCTAGTTCCAACCACTCCGTAACTCTGCACCACAGCCCCACACCCCACACCCCACACCCCCAACTCTGTTCGAACCAATCTGGAGAGCGTCACGTGCCTACCTATTCCTACCGATGCACCGAGTGCGAGAACGCCTTCGACATTCAGCAGAGCTTCACCGACGATTCACTGACTGTTTGCCCAGCGTGCGGCGGGAAACTCCGCAAGGTGTTCAGCCCGGTCGGCATCACCTTCAACGGTTCGGGCTTCTACCGCAACGACTCTCGGGCGACCAAGAGCTCGTCTGACAGGGCGAACAAGTCCGAGGGCAGCAAGTCTGAAAGCAGCAAATCTGAGGGCAGCAAGTCCGGTGAGAAGAAGTCCGAGAGCGGTTCAGGCTCATCCGGCTCGAGTTCTGGCTCTGGCTCTGGCGGTTCAGGCTCCTCCTCCTCCTCCTCCTCCGCCTCCTCCCCCTCCACCGCTTCAAGCGCGTCGAAGTAAGGCTTCACTGTGATCAAAGGTTTCAAAGAATTCATCCTGCGCGGCAACGTCATAGACCTGGCCGTCGCCGTGGTCATCGGTGCCGCATTCACGGCGGTCGTCACGGCGATCGTCACGGGCATCTTCAACCCCCTGATCGCTGCGCTCTTCAGCGCTGAAGCCCTGAACGACGCGTTCCAAGTGCAGATCGGTGCCAGCACTCTCAAGTTCGGACTCGTGCTCGGCGCGATCATCCAGTTCCTGCTTGTCGCTGTCGTCGTCTACTTCGTCTTCGTGCTGCCTATCAACCACCTCAAGAAGGTGTCGTTCTTCAAGAGCAAACAGAATCCGGCCGAAGAGGTGGTCGCCGAGGCTCCGCCCACCGACCTCGAGCTGCTCGCCGAGATCCGCGATCTGCTCGCCGCGGCGCAACGGCCGAACACAGTCGCAGGCGTAGGTACAGGTGTAGGTACAGCGGAAGCTCCGAGAGCTCCAGGTCACCCGTGGCCCAACGAGTGACCCTCCACCCGTGACGCACGAACCAGCATTGCCTGTCAGGCGCGTCGGGCGTCGCCGCGTGCAGACCGAGCCCGTAGACGGTTCGGATGCCCGGCCCCAGTCAGCCGAGACCCTCCGGTCGAATCTCGCCGTCGTCAAGGCCGCGGAAGACACCGACGACACCCGAGATGCGACAGCACCGGGTGCGGGCCCGAACGACGACAGGCTGAGGGCAGACAAGCCGCCGCACTGGTAGGGCGCGCTCATGCACGCGCCAAGCACACGCTATACAGCTATACAGCTATACAGCTATACAGCTATACAGCTATACAGCTATACAGCTATACAGCTATACAGCTATACAGCTATACAGCTATACAGCTACACAGCTACACAGCTACACAGCTACACAGCTACACACAGCTACACACAGCTACACACAGCTACACACAGCTACACACAGCTACACAGCAGCGAGCTGGCGCACCCCGATGACAGTGGCGATCCTGGTGGCGACAGCCTCGGGGTCGGTGAACAGCTCGAAGCTGTGCACACGGAGGTAGTGCCAGCCGAGGCGCTTGAGCATGTCGGGGCGCAATCGCAGTGACTCGCGGAGGCTCATCGAGTGCACAACCGAGTCGGTCTCGACGGCAACGGCCCGGCCCTCGTAGGAGGCGACGAGCGTGAGCTTGCCGCGGTGTTCGAACGCTACTTCGAGCCCGCGGGCACCGAGGCGCCGTGCGAGGTCGATCAGCAGGGCATCCCCGGGGCTTGAGAAGGTGTCAGGGGTCGGCCCGTTCTCAGCCTCGGTGAGGATCTGGCGAAGCGTGACGACGCCGAAGTTCATTCGCTCTTCGTCGATATCGGCGGGTTTGAAGCAGCTCACGATGTCCATCGACCGTCGAGCCCGCGTCATGCCGATGGCGAGGAGGCGTTCGCCGCCCGGTTTCGCGAGGGCCCCGAAGTTGGTCAACACCCTGCCGTGCGGGGTTCGACCGTAACCCACCGAGAAGATCACGCGGTCGCGGCTCTGCGCCACCGACTGCTCGAGCGTGGCGACCATGAACGGCTCTGCCCTGTCTTTCAGGATGAAGTCGCTGAGGTCGCTGCGCTTGGCGAACGCCGACAGCACAGCCTGCTGCACGCGCACGGCATGCTTTGCACTGGCCGTGATCACCATGAGCGATTCGCGCGGGTACTTCTGGGCGTGGTCCATGACGAGCCAGACCACCCGTTCGACCTCGGCATCGACGCTCTCGACGGCCCCGGTCTCGCTGTCGGGCATGCCGCCGGCACCCTCGAGGTAGTGCAGCGTGAGGCTACCGTGGCCGAGATAGGTGCCCGCCCAGGGCAGGGAATCGATCTTACCGTTGTAGAAACGGTGGTTGACGAGTTCGGCGAGGTCTTCTCCACCCGCACGGTAGCTGCGGGTAAGCGACAGGGTCGGCACGAGTTCGGCGAGGCGAGCCAGAGCGGAGTCGCTGGCCAGTTCTTCGACCGAACGCTCTTCAACCGAACGGGTGTCGGCGACGCTCGACCGTGGGGCGGGCTGTACGACTGCAGGCACGGCGATCTCGAAGCGCGACGGCGTCTGGGTGACGGGGTCGCCGAAGGCGATGACCTGCCTGGCCCGGCGGATGGCCGCCGCATTCTCCGCAAGGGTCGTCGCGCCAGCGTCGACGAGCACAACCGCATCGAAGACGATGTCGTCGCTGATCTCGGCGACTTCATAGGGCGAAGCGAGCCAGATCGGTGCGAGCACCTTACTGAGGTACGGGGCCGCTCGCTGGAGGGTGACGGAATCGACGACGTCGGTGCGAAGCAGAGACTTGAGCGACGCTGCCTCATCGGCATGGTCGGCAACACCGACACTCCACGTCTCGGCCAGCTGCCAGGCCAGGATCTGACCGCTGACGGAGGCATGCGCCTCGTCCACGAGCCTGAAGTCCGCTTCGAGCCGGTCGAGAATTCCGGTGTTCGCACCCAGCAGCGCGCGGTCGTTGGCGAGCATCTGCTCGAGAACACTCTGCCACCAGGCGAGTTCGAGTTCGTCGGCAACTGCGCTCTCTGGCACGTGCCGCTGCGAGAGGTCGGTGAGCAGAGGGTCGAGCGCCAGCTCGCGGAGCGTGTCAAGCAGCGCCGTACGCTCCTGCAGGTTGGCCAGCACCTCAGAGTCTGCCGCGAGGGCATCGAGCAGGCCGATCAGTTCGCCGATCGGAAGTTCGTTGAGCTGCCGTGCCGTGCCGAGTGTGCCGAGCGGAACATCCAGCCGCAGGAGGTCTTCATTCACCCGCTGGAACGCGACCTGCACATCGGCAAGTCCAGTCGGTACCTCGGGAGGGATGCCCGCAGCGGCATACCGGTGCCACAGCACACGTTGTTGCTGGATGCGCCGCAGGGAAGCATTGATGTCGCCGACATGAACGCCGGGCCTGACATATTCCTTGGCGAGGCTGCGCAGACGGCGGCGACTGGTGCCGGTCATCTGGGCGGAATCACGGCGCGGGCCGGTGGCAGCGATGATGTCGGTGAGCGACCGGTCGAACACGACGGGCAGGAACTTGTCGAGCGTCTCGCGGATGTCGAGCAGCAGGCGCAGGTACGAACCCAGCTCGGAGACCGTGGTGAACTGTCGCATGTGCGTCTGCCCGATGAGTTCATAAGCTCGCGTCAGCAGGCTGGGAAGGTCGGTGCGGTGCACTCGTTTGGCCGTGTTGTGCGCGTTGGTCGCATCTTCGGCCGAGTCGAACGACGCGCCGTACCACGGTGAATCGTCGGGGCCATAGCGGAACTCGCCGAGCGCCGCGGCCTTGATCAGGGTCTTTGCCGCCCGGCTCCGGCCCGAGGCCAGCGCCTCGAGCGATTGCCTGTCGAGGCGCGCGGTGGTCGCCGGCGGGTGAGGCAGGAGGGAGAGGCGCGCGAGTTCGCGCAGCGAGTCGAGCACCGACACCTTCAGCAATGGGTCGACGCGGCTGAGTGACCCGCGATAGTCGAGCAGCACGTGACGGAGCCGTACGAGTGCCTCGTCGACGTCGGCCACGTGAGGCTGTGTCGCCTTCTCGTTGCGCCCGATCGACTGGATGAGGTCGCGGCGAAGGGTACGCGGCGAAACCGCGATACCGGGCAGCCCGACGTCAGTGAAGCGCCTCGCGATCCCACGGAGACTCAACCGTCGGGGGCTCACGACGAGCACACGCTTGTTCTGGCCGGTCAGTGAGCCGATCGCATTCACGATGGTCTGCGTGCCACCGGTCCCCGGCAGGGTCTTCACCACGAGCGAGTTTCCCGCAGAGATCTGTGCGATCACGTTCTCCTGCTCGGCATCGGCGTCGAGCAGGAGCGTGTCGGTCGACGGCGGCCGGGCATCCTGCGGCGTGGCGTCGACGGGGTGGTACGACTCCTGCACGGCGCGCCTGGCGGTCAACGACCCCGCCAGTGCATCGAGCACCGGATGATCGAGCTGCCGCGCATCGGAGACCATCGAATTGGCGACATCGGCGAACGACGACACGACGAGCCTCGGCTGAACACTGAACCACGGCAGGTGCGAGGTGAGGCCGCGCAGGTGGTCGATGACCGGCTGCGGTTTGAATACGCCGTTCGTGGCGGCGAGTGCGACCATCGCGTCGGCGTCGAGGGTGATCTGGAACTGTTCCTGTAGTGCACGGGCGAGTTCGGGATTGACGAACGGCAGGCCGCGGAGCTTGAGCTCGAAATCGCGGCCATAGCGGCGGATCAGCAGCGGGCGCAGCAGAACCGGTGCCGTGAAGTGCGTGTCGTTCTGCTCGGCGTCGGTGATCTTCCACTGGGCGAGACCGATGGCCAGGTGAACGGAGTCGATGCCCCGCACCGAACGGAGTTCGACGCCCTTGTCGGTGATTGCTCCCGCCGCGATGCGCGCGCTTCGGAGGGCGAGTTCGTCACGGATGAGGCTGGAGAGCAGGGTGGCGTTGCCGGTGATGAACTGGGCGAGGCCGCTCGGGTGGGTGGTGGTCAGGTCGACTCGCGACCGCGGGGCGTCGTCGAAGTGGAGGAGGGAGGAGACGCCGCCGAGCTCGCGGAGCTCTTCGCGCCAGCGTTCCCGTGAGGGCTCGACCAGATCATCGGGCGAGATGACCAGGCCCGATTTGCCGCCCTCGCCCGGCCCTGCACCTAGCCCTGAACTCGACCGGCCATGGACAGCATCAAAGTCGCCGCGTCGACCCCAGATCGTCGCAGCCCTTTCGTCGTCAGGCACAGTGCTGTCAGCCATTCTGCTGTCAGCCGCTGTCGGGTCTGACTCTCGTTTCTTATCGGCGCGCCACACACCGACACCCTATGCGGAGACTCGCCGTAAAGCCGGTAACCGTGCGGCGAGTTCTGCGGCTCGGCTGGGTTTATGTCACAGCGCTGGGTTTGTGTAACGGGGTTCCTGTGGTGCATGGCAAAATTGCGCTATGACCGAATCGGCGAACCCCACGCCACATTCTGCAGGAAACTCGGCGGATCACCCTTCGCCGCACTCCTTCGTGCCGCCCGCGCTGGTGGGCAACCGGGACAGCGGCGACGGGTGGGTCGAAGACGGTACAGGTCGCCGGTTCTGGGGCCGGTTCGGGGCAGCGGGCCTGCTCGCCCACGATGCGGAACGCGGCATCCTGTTGCAGCACCGGGCCAACTGGAGCCACTTCGGCGGCACCTGGGGGCTGCCCGGCGGCGCTCGCCATCACGACGAGACCTCGGTGCAGGGGGCCATCAGAGAGGCACACGAAGAGGCCGGCGTTCCCTCTGAGGCCCTCACCCTCCGGTTCACCTCGACCCTCGACCTCGGGTTCTGGAGCTACACGACGGTGGTCGTCGACGTGGTGACACCCTTTGACGCCGTCATCGCCGACGCCGAGAGCATCGAGGTGCGCTGGGTGCCCATCGACGAGGTGTCGACGCTGCCCCTGCACCCGGGTTTCGAATCGGCGTGGCCGGCGCTTCGAACAGGGTTGGAGCGCAGCACCGTTCTCATCGTCGATGCGGCGAATGTGGTCGGTTCCAAGCCCGACGGCTGGTGGAACGACAGGCTCGGCGCAACAGAACGCTTCGCCACCGAGTTGGCCGGCCTCGCCCTGCAGGGGTTTCCTGCGGAGGCACTCGGCATCACGCACGGCAGCGAACCGGGCAGCGAACCGGGCAGCGAACACGGCACCAAAAGTGGCAGCGAGCGTGGTAGCGAGCGCGGCAGCTCCACCTGGTGGCCCTCGATCCTGCTCGTCGTCGAGGGCCAGGCGAGGGGCACGGTCGTTGGAGACCCACTTCATCCCGGGCAGGCACCCGCCGATCCGGATGCCCGTCCCGGCGCACCCGCGAAGGCACACGACCTCGCCACTGCCCTCTCGATCGTTCGCGCCGAAGCTGACGGCGACCAGACGATCGTCGACACCGTCGAGCGACACCTGTCACCACGCCTGTCGCCACGCCTGTCACCAGGATCTCCCGGCACCCCGAGCCATCGGGTGCTGGTCGTGACTGCCGACCGCGAACTCCGGAGCAGGGTCGAATCTCTCGGGGCGGCCGTGCGCGGGCCCAACTGGTTGTGGCAGCTGCTCGAGTCGCCCGCGGGCCACTCAACCAGCGGCTGAGCGATCGCACCACTCGATCTACACTGGGCGCATGGGTATCCTCGCAACAGTCTTCGTCGCTCTCGCGGCTCTGCTGCACGTCTACATCTTCGTCATGGAGAGCATGCAGTGGCGCCGCCCGTCAATCTGGAAGCGCTTCGGGCTGACCAGCCAGGCTGACGCCGACACCACCGCGCCGCTGGCCTACAACCAGGGCTTCTACAATCTCTTTCTGGCTGTCGGAGCCGCCATCGGGCTCGTGCTGTACTGGATCCCCGACCTCCACCAGGCCGGGTTCACACTCGCACTCTTCACGATGGCGTCAATCGTGAGTGCCGCCCTCGTCCTGCTCTCGACCGGCCGAGAGCGGCTGCGCGCGGCAGCACTGCAGGGCACCCCTGCGGTGCTCGGGCTCGCCTTTCTGCTGATCGCGCGATGAGCAGGGCAGACGAGTCGGACACCCCCCTCCCCAACGTCGATGTGCCGGACACAGGCATGCCGGGCATAGGTGTGCCGGGCATCCACCTTCCCGATCGCCGCGGACGAACCGGCCTCGACCAGGCCGGCCGCGATCTCGCGGGAAACAGCAACGTGATCGTTCGAGACGTGACCCTGCTGTCGTCGAACTGGTTCGTTCTGCGCACGACGACGCTCGACTTTCGGCACCGCGACGGCCATTGGTCGACGGAACAGCGTGAGACGTACGATCGCGGCAACGGCGCGACGATCCTGCTCTTCAACGTCGAACGCCGCACGGTGTTGCTGACCAGGCAGTTCCGATTCCCGGCGTATGTCAATGGCCACCCCGACGGGTACCTCGTCGAGGCGCCCGCCGGTCTGCTCGACTCCGATGACGCCCTCACCGCGATCACCCGTGAGACAGCGGAGGAGACCGGGTTTGCGATCACCGACGCCCGCCACCTGTTCGACCTCTTCATGAGCCCCGGTTCGGTCACCGAGAAACTGCACTTCTACGCGGCGGAATACAGCTCCGACACGCAGGCCGGCGAGGGCGGTGGCCTGCACGATGAAGGCGAAGACATCGAGAACATCGAGCTCGACTTCGATGCAGCCCTCGGCCAGATCGGTAACGGAATCGTCGACGCGAAGACAGTGCTGTTGCTGCAGTGGGCTGCGATTTCAGGGCTATTCGGCGCCGGGCCATACAGCACAGGGCCATACAGCGCCGGGCCATCCAGCGCGGGGCCATCCAGCACAGGGCCGTTCGGCGCAGCTCATACCCCGTTGACATGACCCCACCGTTCCCGCGTCGGGCGACTACTGTGCTGCACATCTCCGCGACCATCGACGCGGTGGATGCTGTGCTCAACCTGCTCGATGAAGCTCAGGCCTCTCCTGCGACGGCCAGCACGCCTCGGCCGGAGGGCCCTGTCATCCTGATCGACGGCCGATCCGGCTCTGGTAAGACCGACTTTTCGAACGCGCTGGCTGAAGCGCTCACCGAACGATGGCACTCCCCTGTCACTCTCGTTCACTTGGACGACATCTACCCCGGCTGGAGCGGACTCGAGTCGGCCAGCCGGCACGTGCATGATTCGCTGCTCTCGCCCTGCGCCAACTCGACAAGCGATCATCCGGCTGCCCCGGGCTGGCGCCGTCACGACTGGGCAACCGGCCACGCGGCAGAGTGGGTCACCGTCGACCCGTCACTCCCCCTCCTCGTCGAAGGCACCGGCAGCCTCAGCCGCCAGAATGCGGCCCTGGCGACGCTCACCGTGTGGGTCGAACTCGACGACGCAACGAGGCGTGATCGTGCGCTCGCGCGAGACGGCGAAACGTATGAGCCCTACTGGGAGATGTGGGCTGAACAGGAGAACGACTTCATCGCGCGGGAGGGTCCACGCTCCCTGGCCGACGTGGTCATCGATCTCACCCGGTCCACTGCATAGGGCGCCCGCTCGCCTCACGCAGTACCGCTCACCTCACGCAATACCGCTCGCCCTCACGCAATACCGAGTGCCGTCACCGCCGCGATAGCCGCGTCCCTCCGCAGGTCGATGATCCGCCCGATGTCTCGCGCGATGCCGGGATTGGCGTCGATCAACTCATCGACGACACTGGTCGGGATGAGCAGAACGGTGGTGGTTCCCTTCGCCACGGCCGAGTTCGCATCGACCTGGCGGCTGAGCGCGAGCATCCCGAAGAACTCGCCCTGCTGAAGGGTCTGAAAGGCGACGTCGCCGAATTCTGTGGGAACCGAGAGGATGACCTCCCCCTCGATCACGAACCGGAACGCGTCGGGAATGGTGTGCGAGCGATGCAGGACTTCACCGTGCCCGTAGCGCTCAAGGCGAACCCTGGCAGCCAACCATCCGTAGTCCCCGGGAGCCAGGCGAAGTACCCGGATCATGGCAGCGACGGCCTCATCGCGACGCTCGGGCGTGGCAATCGGGTCTGTCGAATCGTTGTCGAGCGCAAGACCAGCGCGCCGGGCGGCATACCAGAGCCACGCCAGAAAGAGCGCCGTCGCGTTGCCTGCGTCGGCGGGCCCCACCACGGGGATCGAGATCGAATATGTCGCGCTTCCGGCATAGGACGCGTCAATCGATTCGCTGCGTTCGAGCATCGGCAGGGCGTTGGCCACGCTCTGCAGGAGCTCGAGAACCTGGTGCGGCGGATCATCCGTCGAGAATTTGACCGTCGCGGTCGCGCGAAAGGCACCGGGTGCCTGGCTCAGGTTCGTGAACGACGACCCTGCGAGAGACGCGTTCGGCATGATCTGGATTCCGTTGCCGGTGTCGATGTGAACGGCCCGCCAGTTGACCTCGACGACGCGCCCCTGTACACCGCCGGCATTCAGCCAGTCACCGATGCGGAACGGCTGCTCGAACAGCAAGAGCAGGCCTGAGATCACCGAGCCGACCGCGTTCTGCAGTGCCAGGCCGATCACGATCGATGTCACACCGAGGGCGGTGATCAAGCCGCCGACGTCGGCATCCCAGACCCAGGAAAACAGCAGCGCCAGGCCGACGAGAATCAGGCCGAGCCGGGCCAGGTCGATGAAGATCGACGGCAACCGCTCACGCCAGCTCCCGTCTGCCGGGTTGCCGAACAGCACCACGTTCACACTCGAGAGCAGCAGGAGAATGACCAGAAAGCCGAAGACCGTTGCCACTACGCGAACCCAGGTGATCTCCACCCGCGACGTGCTCGCCAGGCTCAGCAACGCCAGCAGTGCACCGACGGGCAGAACGAGGTTGCGCAGCAACCGCACAGGCTTGGCTGCCGGATGCTCGCGCCTCACCAGGTACGCGAGCAACTCGGTGAGAATCACCAGCACAATGGGCAACCCAATGGCGATGGCCAGCGCGAGGCCGAACCACGGTTCGCTCCAGATGTCAGCCATGAGCGGCAGCCCTACTGGATCTTCCAGACGGTCTGTTCACCGTCTGCGGTCTCGAGCGTGCCTGCTTCGACGAACACGACGGCGTCACGCATGCGGTCGCGAACGGACTGGCTCACGAAGATTCCCGCCGCACCCGAGACGCTCTGCACCCGGTTCGCAAGGTTCACTGCCTCTCCCCACATGTCGTAAGCGAGGCTCGACCGGCCGACCAGACCGCTGCTCACCGTGCCGGCATCGATTCCGATCCGAATGCTGAGCGACGTGGAGTGCTGGCCGTTGAACCGTTCGATGATCTTTCTGAGTTCGAGGGCAAAGTCAACCATGCGCCGAACGTTGTCGATACGGGGAACCACCAGGCCGCAGCTGGCCAGGTACCCCTCGCGCAGGGTTCGTACGGTCTCGACTCCCATTCGAGTGGCTGCCTCGTCGAAACTCGCCACGATTCCGTTGAGCAGGGACAACTCCTTCTCCGCTGGGAACGAGGCCGAGAAGTCGTTGTACCCAATGAGATCGGCGAAGAGAACCGAGACGTCCTGGTGAACGTCGGCAATCGTCTCCTGGCCCTCTTTGTATCTTCGAGCCACATCAGCGGGCATCAGCGTGTTCAGAAGTTTCTCGTTCTCGGCCGACTGCTCGTCGATCAGGGACTGTTTGATGCGCAGCGATCTGGCCATCTCGTTGAAGGCTGTGCCGAGGTCACCGAACTCGTCGCGGCCGCCCTGGGGCACCTCCACCGCAAGGTCACCTGCTGAGACTTGGCGCACGGCCCCCACCAGGCGGCGGACCGGCCGGGCGAAGACCTGAGCGAGAACCAGTGAGAGCAGCGAGACCACGATGATCAGCGCGACGATCGCGAGAATGAGGTTTCTGGTGAAATCGCTCACCGCGGAGAACGCCTCGCTGGTATTGATCTTGGCGACGATCACCCACTGCAGGCCTTTGATGTCGAGCGGAGCGTACGCCGACAGCGTTTCGGTCCCGAGGTAGCTGGTGCCCTGCACGAGGCCCGTCTGCCCGGCGAGTGCATCCTTCACTGGGGCGGTCCGAGCGGGCTGGATGAGAATGGTGCCCTTGACCGCGACAGCGCGTGCTGCGTCTTCAGGCGCGGTTCCCGCCGAGATGGCGTCCTTCTGGTACTGCTCGGGGTTCTCGATGAGCTCACGCGACACTGAGCGCATAAGCAGGTCGGGGCCCGCAAGATAGGTCTCGCCCGTCGCTCCAAGCCCGTCTTCAGCCCATCCGTTGTCTGCCGTCATGATGGCATTGATTTGCGAGATGGGCACCTGCAACGCCATCACGCCGCTGGTGACACCGTTCTCGCCCACCGGAGACATGATCCACGCGACGGGGGCACCGAGCGCAGGCTGGTATCGCTCGAAGTCGGTCAGCTTCACAAAATCGACCACATTCGAGTTCAGGGTCTCGGTGTACCCGCTGGCGAGGCTGGTCCCTTTGTACGGCCCCGTCAGAAGATTCGTGCCGAGATCGACATTCTTGTCTGCCGAATAGACGACATGACCTTCGGTATCAAGGAGCAGGGCATCCTCATAGCCGAAGCGGTCGATGATCTCGTGGAAGTAGTCGTGATACCGGGCATTCGCGGCAGACCACGCGCTCCCGTCTCCGGCATCGTCGACCGAGATGCTCTTGGTGGTGTCGAGCCCGGGGTCGGTGTAGGTGGCCTGCAGGTACCGCTCGGCCGGGTCTGTGGGTATGAATGCTGCAGCCGAGGTCTCCGAACCCGTGCGCTTCGCCAGTGCCGGCGCGAACGTCGAGGTGTAGAACTCGTCGAGTCCCGAACTCTGGTCGGCACTCAGCTGGCTGCCCTCGAGAGCCTTGTACCCCGCGGTGAAGTCGGTGACGGCGTTGATCGCCGTCGTGCCCCTCGTGTAGACGACGAGCGAATTCTCAGTGGTTGTGAAGAAATTGGTGATCTCCCGCGCCCGGGATTCGCGGGTCTCGGTCAGCTGCGCATAGGCGGCCTGCCTCAGCGAGTCAGAGCCTGAGACGTAGCCCACCAGCCCCACGACCACCGAAGAACCGATACTCACACCGAGCAACATGACCAGAAGCTTCGTCTGGATGCTGAACCCAGGTCGCCTCGAATCCGCAGACACCGTCATACCGAACCGGCTCGCCACTGTTTGCCTCTCCCCACGCCCCACCAAGACACGCCACGCTGATTCACGCCACGCTGATACATGCACGCTGATGCACACACACACACCGACACACGCCAAGCGTCGCGAGCGCACACCACCAGAAACGATTATGTCGTGGTCACTCGTCGGCGGGAAAGCTGGATCGGGTGAATCCGATTGTGAAACCGCGATTGCTCGTGCGGAAGTGACTGTTCTACGCGGACTGCAGATGGTCGAACCGGCGAAGAATGAGTCCTTCGCGAAGTGCCCACGGACAGATCTGCAGCGCATCGACCCCGAGCCCCGCCATGGCGGCTTCGGCCACGAGCGCTGCTGCCAGAAGCTGTTTCGCCCGAACATCCGATACGCCCGGCAGTTCTGCCCGGTCTTCGGCCGTCATCGCAGCGAGGCGGTTTGTCCAGAGAGTGAGGTCGTGCAGCAACAGCTCGCGCTTGACGTAGGGGCCGGCCGCCCGGGGAGCTGCGCCGGTGATGCGGGCCAGCGACCGGAACGACTTCGAGGTACCGGCGACGATCGTCGGCGTTCCGAGTTCGGCGAACGCGGCGATCGGTTCGGCAAGCACCTGCCGAATGTACTTGCGCGCCGCTTTCACGCTCTTGGCCGTCGGCGGGTCTGCGTCGAGGTGATCCCAGGTGAGACGACCGGCCCCCAGTGGCACCGACACAGCGAGCTCCGGATGCTCGTCGGCACCCATCGCGAGCTCGAACGATCCGCCGCCGATGTCGAGGTTCAGAATCGTGCCGGACCCCCAGCCGTACCAGCGCCGCACCGCGAGAAACGTCGAGGCCGCTTCATCGGCGCCGCTGAGTTCGGTGAGCACGATACCGGTCTCGACCCGCACGCGCTCGAGCACCTGCGGGCCGTTCGCCGATTCGCGAATGGCCGAGGTCGCGAAGGCCAGCAGGTCTTCGGCGTCGTTGCTGCGCGCGAACTCCGCCGCCTCGGTGATGAAATCGATGAGTTCGCGCTGACCCTGTTCGGAGATCGCGCCCGCCTCGTCGAGGAACGCCACGAGCTGAAGCGGCCTCTTGTGTGAGCCGAACGGTATCGGCCGTGCGCCCGGGTGAGCGTCGACAAGAAGCAGATGAACCGTGTTCGAACCGATGTCGAGTACTCCGAGCCGCATGGGGTCGAATCTATCGCAGTGCTACACCGCTGCGACGCACGCCAGTGCTCTACCCTGCTCCCGTGGGTCAGTGCGGGGCGCCCGCGCGCCGGGCATCCACCGCCTGAGCCATCTGCGCGAGAAAGAGGTCGCCCTCCGTGACTCAGATCGGCGCCCGTGACGCACAACCGAACGCCGTTACGCTTGAGCGATGGAGTACAGACGGCGCACGACGATGACGGCCGGGTCGGTGGTCGACTCATGACCAGCGTGCAGATGAAGGCAGTCGCGCTCTTGCTCCGAGCCACAAAGAGACCTGGGTCGACGACGATTGGGCAGGTGCAAGCCGCCCTCGCCAAGCAGAAGCCTCAATCGACACCGCCACAATCGCTGCGCACTCGCCACATCGTCATCGACCAACGATTCGGCGACTTCACGAACTACTCCGTCCGCCCGCGACGCGAGAATCCTGCTGCGAGCTCCGGAATGCATCCCGATGTGCAACCGCCCCAGCGCCGCGCCGTTCTCTACCTCCACGGCGGCGCATACGTCAACGGCATGGCTCCACAACACTGGTCGTTGGTCTCCCAGATGGTCGATGCCGGGCTTCGCGTCGACGTATCCGACTACGGGCTCGCGCCGCGATACACCCACCGCGACGCCTACCCGTTCGTGACCGAGGTCTATCGTGCACTACTCGACGAAGAAGGGTCACAGAACGTCACCATCGTCGGCGATTCTGCCGGTGGCGCACTGGCCCTCGGCCTGGCCCAGACCTTCAGGGCTACACCAGCACCCACACCCACACCCACACCCACACCCAGACCTGGCCAGGTGCCCGCCCGAGTCCACCCGCCGATGCCTCGGCAACTCCTCCTCATCTCCCCGTGGCTCGATCTGACCCTCACGAACCCCGAGATCGACGAATTCCACCGTCACGACCCCTGGCTCAGTGCCGTTGCGCTTCGGGAGGAAGGCCTCGCCTGGGCCGGAGGCGACGACCCGACAGACCCGCGGCTCAGCCCGATTTCCGGCAGCCTGCAAGGGCTGCCACCCACGCACATCTACATCGGCACGCGCGACATTCTCTACCCCGACGTCCAGGTGCTTCACGAGAGATCCGGGCGAGTCGACTGGCACGTGACCGTCGACGTGTGCCCGGGAGCGGTACACGTGTATCCGCTGGTCCCTGCGCCCGAAGGCAGGCGCGCAGCCAGGGACATCGTGGCCCGCTGCGTTCATGGATGATGCACTCACGTCGACGCCGGCCCCGAGTTTAGTCAGACCGGCACTGTCAGTCAGACCGGCACTGTCAGTCAGACCGGCAGAGCGAGCTCAGCCGTGAACTCCCTCACCCAGTCCGTTGCGCGACGAATCTCCCCGTCGATCAGTGGTCCACCGTACCCGTGAACGTGGAACGACTGGGGCTTGATGCGCACGTCGAAGCCGAGTGAGCGAAGCTCGTGGCGAGCACCCTTGGCGGCCGAACCTGGCAGGCGGGGAGCATCCACTCGCGTGTCAAAGGTGATGGCCGGCAGGCGCTGTTCAGAGAGATGGAGTTCGTCCGCAGGCAGCTGGGCGATCCATTCGCGGATACCCCGCTTCGGTGCCCTCGGCGCGCCGTTCTGTTTCACCGCTCCTTCGCGGGTGGCCTCCCGCGTCATGGAGAAGGCATGGGTCGGCCCTCCGACAACCAACAGGTCGTAGCCGTCGACAGTGGGCGGTGCCGCGTCGGAGTCGACCAGCTCGACGCTCATCGTCGACTCGAGCGCGCTTGCAATTGCTCGTGCGACCTGTTCGGTATTGCCCCACAGTGATTCATAGACGACCAGCGCTCGCATGATGACTCCCGTTCCCTCTTCTTTTATTCCCTGTCTATTCCATATCGTTGCCCGTTGCCCGTTGCCCGGGAAGAGTCGAAGGTCCCGCGGCTCTGCCGGGGATGGGTGGGCCAGCGTTGCTATGCGCGAGTGTCACGCGGGAGTGCCACGGGAGCGAGCGCTGCATCCTAGGATGAGCGCATGGCGATGCCTGTTCTGGCTACAAAGCTCTTCGTGCCGCGACCGCGACCCCAGGCGATCTCACGGCCCCGCCTCGTCGACCAGCTGGGCGCAGGCGTTCGGGCCGGGCGAAAGCTGACCCTCGTCTCAGCGCCGGCCGGGTTCGGAAAGACCACGCTCTTCGCCGAGTGGATCGACCACACGCGCCAGCGGGATCCGCGGGTGCGCATTGCGTGGCTGTCACTCGACGAGCGCGACAACGACCTCGCCCGGTTCCTCAGCTACCTGGCCGCAACCCTGCATCAGGCCGAGCCGGGCATCGGCATCGGCATCGGTGACGGCACGGGATCGGGCACGGGCACGGGAACAGGTGAGGTCGACCCCAGCGCATCTGCCGAAGCAACCCTGACCGCGCTCATCAACGCGATCTCTGACGGCACCGCCGTCTCCCACGGGAACGCCAGCACAAACCACAAGCCCAGCCCCCTGATCCTCTTTTTCGACGACTTCCACCTCATCGAAGACGCCAGGGTGCGTGACGCGGTCGTCTTTCTGCTCGATCATCTTCCCGCCACGATGCACGTCGCTCTGTCGAGTCGCTCCGATCCCCTCCTCCCGCTGGCACGGATGCGGGCGGGCGGCAACCTGACCGAAGTGCGCGCGGCCGATCTGCGATTCACCCCCGACGAGGCAGCCGCATTCCTCGCCCAGGTGACGGGTCTCTCGCTCACCCCCGAGAATGTCGTGGCCCTCGAGACGCGCACCGAGGGCTGGATCGCCGGGCTCCAGCTCGCCGCGCTCTCGTTGGGTTCGTTACGCGACAGCACCGATGCGCCTCGCATGATCGACACGTTCATCGACGCCTTCACCGGCAGCAACCGGTTCGTCATCGACTACCTCGCCGAAGAGGTGCTCCACCACGTTCCCGATGAGGTCCGCGAGTTCCTCGGCCAGACTGCCATCCTCGAGCGTCTCAGCGGCCCGCTCTGCGACGCCGTGACCGGGCACACCGACAGCGCCGCGATGCTCGAGTCGCTCGAACGGGCGAACCTCTTCATTGTGCCTCTGGATGACCGGCGGCAGTGGTATCGGTATCACCACCTCTTCACCGATGTGTTGCGCTCGAGGTTGCTCGCGAATACCCCCTCCCCGACCCATGCACCCGACGACCGCGAACTGCACGCACGCCAACCGGACGTCGGTGAACTGCACATTCGCGCCAGCACGTGGTTCGAGCTGAACGGATCACCCGAAGAGGCAATCAGGCATGCTTTCGAGGCACCCGATTTCGAACGAGCAGCTCGTCTGATCGAGCTGACCATCCCGGGCGTGCGGAAGAGCAGGCAGGATTCGACTCTCCTCGCTTGGTTGGCGCGGCTTCCCGACGAGACCAAGGAGCGCAGGCCCGTGCTGCTCGTGTTCTCCGCCTGGTCATCGCTGGTCGCCGGTGACATCGCTTCGGTCGAGCGTCAGCTGGTTCAAGCGGAACAGCTGCTCGCAAGCAATGCCGATGGCAATGGCGATGGCAATGGCGATGGCGACGCACACGCCCACAGCTCAGAACCCGGCGGGGAGCTGGAGACACTGCCGGTGACGATCGAGCTCTACCGGGCATCCATCGCGTTGGCAACCGGAGACCAGGCTGGTCTCACGCTGCACGCCCAGCGAGCCTTCGATGCGACGGGCCCCGACGATCACCTGGGCCGGGGCGCGTCGGCCGGCCTGCTGGGTATCGCTTCGTGGGCGAGCGGTGACCTCGAGGCGGGCGTGAACGCGTTCGGGGCGTCGGCGACCAGCTTGCGCCTGGCGGGAAACCTCACGGATGCCCTCAGCACGACCATGGTGATCGCCGACATGCTGCTTCCCCTCGGCCGACTGCGCGAAGCTGAGAGAAGGTACGAGGATGCACTGCAGCAGTCGATCGGACATGCTCATGGCAGGCAGGGCAACGGCAGGCGTGACAGCGGCGGGCAAGGCAACAGCGGGCATGGCACCAGCGGGCAGCCCACGGCCGACCTCCACGCGGGCCTCGCCGATGTGCTGCGCGAACGCAACGAACTCGCGCTGGCGAAACACCACCTGGCGGCGAGCACCGAGCTCGGCGACGCCGCCCTCTCGCACGAACACCGCTACCGCTGGTTCGTGGCCACGGCACGAGTCCACGAGGCCGAAGGTGACTACGGGCTGTCTCTCGATGCGCTGGTAGAGGCAGAGCAACACTACCGCCGCGGGTTCTTTCCCGACGTTCGCCCGATCGGCGGGATGCGCGCACGCATCCACCTCAGGCAGGGGCTCGTCCCCGAGGCCCGCGCGTGGGTCGAGGAACAGGGTCTGGATGTCACGGATGAACCGCACTATCTCCGCGAGTTCGGGCACGTCACCCTCGCCAGGCTTCTGCTGGCCGAGCACTGGTTGAACCCTCACGGCGACTCCCTCGACAGTGCGCGGGTGTTGCTCGCTCGACTGCTCAAAGCGGCTGAAGACGGCCATCGGCTGTGTGTAGCCAGCGAAATCCTCGTGCTTCAGGCCCTCTCTTTCCAGGCCCTCTCTTTCCAGGCCCCCGCGTTCCAGGCCCCCGCTTTCCAGGCCCCCGCGTTCCAGGCCCCCGCGTTCCAGGCCCCCGCTTTCCAGGCCCCCGCGTTCCAGGCCCCCGCGTTCCAGGCCCCCGCTTTCCAGGCCCCCGCGTTCCAGGCCCCCGCTTTCCAGGCCCCCGCGTTCCAGGCGCAAGGCGAAACCTCGCTCGCGCTCGAGTCGCTCGAACGCGCCCTCGCGCTCGCCGAACCCGAAGGTCACCTGCGCCTGTTCCTCGACGAGGGAGCCCCGATGCTGGCTCTGCTCCGCGTTGCGGCCGACGCAGGCATCCGGCCTGATTTTGTTCGCCAGCTCACCATGGCTCTGCGCGAAGGCCCGGCCGTCACGGGCAGTTCAGTCAGTTCCGTCAGTTCGGTCAGCTCAGTCCTTCCGCCTCCTTCCGGCCAGACTGCACTAAACGGGATGCAGCGTGGGATACAGAGTGGGGTAGAGAGTGGGGTAGAGAACCGGATACAGAACGGAATACTGAGCGAACGCGAGTTGCACGTCCTGCGACTGCTGGCCACCGAGCTCTCGGGCCCCGAGATCGCCCGCGAGCTCTACGTCTCGCTCAACACCATGCGCACCCACACGAAGCACATCTTCGTGAAGCTCGAGGTGAACAGCCGCGCTGAGGCCGTTCGCCGAGGCGCATCGCTGGGCCTCCTTTAGCGCCCTGCTACCGCCACTCCACGTTCCCCCCTATAAGTTTTCCACCCACGTTCCCCACACAGCAGTCACCACACCACAATCACCACATGAACTCCCGATGTGGTGATGCCCCGTCACCACACGCATCCGTATCTTTCGAGTGTGCCCAGGCAAACACGCCCCGGCCATCTCGACTGAAGGAGCGTCACCCATGAACATCACCCCGCCCGCGATCACCCCCTCAGGCAGCACCCCCACCGCCTCCCCTGAAGCCGCCACCGCCGCATCCTCCCCCCAGGGCGCCTCCCCCAAGCGCACCTCGCCCAACACCTCTCCCAAGCGCACCTCCCCCAAGGGCATCACCCCCGCCGCGCTCACCCGAGTCAGCGCCATCGCGGCCGCCCTCGCCGGGCTGATCTACATCGTCATCCAGTTCATCCACCCCGCCGATGTTGTTGCGTCTCTCTCCACACCGCAATGGATGATCGTGCACGTCCTCAGCTTCACCGAAGCCGTTCTCGCGCTCATCGGCATCACGGGCATCTACCTCAGCCACGTGCGAAAACTTGGCGTACTCGGGCTCATCGGCTACCTGATGTTCGCTTCATTCTTCATTCTTCAATCGGCATTCAATTTCGCTGAGGCGCTCATCGCACCGCTGTTCGTCACGGCCGCGCCGCAGGTTTCCGTCGACTTCGTCGGCCTCTTCGGCCGCTACCCCGCAGTCACCGACCTCGGTCCCTTGGCTGCACTCCCCCAGGTCGGAGCCGTGCTGTACGTCGGCGGTGCGCTGCTGTTCGGTATTGCGATCATCCGGGCCGGTGTGCTTTCCCGTGGTGCAGGCATCCTGCTCATTGCTGCTGCCGCCATCACCCCCGTGGCTGGCGCACTGCTCCCTCACACGCTGGAACGCATGGCCGCCGTTCCCATGGGCCTCGCACTGGTGTGGCTCGGCATTTCGCTCTTCTCGAACGTCACGAAGATGACTGCCCAGAACGCTGACCAGGTTCATCTCGACCTCACGGTGCGATGAAGCCCAGCGCAATGGACCACAGTGCAAGCAACCACAGCGCAACCCACCACAGTGCGATGAGCGCCTACGAGATTCGCCTCGAAGGGCAGCTTGATCCCCGATGGAGCGACTGGTTCGAGGGCTTCACACTCACGAACGGAGCAGACGGATGCACCACCCTCACGGGTACCGTCGTCGATCAGGCTGCCCTTCACGGGTTGCTCCGGCGCGTCCGCGATCTGGGCGTGACACTCCTCTCCGTCAACGCGTTGGCCGGCGAGGAGTTCGCGCAGCTGTGATCACTCAGTAGTGATCAACGAGTAGCGATCACTCAGTAATGATCAACGAGCAGCGATCACCGACCAGCAGTCGCGCTCCCACCTATCCACGACCATTCGCCTCGCAGAAGGAGAACGTACGATGCCCGTCAACACCACTCGCGGTACCACCCCCGGAACGACCCCCAACGCGGCCCAAGCAACTCAAACAGCCCGAACGCGTTCGTTCCAGGCATCCACACCGGCCTCCCGATGTTCGTGGCTCGCCCCCGCCGGGCTGATTCTACTCAGCCTCATCCCTTTAATCGCGGGCGCTGTGCGAGTCACCGAACTGAGCGGAGGTGCCGCTGAGACCGTCGCAAACTCACGGTTCATCGACTCGCCCATCCCCGTGTTCGTGCACATCGTGAGCGTCACAATCTTTAGCCTGCTCGGCGCGTTCCAGTTCGTTCCTGCACTGCGACTCGCTCCCACACTGCGACGCGCGGGGCACCGCTGGCACCGCGTGTCCGGCACCATCCTCATCCCGGCAGGGCTCCTGACGGCGCTCTCCGGAATGTGGATGGTCGTCTTCTACCCCCACCCGGTCGGCGACGGCCTCGCCCTCTCCGCCCTCAGGATCCTGTTCGGTTCCGCCATGGTGGCGGGCATCCTGCTCGGTATTCGTGCGATCACTAGACGAGACTTCGTCTCCCACGGCGACTGGATGACGCGTGCCTACGCCATCGGAATGGCCGCCGGCACCCAGGCCATCCTCCTCATCCCGGGCGCGCTCATGTTCGGCAAGACCCACGAACTCTCGCGGACGATTCTGATGGGCGCAGCCTGGGTCGTCAACCTCGCAGTGGCTGAGTTGATCATCCGTCGTCGCGCTCGCAGGGCGAGAGGCGTAGCGTTTACCCATGTGCCGGAACATCCATACACTGCATAATTTCGAGCCCGCCGCCACCGACGACGAAGTACACGCCGCTGCACTGCAGTACGTGCGCAAGATCAGCGGGGTCACGAAGCCGTCGAAGGCCAACACCGAGGCATTCGAACATGCTGTCGCCGAGATCGCTCACCTCTCGCGTCATCTGCTCGAGGATCTCGTGGCGACGACTCCGCCAAAGAACCGCGAGATTGAGGCTGAGAAAGCCAAGGCCCGATCGGCGAAGCGGTTTGCCACGGCGTGAGCAAACGCGTCACAGCGCTATCGCGTGCTCGCGCCTGTCACAGCTTCGTGCGTGTCACAACGTCCGCGTGCACGTCACTGCGTGGGCGTGCACGTGCGTGTGCACGTCAGAGCGTCAGAGCGTCAGCAGACGTTTGACGTAAATCAGACCTCGACGGCCAGCTCGTACACCTCGTGGGTAGGATGCCCGGCCTTCTCGTGCACGCGCATCACAGCCTCTTTGGAAGGGCCCGTCGAGAGGCAGAAGACCTTGCCCGACTTCGGGTCGAGCCATGCCTTCTCGAAGTGCACACCCTCCGCAGCTTCGACGTCGAGATCAGCCTGGTGAGCAGCGGCGAGCTGATCTTCTGTGACTCCGACGAACCCGTCGTGCACGTCCATGAACTGTGGCATCGTCGAACCTCCTTGTTCTGCGGCCCAGTGTTATGCGGCCCAGAATACTCCCGCCATTCCGCCGCCGCCAGCACCGATAACTGAGGCAAAAGATTCAATCCAGCACGTACATCCGAGCCTCTAGACTGTGCCGATGAAGGTGGCACCCGCTGTGCGACTGCGCCGTGAGGCGTAGGGGTTCGCAGCCGGATCACTGCTGTTCCTGCTGGGTGCGGTTCCGTTCTTCCAGCAGGCAGTCGGTGACATTGTCGTGAACGCAACCTTCTTCGCCGGGTCGCTCTTCTTCACGACAGCGGGTTTCATCCAATTGAGCCTCAGCGGAAAGCGGCCTCCCTCACGATCCGTGAACCGACCCGACACCTTCGACTGGTGGGCAGCCGCCGTGCAATTCGCTGGCAGCCTGCTGTTCAACGTCAGCACGGTCTCCGCGCTCATCGTCTCCGTGAACGCCGCATCACGCCTTCACGGAGGATGGCGCCCCGACGCATTCGGGTCAGTTGCCTTCCTCGTATCGAGTGCGCTGGCCGTCGTCGCAACAACAGAGCGCGATTCCCTCTGGGATCCCCAAGCCAGAGCGTGGCGATGCACCTGGCTGAACATGTCCGGCTCTGTGCTCTTCGGCCTGTCGGCCATCGGCGCGTACGTGCTCCCCTCTACCGATGACCTGCTGAGCCTGTTCTGAGCAAACGCCGGCACCTTCGCTGGCGCAGCATGCTTCTTCACCGCAGCCGTGCTGAGCCGACCAGGTCGGAGCTCAGCCGAATAATGGCATCACAGCTGCGTTCATCGTCATCGTCATTGTCATTGTCATTGTCGTGTTCGTCGCCCGGTGCAGGGTCGGGGTGTTTGTGTCCAGTCGATCTCGGGCGGCGGGATGATGTGCGGTGCGCCGGCGCGCATGACGAGTTTCCATCGGCTCTTATGCACGTTCGAGTGATGAAAATGACACAGCAGCACCCCATTGTCAGTATCTGTCCGGCCGGGTAAGTATCCCTTGTCGCGCCAGTCGACAACATGATGGGTTTCACACCACGACGGAGGTCTCCCGCAGCCCGGCCACACACACCCGCCGTCCCGGGCGGCGAGGGCCCGGTTCTGCGCCGGAGTGAACAACCGTTTCGTCTTCCCGTGCTGCAACACCCGCCCCTCACGCATCAGCGTCGCAATCACATCCCCGTGACACAACAGCTGCTCAACGGTTGATACCGGGACGGGCTGGTCAACACCGTCGACCCAGCCCACACCCCGACCCTCGACGATGTTCTCGAGGGTGACGTGCACGTTGACCGTCGGACGCGCCCCACACAACACCGGCATGTCGGGTAACCCCGCGACCCGGTCGATGTACGCCGTAAACCCATCAGCGAGCAACTGCTCACGACTACGAGTGTCCGCCAACACCGGGCTCACCTCATCGTTGGTGTCGTTGGTGTCGTCGGTGTCGTCGGCGTCGAAACGCGGGCCAGAAGATTCACCACTGCGCGAAGGAGCGCCACCGCCGCTAGGCGCACGATGGTCATTCGGAGCATCGCTGTCACAGTTCTTGTCATCGGGGCCGCCGAATCGAGGCAATCTCGGGCTCAGGATGGTTTGGGCGATGGCCTGCCACTTCGCACCCTGCACCGCCGTCAACAGACCACCGACCTTGAAACTCCCGTCAGCCTGCTGCCGCAACCACAAGCCGCGCTTGTCCTCCAACTCCTTCGCGGTCGGCTCGGCACCATCAGGATCCAGATGCCCCTGCCACTGCGCCACCATGATCGCCACCTGATCCGCCGACAACCCCAGACCCACATCTGTCGTCGGGTCAGCGGCGAGCACCACCATCCGTTCACACTCATGAAGATCCGCACCGAACCCCACCCGTTTTGCCGACTCCCCGAGCATGCGAGTGATGACGTGGGCACTGTCAACGCCGAGCCGGCCAGAACGCAGAGCCTCCTGAACGGAAGGGAAACTACTCTCATTCGGCAACCCCACCGCAGACATCGAGGACCTAACCGCCGTACCGAGTCGCACCCGGCCTGCCGCGGTCTTCTTCGACACTCCCGTCAAGCTACTGATCAGCGACACGACATCTGCGCACCCGTGCTTCACCGTCAACCTGTCATCACCGTGTTCATGTTTGGATCGTTCGGCAAGCTCCCCGGCCGCCTCGACAACGATCCCCTCCGCACATCGCATCAACGCCTCACCAGCCACCGCCCAGGCAAGGAGCTCCTCCCCGGCAAGCCCACACGGCGCGGCAGCCCCAAACCCACCAGACAACACCACCGCCTCCACCGCCGACCGCAACGCAGAAGCCCGAGGGTCATCCAAGCCCTCAGGCGACGACCCGGAAGATCCGGCAGCTGGTGTGTTCATACCCCCATTCGAACACCAGCCACTGACAATCCCTCACTAAACGACGGCCTCCACCAACACCAGTACACAACTACTTCCCCACCCCAAATGTGCAGGACAAGACTGCGTTTTCACAAGGTGAGCGCCACACTTCAGCTCCGCACGGCGTCACTCACTCCCGAAGGCCGACGCACGAGCCGCTTGAGAAGCGCCACCGCGAACGCCACGACCCAGCCCACAGCAAACAACAACACGACACCGACCGAGACCGCGAGATCCGGCGTGCTGTTCCACCAGCTCGGCTCAAAAAGCGATGCCCCGGTGCGCCCTGGCACCACGACCACGGCTATGAAGACAGTGGCAATCGTAACGAACCCTCCCACAAGGAGCGGCATCCACCTGCCGACACGCGACGGGCGAGGCCGTGCGAGAGCGAACACGAGCCACCCGAACATCAGTAGCTGAACAATCGGAAGCGCGACCATCAACAACGGCGCTGCCGAAGTGAGCGCGTCGACCGAAGCCGGCGAGTCGGTCGTGCCGACGATCTTGTGAAGCAGCGCCGTCGTGAAGCGCGACAGTTTGTCCTGGTCTGTACCGAGGGCGTAATTGCTCAACACAACAACGCCGAGGCCCATCGACGGCGCGAACGCCAGATACGACATCGACCGCTCCGTACTACCCGGGTGCTCCCACAACGTCGGCAGGCTGGGGTCCAGACCGTTCTCGTCATTGTCGTGCAACTCCCAGAAGGGGCGAACGTACCAGCCGCTCGCGTACTGGCTGTACTGGTCCACCCGGGTCAACGGCGTGCGAGACGCTTCGAGCGTCGACGCGTCGATTCCGGATGATGCACCCAGCTGTGCCTGCAAGACACGTGTGAGATCCGTCGCGGTCGAGGTGATGAACGCAGAGGGTGCACCCATCGGCCACCATGCTCCTGGGGTTGCGGTGCTGAATGCGCCGAACCACGGGTAGTACCCGTCAGCCAGCCCCCTTGATTGAGCGACACGTTCATCACTCGTGGTCGACGTCAACCGGAGAGGCACCACCACCAGAGTCTGGAGCGCGTCTTCGAAGGACAGTCCGGTGATGTGATCGATGATCGCGCCGAGAATCGTATAGTTGGCGTTTGAGTACTCGAAGTCAGCCCCCGCCGGCCCGACAGGTTGCGATTGCAGCACTCGTCGGGTCTCGTCGTCGATTGACGTTACCGACGGCCACGGGTTGAACTCTTCATCGCCCTCGTGCGTACTGATTCCTGAAGTGTGGCTGAGCAGCTGTGCAATGGTTACGCCCGCGAACGGACTGCTCCCGCCGCTCAGCTCGGGTAGGAGCGCGCCGACCGTGTCCACAAGAGTGACTCGGCGCTGCACGATCAGCTGCTGCACGGCCAGAGCAGTGAACTGTTTCGACGTCGACCCCAGCGCGAAGGGGGTGTTGATGGTGACCGGCCGACCGGCGGGCCCGGCGCTCCCATAGGCTCCCTCGAACATGACCACGTTCTTGGAGAGCACGACGACCGCGACACCCGGCAGACCGAGATCAGATCGTTGCTGCTGCACAAAACTGTCGAGCTCAGCAGCGGTCGCAGGTGACGTAGACCTATCCACTGCGAGGCTCGGCGCAGCGAACGACGTGAGAACCAGCCCCGCCAAGGCGGCAGCGAACACCCGGCGTCGAAGGCCTCGACGACGCGACACGTTGTGGCGGGCTGGCGACCGCATTCCACAACTGTAATCAATTGCCGCGGAATTCTCACCGTTTCGAACGAGTCGACCCTGCAAACACCAACCCCACCCATTCAGCCAGGGCAGAGATCCTGCTTCGTTACCGAGGCCGCGTCGTGTGATCGGCACGAGGGCAACGCCGTTGCTCTTTGGGGCGGGCAGGGCATTTAGCCCTAGCCACCCCAAAGAGCGGCGAATGAGTTCTACATTAGGGTGCTCAGGATCGTCGCCATTTCCGTGATTTCAGCAGACTGACTGGTGACAATCGAGCTGGCAAGGTTGATCGCGTCCGGGTTCTTGCCCTGATTGATTTCGGTTTTCGCCATGCTGATGGCACCTTGATGATGGGTTGTCATTTGAGTGAGGAACAGTTTCGCTGCGTCGGTGCCGGAGGATGCGTCGAGGGCAGCCATCTCGCTGTCAGACATCATGCCTGAGTCCATGCCCGACATGCCCGACATTGAATCCATCGGGCTTCCCCAGGTCGTAAGCCACGCAGTCATCTCGGTGATTTCCGGATCCTGTGCCGCTTTGATGCGGGTTGCGAGATCGGTTACCTTCGGATCGATTCCGCTCTTCCCGAGGATTGTGTCGGCCATATCGATGGCCTGCTTGTGATGAGGAATCATCCCCATCGCGAACGCGACATCGGCGTCGTTGAAGGCTCCTGTGTTCCCAACTGATACGGAGGGTGTGGACGAGGGTGTGTCCATCATCCCGCCGCTCATCGTCGTATTCGTTTCTGTCGTTGCGCAGGCGGATAGAGCAATCGTCGCGACGAGAACGCCGACGAGGGCGAGGCTTGAACGTACTTTTAGCATGAGTTGTTTTTCCAATCAGTAGAGGGGTGATTTTCAGCGCGCGGAAGTTCCCGGATTGCGGGCGTGCTGAATCAGGTCCTACTGATGGAAAGTGCGTTCAAATCTGGTGGCGGCATCCCGGCCACGGCGGTCGCGGCGAGAACGAGCCACCGACCGCGTAATCGTGTACGAAAACTCGACCATCGCCGGGACGTCGTGATCGCAAACATCAGTCCGGAGATGAGCAATGCGAGCACGCATGCCATACCCGCCATGGCGTGCGTCGGGTCGCACATTCCATCGCAATCAGTGGCTGTCATCGCCTGGGTGGGAGCGGCCATGCCGTGATCGATTGCGTGCGCACCTATGTCAGTGGACATGGGCACCGCAGTGTACATGTGCCCGTCGGAAGCCGACGAGAACGTGTGCATCGCCAACAAGCCAACGAGTATTGCACCGACGAAGGTCAGCAACATGAGTGTGCGTCGAATCGCAAGTCGATGGAGGGTGAGCTTTCTGAGACTGCTCAGCGTCATCAGCACCACAATCGACCACCGGCGCAGCGAGGGATCTCCGCCCTGGTCATACTCATCGTTACCCCACGACCAGGGTGTAACCCGCTTCGACGACAGCATCGCGAACCTGTTCGACTGGCACTGGGCGGTCGCTGACGACCATGATTCGGGAGGCCGCGCCCGCCTTCAGGTCAACGCTCACGCTCTCGACACCGTCGATGGCCGAAACCTCTTCCGTCACGCTTGCGACGCAGTGGCTGCAGGTCATGCCCTCGACGAGGTAGTGCTCACGCGTGACGTCGGTTCCGACCGGCGCGAGATGCGTACTGCTGGTTGCTGCAGCGTGAGAATCAGGGCCACACGCGCACTCGTGGTTCTTGTCGGTCAGACCAATGTCGTTGCTCATATGGCTGGTACTGCACATGATCGCTTCTCCTCATAGATGTTGGTTAGTGCTGGATGCTGTCAGGACCGCACCAGTCGTGCGATAGCGGCGGACGCTTCGCGAATCTTGTCGTCAGCGACCGTGCCGCCTTCGCGGGCAGCTTCCGCGACACAGTGCGCCAGGTGGTCGTCCAGTAGTGCCAACGCTACGGTTTCGAGCGCCTTGGTTGCAGCAGACACCTGGGTGAGAATATCGATGCAGTAGGTGTCTTCTTCCACCATCCGGTGGATGCCCCGCACCTGGCCCTCGGCCCGTCGAAGCCGCTTCAACAGATCCTCTTTGTTGTGCGCGTAGCCGACCATCCGAAACCTTTCAACATACCCCTATGGGGTATTCAATCTATGCTTGAGATAGTGACTTGTCAAACCGTGACTCGCGTCAGCCCGGACGCCCTGCACGCACTGGCTCTTCCTCTTGGTCATCCCTTCGTGAGGCCGGAGTCTGTTCGGCAAATACTTCACCTGCACTGATTTCAGGGCGGAGATCAAGACGTCGAAGAAGCTGAGCGTTCAGGGCAACGACCACAGTGGATGCTGACATGAGCAGGGCCCCGACAGCCATCGGGAGGATGAATCCGATCGGCGCGAGAACACCCGCAGCCAACGGCACCGCGATCATGTTGTAACCCGCCGCCCACCAGAGGTTCTGCTTCATCTTCCGATAGCTCTTTTGGGACAGTTCGATCACGGAGAGGACCGACCGGGGGTCGTCGCTGGCGAGGATGACACCGGCAGATGCGATGGCAACGTCGGTGCCAGCGCCGATCGCGATTCCGACATCCGCCTGGGCCAGTGCGGGCGCATCGTTCACCCCGTCGCCGACCATCGCGACTTTGCGGCCCTCTTTCTGCAGCTCGATGACTTTCGCGGCCTTGTCTTCGGGATGGACGCCTGCGAACACCCTGTCGATGCCGAGTTGGGCGGCGACGGACTGGGCGACAGCTTCAGCATCTCCGGTGATCATGACGACCTGGATACCCAGCGCGTGAAGCGCATTGACCGCCTGCCGCGATTCCGGTCTGATTTCATCGGCCAGCGCGATGGCGCCCACGACCTGGCCATCGCGAAGAACGTGCAGGATGATCTCCCCGTCGTTCTCCCACGCTGAGGTCGCCGCCATTGGTGCGGCAGCGTGGGAACCTAGCATGCTCGGCCCGCCAACGCTGATCTTCTTACCGTCGACGGTTCCCGTGACTCCGACCGCGGTCGAGGCTTGAAAGTCTGTGGCCCGAAGACTGGTGAGGTTGCTCGTCTTGGCCGCGGTGATGATTGCTTTGGCAAGCGGGTGTTCGCTGTCGCCCTCGACCGCGGCTGCCCAGGAGAGCAGTTCCTCTTCTGAGACTCCATCCACGACGGCGACCTTCGAAACGATGGGCTCGCCGCGGGTCAAGGTGCCTGTCTTGTCAAAGAGCACGGAATTCACCGTGCGCATACCCTCCAAAGCAAGCCGGTCCTTGATTAGCACTCCACCCTTGGCAGCGCGCTCCGTCGCAATCGACACAACCAAAGGGATGGCTAGACCCAGCGCATGCGGGCAGGCGATGACCAGGACTGTCACCGTGCGGATGACCGCGTCATCCGGTGCGCCAAGTGACGTCCAGACAATGGCTGTGATGGCGGCTGATCCGAGCGCAAACCAAAACAGCCATCCTGCAGCGGTGTCGGCCAGTCGCTGGGCCTTGGACGTGGAATTTTGGGCTTCGCTCACAAGATGTTGGATGCCCGCCAAAGCAGTATCGTCGCCGACAGCCGTCACGCGCACGCGCAGCGCATTGTCGGTCGCAACCGTGCCAGCAACGACATGTGAGCCGACGCTGCGACTAACAGCCCGCGACTCACCCGTGATCATCGATTCATCGACGTCAGCTGTGCCTTCGGTCACCTCACCGTCGGCAGGAACCCGCCCTCCTGGGCGCACCACCACCAGATCACCCACCACAAGCTCGGATGACGATACCGTGACGGTACTCTCGCCATCGACCCTCTCCGCTTCGTCCGGGAGAAGCGCAGCCAGCGATTCCAACGCAGTCGAGGTCTGGGCGAGGGAACGCATCTCGATCCAGTGCCCGAGAAGCATGATCACGATCAGGAGCGCCAGCTCCCACCAGAAGTCGAGCTGGTGATCCAGCAGCCCCAGGGTCGCACCCCACGAGGCAAGAAACGCAACCGTGATCGCCAGCGCGATGAGCAGCATCATTCCGGGCTTGCGAGCCTTCAACTCCGCGACCGCGCCCACCAGGAACGGGCGTCCGCCCCAGACGTACATCACCGTTCCGAAAACGGGCGAAATCCAAGCCACGAATGGGAAGTCGGGCAACTGATAGTTCAGGATCATCGCAAACATGCTGCTGAAAACAACAACGGGCACGGCAACGATGAGCATGACCCAGAACAGGCGCCGGAACTGACCGACGTGATCTCCGTGACCGGAGTGACCGCCATGACTCGAATGATCCATGCCGCCCTGACCGCTCATCTTGTGCTCTGCCATTGCTTCGTGGTGGTGAACCTCGGGCGCATCGATTGAGTGCTGGTTGTGTTGACTCATGCACTCACTGTATACCCCGTGGGGGTATCTGTGAAGAGCGGCAAACAGATCGCTAACATGCCTTTGCAGGTCAGGCGGAACCCAAATGCTTGACGCGTTCGAGGTACTCCTCGGTTGCGATGTCGCCCCTGGCGTAGCGCTCATCTAGAACCTGGCGCGGGGTCCGAGTACCCACAGGCGAAGGAGGGGCGGCCTCGGCGTGATGTGCCCGCCCGGGAACAAGCCGTACAACGACGATCACCGCAACGACGATCAGAACCACGAACGCTGCCCCGACGAGCCAGCCCCAGCCCATCATGTTGTATCCGTATCCCCACATGGCCACGTCTCCTCGTCTTCGCAAGCGTGTGCGTTTGCGAGCTTCTTCCAGGTTTCCAACCATCCAAAGACCGTGCCAGAGTCTTTGGTCCCGATCCATCGCGACTGCTACGGGTCGGGCGCTGATCGAGGTCCCCTTGCCTGACCGTTTCTCAGCCGAGCACTGCCTCGGCTATCGAAACACCCTGGTCAGGATGCGTTCTGAACAATGGGCAGAAGGGCGGCGGGCGGAGATTCTTCCCAACAATCGGTCCGCGAGACAGCACTGAAATGTTCCGGTCGACCTTCCGATCGCTATTCCGGTTAGTGCCCCTGGAGGGACTCGAACCCCCAACCTAATCCTTAGGACGGACTTGCTCTTCCATTGAGCTACAGAGGCTGACCGCATGAGTTTACAGCCCGCCGGCCCCGAGTCGAGAATCGGGGCCAGACCGGCCCGGGCATCCGGATGACACGGCAGCACCCCTCGGGTTGACGAAATGCCGCGGCACGCTCCCGCCTCTCACCCACGGGGATGTTAGACATGTGACTGGAGTTGCGGCTGTAATGCTGCGTGCCGAGCCCTAGAGGATCTATGAAGACACCATCCCGCAGAAGACCCACTCGTCTCACGCGACTCCGGAACACAACCGTCGGGGTCATGGTCATCGTTCTCACCGTCGTCAGCACGGTTCTCGGCGCCCCCGCTGCCTATGCGACCGACTACCCGAGCTGGGACGACGTGCAGGCCGCACGGGCAAGCGAATCGGCAAAACAGGGCGAAGTCGATGCGATCACCAAACTGATCGCCGACCTCCAGGCGAAGGCTCTGGCTGCACAGGCGCTCGTGGCACAGCGTACAGACGAAGACGACAAAGCACAGGCCGCCCTCAGCGCGGGCCAGAGCAAGGCAGACTCCCTTGCCGCGAGCGCCGCATCGTGGAAGACGAAAGCCGACACCTCTAGTCGCCAGGCCGCCCTCATTGCCGCCACCTTCGCGCGCTCGGGCGGCGGCAACAACATCACCAGCCTCCTGCTCGGCAGCGATGCGACCCAGGCCAGTGACCTGCTCTCGCAGCTCAGCTCGATGGGCAAGCTCAGTGAGACCATCTCGAACATTTACAACCAGGCCAAACAAGACGCGAACACGGCCCAGTCGATCAGCGAGCAGGCCACAGTGGCGAAGGATGCCCTTGCCGGCCTCGCAGCGGCAGCCCAGGCTGCGCTCGAGCAGGCTGGGCAGGCTCAGCGCGACATGATCGCCGCGCTCAACGAGCAGACGGCGCACGAGGGTGAGCTGCAGGCGCAGTTGGCTTCTCTCCAGTCGAACGTCGCGACCACAGAAGAGCAGTACCAGGCCGGCGTTGCAGCGGCAGCCGCCGCGGCGGCGGCCGCCGCTGCCGCTGCTGCAGCCGCCGCCGCTGCCGCCTATGAGAACGGTGGTGTCGTGAGCGTCGGCCCCGTCTCGGGCGACGCTCAGGCCCTGGCCGAAGAACTCATGGGCTATGTGAGCGCGGGCCGGTTCCACGGTTCGTACCCCGACCACATCTTCGAGATCGCGTGGATCGCACAGGGCAAGTCCGTGGCGAACTGCGGCATCGACGTGGTCATCCTCCAGGCGATGGTTACCGCCGTGCGAACGTTCGGCAGCGCAGGCGTGAGCGACATCAGCCGCCGCTGCACCGGTCAGATCGAGGGCGCTGGTACAGCATCCGCTCATTACCGCAACGGTGGCGGCCACGCCGTTGACTTCACTTCCGTCGGCGGGTCAGGCGTGACGGGTGCGAACAACGCATCGATCAACCTGATCAAAGCACTCGACCCGATCATGCCGTACGGCTCAGGCCTCGGGCAGCGCAATTGCCGCGTGAATGCGGGAACAGAGATCGGCTTCCGCAACTTCTCAGACTTCTACGATACCTGCGACCATTTGCACATCGACGACTTTTAGCCCGACACGCACCGCACGATATCCGGCCCGACCACAGGCTCGCTCACCGGCAAAAAAATACCGAGATACACGAAACGCCGGTGTGTTGCTACTGTTAACGCTGATGTTGGTGTTATAGGAGTTGCGAGTGTGACTTCTGTTACTCCTGTGACAGTTGTTACTAGTCTCGAGGCCCGATGAAGTCACCCGCCACACCGCCCACGATGAAGACCGTGGCGCCCTGGCGGGTTCTGCTCGTCGGTCTGGCCGTCACGGGTCTTGCCGTGGCGAGCAGCCTCACAGCCGGCAGCCCGGCATTCGCAACGAACTACCCGAGCTGGAGCGACGTCGTCGCAGCTCGTGACAACGAAGCCGCCAAGCAGGCGGAGATCGCGCAGCTGCAGTCGCTGATCTCGGGTCTTCAAACGCAGGTCGACGCAGCCCAGGCCGTGGCAGACCAACGCTGGTCAGAGAACCAGCAGGCGCACGATGCCCTCGCCGCGGGAACTCTCAAGGCAGATCAACTGAAGTTGCAGGCCACGGATGCCGCCACGAAGGCCGCGACCTCACACAAGCAGGCGGCCGCACTGACCGCCCAGTTCGCCCGATCGGCAGGCACCGACCTGTCGATGCAACTGCTGGTCTCCGGCGACAAGAGTGACAACTTGCTCTACCAGCTCGGTGCGATGAGCAAGCTCAGCGAGACGTCGAAGAAGATCTTCAGCCAGGCCACCCAGGACGCAAACTCTGCACAGTCCCTGAGCGACCAGGCCGACGCCGCAGAGCAGGCACTGACTGTGCTGGCGGATGCTGCACAAGCCTCTCTCGCGGACGCCGTCGCCGCCCAGCAGCAGGTCAAAGCCACCTTGCTCGAGCAGTACAACCACGAATCCGAGATGACAGTCCAGCTCGCCGCGCTCACCACCGGGGCGATCACCACCGAAGCGGACTACAACGCCGGGGTCGCCGCCGAGGAGCAGCGCAAAGTCGAAGCCGAACAGGCTGCGGCCGCCGCGGCCCAATCTGCCGCTGCCGCACAGGCAGCCCAGGCCGCGCAGAACCCGCCGAGCTCGAACACCGGTGGCTCCAGCGATTCGGCAGGCAGCTCCGGTGGCTCCAGCGGTGGATCGTCAGGCGGATCGTCAGGCGGCGGCTCCACGGCGCCCGTCACCGATGCCCCCACGCAGCCGTTCGACGGTAATGCCGTCGTCGCCTACGCAGAACAGTACGTCGGTGTCGTTCCCTACAGCGCGGGAGCCTCCCCCAGTGCTGGATTCGGTTGCGACGGCCTCACCCAGTGGGTGTACGGGCACTTCGGCATCTCCCTACCGAGACTGGTGAGCCGCCAGACCGCGATGGGTGTTCGCGTCTCCTCCTCTGAGGTTCGCGCGGGCGACCTGGTCGTGTGGCCAAACGCCCACATCGGCATCTACGACGGGCACGGCGGCGTGATCCATTCGCCCGATTGGGGGCGTTACGTCACGCACGCGCACGGCCTCTGGGGAAGCTACTTCTTCATTCGAATCGTGTAGGGCCGTGCATCCTGCAGTGCCGTGCATCTTGCAGCAACCGCGAACTCAGGCAACTGCGAACTCAGGCAGCTGAAGCTCAGGCAGCTGACTGCAGATAGCCTTCCCACTCCGGTAGCGCGCGTTCGACGCCACGCACGAACCAGCCGGCGTGGTGCGGCATTCTGGGCTGCGAGTTCATCGACCAGCCCATCTCTGCAGGCGTCTTGTCACTCTTGATGTTGTTGCAGCGCAGGCAGCAGGCGACCAGGTTCTCCCAGGTGTCTTTGCCCCCCCGCGAACGCGGCTGAACGTGGTCAACCGTGGTGGCGCCCTGGCCGCAGTACACACAGCGCTGGTTGTCGCGGCGAAGCACTCCGCGGCGACTCACCGGAACCTGCCGTGACGACGGGATCTTCACATAGCGCGTGAGGAGGATGACCGAGGGGCGCTCGTACGCACCCGACGCTGCCCACACCGGCGCGTCTTCGTCACTCTCAACGATTCGCGCCTTGTCATTCATGACGAGCACCAGCGCCCGGCGAAATGAAACGACCCCCAGCGGTTCGTAGCCCGCGTTCAGTACCAACGTTCGCATGTTCTCCCTTTCGAAAAGGCCTGGCCGGCTGCCAGACATTCGATGTTGCGAAGATCGTTCATCGGGGTCTACGGGGTGATGATGCGCGCCGAACGGGCACAAAAAAAGGCGCTGTCACAATGACAACGCCTTACCCACACGCACGGTGGCAGTGGTTTGTATCCGATGCTGAAGCACGCAGGTGAGTATTCGCGCGCGAAGAAGGCGGTCACCCGTGGTTGGGATGCTGCCTTGACCGTTCACGAACTCTCCCGTGGACTCGAGAAAATATCTTTGGCACAGGCTAACAAACAAATCGGTCGCTGCCGTACACATCGCGGGTTCTGTCGGCAAGCTGTAACCGCGTGTTCACGAACGGCCCATCGCACGGCTGGACGAAAAAACGCTGCCGTTGCCCGAGCAGAAGGTGCTCAGACCCCGCTCAGCTGCGCACCACGCGCACTGATGAAGTCGATGTGCAGGTGGCTGCACGAGTCAGCGAACTCCGAGATATTGACGAACCCCGAACCGGATGACCGGCACCCCGCCTGACCCACGTTGGTGTTTGCGGGCACCAGCGGGTCGAGCAGTCGCAGCAGCTTCATGGAATCCGAGTCTCCACCGGTGAGTGAGTGACCGTTGAGAATGTAGAAGTCCAGGGCATGACCACCGCCGGAGCGGTAGTGCGGGGAATTCGTGCCTGCACCCTCGATTTGACCGGTACACAATCTGTTGATGTCGCTCACCCCGACCTTGTCGAAGTTGTCGACGGCGACCTTGATTGTCTGCAGGACGCGGAAGTCCACACCGCAGTTCGCAACGGCCTGTCCGCTCGCGAGATAGCCGATCTCCTTGATGTGATCGGGCCGGGATCCGACGAGCTTTCCCGAGGCGACTGCCGCCATGAGGTATGAGGCGAGTGCCTGCACTTCGGGCGACACCACTGCTGGGTAGGCCGAAGCCGTGACGGCACCGGTCGACGAGAGTTGCAGGGTCGCGGCAAGCTTGGCGGCCGCTGCTGCAGCTTCGGCAGCCTTCTTCGCCTTGAGTTCTTCCTGGCTCGGCGCCTGGTAGTTGTCTCGGCTGATGATGAGTGAGCTGCCTGCGCCGCTCTCCATGCTCTGTTGGCCGGCGGTCAGGGATGCAGCGCCTTCGTACGGGTCGAAGGCGCCGTTGGTTGTGAAGGCGTAGGCCGGGAGTGACATCGTTGCGATAAGGGCAGCGGCAAACGTCATGACGACGGCGCTGACCAGCGAACGCTTCGTGACGGTAGGCCTCTTGATGCTGGGCTTCGTGACGCTGGGCCTCGTGACGCCGGACTTCGTGACGCTGACCTTGTTCGCGGTAACCCTCGCTGCTACAGGGGTGCTCGACGAGACATGGACGCTCGGGGAAACGGTCTCAGCCCGAGTGACTGGCACGCCCAGCCCGATGGGAGCAACGGTAGCGATCTGAACGACGGGAGCCGTTGGGACTACAACATGGTGTGCAACCACCGGCGTGTCTGTGGAGTCCGGCGTGGTGCTCAGAAGCTGACCCAGCGCGGCGGCGGCCGCCTCTGCCTCGCGCCGCTCGCGGCGCGTTGCGAATCCGTCAGTCACAGATCAACCATACGAGTGAGGGGACGGATGGCTCAGATACCCAGACGAACGAAGTAGTAGCTGCCCCACACCGGTCGGTACTCAACGAAGCGACCCCAGTCAGGCGAGTCGATCATCTTGCCGCCGCCTGCATAGATTCCCACGTGTCCGATCGAGTAGATCATGAGGTCGCCCGGCTGCGCATCTGCTGCCGAGATACGGGTTCCCGCAGCGGCCTGGTTGCTCACCGTGCGGGGAAGATTGATACCGAACTGCTTGAAGACGTACTGGGTGAGCCCATCGCAGCCGAAGCTCGTATCGGGGCTGGCGCCGGAGCCGTAGGGGACGACGCCGACGAACTGCATGGCGTACGCGACAACCGCAGCGCCACTGTAGGGGCCTGACGGCGGATTGAAGGCGACACCAGACGCCGTCGTCGCTGCGGTGCTGGTCGTCGACGAGACGGCAGCGACCTTGAGTGCGGCTGCCTGTGCCGCAGCAGCTGCCGCCGCGGCAGCAGCTGCTGCGTCTTTGGCGGCCTGGAGATCTTCTTTGGTGGGTGCCTGGTAGTTGTCGCGGTTCACCGCAGCGTCTGTCGCAGTGGCATCGACTTCGAGGGTCTGCTGGCCCGAAGCAAGAGCCGCCGTCTTGGCAGTCGAGGGGTCGAAGGCGCCGTTCATGCTGAACGCGTACGCGGGCAACGCCATCGTTGCGACGAGTGCCGCTGCGGCCGTCATGACCACAGTGCTGATGATCCCGCGCTTGGTCGGTTTGCCGATGCGGTGCTTCTGACGCGGCTGCACTGCGGCGATCTGCTGGGTCGAGCTAGCCGGCCTCGCAGCCATCGCTGAACCTGCAGGTTTTGGACCTGCAGGCGCTGAAAGGGCGGGTGCTGAAACGGCAGGTGTTGAGAGGGAGCGAGTCTCGGGGCGGTGCCCGTTCGTCTCGGCAGAGGCGGCTTCGCGAAGCGAGCGCCTGGTCTGCGGCAGACTGGCTGAGCTGGTACGTGGCTCAGGGTTTTTCGGGTTGTTCTTCTGCTCGTCTGAGCCAAGCTGGTCGCTCGAAAAAGTCAAAGTGTGTTCCTCCGGCACTATGCGGCATCTAGGTATGTCGCCTCGCCATGGCGGTGTCGCTCTTCGGGAAAAGAGCACCGCTTTCGGCTAGTTTTCTGTGTCTCGATAATGTCGTGTGACCGTTCTCACGGCCCTCCGGACTTGTTCGAGGATACGGGAGGCACCAGCGTTTGTCACCCCGAAACGGCGAATTGCAACAAATTGGTAACGAACACTTTTCGTTCAGATGCCGACGAAGATGTGGCTCGCCACTTCGTTCGGCAGCTCGAGGCCCTGCGAAAATCCTTCGACCTCGACAAGTACATAGGAGCCCGCGGCAGAGAACGCTGCGCGATTGCCCGGCACGACGCCCGACTGTTTCAGTTGCAGAAGCAACTCGGGGTCGACCTGAGCCGGTTCGCCCAGCCTCTTGATCGTCTTCGTCTGCGCGCCCACTGCGCCGTGGACGAGCGTCACGATGTTGACGACTCCCCGGGTGAAGGGCACAGCTTCGACGTCGCCGAGCTCTTCGAGGCCGGGAATCGGATTGCCGTATGGCGATTCGGTCGGATGATCGAGCATCTCCAGAATCCGTCGTTCAACCTGCTCGCTCATCACATGCTCCCACCGGCATGCCTCCTCGTGCACGAACTCCCATTCGAGCCCGATCACATCGCTCAGCAGCCTTTCGGCCAGGCGATGTTTGCGCATCACATGGATCGCCTTGCGTCGGCCGACGTCGGTCAGCTCCAGGTGGCGGTCTGTCGACACCACAACGAGTCCGTCGCGTTCCATTCGCCCAACGGTCTGCGACACCGTCGGACCGGAATGACCCAGGCGCTCTGAAATCCGGGCGCGCAGAGGATTGATGTTCTCCTCTTCGAGCTCAAGGATCGTGCGAAGGTACATCTCGGTGGTGTCGATCAGGTCTGCCAACGGCCGCTCCTTGCTCTACGTGGCGCGCAGAGTACAAGCCTACTGTCACGGTTGAATCCGAAGTGCCTGCGATCGGTAGACTTCGGGTCATGCCTGACGTGACCATTCCCTCTTCGCTCCTGCCCGCCGACGGTCGATTCGGCTGCGGCCCGTCGAAGATCCGCGCTGAACAACTTGCTGACTTCCAGGTTCGCGGGGCATCCATTCTCGGCACCTCTCATCGTCAGGCACCGGTCAAGAACCTCGTCGGCAGCGTTCGCTCGGGGCTCACGACTCTCTTCTCACTGCCTGACGGGTACGAAGTTGTGGTCGGCAACGGCGGCTCGACGGCGTTCTGGGACGCCGCGGCCTTCGGCCTCATCGACCAGCGCAGCGAGAACCTGACCTTCGGCGAGTTCGGTGCGAAGTTCGCGACCGCCGCGGCCGCACCGTTCCTCACAGCACCCCACGTGATCAAAGCCGAAGCCGGATCCCGCAGCGAGGTGGAGGTCATCGAGGGCGTCGATGTCTATGCCTGGCCGCACAACGAGACGAGCACGGGCGTGATGGCACCGGTCAAGCGGGTGCATGGTGATGAAGGCGCACTCACTGTCATCGACGCCACGAGCGCGGCCGGCGGCGTCGACTTCGACATCACCGAGGCAGACGTCTACTACTTCGCACCACAGAAGAACTTCGCGTCTGACGGCGGGCTGTGGTTCGGGCTCTTCTCCCCCGCCGCCATCGAGCGCGTCGAGCGGATCGCGGCCTCTGGCCGGTACATCCCCGAGTTCCTGAGCATCAAGAACGCCGTCGACAATTCTCGTCTCAACCAGACGCTCAACACTCCGGCTATCAGCACCCTCCTGTTGATGGACAACCAGGTGAGCTGGATCAACGACAACGGTGGACTGCCCTGGGCCTCGGCCCGCACGCTGGAGTCGTCGTCTGCGCTCTACGACTGGGCGACAGCGTCGACGTACGCGACGCCGTTCGTCGTCAACCCCGAGCACCGCTCGCAGGTCGTCGCCACGATCGACTTCGACGAGTCGATCGACGCTGCGGCTGTCGCGAAGGTGCTTCGTGCCAACGGGATCGTCGACACCGAGCCGTACCGCAAACTCGGTCGCAACCAACTGCGAGTTGCAACGTTCGTCGCCATCGATCCGGCCGATGTGAGGGCCCTGATCGCCAGCATCGAGTACGTGGTCGAGAATCTCTGAGCTGACCTGGTCCGAATAGAGAAAGAGCCTCCCGGAATTGCTTTCGGAAGGCTCTTTCTTCGTTTGCGTGCCTGAATCAGTACGTGCGGTCGAATTCCGTGTCTTCGTCAGGGCCTGTGCCGGTCTGGTCGTTGTCGGTGTCGCCATCGGGGCTCTCACCCGAATCGTCGAAAGCCCCGACCAGGCTGTCTTCGATCAGCTCAGCGGTGTCCTCGCGCGAGGCGACCAGTCGGCCCACGTCGAGCTCACCATCGTCGAGTCCGTCAATGTCTAGCCCCTCTTCGGCGATGGTGTCGATGTCGATTCCGTCTCGATCCCTGCGCAGGGCACGGGCCGCGATCTCGCTGGCGTCGATACCTTCATCGTCATCGTCATCGTCATCGTCATCGTCATCGTCATCGTCATCTACGTCGTCTTCGTCTTCGTCTTCGACATCGGTTTCCTCATCATCGGATGAACCCTCATCGCCATCATCGGATTCGGACTCGTCGTCGCGCTCTTCGTCGTCGTCATCGTCATCGTCGTCGAACTCGCTCTCCGAGTCGTCGACGATCGCGTCGGCCGTCAATCTGTCGGCCCACGGGACCCACTCCGGCGAGAGAATCGAAGTCTCACCCGGCAGCAACTCGACCTCGAGCACGGTCGGTTCGGTCTCGTCACCGACCCGCGACAGAGTAGCCGTCCAGTGCCAATCCGGATAGCCGGCGAGCTTCGAAGCGAAGAACAGGCTGAGCACGTGCTCACCCTCGACGTGGTGGCCGATGAATTCACCGATGGATGCGGCGGGGGTCACCTCTGCGAGCGCGCCGCGCGCCAGATCGACAGAAGCCAGCAAGACCGCATCCGGCTCGAAGACGCCAGGTTCATCGGCCGCAATCCGTTCTTCGGCAGCAATCGGTTCTTCGCCGCCAGCAGTGTTCTCGCCCACGGGGGCATCGCCCACCATCGGTGATTCTGGCGCTGGGCTCAGCGCTGAGGGTTCTTCCCCCGCGGCGATGCCGTCGGTTTGACTGACCTCTGTTCCGTCAGACACGAGCTAGGCGTCCAACTCGTCTGCGACCTTGCGAAGGAGCGCCGCGATCTTGCGGCTGTGAGCAGAATCGGGGTAACGACCACGCTTGAGGTTGGTGCCGATGCCATCGAGAACCTTGACAAGATCTTCGATGATGACGGCCATATCATCGGCCGGCTTGCGGCTGAGTTTGACCATGCTCGGCGGAGCTTCGAGAACACGCACCGAGAGCGCCTGCACCCCGCGCTTGCCGTCCGCGATACCGAATTCGAGCTTCGTACCCGCCTTGACAGTGGCCCCAGCGGGCAGGGCTGACGCGTGCAGAAAGACTTCCTGGCCATCATCTGAGCTGATGAAGCCAAAGCCCTTCTCTTCGTCATAGAACTTGACCTTGCCGGTAGGCATGTGTGGATCTCCTCGTGTGTTTTGTGCCGGAATATTGCGCTCCGGCCAGAGGTAAGCCTATTAGCTTGCTGCGGTGCCCGTATTGTTAGAGAGGTGACCAATCCAAATACCCCCGTGATTCACCGGGGTGAGCGCGCTCTCGCGTTCATGATCGCCGGTGTCGCCGGTCTTTCCATCATCTGCATGATCCTCGGCATCATCTCAGGGATTGCGCACTTCACGCTCGTGCCGGTTGTTCTCGTTTTTCCGCTGTTCGGCTTTCCGGTGACCATCGTGCTCATCATCGCCCTCGTCATCATGAATGCCGTCCGCCGATCCCGCGAGGCTCGTAGCTCCAGATGAGCGACACGCTCGCTCTGGCCGGCCGACTTCAGACGGAGAGCGACGATGCCCTCATCACTCTGCTGACGGCGCGCAACCTGAGCAAACGCGACCTCCGCGACTTCTTCGACCTGGCTGACGCGCTGCTCTCGCCTGATTCGGTCCACGAAGCGCTCTCCCACCTCGACCGTCACACCCTCGGCCAGATCGGCACCGGCTCCGTCGACACGGCGACGGCCACTCCGGCCCTTCGCGCCGCGTTCTCACTCATGCTGCTTGTCGAAGAAGACGGCCGCTTCGAGCCCTACGACGGCGTACGCAGCGTTCTCCTGGCCTGGCCCGAGCGGGGTCTGCCCTCCATCGATGAACTCGTCTCCGGGGTCGCACCCACCTCGGCGGCACCTCCCTCACTAGCGGCGGGCGCCAAGACCGACGAGATCGCCGCAGAGCGTGCCTTCGAGACGACCGTCGCCGTCACTGAACTCGCGACAGCCCTCCAGACTGCTCCGGCCCGCGAACTCGCCAAAGGCGGGCTCGCCGTGCCCGACGCGAAGAGGCTTGCCGCTGCAACGGGTCTTGCCCCAGAGGCCATGAATTCGATCCTCCGCGTGTCGACCATCGCGGGCCTGACCCACCGTGAGGGTGCATCGTGGTTCGGTTCTGCAACGGCAGGCGAATGGATGCTGCAACCATTGGCACGCCGCTGGGGCACCCTCGCCTCGGCCTGGCTCGACGCGCTGCCCCCTCAGATCGTCGACGTTCTGCGGTCCCGGTTGGACTCCGTCTGGGGTGAACCGCTGGCGGAGTACCTCCGGTGGCTGTACCCCGCAGGCGGCGACGAACTCGCAGAGCAGATCGACGAGTTCACGATCGATGCCGAACGACTGGGGATCGCCGGCCTCGGGCTGGCAAGTGCCGCCGGGGCCGCCCTGCTCCAGCACGGAGAAGAAGAGGCGACCGCAGCCCTGTCGCCCCTGCTACCCGCAGAAGTCTCGACCGTCTACCTGCAACACGACCTGACCGTGGTTGCTCCCGGGCCACTGCTGCCGGAGATCGACCGCTCCCTTCGCGCCATGGCCCACGTCGAGAGCCGGTCGATCGCGTCTACCTATCGCATCTCGTCGGGCTCGATTGCCAGGGCACTCGCTGCGGGGTACACCGCCGCGGGCATCCGGAGCTTTCTGCAGAGCATCTCTTCGAGCGGCATTCCCCAGCCTCTCGACTACCTGATCTCGGAGTCGAGCGCACGGTACGGTCTTCTGAGAGCGGGGTCGCTCGGCGACTCGGGGAGCTACGTGCGCTCCGACGACGGGCAACTGCTGCACACCATCGCCGTCGACCAGAGCCTCGGTTCGCTCGGGCTGGTCTTCTCGGGCGACAGCCGGCTCACGAGCCGGTTCAGCCTCGAGACGGTCTACTGGCTGCTGGTGGATGCCCGCTACCCGGTCATCGCCGAAGCAGAGTCCGGCGAGCCCCTCACTCTCACCCGGTTTCCGAACGCGCCGACACGCGTCGAGATCGCGTCCCGACCCGTCGACGAGCTCATCAACCGCCTGCGCGGAAGCGGAGTGCGGCCGGGCACCGATACGGCCGAAGCCTGGCTGGTGCGTCAGCTCGACGTCGCCGTGAAGGCGAAGTCGACGGTTCTGGTCACGGTCAAGGTTCCCAACGGTTCGGAGATGAGCTTCCTGGTCGTTCCGACAAGTCTCGGCAGTGGTCGCCTTCGGGCAACCGACCCGAAAGCCGGCGTCGAGCGCACGCTTCCTCTGGCGAGCATCACGCAGGTACAGGTCGTCAGCCCCGTCACGTAAACTTGACAGCTATGCCCGATGGCCCCCTGATCGTTCAAAGCGATCGCACCGTTCTGCTCGAAGTGGCACACCCCAACGCTGACACAGCCCGCCACGAGCTGGCCGTCTTCGCCGAGCTCGAACGGGCTCCCGAGCACATCCACACCTATCGCATCACGCGACTCGGCCTCTGGAACGCCCGCGCTGCCGGCCACACTGCCGAAGAGATCCTCGGCACCCTCGAGCGCTACTCGAAGTTCGCCATCCCCCAATCGGTGTCGATCGACATCGCCGAGACGGTTGCCCGGTATGGGCGCCTCGTCATCGAACGGCAGCCCGACGGCGTACTCACCCTCCGCTCCACCGATGAGGCAGTCCTTGCAGAGATCGTCAAGGGCAAGCGCATCTCGCCACTACTGCCATCCAAGCTAGCTTCAGACACCTACGTGATCGAGCCCTGGGCCAGGGGGCAGCTGAAGCAGGAGCTCACCAAGCTCGGGTGGCCGGCCGAAGACTTCGCCGGGTACACCCCCGGCACCCCCCACGAGATCTCGCTCGCCGAAGACGGCTGGCACCTGCGCGACTACCAGCAGAAGGCCATCGACAACTTCTTCGAGCGCGGGTCCGGCGTCGTGGTCCTTCCTTGTGGCGCCGGCAAGACGCTGGTCGGGGCCGGCGCCATGGCCACAGCGAAGACCAACACGCTCATCCTCGTGACGAACACGGTCTCTGCGCGCCAATGGCGTTCAGAACTACTCAAGCGCACCTCACTGACCGAAGACGAGATCGGCGAGTACTCCGGCCAGGTCAAAGAGGTCAAACCTGTGACCATCGCGACCTACCAGATTCTCACCGCCAAGCGGAAGGGCGCCTATGCGCACCTGGAGCTTCTCGATGCCCTCGACTGGGGGCTGGTCGTCTACGACGAGGTCCACCTCCTGCCTGCACCGGTGTTCAAGCTGACGGCCGAGCTGCAGGCCCGGCGCCGACTCGGCCTCACAGCCACCCTTGTCCGTGAAGACGGCCGGGAGGGCGACGTCTTCAGCCTGATCGGGCCGAAACGCTTTGACGCGCCCTGGAAGGAGATCGAGGCACAGGGATTCATCTCCCCTGCTGAGTGCTTCGAGGTGCGCATCGACCTGCCCCAGACCGACAGGCTGATCTACGCCGCCGCCTCCGATGATGAGCGGTACCGACTCGCCGCGACGGCACCCGCCAAACTCGACGTCGTGAAACAGCTCGTCGCGAAACACGACGGCGAGCGCATCCTCGTCATCGGCCAATACCTCGACCAGCTCGATACACTCGCCGCGGAACTCGGTGTGCCCGAACTCACCGGCTCGACGCCGATCGTCGAACGAGAGCGCCTCTACCAGGCCTTCCGAGACGGCGACGAGCCCATTCTCGTCGTCAGCAAGGTCGCCAACTTCTCGGTCGATCTGCCCGAGGCGACCGTGGCGATCCAGGTCTCCGGCTCATTCGGGTCGCGGCAGGAGGAGGCCCAGCGTCTCGGTCGACTGCTCCGACCGAAGGAGTCAGGGCTTTCTGCGAACTTCTACACGCTGGTGGCCCGCGACACCGTCGACCAGGATTTCGCCCAGAACCGCCAGCGGTTCCTCGCCGAACAGGGCTACAGCTACACGATTCTGGATGCCCAGCAACTGCTGACCGACGCTTGACCTGTCCGCGTCATGGCGGCGTCGATCGATTGACGATTCTCACAGGAAGCATTCAGCGTACCTGCAGATAATAGAGGCATGACCGGACCACGCATTCTCATTGTCGACGACGAGCCGAACATCCGCGACCTGCTCACCACCAGCCTGCGCTTCGCCGGCTTCGCGGTTCGAGCCGTCAGCAACGGAGCCCAGACCATTTCAGCAGTGCTCGAAGAAGAGCCAGACCTGATCATCCTCGACGTCATGCTGCCCGACATGAACGGCTTCGGCGTCACCAAACGCCTCCGTGCCGCCGGATACACCGCGCCCATTCTCTTTCTGACGGCCAAAGACGACACCGAAGACAAGATCACTGGTCTCACCGTGGGCGGCGACGACTACGTCACCAAGCCCTTCAGCCTCGACGAGATCGTGGCCCGCATCAAGGCGATTCTGCGTCGCACCATGCAGGCCGACGAAGATGCGATCATCCGTGCCGGTGAGCTCACCATGGACCAGGACACGCACGAGGTGTTCGTGGCCGACACCGCGATCGAGCTGAGCCCGACCGAGTTCAAGCTGCTGCGCTACCTCATGCTGAACCCCAACCGGGTGCTCTCGAAGGCCCAGATCCTCGACCACGTGTGGGAGTACGACTTCAACGGTGATGCCGGCATCGTCGAGTCGTACATCTCGTACCTTCGCCGCAAGCTCGACCAGTACTCCGAGGAGTCGTTGATCCAGACCAAGCGCGGTTTCGGCTACATGCTGAAGGTCAGCAAGGCCTGAGTTCATGCCGCGCCCGGTGGGCGCCGGGTTCGTGATGACTTCCCGACCAAGTGGTCTCCTGGCTCGTGCGTCACACGACTCGGCGGGACACAACAGGCGGGGCACATCATCTCCACAGCGACCACCGCGTAATCTGTTAGGCACTCATGGCCGTCACTCCCTCCACGTTCTGGAACTCGATCTCACTGCGCACCAAGATCACCGGTGTGACAGTGCTGATGCTGACGTTCGGGCTCATCATCGCCGGCATCGGAACGATGACCGTGCTGAGGTCGTACCTCCTGAACCAGGTGGATTCGCAGTTGCGCGGTGCCTACACCGACATCTCGCCCTTCCTCGGCTCCGGGGCGAGCGCCCTGCTGTTCAAGCTCGATGACGTCGAGTCGGCACCGAAGGAATACTACGTCGCCCTGATCGGGCCCAACGGCTCCGTCACCGTGAACAACTGGGGCTCGCAGCCCGCGTCGGAAGAGCCTTCTGTAACCGGTCTGCCCACGACACCATCCCTGGATGCCCAGGCACAGTCCCCCGTCTTCATCCTCTCGTCCACGGGCGGCAAGACCGAGTGGCACGCCGCCGTGCGCACAGTGGGCCTGCAGGACGGCAGCTACGGCACCCTCGTCATTGCTTCGTCGCTGGAGAAGACCGACAGCGTCACCACCACGTACCTCTCGATCTTTCTCGCCTTTGGGGTCGGCGTGGTCGTGCTCGGCGCCATGCTCACCCGGCTCCTGGTGAGCAGCACCTTCACTCCCCTGCGTGCCGTCGAGAAGACCGCCGCCGAGATCGCCAACGGAGACTTCAGCCAGCGTATGGCTGGTGACACCCCGAACACCGAGGTCGGCCGACTCAACCGTTCGCTCAACACCATGCTGAGCCGTATCGACACGGCCTTCACCGACAGGGCGAAGACCATCGACCAGATGAGGCGCTTCGTCGGCGATGCCAGCCATGAGCTGCGCACTCCCCTGGTGTCTGTTCGGGGGTATGCCGAGCTCTACCGCATGGGTGCGCTCCAGACCCCCGAAGAGGTCGCCAAGGCGATGGACCGCATCGAGAAGGAGGCGATCCGCATGGGCGCGCTCGTCGAAGACCTTCTCGAACTCGCCCGCCTCGACGAGACCCGGCCAATGAACCTCGAGCGCATCGACCTCGTACCGATCGCTGTCGACGCCGCGTTGGATGCCCGGGCCTCCAGCCCCGAACGTGTCGTGTCGATCATCCTGCCCCGTTCGTCGCAGCCGGTGAGCTTCGTGCCGGCGGTCGACTCTGCAACGAACCCACCGCTCGGTGATTCGGGCGACGCGGCACTCGCGGGGCCGAACTCACTGCCAGGCTCCGACGACAAGGCCAGCAACCTCACCGGGCCGATCGGATTCGCGGGCGCGACTCTTGCACGACTCAGGCGCCGGCCCCGCACCGGAGCGGTTGCGCCTGTCGACCCGAAGACGGGCGCTCCCGTCGAGCTGGTGCCCGCTGACGTCGCGCTCTCGAGCATCGATTCCGAGGACCGCGGCGGGGTCGCACCGATAGTCATGGCAGACGAGAACAAGATCCGGCAGGTCGTTGCGAATCTCATCGGCAACGCTCTGCGATTCACCCCGTCAGACAGCCCGATCGAGGTGTCGATCCAGGTCGACGAGGCTCGCCGCGTGGCCATTCTCGACGTCATCGACCACGGCGAGGGAATCCCGTCGCAGATTCGCGAGAAGATCTTCCAGCGCTTCTGGCGTGCGGACTCCTCCCGCACCCGCGAGACGGGAGGAAGCGGCCTCGGGCTCGCCATCGTGTCATCGATCATCGCGGCCCACCACGGCACCGTTGAGGCCGTCGAGACCACGGGAGGCGGCGCAACATTCCGCGTCACCCTGCCCCTGGCCCCGATCGTCGTCTCCTCTGCTCCGGGCACAGCAGCAGCTATCGCCTGAGCGAAACCCGGCCAGTGGGCCCGGCAACCGCCGATCCGACAGCACCCTGCCCCACTGACTGCCGAACCGTCGATCCGTCAGTGGAGCGTGCTGAACCGCGTCCGTCTTCGCCTGTAGAACGGTCTGCGACGATGACCCCGGCGTCGCGATAGGCCGCAGCTCGCCACGATGTCGCCGTGTCGTCGATCACGACTTCACCCACGACGCCACCCAGGGTCTCGTTCACCACCTCAGGCACGAAGAGCGCTCCCGCTGCCGAGAACGAGCGGTTGCCCGATCGGATCAGCGCAGCGCCCCAGACCTCGGGATGGGGTATGTCGGGGTGAACCAGCAGGCAGCGGAGCTCGACAGGATGCACGGCGAACGCCGGCCCCCACCACACGGCGCTGGCGACAATGGCGTCATCGAGCAACGCCAGCCACGTCCAATCGCGACGGAATTCACCCGTCGCCAGGCCGCGACCGTACGCTTCTGCGCTCATATGCGCTGAGCCATCTAGGCCGGTATGAAAAAATTGCAGTACCGACGAATCGTCAGCACGAAGAGATTGTCTGAACACGAGAAACTTCCTCCAGAAGAAATGTGAACGTTGGAGGCGCTTCCCAGTGCGACGATGGCCGCTAGTGTGCGGGCAGGTGTCCCAGGGGAAGCGCCGTGTGAGCTGCAGTCATAGCTGCTCGCTTCGCGATGTCTCTCTGTGCAATCATCGGGCTCACCTCCCCTTTCATTTCTGAATCTCTGTCAATCTGTACGGCAACTGCCGCGGTGCTCCAACCTACCCGCTCCCCCGCCCCCAGGCAAGCACCCCGCCACATTCCCCGATGCGGGGCGAGGTCGATTCGGATGCGGCGCAGAATGGAAGGCTGCAGAGCGAGGTCGAAAGGAAGCGGCGGCGTGTACGTCGCTTCCTTTGTCGCCCGGGGAAACAACGACGGAACCGCAAAGTTCTCCCAGCATGCGCCGCCGGGGCGGCGGCGCATAGAAAAGCGGGCCGGCCCGAAGGCCGACCCGCTTTTCGCAGCTAAATCAGAAGTCCATGCCACCGCTGGGGTCGCCGACCGGAGCGGGGTGACGCTCCGGCTTGTCAGCGACCACAACCTCTGTGGTCAGGAACAGACCGGCGATGGATGCAGCGTTCTGCAGGGCAGAGCGCGTCACCTTCACCGGGTCGTTGATTCCGGCAGCCAGCATGTCGACGTACTCGCCGGTTGCGGCGTTCAGGCCCCATCCGACGGGCAGGTTGCGTACCTTCTCGGCGACAACACCGGGCTCGAGGCCCGCGTTGACAGCGATCTGCTTGAGCGGGGCGTCGATCGCAACCTTCACGATGTTCGCGCCGGTCGCTTCGTCACCGGTCAGCGTGAGCTTCTCGAATGCGGTCTTGCCAGCCTGGATCAGGGCGACGCCACCACCGGCGACGATGCCCTCTTCGACGGCAGCCTTGGCGTTGCGCACTGCATCCTCGATGCGGTGTTTGCGCTCCTTGAGCTCGACCTCGGTCGCAGCTCCGGCCTTGATGACAGCAACGCCACCGGCGAGCTTCGCGAGACGCTCCTGGAGCTTCTCACGGTCGTAGTCGCTGTCGGTGTTCTCGATCTCGTTGCGGATCTGCTGCACGCGACCGGCGATGAGCTCGGCGTCGCCGGCACCTTCGACGATGGTGGTCTCATCTTTGGTGATGACGACCTTGCGTGCGCGGCCCAGGAGGTCGAGCGTGACGTTCTCGAGCTTCAGGCCGACCTCTTCTGAGATGACCTGTCCGCCGGTGAGGATGGCGATGTCCTGCAGCTGCGCCTTGCGACGGTCGCCGAAGCCGGGAGCCTTGACGGCAACCGACTTGAAGATGCCGCGGATCTTGTTGACGACGAGCGTGGCGAGTGCTTCGCCATCGACGTCTTCAGCGATGATGAGCAGCTGCTTGTTGGCCTGGATGACCTTGTCGACGATCGGCAGCAGGTCTTTGATCTGCGAGACCTTCGAGTTGACGATCAGGATGTAGGGGTCTTCGAAGACGGCTTCCTGGCGGTCGGGGTCGGTGACGAAGTACTGCGACAGGTAACCCTTGTCGAAGCGCATGCCCTCGGTCAGCTCGAGCTCGGTGCCGAACGTGTTCGACTCCTCGACGGTGACAACACCCTCTTTGCCGACCTTGTCGATCGCCTCAGCGATCAGTGCGCCGATCTCGGTGTCACCGGCAGAGATCGATGCGGTTGCCGCGATCTCTTCCTTGGTCTCGATCTCTTTGGCGTTCTTGACGAGCTCGGCGATGACGGCTGCAACAGCCTTCTCGATGCCCTTCTTCAGGCTGATCGGGTCTGCGCCGGCTGCGACGTTGCGCAGGCCTTCGCGAACCAGCGCCTGAGCGAGGACCGTGGCGGTCGTCGTTCCGTCGCCGGCAACGTCGTCAGTCTTCTTTGCGACCTCTTTGACCAGCTCGGCGCCGATCTTCTCGTAGGGGTCGTCAAGTTCGATCTCTTTGGCGATGGACACACCATCGTTCGTGATGGTGGGCGCACCCCACTTCTTCTCGAGGACGACGTTGCGACCGCGCGGGCCAAGCGTGACCTTGACGGCGTCAGCCAAAATGTTGAGTCCACGCTCGAGGCCGCGTCTGGCCTCTTCGTCGAAAGCAATAATCTTTGCCATGTGTGTTTCTCGTCCCTCCCGGGCGTCATGAAAGATTCATAAAGGTCTAGCACTCAGGTAGTGCGAGTGCTAAGACCAATACTGGCACTCGACAGGGCCGAGTGCAAGTGACACCCCAGAAGGACGACGGTTTCGATAGCGCTGTGCGCTACTCAACCAACGATCACGTGAGATTTCGAAGTCACGCCAGGCGTACCGACTCGGCCTGCGGACCCTTCGACCCCGTTCCCACTTCGAAGATCACCTGCTGGCCCTCTTCGAGAACCTTGTATCCCCCCATGTCGATCGCGGAGTAGTGAACGAACACATCCTGTCCGCCCCCTTCCACCGTGATAAAGCCGTAGCCTTTTTCAGCGTTGAACCACTTGACGGTTCCGTTCGCCATTGTTACTCCCAGTTGCTGTGTTGCTCACCATCATTTCGGGCGAAATGATCCGTTTCACAAGTAAAACGGTGCATTCGGCGAAATCGCGATCACGTGACGACAATTCAACAAGAATTAAACACGCACGAAATACGGCACCCCCGCAGAAGGGGTATCCGGGCTATTCGGTGTAGTCGGCGCCGAGAACAGCAGTGAGATCCGCGCCGGCAAACTGGTCGGACTGCGCCACAGCTATTCCACCAAGTGTTGCAGCCAGGCCCTTGGCCGCGCCCTCGTTCTCTGCCTTCGCGTAATAGACCGTCGACGTGGCCACATCGGAGGCGCTCGCGTTCGCCTCGGCTCCCACCGACCATCCATCGGCCGTCGCCCGCGTGCCGGCTCGCGTCGCGAGCCCTTCGACCCCTGCACCGTTCAGGATGGTCACCGTGAGCTTCGGGTCTATAGTGGGCGTCGCGGTGGGGGTGGGCACAGGCGTGTCGGCGGCGACAGTCGAGGAGCCGCCCGCACTGGTGCCACCGCTGGTGAACTGGATCCCGTTGTTCACAACGAACAGGCCGACGACCCCGAGGCCGACGAGCAGCCCGGTTGCCAGGGCGGCCCAGGCGAACGTCACCCATCCACGGCCCTTGGGCCGGGGTCCGCGGTGCACACCCCTGCGGATGCCGTCTGCAGGAATTCGGTCGAACGAATCGCGTGGTTCTGAAGCCATGGAAGGGTGGGGCTGCCGTTCTTATTCGCCAGGCGAGAGCAGGCGAGCCGACCGGGCTGCCATTCGGGTGTCTCTCACGCGCTGGAGTCGTTTGATGAGCATGGGATCAAAGGTCAGGGCTGCCGAAGAATCTGTGAGCGCCGCGACAATCTGGTAATAGCGGGTCGGTGAGAGACCGAATTCATCGCGAACGGCCTGCTCCTTCGCGCCGGAGTGCTGCCACCAGACTCGCTCGAATTCGAGAATCCGGCGGTCACGGTCACTGAGGATCGAATCCATAACCGCGCGCCACCTCTCTCGACTCGACTGGCTTGCGACTGCCTGCGATGGCTCATTCTAGAGCGCGGCCGCTTGGCATCCGGTGTGTACACGCCCAGCGAACGACCCGGCGGCCTCAGGAACCGGAGCGACCTGCCCGGTACATGGAGGTGTGCACGATTCCTGCTTCGTCGTAGTCTTCGCCGAATCGTTCGAAGCCGAAGCCTGCGTAGAGGGGCGCAATGTAACTCTGGGAGTGGAGCAACAGTGCCTCATGGCCGAACTGGCCGATCACATCGGTGAGCAGGCGCTGGGCGAGCCCCCGCCCGCGGAAGGCCGGCGCCACGACGACACGGCCGATGAGCCTCGTGGCGTCGAGGTACTCGGGAGTGGCGTCTTCGATCACCCGGAGGTAGGCGACGACCCTGTCGGCGTCGGCGATCCACACATGCTTGGTTGCGGGTTCCCTGTCCCGATCATCCAATTCTGATTCGTCGACCTTCTGTTCGACGTAGAAGACGTCGGTTCGAAGTCGCAGGATGGCGTACAACTCGTCGGTTGTGAGCTCGCTCCACGTCTTCTGGATGATGGAATGGTCAGGCACGCGCTCGAGTTTACTGTGATGATGGAAGGCGTTTGGAGAGGACACCATGACAGAGTACGAAGTTTCGAAGACGACCGATGAGTGGAAGAACGAGCTCAGTGCCGAGGAGTTCGCCGTGCTGCGGCAGGCGGCGACCGAGCGCCCGTGGACGGGTGAGTTGCTCGACGAGAAACGTGAAGGGGTCTACCGCTGCAAGGCGTGCGGGCAGGAGCTATTTCGAAGCGACACGAAGTTCGACTCGCACTGCGGATGGCCCAGCTTCTACGCACCGAAGGAATCCGACGCGGTCGAACTGATCGAAGACCGGAGCCTGGGAATGCTGCGCACAGAGGTTCGGTGCTCCAATTGCGGGTCACACCTCGGCCACCTCTTCGACGATGCCCCCCAGACGCCGACGGGAGACCGGTTCTGCATGAACTCGGTTTCGCTGTCGTTCGACGAGTCGGCCTGAGACCGGGCAGGATCCGCGGGTGTACGCAGGTGCACCGCGATCGAACGCAACAGCATTCAGCTACACGCCAAGTATGAAGAGGAGCGCGTCGATGTCGGCCTTCACCAGCATGAAGCAGCGACGCTCCTACTCGCGGGTCGGGGGGTCTGCCCCTGACCACGACGAGATATTACGCCTCGTCGAGGCAGCCGGGACCGTCGCCGACCACGGTTCGCTGCGGCCCTGGCGGTTCATCGAAATCCGTGGCGGTGCCCGGGCCCGTCTTGGCAGCGCTCTCGCCGAGGGTTCAGGGGCGTCCAGCGACCTCGAACGGGCCGGGTTCATCTCCAAGGCCGAGCGGGCGCCCCTGCTGATCGCCATTGTGGCGGCCCACAAGCAGAGCGAGAAGGTCACGACCTGGGAGCAGGATGCGGTGGCCGCCGGCGTCACGCACGCGCTTTCACTGCTGCTCGACGAAGCAGGGTGGGGTGTGATCTGGAGAACCGGCCCCTTCACCCGCACCGGGCCGGTGCGGCGCGTGCACGAGCTGCAGGCGAATGAAGAGCTGCTCGGCTGGCTCTATGTTGGTGAGAGACCCGTTGGTGAGAGACCCGTTGGTGAGAGACCCGTTGGTGAGAGGGGCGCTCGTCGAACCCTCATCGATGCGGCCGATCATGTGACGGTGCTCTCGTGACGCGCAGCGAGCAGAAGTCGAGTCCGAACGATCCCGGCACCGGTGCTCAAACGGGCCTGCATGTCGTCACGGCCACCCTCGCCGAGCTCGATGCGCTGGCAGTACTCTTCGACGCGTATCGGCAGTTCTACGGGCATCCTGCAAGCCTCGGAGCAGCACGCGACTACCTCGAGGCTCGAATTTGCGGTGACGAGTCCGTGGTGCTGCTCGCCGTGAATGGGGGCAGGCCGGTCGGCTTCAGCCAGCTCTACCCCTCGTTCTGCTCACTCGATCTCTCCCGCATCTTCGTGCTCTACGACCTCTTCGTCGACCCGTCAGCGCGTCGGCTCGGGGTTGCCCGTGCGCTCCTTGCCGCAGCAGAACGGCACGGCCGCGCGGCAGGCGCCAGCCGACTCGAGCTCTCCACTGCGTGGAGCAACACCGAGGCGCAGGCGCTCTACGAGGCCGATGGCTGGATGCCCGACTCGACGTACCGCCACTACGAACTCCCGCTCGTTCCGCCCGCCGTCTCGGAACGGTGACGTTCAGCTGGCCGCGCGCCGCGTTCAGCGACGTTCGTGCAGCCCGAGGGGATTCACCGGGTCGGGGCCGAGTGACCGGGACCGTTCGAGAAGCTCTGCGACGTGCGACGCCATGTACGCGCCGGCCCCCGTCAACGACCGCTCGGAGGCAACCCAGACACGAAGGCCCTGCTGGTCGCAGCCGTAGGTGTACACGCCGAAGAGTTCGTGATCGCCTTCGTGGTACCGACGGATCCAACCGATGCACCGGCCGTCGTGGGCCAGGAACCAGACGTCCGCGCTCCACGGTGTGGCGGCGTAGACAGAGTGGGGCTGTGTTGCGTCGATCGTCGTAGCGGCGGTGGCGTTCACAGCACGAGACTAAGCCGAGCCGCTGGCAAAACCCTGCAAGCCGGGCCGGTGTATGCCATCAGACAAGGGCCACGGCGTGCTGGGTCGCGAAATGCTTCACGGCTGCCGGATGGTAGTTGAGCCCGTTGGTGTGCGTGGTGAGCCAGTCCAGACCCACGACTGCCCCCTGGAATTCGAGTTTGACGAGCCACTTCGAGATCCAGTCCGCGAGCGAGACGTCGATGGCCGACAGGCTACGGCCGAGTAGGTCGCTCTCGCTCGCCTTCTCCGCGAGCGCCCGTGACGACCAGAACGGGACGGCCCTCTCGCCCCCGAGCGCCGAGACGAGAACTCCAGCGTCGTCGTGGAGCAACCAGACTGTTCCGGAGGATCTCACCCGCTCGGCGAACTGCGCACAGATCGGGTTGATCTGGTAGGCGGGGCGCACGACGTCTTGGGCGGGGAACCCAGCGGTACCAGGGTGCCCGCCGGTGTGCCCGCGAGGCACAAGTGTGAGGTGCCGCACCGGCAGACTGCTCTGTGCCGACCCATTCTTCTGGGCGACTCTCGAACCATCCATCACAGGACCCTTCCAAGACTCATCTTCTCACCAAGAAAACCGTCTCTGAATTGCTGGGCAGGAAATAGGGTCTTAAGTCCCGGTCCGGGAGGTGCTGGTGCTGGTGCTGGTGCTGGTGCTGGTGCTGGTGCTACTTGGTACCAGACCCGCCGGCAACAACATACGACCACAGTTCGCTGCTGACACCCACGTGGGCGGGTGCCGGCTGCCCCGTGCGCTCGGCCTCGCTGCGATGACCGTGTCCGAATGCGGGTGAACTCACCCAGGCCTGGAACGACTCCTCGTCGGACCACCGGGTGACGACGAGCCAGGTGTGGCGATCATCCACGGGCTTCAGGAGTTCGAAGCCCTCGAACCCCGCCTGGCCGTCAACGGCTCCGGCACGAGCAGCGAAGCGCTGGGCGAGTTCGTCGCCACTGTCGGCTTGCACGGTGATGGCGTTGATCTTGATTACAGTCACGGGAGAGTCCTTCTGTCTGGGGCGCGCATCGGCGCCCGGTCCCATCGTGCCACGACGGGCTGAATGAAAACCCTCAGAACACGTCCCACCAAACGTTAGGGAAGGGGATTAGCGACCTGGGTAGAGCAACCGGGAGCTACGGTCTTTTCGAAGGCTGCGGTCATGAACTTCTGAAGTGGTGACCCGTCGAAGACCAGATCAGCTGCTGCATCGGAGATAGCTTTCGCAGAGATCTCGCCCGGAATCGCGAGGTGAGAAGCGGGGCTCACGAGGGTCACGGGTCGCACTGCCTGAAGTTCGAGATGGCCAACCGTGCCGCCGGCCGGGCAGTAGACATCCGATGCGAGGCTGTCGTAGAGCGCGCGCGACATACAGTCTGCCGCTGCAGGCACCGAGACGTTCAGCTGTCCACGAGGAGCTGTGCAGTGGATGACGTCGTCGGCAGTGCCCTGGGCGATGAACAGCGGAACGGGCGCTCCATTGACGATCGGCGCCTTGGCGAAGGGGTTCGTCCCGAGAGGACCGGGCAGATTCCACCGCATCCACGCGCACCAGGATGAGAGGATGGCGTCGGTGGTCGCTCTGCAACTCGTGTCGAGACCACCCTTGAAATATTCACCAGTCGAATAGCTCGAGGGGAGGTTCCACACCGACGGGATCAACATCGGGTTTGTCTGTGCATCACTGTACTTCTCAACCTCGGCCTGAACCTGCTTCGCCTGCGCTCCCGTCAGGCAGAGTGCCTGCACGGCGGCGACCGTCTGCGCGCCTGGGTTCGGTGTCACAATCGCTGACAGCTCGAGAGCTGGGCCAGAGACAGGAAAGGCGGGAAACTGGGCGGTGGATGATGGGGCCCGGCCTGAGGCGAGCGAATTCCATGACCCGAAGATGTAGGAGAACAGAGCCGGGCCGATCTGCATCTGGAGTGACTTCACTGGCAGATCCAGGCCGACGTTCTTGTGCATCTCCCAGTCGGCCAATCCATCACCCGGCTGCACGCTGGGCTGGCCCGCAAGAGTGATGAAGTTGCTTGCGGGTGCCATCGCCGCAACACCGACAAGCGTGAGGGTAGGCGTGACCCGCGAAGGGTGAGTTGACGCGAGGTACGACTCAGCCAGCTGACCGGCCCAGAGCGCGGCGTGCCCACCCTGAGAATGGCCCCAAATCACAGAATCATATGCGGTCGGAGCGGCCGAGGCGAAGGTCTGGTCCATCAGTTGGGCGCCAGCCCTGGCAGCGTCGAGAACGGCAGACGCCTCCATCTTGCCGACGACGTAGGTTTCGCCTGGTTGATAGTCGGTCGCGGTGACGACCATGCCCTTGTTCAGCGCGTACTGCAGCAGCCCGCCCGCGGGATCTCCCTCATGCTTGCCAGCATCACTCCCCCACGCGATGGCATTGATGCCGCCTGGCATCTTGCCCCAGAAGAGGTTCGCCGGGTCGCTAGACGGCAGGCAGTCCTGAGCGAGGCCGACGGTGCCGTGCGACCAATCCAGCATTCTGCCGGTGCCACCGATCAACGCCGGGCCAGCGATCGGCGCAGCAACCATGCCACAGACCAGCTGGAGATCGTTCTCGTCGACGCCTGTGGTCACGTAGAGCATCCGCCAGACACTCGAAGCTGTCGGGAACCCGGGACTCTGGGAATCGGTTGGCGTGAGGTCGACTGCTGAGACAATGTCGCCGGGGCCAAGTCCTGTCGGCACGACACCACCCACACCATCGGCCCCGGTGCAGGGTGCGGTGTCGACCGACACCGGGTTCGCGGTCGCGGTCGGCGTCGGCATATCCGAGGACACGCAGGACGTGAAGCCGATGATGGCTGCGACGCCGATGGTGGCTGCGAGAATTATTCGCCGGCCTTTCGGCTGCGCCCCTGACCGGTTCATGGCCCTGAGACTATCGTCAGCCCGCTTGTCAGCGAGACCATCGTGCACTCAGAGTCGCGCGCTGGAGCTATGAAGGAGCATCCAGTGGATGCTCACCGCGACGCCAGCGCTGGCGAAGCAGCGCTTCGCGAGTACCAACGCTTCACGTCTGGATTGGGGCCGACGACGCGCGCTGGAGCTATGAGGGAGCATCCAGTGGATGCTCACCGCGACGCCAGCGCTGGCGAAGCAACGCTTCGCGAGTACCAACGCTTCACGGCTGGATTGGGGCCGACGACGCGCGCTGGAGCTATGAGGGAGCATCCAGTGGATGCTCACCGCGACGCCAGCGCTGGCGAAGCAGCGCTTCGCGAGTACCAACGCTTCACGTCTGGATTGGGGCCGACGACGGGACTTGAACCCGTAACCCCCGCTTTACAAGAGCGGTGCGCTACCAATTGCGCCACGTCGGCAGGTCGAACACCCCATTCTAGTCATGCGTAGGGCGGGGACGACGCACGAGGCACGGCCTGGACGGCGCAGTGTCGCCCGGACCCCAACACGAACGCGGGACCGCGCTACGAAGCCGGGGTCGGGGTTGGAGTAGCGCTCGACGACGACTGGCCGGAGACCTGCAGTACGAAGTTCGCAAACGCATTGGCGTCGGTCAGCGAGCCCTGGTACTGCTGGCCGTCGACGAGGACCGTCGGCGTACCCGTGACCTTTGCCAGAGTCGAGCCGGGAAGAGGCTCGGTTGTCGCCCGTGTGGTGGAGTCGGCGACCCAGCCCTTGAAGTCCTGGTTCGTGATGCACGAGTTGATGGTGTCTGTCGACCCCGCGCCAGACTGTTTCACGTAATCCTGGAGCTGGGCATCCGTGAGGCCCGAGGTGTTCTCGGCCGGTTGGTTCGTGAAGAGCAGCGAGTTGAAGTCGAAGAAGTTGTTCGGCGAGTAGTTGGCCACGCAGGCTGCAGCATTCGCTGCGCGGGTCGAGTACTTGGTACCGAGAGACGACCGGTCGAGCAACGAGAGAGGATGCACCTCGTATGTTGCTGCACCCTGAGTCAGCCACTTGCTGATCTGTTCGGTGTTCGTTGTCTCGAACTGACCGCAGTAGGGGCACATGTAGTCGATGTACACGCGGATGTCGAGCACACCGGTGGGGTTTGCCGCACTCGGGGTGGGCTGCTCACCGGCAGCGAGGGCCGGGGTTGTGACGGCGACGTTGCCGGTCGTGATCTTTATGCCGTCGCTTGCCATGTTGAGGGGGCCTGGGCCCGCGGTCTTGACGGAGCTGGCGACGATCAGAACGACGCAGACGATGATGGCTACAACGACGACGCCGATTCCGCTGAACAGGATCCACCTGTTGCGGAGGTCTTTCTTGCGCTGCTCTTCGCGGAGAACCTTCGCCTTCTCGCGGGCAGCCTCGCGACGCTGGTTCTTGCTCTGGCGACTGTCTTCGGGTCGGCCGTTGGTCATACGTGTTGCTCCGGAGTTCGAGAGGGAGGGAGAAAGAAGAAGTCGGGGTAGTGCGGCGCAATCGCTTGCAGCCACCAACCGATAGTAATGAATGACCCTGAGAATGCCCTAACCACGTCCTCCACAGGCGCCCAACCGAAGACGGTATCCAACTCCCCGGGATCCGGATGGCCGCCCGGGCAGCACCATGACATACTGAGGGGTGGGCCACCACTGACGCTGGCTCATAGTCCATCACAACGGATCGTCCGGCACGTACCTGCCGGTGAAGGAGTAGTACAACCATGGCATCAGTCACGTTTGATCACGCAACACGGCTCTACCCGGGCTCGACCCGCGCAGCAGTCGACCAGCTCAACCTCGAAACCGCCGACGGCGAGTTCCTGGTTCTCGTCGGCCCCTCGGGCTGCGGAAAGTCCACCTCGCTCCGCATGCTCGCCGGCCTCGAAGAGGTCAACTCGGGCAACATCTTCATCGGGGACCGAAACGTCACCGACGTTCCGCCGAAAGACCGCGATATCGCGATGGTCTTCCAGAACTACGCTCTCTACCCGCACATGACCGTCGCTGAGAACATGGGCTTCGCTCTCAAGATCGCCGGCGTCAACAAAGACGAACGTGCAACCCGCGTCCTCGAAGCCGCGAAGCTGCTCGACCTCGAGCCCTACCTCGGCCGCAAGCCCAAGGCGCTCTCCGGTGGCCAGCGCCAGCGTGTCGCGATGGGCCGGGCCATCGTGCGCCAGCCCCAGGTGTTCCTGATGGACGAGCCGCTGTCGAACCTCGACGCCAAGCTGCGCGTTCAGACCAGGACCCAGATCGCTTCGCTCGTTCGTCGCCTCGGCGTCACCACGGTCTACGTCACGCACGACCAGACCGAAGCCCTCACCATGGGCGACCGTATCGCTGTTCTGAAAGATGGACTGCTCCAGCAGGTCGGCACACCACGCGACCTGTACGAGAAGCCGTCCAACGTCTTCGTCGCCGGATTCATCGGCAGCCCGGCAATGAACCTGTTCGTCGCTGACGTGGTCGACGGCGGTGTGCAGTTCGGTACCTCGGTCATCCCGGTCGAGCGCGAGCTGCTCGCCTCAGTGAATGCCAAGACGGTCACGATCGGTGTGCGCCCCGAAGACATCGTCGTCGCTGAGACGTTCGGCGAGGGCCTCCCGGTCGACATCGACCTGATCGAAGAGCTTGGCGCTGACGGCTACCTCTATGGCCACGCCGACATCAACGGCAAGCGCACCGACCTCGTCACCCGTGTCGACGGCCGCGTGCACCCGAACGCCGGCGAGAAGGTCTATCTCACCGCCAAGCCCGGTCACCTTCACCTCTTCAACAACGAGAGCGGCGAGCGCATCGGCAACCGGCCAGTCGTCGCCGCGTAGCCAGAAGCATCCACCACACAGGCCGAGCCTGTCGGTTTTCGTCGCATCGAGGCGAATTCCGGCAGGCTCGTTCTGTTTCACCGCTCCAGTTAAGCTGGATCAACCGAGCTGAGGAGCTTTTGTGAGTGGCTCACTGAACATCACTGCCGCAACCGTCGATCCTGCACTTCTCGACCTGCCGTGGCATCTTCCGCTCGACCAGTGGCCGGTCGAGAACATCGCGCTGCTCCCCAAGGGCATTTCGCGTCACCTCGTTCGGTTCGCCCACCTCAGCGGCCATGTCATCGCAATCAAAGAGACCACCGACGAGATGGCCAAGCGCGAGTACGCCATGCTGCGCAACCTGCAGGCCCTCGACATCCCGTGCGTCGACCCGCTCGCCGTCATCACCAATCGCACCGACGGCAACGACATGCCCCTCAACTCTGTGCTCGTGACCCGTCACCTGAAGTTCTCGCTGCCGTATCGCGCACTCTTCTCCCAGACCCTCCGCCCCGACACGGCGACAAGGCTGGTGGATGCTCTGGCCGTGCTGCTCGTCCGCCTGCACATCATCGGCTTCTTCTGGGGCGACGTCTCCCTCTCGAACACCCTGTTCCGACGCGACGCCGGTGCTTTCGCTGCCTACCTGGTCGACGCGGAGACCGGCCAGCTCTATGGAGGCGGGCTCTCGAACGGCCAGCGCGAGAACGACCTCGAGATCGCCCGGGTCAACATCGCCGGCGAGCTCATGGACCTCGAGGCCGGCGGCCGTGTCGCCGACGAACTCGACCCCATTCGCATCAGCGACGGCATCGTGGCTGCCTACCGCTCACTCTGGAAGGAACTCACCGGCTCCGAGTCGTTCTCGACCTCGGAGCGGTGGCGCATCAGCGAGCGTGTCGACCGCCTCAATGAGCTCGGCTTCGACATTGAGGAACTGGCGATCAAGACCGACGAGTCCGGCACGACCGTGCGCATCCAGCCTAAGGTCGTGGATGCTGGCCATCACCAGCGCCGGTTGCTGAGGCTCACCGGGCTCGACACCGGCGAGAACCAGGCCAGGCGCCTGCTCAACGACCTCGATTCCTACACGCTTCGTTTCGGGCGCAAGGATTACGACGAAGAGATGCTGGCCCACGAATGGCTGGCCAAAGTGTTCGAGCCGGTGATGCGGGCCATCCCCCGGGATCTCAAGGGCAAGCTCGAGCCGGCCGAGGTCTTTCACCAACTGCTCGAACACCGCTGGTTCATGAGCCAGCAGGAGAGCCGCGATGTGCCGCTCGCAGAGGCTCTCACGTCGTACATCAACGACATTCTGCGCCACCGCCGCGATGAAGCGACAGTCGTCGGGCCGCCGACCGGCCTCATAACGCTGCCCATCACCGTGCAGGCGGGCGCGGTGAGCGACGAGGACGAAGACGACGAGGACGACCAGCTCGGCACCGACCCGGCCTCGCTCGAGGCGGAGCCGGACTGGCGCCTGAAGGTCTGACGGGCATCCTGAGCCCCCCGCGCGAGACGCGCCGCGCTAAGAGCGAGTGCCCGTTCAGGGCACCCGCCGCGCGAGACGCGCCGCGCTAAGAGCGAGTGCCCGTTCAGGGCACCCGCTGCGCTCGCCTTTAGTGCTTCAGCGCGCGAAGGCGCGAGATCTCGTAGAGCGTCACGCTCGCCGCGATGCCCGCGTTCAGCGATTCGGTCGACGCGCTGATCGGAATGGAGACCACAGCGTCGCACGTCTCGGTGACGAGCCGCGACAGGCCCTTGCCCTCGCTGCCCACCACAATGACGATCGGGCCGGTGGCGAAGTCGAGTTCGGGAAGCGAAGTGTCTCCCCCGCCGTCGAGGCCGATGACGAAGGCGCCCTTCTGCTTCAACGCCTTGAGCGTCTGGGTGAGGTTGGGGGCCATTGCCACGGGCGTACGTGCAGCCGCACCGGCAGAGGTCTTCCACGCCGAGGCGGTGAGCCCGACCGAGCGTCGCTGCGGAACGATGACGCCCTGGCCGCCGAACGCCGCCGTCGAGCGGATGATCGCCCCGAGGTTGCGCGGGTCGGTGATGCCGTCGAGCGCCACCAGCAGGGGCACTTCGCCGCGGGCGAGCACCTCGTCGTAGAGGTCGACCGGATGCGCGTAGACGTACGGCGGAACCTTGAGGGCAACGCCCTGATGCACAGCGTCGAAGCCGGCCAGGCGGTCGAGCTCTGGCCTCATGACCTCGAGAATCGGGATTCCTCTGCTCGTCGCGAGCTGCAGGAGCTCCTTGACGCGCTCGTCGTACTCGATGCGGGTAGCGATGTAGAGCGCCGTGGCAGGGATCTTCGCGCGGAGCGCTTCGACGACGGAGTTGCGGCCGGTCACGACCTCGCTCTCCTCATTTCCGCGCTGGGCGCGGCGTTGCTGGCGTGCCGGCTCCTGGGGAGCCCCGGCAGCGCTGCCCGTGCGGGCGGCAGGGCCGCCACGAGGGGCTGGGCCGCGCCCGGCGATGCGCGGCTGGGTGGGAGCGCCGGGCTTGCCCTTGCCTCCGGCAGCGGCATAGCGCTCTTTAGCTGCCTTGGCCTTGCCTGCGGGATGGTACGGGCGGTCTTCGGCTTTGGGCGTGGGCTTCTTGCCCTCGAGGGCCTGGCGACCCTGGCCACCTGAACCGACTTGCGGCCCCTTGCTGGTGCGCCGAACAGCGCCGGGACGCCCGGGCTTCTTGCCTGAACTAGCCATCAAAACTCCAATGTGCACCCGCCTGGGTGTCTTCAATAGTGATTCCCGCCTGGCCGAGCTCGTCGCGGATGCGATCGGCAGTGGTGAAATCTCGTGCTTTCCGTGCGGTTTCGCGATCCTCGAGCAGACGCTCAACCAGGCTGGCGAGTGCCGTTCCGGTTGAGCCCTCTGTGCCGGTCTCCCACATCTCATCGAGTGGGTTGATGCCGAGCACGCTCGTCATCGCAAAGACCTGGCCGAGCAGTCTCGCCGCCTCGCCGAAATCCTCTGAGTCGAGCGCTTGGTTGCCCGTGCGCACGGTTTCGTGCAGCACTCCGAGCGCCTGGGGAACGCTCAGATCGTCGTTCATCGCCTCGCGAAAGGCATCAGGAACCACTTCAACTGTAGACGATGCGAATCGGGTGCCCTCCAGCCGGCGTACCGCGCGGTCGAGAAACCCTTCGATGCGGCCGAGTGCGGCCTCTGCTTCGGCCAGCGCACCGTCGTGGAATTCGAGTGTCGAACGGTAGTGGGCCGCGCCGAGGTAGTACCTGATCACCAGAGGTTTCGCCTGGCCCAGCAGCTCTGCTGCAAACACCGAGTTGCCGAGCGATTTGCTCATCTTCTGGCCCGTCACCGAGACGAGACCGTTGTGCAGCCAGTAGTTCGCAAAACCATCACCGGCCGCCCGGGACTGCGCCAGCTCGTTCTCGTGGTGCGGGAACCGGAGGTCGAGCCCACCGCCATGGATGTCGAACTGTGGGCCGAGGTACCGCGTCGACATCGCCGAGCATTCGATGTGCCAGCCGGGGCGCCCTTCGCCCCACGGGCTCGACCACGAAGCCGAGAGCGGTTCGCCCTCTTTGTGGCCCTTCCAGAGCGCGAAATCCCTGATGTCGCGCTTGCCTCGAGGGTCGGAGTCGGTGGCCGCGGCCATGTCACCGGGCTTCTGGTGTGTCAGCTCGCCGTACTCGGGCCACGAGACCGTGTCGAAGTAGACATCGCCGGAACCGTCTTCTGCGGCGTAGGCGTGCCGGGCATCCACCAGCCGCTCGATGATGGCGATCATCTCGGAGATGCTCGCCGTGGCGCGCGGTTCATACGTGGGTGGCAGAACGCCGATCGCCTGGTACGCAGCGGTGAATTCGAGTTCGGTGCGATACGCGAGCGCCCACCACTGTTCGCCAGAGGCAGCAGCATTGACGAGGATCTTGTCGTCGATGTCTGTGACATTGCGAATGAAGGTGACGTCGAACCCGCTGTAGCTGAACCAGCGGCGCAGCTGGTCGTAGGCGAGAGCAGACCGCAGGTGACCGATGTGGGGCGAAGACTGCACCGTCGGGCCGCACACGTACACACCGACCCGGCCGGGAACCAGGGGAACAAAATCCACAAGGCTGGCGAGCTTGGTGTCATACAGGCGAAGAGTCACCGACCCAGTTTAGGGCTTGGGTGTCCACGGGTTACGAGGCTCGCTCCGTGCACTCCTCTTACTGGGCGAGGTGCGCCGCGCAGCTACTGGGCGGGGTGCACCACGCAGCTCGCAATCGCCAGGACACCCTCGTTCCGCCCGGTGAACCCGAGTCCGTCTGTCGTCGTGGCCGAAACGGTGACGGGCGCGCCAAGCTGGGCCGACAGAACGGCCTGCGCTTCGAGACGTCGCGGCGAGAACAGCGGGCGGTTCGTCACGAGCTGCACCGACACGTTCGCGATTCGGAATCCTGCGCCGGCGAGCAGGGCGGCAGTGTGGCGCAGGAAGACGTCGCCGTGGGCCCCTTCGAATCTCGGGTCCGCAGTGCCGAAGACACTGCCGAGGTCACCGAGACCCGAGGCGGAGAGCAGTGCGTCGCAGATCGCGTGGACCACCGCGTCGCCGTCGCTGTGGCCGACGAGCCCACGCTCCCCCGGCCAGAACAGGCCCGCGAGCCACAACTCCTCAGCGTGCTCCGGCACTGGTGCGGCCTCCGGCGTGCCGACGAACTCCGCATCGGCGTCGGCCTCGGGATGCCCGGGGCCGCCGGTCACGAAGGCATGAGCATCGAGGCCGACGCCGGTGCGCCACGCGCGGTGTTCGGGTGCCGGCGCGAGTTCCTGCTCGGCCCGACGCAGGTCCCACGCCGTCGTGATCTTGAACGCGAGCGGGTCTCCGTGGATGATGGCGACCTCGAACCCGGCGGCGGCAACCAGGGCGGCATCGTCGGTGAACTCGTCAGCCGCGAATTCGTAGGCCCGCTGCAGCTGCTGCCGCGGGAACCCCTGCGGCGTCTGCACCGCAGAGAGCTCGGAACGGTCGACGGTTGCGAGAGCGAGGCCGAATCCGTCCGTTCTCTTGATGGTGTCGCTCACCGGCAGCCCGGGGACGGCGCCCCTGCCGGCGCTCCGCACCTCGTCGATGACGGAGGCGAACTGGGCCGTCGGCGTGAGCGCGCGAGCCGCGTCGTGCACCAGGACGATGTCGACGGACTCGGCAAGGGCGGCAAGTCCGGCCTCGACAGAGGCCTGCCGACTCTCTCCGCCCACGACCACGGTCGCATACCCCACGGCGGCGCCTGCGACCTGGGCGACAATGTCACCTGCCTGCTCGACCCGGTCTGCCGGAACGACCACGACAACCTGCGTCTCGTCGTCGAGCGCGAAGATCGCGTCGAGCGACCGCGAGAGGATGGGCCTGCCGGCGAGGCTCACGAACGCCTTGGGCTGGCCGAGGCCCAGGCGTGTTCCGCTGCCGGCCGCGACAACGATGACGGCTACGGATGGTCGGAGAATCGCTGCAGGCACTGACCCAGTATGCACGGCCAGACAACCGGCGAGCCAGACGTCGACGTCAGTGGCAAGGTATGGCAGGCGTCAGGCCCACGCCGAGGGCGCTCCTCGTGCAGCCTCGAGCTGGGCGTACCGATAGGCTAATCTCGTTGTGCCAATTCTGGAGGGTTTTGTGAAAGCTCGGTTCGCCTCAAGTATTCTTGTCGCCGCTTTGATCGCGGTCGGCGCGTCGGGTTGCGCATTCATCACGCCCCAGGCCACCACCACCATCAAAGAGGCTGCAGACGGGGTCGAGGGCAATGTCAGCCCCGACATCGCCATGCGGAACACGACGCTCATCAGTGACGACGGCAAGGCCGCCAGCCTCATCGTGACTCTGGTCAACGTCGGGGAATCCGGTAACCAGGTCAACATCCAGTACGTCAACGCCGCTGGAACCCAGGTCACCGAAAACGCGTTCGTGAACGCACACAGCACGCTCACCCTCGGCGGCCTCACCGACAAGAAGATCACGTTCACCGGCCTCGACACCAAGGCTGGCGCCCTGTTCCCGGTCTTCTTCCAGTACGGCACCCAGACCGGCACCAAACTGCTGGTTCCGGTACTCACGAGCGACTGGCCCCAGTTCGCCGGGCTCGCCCCGAAGGTCACCTCGGGCAAGTAACGAACCCGCACTTTCGCCGATTGAGTAGCCCGACGCAGCCGTGCGTATCGAAATCCCCACGGAATCCGGTTTCGATACGCCCGGCCGGAAGCGTCCGGCCGGGCTACTCAACCAGCGAAACGGTCAGGCCTCGAAGCGGTACCCGAGGCCTCGCACCGTCACCAGGAGCACGGGCTCCGAGGGCGACTTCTCGATCTTCGACCGGATCCGCTTGATGTGTACGTCGAGCGTCTTGGTGTCACCGAAGTAGTCAGAACCCCAGACCCGGTCGATCAACTGGCCGCGGGTGAGTACCCGGCCAGCGTTTCGCAGCAGCAGCTCGAGAAGCTCGAACTCCTTCAGCGGCATCGGGGTGTCCCGACCATCCACTGCCACGGTGTGTCGCTCGACGTCCATCCGCACCGGCCCTGCCTCGAGCACGGGCTCGCCGAGCTCGCTGGCTTCGGTGTGGCGACGCATGACGGCGCGGATGCGTGCCAGCAGCTCCCGGGACGAATACGGCTTGGTCACATAGTCGTCTGCGCCCAGTTCCAACCCGACCACGATATCGACCTCTGAGTCCTTCGCGGTCAGCATGATGATGGGCACCTGCGAGGTGACCCGCACCTGCCGGCAGACTTCGTTGCCCGGGATTCCGGGGATCATCAGGTCGAGAAGGATCAGGTCGACGCCGCCCTGGCTGAATTCGGCGAGCGCCGAAGGGCCGTCAGCGGCAACGGTGACCTCGTAGCCTTCGCGCTTCAGAAGGTAGGCGAGGGGTTCGCTCAACGCGATCTCGTCTTCGACCAAGAGGATGTGGGTCACTGCTGTTCTCCTAACGGGGTCGCCGCGGCGTGGGACGCCTCTGGCAACCGGATGGTGAAGGTCGATCCGTGTGCGATCTGCGACCACACCCGAATGTCTCCACCGTGGTTTTCGACGATGTGTTTCACAATGCTGAGCCCGAGGCCCGTGCCTCCGGTGTTGCGCGAGCGAGCCTGGTCGACCCGGAAGAATCGTTCGAAGACGCGGCCGAGGTCTTCTTCGGGGATGCCCACACCCTGGTCGGTCACCGCAATCTCCACGATGCCCTCATGAACCCGAACGCCCACGCCGATTCGTGTGCCCTCCGGCGAATACTGCACCGCATTGGCGATCAGGTTGTGCAGCGCCAGGATCAGCAGGCCCTCGTCGCCGTAGACCTCGGCGCCGCGGTCACCGCCGCCCACGATCACCATGCGTTTGGCATCGACCTGAACGTGATTCTGGTCGATCGCGCTCGTGACCACGTGGTCCACGTCGACCAGTTCGGCGTCGGTGAGCACATCGGCGGCCTGCAGGCGCGAAAGTTCGATGATCTCGCGGGTGATGCGCCCGAGACGCACCGCTTCGGTTTCGAGCCGCTTGGCGAAGCGGCGGACTTGCTCCGGATCATCCGATGCCGGTTCGAGAGCCTCGGCGAGCAGCGAGATCGCCCCAATGGGCGTCTTGAGCTCATGCGAGATGTTGGCGATGAAGTCACGCCTGACCTCTTCGAGGCGGTGAGCCTCTGTGCGGTCGTCCGCCAGCAGGAGCAGGTACCGGGTGCCCAGCCTCGCCACACGCACCGAGAGATGGATGGTGGCCTCGCCGAAGGGCCCCCTGGCCAGACTCAGTTCCTTGCTGGCCGGAACTCCTGTGCGACGCACCGAGTCGACCATGGCGACGAGCTCCGGATGAACGAGACCCTGGTTCCACACGAGGCCGAACGCCAGCGCGGCGGGCGACGCCTTGACTACGTTGTTCGAGGCATCGAGCACCACACCGGCCGAATCGATGGCGTCGATCACCTGGTCGACGCCGTCGGGAACGGAGGGGTCGATGATGGTTGCTGCGTGGTCGCCACGCCGCGAGGCGGCGAACAGAACGAACACGAAGACAGTGCCCACTGCGAGGCCGAGTGCCACAGAGAGCAGCACCAACAAGCCTGAATCCATAGCGACTACACTAATGACTCCCGCCAGTCACGGACTGTGTTGGGCCCCTCGCAGGGCCCGGGTCGCACGATGTTCAGGTGTTCTGCACCTTCCGTTAACCTCGTACAGGGAAGATAGCGAAGCCGCTAGAGAGGATCACCACCACATGCGCGAGGTATTCCAGCAGGAACTCCGCGAAGTGCAAGAACGCCTGGTCGAGATCAGCCGCCTTGTTGTCATCGCCATCACGAACGCCACCACTGCCTTCAACGAATCGAACGTCTCCCTGGCCGAACAGGTCATCGCCGACGACCCGAAGATCGACACCCTGGCGTCAGACCTCGACGAACTCGCGATCAGCATCATGGCTCTTCAACAGCCCGTCGCGAGAGACCTGCGGATTGTGGTGAGTGCGCTGCGCATGAGCGCGTCGCTCGAGCGAATGGGCGACATCGCCCAGCACATCGCCCAGCTCGCCCGGTACCGCTACCCCGAGAAGGTGGCCAAAGAGAGCCTGCTCGGCACCTTCAACGAGATGGGCCGCCTCGACGTGCTGGTCGCCCAGAAGCTGAGCCTTCTGATAGAGACAGAAGACCTCGACCTGGCTGACGAGATCCGCGATGTCGACGACCGCATCGACGAGTTGCACCTCAGCGTGTTCGAGGCCGTGCTGAGCGAGAGCTGGGGCGGCACCTCGGTCAACACCGTCGACGTCACACTGGCGTCGCGGTACCACGAGCGTTTCGCTGACCACGCGGTGAGCATCGCGAAGAAGGTCAAGTACCTGGCGACCGGCGAGTGGACCGGCAGCGGCAACCGCTGACACCCCCTTACAGAGAGAAGCCCCGGGCCATCAGGCCCGGGGCTTCTCTCTCTCGCTCACTGAGCGCGCCGGCAGTGCCTCATGCCCGGTCATTGACGCGTCCCTGGTGCGCACAATCGTCCCGAAAAGCGGCGACTCAGGGACGTTTCGCCTCACCCACGACTCCGGGTGAGGTGGGCGCACGCCTCGCTACGCCGATTGAGTAGCGCGGTGAAGCAGCGTGTATCGAAATCCCTTCAGCGGGACTTATTTCTTGTTGCCCTGGGCGGCGACGGCAGCAGCACCGGCAGCAGCAGCCTCGGGGTCGAGGTACACGGCGGGCTTCGTCGGCACGAAGTTCTCGTCGAGCGTATAGACCAACGGGATGCCCGTGGGAATGTTGAGCTCGGCGATGTCTTCGTCGGAGATGCCGTCGAGGTGCTTGACCAGCGCGCGCAACGAATTGCCGTGGGCGGTGACGAGCACGGTCTTGCCTGCAGCGAGATCGACGGTGATGTCGGACTCCCAGTACGGCAGCATGCGGTCGACGACGTCCTTCAGGCATTCGGTGCGGGGCACAGCGTCACCGAGGTCTGTGTAGCGCGGGTCGCCCAGCTGCGAGTACTCGTCATCGTCGGCGATGGGGGGCGGCGGCACGTCGTACGAGCGGCGCCAGGTCTGGAACTGCTCTGGGCCGTATTCGGCGAGGGTCTGGGCCTTGTCTTTGCCCTGGAGCGCTCCATAGTGGCGCTCATTGAGCCGCCAGGAGCGCTTCACATCGATCCACAGTCTCCCGGCACCGGCGAGGGCGTAGTTCGCCGTGTCGATTGCGCGAACCAGCCGGGAGGTGTAGAGAATGTCGGGCGTGAGGCCCGAATCGGCGAGCAGCACGCCGGCGCGCTTGGCCTCACCGACCCCCTGCTCACTCAGGCCGACATCGACCCATCCGGTGAAGAGGTTCTTCTGGTTCCAGTCGCTGTTGCCGTGGCGCAACAGGATCAACGTGTAAGTCTCAGCCATGGTTTTAGTCTAGGACTATGCCCATCGGCGAGATCACCCGCGGAACCACGAACACGAACCGGCTGAGACGGGTCGACCGGTACCTGGCGACCCTTCCGATCCTGCTCACCGCCACCGACCCTGTCGTGGTCGACCTGGGTTTCGGGGCGAGCGCGGTGACCGCGCTCGAACTCCACCATCGCTTGGCGAAGGCCCGACCAGACGTCGAAGTCGTCGGAGTCGAGATCTCCCCCGAGCGCGTTCTGGCGGCACAGCGACAACTCGCCGAGGTCAGGGAGGGAGGCACCGTGTTTGCGGCTGATGCACGAGTGAGTTTCACGGTCGGAGGGTTCGAGACACCTCTTACCGGGCACTGTGGGGCAGCGATCATCCGAGCCTTCAATGTGCTCCGGCAGTACGACGAGAGTGACGTCGCAGGGGCCTGGGCGCTCATGGTGGGTCGGCTGCAGCCCGGCGGGGTTCTCGTTGAGGGTACGTGCGATGAGATCGGGCGCGTCTCGAGCTGGGTGACGGTCGACGCGGTGGGGCCCCGGTCGTTGACGATCTCGCTGCGACTGTCCGGGCTCGAACGCCCGTCGATCGTGGCGGAACGCCTGCCGAAGGTACTGATCCATCGCAACGTCGAGAGTGAGGGCATCCATCGCCTGCTGGTCGAACTCGACCGCGCGTGGCAGTACAACGCGCCGCTCTCGGTCTACGGGCCCCGCCAGCGGTGGGTCGCGAGTGTTCGTTCGCTTGCCGCCGCCGGGTGGCCTGTGCTGGGCACGGTTACGCGTTGGAAGCTCGGCGAACTCACCGTGGCATGGAGTGCAGTTACGCCGCTGACATAGCTACTCGGCCCGGTCAGCTCGGCCCCGGCCAGCTCGGCCCCGGCCTCAGGCGGGCAGGGCCTCAGGCCGGCAGGCTCGGCAGCGAAGCCCGGGCTTCGGCCGCCGAGAGCCCTGTGGCGGTCAGCAGGTCCATCACCAGAGGCCGCAGCTCGAGTACGACAGAGACCTCGACCATGGTGTTGTCGGGGAAGAGTTCGTCGGGGTCGAGCCTTACAGCAATCAGAATGAGATGCTGGCGAACCAGCGGGCGCACAAGTGGGTCGGTGAGGCTCTGCTCGAGCAGGCTCAGTGCGCCGACCAGACCGTCGAAGAGGTCGGCGAACTGTGGGCGCGGCTGGCCGTCGCGCATGACCACAGTGAGCCGCCTGATCACCACGCGCAGGTCGCGGATGGCCAGGTCGATGCCCGCCAGCATGACCTTCTGCCGATTCAACTCCGGCAGACGCCGGCGGAGGAACGGCGAGATCCGAGCGACCCCGAGTGCCGATTCGAGCGAGGTGCGCCACTGGTCGACCAGCGGCTGGGTGCGCCGGGCGCCTTCGAGCACACGATAGACATCGTTGTCGGGGCCGCGCCGCAGCTCGGCAACCAGATCGGTGACGAGGTCGGAGAACACCCGCAGCACGCGCCGCGCATCGGCCAGCTCGCCCCGGCGAGGGTCACGGGGAATCAACGCCGTCGCGGCGAGGGCGATCGCACCCCCGACCAACCCGTCGATGGTTCTTGTGAACGGGCCACCGACCACAACCGGAAGCATTGCGACGAGGGCAGACTGTACGCCGGCGATCACCGCGAACCCGGGTGCGGGCGAGAGAATGCGCGCGATGAACAAGGTGACCGCGACACTCAGCCCGAGCTGCCAGACGCCCTGCCCGAATGCCAACAGGATCACCTCGCTCAAGGTGATGCCGAGGGTGATGCCGATCGCCGTTTCGAGCACGCGAACTGGCCGCGCATCCCTAACGAAGCCGAGACTCGACAGGGTGACTGTCGCTGCGGTGATCGGAGCCGCGTGGCCGAGACCGAAGTGGGTGACCGAGTATGCCGCGACCACAGCGACCGAGAGCTGCAGGATGGCGGGTGCCGACGCACCCGCGCGGCGAACCCCTGCCCGCGTCGCTGAACCGAGCCAGCGGGAGAAGCCGGCCGCACGGTCGGCGGCCGCCGAGCCTGGCGCAGTGGCCGGCCCCTGTGGATTCGATGTCGGTGGCACGCGCACTCAGCCCTACCGGCGCTGGGCGCCCAGCCGCGGCAGGCGAGGAATGCGACCGACGGCGGCCCCCGCCTCCGGAGGTACGATGACTTCCTGCGAAGCCGGCACGAGGATCGACTCGCTGGCCACGGCGAGGAGAGTGTCGACCGGTGTCGACCGCTTCACCAGGGCCAGGGCGATCGGGCCGAGCTCGAAATGCAGGGCGCTCGAAGTGATGATGCCCACCGTGTTCTCGGGGTCATCGAGAATCACGACTGCATCTCCCGCCGCCGGCAGCACCGCGTCAGAGCCATCGAGATGCAACATCACCAGGCGCCGAGGCGGATGGCCCAGGTTGTGCACCTTCGCCACGGTCTCCTGACCCCGGTAGCAGCCCTTGTTGAGGTGCACGGCGGAGCGGATCCAGTCGACCTCGTGGGGTATCAGCTTCTCGTCGGCCTCAGAGCTGAGGCGCGGGCGCCAGGCGGCGATTCGCAGTGCTTCAGCGGCGAGCACGCCTGCAACCTCGATGTGCTGTTCCGAAGCCCGCTGAACGAGAGCGGGCAGATCGGCCCGCTCGACAAGTGTCTCCCTCCACGGGAAGTCCTCGCCGGGATGCTGCTCGACCGCGGCATACTGGTGGCCCCCGGCTGCCACAGCATTCCACGGATCGCTCCAGGTGAGGTTGATGCCTGCAGGAGCGGCGGCGAACGCTTCGATGATCGACGCACTGTCAATGCCGGCGCCCACGCCGCCGGCGCCCGACAGCGCAGGCTCCTGCGGTGGCATCCAACCGATCGTGGCGAACTCAGCGGTGCGGTCGACAACCTCGACCCGCAGCGTGAACCTCATTCGGTCGAGCCAGGTCACGAGTGCGACCGTCTCCGAGGCATCCACCAGCAGCCAGGCCGTCACCCCATCGTCGAAGACCCGGATGGCGTGTTCGACGTGACCGCTGGGGTCGAGCAGCAGAGTTTCGGTCGAACTGCCCGCAACAAGGCCCTTGAGCGCCTGGCTGGTGACAGAGTCGAGCCAGCCCAGGCGGTCGGGGCCGGAGACCGAGATGACCCCGCGGTTCGAGAGATCGACGATCGCACCGTCACGCAGGAGCCGTTGTTCACGCAGCGGGTTGCCGTAGTGCGCTGCGACTCCGGCGTCTTCACCGCCGGAGTCGACGGCACCGGGCAACGCGAGAAATGGTGACGTCATGTGTTCACTGTCAATCTGTTTTGGCGAGGCGGGCCGAGGCGTGCGTGCGCAGATCCTGCCCGAGCGCTGCGATGTCCCAGGCCCAGAGGAGATGCCCGGACACCAATCCATAGATGCGAGTCGCGGCAGAGTATTCCTTCGCCGAATGCGAACGCATCACAGCGTCTGTCGCGAGGTCGATGCGAGCGGCCTTGACCTGGCCGATGTAGAGCTCGTCGACACCGCCGGGGTGCAGCAACGACACCTCGATGTCGAATCCGCCCTCGGCGTTGCGGAGCCCCTCGACGGCATCAGTCGAGGCATAGGGGCGCGGGTCGGCACCCGGCAGCATTCCGGGCCCTGGGTCACCCTCGACCGAGGGCCGGCTGAGTCGCCAGTACCCCATCTCGGTGACGAGCGGCGTCTGCTTCTCGTCGAGCAACCATGAATACGAGCTGTAGTTCAGATACGGGAGGCCATCATGGCTGAAGCTGATGCGCTGGCCGAATTCGTGGCTGACCTTCTCGTCGCCGACGGCATAGTCGATGACACCGGTGCCTTCCCAGACGCCGAGCAGCCACGAGAGTGGCACGATCTCGGGAGGGAGCCCCGAAGGCAGGTCGATCATCCGGTGACCGCTGTCAGCAGAGATCAGCGCTGCCCACGGAACAGGCGCAGAAGGATGACGATGGAGGTGAAGGCGATGCCGACCCCGGCGAGACCGAGGAGCCCGAGGTAGAAGAGTTCAAGAGGCACGTATGACATGCCTCAATCTTAGAGGTTGCTCTGCTCACGTTTGGGCCCCTGTGCGAGAGTGGATGGCTCTCTCGCCAGCCGAAGTAGGTGTCTGGGCGTGCCTGGGGCTCAGGAGACCAGTGCAAGAACCGCTGTGGCCAGCCCCAGGATGACGAACGAACCGGCCACGCCCGCAGCGACCCTGTCGACGAAGCCCTCTGGATGCGTGAACGCCAGCTGCACAATGAACGTCACGATCACGAGTGCACCGAGCACCGCAGGGAGGTACACGAAGTACTGCGCCGGTGGCGAGAAGACGCCAACCAGCACCGCGCCCACGAGCGCGAGAAGCCACACCGGCACCACGCTCCTGGCCAGGAGGATGCCCTTTTGCTCGATAACCACAGCACCATTGTGCCCGATGCGAATGGGATTCTGGTCGGCGCGCTAGTATTGCGACAGGCAATATCTGGAGGATCTCTGTGGCGCAGTTGTTGATCCTGACCTCTGCGGTCGACAAAGAGGTGCTTCCCGCGCTCTCTTTGCTCAGTCACCGCACCAGGCAGATCCCTGCCGAAGCGGCACAGTTGGTGAACACTCCCAACTGCGACCTGATCTTCATCGACGCCCGTCGCGACCTCGCGAGCGCCCGGTCACTGTGCAAGATCCTGAAGACAACAGGCATCGGGGTGCCGATCGTGCTCATTCTCACCGAGGGTGGCCTGACCGCCGTCAGCGCCGAGTGGGGCGCGGCAGACGTGCTGCTCGAGTCGGCCGGCCCGGCAGAGGTCGACACGCGCATCCGGCTCGCCATCGGGCGGCAGGTGCAGGAGCAGTCCTCGTCGAAGATCCAGGCCTCGGGCGTCGTCATCGACGAAGCCAGCTACTCCGCGCGGGTTCACGGCCGGCCGCTCGACCTGACCTTCAAGGAGTTCGAACTCCTGCGCTTCTTCGCTTTGAACCCGTCACGCGTGTTCACCCGCGAGCAGTTGCTCAGCGAGGTCTGGGGGTACGACTACTTCGGTGGCACCCGCACGGTCGACGTGCACGTCAGGCGCCTGCGGGCCAAGCTCGGCGACCTCGAATCGCTCATCGGCACCGTTCGAAACGTCGGCTACCGCTTCAACTTCTTCGAAGACGAGAACGATCGCCTTGCTCAGGCTCGAAACGCCTGACCCGGCCGACCACTTCGCGTTCAGCGAAGCCGAGGCTCTGGCAGCTCGGGCAGCCAAATCCGACGGCCAGCCGCCCTTCAACGACCAGGCGATGCTGGATGCCCGTTCGGGCGCCATCCGCCTCCACACCGCTTTCGCGGGCGAGACCCTGGTCGCGGTGGCCGCTGTCAGCGACGACAGCCTCGAACTCGTCGTCGATCCGGCCTCTCGGCGACGCGGATACGGGACCGAACTCCTCGAGCGTGTGCTCACCGAAGCCACTCCCGCGTACGCGTGGGCGCACGGCGATCACCCCGCAAGCCGGCGACTCGCCGCGACGCACGGTTTCACCGCGATCCGCAACCTGCTACAGCTGCGCATGCCGCTGGATGCGCGCCGGTCGAACAACCTCGCGGATCGCGGCGGATCGAAACCCCCGCGTGTTACCGGTTTCGATCCGCACGGCAAAGCCGCGCTACTCAACCAGCAAGACGGCGAAGCGACGGCGCACATCGCTGCGTTCCGGCCCGGAGACGACGACGCCGAATGGGTTGAGCTGAACGCGCGAGTGTTCGCCGGGCATCCGGAACAGGGTCGACTGACCGTCGACGATCTGCACGCCCGAATGGACGAACCCTGGTTCGAGGCGGACGACTTTCTCGTCGCCCGTTCTGCCGAAGCAGTGATGATCGGGTACAACTGGCTGAAGATCGACCCCGAAGACCCGGCCGTCGGAGAGATCTACGTGATCGGGGTCGACTCCGCCGAAGCCGGCAGAGGGCTCGGGCGCCGGCTGATGTACGCCGGGCTCGAACGCCTGCGCGATCGCGGGTGCACCGTCGCCGCACTCTACGTCGACGAAGAGAATCCTTCTGCCGTGGCCCTCTATCGCAGCCTTGGATTCACCGACTTCACCGTGGATGTGCAGTACCGCCGCACGGTCTGACCACCGTCTCGCCGGCCCCCATCGGGAGTCGTTCACAGGCCGTTTACTCTCACGGTTTGCCTGCGAGTGACATGATGATGGGATGGACGGCGACAACATCACCCTCGACGCAGGTGTGGGCAGCGATTACCTGGACGACGACTTCGAAATCATCGAAGACCCCGACGACCCGGCATTGCCGGAAGGTCGGTACCTCGACCGCGAGCTGAGCTGGCTCGCGTTCAACAGGCGCGTGCTCGAACTCGCCGAAGACGAGTCGATCCCGGTGCTCGAACGCTCGAACTTTCTCGCGATCTTCGCCAGCAACCTCGACGAATTCTTCATGGTCCGGGTCGCCGGTCTCAAGCGCCGCATCGTCACCGGCCTCGCCGTGCCGACCAACATCGGCCGCACCCCGCAAGACGTGCTCGACGACATCTCCCTTGTCGTGCATGAGCTGCAGGAGCGCCACGCCAAGGCCTACCAGGCCCTCGTGAAGCCCGCTCTCGACGAGGCGGGCGTGCACATCGTCACATGGGACTCACTCGACCAGGCCGAGAGAGATCGCTTGACCGAGGTCTTCAGCGACGAGATCTTTCCGGTGCTGATGCCGCTCGCCGTCGACCCCGCACACCCGTTCCCCTACATCTCCGGGCTTTCACTCAACCTGTCGGTGCGCGTGCGCAACCCGAAATCCGAGAGGCAGGAGTTCGCTCGTCTCAAGGTGCCGCAGGTGCTGCCGCGGTTCGTGCGTGTCGACACCCGGGAGCGCACGAAGAACGTGCGGTTCATCAGCCTCGAAGACCTGATCGCCAATCACCTGAGCCACCTCTTCCCCGGCATGGAGGTGCTCGAGCACCACGTCTTCAGAGTCACCCGCAACGAAGACGTCGAAATCGAAGAGGACGACACAGAGAATCTCATCCAGGCGCTCGAGAAGGAGCTCCTGAAGCGCCGCTTCGGCCCACCCATCCGCCTCGAGATCACCGAAGACATGGATGATGTGACCCTCGGTCTGATCGTGCGTGAACTCGATGTCACCGAACAGGAGGTCTATCGTCTGCCGGCCCCCCTCGACCTCGGCGGCCTGTTCGAACTGAGCAAGATCGAACGCCCCGACCTCAAGTACCCCAAGCACGTGCCGACGACGAACGTCTTCCTGCTGCCGCCGGAGCCGAATGCTCGTCCCGACATCTTCAAGGCCATCGCCCGCCAGGACATCCTGGTGCACCACCCGTACGAATCGTTCGCCACGAGCGTGCAGGCCTTCCTGGAGCAGGCCGCGGCCGACCCCGACGTCCTCGCCATCAAGCAGACGCTGTATCGAACCAGCGGTGACAGCCCGATCGTCGAAGCCCTGATCGATGCCGCTGAGTCGGGAAAGCAGGTGCTCGCCCTCGTCGAGATCAAGGCCCGCTTCGACGAACAGGCGAACATCTCGTGGGCACGCAAGCTCGAGAAGGCCGGCGTTCACGTGGTCTACGGGCTCGTCGGCCTCAAGACGCACTGCAAACTCGCGCTCGTGGTCCGCCGCGAGAAGGGCAAGCTCAAGCACTACAGCCACATCGGCACCGGCAACTACAACCCCAAGACCTCCCGCATCTACGAGGACTTCGGGCTGTTCACGATGGATGACCAGGTCGGCAAAGACCTGACCCGCCTGTTCAACGAACTCTCGGGCTATGCAATCGAGAAGAAGTTCAAACGCCTTCTCGTGGCCCCGCTGCACCTGCGGAAGGGATTGCTGAAGCGCATCGCCCAGGAGGCGACCAACGCCTCGCTCGGCCTGCCCTCTGGCATCCAGATCAAACTGAACTCCATCGTCGACGAGGCGATCATCGACGCCCTCTATCGTGCAAGCCAGGCCGGAGTGCCGATCGACATCTGGGTGCGCGGAATCTGCGGCATCAAACCGGGGGTCCCGGAGCTCAGCGAGAACATCAGGGTTCGGTCGATCCTGGGCAGGTACCTCGAACACTCCCGCATCTTCTCGTTCGCGAACAATGGTGACCCTCAGGTGTTCATCGGGAGTTCGGACATGATGCACCGCAACCTCGACCGCCGCATCGAGGCGCTCGTGCGCTTGGTCGCACCCGACCACCTCAAGGAGATCCACTCGCTCTTCGAACTGGCAATGTCAGACACCGTCACCTCGTGGTGGCTCGACAGTGATGGTGAGTGGACCAGACACACGACGAGTGAATCGGGAGAACCCCTCATCGACCTCCAGGATCGCCTGATGCACCTCACTTCGCGCCGCAAGCGGCCGGGAATTCTGCGTTGAGCCGGATCGTACTGGCGGGTGACGCGAAATGACGATCTACGCGGCAGGGGCGGTCTGTTGGCGATTCGACAGCGGCAAGCTCCGGATCCTGGTGATCCATCGCGGCCAGCGCAATGACGTCTCCCTGCCCAAGGGCAAGGTCGAGGCCGGTGAGACGTTGCCCGAAACCGCAGTCCGTGAGGTTCTCGAAGAGACCGGCCTGACTGTCGACCTCGGCGTTCCCCTCGGTGTCACCAGCTACACGATGCCCAACAACCGCGACAAGGTCGTCTACTACTGGGCAGCAGAAGTCAGCCCCGAAGCGCACGCATCGTCGACGTTCACGCCCGGCGTCGAGGTCGCGGGGTGCGAGTGGATGTCCCTGCGCAAGGCGAAGAAGGCCCTGACCTACGAACGTGACGTCGAAGTACTGGAGCGTTTCCAGCTGCTCATCGACCAGGGAGTCTCGCGCACCTTCGCGATCATCGCGCTGAGGCACGCCAAGACCATTCCCGGGTCGGATTTCGATGGCCCGGATTCCCTCAGGCCACTGACGCATCGGGGGCGCACAGAGGCGAACGTGATCGTTCCCGCGCTTCGGGCCTTCGGCCCCGGCGTGGTTGTCAGCAGTACCGCGAGACGCTGTATCGAAACCGTCACGCCGTTCTCGGAGTCGACCGAGATCCGCGTGCGGAAGACGAACCTCATCAGCCAGGACGCCTTCGAAGAAGGCACCAGCGACGTGCGTCACATCGTTGCGAAACGGGTGCGCAAGCTCACGAGCGCGATCGTGTGCGCACACGGGCCGGTGCTCCCGGAGATCGTTCGCGAAGTCGGCCTGGCTGCAGGCGGCACACGCCAGGCCTCGCTCACCCGGGCCGGTGATCTGCCCGTTGCCGGGTTCAGCGTGCTGCACCTCTCCGTCGACAAACCCGGCTCCGGCATCATCGCGATCGAGACACACGTGCCGCAACTGGCCTGACGATGGATGCCCGTCCCAGGCCCTCCGCAGACCATTTCGTCGCCCGCCGTTAACCTTCCGTTCACCTCCCGGGAGGAACGTGGTCACGCCTTCGGCGTACCTTCGCTAAGGGCCTGCACCGGCCCCGTCGGCTGCCGCTCCCGATCACTTGCGGCCAGCGATGGACTACCCCCAATTGAAGGGAACACAGTGAAGTTCAAGAATGTGGCCGCGACAGGAGCTGTCTTCATGGCAGCCGCCCTCGCGCTCTCCGCGTGCTCATCGTCTGGTACGACAAGCGGATCGAGCACCACCTCGCCCAGCAGCTCCGCTTCAGCAGGAGTTGCCGGCCCCACGCTCGACACCACGCTCAAAGGCACCGTCACGGCCGGCGGGTCGAGCGCCCAGGCCAACGCCGAGAACGCCTGGGTCACCGCCTACAACGCCCAGGTCGCCGGCGTCACGGTCAACTACGACAAGTCGCAGGGCTCCGGCGGTGGCGTCACCAACTTCCTCGCCGGAAGCTACGACTTCGCCGGATCCGACTCGCCCCTCAAGGCAGACCAGCAGACCAGCTCGCAGACCATCTGTGGCCCCGGCGGCGCTGTGAACCTCCCCGTCTACCTCGACGGCGTGGCGATCATCTACAACCTCCCCGGCGTGACCAACCTGAACCTGTCGACCGAGACGCTCGCCAAGATCTTCTCGCTCGCCATCACGACCTGGAACGACCCCGCGATCGTCGCCGACAACCCCGGCGCGACACTTCCGGCAACGGCCATCACGACCGTCGCCCGTTCAGACGGTTCGGGTACCACCCAGAACTTCACGAACTTCCTCAGCCAGAACGCTCCCACGGTCTGGACGTTCCCGGCCAGCAACGCGTGGCCCGTGACCGGTAACGTCTCCGCCCAGAAGGGTGGTTCTGGCGTCGTCCAGGCCGTCGGCGCTGGCTCAGGTACGATCGGTTACGCCGACCACAGTGCGATCGGCGCTGCCACAGCTGCGACGATCAACAAGGTCGCCTTCAGCCAGGAAGCCGCCACTGCCGCGTTCTCGGCCGCCGCCACGACTGTACCGACCACGACCGGCGACCTGTCGCAGAAGATCGACTACACCAAGCTGACCGGCATGACCGATGCATACCCGATCCCGCTGGTCTCGTACCAGATCCTCTGCACAGTCTTCAAGGACCCTGCCCAGGCCACACTGACCAAGTCGTTTATCGGCTTCGTCGCTTCATCGGTAGGCCAGAAGGTCGCGGCCAAGAACGCCGGCTCGGCTCCCATCCCCGATGACATGCTGACGCAGATCCAGACCACCTTGGCCACCGTCAAGTAATACTCTGAGACATCCGGTCTGATCACCGCCCGCCCGTCGGCACGAACTCTCAAGAAAGAACGCTGTGAGCAACAGAACCTCAGTGCACTCTGCTCCTGAAAGCCCGTCCGGCAGGTCGGCACAGACCACCAGCTCCACCCCGCCCGATGGCGGTAGCGATCGACACGACGCTGCCGCCATCGGGCGCTCCACCCGCATCAGGCCCGGAGACTTCATCTTTCGGTTCCTGAGCACCGGCTCCGCCGTGCTCATCATGATCATCCTCGCCGGGGTGGCCCTGTTCCTCATCATCTCGGCCATTCCCGCAATCGTCGCCGACTGGCAGACCGACCCCCAGCTCAACACCGGGCCCACCGCCGGGTTCCCCAATTTCTGGTCCTACGTCGGCCCGCTGATCTGGGGAACACTCTGGTCGGCCGCAATCGCCCTGCTGTTCGGCGCACCGGTCGGCATCGGCATCGCCCTGTTCATCTCCCACTATGCGCCGCGGCGGCTGGCGAGCATCCTCGGCTACCTGGTCGATCTGCTCGCTGCAGTGCCATCGATCGTCTTCGGCCTGTGGGGCATCATCGTGATCCGCCCCTTCCTGCTGCCGTTGTCTGACTGGCTGAGCGCGAACCTCGGCTGGATCCCCCTCTTCGGCGGCCCGGTCACCACGACAGGATCGACCATTCTTGCGGGCGCGCTGGTGCTGGCCGTCATGATCCTGCCGATCATCACCTCGATCTCGCGCGAGATCTTCCTGCAGACGCCGCGCCTGCACGAAGAAGCCGCCCTTGCGCTCGGTGCAACGCGCTGGGAGATGATCCGCCTCTCGGTGTTCCCCTACGCCAAGTCGGGCATCGTGAGTGCCACCCTGCTCGGCCTCGGCCGGGCCCTGGGTGAGACCATGGCGATCGCCCTCATCATCTCGCCCGCCATTCTCGTCTCGGTCCGCCTCATCACCGAGGGCCAGAACTCGCAGACCATCGCCGCCAACATCGCCCTGAACTTCCCCATCGCCACGACCCTGCAGCGCGACGCGCTCATCGGTACCGGCCTCATGCTGTTCGTCATCTCGCTGGCCGTCAACTCGATCGCCCGGGTGATCGTCAGCGGCAAGCGGGGCAAACGGAAGAAGGGCAAGGCGGCACCACTCACGCCAGGCCCCCTCAGTCGCGTTCCGGCGGGCGATTTCGCCTCGGCCACCGCCATCGACGTGGTAGCCGGACCAGGGCGCGTGGGAATCATCGACGATGAAGGCCCGACGCCCGAAGAAGACATCGAAGGAGCGAGATATTGACCGCCCTCAGCCCGCGCGTGAAGCCATCAGGGCCCGTCGGCAACTCGCTGACCACGGGCCAGCTTCCGCGCTTCGTCGAACTGTACGTTCTCGGTGCCGCTGCCCTCGTCAGTGCACTGCTCCTGCTGCTGATCGGCTTCAACGTTGTCAGCTGGCTCGTGCTGACTGCCATCGTGTATCTCGTTGCGTTGGGCATCCTGTCGGTCGTCGTCGAGAACCGGCGCAAGGCGACCGACCGCCTGGTTCGGGGTCTTGTCACGGTGGCCTTCCTGCTGGCGCTCATTCCGCTGGTCTCCACACTGGCCACCGTCGTCGCGCAGGGAATCGGGCAGCTCAGCTGGAGTTTCATCACCCAGACAGGCACGTCGAGCTTCAACCCGGACACACTCGAGGTGACGCAGACCCCCGGTGCCCTGCAGGCCATCGTCGGAACTCTGATCATCACCGGGATCGCGGCGCTCATCTCGATTCCGATCGGACTGTTCACCTCGATCTACCTCGTCGAGTACGCGCTTCCGAAACAGTGGCTCGCCCGGACAGTGACCTTTCTGGTCGACGTGATGACGGGCATCCCCTCGATCGTGGCCGGCCTGTTCGCGTTCTCTCTGTTCTCGATCATCGTCGGGCCCAAAGCCTTCAGCGGCTTCTCGGCATCGGTAGCCCTGTCCGTGCTGATGATTCCGACGGTCGTTCGTGCGTGCGAGGAGATGCTGCGACTCGTGCCGGGCGACCTGCGCGAAGCCTCGTACGCGCTCGGGGTGTCGAAGTTCTCGACCATCGTGAAGATCGTGCTTCCGACCGCCATCGCCGGCCTGATCACGGGCATCATGCTCGCCGTCGCGCGGGTCATCGGCGAGACAGCACCCATCTTCCTTGCGGCAAGCTTCACCGACAACTTCAACGCGAACCCGTTCGACGGCCCGATGCAGACCCTGCCGGTGCTCGCCTACACGGGCTACGCGTTCCCCGGCAAAGACATCGCCGCGTCGAACGCCTCTGCATGGGGTGCCGCTTTGTTGCTCGTTCTGCTGGTGGTCATCCTGAACCTCATCGCCCGCGTGGTCGCGAAGATCTTCGCCCCCAAGGGCATGCGGTGACCCCCGCCCGCAAGCCGGCTCGCTCGGGCACCCCTGCCATTTCTCTGCTCCCCGAATACCTGTAGAAGGAACACTGTGTCGAAGCGAATCGAAGTCAACGATCTCAACGTCTACTACAGCGACTTTCTCGCTGTCGAAGGAGTGACGATCACCATCGAACCCCGCACGGTCACGGCCTTCATCGGGCCCTCCGGCTGCGGCAAGTCGACCTTCCTGCGCACGCTCAATCGCATGCACGAAGTGATTCCGGGTGCCCACGTCAAAGGTGAGGTTCTGATCGACGGCAACAACCTCTACGACCCCGGGGTCGACCCGGTGATGGTTCGCCGGCAGGTCGGAATGGTGTTCCAGCGCGCGAACCCGTTCCCGACGATGTCGATTCGCGACAACGTGCTCGCCGGCCTCAAGCTGAACAACAAACGCCTCACCAAGGCAGACGGCGATGATCTCGTCGAGAAGGGCCTTCGCGGCGCCAACCTCTGGAACGAGGTCAAAGACCGCCTGAACCTCCCCGGCGGCGGGCTCTCGGGCGGGCAGCAGCAGCGCCTGTGCATCGCCCGTGCCATCACCGTCTCCCCCGACGTGCTGCTGATGGACGAGCCCTGCTCGGCCCTCGACCCCATTTCGACCCTGGCGATCGAAGACCTCATCACCGAGCTCAAAGAGGACTACACGATCGTGATCGTGACCCACAACATGCAGCAGGCGAGCCGCGTCTCCGACCGCACCGCGTTCTTCAACATCGCGGGTACCGGCAAACCAGGCAAGCTCATCGAGTACAACGACACGACCACCATCTTCGGCAGCCCGTCGATGAAGGAGACCGAGGACTACGTCAGCGGCCGCTTCGGCTAAGCCCGGGCATCCATCGCCCCACGAAAGAACCGGTGCTCCGGATGCGCCGGTTCTTTCGTTTTCCGAAGCGGTGCGTTGCTCAGCTGCTGGAGACGGAGATGATCGGAGTCGTCGTTGGGGCCTGTGAGCCGCCGGCCGGTTCGACGGTGACGCCCACGGTGTCTCCGGGAGCCATCTTGCCGCTGAGCACGTGCCAGGTGGTGTTGTCGCCGCCGGGTGTGAACGTGCCGGCCGGGGTGACCGTGGAACCGTTGATGTACCACGCCTCATAGGTCTTCGACGACGGAAGCGAAGCGAGGCCCTGCGCGATCACCGCAGACTTCGCCAGGCGGCTCGACCACATGACGGTGGCTTCTCCCCCGCCCTCGATGGTGCTGTGGGCGCTCTGCACGTCGGAGGCTGCGTAGAGCTCGGCCAGTGCGCTGGCCGAGGCATCCTGCGAGCTGTTACTGCCGCTCTGGGTCAGTGCTGTGCCGACGAAGCCACCGCCGACGAAGAGCGCGACGGCCGCAGCCGCGGCGACCAGGATTCCGGCGGGCCGGGTGAACCAGCGTGAGCGGGCCTTCAGTGCTGCAGGTGATTCGGTGGTCGACAAACCGGCTGCCGGATGCCCGGCGATGGCCGAAATCGCAGCAACACTCGTATCGGGCGTGGCCCCGTGGCGGATCGACGATTCCTGGCGCGAATCCTGGGGCGTGGTGGCAAGCTGCGCCATCACTGACGCCTTCAGCGACGCGGGGGGCTGTACCGGCACCGCCGAGAGGGCAAGCAGAGCTGCAGTCGCAGCGAGCTCATCGGCTTCGAGTGCAAGCTCGGGCGATTCGGCCAGAGCCGTCTCGAAAACCGCCTTCTCTTCAAGGCTCAGGGCGTCGAGGGCGTACGCGCCCGACAGGAGGTAGAACTCATCGTGGGTCATTTTGCCACGCCCATCTCGTCGCGGAGGCGGATCATTCCGTCGCGCAGCCGCGTCTTCACAGTGCCCACCGGTACGTGCAGCAACTCCGCAACCTCACTGTGACTGTAGCCGCCATAGTAGGCGAGGGAGATGGCCTGACGCTGCAGTTCTGTCAACTGGCCCATGGCCTTCTTCACCCTTTCATGTTCGATTCGGATCTCGACGGTTTCAGAGACCTGGTCGTATTCGCGTTCAATGTCCCTGATGCCGATCTTCAGGTCGCGATCGTGCCCCGACTGCGAAGCTCGCACCCGGTCCACGGCACGTCGGTGGGTCATCGTGAGGATCCACGACATCGCCGCGCCACGATCAGTGTCGAATCTGTTCGCGGTCTTCCAGATCTCCAGGAAGATCTCCTGGGTCACCTCTTCTGACTGCGCCGGATCCACCAGCAATCGCCTGACCAAACCCATCACCCGGGGGGATACCCGGTCGTACAACTCAGAGAACGCTCGCTGGTCTGCTGTTGCAATCCTCTCCAGCAGAGTGTCGAGACTCGTCTCCTGGACAGGATCATCGTCTTCGCTCTGGTGGGTCACAAGCTTAAGCATGTCAGGTTTGCGCCTCACGAGATGTTTAATGGGTGTTGCTCTTGACAACTATCATTCGGAGCCACGGTTCACGCGGATTGGTAGGTGTCCGTTCGAGCTACGTGCGGGGCCGACCCGTGACAGCGATGATCGAGCCACTGAACAGCACCAGGAACTGGGCGGCGGCAGAGACCGCCTTCTCCGTGGTCCATGAGCTCATGGGCACCATCGGCAGCCCGAATGGCAGGTGCACGGGCATCCATACCGATGCCACGAGTATGGCGAGACCGGCGAGCGCGACCAGGATCGCGAAGACGGCGGTCCACACCCGCGGCCTCACAACGAGCAGAATCGCCGCAAGCACATTGACGGCCGCTTCGATCAGATAGAGCGTGCTGAGGCTCATCAGCGCACCCTCGACGGTCGAGACGCCGGGCGCGAGAGTGAAGTGGATGTAGGCGTTCAGTGCGAGCGCGAGAACAGCCCAGAAGATGGCGGCGAAACGGAACACGTTCACCGAGCGCCGCCAGCTGGAGATACCGGGCCGCAGAAACGCCTCTCGGCGCGAGGCCGCTCTGGGCGGCTAAATTTGGAGCCCGGGGTTACTGCGGCCCGGCTGAAACAGTTTATCAAGTGATCAGCCATGGGCGCTCACAGTGCGCGGTGAGCGAACATCAGTCGAGGCTCCCGCTTCGCCAGAGCCGCGCGCAGGCGGTGAGTTCGGCCGCGATCGAGTGGAATCGCAGCGCTCTCGTCGTCAATGCAGTCGCCCGCTCCTCCGACGTCGTTTCGGCGTCGTCGGCGAGGCTCGCGCAGCCGCTCGACATCAACCGGCAGAATGCCGCAGCGCGATCGAGCGCCACAGCGAAGTCGCCTTCGAACAACCCGCGCAGAATCTGGTCGGCCAACGCGGTGATCTCTTCGGGACCCGTCGGATTCGGTGCGCCGGCGACGACCGGGTCGATCGTGCGTGAGAGGTCTGCACCCCGCTGGTAGATGAAGCTCGACTGCTCGGGGTCTTGCCTCGTCAGCGCCCTGAGCAGGTAGATGCGCCACAGCGCTCCTGGCAGGCTGCGGGCGGATGATCGACTCCACAGTTCGGCGATGGCATCGATGCCGTTCACATCGGTGTAGGCGATCAGCCTGTCGATGACACCGGCGTCAGGGTCTGCGCGCACCCGACTGAGCAGCGCCGCAGCCGTGTCGTGGGCGAGGCGGCTGATGTGGGCGGGGTCTTCGCCACCCTGGAACGCTTCAAAAGTCGAACCGGCGAACAACGTCGGCTTGTGAAAGTCGTCGGCCAACCAGCGCCCCTTTCGTGATGGTGCAATTCTCGCGCCTTCCAAAGTTACTTCAGAATCAGCCGAGCAATTCGTGAGCGGGCCAACAGTAGGCAAATGCGCAGCCGCGGGCGTGCGGCCACCGGCCAATTTAGAACTCCGACGCGAACCCGGTAGATTAGAGCGCAAGGGCCTCTAGCTCAGTTGGTAGAGCATCGGACTTTTAATCCGTGGGTCGTCGGTTCGAGCCCGACGGGGCCCACCCTCAAACCTCCGAATATGAATGTGCAGAACGAGCGAATCTGAGGCTTGTACGGAGAAATGCCGGCGTGTACTCAGTCTCGACAAGATTGCGTACATGCTCCGATCCAGATGCCCGACAATACATCGAGTACACGACTCCGCTCAGTGGCGGGCATTTCTCCGCTGAAGGCACTCGCGAAGAGCCAGGCACGGGCTTGCGCTAGAGTCCGAGAACCAGACGGATCCCTGCGCTGATCTCGGCGAGCAGGTAGGCGGGGATATGGCCTGCCGGATACGGGTCGAGATACTCACGGCTGACTGGTCCGACCTGGGAGACGACCGCTACCGAATTCTTTTCGAGCCCCGACGCTTCGGCGGGGAGCAGGACGTTACCCGGAAATGCCTCGAGACCAGCATTCGATGTCAACGGAACAACCTGCACGGTGGCGATGTTCGTCGCCGACAGCCAGTCTTCCTGAACTACAACTGCCGGTCGAACCTTCGCTGGCTCCGACCCGCGCGGTGAACCAAAGTCGACCCAGACCACATCACCGCGGGCCGTCACCATTCGGTTCCTTCCTGCATTACGCGCTCGGACTCACGCACGAACTCGCCATCCCCCGAAGGTTGACCTGTTTGCGCCAGCACTGCGTTCGCGATCGCCGTCAACTCCGACGCACCCTCGAGCTCGTCAGCGAGCCGCTGACCAGCGAGTCGGTAGAACTCCGACCGGTTCATGCCGTGTTTGACGGCCACGCGTTCGAATCGCTCGAAGTCGCCGTTGGGAAGCGAGATTGCCGTCTTCATCCTCCAAGTATAACCATTCATACCAGCCGCTGCCAACGAAGGATGTCGTGCCCGTGAAGTGCGCACGAACGCCAGAGATCGAGGCACTCTTCACGTGATCACAGGAGGCTGCGCGTAGATGCTGCGGATCCAGATGCCCGACAGCACATCGAGCACGTGACCCTGCTCGACACCAGGTGTTTCTCCGCTGAAAGCGGCGGCGAGCACGCGCTCGTTCATCAGGTTGAGCGCAGCGGCGAGCTCGTGGGCGTCGATGCCCGCCGGTGCGGCGCCCCGAGCCCGCTCGGCCAGGATGACCTCGGTCGAATAGCCGACCCAGGTCTGCATGGATTTCGACCAGAGCTCGTGCACCTCGGCGTTGCGCAGGCGTGCGGTGATAGCGGCAGCGGCGACTGCTCGGTGCTGAGTGAAGACGTCGACGAAGACACCGATCGAGCGCCGCCAGGCAGCTGCGGGGTCGGTGTCGAAGTCCCGGGGCAGAGCGGCGACGCGGTGCCGTACCTGGCCGATCACCTGATCGAGCAGAGCCAGCAGGACCTCGTCTTTCGACGAGAAATAGAAGTAGAAGCTAGGCCGCGAGATGCCGGCGCCGGCAGCGAGGTCTTCGATCGAGATGTCGTCGAGCGAACGCACCCCCAAAAGCTTTTCGGCGGTACTGAGAATCGCCGCTTGGCGATCGTCGCCCGAGGGCCGGGATGATCTGCGTCCGCGTTCAGCCATGAGCCAATGGTACCGAGTCGGGTCGACACGATGTTGGATTAATCAACACGGTGTCGATAAACTCGCTGAATGACTGAACACGTGGATGTGTTGATTGTTGGTGCTGGGCTGAGCGGGATCGGGGCAGCCAGCCACCTCAAGCGCGATTGCCCCGGCAAGTCGTTCGTGATTCTCGAGTCGCGCGGCACGGTCGGTGGCACGTGGGATCTCTTCCGTTACCCTGGCATCCGCTCAGATTCCGACATGTACACCCTGGGGTACTCCTTCAGGCCGTGGACTGACGCGAAGGCCATCGCCGACGGCGACTCCATTCGCGACTACATCAACGACACCATTGCCGACGAGGGTCTCTCGTCTCGCCTGCGCCTGAACCACCGTGTGATCAGCGCCGAGTGGTCGAGCGAAACCGCCCTGTGGACTGTCACGGCGCTGCGCACCTCGAATGCTGAGTATCAGGCCGATGTTCCGGATGCTCGGCTCACCGAGACCGTCACCTTCACCTGCTCGTTCCTCTCGGTGTGCTCGGGCTACTACCGCTACGACGAAGGATTCACCCCGACGATTCCCGGCGCCGATTCGTTCGGCGGCACGATCGTGCATCCGCAGCACTGGCCGGCAGACCTCGACTACGCCGGTAAGCGCGTCGTGGTGGTGGGCAGCGGGGCTACCGCCGTCACCCTCGTGCCTTCGCTGGCGAAGACCGCCGAGCACGTCACCATGCTGCAGCGCTCGCCCACCTACATAGCGCCCGTGCCGTTGCGCGACCACTTCGCAGATCGCCTGCGCGGAAAATTGCCCGCTCAACTCGCGTACACCCTCGTACGAGTGAAGAACATCGGTTATTCGATGTTCACCTACCAGCTCAGCCGCCGCCGGCCCGAGACGATGAAGGCGATCCTGCGTAAGTCGGCGGTCGCGAAGCTCCCAGCAGGCTTCGACGTCGACACACACCTCGCCCCGAGTTACGAACCCTGGGACCAGCGCCTCTGCGCCATCCCGAACGGTGATCTGTACCGCGCCATCAGCGCAGGGAACGCCGACATCGTCACCGATCGCATCGAGAAGATCACGCCGACGGGTATCGATCTCGTTTCGGGCGCAACGCTCGATGCCGACATCATCGTCACCGCCACCGGCCTCAATCTGCTGGTCATGGGCGGCATGAACCTCACGGTCGACGGTCGACCCGTCGACGTCTCGAAGTCGCTCACCTACAAGGGCATGATGCTCGCCGGCGTGCCGAACTTCTCGCTGACCATCGGCTACACGAACGCATCGTGGACCCTCAAGGCCGACCTCGTGGCCCGCTACGTCTGCCGCCTGCTGCGCTACCTGGACAGACACGGCTACGATTTCGTCACGCCGAAAGCACCAGCGGCGGTCACCGCGGGCGATCTCGTTCCCCTGATCGACCTGCAGGCCGGCTACATTCTGCGCGATGTGGATGCCCTGCCGAAGCAGGGCGAGAAGTCACCGTGGCGGCTGCACCAGAACTACGTGCGCGACTTTCGGCTGCTGCGCGCCGGCCGCATCACCGACGATGTGCGGTTCGGCCGCCGCGGCGAACGCGCTTCGACAGGGCTCACCGAGTCGGCCCTCGACCTGCCCGGCACGGCGATGATCACGGTGAACGGCACTCGGTTACGGTACCGCGAGACCGGCGACGCCAACAACAGTCCGATCCTGCTCATCCACGGCATCGGCCAGAGCCTCGACGACTTCACCGAGCAACACGCTCTGCTCGAGGATCGATACCGGGTCATCAGCCTCGATCTGCCGGGGTTCGCCTACTCCGCACGCCTGCCCGGCACCGCCACTCTCGACAAGCTGGCCAGCATCCTGCCCGGCTTTCTCGACACCCTCGGTATCGCCGAACCGGTGCCCGTGGTCGGCAACTCGCTGGGCGGGGCAGTGGCGATGACCTTCGCCGTGGCGAATCCGGAGCGGGTGTCGGCTCTTGTACTGGCCGACAGTGCCGGCTTCGGCCCTGAGGTGACGATGGTGCTGCGGATGCTCGCGGTGAAGCCCCTCGCCACACTGCTGATGCGGCCCAACGCACAGAACTCGGCGCGCACAGTGCAGTCGCTGTTCTACGACAAGAGCCTGGCGACGGACGCGCGCATCGCGCACGCGTTCGCGATCTCCAGACGGCGCTCCCATGCAGCGACCACACTCGACCTCGCCCACGATCTGGGAACCTTGCGCGGCGTGCGGCCCGAGTGGCGGCAGTCGTTGGTGGCTGGCGTTCGGAGGCTCGACATTCCCACGCTCGTGGTGTGGGGGGATCACGATCACGTGCTGCCGTTCATCCACCTGGCGGCGGCCGCCGAAGCCCTGCCGAAGGCTGAAACGCACGTCTTCGACAACACCGGGCACATGCCTCAGATCGAACGGGCAGACGAATTCGCCGTGCTGCTTCACGACTTTCTGAGCCGCCGACTGTCTGCTCGGGATGCATTCGCCCTCCCGGCCCGATGATCGCGGGGGAGGATGATGGAAGCGATGTTCACTCCTACCCGCGCCGCCGCACTCGACGCCCTTGAAGGGTTTCTTCCGCACGCTGGGCGCGACTACGCTCGCGATCGCAACCACGACAACGGGTTCGAGCGCACGAATGTCTCGCACCTGTCTCCGTACCTGAGGCACCGGCTCCTGACAGAGCGTGAGGTCGTGGCCGCTGTGCTCGCACGGCATCGTCTGCCGGATTGCGAGAAGTTTGTCCAGGAGGTGTTCTGGCGCACCTACTGGAAGGGGTGGCTCGAGCAGAACCCCGAGGTGTGGCGCCGGTACCGCCGCGAGGTGGGTGAGTTCTGGCTCGACGATGATGCAGTGTCGGCTGACTACCACCACGCCGTCGGGGGGCGCAGCGGCATCGAGGCGATGGATGCGTGGGTAACCGAACTCGTCGACACCGGATACCTGCACAACCACACGCGCATGTGGTTCGCCAGCATCTGGATCTTCACCCTGCGCCTGCCGTGGCAGCTCGGGGCCGATTTCTTCTACCGCCACCTCCTCGACGGCGACGCCGCGTCAAACACCCTCTCCTGGCGATGGGTCGCCGGGCTGCAGACTGCCGGCAAGACGTACCTGGCGACGGCAGAGAACATCTCGCGCTACACCGACGGCAGATTCGCACCCACCGGCCTGGCCACATCGACTCGGGCGCTCACCGAAGATCCTCTGCCATCGCGGAGCACGATCCCCGTCGCAGACCAGTTACCGCCGGTTCATCGTGTCGGCCTGCTGCTGCACGAGGAGGATCTGGATGCAGCGAGCCTCGGCCACGATCATCCATGGTTCGACTCGGAGGTTCACGAATTGAAAACTGGGCACTCGGCGGTTGACGTGGTCGCAACTGCCGCGTACGCCGACCCGGCCGACCGTTCCCCGGCGCGAGTGTCGGACACCGTGCGCGCCTTCACCGAAGGGGCCCTCGAGGATGCCGCATCCCGGGCTGGCGTCTCGGCCGCGCGCCCCGCGACAGTGCTGCCAGACGCCCTCGCCTCGACGGTACTGCGATGGGCAGAGACAGAACGCCTCGACGCCGTCGTCGTGCCGGCAGCCCCGGTCGGCCCCGTTCAGGAGCGGCTGGCGACGCTCCGCAGCGCCCTCGCTTCAGAAGGGCTCACCATGACGACGCTCACGCGCCGCTGGGACGCCCTCGCCTGGCCGCACGCATCTCGGGGCTTCTTCGCCTTCCGCGAGCGCATCCCCGCCCTTCTCAACCAGCAGGGCCTCTGACACCCAGTCGCCGTCCTGCTGGTCGCCTCTGCTGGTCGACCGCGATCGTGGCTGGCCTGCCGTGCGAAAACGCGCTGGCGGCCGGGCAGCGGTCAGCCTCAGAGATACGCAATTCCGCGGCAGCGGCACGATAATCAGAGGATGACCGACGCACTCACTCGCGACGACCCGCGGCCGCGGCCAGCAAGCGTCTTCGACGTAGCAAAGCTCGCGGGCGTGTCGCACCAGACCGTGTCACGGGTTCTGAACGAGCATCCGAGCCTGCGGGCATCCACTCGCCAGAAGGTGCTCGATGCCATGCGCGAGCTGAACTACCGGCCGAATGCAGCCGCGCGGGCGCTCTCCTCGAGCAGGTCACGGATGATCGGAATCCTCTCGACCTCGAGCGGCGAGTACGGCCCCGCGACGATCGTCACCGCCATCGAGGCAGCCGCGCGCAGCAGGGGGTACAGCGTCTCCATCGCCAACGCGGACGGCCTGGACCTCAGGTCGATCGACGAAGCCGTCAGTCACCTCGCGGAACTCTCGGCCGAAGGGCTCGTGGTTGTCGCCCCGCAGCTTCAGGTTCTGGATGCCCTCTCCAGGCTCACCATCACGATTCCGTTCATCACGCTGCAGGCGGTCTCGAGCGACGGGTCGGGCGGCGGCCCGCTCGACCAGGTGGTCGGGGCCCGGCTGGCGACCGCCCACCTCATCGCGCTCGGCCACACCCGCATCGGGCACATCGCCGGCCCCGCGGACTGGCTCGATGCCAACCTGCGGCTCACGGGCTTTCGCGACGAAACCGCCTGCCATGGCCTCGACCAGACTCTCGTCGTGGCCGGCGACTGGAGTGCGGCATCGGGTCACAGGGCTGCACTCGAGCTCCTTGACCGGGGCGTGACGGCCATCTTCGCCGGAAACGACCAGATGGCCCTCGGTGCGCTGAGCGCCGCAGCGGCTGCCGGGGTCGACGTACCCGGGCACCTCAGTGTCGTGGGTTTCGATGACCTTCCCGAGGCCGCGTTCTACCTCCCCGCACTCACGACAGTCCGCCAGGATCTTGCCGAGGCCGGTCGCCAGTCGGTCGCGCTCCTTCTGGGCGAGACCGATGCGCTTCCGTCCGTGCATCCGGAACTCATCGTACGTTCATCCACGGCCGAGTTCCGCTCGGGAAACCACCGACCGAACGGGCACCCGATGTCGTACACTGCTTAGACAGGCCCTAATGTGATCGATCACATCAGTGCCGCTCCGACCACCGACACCTGCAGAGCCGAAGGCGTTCCTCCCATGACCGAGTCCTCCATCTCCACCGTCTCGGGAGCAGACCCCAGCGCCGACACGATCCGCGATGCCATCGCAAGCGGGCGAACCTCGCTCGGCATCGAGTTGGGTTCGACGCGTATCAAGGCGTGCCTGGTCGGTGACGACGCCTCCGTCGTGCTCGCTGTCGGCAGCCACGAATGGGAGAACGAGTTCGTCGACCGCGTGTGGACGTACTCGCTCGAGAACGTGTGGTCGGGCATCCAGTCGGCCTACGCAGACCTGGTCGAGGATGTTCGTCGCCAGTACGGCGTGCAACCCCAGGGTTTCGGAGCCATCGGGGTCTCGGCCATGATGCACGGCTATCTCGTCTTCGATGAGAACGACGAGCTGCTCGTGCCCTTCAGAACCTGGCGCAACACCACAACCGGCCCTGCCGCGGCCGAGCTCACCGACGCCTTCGGGCTGAACATTCCGCTGCGCTGGTCTGTCGCGCACCTGCACCAGGCCGTGCTCGACGCCGAACCGCACATCGGCCAGGTGCGTCACATCACGACACTGGCCGGCTACGTGCACAGCAAGCTCACCGACCGAACGGTGCTCGGAATCGGCGACGCCTCGGGCATGTTCCCCATCGACTCGCAGACGAAGAACTACGACTCGGGCCTCCTGGCGCGCTACGACGATCTCGTCGCCGAAAAGGCCCCGGGCCTGAAGCTCGCCGAGCTGCTGCCGGTGGTGCTGGTCGCCGGGCAGCCGGCCGGTTCACTCACCTCAGCGGGCGCCGCGCTGCTCGACCCGACGGGCGTACTCCTGCCCGGCGCGGTGTTCTGCCCGCCTGAGGGCGACGCTGGCACCGGCATGGTCGCCACCTGCTCTGTCGCTCCCCGCACGGGCAATGTCAGCGCCGGCACCAGCATCTTCGCAATGGTCGTGCTGGAGCGCCCCCTCCTGCAGGTGCATCACGAACTCGACCTGGTCACCACACCGATGGGTGACGCCGTCGCGATGGTGCACTGCAACAACGGTGCGAGCGAACTCGCGGCGTGGGCTGGCCTCTTCGGCCGCTTCGCCACCGCGGCAGGCACACCGCTCGCCACCGACGCCGTCTATGAGACGCTGTTCAGCGAGGCACTCGAGGGCGCGGCCGACGCGGGCGGCCTGCTGGCCTACAACTATCTCGCCGGTGAACCGATCGCCGGCCTCAGCGAGGGCCGGCCGCTTGTCGTTCGCAGCCCCGACAGCCAGTTCACCCTCGCCAACTTCATGCGGGCGCAGCTCTACGGGGTCTTCGGCACGCTCAGCCTCGGCATGCGCGTTCTGGACAGCGAGGGAGTGGCCCTCGACGAGATGTTCGCGCACGGTGGCATGTTCCGGACCCTCGGCGTGGCCCAGAGATTCCTCGCCGGCGCGCTCGACGCACAGGTCACCGTCACCGAGACCGCGTCAGAGGGTGGCGCCTGGGGAATGGCGATCCTGGCCTCCTATGTCGCAGTCGCCCCCTCGGGCCAGGGCCTCCACGGCTATCTGCGCGACCGGGTCTTCGCCGATGCAGCCTTCCAGACGGTCATCCCTGACCCAGGCGATGTCGCCGGTTTCGCCAGCTATCTCGACCGCTATGAAGCGGGTCTCGACGTGGAGCGATCAGCTGTCGACGCCCTCTCACACCACTGACGCACTTCTCCAGACCAGACCAGACAGGATCCCCCATGAGCACACTCGAATCATCCCTCGCCCCGTACGAGATCTGGTTCTTCACCGGCAGCCAGAACCTCTACGGCGAGGAGACCCTCCGCCAGGTCGCGGAACAGTCGCAGCAGATCGTCCAGACCCTCGGCGGCACCGACACCATTCCGGTGAAGATCGTCTGGAAGCCGGTACTGAAAGACGCGGAGTCCATCCGCCGCGCCGCTCTCGACGTCAACGCCGACGACACGGTCATCGGCGTCATCGCCTGGATGCACACCTTCAGCCCGGCGAAGATGTGGATCGGCGGGCTCGAAGCGCTTCAGAAACCACTGTTGCACCTGCACACGCAGGCCAACGTCGAGTTGCCCTACGCCGACATCGACTTCGACTTCATGAACCTCAACCAGGCGGCCCACGGCGACCGTGAGTTCGGGTACATCCAGACCCGTCTCGGTGTTGCGCGCAAGACGGTCGTCGGCCACGCCTCTCACCCCCGCGTGCAGGCCCAGATCGCGGACTGGTCGCGAGCCGCCGCCGGGTGGCAGGCCGTCAAGACCCTCAAGCTCGCTCGATTCGGCGACAACATGCGCTACGTCGCCGTCACCGAGGGCGACAAGACGGAGGCGGAGATCCGCTTCGGCGTTCAGGTCAACACCTGGGGTGTGAACGATCTTGCCGCCGCCGTCGATGCAGCCAGTGACGCCGCCGTCGACGCCCTCGTCGCCGAGTTCGAAGAGCTCTACGACGTTGTTCCGGAACTGCGCACGGGCGGCGACCGTCACCAGTCACTGCGAGACGGTGCCGCGATCGAGATCGGCCTGCGCTCCTTCCTCGAAGAAGGCGGTTTCGGCGCATTCACCACGAGTTTCGAAGACCTCGGCTCGCTCAAACAGCTGCCAGGCCTTGCCGTGCAGCGTCTGATGGCCGAGGGCTATGGCTTCGGTGCAGAGGGTGACTGGAAGACCGCGATCCTCGTTCGTGCAGCGAACGTCATGGGCGCCGGCCTTCCCGGCGGCGCGAGCCTCATGGAGGACTACACCTACGACCTCGTCGAGGGCGCTGAAACGATTCTCGGAGCACACATGCTCGAGGTCAGCCCCTCCCTCACCTCTGCGAAGCCGACCCTCGAGATCCACCCGCTCGGCATCGGTGGCAAAGACGACCCGGTGCGCCTGGTATTCACCGCCGACCCCGGGCCGGCGGTCGTCGTCGCCATGAGTGACATGCGTGACCGCTTTCGCCTGGTCGCCAACGTCGTCGAGGTCGTCGAGCCGCGCGCACCCCTGCCGAACCTGCCCGTCGGCCGTGCCGTCTGGCGCCCGGCACCCGACTTCGCAACGTCTGCTGCAGCGTGGCTCACCGCTGGCGCGGCTCACCACACGGTGATGTCGACGGCGATCGGCATCGAGGTGTTCGAGGATTTCGCCGCCATCGCGAAGACCGAACTACTCACCATCGACAAGGACACCACCCTCAAGGCCTTCTCCAACGAGGTTCGCTGGAACCAGGCCTACTACCGTCTCGCGCAGGGGCTCTAGACACCTCCATCCACACTCCCGGATTCGGCACTCTCCTCGCATCTTCCGACCGCTGCATTACGCACGGTTGCCGATCGAGGGTGCCGAATTCGTCATTACGGGACAGCGAACTAGCATTGGAGAGATGTGGCCCCGGGCCAACCGCTCCTCTCACGAGCGGAGCAGGCTGGGGTGCAGAGCGTGCAAAGGTGTGACATGAGCAGCAGGGCGGCACGAACCGTTCGCGGGCTCATTGCCGCCTGTGTCGCTACGTTCGTCGCCGCCTTCTCGCATGTCGCCGTCGGCGGTTCAGCTCCCGGCATCGTCGGGCTCGCCCTTGGACTGGCATTCGCCACGCTCGTCTGCGTTGCGCTGGCGGGCCGGTCGCTGTCGACGCTGCGGCTGAGTATTGCTGTCGGCCTCAGCCAGCTCGGCTTTCACCTCGTGTTCAGCCTGGGCGCATCATCAGATCTGTCTCTGACCCAGCGGGGCCACCACGGCATGCTCTCGGTCGCAAGTGATTCCGGTGCTGCAGGCATTGCCAGCAGTTCTCAGGGCGCCGCTGATGCCCTCATGCAAGGATGCTCGTGGATGTGGGCGGCGCACGCCATCGCTGCCGTGATCACTGTGATCGCGCTCGCCCGGGGCGAATCTGCCATTCGCGTTCTGTGGTCCACCGCCGCACTCCGCCTGCGCGCGGTGACGACACTCCCCTTCCTGCAACCTGTCCCAGCAGTGTCACCGTACGTCGCCGGAGCCGAGCCTGACTCGTCGCACCTGCGCGATCTCGGTATCTATCTCGGTTCGCTGCGCCACAGGGGTCCGCCCGCTCCCTTCTTCGCGGCTCAGTAGAACGCGTCGTCGTTCCTGGCAACCCCAGCCGGGAGCACCACGACCCGAGCTTCTCGATGGAGTCGCGCACGCGAGCTTGGGCTGCGCACTGACCCCACCGCAGGTGGTGGTTCCGTGATGCCTGCAGCCCACGTCCCGACCCACCCACTCCCCCCTCGATCCCCGTGTGCCTGTCGGCGCTCGCTCAAGCGCGACGACTCACACAGCAAGGAACATCATGAACAACAGCACTTTCCGTCGCGCCGGCCTTGCCGTCTGCCTGACCGCCTTTCTCGCCCTCGCGACCCCGCTTGCAGCGAGCGCCCACGTGCACGTCGACCCCGGCCAGGCAACGGCGGGCGACTACTCCACTCTCACCTTCAAGGTGCCCAATGAATCAGCAACAGCGAGCACGACGAAGCTCGAGATCGACCTGCCCACCGACACCCCGTTCGGCAGTGTCTCCTACCAGCCGGTACCCGGATGGAGCACCGAGGTGGTGCAGAGCACGCTTGCGACACCGGTGAAGACCGACGACGGTACCGTCACCGAGGCCCCGACGAAAATCACCTGGACGGCCGATGCCGGAGCGGGAATCGCGCCCGGCCAGTTCCAGCTTTTCGCCATCTCCGTCGGTCCGATCCCCGACACCGGCAGCATCGTGTTGCCGACGCACCAGACGTACTCTGACGGCACCCTCTCGAACTGGGTGAACCCGACGCCTGCTTCAGGCGCCGAGCCGGAAGACCCCGCGCCGACGCTCTACGTGAACGACGCGCCACCAGTCGAAGCTGGTGCCACCGGAACCACGGTCTCTGCAACCCAGACGGCCGACTCGGCGGCGACGTCGAGCTCCGAATCGAATTCAGGGTCGACATCACTGGCGGTCGGACTCGGTCTTGGCGCGCTCGCCCTCGGTGCAGTCGCCCTGGTGATCTCGGTGCTGGCTTTCACCCGCAGGAATGGTTCGACAAAGAACTAGACCGAGGGGCCCACATAAAGCAGGGAAAGCAAGTGGGGCCGGTCGTCGCACGAGAGCGACCCGGCCCCACCCAGCGGAACATGACCGCCCTCATCGATGCTTCAATCAGTACCGGAATCGGTCGGCAACCCGGCCTGCACCCAGGCCGCCGTGCCACCGGCGATATTCGTCGCTGTCACCCCGGCTCCACTCAGGTACTCGGTCGCCTTGGCGCTCCGGCCACCCAGCTGGCAGATCACGTAGAGCTCGCCCTCGGGGAGCTTCGCGTCGGCAATCGTGCCCAGCGGAATGTTGATCGCACCCGGTACGCGCACTGCGGCGTACTCGTCGGGTTCACGCACGTCGATCAGGGTCACGCCCTGAAGCTCTGAGAGTTGAGTCACCGTTATCTCGTTCATGAGCCCACCTTAGCGAGCCGCACGCTGCAGCAGGTCGGCGTGGTGGATTTCGACCACGTTCGGGTGTGCGCGCAGGCGATACCGCAGCGCATTCTCCCCGTAGGTCTCGAGAATCGGGCTGTCGTTCGGGTCGACCGAGAGGCCCCGGGCCTCGGCGGCGAGTTCGGCCGGCAGTTCGAGCCTCGGCATCACCGTGTCAAGCGCGGGGTTGAAGAAGAACGGGATCGAAATCCGCTCCGACCCGACCTTCGGCGACTCGACCCGGTGCAGTGTGGCCTTGAGGTAACCGCCCGTTGCGAGCTCCAGCATCTCGCCAATGTTGACCACGAACGCACCCGGCATAGGGGGCGCCTCGATCCACTCTCCATCGTGCTCGACCTGCAGGCCGCCCTTGCCCGGTTCGACCATCAACAGGGTGAGCACTCCCCCATCACGATGCGAGCCGACACCCTGTTTGGGCGTATCCGTCGACTCGCCGGGGTAGCGCACGATCTTCAGCAAGGAGAATGGATGATCGGCAAACGCTTCGTCGAAAACGCTCTCGGGCGAACCCAGCGCGAGCGCCCACGCACGCATGAGTCGCATCGCGACGGCGTTGAGCTCGCTTGTCCAGCGGTCGACCACCTCGCGGAGCTCGGGCAGCTGCTCGGGCCACAGGTTCGGGCCCTCCAGGCGCCAGTAGTCGTCCGCAGCGGGATCTGTGACCGCCTCGCGATCGATGCCGATGTCGATCTGCTCCCGCCAGTCGACCCCACCGGCGGTCAGTTCGCCGCCCACCCTCGTGTAGCCGCGGAATTGGGGGCTGTGTACGTTCTCGATGGCGAGCTTCTGCTCCTCTGGAAGGTCGAAGAAACGTCGCGAGACCGCAATCAGTTCGTCGATCAGGGCCGAGGGTACCCCGTGGCCGGTGAGATAGAAGAAGCCGACAGTGTGTGTCACCTCCCGCAGCTCATCGCGAAAGGCCTGCGCTTCAGCAGGGCCTTGGTCTAGTCGGGAGAGGTCGAGAACGGGTAAGGAGATCACACGACAATTCTTTCAGGCTCTGGGCGGCTGAATCCCCTTGTTACGAAATCGGCAGCGCCCCGGGCATCCGGATCTGTGACAGGAAATTCGCTGTCTACTGCAGCGAGGACGTCAGGCGGGCCAGATTGTCGCTGATCTTCTGGCCCAGGGGCCGCTTCAGCCACGTTTCGAGGTCGAGTCGGTCGCTGTTGGCACGGTAGTCGTCTTCAACGGCGCGCAGGCGATCCACGAACTCGCGGCCCTGCACGAGCACCGAGACCTCCATGTTGAGGCTGAACGACCGGATGTCCATGTTGCTCGAGCCCACGACCGCCACATCGTCGTCGATGGAGAAGTGCTTCGAGTGAAGAACGGTTGGTGCGCGATACAGGTAGATCGAGACTCCGGCGCGAAGCAGGGCTTCGTAGTACGAGCGCTGGGCGTGGTAGACGAGCGTCTGGTCTCCGATCGCCGAGACGAAGAGTTCGACCTCGAGCCCTCTCGACGCCGCGGTGATCATGGCCAGGAGGGTCGACTCCTCCGGAACGAAGTAGGGGCTCGTGATGCTCACACGCTTGCGGGCATTCTGGATGAGGAGCACATAGAGCTTGAGGTTGTTGTCGTTCTCGAAACTGGGGCCGCTCGGCAGCACCTGGGCGTCGAGAAGGTCAGGGGCCGCACCGAGGATGACCGGGCTTGTGTCGAGTGCGAGCAACTCGTCGGTCTCGCTGTACCAATCGGAGACGAAGACGGCGTCGAGCTCACGCACGGCCGGGCCTTCGAGGCTCATCATCAGCTCATGCCAGTGCAGGCCCCTGGCGATGTTCTTCTTCTTCAGGTATGTCGAATCGATGAGATTCTGCGAGCCGGTGAAACCAATCCTGCCGTCGACCACGACCAGCTTGCGGTGGTTGCGGAGGTCGGGTCGTTGCCATTGCCCCTTCAGCGGCCGAAGCGGCAGCATCGCCCTCCATTCGGCGCCCATGTCGCTGAACGCGGCAAGGGTCTCCTTGCGGCGCGGCAGCAGGAAACCGGAGACGTGGTCGGAGAGAACGCGCACGACGACTCCTCGCGCGCGTGCTCGGCGAAGCGCGGCGAAGAACGAGGCCGTCGTGTCGTCGAGCACCAGGATGTAGAACTGCACGTGCACGTACTCGGTCGCGGTGTCGATGGCTTTGATCATCCGGTCGATCGAGCCCTGGTAGTCGGGCAGCAGCTCTGCACGATTGCCGCCGACCATCGGCAGGGCACCAAGGTTGAGGTTCAGCCGTGCGGCAGACTCCAGCCACTCGGGCCACTCGTTTCGGTGACTGAGCTGCGAGAGCCCCACGGTGCGCGCAAGCATGAGTTCGTTCACCTCACGCTGCTTCGCCCGGCGGCCAGCGGGCAGGCGCCCGAACCCGATGAGGAAGAACACGAACGCGCCCGCGAAGGGGATGAAGATGATGGTGAGCACCCAGGCGATGGCAGCAGAGGGCCTGCGGTTCGCCGACACCAGAACAGTGGCTGTGAACCCGATGACGACGTGCGCCAGCACCAGGAGCAGGGTGACGGTCTCGACTTCTTGCATCGTTTCGCCTAACGGGTGTTCTGGGCCGGTACGACGACCTTCTTCATGATGAGCAACAGCGAGGCACTCACCGGGCACGCGATGAGCGCGCCGATCAGGCCGAGCAGGGTTCCGCCGATGAGCGCGCCGATCAGCACGAGTGAGCCCGGAATGCTGATGGCCTTGCCGACGATGCGTGGAGTGAGAACGTACGACTCGACCTGCACGTAGACGAGCATCACGAGAAAGACGATGAGGGCGGCACCCGGGGAGGTGAACAACGACACGAAGGTGATGAGAATGAGGTTGATAACTGGGCCGACGAGCGGAATCAGGGTGATGGGGAATGCGAGCGCTGCGAGCACAGGGGCATAGGCGACTCCGCACGCCGTCAGCAGAATGAAGGTGAAGACCGCGTTCATCGCCGCCAGGATGACCATGCCGCCGAGATACTTGCCGACCGACGCTGCGATCGTCTCCGAGAGGTCGATGAACCCGTCGCGCTTCGACGCCGGGACCAGCGAGTAGGCCGCCGCCTTGATCGTCTCGAGGCTCGCCACGAAGTAGAGCGTGAGCACCACGACGAACACGGTGCCGAACACTCCGTTCAGGATGCCCGCTCCCACGCGAAGCGCCCCGCCCCCGACAGCGAGCCAGACATTCGGGTCGGCGACAGCCTGGGTCAGCCAGTCGATGCCCGGTGTGAGGGAGCCGCCGAAAGCCCCATTCACGCTCTCGAACCACGCCTGGTGCTCGATCTGGTCGATGCCGCTGGGCAGATAGGTCACGAGCTTCGTGGCCTGCTCCACCACGATCGGCAGGATCAGCCAGGCGAGCAGGCCGACGATGACGACGAAGGCGCCGAGAACGGTGAAGACCGCGCCCGTCCGCGAGAACTTTCGCCTCTCGAGCTTCTGCACCACTGGGTAGAGCCCGAGACAGACGAAGAGCGAGAGGAAGATCAGCGTGAACGCCGTGCTCAGCGAGACGGCGGCCGAACCCAGCAGCAGCGCGAGGAGGACACCGAGAGTTGCAACGAACGCCGTCTTGAACGGGCCCTGGGAGAAGAGCCGCGATTCAGTCACTCGGAGGCCGCGCGGGTCGGTGCGAAGTTCAGCGCGAAGTCGATGAGCAGCCGAGTTCCGAAACCGGTCGCGCCCTGGGTGCGCCAGGAATCGTCGGCCTCAGCCATCATCGTGCCGGCGATGTCGAGGTGGGCCCACGCTGTGTCCCCGACGAACTCGTTCAGGAAGAGCGCAGCGGTCGTCGCCCCGGCGTACTTGCCGCCGAGGTTCGACAGGTCGGCGACCTCAGACTTGAGTTGCGACAGGTACCGGTGTTCGAGCGGGAGTTGCCAGACGGACTCATCGGTCGCCCGCGATGAAGCGAGTGCCTGGTCGACCAGCGCCTGGTCGTTACCGAGCACCGCGGCAGTGTGCGTACCGAGTGCCGCAACAGCGGCTCCCGTGAGGGTGGCGATGTCGACGATGGCGTCAGGCGACTCCTCCGTCGCGAGCACCAGGGCGTCGGACATCACGAGCCGCCCCTCTGCATCGGTGTTCTTCACCTCGACGGTCTTGCCGCCGCGGATGGTGAGAACGTCACCGAGTTTCATGGCCGAACCCGAGGGCATGTTGTCGGTGCACATCAGGAAGGCGGTGACGGCAGCCGGGCATCCGAGGGTCTCGAGCGCCGTCATCGCGCCCAACACCGCCGCGGCTCCCGCCATGTCCATCTTCATGAGGAAGTGCATCGGGTCGGAGGGCTTCAGCGAGATTCCGCCGGAGTCGTACATGATGCCCTTGCCGACGAAGGCGAGGTGCGGGGTCCTGGGTGCCCCCGCTGCCGCGTCAGCAACCTCGCCGCCGTCTGTGGGCTTCGCCGTGTAGGTCAGTTTGATGATGCGCGGCTCCTCAATGCTGCCGGCATTCACGCCCAGCAGTCCGCCGCAGCCCATCTCGATGATCTGCTGCTTGTCGAAGAGCTCCACGCCGATACCGTATTCGGCGCCGAGTTCACCAGCGACCTCGCCGAAATCGGTCGCCGTGAGGTGGCTGGGCGGGGTGTTCGCCAGATCGCGAGCGATGCAGGCCGCTCTGGCGAAGACCTCGCCGCGATGCACGCCGCTGAGGACCTCATCGGCGACAATGGGCGCCACCATGATGTCGAGCGAGACGAGCGGAACGTGTTTGGTCTCGGTCTTCAGAGTCACGTAGCGATATCTCGCGAGCAGAACGCCTTCAGAGATCATCTGCCCCACGACGGCCGGGTCCAGGTCGAAGGTGTCGCCGAGGTGTATACCGATCTGGGCATACTTGTGAGCAGCGCGGGCGAACGCTGCGGCGGCGTCGCGAAGAGACGCGGGAGTCTGGCCATCGGGGTCTCCGGCCCCGACCACGATGAACTGGGGGCCCTGCAGTTGAGGGAGCGCCAGACTCGCACCGGCCTTGCCGTCGAAGCCCGAACGCTCAAGCGCCTCCCGGTCGAGCCCGATCTCGTCTGGCACGTCGCCACTGGTACCCACGAGGAAGCCGATGGCCTCAAGACCAGCCGAGACCTCGCCGACGACCCGGATGCCCGGCGTCGCCCCCGGCGCCTGGGACGGAATGGGGCTGAAGTCGCTGGCAATGAGCTTGTACGTTCCGAGTGCCATGAGCGGTGGTGTCCTTACTGGTGGTGGGTCAGGCGGACGGACTGTGGATTCTGGGGCGGTCTCGGGGTGACGGAGAACGAGGTCGCGTGACAGGCGGAGTCGAATTCGATTGCGCGCTCATCGTCAAGAGTCCCTCACGATCTAAGTAGCGCATTAACTGAAACACTAGTGGCCCTGCGACGCAGATACCGCAGAATCCGGCATCAATGACCCTCGCTAGACTTCTGAGGAAGTCATAGCTTTATCCCGTGATTCTTCTTGCACGCACCACCCGAACGGAGTCCCCGATGGCACAGTTAGCTAGAATGGTTGCACTGGCTGCGGCCGCCCTCGCCGCGATCAGCCTCGCCGGGTGTGCAAGCTCGAATACGGGCAGCGCGGGCAGCAGTACGCCGGCCCCCACCGCGTCATCGACCTCGTCCATCCACCCCGGAAGCCTCGTGGGCGTCTGGACCCTCGGCCAGAAGGTCGATGCGCCCGAGCAGCCGTTCGTCGCCTTCGTCCAGGACAACACCTGGCTCGCCTCTGACGGCTGCAACCGTGTGCGCGGCACGTGGAACGTCGACGCCGACGGCACATTGACCACGACGTCAGGCCCCCAGACCATGATGGCCTGCGACGGAGCCCAGATTCCCCTCGCGGTGACCGAGGGCACCCACGTCTCAGTCAACGGCGACTACCTCACAATCACGAGCGCCCACGGCGCAGCAGAGACCCAACTGGTCAGGTCGACCGACTCGACCGTCGGTCCATCTGGCCGGCCGATCGGGTACTGGACCGAGACCCGCACCTCGACGTCGCCCTTCCTCTCGATCTCGACAGATGGCACCTATTCCGGCAGTGACGGGTGCAACCGGTTGGCGGGCTCCTGGACCTCGAACGCCGACGACTCGATCACCTTCAGCCAGGGAATCTCCACCCTGATGGCGTGCGAGGGTGTCGACACGTGGTTGAGCGGCGCAGCATCCGGAACCGTGCGATCGGGCGTCATGACGATCCAGGGCGCTGACGGAACGATGCTCGGCCAGCTCACGGCACTCTGACCCCCGGGCGGGTGTCGAGGCACACGGGCTCTTCGATCGATATCTGGGAGAACGTGCACTCGCACCCCTTACGCGGCACCCAGAGCAGCCTTTACGCTGAGAACCGAACGCGCGTGACGCGCGACTGATGTAACGGAAAGAGCAGGGAAGCTATGACCGACAACCCCACCTACAAGGCAGAGCTGATTGGGCCGACAACGCTCGGCAACAACGAGATCATCGAGTTGCCCTTCATCGATGGTGCGTACCAGGATCTCGTCGAACTGAGGTTCGAGGCGGGCGACACCACATCGGTGCGCACCTGGGCACTCGGTGAGGGCACCGTCGAGCCGATCCCCTACAATTTCGTGGGCGAAGTCGACTCGGCTCCACCGACAGTGGAGAACTGACCGAGCTTCAGTGCTGAATACGACAGTCCCGGTGGCCACGAAGGCACCGGGACTGTCGTATTTCGTGCGTCGTGGCCGGGTCGAGGTCAGGAGGCGCGGTGGCGGATGCCCCAGCGGAGCTCCCAGGCCTCGCCTGGGGCGAGCCAGCGCAGCCCTTCGCCGGTATTGAGCGCGTTGGCCGGGGCAGTCATCGGTTCAATGGCAACGGCATAACCTGCGCCGGATTCACGCGGAAAGGCGGATGGCGTGAACACCTGCACAAACGCGAAGTTCTCGTCTGCCCACAGTTCGGTTGCCGAGCCGTCCGGTGCCGAAACGGAGTGGAGCGACACCCCGCCGTGCACTCCCACCCCGCCGTAGCCGTGGTCGATCGAGAGTGTTCCGATGACGCGGCCAGCGCGCAGGTCGAAGTCGGAGTCGTCGACGGCGACCTCCGCAGTCGGGATGGCCCGGGCATCCACTTCGAACATGGTCGAGGCATCGACGGTGAGCACCAGCTCGTGGACCGGAACATCACCGACCCTCAGGTAGGGATGCGAACCCACGGCAACAGGAGCGGGCGCGCCCGATTCGTTCTCTATGCGGTGGATCACGGTGAGGCCGTCGTCGTCGAGCGTATACTGCACCTCGGTCGCAAGCCGGAACGGGTAACCGTGCTGCGGAAAGACCATGGCGCCGAGCGTTACCGAGTTCTCGGTGCGCTCGACGAGGCGGTACGCGGTGTTGCGCAGCAGGCCGTGGATGGCGTTGCCGGTCACCGGCTCGGTGATGTCGAGCTGTTGAGGGGCACCGTCGAGGCTCCAGGCGCCACCGGCTACCCTGTTGGGCCACGGCACGAGCACGATACCCGAGGCCATCGGAGGCAGGGACGCTTCGCTGTGCGATTCGACCGATTCGACTCCGTCGAGGATCAGCTCACGCAGCGCCGCCGCCACTTCGGTGACGATGGCTGTCGAGGAGCCCCCGCGGCCAGTGAACGACAGCGCGAACTGTTCGCCCGTCGGCGGCAGCACCGTATTCACGGCCGGGCCGTCGATCACCAGTTCTCGAGCCCGTCGTACAGGGGGAATCCGTCTGTCAGCGTGAGAACCCGAGCCCGGAGCGCCTCGATATCGGGAGAAGGCTTCAGCGCACTGGCGATGATTTCGGCGACCTCGGAGAACTCTTCGCTGTCGAACCCGCGGGTGGCGAGCGCCGAGGTGCCGATGCGCAGTCCCGAGGTCACCATCGGGGGGCGAGGGTCGAACGGAATGGAGTTGCGGTTCACGGTGATTCCGACCTCGTGCAGGAGGTCTTCTGCCTGCTTGCCGTCAATGGGGGCGTTGCGAAGGTCGACGAGCACGAGGTGAACGTCGGTACCGCCGGTGAGCACGCTGACGCCGGCCGCGACCGTATCAGCTGCCATGAGGCGCTCGGCGATGATCTTGGCGCCGTCGAGCGTGCGCTGCTGGCGGTCTCGGAATTCCGGCTCTCCGGCGAGCTTGAAGGCTGTCGCCTTCGCCGCGATCACGTGCATCAGAGGGCCGCCCTGCTGGCCAGGAAAGACAGCGGAGTCGACCTTCTTCGCGTATTCGGCCGTGCTCAACACCACGCCGCTGCGGGGGCCGGCGAGGGTCTTGTGCACCGTCGACGTGACGACGTCGGCGAAGGGCACGGGCGAGGGGTGCAGGCCTGCGGCGACGAGACCGGCGAAGTGGGCCATGTCGACCCAGAGTTTGGCGCCGACCTCGTCGGCGATGGCGCGGAATGCCGAGAAGTCGAGCTGGCGGGGGTAGGCAGACCATCCGGCGATCAATACCGTCGGGCGGTGTTCGAGCGCCTTCTCGCGAACGACGTCCATGTCGACCAGGTAGCTCTGCGGGTCGACACCGTAGGAGGTCGCCTGGTAGTTCTTGCCCGAGAAGTTGAGCTTCATACCGTGGGTCAGGTGGCCACCGTGAGAGAGTTCCTGGCCGAGGATGGTGTCGCCGATCGTGGCGAGCGCCATCAGCGCTGCCGCATTCGCCTGCGCCCCGGCGTGGGGCTGTACATTGGCGTGCTCAGCCCCGAAGAGCGCCTTGGCGCGGTCCCGAGCCAGGTTCTCTGCAACGTCGACGAATTCGCAACCGCCGTAGTAACGACGGCCGGGATACCCCTCGGCATACTTGTTCGTCAGCACAGAGCCCTGTGCCTGCAGCACAGCCCTCGGCACGAAGTTCTCGCTGGCGATCATCTCGAGAGTGCCACGCTGGCGACCCAGCTCACTCTGCAGTACTGCCGCGATCTCCGGATCGACGGTGGCCAGCGGATCGTTGAAAGTCGAGGGCAATGAACTGCGAACGGGCGCGGGACTGGTAGACATCAGGACTCCTTCAGGGCAACGCGGACAGAGTGGTGCAGTGGTGCGTAGCGACCCAGGCGAGCGGCCGAATCCGTGTCAGTCGCTTCCCGATGGTGACCATCTGAACGCCAGTTGCGACCCAGTCAGCATAGCAGCGTTGCTATTCTCACCTCGCCTGAGTATTATTCAGCTTGCACGGTGAAGTGAGCGATTTTCAGCAGGGGCAGATGATTGGTGTGAGCAGCGTGGTCAGTTCAAGCCCGGTCGGGGCGCATGCGATACCCGACGCAGACAACGGACCCTCAGACCTCGACCTTGTCGAGCGGACTCGACGCGGCGATTCCCGCGCCTACGCCGAGCTGTGGAACAGGCACTCCCGAGCCGGCCGAACCGTTGCCCGCAGCTATTCGTCTCCCGACGCTGACGACATCGTCTCCGAGAGTTTTGCCAAGGTGCTCCAGGCCATCAAGAACGGCGGTGGGCCGACGACAGCATTCCGACCGTACCTCTTCAGCACCATCCGCAACGTGGCCATGCAGTGGAAGCGGGGCAGCATCGTCGATGCAAGCGATGAACTGGATGCACTGGCCGACCCTCATTCCGAAGAGAACGAGACGCTGCTCGCCCTCGACAAGAGCCTGACCGCCCAGGCCTTCCGCAGCCTGCCGACCCGCTGGCAGGAGGCGTTGTGGTACAGCGAGGTCGAGCAGCTCTCCGCGTCTGAGATGTCTCCCCTCCTCGGCATGTCTCCCAACGCGATCTCTGCCCTCACGTTCCGGGCTCGCGAGGGCCTGCGCCAGGCCTGGATCCAGGCCCACCTCGTGCGGGCAGCCGACAGCGAGTGTGCGTCGGTGATCGAGAAGCTCGGGTCGTACACACGCGGGAGTCTCGGGCAACGGGAGGCACGAAAGATCCGCGAACACCTGGGCACCTGCGCGTCGTGCAGCATCGTCGATGACGAAGCTCGTGAAGTGGGATCACGCTTGACCCTCGTACTCCTGCCTCTTGTCGCCGGAATCTCTGGCGCCCTGGCCTACACCGTCTGGCTGCAGGGGGGCAGCAGCGCTTCGGCCGCCGAGGCCGTGCCTGACCCTTCCGACGCAGTGTCGGCCACGGGTTCCCCCGCGCATGCCGGCACACCGGGGGTCCGGCCGCTGAACGGTGTCCACTCCTTGCCTCCGTCGGTCGACGGTGTTGGCTCGGCCGGGTTTCGAGGCGTCAGGACGTGGGGTGGGGTTGCCCTGGCAACGGCTGCTGCCGTGGCAGCCATCGTCGTGCTCGTGCCCCTCTTCTCGCCAACGGCAACCAGCACCACCGACTCCGCACCGAATTCCGAACACGGCGCCCCTTCGGCGAAGGGGTCTCCTGGCACATTCTCCCTGCTCGCTCATTCGAGATCCGAGGCGGTCGCTGGCCGGCAGGCCGGCACCGGTGTGGCTGCCTCGCCCGGAACTCCACCAGTGAGTGCTGGCGAGCCTCTGCCCGCGCCGACACCTGCGATTCGCCCGGTCTCCCCCGTGCGGCCCGTTATGCCCGCTGTCGGCATCGTCGATCCGGTGCCTGGTTCGCCCACGCCGAGCCCTGTGCCCACCTCCCCCGCCACCATTCCTCCGGTTCCGCCCGTGATCGCTGCGATACCCACGTTTAGTTTCGTGGTGGACCCTGCCGGACTCGTGTTCCCGCTGCTCACCGGGGTCGCCGAGCCCGGCGCGCAGGTCGACGTCGTCGACACCGGGCTCCCTGGCGGAGCCGTCGTTGCCAGTGCCACCGCAGATCCGATAACGGGTGCCTACGCCGTCTCCGACTACCCGGCCCTTGGATTCGGGCCGCATCAGCTTGCCGTGCGGCAGACCACCTCTGGCGTGACCTCGCAACTCAGCGCCAGCACTGCTGTCACACTCGCCACGATCACGCTGAATTCCCCCACCTCTGGCAGTTCGATCATGCCGAGCTATTTCGTCGAGGCCTCAGGAATCCCCGACGGGTTCTTCGAAGAACTGTTCAACGGCGTCGCCGACCCAGTCACCTACGCGATCGGCAGCGATGGGCACTTCCTGAGCCAATTCACCGCCCCGCCGCTTCCCGACCTGTCACCCGCGACAGTCGGTGTGCGCTACATCGACCCCGATACGGGCCAGCATGGCCCACTGTCATCGGCCGCTGTGATCGTCACACTGACGCCGTAGAAGCGGCTTCGAGGCGAGCCCGACGCGCAGAAGCGATTGCGAAAGCGAGCAGCCCTCCCGCGACGAACAGCAGCGCCAGGTACGCGTACGGAAGCGACTCGACACCGAATCCCGGCAGTAGCATTCCACCGAAGAGCGCTCCCACAGCGATGCCGACGTTGAACGAGCTGGAGAAGAAGGCATTCGCTGTGTCGCGGATCTGAGGTGCCGCCGTGTGGAGCAGCCGAACCTGCATGAGCGGAGGGATCAGGCCGAAGGCAGCGCCCCACAGGGCGAACGCGACGGTCGCGACGATCGCATTTGCGGAGAAGACCGCCATCACCGCGACGGCAATCGCTGTGACCGTGATACCCACGGCCAATCCAAGCGACGGTCGCCGCCCGAACACGAAGCCCGCAAGAAGCAACCCGATCGCACCGGCTGCACCATAGAGAAGGAGCAGCGCACCGATTCCGCCTGGTGCGACGTGCAGTTCTGCGACCAGATAGGGCGTGATGTAGGTATAGATGGCGTAATGGCCGACCATGATGACGGCAACCGTGACGCACACCATCACCACGCCGGGGATGGAAGGATCGAATCGCGCGGGGCGGGGTGAACCGGTGGCTCGATCATCCATAGCGCGCCTCACCGGATTCGGCACGCGGGGAAGCTTCATGAAGATCAGCACCGAGGCACACACCGCGAGAACGGCGATCGCGGCAAACGGCACACGCCACCCGAACGACTGCCCGATCACCGTGGCGAGCGGCACGCCGAGCACGAAGGCCAGCGTTCCGCCCCCGGTGGTGATGGCGACAGCACGCCCCAGGTGGCGTTTCGGCACGAGGTGCCCCGAATATGCCCCGACCACGGCCCAGAACAGCCCGTGCGCCATTCCGCCAAGCACCCGCGCCACTGCGAGGAACTCATAGCTCGGGGCCACTGCGGCGAGCACACTCGAGGCACTCACCGCCAGCAACACCACAACGATCAGCGAGTGGCGCGCAAACCGGCGTGTGATGGCAGCGAGGGGAACGCTCGTTACGACGACGGCGAGCGCGAAGAGTGTGACCAGCATGCCGATCTGGGACTCGGTGACTCCGAGTTCAGCGCTCATCTCGGGTAGCAGGCCTGTCGGCACCATCTCTGCCGTCACAGACATGAAGACGGCGGTGGCCAGAACGATGAGCCCGGCCCACGGAAATGGCGACTCGACAACGGCGGACGGAGGGGATTTGACGATAGTCGTCACGAGAAAAGACCACTTCTCACAGGCGTATTTGGCAGGCCAAATCTCAAACGTTCGTGCCCGGGGCTGAAGCGATACCCGCCAGCCAAGATCAATTGTACCCTGCGTTCTGAGGAGAACGCCCGGTATCGCCAGTACCGTTCCGTGCGTCGGCGGGTCACAGTGCGGCAGTAGCATTGCAGGCGTGAATACCGAACCTTCAGGGCCAGTTCGCATCGGGCCGAACGATATTCTGCGGCTGTTGCTCGAACTCTTCGCGTTCTTCTCGATCGGATTGTGGGGATTCCTCGCGTGGCCTCCTCCCGTGTTCAACTGGGTATTCGGTATCGGTGCTCCCCTGTTCGCGATCGTGCTCTGGGGCCTGTTCCGCTCACCCCGAGCTGTATTCAGCCTCGATCCGTTCGGCAAGGCCCTCGTTGAGATCGTCATCATGGGTTCTGGCGCGCTGGCGTGGCTGGTCATGGGCCAGTGGCTCGTCGCCCTCGTCTTCGGTCTGGTGGCTGTGGTGAGTGGCGTCATCTCCGGCCGCAAGGAATTCGCATGACCGTCGTCATCCACAGCGCCACCAAGGTCGACGCCGATGGGCAACTCGAGGACTTCTGGGTGGCCTTCACGGGAACCACGATTGCGGCCGCCGGTGTCGGCACTGGCTGGCATGGCTGGGCGACGGCTGCGAACGCTGAAGTGGTCAATGCACGCGGCAGATGGCTGACACCGGGATTCATCGATGTGCACAGCCACGGGGGCGGAGGCCACGCCTTCGATCGCGACGCCGACGGAATCTCGGCAGCTCTAGCGGTGCACCGCGCCCAAGGAACGACCCGGTCCGTTGTGAGTCTCGTGTCGAACACCAGCGAATCGCTGGCCGTCAACCTCGCGCTCATCGCCACGCTGGCCGAGTCAGACCCGCTGGTTCTCGGGTCGCACCTCGAAGGCCCGTATCTGGCGCCCTCGCGACGCGGTGCGCACAACGCAGAGTTCCTCACAACACCTGACCGCGACGAGGTCGCAGGTCTTGTGGATGCGGCGAGAGGGAACCTCAGGCAAGTCACGATCGCACCCGAATTGCCTGGTGCGCTGGAGGTCATCGACCAGCTGGTCGATGCCGACGTGGTCGTGGCAATCGGTCACACCGAAGCCGATTTCGACCTCGCCCGCGAGGCATTCGATCATGGTGCCAGCCTCCTCACGCATGCATTCGACGCGATGCCGGGCATCGGGCACCGGGAACCGGGACCAGTGACGGCGGCACTCGTCGACCCGAGGGTTGCACTCGAACTCGTACTCGACGGGGTACACGTCCACGCCGAGGTCGCACGGATCGCCTTCTACGCCGCCCCCCAGAGAATCGTGCTGGTCACCGACGCGATGTCGACACCCGGTTCTTCGCTCACGCAGGACGCGGCACTGCGATCGGCGATCTTCGACTCTGGTGTCGACCCGGTACTCGCCGTTCGCGCGGTTACAGCGTCTCCGGCCAGGGCGCTGAAGCTCGACGACACGCTCGGCTATCTTGCCCCCGGCTTCGCTGCAGACGCGGTGCTGCTCGATGCTGGATGGAATGTGGAACAGGTCTGGGCGGCCGGCTCCATGGTCTGAGCAACCTCCGATCAACGGAGAACGGCACCCCACCTCGACGAGAGGAAGGATGCCGTTCTCTGAACCCGGCCCGACTGATTCGGGTCGATCAGACGATCACGCCAAGCGCGTCTTCAGGTTCTCTGTCAGAGTCGCGAGGAACTCCTCGGTGGTCTGGTACGGCTGCTCAGGGCCGACCAACAGGGCGAGGTCCTTGGTCATTGCGCCAGACTCGACGGTTTTGATCACGACGTCTTCCAGCGTGTCGGCGAACGCGATGAGCTCCGCATTGCTGTCGAGTTTTCCGCGGTGGGCGAGCCCACGGGTCCACGCGTAGATCGACGCGATCGGGTTGGTGGAGGTGGGCTTGCCGGCCTGGTGCTGGCGATAGTGACGCGTGACAGTGCCGTGCGCAGCCTCTGCCTCGACGGTCTTTCCGTCTGGCGTGAACAGAACGCTCGTCATGAGGCCCAATGAACCGAAGCCCTGTGCCACGGTGTCGCTCTGCACATCGCCGTCGTAGTTCTTGGCTGCCCAGACGTAGCCACCCTCCCACTTGAGAGCGGCGGCGACCATGTCATCGATCAACCGGTGCTCGTAGGTGATTCCGGCCTCGGCAAAGGCCGCTGCGAACTCCTCGTCGAAAACCTCCTGGAAGAGATCCTTGAACCGGCCGTCGTAGGCCTTCAGGATCGTGTTCTTGGTCGACAGGTACACAGGATACTTGCGGTTCAGGCCGTAGCTCAATGACGCGCGGGCGAAGTCACGGATCGAGTCATCCAGGTTGTACATCGCCATGGCGACACCAGACCCGGGAGACTGGAACACCTCGAAGGACTGGGCTTCGGCATCGCTGCCTTCCTCAGGCTGGAAGGAGATGGTCAGCGTACCCTTGCCCTCGAACCGGAAGTCGGTGGCCTTGTACTGGTCGCCGAACGCGTGGCGGCCGACGATGATCGGTTTGTTCCAGCCAGGTACGAGACGGGGGATGTTCGAAATGATGATGGGCTCACGGAAGATGGTTCCACCCAGGATGTTTCGGATCGTGCCGTTCGGGCTCTTCCACATCTTCTTGAGGCCGAATTCCTCCACGCGGGCTTCATCGGGAGTGATCGTGGCGCACTTCACGCCGACGCCGTGTTTCTGAATCGCGTGGGCAGCATCGATGGTGACCTGGTCGTTGGTCTCGTCGCGGTGTTCGATGCCGAGGTCGTAGTATTCCAGGTTGATGTCGAGGTAGGGATAAATCAGCGTGTCTTTGATCGACTGCCAGATGATCCTCGTCATCTCGTCGCCATCGAGTTCGACGACCGTACCCTCTACATGAATCTTGGACATTCAAACTCCTTACCCGCATGGTCAGCCTGTGCTGACGAAACTAAGCCAAGGAACAGCCTACCCGGTTTCAGATGTATCTCGATGTCGAGACAGTTTGGCCCACGATTCCCGCAGAAACGCAGGGGCCTGCCGGGCACGTCTGGCGCGTCGATGCGCATCCCGTTAGCCTTGCACCATGAGTGACTTGAGACTTGAAGAGCTGTCTGCGACCAATATCGTCGCCGCAAACACACTGACGCTCAAGCCCGGGCAGGAACAGTTCGTGGCTCCGGTCTCGCATTCCATCGCCGAAGCGTACGTCAATCCGTCGACGGCGTGGCCCCGGGTCGTTCTCGACGGTGACGAAGTCGTCGGATTCATCATGGGCAACTTCGATCCCGACAGCCCACACGATGAATTCCGCGGCTGCATCTGGCGAATGAACGTGGCCGCAAGCGCTCAGGGTCGTGGTATTGGCCGCTTCGCCGTCGTCGCGCTGGCCGAGGAGGCGCGCTCGAGGGGATTCGACAGGCTGACCGTCATGTTCGAGCCCGGCGAAGACGGCCCGGAGGCGTTCTTTCTCGCCGTAGGCTTCGAACCGATCGGCGAGACCCAGTTCGGCGAGACCATCGCCGCCCTCACGCTGTAACAGTCGTTCGCTCAAACGCTTCAGCTACGCTGTGGCAGAGTGACGCTGCACTACGAAGCGCCACTGGACCCCCTCTCACCACTTAGACAATCGACGGAGAAGCTGTGAAGCGTCGTATTCTCATCGCCGCGCCGATCCTTGCAGTGAGCGCACTCCTGCTCTCTGCGTGCTCGGTGGCGCAGGTCGTCGCGCCACCATTTGCCGGCGCGATCTATGCCACTCCGGCCGATGCCTCCGGTGCACCCTCGAACGTGGCGCTGCCCGACTGGGTGCCGGCTGATGCCACCCTGATCCGGATCAAGACGGACGAGACCAAGCACGCGAGCATCATGACCTTCACGGTGACGACGCCGGCCCCTATCGGTGAACCCTGCAGCGCGGACATGAGCGCGCAGTTGCCCCAGCTCATCGAATCGTGGTGGCCTCCCACCGTGCCTGCCGAGGGTGTCACCTGCTCGGGCGCCTGGCACATCTTCACTCCAGCGAACTACGTCTACGCCTGGACTCCCTAGTTCTCTGCCTTCGCGGGCTCAACGCACCGCTCTAGACGAGAGACTCGCGCCACGAGGCGTGCAGCTGGGAGAAGCGCCCGGTGCCCGCGATCAAGTCTGCCGGTGTGCCGTCTTCGACAATTCGACCATGTTCCATGACGAGCACACGGTCGGCGATCGCAACCGTCGAGAGCCGGTGGGCGATGATGATGGCCGTGCGGTCTGCGAGGAGCGTCTGCAGGGCATCCTGAACCAGGCGCTCACTGGGGATGTCGAGTGAAGCAGTCGCCTCGTCGAGAATCAGTACGGCAGGGTCCGCGAGGAAAGCCCTCGCAAACGAGATGAGCTGCCGCTGACCGGCTGAGACCCGTCCTCCTCGCTTGTTCACATCGGTCTCGTATCCGTTCGGCAGACCAGTGATGAAGGTGTCGGCACCGACGGCTTCAGCCGCCCGCACGATCTCGTCGCGGCTCGCACCTGGTTTTCCGATGGCGATGTTCTCTGCAACACTCCCCGAGAAGAGGTAGGCCTCCTGGGTCACCATGACGATGGCACGCCTGAGGTCTTTCGGGTGCACTTCGCGCAGGTCGATTCCGTCGAGAGCGAGGATTCCCGCTGTCGGGTCATAGAACCTCGAAATCAGCTTCGCCAGGGTCGACTTTCCGGCCCCCGTCGATCCGACCAGCGCAATGGTCTGGCCCGCGGGGATGTGCAGGGTGAACCGGGGCAGGACGACCCGCCCGGTGTCATAGGAGAACTCCACCCCGACGAAGTCGATCTCGCCCTTCGATTCCCAGAGGTCGACGGGTGAAACGGGGTCGGCCACGCTCGGCGTCTCGTCGAGCACACCCGAGATCTTCTCCAGCGCCGCGGCCGCGGACTGGTACGAATTGTAGAACATCGCCATTTCTTCCATCGGGTCGAAGAATCGGCGCGTGTACAGCACAGCAGCCAGCAGAACCCCGATGGCGACCTGCCCGTCGATGACGCGGAACGCACCCACCAGGAGCACGACAGCGACGGTGACGTTGCCGATGAGCACGAGCCCTGGATCGAAGATGCCGAAGAGCCGGATGACCCGGGCATTGGATTCCCGATATTCCTCGACGAGTCCGCCGAATTCACGCTCATTGCTCTTCTCTGTGCGAAATGCTTTGACCGCCCGGATTCCGGTCATCGTCTCGACGAATTTGACGATCAACTTGGCGCTGGCGACGCGCGTGAGACGAAACATCTTCTGCGACCGCACCTGGAACCAGCGGGTCAGAATTGCGAGCGGCAGGAGCGAGCAGACCAGGATGATGCCGCTGGTCCAGTCGAGCGAGAACAGGGCGACCCCGATGAAGAGCATGTACAGCAGGCCCTGCACCAGCTGGTTGATTCCCGAATCGAGCAGCTCGCGGATCGCGTCGAGATCGCTGGTCTGGCGCGAGATGATGCGCCCTGACGTGTAGCTCTCGTGAAATTCCAGGCTCAGCCGCTGTGTCTGCGCGAAGACCCTCTTTCTCAGATCCAGCAGGATCGACTGGGAGATTCGCGCCGTCAACACCGTGAACCACGAGATCAGCAGCGCGCCACTGACCCCCGTCAGGATGTAGGCGGCCCCGGCGAGGCCGATGGGCATCCAGTCATTCGCCAGAAGAGCTGGCAGCCCGCTGTCGATTCCGTATGCGATGAGCGCGGGACCGGCCACCTGGGCCGCGGTACTGACCACGACGACGATGAGACCCAGCAGGAGCCTCGGGCGTTCAGGGCGCAGAAGAGAACCGAGGAGGCGCAGCGACCGTTGGCGGATCTGCTGGCTCTCGACTTTCGTGAAGTCGTTGCGCTCTTCGCCGCCGACTCCGGAGATGCTCGCGGTGGCGCTCATCTGCCCTCCTCCGTGTTCGCCAGTTCGATCGACAGGTCACCCGAGGTACCGGAGGTCATGGGGAGCACCGTGGGAGCCTCGTCGAAACTTGAGATGACAAACCTGTAGTGCTCACTGCGTGCGAGCAGCTCTGAGTGAGTGCCCACGGCCGAGATCCTGCCACGCTCCAACAGCGCAACCCGATCAGCCAGGGCCACCGTCGACGGTCGGTGTGCCACGATCAGGGCCGTCGTCGTCGCCAGCACCCGTCTGAGTGCAGCCTCGACGAGTGCCTCGGTGTCGACGTCAAGCGCTGAGAGGGGGTCGTCGAGCACCAGGACGTGAGGCCGCGCGGCTATAGCTCTGGCCAGTGCCAGACGTTGGCGCTGGCCTCCGGAGAGGCTCAGCCCCTCTTCGCCGACACGCGTCTGCAGACCCAGTGGGAGATCGTAGACAAAGCTGGCCTGAGCGATCTGGATGGCCTCCGCCACGTCGGCGTCGTTGGCGTCAGGGCGCCCGAGAACGATGTTCTCCCGCACAGAGGCACTGAAGAGCGTCGCATCTTCGAATGCCATGGCGATGTTCGTGCGCAGCTCGGCACGGGTCAGCGCCCTGATATCGACACCATCGAGCAGCACGGCTCCGCCTGTCGTGTCGTAGAGCCGGGTCGTCAGTGCCGTCAGTGTGCTCTTGCCCGAACCGGTCAGGCCCACCAGCGCCATCGTCTCGCCCGACTCGATGCGCAGGTCGACGCCGTCGATGAGGTCGCGAACCTCCGCCGGGGAATCCTGGTAGCGGAAGTGCACGTTCTCGAAAGTCAACTGGCCCCGGGGGTTCGGGATGATCGTCGGTTCCTCCGGGTCGGTGATGGAGTTCTCCGAATCGAGCACGTCGAAGAATCGTGCTGTCGCCGTCTTGGCGTCGAGCGTCATCGCCAGAAAGTAGCCCATCGATTCGACGGGGAACAACAACACCGTGCCCGTGGCGAAGAATGCCACCAGCTGCCCGACCGATGATGCCCCCGTCGACGCCAGCCATACTCCGACAACGAGGCAGACCGCGAACGCCACATCGGGAATGAGCAACAACCACAACCAGATACTGGCGACCGCTTTGGCCTTCTCGATCTCGGTGCCGCGCAGTTCTTCGGCCTGGCGCTCGAACTTCTTGAGCGCGAAACCACCGCGGCCGAATGCCTTGAGCACGCGGATCCCGTGCACAGACTCCTCCACCGAGGTTGCAAGGTCCCCGACCTGGTCCTGGCTGCGCCTCGCCGCTTCGGAATAACGCCCTTCGAACACATAGCTGTACGCCAGCACCGGGATCGAGGCGACCACGAAGATCAGCCCGAGCACCCAGTTGATACTGATGAGCACGGCGAACCCGATCACAATGGTCAGTACGTTGACGACCAGGATCACGATGCCGAATGAGAGCCACCGGCGAATCAGGTTCAGGTCACTGACGGCACGGGAGAGCAATTGGCCGCTCGGCCACCGGTCGTGAAACGACACCGGGAGATCCTGCAGGTGCGAATAGAGGCTGTTCCGCATGCTCGCCTCGACGTGGGTACCCGGAGTGAGCACGAGCACCCGGCGCAGGGCGATCAGAACCGCCTCCAACACACCGAGGCCGAGAATCAACAACACGACCGGCCAGATCTCTGAGGGATCACCGTCGGAGAGTGGCCCATCGATCAGAACCTGCAGCACCTGCGGAATGACGAGTGCCACGATGCTTGCCGTCAGCGACACGACCATGGCCGTGTAGATGCGCGGCATGGCGGGCCGTGCGTACTCGTGGAGTCTCAGGAGGGTGCGGAAAGTCGACTGTCCTTGTGAGGCAGGCATGAACGGGTTGTCCTCGGTGTGGTGTGGTGGTGACGACAGGCTGCTTCGCCATTGTGGGGCGCAGAGGATTCTGGGCAGCCTTGCAGGCTACCTAATCTTCTGGCCTCCTGCAAGCTCACCGTCGGCTCACGCTCGCGGGCTTCGCCGCTTTCCGAGGTGGGTCGCGTCAGCGAACTCGCACCGAAAGGCAGGTCACGCAGCCCTCCAGCTTCTCGTACTCGCTGATGTCGACGGAGATGACCCGATAGCCGAGGTTCTCGATGAGCTCAGCACTCTTCGGCGCCGAAGCCGACATCAGCACGGTGTCTTCCGAGAGCTTCACGACGTGCGCGCCGCCCTCCTCCGGCATACTCAGGAAGCGGTCGAAGATCTGCGGGTCATCCACCAGCGGAAGGTAGCCGATCACCGTGCCGTCAGGCAGGGCCGTCACCGCGCTCTTCAGGTGCAGCACTTTGGTCAGCGGAACGGCGACCACCGAGTAGCCCAACGAGGCGACGATGTGGCGCAATTGGTGAATACCCTCAGCGTTGGTACGGCCGCTCCGGCCCACGTACACCGTCGTGCCGACCTTGAGCACGTCGCCGCCGTCGAGCGTGCCCGGCTGCGCTATTCTCGCGACTTTGAGGCCGAGCTCCCTGACCGTGACTTCGGCCGCGTCGGTCTCTTCGACCCGGTGCTCACTCCCCGGGCTAGTGATGACAGCGACATCACCGAAGACCACGACCGCGTCTTCGATGAACACCGAGTCTGCAAGGTGATCGGCCTGATCGACCTCGACGGTGACCCAGCCGGCACCCTCGAGCGCAGACACATACGACTGCCACTGGGTGGTGGCGAGCTCGAGGTCGATGTCGCTCTTCTCGATGTGCGTCACCTGGCCATCGGCAAGGGTGGCTGCCGGGTGCCGGATGATCGCGATCCGTTTCTCGCCCTGATCCCGCCGCACGGCTACCGTCACGCGCGCGATGCCCTCATAGACACGACGGCCGATGGTGGCGGATGCGAGAACCACGACCACGACGAAGATGAGGTTGATGCCCACCAGCGTGCCGATGAGGTAGCTCACGACATCACCGTTCAGCGGGTTGCCCTGGGTGAGCACCTGGATTCCCGTGCCGACGAAGGCACCCGCCACACCGGAGACCAGCCCTGCGGCGATCGCCAGGTACCACCTTCTGAAGGCACCGACCACCGCGAAGATGAACAGGAAGAGCAGGGTGAAAAGCGTCTGGGGAACGAAGAAAGCATTGATGACGGGGAGCGCGCCGGCTTCGAACGCCTTCGCAACGAAGAAGGCGAGCACCATCGACACATGGGCCACCGCCGCGATGACGACTGCCGTGACAAGAGAAGCGAGGATGGCCCGCCGAGTGAGAAAAGACATGTTTGTGACCCTACTCGATGCCGAATCGCCCACCGGGAGGAACTGCCCATACCTCAGTGGTAGAAGTGGCGTTCCCCGGTGATGTACATCGTGACGCCCGCCGCTCGGGCAGCCTCGAACACCTCATTGTCGCGCACCGAGCCACCCGGCTGCACGACTGCCTTCACTCGAGCATCCAACAGCACCTGGAGGCCATCGGCGAAGGGGAAGAAAGCATCGGATGCGGCGACGGAACCAGCAGCCCGAGCTCCGGCGCGACTGACGGCGAGATGGCAGGAATCGACTCGGTTGACCTGGCCCATGCCCACCCCGACAGACGCCCCATTCGAGGCGAGCAGGATGGCATTGGACTTCACCGATCGGCAGGCCTTCCAGGCGAATTCGAGGTCGCGGAGGGTCGCCTCGTCTGCCGGTTCGCCCGAGACGAGCTCCCACCCGGCCGTCGAATAGTCGACGAACGAATCCGCCTCCTGCGCGAGGAGCCCCCCGCTGATCTGCTTCAGCTCGATCGAGGGCCGTGCATAGTCGGCGGGGAGGCGAAGGATGCGGAGGTTCTTCTTGGTCTGCAGGAGCTTCAGGGCATCCGGCTCGAAATCGGGCGCGACCAGCACCTCGGTAAAGATGTCTTTGACGGCCTCTGCCATGCCCAGCGTCACCGTGCGGTTGGCGGCGATGACTCCTCCGAAGGCAGAGACAGGATCGCATTCGTGTGCACGCAGGTGCGCCGATGCAATGGGGTCGAGGGCGGTGGAGGACGCGATGGCGATGCCACACGGGTTCGCGTGTTTGATGATGGCCACAGCAGGGGCCCGGAAGTCGTAGGCTGCGCGCACAGCGGCGTCGGCGTCGACGAAGTTGTTATACGACATCTCCTTTCCGTTCAGCTGCGTGGCTTCAGCGATTCCGCGGCCGTTCGGCTCGAGGTACAGGGCGGCGGACTGGTGGGAATTCTCGCCGTACCGGAGGGTGTGTGAGAGGCTGACGCTGCGGTCGAGGACCTGTGGGAACCCCTTCTCTCCGAGGGGAGCAGTCGGGTCGAAGACGGATTCGGCCGCGAGCGCGCTGGCACCGAGCTGTTCGGCGAACCAGGTTGCCACCGCAGTGTCGTACGCGGCTGTGTGGGCGAACGCTGTCGCCGCCAGGTGGCGCCGCATCTCGAGTGTCGTGCCCCCCGTGGCGATCGCGGTCAGGATCTCCGGGTAGATGCCGGGCGACACCGCGATCGCAACGTTCGCGTGGTTCTTCGCCGAGGCTCGAACGAGGGCAGGGCCACCGATGTCGATCTGTTCGATGACATCGTCGCCCTCAGCGCCGCTCGCCACCGTCTCAGAGAACGGGTAGAGGTTGACGACGACGAGCTGGAAGGCCTGGATCTCGAGTTGCTGGAGCTGGGCGATGTGCGATTCGAGTCGGAGGTCGGCGAGGATGCCGGCGTGCACGGAGGGGTGGAGCGTCTTCACTCGACCGTCGAGGGACTCGGGGAAACCGGTGATTGAGCTCACTTCGGTGACGGCGAACCCGGCGGCTGCGATGGTCTTTGCCGTCGAACCGGTCGAGACGATCTCGACGCCCGAGGCGCTCAGCGCCGCAGCGAGTTCCACCAGGCCCGTCTTGTCGCTCACCGAGATGAGGGCGCGTTTGATCGGAATGAGGTCGCGGTGGCGAAAGAGCGAGGGATCGTGGCGTGAAGTGCTCATGAGAGGGTGGAACTCCTAGGGGAATCGGGGTGGTTCGGGGTCAGTGCGAGCCTGTTGTTCGCGATGTCGAGCACAGCCTGGACGAGCAATTCGCGTTCGACCACCTTGATGCGCTCGTGGAGGGAGTTTTCGGTGTCATCGCCCCGCACCTCGACGGCTTGCTGTACGAGCACGGGCCCGGTGTCGACACCTTCGTCGACGATATGCACCGTCACCCCGGTCTGCAGCGCACCTGCCGCCAACGCATCGCGCACAGCGTGGGCACCGGGGAAAGCTGGCAGAAGGGCGGGATGCGTGTTGATCAGGTTCGGCGAGAGGGCGGCCACCACTCGCGGCGGCAGAATCCGCATGAAACCGGCGCAGACGACGAGGTCGGGCGACCACTGTGTGATCTGAGCCAGCAGCTCGTCGCCCCAGGCGGCACGCGAGTCGAACGATGACGGGTACACGGTGAAGGCCGGCACACCGAATTCCTCGGCGAACGCGAGGCCCGAGGCATCAGTGTCGGAACCGACTGCGATCACCCGGGCAGGGTACTGGGCGTCGGTCGAAGCTTCGAGAAGGGCACGAAGGTTGGACCCACCGCCCGAAATGAGAACGACTATCGACAGCACCCACACAGTTTAGAGGCTCTGGCTAGCCGTTGGTGGCTACTGCGCCGGGCTCTGCACGGGTTCCGCTGCCCGCCGGCGTACGCCGGCGGCGACCAGGCCCGCCGATGCGGAGACTCCGCAGCTGACGAACACCCAGAGGAACACTGCCGACGGATCAGGCCCGACATCTGCCAGTCGGCCCGGACCGAGTGCGCCCCCCGACCACATCGCGAGCAGGGCCAGGAGGCCGGCAGCGACGAGCGCTGTCGCAAACCCCGTGCCGAGAGTGCGACCGATTCCGCGCACGGTCAGGGCGAAGGGCACCCCGGGCTGCGATCGCATGAAGGTTGTGATGCAGAAAGTGACGACCACCGGTATGAGGAGGGCCAGGAACCCGATCGCTGAGGAATGAGGCAGCGCCCCGAACACCGGGAGCGACGGAACAAGGCCCAGCTGGGTGCCCAGAGGCGACACCGAGGTACCGGTTCCCAGCGCGAACCCCGGTCCCAGCATCCAACTGGCAGCCCAGATGGCGAGGTTTGGCATGAACGCGATCTGCGCAATCGTGAGCGCCGCGCCTCCGGCGATGCCGGATTGCAGCGATTCGTAGAGCGAGACGACCGTCGAATAGTTCACCAGCAAGAGCAGTGCCACGGCGAGCGCTCCGACTCCGACCATCGCCACGGCGATCGCCGCCCCGCAGCGTAGTGCAGCCGCGGCGACGCTGCGAACGGCCGTCGGCAGGGCATCCAATCGCTCGCGCAAGGCCGTTCGCAGCGGGCTCTGGGTACGCGCGATGCTCTCGACCCCACCTGCGAGCAATCCCACTGCGTAGGTCGCCGGAACGAACACGACGGCCTGGCGTAGCGAAGCGACGGCCAGGTCGGAGTGAGCGCTCACGCAGATGAGACCTGCGAGCACGCCAACCGTCACTGTGCCGACCACGCCGCCGAAGAATGGATGCTCGGTGAGGCCCAGCCTCAGGCCGGAACGACGGCCGAGAAAGGCCGTCAACACGGCGAATCCGAGGGGTGCGATGCCGATCTCGAAGGGAACTGCTGCGTGGTCGAGGGCGAGTTGCGCCGCGGTACCGGCGTCGAGGGAGATGAGAACGTCAACACCGTTGCCGAGCATCCAGACGTCTGCAGCGGCTCGCCAGAAGACGAGCCAGTCGATCGAGAGCGAGAACTGCGTCGCCCAGAGAACCGTCAGCATCACGAGCGGTATGCCGATGCCCAGGGCGACGGTGAGGAGGGCGTCGAGTGCGGCCAGGAGAGCCGTGGTGGGGCGGTTCACGGGGTTGGTCGATTCATCAGTGGAAGGCGATCTTCAGAAGAATCACGAACACACCGAGAAGGCCAGTGACCAGTGCGCCGATCACTCTGCCCCACACAGGGCTGCCGCGGTCGGCGAGAGCGAGCCAGCCCAGCGCGGCGAGCAGACCGACGGGCAGAAGCAGAGAGATCGTGTACGCGGTGCTCTCGCCCAGAACGCCGAGGGCACCGAGGAGCAGGAAGAGGCACGGCAGCAGGGCGGAGTAGAGGAGCCCGGCGGCGCCGTGCAGGCTGTGGCGCACCGATTCGCTGAGCGGCAGGCCGAGTGAGGTCTTTGTGCCATAGTGGGCGATCGCCTCGGCGAAGACGTGGGCGATCCAGAAGACGATGACCGTGCCGAGAGTGGTGATGAGCACGTCTCGATCACTGGCTTCGTCTGCTGCAGTGCCGATGATGGCTGCCACGAGAAGCGTGCCGTAGATGGCCTGGGGGGTCACGATGCGGCGACGCATGCGTGTGTACCGGGAATCGTGAGTGTGCGCCCCGGCGGGTGTCGGTGTCGGTGGTGATGCCGGTGCCTGTGATGGTGCCGGTGTCGACGCCGACGCGTTCTCTGCCACGTGGAAACCTCGAATCACCTTGTCGAACCAAGAAAAGCAGCACGAGGAGCGATGCCGGTCACTCGTGCTCTGGGAGCGCGTCGTGCGACTTCGTGGCCCACCCGTGATGCACCGACTTAACCGTAACGGCCCTCCACCGTGATGGAGGGCCGTGACGTGCGGGTCGGGCAAGTCCGATCAGAAATCGGTACCCGGCTCAGAGTGCGAGGTAGATCTCCCTCAGCAGCGCGGCCGTCTCGCTCGGCGTCTTGCCGACGGTGACGCCCGCTGCTTCGAGTGCTTCCTTCTTGCCCTGGGCAGTGCCTGCGCCGTCGGAGACGATTGCACCTGCATGACCCATGGTCTTGCCCTCTGGCGCAGTGAATCCTGCGACATAGGCGACGACAGGCTTGGTCATGTTCGCTTTGATGAAGTCGGCCGCGCGCTCTTCGGCGTCACCACCGATCTCACCGATCATGACGATCGCCTTTGTCTCGGGGTCTGCCTCGAATGCGGCGAGGGCATCGATGTGGGTGGTGCCGATGATCGGGTCACCACCGATTCCGATTGCGGTCGAGAAGCCGAGGTCACGGAGCTCGAACATCATCTGGTACGTCAGGGTGCCCGACTTCGACACCAGGCCGATCGGGCCGGGGCCTGCGATGTTCGACGGGATGATCCCGGCGTTCGACTTCGATGGTGAGATGATCCCGGGGCAGTTCGGCCCGAGGATGCGGGTCTTGTTGCCCTTCTGCTGGGCGTACGACCAGAACTCGGCAGAGTCGTGGATCGGGATGCCCTCGGTGATGACGACGGCGAGCGGAATCTCTGCCTCGACAGCCTCGAGCACGGCGCTCTTGGCGAAGGCCGGCGGCACGAAGATGACGGAGACATCGGCCCCGGTCTCGGCCATGGCCTCAGCGACGCTGCCGAAGATCGGGAGCGTGTGGCCCTCGATCTCGACGGTCGTGCCGGCCTTCCGCGGGTTGACGCCGCCGACGATCTTCGAGCCCGATGCGAGCATCCGGCCGGCGTGTTTGGTTCCTTCAGAGCCGGTCAGGCCCTGGATGATGATCTTGGAGTTCTCGTCGAGAAAAATCGACATTGTTGTTCTCTTCCTGTTTCTGCGCGAGTGTGTGAAGTGGGGGTTACTTACGCAGCAGCGTGAGCGAGTTCGGCGGCCTTGTCTGCCGCTTCGTCCATGGTGTCGACGACGGTGACGAGCGGGTTGTTGGCTTCAGCCAGAATGGCGCGGCCCTCGACGACGTTGTTGCCGTCGAGGCGAACCACGAGCGGCTTGGTTGCGGAGGCACCGAGCGTTGCCAGAGCACCCACGATTCCGTTGGCCACGGCGTCACAGGCGGTGATGCCGCCGAAGACGTTGACGAACACGCTCTTGACCTGCGGGTCGTTCAGAATGACATCGAGGCCGGCGGCCATGACGGCGGCGGATGCTCCACCACCGATGTCGAGGAAGTTGGCGGGTTTGACCCCACCGTGGCGCTCACCGGCGTAGCTGACGACGTCGAGGGTCGACATGACGAGCCCTGCGCCGTTGCCGATGATGCCGACTTCGCCGTCGAGCTTGACGTAGTTGAGGTTCGACTCCTTCGCCTTCGCCTCGAGCGGGTCAACTGCACCCTGGTCGACGAGGGCCTCGTGGTTCGGGTGACGGAACTCGGCGTTCTCGTCGAGCGTGACCTTGCCGTCGAGGGCGATGACGTCGCCTTCTTCAGTGAGCACGAGCGGGTTCACCTCGACCAGTGTTGCGTCTTCGCCCTTGAACACATTCCAGAGCTTTGCAAGCACGGGGGCGACCTTGACGACGAGTTCGTCGGAGAAGCCTGCCCTCGTGGCGATGTCGGTCGCAACGTCTTCATTGATGCCGATAACGGGATCGACGTCGATCTTCGCGAGCGCCTCGGGGCGCTCGACGGCGAGTTGTTCGATCTCCATGCCACCTTCGACGCTGGTCATGGAGAGGAAGGTGCGGTTCGAGCGGTCGAGGAGAATCGAGAAGTAGAACTCCTGGGCAATGCGGGCACCACCGGCGACCATGACGCGCTTGACGACGTGGCCCTTGATGTCGAGCCCGAGAATCGCCTTCGCGGCTGCCTCAGCTTCGTCTGGCGACTTCGCGACCTTGACGCCCCCAGCCTTTCCGCGGCCTCCGACCTTGACCTGGGCCTTCACCACGGTGACACCGCCGAGCTTCTCCGCTGCCGCACGCACCTCTTCAGGCGTGTCGGCGATGATGCCCGGAAGAACCGGAACGCCATAGCTCTCGAACAGGTCTCGTGCCTGATATTCAAATAGATCCACGCTTGTACATCCCATCCGCGTGCACTCAGCGGGCACGCGTTGCCTGGTTTCTGATAGAAAACGGTAGCCGGATGTCGCGACGCTCCATGTCTCTCGAGATCGAGACATCTAGACCGTTTCAAAGCCTACCCCTCCACAATGCGCCAGTTTGGCCGACCGTGCACAAATTCACGGTTCCACAGCCGCCGCACCGATGCCTGGAATGAATCTGGTTCCATGAAACGAACCCTTCGCATCTCTCTGGCTCTTCTCGCAGCCCTTCTGGTTTCTGCGGGCATTCTTCTTCTTGCTCCTTCTGCGTGGGCGGTCCGCGCGACCAGCCATGGAGTGGGCTACCTCTCCGCGCGTGACGGCCGATCGTGGCTCGGCACACATCGGCTCGGCGACAACAACCTCGGGCTCTGTCTGGAGGTGACGAAGCGGCCGCCGGAGGGCTCCGAGCTGACCTACATCGAAGGTGATCGTGTCGGGCTGCGAGACGCAGACCTCACCGCCCGGCTCGCGTTCATCGCCCGGGAGTTCGTGACCACGACCGATCCGGACTGGGCCGCGGGGGCACAACTCGCGACGTGGAATCTCACCGGCCTCGGCGGCCACCCCTCATCGTGGTACGCCCAGCGCGCGAACGAGCATGCGCTGACCGTGTCGATCATTGCGGACCAGATCAGGGACCGGATGAACGGCAGCTCAGGAGCGTCGCGATCTGTGTCGGCTTCGGTGACCCTGTCGGCGCTTGATGCAACACCCCTCACTGTGCGGAGCGAATTGAGCGTGGATTTCGTCGGCACCGGTCGTTCGCAGCTTCCCCCGGGAAGACACGGCGGCACCCTGCATCTCACGGGAGCCGCCTTCACAGACGGGTCGACGACCCGCGCGATCGAGAACGGCGTGGACTACGCCATAATCCCGACCGCTGGAAACTCCACGGCCGACGTTTCTGCCGTTGTCGACTACACCAACCTGCCCTACGGCAACTCGATCTGGGTGGCCACGGGTGGAAAAGATGTCCAAACGCTGCTGGTCCCCCCGGCCGCGCTTGCGACCGCACATGCCACTACCCACGAAAGCGGTATCTCGCCCCTCCCCTTCGCTCCGGCCGTGCAGACCCAGGCAAGCTCTCCTGAGGCCACCACCGGCGCAAAGCTGAGCGACACCCTCGAACTGGGTGTGCGTGAGCCGCTGCAGCAGATTTCGAGCGCGGAATCCGTGGTCCAGCAGTGGGGCCGCTACACCGCACCCGATGGCTCCCAGCAGCCTGTCCCCGTGACGATCGACAGCACTCTCCTGGGGCCCCTGGCTGAAGCGCCGACCGAGAGCCCATCCGTTCCGGCAGATACGCCGGTGGCCTGCACGGTGCACACTCTGGCGTCACGAGGTCCTGGTCGGTACCAGACACCCGAGTGTGCACTCCCGTCACCGGGGTTCTACGTCTGGGTCGAGTCGATCGACCCGAAGAAGACGCCTCCAGAGCTCGGCGGCGACCGCATCCAGCCCTGGGTGTCTTCATTCGGCATCGTGAGCGAGGTGACGCAGGTTGCGGCGCCCATACCCAGTCCGACTCCACCCGCAATTGTGATCCCGCCGACCAGCCCCTCCGGCTCGCCCCCGCCGGCTCCGATGCCTCCTGTCGACAGGGCGACAGGTTCTCCCCCTGCATCCGATCGTCTGGCCAGTACGGGCAGGTCGGTGGCCGACGTGACGGGCGAGACCGGTCTGGCACTCCTGACGGCGGCTGGTGCGCTGACACTCGGAGCAGGATCCATGATCGCGACCCGCGTAGTCTCGAGCCATGAGCGTGTTCACCGACGTCGCCGCTGAGGGAATCCTGCTGGCCGGGGGCGGGCGGGCGATCCTCCTGCAGATTGCCGACTCGGCCGTCGGTGCCGGGGTTGCCCGGCACAGCGACTTCGCAAACCGTCCCCTCGACAGACTCACCAACACAGTGACGTACGCGTACGCGACCGTGTTCGCAACCGATGCCGAACGGGCTGCAATCGTCGAAAAGGTGAACCGTGCGCATCGCCCCGTCGTGTCGGCTGGAGACGCAACCACGCCGGCGTACAGCGCGTTCGATCCGGCCTCACAGCTCTGGGTCGCCGCAACCCTCTACGAAAGCGCGCTCGGCGTGTACGAACGAGTTTTCGGGCCGCTGTGCCCCGAGCTGGCGGAGAGCGTCTACCAGCAGTACAGCGTTCTCGGCACGGCTCTGCAGGTTCGCCGGAGCAGTTGGCCGACAGATCTCGCAGCGTTTCGCCGGTACTGGAATGACGCCGTCAGCGCGCTCGTGGTCTCAGACGACGCACGGCGGGTGGCTCATGACCTGCTTCACCCGAGGGTGGCACCGATCTGGCTCAGGGCAGTTATGCCTGTTGTGCGCCTGTTCACCATCGGACTGCTACCCGCGGAGCTGAGAGTAGCGTTCAGATTGCCGTGGAATCGGTGGGCCGAGCGCCGGTTCGCCCTGGTCTTCGGGGCGGTGGCTCTCGTCTACCGCGCCCTGCCGCGAAACGTGCGCAGCCTGCCGATGCGCCACTATCTGTCACGAATGCGATCAGGTATGGTGAAGACGAACTGACCCGACTCAGATCTTCTCGATCGGTGCGATCTTGATCAACAACTTCTTCGAGCCCGCCGCGTCGAACTGCACGTGTGCCACCCGCTTGGTTCCCTCGCCTGTCACGGCGTTCACCCGGCCCTCGCCGAAATCGGTGTGCCGGATCCTGTCTCCGGGCTCAAGCTCGAGGTCTCCGTTGTCGCGCACCTGGGCGGTGACCCGGTTGGGCCACTCCGCTTTGACCCTCGGCAGGGCCCGGTCGGTGAACGACAGGGAGTCGCTCGCCCGTGACGGGGTGCGCGAGGCGAAACCGCCGCCGCTGGAGCGATTCGCATTCAGGGCCCTGGGCTGGGTTCCGCCCCGCGAGGTCGCCATTCCCGGGGACTGCCGCCAGTCGATGAGTTCGGCAGGAATCTCCTGCAGGTAGCGGCTCGGCATCGCTACCGCAGTCTCCCCGTACTGGGCCCGTGTCATCGCCAGCGAGAGATAGAGGCGCTTTCGCGCCCGGGTGATTCCCACGTAGAAGAGCCTGCGCTCCTCTGCGGGCCCGCCGGGTTCTGACGCAGACATGCGGTGAGGCAGCAGATCCTCTTCGACGCCGGTGAGAAAGACCGCCTCGTACTCGAGGCCCTTCGCTGTGTGCAGGGTCATCAACGACACCGTTCCACTGGTGTCATCCAGCTCGTCGGCAGCCGCGACCAGCGACACCTCGGTGAGAAAGTCGACGAGAGAGCCGCCAGGGTTGTTCTTCTGGAATTCCTTCGTCACCGCAACGAGTTCCTCGACGTTCTCTGCGCGGGCCTCGTCCTGCGGGTCGCGGCCCGCGCGAAGCGCCACCACGTAACCGCTGCGGTCGAGAAGAAGGGTCAGAATCTCTGCCACGGTCACCGGGCCGGCATTGCGCTCAGGGTCGATCATCTCTGTGGCTTCATCGAGCAGTGTGGCGAGGTCGAGAATCGCCTGCGTCACTTTCGGGCCGAGACCGAGCTCGGTCGAACGCCGCATGGCGTCCCGGTAGCTGACCTCGTTCGACTCTGCAAAGAAACCCAGTGCGGTCTCGGTCGCGGGGCCTATTCCCCGCTTCGGAGTGTTCAGTATTCGTCGCAGGGCAAGAGCGTCCCGAGGGTTGGCGACCGCGATGAGATACGCCAGCACATCTTTGATCTCAGCGCGCTCGTAGAAGCGCGTGCCGCCGAGCACCCGGTACGGCACGGCCGAGCGGATGAAGATCTCTTCGAGTGCCCTCGTCTGGGCGTTCGTGCGGTAGAACACGGCGACGTCTTTGTACGGCGTACCAGAGTCGTGCAGCTTGGCTATCTCGTCAGCGACGAACTGGGCCTCGTCGTGCCCGCTGTACCCGGTGAAGCCCGTGATCTTCTCGCCGTCGCCGACGTCGGTCCAGAGTTTTTTGTCTTTGCGGTCGAAGTTGTTCGAGATGACCGCGTTCGCTGCGGTGAGGATGTTCTGGGTCGACCGGTAGTTCTGTTCGAGCAGAACGGTCTTCGCCCCCGGGAAGTCACGCTCGAACTCCACGATGTTGCGGATGTCTGCGCCACGGAACGCATAGATGGACTGGTCGGAGTCGCCGACCACCGTGAGCGAAGCGCCGGGCAGGCCCGCCGACCGCTCGTCGAAGCCGGTTCCCTCGGTGACCGGGCGGGTCAGCTCGCGGATCAGCGCGTACTGGGCATGGTTGGTGTCCTGGTACTCATCGACGAGAATGTGCCTGAACCGGCGCCGGTAGTGTTCAGCGACATTCGGGAACGCCCGGAACAGATAGACGGTCTGCCCGATCAGATCGTCGAAGTCGAACGCATTGGCCGCGTTCAGGCTGCGGGTGTACTGCCGGAAGATCTCGACGAAGAGTTCTTCCTGCGGGTCGTTGAAGTTCGCCGTTCGCGCATAACTGTCAGCGTCGGCGAGTTCGTTCTTGAGCTTGGAGATCTTGCCGGCCACGCCAGCAACGGTGAAACCATAGGTGTCTGCCTGCAGGTCTTTGATGATCCGTTTGATGAGCGTGCGGGAATCGTGGGAGTCGTAGATCGTGAAACTCTTCGTGAATCCGAAGTTCTCTGCCTCGCGCCGGAGAATGCGAACACACGCCGAGTGGAATGTCGAGATCCACATTCCCTCTGCCGTCTGGCCGAGAAGCGCACCCACCCGCTCCCGCATCTCGGCAGCAGCCTTGTTCGTGAACGTAATGGCAAGAATCTGGCTCGGCCAGGCTTCGCGGGTTCCGATCAGGCTTGCGATGCGCCTGGTGAGAACGCTCGTCTTGCCCGAACCCGCTCCGGCGACGATCAGGAGTGCTGGACCCCGGTATTCGACGGCGATGCGCTGCTGGGGGTTGAGCCCGGCCAGCAAAGGGTCTTCGTATCCGCCTGAAGGGCCGCCATGGGCCGTAGAGAGATCGTCGACGATGAGCGGTACCGAACTCATGCCGCCCGATGGGATAGATGGGCTCTGGCGGTCTGCGAAGTCGGGGTTCATGTCGCTGCCAAGTTTAGACGCGAGCGCTGACACCCTGGCGGGAACTGATCAGCGCGGGCGTGCGGTCCTGGCTGACACGGCCAGGTCAGGATGATCGGCGAAGACACCGTCGACACCCGCCGCCAGAATCGCCTCGAACTCTCCTGCCCAGTCACCGAACGCTGTTGGCTCGGCGCCCGCCCGGAAAGTTTCTGAGAGGAACATGTTCTCCGGCCTCAGCGTCCAGGTGTACACAGCCAGTCGTTGGTGATGCGCCTCCTGCACCAACCGGCGGCCGTCGTCCGACAGCACCACCTGCTTCGGCACACTGATTCCGTCGATGCTCTGGTCATCGGCGAGTTGGCGCAGTCCCTCCATCGTGAGGTAGGAGGCGTACTCCGGCGCCTCATCCCCCGCCGCGGCGAGAAGGTCAGGAGGTGATCCCTCCGCTTCGATCAGCAGCACACGGGAGCACTGGGCCCCGCTCGATCGCAGCTCGGCCAGACACGTGGGTTCGAAACTCTCGACGATGAGCCGGCCCTGCGAGTCGCCCCAGCCGGCGTTCCGAACCTCGTCGGCGAAGAGTTGGGCGAGTGAGAACCCCAGCCCCGAGAAGTACGAGGAATGTTTGAGTTCGGCGACGATTCCGAGCGGCCGCTGCGAGGCATCCCCTGCCTCATCGACGAGAGAGAAAAGGTCGGCGAGGCGCAGAATGCCGAATTGCCCGTCGAACTGCGCGCTCTGCGGTCGCAGTCCGGGCAGCCGTTCGGTGCACCGCAGCGTGCTGAGCTCGGCCCAGCTCAGGTCTTCGGTGAACCACCCGTCATAGACGACGCCATCGACGACTTTGCTGGTCAGCAGGTGAGCGAATTCCGGATGCTCGGCCACATCGGTCGTCCCTGAAATCTCATTCTCGTGGCGCAGCACCAACTGCCCGTCTCTCGTCACGACGATGTCGGGCTCCACGAAGTCCGCGCCCAGATCGAACGCGAGGAGGTAGGCGGCAGCGGAATGCTCCGGCCGATAGCCGCAGGCGCCGCGGTGGCCGATCACCAGCGGATAGGGAAATCCCAGACGTTCGCTCACGTCTCCACGATAGGACTCCTGTGGTTCGAGGTCCATGGCTGGGGTGGGTCCGTCATCCGTGAGAGACCGCACCCAGGAGGGCTTTGTCTGTGAGAACTTCCAGCAAACAGTGCCGGAGTACAGCTAGATTTGAAGGGATCCGACCGACGTCGGCACGCACACTCCAGACACGAGGAATCGATGGCTTCCAACAACCCGGCGTTCTCACGGAACCCCGTCTTCAACGGCAAGGCCCCGGCTACCCCGACTCCCACCATCACTGCGGCAGGGTTGGAGAAGATGTACGACGCGCCTGCTGCGACAGCCGCCCAGACCGGGCGCCTGAGTTACGACGACGTCATCATCAAGACCGCACTGAACTTCGTCGTGCTCGTCGCGTTCGCCGCGGTCGGGTGGAACGTTCCCGTACTGGCGTTGCCCGCAGCCCTTCTGGGTTTCGGCCTGGCCATGGTCAACATCTTCAAGAAGCAGCCGTCACCCCCGCTGATCCTCCTGTACTCGGCGCTTCAGGGCCTCTTCATCGGCGCGATCTCCGGCGTCTTCGAGGCACGGTACCCGGGTGTCGTCATCCAGGCTGTGTTGGCGACCATCTGCGTCTTCGCGGTGACCCTCGTGCTGTTCGCCTTCGGCAAGATCCGCGCGTCGAAGCGGGCCACCAAGATCTTCCTGATCGCCATGGTGGGGTACATCGTCTTCTCGCTGCTCAACGTCGTTCTGATGCTCACCGGTGTCAACAGCAACGCCTTCGGGCTCAGCGGCTCGGTGACCCTGCTCGGCATTCCGCTCGGCGTGATCCTCGGCGTGTTCGTGACGATTCTCGCCGCGTACTCGCTGGTGCTCGACTTCGACCAGATCCAGCGCGGAGTAAAGGCCGGTGCCCCCCGCAACCAGGCGTGGTCTGCGGCCTTCGGCCTCGTCATGACTGTCGTGTGGCTGTACCTCGAACTGCTGCGCATGTTCGCCATCGCGCGCAACTAGTCCACTGGTCGATTGACCATCCGACCGTCGCCGGTTGAGTAGGAGCCGCCAGGCTTTATCGGAACACCCTGTTCTCCGTGGGGGTTTCGATACGGCCTGCGGCCTACTCAACCGGCGATTCTCGTTGGTCGGCCGACACGGGTCTCAGTCGGTGATCGCAGCCGCGAACTGCGAGTTGTACAGATTCGCGTAGGCACCGCCTGCAGCCAGCAGCTGGTCGTGGGTACCCTGCTCGACGATGCTACCCGACTCCATCACCAGGATGAGGTCGGCATCGCGGATGGTCGACAGGCGGTGGGCGATCACGAAACTGGTGCGATCCTGCCTCAACACCGACATCGCTCGCTGCACCAACACCTCGGTGCGCGTGTCGACCGAGCTCGTGGCCTCATCGAGGATGAGCACGCTGGGCTTGGCCAGGAACGCCCTGGCGATCGTGATGAGCTGCTTCTCCCCGGCTGAGACGTTGTCTGCCTCGTCGTTCAGCACCGTGTTGTACCCCTCGGGCAGCGAGTGCACGAACCGGTCGACGTAGGTGGCCTGGGCCGCTGCCAGAATCTCTTCCTCGCTTGCCTCAGGGTTGCCGTACGCGATGTTGTCGTGGATCGTGCCACCGAACAGCCACGTATCCTGAAGCACCATTCCGGTGCGGCTCCGCAGATCATCCCGCGTCATCGAGGCGATGTCAACGCCGTCGAGGGTGATACGACCCGAGTCGAGTTCGTAGAACCGCATGATGAGGTTCACCAGGGTCGTCTTGCCAGCCCCCGTCGGCCCCACGATCGCGACCGTCTGACCGGGCAGCGCCTCGAGGGAGAGGTTCTCGATGAGCGGCTTCTCGGGGCTATAGCTGAACGAGACGTTCTCGAATACAAGTCGGCCCTCTTCGTTCGATGGAGTCTCGGCGGGCTGGGCATCCGGAGTCTGGTCATCGGCGTCGAGCAACTCGAACACCCTCTCGGCCGAGGCCACGCCCGACTGCAGCACATTGGCCATGGACCCCAGCTGCGTGAGCGGCTGCGTGAACTGGCGCGAGTACTGGATGAATGCCTGCACGTCACCGAGGCTGAGGGTGCCGCTCGCCACCATCAAACCACCGACAACCGCGATGGCCACGTACACGAGGTTTCCGACGAACATCATCGCCGGCATGATGATGCCCGACACGAATTGGGCGCCGAAGCTGGCCGTGTAGAGTTCGTCGTTCTTCTGACGGAAGACCTCGTTGATCTCGCGGTGGCGACCGAAGACCTTCACCAGCGCGTGGCCGGTGTAGCTCTCTTCGATCTGCGCGTTGAGTGTGCCGGTGTACGTCCACTGCGCGACGAACAACCTCTGCGAGCGCTTGGCAACCACGGTCGTGATGATCAAGGTGAGCGGGATCGTCACCAGGGCGATGAGCGCCAGCACGGGCGAGATGATGAACATCATCGTGATCACTCCGATCACGGTGAGCAACGAGGTCATGATCTGCGAGAGCGACTGCTGCAGGCTCTGCGAGATGTTGTCGATGTCGTTGGTGACCCGGCTGAGCAGCTCACCGCGAGGCATACGGTCGAAGTAGCCGAGCGGAAGCCGGTTGATCTTCTCCTCGACGTCTTCGCGCAGGCGGTAGACGGTGCGCTGCACGACGCCGTTGAGCAAATACGACTGCGCCCAGCTGAAGAGCGACGCGAACACGTAGATCGCGAGCACTGTCAAGAGGATCATGCCGAGCTGGGTGAAGTCGATGCCCTGGCCAGGGGTGAAGGTGACGCTCCCCAGAAGGTCGGCCTGCTGGCCCTGGCCTGCATTGTTCAGACCGTCGATCGCCTGCTGCTGGGTGGTCCCGGCCGGGAACGCCTTCGACAGGATGCCCGCAAAGATGACGTTCGTCGCGTTGCCGAGCATCTTCGGTCCGAGCACCGAGAGCGTCACACTCACGACGGCGAGCAGGGTGATCACAACAATGAGCATCCGCTCGGGGCGAAGTCGGCTGGCCAGTCGCTTCGCACTCGGCCCGAAGGCCTTCGACTTCTCGGCCGGCATTCCGGCCCCGCCGAACGGGCCACCGCCACCCGGCCCGCGCCGCACGGGGGGTCGGGGAACGGCGGGAGCCTTTTCGATCGGCTGCGCTTCGTCGCTCATGCTGCCTCCTCCGCCGTCATCTGCGATGCCACGATCTCCCGATAGGTCTCGCTGTTCTCGAGCAGTTCGGTGTGGGTTCCGCGGTCAACGATCTGGCCGTCTTCGAGAACGAGGATCTGGTCTGCGTCGATGATCGTCGAGACGCGCTGCGCCACCACGATCATGGTCGCCCCGATCACGTCTCTGCACAGTGCCCGCCTGAGCCGGGCATCCGTCGCCAGGTCGAGGGCCGAGAATGAGTCGTCGAAGACGTAGATCTCGGGGCGCTTCACCAGTGCGCGGGCGATCGCGAGGCGCTGGCGCTGGCCGCCTGACACGTTTGTTCCGCCCTGGGCGATCGGAGACTCGAGCCCGAGCTCCATCTCCGCGACGAACTCGCGCGCCTGCGCGGTCTCAAGCGCCGCCCACAGCTGCTCGTCGCTCGCGTCGGGCTTGCCGTACCGCAGGTTGCTGGCCACGGTACCCGAGAACAGATAGGGCTTCTGCGGCACCAGGCCGATACGCCCCCAGAGCACATCGGGGTCGAGTTCCCTGACGTTGACCCCGTCGACCCGCACTTCGCCCTCGGTGGCGTCGAAGAGCCGTGGCAGCAGGTTCACCAGCGTGGTCTTACCAGACCCGGTACTACCGATGATGGCCGTCGTCTTTCCGGGTTCTGTCACGAAAGTCAGATCGCGAAGCACCGGCTCAGCGGCCCCCGGGTATGCGAAGCTCGCGTTGTCGAGCTCGATCAGCCCGTGTTCGTCGAGCCTGGTCACTCCCTCGGCCGGCATGACGACCGACGAGGGCGTCTGAAGCACCTCGGTGATACGGTCGGCGCACACGGATGCACGGGGAATCAGTATCGCCATGAAGGTCGCCATCATCACTGCCATCAGGATCTGCACCAGATACGTAAGGAATGCGGTCAGGGTGCCGATCTGCATCGACCCATCGTTGATGCGGAACGCACCGAACCAGATCACCGCGACGCTCGACACGTTCATCACGAGCAGAACGATGGGGAACATGAGCGCGAACAGCCGGCCGGCACTCAGAGCCGTATCGGTCACCTCCCTGTTCGCCACCGCAAATCGCTCGGTCTCGACGCGCTCGCGCACGAAGGCCCGAACGACGCGGATGCCGGTCAGCTGCTCGCGCAACACCCCGTTGACCTTGTCGATGCGCTTCTGCATCAATCTGAAGAGTGGAACCATTCGAACGATGATCAGGCCGAGGGTGATGAGCAGCACCGGCACGGCCACGGCGATGATGCCAGAGAGCGGCACGTCGAGTGACAGCGCCATGATGATGCCACCGATCGCCAGGATGGGTGCGCTGACAAGCAGCGTGCAGGTGAGCAGCACGAGCATCTGAACCTGCTGCACGTCGTTCGTCGTCCGGGTGATGAGCGACGGTGCCCCGAACAGCGACACTTCCCGTTCGGAGAAGTCGCCGACGTGGGTGAAAACCGACAGGCGAAGGTCGCGGCCCAGCGCCATGGCGAGCTTCGCACCGAAGTACACGGCGATGACCGCGCAGATCACCTGGGCGAGTGTGATCATCAGCATCAGGCCACCGATGCGCAGAATGTAGCCGGTGTCGCCCGTCGCCACGCCGTTGTCGATGATGTCAGCGTTCAGCGTGGGCAGATACAGCGAAGCGATGGCCTGGGCCAGCTGGAAGACCACCACACCGACGATGAGCCGCCAGTGGGGCTTCACGTAGGTGCCGATGAGGCGCAACAGTTTCATTCCAGAATGCTACTGCGCACCCCGAGTCAATCCCGGCCTGCGCCGCAGATCTCATCCCACCGGAGTACCTGTGGACGTTCACGCAGCAGAAGCAGCCAGTGCCTCGCGAATCAGATCGACCCAACGTGGAGAAGGCGCCTGTTCAAGGCGCCCCGTAAAGTCACACACCGCAATGACGGGCCACGGAAACGTACTAAAAGCGTGTGCGTGGGGCGCCCAGCGCAACACGCCGTAAGGTGTGCCGCGCTGGGAGAAAGCGCCTGTTCAAGGCGCCTTCTGCGCTCACTTACTCCCACTCGATCGTTCCCGGTGGCTTCGATGTCACGTCGAGCACAACACGGTTGACGCCCGCCACCTCGTTCGTGATGCGGTTCGAGATCTTTGCAAGAAGATCGTAGGGCAGACGCGTCCAGTCGGCCGTCATGGCGTCTTCTGACGAGACGGGCCGCAAGACGATCGGATGCCCGTAGGTGCGCCCATCGCCCTGAACGCCGACCGACCGAACATCGGCCAGCAGCACAACCGGGCACTGCCAGATCTCGCCGTCCAGGCCAGCCGCCGTCAACTCCGCTCGCACGATGGCGTCGGCCGCGCGGAGCAGCTCGAGTCGCTCGAACGTCACCTCGCCGACGATACGGATGCCGAGGCCGGGGCCGGGGAACGGCTGGCGGCCGACGATGACTTCTGGCAGTCCAAGCTGGCGGCCGATGGCGCGAACCTCGTCTTTGAACAGGGCTCGCAGTGGCTCGACGAGTTCGAACTGCAGGTCTTCGGGCAGGCCGCCGACGTTGTGGTGGCTCTTGATGTTGGCCGTACCAGTGCCACCGCCGGACTCGACGACATCGGGGTAGAGCGTGCCCTGCACGAGGAACCTCACAGGCTCACCGTCGGTCACCGCGGCTTCGAGCACGAGCGCTTCGGCCGCGCCCTCGAAGCTCCGGATGAACTCGCGACCGATGATCTTGCGCTTCTGTTCAGGGTCGGTGACGCCGGCGAGAGCGTCGAGGAACTGCTCACGGGCATCCACTGTCACCAGGCGAACACCGGTCGACGCCACGTAGTCGACCTCGACCTGGCGACGCTCGTCGGCGCGCAGCAGGCCATGGTCGACGAAGACGCAGATGAGCTGGTCGCCGACGGCTTCGTGCACGAGCGCAGCGGCCACGGCCGAGTCGACACCGCCCGAGAGTCCGCAGATGACCTTGCCCGAACCGACCTGCGCGCGGATGGCAGCGACCTGGTCGGCGATGACATTGCCGCTGTTCCAGTCGGCGGGGATTCCGGCGGCCTTGTGCAGGAAGTTCTCGAGCACCGTCTGCCCGAAGGGGCTGTGCTTCACCTCAGGGTGCCACTGCACGCCGTACTGCTGCTTCGCGTCGTTGGCGAACGCGGCGACGGGTGTGGATGCACTGCTCGCCACGACCGTGAAACCCTCTGGTGCCTTCGAGACCTGGTCGCCATGACTCATCCACACCGTCTGGTCTGTCGGCTGGCCGACGAGCAGCACTCCCCCGTCGCCGGTGACCTGCATGTCGGTAGCGCCGTATTCCCGCAGCCCGCTGTGGGCGACTTCGCCGCCGAGCGCCTGGGCCATGACCTGGAAGCCGTAGCAGATGCCGAGAACAGGCACGCCAAGGTCGAAGATGGCCGGATCCAGAGCCGGAGCGCCCTCTTCGTACACGCTCGACGGGCCGCCGCTCAGAACGATGCCGACGGGCGACTTCGCTGCGATCTCGGCCGCCGTGATCGTGCTCGGCACGATCTCTGAGTAGACATTCGCCTCGCGAACGCGGCGGGCGATGAGCTGTGCGTATTGTGCGCCGAAATCGACGACAAGTACCGGCCTGGTGGTCGGGATGCTAATGGGAGGCCTCCACTGTCGGTGTCACTGTTTCGGCCTCGCGACGGGCCAGGTAGGTGGTGATCTCGCGATGGGTGCGGCGCTCGAGAACGAACGAGAGAAAGGGGATCACGCCGCCGAGGGCGAGAACGACGAACCGGCCGAGCGGCCAGCGCATGCGGGTCCAGAGCTGAAAGCACGAGAACAGGTACACCACGTAGAACCAGCCGTGAACGATCAGGATGCCCGTGCTGAGGTTCATCGCAGTGACCGTACCGGAGGGCACGAGCGCCAGGAACCCCTGCTTGCCGCCGAGCTGCAGTTCGACCGCGATGGGTGTGTACTTCAGCAGCATCTCAGCGCACAGCAGCAACAGGAAGACACCGGTGATGATGGCGCAGACCTTGTAGAACGCAAGCGCAGAGCGGATGCGCGGAAAATCAGCGCGTTTGGGCTCGAGGGGCATGGGCTAATTGTACCTTTCGAGTTCAGACTGGTTTTCGAGTTCAGCCTCTTCGAGTTCTCGCTCCCACGCGTCTTTCACCAGGCGGTACCAGAAGAAGATCGCGAAGGCGGCGAAGATGACCCACTCGATCGCGTAGAAGATGTTCAGCCAGTTGATCTCAGTGGTGCGCACGGGCACGGGTGAGTCGATCGCGGCGAGCGAGTCGACGGGGGTCTGGGCCACGACGTATCCACCGAAGACGCTCGCCGTCTCCGGGAAGCCGCTCCACTGGTTGATGAGTGAGGAGACCGCCATCGTCGACGGAACGAAGTCCGCTGCCGTCTTGCCCTGTGCAGCCGTGACGTCGGGGCCGTCCGTGCCGACATAGCGCCCGACGAGTTGCTGCGGCGCGAAGGTCGGAGTGGAGTTGAGCCCCGCGGCGACGGATTCGGCCCGGGATCGGTCTGCCGACCATCCGAGTGCCACAGCAACGCTCGTGAGAGTGCCCACCTGCGACTCGCTGAGGTCGAACCGGCCCACGACCCAGTACCCCTGGACACCGCCGTTCACCCTCGATGAGACGATGCCGAAATCGGGCGCGACCAACGAGCCCGTCACCGAGACCATCTGGCCATCCTGCGCCTCGAAGACCGGCTGGCCTGCTGTGGCCACCTGGGTGAGCGGGGTCACGGTCTCCGTCGTCGCCCGCGGGTCAGGCCCGCTCGAGGTGACGGCCCGGCCGAGCTGCCATTGGCCGAGAAGCGCGAACACTGCGGCGAGCAGCAGGGCGTAGACGAGGGCGCGAATCCACTTCGGCCTTCGCATGACGCTGAAGATGGTCAATACTCGTCGTCTTTCTCGGGCCTGGACCCGCGGGCCGGTGGGCGTGAGCCAGAGGGCCGGTCGGGATGATCGGCTCTGCCCTGCAGATCGGATTGGTTGCTCGCCTGCTCGACGACCCGATCAACATACGCCCTGGTAGCTGGGTTCTCGCCCGGCTCGAGCGTCGCGGTCGCCGCCTCGACGAGCGCGATCTGCTCGAGGATCATGGGGTCAACGATGCGCGAGCGATTCGCCCCCTCTGCCGCACCGAGATTCTGCGAAGCACGTTTCTTCTTCTTCGTCTGAAGCAGTGCACCGCCGATCTTCTCTGAATTGGCGGCCAGAATCGGCCCGGCGACAGCCATCACGAGCACGTAAAGGCCGGCAAAGGCCTGGATCCTCTCGTCGAGGCCGGCGGCAAGGGCAAGAGTTGCAAGAATGAGAGCGAATTCACCGCGGTTCTGCAGGATGACCGTGGCGTTGATTCCCGCTTGAACACCGAGCCCGTTGAGCCTGGCCACGAATTGGCCGGCCACGATGTTCAGGATCATCGTCATGACGACGGCACCCAGCACCGGCCAGATGACCTCCGGAAACTGGGCGGGGTTCAGGCCGAGCCCGAAATTCAGGAAGAAGAACGCGCCGAAGACATCGCGGAGCGGAATGGCGATGTGCTCGATCTTGTTGCGGTAGCGGCTCGCGCCGAGCACCAGGCCGATGAGGAACGCACCGATCGCGTCGGTGACGCCGAGGATCTCGCCGAGCCCTCCGAACATGATTGCCAGCCCGAAGAACAGGATGGTGAAGAGTTCGTCGTCTTTGGTGCGGAAGAGCCTCGAGACCCACTTGCCACCGAACCGGGCCAGTGCGAACATCACCACCAGGAAGAGGAACGCTATGCCGAGCTTCGCCACCACCGGCCAGATGGCCGTCTCACCGCTCAGGACAACCGAGACGATGGCCAGGTAGATGGCGATGAAGATGTCTTCGACAACCGTGACGCCCAGGATCATCGGTGTCTCTGGATTCGCCAGCCGGTTGAGCTCGATCAGGAGCTTGGTCACGATCGCGCTGGAGGAGGTGGCAGTGATGCCGGCGATGACCAGTGCCTCCCTGGTTCCCCAGCCCACAAGGAAGCCGAACGCAAAACCGGCAATCATGTTGAACGCGATATACGACCCACCGGAGATGATGAGCTTGCCCGCATTGCCGAAGAACTCGTCCTGGTCGAACTCCAGGCCCAGGCTGAACAGCAGCATGATCAGCCCGAAGACGGCGATCAGGGCGATGTAGTCGTTGTGGATGAAGTCGAGCGGGAAGATGTGGAAGTTCGGGCTCGCCAACAGACCGACGACCATGTAGATCGGGATCGCAGGCAGGCCCACTGCCTTGCCGAGACGGCCGAGGATGTAGGCGATGACGAAGAGAATCCCGAGGACGAGAAGGTCACCGCCGAGGTGTGTCGTGTCGCCTGCCTGCGTGGCTGCGATCGCGATCTGCATCGCTTAGCCTCCAGGCGGCGCGTCGACGGCGCTCTTGGCCTTGTACTGGCCGGTACGGAAGAAGTTGAAGACCTTCGCCACCTTTTCCGGCGAGCCTGCCACGACGAGGGTGTCACCGGGAAAGACCTTGAAGTCCGACGCAGGTGCAGGGTTGGCAGACTCGCCACGAACCACTGCTACGACCGTGACACCGACCACACCCCGGTCGGCCGGGTCTCCGAGCTCCTGCCCGGCAATGTGGTCTTCATAGTCGACGGTGAACCAGTCGATACTGAGGCCAGGAATCTGGTCGAGAGCAGTCAGCGACTCGGTGATCTGGGTTCCGCCGAGGAGTTCTGCCAGCGTACGGGCTTCGTCTTCGCTCAGGCGGAGCGAGACCTTGGTGGATTCGGCGCCGTCTTCTTCGTCTTGGAAGGTTATGAGGTCGCTGTGGCCGGAACGGTGGGCGATCACGCCCACCTTGCCCCCGTCGTCGGTCACGAAAGTATGGAGCACACCAACTCCCGGAAGTTTGACCCGACGTACGTCAACCATTGTTGATCTCCCTGACTTCACTCGCGTTTCGCATAATTCGCAGGTACCAGTCTAACCGCGGCGAATTTCGGCGAGGCGGCTCAGCGCGACGAGTACGGCGACACGACCACTTCGATGCGCTGGAACTCCTTGAGGTCGGAGTACCCCGTTGTCGCCATCGATCGCTTCAGTGCACCCATGAGATTGGCCGTTCCATCGGCCACCGGCGACGGCCCGAACAGGATCTGATCCAGCGGCGCGACGCTGCCGACGTGCACACGGTTGCCCCGCGGGAGCTGCGCGTGGTGCGCCTCTGGCCCCCAGTGATACCCGCCTCCCGGAGCATCCGTCGCCCGCGCCAGGGCACTGCCCAGCATCACAGCATCGGCGCCGACCGAGATGGCCTTGACGATGTCTCCCGAGGTGCCGAGACCGCCGTCTGCGATCACGTGGACGTAGCGCCCGCCAGACTCGTCGAGGTAGTCGCGCCGGGCGCCGGCAACATCGGCGACGGCCGTAGCCATCGGCGCGTGAATCCCGAGGGTGGCCCGCGTGGTCGACGCTGCTCCCCCACCGAAGCCGACGAGCACGCCAGCTGCGCCGGTGCGCATGAGGTGCAGGGCCGCGGTGTAGGTCGCCGCCCCGCCCACGATCACGGGAACATCGAGCTCGTAGATGAACTTCTTGAGGTTGAGGGGCTGTACGGACTTCGAGACGTGTTCGGCCGAGACGGTGGTGCCCCTGATGAAGAAGAGGTCGACTCCCGCCGCCACGACGGTCTCGTAGAGCTCCTGGGTGCGCTGCGGCGACAGGGCGCCGGCGACAGTGACACCGGATGCCCGGATCTCAGCGAGTCTCGCCGTGACGAGCTCCGGCTTGATCGGTTCGGCGTAGATCTGCTGCATCCGCACCGTTGCGCCTGCCGCATCGAGGGACCGGATCTCCTCGAGGAGTGGCTCAGGGTTCTCATACCTCGTCCACAGGCCTTCGAGGTCGAGTACACCGAGGCCGCCGAGCTTGCCCATGGCGATGGCGGTGACAGGCGATACGACGGAGTCCATGGGCGCTGCCATGACGGGGATGTCGAAATGGTAGGCGTCGATCGACCAGCCGATCGACACATCCTGCGGGTCACGGGTTCGCCGGGACGGTACCACCGCGATGTCGTCGAAGGCGTAGACCCTGCGGCCTCGTTTTGACCGGCCGATTTCTCTTTCCATACTCACCCCGACAGTCTACCGGGCGGGTTCAGAACCACCCGCTGACTGACATGGTCAGCGGCGGTAAGCGAGCGCACCGGGCGCCCCTGAACGGGCCGTCCGCCCCGAGCGCGGCGCACTGCAACTACTGCCTAGCGGCGGTAATTGGGCGCTTCGACCACCATCTGGATGTCGTGGGGGTGTGACTCCTTGAGGCCTGCGGCGGTGATCCGCACGAACTTGCCGCGGGCCTTGAGTTCGTCGACTGACCGTGCACCGACGTAGAACATCGACTGGCGGAGGCCACCGAGCAACTGGTACGCGACAGCAGAAAGTGGTCCACGGTAGGGCACCTGGCCCTCGATACCCTCGGGGATGAGCTTGTCGTCGCTTGGCACATCGGCCTGGAAATAGCGGTCCTTCGAGTACGACGTCTTCTCGCCGCGCGTCTGCAACGCACCGAGTGAACCCATTCCGCGGTAGTTCTTGAACTGTTTGCCGTTCACGAAGACCAGGTCGCCGGGGCTCTCGTCGCAGCCGGCGAGCAGCGAGCCGAGCATCACCGTGTCGGCGCCCGCCACGAGCGCCTTGGCGATGTCGCCCGAGTACTGGAGCCCGCCATCGGCGATCACCGGGGTGTTAGTTTCGCGTGCGGCCAGTGACGCTTCGTAGACGGCCGTCACCTGGGGAACACCGACGCCGGCGACAACCCTGGTGGTGCAGATCGAACCGGGGCCGACCCCCACCTTGATGGCATCGACACCCGCGTCGATGAGCGCCTGGGCACCGGAGCGCGTCGCGACATTGCCGCCGATGATGTCCACCTCGGCCGATGCCGGGTCTGACTTCAGGCGCCTGACGATGTCGAGCACGCCGGCGCTGTCGCCGTTGGCCGTGTCGACCACAAGAACGTCGACGCCCGCGTCGACCAAGGTCATCGCCCTCTCCCACGCGTCACCGAAGAATCCGATGGCCGCGCCGACACGGAGACGACCTTCTTCGTCTTTCGTGGCGTGCGGGTACTTCTCGCTCTTGTCGAAGTCCTTGACGGTGATGAGTCCGCGAAGCTTTCCGGCGGCGTCGACGAGAGGAAGCTTCTCGATTTTGTGCTGTGCGAAGATGGCGATGGCGCCGTCGGGGTCGATGCCGACGGGTGCCGTGATGAGCGGAGCCTTGGTCATCACGTCGCGCACCAACGTCGTGCTCTTCTCCCACGCCGAGACGAACCTCATGTCGCGATTGGTGATGATGCCGACGAGAACACCGGAGGCATCGACAACGGGCAGCCCGGAGACGCGGAACTGCCCGCACAGCGCGTCTGCATCGGCCACCGTAGCCATCGGACTTGTGGTGACCGGGTTCGTGATCATTCCCGATTCGCTTCGCTTGACCTTGTCGACGTTGGCGGCCTGGTCTTCGATCGACAGGTTTCGATGGATGACACCGAATCCACCCTGCCGGGCCATGGCGATGGCCATGCGGGCCTCGGTCACCGTGTCCATCGCTGAGGACAGGAGCGGAGCCGCAAGCGAGATGCGCTTGGTCAGGCGCGACGAGGTGTCTGCCTCAGAAGGAATCACGTCGGTGTGACCGGGCAGAAGCATGACGTCGTCGTACGTCAGTCCGATAAATCCGAAGGGATCGTTCTGTTCCATGAATTCCTCTGCCTCAATCGGGTGGCTACACCATCGGGTCGTGTACATCTCTACCCTTGTGTCGATTCTAACGATGTGCCACCCGCGCCTATTCCGAACGGAATCCAATCCATCCGTGGAGAGCGCCTCATCCGAGCACCCAGCGCTCCGGAAACACGACTGACACAAACGCCTTATAACGTAAGCTCACTTGCAACTCACTCGTAGCGTCCAATGGTGCGCGCTCGTCCTGGAGGAATAGAACTTGACGACACTCACAGTGCTGCAGAGCACAGTGCCGCAGAGACCAAACCCACACCGGGCCGAGAACCGCGTGGGCTTCTGGCGACTCGCGGCAATGCTCATGCTGGCGATCACCGCTGTGATCACCATGGTCGGCCTGGGCGCAGTGCCCGCGCTGGCGGCGACGCCGGCAGCAACAGCCGCCTGTGTGTCGAATGCAACGACCGGGTGTCTGCAGGGCACCATCAAGCTACCGAACGGCGACCCGGCCGTCGGCATCAAGATCGGCATCAAGGGCGGCGACCTCGACACCACGGTGGCGACGGGCGACGATGGCAAGTGGAGCCAGGCGATCACAGTCGCCGGCCCCTACACGATCACCGTCGACACCACCTCGATTCCCGACGGCGCCGTGCTCGACTCTGCAGCCAAGAACCCAGCCACTGTCAACGGTGCTCTCAACAAGAACGTCGGTTACGTCTTCAAGATCGTCGGCGGCACGACCGCTGCCGACGGCACGACGACGCAGACTCCGACCACCGACACCGGTACGGGCGTCTCGTTCGAGCGATTCCTGCAACAGTTCGTCTCGGGCATCCGGCTCGGGTTGCTGCTCGCCCTGGCTGCAGTGGGCCTGTCACTGATCTTCGGCACGACCGGGCTGTCGAACTTCGCACACGGTGAGCAGGTCACACTCGGCGGCCTGCTTGCGTATCTCTTCGCCAACGTGCTCGGGCTCAACCTCATTCTCGCGGCGATCATCTCTGTCGTCATCTGTGCGGCGACAGGGTACTTCCAGGATGCCCTGATCTGGAAACCCCTGAGGCGCCGCGGGCTCGGAACCACCCAGTTGATGATCGTCACGATCGGTCTCTCGATTGCGCTCCAGTACCTGTTCCAGTACTTCCTCGGTGCCTCCACCGTGCGCATCGACCAGGCGAACCCCGTCACTGTAGACCTCGGCCCGGTCACTCTCTCGGCCCAGTCGCTCGTGGCGATGGGCATCGCCGTCGTCGTCATTGCGCTGGTCGGCTTCGTGCTCGTCAAGACACGCATCGGCCGGGCAACCAGGGCTGTTTCTGACAACCCCTCGCTTGCGGCGGCCTCCGGTATCGATGTCGACCGCATCATCCGGCTCGTCTGGACCAGCGCAACCGCCCTCGCCGGCCTCTCCGGCGTCCTGCTCGGCCTCGTGCTCAACGGCGTCAACTGGCAGACGGGGCTCCAGCTGCTGCTGCTCATGTTCGCGGCGATCACCCTCGGCGGCCTCGGTACCGCATTCGGCGCGCTCGCCGGTGCCATGATCATCGGCCTCGTCGTAGAACTGACCAACCTCGTGCTGCCGGGCGACTTCAAGTACGCCACGGCACTCGTCATCCTGATCCTGGTTCTTCTGGTCAGACCGCAGGGTATCTTCGGGCGCCGAGAGCGCATCGGTTAGAAGGGCTGAACTCATGGATCAACTACTCCAAACGCTGAACGCCATCCTGAACTCGGCGATCTCCCCGCAGACCGCCGCACTCGCCATCGCAGCCATCGGGCTCAACATCCACTTCGGTTACACCGGTCTGCTCAACTTCGGCCAGGCCGGATTCATGCTGATCGGCGCCTACGGCTTCGCGATCTCCATCATCGCCGGGCTGCCGATCATCCTCGCGGTGATCATCGCACTCGTGGCTGCGCTGATCTTCGCGCTGATCCTCGGCATTCCGACCCTCAAGCTCCGGGGCGACTATCTCGCCATCGTCACGCTGTCGGCCGCTGAAATCGTGCGGATGATCGGGCGATCGTCGCTTCTCACCAACATCACCGGCGGGTCGAACGGCATCACCGGCAACGAATACCGGAGTCCGTTCACCGATCTGTCGTTCTTCGGTGACGGCCGAGTCAACCTCGGTCCGTGGAACTACGACGCGACCGGGTCGAACGGCTGGTGGTTCATCGCAACGGCATGGTTCGTGGTCGGATTGCTCTGCCTCTTCGTCTGGGCGATCATGCGCAGCCCCTGGGGCCGCGTACTCCGCGGAATCCGCGAAGACGAAGACGCCGTGCGCAGCCTGGGCAAGAACGTCTACAGCTACAAGATGCAGGCGCTCATCCTCGGTGGCGTGATCGGCGCGCTCGCCGGAATCGTCTACATCCTGCCGGCATCGCTCCAGGCCGACAGCATGGGGCGCTCGATGACCTACTTCATCTTCACCGCCCTGTTGCTCGGTGGTGCGGCGACCGTCTTCGGGCCCGTGCTCGGTGCCATCGTGTTCTTCGCGATCCGTCTCTTCGTACAAGGGATCGCGGGCCAGTTCGTGCCGTCGAGCATCATGAACGGCCAGCAGACCGAACAGTTCGCCTGGATCATCATCGGCATCACTCTGATGCTGGTCGTCATCTTCAGGCCCCAGGGTATTCTCGGCAACAAGAAGGAGCTGAGCTTCGATGTCAAGTAGTCTCCCCACAACCAGTCACATCACCGAGGCGGGTGCTGCGGCGAAGGCCAGCGTTGCCGGCGTCGCTCCCGTTCCCGGCGTGTCGAAGCCCGACGCGATCCTCACCGTCGACCATGTCACTCGCCGCTTCGGCGGAATGACCGCGGTCGATGTGCAGCACCTCGAGGTGCAGCGCGGCATCATCACCGCCCTCATCGGCCCCAACGGTGCCGGAAAGACCACGTTCTTCAACCTGATCACGGGGTTCGATAAGCCGAGTTCCGCTCCCCGCCTCATCGGTGGCCCGAAAGCCGGGGAAGCCGCAAAATCGACCTTCAACGGCCGTGACGTCGGCAACACCGGCGCCACCAAGGTCGCCAAGATGGGCATGGTCCGCACCTTCCAGCTGACCAAGGCGCTCTCCAAGCTCACCGTGATCGAGAACATGAGGCTCGGTGCCAAAGACCAGCCGGGAGAGAATCTCTTCGTCGCCGTCGTGAAGCCGCTCTGGGCCAAGCGCGAGGCCGAGATCACGGCCAAGGCGGAGGAACTCCTCGCGCGCTTCAAGCTGCTCGAGAAGCGTGACGACATGGCCGGCAGCCTCTCAGGCGGCCAGAAGAAGCTCCTCGAAATGGCGCGTGCCCTGATGAGCGACCCGGTGATGATCATGCTCGACGAACCGATGGCTGGGGTCAACCCGGCCCTGACACAATCGTTGCTCGGGCACATCCAGGCGCTACGCGATGAAGGGATGACCGTGCTCTTCGTCGAGCACGACATGCACATGGTGCGCCACATCTCCGACTGGGTTGTCGTGATGGCCGAGGGCAAGGTCGTGGCAGAGGGCCCGTCTGGCACCGTCATGGACGACCCGGCCGTCATCGACGCCTACCTCGGTGCGCACCACAACACCGACCTCGGCGACGACTCCCTCCTGACCGATGAGGTCGCAGAAGAGCTCGCCGCCGAAGTCAGTGCAGAAGACGCAGCAGAAGCTGCAGGAGACAGCGCTGAAGACAGCGTTGCAAAGCGCGCGGAGGGCAAAGCCTAGTCATGGTCGAAACGACTGAAACCCGGGTCCCTGTGATGCAGGCGACCGACCTCGTGGCCGGTTACCTGCCGGGCATCAACATTCTCAACGGCTGCAATCTCGACGTCTACCCCGGCGAGCTGATCGGCATCATCGGCCCGAACGGCGCCGGTAAGTCGACCCTGCTCAAAGCCCTCTTCGGCCTGGTGAATGTTCGCTCGGGAAGCGTGACGCTGAAGGGCGAGAACATCACCGGCCACAAGGCCAACAAGCTCGTGCAGGCCGGCGTGGGGTTCGTGCCCCAGAACAACAACGTCTTCCCGTCGTTGACGATCGAGGAGAACCTGCAGATGGGGCTGTTCCTCCGCCCCAAGCTCCTCAAGGAGCGACTCGAGGCCATCTTCGACCTCTTTCCGGTTCTGGCCGACCGTCGCACGCAGCGGGCCGGTTCACTCTCCGGTGGCGAGCGGCAGTCGGTCGCCATGGCGCGCGCGCTCATGATGGACCCGTCGGTGCTTCTGCTCGACGAGCCCTCCGCCGGGCTGTCACCGGTTCGCCAGGACGAGACGTTCATCCGCACCCGTCGCATCAATAAGACGGGAGTCTCGATCATCATGGTCGAGCAGAACGCTCGCCGCTGCCTGCAGATCTGCGACCGCGGCTACGTGCTCGACCAGGGACGCAATGCCTACACGGGCACCGGCCGCGAGCTCGCCGACGACCCCAAAGTCATCGAGCTCTACCTCGGTACCCTGGCCAAGGACGTCGAAGAAGAGACAGGGCACAACGCCGCCGGCGCGATCTGACCCCAGCCCCACACGTGCACACACAGAAAGGCCCAGCCCCGGTCATCCGGTGGCTGGGCCTTTCGCTATGCCGCTAATTGAGTGGGCGCCTACGGGGCCGTATCGAAACCCAAATGCGCGATGCGAGGGTTTCGATGCGGCGCGCTTAGCGTGCCTACTCAACCAGCGGGCGCGCGCACGACGACGCCCCCCGCCCGGATGACCGGACGAGGGGCGTCGAATTCAGCTACGAGGGTTCGGACTCCGTATTAGTAGGAGGTCTGGCCTTCGATTGCCGACTGGAACGTGTACGTGTTGTCAGCGTTGTACTTGTAGATGCCGATGAACGCACTCGACGGCTCGTTGTGTGAGTTGAACGGACCGACGCCGGACTGACCCGTGTACTGGATCTCGGTACCGGCGGTGACCAGCGGTGCACACTCAGCGTACGAAGCGCACTTCGTTCCACCGTTTGCACCGGAGACCGCAGCGAGCTCCTTGTTGAGGTCAGCGGAGACGTTCGACTTCGCCTTCAGTGCCGCAAGAGCGGTGAGGGTGGTCGCGTCGTAGGCCTCAGGAGCGTAGGAGAAGTCCTTGAGGTCGCCGTTCTCAGCCGACTTGTACCAGGCGACCAGCGATGCCTTGAACGTGTCGTTCGCGTTTGCACCGGGGATCGTGCCCTGCGCGCCGGTCAGCGTGCCAGCCTGGAAGTCCTTGCTGTAGTCGGCAGTGTTGCCGTCTGACAGGTAGGTCTTCGGCATGGTCCAGCCCTGGGCGACGAGCTCGGGGATGATCGACTTGGTCTCGTCGAACGCGAGGATCACGATGGCGTCGGGCTTTGCAGCCAGAGCAGCGGTGACCTCAGCCGAGAACGTGGTCTGGCCGGGAGGGAACTCCTGGCCTGCACCCTTGGCGCCGTACACGACGGTTCCGCCAGCAGATTCGATGGATGCCTGCGTGAAGTCGCGAAGGCCGGTTCCGTAGGCGTCGTTGAAGACGAGGAACGCGATCTTCGAGTTGCCGTCACCGGTGATGAGCGAGCCGAGAGCGGAACCCTGTACCGAGTCCGGCGGTGCGGTGCGGTAGTAGAACGGACCGTAGCCACTGAGCTTGGCCGAGGTGTTCGCGGGCGAGATCTGGGTGACCTTTGCCGAGGCGAACGAGTCGACGACGTTCAGCGAGACGCTCGAAGAGGCTGCACCGATGGCGACCGACGGCATGGCCGTGATCAGCTTTTGGGCAGAAGCGGTCGAGACGCTGAGGTCGGTCGAGTCACCCGAGTCGGTGGCGAGGATACAGGCCTGCTTGCCTGCAACTCCACCGGCGGCGTTGATGTCTGCGACCGCGAGGCCGACACCGGCCTGCTCCGGCGGGTTCAGGTAGGCGAGGCTACCCGTGATCGGGAGGATCGTACCGACAACGAGGTTGTTGGCTGTCGTTGCGTCACTCGCGCAGTCAGACGAAGTCGCGGCCGCTGAGGCAGTCGCGGAGGAAGTCGATGTCGTGCTGCCACCGGAGGCACAGCCGGAAAGCATGACGGCAATGATGCCTGCTCCAGCCAGAATCGTGGTCCGGAGGGCGTACTTGGATTTGATCATCCTGTGAACCCTTTCATAGTGCTCGCAAGCCTCGGGCCTTCGGATGAAGACCCCTCACGCTCATTAGGTCCCAACCTACGGTTCCTATGTTTCAAACGTGTTTTCTGTGTGTGCCATAGGAAGATCGTTAGCAATTTGTAATGCATTCCGTCGGCGCTGGGACCGGCTCGACAGAGTCACGTCGACCGACAGGAACACCAGGGACAACCACACGATAACGAACCCGGCCAGTCTTTCGGGCGGCATCGGTTCCCGCAGCACGACGACGCCGATGACGAACTGGATGATCGGGGTCAGGTACTGCACAAATCCCACGACGATGAGCGGCAATCGCTTCGTGGCCGAGGCGAAGAGCAGCAGTGGCACTGCGGTGATGACGCCCGCACCCACCATCGCAATGGTGTGCCAGGAATTGACCTGGCCGAAAGTGAGCCCCGTGGTGGCCCCGACCACACAGAGCTGGATGACGACCACAGGCACCAGCCAGAGAGACTCGAGGGTCAGGCCGTTCACGGCATCGATCTTCGGGCCCACATGCTTCTTGACCAGGCCGTAGAGGCCGAACGAGAAGGCGAGGATGAGCGCGATCCACGGCACTGCCCCGTAGCCGAGGGCCAGCACGACCACGGCGACGGTGCTCAGTACGAGCGCGGCCCACTGCAGGGGGCGAAGGGTCTCCCGGAGAACGAAGACGCCGAGGAGGATCGTGATCACGGGGTTGATGAAATACCCCAGCGATGCTTCGACGACGTGCCCCGAGACCACGCTGAGCACGTAGGTCTGCCAGTTGACGTAGATCAGTGCCCCGGCCAGGCCCATCATGAGGATCAGGCGGGGCTGCCGGAAGACCGCCAGAAACGCGGGCCAGCCTCGAACGACGGTGATGATCAGGGCGCAGAAGACCAGCGAGAAGATGACTCGCCAGGCGACGATCTCGAAGGCGCCCGTCGGTGCCAGGAACAGGAAGTAGAGGGGTAGGCCACCCCAGATCAGATAGGCGCCGAGTGCATAGAAGAAACCGACGCGGACCCGTCGGGCCGCCACAGCCCGGCCCTCGCGGGCACCAAATGAGGAAGGCCCGGGTTCACCGAACCCGGGCCTTCCTGAAGAACTCACTATCGAACGATAACAGCCAGCACGTCGCGAGCGGAGAGCACGAGGTACTCTTCACCGTTGTACTTGACCTCGGTTCCGCCGTACTTGGAGTACAGGACCTTGTCATCGACGGAGATGTCGAGGGGAACGCGGTTGCCGTTGTCGTCGATGCGACCGGGGCCGACGGCGACGACGACGCCTTCCTGAGGCTTCTCTTTGGCCGTGTCAGGAATGACAAGACCGGATGCGGTCGTCGTTTCTGCTTCGACCTGCTTGATAACGATGCGATCCTCGAGCGGCTTGATGGAGACCGACACTGTTGACCTCTTCTTTCTTCGGTTCAAAAGTCATTTTTTTGGCACACTCACACTGAGAGTGCTAACTGAAGTTTAGGGGTGGAGCTAGCACTCGGTCAACCCGAGTGCCAGCCCCGGGTCACGAGGTGCGACCTCTAAACTGACCTGATGCAGAGATCCGAGCTCGAACAGCTGTTGACGCCGGAGGGCCTGCGGTTGCTCGACTCCCTGCCTCCCTACACGAACGGCGGCGACATCGTGCGCTCCGTGGCCGATCTCCGCAAGAGCGGGCACCCGGCGTCACTAGTCGGCACCGTGATGACACAGGCGAGACTCCGCGCCAGGGCGACGTCGAAGTTCAGTGAATTCGCCAGTCGGATGCTGTTCACCGACGCCGGCCTCGAACAGGCAACCCGGCTCAGCGTCGCCGCGGTGCACGCAGGGCGCTTTCGGTCGGCGGGGATCACCCGTGTCGCAGACCTGGGGTGCGGCATCGGTGCTGATGCGCTCGCGCTCGCTGCGCTCGAGATTTCTGTGACGGCAGTCGAACGTGACGAGGTGACAGCCGCCATTGCCGCCTACAACCTCGCACCGTTCCCCACGGCAACGGTCGAGAATGGCGAAGCAGAGTCGTTCGATCTCACCCGCGTCGATGCGGCCTTTCTCGACCCGGCGCGGCGTACGTCTGGCCACACCAACACGACACGGATGACCGACCCAGCCGATTTCAGCCCGACTCTTGACTTCGTGTTCGAGGTCGCTCGTCGCGTTCCGACCGGAGTGAAGCTCGGGCCTGGGCTGGACCGGGGTTTGATTCCCAGCGAGTGCGAGGCGCAGTGGATCTCCGTCGACGGACAGCTCGTGGAGATGGGACTCTGGTTCGGATCCCTCGCCCGCCCGGGCATCCGTCGGGCAGCACTGGTGATGCGAGGGGGCGCCCATCACGAATTGACCGGGCCAGAAGACAGCGAAGACGTCGAGCCCGGCGAGCTGGGCGCCTATCTCTACGAACCCGACGGCAGCATCATTCGGGCACGCCTCATCGGAGACCTCGCCCGGTCATTGGGTACGCGACTCGTCTCTGCCCAGATCGCGTACCTCACAGGAGACACTCTGGTCGAATCGCCGTTCGCCCAGGCGTTCCGCGTGCGCGAGGTCTTCGCGTTCAACGTGCCGACGCTGAAACGCGAACTTCGGATTCGCAACATCGGTTCGCTGGAGATCAAGAAACGGGGAGTGGATATCGACCCCGCGACGCTCCGAACGAAGCTTGCGCTCAAAGGTAGTGAGTCTGCCACCCTGTTCGTGACGCGCGCCGGCGGCAAGCATGTCGCGATCCTCGCAGACCGGATGACCCCCACAACCTGAGGCAGGCGGTGGGGGTCATCGTTCGGTTCACCGCATACCGTACTGCGCACACCCGGCTGCGCAGACCCGTCTGCGCAGACCGAGCGACGCTTCAGTACGAGTACGAGGTATTGATGTTGGAGACGATCGCGATGATGAAGACCAGGATCAGGATCACCGACAGCGCCAACCCGGCGAAACCCGTGATCAAGGCGGTGAGCCAGAATCCGCGGGCGGCCGGCTCCTTCTTGCGGCCCAGGAACCCGAGGACGACGCCGCCGACCGAGAACAGGAAACCGCCGATTCCGAAGCTCACCAGCGAGATCAGGAAGCCGAGAATACCGGCGACCATTCCGATGATGCTGAGAACCGGTGACTTCGCCACGGGGGCGCCATATCCGGCTACGGGCGCAGCGTATCCCGGAGCGGCAGGTGGCGCGGGGGGTGTTGCGGCGTATGCCTGTGGCGGCGATGCATATGCCGGTGGTGGAGTTGCTGGAGCCGAGTAGCTCGGTGCCGGATACGCCGGCGCAGCGGGAGCCGTGTAGCTGGGCGCAGGAGGTGCCGGTGGAGCGACCGGCGGGGCTGGAGGTACCGGCGGAGCAGTGGGCGGCACGTTCGGTGCGGGAGGGGGTGGCGGGGTGTCGGATGCCCCGGGCCCTGCCGGCTCGCCCGGAATACCGTTGCCTGTGGGTGTGCTCGGATCGGTCATGGTGACGTCCCTTCCCTGTTCCAGTCTCGGTTGAGACGCCGCCTGCCACCAGGCCAGGCGTGTTGGCCTCACCTGCAGTGCGGATCTGCTTCTGCCACAGCCTACCGAGGCAGACCTGCCCAGCGGCACCCCTGCCGCAAAGATATTGCCCTGTGACCGGGGGTGCGTCAGTAACCCGAGGCGCTGATGCTGGCGAGTGCCGCCACGTACACGATGATCAGAATGATTCCGAGAACGAGCTCGATGAAGCCGATCACAATGGCCGCGATCGCGAGCCCGCGGCCAGCCTCTCCCGTCTTCTTGACCTGGTTCAACCCCACGAAGCCGAGAATGATGCCGACGACCGTGAATCCGATGATCGAGAGCACGAGCGCGACGATGGAGATGACATTCGTCTTTGCCGCCACGGGTGAGGGACCGGCGGTGTAGGGGGCTGGGGTGGTCATGGGTCTGCTCCTTCGACTACGGACCCGGGCGATCTGTGCGGCACGGGCGCGGTGGTTGACCGACAGCATTGGCGCGGCGGCGTTGACAATAGTGCCAGATTGTCTGAAGAAATGTCAATTGATGGCGCGAATGCCTGTCAGATGACGTGGATGTCCGTGACGGGCAACGTGGAATCCGCACCGAAATCGAGAGTGGAGGGGGGCAGTCCGCGCATGATCAGCTGGGCCCCGAGCGCGGCGATCATCGCCCCGTTGTCGGTGCAGAGCTCGAAAGGAGGAATGCGAAGCGTGATTCCGGCGCGCTCGGCCCGGATGGCGGCCAGCTCACGGATCCGCGCATTGGCCACGACTCCGCCTCCCAGCAGCAACCGTGGCACCCCGAGATCGGCACATGCGGCGAGCGCCTTGGTCAGCAACACGTCAGCAACGGCCTCGCGAAAGCTCGCGGCAACATCGGCGATGGGCACGTCCTCCCCTCGATCCTGCCGAGCTTCGACCCAGCGCGCAACAGCCGTCTTGAGCCCGCTGAACGAGAAGTCGTACCGGTGGGCAGCCATGTCTTTGGGCAAGCTCAGCCCACGGGGAAACCGGATCGCTTTGGGATTGCCGCCCACAGCGACACGGTCGATGTGCGGGCCACCGGGGTAGGGAAGCCCGAGAACCCTGGCGACCTTGTCGAAGGCCTCCCCCGCTGCATCGTCGATCGTCTCTCCCAGCAGCTCCACGTCGTCGACGAGGTCACGCACATACAGCAGTGAGGTGTGGCCACCCGACACCAGGAGAGCAATTGTGGGGTATTCGAGCGGCTCACTGTCGGGGGTCACGAGATCGACGCCGACATGGCCGACCAGGTGATTCACGGCGTACAGCGGCTTCCCCGTCGAAACAGCCAGGCCTTTTGCCGCAGCGACGCCCACCATGAGCGCGCCGGAGAGGCCCGGCCCGCTCGTCACAGCGATTGCGTCGATGTCGTTGATGCCGAGGCCCGCCTGCTCCAGGGCGAGCCGGATGGTCGGGGTCAGAGCTTCGAGGTGCGCACGCGCCGCGATCTCGGGCACGACTCCCCCGTACCGGGCATGCTCGTCCATCGACGAGGCGATCGCGTTGGCCAGCAGTGTGGTGCCCCTCACGATCCCGATTCCGGTCTCGTCACACGAAGTCTCGATGCCGAGCACGACAGGCTCTGCCGGCACCGTTCCGGTCGTCTCGAGCACCTCGGCCGATCTGGCCTGGCGGGTGGCGTCGTCAGTCATCAGATCCTGCTTCCGCTTTCTGCGCTGCGCCGTGCGCAAGATCCAGTCGCATCACGATCGCGTCGACATTGTCGGGTTGGTAGTACCCGCGTCTCGTGCCGATCGAGGTGAACCCCAGCGTGTCATAGAGGTGCTGGGCGGCGGGATTGTCTGCTCTGACCTCGAGGAACACCCGGCGCGCCCCGCGGAGTTCGGCTTCGCTGAGGAGAGCCAGCATGAGTTGGCGTCCGAGACCGTGCCGCCGGGCATCCGGTGCGACGGCAATCGTCTGGATGTCGGCGTCGGGCGCTCCCTGCGGGCTCAGCAGCCCGGCGTACCCGCGGAGTTCGCTGGAGCGCTCGCTCGTGGCGACGAGGTAGTAGCAGTGCGGCTGGGCGACGTCGGCCAGCATCATCGCGGGTGACCACGCGTCGGAGCCGAAGGTGCTGGTCTCGAGCAGCATGATGTCGGCGACGTCGGCCGGCCCGGCCCGGTGCAGGGTGAACATCACTGGCTGACCCGCTTCACGCCGGTCGAGACGGTCACATCGGGAGAACGGAGGTACAGCGCCTGGCCGGTGGCAAATTCGCCTCCGGCCTCGAGGATTCCGAGCGCGACGGAGCCGAGTGCGCCGGCCGAGACGTGGGTCGCATCGACCCGTGCTGCTGCGCCGTGCGGAAGCGAATCGGGCTTCGCCAGGCCCGGGCCGTCGAGCCGGAGCGCTGACCCGGAACCGAGTGCCCCGCTCACTGGCGCGTCGGGAACCGCCGTGTGGAGGCGTGTTGCACCGAGGTCGTACAGCGACCAGTACACCTCCTTGCGACGCGCATCGCTCACCACGAGCAGTTCTCCGCGTTCGCCCGCCGAACGGCGTTCGAAGGCGATGGCGTCGTGGCTGACGACGGGCAGAACATCGATGCCCGCGCCGATCGCGAAAGCGTGCGCAGCGGCGATTCCGACTCTGAGCCCGGTGAACGGCCCCGGCCCCATCCCCGCGACCACGGCTGTCAGCTCTGCGGGCCGGACTCCCGCCTCACTGAGGGCCTGCTCGATGAGTCGCCCGATGACCTCCGCGTGTTTCATCGTGTCGAGCCCGTTGGCTTCGCTCAGGATGCCCCGCTCGCCACTCACGACGGCCACACTCGTCGCTGCAGAGGTGTCGATCGCCAGAACGATCACGTCGCGCATCGTTGTGTCGGTCATCCTTCGGCCTGCCTGTGTCGGTGGAGCGTCACGACACGGGGTTCGACCGGTGCCTCGCCGGCCTCGTCAGTGTCTGCACCACCCTCGTCTGCCGAGCCCGCGTGGCCCATCGGCCGCTCGATCACGAGTTCGAGGTAGTCGCCGACGATGCGATCGACAAGCCCGGAACCCCACTCGACGACGACGATCGAACCCGCGAAATCGATGTCGAGGTCGTCGAGTTCTGCTGCGTTACCGAGCCGGTAGGCGTCGACGTGAATCAGAGGCACGCCGGTGGTGAGGTTGGGGTGCGTGCGGGCCAGCACGAACGTCGGGCTCGTGACGGGTCCACGAACGCCCAGGCCCTCGCCGAGCCCCCGGGTGAAGGTCGTCTTTCCTGCACCGAGCTCGCCCGTCAGCACGAGCACATCGCCGGCGTCGAGGCGCGAGGCGAATCCGAATCCGAAATCGTGCATGGCTTCCGGGTCGGCGATCACCCAGCGATCCGTGTCTGCGGCGTTTACACCGGTGGCGCTCGCGTCGGAGGCCCCTTCAGCTGCCTCGGTGTCGTCGCTCAGGTAGACCCTAGGCACCCGGGGGCCCACTCGCGCGACGATCTCGTCGCCGATCGTGTGCGCGAATCCGGCCCAGTCTTCGGCCGTCGGAACCCCGCTACCCGGCTCCCGTTCGACCGCAGATCTGCCTTCACCGAAAACGATCACCTCGTCGCCGACGGCGACACTGTCGTCGCCGACATCGATGACGAACTGGTCCATGGCGATGCGACCGGCAATGGGGTATCGCTTGCCATTCAGCCAGACCTGGCCCCGCCCGTTCGCCGCCCGCGGAACGCCATCGGCATAGCCCAGGGGCACGAGGGCGAGCGTTGTCGGCCGGGTGGTGCGGTAGTCGAATCCGTACGAGACCCCGTGCCCGGCTCCGACCCGTTTGAGAGAGGCAACCGGTGCTGCGAGCGTCATCACCGGGCGAAGCCCCAGCTCCAGGGCCGTCTCATCGTCGAACGGCGAGATGCCATAGGCCGCTATGCCGAAGCGCACGAAACTCAGCCTGGCCTCTGGCATACGGATTCCGGCCGAACTGGCCGCCAGATGCAGGGCTTCGAATCTCGCGCCCAGCTCCTCAGCGACAGCCACCGCCTGCTGGAAGTGGGCGTATGCCGCCTCGTCATCGGCGGGCGACGCGTCGGCGAGGTGCGACCAGGCGGCATGAAGGCGCACGACACCGGCAGCATCGGCCGCCATCGCTGACTGCACGAGACCTGGCCACTGCTCGACGCTTGCGCCATTGCGATGCAGCCCGGTGTCGATCTTGAGGTGGACCCGCGGGGCGTTCGCCTCGGCTGCGGCAGCGATGGCCTCGAGCTGCCACACGGCAGAGATGCCGAGATCGATGTCGGCGGCCGCCGCGGCCCCGAAATCAGCGTCGGGTGCATGCATCCACGCGAAGATCGGGGCGGTGATCCCCGACGCCCGCAGCACCAGAGCCGCCGGGATGTCGAGCACGGCGAGCGAGGTCGCCCCCGCCTCCAGGGCGGCGAAGGCGAGGGGCACCATGCCGTGCCCGTAGGCGTCTGCTTTGACCGCGAGCATCGTCTCGGCCGGCGCAGCGAGATCACTGAGCAGACGCACGTTGTGCCGGAACGCATCGAGGTTGATGCGGGCGACCCGTTCAGGCGCTGCCACCAGGCGAGCAGACCCCGACGAAAGACCATCCAGCGAGAGACCGGCCGCCGACTCACCGCCCGTCAACTCACCGCCCGTTGAGACACTGGCCGCGCGCTCTTCACTCACTTCGCTCACCGCCTGTACCGCCGCTCGATACGGCCACCGACGCGGGTGACGATCTCGTAGTTGATGGTTTCAGCACTCTGTGCCCAGTCTTCGGCGGCAGGCACTCCTGTCGCCGGGTCACCGAACAGCACGACACTGTCGCCCACCTCGACCACCGAATCATGCACATCGACCACGAACTGGTCCATTGCGATGCGACCAGACACGGTATAGGTCTGCCCGTTGATCCACACGGGTGCCCGGTTCGAGCCCAACCGGGGAATACCGTCGGCATAGCCGAGCGCCACGAGTGCCAGCGTCGACGCTCCCGCCGTGCGATAGGTGTAGCCGTACGACACTCCGCTGTCGGCTTCGACCCGCTTCACTGCGATGACCCGACCCTCCAGCCGCATCGCCGGCCGCAGGCCCAGGGCAGCGGAATCGACATCGTCGAACGGCGAAAGTCCGTACATCCCGATTCCCAGACGAACGAGCGAGAGTCGCGTCTCTGGCAATCGCAGGGCACCAGCCGTCGACGCGAGATGGATGATCGTGGGAGCCAGTCCCGAACCCCGAGCCTGCTCGACGGCACTCTCGAGCATCGCCAGCTGTGCCAGGTCTTCCTCGTCATTCGCATTCGACAGGTGACTGAACATGCCGACCACGGTCAGCAGGCCCTCTGACTGGAGTTCAGCCGCTCGTTCGAAGAGCCCAGCCCACTGCGACGATTCGGCGCCGTTGCGCCCCAGGCCGGTATCGATCTTGAGATGTACTCTGGCCGGCGCCGGGGCCAGTGCTTCACCTCCCCGTTCCGTCGATGTTCCGCCGGGCATCCGGAGGCCCCCAGCGGCGCGGGCAACCGCGTCGAGCTGTGTGCTCGAACTGATGCCCAGGTCGATCGACTGGCGAACAGCTTCGGTGAAATCAGGTTCGGTCGCATGCAGCCACGCGAGAATGGGCGCGGTGATTCCGGACGCGCGGAGCTCGAGCGCTTCGTCGACGTCGGCGACGCCCAGCCAGGTGGCACCACCCTCGAGTGCAGCGCGGGCGACTTCGACTGCGCCGTGACCGTAGCCATTGGCTTTGACGACGGCCATGACCTCGGAGTCACCCATGAGTCGGGCCACCGTTCGAACATTGTGGGAGATCGCCGTGAGGTCGATGGTTGCCAGCCGGAGCGGGGTCTTCGCCACTGCGCTGTTCGTCACTGTGCTCTTCGTCACCGCGGTGTTCGTCACGGGGTCGGTGGTCACGGGGTTCTCTCCGGGCCCTCGGCGACGACAAATGCGCAGGCCGAATCGCCATCGTGGCTGAGAGACAGGTGAAGAGCCGCGACACCGTCTGAAATGACGCGTGCGGCCGAGGTGCCCGCGAGCGAGAACGAGGGTCGACCGTGTTCGTCCGTCACGATTTCGATGTCGTGCCAGCGAAAACCTGTGGGGCCACCAACTGCCTTCACGAGCGCTTCCTTGGCAGCAAAACGGGCCGCCAGGGAGCGCACCGTCAATCCGCGTTCGCTGGGAGCGAACAACCGCTCCACGAGCGCAGGCGTTCGTTCGAGCGACCGACGAAACCGAGGCACGTCGACGATATCCACGCCTACGCCCACAATCATCCGACCGGGCCCATCATTCGCTGAGGGCCACTCATTCGACCGTGACGGACTTGGCCAGGTTACGCGGCTGGTCGACATCGAGCCCCTTTGCCGTGGCGAGCTCCATAGCGAAGATCTGCAGTGGAACCACGGCGAGCAGCGGCTCGAACAACGCACCGGCAAGAGGAATGGGAATCACCTCGTCGGCGAACGGCAACACGGCGGCGTCACCCTGCTCTGCGACGGCAAGGATCCGGGCACCTCGCGCCCGGATCTCCTGGATGTTCGACACGACTTTGGCGTGAAGAGAATTCGGGTCCCTGGGGCTCGGCACGACCACAAAGACCGGTTGCCCCGGTTCGATGAGGGCGATCGGGCCGTGCTTCAATTCGCCTGCCGCGAACCCTTCAGCGTGGATGTACGCGAGTTCCTTGAGCTTGAGGGCACCCTCGAGCGCCACCGGGTAGCCGACATGCCTGCCGAGGAAGAGAACGGCGCGCGTGTCCGACATCCACCCGGCGAGCTCCCTGATGCGTGGTGCCGTGAGGAGTACCTTCTCGAGCTTCGCCGGAATGGCCTGGAGCTCGTCGAGCGCGGCCGCAATCTCGGCCGCTGGAAGGGTATCCCGAACACTGGCGAGGTGAAGCCCGAAGAGATACAGGGCGGCGATCTGGGCGACAAATGCCTTCGTCGATGCGACGGCGACCTCAGGGCCGGCGTGCGTGTAGATGACCGCGTCGGACTCCCGGGCGATTGTTGCACCCTGCGTGTTGCAGATCGAGAGCGTCCGTGCGCCCGCTTCGATGGCATACTTCACGGCCATCAGGGTGTCCATGGTCTCGCCGGACTGGCTGATCGAGATGACAAGGGTGTTCGGCGTCAATACCGGGTCTTCGTAGCGGAACTCGTGCGAGAGCTGCACTTCGACCGGAATGCGCGCCCACTTCTCGAGTGCGTACTTACCGAGCATCCCGGCATAACTGGCCGTGCCGCAGGCGATGATGACGATTCTGTCGATGGCTTCGAGGTGTTCGGCCAGCACGCCGAGGTCGGGGAGCACGACTTTCTTGTTTTCGACCCGACCCAGCAGGGTCTTCAGGACCGCCTCGGGTTGTTCACTGATCTCCTTCGCCATGAAGCTCGACCAACCGCCCTTCTCGGCGGCCGACGCGTCCCACGAGACCTGGAACTCCGAGACCGGCACCTCGGTGCCGAAGAAATCGGTGACCACGACCGAGTCGGGAGTGATGGTGACGATCTGGTCCTGGCCGATGGCAACGGCTCGCTGAGTGTGTTCGACGAAGGCCGCGACATCAGAGCCGAGGAAGTTCTCGCCCTCGCCCAGCCCGATCACGAGCGGTGAGTTGCGGCGGGCACCGACGACGACGCCGGGCTCACCTTTGTGGAGTGCCAGAAGCGTGAAAGCTCCCTCGAGTCGCACCACGACACGCCCCAGGGCCGCAGCGAGGCCGTCACCCTTGTCGTATTCACGCCCGAGGAGCTTGGCTGCGACCTCGGTGTCGGTCTCGCTGTCGAAGGTGAATCCTTCAGCAAGCAACTCCGCCTTGAGGCCTGCGAAGTTCTCGATGATGCCGTTGTGGATGAGCGCGAGAGTGCCGTCCTGGCTGAGGTGCGGGTGCGCATTCACGTCGGTGGGGCCGCCGTGCGTCGCCCAGCGGGTGTGCCCGATGCCCGTCGAACCGTTCTGCAGCGGGTTGGCCGCAAGATCGTCGACCAGCACCGCGAGCTTGCCCGCACGCTTTCGCGTGACCAGGTCACCGTCATCGGTGATGATCGCCACACCGGCGGAGTCATAGCCCCGATATTCCAGACGCCGAAGGCCGCCGAGGAGAACCTCCAGGCTTTGGGGTCGACCGACATAGCCCACGATTCCACACATGGATTCGATTTTACAGGTGGGTACCTGTGTTGAGGCACAATGGAGGTCTATGGCCGATCCCACGTCGAATCCCGCACTCAATTCAGCAGCGGGCCAGACCACCCCTTTTGTCGAGATTGACCGAGCTGAGTGGGCCGCGCTGGCGCCGGCCACGCCGCATCCATTGCTCGAAACCGAAATCGTGCAACTCCGGGGTCTCGGCGAGCCGCTCGACATGACCGAGGTCGCTGAGGTCTACCTGCCGCTCAGCCGGCTGCTGAACCTGTACGCCGCCGGGTACAAGAACCTGCATCGGTCGACGAGTGATTTTCTCGGAGAAAAGGCAAGGAGTACTCCGTTCGTCATCGGCATTGCGGGTTCGGTCGCCGTCGGCAAGTCCACGATCGCGCGCCTGCTTCGCGAACTTCTGGCACGGTGGGACGACACGCCCCGAGTGGAACTCGTCACCACCGACGGCTTCCTGCTGCCCAACCGGGAACTCCAACGACTGGGTCTCATGGATCGCAAGGGCTTCCCCGAGAGTTACGACAGGAAGGCGCTGCTGCGTTTCGTCACCGCCATCAAGAGCGGAGCAAGCGAAGTGCGCGCGCCGTTCTACTCGCACCTGAGCTACGACATCGTGCCCGACGCCCAGATTGTCGTGCACCAGCCCGACATCCTCATCGTCGAGGGTCTGAACGTGTTGCAACCGCCGACACCGGGCAACCGACTCGCCGTCAGTGACCTGTTCGACTTCACGATCTACGTCGATGCCCGAACGGCAGACATCGCGCGCTGGTACGAGGAGCGCTTCCTGAAACTCAAGAACGGTGCCTTCGCGAGCCCGAGTTCCTACTTCCACCGCTACGCGAGTCTCTCTGACGAGGAGGCACGGCAGACGGCGAACTCCATCTGGGAGTCGATCAACCAGCCGAACCTTCTGCAGAATGTACTGCCGACACGATCGCGCGCAACACTGGTGCTGAGAAAAGACGCCACGCACCACGTCAGCCGTGTGCTGCTGCGCAAGATCTGACAGCGGTCCGCAAGACCGGACCGGTTGGGAATGACTCCGCCGCACTCTCCGGAGAACCCAACGAGCGCTAGGTGGCGGGCGTCAGCGCCAGTCGTTCGCGAACCAGGTCGGCCAGCCGCGCAGCGACCCTGTCGGCCGTCGCCTGGTCCGCGGCTTCGACCATGACGCGAACGAGTGGCTCCGTACCCGATGGCCGCAGAAGCACGCGGCCGGTGTCGCCGAGTTCGAGACCTGCTTCGAGCACGGCCTGGGCGATGATCTCATCCGATGCGACGGCCTCCCTGTCGACACCGCGGACGTTCACGAGGGTCTGCGGGTACACCTTCATGATCGAGGCGAGTTCGGCGAGAGACTTACCGGTCGCCGCCATCTGGCTCACGAGCTGCAGCCCGGTCAGAATCCCGTCTCCGGTCGTGGCGTAGTCGCCGAAGATGATGTGGCCAGACTGTTCGCCGCCGAGATTGTAGCCTTCGGCATTGATGGCTTCCAGAACGTATCTGTCACCGACACGGGTCTCCAGCATCCGGATGCCCTGTTCAGCCATTGCGACCCGAAGCCCCAGATTGCTCATGACCGTCGCCACGAGGGTTCGGTCTTTGAGTGCTCCTCGCCCGTCGAGTGCGGTGGCGAGGATGGCCATGATCTGGTCGCCGTCGACAATCGCACCCGTGCTGTCGACAGCGAGGCACCGGTCTGCGTCACCATCGTGGGCGATTCCCACGTCGGCACCCAGCTCACGCACGGTGTCGATCAGCGCCTGCATGTGGGTGGAACCCACCTGGTCATTGATGTTGTCGCCGGTGGGGTCGTTGCCCATGACGGTGACCGTCGCTCCCGCCGTGGCAAACACGTGCGGAGAAACTCCCGCCGCGGCACCGTGTGCGCAGTCGAGAACGACATGCAGCCCTTCGAGACTGTGCGGCAGCGTCGAGAGGAGGTGCACGACATAGCGATCTTCGGCGTCGGCAAAGCGGCGGATCCGGCCGACATCGGCACCCAGCGGTGTGAGGAAGGGTTCGGCGAGCGCGGCCTCGATCTGCTCTTCGATCTCGTCGTCGAGCTTCTTGCCCTTACGAGCGAAGAACTTGATGCCGTTGTCGGGAGCCGGATTGTGCGACGCCGAGATCATGCAGCCGAAATCCGCGCCGAAGTCAGCGACCAGGTATGCCGCAGCCGGGGTCGGAATCACGCCGGCGTCGTAGACATCGACGCCAGAGCTGGCGAATCCCGCCGCAACCGCGGCCGCGATGAAATCGCCCGAGGTACGTGGATCGCGTGCGAGAACCGCGACGGGCCTGCGCCCTGACGCGCGAGCCTCGGCTCCGAGCACCACGGCAGCAGCCTGGGCCACTCGAAGTGCCAGGTCTGCCGTGACGTCTCTGTTCGCGAGCCCACGTACGCCGTCGGTGCCGAAAAGGCTACCCACTGACTTCTACCATCACAGTCGTTTCACCACCACAGTCGTCTGACAACACAGTCGTCGCCAGCACAGACCGAGTCTAGGGGCGTGAAGCGCTTAGCGCTTCGAGAACTGAGGAGCCTTACGAGCCTTCTTGAGACCGGCCTTCTTGCGCTCTTTCACTCGTGCGTCGCGGCTCAGGAAGCCGGCCTTCTTCAAGGTTGCACGGTTGTTCTCTTCGTCGATCTCGTTGAGCGCACGGGCGATGCCGAGCCGCAGTGCACCAGCCTGGCCGGAGGGGCCACCGCCGGAGATCTTGGCGATCACGTCGTAGCTGCCGAGCAGGTCGAGGAGCTTGAACGGGTCGTTGATCAACTGCTGGTGCAGCTTGTTCGGGAAGAAGTTCTCGAACTCGCGGCCGTTCACAACAATGGTGCCTGCACCCGGGGTGAGGCGAACGCGGGCGATGGCCTGCTTGCGACGACCGACGGCTGCGCCGCCGACGCTCAGCACGGGGCGAGCCGCCTTGGGGGTCTCGATGGTGGGGGTTTCGGTCGAGTAGCTCTCGGGAGCCACGTCAATCTGATCTGCGATCTTCGCCACTTTGGTTACGAATTCCTTTGTCTAAATCTAAAGATGTCTGAGAGGAGGTGATCGGCGGGCGCGCTACTGCGCGACCTGGCCGAAGGTGTACGGAACGGGCTGCTGCGCAGCGTGCGGGTGCTCGCTGCCCGTGTAGACCTTGAGCTTGGTCAGCTGCGAACGGCCGATCGAGTTCTTCGGCAGCATGCCACGAATGGCCTTCTCGACTGCGCGGGTGGGGTTCTTCTCGAGCAGCTCGGCGTACGTGACGGCCGACAGGCCTCCCGGGTAACCGGAGTGGCGGTATGCCTTCTTCTGCAGGGCCTTCGAACCGGTGAGGGCGACCTTCTCAGCGTTGATGATGATGACGAAGTCGCCACCGTCGAGGTGAGGGCTGAACGTGGGCTTGTTCTTGCCACGGAGAATGATGGCGGCGTGGCTGGCCAGGCGGCCCAGCACCACGTCGGTTGCATCGATGATGACCCAGTTGCGAACGAGTTCGCTCACTTTGGGGGAATAGGTACGCGTCACAGTAATAGTGCTTTCTGGTTGAAATGAGGTGTTCGTGAAATCCCGCTCCGTGGCAGATTCTGCCCCGCAAGAAGCGGGGGAACGTGCCGGTGGAGGGCTCAATTTCAGGTGGCGCAATTACGCTGCACACACCAAGGGTCGATCCTAGCCCATTTCCCGTAGCTTGGCCAGTTCGCCCAGGTCGTTACGGTGAGATCGCTCGCCCTGCGCGGCACGTTGGGCCTGCGCGGCCTGCGCGGCCCGTTCAGCGATCAAGGCTTCGCGCGTACGCCGTGCGCGTGTTTCACTGGCACGAACGGCGAGGCCCGCCGCATCGGGGTAGCCGACCTCTGTGAGCGTGAGCCCGCGCGCAGGCATCACCTTGAAGGCACTGGTGCGCTCGAGCGCCTCGCGCAGTCGCACCACATCGTCGACGCTCAGTCGCCCCTCCCCGACAGCGACTGTCGCGCCCACCAGGGCCCTCACCATGCTGTGGCAGAACGCGTCGGCCTCCAGCGAGGCGACGACGGTGTCATCGCCTGTTCGAACCCACATGAACTCCTGGAGGGTACGGATGGTCGTGGCGAACGGCCGCGGGCGGCAGAACGCCGCCCAGTCATGCAACCCCAGCATCTGGGTCGCAGCATCATTCATGCGGTCGACGTCGAGCGGCTTGGTCGTCCACGCTGTCGTTCTTCGAGTGAGAGGGCTGCGCGCGGGAAGAGTGTCGGCGATGCGGTACTCGTACCGGCGCCAGAGCGCCGAGAACCGCGCATCGAACCCCTCGTCGGAGACCGTGGTTCGCCGAACCACGATGTCCTGGTTGCCCCCCGGCGTGCTGCTGGGGAGCGTGCTGGGCATCGTACTCAGCATTCCGTTCACGCTGAGTGCAATACGGCTCACCTCGATCTTCGAAGCCTGCTCGTCACTGAGATCGAGGTGGGCCACCTGGCCGCGAGCGTGTACGCCCGCGTCCGTACGGCCCGCAACGACAAGAGAGGAGATGGGGCCCAGTTTCGAGTAGAGGCCGGCGAGCGCCTTCTCGACTTCGCCCTGGATCGTTCGGAGCCCGGGCTGGCGTGCCCAGCCTGCAAAATCGGTGCCGTCGTAGGCGAGATCGAGGCGAACTCGAACGACCACTGCCTACACCTCCCGATCTGTGTGCTCCGACCCGTACTGTTCAACCCGTACTGTTCAGCCCGTGCGATTCAATCCGGACAATTCAGCCCGTACAACTCAGCCCGTACAACCTAGCCCGTACAACTCAGACGGCCCGCTCGACGCACTCGTCGCCCGGGAACGCGTCGAACATTCGCGACGCAAAGTCTTCGGTGTCGAGAGTACCAAGACCGAGCAGCGTCTCTGTTCTCAGGATTCCCGGCAGCGTCGGTACCCTGTCGAGAATCAGTTCACGCAGGTGTGCCTGGTCGCTGATTCGAAAACGTGCCGCCAGGTCATACCTGCCGGTGACGATGGTGAGCTGTTCGAGTTCGACCATGCCCGCGAGCGCGTCGAAGACCTCCTGGCGATCACAACCGGGCTTGAGCGTCACGTTGACCAGCGCCACGACTCCCAGCCCCAGCTTGTTCCAGTCGATCGAGACGGAATACTGCCTGACGATTCCGGTGCGCTCAAAGCGCGCGAGCCGTTCGGCGACCGCTGGAGGCGACATGCCGACCGAACGGCTCAGCGCGCGCTGCGACTGCCGTGAATCCTTGGCGAGCTCTCTCAGGAGGGAGAGATCCTTGTCATCGAGTTCGACTTCGGGCTGTTCGAAGCGAGCCCCGACGTACGACGAGAACGGACTGCGTTTTGCTTTTCTGGGCAACATCGTTGCATTTCCTCACGTGACCCCCTGCGATGACTATAGCTGAGTATATCTCGCTTAGCGTCTGAAAACTCAATGGCCCGATTCCCACCAGGGCGTGGTTCGACACCGACCCTGCAGGCCCGCTCACCGAAGTCCGCGCTCACTGACACAAGCACCGAAGCACAGAGACGTCCAGACCGGGCATAGTGGTCAGTAGAGATGGTGGTCCAACGACCGCCGCACGACAAACCACACCCCACGCTGGAGACAGATCATCGTGCCCCTGCCACTGCCCCCTCACGCTCCCCGCTCTTCCACCACTCCCCTGCCGGTCATCACCACCGCGACAGAGGCCAAGGAAGCCGGTGTTCGCCTGGCCGAACAGTTCGCACTCGTCGCTGCGGAGCGGGACGGCGAGGGCACTGCGCCGTTCGGCGAGGTTGCCGCACTACGCGAAACCGGCCTGCTTCCTGCCCTGGTGCCCACGCGGCTCGGGGGTGGCGGTCTGGACTGGAATTCCGTGTTCCACGCCCTCCGCCCGATCATCAGGGCCGATACCGGTCTCGGCCACGTGTTCGTCTATCACTTCGTCAACTCGTGGCGGCTCGCTCTCAATGAAGACTCCGACGCCGTCGAAGGTCTGCAACGCGGTCTCGCAAACAACCACTGGTTCTGGGGGGGCGCCGGCAATCCCCGCGACGCGAACCTGGCCCTCACCCCGGTCGCAGGGGGGTTCACTGTGTCCGGGCGCAAGTTCTTTGCAACAGGCGCACAGGTGTCCGACCGCATCACCGCCAGCGGCACTCGAGTCGACACCGGGGAGAAACTGTCGATCGTGATCGACGCGACCCAACCGGAAGTCACCCACCACGACGACTGGGACAGCATCGGGCAACGGCTCTCGGCCTCCGGCTCGGTCTCGTTCACCAATGCCTTCGTGCCAACAGCGCATGTCCTCGGCTTCGGCGGCCAGGAGGGCCCCCGCTACCGTCCGTACGCCTCACTGTCGATCCTGCTGTTCCAGCTCGCCCTCGACCACGTACACGTCGGGCTGGCCGAGGGCGCGTTGGCCGCAGCATCCGACTACGTCACCTCCAAGGCCAGGCCCTGGTCGACCAGCGGCGTCGACCGTGCTACAGACGACCCTCACATCCGTGCGCTGTCCGGTGTGCTGCAGGCACAGACACGGGCAGCGGATGCCCTGACCTGGCGCGCAACGGAGGCCTTCGCCCTGGCGGCCGAGCGCGGCTGGCAGCTGACCGACGCCCAGCGAGGTGAAGCCGCAGTAGAGATCGCTGCCGCCAAGGTCTTCTCCACCGACGTCGCATTGACCGTGTCGTCGCGCATCTTCGAACTGACGGGGGCCCGCGCGACGAGCTCGAGTTACGCCTTCGACAGGTTCTGGCGAAACGCCCGCACAATCACCCTGCACGACCCCGTCGCCTACAAGGCGCAGGAGGTCGGTGACCACGGTCTCGTCGGAACCTTCCCGACGCCGAGCGGCTACAGCTGAGTCAGGCCGAGACCTGGGCCAGCTCGTCGTAGGTGGCGAAGTGCGTGGCGACGTCGCTGCCGGTGAAGTTGCCGACCCAGCCATCGTCGTCGTGGAAGAAGCGCACCGAGACGTAACTCGGGGTCGTGCCCATGTCGAACCAGTGTGTCGTATTGGCTGGAACCGAGAGCAGGTCGCCCTCTTCACAGAACACAGCGTGCACCTTGCCGTCGACGTTCAGATAGAAGACCCCACTGCCGCGCGCGAAGAACCGGTCTTCGTCGTCATCATGGCGGTGCTCGCTCAGGAATTTCTGTCGTGCCGTCTCGGATGCCTGGCGGTAGGCGTCTGAATCCTCCGGCACGATCGACACGACGTCGACCAGGCTGTAGCCCTGTGCGGCGTTGACCGCAGCGATCTCGTCGGCATAGGCGGCGAGCACCTCGTCCTGGGTCGGGTTCTCCGACAGCTCCTTCAGCTCCCATCGGCTGAACCGAGCACCGACGCCCGCGAGGATCCCTCGGATCGTTTCAGCGTCGCGGGTCTGGATTTCAGGGGTCGAAGGGTCGGTGGTGCTCCACACGGTCAGCAGCGTCATGTTCCAATCGTAAACGCCTCCTCCAGCCAGCCAACTCGAATTGTTCGTGAAAGTAATACTGCGAAACACAATTGGTAGAAGGGACCGATCACGCCCTTGAATGGTGGAGAACACAGCAGCCGTCGGCATCCTTCACCAGGGAGCCCACGTGCGTTCGACCTGACTCACCTCAGGTCCCGTCCTACAATCCCCTCCCCCACACCTTTCAAGGAGAGCCTTCATGGCCATTTCCCGTCGAGCCCCGATCCTGGTCGTTGCCGCAGCGACCCTGCTCGCCCTGACCGCCTGCTCGCAGTCGGGAACAAGCTCCAGCACTGCCGCGGGTGCATCCACTCCCGCCGCCACCGCTTCGGCTCCCCTGCCCAGCCCGTTCAACGGCGCCCCGGTGAAAGTCGCCCTCGTCCGCCAGAGTGGCGCTGGCGACTTCTTCGAAGCCTGGGGTGCCGGAGCGACTGCGCAGGCCAAGGCCGCCAACATCGAGCTCACGGTGACGGATGCCCGCAACGACAACGCGAAGCAGGCCAGCGACCTCGAGCAGGCCATCGCCTCGAAGCCCGCTGCCATCATCGTCGACCACGGGCAGACGGATACCCTCCAGCCGCTGATCACCGAGGCCGTCGCCGCCAAGATCCCCGTGGTCACCTACGACCTCGCCCTCACCGACGCGACCGGCGTCATCACCACCAGCCAGTCCGACGCCTCAATGGCCCAGGGCGTTCTCGACCAGCTCGTGAAAGACGTCGGAGACGGCGCGAAGGTCGGCTATGTCTCAGCGACCGGTTTCGCGCCCCTGGATGCCCGCGCGAAGGTGTGGGACCAGGTCGTCGCCGCCCACAAGCTCGACGTCGTCTTCTCGACTGGCAAGGTCACCGAGTCGACGGCGACCGACAACATCCCCCTAGTCGACGCTGCTCTGAAGCAGAACCCCGACGTGCAGGCGATCTTCGCCCCGTACGATGAGATCACCAAGGGTACGGTCCAGGCCGTGATCCAGAACAACCTGCAGTCGAAGGTGAAGGTCTACGGAATCGACATCTCGAACGCCGACATCCAGGTCATCACCGCCGACGGCAGCCCCTGGGTCGCAACCTCTGCGACCGACCCGGCCGCAGTCGGTGCCGGCGTCATCCGCACCCTCGCCCTGTCGCTGGCAGGCCAGCTGAAGGACACCAGCGAGCAATTTCCTGCCGTGACCATCACGCAGCAGTTCCTGGCAGACAATGCGGTCACCAACGTGACCCAGCTCCGTGTCGCCGAACCGAAGCTCAAGCTCGACACCACCGTCGTGGCAGATTGGCTCCCCGCGGTCTCCGGATGACCTCTGCCCCACTGAACCCGAACGAGGGACACGATGATCCTGTCGTGTCCCTCGTCGGCGTCTCCGTCTCATACGGTTCGAACCTGGTGCTCTCCGACATCTCCCTCGAATTCCGGCCGGGCGAGATCACGGCCCTCCTCGGCGCGAACGGCGCAGGCAAGTCGACCCTGATCAAGGCGCTCTCTGGCGCGAACTCACGGTACAGCGGCAGCGTCCGGGTCGCAGGCGAATCCGTTCATTTGGCCACGCCCGTGCAAGCGAAGGCGCTCGGCATCTCGGCTGTGCACCAGAAGGTCGCCGACGGGATCGTGCCCGGCCTCAGCGTCGCCGAGAACCTCACCCTCGACGACCTGGCGCAGGGTTCGAAACACATTCTGCGCAACCACCGGCGCCAGCTTGCCGATGCACGCTCTGCGCTGGCTACCCTCGGCCTCGAGTGGCCCGATCGTGTGCTGAACCAGGATGCCGCTCGCCTTCCGATCTCCGACGCGCAGCTCCTCGTGCTGGCGCGGGCCCTGCGCGGCACCCCGCGACTGCTCATTCTCGACGAACCGACCTCTGCCCTGACCGCCGCTGAGGCCGAGAGGCTGTTCGGGGTGCTGAGGTCACTCCGGGCATCCGGTCTCTCGATCATCTACGTCTCACACCGATTCGGTGAGATCGAGGCACTGGCCGACCGCGTCGTCGTGCTGCGTGACGGCACCGTGCAGAGCACCACAGAACGCCCGTTCGGCTGGAGCGGCATTCTGCACGACATGCTCGGGAGATCCGCCGACCTCGAACACGACCGCGGCATCACGCACCGGGGCACGGATGCTGTGGCCACCCTCTCCGAGGTGACCCTGTTCAGCGGCTCAGCACCCATCGACCTCGAAATCAGGTCAGGCGAAGTACTCGGGGTGCTCGGGCTGATCGGTGCAGGCAAGAGCGAGATAGCGGAATTGTTCGGAGGGCTCAACTCACCCCTCGCCGGCACGCTGTCTCTGGGTGATGCTTCCTATTCCCCCCGGCGACCCGGCGATGCGATCGCAGCCGGCGTGGTGCTGGTGCCGGAAGACAGGCAGCGGCAGGGCATTCTCCCCGGCTGGTCTGTGCTTCGCAACATCACCGTGCCGTTCCTGGCAGAGTCGAGTGTTGCCGGGATCATCCGCAAGCGCTTCGAGGCATCGCGTGCCGACGTCGTCATCAACACGCTCGGCATCGTGGCGAGTGGGCCGGGCGCGCTGATCGACGACTTGTCTGGCGGCAACCAGCAGAAGACTGTCGTGGGGCGATGGCTGTCGGCGAAACCGCGGCTCGCGATTCTCGACGAACCCTTCCGCGGGGTCGACATCGCTGCGCGCCGGGAAATCGGATCGCGCCTGGCCTCCATCGCTGCGGAAGGTGCCGCTGCCATGGTGCTGTCGAGCGACGTCGACGAGATCTTCGAAGTCGCCGACCGGATCGTGGTGCTCGTCTCGGGGAGCATCGAACTCGATGCCTACGCCGACGAGCTCGATCGCGCGACGGTGATCGAGGCGTTTCTCGGTTCGCACCAGTCCAGTACCTCCCGAAAGGACCCCGAATGACCAGCGCGACCCCGACCAGAGTGCGAAAGAGCAGCGCCGGGGAGCAGTTCGCCGCCTTCGTGGTCAAGTGGGGGTTTGTGGGCGTGACGATCGGTCTCGTTGCGTTCTTCGCGATCAGCGAACCGAGTTTTCGCACCGTGGACAACCTCTTCGGCATGCTCAAGTTCATCGCCCCCACCGCGATCGCCGGCCTCGGTGTGATGCTGGCCATGACCGTCGGCGGCATCGACCTCTCGGTCGGTGCATCGGCCGGTTTCGCCGTGTCGATCGCCGCCTGGACGATGGTGGTCGCGAACCAGGTCGGCGGAGTCGCTGTGACGGTTGTGCTGGTCTGCGGCCTGCTGATCGGCGCCCTCAACGCCTTCTTGATCGTCGTGGCGCGCATTCCCGACCTTCTTGCCACCCTCACCACGATGTTCGTCATCGTCGGTCTCAAATTGATCATCGTCGATGGCAAGTCGATCTCCTCACAGATGACACTCGCCAACGGCCAGACGGCCCAGGGTAAGTTCACGGCCGACTTTCTCTGGCTCGATCGCGGCAGTATCGGGCCCGTTCCCGTTCCCGTCATCCTGTTCTTCGTCATCACCGTGCTGTTGTGGTTCCTGCTCGAACGAACGCGCTGGGGGCGCGCCCTCTTCGCCGTGGGAACGAACTCCGAAGCCGCACGTCTGGCGGGCATCCGGGTGCAGTGGTACCGCACCTTCGCGTACATGGGGTGTGGGCTGCTCGCTTCGGTGGCCGGGCTCCTGCTCGCCGCCCGCATCGGCCAGGGCGATGTCACAGCGGGCAACTCCCTACTGCTCGACGCCGTGGCCGTCGCACTCGTCGGCGTCTCGGTTCTCGGAATCGGCCGACCGAACGCCTGGGGCACGGCCCTCGGCGCCGTTCTCATCGCGGTCATGGTCACGGGTTTCACGATGCTGGGCCTGCCGTACTATTTCCAGGACTTCGGCAAGGGCGTGGTGCTGCTTATCGCCCTGCTGTTCAGTTTCACCTTCTCGAGGCGGCGTACAGTCGTCACGGCAGGCTCCACCACCTCGAACTGAAAACCAGCGCAGATGACCGACTTCACCCAGCTCACCGCCGACACGGTGGTCTTGTACCTGTCCAGCAGAACCGCGCTCGAAGGGCACATCGATGCGTCGAGCGTGACATCGGTGCGCGAGGTGGGCGATGGCAACCTCAACCTCGTCTTCATCGTCGAAGATGCCAGCGGCGCATCCCTCGTTCTCAAGCAGTCGTTGCCGCATGTGCGCACTGACCCCTCGTGGCCGATGACGAGGGAACGGTCCACCCGAGAGGCGACCGTGCTCGCACATCACGTCGCGGCGGACGCACCCCACGTTCCGGCCCTGTACGACTTCGACGACGTCAACTACATCCTCGCCATCGAAGACCTGTCCGACCACGCGGTGTGGCGAAACGAGCTCAACTCCGGTCGAGTGCACGCCTATGCAGCAGATGATCTGGGGCAGTATGCGGCCCGCGCTGCTTTCTCGACCTCACCGGTTGGCCTGTCTCCTCTCGAGCACAAGCTCCTCGTGGCACGCGCGATCAACCCCGAGCTCTGCGAGATCACCGAGGACCTGGTCTTCACCGAGCCATACATCGAACACGAGCACAATGCCGTGCTGCCGGCGAACGAACCCGACATTCGCGAGATCCAGGGTGACACAGCCCTCGTCCGCGAGATCGGCCTGGCCAAACTCCGGTTCATGACAGTGGCGCAGTCGCTCATCCACGGTGATCTGCACACCGGATCGGTCTTCGTTCGTGCAGCGACAGCAACCGCTCCCGCATCGGTGCGAGCCTTCGACAGCGAGTTCGGCTTCGTCGGCCCGACCGGATTCGACCTCGGGGCGCTCTGGGCCAACTTCGTGATCGCCGCCGCCCGCGCGGAAGCGCTGGGTGACAGTGACCGCGCAGCCGTGATCCTGACCCTGCCCGCGCGCCTCTGGGCGAGCTTCGAATTCGAGTACCGGGCTCTCTGGCCAAGTCGGGTCGACCCACGCGTGTGGGGCGACGACGTTCTCGATGAACTGCTGGCGGGCATCCTCGACGACGCCGTCGTCTTCGCTGGCGCAAAGTGCATTCGCCGCATCATCGGGTTCGCCAAAGCGAGCGACATCGAGACACTCGAGCCGCGCCTGAGGGAAGGCGCGGCACGCGGTGTTCTGCGAGCCGGGCGCGCCCTCGCGCTCGCGCACGCCTCCCGCAGACCCGTCGACGCCCTCTCGACCGAGACCGCACTGATCCTGAAGGGCGCAGCGACGCCGGCTGAATGAGCCCGACCGTTGGCTCGAAGCTAGACCTTCGTCGCGAGCACGATCTGCAGCAGCGCCTCGGTGAGCTCGAGGTGCCACCGGGCCTGCCGGAGGTCCCTGCCCCAGGCATAGATGCCGTGGTCCGCCACGATGAGCGCAGGAACCTCGGCGATGGCCTCCGTCGCCGGCCGATACGCCCGCTCGAAGGCATCGCCCAGAATGACCATGTCCTGGTGATTCTTCACCACAGGAATGACGACTCTCTCGTCGTGGGCGCTGTGACCGATTCCCTTCAGCATTTCGAGGTCGTGTAACACCACCCCGTTCGGCCAGTGGTGACCCGACCGAACAGCAGCGAGCGCATGCACGTGGATAACAGCCCCCGCCCCGGTCACTGCCGCGATGCGCGCGTGCAGCCCGGCTTCGGCCGACGGCTGCGCGAACGGCAGGCCCGCGTCAGGAGTCCACTCCCCCTGTTCGTCGACGATGACGACGTCGGTGGGCTTTAGTTCGCCCTTGTCGAGCCCCGAAGCGGTCACGGCGAGCCACAGCGGGTCGCGTGCCAGGGTCACTGAGAGATTGCCGGCGGTTCCGGGCATCCAGCCGCGGTCGGCGAATCGCCGTGACTCGGCCGCCAGGGCCACACCGGCCTCCCGGATCACCGCGTGGTCGACGATTGCGTCGGAGAAGACATTCGCGGTGTCGCTCACAGTGCGCTCACCTCGACGTCGTCGAACGACGCGACGACGGATGCACCACCGAAGTCGGACTCGAAGAATGGTTCGCCTTCCCTGGCGAATGCGACGACCTGCCAACCGGCCTCGGCTGCCGCGGCCACCTCGCCCGGGTTGTCGGTGAAGAACAGCAGCTCTGGACCAGCTGCGCCGAGCGCGTTGGCGATGGTGTCGTACGACGAGGCGACCTTCTTCGGCCCGGCGTTGACCGTGTCGAAGTAGTCGGTGATGAGCCCGGTCAAGTCACCATCAGGTGAGTGACGAAACCACGGCACCTGCGACGCAACGGAGCCAGAGGAGAAGACCGCGAGCCTGACGCCCTCATCGTGCCAGCTGCGCAACTTGGGGATGACATCGCCGAAGAAGTGCGAACTGATCTCGTCGCGGGCAAAACCTTCAGCCCAGATCTGGCCCTGGATCGTTTTCAGCGGGGTCGCTTTAACGTCGTCTGCCATCCATTGGTGAAGTACCGCCACGACCTCACAGGTTGTAGCGTCAGCGGGAAGCCGGGCATCCTGGATCACCTGCGCGCGAGCCGCAGCGATCGCGGGGTCGGAGGCGTGATCGTCGAGCCAGGCCGCCAGACGCGGACGGGCGTAGTCGTAGAGGTCTCCGAGAATGAAGCCGGCTGCGCTCGTGGTGCCTTCGAGATCGAGCACGAGCACTCTGGCTCGCACAGAAAGTGGGGTCGAGGTCGGGATTGTGTCTGTCACGCGGGAAGGTCCTTCGTGCTCGGTGAACGGGGAGTGAGGTGCTGTAGTCGAAGCAGGCGGGTGTGACGGGCTCAGCACGGAACGCAGGTGCTCCAGTGCGGTGTCGAAGAGCTCGACCGAGGCAGCGTCGGCCTGTGCAGGCGACAGGCTCTCGATGTCGGCGGCATGCGAGTACCCGACGGCCCTGCGCATCATCTCGACGCCGGCGAAGCCGCGGGCTTCTCGTTCAATCACGGGCAGGAGAGAGTCGCCACGCCACACGGCTGCGAACGCAGCGCGACTTCGAGTGACGGCTTCGAGGCGGGCCGCTGCGGCAGCGTGATCTCCGACGGCGCCTGCGGCGATTGCTGCAATCTCCATGTTCGCCCAGAAGAGACCGAGGTCGAGCCCGATCGGCCCGACAAAGCTGAATTCAGGGTCGAAGATCTTCGTCACCTGCGAGCCGCCCCGATAACCGACCATCACCGACCCGGTGTGCAGGTCTCCGTGGACGAGCCCCTGCTTCGCCATCTTGAACCTCGAACGCACGAGAGCGACCGCGCGACGGGCTTCGACGTCGGCATAGAGGTCGCGAACGCGTGAATCCAGCGCAGGATGCCAGTGGTTGTGCTCGTGGGCACGGTAGGGCTCGTCGAGCACGACGTCGACAGTCAGCCCGCATAGTTCAGGGTTTGCGGCAGACTCGACCAGGAGTTCGAAAGCCACGTCCCCAAGCACCCCGCGACTTGTCGACATCGAGAGTTCACCGATGAAACGGCCCACGACGTCGCCGACGTCGGCCCAGTCATATGCCGGAACAGGCCGCGCTGACGACGGGGCACCGGCGTCAGCAGTCGCCTCGCCGACAGATTTACCCAGAGGCACGTGCTGCAGTTCTCGCACGAGCTCATCGCGCACCACCGCGAGGTCTGAAAGGTCTTCCATCACGAGAATGTGCCGCAGCTCGTCGAAGTGCACGATGGTCGGGATGGACTCGGGCACCCGAGCGGCCAGACGCTCGTAGGTGCGGGCCTCCGAGGCGATGCGGCCCGGGTCGATGGGCCATCCCGGCCCTGCGACCTGCACCCACGGCGGCGCTTGTTTGATGGCTACGCTCCCCGCCGGCCCACGCGCGATGAACACCCGGTTCATGTTGCCCGCGGTCACCTCGACGACGGTCACGAGCGATTCCTCGCCCGCAACGAGCGGGAGGAGCCCCGAATCCCTCAGGTAGGAGGTGACATCACGGCCCGTTTCGAGCAGCTCGTATCCTGCAGGCGTGTTTGCGGTCATACTGCGCTGTTCGGGCGGGCCCGGCCCCGGGCATCCGACCAGTAGCGGTGCACGTCAGAGGGCGCGAAGGCACCCCTGTCGGTGATGATCTTCGATACGAACCGGCCGGGCGTCACATCGAAGGCGGGGTACCACGCCTCGGTGACGAGACCGGATGCTGTACGGCGCCCCAGCGTGTGGAGCACTTCGGCGGGGTCACGCTGTTCGATGACAATGTCGTCCGCGGTCGGAGCGTTCTCGTCAGGAGCCTGTACGAGCGCGTAGAACGGCACGTCGAAGGCGGTCGCCGCAATTGCCAGACCGAGCGTACCGACCTTGTTCACGACGCTGCCGTCGAGGCTCACCCGGTCGGCGGCAGTCACGAGCGCGTCGATGGGCCCGATCGACGACCCCGGCGAGAGGGCGGCAGCGCCCATTCCGTCGGTGATCAGGGTGACGCTCTGGCCGAGCTCCGCGAGGGTGTGAGCGGTGAGCCTGGCTCCCTGGAGGTACGGGCGCGTTTCGGTGGCGACCCACTCGAACGATTTGCCGGCGTCTGTCGCTGCGCGAACGAGTTCGATCAGGTAGCTGTCCATCCAGCAGTGGGTGAGGATTCGCGAGCCGTCGGCGAGCAACGCGGCAGTCTCCCTCCCGAGGGCATAACTCCGGGCTCGATACGCCACCGGGCCGGACTGTGCCGCCTCGACGGCACGGTCGACCAGCTCGCCCGTCGAACGCGCACTCTGAACGGCGCCGAGCACATGGTCCACCGCCTCGCGCGGATGATTGTTGGTCGGCCTCGCCGACGCCAGTGCGGCACCGGCCTGCTGCATGCGCGTCTGCGCTTGTGCCAGCTTGAGCCCGGCGACCTGCAGTGCGGTGATCTCCATACCGGCGTAGGCGGCGAAGAGCGGGCCGGAACTCTGTGTCACCATCTCCCGAATCGCCCGCGCGACGTCTTCCGCCGACTCGGAGACGACCCAGCTGAGGGTTTCAGGGAAGACACGGCGATCGAGGATGTGCACCGTCTGGCCGTGCACTCGAACAGAGTCGTCGAGCGCGGGAATCATTGTGCGGGCCGTGGTCATGCATTTCCCCTCGTGAAGAAAGCCCCAGACGACTCGGTGGAGTCGTCTGGGGCTTGTCGAACTGTCACACCTACTTGGAGGAGTCGTCAGCCTTCTCGGCAGCGTCGGCCTCGACCTCGGCGGCGGCCTCTGAAGGCGCCTCCTCGGCTACGGGCTCGCTTGCTTCGACGGTCTCGGTCTCTTCGACCGGCACGTCGGAGGCCTCGGCTTCGGGAGCCTCAGCCTCGGGTGCCTCAGCCTCGGGTGCTTCGACGGTTGCCGATGCCGACGCGGTGCGCTTGGCGCGGACCTTGGGGGTGACGGGCTCGAGAACGAGCTCGATCTGCACCATCGACGCGTTGTCACCCTTACGGAAGCCGAGCTTCGTGATGCGGGTGTAACCGCCATCACGCTCAGCGACCAGCGGGGCGATCTCGGTGAAGAGCTCGTGCACGACGGACTTGTCACCGATCGTGGCAAGCACGCGGCGACGAGCGTGAAGGTCACCCTTCTTGGCGAACGTGATGAGACGCTCGGCTACCGGGCGAAGGCGCTTGGCCTTGGTCTCGGTGGTCTTGATGCTCTTGTGGGTGAACAGGGCTGCAGCCAGGTTGGCGAGCATGAGGCGCTCGTGCGCCGGCCCACCGCCGAGACGAGGCCCTTTAGTTGGGGTTGGCATTTCATTTCTCCAGTGAGTGTGTCTGTGCGGTCAGCCCGGCCGTCAGACCGGGCAACAACAAAGTGGGTTAGATGTTCTCGTCGTCGTAACCGCCGTAGAAGTGTGCACCGTCGAAGCCGGGCACCGTGTCCTTCAGCGACAGACCAAGCTCAACGAGCTTGTCTTTGACCTCATCCACCGACTTCTGACCGAAGTTGCGAATGTTCATGAGCTGCGTCTCCGACAGCGCTACCAGCTCGCTGACGGTGTTGATGCCCTCACGCTTGAGGCAGTTGTACGAACGAACCGACAGATCGAGGTCTTCGATCGGTACGGCGAGTTCGCTCGAGAGCACAGCGTCGACCGGCGCGGGGCCGATCTCGATGCCCTCAGCGGCGGTGTTCAGCTCGCGGGCGAGACCGAACAGCTCGGTCAGCGTGCGACCGGCCGAAGCGATGGCGTCGCGCGGGGTGATGGCCGGCTTCGTCTCGACGTCGACCACGAGGCGGTCGAAGTCGGTACGCTCACCGGCACGAGTCGCCTCGACGCGGTAGGTGACCTTCAGAACGGGCGAGTAGATCGAGTCGATCGGGATCTGGCCGGCTTCGCTGAACTCGCTGCGGTTCTGGGTCGACGACACGTAGCCACGACCGCGCTCGATGATGAGCTCGAGCTCGAACTTCGCCTTGTCGTTCAGGGTCGCGATGACGAGTTCCGGGTTGTGGATCTCGACACCGGCAGGCGCGGAGATGTCCGCGGCCGTGACCTGGCCAGACGCATGCTTGCGCAGGTACGCGGTGATCGGCTCATCGTGCTCGCTCGAGACGACCAGCCCCTTGATGTTCAGGATGATCTCGGTGACATCTTCTTTGACACCGGGAATCGTGCTGAACTCGTGCAGTACGCCGTCGAGGCGGATGCTCGTGACAGCAGCTCCCGGGATCGACGAGAGCAGGGTGCGACGGAGGGAGTTACCGAGGGTGTAACCGAAACCGGGTTCCAGTGGTTCGATGACGAACCGCGAACGGAACTCCGAGATGTTTTCTTCGGTGAGCGTTGGACGCTGTGCAATGAGCACTGTTGATTCCTTTCGGCGAAGTGTCCGCTATATGACACTTGCGATAACGAGATGTTGAGTTGTGAAGATTGCTGTGTTAACCGCTGGTTGAGTAGCGACGTAGTCGCGTATTGAAACCGGTCAGGATTTCGATACGCACTTCGCGCTACTCAATCAGCGACCGAAAAGGCTATACGCGACGACGCTTGGGCGGGCGGCAACCGTTGTGCGCCTGCGGGGTGACGTCGTTGATCGAGCCGACCTCGAGGCCAGCAGCCTGGAGTGAACGGATCGCGGTCTCGCGGCCGGAGCCGGGACCCTTCACGAAGACGTCGACCTTCTTCACGCCCTGCTCCTGCGCCTGGCGAGCAGCAGACTCTGCAGAGAGCTGCGCGGCGAACGGGGTCGACTTACGCGAACCCTTGAAGCCGACAGTTCCTGACGAAGCCCAGCTCAGGACAGCGCCTGACGGGTCGGTGATGGTCACGATGGTGTTGTTGAACGTCGACTTGATGTGGGCCTGGCCCACGGGAACGTTCTTCTTCTCTTTACGACGCGGCTTACGAGCGGCCGATTTTGGTGCTGCCATGATGTTCTCCTAAAACGTTTATGGCGATGCCGTACCTCAGGGTCGAACCCGGAAGTGTTGGCTATCGGGCCTTCTTCTTGCCGGCTACGGTGCGCTTCGGGCCCTTGCGGGTACGAGCGTTGGTCTTGGTGCGCTGACCGTGCACGGGAAGCCCGCGGCGGTGACGGATGCCCTGGTAGGAGCCGATCTCGACCTTGCGGCGGATGTCGGCTGCGACCTCGCGGCGGAGGTCACCCTCTACCTTGTACGCGCCTTCGATGTGCTCGCGAAGTGCAAGCAGCTGCTCGTCGGTGAGGTCTTTGACGCGGATGTCGCCCGAGATCTCGGTATCGGCGAGGGTCTGAAGTGCCCTCGTACGGCCAACGCCGTAGATGTAAGTCAGTGCGACCTCCACGCGCTTGTCGCGTGGAATGTCTACTCCTGCAATACGTGCCATGGTGGCATGCTCCTGTAGATGAGTGGAGGTGTGGTGCACGGTCTGTGCTGCGGCCTCCACCGCAGGTGTCCCCGGATGATCGTTGCCGAGCATCCGGTTCTGGCCGTGCTATCAATCGATATTCAGTTGTAAGACTTCAGTCGAGCTTCATACGTTTTGTGAGCGCGTGCGCTCACAAAACCAATTGGCTCTTGGGTTTTTTCGACCGCGCGGACGCGGGCGAAAAAACTCAGCCCTGGCGCTGTTTGTGGCGCGGGTTCGACTTGCAGATGACCATCACGTTGCCGTTGCGTCGGATGACGCGGCAGTGCTCGCAGATGGGCTTGACGCTGGGGTTGACCTTCATGATTTCCTTTTTCGCTGTCTTCGTACCGGTTCAGTTCGATCCGGCCGTTACTTTCCAGCTGTCGCTTCGGGTGAAGCGGGACCATTCAGTGGGCTTGTTTGTAGCGGCGGCTCATTTGTACCGGTAAACGATACGACCACGGGTGAGGTCATAGGGGCTGAGCTCCACAATCACGCGGTCCTCTGGGAGGATGCGGATGTAGTGCTGTCGCATCTTGCCCGAAATGTGGGCAAGAACTCTGTGTCCGTTGGTCAACTCAACACGAAACATCGCGTTGGGAAGAGCCTCGACCACTGCGCCCTCGATCTCGATGACACCGTCTTTTTTGGCCATAACTCACTGTCTGCTATAAATTGCGTTTCACTGAAATAGTGACTGCTGGTCGTGCGTTCTTCTTGTCGGTGCCGCGCCGCTTCGTTCGAAACCCACACGTGATCGCGAAGGTTGTGAGAGAGGGGCAAAGCGCGTGTGAACACGCCGGAGACACCAAAGATCGAGCCTACCATAAAGAACGGTGTATATTGCCGGTCTTCAGCGGTTCGATTGCACCGACTCGATGACCTGCACGACACTGGCGAAAAGTGGATGCCCGGGCCCCAGCCCAGTGATCTCTGCAGTCGCCTCTTCGGCAGTTGCGACCGAGAGAATGCCCTGCAGTCGAACGGCTTCAGGGTCGCCTGCGAAATCGAACCTCAGCGCTGCCCGAACGGCATCGAGCAGGGCAAACGGAACGATCCCGCGCTCGGCCAATTGCGCAGCCGGGCCGATGAAGCGCTCGTTCAGACTCAGTTTGCGAAGTGGCGCCCTGCCGACCCTCTCGACGGTGTCGGGCAGGTACGGGTTCGCGAATCGGGCGAGATTCTTCTCGAGGTACGCCTCCTGCACGTCTTCGTCGAACTCGTGCTTGGCAACGAGGAGAACCTTGGTCTCCTCGAGCACGGCTTTCACCGCAGCGAAGATCTCGGGCACAGTGATCGCCTCAGCGATGGTCGCCAATCCCGCTTGATACCCGAGATACGCCGTCGCGGCATGACCGGTATTCACGGTGAAGAGTTTGCGCTCGATGAAGGGGGCGAGATCGGGTACGAAGTGCGCCTCGGCGATCTCGGGAAGGCTGTCGCCGAACGGCCCGCTCTCGATCGCCCACTCGAAGAAGTCTTCAACGGTGACGTCAAGGCCCGCGTGGGGAACCTGAGCCGGCACGATGCGGTCGACGGCGGTGTTTGCGAAGACAGCCCTCTCAGAGACACCGACGAAAACCTCGGCACCGAGCTCGGAGACGACGTGCTCCCGCAGGGCATCCGTCGCGTTGATGGCGTTCTCACAGGCCATGACCTGAAGCGGCGGCAACGAAGCGGCTCGGGCTACGAGCGCCTGGGCGATGAGGGGCGCAATGAAGCGCAGGATGCTCGGCCCCACCGCGGTCGTGACGATATCGGCCGTCGCTATCTCTGCAACCACGGCGTCGGTGTTGCTCGCGCTGTTCAGCGCGCGGTAGTTGTCCACCGTCCACGTCTTGGGAGCCATGCCGACCTCGAAGACCCGGTAGCTGCTCGATGCTGCCAGAGTGTCGATGAGTTCGGCGTTGACATCGGCGAACACCACCTCGTAGCCGGCATTGTGCAGGATCAGCCCGACGAATCCCCGGCCGATGTTGCCTGCCCCGAAATGTACGGCTTTCACGAAGTCTTCCTTTTCTAGTCGTCGTTCACATCGGCGAGCAGCGCGAAGACTGCTTCGTCGCTGGGTGCTTTCAACAGCTTCTCGACTTCGTCTTCATCACTGAAGATGATGGCGATCTTCGACAGGATGTCGAGATGACCGCCGTCTTTTCCGGCGATGCCGACGACGAACCGCACCTCTTCGCCGTTCCAGTCGATCGGTTTGGCGTACCGCACGAACGAGAGCGCCGAGGCGAGAATCGCGTCTTTGCCCTCGTTCGTGCCATGTGGTATAGCCAGGTAGTTGCCCATATAGGTGGAGACAGAAGCCTCACGCTCGAGCATCGACTCCAGGTACCCGTTTGTCACGGCGCCCGCCGCAAGCAGGAGATCGTTCGCCTCGGCGATCGCCTCTTCCTTGGTGGTGGCAGAGCCGTTGATCTTGATCGAGTTCAGGGTGAGTACGGTGTCGCTCATGAGACTGCTGTTCTCCTTCTGGCTGCGGCTTACGCCTTTTGGTTGTGACTCTGGTTCTGCAGAAGCCCGACGATCTCGTCGTACTTCGGGCTCGACATGAAATTCTCGACCGAGACATGTTCTGCACTCGGCGACTGCTGGCGGGCCCGCGCCGTCAGATCCTGGTGAGTGATCACCAGGTCGATGTCGTCGGTCAGGTTGCTGATCGCCTTGTTGACCACAGTAACGTCAGTGATGCCCGCCTTCTTGATCTTGTTCCGCAGCACCGATGCACCCATCGCGCTCGAACCCATTCCAGCGTCGCACGCGAACACGATGTTGTGAATCGCCGTCAGGCTCTGCGCCTCCTGGATCCGCTCGACCTCTTCGGCCGACTCGAACCCACCCTGGGCGGCCATGGCCTGGAGGGCGGCGTCTTCGTTCGCCAGGCCGTCGGCCTGCAGGTGAGACAACACAGAACTCGATTTGCCCTTGTTCGCCTCGGTCTGCGCGATGGCCGCACTCAGGTCTCCGGCGTTCTCGTTCGCGAGGTCGCGCTTGCGGGTCGCGCGCAGAATGACGGCGGTCACAAGGAACGACACCGAAGCCGAGAGGATGACCGACAGGATGACCCCGACATAGCTGTCGGGCGCGGTCTGGATCAACACGGCGATGATGCTGCCGGGTGAGGCGGGGGCCCTGAGTCCGGTCTGGAACAGCACGTTGACGAAGACACCCGTCATGCCACCGAGGATGGCCGCGATGATCGTCATCGGCTTCATCAGAACATAGGGGAAGTAGATCTCGTGGATCCCGCCGAAGAACTGGATGATGAACGCACCGGGAGCACTCGCCTTGGCAAGACCGACACCGAAGATCGCGAAGGCCAGCAGGATTCCGGCACCGGGGCCGGGGTTCGCCTCGATCAGGAAGAGGATGCTCTTGCCGTTCTCCGCCACCTGCTGCACGCCCAGCGGGGTGAAGACGCCGTGGTTGATCGCGTTGTTCAAGAACAGCACCTTGCCCGGCTCGACCAGGATGCTCGCCAACGGCAACAGCGAGAGCGAGACGAGCCAGTTCACAGCCGACTCGAGTGCAGCACTCAGCGCGGTGATCAGCGGAGCCACCAGGAAGAACCCGGCGATCGCGAGGATCGCGCCGAGAATACCGGCCGAGAAGTTGTCGACGAGCATCTCGAACCCGGGCTTGATCTTGTTCGCCCAGACCTTGTCGACCTGCTTCATGATCCAGGCCGCCAGCGGGCCCATGACCATTGCGCCGATGAACATGGGAACGGGGCTGCCCACGATGACACCCATTGTCGCGACGACGGCGACGACGCCGCCTCGTGTGCTGTAGATCATCCGCCCACCCGTGTTCGCAATGAGCAGGGGCAGCAGGTAGGTGATCATCGGGCCGACCAGACCGACGTTCTCCGTGCCGTCGGCATTGGGGAACCCGCCGACGACGGGAACCAGGATTCCGAACTGCGCCAGCCAGCCGGTCTTGATGAACAGGGCCGTGATGAGACCCCAGGCGATGAACGCGGCAATGTTCGGCATGACCATTCCGCTGAGGAAGGTACCGAATCGCTGGACGGCGACCCTGGCACCCCCTGGCTTAGTGGCAGCGCCTGGGCCGCTGGTCTGTGGTTGTGACAACGTTGTCATTGCCGTGCTCCTTCATTGTGAGTGGGTGTTTCAGGGTGGGTTGGTGAATCTGAGAGCGCCTCGACCACAGCAGCCTTGGCTTCGAATGCCGAGTTCGCCGCGAGCGCGACCGCGGCGAACTGCTGGGCCTGCTCGAGGGAGTAGAGCGCGAGTTCGCCCCGCACATCGGCCAGGGCGGCCGGCGACATCGATAGGCTCGTCACGCCGAGGCCGACCAGCACGACGGCCAGCAGCGGGTCGGCTGCCGCCTCACCGCAGACTCCGACGGGCTTGCCGAGGGCTGCGCCAGCGCGGCCGACTTCTCCGACGAGTCGGAGCACGGCCGGGTGCCAGGGATCCTGGAAGGCGGCGACCGACCCGAGCAGACGATCTGCAGCGAGGGTGTACTGGGTGAGGTCGTTGGTGCCGATGCTCGCAAAATCGGCGTCGGCGAGAATCCGGTCGGCCAGCAGCGCCGCAGACGGAACCTCGACCATGACGCCGAGTGTCTGGAGCCCGAGCTCACGCCCGAGGGCGGTGAAGTACCGGGTCTCCTCGACGGTCGAGACCATCGGGGCCATCACCCAGAGATCGGCATCGGTGACGGCGGCCGCGTTGGCCAGTGCCGTGAGCTGGTCGCGCAGGATCTGCTCGTTCGCCCTGAGTGCCCGAAGGCCGCGCAGTCCGAGTGCGGGATTCTCCTCCGCAGCGTCGTTCAGAAAGCTCAACGGCTTGTCGGCGCCCGCGTCGAGCGCGCGGACGACGACCTTCCGACCGGCGAACGCGGACAACAGCGCTGTGTACTCGGCCTGCTGCGCTTCGACGGTCGGAGCCTCGGCCTGGTCGAGAAAGAGGAACTCGGTGCGGAAGAGCCCGACGCCCTCCGCGCCCTTGGCAACGGCGTCGGCCGCTGCGGCCGCAGAACCCAGATTGGCCAGTAGCGGGACCAGCGTGCCGTCTGCCATCATGCCGGCGCCGGTGAGGGCCGACGTGCGAGTGCTCCGCTCCAGGAGGTCCGCGTGCGCCGCTGCCACCTCGTCTTCGCTGGCTGAGGCGACGATCGTGCCGGTCGCGGCGTCGACGATCACCACCTGGCCGTCCCTGAGTTCATCGGCGCCCGCCACACCCACAACCGCGACGATGGCTTTGTCCCTGGCAAGGATCGCCGTGTGGGAGGTCGGCCCACCCTCGCTTGTCACGAGCGCAAGAACCGTGGTGAGGTCGAGAAGAGCCGTGTCTGCTGGCGCGAGGTCTCGTGCAACAAGCACGAATGGATGCCCGGGGTCGGGAATGCCAGGAGCTGCAACTCCCTGCAGCAGTGCCACTGTGCGCTGGGAGATGTCGTCGAGGTCGGTTGCCCGCTCGGCCATGTACCCGCCCATGCCCACCAGGAGTTCGCGAAATCCGGCGAAGGCTTCGAAGACAGCACGTTCGGCCGTCAGGCCACTGAGTACCCGCGCCTCGACATCCTCGAGGAGGGTCGGGTCTTCGGCCATGTACGCCTGAGCCTGGAGAACATCACCCGCGGTGCCGCCGGCGCTCTCGGCCCTGACGCGGATGTCTGTCGCGGTGGCGGCGAGCGCCGCCGTCGCTCGGGTTGCTTCAGCGCCCGGTGTCAGCCCGCTCGGCGAATTCGAGGGTTCAGGCAGGGGTTCGGGCATCCGGGCCACAACACCGACTGCAAGACCCCGGCCGATACCGGAACCCTGGAGACGGTGAGACACAGGTGCATCCAGCACAGCCGCGCCTTGCTTGTCACTCAGCATCGAGGTCCCTCTCGAGCAGTGCGACGAGGTCGTCGAGAACGCTGGCGGACTCGTCGCCCTCTGTGCTCAACGTCACAGTGTCACCGCTCTCGATTCCGAGCGAGATGACGCCGAGAATACTGGCGGCATTGACCGTCTTGCTTTCGGGTTTCGAAATCGTGACCTTCACGCCCGACTTTGCGACGGCCTGGGTGAAGAGCGACGCCGGCCTGGCGTGCAGTCCGTGCGCCGAGGCGATGAGTGCAGTTCGTTCCGTCATGAGAGCACGCTTTCTGTCTGTGGGTGATCGAAGAGAGTGAGGGCGAGGGTGAGGGCTTCGTCATCTCCCCCGGCCGAAAAGACCGTTGAGGGCAGCAGCGCACTCGGCACACCTTCTGACCGCGCTGACGCCGCCAGCACTGCGAACTCCGGTGCCAGGTGCGGGCCGACGAGCAGGGCATCGCAGTCTGCAATGGCCTGGGCCATCTCGCTCTGGCTGGTGGCCGTGATGATGAGTTCGAGACCTCTCATCGCTGCCACCTTGCGCATGCGGTGGACCAGGAATGTGCTCGATGCGCCTGCGCCGCAGACGACAAGGATCCTCTTCACGTTTCTCGCCCCCTTGCGCGATCGTGCTGGTCCGTCTTGCTCTGTGCAAGAATTCGGTGCCTGTACAGGCTGTGCACAAGTAAGTGTGCGGCGGATTCGCTCCTCGCTTCCAGCAGGAATCCTTCCGCCCCTGCGGAAATGTGCGAAATCATCGGGCTATGCGGCTACCGACACACCGAAAGGTGTCTAGAGTTTCTCCAATGACGGGTTACACACATGGCTGACAAACGCCAGCGATTACTGGAGTACCTGGCCGAATCCTCCGGCTGGATCACCTCAGCGCAGCTGGCGGATCGCCTGGGTGTCACGACACGCAGCGTCCGGAGCTACGTGACGGCCGCAAAATCTGCAGCCGAGCCGCTCGACATCATCGCGTCCTCCGCTGAGGGCTACCGGCTGAACCGCGAGGCCTACGCTGGGTACCTCTCGACACGCACCAGGGCAAGCGAACCGGAGACGCCAGGAGACCGGCTGTACCATGTCGTCCGCCGGCTGCTCGATGCTCCCGACGGCCTCGACCTGTACGAGCTGGCCGCACGTCTCTTCGTGAGCGATTCGACGCTCGAGGCCGATCTCCGCAAGATCCGCCCTCTCCTCGCTGGGTCGAACCTGTCGCTGGGCCGCCAGGGCAGCCTGCTTCAGATCACAGGGTCTGAAGAGGATCGACGCGCGCTCATCAGCAAGATGTTCCGTGAGGAGAGCGCCCGCGGTTTTCTCGAGATCGAACGGATCCAGAACGAATTCGCCTCGGAAAACCTGGCAGACTTCAAGACCGAGCTGCTCGAACTCCTCGACTCCGGCGGGTACTTCATCAATGAATACGGACTCGACAGCGTGATGCTGCACGTAGCCATCGCGGTGGACCGCATCTCAAAAGACCAGTTCCTCGAGTCAGCCAGTGCACCGGTGTCTGGCCAGTCCGACGTGGCCGCGGGCATCCTGACGCTCGTCGACCGGCACTTCGGAGTCTCGTTGCCGAACGCCGACCTCGATCACATCGTGCTCCTGCTCACGACCCGAGTGATCACGCCGGGGCACGACCTGCCCGCACCGGTGCAGACCGACGAACTCGGCCTCACCGACGACGTCGAGTTCATCAGACTTGTTGCGAAGCAGGCCAGCGCCCAATACCTGATCGATCTCGACGACGACGAGTTCGCGGTACGGCTGGCCCTGCACGTGCGCAACCTGGTCGCCAGAGCCAGGGTCAGTTCGTTCTCGCGAAATCCGATGACTCGTTCGATCAAGACCTCCTACCCGATGACCTATGAACTCGCCGTCTACATCGCGAGCGAGATCCAGCAGCGCGAGAGCATCACGATCAACGACGACGAGATCGCCTATATCGCCCTGCACGTCGGTTCGCACCTCGAACGGCAGGCCCGGCGCGAAGAAATGGTCACCTGCACTCTGGTGTTCCCGAACTACCACGACATCCACCTGATGATGCTGCGCCGGCTCGAGCACGCGCTCGGCGACCAGGTGCGCGTCGACAAGATCATCACACGAACCGATGTCGACCGCAGCGAGATCTCCACCGACCTGGTGATCACAACGGTGCCCGCGCTCGCACTGACCGAGAACGTCGTGCTCGTGCAACCGTTTCTCACCGACGCCGACGTCGAGAGCATCCGCAAGGCAGCAAGCCGGATAAGGCGTGGCCAGCGACGCCGGCAGCTCAAAGACGAATTGCTCCTGTACTTCAGCGAAGATCTGTTCGTTCGCAATCTGCGGGCAACATCAGAGGCAGACATGATCCGCCAGCTGGGCGAACGGATGCTCGGGGCAGGCATCATCGACAACGACTACATCGACGCGGCCATCACCCGCGAGCAGATGTCATCGACGGCCTTCACCGACTCGGTTGCCGTGCCGCATTCGATGCTGATGACCGCGACCAGGACCGCAATCGCGATCGCCCTCAATGACACTCCGATGGCCTGGGGCGAGAACCGGGTCAGCGTGGTTGCGCTGATCGCGTTCAGCAGCAACGGCCGCAATTCCTTCCAGACGATCTTCGACCAGTTCGTCGAAGTCTTCTCTGACCATGACGACGTGCAGCAGCTGGTGCGAGCGTCTCCGAACTTCACGTCGTTCATCGAACAGCTCGTGCACCTGATGGACGCGTAGGGAAGACGGCAGACCCTCTGGGACCAGGCAGACAGCGCTCAGGATGACTGTGCTCAGGACGACTGTGCTCAGGAAATCGGCACCGGGCGGACGCCCAGGGGCGCCAGCTTCGACGCGCCCCCGTCCGCTGCGGTCAGCACCCAGATCCCGCCGGCGTGCACGGCGACGGAATGCTCCCAGTGTGCGGACATGCTGCCGTCTGCGGTGGCGACAGTCCAGTCGTCGTCGAGTGTCAGCGTGTCGATGCCCCCTGAGGTCACCATCGGCTCGATGGCCACCACGAGGCCGGGCCTCACAGAGGGGCCCTTTGCGCGGACCCGGTAGTTGTACACCGGTGGGTCCTCGTGCATGCTCCGCCCGATTCCGTGGCCGATGTAGTCGGTCAGAATGCCGAACTCGCCCTCGGAGTCGATGTACTCCTCGATGGCTGCACCGACCTCGTTGAGATGCTTCGCTGTAGCAAGCCGGGCGATGCCGTGCCAGAGCGATGCTTCAGTGACGTCGCTGAGGTGTTGACGGGGCGCCGACACCTCGGGACGTGCGCCCGGCACGACGATGGTCATCGCTGAGTCGCCGCTCCAGCCGCCCACATCGGCACCCGAGTCGATCGACACGATGTCTCCGGGCGCGAGGGGCCGGTCATCCGGTATGCCGTGCACGACGTTCTCATTGACCGACGCACAGATGGTGTGCCGGTAACCGGGCACCATCTGGAAGTTGGACCGCCCACCGAGGCCACGGATGGCAGCATCGGCGACCGAATCGAGCTCGAGCGTGGTGACACCGGGCCTGATGGCCTCTCGCACTGCGTCGAGTGAGGCGAGGGTCGCGAGGCCCGGCGCGACCATCAGTCGGAGCTCGTCGGGAGTCTTGTAGATCGAGGTGCGAAAAGCCATGAGAACAGGTGCCTGGGCGGGGTCGCGTCAGGCCACGGGCTGGGCAAGACCCCGCGCAGTGAGGGCGGTCACGATGCGAGCCGTGACATCGTCGACGGCGCCGAGGCCATCGACCTCGACCACCAGACCGCGGGAGGTGTAGATCGAGATCAGCGGCGCTGTCTGCTCTTCGTAGACCTCGAAGCGATGACGGATGACGTCTTCGGTGTCGTCGCTGCGCCCCTGGTCGATGGCACGTTTCGACAGCCGGGTGACGATCTCGTCCTTCTCGGCGACGATCAGCACCACGACGTCGAGCGCATGACCGCTCTGGGCCAGTATTTCGTCGAGCTCGTCGACCTGCGCGCTGGTACGGGGGTAGCCGTCGAGCAGGAACCCCTCTGATACGTCGTGATCGTTCAGACGACTTCTCACGAGGTCATTGGTGAGGCTGTCGGGTACGTACTTGCCCGCATCCATGAACTGCTTGGCCTGGAGGCCGAGCTCGGTGCCCTGTTCGACGTTCGCCCGGAAGATGTCGCCGGTCGAGATCGCCGGGACTCCGTAGGCCGCAGACAGACGAACGGCCTGCGTGCCTTTGCCTGCGCCGGGAGGGCCGATCAGGAGCATTCGTGTCATCGCAGGAGCCCTTCATAGTGACGCTGCTGGAGTTGCGAATCGATCTGCTTGACCGTCTCGAGGCCGACACCGACGATGATCAGGATAGACGCACCACCGAACGGGAAGTTCTGGTTTGCTCCGACGAGCGAATACGCGATGAGGGGAACCAACGCGATGATGCCGAGATAGAACGAACCGGGGAGGGTGATCCTCGTCAGCACATAGTCGAGATACTCAGCGGTCGGACGACCCGCACGGATACCCGGGATGAAGCCGCCGTACTTCTTCATGTTGTCGGCCACCTCCTCAGGGTTGAAGGTGATCGCCACATAGAAGTACGTGAAGCCGACGATGAGCAGGAAGTACAGCAGCATGTAGAGCGGATGATCGCCCTTTGTGAGGTAGTTCGTGACCCACGTCACCCAGGCGGCTGGTTCCTGGCCGGCCGCGGGCTGGTTGAACTGTGCAATCAGGGCCGGCAGGTAGAGCAGTGATGACGCGAAGATGACGGGCACAACCCCGGCCATGTTGACCTTGATGGGTATGTAGGTGTTGTTGCCACCGTAGGTCCGTCTGCCGACCATCCGCTTGGCGTACTGCACGGGGATTCGTCTCTGCGATTGTTCGACGAACACGACAGCGGCCATGATGATCAACCCGATGGCAATAACGAAGACCAGGATCTCGATGCCCTGCTGCTGCGCGATGGCACCGAGCGAGTTCGGGAAGCGGGCCGCGATCGACGTGAAGATCAGTAGCGACATGCCGTTGCCGATGCCGCGCTCGGTGACGAGCTCGCCCATCCACATGATGAGGCCGGTGCCAGCGGTCATGGTGATGACCATGAGCAGGATCGCGTACCAGGCGTCGTTGGTGATCAGCTGCGTGCACTGGGTGGTCGTGCTTGTGCCGAACAGGGCGCCACTTCGCGCAACCGTGATCAGCGTTGTCGACTGCAGAACACCGAGCGCGATGGTGAGGTAGCGCGTGTACTGGGTCAGCTTGCTCTGGCCGGCCTGGCCTTCCTTGTAGAGGGTCTCGAAGTGGGGAATGACCACTCGGAGAAGCTGGACGATGATCGATGCGGTGATGTACGGCATGATGCCGAGCGCGAAGATCGAGAGCTGGAGCAGGGCACCACCACTGAAGAGGTTGACCAGCTCGTACAGGCCCGAGGTGTTCTGGTTGGCAGACAGGCAGGCCTGCACGTTGCCGAAGTCGACGAAGGGGGCGGGGATGAAGGATCCCAGCCTGAACAGCGCGACAATGCCGAGCGTGAACAGAATTTTCCGGCGGAGATCCGGAGTACGGAAGATCCTGCCGACGGCTCTAAACAAAAAAAGGCCTCCTGCTATATGAATACGAGACGTGCCACAGCACAGCCTGCACAGGAAAGAATTCCCACGAAGACTCTACTCGAACTGAGCGCTACTTGATTCCGATCCAGGTTGCGGGGAGTTGCACTCCCGACAACCGGAGAAGAACGCGAAAGGGCGACTGCCTCAAAAGACAGCCGCCCCCACGACAAGCGTGATGCGTTACTTGACCGAACCGCCGGCCGCAACGATCTTCTGCTCAGCTGAGCCGGAGACCTTGTCGACGGTGACGTTCAGTTTGACGGCGATGTCGCCGTCGCCGAGAACTTTGACCTTCTCGTTGCCCCGCACAGCACCCTTGAGGACGAGGTCAGCGATCGTGACGTCTCCCCCGGTCGGGTACAGCTCTGCAAGACGGTCGAGGTTGACGACCTGGTAGTACACCTTGAACGGGTTCTTGAACCCACGCAGCTTCGGCGTACGCATGTGCTGCGGCATCTGGCCACCCTCGAAGCCGAGACGCACGTTGTAGCGCGCCTTCGTGCCCTTGGTACCACGGCCCGCGGTCTTACCCTTGGAACCTTCACCGCGGCCGACACGCGTGCGTGCCTTCTTCGACCCGGCGGCCGGGCGAAGGTGATGCACCTTCAGAACCTGGTCGCGGGCTTCAGCAGGCTCTGCCTTCGCCTTTGCGGGCTTGGCTTCGACGACAGCCGACTTCTCTGCCTTCGCGGCAGCCGTCTTGCTCGAAGCAGCCTTCGGCGCAGCGTCAGTCGACTCCGTCTTTGCTGCCGAAGCGGCCTTCGCGGGTGCCTTTGCTGCAGCAGCCTTTGCTGGTGCCTTTTTTACCGGCGTTGCAGTTGCTTCTGCAGCGTCATTCTTCTCTTCAGCCATTAGTCAATCTCCTCGACTTTCACCAGGTGAGCGACGTGGCGAACGTAGCCGCGGTTCTGCGAGTTGTCTTCACGCACAACGAACTGGCCGATGCGGTGGAGGCCAAGGCTACGCAGGGTGTCGCGCTGGTCTTGCTTTTCGCTGATCTTGGATTTGATCTGCGTGATCTTGAGGCTCGTAGCCATCAGGCACCTGCCTTTGCGAGAGCTGCAGCCGAATCGGCCTCAGCCTGGGCGCGGAGCAGACGTGCGGGCACGACCTGCTCGAGCGTCAGGCCACGGCGAGCGGCAACAGCGCGCGGCTCCTCGAGCTGCTTGAGAGCCTCGACGGTCGCGTGAACGATGTTGATGGTGTTCGACGACCCGAGCGACTTGCTCAGGACGTCGTGGATGCCCGCACACTCGAGTACGGCGCGCACGGGTCCACCGGCGATAACACCGGTACCTGCAGCGGCCGGACGGAGCAGGACGACACCAGCAGCCGCTTCACCCTGGACGGGGTGCGGAATGGTGTTGCCCACGCGGGGAACGCGGAAGAAGTTCTTCTTGGCTTCCTCGACGCCCTTCGAGATCGCGGTCGGCACCTCGCGGGCCTTGCCGTAGCCGACGCCCACGAGACCGTTACCGTCACCGACGACGACGAGAGCGGTGAAGCTGAAGCGACGACCACCCTTCACCACCTTGGAGACGCGGTTGATCGTGACGACGCGCTCGAGGAACTGGCTCTTCTCAGAGTCGCGTGCCCCGCGGTCCTTGTTCGGGTTGCGTTCGCGACCGCCACGACGAGCCTCACGAGGCTCGTTCTGCGCCGCCGGCGCTTCGGTTGTCGTTGCCGCAGCCGTAGTCGGCTCAGCGGTCGTAGCTTCTGCCACGTCAGCTTCCTTTGCGTTTTCGGTACTCACAGGTCCAATCCACCCTCTCGAGCGCCGTCGGCGACTGCTGCCACGCGCCCGGCGTAGCGGTTGCCACCGCGGTCAAATACAACTGCTTCGATGCCGGCAGCCTTGGCCCGCTCTGCGACGAGCTCGCCGACTTTGTGGGCCTTTGCAGACTTGTCACCGTCGAACGTGCGCATGTCCGCTTCGAGCGTCGATGCCGATGCCAGGGTGAATCCCTTGCTGTCGTCGACGACCTGGACGAACACGTGACGGGCGGAGCGGGTGACAACGAGACGCGGACGCGCTTCGGTGCCCTCGATCTTCTTTCGAAGACGGTCGTGGCGACGGCCGCGTGCTGCAGCCTTGCTCTTGCCTCTGGTTCCAGTAGCCATGATTACTTACCGCTCTTTCCGGCCTTGCGACGAACAACTTCGCCGGCGTAGCGCACACCCTTGCCCTTGTAAGGCTCTGGCTTGCGCAACTTACGAATGTTTGCGGCTACTTCGCCAACCGCCTGCTTGTCAATACCACTGACAGTGAGCTTGTTGACACCCTCTACCGTGAAGCTGATGCCCGCGGGCGGCTCGACGGTGATGGAGTGGGAGTAACCGAGAGCGAACTCGACGTTCGCGCCCTTGGCAGCAACGCGGTAACCGGTACCGACGACTTCGAGACCCTTGGTGTAACCCTGGGTGACGCCGATGATCTGGTTCGCGATGAGTGTGCGGGTGAGCCCGTGGAGCGAGCGTGATTCACGCTCGTCATCCGGACGGGTCACGAGGACCTGGCCGTCTTCGACCTTCGCCTCGATCGGCGCCTTGACGGTGAGCGCGAGCTCACCCTTCGGGCCCTTCACGGTGACGGCCTGGCCGTCAATGGTGACCTCGACCCCTGCAGGGATCTCGATTGGCAGTCTTCCAATTCGTGACATGAGAGATCACCAAACGTAAGCGAGGACTTCCCCACCTACGCCCTTCTTTGAGGCCTGACGGTCGGTCAGGAGACCAGACGATGTCGAGAGGATTGCGACTCCGAGGCCACCGAGAACGGTGGGGATCTCCGTCGACTTTGCGTAGACACGCAGACCCGGCTTCGAGACGCGCTTGATTCCAGCGATGGAGCGCTCACGGTTGGGGCCAAATTTGAGGGAGAGCGTCAGGGTCTTTCCGACCTCTGCGTCTTTGACGTCCCACGCTGAGATGTAACCCTCAGCCTTCAGGATGTCGGCGATGTGCGACTTGAGCTTGCTGTGCGGCATCGACACGGTGTCGTGGAATGCCGAGTTAGCATTGCGCAGTCTGGTCAGCATGTCTGCGACCGGATCTGTCATTGTCATAACGGATAGTGCCTTTCTGGCCTGGTTTCGACACCCTGTGCAAGGATGCCGACCTGTGGTCTCTGCCAAGGCCGACCGAATTGCCGACCTTGGTTTACTGCGATGGAGCGTTTTTAGGCGTTGTCGGCAGACTTGAACGGGAAGCCGAGCGCCTTGAGCAGCGCGCGACCTTCGTCGTCGGTCTTGGCCGTGGTGACGACAGTGATGTCGAAACCGCGAACGCGGTCGATCTTGTCCTGGTCGATCTCGTGGAACATGGACTGCTCCGTGAGGCCGAAGGTGTAGTTGCCCTGGCCGTCGAACTGACGGTCGGAGAGCCCGCGGAAGTCGCGGATTCGGGGAAGCGCCAGCGAGAGCAGGCGGTCGAGGAACTCCCAGGCACGGTCGCCACGAAGCGTGACGTGGGCGCCGATGGGCTGGCCCTCACGAAGCTTGAACTGGGCGATCGACTTGCGGGCCTTGGTGACCTGCGGCTTCTGACCGGTGATCGCGGTCAAGTCCTTGACGGCGCCATCGATGATCTTGCCGTCACGGGCTGCCTCACCGACACCGGTGTTCACGACGACCTTGATGAGGCCCGGAACCTGGTGGATGTTCGTGAAGCTGAAGTCCTTCGTGAGCTGGGGAATGATCTCGTTCTTGTACTTCTGCTTCAGGCGGGGCTGGATTTTGCCAGCAACCGCTGCAGTTGTGGTGTCAGTCATTACAGGTCCTTACCTGACTTCTTGGCGTAGCGAACGCGAACGTTCTTGGTGACGCCGTCTTTGGTGACCTGCTCGACGCGGAAGCCGACGCGAGTGGGCTTCTTGGTCTCGGGGTCGATGAGTGCGACGTTCGACACGTGGATCGGGGCCTCGACAGTCTCGATGCCACCGGTCTTGGTGCCGCGCTGGGTCTGGCCGACACGAACGTGCTTCTTGACGAAGTTGATGCCTTCGACGATGACACGGTTCTTCTCGACCTGGACCTCGATGACACGACCCTGCTTGCCGCGGTCTCCGCCGCGGGCCTGGGTTGCGCCGGTGATGACCTGCACGAGGTCACCCTTCTTGATGTTCGCCATGACTAAATAACCTCCGGTGCCAGCGAGATGATCTTCATGAACTTCTTGTCGCGAAGCTCGCGGCCGACCGGCCCGAAGATGCGGGTACCACGGGGGTCACCGTCAGCCTTCAGGATCACTGCGGCGTTCTCATCGAACTTGATGTACGAGCCGTCTACACGACGGGTCTCCTTCTTGGTGCGAACGATGACAGCCTTGACGACGTCACCCTTCTTGACGTTGCCGCCCGGGATGGCATCCTTGACGGTTGCGACGATGATGTCACCGAGGCCCGCGTAACGGCGGCCTGAGCCACCGAGAACGCGAATCGTCAGGAGTTCCTTGGCACCGGTGTTGTCGGCAACCTTGACTCGTGATTCCTGCTGAAGCATTTTCTACTCTTCCTAATCGAGAGGTCTGGTAAGCGCGCGGCGCTTACTTGGCCTTTTCGAGAATCTCGACCAGGCGCCAGCGCTTGGTGGCGCTCAGCGGACGGGTCTCGGAGATGAGCACCAGGTCGCCGATGCCGGCGGAGTTGGCCTCGTCGTGGACCTTCACCTTGGAGGTGCGGCGGATGACCTTGCCATACAACGGGTGCTTCACGCGGTCTTCGACCTCAACGACGATGGTCTTCTCCATCTTGTCGCTGGTGACGTAGCCACGACGGGTCTTGCGGTAACCGCGCTCCTCGGCAACTGCCTCGGCCGGGGTCTCGACGGTGGCAGCAGCTGCTGCTTCAGTCTTAGCCATTACTTGGCCTCCTCAGTTGTCTCATCGGTGACGACCTCGGCCTCGGCTTCGGGCGCCTCTTCAACAGGGGCGGCCTTGGCCTTGCGGGTCTTCTTGGGTGCTGCCTCCACAGGAGCTACCTCCACGGCGACGGGCGTGGCACGGATGCCCAGCTCGCGTTCGCGGACGATCGTGTAGATGCGGGCGATGTCACGCTTGACGGCGCGCAGGCGGCCGTGGCTCTCGAGCTGGCCGGTGGCCGACTGGAAGCGCAGGTTGAACAGCTCTTCCTTGGCCTTGCGCAGCTCTTCTGCAAGTCGTGAATCTTCGAATGTGTCGAGCTCGACGGGGGTGAGCTCCTTAGAACCGATCGCCATTATGCGTCGCCCTCCTCGCGCTTGATGATGCGTGCCTTCAAAGGCAGTTTGTGAATTGCACGGGTGAGTGCCTCACGAGCGACGACGTCAGAGACACCGGAGAGCTCGAAGAGGACACGACCTGGCTTGACGTTCGCGATCCACCACTCGGGGCTACCCTTACCGGAACCCATGCGGGTTTCGGCCGGCTTCTTGGTCAGCGGGCGGTCGGGGTAGATGTTGATCCACACCTTGCCGCCACGCTTGATGTGACGCGTCATGGCGATACGAGCGGACTCGATCTGGCGGTTGGTCACGTAAGCCGGGGTCAGGGCCTGAATGCCCCATTCACCGAATGACACTGTCGTGCCACCGGTCGCCTGGCCACTACGGCCGGGGTGGTGCTGCTTGCGGTGCTTGACTCTGCGGGGAATCAACATGGTTAGGCCTCAACTCCTGCTGCTGCCACGGGGGCTGCGTCTGCCTTCGGCGCGTCTGAACGGGGGGCCGAAGTGCGCGGCGGGCGACGGTCGTCGCCACCACGGCGGTCGTCACGACGCTCGGGGCGCGATGACTTCTGGTTGGCCTGCTCGCGGGCAAGCTCCTTGTTGGTGATGTCGCCCTTGTAGATCCAGACCTTCACACCGATGCGGCCGAACGTCGTCTTGGCTTCGTAGAAGCCGTAGTCGATGTTGGCGCGCAGCGTGTGCAGAGGCACGCGACCTTCGCGGTAGAACTCAGAGCGGCTCATCTCTGCACCGCCGAGGCGGCCGGAGACCTGGATACGCACACCCTTGACCGTCGGGGTGCGCTGGGCACCCTGAAGGCCCTTGCGCATCGCGCGACGGAACGCCACACGAGCAGACAGCTGCTCGGCGATGCCCTGGGCGACGAGCTGGGCTTCAGCCTCGGGGTTCTTGACCTCGAGGATGTTCAGCTGGATCTGCTTCTTGGTGAGCTTCTCGAGGTCGGAGCGGATGCGCTCGGCCTCGGCGCCGCGGCGACCGATCACAATGCCGGGACGGGCAGTGTGGATGTCGACACGAACGCGGTCACGGGTGCGCTCGATCTCGATGCGGGCGACGCCTGCACGGTCGAGTGACTTGGTGAGCAGGTTACGGATCTTGACGTCTTCTGCAACGAAGTCAGCGTAACGCTGGCCCGGCTTGGTGCTGTCGGAGAACCACCGCGACACGTGGTCGGTCGTGATTCCCAGACGGAAGCCGTAGGGGTTTACTTTCTGGCCCATTACTTCTTTCCTGCCTTCTGTGAACCCTTGACAGCTGCTTCGGTCTCATCGGGCGTGGAGAGGACCACGGTGATGTGACTGGAGCGCTTCAGGATCTGGAATGCGCGTCCCTGTGCACGGGGCTGGAAACGCTTGAGGGTCGTGCCCTCATCGACGAATGCCGCCGTGACGAACAGGTCCTGCTCGTCGAGGTAGCTGTTGCTTGCATCGGCCTTGACCTTCGCGTTCGCAATCGCTGAGGCGACGAGCTTGTAAACAGGCTCACTCGCGCCCTGCGGGGCGAATTTCAGGATTGCCAGGGCCTCCATGGCCTGCTTGCCGCGAATCAGGTTGACGACGCGACGAGCTTTCATGGGGGTGACGCGGATGTGACGCACGCGTGCGATCGACTCCACCATTTCTCTCCTCCTTTTCGCCACCGCGTTAGCGGCGACGACCCTTCTTGTCGTCTTTCACGTGGCCGCGGAAGGTACGAGTCGGCGAGAATTCGCCGAGCTTGTGACCGACCATGGTCTCGGTGATGAACACCGGAATGTGCTTGCGACCGTCGTGAACGGCGATCGTGTGGCCCAGCATCGCTGGGATGATCATGGACCGGCGTGACCAGGTCTTGATGACGTTCTTTGAACCGGCTTCGTTCTGTACGACCACCTTGCGAAGCAGGTGGTCATCAACGAAGGGGCCCTTCTTGAGACTGCGTGGCATCTTCTCGACTCCTACTTACGCTTCTTGCCGACGTTGCGGCGACGAACGATGAGCTTGTCGCTCTCTTTGTTGGGGTGGCGGGTGCGGCCCTCTTTTTGACCCCACGGGCTGACCGGGTGGCGACCACCGGAGGTCTTGCCCTCACCACCACCGTGTGGGTGGTCGACAGGGTTCATGGCGACGCCTCGCACGGTCGGGCGGACGCCCAACCAACGCTTGCGGCCGGCCTTGCCCCAGTTGATGTTCGACTGCTCGGCATTGCCGACCTCGCCGATCGTCGCGCGGCAGCGCGCATCCACGTTGCGGATCTCTCCGGAAGGAAGACGCAGCTGAGCGTAGGGGCCGTCCTTTGCCACGAGGCGAACGGATGCACCGGCAGAGCGTGCCATCTTGGCACCGCCGCCCGGCTTCAGTTCGATCGCGTGGATGACAGTACCGACGGGGATGTTCTTCAGTGGGAGGTTGTTTCCCGGCTTGATGTCCGCGCCGGCACCCGACTCGATGATGTCACCCTGGCTGAGCTTGTTCGGAGCGATGATGTACCGCTTGGTTCCGTCGACGAAGTGCAGCAGCGCGATGCGAGCAGTGCGGTTGGGGTCGTATTCGATCTCAGCGACCTTGGCGTTGACGCCGTCTTTGTCGTTGCGACGGAAGTCGATCACGCGGTACTGGCGCTTGTGGCCACCACCGATGTGACGCGTCGTGATGCGGCCGGCGTTGTTGCGCCCACCGGTCTTGGGCAGGGGACGAAGCAGCGACTTCTCGGGAGTGGTGCGGGTGATCTCTGCAAAGTCTGCAACTGAAGAACCGCGACGACCCGGGGTAGTCGGCTTGTATTTGCGAATAGCCATGTTTTTATCCTCTGGATTCCGACTTAGCCAACAGCCGTGAAGATGTCGATGGTGCCGGACTTGAGGGTCACAATGGCACGCTTGGTGTCTTTGCGCTTTCCCAGTCCGAACTTGGTGCGGCGGGTCTTGCCCTGCTTGTTCAGCGTGTTGACCGAAGCCACCTCGACATTGAAGATCTTCTCGATGGCGAGCTTGATCTCTGTCTTGTTCGAGGCCGGCGACACGATGAAGGTGTACTTACCCTCGTCGATCAGTCCGTAGCTCTTCTCGGAGACGACCGGCGAGATGATGACATCGCGGGGGTCCTTGTTGTTGCCGCTCATGCTGCAACCTCAGCCTTCGTGTTAGTGGTCTTCGACGCGATGAAGCCGTCGATCGCGCCCTTGGTGAAGACGATGTCGTCACTCACCAGAACGTCGTAGGCATTCAGTTGGTCGTACGTCAGAACGTGGATCTCGGGAACGTTGCGGACACTCTTCACAGCGATGTCGTCACCGCGCTCCACAACCACGAGAACGTGCTTGCTGGTTGCGATCTGCTCGAGCAGGGCGATGGCCGTCTTGGTGGAAGGCACAGGGCCGAGCGTGAGGGAGTCGACGACGTGCACGCGGCTGCCGCGGGCACGGTCGGAGAGTGAACCCAGCAGTGCTGCCGCAATCATCTTCTTCGGGGTGCGCTGGTCGTAGCTGCGCGGCGTCGGGCCGTGCACGATGCCACCACCGGTCATCTGGGGAGCACGGATCGATCCCTGGCGGGCGCGACCGGTTCCCTTCTGCTTGAACGGCTTGCGGCCGGCACCGGAGACCTCTCCACGGCGCTTGACCTTGGAGGTACCCTGGCGGGCGGCAGCGAGCTGCGCGACGACGACCTGGTGGATGAGTGGGATGTTGGTCTGCACATCGAAGAGCTCAGCAGGAAGGTCGACAGTGCCGGCCTTCTTGCCCTGGGCGTCGATGATGTCGACAGTAGTTGCGTCGGCCATGAGCTACGCCCCCTTCACTGCGGTGCGAACGAAAACGAGACGGCCACGGCCGCCGGGAACGGCGCCCTTGACCAGAATGAGGTTCTTCTCTGCATCAACAGAGTGAACGACGAGGTTCAGCACGGTCACGCGCTCGCCACCCATACGACCGGCCATGCGCATGCCTTTGAAGACGCGGCTCGGGGTCGAGGAAGCACCGATGGAACCGGGCTTGCGGTGGTTGCGGTGCGAACCGTGAGACGAGGAGACACCCTTGAAGTTGTGACGCTTCATCACACCGGCAAATCCCTTGCCCTTGCTGGTGCCGACGACGTCGACCTTCTTGCCGGCTTCGAAGATGCCGTCGACGGTGAGCTCCTGGCCGACGGTGTATTCAGCAGCGTCAGCCGTGCGGATCTCGGTGACGTGGCGGCGAGGCGTGACGCCTGCCTTGTCGAAGTGACCGGTGAGGGGCTTGTTCACCTTGCGGGGGTCGATCTGGCCGCCGGCGATCTGAATCGCTTCGTAGCCGTCGACCTCGGGGGTGCGGATCTGGGTGACGACGTTCGGGGTGACCTGAACGACGGTGACGGGGATGAGACGGTTCTGTTCGTCCCACACCTGGGTCATGCCGAGCTTGATGCCGAGCAGACCTTTGGAAGTCTTTGTTGTGGTTGCCATCAGTCGACCCCTACAGCTTGATCTCGATGTTGACATCGGCAGGAAGGTCGAGGCGCATCAGTGAGTCGACAGCCTTGGGCGTCGGGTCGATGATGTCGATGAGGCGCTTGTGGGTGCGCTTCTCGAAGTGCTCGAAGCTGTCTTTGTACTTGTGGGGCGAACGGATGACCGCGATGACGTTCTTCTCGGTCGGCAGCGGCACGGGGCCCACTACGGTTGCACCTGCACGAGTGACTGTGTCGACGATCTTGCGCGCCGAGCTGTCGATGACCTCGTGGTCATACGACTTAAGTCGAATGCGGATCTTTTGTCCCGCCATGTTTGACTCATCTCTCTTGTCTTGCGTCGTACGCCCGGGCTGAGTTAGCCCTGGTCGCATTGGACGCGCTTACCACTGTTTTTCTTTCAATTCCCCCAACTGCGCCAGGCGCACACGACCGCGCGGCTGCGAACAGCGCGCAGCAGAAGATGCGATTCTGAGGGGGATTTGTGAAGCTTCGTTCTGCTACCCGCGGCCTAGCCCTACAAGACCTGAAGGCCTATAGCTATGCACTGCCTGGTAGTGATGCGGGCACAGTTCACTCGCAATACCGAACTAGAAGATTCTGCCACAGTCAGGGGACTCATGCAACCCGGGCGTGTCGCGGCGGCGTGTCGACTCAGAGACCGGTCGTGACGGGCTCTGCGACGGGCGTGGTGCCGCGACGTCGCGCCACCCACTCTATGGTCGTGACGGTGCCGGTGGCGAGTGCGAGCGCCCCGAGAACCGGTGCCACGATGTCGACAGCGCCAGAGAGCGACAGGGCCGTCGCAAGGACTCCTGCACCTACAGCGGTGAGAGCCTGCAAGAGGTACGCGAACAAGTACAGGGCAGAGAGCGTCGCGCCTCGATGCCCCGCCGAAGTACTGCGGTTGAGGAGCATCAAGCCGCCCATGAAGCAAAGCGAGTACCCCGCTCCCCCGATGACGCACCAGAGAAGGAAGAGCGGGAGCGACCCCGACGAGGCACACACCTCGAGCAGCACGAGCCCGATGATGGAGAGCGTCACCCCGATCAACACGGCGATGTGTGCATGGATGCGCTGGAAGACGAGGGCTACCGCCCCGATCATGAGCGACGAGACGCCGAGCAGCGCACCGACGACGAGGAGGTTGGTGGTGCCGGTCAGGTCGCGCGCGATCGAGGCCCCCAGGGACAGGAAGACCGCTCCAACGGAGTACGCCAGCGAGACGGCAAGGGTGGAGGCGACGAAGGTGCGTCGAAGGCTCTTCGGAACCCGGATGGCCTGCACATGCCAGCGCGGTGCGCCGGGCCTCTTCGTCTCGGGCATCGACCAGACAGCCATCAGCACGACCACACTCAAGACGGCGAGCACGACGAAGCTCAACTGCTGCGGGAGCGGCGCATACTGGGCGAGTAATCCGGAGACGACAAGCACGAGAGTGAGCCCGAGAGCAGTGGATGCCGTGGTCACCGAGCTGGCAAGGCGAGGGTTCTCCGAGACGTTGTTCTCGACGAGGGAGGCGCTTGCTGCTCCGATAGCGAACCCAGCTCCCGCGCCCTGCAGGGCGCGGCCGACGAAGACCCACCCCACATCGGGAGCAATGGCGAAGACGACGGCAGAGACGATGATGAGGGCGACCCCGATGAGCATGGTGCGACGGCGGCCGATCGTGTCGGATACGCTGCCGAAGACCAGGAGCACGACCAGGAGCACAGCGGGGTAGGTGGCGAAGATCGACGTCACCACCGTCGAGTTCAGATGCCACTGTGCGGCATAGGAGGGATACAGCACAGAGGGTGCACCGCTTGCCCAGAGGCACAGGGCGAGAACGCTCGCGGATGCCCAGAAACTGCCACGGCGCGTGAAGTGCATGATTCGTGCGGTCATGAGCCAACCATACGCAGCTAAGTTGGAATTGCCAACCTAGCCGGGCGGAAGTATTCTGACCTAGTGGACACAGAACCCGCACCACGCACCCTGCCAGCCCACCAGTGTTCGATCCACCGCACACTCGATGTGATCGGTGAGAAGTGGTCGCTCCTGATTGTGCGCAACGCCTTTCGAGGGCAGAGCCGGTTCTCCGAGTTTCGCGACAGCCTCGGCGTGCCGAGTGACGTGCTCACCGCCAGGCTCAGCACGCTGGTCGCGGCCGGAATCCTGGAGCGGCGATCCTATCGAGAGCCCGGCTCGCGGGAGCGAAGCAGCTATCACCTGACGGAAGAGGGCCGCGGACTCACGATCGTGCTCGCAGCACTGCAGCAGTGGGGCGACGAGTTCACTCCCAATCCCGGCGGAAGGGTTTCTGTGATCGAGGTCGCGGACAACCACGAAGAGGTTGCCCTGGCCTTCGTCGACTCGCACGGCGACACGGTCGACAGAGGCCTGGTGAGACTCGCGCCGGGGCCGGCCGCCACGATCAGCTGGTGATACGAAGAGATTGCCCCGGGCATCCAGGCGATTGTTTGTACATCGGTCAGTCGAAGAGCAGTGCGCGCACTTCGGTTTCAGCGGAGCCGAGCCGTGACGGATCGATCGTGATGCCCTCGTCGTACTTGTCGACGAGACGAGGGTCGACGTAGCTCTTTCTGGCGATGGCTGGCGTGTTGCCGAGCACCGCCGCCGCATCTCGCATGCTCTGCGCGATCGCTCTCGACCGAGCCGTCTTCGACGCCTGTGGTCCAGTTTTGGCAAGGCTGACGGCGGCAGCGACTGTTCCGTGCAGTGTGCGGAAGTCCTTCGCCGTGAACTGGCCGCCGGTCTGTTCTTGCACGTAACTATTGATGTCGGTGGCGACAAGCGGACGCCACCGAACCCCGTCGCGGTAGGCGAGCAGGTGGGCGTTGGCACCGCGGCGCTTCAGACCGGCGAGGATGAGTGCGAGTTCGGCGTCGTGAATATCGGATTCCCATTCCTGGCCGCTCTTCGCAGGGAACTTCAGCGTTATGGTTTCGCCTCTCACGGCTGCGTGCGCACAGAGCAGCGTCGAGAGTCCGAAGCTGCCGTGTTGCTCGGCATACCGCTCGCTCCCCACGCGCAATGAGCCGGTGTCGAGCATCCGGAATGCAGCCGCGAGAGCACGCTCCCGATCAGGATGCTCGCGCCTCAGATCGATCGTCACTCTGCGTCGCGCGGTCGGCAGCGCTTCGGCCAGGCTGAGCGCCCTGGCGAACTTGAGGCGGTCCTTCTGTTCGCGCCAGGTGGGGTGGTAGATGTACTGGCGGCGCCCCGCCGTGTCGATCCCGGTGGCCTGGATGTGACCGTTTGCATGCGGCGAGATCCACACGTCGGTCCATGCCGGCGGAATCGCAAGCCTTTCGATTCGCGAACGGAGCTCTGGATCGGTCAACCGGCTTCCATCGGGATGCTTGTACATGAACCCTGTGCCCGACCCCAGCCGTCGGAACCCGCCGCCGGAGGAGTCGCTTCGCCGAAGTCTCACCACTCCCTCACGGTACCTGCCAGCACCCGGGGCACTCCACTCACCCGGAGGGGCTTGACGGAGGGGCCTCCACCAGTCGTGAGTCCCCTGCGACAGTTTGCGACCGGTGTGCTGGACTCACCTCGGCGCACTCCACTCACTGAGGCTCTCGGAAGCGCCTCTCCGCGTCGAGCGCCGGTAGGGCACACCGGCATCCGAGAGCAGCGCAACGAGGCGACCTGGTTGCTGAAGTTCGTGCCAGCCCCAACGAACGACCGAATTGCCCTCAGCCCGAAGGTGATCTTCACGAGTCTTCTCCTCGTAGACGACCTCGCCCGGCGTGCGGCCGTCGAGGAACTCTTCTTTGAGGTACTTCCCCCGACCGTCGAACTCGCCGATGACCCTGTGCTCCGGCCATTCGAAATCGGTGAAGTACCGGCCTCCGAGCGGATTCGGATGCTCGGTCTGGACTTCCGGCGACTCAAACCCACATTCGAGCATCGCAATTCGACTGAGCGACTCACCGGGGTTCGCCGCTCCTCCGTCGGCGAATTCGATCACCCTCCTCGCGCGAGCCGCACCTCGTCGCATCCGGCTCACCGCATCGAACAGCTCCACTTTCGATACGCAGCCGTCGTCGGGGCTCCGTCGATCAGCAAGAGCCGCATCGATAGCGATCACAGCGTCACTGAACGGCGCTGTTCTGGCAAGGTCGACGAGAGTGCGCGCCGGGGATGTGACAGTGAGCTCCCCCACCCGAGTGACATCGCGTGCGTCAAGACATTCGCGATGAAAACGGACACCACACCGGCTGTGAGCCCCACACCCTGGAGGAACCACGACATGCACGTCATCGGGCCAACGGCTCACCGAGGGATAGGACCAGACGGCGGCCGCGGACCAGTAACCGAATACCGTGCGGCTCGGACGCGTCAGAGCGACGGCCTGCACACGGAGCAAGTGCCTGCGTATCGAGCTGGCATCTCGCCACCAGGTGGCATCGACGTAGACGCCGCGCCTGACTCGGATGCGCTGGCCGGAGTCGGCCGAGTAACGGATCTGCCGGGCATCCAGATGCACGGCCTCTCGATCACCCACGAAGAGCAGTTCGGGCATCGCGTCAGTATCAGCATTCATGGGACCATGATGCGCCGTCGTGGACCAGAGGAAGCTGGCCGAAACGCAAGTTGTGGATAACTCCAGCCGGTGCGCCCCTGTGGAAAGCGGGTGCTCCTACGGATCGAAACAGACGTCGGTGAGTCGACTACGCCGAAGTGAGATTCGCGTATGCGGCTCAGTTCGGCGTACGGCCCTCTCCCGCACGCCCTTAACCAGAGATGGGCCGCACCTTTCGGCACGGCCCATCTTGTGGAGAGCTGGTACTACTTGGTGACCTTGGTCACCGTTCCGGCGCCGACGGTGCGGCCACCCTCGCGGATGGCGAAGCCGAGGCCCTCCTCCATGGCGATGGGCTGAATGAGCTCAACGCTGATGTCGGTGGTGTCGCCGGGCATGACCATCTCGGTGCCTTCTGGCAGCGTGATGACGCCGGTGACGTCGGTGGTGCGGAAGTAGAACTGCGGGCGGTAGTTCGTGTAGAACGGGTTGTGACGGCCACCCTCATCCTTGGAGAGGATGTAGGCGGTGCCCTCGAAGCCGGTGTGCGGGGTGACCGAACCGGGCTTCACGACAACCTGGCCACGCTCAACGTCGTCACGCTTGGTGCCGCGCAGGAGCAGACCACAGTTCTCGCCGGCCCAGGCCTCGTCGAGCTGCTTATGGAACATCTCGATACCCGTGACCGTGGTCTTCTGCGTCGGGCGGATGCCCACGATCTCGACCTCGGAGTTGATCGCCAGCGTGCCACGCTCTGCACGGCCGGTGACGACGGTGCCACGACCGGTGATCGTGAACACGTCTTCGATCGGCATGAGGAACGGCTTGTCACGGTCACGCACGGGGTCAGGAACCGACTCGTCGACGGCAGCCATGAGCTCGAGAATGCTCTCGACCCACTTCTCGTCGCCCTCGAGGGCCTTGAGTGCGGACACACGAACGACGGGTGCGTCGTCGCCGTCGAAGCCCTGGCTCGAGAGGAGCTCACGGACCTCGAGCTCAACGAGCTCGAGGATCTCTTCGTCGTCAACTGCGTCGGTCTTGTTCAGAGCGACGAGCAGGTACGGAACGCCGACCTGGCGAGCGAGCAGAACGTGCTCACGCGTCTGGGCCATGGGACCATCGGTCGCAGCAACCACGAGGATCGCGCCGTCCATCTGGGCGGCACCCGTGATCATGTTCTTGATGTAGTCAGCGTGGCCCGGAGCGTCGACGTGCGCATAGTGACGCTTGTCGGTCTCGTACTCAACATGCGAGATGTTGATCGTAATGCCGCGCTGGCGCTCTTCGGGGGCGGAGTCGATCGACGCGAAGTCGCGCTGAACGTTGGTCGCCGACGGGAACTTGTCGGCGAGCACCTTGGAAATGGCCGCGGTGAGCGTGGTCTTTCCGTGGTCAACGTGACCGATTGTTCCGATGTTTACGTGCGGCTTGGTCCGCTCGAACTTGGCCTTAGCCACTGGGTCCTCCTCAGGACTTCAATGTAGATCTCTGAAGACTCAGGTCTCTACGGGGGATTTCTTTATTTTACGGTATTGGGCAACCGGAACAGCTTAGCCGGTTGCTCGCTCTGGGAGCGAGCGGCAGTAAGTGTTACTCGCCCTTGTTCTTCTGGATGATCTCGTCGGCAACAGCCTTCGGGACCTCGGCGTAGCTGTCGAACGTCATCGAGTAGACGGCGCGACCAGAGGTCTTGCTCCGCAGGTCTCCGACGTAACCGAACATCTCCGACAGCGGAACATTCGCGCGGATGACCTTGACGCCGGTGGCATCCTCCATGGACTGGATCTGGCCACGGCGCGAGTTCAGGTCACCGATGACGTCGCCCATGTACTCCTCAGGAGTGCGGACCTCGACGGCCATCAGGGGCTCGAGGAGAACGGGCTGCGCCTTGCGAGCTGCCTCCTTGAACGCCATCGTGCCAGCGATCTTGAACGCCATTTCGGACGAGTCGACATCGTGAGCTGCGCCATCGAGAAGGATGCCCTTCACGCCGACCATCGGGTACCCGGCGAGCACACCGACGGCCATTGCCGCCTGGAAGCCCTGGTCTACCGAGGGGATGTATTCACGAGGAACACGACCACCCGAGACCTTGTTCTCGAATTCGTAGATCTTCTCAGCGGTGACCTCAAGAGGCTCGATCGAGATCTGGATCTTCGCGAACTGACCCGAACCACCGGTCTGCTTCTTGTGGGTGTAGTCGTGCTTGTCCACCGTGCGACGAATCGTCTCACGGTAGGCAACCTGCGGCTTGCCCACATTGGCTTCGACGTTGAACTCGCGGCGCATACGGTCGACGAGGATGTCGAGGTGAAGCTCGCCCATTCCCTTGATGACCGTCTGGCCGGTGTCCTGGTTCTGCTCGGTACGGAAGGTCGGGTCTTCTTCTGCCAGCTTCTGGATGGCCAGGCCCAACTTCTCCTGGTCAGCCTTCGTCTTCGGCTCGATTGCGACCTCGATGACGGGCTCAGGGAACGTCATCGATTCCAGCACGACGGGGTGCGCCGGGTCGGCAAGGGTGTCACCGGTGGTGGTGTCCTTCAGGCCGATGACGGCATAGATGTGACCGGCCGTGACCGAGGCCACCGGGTTCTCCTTGTTGGCGTGCATCTGGAAGATCTTGCCGATGCGCTCCTTCTTGCCCTTGGTCGCGTTGATGATCTGCGCACCGGAGTCGACGTGACCCGAGTAGACACGGATGTAGGTCAGGCGACCGAAGAACGGGTGCACCGCGACCTTGAACGCCAAGGCGGCGAACGGGTCGGTGGAGTTTGCACCACGGGAGATGATGATCTCCTCGTCGCGCACATCGTGCCCTTCGACGCTCGGAACATCGAGCGGGCTCGGCAGGTAGTCGACCACAGCATCGAGCATCGGCTGGACGCCACGGTTCTTGAAGGCAGAGCCACAGAGGACCGGGTAGATCTCGCTGTTGACCGTGAGCTTGCGGATCGCAGCCTTGATCTCGGCAACCGAGAAGTCGATGTCACCGGACAGGTAACGCTCGAGCAGCTCGTCGCTGGTCTCGGCAACAACCTCGATGAGCTTCTCGCGGTACTCGTCGGCCAGTTCCTGCAGGTCTGCAGGAATGGGCTCGATGTCGTACTTCGCACCGAGCTCGACATCACCCTTGGAGTCACCGCGCCAGGTCAGCGCGCGCATCTCGACCAGGTCGACAACACCCTCGAAGCTTGACTCAGCGCCGATCGGGAGCTGGATGACCAGCGGGCGGGCGCCGAGGCGCTTCACGATCGTGTCGACGGTGAAGTAGAAGTCAGCACCCAGCTTGTCCATCTTGTTGACGAAGCAGATACGCGGGACGTCGTACTTGTCGGCCTGGCGCCAGACGGTCTCCGACTGGGGCTCGACGCCCTCCTTGCCGTCGAATACCGCGACGGCACCATCGAGCACACGAAGTGAGCGCTCGACCTCGACCGTGAAGTCGACGTGGCCGGGGGTGTCGATGATGTTGATCTGGTTCTCGTTCCAGAAACACGTGGTTGCAGCAGACGTGATCGTGATGCCGCGCTCCTGCTCCTGCGCCATCCAGTCCATCGTGGCTGCGCCGTCGTGGACTTCACCGATCTTGTGAGTGATACCCGTGTAGAACAGGATGCGCTCAGTGGTGGTGGTCTTGCCGGCATCGATGTGGGCCATGATGCCGATGTTGCGGACCTTGTTCAGGTCGGTAAGCACGTCCTGTGCCACGGATTTCCTCCGATATGTAATGCATCAAAAGTTGAAGCGCTGAGGCTACTCGCGAGGAGTGGCCCGGGGCCCGAGACGGGCCCCGGCGCTGGCGTCGCAGTGAGGGCCAGAAATGGCCCTCACCTATAGCTCCAGCGCGCCAGCAAGCTGGTAAATCTTCGATCTACCAGCGGTAGTGCGCGAAGGCCTTGTTCGACTCGGCCATCTTGTGAGTGTCTTCACGACGCTTGACGGCAGCGCCGAGACCATTCGATGCGTCGAGGATCTCGTTGGTGAGACGCTCGGTCATGGTCTTCTCGCGACGACCCTTCGCATAGGTCGTGAGCCACCGCAGTGCGAGCGTGTTCGCACGGTGCGGCTTGACCTCGACGGGGACCTGGTAGGTCGAGCCACCGACGCGGCGGCTCTTGACCTCGATGGTCGGGCGCACGTTGTCGAGCGCCTTCTTGAGAGTGACAACCGCGTCGGCGCCATTCTTGCTGGAGACGCCGGCAAGAGCGTCATAGACGATCTTCTCTGCGAGGCCCTTCTTGCCATCAAGAAGGATCTTGTTGACGAGCTGGCTGACGATGGGAGCGCCGTAAACCGGGTCTGCAACCACGGGACGCTTGGGAGCTGGTCCTTTGCGAGGCATTACTTCTTCTCCATCTTCGCGCCGTAGCGGCTGCGAGCCTGCTTGCGGTTCTTGACAGCCTGGGTGTCAAGCGCGCCGCGAACGATCTTGTAACGGACGCCGGGCAGGTCTTTCACCCGACCGCCGCGCACGAGCACCATCGAGTGCTCCTGCAGGTTGTGGCCTTCACCGGGAATGTAGGCCGTGACCTCAGTACCGTTGGAGAGCTTGACGCGGGCGACCTTGCGGAGAGCCGAGTTCGGCTTCTTCGGCGTGGTGGTGTACACACGAGTGCACACACCGCGCTGCTGCGGGTTGGACTTGAGAGCAGGCGCTTTGGTCTTGGAGACCTTGCGCGTTCGGCCCTTACGGACCAGCTGCTGAATGGTAGGCACTACATGACTCCTTGTGTTTACTGCACGGTGACAGCTGCTACTGAAAATGAGCATTCGAAGACGGCACGCCCTGTTCCCGTGGAAACGGACGCGTGTTTCGAGTTCAATTGGACCTACCTGCAGACCGCACAGAGTGAATCTGATTGAGGTAGGTATGCCGTGGGGGCTGATCGTTCGAAGGAGCTGAACAATCAAACCCTGCTTTGTATGAAGCATGCGTGGCCGGGCGGTTGCCTGCGTCATGAAGACACGAGTACCGAACGAGCGCACGACAAAGCGCACACCTCGAAAATAATACTCGGGTGAAGGCCTCTGGTCAAGCGAGCGCCGGGTGCCTCACAGTGGCGCCGGCCCCCGTGCAGCACGGAATCCGCTGCGCGTCGGACGTCTGCCTGCGTAGTCAGACCAACGGCGTCGCAACCGCATGCTGCGGGTACTGCGCCGCGGTCTGCGCAGCGGTCTGCTCGGCGAGTTTTCGCTCGTATTCTTCGCGGTCGGCGGTGTTGCGCGCCTTCAGCTTGCGCCCCCGCGAGCTGATCCACGCTCCGACCCAGATCGTGACCTCGCGAGCAACGATCGCAGCCGCGAGGGTCAGGGGATCCATCACCAGTCCCCGAATGAACTGGGCGGCCTCGTCAGGGGTGAAGTTCCACGCCTGGACGGCCAGCAGGGCCCCGAGTATGGCTGCGCCATAGACCACGACGGCAATGAGGAACCCGCCGAACACGTATGCCCACCAGCTGGCACGGTTGACGATGAGCACGACCAGAATGAGGGCGATGGCGAAGAAGATGACCGGCACGTAGAACGCCGGACTCGTCATGAACTGCATCAAGACAGAACCGACCTTGTTGCCAGCAACAGAGAAGGAGAGGATCGCGAGGCTGACGAGGGCATACACGATCGCGAACACGACCGCACCAACGAGGGCGATGAGCGTGCCGATGCCGCGATTGCTTCGCCGCCTGGGAGGGGTCAGCACCGGCACCACGACAGGAACTGGCGGTACGTAACCCGGCGGCAGGTAGGCCTCGACAGGCGCGCCATTGGGGTACCGTGCTGCGAGTTCTGCCTGGGGAGTCGCATAGGCCGCGGGCGGGGCGTACGCCGCGGGCGGCGCGTACGCGGCCGGTTGGGCGAAGGCAGCAGCCGGGTACGCAATAGCGGCCCCACCAACGGCACCCGCCGCGGCAGCACCCGCGAGCGCGGCGCCGGGAGCGGCAGGCGCGTCGTCAGACTGGGCGACAGGTGCCACGGCACTCTCGCTCGCAGCCGGGGAGGCGACCCTTTCGACAGGAACGGCCGGTTCGATGGGTGCCGCCGGAGCGGATGCCTGATCGGCCGTTGCGCTGGAATCCGCTGGGGCCTCGACGGGAGATTCGACAACGGGCGATTCCGCCATCGGCTGCGGCACGGTGGCTTCGCTCGGCGAGGCAGCAGCGGTCTCCAGCGAGGTGACCCGCTCCTGCACTACGGTCTCCGCTGCCGGATGCTCGACCGAATCGCTTGCGTGCGACAGGGAGTCACTCGTCTCCGGTGCGGGCGCGGGTGATTCACCGTGGCCGAGAGGAGGTGCGGCTTCTTCGCCAGCGCTGTGTTCGTCGGTGCTCATGATGCCACTCCTTCACGGGCCGGTCGGCCGCACTGCTACGGCAAACGTGCCGCAGCCACACTCTAACAATGCCCAGGCGGAACCTCGGGGAAATCCGCTTCAGAAACGCGGCTCGTGGCGCGCGACCGGTTTCACCGACAACGCACCAGCACCATAGGATTCGGGCAATGACCGCCAGACTCTCCCGATTCCTCAAACAGAGCGGCCTGCTTGCCGAACTCGTCCCCGACACCTTCGGTGCGGCCGGATTCACTCTGCGCGTCGGCGGCGAAGCCCAGTCGCATGTCTATCCGACCGCGCCGGACGAGGTTCTCTACGACTACGTGCGCCGGATCGCGAACGCCGCCGACCTCGTTGCCGCCGCCCGCGCCCCCATCCGTGTGCTCCATCTCGGCGCCGGAGCCCTGACGCTGGCACGATACATTTCGGCCACTCGACCCGGGTCGCAGCAGTTCGTCATCGAACTGGAGCCAGATCTCGTCGACTTCGTGTTCGAACACCTGCCGCTCGACGCGCAGGCCGACCTCACACTGCGCATCGACGACGCACGCAACGGGCTCACCTGGGCAGCGACATCTGCCCCGTTCGACCTGATCGTGTCGGATGTGTACGTGGGATCATCCACACCACCACATCTGAAGACGATCGGCTTCTACCAGGAACTCGCAGGGTTGCTGGCCCCGCAGGGAATCGTGGCCGTCAATGTGGCTGACGACAACGGGCTCGCCGCCGTGCGCGCGCAGGCAGACGCCGTCCGCCGGGCGTTCAGCCTGGTCGCTGTGGCTGACCCGACCTCCCTCACAGACCAGCTGGGTGAGGGCAACGCGGTGATACTCGCATCGGCGGGCCAACACCTGCTCGCCAGGCTGCCCCAACTGCAGTCGGCAGGCCCGCACCCGAGCGGCCTGGTGCGACCCCACGAACTGGCGAACTTCATCGGCGATGCGGTGGCAGCGACGGATGCCCGGGGCTGAAGCTCAGGGCATCCGTCTAGCTTCTCCACCCGAACTGACGATGCACCAGCATCAGCGATATGCGTCAGCGTCAGCGTCAGTCCTCAGCATCAGAGCGTCGACGCGTAGTCGGGGACGTACCGGGTGAGCGAGAGGGGCGGCCGTTCGTAGTCGGTGGCCGGCGGGCGCTTGGGGAACACGACGTGCGGAGGTTCGAGGTGCTCGTAGGGGATCTGTGAGAGCAGGTGACTCATCATGTTGAGTCGCGCGGAACGTTTGTCTTCGCTCTCGACGGTCCACCACGGTGACTCGGCAATGTCGCAGTGCACGAACATCTCGTCCTTGGCCTTGGAATAGTCTGCCCATTTCGTGATCGACAGCAGATCTGTCTGCGAGAGCTTCCACCGGCGCATGGGGTCGTTCAGCCTCGACCGGAAGCGCGCCTCCTGTTCGCGGTCGGAGACCGAGAACCAGTACTTCAGCAGGATGATGCCGTCTTCGACGAGCATCCGTTCGAAGAGCGGAGCCTGGTGCAGGAAACGACGATACTCGTCGGCCGTGCAGTAGCCCATGACCTTCTCGACCCCTGCCCGGTTGTACCAGGAACGGTCGAAGAGAACGATCTCGCCCTTGGTGGGCAGGTGCTGCACGTAGCGCTGGAAGTACCACTGGCCGCGTTCGCGTTCTGAAGGTACGGGAAGTGCCGCTATGCGGGCGACCCGCGGGTTGAGGTACTCAGTGACCCGTTTGATGGCTGAACCCTTGCCCGCCGCGTCGCGACCCTCGAAGAGTACGAGCACTCGCGCGCCGGTTTCGATCACCCACTCCTGGGCGGCGACGAGTTCGGCCTGGAGCCGCTGGAGTTCGGCTTCGTAGACGGCCTTGTTGATGCGTTTGGGGCGGATCGGGGCGGATTTACTCAACGGAGTCCCTTCGTCTGGTGATCAGGCTAGTGGCTCCTGCTCCCCCTCAGCCGCCAGCGCCGCCTCTTCGACCGCCGCAGCGAACTGCTCGACCTCGGCTGCGAGTTCGAGAACCTCTTCGACGACACGCTCATCCCGGGCCCGACGAGCAATGGGGCTCACCACGAAGAGGTAGATCGCATCGAGAATCCCGGCCGAGTTCACGAGGAACAGCGCTGCAAACCAGGGTCTGCTGTCGTTGCGGGCGGCTCTCCAGAGCGAAGCGGCCTTCCAGGCCAGGCCCCACACCATGACGACGGCGAGGATCTTCTGCTGGAGGGGGCTGAGCTTCGTGTGCATACTGATCTCACTGTGATTCATGGCTCTCCTGACGTCGACGGTCGCTCGCACTCTGTTGCGGGCGACCCCCTTCATAGTGGCTCCGGCCCACGCCTCGCAGCAAGGCCGAAAGTCCCGACGAAGGGGGTCTCGAGCATCCGAACTCAGGGGCCAGAAGTGCTACTGGCCTGCCTTCTCAGAAGCCGCACTGGACTTCGAGGCCCCGATCCACCAGACGTAGGGCGGCGGCGTGCCGTTGATCGCCCAGTCGCCGACGATCCTCGCCTTGAAGACGACCGGATTGTGCGACGACGCCGTACGAGCATTGCGCCAGTAGCGGTCGAGCCTCTTCGACTCACTCACGCCCGAGGCGCCCAGCGCGTTCAGAACCGTGCTGGTCGCCTCCAGCGCGAGCTTCACGAGCACGACCTGGCCCTGGGCAGAGTCGAGTTCGGCCCGGATGTTCGCCTGGAGCTCCTTCGCTTCGTCGAACTCGTAGCGGGCCAGGTACGAGGCCTGCGATGCTTCGGCCGAGCGCACGGCGATCGCGGTCGCAGCGAACCCCTGCGCGGTCGCCTCGCCGACCACCTGCTGGATCTGCGGGTCGTCACTCCAGACCGGCGCGGCCCCATTGCTGTAGACGCGGGTGCGCCCCTTGGCCTGTGCGGCGACCTCCCGGGCTGCTGCCCGTGTGCTGCCGGCGAGAACGGCCAGCAGAACGAGCTGGTAGAACGCCGTCTGGTATCTGAAGCGCGATTCGAACGGGAAAACGTTCTCGGGCAGCACCAGGGCATCGCGGAAGGTGCTCGTTCCGCTACCCGTGGTTCGCTGGCCGAAGCCGTCCCAGTCATCCTGTTGGGCGACAGCATCCTGATGCGTGCTCACGGCGGCGATCACCAGTTCGTCGGTGTCGGAGCGCTGCGAGAACACGTCGATCCAGTCGGCGAAGATGCTGCCGGTGCTGTAGTACTTCTCACCGTTCACGACCCAGCCGTCTGGCCCCGGTGTGACCTTGGTATCGACGGTGCCGACCTCGACGGCGCCGACCTCGGTCCACGCGTTGCCGACCAGGTCTCCGGAGACGAACCGGGCGAACCACCCGCTCTGGTCTGACGTCGCATGGGCGTTCAGGCGGTCTTCGACAAAGGCGAAGTGCCCGCGAAGCGACTGGGGGATGTTCGAATCGGCTTCGGCCAGTTCGATCAGCAGCTCGATCAGCTGGGGCAGCGAAGCCCCGGCCCCGCCGTATTTCTTCGGCACCCGCACGGCGCCGAACCCCGCCTCTTTGAGCGCACGGATCTCTCCGTACGGCAGCGCGCGCTGCTTCTCACGGTCGAGGGCGGTCGCCCGGATCGTCTCGAACAGTGGCCGGAACCGCGCTGCGAGCGCCTCGTAGTCCGTTCCGGTCGACAGTTCGTCGACTGCGCTGTGCACGGCAGCATCGTCGAGCTGTGCAGTGTCGTTCGTCATAGCTTCATCCTCAGTGGTTCGACGTGCGGCCTGGTCGGTCGTGCGGGATCAGGTGTACCAGCTCGGTGCCGGCAGTGCGCCGAGCAGTACATACTCGCCGACCTCACGCTTCTTGTATGGCAGCGGGTCGTGCAGGCTGTGCGTGCGGAGGTTGCGCCAGTAGATGTCGAGGCCGACCTTGTTCGACGAGGCGCGGGCACCGGTCAGCTCGAACACCTTTGTGGCAGCTTCGAGACCATCTTCGGCGATGCGCAGTTTTGCCGCCGCGATTCGAACAGCGACGTCTCCCCTGGCCTTCTCCGTGAGGGCCTCGCGCTCGGCGTGCAGTACTGCACTCAGTTCACGGTCGACCTGGTCGATCAGTGCTTCATCGGCCCACAGCTTAGACTGCAGTTCGCCGTAGCCCGACAGAATGTAGAACTCCTCTGTCGCCTCCTGCTTGTTGTCGCCGCCGTAGGGCCACGCCCTCGTGGTGGTTCGCGTGTACTCCGCCGCGGCGGCCACAGCACCCTGCGCGATGCCGAGGTAGATGTTGCTGAAGATCTGCTGCACGAGCGGAACGTTCAAGGAGTTGTAGGTGAGGGGCAGGTAGACCTTGTTCTCGAAGCCAGCAGCCGAAGCCCAGTCGGCGCGGACACCATCGATGACCACCGAACCCGACTCTGAGAGACGCTGGCCCAGGTTGTCCCAGTCACCGGCGAACTGGATGCCCGGCTGATCGGTCGGCACGATGACGAAGATGTGCGTTTCTGTGCCGTCGAGCACTCCCTCGAGAACCGTGAGGTCGGAGATGCGGCCGCCGGTCGAGAATGACTTGCGCCCGTTGTAGACGAGCTCTTCGCCCTCTTCGGAGATCGTCAGGTCGCCATCGCGCGGGTTCACGGCGCCGCCGAAGAACAGGGTGTTGGTCGTGTAGAGCTCCTCGACCGCGGCGATCTGCGGCTCGGTGCCGACCAGGCGAACGGCCCAGGCCCACAGGTAGTGATAGCCGAGCAGCTGGCCGATCGATGCGTCGGCACGCGAGACGGTGCGCACGACGGCGAGAGCGGTGACCCACTCCTGGCCGCCCCCTCCGAAGGCTGCCGGACCGAGGAGTGTCACGAGTCCGGAATCCTTGAGCAGCTGCACTTCGGCATGCGGCGCCTGGTTGGCACGATCCCTGGCGAGGGCGTCTTCGGCGAGGATCTCTGCAACCTGCTCTGCGCGGGCGATCCATTCGGCCGCCGAACTCGGTAGGGGCAGGCTGGCCCAGAGCGAGGGGGTTGCGGTCTCGACTACTGCTTGGTCTGACATCTGGCACATCTCCACAGGATTTCGGGTTCGCCGGAGAATCCTCATCGAGAACCGGGCGAAGGAGCGATTTACGCGATTCGTCGACAGTAGTGAACGAAGCGGGTGGAGTGCGCGTCGATGACGTCATGCGTCGCTGTGTTTCGTTCTGAGTCACTGCCTGGCCGGGATGCTTGACTTTTGCTCCGCTGCTCTCAGCGCGCACGCCCGAAACGACGAAGGCCCCCCGCTTGCGCGAGGGGCCTTCGTTCGATCATCCGGTGCAGAGAACTGCACCAGCGGTCACCTAGTTGTAGGTGCCGGGGGTGTAGTCGTCGCTGGAGAAGCTGTCGAAGTCGACGAACGACAGGTCGGCTTCGCTGAACACGGCGTCATCGGTGAAGATGCGGTTCGGGTAGCGCTCGGCCTTCGCCTCTTCGGTCGCCTCGACGGTGACGTTGCGGTACTTCTGCAAGCCCGTTCCGGCCGGGATGAGCTTACCGATGATGACGTTCTCCTTGAGGCCGACCAGCGGGTCGCTCTTGCCCTCCATGGCGGCCTGCGTGAGAACACGCGTGGTCTCCTGGAAGGAAGCGGCCGACAGCCACGACTCGGTTGCGAGCGAAGCCTTGGTGATACCCATGACCTCCTGGCGGGCCGAAGCGGTCTTGCGACCCTCGGTCAGCGCCTCGCGGTTGAGGATGTTGTAGCGCTGGCGGTCGACGAGCTCACCGGGGAGCAGGTCGGTGTCACCGTGGTCGACGACAGTCACCTTGCGGAGCATCTGGCGAACGATGACCTCGATGTGCTTGTCGTGAATCGGGACACCCTGTGAGCGGTAGACGCCCTGCACACCACCGACGAGGTGCTCCTGCACGGCGCGGACGCCACGCACTCGCAGGACCTCTTTCGGGTCGATCGCGCCGACGTGCAGCTGCGTGCCGAGCTCGACGTGCTCGCCATCCTCGATGAGGAGGCTCGCGCGCTTGAGCACCGGGTAGGCAATCGCCTCGTCGCCGTTGTCTGGCGTGAGGATCAGCTTGCGGCTGCGGTCGGTGTCTTCGATCGTGATGCGGCCGGAGGCCTCTGCGATGGGCGACGCACCCTTGGGGGTACGTGCTTCGAAGAGCTCCTGCACGCGGGGAAGACCCTGCGTGATGTCGTCAGCCGATGCGGAACCACCCGTGTGGAAGGTACGCATGGTCAGCTGGGTGCCGGGCTCACCGATCGACTGTGCGGCGATGATGCCGACGGCCTCTCCGATGTCGACCAGCAGACCGGTGGCGAGCGAGCGGCCGTAGCAGGCAGCACACACACCGACGGCCGACTCACAGGTCAGAACCGAGCGCACCTTGATGTTCTCGACGCCGGCCTCGACCAACTTGTCGATCAACACGTCACCGATGTCTTCGCCAGCTTCAGCGACGACCGTGCCCTGGGCATCCACTGCGTCTGCAGCGAGGCTCCGGGCGAACACCGAGTTCTCGACGTTCGAGTCCTTGACCAGTACACCGTTGGCGTCGTGCGCCGCGATGATGAGGTCGAGTCCCTTGGTCGTGCCACAGTCGTCTTCACGAATGATGACATCCTGCGAGACGTCGACCAGACGACGCGTGAGGTACCCCGAGTCGGCGGTACGCAGCGCGGTGTCGGCCAGACCCTTGCGGGCACCGTGGGTCGCGATGAAGTACTCGGCGACCGAGAGGCCTTCACGGTACGACGAGATGATCGGGCGAGGGATGATCTCACCCTTCGGGTTGTTCACCAGGCCTCGCATACCCGCGATGTTGCGGATCTGCAGCCAGTTACCGCGGGCACCGGAGGTGACCATGCGGTTGATGGTGTTGTCGGCCGGGAAGTTCGCCTGCATGGCCTCTGCGACGTCTTCGGTCGCGCGGGTCCAGATCTGGATCAGCTCCTGGCGACGTTCGGCATCGGTGGTGAGGCCCTTCTCGTACTGCGACTGCACCTTGGCGGCCTGCTTCTCGTACGTCGCAACGATCTCGCGCTTGTTCGGCGGGGTCAGAACGTCGGAGAGAGCAACGGTGACGCCTGAGCGGGTGGCCCAGTAGAAACCGGCATCCTTGATGCGGTCGAGTGCCGCGGCAACTTCGACCTTCGGGTACCGCTCGGCGAGGTCGTTGACGATGGCCGAGATCTGGCCCTTGTCTGCGACCGCTTCGACGTACGGGTAGTCGGTCGGCAGCGTCTCGTTGAACAGCGCGCGGCCCAGGGTCGTCTCGACCAGGGTCACACCGGGGGCGTGATTGCCCTCGGCGAGAACAGCGTTCTCAGGAACCTCTCCCTCGGCGAACGTGATGTTCTCCAGACGGATGCGCACCTTGGCGTTGAGGTCGAGTGAACCCTGGTCTTTCGCCAGGATCGCCTCGGCAACGCTCGAGAACGCGCGCCCCTCGCCAATGACGCCTTCGCGCACGGTGGTGAGGTGGTGCAGGCCGATGATCATGTCCTGGGTGGGCAGGGTCACCGGGCGACCGTCAGACGGCTTCAGGATGTTGTTCGACGCCAGCATCAGGATGCGGGCTTCGGCCTGGGCTTCGACCGACAGCGGAAGGTGAACGGCCATCTGGTCACCGTCGAAGTCTGCGTTGAACGCAGTACACACGAGCGGGTGCAGCTGGATAGCCTTGCCCTCCACGAGCTGGGGCTCGAAAGCCTGGATGCCCAGTCGGTGAAGCGTGGGTGCACGGTTCAGCATGACGGGGCGCTCACGGATGATCTCCTCGAGCACATCCCACACCTGGGGGCGGCTCCGCTCGACCATACGCTTTGCGGCCTTGATGTTCTGGGCATGGCTCAGGTCGATCAGTCGCTTGATGACGAACGGCTTGAACAGCTCGAGTGCCATCTGCTTGGGCAGACCGCACTGGTGCAGTTTCAGCTGCGGGCCACCGATGATGACCGAACGGCCGGAGTAGTCCACGCGCTTGCCGAGCAGGTTCTGGCGGAACCGACCCTGCTTTCCCTTGAGCATGTCGCTCAAGGACTTGAGGGCGCGGTTTCCGGTACCGGTGACGGGGCGACCACGGCGACCGTTGTCGAAGAGTGCGTCGACGGCCTCCTGCAGCATGCGCTTCTCGTTGTTCACGATGATCTCGGGTGCACCGAGGTCAAGGAGTCGACGGAGGCGGTTGTTGCGGTTGATCACGCGGCGGTACAGGTCGTTGAGGTCGCTTGTTGCGAAGCGGCCACCGTCGAGCTGGACCATCGGGCGAAGCTCCGGCGGGATCACGGGGACCACGTCGAGAACCATTGCGGCCGGCGAGTTGCCGGTGATCAGGAAGGAGTTGACCACGCGCAGTCGCTTGATCGCGCGGATCTTCTTCTGGCCCTTGCCCTCGGAGATCTGCAGGTGCAGTGTGTCCGATTCGGTGGCGAGGTCGAAGGCTTCGAGGCGCTTCTTGATCGCCTCAGCACCCATGTAGGCCTCGAAGTACTGGCCGTACCTGTCTTGCAGCTCGTGGAACACAGAGTCTTCGGGCTTCAGCTCGCCGACCTTGAGGCTGCGGAAGTCTTCCCACACGCGCTCGAGCTGGGCGATCTGCTCGTCGAAGGACTTGCGGGCCTGGCCCATCTCCTTCTCGGCTGCATCCTTGGTGCGACGCTTCTGGTCGCTCTTGGCGCCTTCTGCCTCGAGGGCAGCAAGGTCGGTCTCGAGCTTCGCAAGACGGTCGGCGATGCGGGAGTCACGCTGGTCGGTGAGCGTCTTGATCTCGAGACGGAGTTCGTTCTCAAGGCCCGGAAGGTCTTCGTGACGAGCATCCACATCGACTGAGATGATCATGTAGGCAGCGAAGTAGATGACCTTCTCGAGGTCTTTCGGAGCCATGTCGAGCAGGTAGCCGAGGCGCGAGGGAACACCCTTGAAGTACCAGATGTGAGTGACGGGCGCAGCGAGTTCGATGTGGCCCATGCGCTCACGGCGCACCGACGACTTCGTGACCTCTACACCACAGCGCTCACAGACGATGCCTTTGAAGCGCACGCGCTTGTACTTGCCGCACGAGCACTCCCAGTCACGGGAAGGCCCGAAGATCTGTTCTCCGAAGAGGCCATCCTTCTCCGGCTTCAACGTGCGGTAGTTGATCGTTTCGGGCTTCTTGACCTCACCGTGTGACCACTTGCGAATGTCGTCTGCCGTAGCGAGACCGATTCGCAGTTCGTCAAAAGTTGTAACGTCGAGCAATTTATATTCTCCTGAAATTAGGAAGTTACATTTTGAAGTTTGGTGATGATGTGATCCGCGGATACCCCGATTCGCGGTCCGCGAATCACATCATTGGCTAGCGCCTAAATGTCGTCGATGGACGAGTTCTCGAAGCGCGTGGAGATGTTGATGCCGAGCTCTTCAGCAGCGCGGAAGACCTCGTCATCGGTGTCGCGCAGGCTGACTGCGGTGCCGTCTGCCGAAAGGACTTCGACGTTGAGGCAGAGCGACTGCATCTCCTTGATGAGCACCTTGAAGCTCTCGGGAATACCGGGCTCCTGGATGTTCTCACCCTTGACGATGGCTTCATACACCTTCACACGACCGAGGATGTCGTCCGACTTGATCGTCAGAAGCTCCTGCAGTGCGTACGCGGCGCCGTAGGCCTCGAGTGCCCACACTTCCATCTCACCGAAGCGCTGGCCACCGAACTGTGCCTTACCACCCAGCGGCTGCTGCGTGATCATGGAGTACGGGCCTGTCGAGCGAGCGTGGATCTTGTCGTCGACGAGGTGGTGCAGCTTCAGGATGTACATGTAACCGACGGAGATCGGGTTCGGGAACGGCTCGCCTGAGCGGCCGTCGAACAGGGTCGCCTTACCGGTGCCGTCGATCAGGCGGTCGCCGTCGCGGGTGGGCAGGGTCGAGTCGAGGAGACCTGCGATCTCCTCTTCGAGGGCACCGTCGAACACGGGGGTCGCGACCTTCGTGTTCGCTGGAGCCTCGTGCGCTGCCTCTGGCAGACGGCCGGCCCACTTGTTGCCCTTGCCCTCGACCTTCCAGCCCTGCTTGGCGATCCAGCCCAAGTGGATCTCGAGAACCTGGCCGAAGTTCATGCGGCCTGGGATACCGAGTGGGTTGAGCACCACGTCGACGGGAGTACCGTCTGCGAGGAACGGCATGTCTTCGACGGGGAGGATCTTGGCGATGACACCCTTGTTGCCGTGACGACCGGCGAGCTTGTCACCTTCGGTGATCTTGCGCTTCTGGGCGATGTAGACCACGACGCGCTGGTTGACGCCCGAGCCCAGTTCATCGTCGTTGTCGGCGGAGAACTCCTTGACAGCGATGATGGTGCCGCGCTCACCGTGGGGAACCTTCAGAGAAGTGTCGCGGACTTCGCGGCTCTTCTCGTTGAAGATCGCGCGAAGCAGGCGCTCCTCGGCCGAGAGCTCGGTCTCGCCCTTGGGCGTGACCTTTCCGACGAGGATGTCGCCGGGGCGAACCTCGGCGCCGATGCGGATGATGCCTCGCTCGTCGAGGTCTGCGAGCAACTCGGGGCTGACGTTGGGGAGGTCACGGGTGATCTCCTCCTTGCCGAGCTTCGTGTCACGGGCATCCACTTCGTATTCTTCGATGTGAATCGAGGAGAGCGTGTCGTCCTTCACCAGGTTCTGGCTCAGGATCATCGCGTCTTCGAAGTTGTAACCCTCCCACGGCATGAAGGCCACGAGCAGGTTCTTGCCGAGTGCGAGCTCGCCGTTCTCGGTGGCGGGGCCATCGGCGATGACCTCTCCGGCCTCGATGCGGTCGCCCTCGTTGACGATGACGCGCTGGTTGTAGCTCGTGCCCTGATTGGAGCGGTCGAACTTGCGCAGGTAGTACGTCTCGGTGCCACCCTCGTCAAGCGCGACGGTGACGACCTCAGCCGACACCTCCTGCACAACTCCGGCGTGGGATGCCGTGACGACGTCGCCGGCGTCGATGGCCGCGAAGCCCTCCATACCGGTACCCACGTAGGGGCTGTCGCTCATGAGGAGCGGAACGGCCTGGCGCTGCATGTTCGCACCCATGAGCGCGCGGTTTGCATCGTCGTGCTCGAGGAACGGGATGAGGCTTGTCGCGACGGAGACCATCTGGCGCGGCGAGACATCCATGTAGCCGATGACCTCGATCGGGAAGAGGTCGACCTCTCCACCCTTCTGGCGAGCGAGAACGCGGGGCTCAGCGAACCGGGCGTCCTTCGTCAGAGGAGCGTTGGCCTGGGCGACGACGTACTCGTCTTCTTCGCTGGCCGTGAGGTAGTCGATGTTCTCGGTGACCACGCCGTCGACGACGCGACGGTACGGGGTCTCGATGAAGCCGAAGGAGTTGATGCGAGCGAACGACGCCAGCGAGCCGATCAGGCCGATGTTCGGGCCTTCAGGGGTCTCGATGGGGCACATGCGACCGTAATGGCTGGGGTGAACGTCTCGAACTTCGACGCCGGCGCGCTCACGTGACAGACCACCCGGGCCCAGCGCGGAAAGGCGACGCTTGTGCGTCAGGCCCGCAAGGGGGTTGTTCTGGTCCATGAACTGCGAGAGCTGCGAGGTGCCGAAGAACTCCTTGATCGCGGCGACGACGGGGCGCACGTTGATCAAAGTCTGTGGGGTTATCGCTTCGATGTCCTGCGTGGTCATACGCTCGCGCACAACGCGCTCCATGCGGGAGAGACCCGTACGAACCTGGTTCTGGATGAGCTCGCCGACGGCACGGATACGACGGTTGCCGAAGTGGTCGATGTCGTCGATGTCGAGACGGATGTCGACCTTCTTGCCTGCGCGTACGCCGGGAAGGGTGGTCTGGTTCTCGTGGAGGGCCACGAGGTACTTGATCGTCGCGATGATGTCTTCGTTCGTCAGAACGGAGTTCGACAGCTCGCTCTCGAGGCCCAGCTTGCGGTTGATCTTGTAACGGCCCACCTTCGCGAGGTCGTAGCGCTTGGAGTTGAAGTAGAAGTTGTCGAGCAGCGCACGCGCAGCTTCGGCAGCAACCTGCTCGCCCGGGCGGAGCTTGCGGTAGATGTCTTTGAGCGCCTCTTCTTTGGTGAGGATGGAATCCTTCTCGAGAGTCGCTTCGATGCTGGAGTAGCCCTTGAACTGCTCGAGGATCTCCTCGCTCGTGAGGCCGAGGGCCTTCAGAAAGACGGTGACGCTCTGCTTGCGCTTGCGGTCGATGCGAACGCCGACCTGGTCGCGCTTGTCGATCTCGAACTCGAGCCAGGCACCACGGCTCGGGATGATGCGAGCCGAGTAGATGTCTTTGTCGGAGGTCTTCTCGAGCTGGCGGTCAAAGTAGACGCCGGGGCTCCGGACGAGCTGGGACACGACGACACGCTCGGTGCCGTTGATGATGAACGTGCCCTTCTCGGTCATCAGGGGGAAGTCGCCCATGAAGACGGTCTGGGTCTTGATCTCACCGGTGAGGTGGTTCATGAACTCTGCCTCGACGTACAGCGGAGCGGCGTAGGTCTTGCCACGCTCTTTACACTCGTCGATGGTGTACTTCTCGGGCTCGAGGAACGGGCTCGTGAAGCTGAGCTGCATGGTCTCGCCGAGGTCTTCGATCGGGGAGATCTCCTCGAAGATCTCATCCAGACCGGAGTGCTCTGGCAGGTCCTTGCGACCCTGCTTCTTGGCTTCGGCAACACGCGTCTTCCACGCGTCGTTGCCGACAAGCCAGTCGAAGCTCTCCGTCTGCAGTGCAAGCAGATCGGGAACCGTCAGGTTGTCAGAAATTTTGGCGAACGAGAGTCGCGATGCTCCGCGACCGTTCTTGGGTGTGGTGGTGGTTGCGTTGCTCGCAGCAGCCAAGGAAATAACCTCCGTGGACCCCGTCGGGTCTCAGTACTGGGTTTATGTTTGGTCGAGAACGCGCCAGACTCGTCGTCGGAACTTGTTCGATTAGTTCCAGAGGATGCTGCGGGTCGCCATTCATCGGACTCACGCGAGCGGCCGCATCACAGGAGTGATACTTGGTTCGCGGGACCATCGAAGGGTTTCTGCAGCGCGAGCCGACCACAATATGAAGGCATAGGAGTACTGGGAGCGCAAAGAACAACTATATGCCTGTCACGGCCGGTTGTAAAGTCGATATCTTGACCAATTTTGCGTTGTCAGGTATAACCCACAGGTCGGCGGCGCCATTCCCGCCCCGCTGGGGCCATTCCTCTGCCCCAACGGTGATCCCGTCGCCGTATCTTGTTGAGGATGATCGGCTCGACAGTCTGCCAGTCGTGCATCACCTGCGCGTAGGTGAGCCGAAGGTTTCGCATATCATCACGGAACAGAATCAGATCTCGGTGTCGGTCTGTGGCGAAACCCTCTTCTGTGTCGTGCGTCTCGCGCCCGTCGACCTCGATGACGAGCCGATCGCCGACGAGAAGATCGACGTGGCCGACCCCGGCATGGTGCTTCTGCGACGTCACCCCGATTCCCCGCGACCTGAGTCTCAGCCGAACCAGCGTCTCGAGCCCGGATTGGCTGAGCGGGTCTGCCTGGGCGATAGCGCGGCGGTAGCGATCGGGCAGTTTTTCAGCGACGGCTTGCAGCGTGCGCTGGGTGATGCGTTCGGGAATCAGGTTTCTGCGCGACTTGTTGAGCGCGGAATCGATGACCGTCAACGCCATCTCCTCCGTCATACACGCGATGCAGTCGAGCAACACTGAGGTGAGCGGCTCAACCGCGTCGTGGCCGCGTCGTCGCGTGCGGCGCCAGTGCACGCAGTGCCGGCCCGATCGCACCGCGTCGAGAGCTCGCCCGCTCGATCCGCGAGGTACAGAGACGTGCAGCCTGCTGAAGGGTGGCACCCACAAGCCATGCAACGCGGCCGCCGATGGCCCCGTAAGAGACCCGCCCGCAGCCACAGCGCCGACCACATCTCGGTGGGTGCCGGGTAGCGCGTACCACCCCGGGCAGATTCGATGAATCTCACCGGTCGACAGGGCGCGGCGCATTTCCAACCTCGTCGCGCCAACGCCCACGAGGTCGGCATAGCGGGAGACACCCGGCCAACGCGGAAAGCACTCAGAAACTCTCAACATGGGTAGAGCATCGACGACTACCGAACGTCGATCTGGGTATTCGACGGGTTCGGTGGATAACTGTGCGGGCCAGGATGCCTGTGGAAACGGCTCCCCCCTCCACGGAACAGTCCACACTGTTCTCCGCGTGCAGCGTGCACGTGCCGGCGCGTGTGGACTGTTCCGTGGAGGGTGCGCGGCTCGGGTGGGGTGCGGCGGGGGCGGTGCGGCGACGGCGGTAGAGTCGGCAGGTGAGTGAGCAGAGCAGGGGGCGCCGGCGGGGTGGGGCGGATGATCACCCCTCGGTCACGCTGTCGAACGGTTTTCGCGCCGTCGTCGAGGCCGATCGCCACCAACCGGGTGCCTTCACCCTCGTGGTCGACGGCACCCCCCAGTCGCACGTCGCGCTGGACGACCCGCGCTACCTGTCGTTCGAGTACGTGCGGCGCATCGGGCACGGAATCGACCTCGTCGCGCCAGAGGGGGCGCCGATAACGGCAGTCCACCTCGGCGGGGGCGCCTTCACACTGCCCCGGTACATCGCCGCGACGCGGCCCTCGTCGAGACAACAGGTGGTCGAGCTCGAGAGCGACCTGGTGGAGTTCGTGCGTGAGCAGCTCCCCCTGCCTCGCGAGGCACAGATCCGGATCCGCCACGGAGACGCGCGTGAGGTTCTGGCGAAGCTGCCACCCGGGCTGAAGGGCACGGTCGACGTGGTCGTCGTCGACGTGTTCTCCGGAGCGCGCACACCCGCACACGTGACCAGCATGCAGTTCTACGCTCTCGTCTCCGGCCTTCTTTCTGCCACGGGCATCGTGGCGGCGAACGTCGCAGATGGTGCCGGACTCGCGTTCGCGCGGAGCCAGGCCGCCACGCTCTCTGCGCTGTTCGCGCACGTGGCCCTGGTGGTCGATCCCCAGGTGCTGAAGTCCCGGCGATTCGGCAACGTGGTGATGTTCGCCTCGGCAAACCCCCTGCCTTTCGACCGGCTGCCGCGGCTGGTCGCCAGCGATCCGACCCCTGCAAAGGTTGTCGATGGGGCCGAACTGCGGGCCTTCATCGCCAGCGCACCCGTGGTGACCGACCAGACCGCCGTCGCCTCGCCTCCCCCGGCGCGAAGTATATTTCAGGTCAAGCCGGGCGCGTCAGAATAGCCGCCCCACCCCCGTTCTGGGTAACCTTGGAGTGTCGCAGTGAAGACACCGGCTGCGACAGCTGCACACGCGCCGACGGGGAATGCTGAACCCATGTCGGCCACGAAGTTCTGGAGCGTACCCCTTGAGCATCATCACCGGCTACGACCCGAAAACCCTCCGCGAGACCATCGATGTTGCGTCGGCGGAGAACCGCCTCGCCGAACTCGGCACGCTGAGGAGCCTGTCAGCCCTCAACGAGAAGGTCAGCCTCCTGCGGCTGCTCGACCGGCTCGACGAGGCCTGGGATGTGGCAAACGAGGCGTTGCGCCAGGCACGGTTCTCCGGCGACAGGGAGCAGGCACTCGCCGCTCGGATCCGCCGGGCGCAGGTTCAGCAGTACCAGGGCAAACTCGCACCGGCGCTGACCGACCTCACCATCTGCGTCGAGGAAGCCCGGGGCCACGAGTGGAGCGCGCTCGAAGCAACAGCGCTGCTCGCCCGTGGCAAGACGTCATTCGACCAGCGCGACTACACGGATGCCCTGCGGGACTTCAAGGCGGCGGTCTTCCTCTGGGAGAAGACCGGTGCCTCGATCGACCAGCTCGAGAGCACGATGATCGCGATCGGTGTTGCCGAAGCATTCGTCTCCTGAGTACCCTCTGCGAGGGTGGCAGGACAGCCTGTGGATAACTTCGAGGGCACGTCTGAGGTCTGATTTAGGCTGTGCTCGTGTCTGAACTACTCCGTGTGCGCAGCTGGGCGAACGCCCTCATCACTCTCCATCTCGACCCTTCGGAATGGTCGTTCGGCTTCGACAACGCGAAGACCCGCGCGGGCCTCTGCGACTTCACCGCCAAACGCATCACCGTGTCGCGCTACCTCGCCGCTCGCTTCGGCGACGACGAGATCCACCAGGTACTCCTCCACGAGATCGCCCACGCGATGGCCGGGCCTCGAGCGGGTCACGGTCCACGGTGGCGAGCTGTGGCGAGGGAACTCGGCTACGCCGGAGACCGCCTGCACCACGGGGAGACGGCGAAGGAGCTCGCACCCTGGGTCGGAACCTGCCCGCACGGCCACCTGCACTACCGCCACCGCAGGCCCACGCGCGAGACGGCGTGCGGCAAGTGCTCCAAGAGATTCGACAGCGCCTACCTCATCAGCTGGGAGCGGCGCGAGATCAGCGCCGCCACACGGCGTCTGGCGCGCTCACCCCGCACCCCTGCCTGAGCACCACGGTCAGACAGGGCTGCTCAGGGAATGAGCCCCCGACGGCGAGCAGCGAGCACGGCGTCGAAACGGCCGGTGGCATCGAGCTTGCGCATCGCCGAGGAGAGGTAGCTCTTGACCGTACTCTCGGCGAGATTGAGCTGCACGCCGATCTGCGAATTGCGTTTGCCCAGGGCGACGTGGGCCAGCACATCGAGTTCACGGGGAGACAGATCGGTCGCCGATTGTGAAGTGGGTTCAGCCCTCAGAGCCAGCGAGGGTGAATCGCGCACGCCACGGTCGACCGAGGGTCGGAGACCACCGACCGGTGACTCGACGGACCTGTTTGCACTGGGCTGAACGTCGCCAGGGTGAACGATGTCTGTCAGAGGCAAGCCTGCTATCGAATGGGCGCCGAGGGCCCGACCCACTGAACCCAGCCGCCTCGCCACCTCCGGGTCTGTGACCGTGCGGCTGATCTCGCGCAGTTCGGCGTAGAGTTCGCGGAGCTCGTCGCGTTCGTGGCGATCCAGCGCGGCCGACCCGCCCAGACCGCCCTCTGTCTCGAGGACGGCAACCCGCCGCTCGACCTCGTCGTGCACCGAGTACTCCCAGGCCAGGCCCTTCGCTACAGCCAGTGATTGGCGCACGACGGTGTCACCGAACTGGGTGGCGAGTCGATGCCCCCCGTAGATCACAGCGCGAACAGAGCCATCGACGACGACCGGAATCGCCAGCAGGGAGACGATGTCTTCGGCCAGGACCTCCCTGTCATAGCGGTGCGTGATGGTGGTGGCGTGCCGATACTGGGTTGCCGTGACCGGACGTCGCTCGGAGATCGCCCGACCTCCGAGGCCCTGGCTCGGCTCGATCAGGAGCCCGTTCAGACTCTGCCCCCGAGTGCCGACGAACGACGTCAGTGGGGCTCCGTCACGCGTAACGAGACCGCCGAAGGCGACAGGGAATTCTGCGCGCGTCGTGAGCGCCTTGAGGGCCTTCTGGAGTTGAGCCAGGTCGTGCGAGGGGACTTCGGGCCCCATGGGTCTACCTCCTTTGGGCGGTAGTACGGCACCGCGGTGTGCTCGTAGCCTGCAGCGTAGCAGTCAAATGCATGAGGTGTCTGCCCTCGGAGAACCGACCATTTCAAAGGAGAAATGCCATGTCTTTCGCACCCTGCGCGGCCCAGGCCCGGGTTCTCTCGTGAGCCAGCGGGTAGCAGAGCACAAGGTACTCGGCGCGTACGAGAGCGTCGTGGCGCGTGCCACCGACGACCCCGAGGGTTTCTGGCTCGACGCGGCGCAGGCGATCGACTGGGACGTCTACCCCACTTCGGCGCTCGACGATTCCGAGGCTCCGCTCTACCGCTGGTTTTCGGATGCCCGGCTCAACACCAGCTACAACGCCCTCGACCGCCATGTGCTCGCGGGCCGGGGTGACACCACCGCGTTGATCTACGACTCCCCCGTGGTGAACAAGTCGAAGAGCTACAGCTACAGCCAGCTGCTCGACAAGGTCGCCAGGTGCGCCGGCATGCTCGCCGACCTCGGCGTGGTGAAGGGCGACCGGGTCGTGATCTACCTGCCGATGATCCCCCAGGCGGTCGTGGCGATGCTCGCCTGCGCGCGGTTGGGCGCCGTGCACTCGGTCGTGTTCGGCGGATTCGCCGCGAAGGAACTCGCCGCACGACTGGACGATGCCGGTGCGAAAGTGATCATCACAGCATCCGGTGGCATCGAACCGAGCCGTGTCGTCGAGTACCTGCCGACCATCGTCGAAGCCTTGGCGCTGAGTGCCCACACGGTGGAGACGGTGATCGTCAAGGATCGCCCGGAAGTGCCCGGCGCTGCCGCCGAGCACCAGGGCACCGACACCCGCTGGATCGACTGGCACAGCACCATGGTCGATTCCGCCCCCCACGCCCCGGTCTCTGTGGCCGCCACAGACCCGCTCTACATTCTCTACACCTCCGGCACCACAGGCTCGCCGAAGGGCGTCGTTCGTGACAATGGAGGCCACACCGTCGCGATGGTCTGGTCGATGACCAACATCTACGACGTGCACCCGGGTGATGTCATGTGGACCGCGAGCGACGTCGGCTGGGTGGTGGGGCACTCGTACATCGTCTACGGCCCGCTTCTGGCCGGCGCAACCACCGTGCTCTACGAGGGAAAGCCCGTCGGTACCCCCCGATGCAGGAGCGTTCTGGCGCGTGGTGTCCGACTACAAGGTCAAGACGCTGTTCACCTCCCCCACAGCGCTCCGCTCCATTCGCAAGGCCGATCCGCACGCGAGCCTCGCAAAGAACTACGACCTGTCGTGCCTCGACGCCCTGTTCCTGGCCGGCGAGCGCCTCGACCCCGACACCTGGACCTGGGCGACGGCCCTGCTCGAGAAACCCGTCATCGACCACTGGTGGCAGACCGAGACCGGCTGGGCCATCTGTGCGAGCCCCCACGGCATCGAGCACCTGCCGCTGCGCGCCGGTTCGCCGTCATTCCCGTCGCCCGGCTACAACGTCGAGATCGTCGACGACGCAGGGCTCACGGTCGGCGTGCTCGACGAGGGTCACATCGTCATCAGGCTCCCCCTGCCACCCGGCACCCTGGCCACCCTGTGGAAGGGCGACCAGCGCTACATCGACGGGTACCTCAGTGCCCTCCCCGGCTATTACCTCACCGGAGACTCCGGCTACTTCGACCGCGAGGGCTACCTCTACGTCATGGGGCGCACCGACGACATCATCAACGTGGCCGGGCACCGCCTGTCGACGGGGTCGATGGAACAGGTGCTGTCGCAGCATCCATTCGTCGCAGAATGCGCGGTGATCGGCCTGCACGACCCGATCAAGGGCCAGAAGCCAGCCGGTTACGTCGTTCTGAAGAGCGATGTGGTGGATGCTGACGCCGAGGTTCTGGCGACGGAGCTCATTGCCATGGTGCGCGGTCAGATCGGCGCCGTTGCAGCATTCAAAGACGTGACCGTGGTTTCGGCATTGCCGAAGACCCGGTCGGGCAAGATTCTGCGCAAAACCATGCGGCAGATCATCAACGGCGAGGACTACGTGGTTCCGCCGACGATCGACAACATCGAGGCGATCAGCGTGATCGTCGCGACGATCAGAAGTTCCACCCCCGCTGGATCAGTTGGTTTCGATACGGCGGCCAGGCCGCCTGCTCAACCAGCGGGTAAGCACCACCATTCATCACCACACAAAGGAGTGTCACCATGAGTATCGCAATCGAGAAACCCCTGATCACCCGAGCAGCAGAGAGCGACGCAGGCATGCTGCCTGTGCTCCGCCCCAGCGCGATGGGCCGGCCCGACATCGCCGACCCGGGAGCCCTCGGGCTCGGGGCGTTCGCCCTCACCACCTTCATGCTGAGCCTGGCGAACTCGGGAATCATCCCGACCGCAGGGGCAGCAGTACTCGGCATCGCCCTGTTCTACGGCGGAATCGCGCAGGTCGCCGCCGGGCTCTGGGAATTCACGAAGGGCAACACCTTCGGCGCCACGGCCTTCACCTCCTATGGCGCCTTCTGGCTGGCCTTCTGGTGGCTCGACACGAACCCCGAAGTGGCGAAATCGGCCGGAGCGGCGGGCGTCGGTGCGTTCCTTCTGGCCTGGACGATCTTCACCGTCTTCATGACCGTTGCTGCGGTCAAGACCAGCGGCTTGCTGCTGTCGGTCTTCGTCGTTCTGAGCCTGACCTTCATCGCCCTCACCATCGGCAAGTTCACCGGTATCACCGGCATCACGCAGCTCGGTGGCTGGCTGGGCCTGCTCACGGCGGCCCTGGCCTGGTACGGGGCGTTCGCGGTCGTCATCAACTCGACGTGGAAGCGCGTCGTGCTGCCCGTCTGGCCCAGCAAGTAAGGCAGGGAGAGAACATGACGATCAGTGCATCGACAGTGCATCATCCGGCCGCCTTCGAGAACCTTGCGCACGAGAACCGCAGGTTCGCGCCCTCGCCAGAGTTCGCCGCAGCGGCGAATGTCACCGAGGCGATCTACGCAGAAGCCTCTGCCGACACCCTGGAGTTCTGGGCCAAGCAGGCCGGGCGGCTGACCTGGGCAGAACCCTTCACGCAGACGCTCGACTGGAGCAATGCGCCGTTCGCCAAGTGGTTTGTCGGCGGCACGCTCAACGTTGCCGTCAACTGCCTCGACCGGCACGTCGAGGCAGGCCTCGGCGACCGCGTGGCGTACTACTTCGAGGGCGAACCCGGAGACACCCGCACGATCACCTATTCCGAACTCACCGATTCGGTGTGCCAGGCGGCTAATGTGCTCACCGGGCTGGGGGTGAAGGCGGGCGATCGCGTGGCGATCTACATGCCGATGATCCCGGAGACCGTGATCGCGATGCTGGCCTGCGCCCGGATCGGCGCCCCGCACACGGTGGTGTTCGGTGGGTTCAGCGCCGATGCGCTCAAGACCCGGATTCTCGACTGCGATGCAACGGTGGTCATCACCGCCGACGGCGGGTACCGCAAGGGCACCGTCAGCCCGATGAAGCCGACCGTCGATGCGGCACTGGTCGACTGCCCCGATGTGACGGCCGTGCTGGTGGTCAAGCGCACTGGAATCGACGTCGGGTGGAACAGTGAGCGTGATGTGTGGTGGCACGAGAGCGTGGAGCGGGCGAGCAGCGTGCACGTCGCGCAGGCGTTCGACTCCGAGCATCCGCTCTATGTCATGTACACCTCGGGCACGACCGGCAACCCGAAGGGCATTCTGCACACCTCCGGCGGATACCTGACCGGCAGTTCATTCACGCAGTGGGAGGTCTTCGACCTCAAACCCGAGACCGATGTGTACTGGACGGCCGCCGACATCGGCTGGGTCACCGGCCACAGCTACATCGTCTACGGGCCGCTGTCGAATGCCACCACCTCGGTGCTCTATGAGGGCACACCCGACTCGCCGCACAAGGGTCGCTGGTGGGAGATCGTGGACAAGTACAAGGTCACGACGCTCTACTGTGCTCCGACAGCGATCAGAACGTTCATGAAGTGGGGCCACGAGATCGTGGAGCAGTACTCGCTCGAGAGCCTGCGCCTGATCGGTTCGGTGGGCGAACCCATCAACCCCGAGGCGTACATCTGGTACCGCGAACATATCGGGCACAACACGGCACCGGTCGTCGACACCTGGTGGCAGACCGAGACCGGGTCGATCATGATCAGCCCGCTTCCGGGCGTCACCCACGGCAAACCGGGAGCGGCCATGAAGGCTCTGCCGGGAATCGTGGCCGACGTGGTCGACGACGAGGGAGTCTCTGTGCCCAATGGCACGGGCGGCTACCTGGTGATCAGCGAGCCGTGGCCGTCGATGCTCCGCACGATCTGGGGCGACGACCAGCGGTACGTCGACACCTATTGGTCGCAGTTCGCCGGCAAGTACTTCGCCGGTGACGGGGCAAAACGTGACGACGACGGCGACATCTGGCTTCTCGGCCGCGTCGACGATGTGATGAACGTTTCGGGCCACCGCCTGTCGACGACCGAGATCGAATCGGCACTCGTGTCGAACCCGAAGGTCGCCGAGGCTGCGGTGGTCGGCGCGTCAGACCCGGTGACCGGCCAGGGCATCGTGGCATTCGTCATCCTGCGCAGCGAAGCCGGCGACGGCGGCCCGCACGTCGTGCACGAGCTCCGGATGCACGTGGCGGCCCAGATCGGCAAGATCGCGACCCCGCGGCAGATCATGATCGTGGCCGAACTGCCGAAGACGCGCTCGGGAAAGATCATGCGCCGGCTACTTCGCGATGTCGCAGAGAACCGACCGGTCGGCGACGTCACCACGCTGGCAGACACCTCCGTGATGGCCACCATCTCGGCGGGCATCTCCACCGGCATGCACGACGACTGAGAGGTGCACGACGTGACCGATGCGAACGTGACTGCGGTGCGAGCCGCAGAACCCCGATCATCCCCCGCCCGACGTATTCTGCTGATGGGGCCGCCCGGTGTGGGCAAGGGCACCCAGGCGAAGCGTCTCGCAGGGAGCATCGGCGTGCCGGCCATCTCGACGGGTGATCTGTTTCGCGAACAGGTCACCCTGGGCACCCCACTCGGGCTGGAGGTCGACGCCCTCATCCACGCTGGGAAGTACGTGCCAGACGACATCGTGAATTCCGTCGTCGCCGAACGCCTCGCGCGGCCTGACGCTGCTGGAGGGTTCATTCTCGACGGCTACCCGCGAACGTTAGAACAGGTGATTCAGCTCGAGAACACCCTCACTCTGCTGGGCACAGCACTGGATGCCGCGCTGCTGCTGAGCGTCGGCGAGACGCAGATCCGCGAGCGCCTGGCAGAGCGCGCCCGCGTCGAAGGCCGGCTCGATGACACTCCGGAGGTGATCCGGATCAGGCTGAACACGTACGAAGTACAGACGGCCCCGCTGGCGAAGGCGTTCGACGCGCGGGGAATCCTGCACCGCGTCTTCGGAGAGGGAACACCCGACGAGGTAGCGGGTCGCATCAGCCGGAGCCTGGGCGTGACAGAGCGTGCGTCGTGGCGGGTGGACTAGAGCTGTCGCTCAGTGCCGGTCAGTGCCGGTCAGTGCCGACACGCAACTCGTCAGCAGCCATCTCAGTTGATCCTGTTCTGCATTGCCAAGGCCTGAGGTCATGCGTTGCTCGACATCACGGACTACTGCGCTCGCGGCGGCCAGCTGTCGCCGACCCCTTTCGGTCAACGCCGTCGGGAGCGCACGCCCACTGACGGCCTTCTCCGAGCGGGCGACGACACCGTCGCGCTCCAGTGCCTGAAGAAGCACGTTCATCGACTGGCGGGTCACGAAGGTGCCTCTCGCCAGCTCCGAGTTGGACAGTCCCGGCCGTTGCGCAAGAAGTTCCAGGCAGGCGTAGTGAGTGATTCCCATGCCCAGTGGCCGGAGCACCGCCTCCATCGCGTTTCGAAGCGCGCTGGAGGCCTCCTTCAGCAGATACCCCAGCGACGTGTCCAATTCGATTCCCGACGGCTGTTGACTCATGTCAATATTCTGACATAGTGAGTGATGTCAATCTACTGACATCGACAGGAGAACCACCATGACCGCTTCCGGCCCCGATTTCATCTCACTCCAGGTTCGCGACCTTGATGCCTCTGCGGGGTTCTACGAGAAGTATCTCGGCCTCACCCGCCAGGCGGGCCCGCCGCACGCCGTCGTATTCAACACCAAACCAGCTGCCTTCGCCGTTCGTGAGCCGCTCCCCGGTGTCGATCTTGACGACAGCCCCCTGGGCACCGGCGTCGGAATCTGGCTGCACGCCTCGAAGACGCAGGAGATCCACGACGCGCTGGTCGCCGACGGCGTCACGATCTCCTCTGCACCGATCGACGGTCCCTTCGGGCGCACCTTCACCTTCGCCGACCCCGACGGCTATCTGATCACTCTCCACGACCGCGCATGACCGAACCCACGACCGGCCGGCGCAACGCGAGCCGAACCACCCGTCAGAAGATCCTGGGCCCCTGGTCCATCGAGACCAGCAAGCGCTTCTGGGAGGGTTTTGCGCCATCGGCACTGGGCACACAGGGGGCTGTCGGCGAGATCCGGGCGGCGTTCCTCAGCGATCATGACTGGACCCGGGTCGAGGCAGTGATCACTCAGGACTTCGACATGGCGACCATCATCGTAGCCGGCCCCGGAGACCTCGACGCAGCTTCCGCTCAGGTCCGTCGCTTTCTCTCTCTCGACATCGATGCCAGAGAGTGGCCAGAGGTGGGCGTGCGCGACCCCGTCATGGCGGATGCCCAGCTCCAGCTGCCCGGATTCCGGCCCTGTGGTTTCTACTCCCCCTATGAGGCTGCCGTCTGGAGCGTTCTGAGCCAGCGTATCCAGATGCGGCAGGCCGCCGTCATCAAGGCAAACCTCGCCGAGCAGTATGGCGAGAACGGAGTCTTTCCGTCTCCGACCGTTCTGCGCGGTCTCTCCCTGACTCTTCCCGGCCGAAAGCTCGAATACCTGCACTCTGTCGCCGACGCAGCGCTCGACGGGCGGCTCAGCGGCGAACACCTGCGAGGCCTCGACGCCGCGCACGCCCTTGAAGAGGTCCAGAAGATCAGGGGTCTCGGCCCCTTCGCAGCTGAACTCATCGTCGTCCGCGGGGCGAATTCACCCGATGTGCTCCCGCAAAACGAAGCTCGCCTGCTCACGATCATGGCGAAACTGTACGGCCCGGACGAGTCACCAGAACGGATCGCCGAAGCCTGGCGACCCTTCAGGAGCTGGGCGGCTGTGCACCTTCGTGCTCTCGGAGCTGGACGTCGGATCGGACGACGTGCTGACGATGAGAGAGATGGCGACGATCACCGTCGACTCGGTCAACAGGAGAGCAGGGCGGATCGTCTTCGTTCCTGAGCCAGCCGCTGCGCCCGACGGCGTGCCGAACTCCCGCGAGGCACACCGCGCCCTCTGGCTGAGTTCAGCAGGAGCATCCATGCTGCTGCTGGATGCCCCCACCCACACGCCGCGCGCGGACGAGGTCGTCGTGCGAGCGAGGGCCATCGCTGTCAACCCGATCGACGCCATGGGCGGCATCGCCCGGCGTGTCGTGCTCCCGTGGCTGACGTATCCCGCCGTCATCGGTTCGGATGTCGCGGGCGAAATCGTTGCCGTCGGCTCCTCCGTCTCCGGTCTGAACGTGGGCGACCGGGTGGTCGGCTACGCGGTCGGCATCGAGCGCAGTCGCAACAGCGCGGAAGGGGCCTTCCAGACGCACGTGGTTCTGCTCGCGAGACTGGTATCGCGCCTACCGGAGACGATCCCGTTCGCCGACGCCTGCGTCTTGCCGATGGGAGTCACGACCGCCGCCGCGGGCCTCTTCGAACACGACCAGCTCGCCCTCGAGCTGCCTGTCGCCTGCGCGACGCCGCGCCACCAGAGTGTTCTTGTCTTCGGTGGTGCGACGAGCGTCGGGATGAACGCGATCCAGCTTGCGCATGGCGCCGGATACAGCGTGCTGGCCACCGCCTCGCGGAGCAACTTCGAACTGCTCGAGAGACTCGGCGCGTCGGTGGTGGTGGACTACCACGACCCCGATGTCGTGGAGCAGATCATCCATCATCTCTCGGGGCAGCAGCTCGCGGGAACCATAGCCGTTGCCAGCGGCTCGCTGCGCCAGGCGATCGCGGTCAATGCTTCACCGACGGTGGTCGGAACGCGGCGCGTTGCTTCGGCACACCCCACGCCGGTGACGCGGATGCGTGCCGTTCTCGCACGACGCCAAAAGATCCGGGTCTCGGCGATCTGGGGCGGCAACCCGAAAGACACGCCAGTCGGCCCCGCGGTCTGGAACGATTTTCTACCCGACGCACTTGCGAGCGGAACCTACTCGACCTCACCCAGCGCGGTCATCGTGGGTCATGGATTGGAAGCCGTCCCGCAGGCGCTTGACCGACTCCGACAGGGCGCTCGAGCCCAGAAGTTCGTCGTCACGCTGTAATTCGTCATCTCGGTCGAGGCGGCCCCGATCACCGCGGCAGTCACGTGGCCGCAATCGTCGGGAGGGGGCACTGAGTAGGATTTGGGCATGGGACGATGGATGCCCGAAGCGGGCGAACGGCTGGAACGCGCGGCGTTCGAGCTTTTCCTTGAGCATGGTTTCGCTGAGACGACCGTTCCCCAGATCACCGCGCGTGCAGGCCTCACCACCCGCACGTTCTTCCGGTATTTCAGCGACAAACGTGAAGTGCTGTTCAGCTTCGACGAGCAGCTGCCCCACATCATTGCGGAGGTCATGGCCGAGGCCCCGCCCGAATTGACCCCACTCGCCATAATCGGCCACAGTCTCGACACCATCGCCACGAATCAACTCGCGGGCCAGCAGCACTACCTTCGAGCTCATCGAGCAATTGTGGAGTCGGACGACGGTCTTCGAGAGCGGGCGCTTCGCAAGCAGGCGATCATGATCGAGGCGGTCGAGACCGGCTTTCGCGAGCGGGGTCTCGACGAACTCACGGCCCGGCTCAGCGCCCGTCTCGCAGTGACGGTCTTCAGCGTCTCGGTCGAGCGCTGCCTCGATCTGAATGATGACCAACCCTTGACCGAGATCCTGCACGACACCTTGGGCAGGCTCGTCGCCCTGGCTTCTGAGCCGGCAATTCTGCCGGAGGTAAGACGCCTGTAAAATATTCTTGATCTCAGCGTGGGTGTCGGGCAGAATCGGTGAACTGCTCGACCAACTCGCGGTGGGGTGAGCCGACACAAGTCGGTCTGGGCCGGCCCTCCCGCGCGCGGGCGGCTCAGTGGATGAGCACCTTCAGGGCGTCGTGCTGGGCCGCATTGCCGAAGACCTCATAGGCGTCGAGCACCTGGTCGAACCCGAACTCGTGGGTGACGAACTTCTCGGCGGGCAACTTGTGTTCGGCGACGAGCTTCAGCAGCATGCCGAGGGTGTTCGTGTTCACGAGGCCCGTCGAGATGTCGATGTTCTTGATCCAGAGTTCGTTGAGGGCGAGGTCGACCGACTTACCGTGCACACCGACGTTGGCCACATGGCCGCCGGGGCGAACGATCTGGGTGCACATCGTGAAGGTGTTCGGGATGCCCACCGCTTCGATCGCGACATCGACCCCCTGCCCGTCGGTGAGGGCCAGAACCTGTTCCTTCCAGTCGGCATCGCCGGAGTTGACCGTGTTCGTCGCACCGAAATCCGCGGCACGCTTGAGCCTGGCGTCATCGAGGTCGATCGCGATGATCTTGGAGGGGCCATAGAGTCGTGCCGTCATGACGGCAGAGAGACCGACAGGGCCCGACCCGATGACGGCAACGACATCGCCGGGGGCAACGTGACCGTACTGAACGCCGATCTCGAACCCGGTCGGCAGAATGTCGGAGAGAAGGATTCCCTCGGCATCCGTGACACCCTCCGGCACCTTGTAGACCGAGTTCTCGGCAAACGGAACCCGCACGTACTCCGCCTGGGTGCCATCGATCATGTAGCCGAAGATCCAGCCGATACCCGCGATTCCTTCGGGATCTTCGCAGTGGCTGTAAAGGCCCTTGCGGCAGTTCGAACACCGGCCGCACGAACTGACACACGCCAGGATCACCTTGTCCCCCACAGCCAGCTGCGTGACGCCCTCGCCGATCTCGGTGATCACACCGATGCCCTCGTGACCGAGGATGCGCCCGGCGCTGACTTCAGGCACGTCACCCTTGAGAATGTGGAGGTCGGTGCCGCAAATTGTCGTCGCGACCATCTTCACGATCACATCGGTCGGTGCTTTCAGCACCGGGTTCGGCACTTCTTCCCAGCTCTTCTGGCCTGGACCTTTGTAGACGAGCGCCTTCATGGAGTTCTCCCTGCTTGATGCGATGGGAGGTTCGTGACCGCCCAGGGAGGCGGCGTCTGCGCTGCCCCTCACCGGCCAGCCAAGCGGACTTGCCGGTTCGGGGGTAGTGCCGAAGGTCCCCCGGCGACGCTCATTCGATCGTGCTCACTCGACCCTGCTCGTCTCCCGACGGTCACTCGACGACGGAGACCTCTTTCCAGAAGGCGACGTAGTTGGTGAAGTCCTTGCCCACACGATCGAACGCAGAGGGGTACGGGTTCGGGTAGCTCCACGCACGATCTTTCAGCGTCGTGCCACCTTCGACCACGTTGAAGTACTGGCATTCGCCCTTCCAGGGGCAGGTGTACGGGGTGTCGCTCTTGGCGAGCAGTTCGACGTTCAGGCTCGCCGGGGGGAAGTACCAGTTGCCCTCGATGGAGATGAGGTCTTCTTTCGGAGCTTCGGCGATCACGGTGCCGTTGACTACTGCCTTCATGATGGGTCCTCTCGAATCACGAACGGAAAATGACGAACAGAAAACGAACGCGGGCCCCGCGGCCCAGAGGCATGATCATGCTGACGCGCGCCTCTCCTGCTATGCAACCACGGCTTGCCGGGAATCGATACCGCTTGCGGCCGAAACCAGGTCCGCTCGCCCCGCCTCGACGAGCGCGCGCCCTGCGACCGATGCTGTCAGCAGGTGGCCGACGGCCTTCTCGAGCGAGGTGAAGGCCGCGCACACGACAGCGGCCTCCGGTGAGCTGAAGTCGATGCCGAGCTGTGCCAAGGCGTCGATCACGGCCCCCGCGCCGAGGGTGTCTTCGGCACCGTCGCTCGCCGCAATCACGGCCACCGAGACACGCGAGCCTCTCGCGACCTGCTGGGCGAGCATCCATTCGGCTGCGGCCGTGCGGGTGGCAAGATCGGCACGGATGCTCGGTACACCCGACTCGCCCGGCAGGGTGAATTCGCCGTCGAGACCGGGAAGCACGTCGACGTAGACGATCACATCGGCAGCGGCGGCCACCACCGCGAGCGCCTCCGCGCCGCGACCGAACCGGACCTGGTAGTGCGCTTGTGCGGCAATGGAGTCAGTCACTCGTACATCGTAATCGCGCGCAGGGACAGCGCAGACGTGCGTGGTCGACGGCCGCGATTGGTCGACAGGCCTGCGCGGCCCTACGCCACCGGCGAACCGCTGGCAAGAGCCATGGCAATTGTCTGCAACCGTGCCGCAGAAGAGTGAGACTGGAGCGATGAAGGTAATGCTGAAGTTGATTCTCGACTGCGAGCCCGATGCCGCCTGGCGCGCGCTGCAGAGCCCGGCGGTCTTCCGGGAGGTCTCTGCTCCCCTCCTCACCATGAAATCGCTCGAACCGGGAGGTTTTGCACCCACCTGGCCCGAGGGCAAGAATCGCGTCGAGATCGACGCTCTCGGGCTGTTTCCGCTCGGGCGACAGATCATCGACATCGATCGGTCGCGTACGCAGCATCCGGGCGTGCGTATCGTTCGCGACAAGGGCCGGGGCGTGACCGGTGCTCTCAGACTCGCGACGGTCTGGGATCATCGGATGGCCGTTGCAGCCGACCCCGCAGGCACAGGAAAGACTCTCTACCGCGATCGCCTGGTGATCGGCGCCGGCCCGATGACCCCGGCCCTGTGGGCGAGCCTCTGGGCATTCTGGCAGCTCAGGGGAATCCGTCTGCGCGAGCTGGCACCGACCTGGGCATTCGACCCGGAGATCGTCGGCGCCGATGAGGCCGCTGACGCAGGAGCAAAGGCTGCTGAACAGGATCGCCGGATCACCGAATCGTCGGCAGAGGTACTCGCCGAACCGCCGGTCGCCGGTTCGAACGTTCTCGGAATCGACCCCGACCTGGGGGTGTCGTGAACGCTGGGGGTCACGTGGGCACTGACGGCGTTGTGCGCGCCCCATCGGCCGCCGCCGCGATCGAGGTCGCCGACTGGCGCCGCCGGGTATTCGACATCTACGCCGAGGTGCGACGCCTCAGCATCGACGACGTCGTGGGTGCGCATTCGCACTGGTGTGCCGCGCGCAACGAGCTCTTCGCCACACACCCGCAGACACCCCTGCTGCCGGAGGATCGTGCAGGTTTCTCCGGACTGCCGGTAGCGACCTACGACCCAGCATGGCGGTTCGATGTCGAACTGGTTGCCCCGGCAGAGCCTGCAGGGTTCGACTTCGCGACGGGCACCGACGGCGTCGTGCCGTTCGAGTTGATCGGCCGCGCCGAGATCGGTGGCGTCGGCGTGCTCGACGTCTGGCGACTGAAGTCGTACGGGGGCGGCATCTTCGTGCCCGTGCGCGACGGGCTTGCCGGGCTGAGAGGCGGCACCTACGGTGGTGGCCGGTACCTGCTCGACACCATCAAGGGTGCCCATCTGGGCGAGGGTTCGGGGACGGGCTCGCTCGTGCTCGACTTCAATTTCGCCTACAACCCCTCGTGCGCCTACGACCCGGCGTGGGCGTGCCCGCTGGCTCCGCTCGGCAACCGGGTGCAGGCGACTATCCCCGTCGGCGAACTGTACTCGTGAGAGCCGGCTCGTCTGCCGAGGCAACGTTGGCTTCATCCGTCTGCCGGTGCACAGCTGCACCCAGGCGCGAGCGTGACCTCATAGAGAGGCCATAGCAACGGGCAAGGAGGCTCATAGTCGACTACCAGAAGCTGGGGTTCATCCTCAGTGAAAGGTGGACATCGTGTCTGCTTCAACAGCGTCTCCTCCGGCAGCTCCCGGCGCGGCTGCAGCTTCTTCGGCGACCGGCTCGATGCCAATCGGTGCTGTGCCGCACGGTGCTGTGCCGCAGGGTTCACAGCCGGCGACCGTCGGCCGATCATCCGGTGGCCGCAGCCGGATCGGGCGAATCGTGTTCGGCGACCGAACCGCCCCCTCCTGGGCACGGCCGAGCCTGATCGCCCTGCTGCTCGTGACCGCCCTGCTCTACCTCTGGAACCTGAGCGACAGCGCCTACGCCAACACCTTCTACGCCGCCGCCGTCGAGGCCGGGTCGAAGAGCTGGAAGGCCCTGTTCTTCGGGTCTCTCGACTCGTCGAACTTCATCACCGTCGACAAGCCGCCCGCCTCACTCTGGGTGATGGGCATCTCGGCGCGACTCTTCGGGTTATCGAGCTGGAGCCTGCTGGTGCCGCAGGTGCTGATGGGCGTGGCGTCGGTGGCGCTGCTCTTCGGCGCGGTGAGGCGCAGCCTGGTCGCGGTGGGCCCGAAGCTCAGCGTTGTAGGCGGCCTGCTCGCCGGCACGATCCTGGCGGTCACCCCCGCTGCCGCGCTGATGTTCCGTTTCGACAACCCGGATGCACTGCTCACCCTGCTCATGACGGCGGCCGGCTACTTCGTGGTTCGCGCACTGCCGAAGGCGAGCTGGAAGTGGCTCGCGCTGGCCGGCGTCGCCCTCGGGTTCGCCTTTCTCACCAAGATGCTGCAGGGCCTGCTGGTGCTGCCCGCGTTCGGCTTCGTCTACCTGCTCGCGGCACCGACCGCGCTCTGGAAGCGGTTCGTGCACCTCCTGGTGGCCGCCGGCGCGCTCGCCGTCGCGGCCGGCTGGTGGGTACTCGCCGTTGCGCTCTGGCCGACGGATGCCCGGCCGTACATCGGCGGATCGACGAACAACACCGTGCTCGACCTCGTCTTCGGGTACAACGGTTTCGGCCGGCTGTTCGGTGGTTCGGGCGGCGGGGGTGGCCAGAGCTCCGGGGCCTCCGGTTCGAGCTTTGGTGGGGCGACCGGGCTGCAGCGCCTGTTCAGCAGCGAGATGGGGCTCGAGATCTCGTGGCTCCTGCCGGCAGCTCTTGTCGCACTCGTGCTGGGGCTCATCGTCACTCGCAAGGGCGGCCGGTCGAATCCGCTTCGCGCCGGACTGGTTCTCTGGGGCGGCTGGCTGCTCGTGACAGGTCTCGTCTTCAGCTACATGAGCGGCACGGTGCACCCGTACTACACGGTCGCACTGGCACCCGCCATCGGCGGGCTCGTCGCCCTCGGCGGTGTTGCCCTCTGGAGAGCTCGCAACACCTGGCTCGGGCGGCTCGGCCTCGCGGTCATGATCGCCGGCTCCGGCGCCTGGTCGTTCGTGCTTCTCTCTGAGAACGCCGACTGGCTGCCGTGGCTCCGCTGGGTGCTGCTGGTGGGTTCCGTGCTCTCGGCACTGGCCCTGGTGGTCGGTGCGGTGGCCAGGCTGCGACGGATGACCGTGGTCGCCGTTCTCGCGGGCACCCTCTTCGCCCTCGGCGGCTCGGGGGCCTACGCTGTGGCGACCGCGTCGGTGGCCCACGGTGGCTCGATCCCGACTGTCGGGTCGTCGAGCTCGATGACAATGGGTGGCGGCGGCGCCCCTGGCGGAACGGCGGGCGGCGCTGGAGGCGGGACTGCGCCGAGCGGCCTGGCTTCGGGTGCTGGCACTCCCCCGAGCGGAACCGCGGGCGGAACGCCGCCTGCCGGAGCTTCCGGCACGGGCACCACCTCGACCGGCACCGCGGATTCTGCAGCAACGGGCTCTGCAGCAGCGGATTCTGCAGCAGAAGGGCAGGCCGGAGCATCCACCACCGCCTCGTCAGAAGCGCTCGATGCACTGCTCTCAGCGACAACGAACCGCTGGGCTGCCGCCGTCGACGGTTCGCAATCGGCAGCGACGCTCGAATTGAATTCGGGCACCGCTGTGATGGCGATCGGCGGCTGGAGCAGCGACCCCACCCCGACACTCGCGGAGTTCCAGGCGTACGTGGCCGCCGGGGACGTCGGCTACTACGTCGTCAGCGGGCAGGGCGGAGGAGGTGCGGTTGGCGGCGGCACCAGCACAGCGAGTGCGATCGAGACGTGGGTGACGTCGACGTTCGCGGCCACCACGGTCGGCGGCACGACGGTCTACGACCTGACGGCGGGCTGACATCGAGACCGACGTTCGTGATGCGGGGCGGCCCCGCAGTGACACCTCGCCAGGTGCTGCTGCGGGGCTGTTTTCTGCGCACAGCGGGGCCGGGCATCCGGTGCGCTATGCTGGAATCACTTGTGAGCGCAATTACGCGCTCCCTGCGTCGTAGAACGCAACTCTTCTGCGCAATTTCGGCCCCTGCGCGATGCACACACATCGCTGAGATCAACACTCGCTGATCAAAAAACAGCGGGCCAGGCGATTGCTTCAGAAGAAAAATTCTCACGGCGAACGGATGTGCCCACCGGCACCTTCGCCACAACTTCCACCATGGAGTTCGATTCGCTGCGCAACAGCGTTTCGATCGAGATTGCGCAGACGCACCTCGCACAGCAGAGCTCTGCCGTGCACGCGCAGTTCACAGCCCAGAGTGGATCCGATGCCTGAAAGGCACCGAAACCCATGCAAACTGACACCCGCACCCCTCACTCCTCAATTGCCGACTCCAAGCCCGTGCCCGACTTCGCCACCCTCGGTGTTCCTGCCCCGATCGTCGCCAAGCTGACGGCTGACGGCATTCTGTCGCCGTTCCCCATCCAGGTCGACACCCTGCCTGACACTCTGGCTGGGCGCGACGTGCTCGGCCGAGGCAAGACCGGCTCTGGCAAGACGCTCGCCTTCTCGATTCCGATGATCGCCCGCCTCTCTGGCGCGCTCGCCGGTGGCAAGCGTCGCCCGGGTCGCCCGCTCGGCCTCATTCTCGCGCCGACCCGCGAGCTCGCCACGCAGATCTCCGCGGTTCTCCAGCCGCTCGCTGACGCCTACGGTTTGAAGTCGACGACCATCTTCGGTGGCGTCTCGCAGCAGCGCCAGGTCGCGGCCCTCAAGGCCGGTGTCGACGTCGTTGTCGCCTGCCCCGGCCGCCTCGAAGACCTCATGAAGCAGGGCTTCGTGTCACTCGACGCCGTCGAGATCACCGTGCTCGACGAGGCCGACCACATGGCCGACCTGGGCTTCCTGCCTGTCGTCACGCGCATCCTGTCGAAGACGCCCGAGAACGGGCAGCGGCTGCTGTTCTCTGCGACCCTCGACAACGGCGTGGACAAGATCGTCAACCGCTTCCTGCACAACGAGGTCCTGCACTCCGTCGACGAGGCCAACTCGCCGGTCGCTGCCATGACCCACCACGTGTTCGAGGTCAACGACGCCGAGGCGAAGACCGCCCTCGTCAAGAAGCTTTCTTCGGGCACCGGCCGCCGCATTCTGTTCATGCGCACCAAGCACCACGCCAAGAAGCTCGCGCGGCAGCTCATCGAGGCCGGAATCCCGGCCGTCGACCTGCACGGCAACCTCTCGCAGGTCGCCCGTGACCGCAACCTCGCCGCGTTCAGCGCTGGCGACGTGAGCGTTCTCGTCGCGACCGACGTCGCCGCGCGTGGTGTGCACGTGGACGACATCGAACTCGTCATCCACGTCGACCCGCCGGCCGAGCACAAGGCCTACCTGCACCGCTCGGGCCGCACGGCACGCGCTGGCAGCGAGGGCGACGTGGTCACGATCATCCTGCCCGCACAGCGCAAGGATCTCGACCAGCTCATGCGCAAGGCAGCGATCTCCGTCGCCGTCGAGCGTGTTGCACTCGACTCCCCTTCGGTCGATGCACTGGTGGGCGAAGTCGCAGCATATGTGAAGCCTTCGGATGCCCCGGTCACCCTCACCGGTGGCGGGCGTGCATTCGGCGGCGGTAATGGCGGCAATGGCGGCGGCGGGCGTTCGCGCCAGGGCGGCAACTCCCGCGGCGCAGGCGGCGGCCAGGGCGGATCGCAGGGCGCGAATGCCCAGCGCAAGCGCGCCCTCCGCGACGGTTCAGCTCCGGCCGCAGGCTCGGGCAACGGTGGAACACGCCGCCCGCAGGGCGCCGGTGCCGGCAGCCGCAGCGGTGGCTCCACCACCGCATGGTCGAGCTCGACGGGCAGCGCCGGAGCCACCTCGGCTCCCCGCGTTCGCCGTTCGGCTCCGCGCCGCGCGCAGGGCTGATCTCCTCACCGACATGACCCGAAACGCCCCCTGGATTGCATTCAGGGGGCGTTTCGCGTCACATCGGAGCTTCAGTGGAAGCCCGGCGAGGTGGCGATCGACTTTCCCGAATGCGCACCAATCCGCGCGGAATGCTGCGCATTCGGGAAAGTCGATGACGGGAGGTATTTTGGGGGGATGACAGCTGTCAAGGTTCTGCTCGACGTCGACACGGGCGTGGATGACGCCCTCGCGATACTGTTCGCCGTCGCCCACCCCGGCATCGAACTGCTGGGCGTGAGCTGCGTGGCCGGAAATGCCGCGCTGCCGCAGGTCGTCGAGAACACGCTGCGGGTACTCGATGCGGCGGGAGCGCCTGATGTGCCCGTCGCGGGCGGGGCGAGCAGGCCCCTGATCAACCCGACCCGCGATGCCTCGCACGTACACGGGGCCGACGGGCTCGGCGGGATCGAGCTGCCTGCCACCGCACGCACGACCCACTCCGTCGACGGCCGGCCCGTTGGTGCCGTCGAGATGATGCGCATGCTCCTCGTCGCGAGCCCCGAGCCGGTCACGATCGTTGCCCTTGCGCCCCAGACCAACCTGGCACTGCTGCTGCGCACGTACCCTGAGATCGCGCCGAAGATCGAACGCGTGCTGTTCATGGGCGGTTCAGCGAGCATCGGGAACGCCACCGCCGTGGCCGAGTTCAATGTGTGGCACGACCCGGAGGCCGCTGCGATCGTGCTCGATTCGGGCATCCAGACCCTCATGTACGGGCTCGACGTCTTCAATCACGTGGCCGTCGACCAGGAGACGGCAGCAGAGCTGCTCACGAGCCCGTCTCGGGCGGTCCGGCTGGCTGGCGCACTGATCGGGCACCGCATGGGCGTCGGCGCGAACCACGAGCCGGTCTACACGGGGCTTCTCGGTGACGCCGGGGCGCTGTGTGCGCTCGTCGATCCGGATGCCCTGCGAATCGAGCGCCGGCCGGTCTACGTCGAGCTTTCCGGAGCCACCCGCGGCCAGACGGTTGTCGACCGCAGGGTGTTCCCGGGCGAAGATTCGCTGCACGGCCTCACGGCGGCAACCGGCCTCACCGACGTCGCCCTCGGCGTGGATGCGCCGCGCTTCGTGGACCTGTACCTGCGCACCATCGCGACCCTGGCCTGACGCGCTGCGTCGACTCGATCCGCAAGCTCTCGGTGAGACTCCTGCGACGAGGTGAGGCGGGCAGACCTGTCTCAATTCGTCGCGGCCGTCTCACGGGGCCTCAGACACGCGCCGAATCGGTGCGGGCAGGCAGGCGGGCGCCTAGTGCAGCTTGCCCACCGAGGCGAGCGCCGCACGCAGCAGGGCGCCGCGCCCGCCTTCCATCTCGGCGTGGATGGCATCGCTCGCCGCCTCTTCCGGGGTCATCCAGGTGAGCTCCAGGGCATCCTGCCTCGGATCACAGGTGCCGGTGACCGGGATCACGTACGCCAAGGAGACGGCGTGCTGCCGATCATCTGTGAAGGAGGAGACACCCGGCAGCGGGAAGTACTCGGCGACCGAGAACGGGATCGGGCTCGTCGGCAGCTGCGGGAACGCCATCGGCCCCAGATCCTTCTCGAGGTGGCGAAAGAGCGCGTCGCGCAGCGTCTCGCCATACATGACCCGGCCAGAGACGATGGTGCGCGTCATGGTGCCACTCTTCGACACGCGAAGCAGCACGCCGACCTCGGTCACCTGGCCGAGCCCATCGACGCGTACAGGCACCGCCTCGACGTAGAGCAACGGCAAGCGGCGCCTGATGTCGTCAAGCTCCTGGTCGCTCAACCAGCCGGGGTTCGGGTCAGGGGTGCGAACGCTCATGGTTCATTCTTACCCATAATCGGAGCGGAACCTGTACGCGCCTCGCAGCTGCGGCCGGGCGGGCGGGGTGCCGGGGTGGCGCGCCCACCGCAACGCTCGGCGGCTGGCGGCTGACGTGACCGTCACGGCCGGCGGGTGGCGCCTCGGTGCCGGTGGATGATGCGACCCTCTGATGACGCACGAAACTCCGCCTCTGCGCAACCGGGCCGCGGGTGTCGGTGGTGTGGGCGATCATTAGAGCAGGAGTGATGATCGAATGAGTACAGCCCGCGCGGCCGAGAGCAGGGCCGAGGTGGTCATGCAGCGGTTCTCGTCCGCGACCCGTGAATGGTTCGGCGGGGCATTCGCTGCGCCCACCGAGGCTCAGCTCGGTGCCTGGGAGGCGGTCTCCGACGGCGCTCATGCGCTCGTGGTCGCCCCCACCGGCTCGGGAAAGACGCTGGCGGCCTTTCTCTGGGCGATCGACCGGCTGATCGCGCATCCGCGGGTGTCGATACGCGGCACAGCCGCTACTCAACCAGCGGACGAGCCTGCGAGACAGGGCACCCGCGTGCTCTACATCTCGCCGCTGAAGGCGCTGGCCGTCGACGTCGAACGCAACCTGCGCGCTCCGCTCGTCGGTGTCACCCAGACTGCCAAGCGGTTGGGCGCCGCTCCCCCGACCGTAACGGTCGGGGTGCGCTCGGGCGACACCACCCAGACCGACCGCCGCACCATGATCAAGAACCCGCCCGACATTCTGATCACCACCCCCGAATCGCTGTTCCTCATGCTGACCTCCGCCGCCCGCGAGACGCTCACCGCTGTCGACACGATCATCATCGACGAGGTGCACGCCGTCGCGGCCACGAAGCGCGGGGCACACCTGGCGGTGAGCCTCGACCGACTGGATGCCCTGCTCGAGAAGCCGGCGCAACGAATCGGTCTCTCGGCCACGGTCCGGCCGCCAGAAGAGGTCGCCCGGTTCCTCGCCGGCGGCGCACCCGTCACCATCGTGGCCCCGGTTTCGACCAAGAAATTCGACCTGCACGTGGTCGTGCCCGTCGAAGACATGTCGGATCTCGGTGCGGCTCCGGCACTGGAGGGGTCGGCAGCGGCCGCTACACCGCAACAGGGGTCGATCTGGCCGCACGTCGAAGAGAGCATCGTCGACCGCATCCTTGCGCATCGCTCCTCCATCGTGTTCGCCAATTCGAGGCGGCTCGCCGAACGGTTGACGGCCCGGCTGAACGAGATCTACGCCGAACGCCTGCAGCTCGGTTCCGGGTATGACGACGAGACGGGCGACGTACAGACGTCGGCGCGCACGATTCGCGCGGCCGGAACCGATCGCAGCATTCTGGGCGATCGCAGCATTCTGGGCGATCGCAGCATCCTGGCCGATCCCGCCCGGCGTCCGGGCTCTGGCCGCCCCGACGACCGGTATGTCGGGACTGGCGCTGCGGCCGACCGCGTCGCGAGCGGTCGGCCGCCCGCCCAGACGATGGCCCAGAGCGGGCAGACCGAGGGTGCCGCACCCCTGCTCGCGCGCGCTCACCACGGCTCGGTGAGCAAGGAGCAGCGGGCGATCATCGAAGACGATCTGAAGTCCGGCCGGCTCCGGTGCGTCGTCGCCACCTCGAGCCTCGAGCTCGGAATCGACATGGGTGCGGTCGATCTCGTCGTGCAGGTGGAGTCTCCTCCCTCGGTCGCAAGCGGACTGCAACGGGTCGGCCGGGCCGGGCACCAGGTCGGCGAAGTCTCGCGCGGCATCATCTACCCGAAACACCGCGCCGACCTCATCCACTCGGCCGTCGCTGCACAGCGCATGACCGACGGGCTCATCGAGACGCTCAGCGTTCCGAAGAACCCGCTCGACATCCTCGCCCAGCAGACCGTGGCGGCCTGCGCCCTCGAACCGATCGATGTCGAGGAGTGGTTCGACACCGTACGGCGAAGCGCGCCGTTCTCGAGCCTGCCGCGCTCGGCATACGAAGCCACGCTCGACCTGCTTGCAGGTCGCTACCCGTCCGACGAGTTCGCCGAACTCCGCCCCCGCATCGTGTGGGATCGCGACGCCGGCACACTCACGGGCAGGCCGGGCGCCCAGCGCCTCGCCGTCACCAGCGGCGGCACCATCCCCGACCGGGGCCTGTTCGGTGTGTTCATGGTGGGTGAGAAGGCCTCGCGGGTCGGCGAGCTCGACGAGGCGATGGTCTACGAATCGCGGGTCGGCGATGTGTTCGCGCTGGGCGCGACCAGCTGGCGCATCCAGGAGATCACGCACGACCAGGTGCGGGTGACTCCGGCGTTCGGCGAGCCGGGGCGGCTGCCGTTCTGGCGGGGTGACGGGTTGGGGCGGCCCGCCGAACTCGGGCGCGCGATAGGCGAGTTCACCCGCACGGTGGCGGGATCATCCGAAAGTCGTGCCCTGCAGATCGCGCGACACGCGGGGCTCGACGAGAATGCCGCAGCGAACCTGGTCGCGTTCATCACCGAACAGCGTGAAGCCACCGGGCACGTGCCCAGCGACACCACGCTCGTCGTCGAGCGGTTCAGGGACGAGCTCGGCGACTGGCGGGTCATTCTGCATTCCCCCTACGGCATGCAAGTGCATTCGCCGTGGGCACTGGCGATCGGGGCGCGTATCCGCGAGCGTTTCGGCGTCGACGGCGGGGTCGTGGCCAGCGACGACGGCATCGTGGTGCGCCTGCCCGACACGGAGAGCGACCCTCCGGGTGCCGAGCTGTTCGTGTTCGACGCGGATGAGCTTGAGATCATCGTCACCACCGAGGTCGGCGGCTCTGCGCTCTTCGCCTCGCGCTTTCGCGAGAGCGCAGCGCGGGCCCTGCTGCTGCCCCGGCAGAACCCCGGCAAGCGGTCGCCGCTCTGGCAACAGAGGCAACGCTCGGCGCAGCTGCTCGAGGTCGCCCGGCGGTACCCGACGTTCCCGATCATTCTCGAGACCGTGCGGGAGTGCCTGCAGGATGTCTACGACCTGCCGTCGCTGAAGGCCCTGGCCGGCGAAATCGAGAGCCGCACGATCCGTATCGTCGAAACCGAGACGCCGGAGCCGTCTCCTTTCGCGCGCTCGCTGCTCTTCGGCTACGTCGCCTCGTTCGTCTACGAGGGCGACAGCCCACTCGCCGAACGCCGCGCCGCCGCTCTCTCGCTCGACCCGACCCTGCTGGCCGAACTGCTCGGTCGCGCGGAGCTGCGTGAACTGCTCGATCCAGCCGTCATCGAGCAGACCGAACGCGAGTTGCAGCGCCTCGCCCCGGGTCGCAAGGCGCACGGGGTCGAGGGTGTCGCCGACCTGGTACGGATGCTCGGGCCACTCACTGCGGCCGAGATCGCCGAGCGACTCAGCGACGGCGACGACGACGATGCCGCGCCCGAGGCGGCAGCTCAGTATCTGCAGACGCTACTGCAGGCGAAACGCGTGCTCGCCGTGAACATCGCCGGCGAACAGCGCTGGGCAGCCATCGAAGACGCGAGCCGCCTGCGCGATGCCCTGGGGGTGCCGATCCCGTTCGGGGTGCCCGACGCCTTCATCGAACCGGTCGAAGACCCCCTTGGCGACCTCGTAGGCCGGTACGCCCGAACGCACGGCCCCTTCACGGCGCCGGAGGTGGGAGCGCGCCTCGGGCTTGGTTCTGCGGTCGTCCACGAGACTCTCAAGCGGCTCGAGCGCACGCGCCGTGTGATCGAGGGCGAGTTCAGGCCGACCGGCAGCGCCGGAGTCGGCGGGCAGACCGCAGCGTCGACGGAGTGGTGCGACGCCGAGGTGCTGCGGCGGCTGCGCAGCCGCTCGCTGGCGGCGCTTCGACACGAGGTCGAGCCGGTCGACCAGGGCGCGTTCGGACGCTTCCTGCCCGCATGGCAGCACGTCGGCGGCACCCTCCGGGGCATCGATGGCGTGCTCACCGTGATCGAGCAGCTTGCCGGAGTGCCGGCGCCGGCCTCGGCCTGGGAGACGCTCGTGCTGCCGTCACGCGTCTCGGACTACAGCCCGGCCATGCTCGACGAGCTCACCGCCTCGGGCGAGATCGTCTGGGCCGGCAACGGCTCGCTGCCCGGGAGCGACGGCTGGGTCTCGCTCCACCTCTCCGACACCGTGCGGGTCACCCTGCCTGAGCCTGTCGAGTTCACGCCGACAGACGTGCAGTCCGCGATCCTGGAGGCGCTCGGCGGTGGTGGCGCCTACTTCTTCCGCACCCTTGCAGACCAGGTCGCCATGACGCTCCGAACCGCCCTGACAGTGGCACCGACCTCAACGGCCGAAGCTGAACCGAGCGAACCCCGGGTCTCCCGGAGCGCTCGGTTGGCGGCCGCTAACGGCATGCCGAAATCGAGTTCACCGACCGACAGCACGGCCACGCGCCCAACACCCCTCGTGCCCCCGACCGGTTTCGTCAGCGACGACCAGCTCGTCACAGCGCTCTGGGATCTCGTCTGGGCAGGCGTCATCACGAACGACACCCTCGCTCCGCTGCGTACGCTGACCGGCAGCACCACGGCGGGCCGATCGGCGCACTCCACGAAACGGTCGACACCCCGCAGCTCGCTCTATCGCGGCCGCGCTTACGCCCGCCCCACCATGGCCACCCGGGTCGGGCCGCCTACGGTCGGCGGCCGGTGGTCAATGCTCCCCCCCGCCGAGGGCGACGCGACCCTCCGCGCCCACGCCATGGCCGAGTTCCTGCTCGACCGCTACGGCGTCGTGACCCGTGGCTCTGTGATGAACGAGCACCTGCCGGGCGGCTTCGCGCTGGCCTACCGGGTGCTGAGCAAGTTCGAAGAGACCGGCCGGTGCCGCCGCGGCTACTTCATCGAAGGGCTGGGTGCCTCACAGTTCGCGACCGGCGGCACCGTCGACCGCCTGCGCTCATTCGCGCGCGACATCCTCAGCGACGAGCCGGCACAACCCGGCACACCCCACAGCATGCTCCCGGGTGACAGCCGGGGAGGGCCGGTTGCAGCCAGCGGCGGGATGCTCGGCTACGACCCGCGCGAGAACCCCTCCAGCGCGGGGTACGGCGGTTCCACCGTGCGGGTCGGCGCCTCCGAATCCCGGGTTGCGGTAACGAACCGGGCTCGTGACGCACAGGGCCCCGAAGCAGCCTCGCGGCCGCGGCGAAGCAGCCCTGCGAGAGACCGTGACGCCAAGCCCCGAGCCATGACCTTCGCCGCGAGCGACCCCGCCAACGCCTATGGGGCAGCACTGCCCTGGCCCTCTGGCTCCGGACATCGACCCGGCCGCAAGGCCGGCGCCCTCGTCGTGCTCGTCGACGGCGCCCTCGTGCTCTACATCGAGCGCGGCGGAAAGACCGTTCTCTCGTTCACCGACGACATCGAAACACTCGTCGATGCCGCCGGGTCCCTCGCGGCCACCGTGACCTCCGGCCGGGTCGACAAGCTCACCATCGAGAAGATCGACGGCGAGTTCTCCGTCGGCACACCCGTGGGGCGCATTCTTGAGGCCGCCGGTTTCAACAACACCCCGCGAGGGCTGAGGCTCCGAAGTGCCTGAGGGCGACACCGTCTACCGCACGGCTGAGCACCTGAACGCCGTGCTGGCCGGGCAGGTGCTCACCGCATGCGACATCCGTGTGCCGAAGTTCGCCACGGTCGACCTCAGCGGCGAGAGTGTCGAGGGGGTCGTCAGCCGCGGCAAACACCTGCTCATGCGGGTGGGTGGCTTCAGCATCCATTCGCACCTGAAGATGGAGGGCACCTGGCACGTGTACCGCCCCGAGACGCGCTGGCGCAAACCCGCCTGGCAGGCCAGGGCCATTCTGAAGACCGAAGAGTGGATGGCCGTGGGCTTCGAACTCGGCCTGCTGGAGGTTGTGGCGCGCGAGGCCGAAGACAGCGTCGTCGGCTACCTCGGGCCTGACCTGCTCGGGCCAGAGTGGGACGCAGACGAGGCCGTGCGGCGGCTGGCCTCCGACCCGCTCCGCGAGATCGACGTGGCACTGCTCGACCAACGCAACCTGGCCGGGCTCGGCAATGTGTACGCCAACGAGCTGTGCTTTCTCCGCGGCGTGCTGCCGACGCGGCCCGTCGGCGAGGTGCCGAAGCTCGATGCCGTCGTTTCGCTCGCCCATCGACTCATCGCGGCCAACCGCGACCGGGTCGAACGCACGACAACCGGCGACATGAGGCCGGGGCGGATGCTCTGGGTCTACGGTCGCGGTGGCCAGCCCTGCCGGCGCTGCGGTACCCGTATCGAGAGCGGCAAACTCGGCGCCACCGAACTCAGCCTGCGCGACACCTACTGGTGCCCCCACTGCCAGACCTGAGAAACAGCCGCACCTCACACCGGAGCTGAGTGATAATTGACTGTGGCAGTGACACGGGACCAAGTGGCGCAACGGGCCGGAGTTTCAACCGCGGTGGTCTCGTACGTGATCAACGATGGCCCCCGCCGCGTCTCCGATGACGCCAGGGCGCGTGTTCTCGCCGCGATCGCTGAACTTGGCTACCAGCGTGATGGTGTCGCCCGCATGCTTGCGATGGGCCGATCATTGTCTATCGCCCTCGTCGTTCCCGACATCGGTATTCCCTATTTTGGTAGGGTCGCGAATTCGATATCCACGCTCGCTTCTGCACAGGGATATCAGCTTCTGGTCGGTACGACGAACTGGGATCTCGATGTCGAACGAACCCACCTTCGCGCACTGGCCGAACGGCGAGTTGAAGGCATCATCCTGATGAGTGTCGACCCCTCTCAAGATTTTGCCCAATTCTCAACTCTCGGAATTCCCGTCGCGATCGTCGACCGCCCTGAGTTCGCTGTCGAAGGATCGGCGGCGGCGACAGAACACCTCATCGGACACGGGCACCGCACGATCGGGATGATCGGAGCGTCTATTGAATTCATCGCGAATCGCCGGCGTCGTGATGGTTGGCTGATGGCCATGCACAGTGCAGGGTTGCAGACACCGGACGACCTCATGGTGTCTGCGGATTTCAGCTCTCGGGGTGGTTACGAGGGTGTCGGGCGCCTGTTGACGTCTCGACCGGATATCACTGCACTGTATGTGTCAAGCGATCTGCAAGCCATCGGAACGCTCCGACGGCTCCATGAGCTCGGCATTCGAGTACCCGAAGATCTGGCATTGATGACGTCTGATGCGACAGACATCGCAGAATTCGCAGTGCCCTCCATTAGCTCCCTGGCTCAGCCGGAATTGGATATCGCCGAGATCGCCTTGGATGCGGTGCTCGGCGCGGGAGCCGAAGGCGTGAAGCACATTGATGTTCTGGGGTACGAATTGGTGCTCCGGGAATCGTGCGGCTGTACCACTACGAGATGATCAACAGGTTTCTATTTTTAGCCCCTTGTGCAACTATCTACGCGCGTAGATACTAGTTATGCGCCGAAGGAAACTTGGGTTGCACCCACCCCCAACACCGCCGACAGAGCTCGACGGTGCTCTCTCAATGACGAGGAGTAATACCGTGGCCCATTCCACTCGGAAGATCATCACCGTCACCGCAATGGTGGCCGCTGCACTCATGCTTTCGGCCTGCGGCAGCGCAGGAGCCAGCAACCCGTCGGGCACCGTCGGTGGCTCGATCAGTTATTCGTTCTGGGGAAGCCCTGCCCGCGCCGACAAAGTCAACACGGTCATCGAGCTCTTTGGTAAAGCTCATCCTGGAACGACCATCACCGGTGACGTTGCTGACTACACGTCATACGTTGAGCGATTCACCGTCCGTGCGGCTGGGGGCGGCCTGAGCTGTGCTGTCGGCACGCAGAGTACCTTCGTCGCTCCCTATGCGCAAAAGAATGTCCTGCGGCCTCTCGACGACCTGATTTCGGGCGGCCAGATCGACACGACGGACATTCCGAAAGACGTCATGGCTGCTGGCCAGATCGACGGCAAACAGTACATCCTGCCAACTGGCACCTTCGTGCGACTCCTGGCTTACAACACCCAGATGATCCGGGAAGCTGGAGCACAGCCGCCGACGGACACAATGACGTGGGAGCAGTACGGCGCATGGCTGCGAAGTGTTCAATCTGGTCTCCCCGATGGAAAATGGGCCTCGGAGATCGAGGCATCAAACATGTTCAGTCTGACGTCGTGGGTGATAGGCCACGGGCAGAAGATGTTCGACGGAAAGCAGCTCGGGTTCGACAAGGCGCTCCTGCAAGAGTGGTTCCAATTCTGGGTCGATCTGTCCAAAGATGGCGTGACAGTGCCAGCCTCCATGATTCCCGATCAAGTCGGGGCCCTCGAACTCACTCCGCTTGCCACCGGGGTCGCTGCCGTCGGCACTCGAGACATTCCTCAGCTCTACACCACGGAGAAGACGCTCAATGGGGCAGGCGCCCAGACGACAGTTGCCGAAGTGAACATACCCAAAGACGAGGGGAAATCAGCCAACGTCGTCGGCGTCAACGGGATCTCTATCCCCAATAGTTGCAACAACGTCGCCACGGCAGCATCCTTCGCGAACTTCTTTGCCAATGACACAAGCGCCGGCGTTGCCTTCCAGTCAGACAACGGGATTCTCACGAATACCAAGGCTCAGGACGCACTTGTCGCCGACCCAGGCACTCCCGCGGGGGTCAAGCAGAATGTGACTATTCTGAAGAAGCTCACCGAAGCTGGCGACCTCACCACGACAACGTACCCGGCCGGCCTCAGCACGCTGACCTCCGAGCTCAGTCGTGTCTATCAGGACGTTGCCTTCGGGCGATCGTCTGTGAATGAGGCAGTCGACCAGTTCTTCACAGCAGCGTCAGACGCGCTCAAGTAGCGGGCGAGCCTCTCATGACACTCGAACTCGAACAAACGCTCATCACACCCACGCCATCGGGCAAACAAGCTCAGAGCCGAAGGAGAATCGGCAGGCGCGACAACCTTGCCGGGTACGCCTTCATGACTCCATGGATCATCGGGTTCGTCTTCATCATCGGTGGCCCTGTGCTTGCCAGTTTGTACCTGTCGTTCACCGACTACTCGGTACTCGGAACTCCGGCATGGATCGGAACCGACAATTACCAACGGATGTTCACCGAAGATCCTCGGTTCTGGGAGTCCCTGCGAGTCACGCTCACATATCTGGTCATCTCGGTACCGATCGTTCAGGTCTTCGCACTCTCGCTGGCCACGATGCTGACAAATAGAATTCGAGGTCTCGGGGCATACCGGGCGATCTTCTACGTTCCCTCGCTCATCGGCGGGAGCGTCGCAATCGCCATACTCTGGCGGTTCCTGTTCCAGGGCAATGGGTTACTGAACAATGCACTTGGTGCGATCGGCGTCGACACGACGTTCTCGTGGATCGGAGAACCTGACACCGCACTGTACACGCTGATCGTCTTGAACGTCTGGCAATTTGGTTCAGCGATGATCATCTATCTCGCCGGTCTCAAACAGATACCAGGCGAGATGCGCGAAGCGGCGATCATGGACGGTGCCGGGCCCATTCGGAGATTCTTCTCCGTCACGCTCCCGCTGTTGAGCCCGATCATCTTCTTCAACGTCCTGATGAACGTCGTCGGCGCGTTCCAGGCGTTCAACACCGCCTACATCGTGAGCAATGGCACCGGAGGGCCTGCAGATTCCACCCTTTTCTACACTCTCTACCTCTACCAAAAGGGGTTTGTCGATTTCGACATGGGCTACGCGTCTGCTCTGGGCTGGGTACTGCTCGTGATCGTTGGAATCGCGGCAGGCGGACTCTTTGCCTTGAGCCGCCGGATCGTCCATTACGGAGATGAGTCATGAGCGTCATGTACCTGAAAAAGAACGAGCAGCACGCAAATCGAGTGTCGAGTCAGCGCAGCGTGTCAAGCTCGGCGGCGAAAGGGCAGCTGTATCGTCACCTGCTCCTCATAGGCATGGCAGCGGTCATGTTCTACCCACTCCTGTGGATGATGAGCGCATCGTTCCGGAACGACAGCGCCATCAGCGATCCCGGTCTCTGGCCCGGGACCAACTTCACGCTCGGCGGGTACACCGAAGGATGGAAGGGCATTGCCGGCGTGCCGTTCTGGCGGTTCCTGTTGAACTCGCTTCTGGTTGCCCTGTTGTGTGTGATCGGGAATGTGGTGGCCTGCTCGATCACGGCATATGCCTTCGCAAGAATACAGTTCCGCTTCAAGGGTGTTCTATTTGCGCTGATGCTTGGCACCCTCATGCTGCCCCATCACGTCTTGCTAGTGCCGCAGTACATCATGTTCCGCGAACTCGGCTGGATCGACACGTATCTCCCCTTCATCATCCCTAAGATGCTCGCGACAGATGCCTTCTTTGTCTTTCTGCTCACACAGTTCTTCCGAGCCATACCAAAAGAACTGGACGAAGCGGCGCGTCTGGATGGGTGCGGCCACATCCGCATCTTCCTGCGCATAATTCTCCCGCTTTCCAAACCGGCTCTCGCGACTGCAGCGATCTTCAGTTTCATCTACAGCTGGAATGACTTCTTCACACCGCTCATCTATCTGACGAACACCAATCTTTACACCGTGCCACTCGCGCTACGGGCATTCATCGATACGACTTCTGGGTCATCGTTCGGCGCTCTCTTTGCAATGTCGCTCGTTTCACTGCTCCCGGTTCTCGGCGTGTTCGTTGCCGCGCAGCGGCTCCTTGTTGAGGGCATTGCGACTTCCGGATTGAAGGGATAAGGGCATGAAGATCGCTCTCTCGAATGACCACGCTGGTTTTATTCTCAAACCGTTCGTTCTCCAACACCTTCGTGCTGCCGGGCACCATGTTGTCGATGTGGGCACACAGAACGATGAACCTGTCGATTTCCCTGTCATGACCCAGAGCGTCACATCCTTGGTCGTCTCCCACGACGTCGACCGGGGGATCCTGGTGTGCGGTAGTGGCGTCGGCGCATCGATCGCGGCCAATAAGGTCCGCGGCATTCGTGCTGCGGTCATCCACGACACGTTCGCCGCACGCCAGAGCGTCGAACACGATGACGTGAATGTTGCCTGCCTTGGCGCATGGATCATCGGAGAGCGCATCGCCGCGGATGTGCTCGACGCATTTCTTGGCGCACGATTCGACGACACAGAAGATGTTCGCCGGCGCGTCGCTCAGATCACCGAGCTGGAGGCGGACTCCTCCAACCCGGCTCTCAACGGACGAAAGGAGCCTGCCGACCGAACTGAACTGAACTGAACTGAACTGAACTGAACGAGCGTCGCGCGGCGCTACTCACCAACGAAAGGCTAGAACATGGCGCTCGAAAGCGCACGTAAGAAAGAAATCCTCGATATTGCATCGAAACTGCGAGTGACTGATATCCGTGACGGGCTCGACTGGGTTGGTCTGCACCATTTCGGAACGATCTCGCCAGAAATCCGACCACTCTGGAGAACCAAGGCAGCTGGCTTTGCGCACACTATGCGTCACATTCCAACGCAGCAGGTGGTGCCCACGATGTCACCGGATGAATATACAAAATGGGCATACGACTACTGGTATGGCCAGGTCTTCGAAAATGACATGTCGACACTGATCGACGATGAGACCTTTCTCGTCATCGACACCTGCAATACTGCGACACCGGCAGTCGGTTCGATGGATTCCATGATGTGGGCCGCCCTCGGCGCTAAGGGCGTGGTCACAAACGGTGGCGCTCGTGACACGGATGAGACACTCGAGTCCAAACATCTGCCGATCTGGTCGCGCTGGGTAGTACAGCCCATGTATCAAGGCCGGGTCGAATGGGGTGGACACAGCATTCCAGTTGAAATCGGTGGTCAACTCGTCAAGCCAGGAGATCTCATCGTCGCCGACGGAGATGGGGCCATTGTCGTGCCCGTCGACGTGATCGATGACGTTCTCAAGTATGCAATCCAGGAGAGCGAGCAGGACCGAATCGCGAGAGGAATTCTCTTCGATCGCCTGGGCATTCCACGAAACAGCAGCACTGAGTCGCAATTCGATGTTCCCAAACATCCCTATGCGCCGACGGCCGAAGACATCGATAAGGTGCTTCGCCGGGCGTAGTAGCCTCCATCGATCGCAGGTCGATCGCGAAGACTCGACGGCACGCTCGCGAAAAATACGACCGAAAGAACTGTAGGGCCCTTGCTCCTCGCGAGGGCCCTACAGGGAAGGGAGCCTGATGGGCGAGATCGTCGTCGTTGGGAGTATCAATGTCGATCAACGCATTTCCGTTGAGAGCTTTCCTGCACCCGGAGAGACAGTCCTTTGTGGGATGCGCTCGACGGGCCCGGGAGGCAAAGGCGCAAACCAAGCGGTTGCCGCACGACTGGCAGGTTCGGCCGTTCGCATGATCGGGGCTGTTGGAGATGATAGTGACGGGCGGAGGATGCTCAACCTCTTTGATGCTGTCGGAATCGACAGATCGGGTGTACTAGCCACGCAGACTCCGACGGGTGTTGCGGTTGTCATTGTTAACAGCGCCGGGGAGAACTCGATCATGGTGGATCCGGGAGCAAACGCAGCACTCCCAGAGGTTCACGTCAGTGTGGCCATGTCCTCCATGGAACCAGGGTCAGTGTTGCTTCTTCAAATGGAGATCCCACGATCGGTCGTCATATCCGCGGCCCGGTCTGCGCGGCGGCAGGGTGCAGTGGTGATTTTGAATGTGGCGCCAGCGCCGCCGGACATCGACGATCTCATCCACGACGTGGATCTGTTGATTGTCAATGAAGGTGAACTCAGGACTGTCATGCGGTCAACGGGAAGCGAATTCCAAGAGGAGCCTTCAGCAATGGCAGCCATTCTTTCCGAGAGATTCGACTGCACGGTTGTCTGCACCCTCGGCGAGAGGGGCGCGATTGCGGTGAACTCGCAGGGGCGGATCGAATGTCATGCTCCCCGAGTACAGCCCGTCGACACGACAGGAGCGGGCGACACGTTCGCCGGCTACCTCGCCAGCGCGCTAGCCGAAAAGATGCCAATCTTCGCCGCCCTGGACCGCGCGACACGCGCCGCCTCAATTGCCGTGACCCGCGAGGGTGCCGCCGAATCGATCCCCCGTAGTGACGAGTTAGCTTAGATTCCTGACGCAACACAGCGACAGGCGCCATCGTATTCTTGAGGGGTGATCGACGACATCAAGAAACGTGCCCTGCACCGCGCGCGCATCCTCGAGGGGCAGATGCGGGGGCTCAGCAAGGCCATCGAGAACGAGGACTACTGCGTCGACATCATCACGCAGTCGTTGGCCATTCAGAAGTCACTCGGCTCCCTCAACAAGCTGATGGTCGAGAACCACCTGAAGACCCATGTCACCGAGATGTTCGACGAGGGCGGCGAGACCCGAGACACGGCGATCGACGAGCTCGTGCGCATCTACGAGTTGAGTCGCAACCGCGGCGAGTAGCGAGGCCTGCGCCGACCAGCTGTGGATGATCGCCACTGTACTCATCGGTGTGGCCCCTGCAACTCAGGCCGCGGGAGTAGTTTGGGGCAATGACCGAGCAACAGCCGTACGACGTGCTTTACAGCTACGACGACTTCGAACTTCGCCGGTACCCCGGCCATCTCCTGGCTGAGGCGATCGTCGATGCGCCCTTCGAAGACGCGGGCAACAAGGCGTTCAGGTACCTCTTCGCCTACATCGGCGGTGAGAACGTTTCGAATTCGAAGGTGTCGATGACGGCACCCGTGGTGCAGGCCGGTGTCTCGTCACGCATCGCGATGACCGCGCCGGTGGTGCAACAATCCGCTTCCGCGAGGCCGGGTGACGCCGAACAAAGCGGCTTCAGGGTCGCCTTCGTGCTGCCTGCAGACTTCACCTTCGAGACAGCCCCGCGCCCGACAAACCCCCGCGTGCAGCTCCGTGCAGTGCCGGAGAGCCGGGTTGCTGCAATCCGGTACCGCGGGCGTTGGACCGAAGAGAGCTACCTGAAACACCTCGAACAGCTGAGGTCGGCCCTCGCCGTAGTCGGCCTCACCTCGACCGGGCAACCGAGGTTCGCCCGATTCGATCCGCCCTTCCTGCCGGCGTTCCTGCGCCACAACGAGGTGATGCTCGACGTTGACCAGCAGGATGCGGCTGGCTCGCCCGGGCCCGAGAGCTGACGCGACCGAAGCCGCGCGCGCCGACTGAACCGGATGCGCCCGCGCACTGCTGCCGTACGCTCGACACATGACGCCACGTGTTCAGACGACGAGTGCCCGCTCGGCCACCATGGCCCTGGTAATGGCGTCGGTGGCGATGGTTTCCGGATGCACGGGGGCCAGCCCGGCGGTGACCCCACCAGCGCCCCCCTCCGCGACTCCGATCCCTGCCCAGGCTGGTCCGTCCACTGCAGCTGCAACACCAGGGCAGCGACCCCTGCCGCCTCTGGGGGCCGTCGCGGACTACCAGCTCGGCGGAGCCTACCCACCCGACGCTGGCGTGACCGTCGTCACCCGCGACAGCAGCGCCGAGCCCGCACCCGGCCTCTACTCGATCTGCTACGTGAACGGATTCCAGACGCAACCCGGAGCCGACTGGCCGACCGAGCTCCTCGTGACAACCACAGCGGGAGAGCCCATCACCGACCCGAACTGGCCCGACGAGCACATCCTCGACATCTCGACGACCGCCAAGCAGACACAGATCGTCGAACGCCTCACGCCGACGATCCAACGCTGCGCGGCAGCAGGATTCGCTGCGGTCGAGTTCGACAACTTCGATTCATTCACCCGCTCTGATGGAGCATTCACCTCGGCTGAGGCTGTGGGGTTCGCGACCACCCTGGTCACCAGTGCCCATTCCTCCGGCTTGGCGGCAGCCCAGAAGAACGCACCCGACCTCGCCCGTGTCGGGGCGACGTCGGTCGGTTTCGATTTCGCGATCGCCGAAGAGTGCTTCCAATTCAGCGAGTGCGCCGCATATGCCGCCGCATACGGGCACCGAGTGATCGACGTCGAATACGCCGACACACTGTCGAGTTCGTTCAGCACGGTCTGCGCCAGCGCCGATCGGCCCGCTTCGACGATGCTCCGCGATCGCGCCCTCACCCCGGCCGGCGACCCGAAGCACATCTACGAGCACTGCTGACGGGTGGGTCCGTCTCCCTCCGACAGGCTGGCACGGTTCGCTGTGCCGGTTCAGACCGCACGATCTGTCAGTCGGCTGCCGAGACGGGGTCGGTCGCCTTCCCCGACTGCCACGGCCAGCGACCGGTGATCTCGAGTTCAAGCGACAGGCTGAGGAACGTACGAATCAGGATGATCGCCGCGAGTACAGCGACACTCTCGAGCGTCGGCGTCACAGCGACGGTCCGAACGATGTCGGCAGCCACGAGAAACTCGAGGCCGAGCAGAATGGACTGCCCGAGCATCCGTCGGTATTGCTTGTACACCAAAGGCTCGCGCCGGAGGGCATGCAGAATGGCGACCACACTCGACCACGCAGCCCCCAGGAGGATGATCGCCACGCCCGCGCCCTCGATGACGGAGGCGGCGATTTCGATGATTTCCTGAAACGTCATATCCGTTTGTACACCCGAGGAGCGACATTCGGCCCAGCGACGCCCTTCGGGCACACGCACGGGCACAGCGATCACACGGAGATCACTCGGTGATCACTCGGTGAGGGCGATGGCCTGGCTGACCCAGAGGCTGTACTGGGCCCACGGGTCGTCGATGCCCGCCTGGAGCTCCCGGATGTGCGCGTCGAGAGAGTCGTGGAGCCTGAACCACTCGCTGCCCTCGATACGGTGGCCCGCGAACTGCAGATGCCGTCGGTGCTCACGATGCCTGGTGCCGCGCTCGAAGGCGAGAAGCTCGTCGAAGTGCAGCTGCGCGAGCCGTGCCCGGGGGTTGGCGCTGGTACCGATCTTCACGGTGTTCCTGAACCGAACGTAGTAGACGACATCAACACGCGGGCGTTGCCCGGTGCCATCGGGCAGGGCACCGAGCCTCCACTCGCAGACAGCGCAGAGCCATCCTGATGGGTAGGAGACTCCCAACCGCGATCCACACGCCACACACGGCGTCGGGAGCACATCGTTCACGCCGACTTCTGCCGTGACCTGGGCGTAGGCCTCGAGCAGGTGCCGGTCGCAGAGGTTCAGCCCGCGGGCCGCAGCGACCGGGTTCGCGCAGGGCACGCCGTCATGCCAAATGCCGCACAGGCTCGGGGCTCCTCCTGTCATGAGGTCAGCCGTGGATTCGATCATGGACACAGAGTAGGCCGAACCTCTGACGGCAGGCCAAGCCCGGCGGATTCAGAGCCGGGAGGCCCCGAGACGAAAGACTCGGCAGCGTCGGTGGTCGTGGTTATGTTCGTCAGACGGAAATCAGGGAAGCGGCCGAGACGCGAAGGGAGGTCCCAGGAATGGCCGAGAACGTCCAGGCGTGGTGGTCGAGGCGTCAACGCTCGAAGGGCAGGGCCCTGCCCTACGAGATCGGAACGTACCGGGGCGAATGGGAACGCTACCCGGTTCTGATCCGGCAGTATCACCCCGAGCTGAATCACCACATCACGCTCACCCAGATCCCGCCGGCTGCCGAGGTGTACCTGCTGTGGCAGTGCGACACCGGGCACCTCTTCGTGGCAACACCGGAGGAACAGAGGTCACGGCCGGGCAGAACGCGCCGCCGATCATCCTGGTGCCCGGAATGCACCGAGCTGGCAGTACCGAGGAGAAAGGCGTATTCGCGGCGGGCCACTCTGCCCGACCGGCCTGCACGGCAGGCAGCACCGACCCCGGGCAGCGTCTCGCCCGGCGAGGCCTTCGTCAGCCCGAGGGCACCGAGACCCTCCTCTGCGGCCGAAGCACGCCTGCGGCAACTCCTGGCCGAACGACTGGAAGTCGACCTCTCGGCGAACGCAGTGAAGACCAGCCGCCCGTTCTTCACCCACGTCGAGGTCTGGCCCGACTTTGTCATCCCTGAACTCCGCGTGGCGATCGAGTACGACACGGTCGGCAGGTACGGCCTCGAGCACGTGGGCAAGCGCGAAGAGACCGACCGCCGCAAGGATCGGCTCTTGCGCGCGGTGGGATGGGAGGTCGTTCGCATCCGGTGTGGAAAGCTGCAGCCACTCGGCCCCTTCGATCTCACGGCAACCGCTGTGTCCGATCGCCTGATCGACCGGCTTCTTGACGCTCTTCGTGACATTCGCGGCGACCTGATCGTGAACGCCTACCTCGCCCCGATCATCCCGAGCCGACGACAGACCGGCCCGCAAGTTGCCCTGCACCCACCGCTCACAGCAGACTGAAGACAACGGATCGCGACAGAGTCCTCCGACAGCGACCAGGGAGCAGACACCCACCATGAGCGAACCGAGCGATTCCCGCGTCGGCCTGTACATCGACTTCGACAACATCGTCATCTCGCGGTACCAGCAGTTGCACGGGCGCAATGCCTTCCAGCGCGACGGCATCCGCGATTTCGACAAGTCGAGCCCGGATGCTGACCCCGAAGTCGCCGCCCGGCTTGCCGCTGCCACGGTCGACTTCAACGCGATCATCGACTTCGCGGCTTCGTTCGGCACGATGGTGGTCAACCGTGCCTACGCCGACTGGTCGGTGCCCGTCAACGCGAGCTACCAGCGCCAGCTGATGTCGAGGGCCGTCGACCTGACGCAGCTCTTCACCACCACCACACGCGGAACGAAGAACGGTGCCGACATCCGTCTCGCTGTGGACGTGGTCGAAGACCTCTTCCGGCTACCAGACCTCACGCACGTGATCATCGTCGCCGGCGATTCGGACTACATCGCCCTCGCGCAGAAGACGAAGCGCCTGGGGCGGTTTGTGGTGGGCATCGGGGTCGCCGGTTCGACGAGCACCTCGCTGGCGGCCGCGTGCGACGAGTTCGAGGACTACGACTCACTGCCCGGCATCGAGAAGGTCGCGGCTACGGCGGCCAGCGCTCTTCCGAAGACTGACAGGGCTGGCGCAGGCAAGGCGGCGCCCGAGGCTGCCGAGGCCCAGCCCTCGAAGGCTCCGGCGAAATCCCGGCGCGTTTCGACGATCCCGATGTTCTCGCACACCGAAGACACGTCGTTCGACGAACCAGAGCTCGCAGACGACGTCGACCCGCAGTCGGTGGCGACCGAACTGCTCGTTCGGGCACTGCAGATCGGCCACGCCAAGGGCGACGCCGACGAGTGGCTCAACACCGGTACCGTCAAGAACCAGATGCGGCGCATGGACCCTTCGTTCAACGAGAAGCCGCTCGGATTTCGTTCGTTCACCGATTTTCTCGCCTCGCGCAGCGACGTCGCAGACCTCCAGGACGAGGGTTCGCAGCGTCTCATCCGTCTGAGGCCCGACTCCGAAGCCCGCCGCTGACGTGGCCCCGAATGACGAATCGGTGGCGCCGGAACGGCGTCAGCAGTTCCTGAAGGCCTACGACGACGAACTGCGCACCGATGCCGAAACACCCAGCGCAATCACCGTCAGTCAGCTCGGCCCTCTTCGGCTGGTGACGTTCGCCAACGGTCGGGGCTTCATCACGTACCAGAACCTCGGCGGTGCCGACGGGACGACCATCCGAGATCTCGTTGCCGAGGCCGTCGCGTACTTTCTGGCCGACCCTGAGATCACCAGGGTCGAGTGGAAGACCCGGGCTCACGACACGGCGCCCGGGCTGACCGAGGCGCTCCTTGCCAACGGCTTCGTCGCTGACGAGACGGAGTCGATCATGATCGGCGAGGCCGCATCGCTTGCCCTCGACGTCGAGCTGCCTGACGGCGTCATCCTGAGGCGCATCACAGAAGAGGGTGACGTGCGGGCAATGAGCGCGATGCAGGATGAGGTCTTCGGCGACCCCGTCTCTCACGAAGAAGCAGACGCGCTGCTACGCCGGCTCGCGACAGGCGACGGCATGGAGCTCTGGATCGCCGAGGCCCGGGGGGTCATCGTTTCAGCAGGCCGGCTCGAGCCAGTCCACGGGTCACGATTCGCCGGTATCTGGGGTGGGGCGACCCGAGAAGAGTGGCGAGGACGAGGCATCTACCGAGCCGTCGCGGCCGCCAGGGCACGCTCGGCGGTCCGACGGGGAAAGTCGCTCATCCACAGCGACTCGACCGAATATTCTCGCCCTATTCTCGAGCGCTCCGGCCTTGTCAGGGTTTCAACCACGACCCCGTATCGCTGGACTCGCTAGGCACTCAGAAGGATCCGACCGAATGACCGAACCCTCGACCGACGACTCATCGACCGACGTTGCGCGCGCCGTGGATTTCGACCCCGGAGCCGACATGCCTGACAGTGGGCTGTCGAACCCGGCCGCTGTGGGCACACCCGCGACGAACGAGGAACCCGCGACAGGTTACCCGATCGAGCACGGTGAAGACGGCGATTCGGCGGCCGGGCATCCACCTCGACACCGACGGCGTCGGATTCTGCAGCTCGCCGGCGCCGCCGTCGTCGCGGCCGCCGTGATCGGCGGTTTCTGGGGCTGGAGCGTTGCCGCAGAGAACCGTTACGAAGCGGCAGCCAGCAGCCTGCAGTCACAGCTCACGACCGAGACGAGCGCATCACACGCGTTCGACGCCCGTCTCGCCGATGTGCGAAGCCTTGCCAAACGCATCCATTCGGTGGTCGACAGCCCGACGTTCGCAGCCGAGACCGTGGCAGAAGCCGGTGCCCTCCAGCAGTCGTTGACGACGATGGATGCTCTGGCAGCGGCCCCCGAATCCACGCCGCCGAGCGCGGCAGAGGTCGCAGCCCTCGCAACTCCTCCTGCTGGGTACCGCCCTCCCTGGCAACTCACAACCGAGGCCGAACAGCTCGAGGGTCGCGCACGGGCGTCGCAGCAGCAGGGCAGCGACCTTGTCACGGCTGCGAAAAACACGGCCGACGCAGAAACCAGCCTCAATACCGCCGAATCCGCGTTCTTCAGCGCTGCAGCAACCGAGGCAGACCAGCTCATCGCAAGCGACCCACTGTCGAACCGCTCGCTGCAGGTCGCGCTGATCCGGCTCACCGAGCAGGCGCGAAACCCGAGCATGAGCATGTCGCACGACGGCGCGTTCCTTGCCTCGATGAGCGACGCCGAATCGCAGGTGCGCGCCTCGCAGGCAACCCACCAGGCAGAACTGGATGACCCGGCCTGGGCCGTCCGACGTGAAATCGAGAACTATGCCCGCTCCCTGAGCAATGGCGTCGCACTCGAATTCATCTGGTCGCCCGAGGTCTCGGGCCTCGGCGCGAACTGGCTCTCTGGTACCACGCAGTCGTTCGACACCGACGGCGGGTATGCGATCATCAACCTCAACTACACGGTCGAGACGGCCTGGTACGACGGCCGGGATGCCCGGGCCCTCGTTGCGCACGAAGTCGGGCATTCGCAGGTGTATCGCTGCGCCCCGCTCTTCAACAGCCCCGAGATCAAGGGTCAGCAGGAGGTCTGGGCGACGGCGTGGTCGATCAGCCAGGGATTCGACATCCCCGGCTCCGGCATCGAAGCCTACGGTCGCCCGAGCGACGCACAGGTCGCAGTGGCCGCCCAGTGCCGTTGAGGCAGGCCCCGGCCGAGAACTGATGGCTGGGTCAGGCGCTGATTCGGGGTACTGCGCCACGGAGTGACTCATTGCGTAATTGACCCCCTCTTCGAGGGCCGAAATCATTCGTACGGTTTACAGTGGGTGATACCGTCGTTCGACAACCGCACTCTGCCCCGCTGCATCATTCACTTCACCAGAGGACCATCGTGACCGATTCTCCACGCCGCGCCCCGATCAACGATGCTGCGGTTGTCTGGTCGGTTCCCACTGACGAGGTTGCCGCCCGGCTGCAGACGAGCCCGCTCGTCATCATCATGCATGGGTATGGCTCACACGAGAACGACCTGATCTCCCTCGCCCCACTGCTGCCCGCTGGCACCATCGCCGCGTCACTGCGCGCGCCGCTTCTCGCTCCCCACCCCGTCGAGAACGGGTTCGCGTGGTTCACCATCGGCGAGCCCGGCAACCCCCGCGTCTCGGGACTCGACGACGCGGCGGCGTCTGTTCTCGACTGGCTCGACCGCGTCGAAGCCCACTTCGGCACGCCTGCCAGCATTGCGACCCTCGGCTTCTCCCAGGGCGGCGCCATGGCGATCCACCTTCTGCGCACGGCCCCCGAGCGATTCGTCGCCGCGGTGAACCTCTCCGGGTTCGTCGTCAACGGTCAGGTTCACGGAGACCGCGTGATGAGCGAGTCCCGGCCGCCCGTGTTCTGGGGCCGCGACGTGGCAGACCCCATCGTGAACGGCGTCGCCGTCGAACGGACCGAAGCGTGGCTGCCCGAACACTCCACGCTCACGGCGAAGCTCTACCCGGGCATCCGACACGGGGTCTCGCAAGAGGAGATCACCGACGTCTCGGAATTCCTGAGTGCCGTCCAGACAACCGCGAACCCGCTCGTGACGAGCGACGCTGAGCTGCACGCCGACGGGGCCACCGCGCTCTGACCGTGGCCACGTCGCGAAAGAACCAGAAGGCGATCGGACCGACCACAGCCGCGACGGTCGCGCTCACCCGTGCGGGAATCCCGTTCACGCCGCACGCCTATCACCACGATGAATCGTCGACCGACTTCGGCGCAGAAGCCGCGAGCGCGCTCGGCATCGACGGCGGGCGCGTCTTCAAGACCTTGATGGTCGACACCGACAAGGGCCTCGCCATCGCCATCGTCTCGGTCGACTCGAAGCTCGACGTGAAAGCGCTGGCCAGAGCGGTCGGGGCCAAACGCGCCGTCATGGCCGATGCAGCTGTCGCCGAGCGCAAATCGGGCTACGTCGTCGGCGGCATCAGCCCGTTCGGGCAGAAGACCCGGCTGCCGACGGTCCTGGATGATCGGGCGCTCGCCTACGAGACCATCTACGTCTCGGGTGGCCGGCGCGGTTTCGACATCGAGGTCACCCCGGCCGACGTCGTTGCAGCCCTCGGCGCGCAGGTGGCGGTCATCCGCCGCACGTAGGGGTTCTGCAACATGCACGACATCTGAGGTGGGTAGCGTGGCGGCATGAGCACTTCAGCGCCTCCCGCCGCACGCACGATCATCGAAAGGGCATACATCGCCACGGTCGACCCGGCGGGCAGCGAATTCGCTGTGGGGTTCGTGGTCGTCGACGGCACCACGATCGTGGCTGTCGGAGATGGCAGCTCGCCGCAGTGGGCGCGGGACGGGCTGACTCCCGATGGGGTCGGTGCGACGCGCGACAGCAGCCGGGCATCCATTCGCCTCATCGACGGGCGCGGACACCTGGTCACCCCTGGGCTCATCAACACCCACCACCACCTGTACCAGTGGCTGACCCGCGGCTACGCGCAGGACTCCATTCTGTTCGACTGGCTCACCTCGCTCTACCCGCTGTGGGCCCGCATCGACGCCGAGCTCGTCGAAGCGGGCGCACTGGGTGCGATGGCGGTGGCCGCAAAGTCGGGATGCTCGACCGTCGGTGACCACCACTACGTGTTCCCCAGCGGCGCTGGCGACATTCTCGGCGGAATCGTGAAGGCGGCTGGCGAGCTGGGGGTTCGCATCCATGCCACCCGCGGCTCGATGGACCTCGGGCAGAGCCAGGGCGGCCTGCCGCCCGACTTCGCCGTCGAGTCGATCGACGCGATCCTGGCAGCGAGCGGCGAGGCTGTCGAGCGCTACCACGATGCGGGCCGCGGAGCCATGGCCCAGATCGCGCTAGCACCCTGCTCGCCGTTCTCGGTGACGGCCGAGCTGCTGCGCGAATCGGCAGCACTCGGGCGCTCGCTCGGCGTACGGCTGCACACGCACGGCTCAGAGACCGTCGAAGAAGACGCGTTCTGCCTGTCGAAGTTCGGCAAGACGCCGACGCAGTACCTCGAAGACCTCGACTGGCTCGGCAGCGACGTGTGGATGGCGCACTGCGTTCACCTCGACGACCACGCGATCGGCAGGTTTGCCGCGACAGGCACGGCCGTCGCCCACTGCCCCTCCTCGAACGCGAGGCTCGCGGCCGGCATCGCCCGTGTGCCAGCCATGCTCGACGCCGGAATCAGCGTGGGGCTCGGCGTCGACGGCGCCGCATCCAATGAATCCGGCCAGCTCGGCACCGAGATCCGCATGGCGGTGCTCATGAACCGGCTGGGCGCCGGGGCCGACCGGATGCCCGGGCGCACTGCGCTTCGAATGGCGACCATGGGCGGGGCGAAGACCCTGGGCCGTGACGGTGAACTCGGCTCGCTCGAGGTGGGCAAGCTCGCCGACCTCGCGGTGTGGAAGATCGACGGGGTGGAGCACGCGGGAATCCTCGACCCCGTGGCCGCGCTCACCCTCGGGGCCCAGCCGCCGCTCGCGCTTCTACTGGTGAACGGCGTCGCCGTGGTCGAAGACGGGCAGCTGGCGCGGGTCGATGAAGTCGTGGTCGCGAGCGCGGTGGCCCGGGCATCCACAGCCCTCGCCCTGCGCTGAGCGCAGCCGAGGCCGCGGCCCGCGCCAGTTGAGACCGTCGATACCAGCAGCAGAGCGGTTTCACTGCGCCGCCGTGCAGCTAGTCAGCGGGCGCGACCGGCGACCTTCTCTGTGAGGGAGAGGCGCACGGTGGGCCACTCCGACTCGATGATCGAGAAGACGACGGTGTCGCGCAGGGTGCCGTCGCGCCAGACGTCGTTGTTGCGCAGCACGCCGTCCTGTTTCGCGCCGAGCCGAGCGATCGCGGCGCGCGACTGCTGGTTGTGCCAGTGTGTGCGGAACTCCACGGCCACACAGCCGAGCGTGTCGAACGCGTGGCTGAGCTGAAGCAGTTTCGCCTCACTGTTGAGCCCGGTGCGTTGCGTGCTCCTACTCAACCAGGTCGACCCGATCTCGAGCTTTCGGTTGTCGGCCCGGATGTTCAGGAACGATGTCATTCCGCAGGCGAGCCCGGTATCGTGTCGCCGCACGGCCCACGAGACCCACTGTTTCGATTCCCCGAGCTCGAGGCGGGTCTGCACGGCGTCTGCCATCTCATCGGGGCTCGGAATGCGCGTGTACCAGGTCTGCCACAGCTCGCCCTCTGCCACCGCCGCCGCAAGCTCGTCGACGTGGCCGAGGCCCAGGGGTTCGAGTGTGAGGCGCGAACCCACGAGGGTCGGCACAGCGGCGAAGTCTGGGCCCGTTGAGTCTGGTGAGGTGCCAGCCATGTCGTTCACCACGCATCACCGTCGGGTGCCATCACGCTCTGCCCGTCTGCAAGGCTCTGCGTCCCAACGCCTCGTGGCTGCACGTCGATGAGCACTTTGCCGACGAACCCGCCTTCCACGGCCCGGTGCGCCTCGGCGGTCTCTTCGAGAGCGAACCGGATGATCGGCAGCCCGCTCTCCTCCCCCACACCCAGCGCGCCATCTGCAGCGGCCGCGGACACCGCTGCCACCGCGTTGCCCTTCTGCACCTCGCTCGTCGTGTACGTCAGAATGAACTGGTACCGCACGTTCTTGGTCATGCTCGCTCGAGCAGGCACAACGACGCCGTCAGGGTCGCCCGACACGTAGATGGCAATGGTTCCGCCGGTCGCGAGCACCTCGACGTCGGCAGCGAGGTTTGCGAGCGGGTTCACCTCGACGATCACGTCCACTCCGCGGGGTACGAGCTCCTGCACCCGTGCGATGAGGTTCTCTTCGCGATAGTTGATCACGTGGTGCGCGCCTGCCCTCCACGCAAGGTCGGCCTTGGCGGCAGAACTCACCGTGGTGACCACGGTCGCGCCGGCCCAGGCAGCGAGCTGGATCGCCGCGTGGCCGACCGCCCCGGCTCCCCCGGCCACCAGCACGGTCTGGCCCACCAATGTTGCCGGGGCCAGGCGCTCGGGGCCGCCTTCTCTCGCCGTCAATGCCCGATGTGCCGTCAGCGCCGGGATCCCGAGCGAGGCACCCACATCGAACGAGACTCCCGGTGGCAGATCGTTCACCAGCACCTGGGGAAGAACCACGTAGTCGGCAGAGGTGCCCGTCGGGCGCGTGAACGCTGCGTCACGCAGCCACACCCGGTCGCCGACGGCACAGCGCAAAACTCCGTCACCGATTGCGTCGACGACCCCAGCGCCATCCTGCCCCGGCACCTGCGGCGGGTCGAAGTGTGCCACTCCGGCGGAGCCCGCGCGTGACTTCCAGTCCGTCGGGTTCACTCCCGATACGGCGATGCGCACCCGCACCTCGCCATGCCCGACCGGAGGAATGTCGCGCTCGACGAGTTGCAGCACCTCCGCTGCCCCCGGCCTGCTGTAGATGATCGCTCTCACCGGTACTACCTCTTTCCGCCGAATTTGCGACGCCGCGCCTGCGCCGCATTCGCCTGGTCCGACTGCTTCTTCTTCACGGGTTTCGCGACCGGTCTCCGGGCCCCAGCCCCGCCCTTCTTCGACGATGTTGCCGCTTCTGCCTCTGCCGCCGCCCGGGCTTTCGCCTTGGCCTTCGCGACCGGGCCGATCTTCTTCACCGGCTTCTCGTCACCCGTAACGGCCGCCGAACCACCCGAAGCAGCACGGGAGCTGGCCGCCGACCGACCGCGCACAATGCCGATGAACTCCTCGACCAGCAGCGAATCAGAACCCTGCGGCCAGGCCAGCGAAACTTGCGTCTGGGCAAGATCGGTGACCGGCCTGAACACGACTTCTTTGCGCCCATGCATGCGCGAGATCGCGTGTGGCACGATGACGATCCCCACGCCTGCCGCGACCTGCCCGACCGCGTCGTCGAGATCCCGGATGCCCAGCAGCGGTCGCCGCGACCCCTCGGCGATCTCGAGCGCGACATCCCGCCACTGGGGCACCGTGTCGGGATCCTGCAGCAGGTGCTCGTCTGCCAGATCGGCGACGGTCACCGAGTCGAAGGCCGACACGGGATGGTCCTTGGCGACTCCGACAACCTGGACCTCGCTGTAGAGCGCGATGGCGCTGAAGGCCTCCGAGTCGATCGGCATTCGTACGAAACTCACGTCCGCGCGGCCATCGACGAGAACAGCGGTCTGCTCACCCGGCTCCGAGCGGAACACGACAAGAGGCACGTCGGGGTGCCGCTCCTGCCAGATGCGCGTCCACTTCGTGACGGTCACTCCGACGGCGAAAGCGATGGTGAACGGCGCCGTGGTGTCGTCGTCCTCGCCGGGCACCCGCGGTGCGAGGTCGCCTTCGACCGGGGGCAACCCGCGCGCCTCGCCGGATACCTCAGAGACCGCGGCAGGGGGCAGCCCGGGCGCGTCAGAGTGTGCTTCGCTCATTCTCTGCCCCGATCATCCGCCACAGCATTGACAGGGCTTCAGGATACGCTGGCCTCATGACGAGTCAGAAATCGCCCCAGACCATGAAGCCCGCAACCGCCGCGAAGAAGCTGGGCATCTACCTGCCCGCCGCGCCGGCCGAGTTTCAAGAGGGCGACGTCACGCGTGACCAGCTCAACACACTGCTCAGCTCGCCGCCCGAATGGCTGGTGCAGCTGCGCCTGAACGGCCCGCACCCCCGCCAGGAGGTCGCGCGAAAGCTGGGCATCTCGATTTCGGGGCTGAGCCGCGCCGAGGCCGATGAGGCGTACACCACGGCCCAGATCAAGGGGCTGCTCGAGCAGCCGCCGGAGTGGCTCGTGGTCGAGCGTGCGCGCCAGGCCGGGGTACACGAGGAGAACGCCCGAATCAAGGTCGAGCGTGCCGAGAAGGCAGCACAGAAGGAGCGCGCCGAGCGTCACGCGCGCACCAACCCCAACTCGATCGCACCCAAAGCGCGCTGAGCCCTGAGCCTCGCGCACCCCTGGCAATCAACCGGGCAGGGTCGTGCGGCGACACTCATCTTGGATAATTGACTCATGACTGTGACACAGCCACGCCCTGCCGACATCAAGCGCTGGCGACAGTACATGGCCGACGAACAGGCCGAAGCCGCTGTCTACCGCGATCTCGCCGAACGCCGAACCGGCGAAGAGCGGGCGATTCTGCTGGCCCTCGCCGAGGCGGAGTCACGCCACGAATCCCACTGGCGCGGGTTGCTCGGTGACCAGGCAGGCAAGCCGCTTCGCGGCGACCTGCGCACCCGCAGCCTCGGTTTTCTGGCCCGCCGGTTCGGCTCGGTCTTCGTGCTCGCACTCGCCCAGCGCGCCGAGACCCGGTCGCCCTACGCTCATGATTCCGACGCCACAGCAGCGATGGCCGCCGACGAAGAGGTGCATGCCGAGGTCGTTCGTGGTCTCGCTGCCCGGGGCCGCAACCGGCTCTCCGGCACATTCAGGGCCGCTGTCTTCGGCGCCAACGACGGGCTGGTGAGCAACCTGGCCCTCGTGATCGGCATCTCGGCGACCGGTGTCGACAACTCCGTCGTGCTGGTGACCGGTATCGCCGGGCTCCTTGCCGGGGCCCTGTCGATGGGCGCCGGGGAGTACGTGTCGGTGCGGTCACAGCGTGAACTTCTCGAGGCATCCTCTCCCAACCTCGACGCGACGAGCGCCCTCCCCGACCTCGACGTGAACGCGAACGAGCTGGCCCTCGTCTATCGCGCCCGGGGAATGTCGGTCGACGACGCCGACGCCAAGGCCCACGCGATGCTGCTCAGCATGTCGCTGGCGACAGGCCCGCTGAAGGCGATCAAACGCACGGACGCCCTGGCCGATGTCAGCGACCCGGCCGTCAACGAACAGATCGACGAACACGAGGCTGTCGGCACGGGCCTGAGTGCCGCGCTCTCGAGCTTCTGTTTCTTCGCGTCGGGAGCGGTCATCCCGGTGCTGCCCTACCTCTTCGGGCTGCAGGGTGTCGTCGCGCTCATTGTGTCGTCGGTGCTCGTGGGCATCGCCCTGCTCTGCACGGGCGCCATCGTGGGCATACTCTCGGGGGGCCCACCGCTGAAGCGGGCTCTGCGCCAGCTTCTCATCGGCTACGGCGCCGCAGCGGTCACCTACCTGCTCGGCCTGGCCTTCGGCACCACCGGCCTGTAGAGCGCTGGCCCGCGCACACCGGCCGACAACCCCGTCTTCAGGAGCGGCAGACGTCGTTCATGAAGCCCGTCACGCGGGCCTCGAGCCCCGACACCTTCTCAGCGAGCAGTCCCTGCGGGTCGCGGTAGTACGACGCGTGCGGCACATCCACCCGGATGTTCGTCGAGCAGCCGAGGTTCGCGCAGATGTAGGTGCCGACCGTGTTGCCGTTCTCCCCCGCCTCACCGGTTCGTTTTGCACTGAAGAGCGAGACCCCGTGCTCAGTGTGAGTGGCGCGGCACAGTTGGCACATCATCATGCGGCGGCGCGACAACGGGCCATCCGCCTCGCGAACCACGATGCCCACGGCCCGGTCTCCCTGCCACTGGATGATGTACCCGAGGTGCGGCGAATGCGAGTCCCGCCAGCCGAGGTAGTCGAGGTTCTCCCAGTCGAGTTCGACGAAGTTCGACGGCAGCACCATGTTGGCCGCTTCGCTCGCCGAGGCATTGGCGAGCGAATGCCGAACCTCGATCCCGGTCATCCTCTTCACGCATGCACTCCTCAGCACTCGGGTTTCAAGCCTAACCGACAGCCGTCATCGGCCCCGATGCTGAAGCTCCTGCTGTGCCTTCTCGAGCCTCTTCGCCTCGGCCACCGTGAACATCTCCTTCGAATTCTCCAACTCCCTGATGAGGGTTGCGGCATCGTACGGGCCGAAGTGGCGCTTGCCGCAGATGAAGAACGTCGGGGTGGAGTGCACGTCCATCAGCTCGGCATCGATCGCATCATCGCGTACCCGGTTGACAACGTCGGCTGACCGCATGTCTTCTTCGAAGCGGTTGAGATCGAGCCCGAGGGTCGCAGCATACGCCAGCAGGTCGTCGAGCTCGAGCTCGTCCTGGTGGCTGAACATCAGGGGAGACAGGTCGAAGAACCGGCCCTGCAGGGCCGCGGCCTCGCTGGCCCGTGCCGCGAGAATCGCGTGCGGGTGCACCTTCGTGAGCGGCAGATGCCGCCAGACGTACTGCAGCTGGTCTCCGAAGTGGGCCCTGACCTCGTCGATGGACCCCGTGGCGCGGCTGCAGAACGGGCACTCGAAGTCGCCGTACTCGACCAGGGAGAGTTTCGCGTCGGCCGCTCCGCGAATGTGATCCCGGCGGGGGTCGACGGGCCGGGCCAGCACGAGGCTCATGCGTGACGGTGGCTGGACCTTGTCGACGATCCTGAAGATCGCCCAGCCCAGCACAAAAGCGATGAGTGACGCCGCGAGTACCCCGACCCTGGCTTCATCCTGCTGGCGGGGGTCGTCGATGGCGAGATCGATGATGAAGAGCGAGATCGTGAAGCCGATGCCCGACAGTGCCGCACCGCCTGCCACTCGCCCTAGCGTCAGTCCTGGGGCGAGCTCGCCGAGCTTCAGCGCTTTGACGAGCGCGGTCATCCCGGTGATGCCCACAAACTTGCCCACGACGAGACCCGCTATCACGCCCCAGGTCAACGGCGATGTGAACGCTGCGGCCAGGGTCTCTCCGCTGAGCTTCACGCCGGCATTTGCAAGAGCGAAGACAGGCAGGATGATGAAGCTGGTGTACGGCGAATAGAGGGTATGCAGGCGATCGTTGACCGACACCGAATTCAGCAGGCCGCGAACTGCCGCTTGGGCATAGGCCGGGTTGGGCGACTGCCGGAACGCGCGGCTGAGCTCGGCAGCGCGCTCGACCTCCCTTCGCCGTGGCGCGTACACGGGAATCAGCAAGGCGATCGCGACGCCGGCCAGCGTGGGCTGCACCCCCGAGGCATAGAGCGCGCCCCACACCACGACAGAGAAGACGAGGTACGCCGGACCCTGGCCGAGCCTCACGTACTTGAGCGACCAGATGATCGCAAGCCCGAGGGCCGCCACGACCAACGGCAGGAAGTGCACCTGGTCGGTGTAGAAGAAGGCGATCACGGCGAGCGCTCCCACATCATCGACCACAGCGAGCGCCAGCAGGAAGATTCGCAGGTGGCCTGGGAGCCGCGGGCCCACCAGGGCGAGCGCCCCCAGCAGGAATGCCGTGTCGCTCGAGATCACCACACCCCAGGCGTGACCGGTTTCTCCCGTGTGGTTGAAGAGCAGAAAGATTGCGGCAGGAATCGCCAGGCCGGCGACAGCTGCCGCGACCGGCACGATCGCACGCGATCGATCGCTCAACTCCCCGACAGCGAACTCGCGCTTCACCTCGAGACCGACCACGAAGAAGAAGAGTGTCATCAGGGCTTCGTTGACCAGAGCCCGAAAATCGAGCTGGATGCCCGTACCGCTGACCTGCAGCGAAACCGTGGAACTCCAGAACTCGTCGTACGAGTTGCCGAATGGCAGATTCGCCCAGACGAGGGCCAGCACCGTCGCGCCGAGCAGCAGGGCAGCTCCGGTCTTCTCGCTGTCGGAGAAACCCCGCCTCTGGTGAAGCACGCGCCTCAGGCGGGGGAAGCGTGGGAGTGAGTCTCCCTCGGTCACTTCGGGCAGCGCGCTCATTCGCCGGGAATGGCGTCAGGACCGAAGTCGGCGGCGACCTGGCGATTCGGTGCACGTCGGGCGTGTGCGGTCAGCATCGTTCCAGTCTGCCGCATGTGGTGCCCATCGATGGCGAATATGCCGCTTTTCGCATATAGCCCATTTCCGGGCCAATCGCGTGACCTTCACGCTCAGATGTTCCCATCTCGAGCCTGTCGCTTGACACGGATGCAGTGTTCTGCGTACGCTCACTCACAATCGTTGAGAGCGCTCTCACAACCTCATTGAGAGCGCTCTCAATGTTCATCCCTGTCCCAATTGCACACAAAGGAGTGACGTGACCTTCTCACGACGCACGACCAGGATTACCGCCGTTGCAGGTGCCGCTGCAGCATTCGCACTGCTGGCGACTGGATGCTCGAGCTCGAGCACACCGGCCACCACCGGCACAGCAACCGACCCGATCACTCTCACGGTGACGACGTTCGGCACGATGGGCTACGACGACCTCTACAAACAGTACGAGGCCGACCACCCGAACATCACGATCAAGGCGACGAACATCGACACCGGCGACAATGCCAAGACCGATTGGCAGACCAAGGAGGCGGCTGGCGCCGGTCTCCCTGACGTCCAGGCCGTCGAGGAAGGCTGGCTGAGCGCGGTGATGCAGGTCTCCGACCAGTTCAACGACCTCAGTGCCTACGGCGCGAACGACATCAAGGATCGCTGGGTCGACTGGAAGCTGCAGCAGGCCACCGACACGAAGGGCCGCATCATCGGTTACGGCTCCGATATCGGCCCAGAGGGCCTGTGCTACAACAAGACCGACTTCGCCGCTGCCGGTCTCCCGACCGACCGCGATGCAGTTGCGACGCTCTTCGGTGGCTCCTCTGCAACCTGGGATGACTATTTCACGGTCGGCGCGAAGTACAAGGCGGCTACGGGGAAGGCGTTCTACGACCAGTCGGGCTTCCTCTGGAACGCCATGGTCAATCAGCAGAAGGAGGGCTACTACAAAGCCGACGGCACCCTGAACGTCGACGGCAATGCCGACCTCAAGGCGTTGTGGACGAAGCTCTCGACCGCCACGGCTTCTGGCCTGTCTGCAAACCAGACTGCCTGGGACTGGGGCAAGGGCAAAGCCTTCACCGACGGAACCTTCTCGACCTTCGTCTGCCCGGGCTGGATGCTCGGCGTGGTCAAGGGCCAAGTCACTTCGGCCGGCGGCGACGCATCCACCGGCTGGGACTTCGCCAACGTCTTCCCCGGGGGAGCAGCGAACTGGGGCGGGAGCTTCCTGACCGTTCCGACGCAGTCGAAGCACCCGCAGGAGGCCGCTGACCTCGCCGCCTTCCTCACCGACGCGAAATCCCAGGCTGCCGCGTTCGGTGTTGCGGGCACGTTCCCGAGTGTGACTGCCGCCCAGACCGACCCGGCTGTCACCGGCACGAACGCGCTGTCGACGTTCTTCAACAACGCCCCGATCGGCCAGATCCTCGCCGATCGCGCCAAGGGTGTCGTTGCCCAGTTCAAGGGACCCGACGACTCCGTCATCCAGTCACAGGTCTTTGGCCCCTCCATCCAGGAGATCGATTCGGGTAAGGCAGACGGGGCAACCGCGTGGAATGACGCGATCACCCTGCTCAACCAGCTCGTCGTCAACAAGTAACTAACACCACCTCCGCTGGTTGAGTAGCCCCCGACATCGTCGGGGGTGTATCGAAAGCCCCCGTTCTCGGGTTTCGATACGGCCTCCGGCCTACTCAACCAGCGGTACCCCTCAACGCACCACCAGACAGAAAGCTGCGACGCCCCGTGACCGCAACGCTGACGACTCCCCCGCAGACCACCGACGAGCAGCCATCGCCGAAGCCCAAGCAGAAGGTTCCGCTCACGCACCGGCTCAACCGCTTCGATGTGAAGGCGTCGCCCTATCTCTACATCGCCCCCTTCTTCGTCTTGTTCGGTCTCGTCGGGCTGTTCCCCCTGGGCTACACCTTCGTCGTCTCCCTGAACAAGTGGAACCTGCTCACCGGCCCGGCCGGGTTCGTCGGTCTCGACAACTACGTCGCTGAACTGACAGACCCCTTCTTCTGGAACTCGCTCTTCAACACGATCAGCATCTTCCTGCTCTCCGCGATCCCGCAGCTCGTCATCGCCGTGGTCATCGCCGCGGTCCTCGACCAGAACATCAGGGCGAAGACGTTCTGGCGCATGAGCGTGCTCATCCCCTATGTGGTCACCCCGGTGGCCGTCACCCTCATCTTCTCGAGCGCGTTCGACGAGAAGTACGGCTTGATCAACAACCTCCTCACTGCCTTCCACCTCGACCCCGTGATGTGGAAGACGGAGACCTTTCCCTCGCACATCGCCATCGCCACGATGGTGAACTGGCGCTGGACGGGCTACAACGCCCTCATCCTGCTCGCAGCGATGCAGGCTGTTCCCCGCGACATCTACGAGTCGGCCGCACTGGACGGCGCCGGCCCGATCAGGCGCTTCTTCTCCATGACACTGCCGAGCATCCGGCCCACCATGATCTTCGTCATCATCACCGCCACCGTCGGCGGTCTCCAGATCTTCACTGAGCCCAAGCTCTTCAACCCCACCACCGCCACACCGGGTGGCCCGCAACGGCAGTACCAGACGACCGTGCTCTACCTCTGGGACCTTGCATTCAATCGTCAGAACTTCGGAAAGGCCTCAGCGGTCGCCTGGCTTCTGTTTCTCATCATCGTGCTCTTCGGAGTACTCAACTTCCTGATCTCGCGCCGCATCGCCTCCGGTGAGGCCCGGGCTTCACGACGCTCGACCGCGCGGCGGCTCGCGCGGATCGACGAGCAGAAGACCAGCGTCTCCGTCGCTGTGCCAGCACCAGCACCAGCACCAGCTGAAACTGTCGCGGCGCCCAGAACACCACCCGACGACTCACCAACGCAGGAGCACCGATCATGAGCGCGACCATCAGCCGATCATCCACGCCGACGGAGGGTGCCAGCGGGCTCGCGCCGAAGGGTTCGAGGCGGCGAAAGCCGCTCGGTATCGAGAAACGCCCGGGCTTTCTCACCTACGGCCTGCTGATCGTGTTCTTCATCGGCGGCACCTACCCGCTGTACTGGTCGTTCCTGGCTGGTTCGAGCCCGAGCTCGGTGCTGACAGACACCTGGCCACCCCTTCTTCCCGGCGGTCTCTTCTGGCAGAACGTTGCTGCAGTCTTTGACACGGTGCCGTTCTGGATGTCACTGCTCAACAGCATCATCGTGTCGACGGTGATCACGGTCTCTGTCGTCCTGTTCTCCACCCTCGCCGGATACTCCTTCGCGAAACTGAAGTTCCGCGGCAGAGAGGGGCTCCTGGTCTTCGTGATCGCGACGCTGGCGGTGCCGACGCAGCTCGGCATCATCCCGTTGTTCATGGTCATGAAGCAATTCGGATGGACGGGCACGCTCGGCGCCGTCATCATCCCGACACTCGTGACGGCCTTCGGCGTCTTCTTCATGAGGCAGTACCTCGTCGACGTCATTCCCGACGAACTCATCGAGGCGGCCAGGGTCGATGGCGCAAGCATGATCCGCACGTTCTGGCACGTCGGAGTGCCGGCGGCGCGCCCGGCAATGGCCATCCTCGGGCTGTTCACGTTCATGACCGCCTGGACCGATTACCTCTGGCCGCTGCTGGTGGTGCCGCAGAACCCCACGCTGCAGGTCGCGCTGAGCCAGTTGCAATCGGCCAAGTACGTCGACTACTCGATCGTTCTGACCGGCGCCGTTCTCGCCACGGTTCCGCTTCTCATCCTGTTCATCCTCGCCGGTCGCCAGCTTGTCTCGGGCATCATGGCCGGCGCAGTGAAAGGCTGAACCGTGTTCCAGCAACCAGAACTCTCGCCCTGGCCATCCGGCTTCATCTGGGGCTCGGCCACAGCAGCGGCCCAGATCGAAGGCGCGGCTCACGAAGACGGCAAGGAGGATTCGATCTGGGACCACTTCGCCCGGCTGCCGGGAGCGATTGCGAGTGGCGACCTGCCGGAGCAAGCGGTCGATCACTACCACCGAATGCCCGAAGATGTGCAGCTGATGAAGCGACTCGGGCTCGGCTCCTATCGGTTCTCGACAAGCTGGGCGCGCGTCAAGCCGGGCGACCGCTTCGTCAACCACGCCGGACTGGACTTCTACTCCCGTCTCGTCGACGAGTTGCTGGAGGCGGACATCCTTCCCTGGCTCACCCTCTACCACTGGGACCTGCCCCAGGCGCTCGAAGACCAGGGCGGGTGGACCAACCGCGACACCGCCTACCGGTTCGCTGACTACGCGGAGACCGTGTATGGCCGTCTCGGCGACAGGGTGACGCACTGGACGACCTTCAACGAGCCGCTGTGCTCCTCGCTCATCGGCTACGCGGCGGGCGAGCACGCTCCTGGGCGCACCGAGCCGAGGGCCGCCCTCGCGGCGACGCACCACCAACACCTGGCACACGGGCTCGCGGTGAACAGACTTCGACACCTCGGTGCCTCGCTGCACGCGGGAGGCGAAACGAGCGATCGAATCGGCATCACCCTCAATCTGACCAACGCTGTGCCGATCGACCCGAGCGACCCCGTCGACCTCGACGCCGCGCGACGCATCGATGCACTGTGGAACCGGATGTACCTCGAGCCCCTGCTTCTGGGTGCCTATCCACCTGATCTTCTGCGGGATCTGCAGGGCCAGGGGCTTGAGGATGTGATCGTGGAGGGCGACCTCGAGCTCATCGCTCAGCCCCTGGATTTTCTGGGGGTGAATCACTACCACGACGACGCCGTCAGCGGTCATCCCGAGCCGCGGGGCAGCCGGGGTGCCGCACAACCGACGGCTCGCCCGAAAGCGTCTCCGTTCGTCGGTTCGGAATTCGTCACCTTCCCCTCACGGGGGCTTCCCCGCACGAGCATGGACTGGGAGGTGAACCCCGATGGCCTCCGGACCCTGTTGGTCCGACTGGGATTGCAGTACCCGAACCTCCCGCCGTTGTATGTCACCGAGAATGGGGCTGCCTACGATGATGCCGTCTCCCCGGACGGGTGCATTCACGATCCAGAACGCACCGCCTACATCCGTGCCCACATCACGGCCGTCTCCCGTGCGATCGACGACGGTGCCGACGTGCGTGGGTACTTCGTCTGGTCGCTTCTCGACAACTTCGAATGGGCATGGGGCTACGAGAAGAGATTCGGCGTCGTTCGTGTCGACTACACGACGGGCGAACGAACGATCAAGGACAGCGGTCTCGCCTATTCTGAGATCATCTCGAAGAGCTCGGCAAGCGTTTACACTGGGGAGGATTGACGAAACTGTAGGGAGATGGCTGTGTCCGAAGACGTATCTGCCACCACGAGCACAACGGGATCACCCTCCGGGCATTCGGGAGGTCACGACATTCCGCGGCGGTGGCCGACTGGCTCGCTCACAGACGCGAAACCCGTACCCACTCTCGAGATGGTGGCGGCCCTCGCCGGTGTGTCCCGTGCCACTGTGTCGCGCGTTGTCAATGCTTCTCCCAAAGTCACTCCGCAGATCGCCGAGGTCGTCAACAACGCCATTGCGCAGTTGAACTACGTGCCCAATCGAGCTGCACGCTCGCTCGCCAGCAGGCGCACGCAGGCGATCGCCCTGGTCGTGCCGGAGTCGACGGCGAAACTCTTCACAGACCCCTACCTTGCGAGCGTCATCCAGGGAATCGCCCTCGCCCTCGCCGACACCGAGTACACCCTCAACATGCTGATCTCCTCAGACACGCGTGCCGAGAAGACGAGGCGCTATCTCCTCGGTGGAAACGTCGACGGCGCCCTGGTGGTCTCGCACCACAGCGGGGACCAGTCGTTCGGGCACCTCGGCCAGTCACTCCCCGTGGTGTTCGGTGGTCGTCCACTCCTCCCCGGTGAGAGCAGCAGCTATTTCGTCGATGTCGACAACGCGGCAGGCGCCGCGGGCGCAACCGCACACATCCTGTCCACCGGAAGACGGCAGCTTGCCACCATCGCCGGCCCGCAGGACATGCCACCCGGAGTGGACCGTCTCAACGGCTGGCGACGCACACTGGCCATGCAGGGCCTCGACCAGTCACTGGTCGAATACGGCGACTTCACTCCCCTCTCCGGTGCCGCCGCAATGAGGAGACTGCTCGATCGGGGTAGACCCATCGACGGACTCTTCGTAGCCAACGACCAGATGGCAGCGGGCGCGTACTCGGTGATCTACGAACGCGGGCTCACCATTCCCGGCGATATCGCTGTCGCCGGGTTCGACGACAACTACTTCGGCGCCACCTCGACACCACCGCTCACCACGGTGCACCAGCCCTCCCACGAGCTCGGCGCGAAGATGGCCGAGATCCTGATGGCTCTGATCGAGGGCAAACCGGCACCGCGAGTGACGCTTCTCCCGACCACGCTCCTGGTGAGGGCATCCACGGGCTGACGCGGCATTCTTCGTTCGGAGTTGACTTAACGATATATCGGTGTGTATCTTTGACACATCGCCGTAGTTCGGCGTCATTACTCAATCCGAAAGGTGAACGCGATCATGAAACGCACTCACAGACAACACTTCAACTTCTCCGGCGCCGGGCACTCCGACGACGGCAGCCACGCGGGTCACGACCCGCGTCTCGCCCATTCGCCGCGCGAATTCGCCCGCCGCGGCCCGCACGGGCACAACGGTGGCGGATTCGGCGCTGCCGGATTCGGTCCCGGCGGATTCGGTCCCGGCGGATTCGGTCCGGGCGGATTCGCCGGATTCGGCCCCGGTGGGTTCGGCCCCGGCTTCGGACCTCGAGGGCCACGTCGTGCAGGCAAGGGCGACGTGAGGAGCGTCATCCTGTCCCTTCTGGGCGACGGCCCCTCGAATGGCTACGGCCTCATCAAGGCCATCGCCGAGCGGACAGGCGGCACCTGGCGCCCCAGCCCCGGTTCGGTCTACCCGACCCTGCAGCAGCTCGTCGACGAAGAACTCATCGTCTCCAAGGGCGACGGCCGCCGCACCGAATATGAACTCACTGAATCCGGTCGTTCGTATCTCGAGGAGCACGCCGACGAACTCGCGAAGGCGTGGCAGGCGACTCCCGGCCGCTCCGAGAGCGACACGGCGTTCCACGAGAGCGTCGCCAAACTGATCGGCGTCGTTCAGCAGTTCCGGTCACCCGCGACCGACGCCCAGCGTGCAGCCGCGGCCGAGAAGCTCGACGAAGCCAGGCGCGCTCTCTACCTCATTCTCGCCGATTGACGGGAGGCCGTCAGGGTGCAGAGGGGTAGCTGTAGAAGCCTCGTCCGGTGGCTAGACCGAGATGACCCTTGTCGATGTAGTCGTCTTTGAGAAGCTTCGCAAAGGCCTGCTGCTTCGGTCCACCCTGCGAGGAGATGTTGTACGCGGTCGTCAGGCCGACGACGTCGAAGATCTGGAACGGCCCGAGCGGCGCCCCCGTACCGATGCGCCAGGTCTTGTCGATCGCGTCGGGCGCGGCGATGCCGTCGACCAGGAGTTCTGAGGCGGCATTCAGCAGCGGCACCAGCAGCGAATTCAGCAGATAGCCGGCCTTCTCCTTCTTGATCTCGATCGGAACCATGCCGATGTCACCGGCGAATTCGACGACGGTGTTGTACACCGCAGGGTCGGTGTCTGCGGTGCCCATGACCTCAGCGGTGTTGTAGATCCAGACGTGATTGGCGAAATGAAGGGCGAGAAACCGGTCAGGTCGACCCGTGAACTCCTTCAGGTCACTCGGCAAAAGGGTCGACGAGTTCGTAGCGAAGATGGTCTTCGCAGGTGCAAGCGTGCTGAGCTTCGTATACGTGTCGCGTTTGATGGCCAGGATCTCAGGAATCGCCTCGATCACCAGGTCGGCATCGGCTACCGCTGCGGCAAGGTCGTCGGAGTAGGTGATTCGCGCTAGCGCCTCCTGGGCCTTACCGTCGCCGGCTCCGGCAACCTCGACGGCATAGACGTCGGCAATTCCCTGGAGCCTGGATTTCGCCTTCTCGAGAACCTCGGCGTTGATGTCGAAGGCGGTCACCGCGAACCCGTGGTACGCAGTCTGGTACGCGATCTGGGCACCGAGCACTCCCGTGCCCAGTACGGTGATGTTGGTGAGTCTGGTCATTTTCCTGGTGCCTGTCCTTCACTTGGTGGAGCTGGTGGGGGTCGCAGCGACTGAACCAGCCGGTGCGAAGGTGTTGCCGAAGACGTGCAGGCCCGCGACGATGAGCTCGGTCTGCTGACCGAGTACCACGAGCATCCGTTCGGCCGTTGTCTCTTCGATCGGCGCGCGAGCGATCTCGAGGTGCACGATGTCTGAGAGGGTTCGGGCAGCGACGGCCGTAACCGGGGAGGCGCTGATCGAGCGCGTGAGAACGACTTCGAACAGATCCTGGAGTTCGACCGTGAGCCGGAGTCCTTCGGATCGATACCGTTCCGTCGGGTCTCCGTACAGCAATTCGCGTTGATAGGCAGCCGCGTTCTCTGCGAACTCGCGGGAGGCCACCACCAGTGGTGCGATGAGCGCCAGGATGCTCGGCACAGCACCGTCGTCGGCAGACACCTGGGCGCGGCCACTCTCGATCGCCTGCCGGTACCTGTCGTTGTAGACCATCAGGAGCAATTCTGACTTGGTCGAGGCGTAGCGGAACAGGGTACCGATCGCCACATCGGCCCGATCGGCGATCTGCTGCGTGGTCACGTTGGCGAAACCGTGGCGGTCGAGCAGTTCGGCTGCGGCGGCGTGGATTCGGGACTGCTTTTCGAGCTTGTTCTGCGCCCGCCGACCATCTGGCACCTGCCGTTCACCGCCTCAGCTCAGGCTAGCCCCGACAAAACGGAGTTCACTCATTAATGACTGTACTCCTTTTCTTCATGATTGCCACGCACACGGCGATGAGCGCGATCAGCACCAGGCTGATCGGGCCCGTTCCGAGTCCAAGCCCACCCCTGGCAGGGGAGACGGCGATCCAGTCGGCGAACGAGGCACCCAACGGCCTGGTCACGATGTAGGCGAACCAGAACGCGACGATCGGGTTCAGACCGAACCGCCCGTACCCGATTGCAGGCACAGCAATGACGACGGCGAAGAGAACACCGGAGCCAAAGTACCCGAGCCCGAGAACGGTCGCCGTGAGGTCACCGGCAGCGGTGCCGAGTGCGAACGTCACCAGCACCGTGAGCCAATAGAAGGCCTCGCGGCGGGGCGTCGTGATGCTGTGGATCGAGAGCGTCTTCTCGCTTCGCCGCCAGAGAACGAACACCACGGCCAGCGCCACGGCGAAGGCCACCGTGGATGCGAGGTACGGGATGCCCAGCGCAACATGAGCGACGTCGGCCGCCATCGTGCCGAACACGCTCACGAGGGCGACAGCCAGCCAGTACACCCACGGCGTATAGGTGGCTGTTCGGAATTGGAGCAGCAACGCACCCGCCAGAAGAAGAGCCGCAATCGGGATCACGAGGAGCGGCTCGAAATTCACATTGAGAAAATCCGACGTCGTCTCCCCCATGCCAGTGGTCAGCACCTTCGCCAGCCAGAACAACGCGGTGGCCTCAGGCACCTTAATGAGGGTACGCGTGCCTGCGCGGGCGGAAAGGGCGGCTGTCTCGCTCATTCCCCCACATTAACCACGCAACGTGAACGCAGTGTTTCGCCTGAGAGGATTCACACGGTCCAGCTCGGCCCGCGGTTCACCCACGCAGGCCTCGTTGCACCTGAGGCGAAAGGCCTAGGCGGCGGTCGGGAGCGACGCCTCGATCAGGGCAACGATGGCGGGGTGATCCGGCTCGGTGCGGGGGCGAAAGCGGTGAACCTCGCCGTCTGGGGTGACCACGAACTTCTCGAAGTTCCACTTCACCTTGCCGGCCTTGCCCTCCGCGTCGGCTGCCTTCTTCAGCTCGGTGTAGAGCGGGTGTTCCGAGCGACCATTCACCTTGATCTTCTCGAACATCGGGAAGGTGATGCCCCAGGTCGTCGAGCAGTACTCGGCAATGGCCTCTTCAGTGCCGAGCTCCTGCAGGAACTGGTTACTCGGAAACCCGAGAACGGTGAACCCACGGTCGCTGTAGATCTTCTGCAGGTCTTCGAGCTTGCTGTACTGCGGGGCGAGCCCGCAGCGCGAGGCGACGTTGACAATGAGCTTCACTTTGTCGCCGTATTCGGCGAGCGAAGTCTCGCTGCCATCGATGGTTGTGATCGGGATGTCATTCAACGAAGTCATAGCTGAATCGTAAGCCCGATTCCATGCGTGATTGCCGTACTCTCGAACCGATGATTACTTCACTCGCGACCCCGTATGAAGACCTGCTGCGCCACACTCTCGAAGCGGGCTCGGCCAAGTCAGACCGCACAGGCACCGGCACCACGAGTGTCTTCGGCGCCCAGCTGCGTTTCGATCTGAGTAAGGGCTTTCCCCTCATCACCACGAAGCGCGTGCACTTCAAGTCCATCGCCTACGAGCTGCTCTGGTTCCTGCGCGGCGAGAGCAACGTCGGGTGGTTGCAGGAGAACGGTGTCACGATCTGGAACGAATGGGCAGACGCCGACGGCGAGCTCGGCCCGGTCTACGGGGTGCAGTGGCGGTCGTGGCCCACGCCAGACGGCTCGCACATCGACCAGATCAGCCAGGTCATCCACACCCTGAAGACAGACCCCGACAGCCGGCGGATGATCGTGTCGGCCTGGAACGTCGCCGACATCCCCTCGATGGCACTGGCGCCCTGCCACGCCTTCTTCCAGTTCTACGTCGCCGACGGCAAGCTCTCGTGCCAGTTGTACCAGCGCAGCGCCGACATGTTCCTCGGGGTGCCGTTCAACATCGCCAGCTACGCGCTGCTCACCCACATGGTGGCGGCGCAGGCGGGTCTCGAGGTGGGCGACTTCATCTGGACCGGCGGCGACTGCCACATCTACGACAACCACCGCGAGCAGGTCACCGAGCAGTTGAGCCGCGACCCGTACCCGCTGCCGACCCTGACGATCAACCGGGTGCCCGCGAGCATCTTCGACTACGAATTCGGCGACTTCGAGATCGTCGGCTACCAGCACCACCCAGCGATCAAGGCGCCGGTCGCCGTATGAGCGCCTTCGCAGGTGCGGGTAACCGGTCAGTCGTCAAGGTCACCGCTGCTTTCACCACTGCTGTCACTGCCGCCGCCATCTCAGCGGGCACGGCAATCGCATGACGCTCGGGATGATCTGGGCCGAAGCCCGCGGAGGCGTGATCGGCCACGGCGGCACGATCCCCTGGCGACTGCCCGAAGACCTCGCGCACTTCAAGGAGCTGACCCTCGGCGACACCGTGCTGATGGGCCGGCGCACCTGGGACTCGCTGCCCGAGAGGTTCAGGCCGCTGCCCGGTCGCCGTAACCTCGTGCTGACGCGCGACGCAAGTTGGGCATCCCCCGGCGCAGAGGTCGTGCACAGTCTCGCCGAGGTCTCCTCCGACGACGACGCAATCCTCTGGGTGATCGGCGGCGGGGAGCTGTACCGGCAGGCCATGCCGTCGGCGACCAGGCTCGAAGTGACTGAGCTCGACCTCGGCGTGAAGGGCGACACCCTTGCTCCTGCGATCGACGCGACGTGGGAGCGCGCCACGTCTTCACCGTGGCTCGAGTCGGCCACGGGCATCCGCTACCGCTTCGTCACCTACACCCGCTGACCTGCACGCCACTCTGCTACCCCTGTAGTGCGGGCAGAAAAACACCCAAGAACGCAACTTTGGGTGTTTTTCTGCCCGCACGCATGACCCGGGATGGGTCTCGCGAGTCAGAGCGGTTTGATACCGAAGGCCTGGGCGAGCTTGTCGATCTTCTGGGCGCGGCCGAGGCGCGGCAGGTCGCTGCCATCACGGATGACCCGCCCCCGCGACTCGAAATCGTCGAGGAAGTCGCGGGCCCACGTGGCGTCAGAGCGCGTCGGGCTGATGACCTCGTTGATCACCGGCAGCTGCTCGACATCGAGGCACAGCTTTCCCGTGAGCCCGAGTGTGACGGCGAGCGCAGACTGCTCGCGAAGGACAGGGTGACTGCTGCCGACGGTGGGGCCGTCGATCGGGCCGGGCAGGCCGCCGATGCGGCTGGCCACAACGAGACGCGACCGGGGGTAGGCCATGGCGAGATCGTCTGCGCCCGTACCGGTGTCACGACGGTAGTCTCCGCTGCCGAACGCCAGCCGGAAAGCTCCTCGTGCCTCGGCGATCGACCGGGCCTCTTCGATGCCGAGTGCCGACTCGATCAACGCGATGACGGCGGTGCCTCCTCCGAGGCGGTCGAACGTCTCGGTGACGTGGGCACCGGACTCGGTCTTCGCGAGCATCACGCCGAGGAGGCCGGGAAGACCTTTGAGGGCGTCTACGTCGTCCGACCAGAACGGGGTGCTGTGGTCATTGATTCGGACCCACGCGCTGCCTCCGTTGCTCAGCCACGCAACAACATCGTTTCGCGCGGCCGGCTTGAGTTTGGGGTCGACCGCGTCTTCGATGTCGAGAACGATCTGGTCTGCGCGTGAGCTCGCCACTTCATCGAACGTCTCTGGGCGCGTGGCCGCAACCAACAACCACGAGCGAGCGATTTCGGCGGGGATCTGGTCTGCACGGTACGCAGAAGTCGTGGTGCCTTCAGGGCGGGAAGTGTCGGTCATCATCGGCTTTCTCTGTTGCGGTTTCCGCCCGCAATGTTATCCCGTCGACAGACGCGCTCGGATCGTCTCCCCCGTTCTGGTGGCACCAATTCGGGAAATGCTGCCGACGTACCCTACGCTGAAGCAACACCACCGCTCGTCACTGAACCCCCCTGTAATCCAGCGCTCTCTGACCCCCTGATGGATTGACATGAGACTGAGTCTGCCCGGCCGCATCGTCACGGCGATCAGTGCGATCGCCCTCGTCGCCAGCGGCGTCTCGGTGGCCTCGGCCGCGACACCAGCCCACGCACCTGCCGCTGCGGTCACGGCAACTGGCTCTGGATGGCTGCACACCGACGGCGCCACCATCAAGACGGCCGCCAACGCCCCCTACGTCATCAAGGGCGCGGCATGGTTCGGACTCGAGACGTCCAACTGCGCACCGCATGGACTCTGGTCGATCAGCCTTGATTCCGGCCTGGCACAGATCAAGTCGATGGGATTCAACACCCTTCGCCTGCCCTTCTCGAACGAGTGCCTTGCCGCGAAGACCAGCAACTCGATCAACTACCAGGTGAACCCCACACTGCAGGGCCTCACTCCGCTTCAGATCATGGATGCGGTGGTTGCCCGGGCGAGGGTCTACGGCCTCAACGTGTTTCTCGACCAGCACCGCCCCGACTCCGGCTCCCAGTCCTCCCTGTGGTACACGGGCGCATACAGCGAAGCCTCGTGGATCAGTGACTGGAAGATGCTCGCCAAGCGCTACGTGAATGACCCCACCGTCATCGGAGTCGACCTGCACAACGAGCCGCACGACACGGCGTGCTGGGGATGCGGCAATGCCGCCACCGACTGGCAGGCCGCCGCCACGCGCGCAGGCAACGCCGTGCAGACCGTCAACCCGAATCTGCTCGTCATCGTCGAAGGTGTCGAGAAGCAGGCAGACGGCAGCTCCACCTGGTGGGGCGGTGGGCTCCAGGGTGTTGCTTCGAAGCCGGTCACCCTCACGGTGCCGAACCATGTGGTCTACTCCCCCCACGACTACCCCTCCACCGTCTACAACCAGACGTGGTTCTCTGCGTCGAACTACCCGGCGAATCTCGCGGGGGTCTGGGACAAGAACTGGGGCTTCATCGCCAAGACAGGCTCGGCGCCCGTCTTGCTCGGCGAATTCGGAACGAAGCTCGAGACCGACTCCGACCGCAAATGGTTGAGCTCCATCGTCAGCTACCTGGCAGACAACTCCATGAGCTTCGCCTACTGGTCGTTCAACCCGAACAGCGGCGACACCGGCGGGCTGGTGAAAGACGACTGGGTCACACCGCAGACGGAAAAGCTGGCTGCACTTCAGCCCCTTCTCGGAGCAGGTACACCGACACCGGTGCAGACCCCGACGCCGACGGCCACCCCCACGCCGACACCCAAGCCCACCGTCACACCTTCGCCCACACCGAAACCTACGGCCACGCCGACACCCACCCCGAAACCGACGGTCACTCCGACTCCGAAGCCCACGATCACACCCACACCCACGCCCACGCCCACGCCCACGCAGAAGCCGACCGTCACCGCGAAATGGATGCTGCAGAGCGCGTGGGGAGCCGGCTATGTCGCAGACATCGAAGTGACGAGCCCGACGGGCGCAGCCGGCTGGAGCGTCACCTGGCCTGACACCGCGTCGACCTCCATCGTGAATGCCTGGGGTATGAACTGCACGATCTCGGCCCACACTTCGATCACCTGCACCGGCGCCGACTGGGCAGCAAAGCTCAGTGCGGGTCAGACGGTCAGGGTCGGCCTTCAGGTCTCTGCAACGGCCGCGCCGAAATCACCTGTCGTGACGGTGACCGCACGCTAGAGACGAGCCGGCGCGACCGCCCAGAGACCGCCTCGAAACACCGTGGAGAATCGGTCAGACAACGCTGAGGCAACTGACGGCTGGCGGGTGTATTCTCGCTCGCATCCGCTCAGTCAGTGCGGGTGTGCAGGAGGCTCGTCGCTCATGAATCGCAACGTCAAACGGTGGATGCCGGCACTCGCCGTGCCGGTGCTGATCGCCGGAGTCGCCATCGCCGTACCGATCTCCGCCGATGCAGTCGCCGCCAACGCGACCGCGAACCTTCCGTCGAAGACCCCGCAAGAGGTCATCGCCATGATCGGCAACAGTTCGATCACGGCGTTCTCGGGCACGGTCACCCAGTCATCGAACCTCGGCCTGCCCGAGTTACCCACCTCCGGCACCGCTGGGTCAGGATCATCCGGCTCGTCGACCGCCGATGCCGCCTCGGCACTCGAACTCCTCACCGGTTCACACACCGCACGTGTCTATGTTGATGCATCAGGTGTAGACGCCTCCGGTACAGGCCACACCCAGGCCCGCATACAGGTCCTCGACCAATTGGCAGAGCGCGATGTGATTTCGAACGGCACGGATGTCTGGGCCTACGATTCAAGCAAGCAGACCGCCGTTCACACGACCCTGCCCGCCAACACCGACAAGGCAGCCGACCCAGGCAATCCTGTTGCCGCACCACAGACGCCAAACCAGCTTGCGCAGAAGTTCCTCGCAGCAGTCGACCCGTCCACGAATGTCTCGGTCGGGGGCGACGTCACCGTCGCCGGCCGGTCGGCCTACGACCTGATCCTCTCGCCACAGGCCACGGACACCCTGGTCGGCACCGTCTCGATCGCCGTCGACTCGGCGACCGGGATGCCCCTGCAGGTGCAGGTCACTGCGCGCGGGGCGAGCGACACCGCGTTCAGCACGGCGTTCACCTCGCTGAGCCTCGACACCCCCTCTGCCGATCTCTTCACCTTCACCCCACCGGCCGGAACAACCGTGACAGAGAAGACGGCACCAACCAGGGGCATCGAATCGGAGACCCCCCCGACCCCGTCGGATTCCAGCAAGCCGACCGTGATCGGCACGGGCTGGAGTTCCATCGTCGAGCTGCCGGCCTCGAACAGCACCGACCTCAGCGCTCTGACCAGTTCTCCGTTGTTTGCAGGCCTCACGACCCCGGTTGACGGAGGCCACGTTCTGCAGAGCACTCTCGTGACGGTCTTCATCACGAGCGACGGCCGCGTGCTGGCTGGGTCGGTGCCTGCAGCCCAGCTCCAGGCGGCCGCCGCGGCCAAGTAGTGGCTGCAACTCCCGCGCCACTCGCCTCCGCGGCCGCGGCGGCGTCGGGCGAACTCGCCATCGAGACCCACAGCCTGACCAAGAGGTTCGGCAAGCAGACCGCCGTCAACAGCATCGACCTCGCTGTGCCTCGCGGGTCGGTGTTCGGCTTTCTCGGCCCGAACGGCTCGGGCAAGACCACGACCATCCGGGTGCTGCTCGGGTTGGCCTCTGCGACGTCGGGCGAGGTGAGTGTGCTGGGCCGCGCGCTCCCGAAGATGCTTCCCGACGTTCTGCCCCGAGTCGGCGCCCTGATAGAAGGCCCCGGCTTCTATCCTTTCCTCTCCGGGGCCGCGAACCTTCGTCGACTGGATTCGGCCGATCGCTTCGTCTCGAGCAGTACCCGGCGCGCACGGGTCGATGAAGCGCTCGAGAGGGTCGGCCTCAGCCACGCCGCCGACAAGAAGGTGCGAGCCTACTCGCTGGGAATGAAGCAGCGGCTCGGTATCGCGAATGCGCTGCTCACCCCCCGCGAACTGATCGTGCTCGACGAGCCGACCAACGGCCTCGACCCGCAGGGCACCAGGGAGGTGCGCAACCTCGTGCGTTCGCTCACCGAAGAAGGCACGACGGTGTTCGTCTCGAGCCATCTCTTGGCCGAGATCGAGCACATGTGCACCCACGCAGCAGTCATGAGCGCAGGTTCACTCGTTGCCCAGGGCAGTCTCGATGAACTGCGGCTCGCGGGGCAGACCCGCGCGCGAGTGGTGACCCCGGACACGGCGGCGGCCGAACGGGTGTTACGGATGATCGGGCTCGACCCCGATCATCCGACCCCCGTGGCCGAACAGGCGCCGACAGAGGGAATCGTGACGGCCCCACTCGGCGATGACCGGCCTCCGGAGTCGATCGTTGCCGCACTCGTCGCCGAGGGAGTCCGTGTGCGCGGTTTCTCCGTCGAACGAGCCACCCTCGAAGACCTGTTCGTTGCTCTCACCGGGGAGGGGTTCGACGTTGCCCAGTGACGAATCACGGGGTGGTGGAGCAGCCGGTGCGCTCATGACGACACCGCGAAAGGCGAACGCCGGATGGGCGCTGCTGGGGTCGGAGCTCTCCGTTCTCTTCCGCCGCCAGCGCACCTGGGTGATGCTGGCCGCGCTTGCCGCGATCCCGGTGTTGATCGCCGTCGCCGTACGCGTGTCGACGGCCCGGCCACCATCGGGCAGGGGCCCCGCTTTTCTCGACCAGATCACCCAGAACGGACTGTTCGTCAGCCTGGTCGCCCTGACGATCTGCATTCCGTTGTTCCTGCCCCTGACGGTCGGCGTCGTCGCCGGTGACACCATCGCCGGTGAAGCCAGTGCGAGCACCCTCCGGTATCTGCTGGTCTCACCCGTCGGCCGGGGCCGGCTGCTGATCGTGAAGTACGCCGGGGCCGTCGCCTTCTGCCTGGCGGCCGTGATCGTGATCACGCTCGCCGGTGCACTGATCGGTGCAGCCCTCTTCCCCATCGGTCCGGTGACACTGCTCTCAGGCGACACCATCGGCGTGCCCGAAGCAGCCCTTCGCGCGCTGGTGATCGCCGCCTACGTGACCGTCTCACTGCTGGGTCTCTCGGCCATCGGGTTGTTCATCTCGACACTGACAGACATTCCCGTGGGTGCCATGGCGGCCACCGTCGTCATCTCGATCGTCTCGCAAGTGCTGGATTCGCTGCCGCAACTCGACTGGCTGCATCCGTGGCTCTTCAGCCACTACTGGCTGAGCTTCGCCGACCTGCTTCGCCAGCCCATCGAATGGTCGTCGTTCGGCACGAACGCCGTCCTGCAGCTCGCGTACGTGCTGGTCTTCGGCGCGCTCGCGTACGGCCGATTCTCGACCAAGGACATCCTCTCCTGATGGGTGTCGATCAGCCCTCGACGCCCGGCTCATCCTCGCACTGCCCAACCTGCTGATTTGCCGCTAAAGCCGATTCCTGACCGACTTCTGCGCGTGGCCCAGCACGCTTCCCAGTAGCGTCAATAGAGGTTGCCCCAGACCTTGGTTGCCATATCGATGAAGGTGCATCGCCCTCGTGCGACCCGCACTCTCTGCAAAGCCGAACCGCGGAATGAGGCTCTGATGAGCAGCCTGTCTATGAATGCTTCTGTGCCGCCCACGTCTGTGCCGTCCATGTCGTCGGCGCCCTCGAACTCCTCGGCGTCTTCTGCCGCTCTGGCGGCGTCGGGTACCTCGACCCCTGTGGTGACGTTCACGCGCACGAAGCCGGGCGGCAACCGTGCGAACCCGACCACAGAATATTCGGCGCTCCTCCGTACCGTGCGTGACGCGGGCCTGCTTCGCCGGAGCACGGGCTACTACTACGCGATGTTCGGTTCGTTGCTCGTCGCACTCGGCGGAGTGATCACCGGCTTCATCCTCCTGGGCGACTCCTGGTACCAGCTCCTGATGGCTGCCGTTCTCGGCGTGATCCTCACCCAGTTCGCCTTTCTGGCGCACGAGGCCTCACACCGGGCGGTCTTCGAATCGGGCAAGGCGAACGACATCGTGGGCCGCATGCTCGCCAATCTCTTCGTCGGAATCAGCTACTCCTGGTGGATGACGAAACACAGCCGTCACCACGCCAACCCGAACATCATCGGCAAAGACCCCGACATCGATCAGGACGTCGTCTCGTTCACCGAAGACGACGCGGCGAAGACCCGCGGAATCTACGCCTGGTTCACAAAACGCCAGGGCAACTTCTTCTTTCCGATCCTCGTGCTCGAGGGCCTGAACCTGCACGTGCACGGCTTCCGTACCGTCTTCGGCAAGGGCAAGGTCGACAAACGGGCCGTTGAGATCACCATGCTCCTGGCCCGCATCGGTGCCTATGTCGCCGTGATCTTCCTGATGCTGCCTCTGGGTATGGCCTTCGCCTTCATCGGTGTGCAACTGGCCGTGTTCGGTGTGTACATGGGCTCATCATTCGCTCCGAACCACGTGGGCATGCCGATGTTGCCGAAGGACTCCCGCGTCGACTTCCTTCGCCGCCAGGTGCTGACCTCGCGCAACATCAGCGGCGGCTGGTTCATCAACTGGTTCATGGGTGGCCTGAACTACCAGGTCGAGCACCACCTCTTCCCGAACATGGCGCGCCCGCACCTGAAGGCCGCGCAACAGATCGCCCGCGAATACTGCGAGACTCACACGATCCTCTACACCGAGACGACGCTGCCCGAGGCGTACGGGATCGTCATCACCTATCTGAACAAGGTCGGGCTCGCTGCCGGTCGGGATGCCTTCCAGTGCCCGGCAGCGTCGGCCTACGGTCGCTGACACTCAGTTCCCTGTAACCCGATCGTCACAGCAGGCCCTGTCGTTCGCCTCGTCGTGCCGCGTAAACTCTGTTCATGGGGAGCCCGCGCAGCACCACACTCGTTCTGGTCGGTACCGAATCGCCCACAGCACTCGGTGCGCTGGGCCATCATGCCAACGTGCATGCCGGATCGCTCGCGGAGAGCACCGACGATGAAGTCCAACGCTGGGTGAGCAGGTCCAGCGCACCCTACGTCGTTCACGACCGTGACCCTCTGGCGCACGTCGCCGCCGCCTGGGTCGAGTTCTTCGACGATCTGGCTACCCTCGGCACCCTCGACCTCGAAGTCGAACGGGCCACGTCAGCGTTCCAGGGCGGCACCCTCAGCATGCCCGACTACTACATCGTGGTCGACCCCGAGGGTCTCCCGGCCACCTGGAAGCACTGGTGGCTCGGCGTGCTGCCCCAGGCCGCGCCGACGCGGGTCATTCCCTGGGCCACCGGCTCGACACCCCTGACACGCGTTCTGCGATCGTTGCCAACCGGCCGATCATGGCCGGAGCCGGGGCCCTGGCTCCGCGAGGTCGCCCGCTCGGTTCCCGACCAGATCGGTATAACCACCCAGAAACCGGCGGCGCCCGACCTCTGAACCGGGCCAGAAGCCGACAGCACCGGTCCAGCAGCTCTGCTGCCCACCGCGGCCGCTCCGGACCCTGGTATATCGTTAGTACACCCCAACAAATTCACTGACAGAATTTCGTCTGTCCGAGTACCGGTCGTGCAGACCGATCCTCAGAATAGCCAGGCCATGCCCACTGTCTCCACCCGAACGTTCCCGTGGCCCGTCGTCATCGGCATCGTGCTGATCGGGCTCGTCCTGCGAGGGCCGATCATCGCCGTGGCACCGATCAGCGGGATCCTCCGCTCCGATCTCGGGCTCACCGCGGCCCAGGTCGGGCTCCTCACCACGCTGCCCGTTCTGTGTTTTGCCATCATCACCCCGTTCGCCTCGTTCTTCGTCGGCAGAGCAGGGGCCAACTTCGCCACGACCGTCACGGTCATCGGCGTGGGGCTCGGTACGATCATCCGTTCGGCCGGCGGCGTGGAGGCCGTCTTTGTGGGCACCATCATCATGGGTGCGTTCATCACCGTCGGCAATGTGGTGGTGCCGGTGCTGATCCGCCGGGATGTTCCCCCACGCAGAGTGGGGATCGTCACCGGCTCGTACACCTCGGCCATGAACGTGAGTTCGATGATCACCTCGCTCGCGACCGCACCGCTCGCGCAGGCGTTCGGCTGGCAGGCCGCCCTGCTGGCGTGGGGAGGGTTCGCCATCATCGCCACAGTGGGCTGGCTTCTGGCGATCGGCCCCCGGGCCGCCTTCCACGTGGGTCCGCTCAGGCCGAAGCTCGAATCAGGCGCCTTCGAGACGGTGGCGATCGACACCCAGTCGATTCCCAGCATCCAAGGGGTGCATGCCCGCACGTGGCGAAGTGCCTCTGCTCTGCTGCTCTCGCTGGCGTTCGCCGGCCAGGCCTTCTCGTACTATGGGGTGACCGCGTGGTTCCCGACGATCCTCGAAGACGAGGTGGGGCTGTCGGTCACGGCGGCCGGATCGAGTTCGTCGATCTTCCAGATCGCAGCCGTCGTCGGGGCGCTGGGAGTACCGCTGTTGTCGACGCGGACCGGCATTCCCCGAACCTTCGTGCTGGTCGCCATTCTCTGGGTCAGCTGCCCGGTCGGCCTTCTATTCGACCCCTCGGCCTGGTTCGTCTGGGGCTTCTTCGGTGGTGTCGCCCAGGGCGGCGGAATCACCATCGTCTTCATGCTGATCGTGCAGCTCGCTCTGAACGGCACGCACGCCCGCGGCCTTTCGGCCATGATCCAGGGCGTGGGTTATGCGCTCGGCGCGACGTCAGCCACTCTGCTGGGGGCGGCTCACGACGCCACGGGCGCGTGGACGGTGCCGCTCAGTATTGTCGTCGTGTCGACCCTGGTCTTCAGCGCGGCCGGCCTGGCCGGTGCGATCAGGGCGAACCGCACCCGCCCGCTCTCGCACTGAGCGGCACGCGTCAAACGGCTTCGAGCACGCCGTTCAACAACACCGAGGCTTCTTCGTCGGTGAGGTCTTGGGCAAGAGCGAGCTCGGAGACGAGGATCTGGCGCGCCTTCTCGAGCATGCGCTTCTCACCGGCAGAGACACCCTTGTCGTGGTCGCGGCGCCACAGGTCGCGGACGACTTCGCCGACGCGGTTGACGTCGCCCGAGGCCATCTTCTCCTGGTTGGCCTTGAACCGGCGCGACCAGTTGCCCGGCTCTTCGACGAACTCGTTCTGCAGCACCGCATACACGGCCTGGACCCCGGCCTCGTCGATGACGTCGCGAACGCCCACAAGATCGATGTTCTCGACCGGGATCTTGATGGTCAGCTCGCTGGTGTGCACGTTCAGCGTCATGAATTGCTTCTCTTCGCCTTTGACCACGCGAGTCTCGAGTGCTGTGATGGTGACTGCACCGTGGTGGGGGTAGACGAGAGTTTCGCCGACTTCAATTTTCATCTAATCTGCCTTTAGGTTGAGACACACAGTTTACCCGATCCGCGAGGCCTCTCTCGCCCTCCGGGCTCGGGGCGGAATCATACGCCATCGTCGAGCTGCGCGCTCGTCACAATCCCGAGCCCCAGCAGTCGCGACAGATCGTCACGCTCTCGTCGCCGACTTCAGCCGCTGCGTCACCAGATGCGCGTGCTGCAGCAGCAGTGCGCCCAGCTCCTGGTGTCTCTCTGGCCTGAACCGCGACTCCACCCCGGTCAGGCTGAGGGCGTATGCCGGCCTGCCCGCCGCGTCGAAGACAGTGGCCCCCATGCCCCAGCTCCCCTCGAGTATCAGCCCGGGATTCAGCGCGTACCCGGTGTTGCGCGTCACCGCGATTCGATTCCGGATGCTCGCACCAGAGTGCCTCGGCCCGAACCGTTCCACGAGCCGGTCGTCGGCGGTGTACCGCATCATCTCGTCTTCAGGCAGATACGCCAGCACAGCCAGTCCCGCGGAGGCGACCCCCAAGGGGAACCGCACCCCCTCGTACAGAACGAACGAACGGATCGGGAAGCTTCCGTCTTCCCGCATCAGGCAGATGGTCTCGTCGCCCCGCCTGGCAGAGAAGAAGGCGCTCTCACCGGTGAGCTCCGCCAGAGCACGCACGCTCTCCCTCGCGAGTTCGGTCACGTCGTAACGATCTGCGGCGAGTGTACCGAGCAGGTAGAGTTCCGGGCCGACGTGCCAGCGGGCATCCGACGCCTCACGGTCGACAAATCCTTCGGCGAGCAGCGCGGCGAGCAGGCGGTGCACGGTCGGGCGCGACAGGCCCGTGGCACCGGCAATCTCCGCGGTCGTGAGCCCGTGGGTAGGCGATGTACTGAGCGCCCTCAGAACGGAGCCGACGCGGGAGACGACCTGGCCACCCCTGATCACTTCGGTCACAGGTTCACCCCCCGTCGCAGCAGTGCTTCTCTCATAGTCAGACGCTACACCTGTTCACATAGTGGACAAAGTCAGTCGGCTTGCCCACCTGGCGACATACCTGTGATTCCGGGGCAGCGGGCCTTTGACTCTCGCCGGGAGACTCGTTTAGGTTTCGAAGTGACGCAACCGACGATCATCCATTGGTCTCGTGCGAGTACCGAACACAAAGGAGTGCCATGACCATCATCTACGCCAGCGCTGCAGATGCCCTGCGTGATCTCGTTCGCGACGGGGACACGATCGCCGTCGGAGGTTTCGGTCTGAGCGGGAACCCCACAGACCTCATCGAGGCTCTGCGCGACAGTGGCGCACGCGACCTCACGATCGTCTCGAACAACATGGGAGTCGATGGCAAGGGTCTCGGCATTCTTCTCGAGAACCAGCAGGTCGCCAAGGTGCTCGCTTCGTACGTCGGTGAGAACAAGCTGTTCGCCCAGCAGTTCCTGAGCGGTGAGCTCGACGTGGAGTTCGTGCCCCAGGGCACGCTGGCCGAAAGACTGAGGGCGGGCGGGGCCGGCATACCTGCGTTCTACACGAAGACCGGGGTCGGCACACCTGTCGCCGAGGGCAAGCCGCACGCCGACTTCGACGGGGAGACCTATCTGCTCGAGCGTGGCATTGTGGCCGACATCGCGCTTGTGCACGCCTTCAGGGCAGATCGGGCCGGGAATCTGGTCTACCGTCACACGGCACGCAACTTCAACCCTCTGGTCGCAACCGCGGGGCGCACGACCCTGGTCGAGGCGGAGCACATCGACGACGAGGCCTACCTCGACCCCGACACCGTGGTGACCCCGGGGATCTTCGTACAACGTCTGGTGATGGCGCTGCCCAAGGTCAAAGACATCGAGCAGCGCACCGTGAGGCAGCGGCCAACCGGAGGCGGCGCGAACCAGCCAGCACCTGCATCAGACGGCGCCGCAGCCGACTCCCCCACCCCCACATTCGCGACGGCGTAAGGAACAGATCATGACCTGGACACGCGACACCATGGCGGCAATCGCCGCCAGCGAGCTCACCGACGGGGCCTACGTCAACCTCGGCATCGGCATTCCCACCCTCGTGGCGAACCACGTACCCGACGGGCTCACCGTCACGCTGCAGAGCGAGAACGGGCTCCTGGGCATGGGGCCGTTTCCCTTCGAGGGCGACGAAGACGCCGATCTCATCAACGCAGGCAAGCAGACCGTGACACTGCTTCCGGGTGGGAGCTATTTCGATTCGGCCACGTCGTTCGCCATGATCCGAGGCGGCCACGTGCAACTCGCCATCCTCGGGGCACTGCAGGTCTCCGCACGGGGCGACCTCGCGAACTGGACGATTCCGGGCAAGCTGGTCAAGGGCATGGGCGGCGCGATGGATCTCGTCGCTGGCACGCCCCGAGTGGTCGTGGTCACGGAGCACAACGCCAAAGACGGCTCTCCCAAGATCGTCGAGGAGTGCGACCTGCCCCTCACCGGTGCGCGCGTCGTGCAGCGCATCATCAGCGATCTCGCCGTCTTCGATGTGACGCCAACGGGCCTGGTGCTTCGCGCCATCGCCCCCGACGTGACCATCGACGAGCTGCAGAGGCTCACCGGCGCACCATTCGAGGTCGAACTCGAGTCGCTCGGGGCACTCGCATGAGCGTGATCATCGCCGGCTACGCCCGCACTCCCTTCGTGAAATTCAACGGCCAGTTCGCGTCTGTCGCCGCGACGGCCCTCGGGGCCCATGCCATCAGCGCAGCACTGACACGGTCTGGGCTCAGCCCGGCTGAGGTCCAGAGGGTCATCGTCGGCCAGGTTCTGCAGGGTGGAGCAGGGCAGAATCCGGCGCGCCAGTCGGCGGTCGGTGCGGGCATTCCTCTCACCGTCCCGGCTCTCACGCTCAACGTCGTCTGCCTCTCCGGCATCGAAGCGGTGGTCGCCGGAGTGCGACTGATCGAATCGGGCGAAGCCGACATCGTCGTCGCGGCCGGCCAGGAATCGATGTCACTCGCGCCCCACGCCTGGGTCGGATCGCGGCAGGGCAAGAAGTACGGCACGGCCGAGTTCCTCGACACCCTCGAACACGACGGCCTGACCGACGCATTCGAGAAGCGGTCGATGGGTTCTTCGACCGAGGAACGCAACGCACCTCTGGGCATCTCCCGCGCCGACCAGGATGAATGGTCTGCCCTCTCACACAGGCGTCTCGCCTCGTCCGCGGAATTCCTCGCGGGCGAGATCGACCCGTTCACGGTTCCCGGGCGGGGGCAAGCGAAGATCGTCGCAGCCGACGATGGCCTCCGTGCTGAGACCACCATCGAATCGCTCGCCACACTGCGACCGGCCTTCGGCGCCGCCGGCACCATCACCGCGGGCAACTCCTCCCAGATCACTGACGGCGCTGCCGCCCTCGTGCTCATGAGCGAAGCGGCGGCTGAGACGCGCGGCATCCACGGCCTGGCACAGGTCGAGAGCCACGCGCTCGTCGCTGGCCCCGATGTCACGCTGCACGCACAGCCGGCACACGCGATCGCCGCTGCACTCCACCGCACCAGTTGGGCCGCCAGCGACCTGGCTGCCGTCGAGATCAACGAAGCGTTCGCGGCGGTATCGGTACACTCGACCAGACTGCTCGGCATCGACCCCGGCATTGTGAACAGCCACGGCGGGGCAATCGCCCTGGGTCACCCCGTGGGGGCCTCGGGCACCCGCATCGTCGGCCACCTCGCTCGCCGCCTGCACGCACTCGGTACAGGGAGCATCGGTGCCGCCGGCATCTGCGGTGGCGGTGGACAGGGCTCAGCGGTGGTGTTGTCGGCCCTCTGAACGCATCAGCCGACCGACACAACGGGGCCGTCAGGTGCGCTCAAACGTCCCCATTGAGCCGGTCCTCAGGACGTTTGCCCGCACCTGACAATGCGGATGCGGGATAGGCTGGTAGCGAATCTGGTAGTGAGCCTGGCTTTGGGCTGAACGAATCTCGTATGCCGTCAGCCCCACCCCACTTCTTCGGAGCCGCTTCTTGCCAGCCGTGAACCTGTCAACGCCCCTTCTTCGCCCGTCGACACCGACACCGACTGTCGGCCCCGTGCCCTCACTGCCTGAGATCGACGGAGCACTGCACCGTGCGAGGGCTGCATCGGAATCCATCGGCCACAGCATCACGGCCAGCGACGCCGAAACGCTTCTGCACGCGCGTGGCATGCAGCTCCAAACCCTGCTCGACCTAGCCTCAGCGCTCAGAGATCAGGGTCTCGTGACGGCCGGCCGACCCGGCGTCATCACCTATTCGCGCAAGGTGTTCATTCCTCTCACCCACCTCTGCCAGGACCGCTGCCACTACTGCATCTTCGTCTCGACTCCCGGCAAGCTCGCCAAGGCAGGAATCGCTCCCTATCTCTCGGTCGACGAGGTGCTCAGCATCGCGAAAGCCGGTGCGGCCCTCGGCTGCAAGGAGGCACTCTTCACGCTCGGCGATCGGCCCGAAAACCGCTGGCCGGCTGCGCGCGCATGGCTCGACAATCACGGGTACGACTCGACCATCGACTACGTGCGGCACGTCTCCCTTCGGGTGATGGAGGAGACCGGCCTCCTGCCCCACCTCAACCCCGGGGTGATGACCTGGACAGAGCTGCAAGAGCTGAAAGGCGTCGCGCCGTCGATGGGCATGATGCTCGAGACGACCGCGACCAGGCTCTGGTCGGAGAAGAGCGGGCCGCACTACGGCTCGCCAGATAAAGACCCCGCGGTGCGTCTCCGGGTACTCGACGACGCCGGGAGATCGAAGATCCCCTTCACCACCGGGGTGCTCTTCGGCATCGGCGAGAACTATGCCGAACGGGTCGATTCGATTCTGGCGATCCGAGCATCCGGCGAGCGCCATGGACACATCCAGGAGACGATCGTGCAGAACTTCCGCGCGAAGGACTCCACAGCGATGATGCGAGCAGTCGATCTCGAGACCGAGGAGTACGTCGCGGCCGTCGCGGTGACGCGCCTCCTGCTGGGCGAAGATGCCCGCATCCAGGCCCCGCCGAACCTCACTGACACGCACGAACTGGCCCTGCTCCTGCGCGCCGGCATCGACGACTGGGGCGGAGTGAGCCCGCTCACTCCCGACCACGTTAACCCTGAGCGACCGTGGCCGCAGATCGACGAGCTTGCGGCGCTGACAGCCCGCAGCGGCTTCACGCTGCGGGAACGGCTCACCGCCCACCCGCATTTCGTTCGAGACCCCGACGACTGGATCGACCCCGCGGTGCTGCCACACGTGCTCGCCTTGGCCGACGAGTCGGGGCTGGCGAGAGACGGTGTCACCGTGGTCCGACCGGTTTCGGTGGGCCGTGTGCCCGAGACAAGAACGAACAGTGCCCCGGCGCTCACAGCACTCCTGCGCCGGGCCGAAACCTCGCCCCCAAGCCTCAGCGACGGCGACTACGCCGAACTGCTCGGTGCCGACGGGCCAGACCTCGATGAACTCTGCCGCATCGCAGATGAGCTGCGGCGCGCCACGCTCGGCGACACCCTCACCTTCGCGATCAATCGCAACCTCGACTCTGCGCTCGTGCGGCCCGAACGGGGTGCGCAGACGACCGAACGCCCGCTCACCCTGCGCGAGGTGACCGCACTCGCCTCTGAGGCACGGATGCTCGGGGCCACCGAGATCTGCCTGCAGGGCCCTGCTCACCCCGACCTCGGGCCCACCGCGTATTTCGACCTGGCACGGGCGATCGCGAAAGCCGAACCCACGCACCCCGGAGAGCGAGGCTGGGGCGGCCCGCTGCACCTGCACGCCTTCCGCCCGGCAGAGCACGCCGATGGGGCGCGCCGTTCGGGGCTCTCGTACCCCGATTACTTCGAAGCGCTGCGTGAGGCGGGCGTCGGATCGGTTCCGGGCACGGGTGCCCGCATCCTCGACGACACCGTGCGGGCTGCTCTCACCGGAGGAACCGACCTGCCCGCCGCAGAGTGGGTCGAGATCATCACGGCGGCACACCGAAGCGGGTTGCGCTCAACAGCGACCATGATCTACGGGCACATCGAGACCGCCGCCCAGCAGGTGGCCCACCTGAGAACGCTGATCCGCCTTCACGATGAGACCGGCGGCTTCACCGAGTTCATTCCGATGCCGTTCACCGCCGACTCCCCCGCGCCGACCCGCTCGCCGGGCTCGCCGAGCCTGCCGAGCCTGCCGGGCCTGCCGGCCAGGCTTCGAGGCGAGCGCCGCACCGGCCCGTCAGAACGCGAGTCCCGCGCCGTGCACGCGGTGAGCAGGCTCATGCTGGCCGGCCGAATCGACCATGTGCAGGCCGCCTGGACGAAGCTCGGCCTCCGACAGGCCCTCAGCGTGCTCGCGTCTGGCGCAGACGACCTCGGTGGCCTCCTGCTCGACGGCACACTCGACCCGAACGCGGGCGCTGAAACCGGCCGAACGCTCACCCCCGCCCTCGTCGAACGAATCTCAGCCACCCTCGGCCGTACGCCCCACCAGCGCACCACGCTGTACGCCCGCATCGAAGAGCCCGCCCGGAGAGCTGCAGGGCGGTGAGTTCCAGCACCTCGAGCGAGTACGCCGACGTCATCATCGTCGGCGCGGGCTTCGCCGGTCTCGGAATGGGCACGCGCCTCGCCCGCGAGAACACCCACTCCTTCCTAATCCTCGAACGCGCCACCGAGGTGGGCGGTACCTGGCGCGACAACACCTACCCCGGGGTGGCCTGCGATGTACCCTCGCAGCTGTATTCCTTCTCCTTCCGGCCGAAGCCGGACTGGTCGAGGGTGTTCGCACCGGGAGCCGAGATCGCCGGGTACCTGAGGGAGTGTGCTCGAAGCGAAGGGCTGCTGCCGTGCATCCGGTTCAGCACCGAGCTCCTCGAAGCGCGATGGGATGACCGGCAGGGCCTCTGGCGACTCACCACCTCGGGCGGCGACTACACCGCCCGGGTTCTGGTCACCGCGGCCGGGCGCCTGTCGGAGCCCCGACTGCCCGAGGTGCCTGGGCTCGGCTCGTTCGCGGGAGACACGTTCCACACCGCCGCCTGGCGACACGACGTCTCACTCGAGGGGCGGCGCGTGGGGGTCGTCGGTACCGGCGCGTCTGCTGTGCAGCTCGTTCCGGCAGTGGCAGAGCAGGCGGCCGAACTCGTGGTGTTCCAACGCAGTGCGCCATACATCGTGCCCCGCGGCGACAGGGCCTACACCGACGACGAGAAACGCGGGTTCCGCGATCATCCCGACACCCTCGCCGCTGCACGGTCGGAGTACTTCTGGGCGGCCGAAGAAGGCTTCGCGCAGAAACTCGACGGCAGCGCCTCCGCACGTCGACACCGCGACCTGGCTCTCGGCCACCTGCAGGCGCAGGTCGAAGACCCGATACTCCGATCGGCTGTCACCCCCGACTACCAGATCGGCTGCAAGCGGGTGTTGTTCTCGAACGACTACTACCCCGCCCTGGCCCGGCCGAACGTCACGCTCGAGCCGAGCCCGGTCGCTTCGGTCGACGAATCCCGCGTGCGGTCGGCCGGCGGCGCGGAATTCGACCTCGATGTACTGATCATGGCGACCGGCTTCCACACCACCCAGCTGCCCTTCGCCAGCCGCATCGTCGGTCGGAACACTGGCGCCGATGGGCTCGGCGAGACCCTTGCCGACCACTGGTCTGAGGGAATGACCGCATTCGCCTCAACCGTGGTGTACGGGTTTCCCAATCTCTTCATCATCGACGGGCCGAACGCGAGCCTCGGCCACAACTCGGCCATCACGATGATCGAGACCCAGATCGACTACATCGCGGGTGCCCTCGCATTCGGCACCCTCGCAGCTCAAGGAGGGCACCCGGAAGTGCTCGAGGTCTCAGCAACGGCCGAAGCGGAGTACACCGCTGAGCTCGACGCAGACAGCTCGTCGACGGTGTGGCTGACAGGCGGTTGCCGGAGCTGGTACCTCGATTCCCGAAGCGGCCGACAGACCCTGCTCTGGCCGGGGCCCGCCCACACCTTCCAGGCGAAGAATGGCGTGTTCGATCCTGCGCCCTTTCGCTGAAGCCTGAAGCTGCCCTCGCCAAGGCTCGGAAACGAGACAGTGCGCACATCTTCACCAAGCTGGTCGGGGTCTGCGGCGTCGGTACCCGCGCAAGGGTGTTGCTCTTCGGAGGCCGCGATACCGGCGACCCGCTGCTGTTGCAGGCCAAGGAACGAGAAGGACTACGACGCCTTTGCGGTCGCCGTCGCATCGGGGCGACTCGTGGCGCAGAGCGGTCTCTGACAACCACGCCCTGGCTCGATAATTGACCTATGCACGAACACTCCGAAAGCAGCCACGCCGAGTCGGTCGCCTCTCACCCGAACACCCCCCAGGAATTCTGGGAGGGCCATTACGGCCAGCGTGACCAGATCTGGAGCGGCAATCCCAACCCACTGCTGGTGCGCGAGGCGGCGAGACTTCCCGCCGGCCGTGCCCTGGATCTCGGGTGCGGCGAGGGCGCCGATGCGGTGTGGCTGGCAACCCAGGGTTGGCGCGTCACCGCGGTCGATGTCTCGTCGACCGCACTCGAGCGCGGCAGGGCGGCCGCTGTCCGGGCGGGTGTCGACGAGCTGATCGACTGGCAACAACACGACCTGGGCGTGTCGTTCCCTGACGCCGAATTCGATCTTGTGTCTGCCCAGTTCCTGCAGTCGCCCATACCGCTCGACCGCGAACGGATCCTCCAGAATGCCCTCGATTCGCTCGCACCGGGCGGCAGTCTGCTCGTGGTGGGTCACGCGGAGTTTCCGCCATGGTCGAAGATGGCCCACGCCGGCGAACCGCTTCCGAGTGCCCAGGAGGTGCTCAGCGCCCTGCACCTCGACGCGCGAGCCTGGTTCACAGCGCTCTGCTCAGAGGAGCCGCGCTCTGTCGTCGGCCCTGACGGAAACCCGGTGACACTGGTCGACAGCGTGGTGATGGTGACTCGAGCGACACCGACGGTGTCACACGGCCAGCCCTAGCGCGCCACGGGCTCGAGTCTCACGACAACGGCCTTCGACACCGGGGTGTTGCTCCGGTCGGCAGCGCTGGCCAGAGGGATCAGCACGTTCGCCTCAGGAAAGTAGGCGGCAGCACAGCCCTTCGCCGTGGGGTACGAGACCACCCGGTAGTTCCGGAGCACCCGGTCGGTGTCGTTCTTCCACTCACTGAAGATGTCGACCCGCTGGCCGTCGTGCAGCCCCAGTTCGGCCAGGTCGTCGGGGTTCACGAAGATGACATCGCGGCCGTTCTTGATGCCGCGATACCGGTCGTTGAGGCTGTAGATCGTGGTGTTGAACTGGTCGTGCGAACGCAGGGTCTGCAGAATCAGGCGTCCCTCCGGCCGCTCGAGCGGCTCAAGGTGATTGACGGTGATCCGCGCCTTCCCGGTCGCGGTGGCGAACGTGCGGGAGTCGCGCGGGCCATTGGGCAGCACAAAGCCGCCTTTGCGCCTCACATCGGCATTGAAGTTCTCGAACCCCGGCACAACACGGCTGATGTGTTCGCGAATAACGTCATAGTCCCGTTCGAAGCCCGCCCAGTCGATGGGCACCGAGTCGCCGAGCACCGCCGCGGCCAACCGGGTCACGATGGAGATCTCCGAGAGAAGGCTCGGCGCCACCGGTGGAACCCTGCCGTGGGTGGCGTGCACAGCACAGACGCTGTCTTCAACCGACATGAACTGCGGCCCCGTGGCCTGCAGGTCGACCTCTGTTCGCCCCAGAGTCGGCAGGATCAGCGCTTCGTCGCCGACGACGGCGTGCGAGCGGTTGAGCTTGGTCGACACCTGCACCGTCATCTCTGTTCCGCGCATGGCAGCCTCGGCCGCGGCAGTGTCGGAGATGGCACCGACGAGGTTGCCCCCCATCGAGACCCACACCTTGATCGCGCCACGTTGCAGGGCCTCGATGGCCTGGAGGGCATCCGTGCCGTGTTCCCGGGGCGGGGCGAAGCCGAACTCCTTTTCGAGGGCGTCGAGGAAGGTGTCGCTCATCTGCTCCCAGACACCCATCGTGCGGTCACCCTGCACGTTGCTGTGGCCGCGGATGGGCGAGGCTCCTGCGCCGGGCTTGCCAATGTTGCCGCGCAGCAGAAGCAGGTTGATGAGCTCTTTGAGCGTGTCGACGGCCTTCTTCTGTTGGGTGAGGCCCATGGCCCAGGTGATGATGACGCGGTCGGCGGCAATGTAGCGGCTCGCGAGTTCGTCGATCTCGGCCGCGTCGAGGCCGGTCGCCGCCAGAACCTCTGCCTCATCGAGCTTCGCGAGGTGTGCCTTCAGCTCCTCGAGGCCGTCGGTGTAGTTCGCAAGGAATTCGTGGTCGAGCACCGTGCCCGGGTTCGCTGCCTCTGCGTCGAGAACGCGCTTCGACAGGGCCTGGAGCAGCGCCATATCGCCACCGGAACGGATCTGCAGGAACTGGTCGGTGAGCGTCGTGCCCTTGCCGAGAATCCCGCGGACGGTCTGCGGGTTCTTGTAGCGCATGAGCCCCGCCTCCGGCAGCGGGTTCACCGAGACGATCGACGTTCCGTTGCGCTTGGCGTCCTCGAGTGCAGTGAGCATGCGCGGGTGGTTGGTGCCGGGGTTCTGGCCCATGATGATGACCAGGTCGGTATGCTCGAAGTCGTCGTACGCAATCGTCGACTTGCCGATTCCGATCGTCTCACCGAGCGCGGTGCCCGTCGATTCGTGGCACATGTTCGAGCAGTCCGGGAGGTTGTTGGTGCCGAACGCACGAACGAACAACTGGTAGACGAAGGCCGTCTCGTTTGCTGTGCGGCCGCTGGTGTAGAACGCGGCTTCGTTCGGGGAGTCGAGCCCACGCAGCTTCTCTGCAACGAGCGAGAACGCCTTCTCCCAGCTCACCGGAACGTAGTGCTCTGAGCCCGCGGCCTTGTACACCGGCTCAACCAGACGACCCTGCATGCCCAGCCAGTACTCCGATTTCGAGAGCAGGTCGGAGATCGAGTTCTCGGCCCAGAACGACGACGCGACGGTGACCGGAGTCGCCTCCCAGGTCACGGCCTTGGCGCCGTTCTCGCAGAACTCCAGCGCCTTGCGGTTGTCAGGGTCTGGCCACGCGCAGCTCATGCAGTCGAAGCCGTCTTTCTGGTTGATCGACGTCAGGAGCTTCGCGGTCCTCGTCAGGCCGAGCTGGCGGATGGCCGGCTCCATCGAGTGGTAGATGCCCGGCAGGCCCACGGCGACGTCTTCGTGCTCGCCGACCTCCAGGTCGGGGTACTCGAACCCGTCGTTCAGGGGCTTGCGGCTCACAGCGAGACTGCTTTCTGGCGAGCATCCGCCGGTTCTGGTGTGGTTGTGTCAACGGTGCTTGTTTCAACGATGATGCGCTCCGGCGCCGAGTAGACCACCATCGACGACCCGCGCAGAAACCCGACGACCGTCATGCCGAGTTCGTGGCCGAGTTCAGCGGCAAGTGACGACGGCGCCGACACGGCGGCCAGCACCGGGATGCCCGCCATCGACGCCTTCTGAGTCAACTCGAAGCTGGCCCGACCCGACACCATCAACACCGTTCCCCGCAGCGGCAACAGCCCCTCGGTCAGCGCCCAGCCCACCACCTTGTCGACCGCGTTGTGCCGGCCGACATCTTCACGAAGCACGAGCAGTTCGCCCGTCGTGCCGTCGAACAGTGCCGCCGCGTGGAGCCCGCCGGTCTTCTCGAACGTCTCCTGGCGGGCACGGAGGCGATCGGGGAATTCTGCCAGCAGGGCCGCATCCAGTCTCAGCGGGTCGTCGCTCACATCGAACTTCGACAGCGTGCGCACGGCGTCGATACTGGCCTTGCCGCAGAGCCCGCACGAGCTGGTCGTGTAGAAGTTGCGCTCGAGGCTCGGGTCGGGCGGGGCGACCCCTGGCCCGAGCGTGATGTCGAGAACGTTGAACGTGTTCTCCCCGTCGTCGTTCACCCCGGCGCAATACCGTGCGCCGCTGTACTCGTCGTGCGCCGACACGACGCCCTCAGAGACCAGGAACCCCGCGGCGAGTTCGAAGTCGTGGCCCGGAGTGCGCATCGTGATCGCGAGCGCCCTGCCTCCCACCCTGATCTCGAGCGGCTCTTCGACGGCGAGCAGGTCTTCGCGCACGCGCTTGGCTTCGCCCACGGTGATTCTCGTCACACGACGCCTGGCAGTTATTCGGCCCATGCCCCATTATCTCCCCGGCCCGGTTCCCTGCCTGTCGACGTCACCACACTCGCGCCCAGTTGCATCACACTTCAGACAACCGGTCGCGAAACGCTTCGGCCATTCCCGCCGGAACAGCACTCCTCCCGCGGACCGCGAACCGGTGGGAGACACGCCTAGAGTGAGTCGCATGGACTTCGACTGCGTGGTGGTGGCCGGCGGGCGGTCATCCCGTCTCGGTGGCCACGCGAAGTCGACACTCACTGTCGCGGGCCGGTCGCTGCTGCAACTGACGCTCGACGCGGCGGCTGATGCCCGGCAGACCGTTGTCGTCGGTGACACGGTGGCGCTGTCATCCCCCGAAGTCGCAGCGGGAGCAATGCCTGCTGGCGTGATCTTCGTGCGGGAGGAACCCGCGTTCGGTGGCCCGGCAGCCGCGATCGCCGCAGGGCTCGCCGCCCTGGGCTCGTCACACCGGGCGCCCGCGGAATTCACGCTGGTGCTTGCGTGCGACATGCCGAACATCGCGTCCGCGGTGCGAGTACTCCTGAAGGAAGGTGCATCCCGTGAGAAGCAGCAGCACGACGGTGTGATTGCCGTGGACGAGTCCGGCCATCCGCAGCACCTTGCCGGCCTGTACCGAACACGAGCTCTCACCGATGCAATCGAGGGCACGCAGAGTCCGGCCACACTGCGCGATCAATCCACACTGCGCGATCAATCCACACGCCGAGGTCAATCCACACCAAGCGGTCAATCCAGACTGGACGGTCTCCCGGTGCGGAAACTGCTGGCTCCACTCACCCTCAGACACGTCACCGTCGCCGCTGGCGCAACCGACGACGTGGACACCTGGGCCGACGCAGAGCGCCTGCACGTCGATGCTGTTCTACCACCACCGTCACGGCTGTCGCCTGACTCCCCCGGGGCACCTGCTGCCCTCGCCCACCATCCTCGAGGAGAAGATCGATGAACACCGAGAACCATGACGGTCAGCCCGGCGCTGCTGCAGAGGCAGAGAAATCTGCAGAGGCAGAGAACCTGGCAGTGGCAGAGGCAGAGAAGCTCAGGCTCCTCGAGGCGTGGGCCGCGGCGCTTGCCACTGCACTGGGGCTCGACCTCGGGAGGAGCAGCCCGCTCGACATCCAAGCCATCCTGTCGCTCGCGGGGGTGGCCGCCCACGCCGTCACCCGCCCGGCGGCCCCGCTCACGACTTTTCTCGTGGGCTACAGCGCCGGCCTCGCCGCCGCCGAAGGTGCTGACCCCGAGGTTGCCCTGGCGACAGCCTCAGAGACCGCCCGCGAGCTCACCACCACCTGGAGTATGCCGAATGACGCTACTCGATCCTGAAACGCCGGGCCACGACAACTTTGGACCACAAGCCCCACGGCCCGAACTTCTTCGCACCGTGAACCCGAGCACCTGGGCCGACGCATTCACCGTCGCCCGGAGCACCGCAGCCCGACTGCCGGAGGAGACCGTCGGACTCGCCGCCGCCATCGGCCGGGTGCTTGCCCGAGACCTTCAAGCGCCGCACGACGTGCCCCACTTCGCCTCATCGGCGATGGACGGCTGGGCGATTTCGGGCGACGGCCCCTGGAGAGTTGTTCTGGGTGCACGCAGACTCGAGCAGGGTGAGGCAACGCCCATCGTCACCGGTGGTCTCCTCCCTCATGGCACCGATGCCGTTCTGCGCTCAGAGAGCGGCTTCACCTCTCCCGTCGACACCGACACCCCAGCCCTCCACACCTCAGTTCCACCCGCACCGCTCCTGAGCGTCGGCCCGGCAGCCGCAGCCGGTGAACCCCGGGCAGGCCAGCACATGCGGCCCGGCGGCGACGAAGCCCGCGCAGGCGACATCGTGATTGCGGCCTCGACCCGGCTGAACCCCGCCCATATCGCGCTCGCCGCCGCCTGTTCGCTCGATGTGCTGCCGGTCATCCGGAATCCCCGCGTCGCCTTCGTCTTCACCGGCGACGAGGTCGACGAATCCGGCACCCCTGCTTCCGGGCGCGTGCGCGACAGCTTCGGCCCGCAACTGCCGGAGACGATCCGGATGCTCGGCGGCACACCCCTCGAATCCCGGCGCTCGGCCGACACCCTCGAGTCAACCACCGCCGCGCTGGCTGCCAGCGCGCTTACTGCCGACGTCGTCATCACGACCGGGGGCACCGGGCACTCGAACGTCGACCATCTGCGTGCGGCGCTGGCGAGGCTCGGAGCGACCGTCATCGTCAATGGAGTGTTGATGCGCCCGGGTGGGCCGAGCATCCTCGCCGTCTTGCCGAACGGCGTCTTCGTCGTCTGCCTCCCCGGCAATCCGCTCGCCGCGATGATGGGCCTGCTCACCCTGGCTGCGCCCCTGCTCGCCCGCCTCAGCGGCCGTCACGATGACGGCCGCGACAATGAAGGTCGTGACGATGAAGGTCATGAAAGCGGAACCAGCCGTGCCGCACCACTCGCCCGCGCATCAGTGTCTACACCACTCGCTGGCCGGGCGGGCACCACCCTGCTCCTTCCGGGTACTGTGCGCGGCGGGATCGCGACCCCGAACTCCTGGCACGGCTCCGGAATGATGCGCGGCCTCGCCGACGCTGATGCGATTCTCGTCGTTCCGGAGCACGGAGTCGCCACGGGCGAACGTGTCGAGCTGCTCAGCCTGCCCTGGACCCGCCTCGACTGAGAGCGTTCAGGCTCGGTTCAGCGCCCGCGAAACTCGTCATCGCGCCACTCGACGGCGACCACGACTCCCCGGGCGATGTGCTCCTCGCGTTCGCGCAGTTCGACCCTGCGGATCTTGCCCGAGATCGTCTTCGGCAGCTCGAAGAACTCCACTCGCCGAATCCGCTGGAACGGGGCCAGCCGTTCGCGGGCGAACACGAGAATCGACTGCGCGGTCTCGGCCGAGGGCTCGAAGCCGGCGGCGAGGGCGACATACGCCTTCGGTACAGACAGGCGCAGATCATCCGGTGCCGGTACGATCGCCGCTTCGAGAACGGCAGGATGCTCGACCAGTGCACTTTCGAGCTCGAACGGGCTGATCTTGTAGTCCGAGGCCTTGAAGACGTCATCGGTGCGCCCGATGTAGGTGATGTAGCCGTCGGAATCGCGTGACGCGAGGTCGCCGGTATGAAAGTAGCCCCCTCGCGTTGCTTCTTCGTTGCGCGCGGGGTCGTTGACGTACCCCGTCATGAGGTTCAGGGGTCGAACCGACAGGTCGAGGCAGATCTCACCCTCGTCGGCCACCTGCCTAGAGATCGGGTCGAGGATGACCACAGGGCAGCCCGGCAGTGGCCGGCCCATCGACCCGTCTTTGAGTACCGAGCCCGGGGTGTTGGCGACGATGGCCGTCATCTCGGTCTGTCCGTATCCGTCGCGGATGGTCAGGCCCCAACTCGCGCGCACCTGCCCGATGACCTCGGGGTTGAGCGGCTCGCCGGCCGAGATCGCTTCTCGCAACGAGCCGGCGCCTGCGGAGAGATCGCTCTTGATGAGCATGCGCCAGACGGTCGGCGGTGCGCAGAACGATGTCACCTTCTCTTCGCGCATCGTGCGGAGCAACGCGCTGGCGTCGAACCGGGCGTAGTTGTAGACGAAGATCGTCGCCTCGGCGATCCAGGGCGCGAAGAAGCAACCCCAGGCGTGCTTGGCCCAGCCGGGAGAGCTGATCGTCAGGTGGATGTCGCCGGGTCGCAGGCCGAGCCAGTACATCGTGCTCAGATGGCCGACGGGGTACGAGACCTGCGAGTGCTCGACGAGCTTCGGGCGTTGTGTCGTGCCAGAGGTGAAGTAGAGCAGGAGCGGGTCGGCGGGCTGCGTGCCGGGGTGCGGCAGCGGTGCGGCTGGTTCTGCGAAGGCGTCGGCGTAGTCGAGCCAGGGATGGAGCCCGTCTGCGTCGACCGGCGCCGCACCAACCCTGATGCGCGTGTAGTCTCCGGGCACACCGTCGAATTTCGCGGAATCCCGCGCATCGGCGATCACGTGACGCACTCCCCCGCGTTCGACCCTGTCGATCAGATCGCCGGGCCCGTACGCGGTGGTCGTCGGCAGGATGACGGCACCGATCTTCATGATGCCGAGCATGCACTCCCAGAGCTCGACCTGGTTGCCCAGCATGAGCATCACCGGGTCCCCGCGAACCACCCCCTGCGCCAGCAGCCACGAGCCCACCTGGTCCGACCGCGTCGCCAGCTCATCGAAGGTGCGCCGGATGCTCGACCCATCTTCTTCGACAATCACGAGCGCCTTGCGCTGATTGCCTCGCGCGATCTCGTCGAACCAGTCGATGCCCCAGTTGAATGGCCCGTCGATGACGGGCCATTCAAATCCCTGGGCCGCTGTCGCGTAGTCGTGGCGGAGTGCGACCAGCTGGTCTCGCGCCTGACGGAATCGGGTTGTTGCGGGGGAATCGGGCATCGTTGCGGCTCCTAGGTTCTGTCAGATCGTAGCTGGCACGGCTGCCAGAGTGACCAGCAGTGCGATAAGCAGACCGATGAGCAGAGCAATTTATCGTGTCAGATCGTGTCAGATGGTGGCCGTGTCGATCACGAAGCGGTAGCGCACGTCGCTCTTCACGACTCGGTCGTATGCCTCGCCGACCATGGTTGCATCGATGACTTCGACGTCGGCACCCAGGCCATGCTCGGCGCAGAAGTCGAGCATCTCCTGCGTCTCCCTGATGCCGCCGATGTTCGAGCCTGCAAGGCTGCGCCGGGCACCGGTCAGCGAGAAGACGCGGAACTGCTGGATGTTCTCCGGCAGACCAACAAAGACCATCGAGCCGTCGAGTGTGAGCATCCGCAGGTAGGCGTCGAGGTCGAGGTCTGCCGAGACGGTGTTGATGATCAGGTCGAACCGGCCGCGGTTGGCCTTGAACGTTGCCGGGTCACTCGTGGCGAAGTAATCATCCGCGCCGAAGCGGAGTCCATCATCCTGCTTCGAAAGCGTCTGGCTCAGAACGGTGACCTCAGCGCCCAGGGCGTGTGCGATCTTCACCCCCATGTGGCCGAGACCGCCCATTCCGACGATCGCCACCTTCTTACCCGGGCCCGCGCCCCAGTGCTTCAGGGGGGAATACGTTGTGATGCCCGCGCACAGCAGAGGAGCCGCTTCGTCGAGCGAGATGCCCTCGGGGATGCTCAGTACGTAGTTCTCGTCAGCGACGATCCCTGTGCTGTATCCGCCGTAGGTCTCCTCGCCGGTGTATTCGCGGCCGTTGTACGTCGGGACATTTCCCTTCAGGCAGAACTGCTCCTCACCCGCGAGGCAGTTCTCGCATTCGCGGCACGAGTCCACGAAGCATCCGATGCCCACGCGGTCACCGACGCGGTGTTTGGTGACGCCTGAACCGATCTCAGCGACGATCCCCGCGATCTCGTGGCCGGGAACCATGGGGAAGATGGCCGTGCCCCACTCTTCGCGCGCCTGGTGGATGTCGGAGTGGCAGATGCCGGCGAAGGCAATGTCGATCCTCACGTCGTGCTCGCCGACTGCGCGCCGCTCGATCGTCGAGCGCTCGAAGGATGCGGCGGCCGATGAGGTGACCAATGCCGGCACGGTCGTTGTCGCGCTTGAGGTCGCGCTTGAGGTCGCGCTTGCTTGTGAGGCGGTTGAGGCCTGGGGTGTCGATGATTGGAATGTCATGCGAATCCTTCCCTTGGACACGACGACGAGGCGCACGAAAGCGCCTGACGTCGGTGTGGTGTGCTTTAAGCCTACGACCCCTACCGAGACTCGCCGCCGTCGACGACAGACCCCGGTTCGTGCTGTATCGTGCCCACGCCCACCCGGTTCAGCCGACGCTCACGCATGGCCAGGAACAAGGGGAACACGAAGGCGAAAGCCGTGAGACCGGCGAGCACGACGTAGAGCCAGCCCCGCTGCATCCCGAGTCGCCTGCTCTCGACGATGATCAGGATGCTCCCCGCAACGGCCGCGACCAGGAGGTCGACCGTGAGGGACGAGACAGCTGGCCCGCTGTTCACCCAGTCGCCCACGAAATCACGGAGCTGGATGATCGAGAGAAGGTTGAACGACCAAGTGCCGACCAAGCCGACGACCGCCAGCACGAGATAGGTAAGGGCGAGGGGAGTCCAATTCTTCGACATGGCTCATTGTCGCTCGCGCTCCTCCTCCACCGGTAGCGGGATTTCTGAGTTGTCCACTGATCGGGGGTTTTGGGTGTTCGGTGTCGGGGGTGGGTGGTTGACTGTTCTCATGACACGAGCATTACTCACCGATGATGAGGTTGATCCAGATCTGTCTGGCTCGACCTTCGCAGGCCCCGATCACGTCCGCGCGGAGCCCGCCGGTTCGACGAACGCGAGCACTGCCTCGAACGGTGCGCCGTCGCCGAGGTCGTCGTCGTCGTCGCGTCGGGACCGGTTCGCGGCGGCGGTCGCTGCGGTGGTGGTGTCGCATCGGGCGATCGCGGCCGCGCACGCCGCACACGCCCTCCTCGTCGAGGAAGCAAGGATCGCGGGGTTCGCGCTGCACACCCAGGACAGCTTCGCCAGCAGTGGCGGCGGGGGCCCGCAGTGGTCCTCCGACCAGATCGTCGAGCGCCAGGTCGTCCTCGAACTCGCCGTCGCCCTGCACCTCACCGAGAATGATGCGAGGCGACTGGTCGACACCTGCGAAGGTCTTGCCGGCCCGTTCACGAGCACCCGTGAAGCCCTTGCTTTGGGGCGGGTGTCGTACCGGCACACCGAAACGATTGTCACCCGTTCGCACCCGCTGCCCCGGGAAGCGTTAGGCAGGTACGAGAAGGCGGTACTGCCCTGGGCGCGGAAAGTCACCGCGCAACGCCTCGACAAAATAGCCCGCGCAGTCGTAGAGGAAGCACAACCCCGCACCGACACCCAACGCCACACCGACGCCGTCACGGGGAGGCGCCTGTATCTGGAACCCGGGTCCGACGGGATGGCGTACCTGACCCTGTACACCGCCGCCGTCGAAGCGGTCGCCATCCACAACCGCGCCACCGACATGGCCCGCTCCGCCAAACACGCTGGTGACCCCCGCACCCTCACCCAACTCCGTGTCGACATCCTCACCGACCTCATGCTCAACAGCGACACCCACACCCCCCGCGTCACCCCCCACATCCGGGCCCGCGTCAACATCACCGTCCCCGCCCTCACCCTGTTGGGCCGGAACCACCAAGGCGACCCCGACCCCGACCAGACCTCAGGCCCAGCAAACCTCGAAGGGTACGGCCCGATCGACCGGCACACCGCCCTCACCATCACCCGCGACGCCCACTCCTTCACCCGCATCCTGACAGACCCCGCCACCGGTGTCGTCCTCAGCTACGGGCGGCAACGCTACAAACCCCCCACCGACCTCGACGAACTCATCCGGCTCACCCACACCGAATGCACCTTCCCCACCCCCTGCCACCCCTCCACCACCGCAGACCTTGACCACACCATCCCCTGGGCCGACGGCGGCGAAACCGCCTACAACAACATCAGCCCACTCTGCACCACGCACCACAAAGTCAAACACCACACCCAATGGACCATCCGACAAACCCCCGGAGAAAACGGGCACGCCCCGACCATCACCTGGACCTCACCCGCCGGCCACCAATACAACATCAAACCCACACCACTGGCAAAACCCATCGTGCACTTCACCGAATCGCCGGCAGGGGACCCGCCACCATTTTGAGCCTGCTCGCACCGCCGAATTCATTCGAAACCGGGTCATCCAGCCGCGAAGGCCACAGACGATTCCGTTTTTGCAGCTGACATGCGGGAGCATGGTTGACGAAAGCACATCGACCAGAAAGATCAGGACTACGAATATGGCCAACCGATCCGCGCCCTACGAAAAATCACTCGCCTGGGTGCGGCGAGCGGTCAACGATGGTCCGCTGCCTGTTGCCGTCTTCGGGGCGGCGAGTTCGACCGGCATCCAGGAGATCGCCTCCTTCGGGAGCGACGGTGGCCGAGTCGCGGGGGTCGACGACCAGTTCGCCCTCTTTTCCGTCACGAAGCCACTCACAGCACTCACTGCGCTCCGGCTCGTCGAGGCGGGCGAACTGAGTCTTGACGCCCAGCTCGCAGAGGCCGTTCCTTCCCTGCGAGGGGAGAATTCGGGGCTGGCGACACTCGCGCACCTGCTGAGTCATCGGAGCGGCCTGGCGGACCCCGACCTCGACGGGACAGATCCGAGAGACACTCTCACCCGCATCGGCGGGGTCTTCCCCGCCGGCACGATGACGCAGTATTGCAATCTCGGCTTCGTCGGTGTCGAAAAACTGGTGGAACATGCGTCGGCCAAGACAAGCGCTGCGGCGGCCCCCGAAGGAGGCCCTGCAGGGAAATCGTTCGAGGCCCAGTTCGCAGCTCTGAATGAGGTCGAAGGCGTATCGACACTGGGCTTCGACCCCGACCACGATCCGCACTTCGTCCACGGAACGGAGTCAGTAGGTCTCGACCACGCTCGTCTGATCGAGGCACGTCATCCTGCTGCTGGCGCATACGCGAAGGCCAGCGATCTGCTGTCGCTCGGCAGTGCGTTGCTGAGAACGGTGACGTCCGGGACTTCGGAAGTCGTGCATCCATCGACCCTCTCAGCCATGCGGGTGAACCGAACGGCAGGGTTGCCCCGACTGAACTCACGCGCCGACGATGCCCAGAAGCAGGACTGGGGGCTCGGGTTCAACCTGCCCACCTCCTCGGCCATTCTCGACCGGAACCTCTTCGGCCACGCAGGGTGGTCGGGGTGCCAGTGGTGGATCTATCCGGAACTCGACGCGTGCTTCGTGCTGCTGACGAACCTGATCGACCTGCCGGGCAAGGGGGTTCGCATCGACGAGTTGCAGAACGCGTTCGCTGCTGGGCTGCGCTGACTGCTGCCGGTCAGACACGGCAGCCACCCCGGCTGCGCCTACCGGCTGTTACCAGGTGCCAGCTGGTGACGAGATCACCGGAACAGGTGCGTACGACCAGTGGCCACCGTTCGCGTAATGGCTCGCGGCCCACGGCGAAGCCCAGATGGCCTGCTCGATGACGCTCGTCGGGGCAGATGAGGCGAATCCAGCGACGATTGCCGAATAGCCACCCACGCTGTGTAGCGCCTCGGCGGCATTCTCTGCGGCGGTCACGAGGTTGTCGTAGCTGCCGAATCCGCTGCCGCCGCCCGAGCCCCAGCCGTTGTTCAGAGGGTTGTTGCGGTTCCACCAGTCGTCGGGGCCGTTCTCCTGGCGCATCCACCTCGTCATGACTGTGATGTTGGAGTCGGTCATCGGAAAACCGGCCAGAAGGAGCACAAGTGTGGCCCAGTCACGGTTGGTGCTCCCCGCAGCCAGCGTCTTCACTCCGGGCGTGGACGAGTAGTCGTCACGAGTGATGGTCACGGTTCCGGCGACCCCTGGCACGGTGATGATCTGGGCAGCCGAATTCTGATCGGCCCCGGATCGGGCGTACGCAGCGTTGGCCAGTTCGACATCCATCGGCGGCGTCGGGGGCGGAGGTGCCAGGGCGGTCAGGGCGAGCAGCGCGAAGGCGGCGACACCGGCGCAGGCCGCGACCGATCGGCTCACGCGGCGACGCGGTGAGGTCTTCGCCGGTCGGGGCCGGTCGTGAATCGGAGTGGATGAATTGGTCATGGGTTGCTCTTCGGGGTGCACCTGCGAACAGAGGTCCAGAGTAACAGCCCGCCTGATCGGTATCCTGTGGGGATGATCATCGGAATCGAGACCGGCGGCACCAAGGTGGTGATGGCGGCGGCCGAAGACGGCAACCCCGAGCATCCGGTGGCCCTCGCGACGGTACCGACCACGTCTCCCGAGGAGACCCTGGGGAAGATCGCCGAGTTCATCGCTCAGAACTCCAGCGGGGGCTTACCCAGCGCAATCGGAGTGGCCTCGTTCGGCCCACTCGACACGCGCCTCGGCTCACTAAGCTATGGCCGAATCCTGTCGACCCCGAAGTTCGGCTGGTCGAATGTCGATATCGTCGGCTTTCTCGCATCACGATTCGAAGCGCGAATCGGGCTCGTCACCGACGTGACGGGTGCGGTCATCGGCGAACACCGCTGGGGTTCGGGCCGCGGCCATGACGACGTCGCGTACCTCACGGTGGGAACGGGCATCGGTGTCGGCGCCATCGTGAACGGTCGTATCCATGCCGGTACCGGCTACCCGGAGGTCGCCCACGTGCTGGTTCGCCGTCATGCCGCCGACACGTTCGCCGGAGTCTGCCGCTTCCATGGCGACTGCGTCGAGGGTCTTGCTTCGGGCCCTGCGATCCACGCGCGCTGGGGCACCGACGCATCATCGCTCGCACCGGATGCCCAGGCGCTCGCCCTCGAAATGGAGGCGTTCTACCTCGGCCAGCTCCTTGCGACGATCTACTACACCCTCGGCTCGAGGCTCATCGTCTTCGGCGGAGGCGTCTCGAAATCTCCCGGACTGCCGGGCCTCGTCGCCGACAGCGTCAATGCGCTGATCGGGACCGACTACCTGGCCGAGTCGGGCGAAGGCCCTCTCATCGTGGTCAGCCCGGCACTGGGCGACCTCTCGGGCGTGACCGGTGCCCTCACGCTCGCGCAGTCGCTGCTGTGAATCTCTCGCAGCCATGAGCTTCTCAGTGCTGGCCCTCGTCGTTCTCGTCGGGCTGCTCGGCCCACTGTTGGCCGCACGCGCCTCGTGGCGGATTCCCGTCGTTGTGGGCGAGCTTGCCGGCGGCATCGTCATCGGGCTCTCCGGGTTCAGTCTCGTCGACCCGTCGAGTATCGACTTCCACCTCCTGGCCACCATCGGTTTCGGACTCACAATGGTCGTTGTCGGCTCCCAGATTCCTGTCGCCGACGCTGCTGTGCGCGCGCTGGCACCGAAGGGGCTGATCGGAGCCCTTGCGGTAGGCTGTGCAGCGGCGGCGCTGGGAGTGGCGATCGCGGCCGTCTTCGGCACCGGGCACGCAGCTCTCTATGGCGTCATTCTTGCCTCGTCATCCGCGGCCCTGGTGCTTCCGATGCTGCAGTCCGTCGGCATGCGCCGAACCTCGGTGACGCAACTCATCGCCCAGGTCGCGATCGCCGATGTCGCGTGCATCGTTGCGTTGCCCCTGGTCGTGGCTCCCGAACGCGCACCAGAAGCAACAATCGGCGCCCTCGTCATCGCGGCGGCCGCCATCGTGCTCGTGATCGTTCTCCGCAGGTTGTCGCGCACCGACATCCGCCGCCGGCTGCACAGGTTCTCAGAACGCCGCCGCTTCGCCTTGGAACTGAGGTTCAGCCTGCTCGCCCTCTTCACCTTCGCTGCGATCGCGCAGTTCGCCACACTCTCGATCATGCTCGCGGGTTTTGTCTTCGGCCTGGTGCTCGCAGCCGGCGGCGAACCTCGACGGCTCGCCCGCCAGCTCTTCGGTATCACCGAGGGCTTCTTCGGCCCGCTGTTCTTCGTCTGGCTGGGAGCGTCACTCGACCTCCGCACCCTCGCCGGGCATCCTCAGATGATCCTGTTGGGAATCGTGCTCGGGCTTGCCGCCGTCGCAGCCCATCTCGCGAGCAGGGTGGCCGGGTTGCCCTGGTCGCAATCAATCGCGTCAGCGGGCCAGCTGGGCGTGCCCGTGGCTGCCGTGACGCTGGCGCTGCAGTCGGGCTCCCTTGCCGCGGGTGAGGATGCTGCGATCATCCTCGGCGCACTGGTCACTATCGCGACCTCCGCGCTTGCGACGAGTTTCATCGCGCGAAAGCTGGCCGTCAGGGTAAGCCCGAGACTGGCTCCCTAGCGGATCTGCTGGAGCGCCCAGGAGTTGCCGTCGGGGTCGCTGAAGTACGCGTACCGCACTCCACCACCCATATCGCTCACCTCAGACACGTCGACCCCCTGTGCGACGAGGGTCTGGCGGGCGAGCTCGACGTCGTCGACAACCAGGTGAAGGCCGTGCACCGGGGCTGCAGAAGGGTCGACGAAGCCGACCCCGATGGCGATGGAGCAGGACGAACCGGGAGGGGTCAGCTGCACCACACGCATCCCGTTACCCGGTTCGACGTCGTGGTCCAGAACGAAGCCGACGCGGTCGGTGTAGAACGCTTTGCTTCGGTCGACGTCGGTCGAGGGCAGGGGAATCAATTCGAGTCGCATTTCCACGATGTTCTCCGTTGTCTGAAAGCTTTGTGGTTCGGCTTGTTCAAGAGCCACCGTACCCCCAGAGTGGATGCCTCGAACGCGTTGACGGTCTCATCTCCGACGATGACGTGCACGAACTGCTCACCGGTCTCGTGCCGAACACCACTGCCGCCGTGCTCGTCTTCGAGCACACCTGGGCGAAGGGCCTCCGCGACGCTGTCGTCGGCTCCGGTGGCATCCTGCTCGACAGCACCCGGGTTCCCGGGCCGGTTGTCGATGAAGTACTTTCCGCACTCGCGGAACTCGAAGAACTCGAAGTTGAAGGAGAGTAACACCATGCGACGTATGGGACGCCCCGGTCTGTTCGGAACGATGGCTCGCACGGCCGTCATAGCGGGAACCGCCACTGTGGTCTCCGGCAGCGTGCACAACCGGCAGCAGGCCAGCGCTCAGGCAGCAGCCCAGCAGCAGGCCGCGATCGACGCGGCCGCCCAGCAGGCCGTTGCCCAGCACGCTGCCGCCGCCGCCGCCGCGCAGGCTGCACCCGTCGCACCGGCTGCTGCTCCGGCCGATGACTTGCTGACGCAACTGGCCCGACTCGGCCAGATGAACCAGGCCGGCCTGATCAGCGACGCCGAGTTCACTGCGGCGAAGGCAAAACTGCTCGGTATCTAGAACGCTGGCCCACCGCTCACGCGACGGCGATGATTCCCATCATGCCGCCGTCTTCGTGATCGAGAATGTGGCAGTGGTAGACCGACGTGCCGGTGAAATCCTCGAAAGCGATTCGAACCCGAACTCGGGAATTCGCCGGCACATTCACCACGTCGCGCCAGACCGCTTCGCTCTCGGTCGTGCCGCCTGTTGCGAGCAGCTGCATCGGCCAGACGTGCAGGTGAAAAGGGTGGTCCATCGTGCTCGTGTTGACGAGCATCCACTCTTCGATCGCCCCTCGAGCGACGCTCTGGTCGACGCGATTCGGGTCGAAGGTGTGGCCGTCGATGGTGAACTGCATCATTCCGCCACCACCCATGCCCATGCCTGCGGCACCCATCGCCAGCGTGAGGGTGCGTGAGCCCGTCAGCGTCTCGGTTCTCAGGTCCCGGAGCGGCAGTGGTGGTGGGGCGAGTGTCGCTGTCTGCGGCACGGCGGCAGGCTCGCCCGACACACGCATGCGCGCCAGAGTGACCATGCTCGTGCTCCGCGGAGCACCGACCATCATGCTGCCCGCAGAACCGCGGTCGACCGGATCCGCCAGGAGGTCGACGGCTCCCGCGGGCACCGTAACGAGAACGTCTGCACGAGCCCCGGGCACCAGATCGATTGTCGAAACCTGGCGCGGAGCGGCGAGTCGCGAGCCGTCGTTTCCCTGGAGCGAGAGGATCGCCCCGTCAAGGGTCAGCGACAGGTACCTCGAGGTGCAGGCATTGACCACGTGCCAGCGTTCGAAGTCTCCCGGTTTCGCGTCGAGCACAGGAGCAACCTGGCCGTTCACCAGCATGATCTGGCCCTCGCGCCCCGCCATGCGATCCATCTGGCTGGTCACCGCGACCTCTCCGGCGGAATCGAAAGTGATGTCCGAGATGACGAGCAGTCGCTGTCGTGTCACAGCGATGTGGTCATCGCGCTCGACGAGAATCGCGCCGTAGAGCCCCGCAAACACCTGTTCTGCCGTCATGCCGTGGTGGTGCGGGTGGTACCAGAAGGCCCCGGCCGGATGATCGTCGGGAATCTGGTACTCGTAGTCCGCCGTCGTCGCCGTTTCCACCTGCCGGAAGACGTTGTCGCTCGATCCCTCCGGCGAGACATGGAGCCCGTGAGTGTGAAGGTTGGTCGGTTCACCGAGGTGGTTGGCGAGCGTGATCTTCACCCGGTCTCCCGGTCGAACCACCAGTGTCGGGCCCGGCAGGCTCCCGTTGTAGGTCATCGCCGATACCGTCGTACCGCCGACAACGATACGAGAGCGTGACGCAGTCAGGGCAACGTCGAGCAGACCTGAGGCACTTCGGAGGACGGGCGGTTCGGTGAAGGCGGCGCCACCGGTCGACGCAGTGACGGGCGCGGCGTTGTTCAAGCCGTCCCAGATCAGGCCGGTGCCGCCGGTCACAACAAGCGCGCCGCCGATTCCGCCCAGGGTGAGGAACGTCCGTCGGCTCACCGCGGCCATCAGTGCACGCTCTTCTCTGGCTGCTGGCCGCGCACGTCGCGGGCGCGAGAGAGAACCAAGCCACAGACCGCAATCACGATCAGAACGAGCCCGACCACCACCAGCGCTCCGAAGAGGATCGCCCAGTTCATGACGAACACGCTGCCTGACATCATCGGGCCGACCACTGGATCCCTACGCTTCTGGTTCGACGACCTCGATCAGCGCCGTTCCGCACTCAGTCCTTCGACGCGCGAGTCGACGTAAGCCGCATCCGCCTCCACTCTTGCAGAGGGTCGCGCGGTCAGGAAGGGTCATTGGTCCTGCCGTCTTCACGACTACCGTCGGGCGCGGCCCCTGACGTCACCGTCTCGACCACCGTCTCAACCGCAGGTGCGTTTCGCCCGGCACGCTGTGCCGCCTCGAGAGCCTCAGCCTCTTCTCCGCCGATCGCTTCGCCGCGGGCGATGAGCCCGGCTTGGTCGGAGAGGGGAATCTGCTTCAGGAACAGCGCGAGCACGAACGCCAGGCCGATGAACGGCAGGAGGTACCAGAACACCGGTGCGAGCGCATCCGCGTAGGCGGTCACCACTCCGAGATGGACCTCCGGGGGCAGGGAGTTCAGGGTCTGCGGGTCGATATTCGAGGTTGCATTCGCTGCGTCGGCGGCACTGGCGCCGGCGTTGGTGAAGACCGCCTTGAGGTTGTCGGTCAACCGCGTGGTGAAGATGGTACCGAACACCGCGGTGCCGAGAGCAGCGCCGACCTCGCGGAAGTAGTTGTTCGTGCTTGTCGCCGTACCGACCATCTTCGCGTCGACCGAGTTCTGTACGACGAGCACGACGACCTGCATGATCAGGCCGAGACCGGCTCCGAAGAAGAACAGGAACACGCAGATCAGCCAGATCGGGGTCGTCGCCGTGAGCGTGGTCATGGCGACCATCGCGCCCCCGGTGACGATCGTGCCGAGAATCGGGTAGATGCGGTACCGACCGGTACGGGTGATCAGCTGCCCGGAGAGGATCGAGGTGCCGATCAGGCCGACCATCATCGGCAGCAGCAACAGCCCTGATACGGCGGCAGACGTGCCCGACGACATCTGCAGGAACGTCGGCACGAAACCGATCGCCGCGAACATTCCGAGCCCGATCGTCAGACCGGTCGCGGTGGCATTCACGAAGATCGGGTTCTTGAACAGCGACAACGGGATGATCGGATCCTTCGCCCTCGACTCGACGAGCACGAACAGCAGCGCCGAGAGAAGCATGCCGGCGCCGATCATCCACGTCTCGATTGCACCCCAGCCATGGGCACGGTCACCGCCGAAATCGGTGAAGAAGATCAGGCAGGTCGTGAAGGCCGAGAGCAGTACGACACCGAGAATGTCGATCGGTGCGGTCGCCTTCTTGTTGGGAAGGGTGAGAGTGAACCAGGCAACGGCGAAGGCGGCGATTCCGACCGGGATGTTGATGTAGAACGCCCACTGCCAGGTGAGGTGATCGACGAAGAAGCCGCCCAGAAGGGGGCCCCCGACCGCGGAGAGGCCGAAGATCGCGCCGAGTGGGCCGAGGTACTTGCCTCGCTCGGAGGCGGGGACGATGTCGGCGATGATCGCCTGCGAGAGGATCATGAGCCCGCCACCGCCGAGGCCCTGGATGGCGCGGAACACGATCAGCTGGGTGAAGTCACCGGCCAGTGCGCAGCCGAGGGAGGCGACTGTGAACAGGGCGATCGCGACCAGGAACAGGCGGCGCCTGCCGAGCACGTCACCGAATTTGCCGTAGATCGGCATCACAATGGTCGTCGCGAGCAGGTACGCAGTGGTCAGCCAGACCTGGTGCTCGACCCCACCGAGCTGACCGACGATCGTCGGCATGGCCGTCGAGACGATCGTCTGATCGAGGCTCGACAGCAGCATTCCGGCGATCAGGGCAGCGAAGATGATCCAGATTCGGCGCTGAGTGAGCAGGAGTGGCGCCTCGGTCTTGATGGCGGTGGTCTTGATGGCGGTCACAGTCATTCCTTTCGGGGCAGAACGGAAGAGGGTCGGAGTTGATCTGAGAGTCGGGGTTCAGCTGGAGTGAGAACGCTCCGGTAGGCCGCGAGCGATTCGTTGATGATCTCGGAGAATTCCCGGGTGTTCGACGGGTCGAAGAGCTCTTCTCCTGCCGAACGGAGCAGGGTCGACAGAATGCTGACAACAGCGCGAGCTCGAGGGTCCTCTGGTGACACGCCCTCCCGTTCGGCGATGAAGGCGGCTGCCTGGCGGTCACGCTCCCGAGAAATGCCGATGAAGCGCACCATCAGGTGGGGTTCCCGTTCGAGGGCGCGCCAGAACACCGTGTGCTCGGCCGCCACCAAGTCGGATGATTCGATGTGCTGCACGATCAGCGTGATGAGGTCGTCGATGACCGCAGGCCAACCGTGAGGGCCCAGCGCCACGAAGTCCGCGGCGAACTGCTGGGCTTCCTCTTCGGGGTCGACGCCGATGACCGCGTCTTCCTTCGTGGCGAAGTAGTTGAAGAAGGTCCGCCGGGAGACGTCGACCTGCTCACAGACTTCTTCGATCGTGAAACCCGCGAGGCCCCGTTCGGCCGTCAACCGCCGGGTGACCGATGTCAGGCTCGAGGCGGTCTCCTGCTTGCGACGCTCTCGCCGACCAATAGTTGCACTTTCTTTCATGAAGTGTATTTTTACACCATTTGCATGGGCGTGCAAATTGAGCAGGGCCGCAAGATGAGCCATGAATCCAGGAGCCAACAGCAGGCGTTTTTCCGGATTGTCAAGAATCGGTGATCTTTCTCAGAAGGAGACAGTGCAACCCGGTCGATTCAGCCCGATCATGGAAACATACCTACCCAGATCGAAGGCGATGACATGGCAAAGACAACCACTCCGTGGGAAACGAAGACAAGCTGGGGCACTGCGCGGCCGACGAAGACCGAGTGCCTGATCGAAGAATGTACAGTCGAGGCGGACTGCGTCGTGACTGTCGAATCAGAGGGCCTTCGGTTGCGCTACGCGGCCTGCTCCGAGCACGGCTACGACATCAGCTGGGGGCTCGTCGAAGTCGCCCCGATGCCGCTCAACCGTGGTCTGATCGGCCTGGGCTGATCCCAGCGGACTTTCGGCCTGCGCTACTTCGGCAGGGAGCCTAGAGTGTTCGACATGAGGCCCCCATTCAGCGAAGCTGCAGACCTGATCGATGTCGACTCCCTGCTGAGCCAGGCCGAGCGTGACCTGAGGAGTTCCGTCCGCGATTTCGTCGATACCGAGATCAAACCGCACATCGCGGGCTGGTATGACGCGGCCGAGTTCCCCCGGAGCCTGATCCCGCAGATGGCCGAGCTCGGGCTGCTGGGCATGCACCTGAACGGATACGGTTGCGCCGGCCGGTCAGCGGTCGAGTACGGGCTCGCTGCCCTCGAACTCGAGGCGGGCGACTCCGGCATCCGCACTTTCATCAGCGTGCAGGGCTCCCTCTCGATGAGCGCGATCCACAAGTTCGGTTCAGAGGAACAGAAGCAGGAATGGCTGCCCCTGATGGCAGCAGGTACTGCCGTCGGCTGTTTCGGGCTCACCGAGCCGACCTCCGGTTCCGACCCCGGCAGCATGACGACCTTCGCCGCACGCGATGGCGACGACTGGGTGCTCAACGGTTCGAAACGGTGGATCGGTCTCGCGTCAATCGCCTCGGTGGCCATCATCTGGGCGATGACCGATGACGGAGTGCGGGGATTCGTCGTACCGACGTCGACACCCGGCTTCGAGGCGACCGCGATCACGCAGAAGCTCTCAATGCGGGCATCCATTCAGTGTGACGTCGAATTGACCGACGTGCGGCTCCCCGCAGCGGCGATGCTTCCGGATGCCCGTGGCCTGCGCGCACCGTTCGAGTGCTTGAACGAGGCGCGCTATGGCATTATCTGGGGTGTGATGGGTGCCGCGCGCGACAGTTATCTTGCGGCTCTCGACTACGCAGCGCAACGCGTACCGTTCGGCAAACCGCTCGCGGCCTACCAGCTCACCCAGGAGAAGCTGGTGAACATGGCGCTCGAGATCAACAAGGGCATGCTTCTCGCCCTTCACCTCGGCCGCCTCAAGGACGCCGGAAAGCTCCAACCCCACCAGATCTCGGTCGGCAAGCTGAACAATTGTCGGGAGGCGATAACCGTCTGCCGAGAAGCGCGCAGCATGCTCGGCGGGAACGGCATCACCCTCGACTACTCTCCACTTCGTCACGCGAACAACCTGGAGAGCGTTCGCACCTACGAGGGCACCGACGAAGTGCACACCCTGATCATCGGCAATCACGTGACGGGTATCGCCGCGTTCCGCTGATGGGTCGCCGTCGCAACGGGAGCAGGTCTTGGCCTTCACCCCGGCGATAAAAGGGGGGCTACAGTGGGCGTCATCACGGTCCATCGACGCTCACTGAGAGGTGACGACGATCATGGAAGAAGGCGCTGCCGACAAGGGTAGGGCCGCTGACTCCGATCTGGAACTCCTCCAGCGTGGAATGCTCACACTGCCGACACGATACGGCTCCAATGTCACCCAGGCGAACGATCGCCTCGAGAGCGTGCTCGACCGGCCCGAGTACACCGAAGACGACCCCGCATCCACGCTCACCGAGGTGCAGTCGGGCTGAGAAAGAGGCCTCGTTTAATCGTGTACGCGTGGTAGAGACTGCCGTTCGTCACCGACGTCAAAGCCGAAAGCTGGGCCAGCGACGCTGCCGAGTAACCGCGTACCGAAAACCACTCGATTTCAGGGTCGAGAAGAGCGTTCTCATGGAATGTACGAGACCGAGGCATCGTCTTGCGCTACCCCAGTTGCCCCGGACTCCTCGCACCTCGTGTCCGGGCGGTCGAGGAGACCGTCAGAGACGACTGGCGGACGGGTGCACACGCTTGGTGCACCCGTGCCTGGTATCGCACAGCGTACGAAGTCGATGTTCGCAATCATCTCTTATTCTGGGAATCTGATTCAATACTCTTCACTGGCTGGCTGTGTCATTGACAGTAAACGATGGACGCGTCAGCGACCGTCGACCACCCCTCGACGATCGGCACCCCGACAGTCACCCGAGAGCGTCGGTCAGCGAGTGGTCCGCATGAGGAGCATCACGAACGCTCCAAGGATCGACAGCACCCCGGCAACGACGAAGAGCAACAGGAAGTTTGGTCCCGCCTGAGCGGCGCCAACCGCGAGTAGCAGCGGCGCGAGAAAAGGCATGATCGATTGCGGAAGATTGCTCGCCAACTGAACGATCCCCATGTAGCGGCCGGTGAACCGCGCATCAGGGATCAGCCGCGTGGCCAGAGCTAGATCGACCGCGAGGTAGATTCCGAGCCCCAGTCCGATGAACACGCCCGCGCCGATGGCAAATTCTACGGTTGGCGCGAACGCGTAGAGCACGAGCGCTGCGCCCATCAGCAGTCCTGAGAACATAACGAAGCCACGGCGCTTGTCTGTCTTGTCGGTTATCCACCCGCCGCCGACCGAACCAATGAGCGTTGCGATGCCGGACAGACCGGTCGCCGCGAGAAGGTAGACGGCCACGTTGGCAGGAGCGATCCCAAAGTGCTGGATGAACAGGAGTGCCTGGAACGCGATGATCGCGGTATAGCCCATCCATATCAGGAAGCGACTCACCAGGTTCACTGTGAAATCGTGGCTCTGCCGCACGGGCCACGTGAAGCTCTTGAACATCTGGCTGACCGAGAAGCGATCGACGCCCTGCACGTCATCTTTGGAGTCTTTGATTACCGCAGCGAGGATCGAGACGACGATGATGGCCAGAACGCCTGGGATCACAAAGATCAAGACGATATTCGGCGCCAGAGCGGTCGCAATCGCTGCTCCGGCGATTGCTGCGAAGTTCGTGGCCACGCCGATGAGTGCGCCCACCCTGCCGTGCCATTTGGTCGGCACTCGGTCGGCGTAGAGACCCCCGATGGCCGCGGCGGTAGCGTTGAACCCGACGCCGGCCAGGATCGAGCCCACCAGAACGAACAGCACGGTTTCGGCCATGCCCACCAACAGGAGAGCTGCGGTTCCGAGCAGCACACCACCGATCAGCCAAGGCCGACGACGACCGAAACGAGATCGAGTGCGATCGGACAGGTTGCCGACGATGGGCGTGGCGACGATCGAGCACAAGGCCGTGAGTCCGCCGACCAGTCCCTGGACGCCCGCGACCTCCTCGGGGGGCACGATCGTCGTGAGCTTGATCGAGAGCGCGACCACGACCGGGGTCAGGACCGAGAACAACACGAAGAACTGCGATAGAACGAGAAGCGCCGAGAAAATCGTTCTGTTGTCCTTCGGAAGTCCCTCGACAGCGGGAATGGCGACTGGCTCTAGGCCGGGATCTGCGGTGGTCATGAAACTCCTTCGTTTCAGCGTTGAACACTGATCGAATGTTCAGCGTTCGGATGATTTAGGACTATAGTGCTTTTCACACGGTGCTACAAGCACGTGGGACGCGTCGGCCGGACCGGCGCATCAGAGTCCTCACGCAAAGGAGCAGAATGACCGAGCACGTCGACGGTGTCTCCGCAACCAGGGGCCCGTATCGCGCCGGTCGGGCACGCCGTCAAGAAATCATCCGAGCGGCGACCGAAGTGTTCGCCCGCGAGGGCTATCGGGGCGGATCACTTCGCGACGTCGCGAGATCGTTGGAGGTGACGCCCGGGGCGATCCTGCACCATTTCGGCTCGAAGGAGCAGCTGTTGGTCGCTGTATTGGCGGATCGTGATGAGCACAGCCGCACGGCAGCTGCACGCTACTTCGAGTCGCACGACACCGCAGGCAGCCTGCGGGCCATTGTGGCCGACAACGCGTCCCGCCCGGGGCTCATGCGGTTGTTCACCACGCTCGCCGCCGAAGCTGTGTCGCCCGATCATCCCGCTCATGACTTCTTCACGGAGCGATACCTGCGTCTCACTGGTTTCATCGCGGAAGGGCTCGACCGGGAGAACTTCCATGCGCCAGATGGAGCCTCGAACCGAGATGTGGCCGCCCTCGTGCTCGCCACGATGGACGGCCTTCAGCTGCAGTGGCTCATGCGACCGCAGTTCTCGATGACTGGCGCCTTCGACGTAATGCTCACCGCCCACGGCCTGCTCCCCTGCAGGATGCGAGAACCGGAACAGGCGCCAGCAATGGGTGAGGCTCGATGAGTTCGACATTTCCCGGCGCGCAGACGGTGGACGAGCGCGTCGCCGCCCTCTCCATCGAGCAGCAGATCGGGCTTCTGTACCAGCCGATGATCCTGGTAGGAGACGGCTTCGATCTCGACACGAGGCCACCGTGGGGCGGCCCATCCGCTCGGGAGCTCATCGGCGAGTCCGGTATCCGGTTCTTCTGCATCGGCGGCCCCGCCACTCCGCGCCACATCCGCGAAGCCACAACGATGATGCAGGAGTATGCCATCTCTGTCGGCTCACGACTACCCGCCGTGTTCTCCAGCGATCCACGACACGGCTTCGTGCAGAACGACGCCGCGACGCACTCCGCGCAGGGACTGTCACAGTGGCCGGAGCCCATCGGGTTCGGGGCGCTCCGCGATGCGGCGGCCGTGCGCGAGTTCGCCGATATCGTACGCACCGACTACCTCGCGATGGGTCTGCGTCTGGCCCTGCACCCCCAGGTCGACCTGCCCACCGAGCCCCGGTGGGCGCGCCAGGCGCAGAGCTTCGCGGTCGACCACACCCTTTCGTCCGAGTTGGCGGCGGCCTACATCGAAGGACTTCAAGGTACCCGGCTGGGAGCGCGCGCGGTCGCTGCCACAACCAAGCATTTTCCAGGCGGTGGGCCACAACTCGACGGCGAAGACCCGCACTTCCCTTACGGCCGCGAACAGATCTACCCAGGTGGGCGGTTCGCCGACCACCTGGCCCCGTTCCGCTCGGCCATCGATGCCGGGAGCGCCGTGATCATGCCCTACTACGGGATGCCCGTAGGGCTCGAGCTCGATGGCCGACCGGTAGAGGAAGTCGGGTTCGCCTTCAACCGACGCATCATCACGGAACTTCTCCGTGAAGAACTCGGCTTCGAGGGCGTTGTTCTCAGCGACTTCGGGCTCATCTCCGACCAGCAGGTCTTCGGCAAGCCTTTCCCTGCGCGGGCCTGGGGTGTGGAGCACCTTGAGGAGGACCGGCGGCTCGAGAGGCTCTTGCACGCCGGAATCGATCAGCTCGGCGGCGAGAGCGACACCGCACGACTCTATCGGCTCGTCGATTCGGGCCGCGTCGACGCCGCCCGAATAGCCGTATCCGCCCGGCGACTCGTCGCTCTGCAGCGCGACCTCGGGCTGTTGGACGCCCCTGGCGCGGAGCCGCTCGACGGCCCGATAGCCACACGCGAGCAGATCGATCTGGGGCGTAGAACCCAGTCGAGAGCAATGACCGTGCTCATCGTCGGAGACGTCGACGGGGTCCCCATCCTCCCGCTCCCTTCCGCGGCGCGCGCTCACCTGGTTGGATTCGGCGACGCCGCGAGGCTGCACTCGGTTGCCGAGGTCGACGCCGACGTGGCCGTCATGCGGATCGCGTCTCCTTTCGACCCGCGCGATCATTATTTTCTCGAGAACGGCATGCAACAGGGATCGCTCGATCTGCCAGATTCGCTGATCGAAAGCATCGTCGACCTTTGCGCACGACTGCCCGTGGTGTTGGTGGTGCACCTCGCCAGACCTGCCGTCCTGACCCCAGTCGCCGACGTCGTCACCGCCTTGGTCGTCGACTACGGAGCATCCGATGAATCGGTGCTTGCCGCCTTGCGCGGTGTCGAGATACCCAGAGGGGTACTGCCGTTCGACCTGCCTCGCACGATGCAGGCCGTCATTGATAGCAGGCCGGATGTCGCATCCGACTCCCTTCACCCGCTCTTCACCGCAGGAAGCGGCATCCGCCTCACCACCACACCGTTCACATCCAGAGCCGACTTGGAGATTCCATGACAGACGCGCACCCACCCGTGACCAACTCGATTCCCGCTTTCTTCACTCCGGCGGAACGAGCTGTTCTTCCCGATCGCGCTCGATCGTTCACCGGCCTGACCTACGCGGTAATCGAGGGCTACCGGCACCTCCATCTCGATGTGCACCTGCCCGCTACACCGGAGGGCCCGGTTCCCCTAGTCGTGTGGATGCACGGTGGAGCGTGGCTCTTCGGTGTGCGCGATCTTCTACCCCCGGAGTGGCCGCCGAACCTCATCATTCAGTCCGCACTCGATGCGGGTTTGGCGATCGCGACGATCGACTACCGGCACTCCCGCGAGGCCGCGTTCCCCGCCCAGCTCCACGATGCCAAAGCGGCGATCCGCTACCTTCGGGCGTTCGCCACCGAGCTCGGCATCGACCCGGACAGAATCGCGGTCTGGGGCGAATCGGCCGGTGGCCACCTCGCCGCTCTCGTAGCGCTCGTCGACGACCCCATTCTGGAAGGCTCTGTAGGAGTCGCAGAGGGCTCGAGCCGGGTCTCGGCGGCGGTCTGCTTCTACCCTGTGACCGATGTCGAATCGCTCCCTCCGATGATCAGCGCCCTGCCTGAGCACGTACGCCAGATGCTCACCACTTCAGGGGTACCGCTGCCCCCCGAACCGGTCGACGTGCTGATCGAGCACTCGCCCTACTCACCGGAGGAAGCCCGACGCATCCTCTCCCCGGTGAGCCATGTCGGAGCGGGCGCTCCACCTTTTCTCCTCATACACGGCGACGCCGACAGGCTGGTGCCTGTCGGCCAGAGCATACGACTGAACGACCTCCTGGCTGCCGCGGGAGCGGATGTCACCTTGGTGACCGTTCCCGGAGCCGATCATGTCTTCGCGGGAACCGACCCACGGCCTCAGGCGGAGACGGCAGTGACGTTCTTGGCCGCTCGGCTCCAACTCGACTGAGCACACCCTCGATGTCGTCTACTTCTGCTGAAGCCCCCGGAGGGGGGCAGGTACGTAGAGCCGAAAGTGTCGAACTCTTTCTCAGCGGCGTCATCCAGCGCGCAGAACCGATGAACCCGGGCACATTGAGGACTTCCTAGATTGCAGACCAAGCGAGGTTGGACCACGTTAGTTCACGATGAAGACTTTCAGCTGAAGCGAGATAGGGAGTCGTTCGCCGACGCCGATGAAGACCCGCTTGTTCGTGCCGCTCCGATTGCACGACCCATCTCTTTCGTCTACGCAGGCGGAATCCGCACGAATGGGTCTCGTTATTCGGGTCGACCACCTCGAAAATCTCAGGTGCGAATTTAATGGCGAGCATAGGAATTGCAGAAGTGAGTGGCCGGATACGTTTTTTGATCACCAATCTTCACGCCGGCGCGCTGCTGTCGAGTCGAACCCACGCGCTGTTGTTCTGCGCGCTTGATTGAGTTGCTGCGAGTACTCGCTGAACCCGCAGGCCGTCTGCGAAGGAGGGAGAGGGGTTCTCGCCCGAGCTGATGGCTGAGACGAAGTCGGCGATCTGGTGGCTGAACGCGTGTTCCCAGCCGAGCACGTGTCCTGCCGGCCACCAGGCCGACACGAAGGGGTGACCGGGCTCGGTGACAAGGATGCGCGTGAAACCCTGCTCTGCCGGAGCAACGGTGCCGTCGTAGAAGTGGAGCTCGTTGAGGTTTTCGACGTCGAAGTACAGAGCCCCTCTCGAACCGCTGACTTCGATTCGGAAAGCGTTCTTTCGCCCAGTGGCGAACCGCGTGGCTTCGAATGACGCAACGGCCGTCGTTCCAAGTTTCGCCGTGAACCACACGGCGTCTTCGACGGTCACCTCACCCCGTTCGTTTGAGGCGGTGCCGCCGAGACCGCGTCGGTCGGCAAGGAGTGGGCGCTCGCGAACGAAGGTAGTGCTCGTGGCGCTGACGGCGTTGATAGTCGATTGGGTGAGAAAGTGCACCATGTCGACGAGGTGCGCGCCGAGGTCGCTGAGTGGGCCAGAACCCGCCAGTGCACGATCCAGTCGCCAGGTGATTGGCGCGTTTTCGTCTGTGAGCCAGTCTTGTCGGTATTCGGCTCGAATCTGCCTGATCTCGCCCAGACGCCCCTGCTCGATGAACTGCCGAGCGAGCACCGCGGCCGGCAGGCGCCGATAGCTGAATCCGACGAGGGAGCGCACGCCACGGGTGGATGCCCGTTCGGCTGCCTCGGTCATGACTTCTGCCTGGGCCAGCGTGTTGGCCAACGGCTTCTCGCAGATCACGTGTTTGCCGGCGTCAAGGGCGGCGATGGCGATATCGGCGTGCGAGCCGCCGGGCGTGCAAATGTCGACGACATCGATGGCCGGGTCATCAATTACGCTCCGCCAGTCGGTGGAGCCACGCTGCCAGCCGAATTTCTCGCGAGCTACTTCGACCCGATCGGGGTTCTGGCCCACGACCACCTCCATGCGGGGTTCATAGGCTAGGTCGAAGAATCGAGGGGCGACCCGCCAGCCCTGGGAGTGGGCGGCGCCCATGAAACCGTGGCCGACTAGTGCGACGTTCAGCGGCGTTTTCGACGAATTCGTCATGATATCTGGCTCCGATCGTGGGCCTGGGCGGTGGATTCGGCGATGACGAGTTCACACGGAATCAGTGCCTGCGGCGCGGTGGCATGCTCCTCGATCTGGTCGATAAGGGAGTCCACACCAAGCGCGGCGAGTTCGGTTGCGGGTACCTTCATCGTGGTCAGAACGGGATCGGTGAGCCCGCCGACATCGAACGAAGTGCTGAGCGAGATCATCGAGACGTCGCGGGGCACAGAATAGCCTTCGCCGACAACGCCGCTCAGCAACCCGAACGCGGCGTTCTCGTTGATGACGATGACGGCGGTCGTGGCCGGGGCGTCATGAAAAACGCGACGCGCGCCCTCTCGACCGGCCTGGGTGGTGCCGGCACAGCCAATGACAAAAGGCGTCAGTCCCCTCGCCTCCATCGATGCCCGGTAAGCGTCTTCGCTGCGCACGAGGTAGCCTAGGTCGCTGAGGGGTTCGCTGGGCAACCGTTCGCTCACCAGAGCGATGTGCTTGTGCCCTAGTGTGCAGAGGTGATCGACGGCGGCTTCGAGGGTGATTTCGAAATCAATATCAACGAACGGGTGCCCGGCGTCTGAGGTACGGCCGATGAGCGAGAACGGCGTCTGGGAATGTACGAGGGCGTCGACGCGCGCATCGTGTAGCCGAACATCCATCAGCACGACCCCGTCGACGAGTCCGCCGGCTATGAGGCGCGCCATCTGGTCTGGCTCGCTGCTCAGCGGCCAGAGCACGAGGTCGTAGCCGCGCGCCCTGGCCGAGAGCGCGGCCTGGGTCACGAAAGCGGTGGTCGCAGGGCCGTTGCGGTGGTCGAGGGCGGGGTAGAGCAATGCGACGATGTGGGTCTGTTGGCTCGCCAGGGCGCGAGCTACTACGTTGCGGTGGTAGCCGAGTTCAGCCATCGCCGCAGTCACCCGTTCACGGGTCTTCATCGAGACTTTCTTCGTCTCGTTCACCACGAACGATACCGTCGCGATCGAGACCCCGGCGCGGTCAGCGACATCCTGCATCGTTGCCATGGGCATGCTCCTCGCTCTCTACCAGCGGAATTCGTCGGCTGAAAATGATTATCACAGTAAATCTAGTTAACCGCTTAGATTTTTCTTGACAAGAACCCGGCGGGGCTTCAGGATGACTATCGCACCCCGGAAATGCCGCACTCGTCAGTTCAAGGTCAGATTTTTTGAATGGTGGGTTAAGCGCTTTGATCTATTCATGAAGTCGATACGAAACAACGACCGGCCGTGATGCTGACAGACCGACCAGGGCGCGAACTGAACTCAGCATGACCAACAGCAAAGGAGCTATTTCGCATGTGGAAATCTCGCATCGCCGTCGCGGCGATCACAACCGTGGTAGTAGGCGTGGCCCTCGTAGGGTGTTCGTCTTCGGCGGGCTCGTCGTCGACATCGCTGACCGTCGAAGACTACTACTCGGCACCGCAGTCGTCCGTGATGGATGGCATCTATCAGGCCTGCGGCGCGCAAAACGGCGTCACTGTCACGTCGACCCATGTTCCTGCAGCAGGGCTCATTGCGAAGGTTCTGCAGCAGTCATCATCGAAAACGCTCCCCGACGTTCTGATGCTCGACAACCCCGAAGTTCAGCAGATCGCCGCCTCAGGCGCACTGTCGCCCCTGGCAGACTACGGCATCACGGGTGAGGGTTTCGCGCCGGGCGTGGTGAGCGCCGGAACCTACAACGGAAAACTATATGGGTTGGCCCCCGGCGTGAACTCGATCGCCCTGTTCTACAACACCGATCTCTTCACGGCTGCGGGCCTGACGCCGCCGACGACCTGGGATGAGCTGAAGGCCGACGCCACCAAGCTGACCTCAGGAGACCAATATGGATTCGCTTTCTCTGGCATCAACACCTTCGAGGGCACCTGGCAGTTCTTGCCGTTCATGTGGACCAACGGCGGCGACGAGAAGGACATTGCCACCCCGCAGACGGCCCAGGCCCTGCAGCTGCTCGTCGATATGGTCGACAATGGTTCAGCTTCGAAGAGTGTTGTCAACTGGTCGCAGAACGATGTGCTCGACCAGTTCACCGCTGGCAAGACCGCAATGATGGTCAACGGCCCGTGGCAGTTCCCGGCGCTGGCGAAGTTCACCAACCTGCACTGGGCTTCGGTGCCTATCCCCGGCAAGTTGGCCACAGACAAGCCGGTCGCGCCTCTCGGAGGTGAGACCTTCAATGTTCCGAACACGGGCAACAAAGACACCATGGCGACGGCGGGCAAGATCGTGGCCTGCATCAACAGCGATGAGAATCAGGCCACCATCGCCAAGAGTGCCGGACTGATTCCCTCCACCCTCACCGTTGCGACGAAGGCGGTGGCCGAAAACCCCTTGCTCGCCTCGTTCGCAACCACGGTCGCTACGGCCAGAGCCCGCACTGGTGAACTCGGCGCCGACTGGCCTGCCGCCGCCACACGCATCTACACGGCCGAGCAGCTTGCACTGACCGGCAAGGCGACACCCACCGACGCCCTGGCCCAAGCCCAGAACCAGTAACAGGTTGCACTGATGCGTCGCGCGCGCCTCGATTGAAACGAAAAGGAATCGCCATGACAACCACCGCTGCGGAAGCCGGCACAGAACCTGCTGCCATGCCTCGCCGCAATCGAGGCGCGCTGCCCACGCCCACGCCCAGGCCCATCCGGGCGACGAACCACCGTCGCCATGAGGTGCTCATCCAATGGGCCTTTGTCGCCCCGGCCATCCTGTACATTGCTTTCTTCTTCGGCTATCCCGTTGCGAAGAACATCGTGATGAGCCTGCAGGACTACACGACGAAGACCTTCTACACCGGTGAAGCTCCCTTTGTGGGTGTCGCCAACTACGTCACCGTCATCGCCAGCAGCCTGTTCCCCACCACGATCATCAACACAGCGCTGTTCACCGTCGGCTCGATCATCGGTCAATTTGCGATCGGCCTAGCTCTCGCGCTGTTCTTCCAACGCCGCTTTCCGCTGAACAGCTTCTTGCGAGCGCTGCTGCTCGTGCCGTGGCTGCTGCCTCTCATCGCGTCGAGCGCGGTGTGGAAGTGGATGCTGGACCAAGACAGCGGCGTGATCAACGAGCTTCTCAAGGCACTGCACCTGGGTTCGGTGCCGTGGCTGGTCGACCCGAATGTGGCGCTGGTCGCCGTCATTCTCGTCAACGTCTGGCTCGGAATTCCGTTCAATGTCACCATTCTCTACAGCGGGTTGCAAGAGATACCGCCCGAACTGTACGAGGCGGCAGCGCTCGACGGCGCGACCAGGGCTCAGACGTTTTGGAACATCACCTGGCCGAACCTTCGGCCCGTTGTGTCAGTGGTACTGGTGCTAGGTGTGGTCTATACGCTCAAAGTGCTCGACATAATTTTGGGTCTCACCGGCGGCGGGCCAGCCAATTCCACACAGACGCTCGCGACCGACTCGTACCACCGTTCGTTCGTCGAATTCGCCTTCGGGCCTGGTGCAGCGGTGAGCAATATTCTCATCGTCATCTCGCTGGTCTTCAGCTTCATCTACCTGCGCAGCAACCGCCGCGCGGTCGACGAGTAAGGCGGGGCGGAACAATGCACTCCAACACGCGCGGTCTCGGCGGCACTCTTCTCGGCGTTCTCTTCCTCGCCATCATGCTCTTTCCGGTCTACTGGATGATCAACACCTCGCTGCAAAAAGGAGGCAGTTCGGTCAACAGCTCTCTGCTACCGCTGAACCCCTCGTTCGCCGGCTATGTCCAGGCTTTCAACGAACAGGGCGCGAACCTGGGCACGAGCCTGGTTGTGTCGCTCTTCACGGTGGCCTTCACCCTCGCAGTCGCCACTCCGGCAGCCTACGCCCTGGCGAAGTTCCGGCTGCGGTGGATGAACCTTGTGCTGGTCGCACTGCTCATCTCGCAGATGATTCCCGGAATTGTCATTGCAAATGCGCTCTACACGGCGTTCAATTCGATGGGGCTGCTCAACAGCATTCCGGGCCTGGTGCTGGCCGATGCGACGAGTTCGATACCGTTCGCGATTCTCATCATGCGGTCATTCATGGTCACCATTCCGCCGTCTCTGGTCGAAGCAGCTCGTGTCGACGGGGCGGGGCATCTGAGGGCGTTCTGGTCGATCGTGATTCCGATCAGCCGCAACTCGATCATCACGGCCGGCCTGTTCGCATTTCTCTTCACCTGGAGCGACTTCGTCTTCGCGTTGACACTCACCACCTCGGATGCTGTGAAGCCGGTCACCCTCGGAATCTATTCGTACCTCAGCGCGAACGTACAAAGCTGGTCTCCCGTGATGGCGACCGCGGTTCTGTCGTCTGTGCCGGCGTTCATTCTGCTGCTGTTCGCCCAACGCTACATCGCCGCTGGCGCGCTCGGCGGTGCGGTGAAATGACTGTGCCTGAGAGACATCAGCCGCATGACCGACTGGCCCCGAGCATCCCTAAACCCCCACTTCATCACTCGCACGAAAGGAACACTCGCGTGTACACCACGAAAGCTGCCGGCCGAACCCTCAACGTGGTCGTCTGGGGCGAAAACCGGCACGAACAGATCGAACCGCACGTCGCCGCACTCTACCCAGACGGCATGCACAACACAATAAAGAACGGCATCGACGCGCTGCTTGGCGACCGAGTGAGTGTGACCACAGCTCTGCTCGACGACCCCGAGCACGGGCTCAGCGAGGAGGTGCTGGCGACGACCGATGTGCTCACCTGGTGGGGGCACGCCGCGCACGACGAGGTGTCAGATGAGGTAGTGCTGCGAGTACAGCGGCACGTGCTCTCGGGCATGGGCCTCATCGTGCTGCACTCCGGCCACTGGTCGAAGATCTTCACCACTCTCATGGGCACCACGTGCACGCTCCGATGGCGGAGCGAACACGACAGGGAGTTGGTTTGGACGGTCAACCCGTCCCACCCCATCGCCCAAGGAGTGCCGCACCCCATCGAAATCCCCGAGCAGGAAATGTACGGAGAACAGTTCGACGTACCGACGCCAGACGAACTCATCTTCATCAGCTCATTCAGCGGGGGGGAGGTGTTTCGCAGCGGAATGACCTTCACCCGAGGCAACGGCAAAATCTTCTACTTCAGCCCCGGAGACCAGGACTTCCCGGTGTACCACCACCCCGACATTCGCCGAGTGATCGCCAACTCTGTCGAATGGGCGGCCAGCGCCACTACTCGACGGGAGATTCCCGTTCTGTTGCGGTACGACACAGACGACTTCTTCACCGGGCACGGGTACGACGGCCCGATCAGTGCAGAGGCTGTCGGCGCTGCGCTCGATGCCAAGTCGGATGCTGCTGCCGAAGCGGCGACCACCTCCGGGCCAACCGCATGAGCGCCTTTCGCACCGTTGCCGACCATGCTGCCCCCGTGCGGGTCGTTTTGGTAGGTGCAGGCGAGATGGGTCGAAATTGGATCGCCACACTCACCGCCTCGCCGGAGGTCGAATTGGTCGGGCTCGTTGATCTCAACGTCGAACTGGCTCGCGCGGTTGCCGGTGAGCTCGGCCTCAGCTCCGTCACGATCGGTACGAACCTGGTCGAGGTTGCGCGGGAGCGCGGTGCCAACGCGATAGTGAACGTCACCATCCCTGCGGCCCACCATGCGGTCAATACCCAGGCGCTGTTCGCCGGGCTGCCCGTGCTCTGCGAGAAACCCATCGCGCCGACCGTCGCTGAGGCGCTCTCGCTTGCGGCAGCGGCCGAGGTGACAGGGCAGCTTCTGATGACCAGCCAGTCTCGCCGGTACTACCCCTCTATCGCGCGATATAAGCGCGCCATCGGATCGCTCGGTTCGGTGGAGATCGCTCGGACCGAATTCTTTCGCAGTGCTCGCTTCGGCGGTTTTCGCGAAGAGATGCCCAGCCCGCTCTTGGTTGACATGGCCATCCACGCCTTCGACGCCGCGCGCTACCTCTTCGGCACAAACCCCGTTTCGGTATACTGCCAAGAATCGAACCCGAGCTGGAGCTGGTACCGGGGCGACGCGGCGGCGACGGCTCTCTTCGAATTCGACGGCGGGCTGCGCTACCACTACACCGGCAGCTGGGTGAGTGCCGGCCTCGAAACCTCGTGGAACGGGCAGTGGCGGGTGAACGGCGCAGGCGGAACGGCGACGTGGGACGGCGACGAAAAGATCGAGGTCGAGTACCTCGAAGGATATGCGGAGCCGAGTTCGTCTTCCCTGATAAACGAGGCCCATTCTGCCGCTGGCGACAAGCCGATTGAGATCGCCGGTGCGCTCGATGAGTTCATTGCGGCGCTGCGCACTGGCCAAACGCCCTCGGGTGACGTGCGCTCGAACATCCTGAGCTTGGCGATGGTCGAGGCGGCTGTGCATTCCGCCGAGGCGAAGCAGCGTGTGGAGATCCACGCGATATTGGAGAACGCCTATCGTGCGGCCATCAGGCACGAACGGCGGCCTGAAGTAGGCGCTGCTCTTGAGGCATGGGGTTCGGGGTCAGCAGGATTAGGTTTGTAATAGTGCGGCAGAATAGTGGCCATCATGAGAGCCTGCGACGGGGATCAGCTGGTGCGAAACCCTCGTGCCAGTCGCGACGCAGACCCTCGGGTCGCGGGAGCGGCTACATCGATACCGACCACCCGTTCAGGCTGAGGACAGGAGCCGGGGCTGGTGGCGTGCGAGCCACCACCACCCCCGGCTGATTTACTCTGTGTTGAATTGTTTACTGTTTTGTCAGCGTGATCGAGTCGAGTTCGGCGTATCCGCTGGTAGCGCCGAGGAACGGTGATCCTTTCGCGAGTCGGATTGTGTTGAACCCGGATCTGAGCGTGAGTGTCGTGCTGACCGAATTCGTAAACTGCCCCCAACCAGTTGTGGGTGGGTAGCTCACGGTCGACCAAGCGCCCCCGTTATAGGCGAAACCTTGGGTCGAGATTGCTCCGGTTCCGTTCGCATAGCGAATGGCCATCGAGTAGGCGCCGGCCGTGGGCACGTCGACAAGGAAGTCGACGAAACTATCGTCTCGCGCATTCGATGAACCGTCGATTCGCCCAACATAGCCTCCGTTGGACGCGGAGGTCGAGTTCAGGCGTGCCGCATTCACAACGGTTGCGTTTTCGGCCTCGTAGACCTGCTGGTACGCAGTCGTCGGTCCCGTGTTGGGAGTTACGACCAGCTGATAAGCCCCGAGATAGTCCTGATTGAGGATTGGCACGGTGATCGCCCCGTTGACAATGGTGTAGGTAGTTTTCGAAAGGGTTGTTGGGGCTGCGACCGCCGTCTTCCTATCTGACGGAGGGGTGTAGTTCAACGTCACCTGTGCTTGGGCGCCGAAGCCTGACAACCCCCTGACCTGCACTGCGTTATCACCGTACGTGCCGCCGAAGGCGACGTTCACAATCTTGCGAGTTGAGTCGTATGAGGCGAAACCGTCGAGGTCGCCCGATGGCGTCACCGCAAGCATGTTCCCCGCCATCTCGCCGTACCACTTGTATAGCCAGTACGATCCGGCGGGCTGATTGTTCCATACCAGGCCTCCGACCGTTCCAGACTCGTACCAGTAAGCGCGTTCAGCATCACGGACGCCAGTGCGCTCGAACTGCGCAATGAAGTGCGCAGCTACGCTGGGAGTGTCGACCTGCGACGGCGAGCCATATTCGTTTATCGAGATCGGCCGTGGGGAGATACCGAGGGATGTCTCGATCGCGCGGTAGTCGGCGACGTGTTCGTCGATGCTGTTCCAGACACCGTCGTCGAGTTCGTGCCATGAGATGACGTCGGGTAGGGTGCCATCGGCCTTGGCTCGGGTGAGGAAATCGAGCAACCACTGGTGGTCGTAACGGCTGTAGCTGGGACCAACGATGGGCGTCGAAGCATCCTTCAACCGGACGAGTCGGAATGTCCGGGTCCACCCGTCGAGATAGGATCCCGCCTTAGTCGTGTCCCACGTCCAATCCGGTTCGTTCCATAGCTCCCAGCCGTCGACCCCTGTCGTCGTTGTGGCGTCGAGGCGGGCCTGAACCATGGTGTTCACCTTGTTGGTCCAGTCATCCCAACTTACCCAGCCGTAAGGGAAGTCGGGATAGACGTCGGGCATGCGGGCGTATGACTGCGCGCCGAGGGCGGTATACGACGGCGCTACTTTGAGGATGTCGCCGGTCGGTGTCGCAGCACCGCAATCTCGCGGATCTCGACCTTCTTCGGCGAGGTTCGATTACGGCGAAAGACAGCGAGATGTTGGGTTCTTGTTGGGACCACGCGGCCCGGCGAACCGGTCGTCACTGGACAGAGAACTGCTCGCGAACGGCTTCGACAGTGGCTGCGTCGACACCAACTCCAAGATGGAGCGCCGGTCGCTCGAGGATGGCGCTTAGCGCCCTCCTCACGCGGATCCGTTCTGTTCTCGGCAGCCCAACGCTCACAGCGTCTCGACGGGTGACCAGTGAAGCCAGAATAGCCAGGTCATTCAGGTGACGGTCGCCCTTTGCGCCTTCACCGATAAGCAGCCCCGATGCCTTGGCAACGATCGCTCCCTGAAGCGTTGGCCGCAGAACAGTCCCCATAACGCCATTGATCTCAAAATCCACTGGTTGGGCTCGGTCCAGTGCCCCCTGACCACCTGGCGCGGCTATCGTGCGGGCGCCGGTCACACCAAGACGGTTGTCGGCCCGTTCTCCCAAGAACCTCGGAATCAATACGTCGATCTGCGCGTCACCCTTCACCAACCGGTGCTGCACCCCTTTCGCACCCTCAGTGACAGAGGGTGCTTCACCGGCAGATTCGAACCCGAGAGCTTGCAGGGTGCTCGTGAAGTCGAAGAGCATGGTGGGCTTCGCTCGCACATCCAGAACGGTGTCAGCATCCTGTGTCGGCCGCGGCGGGTTCGCTCCTCGTTCCCAACAGAGCGAATGCACCATCTGTCCGCCGACTACCGCCCAGCCGACCGGGTGGTACTCGTACACACGGAACAGAGCATGCCAAGCCTCGGCCTGTGCCGGAGTCGTTGCAGGCGCGACGATCATCAGACCGAGGTATCTCGAAGCAACTCGGCCACACGCGACCTCTCCCGCACACCGTCGTGATTCGCCAAATCGACCAAGAGCAGACCCAGAGGCAAAGGCGAGGGCGACCGCTCGTCAGTGAGATGCACGAACACGTTGGGCCGGTCGGAAGGACGCAACAGATAATCGCGGCGCAGGGACGCCAGGTTTGCCGCGGCCACTCGAACCTCAAGCTGCCCAGCCGCAGCGATCTGAGCACGCGGGTCACTGAACCCGGACTTCACGATCCGGGCATCCTGGCCGAGGTCATCCAAGTCACTCGGGGCAACAGCAAGCTTGAGCACGGGGCGCTGTGGCACCCACCCGGCAAGAAGGCGATCTGGATGATCGGACTCACGCAGTTGTTTGTAGTACCCGCGCAGGCGAGAACGATCGCTTGCAGATGCGTCAATGAGTTCCTGGCCGGAGAGGGCACCGACCAGAAAGGTTCTCATGTGCGCGCTGAGGGGTCGACTCGAAGCTGGCCGGTACTCAGATGCCTGATCAACGAGCCACTGCCCTCCGACCTGGCGGGCAGGAAGCCGGCCATCATGAATGAGCGCACGCACGCGGCGAGGCGAGATCCCCTCCCGCCCCGCGAAATCAGCAACGCTCTCTTCGGGCATATGCACAACTATACCGATGCCGGAATAGTTGTGCGAAAGACCTGAACTCAGAGGTGGCTTCGTTCCAGCTCGTCCTAAACGCCGTCGTGCTCTGGAACATCCGCTACACCGACACTGCAATCACCACACTCCGCGTGGCAGGACAAGAGAACTCCGAATTGGATGTCGCCCGACTGTCCCCACTCGGGGACGCCCACATCAACATGCTCGGTCGCTATGCCTTCACCGCACCCACCCCCATGGAACTTCGGCCACTGCGAAGCGAATCTACGGATCCGAGGGTTGCGTCCCTGAGTGTGGTGTAGTTTCTCGGGCTTGAGTGTCGCTTCGTCGACGTGATGAGCCATCGTGTGATGGTCAGTGAGAACCGATCAAAGCTACTCACAGAAAGACACAAACACACGATGGCTCTGGACCAGTCTGCCCTGCTCGAACTCCTCGCTCAACTCAAACTCACCGACGTGCCCGACCGGATCCGGGTCGCGACTGAGACGCTCTACCAGCAACTGATCGACGCGGAAGCGACCGCGTTCATCGGTGCCGCACCGTTCGAGCGTTCTGATGCCCGCACAGCTCAGCGAAACGGGTCACGCCCGCGAACCCTGACGACGACCGCTGGGGATCTGAACCTGTCGATTCCGAAGTTGCGGCAGGGCTCGTTTTTCCCCGCGCTGCTCGAGCGTCGGCGGCGGGTGGACCAGGCGTTGTACGCGGTCGTGATGGAGGCGTACCTGCACGGCGTATCGACCAGGAAGGTCGATGACCTCGTCAAAGCGCTCGGCGCTGACACCGGCATATCGAAGTCCGAAGTCTCCCGTATTTGTGCTGATCTTGATCAAGAGATCGGCCAATTCCGGAACCGCGACCTATCAGCGTTGGCGTACCCGTACGTGTTCCTGGATGCCACGTACTGCAAAGCCCGCGTCAATCACAGGGTCGTGTCCCAGGCTGTCGTTGTCGCGTTCGGTGTCGCCGCTGACGGGCGCCGCGAGGTCCTCGGCTTCGACGTCGGTGACAGCGAAAACGAGGCGTTCTGGACCGAGTTCCTGCGCACGTTGAAGGCCCGCGGGCTCGGCGGGGTGCGCCTGGTCATCTCTGACGCGCACTCCGGATTGAAGAAAGCTATCGGTGTCGTTTTCCAAGGCGCGTCGTGGCAACGCTGCCGGGTGCATTTCATGCGCAACGTGCTCGCTGTTGTGCCGCGTGCGTCGCAGGAAATGGTCGCGTCGATCATCCGGACCGCGTTGTTAACGCCGACTGAAAACAGGGCCAGTACTGCCAACTGAAAACAGGGCCACCAACCACTATGGAAGGTGATCACTTTGGATGACTGGGCAGAAATTCGTCGGTTGTATGCGTCGGGCGGGCACTCGAAAAGAGAACTCGCGAAACGGCTTGGCGTTTCGCGAGGGACGATCGATCGGGCGTTGCAGGCTGACCGGGTGCCGCGGTATGAGCGGGCGTTGACGGGGTCGAGTTTCGATGAGGTCGCACCGGCGGTTCGGAAGCTGCTGACCGACTCGCCGCGGATGCCGTCGCCAGCCCTGGCGGAGCGGGTGGGGTGGTCGGGTTCGTCGTCGTTGTTCCGGTTGAGGGTCGCAGCGATCCGGCCTGAATATCTGCCGCCGGATCCCGCTGACCGGATCGATCACCAGCCCGGTGTGCAGGTGCAATGCGATCTGTGGTTCCCGCACCAGGCGATCCCGCTGGGTCATGATCAGCACGGCATGCCGCCGGTGTTGGTGATGACGTCGACGTTCTCGGGGAACATCCAAGCGTTGATGCTGCCCTCCCGGACAACCCCCGACCTCCTCGGCGGGATGTGGCAGCTGTTGCAGCAGGCCGGCGCGGTGCCGGAGCGGCTGGTCTGGGATAACGAGACCGGTATCGGCCGGCGTAAGCTCACCGAGCCCGCTGCCGCGTTCGCTGGCACGTTGGGGACGAAGATCGTGCTGCTGCCACCGCGGGATCCGGAGTCCAAGGGCATGGTCGAGCGGATGAATCAGTTCTTCCGCTCGAGGTTCATGCCCGGCCGCAGCTTCGCATCGCCAGCGGATTTCAACAACCAGCTCGTTGACTGGTTGCCCGTCGCGAATGCCCGCTACTCGCGCTCACGGCGCGGGAAACCCGCCGAGCTTGTCGGCCGTGATCGGGCCGCGATGCGGGCCTTGTCGCCGGTGCCACCGGAGGTGCTGTTCCGGAACACGGTCAGGCTGCCTCGGGATTACTACGTGCGGGTTTTCACGAACGATTACTCGGTCAGTCCGGGCATGATCGGTCGGATCGTTGATGTTACTGCTGACCTGCACCAGGTCACTGTCACCCATGACGGCACTGTCATCGCGGTGCATCAGCGGGAGTGGGCCCGCCAGCTGATCGTCACCGATCCGGCCCATGTTGCCGAGGCGGCAGTGCTGCGGCAGGCGTTCAAACAAGTCCGCGGCTACCGGCCGTTGGAAGCTGTCGAAACCCGCGATCTTGCTTCCTACGACGACCTCTTCGGCACCGGACAGGTGGCCTGATGTCCGAGCTCGAATCCCAGTTGGAGTACTACGCCCGTGCATTGAAAGCGCCTCGGGTCGGTGAGGGTTTCCGCCGGCTCGGCGAGCAAGCCCGCGCGGACGGGTGGTCACACGAGGAGTACCTCGCCGCCGTGCTGTCGCGCGAGGTTTCCGAGCGGGAAGCATCAGGGGCGACGCTTCGGATCAAGGCTGCCCGGTTTCCCGGTTTCAAGACGTTGGAAGAGTTCAACTACGACCACCAGCCTGGCGCCGACCGCACCCTCATCGCACACTTGGGCACGAGCACTTACCTTCAGGAAGCGAAGAACGTCATCCTCCTCGGACCCCCTGGCACTGGGAAGACGCACATTGCGATCGGGCTCGGCATCAAAGCTGCGAAGACCGGCCACCGAGTGCTTTTCGATACCGCGAACGGCTGGGTCACCCGGCTGCAGGAGGCGCACTCCCGCGGCAAGCTCGCCGCCGAACTCACCCGGCTTCGCAGATACAGCCTGCTCGTCATCGACGAGGTCGGCTACGTCCCGTTCGATCAAGACGCCGCGAACCTGTTCTTCCAACTCGTGTCATCACGGTACGAACACGCGTCACTGATCCTCACCTCGAACCTGCCATTCGGGCGCTGGGGTGAAGTATTCGGCGACCCGACCATCGCGTCAGCGATGATCGACCGCGTCGTGCACCACGCCGACGTACTCAGCCTCAAAGGCACAAGCTACCGGCTCCGCGGCCACAAAACAATCACAAGTACGACAGACTAAACAAACCACGTGGCCCTGTTTTCAGTTGGCAACCGTGGCCCCATATTGAGTTGGCGTTAACACCGCGTTCGCGCAACCCGACAAAGAGCACGTCAACGCCCAGTTCGACGAGGTCGCCACGATGCTGACAAAGTCGCATCCGAAAGTCGCCAGCATGCTCCACGACGCACGCCCAGACCTCCTCGCGTTCGCCGGGTTCCCGCCGAAGCACTGGCGACAGATCTGGTCAACGAACCCGATGGAACGAGTGAACAAAGAGATCAAACGCCGTACCGACGTCGTCGGTGTGTTCCCGAACCCCGCAGCCCTGCTCCGCCTCGCCGGCGCTGTCCTCGTCGAGCAACACGACGAGTGGGAAGCCGGCGACCGCCGCTACCTCTCCGAAGCGTCGATGGCCGCGCTCCTCTCGATGGATATCGCGGAATCCGACACGCTAGAACAAGAAGTTGCGCTCCCAGAACTCATCGCCGCATAATCAAACAACTGACCCGCACGGTGTCGAGAAACTCCACCACACAGCGGGACGTGACCGATCCGAGAGAGAACTAACCGACCACCGGGTCAGGCTCAGACTGACGTGATCGGCTTAGCGCTCAATCCTGTTCCATTACTACCAAGACCCCTATACCGGGCCCGCTCCGCGCTCTTCCCTGCTTGGCCAACCATTTTCTGAACGACGCGCGTAGACGACAACATAACTCCTGAAACTACTCAGGTGTTGCAACGACAGTTAGAAACCGCCGCGCCCAGCTGGGTCCAAGTTGGGTTGACGTAGCCAGGAAACGGTGCTCCATCCTGCACCGATTTTTTGACGGTTTCCTCCGCGCCTGCTCTCCGAACGAGCTATTCGTTGCCCAACCCCCGACTTGGGTGGCTCAATCAGTTAGACGCGCGATAGTTTCACTGATCGTGCCCTAGTTTTCACTGGGGCGGCTGAGCAGACTGGGGCGCGTATCGGCGAAGCTTGATTGCAGGAGATTTCGGCCTTCCTCTTGCGCTCGTTCAATCTCGGGCGTGGTGAGACTTACCGCGCGGAGGCATGTCGTCGCGATCGTGAGGTCGTCGTCGCCGATGGTGCGCTCGCCGTTCCGCCGTAATTGAATGACCACCTCGACAATCTGCATCAAGATCGTACCGATGGTTGCTGGGTCAAGGAGCGGCCTTATTTCGGGTGACGCGGCTGCGGTGCCGAGTTGCCCGTATGCTTCACGCAAAGATGTGCGTTCGGCGCGGAAAGCTTCGAAACGTGGCTCCTGCACCTCGGGTAGCAGGTAGAGGGTGCCGATGTTGCGCCGGGCACGGCGCAACGTTTGAATGTCGACGCATGCTAAAGCAAACAATGCGCCGGCCGCGCTCACATGGGCTGGTACGCGCGCCTTGATGAGGTCGATGAAGTTGATGCTCGGGTGCACGGAATCGCTGAGCAACTCGGCGAGAATGTCGTCTTTGCCGGCGAAATGGTAGTAGAGAGATTGCTGGCGAATCCCGACCCGATCGGCTATAGCGCGCGTGGATGTGCCCGAGAAGCCTAGTTCGGCGAAGAGCGCTGCTGCCGCATCCAAGATCTGCTCACGACCCGTGAGCGACGAGACTTGGTCGGTGCTATTCGCGCGAGGGCGTCCGGCGCGTGCCGAGGCGCGGGGTTCGGCTGCGCTCATGGATCTAAGTCTTCCACGCCTGCCGCTTAGTGATTCACACCTTTACCGGGAGTTGGGTGTCAGCTTCAACGGCCTGCCGCCACGCGAGCCAGCCGCCGTAGGAACTGATGTCTTCGGCGCCCTGAATGGCGATCGGTTCGCAGAGAAATCCGCTGACGCTTGTTCCGTCGACGAGCGCAACGGGTCCAATTGTCATCGGATTCGGCAATCCTGCGACGAATCGGCCGAATCCTGCCGCGGGCAGTGACCAAACCTCGCCGCGTATGGAGTCTCCGCCGTCGCCGATGCGCAGCAGTCCGGGTTTCGGAGGAACGGTGTCGAGCGCGTAGAGCGCGTAATCGGCTCCGGTCTTCACGTCACGAACGAACGATGCGCCCTCAGCGATCAGCTGGTGGTTCAGCGGTTGGCCGCTCAGATGCGCACCTACGACCAGCAGTTCGATGCGTCTGGAGATCAATCGCCCGGCGAGCTGGTGCACGGCGAGGTCGTGGAATGCTGGTGCCGTGAACATCACGCCGAAAGGAAGGTTATCGACGACACCGGCGGGCACGGCGAGTGAGGTCATATCGAGCAGGTTGGCGAAATTAGTGAAGCGCCCCAGACGGCTGTTACCCCCGATGGGGTCGGCCGCGAGCTCATCGAACGTCGGATGCCACGTGGTGGTCGGAGTGAGCAGAGCTGAACATCCGGCCAACACCTTTTCAGAGGCGAGCCGCAGCAGATCGAGCTGCTCGCGGTCTGCGTAGTACTCCCACGCGAGCTTCGTCGCCCCGCCGAGCACAATGCTCGAGACCGTCGGGTCGAGGTCAGTTCCGATCAAGTCGCGATGTGAATCGATGTGCTGGCCGACAGCGGCGAACCGCTCGGCTACGAAGGCTCCTTCGTACAGGAGTCGTGCGGCTTCGAGCAGCGGTTCGATGTCAACTGCGACGATTTCGACCCCCGTCTCGCTCAGCTGAAAGACTGCCGCGTCGAAGGCCGTAGCCCAACCCTCCGCCAGACCATTGAGTTGTGCGGGCAGCGGCACGGCAACCCTTGGCCGGGGAGGTATCGTCACTTCTTCGAGGCTGACCGCCGCGAGCTCCGCAGCGGTCCTGGCCAATGGGTCGATTCCATCGGCGCCGGCGAGCATCTCCGCGGTACGGGTAGCGAGATCGAGGTCGCGGGCGAACACTGTGACGCAGTCAAGTGTGCGGCAGGCTGGCACGACACCCGTCGTGGGAATACGCCCGCGGGTCAGTTTGACGCCGACGATTCCGTTGAGCGCGGCCGGGACCCGGCCGGAGCCGGCGGTGTCTGTGCCCAGTGAGACATCGACGATCCCGAGCGCCACAGCGACGGCCGAGCCTGAGCTGGAACCCCCTGAGATCCGGGCAGTGTTCCACGCGTTTCTCACAGCGCCGTAAGGGCTGCGCGTTCCGACGAGCCCGGTGGCGAACTGGTCGAGATTCGTCTTGCCGATGATGACGGCCCCTGCGGCTCGGAGCCGGGCCACGGCGGTGGCATCGGAATCCGGCTCGAAGCGAAAGCTCGGTGCCGCGGCGGTGGTTGGCAGCCCGGCGACGTCGATGTTGTCTTTGACTGCCGCCGCGAGACCGGCCAGCGGCAATACCTCACCTACCAACTGTCGCTTATCGATCAGCGCTGCCTCGAGTAGGGCGTCGCTCTCGTCGCGGAGCGTGATCCAGATCTCGGGCCGGTCAAGCTGCCGGATGCGCTCATAAGCGAGCTGCACCCGAGAAACCGCTGAAATTGTCATGAATTCGCTCCAATGGACAGCAGAACCTGGCCGGGAGCGACCTGGTCGCCGCGCTCGATGTAGATTTCCAAAACGGTGCCGTCGGTGGGGCTTACCACGGTCGATTCCATCTTCATTGCCTCAAGCGACATGACCTTTTCGCCGGCGCTGACGCGTTGGCCCGGTGAAACGGAGACCTGCCAAACCGTCGAAGTGAACGGTGCTGAAACACCGGTGGCGCCATCGGGCACGACCACAGCATCCGCCGGCACGGGCTCTTTGGTATCGGGGCGCACGTCGAACTCACCCGAGGCGTGCCAGCGCTCTTTCTCCTCGGTGAACGCGCGTGTTTGGGTGGATCGAAAATCGGTGATAGAAGCGGCGTTCTCATCGAGAAAGCTCTGGTAGTCGGCGATCGCGAAGGTGCCCTCGTGCGTTTCGAAGTTTCCGCGGCCAGCGTCGGTTTCGGCGCGCAGTTCGAGCAGTTCATCCGCTGACACCGGGTACCAGTTGATCCGGTCGAAGAAGCGCAGCGCCCACGGGTTCTCGGCGAACAAGCCACCCCGCCTGAACCGGTTCCAGACCTGAACGGTCCGGCCGACGAACTGGTAGCCACCAGGACCTTCCATACCGTAAATGCACAGGTACGCGCCTCCGATGCCCACGGAGTTTTCGGCCGTCCAGGTGCGCGCCGGGTTGTATTTCGTGGTCACGAGTCGGTGCCGTGGGTCAAGCGGCGTTGCCACAGGGGCGCCGAGGTACACGTCGCCGAGCCCGAGCACCAGGTACGACGCATCGAACACTGTTCTGTACACGTCGTCGACAGAGTCGAGGCCGTTGATACGCCTGATGAATTCGATGTTCGACGGTGTCCACGGGGCGTCGTTGCGCACACCGTTCATATAACGCTCAATGGCGAGATGCGTGGCCGGGTCGTCCCACGACAGCGGCAGCCTGACTGTGCGCGAGGGCACCACCAGCTGGTTCGTTGCCGGGATCTCTGATTCCACCTCTTGCAGGAGGCCTGCCAGCGTCGAGGCCTTGAGAACCGCCTGGTCCGTGTGGATCTGCAGCGACCGGATACCCGGCGTGAGCTCCATCACGCCGTTGACTTTTTCGTCGTTGAGCTTCGTCATCAGCGCGTGCACTCGCATGCGCAACCCGAGGTCGAGGGTGAGGTCGCCGTATTCCACGAGCAGGTTGTCGTCGCCGTCACGCCGATACGTGACCGACGGACGCGCATCGGTCTGTTCTAGCCGTGCGATCACACCGTCGTCACCGTCACCCCCGCGGCCTGCCACCGAGTAAGAAGAACGGTATTCGATCAGGTCGGCCGCGTCGGCCTCCCGAATTGCCACGAACCTGATCGTGTCTCCTGGGCGTAACTGCCCGAGCTTCCAGAGGTCACCGCTTCCAACGACCGCAGGGCAGACGAACCCGCCGAGGCTCGGCCCGTCAGGACCCAGGATGATCGGGGTGTCACCGGTGAAATCGATAGCACCAACAGCGTACGGGTTGTCGTGGATGTTCGACGGGTGCAGCCCCGCCTCTCCCCCGTCACTACGCGCCCACTTCGGGCGTGGCCCGATCAGCCTGACACCTGTGCGGGCCGAGTTGTAGTGCACCTCGTAGTCGGTGGCATAGAAGGTCTGCATGTCCTCGCGCGTGAAGAACTCGGGAGCCGCGTGCGGGCCCTCGGTCACGGCGATCTGCCAGGTGTTCGTCAGAGCTGGGCGCCGATTAATCGGCGTGGGGCCGCTGGGCTCGCTGAGCCTGGCGGCGTCGGCAAACGCCGGATGCTCGGCCTCCGAGTCCGGTGAACCCGGCCGCAGCACGTCCCCGGGTAGCAGGGCACGCCCGGCGTGGCCGCCGAATCCGCCGAGCGTGAAAGTTGAAGCGCTGCCGAGGTAGAGCGGCACATCGATCCCGCCGCGGATCGCAAGATACGCGCGTTGCCCGGGGCCGGCGAGTGTGCCGATCGTCAGTGTCGCGCCTGCCGGCACTTCAACCGGTTCCCAGAATGCGATCGGTTCACCGTCGATGGTAGCCACTGCAGGTGCGCCGGTGAGGGCGATGAGGGAGGGCGTGCTGAACCGCAGTGTCGGCCCGGTCGCGGTGATTTCCATGCCCGGCGCACCGGACGGGTTACCGACGGCGAGGTTCGCCTCGATGAGCGAGACGGCATCCATAGGCCCGCTCGGGGGAACGCCAACCTGCCAGTAGCCTGTGCGGCCTGGGACATCTTGCACGGTCGTCATCGCTCCTGATTCGATGACGTCGATGCGGGGGTCTGGGTCGACGGTCACCTCAAGCGTTGACGTGGAATGAGTGGCTGAGCGCAGGGCTGTTTCGTCGGTGAGTGAACGTAGCAGCCCGAGGTTGGTGACAACGCCATCGACGCGGCTTGAATCCAGCCCCTCGCGCAGCAAATCAATCGCCTCATCGCGCGTCGCGGCGACGGCGATGACCTTTGCCAGCATCGGGTCGTAGAAGGGCGAGACCTCCAGACCGGTCTCGATCCAGCCGTCGACGCGCACACCGTGAAGCGCCGGGACACCGAGCCCGGGAAACACGGCTTGGGTGACGAGTCCCGAGCTGGGCAGACCGTTCTTCGCGGGGTCCTCGGCGTACACGCGGGCCTCAAACGCAAAACCGTGAGGTTCGAAGGTGCGAGTGAACGCGTTCGGCTCGAGACCATTTGCACCATCGCGGGCGAGACGCAGCATCATCGCGACCAGGTCGACACCGTAGACCTCTTCTGTCACCGGATGCTCGACCTGAAGCCGCGTGTTCACCTCAAGAAACGACGCCTCTTCGCGAATCGGGTCGTAAACGAACTCGACCGTGCCGGCTGAGCGGTAGTTCACAGAGGCAGCGAGGGCACGAGCGGATTCGTGCAACTGGTCACGCACGTGCTCAGGCAGCGCGGGCGCGGGCGCCTCTTCGATGACTTTCTGGTTTCGGCGTTGCAGAGAGCAATCGCGGTCGCCGATGATCGCGACACGGCCATCTCCGGCGCCGAACAGCTGCACCTCGACGTGCCGCGCCGGCCTGACGAGGCGCTCGAGAAAAACGCCGGCCGAACCGAAATTCTTCTCGCCGAGCCGCACGACGCGGTCGTAGGCGTCGAGCACCTCCTCGACACTAAAACAAGCCTGCATTCCGATGCCGCCGCCGCCGCCCGTCGCTTTCAGCATCACGGGCAGCCCGATGCGTTGCGACTCAGCCACGGCTTCGTCGGCCGATGACAACAGGCCCGTTCCGGCCAGCATGGGCACCCCGGCCGCCGCCGCGAGTTCGCGAGCGGTGTGCTTCTCGCCGAACGACGCAATCTGCTGCACGGTCGGGCCGACAAAGCTGATACCCTCGGCTTCGATACGCTTGGCGAATTCGAGGTTCTCCGACAGAAAACCATAACCCGGGTGAATGGCACCGACGCCGAACCGGTGCGCGGCAGCGATGATGGCGTCGACGTTGAGGTACGAGTCCGCGGCAGGGGCCGGGCCCAGCCGTACCGCTTCATCGGCCTCACGCACGTGCGGAGCGGCACGGTCGGCATCGGAGTACACGGCGACCGTGCGAAGGCCCAGGCTCCGCGCTGAGCGGATGATGCGCCGGGCGATCTCGCCACGATTGGCGACGAGTAGGGTGTCAAAACTCATGAGGTGCCTGCCGGTTAGATGGTGACGGCGTCGGCAGAGCTGCCGGCCGTTATCGGAGAGCCCGCTGCAGTCACGATCATCCGCAACGGCGTGCAGTTGAAGTCGTTACACGGGTTGTTCATCTGCGGGCAATTCGAGACGATGACCAGGACATCCATTTCAGCTTTGATGGCCACTCGTTTACCTGGCGCTGACATGCCGTCGACGATTCCGAGAGAGCCGTCTTGTTCGATTGGCACATTCATGAACCAATTGATGTTCGAGACCAAGTCTCGCGCACCGAGCCCGTGTCTGGCCGCCTCGGTCAGAAAGTTCTCTCGACAGGCGTGCTGGTACGCGGTGTGGTAGCCGTAACGCAGCGTGTTCGACTCTTTCGAGCAGGCGCCCCCGATGGTGTCTTGGCGATCGATCTCATTACCAATCAGCGTCATCAGTGGCCGGCCCAGGTTCGATCGCAGAACGCTCCCTTCTCGCAGGTAGGCGTTGCCCTGCCAGGCGAGAGTGTCGGGAACCGAATACCGTTCATCCGAGTTGGCCGCGCTGAATATGAGACAGTCTGCGGATTGGTTTCCGCCGACGTCGACGATCGTGAGGACGTCGCCGGATCGCACGATCGCCGACCAGGGCGCGCATGGCGCTACCGTCTCATCGAGCACGATCTCGGTGCCGACGAGCGGGCCGGACGGCTCGAGTGGCGTGTCAGGGGCGAATATTGCGCCGATCGGGACCGTCGACGAGAGCGTGCCGGTGGCGGTCGAGTAGGTCGCGGTCGTGGTCGAGGTCACAGAGCACGCGCCTTTGCATAGTCGAGGGTGTTGAGATAGGCCCGGTTCAGTTCCGGGCTGGCGGTGAAGCGGGCATCTGATTCGTTTGTTGCTTCGCCGGGCCACGCGTGCACCCGCAACGGGCCGACCAGATAGTCGCTCGACGGGTCAAGAGGGTGCGCGGTATTCGCGACAAGAACCACCAATGGCAGTTCGGCAGTGAGTTCCACGAACGAGGGGTCGCCGATGCTGCCAGTGAAGACGAACCTCCCATCCGGGTCGACCCGAACACCCTGGAAGAACGAGATGCTAGGCGGCAGGTCGCGAGCCGTGAGTCCGTGTTTCGCTGCGGCCATCGTGAACAGGGCTCGGCCCGACGGCGCCGGCCCTTCCGGCGCCGCCGTTCCGTATTTTTGTTTGTTGAACAGCTCGGTGCTTGCTCCGCAGAACGCGTCGTGCCGACCGGAGGTGTCCGCGGTGATTGTTGCCAGTACCCGACCGTCTCCGGAGAGCAGCGGATGCCCGGTGCCGAGGTAGGCCTGCCACGGAATCTTCACGGTGTCGGCGACATTCAGCCTCTCGTTCGTCTCTAGCGCGTTGTACAGAATGACGTTCGCGCACGCGGCCCCCGTCGGGTCGTCGAAACGAATCCGCGTGCCCCGGGCAATGACCCGGTGCGCGTACCCTCCAGGCGCGACCGTCTCTGCCCAGAGCAATGCTTCGGCCTCAACGCCCACGGGAACGTGTGGCGATGATGAGGCTGGCAGGTACGGCATGAACTCGGCGGTCAGCGCAGCGCGGGCTCGAGCATCGGCCTGAGCGGACAGCACGCTGTCGGTGGGGCGGGATTCGACTGGCGAAGACATGGAGCAGGTTCTTTCTGACGAGGGCGGTCAGGCCACGGAGCCGACGGCGCCGGAATCGGCGACAACCGCAATAGCGGCCGTCGCGGGCAGGTGGCCAAGTTCGATGCCGCCAGCTCGACGAACAACGAAGCGGTGTACGAAGAAGCCGACGACCAGCGCCGCGCCGATAAACAGAATCGCGCTCCACTGCAGCCACCAGGTGTTGCCGGTGAGGTCATAGATCTCCGTCCGGGGCCACGCGAGGTTGATCACCATGCCGATCTGGTAGACGATTGCGATGGCGTTCAACGGGATGCCCCAACGGCCAAGGTTGAACAGCGGTTTGCCGTCTTCGTCGACGCCGGGTGGGAAGCCCTGCTTGCGCAGCCGGACGCGCCGCACAAGCAGCGGAACGGTCACCCCCAGGTAAGCGAGATACAACATCGCGATGCACAGGCTTGACAGTGCGGTGAAGATGGCCGATTGCCCGAAATTCACACCCAGCGCGATTGCTGCTCCCACCCCGACGACAATGCTCGTCGCGACCGGTGTGCCGGTGCGTGGTGAGACCTTCGACAGGATGCGCCAAAACGGCAGGGCACGCTCTCTGGCCATCGAGTACATCATGCGTGAACCCGCAGTCTGAACCGCCAGCGTGCACGCGAACACCGCAATCGCGACCGCAACGAGAATGAGCCGGCCGAGGAACGGCCCGAGCCGCTCGGTGACCACGTAGGCCATGCCACCCGTCGCGAGGCTGCCATCGGTCAGACTGGGCGCGGCGACCAACGCGCCGATGATCAGCAGTGCACCGCCAAGACCCGACACGACAACAGCGCGGATGATCGTCTTCGAAATCGTTTTTCGCGGAGCGTGAGTTTCTTCGGCCAGCTCACCCGCGGAATCGAAACCGACAAGCACATACGCGGCCATCAACGAAGACGCCAGCCAAGCCCAGATATATGGGTTGTCCGTCGGCGCAGCACCCTCGGTCGTGAACACGACACCAGGGCTGCGCTCGGGCAGCAGCATGAGCGCAACAACGAGCACGATCACTCCCACGATCTCAATGATTACGCCCACGCTCGTGGCGAGAGCCATCAGACGCACACTCAAAATATTCACGATCGTCGTGATCACGAGCAGAATCACTCCGAGAAGCACGGCGTTCTGCGCTCCGGTCGGCGAGGTGAGGGCCGGGTTGGCCGCCGGACCGCCCACAATCTGAAAACCGTCCCAGATCGACGGCAGCACGGCCTGCACGGCGATAGCCGCGACAGCGACCGTCAACACTTGGCCGACGATCATCACCCACCCGGTGAACCAGCCAAATGTCGTTCCAGCCAGACGGCTTGTCCACTGGAAGATGGCGCCCGCAATGGGCCAACTCGCAGCGAGCTGCGCGAAGTTCAAGGCGACGAGCAGCTGGCCGGCGAAGACTAGCGGCCATGTCCAGAAAAACGCGGCACCGCCGAACCCGAAGCCCAGTCCGAAGAGCTGGAAAACCGTCGTGAGAATAGAGACAAAGGAAAATCCGGCAGCGAACGAGGAGAACGAACCGACACCACGGTGTAGCTCCTGTTTATATATCCTAGGCACCGCCGCAGTCGGCGACACGGAAGAACTTGGGTGGAGCTGGGTTGGTTCGGTGGCACTCATAACAAACGCCTTTCACAAGCGGAGCATCCAATACCTGTCAATCGACAGGTGATGTGCCAATCCTTGTCGCGGGCCATTGCCCAGCGATTTCGTCGACATTAAGTCTGTGTTTCGTCCAAGCGGCGTTTCCGCTAAGTACCATCACCCGCTCAGTCGACCCGTCACGATCCCTGCAAACCTGAATCTGAACTTGACCATCTCAGTCACCGTCTTCGACCTTGCCCCGATACGCATGTTCACGGCAAGAAATACGCCACCGTGTTCATGGCCGAGGTGCTCAGTCCACTCCTTTTCCAGGCCGGTCTGTTCCTCCTTGTCAGGAGTCAAACCGAAAATCGTACAGACCCGGATGGAACAGGCTCGAGGGGAGCAGGCTCGGGTCTATGGGCGCGTGTGCGACTCGGTTTCGCGGGCGTGAACCATCCGCCCGATCAGCACGGCGACAGCGACCGACAGTGGAAGCCAGATAGCCGCAGCGAGGGTTGTCGCTTTGACGGCATCGTGGAGAAGATCGTGCATCGTGTTTCCTTGTCATCTGAGTCGAACCCGTCCCATGCACTTCAGTTCTGGCATTTGCGCGAGGTACAACCCTCACACTATGAACCCGTTGATTAGATGGCATCGCCCGACCGAGCGATCCCTTTGTCATCCCCAAGGATTACGGACACGCCTTGCCCCTCGAGCGTTTGCCCATCAATCGAGGCGTGTTCGGGACCAGTGCTGAATTCCCATCAGGTGGTGATCCGAAAAATGATTGAGGGTGCGAGGCTTCGCGTCGGGCTAGCCGGGCGTGAGGGCTGTGACCACCGTTCGGGCGCTTGTCCAGTAGCTCGTGTAGTAGTCCGGGTCGGCGTTGACTTGCACGGCGTGTGCGGCCTGGGTGGGGGTGAGGCTGACCCATCCGGGAACTTTCATCAAGGCGTCGAAGAAGTTGGTGGCGGCCGTGTACGGGTTCATTCGATCGGCCAGCGATCCCCACGCTCCGTTGTCTCGTTGTTGAAACAGTCCGCGACTGTCGGCGCCAGCGGCATCGCCATAATCGAGGTTGACAAGGCCTGATTCACCCATGGCTGTCATGACACCGACGGCTTGGGTGTGCACGCCGACTCCGGCATCACGACCGGCGTTGATGATGTGGGCCGCGTTGACGAGTTCGGGTTGACAATACCCACCGATCGGGCCTGCCGGCACCGCGATCGTACCAACGTCAACCACGGCGGCGGCCGGGCAGCTGACCGCTCTGCCATGCGAAAGGGATCCCGTTGCGAAGGGGATGGACGAGCATCCTGCTGTGACGGTGAGGAGAACTGCCGATAGTGCCACCGGGATTACCGAGGTTGTACGAGTTCGCACAAGACCTCCCGACTCGAATTTTCTCAAAGACCACACTGGGCCAGCGGTGAGCATAACCAGCGGACATGTTCGAACCCATGAGTAACACTGTGAATCACATGATTGACCAGGTTCGGGGCTTCTTGAGGGCACCCGATCTGAGCGAATGTCTCTCCGAGTTCGTTCTCACGTTGGTCTCACTGAGCGGAGTCTACTTTTGGCCATGGGCCGTGAGCGGGTCTACACCGGAGGAGAGTGGCATGTGGGTTGGGTATATTCTTCGTGAACTCGGCCATCGATGGCGGCAAGCCGCCACGGTGATCCTCGGGATCGCGGTTGCTGTTGCGGTCGTGATCGTGATCGGTGGTGTCGCGCTCGGGTTGAAGGCGGCACAATCAGATGCGGTGGCGTCACTGTACGGCGTTGGTACGGACATTACGGTGACGCGGCCAGCCGCGCCCGGATCGGCTGCACCGACGTTCAATTTCGGCAAGGCGGACGGTGCTTCAGCGGGCGGTTCGACGCAGTTCGTTCAAAGCAAGCTTGCCGTTGCCCGAGGACTGGCGACATCGGATATGTCACAAACCGCCACGGTGGGCGCAGTCCCATCGGTGTCGTCAGTCGAGTCGGTTCTGATGCTCGACAATTACGACTTCAGTGGTGTGATCCCTGACATTACCGGGAACCTCCCACCCGCTTCGGGGGATGGCGTCGCTGCCGACGGCCCGACCGGGGCCGATGGTGCGGGTGGGAGCTCGTTCGGCGTCGATACCTTCAGCGTTGCTGGTATCGACGTGGCGCACGAAGCCGACGCTGGCCCTCTCGCATCGACGACGGTCACCGCGGGTCGGGCATTGACAATCGCGGATGTCGGACAGCGGGTGGCGTTAGTTGACGAGGCGTATGCGAAAGAAAACCAGCTCAGTGTCGGGGGTCCGGTGAACATCGGCGGCGTCGACATACCCATTGTCGGATTGGTGACTGCGTCCTCGACTGGCACTCCGACGCGGGCGAATGCGTACCTGCCGTTGGATGTTGCGCAGACTTTGAGTGGCCTGCCGGGCCAGATCACCCATGTCTACGTCAAAGCAGCGTCCGCATCCGATGTTGGCTCGATTCAGCAAGCGTTGAAGTCGGCGCTTCCGGAAACGGTTGTTGAAACTCAGTCAGAGCTGGCGGGTAGCGTAACCGGTTCGTTGACGACGGCCAACGATTTGAGCCGCACGCTGGGTTTGTGGTTGAGCGTCATTGCCTTTGCGGCTGCAACTCTTCTCGCCGCACTCTTCACCGTCGCCGGCGTCACCCGCCGCACCCGCGAATTCGGAACGCTCAAGGCTCTCGGGTGGAAGAACTGGCAAGTCTCTTCGCAGGTTGCCGGTGAGGCGGTGGTGGAAGCGATTTTCGGCACAGTCGTCGGGCTCGCCCTGGGTGCTGTGAGCATCCTGGTGGTCAACGCTTTCGCGCCGTCGTTCGCGGCCACCCTGTCAACGTCTGGGGCATCCGCACAGATTCCCCTCACGTCGCCGTTTCCTGCTGCTCTGGTGCCCGTGGTGGTTGGCCTGTCGATCGGCGCGGCTCTGGTTTCCTCGATCGCGGGCTCTCTGAGAGTCGCCCGCCTTCGCCCATCTGAAGCGCTTCGAAGCGCGGAGTAGAGAACCCATGTATGAGCTCGTGAACGTATCGAAGTCGTACCGCAGCCGGGACGGCGCCGTGACTGCTCTAGACGGGGTGTCGCTGGAAATCGGAGATGGGGAATGGGTGGCCGTTCAGGGTCCGACCGGCGGCGGGAAGTCCACGTTGCTGCAACTGCTCGGTGCTCTGGAGCAACCAACATCGGGAACGGTCACGCTCAGCGCTGATTCTGGTGCGCTTGATCTTGGGGCCCTGTCAGAGCAGAGACTTTCCGGGATTCGCGCGAATCGAATCGGGTTCGTCTTTCAAAGCTTCAACCTCATTCCGACTCTCACGGCTGTCAACAATGTGGTTGCCGCGCTTCGCCCGATCGGGGTGCGCGGGCCCGTTGCGCACGCTCGCGCCCGGGAAGCGCTCGGGCGGGTGGGGCTCGGTGACCGAGTCAATCACCTGCCGGCGGCGCTCTCCGGAGGCCAGCAGCAACGAGTGGCCATTGCGCGAGCGTTGGTCAAGAACCCGGATGTCATCCTGGCAGATGAACCAACCGGGAACCTCGATGAGAGGATGCGTGACGAGATCGTGAGCCTGTTGCAACGCATCTGCGAAGAACAGAAGGTGACGCTAGTGATGGTGACCCACGACCGCCAGGTTGCGTCCCGCGCGGGACGCATCCTGACCCTCGACGGCGGCCGACTCGTTTCTGGCGCGGAAGTCTAGGCGCGTCGTAGGTTACCGTGCAGCTATGAGAATTCTGGTTGTCGAAGATGATCTGAGAATCGCTGACGTTCTCCGGCGCGCCTTGGGTGAAGCTGGGTACGCGGTCGACGTTACTCATTCCACGTCGGCGGCGATGGAGGCGTTCTCTGTCGAGAAATATGATCTCGTTCTGCTCGATTTGCTGCTCCCCGGGTTGCCAGGCGGAGGGATGGAGGTGTGTCGACTGATCCGGGCAGAGAACAGGGACGTACCCATACTGATGCTCACGGCCGTCGATTCGCCGCGCAACCGGGTCAGCGGGCTGGACGCCGGCGCGGACGACTACCTGACGAAACCGTTCCACCTGCAAGAACTCTTAGCGCGCGTCCGTGCACTCCTGCGAAGGGCCCCGCGAGCCGATCATCCCATCGTCACCGTGGGGAGTGTTTCTCTCAACCCAGCAACTCGTGCAGCGAGCCGGGGGGATCGAACCATTGCTTTGACGAGCAAGGAATTCGCGGTTCTGGAATACCTGATGCGAAACGCCGGGACGATTGTCAGTGCCTCCGAACTCATCGACCACGCGTGGGATGGCAACTACGAGGGGTACAGCAACGTGGTGCAGACGTACATCCGGTATATCAGGCAGAAGGTCAACGAGCCGAGTGAAGCCGATTTCATTCGCACCCACCGCGGCATGGGTTATTCGGTGGAGCCGGGAGCATGATCTTCAGACAGGCGACGATACGCCTGACAGTGGTGTTCACGCTGATCCTCTTGGTACTTTTCGGAGCATTCGCTGCCGGGGTATACCTTTTCGTGGTCAGCTCCTTCGACTACGACAGCGCCCTCAACACCGGCAACAGTGCCGTGGATGCTGCCGAGCAAAGCTTCGCGGACCTCCGCTTCGGACTCGCGACCGGCTACCTGGCACTCGTGATCGTGCTGCCCGTCATCTGCTTCCTCATGGTCCGCCTCGTGCTCAGGCCTGCCCGCCGAGGATTCGAAGCTCAACAGCGTTTCGTCGACGACGCCTCGCACGAGTTCCGCACGCCGCTGAGTATCATCCAAGGCGAATTGGAACTCGTCATCAGCCGCCCGCGCCCCCGGGACGAGTACGTCACCGCAATCACCACCGCACTTGATGAAGTCGATCACCTCAACACACTCACAAGCGACCTGCTGCTTCTGACGCGCGCCAACACGGCCACGTTGATGACCGCGTTTCAGCCCGTCAGCCTCGGCACGGTCGTCGATCGGGCGGTCGACTCCTACTCGCGCGGACCCCAGACCGGCAGGCTCACCGTCACAGGCAGCGACGTGATCGTGTACGGCTCCGACGACCTCCTGATCCGTGCTGTGGGCAACATCATCGACAATGCCCTGAAATTCTCCCCTCCCAAAAGTAAGGTGTCGGTGACCGTTTCGGAGCACGCAGACCACGCACGCATCGTGGTCACGGACACCGGTACGGGTTTGACTTCTGGAGAAAAAACGCACGCGTTCGAACGATTCTGGCGCGCGGAAACATCTCGAACATTGCCCGGCCAGGGCCTCGGCCTGGCGCTCGTGAAACAAATCATCGAAGCCCACCACGGAACCGTGAAATTGGCGTCGAACGAAGGACACGGAACCCGAGTGACGCTGGAAATACCCACCGATGCACGCTGACCGATTTCACTGAGAAACCGCTGCGCCGCCCTGTGGCGAGGCCTGGACCGGGCGGCGTCCCAGAGCCGAAAATGAGACCACCGTGAGGACGATTCGGATGCCGCCTCTCCCATACCTTGTGGGCAGCTGGGAACCCCCGGGCAGCATCTATTCAGGCAGCCAACGATTTTAGCGGCGTTGATCAGGAACTTCACCTATGAACGGTGCTCGCGGTCCGGTCCGGCCGTCCAGGACAGGGAAATCTGGCCCAAGATTCTGTACACGCACTCAGGCTTATCAGGTGACGCTCAGACGCTGCTTTTCGGAGGTTCATTAGCATCCATCGCATGACCACATCCCTCGAGCCCACGGCGTACTCCGCACGACACATGCTCAGTAAAGTTCCAGCGATCACCATCTGGTTCTGGATCATCAAGATTCTGTGCACGACCGTTGGGGAAACCTTCGCCGACTTCATCAACGTCGCGCTCGGAGTGGGCCTAGTCAGCACGGCGATAATCTTCACTGTCGTGACGGCTGCGGTTCTGACGCTCCAAATGACGCGTCGGCGATACCAGCCAGGCGTGTATTGGCTGACCGTGGTCGTGATGAGCATCACGGGAACCCTGTACACCGACATCCTCACCGACCAGGCCGGTGTGCCACTCGGAGTCAGCGCCGCAATCTTCTCCGGAGCACTTGCCATCGTCTTCGCGATCTGGTTCGTCAAAGAACGCACCCTTTCCATCCACAGCATCGTGACCGCGCCGCGAGAAGCTTTCTACTGGCTCACCGTGCTCGTCACGTTCGCCCTCGGCACTGCCCTCGGCGACTGCACACTCGAGCTCACCGGATGGGGACCAGGCGCATCGATCCTGTTACCGCTGGTACTGATCGCGATCGTCGCAGCCCTCTGGCGCTTTGGCGCGAACCCCGTGCTCACATTCTGGATCGCGTACATCCTCACCCGTCCCCTCGGGGCGAACATCGGAGACTGGCTCGGACTCACACCAGCCGAAGGCGGCATCGGGCTCGGCACGCTGGTGACGAGCATCATCTTCCTCGCCGCAATCCTCGCAACCGTCGTCTACCTCTCGATCACTAAAACAGATGTCGACCAGAACGCCGAAGCCGAACCCCACACCGACGCCGAAAGGCCCGCCTCTCCCGTCAGGCGACGCGCCTCCGCGGTCATCCTGGTCGCCGTTGCCGCTGCAACAGTAGCGCTTCTTATCACCACCAGTAACCTTCCCCACACAAGCGCCCTCGCAGACGAAGCAGCGGCCCCCTCGTGCTCGGATACCTCCACCGCTTTGTCCCAGTCCGAAGCGCAAGCTGCGGTTAAGGCGAACTACCCCGCCACGAATGTCGACGAGCTCACAACAATCGTCACTGACACGCTCACCCTGGTCACCCAGAACGATCAAACAGGTGCCGCCGCCCGCGCCACAGATCTTGAAACAACCTGGGACGACAACCAACCAGAACTCAACGCTGCCGACTGCCGGGCATGGACATTCCTCGACAAGCAGATCGACCCCGTGCTCAAATCCGTACGCGCACAAACACCCGATCCGGCAAAGGAACAACAAGCGCTACAGCAGCTCCTCACCACCCTCACTTCTTAACCAAGCGAAGAACACGACTTCGGCACCGTGAACGCGGCCATCAAGGCGGGTGCTGACGTGTCGATCACCGCCCGGCAGGACCCAGCCGTGAAACGTGCGATCGCCGCCATCCCTGATGACGCCTGGCAGAAGATCAGATACACCAATGCCATCTTCGACCACGACAGCCGCGTCTGGATCTCCGTCGCGGAAGTCGCCGAGGTGCCCTTCACCGCGTTCAGCTCGAAGGCGAAGAAGGACCGTGTCCAAGGGCGTCTGGTCGTGCGGCGCATTCCGGAGCTGAACAAGAAAGACCTCGAGCACCCGACCCTGTTCGACACGCACCGGTTCCACGCCCTCTTCACCACGACCGCCCTCGACACGGTCACCGCGGACCAGGTCCACCGCCGGCACGCGATCATCGAACAAGTCAACGCCGACCTCAAACATTCAGCCCTGGCACATCTGCCCTCGGGCCGGTTCACCGCGAACGCGGCCTGGCTGGTTCTCGCCGTCATCGCGTTCAACCTCACCCGCACTGCCCCCACCATCACCGGGCCCGACCTCCGGTCGGCGACGACGACGACCCGCCGGAAACTGATCACCATCCCGGCGAGGATCGCGTCTTCCGGACGACGCATCACGTTGCACCTCCCCCGCGCTTAGCCCTGGGAGGCCGCCTGGACAACCCTCTCCAGCCACGCTCTCGCGCCCCCACAAAGCTGAGCACCCCGACCGACCAGCCGACAAGGCGCGAGCAGAAACACACACTGGAACACCCAGGGCAGAAAGGCCCACGGCTCCGCCGCGCCCACCCAGCACCACCAGCCCAAACAGGGATCGACAGCCCCTCACCTTAGAACATCGGTGGATTCAGGCACACTGCCGCCTCACTCGCGATCAGTGCCGGCGCGAACGTTAAGGCCGTGCAACGGATGCTCGGCCACGCATCTGCGGCGATGACCCTCGACACCTACGCCGACCTCTTTCCCGACGACCTTGACGCGGTCGCAGAATCCCTCACCGCAGCACGCGAAAAAGCAAATGTGTGGTTTTTGTGGGGTTGCGAGGAGCCGTGAGCAAACCAAAGCCCCTCACATCCCCGTGAATACAGGGAAGTGAGGGGCTGGAAGATGGCGGTACCGGTGGGATTTGAACTCTAATCTGGCCCCTTGCGGCACCTGGCATCTGTCCAAAATCCGCGGAAATTCAGGCTTCTCGACTCATCTGTTAACGCCGACTGAAAACAGGGCCAGTACTGCCAACTGAAAACAGGGCCACCAACCACTATGGAAGGTGATCACTTTGGATGACTGGGCAGAAATTCGTCGGTTGTATGCGTCGGGCGGGCACTCGAAAAGAGAACTCGCGAAACGGCTTGGCGTTTCGCGAGGGACGATCGATCGGGCGTTGCAGGCTGACCGGGTGCCGCGGTATGAGCGGGCGTTGACGGGGTCGAGTTTCGATGAGGTCGCACCGGCGGTTCGGAAGCTGCTGACCGACTCGCCGCGGATGCCGTCGCCAGCCCTGGCGGAGCGGGTGGGGTGGTCGGGTTCGTCGTCGTTGTTCCGGTTGAGGGTCGCAGCGATCCGGCCTGAATATCTGCCGCCGGATCCCGCTGACCGGATCGATCACCAGCCCGGTGTGCAGGTGCAATGCGATCTGTGGTTCCCGCACCAGGCGATCCCGCTGGGTCATGATCAGCACGGCATGCCGCCGGTGTTGGTGATGACGTCGACGTTCTCGGGGAACATCCAAGCGTTGATGCTGCCCTCCCGGACAACCCCCGACCTCCTCGGCGGGATGTGGCAGCTGTTGCAGCAGGCCGGCGCGGTGCCGGAGCGGCTGGTCTGGGATAACGAGACCGGTATCGGCCGGCGTAAGCTCACCGAGCCCGCTGCCGCGTTCGCTGGCACGTTGGGGACGAAGATCGTGCTGCTGCCACCGCGGGATCCGGAGTCCAAGGGCATGGTCGAGCGGATGAACCAGTTCTTCCGCTCGAGGTTCATGCCTGGCCGCAGCTTCGCATCGCCAGCGGATTTCAACAACCAGCTCGTTGACTGGTTGCCCGTCGCGAATGCCCGCTACTCGCGCTCACGGCGCGGGAAACCCGCCGAGCTTGTCGGCCGTGATCGGGCCGCGATGCGGGCCTTGTCGCCGGTGCCACCGGAGGTGCTGTTCCGGAACACGGTCAGGCTGCCTCGGGATTACTACGTGCGGGTTTTCACGAACGATTACTCGGTCAGTCCGGGCATGATCGGTCGGATCGTTGATGTTACTGCTGACCTGCACCAGGTCACTGTCACCCATGACGGCACTGTCATCGCGGTGCATCAGCGGGAGTGGGCCCGCCAGCTGATCGTCACCGATCCGGCCCATGTTGCCGAGGCGGCAGTGCTGCGGCAGGCGTTCAAACAGGTCCGCGGCTACCGGCCGTTGGAAGCTGTCGAAACCCGCGATCTTGCTTCCTACGACGACCTCTTCGGTACCGGGCAGGTGGCCTGATGTCCGAGCTCGAATCCCAGCTGGAGTACTACGCCCGTGCATTGAAAGCGCCTCGGGTCGGTGAGGGTTTCCGCCGGCTCGGCGAGCAAGCCCGTGCGGACGGGTGGTCACACGAGGAGTACCTCGCCGCCGTGCTGTCGCGCGAGGTTTCCGAGCGGGAAGCATCAGGGGCGACGCTTCGGATCAAGGCTGCCCGGTTTCCCGGTTTCAAGACGTTGGAAGAGTTCAACTACGACCACCAGCCTGGCGCCGACCGCACCCTCATCGCACACTTGGGCACGAGCGCTTACCTTCAGGAAGCGAAGAACGTCATCCTCCTCGGACCCCCGGGTACGGGGAAGACGCACATTGCGATCGGGCTCGGCATCAAAGCTGCGAAGACCGGCCACCGGGTGCTTTTCGATACCGCGAACGGCTGGGTCACCCGGCTGCAGGAGGCGCACTCCCGCGGCAAGCTCGCCGCCGAACTCACCCGGCTTCGCCGGTACAGCCTGCTCGTCGTCGACGAGGTCGGCTACGTCCCGTTCGATCAAGACGCCGCGAATCTGTTCTTCCAACTCGTGTCATCACGGTACGAACACGCGTCACTGATCCTCACCTCGAACCTGCCATTCGGGCGTTGGGGTGAAGTATTCGGCGACCCGACCATCGCGTCAGCGATGATCGACCGCGTCGTGCACCACGCCGACGTACTCAGCCTCAAAGGCACCAGCTACCGGCTCCGCGGCCACAAAACACTCACAAGTACGACAGACTAAACAAACCACGTGGCCCTATTTTCAGTTGGCAGCCGTGGCCCCATATTGAGTTGGCGTTAACACTCATCCAAGAGCTGTTCGAATGATCAGAATCACGCTGAGTTGTGGGCAAGAAGTGGGCAAGTCAAAACGGCTTGAGTCGAAGATGAGCAATTATCCGTGGTGGCTTCCCCCCGATTGGTGCGGTTTCGCCGTACTGGTCGAGCTAGAGCCACATACGAACGGTCGCCACAGCGTTAACTGGCGGAGCTCGACGCCGTTGGTATTTGAAACATCCCGCGCCATTCGGCTATCGTGCGTCGTCGAGTGCCTGATCGACTCTCCACAGCTGCAGTAGGACAGTTTGATCGATGAGGTCTAGCGCCGCCTCGCGCCCAGCCTCATTAGAAGCGCGATAGAGCCGTACGAGGATCGCGACAAGGTTTCCAGTTAGCACTCCGATGCCGCGGGGCGAGGAAACCGCAATCACGTCGATCGCGCGTCGGCACACTTCCCATGTGATTGGCGGTAACTCACCTGGCAGCTCCTCGATTGCGTCGAGCAAATCGTCGGTTGCACCATCGAACGCGGCACTTTCGACGAATCTTAGAATTAGCTCGCCCCTCTTGGAATCGGCCATGTCTTTTAGGTAGTGCATGCTGCGGCCAGCCTGTCGCCGAACTTCAATGCTCCGGTCCTCAAAGAGACTTGTGAGGAGCGCGATTCCGAGTCCGGGGTCTGGTGCAATCGCCTCAGCGACTCCGATGCGTGCGCTCTCAGAGAGAGTCATTACATCACCCGGCACGGACCCGAGCGCGCCATTGACGGCGCAATTTGCCCAAATTGCGCCAGCTAATTTTGCATCTTCTGCATCAAGTGCGCGGATCAGAAAAGTCCCGAAGCGATCGGCATCCCAGAGCATCGCCCAGCGAAGTGCTCGAAGAGCGGAAGATGACGTGAGCACTAAGTCGTCATCAAGCAAGCGCGCGAGCAGATTCAATCCGTCTTCACGAGAGATCGAAGCGTAAGCGAGCACCGCCTCCGTCGTAAGACTACGCACAGCGGCAATCGGGTCCACCACGAGGTGCTGTAGTACTCCTAGCGAGGGCTGAAGGCGGGAATGGTTCGCGAAGATGACGCGGGCAAGTGTGTTCGCGGCCTGACCGCGAGTGCTGTTAATCCCAGCGCTAACGAGATCCCCGCCGAAATAGAACCCGGAGCCTGTCGGTTCCCGTGCAAATTCCCGGGTTGGGTCCGGGTCTTCGGCAAGGACCAACAGCTCTTCGAATAGTTGATCAGCGAGGTCGCCCGCATGCTCATCAATGGCAGAAACTACGGCGCGCCCCGAATCGGCGGGGTGATCAGTCCGGAACTTTCGAAGCAGGGGAAGCAACTCGAGCTGGCCGGTTTCTCCGGCAAGATTGCGGATTACATGCTCGGTATAGGTGGCAGGCGTCGTAGCCGGAAAAGTCAGGGCGAAGCTAAGGAACCGCCCCGGATTGTCTTTGGCGAGTGCGCCCATCATGCTTGCTAGTTCGTGAGTGCCGCCGAATGCGTCGCCGTCACGGAAAGTAGTGCGGTCGACGTCTTTGTACTTCTCAATCGCACGAATCCAATGACTGTTCGTCATCCGTTCCGCGTTCGGGCGACTAATCGGCGACTGAACCGTTCCGCCCGAAATGCCTTCTGGCTCCTTTGGTTCCCACCACTCGAATTTCCGACGTAGCTCCGCGATCCGCCGTTTGGCTGACCGCCCAAGACGGTCGGCGGCGAGCGCGCTGAGGAGTTCCAACTCTGCCAGGCCGCTCCATCGGAGTTTGCTCGCCGGGTCCTGATATTCATGATCCCAGTACAAGATAGAGGACTCTAGCGAGGTGAAACGGTCATCAGAGCAGGTTCGACTGGCATGTTCGATTAAACGCCGCGATTCCCAACGGATATCCGACATCCAGCCGATGTCGCGGTGCTCTTGGGATTCGAGGATCCAGTCCGCGCCTCGATCGCCTGGTGCTTCACAGAGTGCGCGGCAGACGAGAAAGTCGAGCGCTTCGAGGTGGTGATTCGACAACCGTTCCAGGAGCGGAATCGCTTGATCAGGGTGGGTACGGGTCAGCCGCGTGAGCGCCTCGTCGAAGGCATTAAAGAGGTCCTCGCCGAGGTCGCTATGCCTCGAGCGAATTCTGTAGCGCCACATCTGGCGACCATCCGACGGAGCGTAAGTGGCGATCTTCTCGATGAGTGGGAGCGTCGTCTCGACGAACTCGCCCCCGGTATCTGATGCGAGTTGCTCGATCTGACCGGCCTCCGCGAAGTTACGTCCTCGCCGGGCGAGTAGGTTATCGAGGCCAGCGTTCCCTTCGAGAATCTGACGGTCGATATCGTGCGTGAGGGTCGCTGTCATCAGGTGCAGAGCGTCGACTGGGTGGGGGCCGATCAAGCGATGAAAGAAGGAACTTTCGAGAACATCGAACGGCTGATCTGGCAGATCGAGGCCCCCGATCATTATTTGTTCAAGCGCGAATGCAGCCCACACTGGTGAATCCGAAACTTCGAGAGCCGAACGTAAGGCCTTCACCCAAGCGTCGCCTTTCTGCTGGCGCGGTCGCAGAAGCTCGAGCACACGTTCAGGTACGTCGCCGGCCAATCCAGCTACTAGACCGGGAAGGATCTCCTGCCATTCCGGATCGTCAAGGAGTCGATCGACGTCGCCAGCCGCATCGGCGGCTGCAAACCACTTCGGGCCACCGATGAGGGCGATCACTCGCAACTTGAACGGGTTGTCTGTCGAGGCCAGCCGCCGGATCGCTATCCAGTCCGTGAAAGCCGGGGAATAGTCGCCAAGGATCGTGTAGGCAATTGAGACGAGATGCGGGCGGAGCTTGCTGTCAGCGATCGCTGAAATCTGACTGATGAACTCGGCTCGTTCCTCGGTGCCTATGTACGCAAGAAGCTGGCGAAGTTGCGACCGGCGAAACAACCCCTGTCCGGTAGTCGCGAACCAGTGAACGAGGTGTTGACCTCGCTGAGCGAACGACTTTGCAAACAGATAGTCGAAGTATGTTTCGTGAAACAAAGCTAGGCGACCCTCGTCACGGATCAGGACGTTCGCTGAGATGAGTGCCTCGACATAGAGCGGTCGGATGTGCTCAAGCGCCACCGCAGGTACGGTCAGTGCTTCATCCATATTCATACGCTCGACAAGCACCCGCGACACCTCTGGCCACTCGTCTGGGTAGCCAGCTAGCTCTAGTCTCGTGCGAAATGACCGCGTAAACGCGCCGTATAGCGAGGTAAGTGTCGCGTAGGGAACGGAGCGCATCGTCGGGTCGAGTTCGCTGAATACATAGAGGTGGATCGGCAACCGAAGCAGCTGCAAGGTCGATGAATTGAGCCTTGAGACATCCATGCCAATTTGCGCAAGGTACGACCGAACATCATCGGGATCCAGTTCACCCACCTCGACGATCGGCACGTTTTGACCGGCTAGTTTTCTGAGTCGCGGATCTTCCTCGAGGTCGATCGAGCGGACGGCCAAAATCACGCGGACGTTGCCGAGAAGGCGTGCTTGTGTCAGCGCCTCGTCTACGGCTTCATAAACTGCCGGCATCCGGCCGCTGTAATTGCTTACTGCGTCAAGCTGATCAATCACGAGGACTCCGTCGAAACCATCTGGAGAGACCTCGGACAGGGAAATCACGGGCGAACGCTCGAGATCCATCGCCGTACCAACCTGCGCAGCGGTTGAGGTATTTGGGTTCAGTCGGTCCAACCGCACTGCAGCGACGTGCCGTCCGGAGCGCGCGAGTTCCTCCGCGGCGTCAGCGACCACCACCGATTTTCCCGCGCCAGCCTTGCCGACTACCAGAAGTATCGGAGAGTCGGACGCTCCGATCTTCTCGATGATCTCGCCAACTTCGCGGCGGTGAATAGTCCCTGCGCTTGGCACTGACGACCGGACCGCCCGAGCATACTGGGCCAGCGCGTCGCTGAGCCGTGAAATCGTTGGACCTGGCTCGAGACGCGGGCGTGGAGCGAGTCCCGCCGACTCAAGCGCTGCCCAAACCTGCGGCGCGGTAAATGTCGTCGTGACTCTCGCTTCAAGAAAGTTGCGGAGAACGCCCACAGCAAAATTCGCGTTGCCTATTACGAGAGTCTCAAGCGTAAGTTCGACGAACTCCTTCAGGTGCGGGAGGCCATCGTGCCGCACAGAGGTCTGAAGCAGATAGGCCCGTGTCTCTTCTTTCCCGCCGCTCCATGCGTCGCTGAGTAGGTTGAGATCGTTCGAGTTTTCGGCAGCGCCCCACAGCTCTTCACCGGATGACGTTGCGGCAGCCAACGCTATTAAGCGTTCTAGCTCCTCCGACGACTGAGATAGGACAAGAAGCACTTGGCATCCGGCTGCGTAATGCCGTCGAAGCTTCGCGAGAATTCCATCCGATCGCAATCGCGACGGTGTCCATCGCCCGGATGATCTGAACTTCACCTGATCGTAAGTGCGGACCCCCTTGGCCTCGACCCAGAGCTCAGCGCCGTCGCCGCCAAGCGGTTCAACTGCCATCGCGTCGATATGGCCTCGAAGCAGCTGGGTAACGCGACGCAGCGTCCACCAAGTCTCATACTCGTTGCCCACCTTGTCGGCGGCGCCTCCCGCAAATGCCACACCGTTGAGCCTAGTGGGCGCCGTTTCAATGGCTTATGTCTCGTGAACAGGAGTCCACCCATGGTCCTTTCGCTGAGTCTCACTGGCCATCGGCCGAAGCAATTCTGAGCTCACCTGCCCGCACGGCGCCGTTGTTGCGAGCGCCGATACCGATGATGAGGATGGTCTCGCGGTCGAGGTCACAGCCGTGCGAGTCATCCAGATCCGTGACGACGAATTGAACTTGTTTCCGCACAATCCGTCATGAATCAGCTAGACTCATTTTGATTCAGAAGGAGTGTGGAAGATTATGACTATTGACGCAGCAAGACAAATCACGCGAATTCGGACGGGCAGAGAGCTGCTTGGGCTTGATCAGCGAAACGCGGCGGAGATCAGTGGCCTGTCGCAGCCGATGTGGTCGCGAATTGAAAGCGGCAAGAAGGTCGCGTCGCTGGGCGAGATTCTTGCGATCGCTGAGACTCTCGGAACAACCCCGGGATACCTTACCGGAAATAGCGATTTGATGAAGCGCGTGGCGGTGGCTGCGCGCACCGATGGTGTTGACACGTCATCGGTTGAGGATCGACTCCGCCACCTCATGGAAGTTGATGCTCTCTTTGACCGTATCGAGGCCTCTAACCGGTGAGGGAGCACGAGGCTGAGGCCGAGGAGAAGGCGATCGCTTTCCGCGATCGGCACGGTCTCGGTATCGCACCGATCAAGGATCTAGTGGCTCTCGCGGAAGAATACATGGGACTCGACCTCGTATTCGAAGAGTTGCCAGTCGGTATAGACGCTCTGACCACGAAGGACCCAGAGAAAGGCAAGGTGTTTGTGGCGGTGGCGGTCACCGCCAACGTCGAGCGGCAGCGATTCACCATCGCTCACGAGATCGCCCACATCGAGTTCGATGATCTCGTGGAGGGCTTTAGCCCGCACCCGGTCAATCCGGTCCTTGAGGACCGTGCCCATTCATTCGCCCGGCATCTTCTCATCCCCCACTCTGGCATTGAGCACCGCCTTATTGAGAGCGGAGCCAAACCGATGAAGCTACAACTAGAGCATCTCTCGCTGCTCATTCAATACTTCGGTGTCTCACCTACGGTTGTCTCTATTCAGCTGCTTGAGGGAAGCTGGATCAGCCAGGAAACTTTCGATGAGTGGACTGAGCAAGACGCCGGGCGCCTGTCCCTTCGCTATGGCTGGGAAGTTCAGCGAAACGCGGCGCGCGCTATCAGTTCACAGAAGCGGCCCTCGCAACGCCTGGCGAGCAGGGCCATCGAGCTCTATCGGCGGGGGCTCGTACCAATTTCTCTTGTTGCTAGTGTCCGTGGGCGATCGATCGACGAGACCAAGAACGACATGATCGCGGCAGGAATTTTCCCGGAAAACGTCACCGCTGACGAAACCTCCGGCGACCTGGGTTTCGTCGACGAACTGTGACGAAATTTACCCTCATCGATGCTGGCCCAGCTCTCAATTTTTTCTCCGCCGGCCACAAGGATCTTCTTATCGCGGCGCTGTCCGCAATTGACGCGGACATCAACATGCCGGAAGAGGTCGAGACTGAAGTGCTCCGAAAAGCACGTCAACGAATTCACGGTCAGCGATCAAAGTTCGCGGCCGCGGAGCGCAGACTCGGCGGCCTAGTGCAGGCGGGTGTGATCACGGTGCTCCATTCGCTACAAGACGATCCTGACCTGAACCGCATTGCCGAGAATGTATTCGCAGACACGGTTTCCGCGATCTCGGGGCGAAGCAAAGACCTCGGCGAGACAATGGTCATCATCCACGCGCGTCGCCAGATGGAGCTAGGCAAAGACGTAGTGGTTCTTATCGATGACGGAAATGGTCAGAAACGAGCAAAACAGGCAGGCGTTACAACCGTCATCGATACGGCTTCGATACTTATCAAGTGCGCCAAGATCGGAAAAGTTGAGAGCCCGGCCAAAATGAAGATCATTTACGAGAAACTACGAACCCTCGACAACGGCCTGGTCCCTTGGCCGAATACGCGGCCGCAGCTTCGTGACCCTGCAACGTACGGGGCCGAGAAATCGATTACCCAATGATCACTGCGCTGATCGATCAGGTTGCGAAATCACCCGCTGCGATCCACCCGCCATGGATACCATCTCGCCGGGGCACTTTGAGATCGGAACCTTGGAACACTTTGTGGTTGAATTGTGGCAAATCACGCCCGCTTAGAATGCTAATGCCGCTCTGATCAGGGGTTTTATGGCGGTACCGGTGGGATTTGAACCCACGGTGCTCTTTCAAGCACACATGTTTTCGAGACATGTACCTTCGGCCGCTCGGACACGGTACCGGAGCATACTTTACGGCAGACCACGCGGGTGCGCCAATCGGCGGCCGGGCATCCACACCGGCGATGCCCGCGTGGCATGATCGGAGCGTGACCTTCATTGCTGCAGACGACCGCTACGAACTCCTCCCCTACCGCCGGACCGGGCGAAGTGGGTTGAAACTGCCGACGGTGTCGCTGGGGTTGTGGCAGAACTTCGGGGACGGCGTTGCGACCGAGACGCAGCGTGCGATCCTGCGCCGGGCGTTCGACCTGGGCGTGACGCACTTCGACCTGGCCAACAACTACGGGCCGCCCTATGGAAGCGCTGAGACGAATTTCGGGCACATCTTCGCCGAAGACTTCGCTTCGTACCGGGACGAGATGGTGATCTCGAGCAAGGCCGGGTACGACATGTGGCCGGGCCCCTACGGCGACCTCGGTTCGCGCAAGTACCTGCTCGCAAGCCTCGACCAGTCGCTGGGTCGACTCGGGCTCGACTATGTCGACATCTTCTACTCGCACCGGGCCGACCCCGACACGCCGCTCGAAGAGACCATGGGGGCGCTCCACACCGCCGTCACTTCGGGTCGCGCGCTGTACGCCGGAATCTCGAGCTACTCGCCGGAGCGCACGGTGGCGGCCGCGCGGATTCTCAACGACCTCGGCACTCCCCTGCTGATCCACCAGCCGTCGTACTCGATGTTCAACCGCTGGATCGAGTCGGGCCTGCTCGACACGCTCGGCGATCTCGGCGTCGGATGCATCGCCTTCTCCCCGCTGGCGCAGGGGCTGTTGACCGACAAGTACCTCGGCGGCGTTCCGGCCGATTCTCGCGCTGCACAAGGCGGGTCGATGTCGCAGAAGTTCCTGAATGACGAGACGCTCGGTCATGTGCGCGCCCTGAACGAGATCGCCTCCGGCCGCGGGCAGACGCTGGCGCAGCTCGCGCTGTCGTGGGCGCTGCGCGACGAACGCGTCACGTCGGTACTGGTGGGCGCCTCGAGTGTCGAGCAACTCGAAGACAATCTTGAAGCGACCTCGAACCTCGCGTTCGAACAGTCTGAGCTCGACGCAATCGACGAACATGCGGTGGATGCCCGGCTCAACCTGTGGGCACCATCGAGCGCGGTCTGACCACACCCTGCTCACAACCTGATCGAAGCCGGCGCGGGCCGACGAGCAGACTCCCCCCTCGACAGGCAATTTGGTCGAGCCAGCCGCATAGGCTGGGTTCGTGCTGTTTCCCGAGCTCTCCGACCCTGCCCGAACCGACGAGGCCGTTCTTCTCCTGCACGCACACCCCGATGACGAGACGCTCGCCACCGGCGGCCTCATGGCGAGGCTGGCGGCCGACGGGTACTCCGTTGTGCTCGTCACCGGCACGCGCGGCGAGCGCGGCGAAGTCGTACCTGGGCCACTGAAACACCTCGAAGGCACACCTCAATTGGCCGAACGACGTGTGTTCGAACTCGCAGAGGCGATGCGCGAGCTGGGCGTAGCCGATCACCGCTTTCTCGGCGAAAGTATCGCCGATGGGGTGCCCCCGCGTGTGTATTCCGATTCGGGAATGCAGTGGGGCCCGGCCGGCACCGCGATTGCGGCCGACGACGCGCCGGTGGATGCCCTGAGCCTCGCCCCGCTCGACGAAGTGGTCGAAGCGATCCTTCGCGTGATCGACGAGACCGGGCCAGCCGTGCTGGTGAGTTATGACGAGAAGGGCGGGTACGGGCATCCGGATCACGTGCGGATGCACGATGCAGCAACGGCGGCTTCGTCGCAAGCAGGGCTGCCGCTCTACATGGTGGTTCCGCAGGCTGACCCCTCGCAAGGGGGCGACCTCGAAATTCCGCTCGAGCCCTACCGCCACACCGTCATGCGCGCACTTGCCCAGCACCAGACGCAGCTGACTCTCGACGGCGACGACATCGTGCTGTCTGGTGGCCAACGCCACACGCTTGCCGCATTCGAGCGATATCGGCTGGCTGCAACAGCTGGCACAGGCTCATCAAGTGTTAGCGTTTCTCTACGGGACCCTGAGCATTCGGGCCCGGCCGTTCACTGAGAGGCACCTTCACCCCGATGAGCTACATCAGATCTGCAGCATTCGCCGACAGCGGTTACGTCGTGCTCGACACCTACAACCAGGCTGCTGATCCGGAAGAGTGGCTCGACCTCACCTTTGTCGACTGGAAGTCGTCGGGAGACACCCGTTTCGCACCCATCGCGAGTGCGTTCGGCCAGATGGAGTGCAACGGATTCTGGAACCACACCCCACCACGCGCCGACAAAGACGGAGTCTGGGTGCAGGGGAACGTTGAACGGGCGCCGATCTTGAAAGCCCGCGCCGAAGAGCCCGGGGCGAACGTCGGTCGGTGCCGCGTCATAGAGTTGCAGCCGAACGACTACGAGACGGCCGTCTACAACCTGCACCAGGATGACAACAATCGGCTGAACCCCGACGGCACCGGGTGGATCGTGCGCGGCTTCTTCAACCTGAGCGACAACCCCGACTCGGTGCTCATCCTGCGCGAAGATCGGTTCGACCCCTCGACCGAGGTGCGCATTCCGCTGCCTGCCGGTTCGCGACTGATCGTCGACACGCAGCGGTTCTGGCACGCCGTGTGGCACACCGGCCCCGAACCCCGTTTCAGCCTGATCACGTCGTGGACTTCCGGCCCCGAGCTCGACGAGTACATCGAGAAGTACAACGGCAAGCCCCAGGAGTCCAACCCACCGCTCGACCAGAAGGTGATCGACGACACGCAGACAGAAGTCAATCGGCGACTTGCTGAGCGCGCCGCCGTCCTCTCCGCGAAGGGCAAAGCCAAGGCCCAGACCGACGACGAGGACTGACCTCCCGTTCCCTTCGCCAGCCAACTCGTCCTCACTCGGCGGTCTTGGATGATCGGCAGCAGTCGCTCCGACTCCACCAGCTCGAGCGCGGGCGAACCGGCCCCCGCTGGTCCCTCACAATTCGCGTCACGCGACGGGGTTGCACCACTCGCGCACGAGCTCGAGATCAGTGTCGGCAGCCGCGCCTAGTGTTGGCTGTATGGCGACCAAACCCCTCAGCAACTTCAAGTGCACCGAGTGCGGGTGGACGACCCTGCGCTGGGCGGGCCGCTGCGGTGAGTGCCAGTCGTGGGGCACCGTCGTGTCTTCAGCAGAATCGACCGGGCTCCAGGGGCAGATCAAGGCCGTGAGCGTCGACCAGGCGAGCATCGCTCGCCCGATCACCGAGATCGAGACCGACGCGGCAACACACTGGGCAACGGGCATCACCGAGTTCGACCGTGTTCTGGGTGGGGGTCTCGTGCCCGGCGTGGCGATCCTGCTCTCGGGCGAACCCGGAGTCGGCAAGTCGACTCTCCTGCTTGAAGTCGCCGCCCGTGCTGCACAGGAACACCTGCGCGTACTCTACGTCAGCGCCGAAGAGTCGGTGAGCCAGATCAAGATGCGAGCTGAACGCACGGGTTCGCTCTCGCCCACACTCATGCTCGCCGCCGAGACAGACCTCGCCACGATCCTCGGGCAGATCGATGCCGTCATGCCGCACCTGGTCATCGTCGACTCCGTACAGACGGTGAGCAGTTCGCAGATCGATGGAGCGGCCGGGGGCCCGACGCAGGTTCGAGCCGTGGCAACCGCCCTGATCCGCGTCGCCAAAGAACGCTCCCTGCCGGTGTTGCTCGTCGGGCACGTCACCAAAGACGGCTCGATCGCCGGGCCCCGGGTGCTCGAGCACCTCGTCGATGTGGTCTGCCAATTCGAGGGCGACCGGCAGACATCGCTGCGCTTCGTGCGCACACTCAAGAACCGCTTCGGCCCCACCGACGAGGTCGGGTGCTTCGAGATGACCGGGGAAGGCATCCGCGAAGTACCCGACCCGAGCGGGCTGTTCCTGAGCCGCGGCACAGAGGCGGTGAGCGGCACGTGCGTGACGGTCGCACTCGAGGGCAGGCGGGCACTTCCCGTCGAAGTGCAGGCGCTTGTCGTGGCCACCGGGGCACCGAACCCGCGCCGCGTGACGAACGGCGTCGACGCGTCACGTGTCTCCATGCTGCTGGCCGTCCTCGAGCGGCGCCTCAAGATCAAGCTGAGCGACAAAGACGTCTACGTCTCGACGGTCGGAGGAGTGAAACTGACCGATCCCTCGGCCGACCTCGCGATCGCCCTGGCGATTGCTTCAGCAAACAGCGACATCGCGCTGCCGCACAACTTCGTGGCGTTCGGCGAGATCAGCCTGGCGGGCGAAGTTCGGCCGGTCACCTCGGGCGCCCTGCGCACGACGGAGGCCAGACGGTTGGGCTTCACCTCCGTGCTCGGCCCGGGAGAGACCGCGATCAAGCTCGCGTTCCATCGGGCGTTCGACGCGGCCTGACCCGACAGCGGTCGCACCAGATCGATCAATCGTCGGCCCTCGGTGAAACCGTGCGAAATAGTGCGGCGGATTGGTCCAGGGCCGACGATTGCGTTATCGGGGTCGGGAGACAGGGTTCCTAGACGTGAGGAACGAAGGCTTGCCAGGCCAGGCGACGCGACGCGCGCGGATCTGACTCCACCCGGTCGACCGCGTCGATGATGAGCGTGAGGCGGGATTCCTCCTCGTACCGTGGCCACGGAGGGCGCGACCGGTCCAGGCCCGACTCCCCGGCACTCGGAGCGCCTACCGCCGCACGACGCTCACCATCCCACGCGGCGGCATTCGGAGCGGCTACCGCCACATCGCGCTCGCCGTCCCCGGCACTCGGAGCGCCTCCCCCGGTACCGCGCCCACCGTTCCACCTATCGGCATTCGGGTCGCCCTCGTACGCGAACGCGCTCCACCAGCCGCGCATGCGGGCTCCCGAACGCAGGAACGACCTTCGCCCGCCCAACAGCGTCATCGTGCGGCCGAAGGCCCCGTGCATCCGGTCGAACAGCGCGAAGAGCTCGATGCCGTGCGTCGCATCGAATCCGGCCAGGCGCACCAGACGCGGGGCGAGGTCGAAGCGGTAGAAGTACACCGGCGCGAACCGCGAGTGACGCTCGGCTACCTTCACCGTGGGGTACCAGAAGGCGTAATCGCCACCGAAGTCGGCCGCCGGGCGCTTCTCGGGCAGGCCGGGGTACTCGGCCTTGATGGCCTTGCGTGCCTTCTTCTTCGTCTTGGAGAAGATCGCCCGGATTCGCTTGGGCGTCGTCGCCAGAATGTCGAGTCGCCCGATGAAGAGCGCCCCCTCGCGGTCATTGGTGCCGATGATGAGCGGCACCCGATGCGCGCGGCCCGCCTTGAACACGTCGAGCGGGCGCTCCGGCAGAAAGTCACCGTCGATGACCGGGCAGAGCGCGATCGTGCCCGGGTCTGTGTCTGGCGCCCGCATCGTGAGGGCATCGGTCGCCCTCACCAGGTCGCCCCAGCGCGCGTTCACGAGCATCTCACCCCCGTCTTCTGCCGTGGTGTTCTCGACGCTGTCGTTCGCAATGCGTTCACTGAGCAGCTCGACGAACTGTTCGGCCCAGACGCGGGTGAGCTCGGGCGGATAGACCGCGTTCGTCGGCGAGCTCTGGGCGATCGCGCGCGCAAAGAGCCCGGCGGCCGACGGCACGGTCATCAGCGTCGTCACGGCGTTGGCGCCGGCAGACTCGCCGAACAGCGTCACTGAATCCGGGTCACCGCCGAACGCACGGATGTTCGCCTGAACCCACTTCAGCGCCGCAACGCAGTCCTTCAGCCCCAGGTTGTTCTCGATCGGGCGGTCGGCGCTCGAGTAGGCCGTGAAGTCGAGAAAGCCGAGCGCCCCGAGGCGGTAGTTGATGCTGACGTACACGACGTTGCCCTCGCGCGCTAGGGTGTCGCCGTTTCGCGGCACCTCGGCAGACGAGCCCACGCTGTACGCCCCGCCGTGGATGAACACCATGACGGGAAGCAGGTGGCCTGCGTGCGCGGCCTGCACTACGTCCGGCTCCGGATGCCCGGCCGACGCGCCCCGCACAGGCCGCACCACGTTCAGGGTCAGGCAGTCCTCGCTCATGGTGGCGTTCTTCGCCGCACCGATGAAGTTGCCCTCGCGCGACTGCGGCGAGACGTGGCCGAAGTGCCGGGCATCCTGCACGCCGGTGAACGGCAGCGGAGGCCGGGGCGCCCTGAACCGCAGTGCACCGACAGGCGGCTCGGCGTAGGCGATGCCACGCCAGGTTTCGACGCCGCGTTCGCGTACCCCGCGCACGATACCTTCGGCCGTCTCGATCTCGAGGTCGTTGCGCAGAACCGAAGTCGACATGCTGCGATGCTAACGCCCGAAAGTGACGGCCGAGCGAACCGAAGCGCCGAAGTCATCCGCGCGTGACGCGCACGGTTACCAGACCTGAAGACTACTCGAGGATGAACTGTGCGGAGTCCTTCGAGCTGATGCCGTCGACGGAGACCTTCAGGTGATACGACGCCCCGCCGGAGGGAACGGCGACAGGTGCAGCATCACACGCGGCCTTGTTCGATCGGACCCGGTTCCACCCGAACGGCGTCGCCGAGACCGTCTGGCCCGGTGCGAGCATCGCCAGGGTGTCTGCGGCGCCGGTCTGGCAGTCCGTCGACGTCCAGTACACCTCGGTGCCACTGGTGATCGTGTAGACCTGCTTCGAGGTGCCGGCGTTGATCGTGCAGGGGTCAGAGCCGGTGTTCGTCAGTGTGAAGGAGAGTTGCGGCTGTGACCCGCTCGAGTAGTCGTTGGAGTCGGTCTTCGGCGTGACGGTGATGTTGCCGGCCGCACAGGCCACGGAGCCGTCGGCTGCAGCCGGCCCGGGTGTGGGCGTCGCTCCTGTCGAGGCGTCGCGGTTCACTGCGGGCGAGGAGGTGGCCGGGTCTGCAGCATCGGTCGACGCGGGCTGGGTCGGTGCGACGGACCCAGCTGCCGAGCCGGTCTGTGCGGGAGCGCCGGTGGGCGAGCCCGAACCCGACCCGGGCCGGAAGACGATCAACAGAACGATCACGATCACCGCGAGAACACCCAGCAGAACGACGAACCGGCGCCGCCGGTACACCTTCGCCGACGGGCGTCGACGGGGTGATCCTGCGGCAGACGACATGCTCCAAGAATACCGGGGGGCCTCTTCAGCCCACGGCGTTGGCAGCGGAGAGCCGCAGCACAGCCGTGCGGGCACGCTCCGCCGAGGTCGCTGCGATGGCCGCGCGCGCAAGCTCCTGGGCCTCGGCCAGCGTGTGGCGTGCGAGTTCGGCGCGCACATCGGCCAGCGCAGCAGGCGTCATCGAGAGCGTCGTGACCCCGAGCCCCACCAATACCACCGCAAGCGCCGGGTCGGCCGCGGCCTCGCCGCACACACCCACGGGCTTGCCCGCATTGCGGCCGGCCCTGCCGAGCATCCCGACCAGTCGCAGCACCGCCGGGTGCCACGGGTCCTGCAGGTTCGCCACCGAGCCGAGCAGGCGGTCGGCGGCGAGGGTGTACTGCGTGAGGTCGTTGGTGCCGATGCTCACGAAGTCGGCCGTCTCGAAGATCTGGTCGGCCACGAGCGCCGACGACGGAACTTCAGCCATGACGCCCGCGACCCGGATGCCCGCCTCCCGCGCCAGCGAGACGAAGTACTCGGTGTCGTCACTGTCGGCGATCATCGGCGCCATGACCCAGAGCTCGACCCGCTCACCCGGGGAGGCCGAGTCATTCACGGCGGACTCCGCCAGAGCCAGCGCGGCGAGCTGGTCGGTGAGGATCTGCTCGCTCGCCCGAAGGGCACGGATGCCCCGCAGTCCCAGTGCCGGATTCTCCTCCTTCTCGTCGTTGAGAAAACTCAGCGGCTTGTCGGCACCCGCGTCGAGCACACGAACGACGACCTTCTTGCCGGCGAAGGCCCGCAGCATCCGCTCGTATTCGCGCAGCTGGGTCTCGACGGAGGGCGCCTCGGTCGCATCGAGAAAGAGGAACTCGGTGCGAAACAGCCCCACACCCTCGGCCCCCGCTGCGAGCGCCTCTTCGGCGCCGTCGGCCGAGCCGAGGTTCGCGAGAAGCGGCACGAGCGTTCCGTCAGCCAGCGCTCCGGGTGTCAGCGGCGCCGAGGCCACGGCCAGCCGCTCGGCGATGCGGATGTTCGCCTGTTCGATCTCTGATGTCGACGGCGCGGTGCGCACAGTGCCGGCTCCAGCATCCAGAATCACCAGCGTGCCGTCGGGCAGGCCTTCTGCCCCCTCGACACCGACGATCGCCGGGATCGACTTCGACCGGGCGAGAATGGCGGTGTGCGAGGTGGGGCCACCCTCGCGGGTGATGAGGCCGATGACCTTCGCGAGGTCGAGCAGTGCCGTGTCGGCCGGGGCGAGGTCGTGCGCCACGAGAATGAACGGCGTGTCTGACTCGGGAACACCCGGCGCCGCAACTCCCCTGAGACTCGCGATGATGCGCTGCGAGACGTCATCGAGGTCGGTCGCGCGTTCGGCCATGTAGCCGCCCATCTGCAGCAGCAGGTCGCGAAAGTTCGCAAACGCCTCGAACACGGCCCGGTCGGCCGACTTGTGGTTCGCCAGACGCTCTTCGATGTCGTCGACCAGCGTCGGGTCCTGGGCCATCAGGGCCTGGGCACCCAGAACATCCTGCGCTTCTCCCCCGGCCTTCTCGCCGCGCGCTTCGAGGTCGGCTGCAACATGGGCCAGCGCAGCTTTGACCCGTGCGAACTCCTCGGCAGGCGACGCCTGGCTGATCTCATCGGCGGGCTCCGGCAACGGTTCAGGCATGCGCAGGGTCGATCCGACAGAAAGGCCCCGACCGACACCGACACCGTGCAACAGCATTCTGGTACTCCTTCTGGCAACCCGCACTCCCGATCAAGAATAGACCGGCTGTAGGGTTTAGAACCCTGTGTGATTCGGCAGCACCGCGAGATAATGTGAACCATGCTCACTCAACCCGTTCCGCTTCGCCGGCAGCAGCTGCGTCAGGCCGCACTCCGCGTCGCCACGGCCGGGGTGACGGCGTTCTACAGCGTCTATCGCCTGCACCCGGCGCTCTGGCGCTTCACCGCGCGGCACTACCAGCCGTCATTCGAGCGCTTCGCGCGAATCAACGCATGGATGATCTGCCAGCAGGCCTATCTCGACGTGCCGGCGTACCGGCAGTACCAGAACGAGAACGGATTCCGGTTTCGCTGGTGGAGGCTGGGCGCCTACTCGCCCACCTCGAAGAAGGAGTACGTCGACCGCTACCCGGAGGCCTCGAGGTGCTGGAACGGCGAGATCGTCACCGTTGGCACGGTCGTCGACGAGTCGAGCGGGTCCAGCGGCAAGCCCTACAACTGGATGCGCTCCAAACAGGAACTCGCGACCGTGCACAAGAACGTGGCCGGCTACATCACCCTGCTCTTCGGCTCTCGAAAGCTGTTCTGCATCAATGCCTTCTCGATGGGCGCCTGGGCGACCGGAACCAACACAGGGCTCGCCATGTCGAAGGTCGCCATGGTGAAGAACACCGGCCCCGACATCGACAAGATCGTCGACACCCTGCGTCACTTCGGGCCGGGCTACACCTATCTCATCAGCGCCTACCCGCCCTTTCTCAAGCACCTGCGTGACCGGCTCGATGCCGAAGGTTTCGACTGGGACGCCCACGACCTCAACGGCTTCGTCGGTGGCGAAGCGCTGACCGAGGGCCTCCGCGACTACATCGAGAAACGCTTCTCTCGCGTGTATTCGGGGTACGGGGCCTCTGACCTGACCATCGGCATGGCGGGCGAGAGCGACCTCTCGGTGTGGCTGCGCCGGAGCCTGGTGGCCAATCCCGCGTTGCGCACCCTCGTGCTCGGTGATGGCGAAGAACGCACCCCGATGATCTTCCAGTACAACCCGCTCGAGACCTACCTCGAGACCACCGACGCCGGTGAACTTCTCGTCACGCTCAACTCGACCGCGATCATGAGCCCCAAGGTGCGCTACAACATCGGCGACGAGGCCTCGATCGTCACGTTCCCCGAGATGCAGGGCTACGTCAGCCAGTTTCCGCGCCTCGCCCTTGCCTTCGAGCGGGCTTTCGCCATCCAGCGCATGAAGCTGCCGTTCGTGCTGCTCTTCGGCCGTAAGGATTCGACGATCTCCTACATGGGCGCGAACATCTACCCGCTCGATGTGGAGAACGGCCTGTACCAGAACAACCCCCACGCCAACGCGATCGAGTCGTTCAAACTGAGCCTGCTCGACATCGGCGACCTCGAACAGCGGCCGGTCATCCACCTGCAGTTGCGGGCCGACGCCGAGCTCGACGAGAAGGCCGTCGCCGAGTTGCGGGAGCGATCCGCTGCGGGAGTGCTCGCGCATCTGGCCAGCGTGTCGCGAGACATCGCGCAGTCGCTCGAAGAAGACCCGACCGCCTCCGACGTGCGCATCGAGGTGCACCCGCACGGCACCGGGGTGTTCGCCGGCGGGTCTAGCAAGATCAAGAATGTTTACCTGGTGGACGCGGATGATCGGGGGGCCGCCTGATGCGGACCACCGATTTCTCGAAGGCACCGCCACAGGCAAGGGCCGGCGCGATCCTGATCGTCGAACACACGCGAGGTGCCGGAGCGAGCGGGCGCTCGGTCGTCAGGAGTGCGCGCGGCGCGGCGGGATTCGTCTGGCTGACGTCGTTCCGGCGAAGTGGCCGCGGTGGCGAGCGCACGTCCGGCGCGATCGTCTGCTTCGCCACGGCACGTGATGCCACCGTCTTTGCGGAGTCACTGAACAACACGGCCGGGACTCACTCCGCCACGAGCTCACCTCCACCGCAACCTCGTGCTGCAGAGCACGGCGGATGGCGGACCCGAGTGCTGAATGCCGAGCCGAGCGGCTACAGCAACGGAGTCTGGCGTGCGGAGTCGAACGTCATGGCCCACATCGAGCACTTCACTCCGACCTCTACTGAACAGGCCCACGGCACGACCCCGCCCCGGGTGGCGGCGCCGGGGTCGACTCGATCACACCCCTCCTCCGGCCGCACCACACACGAGCCCCGACCGCTCAGCGATGCCCACGCCATGTTCATCGGTGCGACGAAGTACCGCGGGCTCGGTTCCTGGCTGGTGCTGTCGCGCACATGGTACCCCATGGTCGCCCGCATGAAACACCTTCGCGGCTACGTGTGGCACACCGTGTACTGGGAGGCCCCGTTCACGCTCGGCACCCTGGCATTCTTCGCGGGCCGCGACGACCTTCTGGCGTTCGCGAGGCTCCCGGCCCACCGCCAGCTCATGCAGTGGATCACGGATGGCACCCGCAACGGAACAGGCGGGTACATCCGCATCCACACTGCATCGACAGACGTGACGACAGGAGCCGCATTGCCTGGCACGGAAGCGTCGGCCGCAGGACCCGCGGCAGCCTCATCGTCGGGGGGTGACGAGCGATGAACGCGGTCACGGTCGAACGGGTCCGCAGCGAGAAACAACTCCGTGAGTTCATCGCCATGCCGCTGCGTGTGCAGCCGCGAGACCTGGCTGTGCCGTTACTGGAGTCGAGCATCCGGTCGTGGCACAGGGGAACCAGCCCCCACCCCGAACCAGTCGAACTCGTCATCGCCCGTGACGCCGGCGGCGAGGTGGTCGGCCGCAGCACACTGCACACCGATGCGCGACTCGACGCGAAGCTCGGCGAGAAGCTGCTGCTCTTCGGCGCGACCGAGTTCCGCGACGGCGAAGCGGCGAGCGCGCTTTTCGAATACTTCACTGCGCATGCCGCCTCCACAGGCACAGGCGCGGTAACAACATCATCGCCTCCGTTCGACGCGCTCTTCGGCCCGGTCACCCTGCTGCCGAACCAGGCCGGCGGCGTGATCACCTCGGGGTTCGAACAGCGCGGATTCATCGATTCGGCCTGGAACGAGGAGTGGGTTCCCCTCGTCTACGAGGCTGAGGGCTTCGAGCGCTGGGGCGAGGCCGACACCTGGGTCGTCGATGTCGCGCAAGCGAATGCTGTCGCTCCTCGCGCGGCAGAGTGGGCCGAGGCCGGGCTCGTACTCGAGTACGGCTCGAGGCGGCGCGTGTCGCGGCTCATCCCCGAACTGCTCACCCTGCTGAACTCCTCGTTCGAGCAGCTGCCGTACTACACGCCGATCACCCCGGCAGAGATGGCGGCCGCCACCGATGGGCTGGCCTTCCTGCTCGACGAGAAGCTGCTTCTGCTGGCCAGGGATGCCCGATCATCCGTGCCCGTAGCATTTGTGCTGGTCATCCCCGACATCACCGGGTTCGTGCAGAAGGTGGGCGGCCGTCTCTCTGGCCTTCGGCAGGTGCAGCTGCTGCTCACGCGCCAGAAATACCGAACGGATGCTGTGCTCGTCATCCAGGGAACAGAACCCACCCGGCAGGGCCAGGGCATTCTCACGCTGCTCAGCCGCCAGCTGCAGGCGAACCTCGCCGAGGCGGGCTATTCGCGACTTCGATCGACCTATGTGGCACGCGGTAATTTTGCCTCGACGGCCCAGTACACCCGGTTCGGCGGTCACCCCCTGCACGGCTACACGTTCTACCGGAAGGGACTGCGATGAGCACGCTGCTCGACGACCTGATTCTGCTGGCGAGCCGCGCGCCATCGGCGCACAACACGCAACCGTGGTCTGCCCGCATCGTCTCCGAGACGTCGGTGGAGGTCTCGGTCGTGCCCAGCCGCACCCTGCCGGCGGGCGACCCCAGTTTTCGGGACGTCGTGCTCGCGCTCGGCGCCTGGGTCGAGAGTTTCGCAATCGGCGCTTCTGAGCTCAGGTTCGATGTCTCCGTCGAGGCGCTCCCCGCCCTCGAACGGCTGGAGGAGTTACCGGTGGTGGGGCGGGCAGACCCGTCATCGCCAGTGCTGAGGGTGACGCTCCGGCCGCGTGAGGCCGGCACGGGCTCGCCGGTTGGAACTTCACCATTCAGCGCCGACGATGTTCGCCAGAGGGGTGTGTTCCGCGGGCGGCTCGCCGGGCATCCGGAGACCTGGGACGACCTCGTCGACGTCGACCTGCCACCGTGGCTGAGTGTTCGGCGGCTCGACGACCGGGCGATGGCGTACCTCAGCCGGCTCGGCATCGCGTTCACCGCATCGCGGCCGAGCGTGGCGAAGGAGCTGCTCTCGTGGCTGCGGCTCGACCCGAAACACCCGAGATACCGGCTCGACGGCATGACCGATGTGATGCTCGGCCTGCCGCGGCCCCTGGCGAGGCTGGCGGCCCCTGCCACGCGGCGACGACACCTGCGTGACCCGCTGCTGGGTGTAGCCGGCGTCATCGGCGGGGCCTCAGAGTCGCTCGAGCGGGCCCGGAGCCTCCGACCCCTCGCCTTGTCGCTCGCCGAGAGTTCACCCGACTCCCCGACGCATCTCGTGCTTGTCGCCAATGCGCGTCTCGCGGCTCTCGACGACGCGCCCCGCGTCACCGCTGCGATGGACAGCAGCATCGGCATCGCCGAGCCCGACGTGCTCGACGCTGGGCGCGTTCTGCAGCGCCTCTGGCTGCACGCGTTCACCCGGGGGCTCGCGGTGTCACCGCACTCCGAGCTGATCGACTCGCCACTCGCGCATGGGCTCTTGCGAAAACGCCTCTCGCTCGGCCGGAGCGACGTGGCGCTGGCCGTCTTCAGCGTGGGCGTGCCGAGCGGCGAGGTGCCACGGTCACCGCGCCTGACAGACGTCGTGTCATGACGAAGTCGATGCCGACCCCGATCCCGGCGCGCGTTCGCGCCTGGGGTTGGTTCATGGACCGCTTCCGCTCGATGCACATCGCCACAATGAGCCCGGCAGACATCGCCCACAACCAGACGATGCGGCACGTGCCGGCGCCGGTTCGCCGGATGCTCTTCGGTTCCCGTCAACCGGGCACCACGGTAGAGGATTGGTCTGTGCCGTCACTGAACGGTCACACCATCCCCGTGCGCATCTACCGACCGCGGGCATCGGGAGATACCTCGGCGGGCCTCCCTCCCGCGCCACTGCCGGTCGTGATCTATCTGCACGGCGGCGGCTGGACGCTCTTCGGCGGGCTCGACATGTGCGACTGGCTTCCCAGCAGGGTGGCGGCCCGGCTGGGAGCGGTCGTGGTAGCCGTCGACTACCGGCTGGCCCCCGAGCATCCGTTTCCCGCAGCAGTCGACGACTGTTACGCCGCTTTGGAGTGGGTGTCTGCCAACGATGTGGAGCTCGGTGTCGACCCGAATCGCCTCGCAGTGATCGGCGACAGCGCGGGCGGCAACCTCTCGGCCGTGCTGACGTTGCTGGCCCGTGACCGCTCGGGCCCACCCATCGCCGCCCAGGGGCTGATCTACCCGGTGACCGACACGACGCTCGACGATGAGTCGATGCGCGAGAATTCCGACAAGCCCGTTCTGCACAGGGACGACATGGCTGCGTTCTTCGACTACTACCTCGGTTCAGACGAGTCGGCGCCCGAGCGAAGCGATATCCGGGTTGCGCCACTCAGGGCGGTTTCGTTCGCCGGGCTGCCGCCCACTCTCGTGCAGGTCGGCGAGCACGACGTTCTGCGCGACCAGGGCGTCGCCTATGCACGTGGTTTTCAGCAGGCCGAGACCTATGTCGAGCTGATCACCTATCCCGGTGCGCCCCACGGCTGGGTGACGTACCCGCTGATCATGAGGTCAACGGCCGACCGCGCCACCGACGACCTCGTGAAGTTCCTCAGCCGCTTCCTCTCGGCTCCGCACCCATCCACGCTGGTTGAGTAGCTGCGCATCGGCGCATCGAAACCCCCACGAACCTCGGTTTCGACGCCGGTTGAGTAGCTGCGCAGCGGCGTATCGAAACCCCCACGCGTTTGGGGTTTCGCTACGCGAGGCTGCGCCCCGCTACTCAACCAGCGCATCATCCGTTCATTGGATCAGCGAATCGGCGACCGTCGCGTTGTCGGCGTTGAACGAGAACCACGCGTCGACACGCTCGCCGCCCAGCACTCGCGGCAGCCAGTGCTTCGCGTCGTCCCACATCTCCGCGACCGGCAGTTCGTCGAGGGCGAACCATTCGGGGACAAGCTCGGCCGACGCTACAGCTTCACCCTCCCACACCTCGCACACGAACACCGTCGAATCCTGGCTCCACGAAGGCTTGTGCGGGAACTCGTAGCGCAGGTACCCCGCCTCCCTCAGGTCGTCCGGGGCGACTCGGATGCCCGTTTCCTCCCAGACCTCCCGAACGATTGCCTCGCGCGCACTCTCGCCCAGCTCGATCTTGCCGCCCGGGCCGACGACCTTGCCGATGCCCAGCCCCGTGAGCTTGCGGCCGAGCAGCACCTCGCGGCGACCATCCGGCCGCTCGCGTGTGAGGTAACAGACGCACACCTGGTAGCCCGCCATACCAGCCCTCTACAGGTGCTTCAGCATGCGCGTGTTGCCGAGAGTGTTCGGCTTCACGCGCGCGAGGTCCAGGAACTCGGCGACACCCTCGTCGGGTGAACGCACCAGCTCGGCGTAGACGTCGGGTGCGACGAGCGCCAAGGGGGAGGCCACAAAACCGTGCCGCTCGAAGAACGCGACCTCGAAGGTGAGGCAGAACAAGCGCGAGAGGCCGAGCTCGCGGGCGTCGTTCTCGATCGCATCCAGCAGCGCGTGGCCGACGCCCCTGCCCAGCCAGCCGCGGTCGACCGCGAGGGTACGGACTTCGCCGAGATCTTCCCAGAAGACGTGAAGCGCGCCGCAACCGATCGGAGTGCCGTCTGCGTCGACCGCGATGCGGAACTCCTGCACCGCTTCGTAGAACACCACAGAGTCCTTGCCGAGCAGAATGCGTTCCTGCACGAGCGGCTCCACCAAGCGCTGGATCCACGGCACATCGCTCGTGCGCGCGCGCCGTACCGTGATTGCCCCTGATTCGGGGCGGGCGGCGGACATATCTGCGCTGGTCATCCCTCCATCCTCCCAGCCCGGCGCCCCATTCGCGAAACGCCGCCGCCTCGAAGGAGAAAGTGGCGCAAACAGCTGCACCCCGAGGGAGAGAGAACAGTTCGCGTCACTTTCTTCCACCCTGCTCACGAGAAGGGGCCGACCACTGTGGGTGGTCGGCCCCTTCTCGTGAGCGACGGATGCCCGGCATCCGTGGTTCGTGACGTGCTAGTCGATCGCAGCAGCCCCGGCGGCCTCAGCCGTGATGGCTGCAAGGGGCTCGGGCGACGTCGTCAGGAAGGTGAACTCGCCCTCGACGAAGTCGACGTAGATCTTGTCGCCCGCGTTGAGTTCACCCAGGAGGATGCGCTCAGACAAGCGGTCTTCGACCTCGTTCTGCATGGCACGACGCAGCGGGCGAGCACCGAGGGACGGGTCGAACCCGACCTCGATGAGGCGCTCCTTCGCAGCGAGCGACAGCTCGATTGACAGGTCGCGGTCGAGAAGGCGATCGCGCAGGCGGCCGATGAACAGGTCGACGATCTGCAGCAGCTCCTCTTTCGACAGCTGCGGGAACACGATCGTGTCGTCGACGCGGTTCAGGAACTCGGGCTTGAAGTGCTTCTTCAGCTCCTCGTTGACCTTGCCCTTCATGCGGTCGTACGACGTCGACACGTTCGTCTGCGACTGGAAACCGATCGGCGACCCGGTGATGTCTTTCGTACCGAGGTTGGTCGTCATGATGATCACGGTGTTCTTGAAGTCGACGACGCGACCCTGTCCATCAGTCAACCGGCCCTCTTCCAGAATCTGTAGCAGGGAGTTGAAGATGTCGGGGTGAGCCTTCTCGATCTCGTCGAACAGCACCACGCTGAACGGCTTGCGGCGCACCTTCTCGGTGAGCTGGCCACCCTCTTCGAAACCGACGAACCCGGGAGGGGCACCGAAGAGGCGCGAAACGGTGTGCTTCTCGCCGTACTCACTCATGTCGAGCGAGATGAGCGCGTTCTCATCGTCGAACAGGAACTCCGCGAGTGCCTTGGCGAGCTCGGTCTTACCGACACCCGTGGGGCCGGCGAAGATGAACGAGCCTGAGGGGCGCTTCGGGTCTTTGAGGCCCGACCGCGTGCGGCGGATCGTGCGCGACAGGGCCGCGATGGCCTCTTCCTGCCCGATGACCCGCTGGTGCAGGGCCTTCTCCATGAACATGAGACGGCTGGACTCTTCTTCGGTGAGCTTGAAGACCGGGATGCCCGTGGCCTGGGCCAGCACCTCGGCGATCAGCCCCTCGTCGACGATGCCCGACGCCTTGACGTCACCCGACTTCCACTTCTTCTCAAGCCTCAGTCGCTCGCCGAGGAGGTTCTTCTCCTCATCGCGCAGCGACGCGGCCTTCTCGAAGTCCTGCTCCTCGATCGCGGCCTCTTTACGGCCACGAACAAGCGCGATGCGCTCATCGAACTCACGAAGCTCCGGCGGGGCCGACAGGATCGAGAGACGCAGACGCGCGCCGGCCTCGTCGATCAGGTCGATCGCCTTGTCGGGCAGGAAGCGGTCGGCGACGTAGCGGTCGGCCAGATTCGCCGCCGCGACGATGGCGCCGTCGGTGATCGACACCTTGTGGAACGCCTCGTACTTGTCGCGCAGGCCCTTCAGGATGTTGATCGTGTGGGGCAACGACGGCTCGGCGACCTGGATCGGCTGGAACCGGCGCTCGAGCGCCGCATCCTTCTCGAAGTGCTTGCGGTACTCGTCGAGTGTGGTGGCGCCGATGGTCTGCAGCTCACCTCGGGCGAGCAGTGGCTTCAGGATGCTCGCCGCATCGATCGCGCCTTCTGCTGCGCCTGCACCCACCAGCGTGTGGATCTCGTCGATGAAGGTGATGATGTCGCCGCGGGTGCGGATCTCCTTCGTGACCTTCTTGAGGCGCTCTTCGAAGTCGCCGCGGTACCGACTGCCGGCGATCAGCGACCCGAGGTCGAGCGTGTAGAGCTGCTTGTCTTTCAGCGTCTCCGGAACGTCGCCTCGAACAATCGCCTGGGCGAGGCCCTCGACAACGGCCGTCTTGCCGACGCCGGGCTCACCGATCAGCACGGGGTTGTTCTTCGATCGGCGCGACAGGATCTGCATGACGCGCTCGATCTCCTTCTCGCGCCCGATGACCGGGTCCAGCTTGTTGTCGCGCGCAGCCTGCGTGAGGTTGCGACCGAACTGGTCGAGAATCTGAGACCCCTTGTCGGGAGCCTGCTCGTTGCCTCCCACAGCAACAGCCTCCTTGCCCTGGTACCCACTCAGCAGCTGGATGACCTGCTGACGAACACGGTTGAGGTCGGCCCCGAGCTTGACCAGAACCTGGGCGGCAACACCTTCGCCCTCACGGATGAGGCCGAGCAGGATGTGCTCGGTGCCGATGTAGTTGTGCCCGAGCTGCAACGCTTCACGCAGCGACAGTTCGAGAACCTTCTTCGCGCGGGGCGTGAACGGAATGTGACCCGTCGGCTGCTGCTGGCCCTGGCCGATGATGTCTTGCACCTGCTCGCGCACAGCGTCGAGCGAAATGCCGAGGGATTCGAGCGCCTTGGCGGCGACACCCTCACCCTCGTGGATCAGGCCGAGCAGGATGTGCTCGGTGCCGATGTAGTTGTGGTTGAGCATCTTGGCTTCTTCTTGGGCCAAAACGACGACACGGCGGGCACGGTCGGTAAATCTCTCAAACATGCTGACTCCTTGGGTACCGGGGCAGTGTGACGGTAGCCGGTATCTAAATGTTAACGACGCCGGGCCACCGAAACTGCTCTGTTCGCCGTGGGCAGATTGCAGTTGCCCCCGGCGAGCCCATACCCCTAGTGCTCGGAGAAGCGGTACTGCGAGCGAATGAAGTATTCGTCGCTACCGGTGAGGCCGGCACGCAGGCCGGAGTCGCCGATCTGGAGCGCAAGTCCGACCCAGGTGGCAAGTCCCGAGGGGTCGGGTGTACGACCGAGGTAGTGCGCGTACATCAGGCTCACGCGCTCGGAGATCGTCTCGGTCGAGTCCCAGAACTGCGCAATGACCCAGGCGCGACCGTGCTGCTGAACGAGCTTCGTCCAGAAGGCGTAGTCCGTCGACGTTCCCCCGCGGTGAAGGAGTGTCTGGTAGAGGGCATTCACGAACGCGGTGTTCGTACCACCCTGCTTGGTGAAATACTCGTCAGACGCGTAGAACGACGTCTCGATGTCGTCGGTCGTGATACGACCCTGCTGCATCCAGTGCAGCCAGTCGAGCCGGCCCGCCGGGTCAGCCCCACGCCCGAGAATCGTCTCATAGGCCGCGTTGATACGGATCAGTCGGTATTCGTCGCTCGTGACGAAGCCGGTCGCAACCGCTCCGGGATCAGAACCGCCAGCGAACTGCCCGTTCCAGAAGGTGACGTCGTGGGCACTTGGAAAGCGGGTGAGAAAGTCGAAGTACAGCGCATTCACGACGGAGTTGATGGCGGGTTGCACACCGGAGACCGGCGCGATCAGCCGGGGAATGATGACGTCTGCTGAGACCGCTGACCGCGCGTTGACGGTGTAGTCACGAGAGAAACCGAGATTGCTGAAATCGCTCGAGCCGTTGAATCTCGCATAGGAGTAGTACGAGCCGGGGTACAGAACCTGGACGTCGTACCTTCCGGCAGAATCGGGCTGTGCGCTTGCGACGTTGAACCAGTCGTTGCGCGCCGGGTCGAACTTTGCAATGTAGACGATCACATCGGCCGAGGCCGGCGGCGCATCGCAACCCTCACACGAAACGGCGCCCAGAACCTCGCCCGACAGGGTGAGCGCCCAGCTTGCGTCGACCGACTGCCCGTCGGCGACAGTAATGGCAGAACCGTAGGGGTCGAATTCTGACGAGCCGTACCACTGGACCGTGGGCACGCCGGGCTTGGTGGCGTCATAGAACAGGAGCCAGTAGTCGGCGGGCGCAAGTCCCTGGATCGAGAAGCTGCCGTCGGAGGCCGTCTTCGTCTCGCTGGTGAACTTGATCGCCCCAGTGACATCGTCAAAGAGAATGGCGACCACGGTGATGCCAGCACCCATCGGCGCCGACGTCGACGCGAGCGTCACGAGGCCACCGATGGCAGCGGTGCTGGAAGCGGAGCTCTTTCCCTGCGTCGACGAGTTCGCACTCGTAGCGATGTCTGACGGCGTAACCAGGGGATGGGTGGCAGCAACCTCGCCCTGGGGCGGTGAGGCAGGCGGTGCGACGATGTCGCTGTGCGTAGCAGAACCGGCGACGGTGATTCCGACCGTCTTCTCGGCCGTCTTCTCTGCGGCGATCGCTGGAGACGAGACGAATCCCGCTCCGACCATGACGATGACGGCCACTGCCGCGGTGAAGATCTTCACTGGTTCCCCTTGCTCTTCGCATAGGCGCCGGATCCCCCTGGCGCGCGAACTGAAACCTATCAGAAGAAGATGGATTCCGGAGAGTCGAACCGACGCAGTCCAAATCAGATCAGAACAGCGGCGTGCCCTCGAACTTCGCCTTGCCGAATCCCAGCATCATGAAACCGATGAACGGGAACAGCCACAGCCCGAAGATGCCGAACAGCGCCCCTTTGCGGAATGCGGCCGCCAAGTCGAGGACGATCACGATGTAGAGCACGATGTTGACCAGCGGAATGAGGAACAGCAACAGCCACCATCCCGACCGGCCGGTGATCTTGATCATCGTGTAGAGATTGTAGAAGGGAATGATCGCGGCCCACCCCGGCCGCCCTGCCTTAACGAACGTGGCCCAGAGCCCGATGACGGTGAGAATGGCGAAGACGAGGCCGAAACCCTGCCCGTAGATCTGGCTCCCGGCCATGCCGTAATTCACCTGGTCGGCCAGAATGCCCACGGCATGCGTCATCGTTCTCCTCGGGGTTGCGCTTCACAGCATAGTGAAGCGACGGCCCCACGCGACGCGTGCCTGATCGGCTCGATGCCGTTACATGCCTCGCCGGGCGCGCTCTTCGGCCTCGTACTTCGCGAGAACCTTGCGCTCCGTCTTGTCTGAGCGGATGATCGCCCGCATGATGAACCAGAACAGAAGCCCGACGGCAACGGTCGGCAGAAGCACAGCACAGGCAGCCAGGAAGTCACTCATAACGCCTCAACACTACGCCTGAAACCTGAGGCGATCATTTCGTGACGAACTGCACGAAGCCGACGATCAGAAATGTCAGGCCCACGCCCGCCACGACGAGGCGCGCATAGAACAGACGACGTCGTTTCTGTTCGGCGTCCGCCGCATCGTGTTCATCAGCACCCGGTGAGTCCTCCGGTTCACGCCCGTCGTCGTTCGACACGGTCAATGACCGCCGGTGGCGATGCCGATGATGCCCGACACCAGAAAGTACAGCCCGACAGCACCGACTCCGACCCAGATCATGATGCGCGTCGTCGTCGGCTTGTTGTTCTTCTTGTCGTCTTTGTCTTCGGGAACGTAGCTCATCGTCTTCTCTCTTCGTCTGGGCGCCGACCGGGTCTCGAGGCGGCACCCACGGGGGTCATTTGACCAGGGGGAACAGGATCGTCTCGCGAATACCGAGGCCGGTCAGGGCCATCAGCAGGCGATCGATCCCCATTCCCATGCCTCCTGAGGGTGGCATACCGAACTCGAGCGCCCGAAGGAATTCCTCATCGAGGCGCATCGCCTCGTCGTCACCGGCGGCGCCGAGCAGTGCCTGCTCGATAAAACGCTCCCTCTGGATGACCGGGTCAACCAGCTCGGAGTACGCCGTCGCCAGCTCGAACCCCCTGATGTACAAGTCCCACTTCTCTACGACCCCGGCAAGGGAGCGGTGCGAGCGTGTGAGCGGGCTGGTCTCGATCGGGAAGTCCATCACGAACGTCGGGCGCACGAGCGAGCCCTTGACGAAATGCTCCCAGAGTTCTTCGACGTATTTGCCGTGGTTCGGCACGTGCACCTCGACGCCTTCGCGGGCAGCCAGCGCCTTCAACTCTTCGGTCGTGGTCTGGGGGGTGATCCGCACGCCGGCCGCCTCACTCAGCGACTCGTACATGCTGATGCGGTCCCAGTCGCCGCCCAGGTCGTACTCCGTGCCGTCGGCCCACGTCACGACGTGCGAACCGGCGACCGCGAGCGCGGCGTTCTGGATCATCGTCTGCGTGAGAGTGGCCATCGTGTTGTAGTCGCCGTAGGCCTCATACGCCTCGAGCATGGCGAACTCTGGCGAGTGGGTCGAGTCGGCCCCTTCGTTGCGGAAGTTGCGGTTGATCTCGAAGACACGGTCGACGCCACCGACGACGGCTCTCTTGAGAAAGAGCTCCGGGGCGATCCGCAGGAACAGTTCCGTGTCGAACGCGTTGCTGTGGGTCGAGAACGGCCTGGCCGCGGCTCCTCCGTGCATGGTCTGCAACATCGGGGTCTCGACCTCGATGAAATCTCGGTCGGCGAAGGTTTTGCGCAGGCTCGCCACGGCGGCAGCGCGCGTTCGCACCATCACCCGCGCCTCGTCGCGCACGATGAGGTCGAGGTAACGGTTGCGCATGCGCGTCTCTTCGTTGAGCTCGGAGTGCAGGTTCGGTAGCGGCAGAAGGGCCTTCGATGCGATCTTCCACTCGGCCACCATCACCGAGAGCTCCCCGCGACGGGAGGAGATGACCTCGCCGCTCACGAACAGGTGATCACCCAGGTCGACGAACTCTTTGAAACCCGCGAGCGCCTCGTCGCCGACCAGCGCGAGCGAGACCATGGCCTGGATGCGTGTTCCGTCGCCGGACTGCAGCGACACGAAGCACAGCTTGCCGGTGTTGCGCAGGTGCACGACCCGGCCCGCGAGGCCAACGACGTCACCGGTCGTCTCGTCGGCGACGAGATCGCCGTATTTCGCGCGAACGGCCGGGATGGTCGTGGTGATCGGCACCGAGACGGGATAGGCCTCGACCCCGCTCTCGTTCAGTCGCTCGCGCTTTCCAAGCCGGATTAGCTGCTGCTCGTTGGTGGCCGCAGCCTCAGCGGCGGCCTCGGCAGCGGCTGCCTCTGCGGCCGCATCGTTGGCGAGCGCGTCAGCCGCGGCGATGCGTGAGCTGGCCTCGCCGCCTTCGGGGGCCGCTGCGAGGTCAGGATGTTCGGGGTTGCTGGTCATGCGAAGAAGCTCCTTGAAGTCGCCCCAAGTTTACGTGCCGCACCACACGGGTCGTCGACGTATGGTGGTTTCGATACGCCACGCTTCGCGCAGCTACTCAACCAGCGAACCGCAGAACACGCTGATTGAGTAGCTCCGAAGGCGCGTATCGAAACCTCAAGCGAAGCAGCATTCCGGTTTGTGACGCATTCAACCGAGGTACACGGATTCGTTGTCGATGAGCCTCGTCGAACCGACTCGAGCCGCGACGGCGACGATGGCCTTGCCGTGGTAGTTGTCGTCGACGGGGAGGAAGCTCTTCGGGTTGACCACCGCCAGGTACTCGAGTTTCACGAGCGGCTCCCCCATGCTCGCCGACTGCGCGGCGGCGATCACGGCGTCGATTCCGCTCGATGCTGCCGACTCCGCCGCCTCGAGGGTCTGCGACAGAACACGGGCAGCAAGTCGTTCACCCTTGTCGAGAAAGCGGTTCCGGCTCGAGAGCGCGAGTCCATCATCCTCTCGCACGGTCTCGACGACCTCCACCACGACGGGAATGTTCAGGTCGCGAACCATCCGGCTGACGACGAACACCTGCTGGGCATCCTTCTGCCCGAACAACACGACGTCGGGGCGCGCAATGTTGAGGAGCTTGTTCACGACGACGAGCACGCCGTCGAAGTGCCCGGCACGACTGCGGCCTTCGAGCAGGTTGCCGACATTGCCGGCCGAGATCTTGGTCTGCGTCTTGCCGTCGGGGTACATCTCCGCGGCACTCGGGGCGAACACGATGATCTCGCCGACCGAAGAGGAGCCGGAGCCCGGGCGCGGTACGGCTGAGGCCGTGGCTTCGTCGAGTGCCGCACGGTCGCCAGTCAAGTCGCGGGGGTAGCGGTCGAGGTCTTCTGCCTCACCGAACTGCAGGGGGTTGACGAAGATCGAGACCACGACGACATCGGCCATCTCACGCGCGCGGGCGACCAGCGCCAGGTGCCCGGCGTGAAGCGCACCCATGGTCGGCACCAGCGCCACCACAGGGTTCGCGGTGCCCTGGCTTCGTGCGGCGTGCGTGGCGGCTGCGATCTGTTCGCGCACTTCTGCGATCGAAACAGCGAGTATCGACACCGAATCTCCTTTTGTAACCCCGATGAATGCTACCGGCTACGAGCCGAGCGGCAGCGCATCATCCGGCCCCGCTGCCCGTAGGAGCGCATTCTCGACCGAGGAACGAACAAGCGGCCCGAGCACTCGACCGGGTGCCGTCATGCCGATCGAGGCCAGGATGCCCGTGGCCTGGTCGACAATCGAGCTCGAGAAGCTCGTGGCCGTCTCGACCGCCTCGGCGTAGGCCGCTCGGTCTCGTTCGGCGACGATCACGGGCTCTCCGCCCATCTCCACAACGAGGGCCTGCCCGATCGGGAGAACGGGGCCGGGCGCCGTGACCGCGAAGTACGTGCCGGCAAGCCGGGCGATGTCGATGCTCGACCCGGTGAAGGCCATCGCGGGATGCACTGCCAGCGGAATTGCACCCGCGGCAAGGGCTGGGGCCAGCACCTCGATGCCGAACCCGGCCGCCGTGTGCACCACGAGTTGCCCGGGCTGCCATGCCTTCGTTGCGGCAAGCCCCTCGACGAGACTGCGCAGCTGGTCGGTCGGCACGGCGAGGATCACCAGCTCGCTGCGCTCGATGAGGTCGGGAATCTCCAGGAACGGCACCCCGGGCAGCATCGCTTCGGCGCGTTCCCTGCTGGCTTCAGAGACGGCTGCCACCCCGACGATGGCGTGGCCTGCGCCCGCGAGCGCCGCACCGAGAACGGGCCCGACGTGCCCGGCTCCGATGATGCCGATACCGAGCCGGCCGGATCGTTGCTGGGGGTTCATCGCGGGCTCTCCGATGTGGTGGTGGTCGTGGTTGTGGGCGAAGCAGTCGGCAGAGGAACGACCGGGTCGGGTATTCCTGACCGCGTACGCGTCTCGGCCCAGCGGTGCGAGCCATCCGCCTCGGCGGCGCGTACGGCGCTGTCAGAGAGCACTCTGAATGCTTCCAGGGCCTCGCGCCGGCCGATCACACCGAGAGTCGCCCGCACAGGGCCTGCGATCGTATTGAACTGCAGTTGCGCCAGGTCGAGCGCCCGGCGTACCGGCCCCTGAGCCACGTGAAGGCTCTGCAGTCGCGCAAGAGGAACAACACTCAGGCGTCGCCAGATGAAGCCGCTCCGGAGCAGAACAGCGTCGGAGGTCACTGCCATACCTGTGCGCCGGTACGAGAGTGGCCGGAGCCAGAACGCACGCCGGGGAGCGTCGGCGAAACCCTGCCCCGAGCGGGCCGACAGCCCGGCGAGCACGAGCTGCTGGATCTCCTGACCCGCCGTACCGGGCAGCAACAGCCCCAACACCTTCTGCACATCTCCCGCGCGGCCGACAGGCAACAGCAGGGTGTGCGGCTGGCTCGAACCGCTCCGGCTCGAAGCGTGCCCCGCCCTGTTGATGCGGATCATCCACCATCCGGCCGGCCGCCAGAGGATCGGCTGCGTCACCTCGATCGCGTGGATGCGACCGGGTGGCAGCGTGTCGTTGCTCGTGCTGAACATGCCGAATCCGACGCGCACTCCGTCGGCGGTGCCGGCGATCGAGTAGCGAAGTGACTTGCTGAACCGCCGCCAGTAGTAGCCGAGCGAACCGATGACGCTCGGCAGCAGCAGGAAGAGCACGAGAAACCGGTGGCCCCACAACGTCGAAACGAAGAGCCCTGCGATCACCAACAGCAGCACGACAGTGAATTCGCTGAGCACCAGCGAACCGATCAGCCGGCCGGGCGTGATCTTCACGACGGATTCGGGCGGGGCCGTGTCCGGGTCGAGTTCGGGCGCCAGCAACTCCTGCACTCTGCGCTGCAGGAGGCCATCATCCACCCTCACCGGCGTCGCCCCGGCGATCGTCAGGTGCGACTCCGTCGCGAGCCAGGCTTCTGCAGCGACAGCACCCGCACCGGCCGCATTCGCTGCGGCGCTGTGTTCCTCTGCGCGAACTCCGGATGCCCTGCTCAGGATCTCGCGCCGAAGCTCATCGACCTGCCCCGACCCGAGGTACGCAAGTTCGACCTTCGCGTCCTGGCCTGCGACGCTGAGCTCGATCTTCGCTGCCCCGAAGAACCGTGCAAACAGGGGGCGGGTGATGTGGATGCCCTGCAACCGGTCGAGCCGCGCCTTGCGGTGGTGCCGGAACAGCACGCCACTGCGCACCTCGACCGCGTCAGCGCCGATGCGGAAGCTGTGCATGCGCCAGGCCACAGCGAACGATCCGACGGCGATGAGGAGTATGCCGGCGATCACGAGGATCGCGACCCCCGTCTGGCCGCGGTCGTAGACCATGGCGATGATGTCACCGTTGTCTCCGGGCCCTCCACCGCCACCCCGACCACCGTCGTTCGCCGGGCCCGTACCGATGAAGAACTCCACCAGCCGCTCCCGCAGGTTGGCCAGCACGAAACCCACGATGGCGACCAGCCAGAAGCCGCCCTTCAGAAGCGGTGACGCCCAGTGCAGGCGGTGCCACTCGCCGTCGACCAGCCTGGCCGTCGCACCCGTGGGCAGCCCACCACTGGTCACAGGCCGGACCGCCGCTGCTCGGCCAACCTCACGAGCGTGTCGCGGAGCTCGTCGGCCTCTGTTGCGGGGAGGCCGGGAATCGAGACGCCGGTTGTTGCGGCGGCGGTGACGAATTTCAGGTCGCTGAGCCCGAGCGCGCGTCCCAGCGGCCCCCTGTTGACGTCGATGAGCTGCATGCGTCCGTACGGCACCGCCACAATGCGGAAGAACATGATGCCTCGGCGGAAGAGCAGGTCGTCGTCGCGCAACTGGAACTCGTACGCGCGGGCGCGCCGGGGGGCTACCACGAGCAGGATGATCGTGATCAGCACCGCGGCCCCGAGCATCCACCACCCGAACCAGGCGCCTGCGACCACGATGAAGAAGACGCTCACCCCAGCCAGCACGAGTCCCGTGACGAACGAGGCCGCAAGCTCGACGGCGACGTATTTGGGGCTGACCCGACGCCAGGGGCCCTCGAAGGAGAGCCTGCTCGAATCGGGAGGAGTGCTCACTGCCTCAGCCCAGTCGTCTGTCTGGTTCGGGTTGCCCGTCGTCCGGGTTGCGGTCGTCGGGAGGAAGGGTGCAGAGCTTCTCGGCGACCAGCCCGCAGGCCAGGAGCACCGCACCGGCGACGGCAGCGGCGATGCTCAGCCAGAGCGAGGCCACTGCGGGTATGACGGCTCGCGACAGCAGGTAGACGACCACACCGAGGCCGACCCCGGCGATCAGCGAACCGACCATGCTCGACGCTTTTGCCAGCACGGCGACGCGCATCGCCCGAAAGGGGTTGATCGGGCGCGGGTTGGTGCCCCGGATCGCGCGCGCGATCGGCACAGCGAGCACGACGACGATCGCACCTGCGGCGACCAGGGTGATGGAGAGCGAGAAGGGCAGGGCGACGATGGGTTGCCCTGAGGAGGCGAGCGCGACCTCGAGGAAGAAGCCGAGGAACGCGCCGGCGATTCCGAGGAGAACGAGGGTGATGGGGCGCGTGCGCTTCATCGCATCCACCCGGTGAAGAGCCGCGGGCTCTCGTACGTCTTGGCCAGCAGCGCGTCGATGGGGCCCTTGCCCACCAGCGTGGCGCGGGGCGCGATCTCATGCCACGGCGCCAGCACGAAGGATCGCTCGAACGCACGCGGGTGGGGCAGGGTGAGCACGTCGTCACTCAGTTCGAGGTCAGCGAACGTGATGAGGTCGAGGTCGAGGGTCCGGTCGCCCCAGCGCTCGACGCGCACCCGGTCGTGGGTCTGCTCGATGCTCTGCAGGGCATCCAGCAGTTGGTGAGCAGTGAGAGCGGAGCGAACGAGCATGACGGCGTTCAGGTAGGCGGGGGCCGAGAGGTCGATGCCCTCCGGCTTGAGGGCATCGGTCTCGTACAGGCTCGAGACCGCGTCGAGGATCACACCGTCGAGAACCTCGATCTCAGCAACAGCAGACCGCAGTGTCGCCTCCCGATCGCCGAGGTTGCTGCCGAGCGCGATCACGGCCGGAAGCGTGACGCGCAGCTTCTCCTGCCTCATGCCCGTCTCCGCGTGATGGTGATCGAGACGTCGCCGAATGGAACGGCGATCGGCGCCTCCGGCTTGTGTACGGTCACCTGCACTCGGTCGGCGATCGCGTGCATCAGGACGACGAGCGCGACCCGCTCAGCGAGGGTCTCGATGAGGTCGACGGGGTCTTTCGATGCCGCCTCGACGATCTCGCTCGCGAGGTCACCGTAGTGAAGCGTCTGGTCGATGTCGTCGCTTGACGCCGCATCGACGGTGTTCAGCCACACGGTCACGTCGATGACGAACGGTTGGCCGTCGCGACGCTCGAAGTCGTAGACCCCGTGGTTCGCCTGCACGGCGAGACCCGTGAGGGTCAGCGAGTCGGGTTCGGTGGGTACGAGCACGGCGGGTGGGGTCTCGGCCGGCGGGGTCTGGGCCGGCTCGAATTCATCAGTCACGACGGCGACACTAGCGGATGCCCGGCCGATCTCACTCATCGAGAGCCCCCGTCTTCCACGCCTCTGCCACAGCCAGCGCGGCCGTGGTGGTCTCGATGTCGTGCACTCGCACCGCCCACGCGCCTGCCTGCGCGGCCAGCGCCGCGGCAACGGCGGAGCCGAAATCCCTCTCCTCCATTGCAGCACCCGCGGGCAGCAGTTCACCGATGAACCGCTTGCGCGACGCTCCGACGACGACCGGCAGCCCGAACGAGGTGAGGGCGTCGAGGTGGCCGAGGATCTTCCAGTTGTGTTCGGAGTTCTTGGCGAAGCCAAGGCCCGGGTCCACCAGCAGCCGATCGATCCTCACACCCCGAACCACGAGCTCGGCTACCTGGTATTCGAGCTCGGCGCGAACCTCGGCAACGACGTCGGCATACACGGCCCGCGAATTCATGGTGTCACTGTGGCCACGCCAGTGCGAGACGATGATCGGGGCTTCGAGTTCGATGATCGTGGGAGTCATCAGCGGGTCTGAAGCGGTGCCTGAAACGTCGTTGACGAGGATCGCTCCGGCTTCGATCGCCGCTCGTGCGGTGGACGCGTTCATCGTGTCGATGCTCAGTGCGACCCCCCGCCGGGCCAGCTCGCGAATGACCGGGACAACACGATGCTGTTCTTCCGCTACGGGTACGCGCCTCGCACCCGGCCGCGTGGATTCACCGCCGACGTCGATGAGGTCGGCCCCTGCCGCAACCAGCTCGAGCGCGTGCTGGATGGCGGCCTCCGAACGAAGCCAGCGCCCGCCGTCGCTGAACGAATCGGTTGTCACGTTCACGATGCCCATGATGAGGGTGCGACCCTTCGGCAGCCCCTCGAAGGTTGCAGGCACAACGTCGATCGCCGGCCTTCGTCTCCGCGAGAGGCCTTCGCCGATGCCACTCACCGTGTGCCCGCTTCGGCGGAGGGCAGCGGAATCGCTCCGATCAGGGTCAGGATCTCAGCGCGGGCAGCGGGCTCGGCTAGCGACCCCCTGGCGGCGATGGTCACGGTCGAGCTCGCTGTCTGGCGCGCGCCGCGCATGGTGACGCAGCCGTGTGATGCCTCGAGAACGACCAGCACCCCCATGGCGTCCAGTCCGTCGGCGATGGCCTGGGCGATCTGTTCACCCAGTCGCTCCTGCAATTGCGGGCGTGACGCGATGACGTCGACGATCGCGGGCAGCCTGCCCAGACCAACCAGCCGGTCGCTCGGCACATAAGCGATGTGTGCCGTGCCGAGGAACGGCAGAAGGTGGTGCTCACACATCGAACGAAAGGAGATGCCCCTCACGAGCACGGGTTGTTGGCTGCCCGCACCCGCCTCGGGCTCCAGGGGGAATGTCTCTGTCAGGAGGTGCGACGCGTCGACACCCACACCCGAGAAGAATTCCGAGTACGCCTCGGCAACCCGCCGGGGAGTGCTCACGAGTTCCTCCCTGTCCGGATCTTCGCCAATGGCCAACAGGAGCTCCCTGACGGCCGATTCAACTCTCTGCGAGTCGACTCGGTTGACGCTGCCGTCGTGGCTGGCTGCATCGGCGCGCGTGGAAACTGTGCGACCAGTGTTCACAACGAGTGCGCGCGCCGACTACGCAGTTGCGGGTCGGGGCGTGCTCTGCGGAGCGCGCTTCGGCTTGGCCTCGGGTTCGGGTTCCGACGTGATGCCACCGTCTGTTGCCCCGAGGTCGATCGGCGCTTTGGCTGCCTTGAACTCGATCGGGGGGATCGACGAGACAGGGCGCCTTTCGCTGGAGAGCCATTGCGGGCGGGGCGGGAGGTGGCGCACGTCTTTGAAGATCTCGGCGAGGTCGTGCTGGTCGAGCGTCTCACGCTCGAGCAACTCGGTGGCCAGGCGGTCGAGAATGTCGCGATTGTCGTTCAGCACCTGCCACGCTTCGTCGTGCGCGGCCTCGATCAGTTCACGCACTTCGGCGTCGACCTGCTGCGCCAGGGAATCGGAGTAGTCCCGTTCGTGACCCATGTTGCGGCCGAGGAACATCTCACCCGAGGAGTTGCCGAGCTTGACGGCGCCGACGTGCGAACTCATTCCGTAGTCGGTGACCATCTTGCGGGCTGTCGAGGTGGCCTTCTCAATGTCGTTCGACGCACCCGTGGTGGGGTCGTGGAAGACGACTTCTTCGGCAACCCGGCCTCCCATGGCATAGGCCAGCTGGTCGAGCAGCTCGTTCCGGGAAACGGAGTATCGGTCTTCAAGCGGGAGCACCATGGTGTAGCCCAGCGCACGACCACGCGGGAGGATCGTGATCTTGGTGACGGGGTCGGTGTGGTTCATCGCGGTGGCAACCAAGGCGTGCCCGCCCTCGTGGTACGCCGTCACGAGCTTCTCGTGGTCGCGCATGATGCGGGTGCGGCGCTGGGGGCCGGCCATGACACGGTCGACGGCCTCATCGAGCGCACGGTTGTCGATCAGCTGCGCGTTCGAGCGGGCGGTCAACAGAGCGGCCTCGTTCAGCACGTTCGCCAGGTCGGCGCCGGTGAACCCGGGCGTCTTGCGGGCGAGTACCTCGAGGTCGACACCAGCTGCGAGCGGCTTGCCGCGCCCGTGCACCTCGAGGATCTGCTTGCGACCCTGGAGGTCGGGCGCGTCGACGCCGATCTGCCGGTCGAAGCGACCCGGGCGGAGGAGCGCGGGGTCGAGGATGTCGGGGCGGTTGGTCGCCGCGATGAGGATGACGTTCGTCTTGACGTCGAAGCCGTCCATCTCGACCAGCAGCTGGTTGAGGGTCTGCTCGCGCTCGTCGTGGCCGCCGCCCATGCCGGCACCGCGGTGACGACCGACGGCGTCGATCTCGTCGATGAAGATGATGGCGGGCGAGTTCTGTTTGGCCTGTTCGAACAGGTCGCGAACCCGGCTCGCGCCGACACCGACGAACATCTCGACGAAGTCGGAGCCGGAGATCGAGTAGAAGGGCACTCCGGCCTCGCCGGCGACAGCGCGGGCCAGGAGTGTCTTACCCGTACCGGGAGCCCCGTAGAGCAGAACACCCTTCGGGATCCGCGCACCCACGGCGAGGAATTTCGACGGGTCCTTCAGGAAGTCTTTGATCTCTTCGAGCTCTTCGATGGCCTCGTCGTTGCCGGCGACGTCGGCGAAGGTGACCTTCGGGGTGTCCTTCGAGACGAGCTTGGCTTTCGACTTGCCGAACTGCATGACTTTGTTGCCGCCACCCTGCATGCCAGAGAGCATGAGCCAGAAGAAGGCGCCGATGAGGATCACCGGCAGAAGGATGCCCAACAGCGAGAGGAACCAGTTGGTCTGAGGCACCTGGTCGTTGAACCCATCGGTCGGTGCGGCTGCGGTCACGGCATTGACGACCTCTGTGCCACGCGGGGCCACGTAGTAGAACTGCACCTTGGTGCCGTACTTCGCGTCGGCCGCGGCAAGGGTGAGGTCGACGCGCTGTTCGCCGTCGATGATCAGCGCCTCGGAGACCTTGCCGTCCTTGAGGAACTGCAGGCCCTGCTGGGTGGAGACCTGCTGGAAGCCGGTGCCGGTGATCAGGCCGAAGCCGATCCAGAGTGCGATGGCACCCAGAATGATGTAGGGAATCGGAGACCTGAAAATACGCTTCATGCTCATGTCTCTTTTAGGTTCTTGCGGCAATGCCGGCACCTTTCTGGTCACCAAAGTACTTGGCCCACAGTACTCGGGGGCGACTGGGTGCCGCCTGCGTGTTCCCCGTGGGCTTAACTTCACAGCAATCAATAGGCGCGGCCCGGGAATGATCGTCCGTGGCACACGGTTGCCCAGATGTATCGCGAGGATTGTTTCCTTCAGGTAAATTCAGGAACTGTTCATTTCCGAAACTACTCAGTACCGCATATAGTTGCGGACATGTCTGAAACCTCTCCCGAAACACCGGTCGCCTCCTCCCGGCGGTGGTGGACCCTCACCGTGGTCGCTCTTGCCCAGCTGATGGTCGTTCTCGACTCCACCGTCGTCAACATCGCCCTCCCCGCCGCCCAGGCCGACCTCGGCTTCTCCAATGCCGACCGCCAGTGGGTCATCACCGCCTACTCCCTCGCCTTCGGCAGCCTGCTGCTGCTCGGTGGCCGCCTTTCTGACCTGATGGGTCGCAAACGCACATTCATCATCGGCCTGATCGGCTTCGCCATCGCCTCGGCACTGGGTGGGGCCGCCGACAGCTTCGGCACCCTCGTCGCTGCGCGAGCACTTCAGGGAGCCTTCGGCGCGCTGCTCGCGCCCACTGCTCTTGCTGTGCTGACGACCACCTTCACCATCCCCAAGGAACGCGCCAGGGCCTTCGGTGTGTTCGGTGCAATCGCGGGCGCCGGTGGCGCTGTCGGCCTGCTTCTCGGCGGCGTACTCACCGAGAACTTCAACTGGCGCTGGAACCTCTATATCAACGTCTTCATCGCCATCATCGCCGTGATCGGTGCCGTGATCTTCCTCACGACGGTCGCGCGCACGGGACCTCGGCCCAAGCTCGACATTCCCGGTACCATCCTGGTCTCCGGCGGCCTCTTCTCCCTGGTCTTCGGCTTCTCGAACGCCGAAACGGATGGCTGGGGCGCGGCTTCGAGCTGGGGCTTCCTGGTCGCCAGTGGCGTGCTGCTGGTCGGGTTCGTTCTCTGGCAAAGGGTGGCGAAGCATCCATTGCTGCCCCTCGCCGTGGTGCTTGACCGCAACCGTGGAGCATCCTTTCTCGCCGTGCTGATCTCGGGCGCCGGAATGTTCGGCATCTTCCTCTTCGTCACCTACTACCTCGAAGTGTCGATGCACTACTCGCCGATCCAGACCGGTACTGCCTTCCTGCCGATGATCCTGATGCTGGTCGTCTCCGCGCAGCTCTCGACCAACATCTTCGTGCCGCGATTCGGGCCGAAGGTCATGGTTCCGACCGGCATGGTGATCGGTGTGGTCGGGATGCTCCTGCTGACGACCCTCGATACGAACAGCTCCTACGCGGCGAACATCCTGCCGGCCCTTCTGGTGATCGGGTTCGCCATGGGCTCGATCATGCCCGCGGCCATGCAGACCGCGACCCTCGGAGTGAACCGCCAGTTCGCCGGAGTCGCCTCGGCAAGTGTGAACACCAGCCAGCAGGTGGGTGGCTCGATCGGCACGGCCCTCCTGAACACGCTTGCGGCAACCGCTGCGACCGGTTACGTCGCGTCGCACCTTCCGGCCTCTGCTCAGGTCGCCTCCGACGCGGCCATCGCGAGCTACAACACGGCGTACCTCTACAGTGCGCTGTTCTTCGCCATTGGAGCGGTGCTCTCCGCACTGCTCTACACCCGCAAGTCGACGGTCACGGAGACGGCCCACGCCGCTCATGCCGAGGCGCAGGCCGAAGACGCCGACGATCTGCCGTTGGTCGCCATGCACTAACCAGCCCAGCGCGAAAAAGCCCCCTTCTCTCTCTTGCGAGGCAGGGGGCTTTTTCGTGCAAGCAACTGTGCGCGAGCGCGTGGATGCGCCCACAGCTTCGAACGAGACTAGCGGGAAGCGGGCGCGGTCCGCCTGATCCCCAGGGCGGGCAGGATGACGCCGTCGATGATCGAGATCAGAAACTCGCGGTCGATCGGCTTCTTCAGAATGAGCGTGCGATACGAGGCCATCGAGGGGGTGATCATCGAGAGAGTCTCGATGTCTGCGTCAGCCCGGATCTCTCCGCGGGCGATCGCACGCTTCATGAAGAGGCGATTCACCTCTGCACGGGGCTCGACGATGGCCGCATTGACGACGTCGGCGAGATCGGGGTCGCGGGACAGCATCGACATGACGCCGGCCATGATCTGCATCTTGCGTTCGCCGTCTTCGATCGAGTGCGGCTTGATCATGGCGACCAGGTCGCCGCGCAGGGTGCCGGTGTCGGGCAGGGTGTCGGAGTCGTAGTCGCTCTTCTTCATGCAGGCGACGGCGTCGAGCACAAGGTGGGCCTTCGAGGGCCATCGGCGGTAGAGCGTGGCCTTGCCGGCCTTGGCCCGCGCCGCGACCATGTCGATCGTCATGCCGTCATAGCCCGTTTCGGCGAGAACGTCGAGTGCAGCATCCAGAATCTCAGGGTCACGGGAGTGGTCCCGTTTGCGGCCGAGTTTCGGCGCAGTGTCGGCGGTATCTGCGAGGGTGTCTTCAGGGGCATCGGTGTGCGCCATTACAGCACCTGCCTTTCTGTGTTGATGATGTGTGAAACACCGTGGCGTTGCGAAGAGTGATGTTCCTCAGACGAGAGAGTTCCAATATCCGAAACTGGTGAGTACCGTATATGCTATCAAACATGTCGGAGAAAACAGCGGCAGAGACCGCATCCACTCGTCGCTGGTTCACTCTCGCCACGGTCGCGCTCGCGCAGCTCATGGTCGTCCTCGATGCCACCGTGGTCAACATCGCGTTGCCAGCGGCACAGGCCGACCTCGGCTTCTCGAACGGTGACCGCCAGTGGGTGGTCACCGCCTACTCGCTCGCCTTCGGCAGCTTGCTGCTGCTCGGCGGCCGGGTGTCAGACCTCATCGGTCGCAAGCGGGCCTTCATCATCGGCCTCATCGGTTTCGCTGCAGCCTCCGCGCTGGGAGGCGCGGCCGACAGTTTCGGCACACTCGTCGCAGCGCGGGCCCTGCAGGGGCTGTTCGGCGCCCTGCTCGCGCCGACCGCGCTCGCCGTGTTGACGACGACCTTCACCATTCCCAAGGAGCGCGCTCGGGCCTTCGGCGTGTTCGGTGCGATCGCCGGCGCCGGCGGTGCAGTCGGCCTGCTGCTGGGTGGCTACCTCACGCAGGACTTCAGCTGGCGCTGGAACCTCTACATCAACGTATTCTTCGCGATCGTCGCCGTGATCGGCGCCCTCATCTTCGTGCCGACCAACAAGCGCACCGGGCCCCGCCCGAAACTCGACGTTCCCGGCACCCTGCTGGTCTCCGGTGGCCTGTTCGCCCTCGTCTACGGGTTCTCGAACGCGGAGACCAACGGGTGGGGCGACTTCTGGACCTGGAGCATGCTCGTCGCCAGCGGCATCCTGCTGGTGGCCTTCGTTCTGTGGCAGCGACGCGCGAAGCACCCGCTGCTCCCCCTCAAGATCGTTCTCCATCGCAACCGTGGCGCGTCGTACCTGTCGGTGTTCGTGGCGGGGTCGGGCATGTTCGCCGTCTTCCTGTTTCTGACGTACTACCTGCAGACTTCGCTCGGCTTCTCGCCGATCACCACGGGGCTCTCGTTCCTGCCGATGATCGCCTGCCTGGTGCTGGCCGCCCAGCTCGGCACGAACATCTTCGTTCCGCGCTTCGGGCCGAAGGTGCTGGTGCCGATCGGCATGGTCATGGCGTCGGCAGCCCTCGCCTGGATGACCCTGCTCGACCTGTCGAGCACGTATGCCGCGAACATCCTGCCGCCCCTCATGCTCATGGGGCTCGCCATGGGAACGATCATGCCGGCGTCGATCCAGACCGCCACGCTCGGCGTCGACCGCCAGTACGCTGGCGTCGCGTCGGCGATGGTGAACACCAGCCAGCAGGTCGGCGGCTCGATCAGCACCGCCCTCCTCAATACGCTGGTGGCAACAGCGGTGACGAACTACATCGCCTCGAACATCGCCGGGGCAACGACGCCGGCCGCCCAGGCTGCAGTGGCGGCTCAGGCCGCGGTGAACGGGTACCACGTTGCCTACTGGTGCGCGTCGGGCTTCTTCCTGGCCGGGGCGATCATGGCCGCGCTGCTGTTCGAGCGCAAGGCGTCGATTCATGCCACCCTGCACGCCGCCCACGCCACGGCCGAGCAGCACCGCGAGAACGACCGCCAGGCCGACGCCTCAGCAGCCACGGCTGGCTGAGGAGCGCCGGAGGGCGTGCCGAAACCCACCCCGAACCGCCGGTTGAGTAGCACGACGCTGAGCGTCGAGCGTATCGAAACCCCGTCCGCGCAGGGGTTTCGATACGGCCTGCGGCCTACTCAACCAGCGACGATGCGTCTCAGGAGTAGGTGTGGGGTGCGAGCACCCCGATGTCTTTCAGGTTGCGGTACTTCTCCGCATAGTCGAGGCCGTAGCCCACCACGAAGTCGTTGGGGATGTCGAAACCGACGTACCGAACATCCAGTTCGACGCGCACCGCATCAGGCTTGCGCAGCAGCGCGCACACCTCGACCGAGGCCGGGCCGCGCGAACGCAGGTTGCCGAGAAGCCAGGAGAGCGTCAGCCCCGAGTCGATGATGTCTTCGACGATCAGCACGGTGCGGCCCTGCAACTCGGAGTCGAGGTCTTTCAGAATGCGTACGACACCGCTCGACTGGGTGCTGTTGCCGTAGGAGCTGACCGCCATCCAGTCCATGCTCACCGGCAGGTGCAACTCGCGGGCCAGGTCGGCCATGACCATGACCGCACCTTTGAGTACGCCGACGAGCAGCAGATCCTGGCCCGCGTAGTCGACTTCGATCTTTCGCGCGAGCTCGGCGATCTTGGCGTGGATCTCGCTCTCGGTGATCAGAATGCGTGACAGGTCTGCTTCAACATCGCGGGAATCCATGGTGCCAGCCTACCGAACCCCCTTTGGGTGCGATGTGCCCTGTGGGCCCCTGCCCGCCGAGCAATTCGTCGGAGAAACCCGTGTGGCAACGAGAATACGGCGATGCCCACCCACAATCTCCGACCAATGCGCTCGCCCGATCGCCTTCGAGCGAGGGACGCGTGTCAACTGCGACGGGCGAAGACGAGCCGGCCGTCGATACGCGCGACACGGATGCCCGGCAGATCGACCCCGGCCTGCCCGTGCCACTCGGTCACCAGCTTCAGCACCGCGAGTGTCTGGGCGCGGCTCAGGGCGGTGCCGAATTCTGCTGCCACGACGAACCGCACGATGCGCTGGGCGAGAGCGGCAGGGTTCGACGCGAGTCCGTGCACGTCGACCGCGATGCCCGCCTCGGCGTGGTCGACGATCTCGGCGGCCCATTCGGCGGCCAGGGCATCCAGAGCGTCGGAGTCTTCGCGCAGCTGGTCGGCGGTGCGGGCGAGGGCGTCTGCGATACCGGGCCCGAGCTCAGCCTCGAGTAGCGGCAGAACTGTCTCGCGCACGCGCACCCTGGCATAGGCGTGGTCGAGGTTCTGGGGGTCATGCCAGGCTGTCAGCCGCTGGTCGGCCAGCGCTTGGTGCACCACCCCGCGATGGATGCCCAGCAGCGGCCTGAGGTAGACACCGTTCACCGCGCTCATGCCCGACAGGCTCGCCGGCCCCGAACCGCGGGCGAGGCCCAGCAGCACCGTCTCGGCCTGGTCGTCCAGCGTGTGGGCGAGCAGCACGTGGCTGGCGCCGGTCGTGGCGAGCGCGCGTTCGAAGGCCGCGTACCGTGCCGTGCGGGCTGCGGCCTCGGGGCCACCCGTCGGCCCCGAGACGGCAGTGCCCCGCTCCACCGTCACGCGCTCGACCAGCACCGGATCGAGGCCCAGCTCGCGCGCCTGGCGAGCGGCCTCTGCCGCCACCTGGGCCGAACCGACCTGCAGCCCGTGGTCGACGACGATCGCGCCGGCACGGATTCCTGCGCGCGGAGCTTCGAACGCGGCCGCGGCGGCGAGGGCGAGCGAGTCGGGTCCGCCGCTGAGCCCGACGAGGATGAGGGGGGCGAGTGGGGTGTCAGGGCGTGCGGGCGTGGGTGATTCGGGGCGGCTGAGCCGGGCATCCGGAGCAGTGTCGGCAGCACGCTCGGGTACGCGGTTGCTGGCCGGCGGTAGCTCGGTGGCGAGCAGTTCACGCACGGCACGGCGCACGTCGGCCATCGCCGGGGTGAGGCGCGGTCGGCGGGCGTTCGTGTGCATCCAGTAACGTTATTGCAGTTTCAGCACTCGCAGACTCTGCGCAGAGAACCAGCGCACGCCACTCGCACAACCCATCAGAAGGAGCAGTTGCCATGGGCACCTACGACGCCGTCATCGAGATCCCCAAGGGAAGCCGCAACAAGTACGAGGTCGACCACGAGACCGGCCGCGTGTACCTCGACCGGGTTCTGTTCACCACTTTCGTCTACCCCACCGATTACGGCTTCTTCGAGAACACCCTCGGCCTCGACGGCGACCCGGTCGACGTGCTGGTGCTGCTCGAGTACCCGGTGTACCCGGGTGTCGGCCTCAAGGTGCGCCCGGTCGCCGTCTTCAACATGAGCGACGAGGCCGGCATCGACTCGAAGGTCATCGCGGTGCCTGCCAAAGACCCTCGCTGGGCAGGCATTCAAGACCTGGATGATCTGTCCACCCAGTTGCGCGCCGAGATCGAGCACTTCTTCGAGCACTACAAAGACCTCGAGCCCGGCAAGTGGGTCAAGACCGAGGGCTGGGGTTCGGCCGCCGACGCCGAGACGATCGTGCAGAACGGCATCACCAAGCTCGCCGCCGAGGGTTCGCACTAGCCTCCCGATCGACCAATCGTCGGCCCACAGCCGAACCTCGGCACTATCTGCGACGGTTTCACTCAGGGCCGACGATTGATCGATCTGGCTGGCGGGCTGGTGCGCCGTCAGCGGCGCTGAAGCGGGCGAATCCGGGGCGGCTCGCCGGGCATCCATGCCGGATTGGCGGCGGCACCCGTGAATGTGGCATACTCGTTGAGTTGTCAAAACGGCCCCATCGTTTAGCGGCCTAGGACGCTGCCCTTTCACGGCAGTAGCACGGGTTCGAATCCCGTTGGGGTCACTGCTTGCTGATCATGCGATTTGCTTCCGCAAATCGGGTCCCGTGAATGCGGTCCGCGAAATGGGCCGGGGCAATGCAGGTATAGTAAGTGCGGTTCACAATTTCATAAGTTTGGCCCTGTAGCGCAGTTGGTTAGCGCGCCGCCCTGTCACGGCGGAGGTCGCCGGTTCAAGTCCGGTCAGGGTCGCAAAGGTTCGGACTGCCCTTCTTCGGAAGGGTTTTTCGGCCTCTGGAGGGGTTCGCCTCTTCGGCTCTGTAGCTCAGTTGGTAGAGCGTTCGACTGAAAATCGAAAGGTCACCGGATCGACGCCGGTCGGAGCCACTGCCCTACTTCGAGGCTTCTACTTGGAGTAGGGCTTTTTTGTACCCTTTTCTCGACGCGCGGTTTTGACCCTTAACCCCCAGTTCTTGCGCCGAGAACACAAATCCTAGAGCCACGCAAGTTACTTGTGGGTAGCCTGAAGCCATCCGAAACGTGTCGAATAGTGGGATCCGTGGACATCGTCGATGAAGCGATCGAAGTGCTGCGCATGGTTGGCGTTACGCTGGAAGCCGGCCTTTCAGAACCTGAATTCCGCCGCATCGAGGGTACTTTCGGCTTCCTGTTCGGCCCTGATCATCGAGAGTTGCTGTCGAGGGTGCTTCCTCTAGGCAAGGGATGGGTCGACTGGCGACACGACTCCGACGATGAGATCAGAATTCGGCTCGATCGACACAAAGACTGGGTGATTTCCTACGTTGTCGAGAATGGCGTGTGGGGCCGCACGTGGGGCGAGCGGCCAAGCTCGTTGTTCGAGGCGGCCGATATTGCGATGAGGCACATCAACGCGTGGCCGACTCTGATTCCGTTGTACGCGCATCGGTACATGCCCGCCGAACCCACCGAACGAGGTGCGCCGGTGTTGTCTGTTCACGGGCTCGACACGATCTTCTATGGCACGAATCTCGCGAAGTACTTCTTGACGGAGTTCCACCTCATGGATTGGGAGCCTCCCACCGACTATGGCGAAGATCGAAAGCCGCCGTGGTCGCAACTCGAATTCTGGTTCGGAGAACCTGACTTCTGGTGAAATGACGTCTACGAAGGAGGGGCAGACGTGAAAAAGGCGCTGCCACCACGGGTTACCGTGATGGCAGCGCCTCAGCCGGTGAGGGCAGCGATTACTTCGCCGCGCGAACCTCCTCGGGTGACAGTTCGACGGCAGCGAAGGCAGTATCGTCGTCGAACGATTTGATGCGCGCCACGTGGAAGATGATCAGGGCGTAGACGGCCTTGGCGAGAATGTCTGCCACGGAGTACCCGACCTGCTTGTAGACCCAGGCGTCAGACCCCGAGATGTTCAGCAGGGGCAGGAGATAGGCGACCGGGTAGACACCCCAACTGAGCAGAAGGAGAAAGCGGAGCCGGCTCAGGGTCTTGCGCACGCCGGCGGGCTGTTTGTCGAGCGACTTTCCGAGCTGCACGAACAGGACATAGAGAATGTAGACGAAGGGGATGGTCGACAGGAGCCCGAACAGGCCGCGAATTCCGTTGTCGCCGCTGATCTCGCCGGGGTAACCGAGAGCAATCATCAACGCTGCTGCGGGCACCAGTCGCGCCAGAAGCCGCGACTGCACAGAGCGAGCGAGAGCGAGAACAGCTACGAGCTCCACGAGGAGCAGCGGAACGGTGAGGAGCCAGTCGACATACCGGTAACCCTCGTTGAAGCCCTGGCCGACGGCCTGGGTGTAATCGCCTGTGCCACCGACCGAGGTGGTCACGAACGCGGCTTTGAACGAGTCGAAGATGCGGAAGTAGTGATACGCAGCGATTCCGCAGACGATGATTGCGACCGTGATGGCCTGCCGATAGCGAGGCAGGATCCGCGGCAGCGAGACCAGCAGGAACACCGCCGTGAAGAGCTGCGATGCAATCACAAGCGAGAGGAAGTTGTACACGGTCTCGTATTGGCCATGCGAGAGGAGGTCAGGTATCACGGCGTTCTCCATCAGATCGGAATCGGCGAATCGCCCCGAAAACACATTCTTTTGGGGCACACCAGATACCTTACAAGATAAGTAACTTATTAAGTCAATTACTTTGTGAGCATTCCGAAGGAGGGTCTGTAGAATGATGCGACCAGAACAGACGAAGTGACGGGCTCGCTCGCAGCCTCAGCCAGCCGGAGGTGCAATGTGCGTGACGAGCAGGCCGCCCACACGCTGAGCGGATTCCCGAAAGCTGCGACAGACTTCGTCAGTGCCCTCGATGCCAACCGGCTCCGCATCGCCCGGGACGCCGGCGTCTCGGCCACTGAGTTGCGTGCGCTGTTCAGGATCGCCCAGGCCGTGAGCCTGACTCCCAAAGACCTTGCTTCGCACCTGGGCATGACAACGGGTGCCGTGACGGCAATCGCACGACGGCTGGTCGACCTCGGGCTTGTGCACCGGGTCGATCATCCGGATGACCGGCGGAGCCTGTACCTCGAGCTCTCTGCCTCTGGTCACGAAGTGATGGCCGGCATCCATCGAAGCTTCACCGAGATGCTCTCGGCATCAGCGGCGCACCTCGACCCCGGTCAGCTCGCGGCATTCACCTCTGCGCTGGAGTCGGTCACTGCGGAGATCCGCACCCGCCTTGCCTCACTCTGACCCGACTCCTCAGATCTGAGGGAAGCGGAAGTCGCGGATCTCGATCAACGCCTCGGCCAGCACCCGAGTCTGCTCCTGCACGATCAGGTGACCCGTGCGCGCGTCTGCGGCAGTGGGATCGCCCAGCACGCCGGACTTCGAGACGTCGTCGATGACCCAGGCCGTTGGCACCGGCCCTTCCAGGGATAGGTGTGCAGTGTTCTCGTAGAGCCGTCCGACCGCCTCGCCGTCTTTGCGAGCGCGGCTCATCGTCACCAGTTCAGGAGCAAGGGCGAGCATGATCGATGTCTCGATCTGGCCTCCGTGAATACCGTAGTGGGTGTCGATCTGCTCGACGCCGTCTGGCAGCGCGAACCGGCCCGGCATCAACGGGAAGACCTCGAGCCCGGACTGCACCCGGATGTCGCGCGCCACCAGGTCGAGCAGGCTCGGCTGGCCTCCGTGGCCGTTCACGAAGACCAGCTTTCGGAACCCCGAGGCAGCGAGCGAGGCTCCAAGATCCATGCAGACTCCCATCAGCGTGGCGGCCGACATGGCGATCGTGCCGGCACGGCCGAGATGCTCGGTCGACTTGCCGTAGTGGATTGTCGGGAGCTGCCAGATGTTACTGCCTGCAGGCAGCGACCGGATGGCGCGATCGGTGATGTGCTCCGCGGTGAGCGCATCGGTGATCACAGGAAGGTGAGCGCCGTGCTGTTCCATCGCTCCGATGGGTTGCACGATGACAGCGTTGGAGGCGTCGATCGCGGCGATGTCAGTGGTGGAGAGGTGGGCGAGCTGATGCATTCGAGGTCCTGTCTGTGTCGGTCAGTGGTGTCGGTCAGTGGTGGCAGTCAACGACGAGGGGCTCGCGCGTCGTCATGACCAACCCGGGGCGGCGCGGAAGCCCGCCAGCCCCGCGCGTTCCGCCTCCACGGCGAAGCGCAACGGGGTGAAGTCCTCCAGGTACGGGCCGAGAACCTGCACACCGATCGGCAGGCCGGTGTGGGCACCCGGGCCGAGGGCGAGCATCGTCGAGGGCAGCTTGCCGATGCTGCTCATGCGGTTCCAGGCAAACAGGACCTCGGTGGAGTACTCACGCCCACCGATCGCCGTTCGGCCATCGGGATGCTCGCCGAACCGAGTTGCCGCACGACCCACCGCAGGCGCCAGCACAACGTCGACAGTCTCGAACATTCGCTGCCAGCGCCTCATGGCCGCGTGCTGCTTCTCAAGATCATCCATCGCAGACCGGAAGGGCTGCACCACCGCTCGCGAGAATCGCACCTCGTCGCTGTCGTCGGGCCGGGCCGCGACAGACAGGTGATACGCCCACATCTCGTCGTCGAACCCGTGTACGACCTCACCTGCCTGCAGGCGCCGGAAGAGTTCCAGATCGGCCGGGCCACCGACTGGCGCGTCGTCGAGCAGGGTGACGTGCGCCCCTGCAGTGCCGAGCGCCGCGGCGAATTGCACGATCGCGGCGCGCGTCTCGGCGTCGGTCGGGCACGATGGGTCGTCGAGCCAGACGGCAACGCGGGCTTCGCTGAGGGCGGTGATTCGCGGGGGCGGAAGCTCGATGCGCCAGCCCCTGGAATCCGGTCCCTCGACGCCGATCATGGCGCGAAGGAAGAGGTCTGCGTCAGCAGCGTGCCGCGTGAGGGGGCCGACCGAGGAGACGTGCGGTTCGAGCAGTCCTCCCTGTGGCCACGGCAGGTTGCCCAGTTTCGAGACGATCCCATTGCTCGGACGGTGACCGGAGAGCCCGCACCATGACGCCGGAAGCCGGAGCGAGCCGGCGAGATCGCTGCCGAGGTCGGCCACTGCGAGCCCGCCCGCGACGGCGGCGGATGACCCACCCGACGAACCGCCGGAGGACCGTGCGGCATCCCAGGGGTTGACGGTTCGACCGAACGCCTCGTTCGAGGTCTCGTGGCTGGCAAGATACACCGGCACATTCGTCTTGCCGAGCACAACACACCCGGCTTCACGCAGGCGCCGAACGGCCGGGGCATCTGTCGACGCGACATACGAATCGGACAAGCGGCCATGGGTGCTTCGCAGGCCCGCAGCGTCGATCGAGTCCTTGACGCTGATGGGGAGACCGGCGAGGGCACCGACATCCTCACCTGCCGCCCGGCGCCGGTCGATCGCCCTGGCCGCGCTGAGGGCACCTTCGTGGTCGACGACGACAAAGGCATTCAGCGACGCGCCCACCCCGTCGATGCGGTCGAGATGCGCCTGGGTGAGTTCAACAGCCGACACTGCCCCTGAGCGCAGGGCCGCCAGCATCTCCCCCGCCCGAGCAGTCGTGTCGATACCCGTGCCGCCAGCAGCCATCATTTCGCGCTCGCTCCCATCGAGACGCCGAGCAGGGGGGCCACGTCGGAGGAGACTCGGTGCATCTGTTCTTCGACGTGCTCACGCAGGAGCCCGGGGCCGTCCAGCGAGAGCGAGAGGAGTTCCAACCCGATCTCCTGGCGGTAACGGTCGATCGTTGCGGCGACGTCGTCGGCCGTGCCGACAGCGTAGACGCCCTGCTCGATCGACTGTTCGAGGGTCGGGAGAAAGTCGAACGGCGTCGAATCCATGCCGGCGGGCGGGTCATAGGTGGCGAACCTGCCGTAGGGCGACAACAGCTTTGCGAGCTCGTCGTGGGTGGCGCGTGCGCTGGCCATGGCCGATTCCATGGTGTCGCCGACGTGAGCGTGGAGCACGAGCATCCGTTCCTGACCCGGCTGGAGAATGCGCCCGTGCGCCTCGGCGAGTTCAGCATGCTTCTCCCAGGCCCGCTTCATGCGAGTGAAGGACTGCCGGGTGTAGACGCCCACGTGACCGTGTTCGGCGACATAGTCGACCGTCCGAGGTGAGGTGCAGGCCTGGTAGATCTCGACCGGGCGCATCACGTTCGGTACAAGGGTGAGTTCGGTCACCACGCCGTCGCGGTCGGGGATGCCCGGCGGCGGCGCCACGAAATGCTTGCCTTCGAACGAGAATGACTCCTCCGCGAAGGCGAGGCGGATCAGCGCCATCGCCTCTTCGAAGACTTCACGGTTCGCCTGCTCTGCCGTCGCATCCATGCCGTTGTCGCCGGACTCGATCATCGCGCCGAGCGTCTGCATCTCGCGGGGTACCGTGCCTCTGCCGACGCCGAATCTCATTCGGCCGCCGCTCAGGATGTCGGCCATGGCGAAATCCTCGGCGAGGCGCAGGGGGTGCCACTGCGGAACGATGTTGAACATCTGGCCGAAGTTCAGGCGTTCGGTCTTGGCCGAAGAGTAGAGCCCGAGCTGGATCTGGTTCGGGATGACCTCGTAACCCTCGTGCTGGAAGTGGTGTTCGGTGTACCACAGGGTGTCGAAGCCCGTCTCGTCCGCCGTCCGGGCATAGGCGAGGTAGTCCTGGTAGGCGTCGGCGAAGGCCGTGCGCCCGTAACGTCGCGAGGTCGCGGCGGGGCCGTCGTGGCCGGCGTCAGGCATGGCTACTGTGCCCAGAAGATTCGTGTCGATTCGCATGGCAGCAATGTATACAACCAATGTTTCCGGCACGTGAACGGTGGACTTGTTGAGCCACATCCTGCACAGATGTAGGCATCCAGGTTGAATACAACCGCCGAGATCGGGCCGAGGCTTGTACAATCCGGGTATGGAGAGATCGCTGGGCACGACCGGCAGAGTGAGCCTGAGCCAGCGTGTGACCACCGATCTGCGACGGGACATCGTCTCTGGCCGCTTCCAGCAGGGCGAGCGGCTCACAGAAGCGAGGCTCTCTGAACTCTATGGCGTCTCGAGGATCCCGGTTCGCGAAGCGCTGCGTGCGATGGAGAGCGAAGGCTTCGTCATCGTCAAGTCGTACACAGAACGTATTGTGGCAACCATCACCTTCGAAGATCGACAGGTGATCCACGAAATGCGGGTCGCGGTCGAGTCACGGGCAGCGGAACGGGCCGCAGAGAATCTCGACGCCGCGGGGCGCCAGAAACTGGTCGAGACCCTGAGCCTGGGCATGGCGGCGGTCGCGCGAGGCGACTACGACACGGTCTCGCACATCAACAGTCTCCTGCACGGGGCGATCGCCGAAGCGAGCGGAAGCCCGATGCTTGCTTCGTTCTTCTCGCAGCTAGGGGCGATGGTGACCTGGACCGACTCAGACGTTCCGAAACGCCGCGCCATCACGTCGTGGATGGAGCACGCCGACATCGTGGGCTCGATCATTGCCAGCGACGGTGCGGCGGCACGTCAGAAGATGGTGGCTCACCTCGGCGAAGTGGCCAAGCATGTTCGACAGTCGACAATGACCGACGACGCCGAGCGCGCCGTTCATGCCGATCGGCCGGACGCCACCAGACTCGGCTGAGACTGCTGGGTGCCCGAAGCGGAGGAGCCGCCGCGACCCGGAGCCGAAGGCGTCCTGTGACGCCCGAACAGATGGACGGCCAGCAGTTCGAGGGAACGCTGTGTGGCGCCTGCGACGATCGCCCGCTCGCCCAGTCGGGAGCGAACCACCCGCGTGGGTACGGAGTGCAGACCGGCAGAGAGTTCGGTGTTGATCGCCGGCACCAGGAGATCCGCTATGAGGTTCAGGGAGCCGCCGATGACGATCTCCTCAGGGGCAATGATCCAGCTGAGAGTCGTGAGCCCGGGGACAAGACTCACAGCGAGCTCACGCACTGCCGCAAGTGCCTCCGGATCGCCGGCGCGAGCGTCGTCGGCAAGCTGTAAAGCCGCAGCATGTTCTGGAGTACCGGGCTTGGCAAGGGCCCCCATGATGTGTGACTTGACGGGCTCATGGATCTCCAGGCCCGTTGCCCACACGACCTCACCGGCGGACCCATCGTGCCCACGATAGAGTTTGCCGTCGATCACCAGTCCCATTCCCACGCGAACCCCGTCGACGCGGAGCCAGAGGAAGTTCTTCACGGGGCTTTCGAGGTGAGCGAGTTCACCCAACGCAGCGAGCTTGGCGTCGTTCTCGACGGAGATCGCCGTAGCGAACGACGTCTCGAGGGAGGTCGCGATCGAGAACCCACTCCAATCCGGAATCGACATCGGCAGGTCGACTGCACCGTCGTCGTGCACGATTCCCGGCGTCGCCACGGTGAGCGCGAGGACCGCACTGCGGTCAGCCCCTGCCCGGCCGAGAAGGTCGTCGACGGCGTCCACCACCACTTGGAGGCGCGCTTCGCGGCCCAGCCGGGCATCCAGCGCGGTGCTCGTCTCGGCAATCTGTTCGCCGGTGAGGTCAGTGAGTGACACGAGCACATTCTCGATGTCGAGCTGGATGGCGACGAGGCAGCCCGCCGAAGGCACGAAGGCGTACGACTTCGCCGGCCGGCCGACCGGACGTTCGCCCTGCACGACGGGCAGCACCTCCTCGACCCACCCGAGGTCGACGAGTTCGACGAGGATGAGCTCGAGCGTTCTGCGCGAAATCGAGGTCTGCGCCTGGAGCTGGGCCATCGTCAGGCGGCGACTGAGATAGAGCACCTTGAGCGTGCGTGCGGCATTCATGCGACGCAGAACGCTGGGGTCTCCGCGCTCGACGACGTTATCTGGACTATTCATGAGGGTTCCAATATCGCATTGCCTGCCGGTAATGCGGCCATCCACGCGGATGCGCCGGGGAACTCGTCCCCGGCGCATCCGTCAGATCGTCACAGAAAGCTTCGCATCAGGCTGCGTAGTTCGCCCTGATCCGTTCGAGCAGGAATTCACGAGCCGTGATGGATTCCCAGGCGCCTGACGGGCTCTGCATGACGACATCGCGGTCGGCCTGGGCGAAATAGGCGATGCTGTACCGGGCATCCTGGTTCTCTCCCGGTTTCGGGCCACGCACCCGGTGAAAGTTCGACGGCAGTACGTCGTCGCTCCAGCGCATCAGCATGTCACCGATGTTGCAGGTGATGGAGTCGCTGGTGGGAACGACGGGCGACCATTCCTCGCTCTCGATCTCCCGGCCCGGCAACACCTGCAGTCCGCCTTGACCTTCCCGCTGGAACAGCAGCGTGAGCACGTCGAAATCGGTGTGGGCACCCGCACGCCACGGCGCGGCTTCGTTCCGGGCCTCCTCGGGGATGGCGAAGTAGTGCAGGAGCCGCAGTGTGCTCTGGTAGTTCGGCGATTCGGGATTGTGCGCGGCGGTGAAGAAGTCGCGGTCAAAGCCCAGCTTGTCGGCGAAACACGAGAGGACCTGCATTGCGAGCTCCCAGCAGCGGTGCTCAAAACCGAGGATCGTGGCACGGAACCCCTCGAGCTCGGCATCGCTCGGCCAGAGCTCGTCCATGAACGGCCTCGTGATCTGGAAGGACTCCTTCTGGTCGGCCACGCCGATCGAGGGCCGCACCTGCGACTTGAATTCCCATCCCGCGTTGTGTTCCTTGACGAGCGGGTACTGCTGCTTGACCTGTTCCGGCAGTGCGAAGAACTGTGCAGACATCGCGAAGGCCCGGTCGACTTCGGCGATGTCGATGCCGTGGTTGACGATCTGGAAGAAGCCGACATCCACCGCCGCTGCCCAGAGTTGTTCGGTTATCTCGGCCCGGCGCGCCTCGAAATCCGAGAGGTCGATCCGCCGGATCTCGCGCGCTGTGTTGATTGTGCCCTCACCGCCCATGCGGCGTTCCTTCTGGAGTTCCACAAGGGAGGTGTCAGTGGGAGTTGTCATCGTTTTTCCAAACTCACCTCAAAGGAGGTGAAGTGAGAGATCGACGAAGCAGGTCGCTACGCCCGCCGGTGATTACATGCAATTACCGGCCGCCGTTTTCAATGGTGCCACACGAAGCATCAAATCAGGATGTCCGTGACGTTAATTGCATGTAACAAGTCCAACTAGATCGGTCAGTTGCGCGGAGAATGCATCCACTCCAGCGTGTCCCGTGACATCCGAACGAGCACAGCGCGGACGTGAGCCTCGGCCGCATCCCCCGCGGCAGTCTGGTCCCCGGCGCGAAGCGCGGCGAGGATGCGTTCATGTTCTTCAACCGCCACCCGACGGTTGTCATCGAGGTTCCACATGTCCGAACTGTACAGGTGCGCGAGCGCCTCGAGCCTGGCCAGTGACGCGCGAAGCGGTTCGTTGTTCGCACTGTCGCGAATCAGCGAGTGGAACCGCAGATCGAGCTGGGAATCGCGATGCCCCTCTGGCGGCATAACGAGGAGCTCACGTTGTTCGCTCACCACGACATCGAGCTCTCCGAGTCTCTCGCGGGTGATGATCAGGGCGGCATGCCGCGCGGCGAGGCCGTCCAACACCTCACGAACGCTGAACACCTGGCGCACGGCTTCAGCATCGAGTTTCTGCACCCGCGCACCCGCGTAGGGGACATGTACCGCGAGGCCCTCATTGATCAGCTGCTGTACTGCCTCGCGCACGGGGCTGCGGCTGACGTTCAGCTGCCCCGCGAGCTTCGGCACGCTGAGGGCCTGCCCGGGGTGGATCTCCCGCGTGAAGATCATCTCGCGCAACTGCTGGTAGATGTGGTCGCCGAGCAGGGGGTCCTCCCCCGTCAACTTGATGGCCATTCGACTCCCTGTTACCCGTTCGGGGTCAACGCTAACAGCGATCGCATCCACTCGGCACTCACCAGTGCACTGTCGAAAGGCGGCATCGAGGCACGGTCGACTTCGATGATGATCCAGCCCTCGAACGCGGCCGGTAGAGCGTGGAGTACACCGCTGACATCAAGGTCTCCCAGGCCCGGTTCGAGGAACAGGCCTCTGTCCACCGTCGACTTGTATGGCGCCGGGTTGGCTCGGCTTTCGCGAGCGACGGTCAGGTTCAAGTCCTTCACGTGCAGATCCCCGAGACGGTCAGCGTAACGCTGGAGCATCGACGAGGGATCGATTCCCGCCCACGCGAGATGGCCGATGTCGAAGGATGCACGCAGCTCAGGAATCTCACTGAGCACGTGGTCGATCTCGGACTCGGTCTCGACCCAGGTGCCGACATGATTGTGTAGACCAGGCACGATTCCCTCTGCCAGTAACACCTCTGTCGCTTCAGCGAGCACTTCAGTGACCCTGGCCAGTCGATCTGGGTCGAAATCGGCACCGACTGCAGAAGCGGTCATCGTGCGCGCGGTGTCGAACCACGCCACTTCGGGTGCGAGGAAGATGGTCGGGTGGCCGAAGAAATTCGACTCCTCCGCCTTGCGTCGAACCGAGTCGAACCAGCGCACCCATTCGGAGCTTCCCGGAGTGAGCGAGAGTCCATGATCGCCCGGGATTCCGATCTGGCAGTAACCGGGTCCGAGGCCCAGCCCCGAGTCGGCGATCATCGCGGCGTAGTTCTGCAGGGTCTGCGTGTCGAGAACCTCCATCATCACGTTCTCGAAACCGGCTTCGCGCACCTGGTTGAGCACGTCAGGATACATGGAGCGAAAGCGTGGCTCCCGGTAGAGCCACACGTCGGGGCCGTCCGGGTCGTTCGGGTCTTCCTTCACGTTGATCCACTGGATCGCGTTCAAGGCAATTCGGTCTGCGCTGATGGTCATGGTCGTGCGAGAGCCTTTCTGGGTTTCATCATCATTTCAGGCCCGTTGTGGCGATGCCCTGGATGAAGTAGCGCTGGAGGAAGAGGAAGAGGATGAGCACAGGAAGCAACACAACCACCGACCCGGCCAGCAGCACTCCATAGTTCGTGGTGTTCGAGTCCTGCGAGGCGATCGCAAGACCGACGGGCAGGGTGTACATGTTCTGCGTCTGGGCGACGACGAGGGGAAACAGGAAGTAGTTCCACGAGCTGAGGAAGGTGAAGATGGCAACCGTTGCTGTCGCCGGGCCCAACAGGGGCATGAAAATCCGGAAGAAGATTCCGGCCTCGCTTGCTCCATCGATGCGTGCGGCTTCGATCAGTTCGTCGGGCACACCCAGCGCGAACTGCCTCATGATGAAGACGGCGATCGGCATCACAAGCATGGGAAGGATGATTCCCACATGCGTGTTGATCAGACCCAGCTGTGCGATCACGAGGAATTGCGGCACGAAGATCGCCACATATGGGACGGTCATGGCGATCATGACCGCGAGGAAGACCAACGACTTTCCCCTGAACTCCAGCTTCGCGAGCGCATAGCCCGCCATAGAACTGAAAAGCACATTCGCCACGACTGTGGCCACTGAGACGATGATCGAATTCACCATGTAGGTGCCGAAGTTCTTCTCGACGAAGAGCACGACGAAGTTCTGGACGTTGGTGAACGACTGCGGAAGCCAGCCACCCGGATCAGCGATGAACTCGCCCTGGGACTTGAACGCCCCGAAGAAGACGAGCGCGAACGGAACGAGCATCAGAGCGCAGATCACGGCGATCGCGAGATAGAGCACTCCCGAAACGAGGGGGGAACGGCGGGTGATCATGCTTTTGACCTCAGGAAGCGGATTTGAAGGAAGGCGATGATGAGCACGATGACCAAGAGGACCCACGATCCGGCCATCGACCCCGCGATGTTGCCATAGCCGAACTGCTCATAGACCCACTGGGCAATGGACCGTGTCGAGTTCAACGGACCGCCGTTTGTGACGAGGAACGGCTCATCGAACATGTTCAGGAAGTTGACCGTCATCAGCACAGAGACGAGGAGAGTCGTCGGCTGCAGGAGAGGGACGGTCATGCTGGCCACGCGGCGCCAGTACCCGGCACCATCGAGCGATGCGGCTTCATGCACCTCCTCCGGTACAGCCTGCAGGCCAGCCAGAAAGAGAACCATGCACGTGCCGATGTTGCGCCAGATGCAGAGGAGAAGAACAACGAAGACCGCCGTGCCCGGTTGGCTCAGCCAGTTCGGGCCCGTGATTCCGAGGGTCGAGAGGGCCGAGTTGATCGGCCCCTGGTTGGTGAAGGCGTACTGCCAGATCACGGCTGCGGCGACCACGTTCGCGATCACGGGCACGTAGATCAGCGCGCGGAAGAGCCCCTTGAGTCGTCGGATTCCTGCGTCGAGCACCAACGCCAGGAGAAACGCGATCACCATGGTGACCGGCACACCGATGACCACGTAGATCAGGGTGTTCAACGCGGATCTCTGGAAGCCGGCATTGCCCAGCACCTTCACGAAGGTGTCGAAATACACGAACCCCACACCGAAGGGATTGCGTACATCGGAGGCCTTGATGTCGGTGAAGCTGAATCCGAGCGCCATGAACGCCGGAATCAGTGTGAAGAGCACGAAGATGATCATGAACGGCGTGACGAACGTCCAGGCGATCCTCCCGTGCGTCGACGTCAGGTGGTGCCGGCGGCGGCCAGACGGGGCGCGCCCGGTGGCGCGGTGCACACGCACCACACCACCGGGCTTCTCTGCGAGCTGGGTCACTTCACTCCGGTGCCGATGGATGCAGCCTGCGACTGTGCCTCGTCGAGTGCTTCCTGCGCGGTGGCTTCACCGCGGGCGACCCGTTCCATCTGGGTGCCGATGACAGTGCCGACCTCGCTCCAGGTGGGAACCTGAGGGACGGAGACTGCGGTCGGGATGGATGCCTTCACTGCGGTGAGCAACGGGTCAGTCGAGATCGCCGTGGATGAGTCCCAGGCGGACTGCACGGCGGGCAGGTTGCCGAAGGTGTCGTACCACTTCGCCTGCACATCGGGCTGCGACATCCACTGCACGAGCTTCCACGCAGCAGCCTGGTTCTTTCCATCCTTGAGGACGGCGAGGCTGCCGCCGCCGATCGATCCGACGGATCCGTCGACGCCTGCGGGAGCAACGATCGATCCGACGTGCGTCGCAGACCAGCCCGCGCCGTTCGCGTCGTCGAGCCAGCCCGGGAACCACGGCCCGTTGTTCAGCAGCACGGTCTGGCCGGAGGAGAACCAGGGAGTGGTGTCGAGGAACTGGGGGCCGTCGGCCGAGGCATAGCCCTTCTTGATGAGGCCTGCCCAGTAGTCGAGGGCCTCCACGTTCTCCTTCGAGTTGATGGTCCATTCCTTGTTGTCGTCGGAGATGAACGATCCGCCATTGGCCTTCGCGAACTCACTGAGGCTCTGTGCGGAGTAGCCGTCCCACGCCACGCTGAGGCCGATCGGGTTTGCCACACCGGTCTTCTGCATCGACGCCGCAAAGGTCTCCATGTCTGCCCAGGTCTTCGGCAGCGGAACGCCCGCTGCCTCAACGAGGTCCTTGCGGTAGTACCAGACGTTCGCGTAGGAGTACCACGGCACCGCATACGCGGTCCCATCGACCAGCGTGCCGTCGTAGGAGGTCTTGAAGAAGCTGGCGGGGTCTACGAGTCCGGTGGGAACGGGAGCGAACGCATCGGTGGCGAGCATCGAACTCTGCGTCTGCGAGTAGAGGAAGACCATGTCTGGCACAGTGCCAGAGGAGATCGCGGTGGTGAGCTTGGTGTCGAAGCCGTTCGACGGCGCCACCGTCACATTCACCTTCACATCGGGATTGGCTGCCTCGAACGGGGCAAGGAACGCTGGCAACGAGTCGCCGTCTGGCGCACCGGCCCAGAATTCGATGGTGCCGGTCGCGGGCGAATCGTCGACGGGGGTAGCTGTTGCCGCTCCGACCGAATCCGTCCTTCCGCAACCGGAGAGAAGGAGGGTGGCTACTACAGCGGGTACTGCGCCGAGGAATACTGCACGTTTCACGCGGTGTCGGGTGATCGTCATGACTCGCGGATCCTTTCTGATGGACGTAGAGGTGCGGGTGGGGGCGCTTGAAGTAAGGGGCGCTTTTCCACGCTAAGCGACGTGCTTCGGGAGCGATGTCGCGAGGCACCAGAGTTAACGACCGCGAAACACGCAGGGTAATTTTGTTACCTTGTAGAAATATTCCGCATGCGAATTTGGGCGCGAAAAAGCGCACTGCGCATGGATTACATGCGAAGTGCGCTTTTTCGAGCGTTACGCGCTCAGCGTTCTGATGATCTCGCGACCGGCTCGAACCGCTGTGACCATGCCCGTCAAGGTCGAGTTGCCTACCACAGCCGTCGGAATCACGGCTCCGCCAGCCAGGAAGAGATTGTCGAATCCCCACACGCGCCCATGCGGATCGCACACGCTCGTGCCGTCGTCTGAGGGCCCGGAGCGGGCCGTCCCGGTGAAATGGAGCGAGGATCCGGGAGACAGCCGGGCCGAATCGCGCTCCGGGCGGAAGTCGCCGAGCGCGAGCCCCGCCTCGAGCTGACTCGCCCGCGCCTGGGAGAACAACCCCTCGTCGTCGGCGGTGTAGGCGTAGTGGATCCGGGTTCTGGGCAACCCCGCAGCATCCAGCACCGCTTCGTCGAATTCGAGGCGGTTGTGCTCTGAGATGCTCGTCGGCACATACCAGGAGAGCCCGACCGAGTAGGCGAGCGGGCCGCCAGACTCGTCGATGAAGAGGCGATCCATGATCTGGCCATGGAACGGCTGGGGGCGCCCACTGTGCGGCAGCCAGTACGAGCCGATCAGCCACTCCCCCGTCATCGGCCGCGGTATCGACTCCAGGGGAATGTCGAGCCGGTCGAGATCGGCCGTCACCTGGCCCGTGAGAAAGGCGTGTTCATTGAGGAAGCGGCCGAGGGCCCAGGGGCGGATGCCCGAAGCGAAGAGCAGTTGTGGCGTGCGCAGGGTGTCAGCGGCGACCACCGTGGTGACGGCCTCGATCACATACTCCTCGCCTGAATCGATCTCTCGGACCCGGGCTCCTCTGGCGTGGGAACCGTCGTGCACGATCTCGACTGCCAGCGTGCCGGGCACCAGGGTGAAGTCGTCGCCGGCCGGCTCCTTCATCCGTGGAAAGATCCGGTTCGGCCCTGTGCGCGGCATGGGCCCGCTGTCTTGGCGCTTCACTGCCATCGGCATGGCCTGCGGGTGACGGCCCGGTGCGCTGACCGGCCCGAACAGGCCATCGAGCACCCCGAGCATGCGAGTGCCGACCTCGGTCGGTGCGAAGGGCTGTTTCTCGACGTGCAGCAGCTCCTGGGCTTTGCGGAGTTCCCCTGCCCACTCGCCCTCGCCCGTGTACGCGAACACTTCGTCACCCCACGGCCACGGCGTCGCCGCCGTCCAGTGGATGCCCATGCCCCCCACATTCCAGGCGAGCGCACTGGCGGGCATGTCTGTCGCATCCGACTCGAAAGCCGACACGTTGTACATGCCGGGTCGGATTCCCTTCACGTCACCGCCGATGTCAGGTGTCACCGCTGCGCCGAGATACAGCGACTGCACACCGGGAGACGCTGCCTGAATGTATTCGTCCCTGACCGTCGGTTCGGCTGTGTCGTGCAAGTGTTGACCGGGTACAGAACCGATCACACTCCCACCGTCGACCATCACGATTCTGGACTGCGGCGCGGATTGCCGGAGCTGCTCCGCTAACGCGGCCCCCATCAGCCCGCTCCCCACGATCAGCACGTCGGCCTGTGTTGTTCTCACGGTCACTTCTCTTTCACGGTAAAATATGCGCGTTAGTAGCAGAATAGAGCAATGTCTGACTCCCTCCTGCACCCCACCGTCCTCCGCAACGCCCGCCTGAGCGACGAGACCGTTGTCGATCTGACTCTCGAAGACGGGTACGTTCGTGCAGTGGACCCCGTCGATCCACGGGAACGGCGAACGTCTCCCGGCCGCCCCGGTGAACTCGATCTCGCCGGCGGGCTGCTGCTCACCGCCGGAGCAGAACCGCACACCCACCTCGACAAGGCGCTGGTGTACGACCGGCTCAAACCTGACTACGGTGACCTCGCGAGCGGAATCCGGCAGTGGCAGCAGCACGCGGCGACCCTCGACGAGAATGATTTCGTCGAGCGCGGCCTGGCCGCCGCGCGGCGCTTTCTCATCAACGGGGTCACCGCGATCCGCACGCATGCGGAGATCTTCCCTTCGAAGGACCCCCTCGTGAGCGTTCGCGCGATGGTGCGCGTACGTGAGCTCGTTCGAGAGGTGATGGATGTGCAGGTCGTCGTTCTTCCCAAGAACAACATTCGAGGCGCCGTGATCGGTGCCGCGATCGACGCCGGCGCAGACCTCATCGGGGGCTCACCCCACAACACGCCAGACCCCGACGCCGAATTGGCGCGACTCCTCGCCGTCGCGCGTGATCGAGGCATCGGAATCGACATCCACGCCGACGAACGACTGGATGCCCGTTCCCTCACTGTGCGCACGCTGGCCGAAGAGCACCTGCGCTCGCCGCTTCGGGGCACCGTCACTGCCAGTCACTGCGTCAGCCTCGGCCTGTTGCCGACACCGGAGCTCGTCGAGATCGCTGCGCTGCTCCGCAGTGCAGGCGTGGGGGTCATCGCGGCCCCGATCACGAATCTCTACCTGCAGGGACGCGATGTTCCGGTCGCCACCCCGCGCGGAATCGCTCCGGCGAGGCGACTGCTGGAGGAGGGCGTGCTGGTTGCGGGCGCGGGCGACAACCTCCGCGACACTCTGAACCCGCTGGGGGCGGCCGACCCCTTCTCCACGGCGGCATTGCTCGTCGTCGCCTCGCACCTGACGATCGAGCAGAGCTATCGCGCCGTCAGCGACTCGGCCAGAACCGTCATGGGCCTGGAGGCCGCCGGAGCCGAGGTCGGCGCGCTCGCCGACTTCGTGGTGGTTGACAGCGCCAGTCTTGCCGATGCTGTCTCAGGGGCCGCACTTGGGCGAATCGTGCTGCATCGTGGCCGCGTGGTGAGCAGGCGCTCCACGAACGTCCAGACCGGATTTCCTTCGGGCAGTGGGCTGCGAAGTTAACACGTTCGTTACACAGTGGTCAGTGTAATCTGGCTGAAATATTCAGGGCCGCTGAGGTACGGAACGGATGATGCTGTACTCGACGACGCTCTGGAGGTGGGTCTCGCGCGCCACGTAGAGCGGCGTTCCCCGAAGGTTCACCCCGACCATCCGGAGGCCCAGGACCGGTTCGGAGCGGGCCAGCCCCAGGTACTTCTTGTCGTGGGCATCGGCAGTGCGCGCACGCACGGTGGTCATCTCCCATTCGATGCGGGTGCCTCGGAGCAGCTCGACGATCTCGAACACCGACAGCTTCGGGTCCACGTCGAGATCCGCCCGCGAAGAGCCGGGAACCACGTCGACTGCGACCATGATGGGTGCACCGTCGACCAGCCATCTCTTCACGGTGCGAAAGGCTGGCCCACCAGCCTTTTCTTGCAAGAGCGCTGCATCTGCACCCGTCAGGGTCGTCCACCCGGATTCGATGATCTCGACCGTCGGCTCGAGCCCTGCTTCGCGGAGCATCTCTGAGAATTCGTAGCTTTCATTGAGTCGCATGCTCTGGCCGAGCGCTGCCGGATTGGGGAACGTCCCGCTCCCGGCGTGACTGCTCACCAGGCCTCGCTGTTCGAGGCGGACCAGAGCTTCACGCACGCTTGGGCGGCTCGCCCCGAGCAGCTCCGACAGGGCAGCCTGCGAGGGCAGTGGCTCTGCCTTGAGGGCGGCCTGTCGCCACAGCTGCATCAGTCGCTGGTCGAGGGACTCCGGACTGTTCCTCATCGTCATGCTGCACACGCTACCGTCGATTCCGCGCAGGTCCCGGCACCAGCCTGACGAAACATGTTCGTTACACGGTTGTCATACCGGAGCAATATCGGGGAAGAGCATCCGGGCGGGCAGACACAACCCACGAGAGCTCTTCCTCCATCGGCACTATCGTCAGAGCACGATGACATATTTCCCTCGAGCCCGATTGCTCCGTTGCAGGCAGGAGCCCTCGCAATGAGTACCGCACAGAGCTCCGCCTCGCCGTCGGTCACCGCGCCGAAGCACGGCGCGTCTGGGAGTTCATCGTGAACGGGCCCCGTCGCTGGACGAGCACCGCCGACCATGTCACCCTCACCGCACAGCACCCTGCGCCGCGCATCGCGAGGATGGAGTCGCTGCCGCAGTCGATCACGGTGGACCTCGCGCGGTCGGCCCTGGTCGTCATCGACATGCAGAACGATTTCTGCACCCCGGGGGGCTGGCTCGACAGCATCGGCGTCGATGTGCGCCCAGCTGCTGCAGCCGCCACCGAGATCAACACCATCACGCCACTCTTCCGAGCAGTCGGTGCCCCCATCATCTGGTTGAACTGGGCCAACCGACCCGATCTGGCCAATCTCCCACCGAACGTGGTGCACGTCTACGACGGCGACGGCACGGGCGGCGGGATCGGCGAACGAGCGGGTAGCAGCGATGCCGTTCTGACCGAGGGCAGCTGGGGTGCAGCGATCATCGACGCTCTCGACGTTCAGCCGTCTGACCTCCACATCGGCAAGTTCCGGATGAGCGGCTTCTGGGACACCGCGCTCGACAGCGTGCTCCGAACACGCGGCATCGACTCGATCTTCTTCGCCGGAGTGAACGCCGACCAGTGCGTGCTCGCCACCCTCACCGATGCTGCGTGCATCGGTTACGACTGCATTCTCGTCGAAGGTGCCTCTGCCACGACTTCACCCGGCTTCTGCCTTGACGCAACCCTCTACAACGTGCGCCAGTGCTTCGGCTTCACGGTGTCGACTGCGGCACTCGCGGCGAGCATCTCCGCCTGACCGCATCCACATCTGTCCAGCATCCCCCAACCGAAAGGACCATCACCCGATGTCAACCGCCCCTCTCCTCAAGCACGAGACCGACTACACCGCCTACCGCATCACAGCAGAGGACACCGTTCGACTCGTGCCGCTGACCGGCCCTTCCGACGGCTCGCCGACAAGCGTGTTCTTCGAGATCTGGGACCCGCAGGGGGTGCAACCAGACAATTCGCACCCGGAATCGGTGGAAATATTCGTCTTCCTCCAGGGCACCGGTATCGCCTACAGCGACGAACACAGCGTCGAAGTGACGGCCGGAGACGTCATCGTCCTCCCCGTGGGTTCTGTGCACCACATCAAGAACACCTCGTCCACGGATCGGTTGTATGCCGTCACCGTCATGGCGAACGACCTCGGCTCCCAGCCCGACGATTCGACCGTCACCGGTTTCCATGAACTCGTGCTCGGCGGCGTCGTCGACGGTCTCGATGACGCCGATCGAAGTGTGCTCTTCGCAAACGCGGGCACTATCGGGCACTATACGCACTGATTTCGAGCGCGATGATGGGAGCTGGCCCGGCATGGCGGAATTTTGACGTCTCGGCTGGACAGGACTATAACTGATTAGGGCAGAGCAACTACTCGATTGCACAAGCCCCCTTTACCGGGATGCCGGTGACCGTTATTGTCTGTCGAGTGGCGTGAGTCCCGACAGAGGGACTGCCGAGTCGAAGGGAACCGTCGGCCAGTGTCTACTCATGATGTGACAGCACCGCAGAAACACGAACTGATGTCTGCCGAACAGAACGTGCAGCGCATCATGCGCACCGGCACGGTCTGGTTCGCTGCAGCCGTCGGGTCTGTTGCCGTTGTACTCGGCCTCCTTCTCTCGTCTGGCTGGCGGCCGGCTGCGCTCACCGGCGGGGTCAAGCTTCTCTGGTGGGTGGGTTCCAGTCTGGTGACGGTGAGTATCGGCCTGATCGGATGGTCGGGGTGCCCGATTCTCGAAGTCGACGTTCCCACCGCTGACAAGAACAAGACCCGCACGATGCAGCTCGGAACGATGCTCTTCATCGTCGGCAGCGCTGCCGCGCTCTTCGCGGTTCTGCTCGGCCCAGCGGGCTGAAGAACCACGCCCCTCTCCGCCTGAGAAGACTGCCGCCTGAGCAGACCGCTTCGGCGTTTCGGGTTCTCGAAGGGGGGCGAACTCAGTCGAAGAATCGGTGAAAGTGGTGAATAGGGCCGTTGCCGCCGCCGACTTCGAGCAGGTCTGAATGCGCCAGAGCGTCGTCGAGCCAGGCTTTGACCTGGGACAGGCTGGCGGCCCAGTCTCCGGTCTGCGCCTGCACGGTGGCCATGGCCGACGACAACGAACACCCTGTGCCGTGGGTGTTACGCGTGACGACCCGTTTCGAGACGAACTCGACCACGGTGTCGGCCAGCGCCCCGTGCGTGTCGATCAGGGCATCCGGGCACTCGTCACCGGCGAGGTGCCCGCCCTTCACCAGAACCGTCACCCCGGCCGACTGAGACAATCGCTTGCCCTGGCCGAGGGCAGAGGCCCAGTCGGGAGCGATCTCTTCCCGAAGCAGCACGGCGAGCTCGGCGAGGTTGGGGGTGACGAGGTCGACGAGCGGCACGAGGCGCCGCATTGCTTCTTCTGCCGACTCCTCGAGCAGACGGTCACCACTGGTCGCGACCATGACGGGGTCGAGCACGACGAGGGGTGGGCACGTCCCCTGCAGCCAGGACCGCACTTCGTCGATCACAGCGAGGTCGGCCAGCATGCCGATCTTCACGGAGTCGATCTCGACATCGTCGCTCACTGCATCGAGCTGTTCGCGCAGAAATGCCACAGGCGGCACGTGCACGGCTCGAACTCCGCGCGTGTTCTGGGCAACCAGAGCCGTGACCACTGCCATGCCGTAGCCGCCGTTGGCAGCGATGCTCTTGAGGTCGGCCTGGATTCCAGCGCCGCCCGTCGGGTCGGTACCAGCGATGCTCAACACCCGAGGTGTGGCCCGAAGGCGAAGTGCAGCGTCGTGCTTCACCATTCGACATCCCTTCGCTGGTGCTGGCCAGACAGGTTCGACGGGTATCACTCTCAGCTCGCAGCCTTCAGGCTGCAGCACCCCGTGTCAGAAGACCACAGTTTATCGTGCTGGCGGACGGTCACCGCCGATAGGATCGGCTCGTGATCGGGAGCATTGACGAAGTTGTGATGGACTGCTCAAACCCGGAGGCCCTCGCGACGTTCTGGGCCGCGATCCTTGGCGGCGAACCACGCGGGCGTGACGAGTCGTGGTGGTACGTGGTGCCCCCAGGCTGGAGCCAGCTGTCGTTCCAGAAGGTGCCAGAGCCGAAGTCGGTGAAGAACCGACTGCATCTCGACGTGCGTGTCGACGACATCGCCGCGGCGACGACCCTGGCAGAAATGCTCGGAGCGCGGCGGTCCGGCGAGGTTCACCACGACACGGCCGGGTCATTCCAGGTGCTGCTCGACCCCGAAGGCAACGAATGGTGCGTGGTGAGACCGGCCTGATGGAGGCTATTGCGCTGGTGCTCCTTCTGGAGCTTCCGGAGCTTCCGGTTGATCTTCAGCGCTCGGTGCGTCGGGAACACTCGGGCTCCCCCACTTGACCCACGCTGAAACGTAGATCGCCAGCCCGGCTATCAGGCCCACGATCACCCACAGCACGATCAGAAAGTCGATCCATGAACCGATCGGCGGCGACCCTGGAAGAAAGGTGCGCAGCGGAATCGTCGCGAAGAGCATCGCACCCATCCAGCTCATGAACGACGCCTCGACCTTGCGCCGCCCGCGATAGACCGTGATCGCCACGAAGAGCACCAGCACCGGCATCACGATCATGAGCCCCAGCAGCACGATGCCGAAGGCGACGGTGCTCGCCGAACGGGTGGCTGCGACAGAGAGTACGGGCAGGTCCTCCGTTTCGCCGGCCACCGTGACGTTCACTGTGTCGGTCGGCACCTCCCGACCCGCCAGGCTCCACCCCGGCATGTCTCCCGTGAGGTAGACCTTCGTGGGAACCGGTGTCGCAACGCCGTCTGCCATCGTGTATGCGATCACAACCAGATTCTGCTGGCGATAGGAGTCGAACGGCCATTTCTCCACCTCGCCCGGCGTCAGCAGCGTCACCGTCTTGGTGCCGGGGATCGAGTCCTTCGCAAAGTCGATCGATTGGTTGCCTTCGACGGGCGAGATGATCACACTGACCTGTTCCGGGAGAAACGCGGAGTCGACGGGCTGGATCTGGTCGGAGGTCACGAGCTTGAGTTGCATGGTGATGCTCTCGGCGACAGGGTTGACGGCCTGCGGGGTGAGCAACACCGTCACTCCACCGGCTGGAGCAGTGGAGTCCTTCTCGCTCAGGGAGACCACGCGTCCACTTGAGGCATACAGCAGGACGACGCCGACATACACGAGCACCGCGAGTGCGACCGCGCCGACGAGAATCCACCGCCTGCGGGATGCCCGGCCGCGGCCGGGCGCAGGCGGGGCTCCCCTCGGGGTCGGCATCTGGTGCGTTGTCACAAGGCGAGCCTATCGAGCGGGCTGCTGCCGGGCATCCACTCATCGCTGGCATGTGACAGAAGTGGGCCGAGCGTGCCGTGCGGTCTGATGAGCGCGCCCTGCGGTCTGAATCGTTATGAGCGGTGGAGGCAGAACCGTGCTTGCTGGCACTCGAGTGGGTGAGAATGAGCGAAGGCGACACACGGCGCCGACCTGGGGGGACACGGAGATGCCACAGAGGCACATATCGACTGGCCGTCGGCACACTCTGGCTGTCGTTCTCTCCCTCGCTGCAGGGCTTGCATTGAGTGGATGCGCCACGGGAACCATCGGCCAGGCTTCGACGGCGACGCCGTCTGCCACCATCCAGACGACGTCACCCGATCCCAGCCCGGCCGGCACGACGGCAGGGCCGCACATCTCACTGGCCACCAATGGTTTCACCGCTCCCTCGTGGGGAACATCGGGGTTGACCGCGGCGCTCGACGGTTTCGCGGCAGACACGACGTACCCAGTGACAGTGTCGTCGCACTACCCCGGGGAGAAGTCGCCTCCCGCGGTCTTCTTCGAAGTCGAGACGACTCCGGTAACGGTCACGACGGATTCCTCTGGCCGGGCAACCCTCACGTGGGTGCCGGACGACTTCCCGCGCGCCTTCACCAACAGTGGTGAGAGCGGCACGCTCATCGACAGCTTCATCAAGGTCACGACCCCCGACGACCAGGAGATCCTCAGCGCCCCGCTCCAGCTTGCCTTGCGGCCGGTCAGAGAGGTGACGGTCACCGCTTCCGCGTCCTGCGTCGCACAATCGGAGATCTCGGGCAACGGAAGTGGGGTCGGCGTAGCTCTCACCGGGCTGGTGCCGAAGGAGGAGGGCTTCGTCGTGGTGCCGTCGGTCGATGCCGACGGCGTGATGGTCGGTGGTTTTGTCGCCGTCGGCCAGTACCGCGCAGACGAGGCAGGGGCCGCCTCCGTCTCGCTGAAGAACGGCAGCTCGGACTACCTCGTGCCGCTGTCGTCGGTCATTGCTCCCGAGCGGTATGAGATTCAGTGGTCGAGAAATTTTCGCGACCCCGTGACCGACGGCGGAAGCTCCGGGATTCCCTTGCAGGTGGGCGGTTGCAGCCAGTAGAGCGCCCAGTCAGACTGCGGCCGCACGCACCGCCGAGCGCACGATGAAGTCGGCAGCAGCAACGTTGGCCTCGGCGACGGCCGCGACCGCGTCACCGCTGTGGAAGTACGAGAGTGCGAATTCGGCGCTGAACACATCACCCGTGCCGATGGCCTGGCCGACGGTGTCGATGGGGTGCGCGGCGACATGCGTGGCAGAGCCCGCGCTGAAGATGGTGGCCCCTGCGCTGTTCTGGGTGACGACGAATCGAACCCGTGGGTAGAGGCCCGACCAGTTCCTGGCGACGACCAGCGCGTCGGAGATGTCTTCGTCGGAGAAGACGACGAGGTCGAACAGCGGCAGGATTTCGGCGTGTTCGCTGAACGCACGCTTGACCACGACAGCATCGTCGGTGACATCGCGCAGATAGCCCTGGGCAATCAGAATCGTGACGGCGTGCGAGGGCACTCCGCCGGCGAGCTGGCGAACGTAGTCGGCCGTGAAAGTGGGCAGGAGCGGCGCGACGACCAGAATGTCGGTTGACGCCAGACGGGCGCTGATCGCCTCATTCAGAGGCACCGGTTCGGCTGCAGCAGACGCTTGGCACTCCTGACGACGCAGTCCGCCCTCAATGATGTTGCGGTACAGCATCGTCGTTCCCGCCTGCGGCGGGTTCAGAAAGTCGAGCCCTGCCCCGAGGCTCGGGAAGTCGTCGGCGTAGGGGGCGAGCACGCTCACGTCGTCGACCGAGTTCCTGCTGAACTGCGGGGCCATGAAGACCGCCGGCGAGCCGGCCGAACGCCTGGTCTCACCCGATCCGCTGCTGGCATTCGTGCCGTCGCCGGAACCGCCGCGGCCCAGGCTGTCGACGTTGGGCTCGTCGACAGCGCTATCGTCGTCAGCGCGGTTCTCGTCGATACACACGTGCCCAACGATCGTCACGCTCGGCGAGAGGGTTGCACTGAGAAGGTCCATTACACAGGGGTCAACTCGTGACTCGCTTGCCGTATTCCACGGCGGGACGCGGCCCTACACCGCCTGGTTGATACGAACCGTGTTACCCGAAGGGTCGCGGAACGCGCAGTCGCGCGGGCCCCACGGCTGGTCGATCGGCTCCTGCAGCACCTCGGCGCCCGCGGCCCGCACCCGCTCGAACGTCGCATCGAGGTCGTCGGTACTGAACACCATGATCGGCAGAACGCCCTTGGTCAACAATTCCTGCATGGCGTCGCCATCTGCTTGGGAGCGACCGGCGTGAGGCTCCGAGAGCACGATCTCGAGCCCGGGCTGCGCGTCGCTGCCGAGCGTGAGCCAGCGATAACCGCCGTTGGCCACGTCGTTGCGCACCGTGAAGCCGAGCGCATCACGGTAGAAGCCCAGCGACTCGTCGACATCATTGACCGTGATCTGGGAGTACCTGAGTGAAATCGTCATGCCAGCAACGCTAGACGGATGCCCGGGCCGCCGCTTCTCGAATCCTGCTCCCCTGCGGGGCACCGCCCGCCCGCCGTCGTGGCCGGGTCTGTTCCTGTGCGATCCTGGTCGGCATCGCGATCACGGCCAGGTGCTCTCGTGCCCGATACACGCTCGGAGGTTCGCCGACCAGCTCGGTGAACCGTGTGCTGAACGAACCGAGCGAGGTCGAGCCCACGGCCATGCACGCGTCGGTCACAGTCATGCCGGCCCGAAGCAGCGCCATCGACCGCTCGATGCGACGGGTCATGAGGTAGCCGTAGGGAGTCTCGCCGTACGCCGCGCGGAACAACCTGGAGAAGTGCGCGGGCGACATCAGGGCGCGCGCAGCCATGATCGGCACATCGAGCGGCTTCGCGAAGTCGCGGTCGATGAGGTCACGCGCCCGACGCAGGTGCGCGAGGTTTGCAAGCTCTGCTGGCGTCATGCGACGACAGTACCCCAGACCGCCCCCGTGAGCACGAACACCGACAGAGAAGCCCCGAACGGATTTCCTCCGTGGAGGTCGATCTCGTTCGGGGCCCTGCCGTGTGCGCCAGAGGGAACGCGAGTCGTATCAGGCAGCCAGGGGCAACCCGGCGTCGGCCAGGGAACCAGCAGCCACCACGAGGGAGCCATCGTGGGCATCGACGATGACGGAGCCACCGTCGCCCAGCGAACCTGTCACCAGGAGATCGGCGATGCGATCATCCACCTCGCGCTGGATGATGCGGCGCAGCGGGCGAGCACCATATTCGGGCTCGTACCCGGTTGAGGCGATCCAATCGATCGCAGCATCCGTCACCTCGATGGTGATGTCACGAGCAGCCAGACGGGCGCTGGTCGCCCCGAGCAGCAGCCCGACGATCTCACGCAGCTGCGCGGTCTCGAGTTTTCTGAACAGCACGATCTCGTCGATGCGGTTCAAGAACTCGGGGCGCATCGCTTCGCGAAGCTTGCCCATCACGCGGTCACGAAGCGCCTTGTCACTGCCGAAACCGCCGCCAGCTGTCGGGTCGGCCACGAAGCCGATGGCCCCGCCCCGGCTCGCCAGGAACTCCGAACCGAGGTTCGAAGTCATGATGATGACGGTGTTGCGGAAGTCGACCGTGCGGCCCTGGCCGTCGGTCAGGCGACCGTCGTCGAGCACCTGCAGAAGCAGATTGAACACGTCGGGGTGCGCCTTCTCGATCTCATCGAACAGGATGACCGAATAGGGGTTGCGGCGAACACGCTCGGTCAGCTGGCCGGCCTCGTCGTAGCCGACGTAGCCGGGAGCGGCGCCGACCAGGCGCGACACCGTGTGGCGCTCACCGAACTCGCTCATGTCGAAGCGCAGCATGGCCTTCTCGTCCCCGAAGAGGCTCGAGGCGAGCGTCTTTGCGAGCTCGGTCTTGCCGACGCCGGTCGGGCCGAGAAAGAGGAAACTGCCCACGGGCCGACTCTGGTCGCCCATGCCGGTGCGATTGCGGCGAACGGCTTTGGCGACGACGGTAACGGCATCATTCTGGCCGATCACCCGCTCGTGCAGCTCGGTCTCGAGCAGTGCGAGGCGCTCGCGGTCGACCTGGCTGAGGCGAGAAGCCGGGATGCCCGTGGCACGCGAGATCACGGCTGCGATCTCGGGCTCACCGACGACGGTAGACGAATTCGGTGTGCCCGCCGAGGCGTGACCAGCCGAGCCCGCAGAGAGTTTGGCGTGCACCGTCTCGATCTCGTCGCGCAGACGTGAAGCCTCTTCGTAGTGCTCCGCCGCAACGGCGGAGTTCTTCGAGGCCTCAAGCTCGGCGAGGTGCTCCAGCAGGGCAGAAGCGTCGAACTTCAGACCCAGCTTGAGACGCAGGCGTGCACCGGCCTGGTCGATCAGGTCGATCGCCTTGTCGGGCAGGAAACGGTCGGTGACGTAGCGCGCCGACAGCTCGACGGAGGCACGGATCGCCTCGTCGGTGTAGCTCACGCCGTGGTGGTCTTCATACGCCCCACGGAGACCCGTGAGGATCTTCACGGCGTCTTCAATGCTCGGTTCGCCGACCACGACGGGCTGGAAGCGGCGCTCCAGGGCCGGGTCCTTCTCGATCGAGCGGTACTCCTTCAAGGTCGTCGCACCAACCAGGTGCAGGTCACCCTTCGCCAGGCGAGGCTTGAGGATGTTGCCGGCGTCCATGCCACCCTCGCCAGAGCCTCCGGCACCGACAACGGTGTGCAGCTCGTCGATGAAGACGATCAACTCGGACTTGTGGGCTGCGATCTCGTCCATGAGCGTGGTCAGACGCTCCTCGAAGTCACCACGGTACTTCGTGCCCGCCAGCATCGCCGGCAGGTCGAGCGATACCACGCGCTTTCCGCGCAATTGCTCGGGAACCCTGCCGTCGACGATGGCCTGGGCGATACCGCCGATGATCGCCGTCTTGCCGACGCCGGCCTCCCCGATCAGAACAGGGTTGTTCTTCGTACGACGAGAGAGGATCTCGATGGTCTGCTCGATCTCGTCGGCGCGACCGATCACGGGGTCGAGGTCGCCTTCGCGAGCCATCTCGGTGAGGTCGGTGCCGAACTTGTCGAGCATCGGGGTTTCAGACTCCGGTGCCGTGGGCGACGTCGGGTCAGACGCCTCGCCCGCACTGACGGTCTCGCGCATTCCGGCCTGCAGGGCATCCGGAGTCACACCGGCGGCAGCAAGAACCTGCCCAGCCGGTGAATCCTGATTGATGACCAGCGCGAAGAAGAGGTGCTCGGGGTCGATGTAGGTCGAGCCGGATGCCCGGGCGACCTGGTACGCGTGAAAAAGGGCGCGCTGGGCCGACTGGGTCAGCGAAGGCAGAACGTCGGGGCGTTCGGTCGACGACTGCGGCAGGCGCTGCTCGGCGGCGTGCGCTATCGCCGAGGGGCTCGCGCCGAGGCGGGTGATCGCGTCGGAGGCCGGTTGTTGCTCAGCGATGACCCGGAGAACGTGCAGCGCGTCGAGCTCGCTCTGGCCGTGGGAGAGGGCGAACTGGCCGGCCTCGGCCAGTACCTCGTGCGTGCGCCGGCTCATGAGCCTGCTGATGTCGATGGGACGACCGGCTTGGGCGGCGCGCTCACCCTGCAGGTAGCGGGCGAGGAATTCGTCGAATGAACTGGAGCCTTCGGCTGCGGGGCCGAGGTTGTCGGGCGAAGTGGGCAAGTGGTCCTCCTGTGAAACTTGAGTGCCTTCGTATCAAGTTAACGCACACGAGGTGACTCTATTCCCTGAAGGAGCTGTGAACCCTGGGCGGGCCGTAAACACAGAAAAGCTGCGACCACCGGAGAACCACGAGTTCCCGGCAGCCGCAGCTGACCTGTTCACGAAAGCGGTCAGACGAGCAGACCGGTGATCGTGCCGAGCAGGGTGTCCACGTCGAAATCCGCCGTGGGTGCGTCTTTGACGATCTTGCCGAGTCGCAGCACGACGACACGGTCGGTGACCTCCAGCACGTGAGGCAGGGTGTGCGAAATGAAGATCACACCCAGGCCCTTCGCTTTGGCGGCACGGATGACCTGCAGAACTTCCTTCGACTGTCTCGCGCCCAGGTGGTTCGTGGGCTCATCGAGGATGATGACTTTGCGCGCCCACGACACGGCACGGCCGATGGCGACAGCCTGGCGTTGCCCACCGGAGAGCTGGGAGACGGGGCGATTCGACGCCGGTACCGCGATACCGACACGCTCGAGGTCGGCGTGGGCTTCAGCATCCATTCGTTTCTGGGCCAGGAAGCCGAGCTTGCCCAGCAGACCGGGGCTTGGAATCTCGCGCCCCAGAAAGACATTGGAACTCACCGAGAGATGCGGGGCGAGGCTCGACTCCTGGTAGAGGGTCTCGACGCCGGCTTCGAGCGCTTCGTGCGGGCTCTTCCAGTGGCGTTCGACTCCCTCGAGCAGGATCTGGCCGGAGTCGGGTTGGTGTGCTCCGGCGAGTGCCTTGACGAGCGTGGACTTGCCGGCGCCGTTGTCACCGACAAGGCCGATGACCTCGCCGGCCCTGACGCTGAGGCTCACATCGTCGAGAGCGACGACACTGCCGTACTTCTTGGAGATGTTGCGTACTTCGTAGAGAGGTGCATCTGCGAGGGTCATGAGCGTCTTCCGTTCGCGCGCAGGGCCTGCAGCGAGACCGCTGCGGCGATGAGGATGGCGACGACGACCTGCTTCCAGTTCGGTTCGACGCCGATGATGATGAGGCCACTGGTCACTGTCGCGAGGATGAGCGAGCCGAGAACGGTTCCCGACATGCGGCCGACACCGCCCGAGAGGGCGACACCACCGATCACGACCGCGGCGATGGCATCGAGCTCGTCTCCGACACCGGAGGTCGGGGCACCCGAACCGAGACGGATGTAGAGGAACATGCCGGCCAGACCCGAGAGCAGACCCGACAGAACGTAGACCTTCGTCAGGTGACGCTTCACGTTGATACCGGCGGCGAGGGCGGCGAAGGAGTTGGAGCCGATCGCGTAGGTGTACCGGCCGAAGCGGGCCTTGTGAAGAAAGAGACCGGCGATCACGACGATGATGATGACGAAGATCAGCGGCCACGAGAGCGGGCCTAGCCACGGCACGCTGAGCAGAATGGCGCTCTGCGGGCCCTCACCGATCGGCGCACCGCCGGTGAGCACGATCGACATTCCGCCGGCGGCACCCAAGGTTGCGAGGGTTGCGATGAACGGCACGAGGTGCAGCTTGTTGATGAGCACCGAGTTGACGAAACCGACGAGCACACCGGTCGCCGCCGCCACGAGCGTTCCGATGAAGATCGTGATGCCGTCGTTCTGGCCGGCGGCAGTCATCGCCTGCATGGCGTACGCCGCGATCACGCCGGAGAAACCCAGGGTCGCCCCGACCGAGAGGTCGATTCCGCCCGAAATGACGACGAACGTCTCCGCAACCGCGATCAGGACGATGGGGCCCCAGTCGAGCAGGATGTTGCCGAACACGTCGACGGTGAAGAAGACGGGGTTCAGAACGGAGAAGACGATCACCATTCCGATCAGGACCAGCAGGAGGATGGTCTGCTGGTTGGTGAGCAGCTCGATGAACCGCTTGCCGGGACTGACAGGCGGTTGCGCGCCTGAGCCCGGCTTCAGTTCGATTGTTTCGGTGATTGCCACGGGGGTGCCTTTCGCGTCGTATGAAGACAGCGTCGAGAAATGCATGCGGTGATGCTCGGGCATGCGGTGGTGAGTTGAGGGGGGTGCGGCTTCGCCGATCACATTCGGGTGATGACCGGCGAAGCCGCAGTACAGGGTGCCTACTGGACGTAGGTGTACTTCGTCAGGTCTGCTGCCGAAGTGTCTTTGTTCAGCGTGATGTTCGGCAGGGTGACCTTGGCTTCGATGCCAGTGGTCTTGTTGCCATTGTCGATGTAGGTGTGGCACGCGTCGACGGCCTGTTTGGCTTCTTCGGCCGGGTTCTGGGCGATGAGTGCGGTGAAGACGCCCTTGCCGATCAGATCGACGTTGGACTTATATGCGTCGTAGCCGATGAGCGCGACCTTACCCGTGAGGCCCTTTGCCTGGAGAGCAGACGAGGCGCCGGTGGCGTTGGTGCCGTCGATGGCGAAGATTCCCGCAAGGTCGGGGTACTTGGTCAGCCAGTTGCTCACGTTGCTGTCAGCGGTGGCTGCCTGCGACTGCGAGTAGGCGGTGTCGACGAGTTCGATGCCCGGGTACTTCGCTGCGAGCTGGTCTTTGAAGCCCTTGAGGCGGTCGACGTTGGTGGTCGCGGTGGCCGAGGTCAGGCCGGCAACGACCTTGTAACTGCCGCCGGACTTGTAGCCGATCGCCGTAGCCATCTGGTCGGCAGCGGCCTGGCCACCCTGAACGTTGTCTCCGGTGATGAACGAGATGACGTTGCTGAGGTCGGTGACGTGAGTGTCGACGTTGACCACAGGGATCTTCGCTGCAGTTGCCTTCGTGACCGAAGCCTGGAGCGCGTCAGGATCGGTCGGGATCAGCACGAGGCAGTCCGGCTTCTGCGCCAGCACCTGGTCGACGATGGGAATCTGTGTTGCCGGCGAGTAGAGCGAGGGGTCGCCCTGCCAGATCAGTTTGTCGCCCTTGGCAGCTGTCTCCGCAGCAGCGCCGACATTCATCGCCTTGAAGAACGGATCTGCCTCTGCGCCCATGACGAAGGCGATGGTGAGCTGCTTCGCTCCGCCTGCGGTCGAACCTGCAGTGGTCGAGCCACTGCAGCCGGAAGCGACGAGAAGCAGCGATGCTGCCACACTGACTGCTCCGACGGTCTGAACGATACGTTTCATTTCGGGTAACTCTCCTTTGAGTGCGATTCGACTCTCTCACTTTCGCCGGATGAAGGAGAACGAGTGGCAGAGTCTGACGTCGCTTGCGGTGTGGTGCAGGTGTCTTCGTGAAGTCATCAGGCCTATATTGAGATCGATCTCAGAAGTTTTGTGAGATCGATCTCGGTGATGATGGGTATGATCATCACACCGTTTATCTCCGCTGTCAAACCATCAGGAAAAAGCTCATGAAACAATCGGGTAACGAAGCCCACCCCACGATCAGCGATGTGGCCAGGCACGCAGGAGTGTCCCGGGCCACTACGTCTCGTGCGCTGAGCAACTACGGGGTTGTCAATTCGGAGACCCGCACAAAAGTGCTCCGGAGCGCAGAAGAACTGGGTTATGTGCCCAATGTGCTCGCCCGTTCGATGCGCGCCGGCAGCACCCAGACCCTCGGGCTCATCATTGCCGAAGTGGGACTGAGTGTCTTCGACCTGGCCATGCGATCGGTCATCGAGTCGGCCAGCCTGCAGGGCTACCAGGTGCTCGTCACCAATACCAACGAAGACCTGATCGCAGAGCGCGCATCCATTCGCGTCATGCTCGAGAAGCAGGTCGACGGCCTGATCGTCGTGCCGAGCGCCGTTGTCGACCTCGAGTTCCTGAGCAGATCCGATCTCAAGGGCAAACCTGTGGTGCTCCTCGACCGCTCGCTCGTGACGCTGGGTATTCCCAGCGTCACGGCAGACAACAACCGGGGTGCGCGCGACGCGATCGAACACATGCACTCGCTCGGTCACACCAAGATCGGCTTGATCGTGGTGACGGCGAATCTCGAGGGCGAGACCGGCGAGCGGCCGCGTGGCCTCATCTCGACCATCCATGATCGTGTCGAGGGCTACCACGCCGAGATGGCCGAGTCCGGCCTGCCTGTCAACCCCGACTGGGTACGGTACTGCGGCGATGCCGGTGAGTCGGCGCTGACGGCAGTTCGTGCGATTCTCGATTCACCGGAGCCGCCGACAGCGCTTCTGGCCTCGAACGGCAACATGTCGCTCGCCGTGTTGCGGGTGGCAAAGGAACGGGGTCTGGTCATCGGCCGGGACCTGTCGCTCGTCGGCTTCGACGACGCCCCCTGGGCCACCGTGCTCACCCCGAGCCTGACCGTGGTCGACCTGCCCATCGAGGAGATGGCCAAGGCCGCCGTCGACAACCTCATCGCGCAGATCGCCGATCCTTCCGCTGAACAAGCCTCGGTGACCCTGCCGACCAGACTCCTCGTCCGGCATTCCGTCGACGACCTCACGGCCCATCCCGGTGCCGTGATCCGCACACACGCAGCACCCGCGACACCGCTTCGCACCCAGAAAAGAGCACTCACTTCGCCATGACAATCGCCCTCTACGCGGAGTTCACCGCCTCAGCCGGCAATGCTGCCGCAGTGTCTTCGCTCATCGACGAATTCGCGACGGTCGTGCGTACTGAACCCGGGAATCTGCGATTCGACCCCCATCGCCTAGCCAGCGACCCGCACTCGGTTTTCGTCTACGAGCTCTATCGCGATCAACTCGCCTTCGACACGCACCTCGCCAGCGCTCACGGCCTCGAGTTCAACAGAAAGCTGACTTCCCTCATCACCGGTGGACAGTCACAATTGACCATGCTCGACCCCATCGGCGTCTTCCCCGCCTGATGCTCGCAGCAGAAAGGATCCGACACCGTGACCTCTGAATCAGACTCCGCCGCGCAGCCAGCGGCCCCAGCACTACCAGCGAGAACGGCCGGGCCGGTCATCGTGATCGGCGAGGCCCTGACCGATATCGTGATCAGTCCGAACGGTGTCTCCGAACATCCCGGCGGCTCCCCCATGAACGTCGCCATCGGCCTGGCTCGGCTTGGTGACGCTGTCGAGCTGGTCACCCGCATCGGCAGCGACGTGCGCGGGGGCGAACTGAAGCAGCACATCGAAGGCTCGGGCGTCGCCTTCTTTCCGGGCTCCATCATCGACGAGCCGACCTCGACAGGTACCGCGCTGCTCGACGAGTCCGGCGCAGCCACCTACGAATTCGACATCCGCTGGTCACTCGAATTCGTCAGAGAACTGCCCGCAACCGCACTCGTGCACACCGGTTCGATCGCCGCCTTCCTCACCCCGGGCGCCTCAGACGTGCGGCGCCTCCTCGCCGAAACGCCCGTGGGCACGATCGTCACGTTCGACCCGAACATCCGCCCATCCCTCCTCGGCGCCGTCGAGGCTGCACGATCAACAGCCGAAGACCTGATGGCGCTCTCCACCGTGGTGAAGCTCAGTGACGAAGACGCCGAGTGGCTCTACCCTGCACTGGCACCCGCCGAGGTGCTCGGCCACATTCTCACGCTGGGGCCGTCGCTTGCGATCATGACCCGCGGGGCATCCGGTGCCCTGCTCGTCTCTGATCTCGCGACCATCGACCTGCCCGGCAGGCGTGTGGTCGTGGCAGACACCATCGGCGCGGGCGACTCCTTCATGAGCGCGTCGATCCACACGCTGCTCCGGATGCTCGGCGAAGGCACCACGGCCGAATCCCTCGTCGACGGCTCGGCCTTCACCGCCGAGACGCTCACTCGTCTCGGCAGTTTCGCGATCGACTGCGCCGCCATCACCGTGTCGCGCTCTGGTGCGAACCCGCCGAGCCTGGCCGACATCTCCGCCTAGACAGGACTTTCGTCGGAGCAGAGCGAACACGTCGACGCATCGGGGGGCGACGCGCTCATCTCCGACAAAAGTCTCGCGAAGCTATAGACAGTGACACTATCGGATAGTTATAGTATCCGTTATGAAGATGTCGGAGTTGAGTTCCTTGGCCGAAGTGCCCGTGGCCACCATCAAGTTCTACCTGCGCGAAGGACTGCTGCAGGCGGGCGTCGCGAGCAGCCCCAACCAGGCGAGTTACGACGAGGAGCATGTTCGCCGATTGCGGCTCATTCGCGCACTCCTCGATGTCGGCGGGCTGAGCGTTGCCTCAGCGCGTGGGGTCATCGACTCCATCTACTCCGACGCCACGCTCGCCGAGACGTTCGAGATTGCACAGAATACTGTTTCTGAGGCGCTCGACGCCGAACAGCTCGACCCCTCCGCACTGCAGCGCATCGACACTCTTGTCTCCGATTGGGCTTACCAGCCCACCAATCCCGGGCGTCTGGCTGCCGGCCGGGTGCTCAGCACCTTCGAGGCCGTGGGCCAACGGGATGATCGGGGCTGGTTCGCCCGCTACAAGACTGCCGCCCTGCTCGCCGCCGAGGCCGACCTCGACGAGATCGAAACGCGCCAGTCGCGCGAATCGCAGGCGGAGACGGTGGTCGTCGGCACCGTTCTCGGCGATGCGCTCTTTGCGGCGCTTCGCCGGATCGCCCAGGAACATGTCACCCATCAACGCTATTCACCGGAAGGAACCGTGTGACCGCCATGACTGATCTTCACTCTGCGACCGACTCGTCCTCCTCCACACTCCGGAACCTGACGCTGCGCCGCGTGACCTGGCACCGACCACTCCTCGTGGTAGCGCTGGCGATGGCAGCACTCGCCGTCTGGTCTCTGGTCGGTATCTTCGCCGACCCGCGGATCATCACAGGGGCACCGCTCTGGGCGAAGCCATTCAAGTTCGCGACGTCGGTCTTCGTCTACTCCCTCTCCCTCTCCTGGCTCATCGGATTGGTGCGGGGTTCGCGGCGGGTCCAGCGCGTCGCCTGGTGGACAGGCACGACGGCGGCCGTCTTTCTGGCCATCGAGATCGTGATCATCGTCTCGGCCGCGGCTGCCGACACGACGAGCCATTTCAACGTGTCGACGCCACTGCAGACAGCCGTCTGGGCAGTGATGGCCGTCTCGATCGTCATCGTCTGGAGCGCGGCTGTCCCCGTGGCGGTGTTGCTGTTCCGCACTGACCTGGGCGACCTAGCCCGAACACTCGCAATCCGCTCCGGTCTGATCATCGCCCTGGTGGGCATGGGGCTCGCGTTCCTCATGACGGGCCCGACGGCAACGCAGCTGGCCGACTACCACGGCATTGTCGGCGCCCACACGGTCGGCGTGCCAGACGGCGGGCCGGGGTTGCCTCTGCTCGGCTGGAGCACGGTGGGCGGCGACCTGCGGATTCCCCACTTCGTCGGGATGCACGCCCTGCAGATCATCCCGTTGGTCGCAGCGGCCCTCGAACTGCTGTCGACGCGGGTTCGGGCGCTTCGTTCCCCGGGCACGCGACTCACCGTCATGCGCGTCGTCATGGGTAGCTACCTCGCGGCACTCGTCTTCGTGACGTGGGAGGCCCTGGCCGGCATCCCGCTCCTCCGCCTCTGACGCCCCTGTGCCCGAGCCACACGCCGGCCACGGTAGATCGGGCGGAGCAGGGCCGACATCCGCCCGATATCCCGGGATGTTGGCCCAGCTCCGCCCGTTCTCCCGTCGTCCCGTGAGGGCTGGCAGGGATGCTCGCTTAAGCCGAGACACCGAAGCAAACCGTGCGCTGCCGAGGCCGTATGCACGGTCTGCGCGGGGGGAATGTGACGGTTTGTGGCAGCACGGCGCGCACTGCCCGCGGATCTCGCGCACTATAGCCTCATGACCCGACAGATTCGTTTCAACGCCTTCGACATGAACTGCGTCGCCCACCAGTCCTCTGGAATGTGGCGTCACCCCCAGGACCAGTCGTGGCGCTACAAGCAGATCTCCTACTGGACCGAGCTCGCGAAACTGCTCGAACGCGGCAAGTTCGACGGCATCTTCATCGCCGATGTGCTGGGCACATATGACGTCTACGGCGGCTCGAATGAGGCCGCCATCCGCCACGGCGCGCAGGTTCCGGTCAACGACCCCATTCTGCTGGTCTCGGCCATGGCCGCGGTCACCGAGAACCTCGGGTTCGGAATCACCGCCGGCACGGCCTACGAGCATCCGTACCCGTTCGCCCGCCGCATGTCGACGCTCGACCACCTCACGAACGGCCGCGTCGGCTGGAACGTCGTGACGGGGTACCTGCCCAGCGCCGCACGCAACATGGGTCACGACGACCAGCTCGAGCACGACGAGCGCTACGACGTCGCCGACGAGTACCTCGAGGTGCTCTACAAGCTGTGGGAAGGCTCGTGGGAAGACGATGCCGTCATCCGCGACCGCGAGTCGGGGGTCTTCACCGACCCGAGCAAGGTGCACGAAATCGGGCACTACGGCACGCACTTCACCGTTCCGGGCATCCACCTCTCTGAGCCGTCGACCCAGCGCACACCGGTGATCTACCAGGCCGGCGCCTCGCCCCGCGGCATCGAATTCGCTGCGGGCAACGCGGAGGCGATCTTCGTAGCGTCATCGACCAAGGCCGGCCTGAAGGAGACCGTGGGCAAGATCCGTGATGCTCTCGAAGCGGCCGGTCGCGACCGGTACAGCGCGAAGATCTACACGCTCCTCACGATCATCGTTGATGAGACGACCGAGAAGGCCAAGGCCAAGCATGCCGACTACCTGAGCTACGCCAGTGAAGAGGGTGCGCTCGTGTTCATGTCGGGCTGGATGGGCATCGACCTCTCGCAGTACGACCTCGACGAGCCGATCGGCAATGTCAAGAGCAACGCGATCCAGTCAACCGTCGCCAACTTCCAGGCCGCGAACGAAGACGGCAGCGAGTGGAAGGTGCGCGACATCGCCAAGCTCGGCGCGATCGGCGGCCTCGGCCCGTTCGTCGTCGGCTCGCCGACCGAGGTCGCCGACCACCTGCAGGAGTGGGTGGAAGACACCGACGTCGACGGGTTCAACCTGGCCTACGCCATCACCCCCGGCACTTTCGAAGACGTGGTCGAGTTTGTCATCCCCGAGCTGCAGAAGCGCGGCGCCTACCAGACGGACTACGTCGAGGGCACCCTGCGCAACAAGCTCCACGGACGCGGCGACCGCCTGCCTGAAGAGCACCTCGGTGCCCAGTATCGCGTCGGGGTGCCGGTCACGTGATCACTCTCGAGAAGCTGACGAAGGTCTACGGTCACGGCGATACTGCCGTGACCGTGCTCGACAACCTCGACTTCAGCGTGGCACCCGGCGAGATCTTCGCCGTCGTGGGCCCGAGTGGAGCAGGCAAGAGCACCCTGGCGCAGTGCGTCAACCTTCTCGAGCGCCCCACCTCCGGCTCCGTCGTGGTGAACGGCGAGAACCTGTCCCAGCTCAGCGAGGCGCAGTTGCGTGCCGCTCGACGCCGAATCGGCACCGTCTTCCAGTCCGACGGGCTGTTCAGCCGTCGCACGGCAGCCGAGAACATCGCCCTGCCGCTCGGCTACCTGGGCGTGACCCGCCGGGACTCGAAGAAGCGGGTCGCCGAGCTTCTGGATCGCGTGGGCCTCTCGGCACGCGCCGACTACTTTCCTCACCAGCTCTCCGGCGGCCAGCGCCAGCGCGTCGGCATCGCCCGCGCTCTCGCCCTGAAGCCGACGGTTCTGCTGGCCGATGAAGCGACCTCGGGGCTCGACCCCGAATCGACCACCTCGATCACCTCGCTGCTGAAGGAGCTGCGCGACGACCTCGGCCTCTCGATCCTCTTCATCACCCACGAGATGCAGACCGTCCTGCAGGTCGCCGACTCCGTCGCCCGCCTCGACCACGGCCACATCGTCGAATCGGGCCGTGTCGTCGACCTGCTGCGTGACCCGGCTTCCGATCTGGGTAAGGCGCTCAACCCGGCGAAGCCCGCACTCGAGGCAGCCGTCGACGAGACCACCTGGTTCGTCAGTTACACCTCGGCGGGGGTTCCCGCGGACTGGGTCACTCGACTCTCAACCGAACTCTCGACGCCCGTCTCGCTCCTCGGCGCCTCCATCGAGACCATCAACGGCGCCATCGTCGGGCACGCGAGTGTGGGGCTCCGCGCCTCGAGCCAGCAGGCCGTCGTCGATGCCGCCCGGCGGTTGGGTCTGGATGCCCGGCTCACGCCTGCGGAGTCGCCGGTTTCGCAGGCCGAAGTCCGTGTCGAAACCCCCGCGCACGACACCGAGGTTTCGATACGCAGCTCCGCCGCTAGTCAACCAGCGGGCAGCAGCTCCGCCGCTACTAACGCAGCGGATTCTGAGAAGGAGTTCGCCGCATGAGCGCCGCGACTCTCGCGAGCGCCGTGCTCGCCAACAACGACGTGCCGCTCGCGCAGATCCCCGCCCTCGTGCTGCCTGCGCTCGGCGAGACCCTGATCATGGTGGGCATCGTGATGGCGATCGTCGTGGTCGTCGGCGTGCCACTCGGGGCGATAATCCACAACCTCGCCCGTGACGGTCTCTTTCCGAACCCTGCCCTGCACAGCGCGCTCAGCTGGATCGTGAGTGTCGGGCGGTCGCTGCCGTTTCTCATTTTGATGGTCGCGATCATTCCGTTCACCCGGCTCATCACTGGTACGAACATCGGTATCGCGGCTGCCGTCGTGCCAATGTCGGTCGCCGGCATCGCGTTCTTCACGCGAATCGTCGAGAACTCGCTGCGCAGTGTTCCGCCCTCGCTGGTGAAGGTCGCGAAGGCCTCCGGCGGGTCGAGCTTCCAGATCATCCGCACGGCGCAGCTCGGTGAAGCCGTGCCCTCGCTCATCGGTGGCCTGACGATCAACACCATCGCCATGATCGAGTACTCTGCGATCGCCGGCACGATCGGCGCCGGTGGCATCGGTTATGTCGCGATCACGTACGGCTACCAGCGCTTCGACAACCAGGTCATGCTCGCGACGATCATCATCCTCGTCGCCCTCGTCGCAGCCGTGCAGCTGGTCGGCGATGCCCTGGTGCGCCTCACCACGCCGCACAGCTCGACGGCCAGCGATCGCCGCTTCGCTCGCAGGGTCGCCCGTATCGACATCGAGTCCGCCAATGCTGCGTCACCCGTCTGAGTCTGAGCCTGGCTCTGGGTCCGGACTTGCGTCCGGATCTGGGTCTGGGTCTCAGCGCTTCACCGCCGCGACCCCAGCACGATGTCCCGCGTCCCGCGTGATGCTCTAGCGGTCGCTCACCGACCGCCATCCCCCTCCCCACAAGCCCCCTCCCCACAAGCCCCCTCCCCTCAAACCCCCGCCACGGAATAGTCCACACGGCTCGTCGCGTGCAGCCTGCACGTGCTCCTGCCCCCTGACTGTTCCGTGGAGTTCATCGGATCACACAGCAGCCCGAAAGGCACTACACCCATGTCTGAAACACCCTCCACCACCCCCTCAGCCGCCGAAACCGGCCACGGATTCGAGCTCAAGAAACGCAAGAAGTGGCCCTGGATCGCCGGAGGTGCCATCGTGGTCGTCGGCGTCGTCGCCGCGGTCACCATCCCGCTGCTCAGCCCGTCAGCGTCGGCGAACAACACTGCCGGAGCGACCCTCTATGTCGCCACCGCAGAGGGCAACGCCTCTGAGCAGGCCCTGGTCAACTTCGTCGCGGCCAACGTCGCCCCGAAGTACGGCATCAAGGTCGAGTTCAAGGGCCTCTCCGACAGCAACACGATCAATCGCGCTGTGAGCGACGGCGAAGTCGCGGCGACCGTCTACCAGCACAAGCTCTGGCTCGGACAGGTTCTCGAGGCAAACCCCGACTTCAAGGAAGAGGCGGCGACGCCGGTGTTCCGCTGGGGCTTCGGTCTCTGGAGCGACAAGTACACCGACGTGAGCCAGATCCCCGATGGCGGTACCATCTCGCTGTACTCCGACCCGGCCAACGAAGCGCAGGGCCTCTGGATTCTCGACAGTGCGGGCCTCATCACCCTGAAGCCCGGCACCGGCAAGGGCACCGCGACCCAGGCCGACATCGCCACCAACCCGAAGAACCTGAAGTTCACCCTGCTCGACTTCGCAGCGCAGTCACGCGCTCTGCCGGACCTCGACGCGGCCGTGGGCTACACCGAGTACTACCTCGCCGCGAACATCCCGATCGAGAAGCAGATCTTCGCGCCCCAGGCACCAGACGAGTTCGCCGGCCAGCTCACCATCGGCTCGAACTTCACAGGCAGTGACAACATCAAGAAGCTGGTCGCGGCCTTCCAGGACCCGGCCGTGCAGACCTTCCTCGCCACCGACCCCTCGGTGAAGAGCATCCTGCTCCCGCTCAACCAGTAACACTCATCGCCGGTTGAGTAGCTGCGAAGTGGCGTATCGAAACCTCTGCCTTGCACGCGGGGGTTTCGATACGGCCTGCGGCCTACTCAACCGGCGATCACAACCCGCCGCGCTCAACGCGCCGCGCTAAAGCGAGCGCCTGTTCAGGGCGCCCGCCGCGCTCAACGCGCCGCGCTAAAGCGAGCGCCTGTTCAAGGCGCCCGCCGCGCCCGACGCGCCGCGCTAAAGCGAGCGCCTGTTCAAGGCGCCCGCCGCGCTCAACGCACCGCGCTAAAGCGAGCGCCTGTTCAGGGCGCTCGCCGCGCTCGCCTACGCAACCGACGATGCACGTAGGCTGGAAGCATGGCACGCGAACTCATCCACGACACGGGGCGCCACCGCTACGAGCTCCGCATCGACGGCGCGCTCGCGAGCGCCGCCGACTACATCGAGCGGGCTGACAGCATCTCGTTCACGCACACCTTCACCGACCCGAAACTCCGGGGCCAGGGGCTCGCCGGCGAGGTCGTCACGTTCGCAATGGATGACGTCGAGCACAGCTCGACGCTTCCGGTCATTCCGATGTGCTGGTATGTCGGCCAATGGTTCGACGAGCATCCGGAGCGCCAGACGCTGCTCACCCGCTGACGGGGCCCCTCAGCGGTACCGGTACGTCGACGCCGCCTTCGACGGTGAGGCGGTCGCGCACCTGCACGATCACCGGGCCCGGGGCGAACCCGCCAGCAAAGAGCGCCTCACCCTGGCGGAAATTCGGAGACTGCGAGACCAGCGCCGCCGGAGCGAAGCCGAAGATCGTTCCGAGTTCTTCGAGGTCGTGGGGCGAACTCATCTTCATGAGCGCGAGGTTGTCGCACTGCGAGATGATGCTCGGGTGCACCTTCGAGGGGCGCTGGGTCGACAGGAGCAACCACAGGCCGAACTTTCTGCCCTCTGCGGCAATCTGCATGATCTGCTCACGGATGGCGACCTGCAGGGGCGAGGTGAGGTCAGGCGAGCAAAGGTTGTGGGCCTCATCGATCACGATGAGAATGGGGCGGCGTTCTTCGCGGCGCGCCCACAGGTCGTCAAGCACCGACAGCGCCGCGATCAGGGGTTCTTCGGCGAACTCGAACCCGCCGAGGTCGAGCACGGTGGCGTTGGGGCGGTCGACGATGACCTCGGTGGCCGCGACCTCCTCCCGCGCCCAAACACTCCATGCGAGCACATTCAGGTTGTCGATGCGCAGGGCCAGGGCGTGTTCGCCGGGATTCTCCGAACCCAGGAGCCGCCGCATCAGGGCTACCGTGTCTTCGTTCTGGAACGCCCCCTCAAGGTGCAGCATGGTGTTGTACTCGTCGCGATCGAGCAGCGGGTCGAGACGCAGCAGGGCCGCCTTCACCGGGAACGGGAGTGCGGTGAACCGGGCACGCAGGTGTTCGCCGTCACCATCCGGCCGCAGGATTCTGATCTCCCTCGAACGAAGGAGCTCGGCCTCCTCTTCTGAGGCGCCCGGGCGCACCCGGTCGAGCTTCACGAAATCCGAATTCGGGTCGAAGATCACCACCGGCAGGTCGGTGTGCGAGAGAAGCTGCTCGATCAGAACGCCGAGCGCGAAGGTCTTTCCCGACCCGCTCTGCCCGCACCAGAAGGTGTGCCGGTTGAAGCGGTGCGGCAGTAGGCGCGCATCGACGCCCGGGTAGCTTGCGAGCGTCCCCACCGCGAGTGTCGCCTTCGCCGATTCGTGCACGAGCTCGAGCACGGCGGTGTCGGCCGCGGCCACAATCGCCGATTCGAACGGTTTGGCTCCGCGCGCGTTCAGCCGGGCATCCGGATGCACGGAGCCGAGCAGGCGGCCGAACCCCGTGGTCACGCCAGGCCCCGTCACAGAGTGAGCCTCGACGTGGCCCACGGCAAGGTCGCCAGACGCTGAAGCGAGCGTGACGAATTCGCCCGGCATGAACGAGGTCTCACTCGACACCTCGAAGGTGAAGGTGCGGCCGTCGAGGGAGAAGCCCGAGCTCAGTGCGTGAACGATGACACCATTCCCTCGGTCGGCATGGGCGACTCGAGCCGGTCGAGATAGTCGACCGCCTCCCTGATGTCGACCATCAGGCTCTCGGCGAGGTTGAGGCTCAGCCCGTTGCGCACGACGATGCGCTGCACCACCACGTCGGTGAGGTTGTCGGGCATGGGGTACGCGGGAATCAGCCAGCCCTTCAGGCGCAGTCGTTCGGACAGGTGGTAGAGGTTCCAGTTCTCGGTGTGCCCCTTGGCAAGCTGCCAGGCGAACACTGGGATGTCTGTGCCGTCGTTCCAGAGGTCGAAAGCCCTCATCGCACCGATCTCACCCGCCAGGTACACCGCCACGTCGTGCGAGGCCTTCTGCACCTTGTAGTACCCGTCCCAGCCGAGCCGCAGGAACAGGTAGTACTGCAGCAGCACCTGCGCGCCGGGTCGCGAGAAGTTCAGCGCAAAACTCGGCATGTGACCGCCGAGGTAGGTGACGTCGAAGATCAGGTCACTCGGCAGGTCGTCGACCGTGCGCCAGATCACCCAACCGAGGCCCGGGTACACGAGCCCGTACTTGTGCGCCGAGGTGCTGATCGAAGCCACCCGCTCGAGCCGGAAGTCCCAGACCAGCTCCGGCTGGAGGAACGGCGCGATCATGCCGCCCGAGGCGCCGTCGACGTGGATGGGAACGTCGAGCCCAGTCTCGGCCTGGATGCGGTCGAGGGCCGCGGCGATCAGGGCGACCGGCTCGTACATGCCGGTGTACGTCACACCCATGATCGCGACGACGCCGATCGTGTTCTCGTCGACGTACGACGCCAGGTCGTGCCCGTCGAGAACCTTGTGCTCGTCGGTGATGGGCACGTAGCGCGGCTCGACGTCCCAGTAGTTGCAGAACTTCTCCCAGCACACCTGCACCGCGCTCGAGAGCACCAGGTTCGGCCGCTCGGTCGATTTCCCTGCAGCCCGGCGAGCCTGTTGCCAGCGACGCTTGAGCGCGAGGCCGCCGAGCATGCAGGCCTCCGACGACCCGATCGTCGAGGTTCCGATCGAGTTGTCGGGGTCGGGTGCATTCCACAGCTTCGAGAGCATCTTCCAGCAGCGCGTCTCGATCGCCGCGGTCTGTGGGTATTCGTCTTTGTCGACCATGTTCTTGTCGACGGTCTCGGCATAGAGGCGGGTGGCCTGTTCATCCATCCAGGTGCCGACGAAGGTGGCGAGGTTCAGCCGCGAATTACCATCGAGCATTGCCTCGTCGTGCACAATCTGATAGGCGGTCTCCGGCAGGGATTCGCCGTCGGGAAGCGTGTTCTGCGGAAAATCCGTCGCCTCGCCTTCGCGCGCGAAGATCGGGTTCAGCTGGTTCTGGCCCGAGGTACCCACGTGCCCGGGCCGGCTCGGGTGGGCGCGTGCCCGACGGGGCTGTGAAGAGTGCGACCGCGGCGTGGCCTGAGGCGGGCTCTGCGGATCGTCGGGTGCCGGTGGCGTCGTCGTCTGGCTCATAGTGACCTCACTCTGGCAGGTGGCCACCACGCGGCGCAATGGATGATCGGCCCGCCCTCCTGGCAGGCATCGTCGCGATCACGACAGTCGCATCGTATTCGTGTGAGCACTCGACACGGGATTCGAGCCCTGCCTCGCCGAAGAGCGCAGCAGTTCTCTCGGCCTGCAGCGCGCTCGTCTCGATGAAGAGGCTCCCCCCTTCGATGAGCCAGTCCGCGGCACCCTTCGCCACACGTCGCTGCACGTCGAGCCCGTCGCCCCCGCCGTCGAGTGCGACGTGAGCCTCGTACAACCGCGCCTCCGGCGGCATCAGCTCGATCGACTCCGTCGGAACATACGGGGCGTTGACCAGCAGGGTCGTGACCCGCCCCCTCAGGCGCTCGGGCACCGCGTCATACAGGTCACCCTCGAATACCTCGCCGACTCCCGTCAGGTTCTGCCGGGCGCAGGCAACGGCCGAGGGGTCGACATCGACCGAGACCAGCACGGCATCCGGTCGCTCGCGGGCAACGGCGAGCCCGAGTGCCCCCGAACCGCAGCACAGGTCGAGAACCACCAGCGGGTCGGATGACCGGCTCTCCTCCAGCGCCAGCTCGACCAGGTACTCCGACCGCCGCCGCGGAACGAACACGCCCGGCCGCACGCCGACTCGGCGCCCGCAGAACTCCGCCCAGCCGAGGATGTACTCCAGCGGCTCCCCGCTGACCCGCCTGTCCACCAGCCCCTGGAGCCCACCCGGTGACTCCGCGGCCTCACAGACCAGGGCCGCCTCTTCTTCGGCAAAGACGCATCCTGCCCCTCGGAGACGCGCGACCACCTGGGCGAATTCCTGCTCCGTTTGCATAACTGGCACGCTGCCACTTTAATTGGATTCACCCGCACTCGCTCAAGGAGAACGACATGCCAGAACTACTGCTCGGTTTGCTCGCCTTCCTCTCGATCGGGGTCGCCATCACCGGAATCGTCGCGGGCATCGCCATGGTCAAGTCCCCTTACCGCGATTAGCCTGCGGCGCGCACCATGAGCGGGAACGATCGCGAGGCGTACCTTCTCGCGCACAGTGAACTCTCGCGTGCGCACGAAGGAGACGGTACGGCGAGCATCTGCCGACCGTTCCTGCGGGTCGCCCCCGTCTCGGGCGCGGCAGTGTCGACGATCGGCAGCGGGCGCCTCGGCACCTCCACCATCTGCGCGACCGATCCCAAGGCTGTTGTGATCGACGAGCTGCAGATCGACCTCGGCGAGGGCCCCTGCTGGCAGGCGCTGAGAACGAGGAAGCCAGTACTCTCTCCGAATTTCGCGCTCACCGAGCATCCGGCCTGGCCCGTCTTTGCCAAAGCACTCCGCGAGTACGAGATCGGCGCACTCTTCGCCTTCCCGCTGACGCTCGGCGGGCTCGACGTGGGGTCGATCGACCTGTACTCGCACGAGCCACTCACGCTGACCGAGACCGAGGTCTCGGACGTCGTCTCCCTCACCGAAATAGCGGCCTGGCAGGTCTTGCGCAGAGTGCTCGCCGACGATTCGGTGAACCTCGCCGACGTCGACAGCGACCCGAGCCCCGGGTTCTCGCGCAAGCAAGTTCACCAGGCGACCGGCATGATCATCGCCCAGTTGGAGGTCTCGTCGACTGATGCCCTGCTCCTGCTGCGAGCGCACGCCTTCGCTTCGGGGCGGAGCGTGCGCGAAGTCGCTCACGCTGTGGTCTCACGCCGTCTCGATTTCACCGACGACCGAGCGCAGCAATAGAGAGGGGTGAGCCGGTCATGACGGAATCCCGAGAGGGACTGCTCGCAGCCTCGTTCGTATCGCTTGCCGACACCCTCGTCGTCGGCTACGACGTCGTCGATCTGATGCAGACGCTGGTCGACACCTGCGCAACCGTGCTCGACGCTGCCGCAGTCGGCCTGCTGCTGGCCGACGAGAACGGCGTTCTCGAAGTCATGGCCTCGACCAGCGAGCGAAGCCGACTGCTCGAGATCCTCCAGCTCCGGGCCGGACTCGGACCCTGCGTCGAGTGCTACCTCACCGGCACGGTCGTCGCGATTCCCGACATCCGCGAGATCCGGCCGGACTGGTTCGCCTTTCGCGACGGCGCCCTCGACCTCGGCTTTCTCTCGGTACACGCCGTACCGCTCCGCCTGCGTGGTTTCACGATGGGCGCACTGAACCTCTTCAGCGACTCCACCGGCGAACTCAACGAGACCGACGCCGCCGCAGCGCAAGCGCTCGCAGACATGGCTACAATCGGCATCGTGCACGAGCGCGCGCTCCGGCAGAGCGAAGATACGCGCGAGCAGCTCCAGCGGGCCCTCGACAGCAGGGTTGTCATCGAGCAGGCCAAAGGCGTGGTCTCACACATCAAGCACGTCGAGATGAACGAAGCGTTCTCGATGATCAGGAGCTATGCCCGCAATGCCAGGAAACCGCTCAGCGAGGTCGCTGCCGAGATCGTCAACCGCACGCTGACCCTGTGACCCGGCAGCAGTGCTGACGACCGGAGACCTGCGGAACGCAGGCTAGGAGTCGGTGGGCTCCGGAATGTAGTGCAGGCCAGCACCACTGTTGGCCGAATCGGCGAGCACCTGGATCCAGGCCCGGTTCACCACCGGAACCTTGCTGCCGAAATACTTGAAGTACAGGGGAATGGATGGGTCGAGCCATAGGCTGCTGCGACCAGAACCCATTTCGGCGTCATCCTTCCACGAGAAGAAGAAGCTCTCGCGGCGTCTGAGCTTGTTGCCGACGACGATCTGCAGGTGAGCCAGGGCCCGGTCATCGAAGACGACCTCGATTCCGGAACTGCCATAGATCAGTTTGCCCACAAGTCCAACGCCTCCATTTGTTGCTCAAAGGGCGACTCCCCGCGTAGCTACAGACAGACACTATTCAAACAGAACACGGAACGTTTCATCTGGGCAGGGGCTTGACCGGTGCGAGATGCTGCGCTAGCGGGCCCAAATCACGAACAAAGTGCGAGAATTGGGGAGTGACACCGCAGACCACCCTCGCCCTTGTTCGGCACGGCGAAACGGCCTGGAACGCCCAGAAGCGCATCCAGGGCCGATCCGACATTCCGCTGAACGCCACCGGCCGCGAACAGGTGCGGGCCACGGCTCGCGCGATGCAGGTCGACGAATGGGACTTCATCGTCTGCTCACCGCTGTCCCGCGCACGGGAGAGCGCAGAGATCCTCGGCACTGAACTCGGCATCAACGTCGTCGCCGAGGTCCCCGCTCTGGTCGAACGCGACTACGGGCCCGCCGAGGGCCTTCAAGACTCCGAGGAGCTCAATGCTCTCCGTATTCCTGGTGGGTTCACCGGGGCAGAGACCGAACTCGAGGTCGCCCGGCGATCGACCAGCGCCCTGACCGACATCGTCACCACGCACCACGGCAAGAGAATCATCGTCGTGGCTCACGGCACGCTCATCCGTATCGCCATGACCGCTCTCACCGGGGCGCAGGTCACCATGATCTCGAACGCAGCCCACAGCGTACTGCTGCACACGGCCCGCGAAGACGGCCCCCACGAGTGGCACGCGACGATCGTGAACGGCGAGCACTACCGCCACTCGGCCCAGATCTCGCCCGCACGCTGACGGGGCCCGAGCGCTACAGCTGCGAGCCGAGCAGGACCTGGCCCGTGTCTGACGCGACGATGGTGACCGAAGCGATGTCGGCCAGCTGGATGCTCGTGGTGGCCGTCGGCGTGACCTCCGTGCCGGGCCCCGCCGACCAGGTCGCGACCTGCGTGCGGGTGCCGTCGACTGCCGTGACGACCATCGCGTAGCCGCGCGAGTACGCGCCCACCTGTGGCTGACCCGGATTCTGCCCCGAACTCACTTCCGGCGTGGGTGAGGCGAGGCTGCCGACCGCCTGGCCGGCTTGGTCATCGTACGTGCAGGTCCAGTCGATGCGGGTGCCCCATGGCAGCGGGGTGAACGAGGCCTCCGCGCTGAGCGGGCTCGGCTGAACGGAGACCAGCAGCACGTGCTCCACGGTGAGCGGTACTGGCTCCGCTGTTCCGCTCGCCGGTGTAGGCAGCGACGCACCAGGCGGCGTCGTGCCCTGCGGCGACACCGCGGGCGAAATGACCACCACCAGCGTCACGATGACTGCCGCGGCAACGGCGAGCCCAGCCGCAGCGCCGATGCGCAGGCGAGCCAGGCTCCGCCGCCGACGCGCACGCCCCAGGAGCTGTGGCAGCACATCGACGGTTTCACCCGTGGCCGCTTCGACCTCGACTGCCGCATCACCGACCGCTGCACCCTCGCTGCGAGCGTCGCCGCGCAGCTCGCCAGCAAGCACATCTTCAGCCGAAACCGTGGCCAGCAGCCCAGGAAGGCCGACGAGCTCGCCGACGCGCTCCCGGCAGGCCGGGCATCCGATCAGATGCCTCTCGAACCGCAGGCGCTCACTCGGCGACAGTGCTCCGAGAACATAGGCTGCATCACTGTCGGCGTAGGGGTCTTCGCCGAACTCGTTCACGTCGAGGCCTTCACGACTCCCGCCACCACCGGGTTCTGTCATCGTGTCACCCCCCGCTCCTGCAGCGCGAGCTTCACCGCACGCAGGCCGTAGTGCAGGCGTGACTTGACGGTACCCTCCGGGATGCCGAGCAGAGCGCTCAACTCGGCGATCGACTTCTGGCCGTAGTACGCCTGCACCAGCACCTCGCGATGCTCCGCCGTGAGGTCGGTCAGGGCGTCGGCCACCAGCCACGCCTGCAGCAGTTCGTCGGTGCGATCGGCACTCGCCCGCTCGGGCAGAACGTCAGTACCGATCTCGTTTCGCGAGCGGGCGCTGCGGAATTCGTCGATGACGAGGTTGCGCGCTACCGTGAACAGCCACGCCTGAACGCCCGTTCCGGTGTTCTGGATGATCGCAGGGCTGCGCCACGCACGAAACAGCGTCTCCTGCACCACGTCTTCTGCCCACGCCCTGTCGCCGGTCAGTCGAACGACGAAACGGTAGAGCGCTGGGGCATGCTGGTCGTGGAGTGTTCGCAACAACTCAGCCTGATCATCCACGACTCTCCACACCTCCATCAGTACATACGAGATGCCCACCGAGAAAGTTCACCCGGCGGTGAACCGAATGACCCAGCGTTTCGTAGGTACGAGTAGCAGTGTGACAATTCCGCAGCCGAAGAAGGAGACTCATGTCTGAAAACACCCCCGTCACCCGCCGAGTGGTTCTCACAGCGGGGAGCGTCGGCGTGCTCGGCGCGAGCGCGCTCGCCCTTTCGGCCTGCGCCCCCACCACGTCGACGGGAGCCGCCGGTGGTACAGCTTCGACCCCGGCAGCGTCGGCAGGTTCGGCCGGTTCGGGAAGCACCGGTGAGATCGCCAAGCTCGCCGACGTGCCGGTCGGCCAGGCGAAGAGTGTCTCCTTCGGCGGGCAGGACATCCTGGTGGCCCAGCCCACTGCCGGTACGGTCGTCGCCTTCAGTTCGGTCTGCCCGCACCAGGGTTGCGCCGTCGCTTTCGCGTCGAAGGAATTCGCGTGCCCCTGCCACGGCTCGACCTTCGATCTCGCTACGGGCGATGTCACGCACGGCCCCGCACAGAAGGGGCTCAGCGTCGTTTCGGTGAAGGTCGCCGGCGACGCCATCGTCGCCGGTTAGAGTACGTTCATGCTGCCCTACGAGATCAACGGTCTCCCCCTCCACATCCTGCTCGTGCACGTGGTGGTCATCGTGGTGCCCCTCGGCGCCATCATGACCTTCCTCGGGGCAGTGTGGCCGGCCTTCCGGCGCAAGCTGACCTTCATCACCCCGCTGGTGACCTTCGTCGGGCTCGCCAGCGTGCCGCTTGCCACCAACGCCGGGGAATGGCTGCTCGCCCGGGTCAACCCCACGCCGCTCATCACCGCGCATGCCGCCATCGGCGACACCCTCGTACCCTGGGCGTTCGGTCAGTTCGTTCTGGCGACCGCGATCTGGGTCTGGTACCGCTCGTTCGCCGCACCGTACCGCCAGCCGGAGCCCCCGACACGCAACCTCGGCACACCCGACGAGCGCGATCCGTTCGTGGTCGCCGAGGCGACTCCTGCCGATGCTTCACCCCGCGGAGCGCGGCCCGCAGGCCGATTCGCCGGCCGTGTGAGCCGCCGGGCATCCCTGGTGGTCTCGGTGGTGTTCATGGTGCTGGCACTGGCTCTCGGCACAGCGACCACGATCAGGGTTGTGCAGATCGGCGAGTCGGGCGCAGCGGCGATCTGGACGGGCTCGTTCAGCGACACCCCCAAGTAGAGGTCGCGCGCCGAGAAATGGCGCGGCGAGAGGTCACGCCGAGTGGGTCGCGGCCTCCCAGCCGGAGGAGATCATGTCCCGGAGGGTGTGGCGGGGCGCCCAGTCAACGTCGCGCGATGCAAGCTCACCCGAGGCGACAATGCGTGCCGGGTCACCTGGGCGGGCGGGCATGACCTCGGGGGTGAAGGCGATGCCTGTCACTGAAGCCATCTCGGTCATGATCTCGCGAACAGAGCTGCCTGACCCGCTGCCGAGGTTGTAGGCGCGTTCGAGGGGCGCACCGGCATCGAGCTTGCGTGCCGCGGCGACATGCGCGGCCGCGACATCGGCGACATGCACGTAGTCGCGCACACAGGTGCCGTCCGGCGTGGGGTACATGTCGCCGAAGATCTTCGGAGTCGCGCCGGCAAGCAGGGCGCGAAAGACCAGCGGGAACAGGTTGTGCGGGCTGGTGTCGCTCACGGTCGGCGTTGCCGAACCGACGACGTTGAAGTACCGCAGGCTGGTGTGCCGGAGGCCGGTCGCCCTGGCCTGGTCGGCGATCATCCACTCGCCGATGAGCTTCGTCTCGCCATACGGCGATTCGGGGTTCGTGGCGGTCTCCTCGGTGACGAAGGCGACCGGGGTGTTGCCGTACACGGCGGCACTCGAGGAGAACACGATCGATTCGACACCGTTGGCCGCCATCGCCTCGAGCAGGTTGACTGTGGCTGTGACGTTCTGCGTGTAGGTGTGCAGCGGGCGCGTCACCGAGACACCGGCGTACTTGAAACCGGCCAGGTGAACGACGCCGCTCACCTGGTGCCGGGCGAAGACCTGGTCGACGATGGCTCCATCGACGAGCGAACCCTGCTCGAGCACGGCGCCCTCTGGCACGAATTCCGCGCGACCGCTCGAGAGGTCATCGATGACGACGACGTCGATTCCGTTCTCGAGGAATGCCCGAGCGACGTGCGAGCCGATGTATCCGGCCCCTCCGGTGACGATCCAGGTCATTCGGATGCTCCCTCTCCAGGTGACGCGTGGGCCCCGGTCATGGTCGCACCCTCAGAGGGCTGCACGATGAACAGGTCGGGCCGGGCGAACCCCTCTGCCCGGAATGCTTTGAGAATATCGGCTTCGAGCGATTCACGGAGCGCACGGGGAATGAGAGCGAGCGCTGATCCGCCGAAACCGCCGCCGGTCATCCGTGCACCGATCGCCCCAGAGCGCTGCGAGACCTCCACAGCCAGGTTGAGCTCGGCGACCGAGATCTCGAAGTCGTCGCGCATCGAGACGTGTGACGCGTCCAGAAGCGCCCCGATTGCCTGCGGGCCCTCTGTGCGCAGCAGTCTCGCCGTCTCCTGCACCCGTTCGTTCTCGGTGACGATGTGCCGGGCGCGCCTAAAGGTCACTTCGTCGAGTGCTTCGCGCATACGCGGCAGATCGGCCGGGGTCAGCTCCCTGAGCGAGTACACACCCATCGTTGCCGCCGCGAGCTCGCAGGATGCCCGGCGATCCGCATAGCCGCCGGTAGCGTGATCGTGGCTGACCTTGGTATCGATCACGAGGATCTCGAAGTCGTTCGCCGCGAGCCCGAGGGGAATCGTGGCGGTCTGCATGCTGCGGCAGTCGAGGAAGACCGCCGCGTCGGCGTGACCGAGCATCGAGGCGGACTGGTCCATGATGCCGGTCGGGGCGCCGACGGCCTGGTTCTCGGCGATCTGCCCGATGCGGGCGAGCCTGGCCGGCGCCTCACCCAATTGCCAGAACTCATTGAGGGCGACCGCTGTGGCGCATTCGATCGCAGCAGACGACGAGAGGCCTGCGCCGATCGGCACCTCGGAGTGGATGTGCAGCGAAAAGCCCGGCAGCGCGTCGGGAGTGCGGGGATTCTCGCCCTCGGCGGCCGCCGCGAGCAGTGCCCAGGCCACGCCCAGTGGGTACGCCGACCACCCGGCGAGCACCTCGGGTGAGAGTTCGGTGAGTGCACACTCCACGATGTCGTCAGAGAACGTGGACGACACGCGTGCCAGCCCGTCAGACCGGGCGGCAAGAGCCACATACGCTCGTCGGTCGATGGCGAATGGCAGCACGAAACCCTCGTTGTAGTCGGTGTGCTCGCCGATCAGGTTGACTCGGCCCGGTGCCGACCAGACACCGCCGGCCGGCCGGCCGTGCCGGAGCTCGAACTCGGCCGTCAGCGCAGCGGTGGTCTGGGCGATGACGGCCTGGGCGGTGAGTGTCTCTGGAGCGTCGTGCTGCGGGTCTCTGCGGTCACTCATGGGCGGCAAAACTCTCTCGAAGATTGTGGGCGGTGACCTCGGGGCGCACATCACCGATGAATGCTCCCATGGCCGATTCGGAGCCGGCCAGGAACTTGAGGCGGTCGGCGGCCCGGCGCGGCGAGGTGATCTGCAGCATGAGGCGAATGTCGTCGCGGTGCGAACTCACCGGGGCCTGGTGCCAGCCCGCGATGTAGGGCGTCGGCGTGTCGTAGAGGCCGTCGAAGGCCCGCAGAACGCGGGGGTAGAGCACAGCGAGCTCATCACGTTCGGCCGGAGTGGTCGACGCAAGGTCGGGAACCTGGCGGTGCGGCAGAATGTGCACCTCGATCGGCCAGCGTGCGGCGAAGGGAACGAAGGCGCTCCAGTGCTCGCCCTGCACGATCATCCGGTCGCCCGCCTGCTCGCTCGCCAGAATGTCGGCGAAGAGCGTCGGGCCGTAGTCGTCGATCGAGGCGATGAGCCTCTGGGTGCGAGGCGAGACGAAAGGGTACGAGTAGATCTGGCCGTGCGGGTGGTGCAGGGTCACACCGACCTGCTCGCCCCGGTTCTCGAACGGGAAGACCTGCTCGATGCCCGGCATGGCCTGCAGCACGGCGGTACGGTCGGCCCAGGCCTCGATTACGGTTCGGGCGCGCGAGGTCGGCAACGACCCGAACGAACCCTCACGCTCGGGGCTGAAGCACACGACCTCGCAGCGGCCGATGGATGCCCGGCTCTTGCCGAGCCCGATCGAGTGGTCGTCGCGCACGGGCGCTTCGCCCGCGCCGAGAAGCTCCGGCCCGAACGACGGCGAGCGGTTCTCGAACACCGCGACGTCGTACAGGCTCGGCACCTCGGAGGGGTTGTCGGGGGCTTGGGGAGCGAGCGGGTCGAGGTTCGCCGGCGGCAGGAAGACGCGGTTGTTGCGGGCGGCGGCGATGGAGATCCACTCCCCCGTCAGCGCGTCCTGGCGCATCTCGGCAACGGGCGGGCGCGGGTCGAGGAGACGCTCGTCGGCGGCGCGCTCGGGCGGGAGGAGCGTGTCGGCGTCGTCGTAATAGATCAGCTCGCGGCCGTCAGCGAGCGAATACGGGCGTTTGACGATGGGCGAACCATCGACCATCGAGAGTGTTTCGACCTCCCCCGCAGGAGTGCCGGGGGTAGTGCTGGCGAGATTCTCGTCTGAGCCGCGCAAATGAGCCACACTTTCGTTTTCCCAAATACAATTGCAGAATGCTTTCGAAATCTAAAGTACAGCATTCCGCCGTGATCCGTCGAGAACAGATGCTCGCAGTGATCGACGAGCGCGGATTCGCCCGGGTGGGCGAACTCAGCGACACCTTCGGGGTGTCTGACGTGACGATTCGAACCGACCTCGATGCACTCGACGCGCAGCAGGCAATTCGCCGGGTACACGGCGGCGCGGTCATCCGGCAGCGCCAACTCGCGCAGGAGCCGAGCTTCGAGCAGGCCATCGAAGATGCCGCTGCCGAGAAGAAGCTCATCGGCGAGCTCGCGGCCAGTCTGGTGCGCACGGGCCAGAGCATTCTGCTCGACGTGGGCTCGACGGCCCTGGCGGTGGCCCATGCCCTCGTGGCGCGAACAGACCTCAGCGACGTGGTGATCATCACTAATGGGCTCAGCATCGCGCTCGCGCTGGAGCCGGCCATCCCGCGCTTCACAGTCATCGTCACCGGTGGCACGCTGCGGCCCCTGCAGCACTCGCTGGTCGAGCCTCTCGTCTCGCCGGTTCTGAGCGGACTGCACGTCGACCTCGCCTTAATCGGGTGCAACGGCGTCGATGCCGAGCAGGGTGTGACCAACGTGAACCTGCCGGAGGCCCAGGTCAAACGCCGCATGCTCGAATCGGCCAGCCGGGCCGTCATCGTCGCAGACGCGAGCAAACTCGGGCAGGTGCACCTGGGGACGATCGGCGACATCGCCGAGTTCGACGCGCTCATCACGGGCACAGCGCCCCCGGCTGTCGACGGTGACACCACGTCGAGCAGCGATGTGGATGATCGGCTCGCCAGTCTCGGCGCCGCGGGCCTCCTTCTCATCACCGATGCGGAGAGCGCTGCCCGGTTCTGACGGGCTAATCTCATCCGGCTGCTTCACAACAGGCCCTTCACACCGGGCGGCCAGAAGCCCTGCAGGTATGATGCTCCAATGGTTCCACCGATCAAGCACGCAGAGCGGGGCCGTCTTGGCGCCGCGAGCACGCTCGTCAAATTTCTGGCGATAGCGATCGCGGTTGTTCTCGTCAGTGGCGCCTCAGTGGCTGCAATCGCAGTGACCAGCATTGCCACGCAGGTCTCGGCGAACTCCATCGACATCGGGGGTAGCTCAGGCGCACCAGCCGAAGCGCACGTCGGCGCCTTTGTCGGCGGTTTCAACGTGCTGATCGTCGGTACAGACAACGATGCCAGCCAAGGCAACGCCTTCGGCGAGCGCGACGCCACCCTCAACGACGTGAACATTCTGCTGCACGTGTCTGCCGACCAGAAGAGCGGGGTCGTGGTCAGCTTTCCGCGGGACCTGATCGTCGATCATCCGGCCTGCACAGACCCCAGTACCGGTACAGCGTATGACGCCACCTACAACGAAGCGCTGAACACGGGGTATGAGCGCGGCGGACTGGCCTGCATCAAGACGACGATCGAGAACCTCACTGGCTTAGCCATCCCCTATGCGGGGCTCATCTCGTTCAACGGCGTGATCGAGATGACGAATGCCGTCGGCGGGGTGCCGGTGTGCCTGGCCGAACCCATCAAAGACACCGACTCTGGCCTCGACCTGCCTGCCGGAACGAGCACCATCTCTGGCGGAACCGCCCTCGCGTTCCTGCGAACCCGGCACGGCGTCGGCGACGGCAGCGACCTGGCCCGCATCTCCTCGCAGCAGCAGTACCTGTCGTCGCTCGTGCGAACTCTGAAGAGCGCGAACACCCTGACCGACGTGACCAAGCTCTACGGGCTGGCGCAGGCCGCTGCCCAGAACATCAAACTCTCGACCACTCTGGCAAGCCTCGACTCGATGGTGTCGCTGGCGCTGGCATTGAAAGACGTCGACCTCGCCAAACTCGTGTTCGTGCAGTACCCCGGCACGACCGGCGACGCCGACTACCCCGGCAAGGTCGTACCCACGATCGATGTCGCCGATGAACTGTTCGCGAAGATCAAGGCCGATGAGCCATTCACCCTGAACGCCGACTCGACAGGACCCGGCTCTTCTGTGGTGTCCACGCCGACCCCCGGCGCGACAGACACGCCGGCACCCACCTCGACAGACACACCAGCAGCCTCAGGTGCGCCCACCCCGACGCCCACGAGTAACGTCATCGACGGGGTCACGGGCCAGACGGCTGCCGAACAGACCTGCGCGAGCGCCTTCGGCAACTGAACGCGCCGCACGATCGCGGCAGGCACGCGCGACTGGCGCATGGCCCTAGACGGCGACGTCCAGTTGGGGGAAGTAGTGTTCGAGCGGCGCAGGGCGGCCGATGTAGAACCCCTGGGCCCCGTCGACTCCGAGTGACTCGAGCAGCGTCAGCGAGTTCGCGTCTTCGACGAATTCGGCGATGGTGACCATGCCCAGGCCCTTGCCGATCGACACCAGCGAGGACATGACGAGCAGGTCGAGGGGGTCTCGCTCGCTGCCGGAGACGAACTCGCCATCGAGCTTCACGATTCCGAACGGCAGGTGCTTCAGGTAGTAGAACGAGCCGTACCCGACACCGAAGTCATCAAGGGCGAACACGCAGCCGAGCGCCGTCAGAGTGCGCATGAAGGCCTGGGCGCTGTCGATGTTGCTCACCGCAGCCGTCTCGGTGAGTTCGAGCACGAGTCCAGAGGCATCGACACCAGATTCGAGGAGGCGGGTAGCGATGAAGTCTGCGAAGTCGAGATCGCCCACCGATCGCCCTGACAGGTTGACGTGCACGGTGATCGTCGGGTCGATCTGCTGCAGCCTGCCGAGGCAGGTGATCGCGTGGGTGACGACCCATTCGTCGAGCATCACGGCGAGGCCCGACTGCTCGGCGACCGAGATGAACTGCGCAGGGGAGATCAGGCTCCCGTCGTCGTCGATCATGCGCACGAGCAGTTCGAGCGCGGTGATCTTGTTGGAGGTGAGGTCGAGAATGGGTTGGCCATGCAGCACCAACTGGTCGTTCTCGATCGCGGCCAGGATCTTCGCTGTCCAGTTGATCTGGTTCGACGCGCGCGCCGCGAGCACCTCCGACGGTTCGAGAAAGCTGTAGCCGTTGCGCCCGTGCTGCTTGGCATGGAACATGGCCAGGTCTGCGTCTGAGAGAAGATCGGCGGCGGTCGTCCCGTGGCTGAACACCGACACGGCGCCGATGCTCGCCGTGACACGGCGTTCGAGTCCGACGGCTTCGAACTGCTCGAGCCCGCGAAAGCCGTCGCGCACCTGGGCGACAAGGGAGTTGACCGCTGCCTCCGCCTGTGCGCGGTCGCCTTCGGTGAGCAGCACGGCGAACTCGTCAGCACCGAGGCGGGCGACAGCATCCGTCGATCGCACCCAGCGCGAGATCATGCCGGCGAGTGCCACGATGAAGTCGTCACCAGCACGGTGGCCCAGTTGCTCGTTGATGTCGCGAAAATTGTCGACATCGACGACCAGGACGGCGCCACAGTCTTCGCCGTCGCGGCACGAGGCCAGGTGTTCGTCGAGACGGCGCTCGAATGCCGTCCGGTTCATGAGGCCGGTGAGGGTGTCGTGAGACGCGATGTAGGCCATGTGCTCGTGGTATCGGTGCTGCTCGGTCGTATCGTAGGCGTTGATGAGCACCGAGGTCGCCTCGCCCGCGCCGTCACGAAGCACGACCGCGCTGACGACAGCACGACGGGTCTCGTCCATGACAGTGGGCCCCGGCAGTTCGATGTCGTCGGTGCGGAGTCCCGAAGGCGAGAGAATCAGCTGCTCAACCCAACCTGAACCGGGGGAATTCGCTCCCTCAACCGGAGGCAACGGCAGCAGGTGAACCGCAGACGTATCCATGAGCGACTCCGCATCGGTGTCGAACAGCGCGCAGAACGCGTCGTTCACCAGCGAGATCCGGCCCTGAGGGTCTGCCAGTGCGATTCCGGTCGGCGAAGCCAGCACCAGTTGCTCGAACTGCTGGGTGACCAGCCTCAGCGCCATCTCGCGGCCGCGGATCTCGGTGAGATCCCTGGCCACGACGAGGGCCTCCGGATGCTCGCCACGCGTGTACGGGGCCGCGATGACCTCGTTCTCGCGGTGCGTCACGGTCGAACTGACGCGCACAACGGTGCGGTTGCCGGCAAGGGCGGCCCGGTAGGCCCGCTCAAGAATCACGATATTCTCGGGGCTCGACACCTCGAAGAGTGTTTTCCCTTCCCAGTCGAGTACGCCCTGGCCCCGCCTGCCGGCTCCCGTGGCGACTCGGTACCTCAGGTCTTCGTCGACGATGAAGAGAATCGTGTCGGGAAGCTGGTCGAGAAGCACGCTGAGGCGAAGTTCGCTCTCGTCTGCCGGAACGGCGACGACTGACGGTTCGTTCTGCCCGGCCACTGCAGACGACGAATCAGCATCGATGCCGTCCCTCCAGTCGCGAACGGCGACGCGGAGGGCCGCAAGAAGCGACCCCCGGCCCCGTCGTCGTTCCGCGCCCCGCATGGGGGGCGACTCAGGCGTTCTCGAGGAGGGTGAGGGCTTCTTCGATCACTGTGGCTGCATCGTCGATGAGCGCTTCGCTGATCACGACGCTCGGCAGGAACCGCAGAACGCTGTCCCAGCTGCCTGCGTCGAGAACGATGACACCGTTCGTCGTTGCGTGCTTGATGACCGCCGTGAGCGCCGCGGGATTGGGCTTTCGCGTGCCGGGGAGAACCAGTTCGACACCGATCATCGCGCCCTTGCCGCGCACCTCGCCGACCACGCTGAAGCGTTCTGGCCAATCGCCGATCCGCGCGAAGAAGGCACGCTCCACGCGTTGGGCCTCTGCAATCAGGCCATCGGATTCGATCACGTCGAACACAGCGAGGGCCGCGGCCGTCGACACGGGGTTGCCGCCGAAGGTGCCACCGATGCCACCGGGCTGCACAGCATCCATGATCTCTGCTCGACCCGTCACCGCCGCTAGCGGGAAACCGCCGGCGATGCCCTTGGCACTCGTGATCAGGTCGGGCACCACGCCGCTGTGCTCGATGGCATACCAGGCACCCGTTCTGGCGATACCGGCCTGGATCTCGTCGGAGACGAAGACGATGCCGTTCTCTGTGCAGAACGCGCTCATCGTCTCGAAGAAACCGGGGGCGGGAATGACGATGCCGCCGTCGCCCTGGATCGGTTCGACGAAGAACGCGGCGAGCTCGGTCGCCCCGATGTGGGTGTTGATGTAGTCGATGGTGCGCTCGGCCGCTTCGACACCGGTCATGCCCTCGGGGTCACGGAAGGGATAGCTCGTCGGCACGCTGTAGATCTCACCGGGGAACGGGCCCATGCCCGCGCGCTCGGGCCAGGGGCGGTAGGTCATCGCCATTGTCAGGTTCGTACGACCGTGAAAAGCGTGATCGAGGGTCGCGATGGCACGCCTGCCGGTGAACTTGCGCGCGATCTTGACGGCGTTCTCGACCGCTTCTGCGCCGGAGTTCACGAGGATCGACCGCTTTTCGAAGTCACCGGGGGTGATCTCGGCGAGCTTCTCTGCGACCCGCAGGTAGTTCTCATACGGCGTCACGGTGAACAGTGTGTGTGTGAGCTTGGTGGCCTGGGCAGCCGCAGCAGCCGCAATGGCCGGATGCGCGTGCCCGATGGTCGTCACGCCGATCCCGCAGCCCAGGTCGATGATCTGGTTGCCATCGACGTCGACCAGGATCGCGCCCGAACCGTGGTCCATGTAGATGTCGACGAGGGTGCCCGCACCGCGCGACACCGTCTTCAGTCGACGCGCGTGCAGTTCTTTCGATTTCGGGCCGGGCAGCTCAGTGACGAGCTTGCGCTCCTGGGAGACGGTGAAGGGAGAAGAAACCATACCCCGAGCTTATGCGCTCGATCAGGATTCTCCCTGCTTGCCCTGCTTGCGCCGTGACCGCAGCACCTGCACCAGCACAGTGCCGAGCGAGATCACGACGATTCCGATGATGACCACGTCGATGTACTGCGTCACCACGTCGGCCACCCCCGGAATGTGGCCCAGGAAGTAGCCGAGCAGAATGACGATGAAGGCCCAGGCAACGGCGCCGATCGCGTTGTAGCCGAGAAACCGCAGGTAGTGCATCTTGCCCACACCAGCCGCAACGGGCGCGAAGGTGCGCACCACGGCGACGAACCGCGCGAGAATCACGGCGGTTCCGCCGTACTTGTCGAAGAACTGCTGGGTTCTGGCCACATTCTTCGTGCTGAAGAGCCCGCTGTCTTTTCGCTCGAAGATTCGAGGGCCCGTTCGATAGCCGATGAAGTACCCCAGCTGGTCCCCCAGTATGGCCGACAGCGAGACGGCCAGCAGCACAAGCCACAGCGGCGCAGAGATCACGCCGGTGTAGGTCAGCAGTCCGGTGAAGAACAGCAGGGTGTCGCCGGGCAGTACGAAGCCGATCAGAAGTCCCGTCTCCGCGAACACAATGGCGCAGACGACCACGAGGGCCCAGGGGCCCGCACCCGAGATGATCGACTCCGGGTTGATCGGGTTGATAGCGGCCAGTACGGCCGCTCCGCTTGCAGCCACTTCAGAAAACACAGCACTCATCCTCACGACGTCTCTTCTGTAACGGGCAGGTCCACCACCACGCTGAGCCCCCGCGGCCGTCGGTTGGTTATGCTAACAGTCCCTCCTGCAGACGACACCAGCGCAGCCACGATCGACAGGCCGAGACCGGCACCGGATGATCGCCCACGGGCAGCGCGTGAGGTATCTTCCCGAGCGAACCGATCGAGCGCCAGGGGCACGAACTCCGACGCCATCCCGGGCCCGTCGTCGCGCACTTCGAGCCTCAGTCTCGCCGCAGTCGGAAGAGTCAACAGCACCTCGACCGACCGTTCCGACGACTGTTCTGCGCCAGGACACGTCAACGCTGCAACGGCATTGCTCACCAGGTTGTCGATGACCCGGCCGAAATTGTGCGGTGACAGCCCGACCCGGCCCATCGTGCCCACGATGTTCCCGGCCGTCGAGGAGGTCACGGCGACTCCAGAATCGCCAGAGAGCAGCGAGGCTCGCGCGACTGCCTCGACGATCTCGTCGGCCATCTCGGTGACCGGCGTCGAATCCTGCTGCTGCGCGGCTTCGATGTGCGTCAGTTCGAGAAGACCCGCGGCGAGCTGCGAGAGGCGTTTGACGGTGAGCTCGGCGGATTCGATCTCGCTGAGCAGGGCATCCGGGTCTCCTGCACTGAGGTGGGCGAGCTCGAGCTGGGCCTGGAGGATCGCTAGCGGTGTGCGGAGTTCATGGCTTGCGTCAGAGACCAACTGTTTTTCACGGTCGGCCGATGCCCGCAGCTGTTCGATCAGTGCGTTGAGGGTGGTCGCCAGTTCGGAGAGCTCATCGTGTGCGGGCCCGACGGGCAGCAGCTCAGGCTTGTGGGGGCCGGAGCCGACCGGTGCCAGGCGATCGGCAGCTCTCAGCTGCTCTGCGGTTCGCCGCATTGCAGAGACCGGCCGAAGTGCTGCCGAGGCCAGCACCCATGATCCGAGGCCGAACAGCAGCGTGAGCACGACGAGGCCGATTGTGAGGGCACGGGTGAGTGAATCGAGAGAGAGCCGGGACGCGCCCTCGTTGCGGGCGGCGACAACCTGCCACTGGCCGTCGGGTGCGCTCACCGTGTGTGCGAGCACGAGATAGTCAGCGGCCGTGGTGTGCACGTTCTGCGGTGCCGTTCCCGCCGCAGCCAGTGAACTGAGCATCGGCTCGAGCTCAGCGGGGAACGTCGACAGGCGCACGGTACCTGCCGGGTCGATCACGGCGACCAACTGGCCCTGGCCGGGGCGGTCGAGATCGGCGTCTTTGCCATCGACGATCTGCTCCTCGAAGAGCGACGAGTCGTTCTGCAGGAGCAGGATCGACGAGTTGGTGAGTGTCGCTTCGACCTGCTGGTGAACCGCGAAGGCAGTTCCGGCGAAGAACACCCCGGCGATGATCAGCGCGCCAGCCGTGAGCCTGGCGCGAATCGAGAGCCGACGAAGAAGCCGGGGGCCCTTCCGCATCACGGGGCCAGCGGCCTCTGTCACACGCTTCCTGCCAGGTCGTCGATGTCGAGCCCGTAGCCGATTCCCCGGCGCGTGATGATCGAGATACCTGAACCCAGCGGGTCGATCTTGCGTCGCAGGTAGCTCACGTACTGGTCGACGACGTTGGCATCGATGTTCTCGCTCTTGCCCCAGACCTCGGTGAGAATCTCCGAGCGGGTGAGCACCTCACCCTGTCGCTGGGCCAGCACCCTCAGCAGCTCGAACTCCTTCGGGCTGAGGGCGAGGCTCGTGCCGGCGATCACCGCACGGCGTGTCTGGTTGTCGATGACGAGTTGCCCCACCCTGACCGAGAGCTTCGGCGTTGCCGTTTCACGCCTCACGAGCGCACGGATGCGGGCCGTCAGTTCTGCAAAGGCAAACGGCTTCGTGAGGTAGTCGTCAGCACCGGCGTCGAGGCCTCGTACGCGGTCGTCCACAGCATCCCGGGCCGTAAGAAGCAGAATCGGCAGGGTACTCGCCTGCGAGCGCAGATGCCGGCAGAACTCGAAGCCCGACATTCCCGGCAGCATGACGTCGACGAGTGCGGCGACGTATGACACCGACCCCGCCTTGATCAGAGCATCCACCCCGTTGTCGGTGACGTCGACAGCGTAGCCCTCCGCTTCGAGCCCCCGGGCAATCAGACGGCCCATCTCTTCTTCGTCTTCGACAACCAGCAGTCGCACGCGATGCTCCCTTCCTTGAGCATCATGCTCGCACGCCCGCACATTCGCTTCCCGAGCGTCTTCCGAAAGTGTGCGGATTCTCAGACTGACCTGAAACCGTTCGCCACCGATCGATCTACTGGCCGGCCTCCCCCGTGCAGAGCACAGCCGGTTACGGTTGAATCATGAGTTCATCCACACGACAAGACACCGTGCGCCAGAGTGTCGTCGTCTTCAGCGCAGTCGTCGCGGTCGTCGGTGCCTTCGTGGGCTCGGGGGCGGCAGGGGGAACCCCCATCGCTGAAGCCGCTGGTGGAGCACTCGGTGCCGACTCCACGCTCGTTGCTCCCGCCGGAGGGGGGCTGCCTGCCGAGGTATGGGGCGTGGCCGTCGTCGTCGTTGCCGGACTGGTCGGCGTGCTGCTGGCTGTCTATGGCCGGGGGAGGCTCGCCCCGATGTTCTCGCTCTCGTGGGGTATCGCCTGGGTCGCGGTGTCCCGACTCACCGGAACGCTTCCCTCCACGCCGGTCGCGACCACGGCCATCGCCGTGGCTGCAGTGGTCATCATCGCGACCGTCGTGGCACGACTGCGATCGGGAGAATTGCCTCGTCGCTGACACCTCGCGTCGACAATCTGATGCGCACAGAATCGCTCATTCGCTTGGCGATTTATCTAGGTAAGTGAAATACTAGGCGTGTGAATAACATTGCCCAAAGCGCTCGCGCCCGCTGGGCCGGGCTGGTCTTCATCAGCATCGGCGTCTCGCTCATCATCGTCGACTCGACCATCGTCAACGTGGCGATCCCCTCGATCATCACGGACCTCGGCATCACCTCCACGCAGGTGCAGTGGGTGCAGGAGTCGTACACCCTCGTCTTTGCAGCTCTGCTGCTGGTCTTCGGCACGCTCGCAGACCGGTACGGTCGCCGACGCCTGCTGATTCTCGGCGTGGCCATCTTCGCCATCGCCTCGATCTTCGCTGCAGCGGCGCAGACGGGTGAGCTCCTCATCGCAGCGCGAGTCGTCCAGGGCGTCGGTGGCGCCATGGTGCTGCCCACCACGCTCTCCCTCATCAACGCCAACTTCCGGGGCAAGGAGCGCGCTCTCGGCTTCGCTATCTGGGGTTCGACGATCGGCGGGATGACCGCGGTCGGCCCACTGCTCGGCGGCTGGCTCACCACGTACTTCTCGTGGCGCTGGGCCTTCGGAATCAACATTCCCCTCGGCATCGTCGTCATCGTCGGGGTGCTCGTCTTCGTGCGCGAATCGCGTGATGAGGGGTCGACCAGGCGCGTCGATGTCTTCGGCGCCGTGCTGTCTGTCGTCGCGAGCGCAACGCTGGTGTTCGGCCTGATCGAAGGCCGCACCTACGGCTGGTGGCTCACCAACCACGCGCCCGTGATCGGCGACTACACCTGGCCATACGCGTTGTCGCCGATCCCGATCGCCTTCGCGATCTCCGTCGTCTCGGGCGTGTTGTTCGTGGTCTGGGGCCGTCGCCGGCAGCGTGCCGGCAAGAGCACCATGCTCGCCTTCGACCTGTTCGCGATCCCGTCCTTCCGCAACGGCAACATCGCAGCGATGATCGTCTCACTCGGCGAATTCGGAATCATTCTGTCTCTGCCCCTCTGGCTGCAGAACGTGCTGGGGTACGACGCGCTCCAGACAGGGTTCATCATTCTGGCGCTGGCCATCGGCTCGTTCGTCGCCAGTGGGTTCGCCGGCGCGTTCGGCAACAAGGTCTCTCCCGTCACGATCGTGCGGATCGGTCTCGTCGCAGAGATCATCGGTGTCGCGAGCATCGGCTTCGTCATCTCCTCCACAACTCCCTGGGGCCTGCTGGTGCCCTTCCTCTTCGTCTACGGGTTCGGCGTCGGGCTCGCCACCGCCCAGCTCACCGGCGTCGTGCTCCGCGATGTTCCCATCGAACAGAGCGGGCAGGGCTCCGGCACCCAGTCGACCGCACGCCAGATCGGCTCTGCCCTCGGTATCGCCATTCTCGGCACCGTGCTCTTCACGGCGACGGGTGCCGCACTCGACTCCCAACTGGGCGACCAGGGGGTGCCGGAGGCAGAGCGGACCGCGCTCGTGGCGAGCGTGGTCGACAGCGCCGGCTCGTCGATCAGTGCGCTTGCCGCGGCACCAGAGACCGCGGCAGCGGCAGATGCCGCCAAAGTGGCGTTCAGCGACGGCACCAAGTACGCCGCGTTCACCGCAGCGGGATTCCTGGCCATCGGCTTTCTCGCGACACTGTCGCTGGGCGGCACCCCCCGAACCTCGCCGAAGCGTACCGAAGAGTCAGTCGGGAACGACGATTCCGAGCCCAGCGAAGAGGAGCCCCGCCACGCCCTCTGAGCACCGTCAGGAATCGGGCCTGCCAGACGACCTGTGTCAGAATCTGGTGTGACGTCACCAGGGGGCAGAGGCCGGGCATCCGCCATTCTGATCATCGGTGCGGCCGTCTGCTTCGGAACAACCGGCACGGCGCAGGCTCTCGGGGCTCCGGCAGCCAGCGCCGTCTCGCTCGGGGCAGCCCGCATCGTCTTCGGCGGGGCCCTGCTCGCCCTGTTCGCCCTGTTCGCCGCGCGTTCAGGCGCTCGCTCCCATCCAGGCTCCACCGCCCAGCGGCAGGCTCGCACCAGCCTTCTCGCGCGCCTGCATGCCGTTCGCCCGGTCGAATGGATGCTCGTGGCCATCGGTGCCATCGGCGTCGCCGTCTACCAGCCCACCTTCTTCACCGGCACGAGCCAGAACGGCGTCGCGGTGGGCACCCTGGTCGCCCTCGGCTCGGCACCCGTCATCACGGGCCTGCTCGAATGGCTGGTGCGCCGTCGCGCACCCGGGGTGCGATGGGCCGTGGCGACGGCCATCGCGGCGCTGGGCGTCGCCACTCTCTCCGGGGCCCTCTCCCTGCTCTTCGGATCGGGCACCACGACCCCCAGCACCATCACCGCACTCGGCATTCTCGCCTCGCTCGGCGCAGGTGCCTCCTATGCGCTGTACGCCCTGAGCAGCAAAGCCCTGCTCGACCGCGGCTGGACCCCGTCGGCGACGATGGGTGCGACCTTCGGAGCTGCCGCAGTCATCATGACGCCCGTGCTGCTCGGTTCGGATCTCGCCTGGCTGGCGACGTCGAGCGGCGGCCTGACCGCTCTCTGGCTGGCCGTGGTGACGACCGCACTCGCCTACACCCTCTTCGCCAGGGGCCTCCGGGGCATACCCGCCTCCCAGGCGTCGACCCTCACCCTCGTCGAACCCCTCACAGCCACCCTGCTCGGGCTCGTCGTGCTGCACGAGCAGTTCACCACGTCGATCGCGGCCGGCCTCGTTCTTCTCGCCGCTGGCCTCGCCGTACTCGCACTGTCGCCCCAGCCGAAACTCAGGGCCGGTCAGTCACTGTAGATCGGCGAAGCGATCCGTGGCCTCGATCAGCGCGTCGAGAATGCCCGGCTCGTCGAAGGCGTGTCCCGCGTCGGGCACCATGGTGAACGACGCCTCCGGCCAGGCTTCGTGCAGGTCCCAGGCCGTCACGGCGGGGGTACAGAGGTCGTACCTGCCCTGCACGATCGCTCCTGGAATGTGCCGGAGAACCCCGGCGTTCGCGATGAGCTGGCCTTCGTCGAGCCACCCCTCGTTGACGAAGTAGTGGTTCTCGATGCGGGCGAAGGCCAGGGCGTATGCGGGTTCCGCGAAGCGGCGAATGAGCTCCTCGCGCGGCAACAGGGTGATGGTCGAGGCCTCCCAGGTCGACCACGCGACCGCAGCAGGGCCATGGATGCCCGGGTCGGGGTCTGCCAGAAGCTCGTGATAGGCGCGAATGAGATGGTGGCGCTCGGCGTGGGCAACGGGCTCGAGGAACTTCTGCCAGAGGTCGGGAACAATCATCCGTGCCCCGCCTTCGTAGAACCAGTCGAGCTCGGATTTGCGCAGGGTGAAGATGCCGCGCAGCACGAGCTCGCTCACGCGTTCGGGGTGGGTCTCGGCGTAGGCCAGGGCGAGGGTGCTCCCCCACGAGCCGCCGAAGACCTGCCACTTCTCGATGCCGAGGTGCGTGCGGAGTCTCTCGATGTCGCTGACGAGGTGCCAGGTGGTGTTGGCCGCGAGATGGGCAGACGATTCGCTGGCGTGCGGCAGGCTCAGGCCGCAGCCGCGCTGGTCGAAGAGAACGATGCGGTAGCGTTCGGGGTCGAACAGGCGCCGGTGTGCGGGGCTGGTGCCCCCACCCGGCCCGCCGTGCAGGAAGACCACGGGTTTGCCCGCCGGGTTGCCCGACGTCTCCCAGTAGAGCTCCTGGCCGTCACCGACTGGCAGGAAGCCGATCTCGTCTGGTTCGATTTCCGGATACATCTGGCGCATGGTTCGAGCCTAGGCGGTGTCTCCCGCCAAGCCCAGCAGTCGCCCAGCCATGCGGTCAGACCTCGTCGTAGTCGAACCCGGTCGCTGTCGCCTCGGACTGGGATTCGGCGATCGGCCTGGGCCGACCGAGGGCAATCGTCTTCTGCACCATGTTCTGCACGGCTGCGGCCGACTCCGGTTCGGCGAACGCCGAATCGACGGTCGTGCTCACCAGCTCACTCGCCGGCCCGATCACCATCTGGACAACGTCTGATTCACCGTTGTCCTTGATCACCGGCACCTCCAGTGCCTCAGCGCGATGACTCGAACCGAGCGCGGCAACGAAGTGCGCGAGCGCGTCGGCCACAGCGTCTGAAGTGAGAAATGATCCGCCGCTGTATGAAATCCGTTTCATTCCTACAGCCTCGTCTCCCGCGCCCCTCAATTCAAGGGCATTGCGCCGACCACCATCACGGGTTATGACCTGCAGCTGGATCGTTGGCCAAGCCGAATTCGTAGGCGAGAATCACGGCCTGAACGCGGTCCCGGGCCTCGAGCTTGGCCAGTACCCGACCGACGTGCGACTTCACGGTCGATTCGGAGACCGTCAGCCGTTCCGCGATCTCCATATTCGTGAGACCAGCGGCGATCGCCACCAGCACTTCCCGCTCCCTGTCGGTCAGTGTGCGCAGACGCAGCTCATCGGCATCTGCGCTCCGGCGCTCGTCGCCGGCCCCCGCATTCACACCGGTGCCCGCGGTGGAGGCCCGGACCTCCGGGGATGAGTCCCGACCCGCGCGCAGTTCGGCCGGCGAGCCAGCGTCACTGTCTGCGACAGGCAGCTTCGAGCCGAACAGGTCGAGCAGCTGCTTCGTGACTCGCAGCGACACGACGGCATCGCCCGCGGCGACCGCCCGAATCGCGGCCACAAGCTCGGCCGGGCGCGCATCCTTCACCAGGAACCCGCTGGCGCCGGCGCGCAGTGCAGAGAACGCGTATTCATCGAGATCGAACGTCGTCAGAATGAGAATCTTGCTAGACGGGACATCACGCACGAGAACCTTCGTTGCCTCGATGCCGTTCATTCCGGGCATCCGCACATCCATCAAGATGACGTCTGGCAGCAGCTCAGTGGCAACAGCGATGCCCGAAGTGCCGTCTTCGGCCTCACCCACCACCTCGAAACCCGGTTCGGCGTCGAGCACGAGGCGAAACCCGAGGCGAAGCAGTGGCTGGTCATCGACCAGGACGATCCGGATGACCGGCCGTGCATCGTTCGCCATCATGCCGCCCCTCATTCGTTCTGCACCGCACTCTCGTACTGACGACCGCAGCACGCCTGCGTTCTCTGGCACCTGCGCCTCACACTACGGCGTGTTCCCGGGCCGGTGCGCCTGATGGCCGCACAGGAACAGTTGCCCGCACTCGCCAGCCCCCTGCCGTCGTCGGGCCGGCCTCGAGGGACCCGCCGTACGCGGCGACCCTCTCACGCATGCCGACGAGTCCCTGGCCGGCTCCGATCACCGTGGTGACGCCAGGGAATCCGGTTTTCACTTCGGTGGTGGCTGCAGAGCCTTGACCCTCGTCCAAGACGGAGACCACGAGCTCGGCCGGGCCGTACGCCAGCTCAACGAGTACGTGTTTCGGATCAGGGGCATATCGCAGGCAGTTCGTCAGCGCCTCCTGAACGATGCGGAACACGGTGAGCTGCAACCCCGGATCTCGCGGGGGCGCTCCTGACACGGTGAAGTGAACCACCATTCCCGCGCCGCGATAGGACTGCACGAGGGCTTCGAGATCATCATGACGCGGCTGGGGCGCGAGGGTCGCGTCTCCGGTGGAGAGGCGTGGATCGGCGAGTACTCCGAGAACGACGCGCATGTCGGCGAGCGCCTGGCGGCCCGTCTCTGCGACCTGCTGCATGACCTCCTGGGCGCGGCCGGGGTCATCCTTCACGGTGAGACCGGCGCCGTCGGCGAGTGCCACCATCACGGTCAGGCTGTGTGCGACGATGTCGTGCATCTCCCTGGCGATCCTGGCCCGTTCCGTCACCGCAGACAGGAGTGCCTGTTGGTCACGCTCGCGGGCGAGCTGTGCCGCTCGGTCGAGCAGCGCCTCCACATACCGTTTGCGATTGCCCACATTGATGCCGACAAGAACCGCCACGAGCATCAGGAAGCCGAAGACCAGCGAGACGGCGATCGCCTCCCCGAGATCACCGTTGTGGGCGACCATGCTGACGGCAGCCAGACAGAGGATGAGAACACCGAACGACACCCAGGCCGCGCGCACCGAGGCGTAGAGCGCGGCCGCATAGAGGGCGAAGAGTGGCGCCGACTGGCCGAGGCCGGGGAAGGAGGGCAGCACCAAAAAGAAGGAGACGGCGACAACGGCGACAAGCACCAGAGGGTGAGTGCGACGGAACAGCAGAGCGACGGCGACGGTCGCCGTGCCGGCGATGGCGAGAATCCCGACGACCAGGCTTGGCGTCTCGCCGGTTGCACCCGACAGTCTGATCGGCAGATAGATCACCGCGGGCAAGGCGAAGACGACGACGACTGCCCAGTCCACGATCCACATGTGCCTGCCGAAGAAGAGCCGGAACACCCCAGGGGGCCCGGGCAGCTTCAGATCCGGTTCCGGCGCCACCGACGCCGAAGAGCGCCCGGCGGGATTCACCAGAGCGCTCTTCTGCGGGTCGTGGGTCAGGCGTCTCTCCGCTTCATCAGCACGGCCGCCGCGGCGCCGACCGCCACGATCCAGCCCAGAAGGATCAGCAGGCCCTGCCACCACTCGAACACCCCGCCCGACCCGAAGAGGCTGCCGCCGGCACTGCCGGGCATCCAGTCTGAGAGGGACTTGGCCCAGTCGGCGGGGATCAGGCCGAAGATGACCGGCACGACCAGCAGCAGGCCGAGCGAAGCGGCAATGGCGCCGGCCGTGGTGCGCAGAACCGCTCCGATCGTGAGGGCGAACAGCCCGATCAAGGCGAGATAGAGCGCCGCGCCGAGAAGGTTCAGGTAGACGTCTGCGTCGAAGAGATTCGAGGTGACTCCGGCCCCCGAGAGGATGGGCCAGGTGACGAAGTACGTGAGCACGATCGCCACCAGAGACACCAGGAACGTCACGACGGTGAAGACGGCCGCCTTCGCCCAGAGCACGGGCAGCCGCTTCGGCACCGCGGCAAAACTCGACTTGATCTGGCCCGTCGAATACTCACCGCTGATGATCAGGACGCCGAGCACAGAAACCACGAGTTGCCCGAAGTTGACCCCGGCGGTCGCGACGAGTGCGGCGGCGCCCGGGGATTCGAGCAGACCCGCACCCTGGCCGCGAGGCCCCGTCTGGCCGCTAGCCGCAACCGACGCAATGAGCAGCCCGATGGCGACCTGGATGACCAGCAGAACGGCATACGACCACATCGTCGACCGGAGCGACGTCAGTTTGATCCATTCCGACTTCAGAATACCGCCGGCCGTCAGATGGACCGTCGCGAGTTTCTGCGAGGAGCGGGGTGCAGCAGGAGCGGTGGCAGTCATCGTGAGACCTCCGAGTCGGTGAGGGCGGCAGCGGCAAGCGCCGACGGGTGGGTGCGGTATTCGACGGAATCGACGGTGAGGTTCACATAGGCGTCTTCGAGTGAGCCCTTCAACGGCGTGAGTTCGTGCAGGACGATGCCTGCCGCAGCGGCGGCTTCACCGACGGCAGCGGCCGTCAGCCCGACGATCTGCAGCGTCTGGCCATCGACACTGGTGATGGTCACGTCGTTCGAGGTGAGCAACCTGGCGATCTCTCCGGCCTGGGGGCTGACAGCCCGCACTGAGGAGACGGTCGACGAGCTGATCATCTCCGCAACCGGCGCATCGGCGAGCACTCGCCCCTTGCCCAGCACGATGATGTGGTCAGCCGTCAGTGCCATCTCGCTCATGAGGTGCGACGAGAGCAGCACAGTCCTGCCCTCCGAGGCGAGGAACCGCACCAGCTCCCGCACCCACATCACGCCTTCGGGGTCGAGACCGTTCACCGGCTCGTCGAGAATGAGCGTCGACGGGTCGCCGAGCATCGCAGCCGCGATTCCGAGGCGCTGCCCCATGCCCAGCGAGAATCCTCCCACCCGCTTCTTCGCCACGGTGTCGAGGCCGGTCATCTCGATCACCTCGCGAACACGCGTCGCACCGATTCCGTGGGTGGCTCCCAGCGCGAGGAGGTGGTTGTAGGCCGAGCGGCCCTGGTGCACGGCCTTGGCGTCAAGGAGTACGCCCACCTCGTGCAGCGGGGCGTGATGGTCTTTGTACGCCTTGCCGTTGACGGTGACGCTACCGCCCGTCGGGCGATCGAGGCCGACGATCATGCGCATCGTCGTCGACTTGCCGGCACCGTTCGGACCGAGGAAGCCGGTCACGAGTCCCGGGCGGACGACAAAACTGACCGAATCGACGGCGGTCTTCGACCCATACCTTTTTGTGAGTGAGTGAGCTTCGATCACGGGCTGATCTCCGAACTTCTGCGTGGATGCTCCGGGCGATGGCCCGTAGTACTTGAAGAGTACGAGACACGACGCACCCCGGGCATCCGACCACGGGTGGATCTTTGTGTCGATGATTCGAACATCGATCGTCATACCGCGGTACGAGCTGTGAACTTCCAGTATGTTTTCTTCAGCACATACGTGCACACACGATTGCGCAATCTGCGCATATTCTCACAAAACCACACCGATTGAGGGGACCCCTGTGTCATTTCCAGAAGCACCAGAACCAGCTGAGCCGTCGACTCTCGCTCGCCTGCTCGCCGAAACCTTCGGCACCTTCCTGCTCGTCTTCGGGCTCGTCGGCACAGCGACCTTTTCGGCCGCTTTTCCGTCGAGCGACACATCCAACCCTCTGGGCGTCGGGTTTCTCGGCGTCGCTGTCGCTCTCGGACTCACCGTGATGATCGGCGCCTATGCCTTCGGGCCGATCTCTGGCGGTCACTTCAACCCCGCGGTGACCCTCGGTCTGGCGTCCGCGGGTCGCTTCGCCTGGAGCGACGTCATCATGTACATCGTCGCCCAGCTGGTCGGTGCGATTCTCGGGGCGACCGCCATCTTCGCCCTCGCCTCAGCGGGGCCTGCCGGCTTCCTCGATTCGGCGGTCAAAGGAGGCTTCGTCTCGAACGGGTACGGCGAGCACTCTCCCGGCGGGTTCGGGATCGGTGCTGCAATCGCCATCGAGATCATCATCACAGCACTGTTTCTCTTCGTGATCCTCGGTGTCACGAACGCCAAGCACGCGGTGGCCGGATTCGCCCCCATCGCCATCGGGTTCACCCTCACGCTGCTGCTGCTCATCTCGATTCCCATCGACAACGCGTCGATCAACCCGGCCCGGTCGATTGCGACGGCGATCTTCGGTGGCGGCGACTGGCTGGCACAGCTCTGGGTATTCATCGTCTTCCCCATCGTGGGCGCGCTCATTGCCGGCCTCAGTTACCGCCTGCTCTTCGACGGGGTCAAGTACACGAAGACGTCCGCGGCGAAATAGTCGCATAGCGGAGACGAATTCCGCAGAGGCTTCCGCGTCGGTGACCCCGAACGGAAGCCTCTGCTGTCAGTTCGTCGAAGCTTTCGTCTTCGAGAGGGCTTTCTCATCGACCGGAGCAGCGCCGCTTTCGCGGAGCGCCCTATAGTACTCGCGCGCCTCACTCTGACGCACAGCTTCAGCACCGGAGGCAATCGGCGCACGAACGTGCTCCGGACCGTACCCGAAGGCGTCCACCAAGTCCAGAGCGTGTGGCCGGAGTCGCTGTGTGAGCCGGTCGATGTACGCCTCGATGGCAAGAGCACGTTTCGGCGAGAGCCGTCCATGGATCAGGTACCACGCAGCGTGCTTCTGAATGAGCCCGAGACCGAACAGGTCTCGCAACCAGGTGAGAACAGCCTTGGTCGGAGCGTCGTCGATCCCGGCAAGCGCGTCGGTGAAGGCCTCCCACTGCAGGAGCTCGGCGTGGGCGCGCGCAGCCTCGATCATGGCGTTCTGGTTCGAGTTGAAGAGGTCTGCTGCCTTCTTCTTCGAAGACTTCGCAGCAGGGCGAAGCCGTGTGGCGATCTCGGCCACCATCGTCTCCACACGATCGGTCAGCAGTGAGCGCTGCACCTTCGACGACTGCAGCTGGCCGACCGAACGCGCAACCGAGCCACGGTCGGAGACATTCTGCGCCAGGCGCCGCAATCCGGTGCCGTTGACGGCGCGATCCGCCGCCTGTTCAACGACGTACCGGGCCATAACGCCGGCATCGGCTTTGGCGAATTTGCGATTGAAGTCGGTGAGCAGGCGCTTGGCGACGAGCTGGAGAAGCACATGGTTGTCTCCCTCGAACGTGGCATACACGTCGAGGTCGGCGCGCAGGCCGGTCAGCCTGTTCTCGGCGAGAAAGCCCGCGCCTCCACAGGCCTCGCGCGCCTCCTGCAGGGTGTCGAGGGCGTGCCACGTGGAGAGCGGCTTGAGAGCGGCGGCCAGCGTCTCGAGATCCTGCCGGTCGACGTCTGTGTCGTGCTTGCCGGAGAACACCTCGTCGAACTTGGTCAGCAGCACCTCGTGGGCGAAGCTGGCCGCGTAGGTCGTGGCCAGAAGCGGCAGAAGCCTGCTCTGGTGCTTCTGGTAGTCGAGCAGCACCTCTTCGTTCGTGTCGCTGCCCGCAATGAACTGCCGCCGCTGGCATCCGTAGGTGATGGCGATGTTGAGGGCGATCTTCGCCGCGGCGGTGGATGCCCCGTCCAACGAGACGCGACCCTGCACGAGGGTGCCGAGCATAGTGAAGAACCGGCGGCCCGGGCTTGCGATCGACGAGGTGTAGACACCCTCGGCCGAAACGTCTCCGTACCGGTTGAGGAGGTTCGCCCGGGGAATCCGCACGTCGTCGAAATGAAGCCGCCCGTTGTCGATACCGTTCAGCCCGCCCTTCAGCCCGTCGTCTTCACCACCGATACCAGCAAGGAACGCTCCTTCAGAATCCCGCAGCGGCACGTAGAGGGCATGCACGCCGTGGTTCACGCCCTGGGTGATCAGCTGGGCGAAGACGACTGCCGCGATGCCGTGAAGTGCAGCATTGCCGAGGTAGTCCTTCCAGGCACCGCGGAACGGCGTGTTCAGCACGAACTCCTGGGTCTCCGGGTCGTAGGTGGCCGTCGTGCCGATGCTGGCGACGTCAGAACCGTGGCCCGTCTCGGTCATGGCGAAGGCGCCGGGCACAGCAAGACTCATGATGCCGGGCAGGAAGGTGTTGTGGTGATACTCGGTTCCGAGGTGCAGCACGGCTGCCCCGAACAGGCCCCACTGCACGCCGGACTTGATCTGGAGCGACGGGTCGGCCGTCACAAGTTCTTCGAAACCCGCGATGTTGCCACCGTGGTCGTCCTGGCCGCCGAGCCTCGTGGGGAACGCCTTGTTCACAGCGCCCTCTCCGACGAGAAGGTGGAGTTGCTCGAGAACTCTCTGGCGATGTTCGGCGAGGGTCTGGCCCTCGATGCGCTGCATCTCTGGGCGCGCTGTGACCCGACGCGCTTCGAGGCGGGCCTCGGCCCAGGTGCCCAGCAGATATTCACCCAGCAACGCGACATCGACCGTCGGTGCCGGACTACTGGCGACGAAAGCGCCTGGCGACGACGCCCCCTTCGCACGCGAATTCGTCGCCGCGCCACCAGACGATGCCGGACGTCGTGTCGGCGCCTCATGGGGGGCAGAAGCCGGTGAAGTGGTGACCATCGTTGGTGTCCTCGTCTGTCGAGTGAGTTTCGGTACCGCAGTCGTGGGGGTTGAATCCACCCCAGGGGCCGCGTTCCCTCAACAGTAAATGCGGCGCCATGCGCACCCAAGCCGGCAGTACCGGGGCTACAAACGCCCCACGGTCACACGCTCGCCAGTTTGTGAGAACCTCCAATGGACCAGCGACTTCACAGCAGAGAACGCACAAGTCCGCATCAGTCCTGCCGACCGCTGGCCGCACCTGACGGCAGAGCTGCACCAGAGGGCACGGCTGCACCAGACGGCAGGCTGCACCCGACGGCAGGGCGCAGCGAGTTCGATGCGATCAGACGGTGGCCGCAACGACCTCGAGCAGCCCCTCGCCGAAGGTGTCGAGCTTCTTCTGGCCGATCCCGGCGACTCCGTCGAGGTCGGCCGCGACCGCCGGGCGCCGCACGGCGATCTCCCGGAGTGTCGCATCGTGGAAGATCACGTAGGCGGGCACACCCATTGTCTTCGCCGTCGTCGACCGCCAGGCACGCAGGGCTTCGAACAGCGCGATGGCGTCGTCTGGCAGGTCAGCAACGGAGCGGGCCTGTTTCGCGCGGGAACCGCCCGTTCCTGAGCCAGACGAACCCGCGGCGCGGTCTGGCTCCAATCGCATGGGCACTGTCATCGCCCCGCTCAGCACGTCGATACTGGCAGGGGCGAGCACCAGGGTGCCGAACCCGTCGTCGTTCACCGCAAGCAGGCCCTTTGCCAGCAATTGGCGCACCACACTCCTCCACTGCTGCCCGGAGAGTTCAGAACCGATACCCCAGACCGCGAGCTCATCGTGCCCGTACTGATCGACGCGAGGCGTCTTCTTCGCGCGCAGAATGTCGATGAGATGCCCTGCGCCGAACTTCTGGTTGCGTTCGCGCTGCAACCGCACCACGGTTGAGAGCAGCTTCTGGGCAGGGATCGTGCCATCCCACGAGACGGGCGGCACCAGGCAGGTGTCGCAGTTGCCGCACGGCGTGCTCGTCTGGCCGAAGTAGCCGAGCAGATTCACCCGCCGGCAGTCGATCGTCTCGCAGAGCGCGAGCATGGCGTCGAGGTGCGAGGACAGTTTGCGGCGGTGAGCGAGATCGCCCGGAGACTGCTCGATCATTCTGCGCTGCTGCACCACGTCTTGCAGTCCGTAGGCCAGCCAAGCGGTGGAGGGTTGGCCGTCGCGACCGGCCCGGCCCGTCTCCTGGTAGTAGCCCTCCACCGATTTCGGCAGGTCGATGTGCGCGACGAACCTCACATCAGGCTTGTCGATACCCATACCGAAGGCGATCGTCGCCACGATGACCACGCCGTCTTCGCGCAGGAATCGTGCCTGGGTGCGGGAGCGCAGGCCGCTCTCCAGCCCCGCGTGGTACGGCAGCGCATTGACCCCGTTTGCAGCAAGGAATTGAGCCGTCTGCTCGACGGTCTTGCGTGAGAGGCAGTAGACGATGCCCGCGTCACCGTCGTGCTCGCGACGGATCAACGAGAGAAGCTGCTGCCGCACCTCGCCCTTACCTTCGATGCGATACCGGATGTTCGGCCGGTCGAAACTCGCAACATAGTGCCGCGCGTCGCCGAGCTTCAGTCTCTGCGTGATCTCGGTATGGGTCGCAGCCGTCGCCGTCGCCGTCAGGGCGACCCGCGGAACATCGGGCCATCGGTCAGCGAGGTCGGAGAGGCTCAAGTAATCAGGCCTGAAGTCATGCCCCCACTGGGACACGCAGTGTGCTTCGTCGATCGCGAAGAGTGCGATTCTCCCGTTGTCGAGAAACCGCTTCGTACTCTCGGAGGAGAGCCGTTCCGGAGCAACGTAGAGGAGGTCGAGTTCTCCGGCGAGGTAGGCACTCTCAACACGATCCCGCTCGACAGCGTCTTGCGTGGAGTTCAGGAATGCTGCCCTCACTCCGACCGCCAGCAAGGCATCGACCTGGTCTTGCATGAGAGCGATGAGGGGCGAGATCACGACCCCGGTGCCGTCGCGCAGAAGCGCAGGGATCTGGTAGCAGAGGGACTTGCCGCCGCCGGTCGGCATCAGCACAACGGCGTCACCGCCCGCGGCCACATGGCTGATGACAGCGGCCTGGTCGCCGCGGAAGTCGTCGTAACCGAACACCCTCTTGAGCAGCTGGCGCGCTGGGTCTGCGCCCCCGGGGCCTGCCTGCATGGGCCCACTGACACCGTCGGTGCTCACCTCGTCATCAAGAGCGGGGGTAGCAGGGTCGAATGTCATGTGTCCAGTTTAGGTTTCCCTCCTGACACGCCGTCCGCTGCGACTTCAACCCTGTGGAGAACTTCTCTCCACAGGGCGATCAACAGGCCACGATCGCTGGTTGATCGGGCGATGAAGCCGAGTAGTCGCAACCCCTTCTGCGGATTCGCGGGGGTTTCGATACGCCGCTGCGCGGCTACTCAACCAACCTCAGCGCATTAGGCTCGGGTCACATGATCCCCACGCTTCTCGGAATCACGGGCGCCTTCGTCTATGGTTCTGCCGACTTTCTCGGCGGACTGGCCTCGAAACGCCTCAACCCGGTTCTCGTGACGGCGCTGGCTGCAGCATCCGGGCTCGTCATCCTTCTCGCCGTCTACCCGATCGTCGGCGGCGCCTTCAGCTGGTCGGCAGCGCTCTGGGGAGCACTCTCCGGCGTCGCCGGCGCGATCGCACTCTCGCTCCTCTATGCCTGCCTCGCCATCGGGCCGATGAGCATCCTCTCGCCGCTCACTGCCCTCGTTTCGGCGATCGTCCCGATGATCGCCGGCCTGCTGACAGGCACGCGGTTCGGCATCGTCGGCTACCTCGGCCTGGCCGTTGCGCTGGTCGCGGTCGTGCTCGTCGGCTTCGTGCCGGAGAAGGGTGCTGTGCGACCGAGTCTTCGTGGTGTCGGTATGGCCATCGGTTCGGGAGTGATGATCGGGGTCTTTCTGATTCTGATCAACCAGACTCCAGAAGACTCCGGAATCGTACCGTTGCTCTTCAACCGTGCGGTGAATGCGACCTTGCTGTTCGGCGCCGTCGTGGTGATCTCTCTCACCACCGGCAGGAGGAGAGCCGGAGTCGACGCCGGAACACGGGCCGGATCTGCTGCCAGGCTCGGAGTGTCGCTCGCTGCCGGGTGCGGCATCGTCGACGCCCTGGGCAACATTCTTCTGCTCACCGGCATACACCTCGGCGACCTCGTCACCATGTCGGTGCTCACGGCGATGTACCCCGCTGGAACCATCGTTCTCGCTGCGATCGTGTTGCGCGAGAGGATCGCTCCTGTACAGATCGTCGGCTTGGTGCTCGCCTTGTCAGCGGCCGGGATGCTCGCCCTCGGTTAAGGGGCTGCACGCACAGGCTCAGACCCGCTACGGTAAGAAAGAAATTGCCGAATTCCCGGCAGATCGCACACAGTTTGAACTGCGCGCCCAGCGCGCACCTCGAGGGGAACACTCATCATGGATTTTTGGAACAACATCTGGAACGTCATCGGCATCTTCTTCTGGAGCTTCGCGTTCATCGCGTATCTCTTCGCTCTCTTTGCGATCATCGGTGACCTGTTCCGCGACCACAAACTGAACGGTGTCTTCAAGGCGATCTGGATCCTCTTCCTGATCTTCGTGCCGTTCCTCACGGCGCTGGTCTACCTGATCGCCCGTGGCGGCGGCATGGCAGAGCGCCAGGTCAAGCAGGTCAAAGAAGCCCAGTCGGCCACCGACCAGTACATCCGCACGGTTGCAGGCTCGAGCCCGTCTGACGAGATCGCCAAGGCGAAGGCACTCCTCGACGCCGGCACGATCACCTCGGTCGAATACGACGCGATCAAGGCACACGCCCTTTCAGGCAAGTAGAACAAACAGCTCACACACCGATTCACGTCGCGGCCGGTTCTCGGGCACGACGAGGCAGTCGGAGTCAGCGACGAAGCCCCGCCGGTCATCCAGTTGACCGGCGGGGCTTCGTCGTGCAGCGTGCGTAGCTCGGGCTACCGCTTCGGCAGCGCACGGTCGAGGTCGTCGATCAGGTCATCGACGTTCTCGATACCTACCGACAGGCGAATGATGTTGTCAGGCACTTCGAGGGCCGTGCCGCGCACCGAGGCGTGCGTCATCTCACTGGGGTACCCCATGAGCGATTCGACACCGCCGAGCGACTCGGCGAGCTGGAAGACCTTCGTCGACTCGGCGAACTTGCGTGCGGCCTTGGCACCCGCGCGGATTCCCAGGGAGATCATGCCGCCGAAACCCGACATCTGCTTCTTCGCGAGCTCGTGCCCGGGGTGCGACTCCAGGCCCGGGTAGTAGATGCGCTCGATTGCCGGATGACCGACCAGGTGTTCGGCGATGGCCTGGGCATTGGCGCTGTGCCTGTCCATGCGAACGGCCAGGGTCTTGATTCCGCGAACCGTGAGCCAGGCATCCATCGGGCCTGAGACAGCGCCCGCCGCGAACTGCTGGAAGCCGACCTTGTCGGCAAGCTCGGCATCGTTCATGACGAGGGCTCCCCCGAGAACGTCGGAGTGGCCGCCGAGGTACTTCGTCGTCGAGTGCACCACCACATCGGCTCCGAGCGCCAGCGGCTTCTGGAGGTAGGGAGAGGCGAACGTGTTGTCGACCACCACGATCGCTCCGGCAGCGTGGCCGATCTCGGCCAGCTCGCCGACGTCGCTGATCTTCATCAACGGGTTGCTCGGGGTCTCGAGCCAGAGCACCTTCGTCTTGCCTTTGACCACGGCCTTCTGCACGGCATTGAGATCCATCATCTCGACGGTGTCGTTTTCAATACCCGACCTGCTGTGGATCTTGTTGATGAGGCGATGAGTGCCACCGTAGACATCATTGCCGAGCACCACATGGTCACCGGGCTCCAGGATTGCGCGCAAGAGCGCGTCTTCGGCGGCGAGCCCCGAGGCGAAGGAGAACCCGTGGGCTCCTCCTTCGAGTGCGGCCACTAAAGTTTCGAGGGAGGTACGGGTGGGGTTACCACCGCGTGCGTATTCGTAGCCGCCGCGAAAATTTCCGATCCCGTTCTGCACGAAGGTCGACGTCTGGTAGATCGGCGGAATGATGGCGCCCGTGGTGGGGTCGAATTCCTGGCCGGCGTGGATGGCGAGTGTCTCGAAGTGCTGCTTGTTCGGCATGGTGTGTCCTCAAGCGCCGGTGCGGCGCGGTTCGTAGGTGTGTGGAGCGGCTATTCGCTCAGGAAGCTCAGCAGGTCCTGCCGGGTGATCACGGAGACAGGCTTGCCGTCGTCGACGACCAGAAGCGCCTGCGACGAGCGGAACGCCTGCCTGGCCGCACCCACCGACTCGTTGATTCCGATCAGCGGGAGCGCGTCGCTGGCGAACCCGCCGACCTTGTCTGTCATGCTCGCAGCCCCACTGAAGACCTGCTCGAGCAGCGCCTGCTCGTTGAGCGAACCAACGACCTCGCCGATCACGACGGGTGGTTCCGCGCTCAGCACGGGCAGCTGTGAAACGCCGTACTTCGTCATGATGCCGATCGCATCGTGCACGGTATCGGTCGGGTGCGCGTGAACGAGGTCGGGCAGGGCCCCACTCTTCAGGCTGATGAGTTCGCGCACCGTGCTCTCGGTCGACTCGTCGCTGAAGCCGTACGACCTCATCCACTTCTCGTTGAAGATCTTGCCGAGGTACCCGCGACCGCCGTCGGGGAGCAGAACAACTACGACAGCGTCAGCAGGGAGGTCTTTCGCGACTTTGAGCGCCACCGAGACGGCGAGTCCGCTCGAGCCCCCGACGAGCAGGCCCTCTTCGAGCGCCAGCCGCCTGGTCATCTCGAAAGACTCCGCATCGTTCGACGCGATCACGACATCGACGACGCTCGGGTCGTAGGCCGCTGGCCAGAAGTCCTCTCCGACGCCTTCGACGAGGTAGGGGCGCCCCGTGCCGCCGGAGTACACCGAACCTTCGGGGTCGGCCCCGATCACCTGCACCCGGGCATCCGAGATCTCTTTGAGGTACCGGCCGGTACCACTGATCGTGCCGCCGGTGCCAACCCCAGCCACGAAGTGCGTCACGAGCCCGTCGGTGTCGCGCCAGATCTCTGGCCCGGTCGACTCATAGTGGCTCAGCGGGCCATTGGGGTTGGCGTACTGGTTCGGCTTGAATGCGCCCTCGATCTCGGCAGCAAGGCGGTCAGAGACCGAGTAGTACGAATCCGGATGATCGGGGGGAACTGCCGTCGGAGTGACAACGATCTCGGCGCCGTACGCCGTCAGCACGTTGCGCTTGTCTTCGCCGACCTTGTCGGGCAGCACAAAGACGCAGCGGTAGCCGCGTTGCTGGGCCACGAGCGCCAGGCCCACTCCAGTGTTACCCGAGGTCGGCTCGACGATGGTGCCGCCTGGCTTCAACAATCCATCACGCTCTGCGGCATCGATGATGCGGATCGCGATGCGGTCCTTGGCCGAACCGCCGGGGTTCAGATACTCGATCTTCGCGAGTACCGTGGCGGCGATGCCGTCGGTCACCCGGTTGAGTTTCACCAGAGGAGTGTTGCCGATCAGGTCGAGCACGTTTTCAGCGTATTTCACCTCTTAAACGTACCAGCGCAGATTTCCGTGTTACCTGTCACCCGGGTTCCCGTGCACTGCGAGCGCTGAACGCACGGGTCACCGTACCGAGACCTGCTCCGCGTACAGGGCCGAATACGCACCCCCGCGCTCGAGCAGGTCTGCATGCGTGCCCTTCTCGACGATCAGCCCATCTTCGATGACGAAGATCACGTCGGCCGCCACGACCGTCGAGAGACGATGTGCGATGGCGATGGTGGTGCGCCCCCGCGCTGCCGTGTCGAGCGCCGACTGCACGATGCGCTCGGAGATCGAGTCGAGTGCGCTCGTCGCCTCGTCGAGAATCAACACGGCGGGGTCTTTGAGCAGAACCCTCGCGATCGCGATGCGCTGCTTCTCACCGCCCGAGAGACGATACCCCCGCTCCCCCACCATCGTGTCGTAGCCGTCGTCGAAGCTCATGATGCGATCGTGGATGTTCGCCAGCGTCGCCGCTTCCTCGAGTTCGGCCTGTGTCGCGTCGGGCTTCGCGTAGCGGAGGTTCTCGGCCACGGTCGCGTGGAAGAGATAGGTCTCCTGGCTCACGATCCCCAGGTGCGACACGAGCGATTCCTGGCGGAGCTCGCGGACGTCCACTCCGGCGAACAGCACCCGACCACCCGTGGCTTCATAGAACCGTGGGATGAGCGAGGAGATGGTCGTCTTTCCTGCCCCTGACGGCCCCACGAACGCCGCGAACTGGCCCGGTTCGATGTCGAAGGTGATTCCTCCCAGTGTGGGCCTCGAGGTCGGCGAGGCATCGGCGTAACGGAAGGAGACATCCTCGAACGCCACCCTGCCCAGCGGCTCCTGGTGCAGCGAAGCAGCGCCGAGAGAATCAGCCGCCGGCCGGGGCACGTCACGAGCATCCGGGCCGTCGACGATCGAGGGCACCAGATCCATGTATTCGAAGATCCGGGCGAAGAGTGCGCCGGAGGTCTGCAGATCGAGCGCGACTCGCAGCAACCCCAGGAGCGGGAACAGCAACCGAGCCTGGACGGTGGTGAACGCAACGATTGTGCCTGCGGTGATGTCGGCAGCGCCGTTGTTCAACAGAAGGCCGGCGACGAGGTAGACGATCGCAGGAATGCTCGAAAGGAAGATGCTCACCATGGCGAAGAACCACTGGCCGCTCATCTGCTGGCTCACCTGGAGCCTCACCTGGTTGTCGTTCTCCTTCGAATACCGGGCGATCTCGCTGTTCTGACGATTGAAACTCTTCGACAACAGGATGCCCGAAACGCTCAGTGTCTCCTGGGTGATGGCCGTCATGTCAGACAGCGATTCCTGCGTCTTGGTGGCGATCCGGGCGCGAACCTGGCCCACCTTGCGCTGGGCGATCACCAGGATGGGCATGAGGATGATCGCAACGACGGTGAGCTGCCAGTTCAGCAGCAACATGGCGACGAAGGCGGCGATCACCGTGACCGTGTTGCCGAGCACGCTCGAGATGGTGTTGGTGAGAACCGCTGCCACGCCGCCGACATCGTTCTGCAGCCGCGACTGGATGACGCCCGTCTTCGTCTTCGTGAAGAAGCTGAGTTCCATCGCCTGCAGGTGCGTGAACAGACTGACGCGCATCGCGCCCATGACCTTGTTGCCGACCGTCGCCGTGAGGTAGGTCTGCCAGACTCCGAGCAGGGTCGAGACGACATAGATCACGATCATCAAGGCGATGATGCCGGTCAGCACCGGCACGTTCGGCCCGCCGCCCGCAACGGGAAACAGCCCGTCATCGAACGCCCTCTGGGTGAGCAGCGGCGGCACTACAGACAGTGCCGCCGCCACCAGAACCAGAACGACCGTGAGGGCGATCTGCGGCCGGTACGGAGCGAACAGCTGGGTGATGCGCCCGAAGAGGTTGTCGACCTTCGGAGCATCGGCATTCCGTGCCTTCTGTGCCTGGACGTCACCGCCGCCCATCAAACCACCGGCACCACCACGACCACCGCGACCCACTGAACTCATGGGTTCAGGCTACGCTGCTCCGCGGCCCCATCAGCCCTTCGTCGAGCCGGCCAGCAGGCCACGCACGAAGTAGCGCTGAAGGCTGAAGAACACGATCAACGGCACGACCAGCGAGACGAAGGCGGCGGCCGTGAGGCGCTGCCATTCGCTGCCCCGGCTACCGGTGAGTTCTGCCAGCCGCTGGGTCAGCGGCGCCACTTCTGGCGAACCACCCGAGAACACCAACGCGACGAGCAGGTCATTCCACACCCAGAGGAACTGGAAGATGGCGAACGAGGCGAGTGCCGGCATCGCCAACGGAATGATGATCCGCAGGAAGATCTGGCCGTGCGACGCCCCATCGACTCGGGCTGCCTCGATCACTTCGCCGGGAACCTGCGAGATGAAGTTGTACAGCAGGAAGATCGCCAGCGGCAGAGCGAACGCCGTGTGGGCGATCCACAACTGCGCATACGTTCCGGTCGGGATCGGCGGGATGATGGTTGCGCTTCCGATCTGGATACCCTTCGAGAAGAGTTGCAGAAGGGGGATCAGCGCCATCTGCAAGGGCACGATCTGGAGCGCGAAGACGAGAATGAACACGACGTCACGCCCCTTCCACTTCATCCACGAGAACGCGTAGGCAGCCATCGAGGCCAGGATCAACGGGAAGATGGTCGCCGGAATGCTGATGGCGATCGAGTTGACGAAGTACTGGCCCAGTTGCGGCGCGCTCGACGACGAGGCGAACAGCACCTCTTTGTAGTTGTCGAGGGTGAGACCCGGGTTGGTGAAGATCGTCCACCAGCCCGTGGTCTTGATGAGCACCTCGGGCCGGAACGACGACAGCAGCAGGCCGAAGGTCGGAATGGTCCAGACGACGGCGATCACCAGGGCTGCAACGGTTGCCCAGCGCGAGGTGAGGTTCTTCTTGACTCTGGCCGTCTTCGTGGTGGCGGCGACATACTCTTCTTCGAGCGACCGGGTGGCTCCACCCGGGATTGGAAGCTCGACTGGTGCGACGCTCATCGGATCTCCCTCTGCTTGCGCAAGACTCTCACGTTGTAAATGACGATCGGCAGAACCAGCACGAAAAGGATCAGCGCCAGTGCTGAGCCCCTCCCCGGTTCACCAGCACGGAAGGCCTGGGTGTACATCTCGTTCGCGAGCACGCTGGTGTCGAAGTTGCCGGCCGTCATCGTTCGCACGATGTCGAAGACCTTCAGTGTGGCGATCGAGATGGTCGTCACGACCACGACGAGCGAGCTCTGGATGCCCGGGATGGTGACATTCGTGAAACGCTGCCACGCGTTGGTGCCATCCAGCTGGGCCGCTTCGATGATCTCCGTCGGAACACCCTTGATCGCAGCAGAGAGCACCACCATGGCGAACCCGGTCTGGATCCAGACCATGACGACGATCAGGAGCAGGGTGTTCGCCGGAACGGACTGCAACCACTGCACAGGTTCACCGCCCAGCCACACCACGATCTGGTTCAGGAGTCCGATCTGGTTCACACCGGTGGGCCGGTACTCGTACACGAATTTCCAGATGATGCTCGCACCGACGAACGAGATCGCCATCGGCATGAAGACGAGCGCTTTGAAGTAGCGCTCACCGCGGGACTTGTCGATGAAGACCGCGTAGGCCAGGCCGATCGCGGTCGCAGCCAGTGGGGTCAGGATGACCCAGATGATCGTGTTGCGAAGACTCACGAGCGAGTCGGGCTGGGTGAAGACCCACACGAAGTTCTCTCCGCCGATGAAGTTGCCCCTGCCGTCGAACAGCGAGGCGATCGCCGTTCTGATGGCCGGATACACGAGACCGATGATGAGAAAGAGGAACGCCGGAGTCACGAAACCGATGAGTTGAACGACATCTTTTCGCTTCTTCGGTGCCCGGTCGATGAGAAACAGCAGTAGACCGATCACCGCGGCGAAGGCCGCAAGTGCCACTACTACTTGAACGATTTTGTTGATTAGGTCGGCGGTTGTCATGGCTCACCCCTTTAGATACGTCGTTGGACCAAAGCGAGATTGCTGCGCGGCACCACTTCGGGTACCGCGCAGCAATCTCGTGTGCACTGGTTAGTGAGGTGCTACTTCGTCGGCCAGGTCGACTGGATGAAGTCGGTCACCGTCTGGGTGCTGTCACCGTTGATCCAGTTGACAATGCCCTTCCAGAAGGAGTTCGAGCCGACGGCAGCGGGCATCAGGTCAGACGCGTCGAACCGGAACGTGGTGTTCGGGTCCTGGAGGATCTTGATGCTCTGCACAGCCAGCGGCGACTGGGCGTTGGCCGGGTCGAGACCCTTGTTTGCGCTGATGACACCACCGAGCTTGACGCGGTTGTTTGCCCACAGCGCGCTCGAGAGGTAGGTCTGCACCGCGGTGATCTGGTCACTCGTCTTGAATGCGCCGACGAGCTCGCCACCACCGGTGACAGCCTGTGCTCCACCTGCTGCAGCAGGAGGCATGAGGAAGCCGTAGACGTCTCCGTCTTCAGCGACCTTCGTACCCTTGGGCCACTGTGCCTCGTAGAACGAAGCCTGGTGCATCATTGCGCACTGGCTCTGGAGGATCGGCAGACCGGCGTCCTGGAAGGTCGTCGAGTTGACGCTGGTCACGTCGCCGAAGCCGGCGTTCACATAGGCCGGGTTCTTCAGGAAGTTGCCGACGTAGTCGAATGCCTTCGTGATCTGCGGGTCGGTGAACTTGACGTCGTTGGTGACCCACTTGTCGTAGACGTCGGGGCCTGCCTGGCGAAGCACGACGTCTTCGATCCAGTCGGTGCCCGGCCATCCGCTGGCTTCACCCGATGCGAAACCTGCGCACCACGGCTTGGCTTTGCCGTCGGCCGCGATCTTCGCAGTGAGGGTGTTCAGCTCGTCGAGGGTCTTCGGGATGGTGTAACCATTGCTCGAGAAGAACGTCGGCGAGTACCAGATGTAGCCCTTGACGCTGGCCATCAGCGGTGCGCCGTAGAAGGTGCCGCCAACGGTGCCGTACTTCTTCCAGTCAGCGGACCAGTTCTTGTCGACGTTGTCAGAGACGGACTGGGGCGCGGCCTTGAGGTAGCCCCCGGCCACCATGGAGGCGAGCAGGCCCGGCTGCGGGAAGATCGCGAGGTCGGGCGGGTTGCCACCCTGCGCGCGAACGTTGATCTGGGTCTCGAACTCCTGGCTGCCCTCGTACTTGATGGTGATGCCGGTGCACTTCTCGAAATCGGCCCAGGACTGGTTCAGCTGATCTGCCTCGACGTCGACGATCGTCGAGTAGATGCTCACCGTGGGTGAACCGGTGAAGGTGCCGTAGCTTGCGTAGTCTTCGCAACCTGCTGCGGCAGTGCCGCCAGACGAAGCCGGCGCGTCACCGGTACAGCCTGTCAGCGCAAGACCCAGAACGGCCAAGCCTGCCAGAGGGATGATCACTCGTTTGTCACGGGTGAGTCTCATGGATTTCCTCCTCATTGAGTACGGTTGGGAAGCACGCGAACTGCGGTTGTTATCGAAATAGCAAGCGCTTCCAGTGACAAACACTAAGCTCCTTGCGAGCTTGGGGCAAGCCCGTTTCGGCATTTATCCGACCCGTTGCCGAATCGTTATCTGGGATACTACACAGTAAATGATCGCGCTCTCATCCAGCAAAACAAAAGGGGCGCCAGGATTTTCAACCTGGCGCCCCTTGAGCGAGAGCTGTGAAGCGGAGTTACTTGAGGGTAACCGTCGCGCCGGCTGCCTGCAGCTGGGCGACTGCCTTGTCGGCAGCTTCCTTGTTGACGCCTTCGAGAACAGGCTTGGGTGCTCCATCAACGAGTGCCTTCGCCTCACCGAGGCCGAGGCTGGTGATAGCGCGCACCTCCTTGATGACCTGGATCTTCTTCTCGCCAGCGGCCTCGAGGATGACGTCGAACGCCGTCTTCTCTTCGACCTCTTCGACGGCCGCAGCAGCGCCACCGGCAGCAGCGACTGCCACGGGAGCAGCAGCGGTGACCTCGAAGACCTCTTCGAACTTCTTCACGAACTCGCTGAGCTCAATGAGCGTGAGCTCCTTGAAGGCATCGATGAGCTCGTCTTGTGACAGCTTTGCCATTTTTTTCTCCTTGTGTTGGTTTGTGTTTACTACCGACGGTCAGATGCGACTCGCGTGCGGGAATGCACGGGGCCACAACCTAGTTGCCGGACTCCTGCTTCTCGCGTAGCGCCTCGACCGTGCGAACGGCCTTCGAGAGCGGTGCGTTGAACAGATAGGCGACACCGAACAGCGAAGCCTTGGCGGCACCGGCGAACTTCGCCAGCAACACCTCCCGGCTTTCGAGGTCGGCGAGCTTGTTGACCTCTTCAGCGGTCAGCGGGTTACCGTCGAAGTAACCGCCCTTCACGCTCAGAAGAGGGTTTGCCTTGGCAAAGTCGCGCAGAGCCTTTGCCACGGTCACGGGGTCACCGTGAACGAAAGCGATAGCGGATGGACCCACCAGTTCGTCGTCAAACGAAGTGATGCCGGCCTTGTTGGCCGCGATCTTGGTCAGCGTGTTCTTTACCACGGCGTAGGTGGCGTGCTCACTGATCGAACGGCGCAGCTTTGTCAGCTGCGCAACAGTGAGACCGCGGTACTCAGTAAGCAGAACGGCGGTCGAGCTCTCGAAAAGTTCGGAGAGTTCGGCAACCGTGGCTTCTTTGTTCGCCATGGCGCTCCTTGGATAAATAGTTTTCGTTGAAAAACTGTGCTGGGCAGCCCCGGTAACACAACAAAAAAAGCTCCGGCACAGGAGTGCGGAGCTTGGATTTCAGCTGGAATGGATGACCGTGGTCACTCACAACCCGAAGAAACTGACTTCGAACACCTGCGCGGGCTTCGCTTCTGCGAAACTTCGACCGGAGCGCACGTGTTCGTTCTCACGAATTTGCGCACACCGATGACCAGCGGTCTTTGGCTTCGATCAGACTAGCCTGTCGCTGCCCCCATGCGCAACTCGCCGGCGTCGAAGGGCTGGGGGCGGCCGAAGATCGCGTCCACTCCGGTGGAGAAGAGCACCGAGTCGGGGGGCCTGTTGGTCACACCCGGGAGCCCTGCTCGGGTGAGAAGCGTGTCGGAGAGGTCGAGCAGTTCCGCCTCCTGCAACGGCCACGGCTGGTGGTTGTTCGGCAGGTAGAGCGTTCGGCCGAGGTGCCTCGAGAAGAGCGCCCAGCGGGCGGTGAGAAAGTCGGCCAGGGCATCCGGATGCTCGATGCGCGCGCCCGGCCGCACCGACACTGCAGAATCGACCTCACCCCGAGGCGTCGAATGCCTGCGCGAGGTGTAGACGATCGTTCCCCCGGTCTTGCGAACGCGCATGTGCGACCAGATGTACGGCAGCCCGAAGGCCACCCGTGCACCGATCACTGCCGCGAGGCGCTCGGCCTCGAGCGAGAGAAAGACGACCCCCCTGCGCCCCTCTGCATCGCGGGCATAGAGACGCACATTGGTCTCGTGGAACGTTCCGTAGAACGGAAGGGCCGGGGAAGGGCCGAATTGCGTGTTTCTCAGCGTGAACGGCACGAGCCCGACCCACGAACTGCCGTCGAATTCGTCGGGAACGATTCCCTGGGGCATGAGGGACGCTGCGACTGCGCTGTCTATGCGCCAGTGGAGGAACGTGAGGTTGCGCCACTGCTGGCGCAGGATCGGTCGGGTGATGGCGTGCAGAGAGGAGCTCACGGAACCATTCTCTACCTCTGGCGCGTGAACGGCATGGTCATCGAGTTCCGTCGGGACGATCATCCGGCCCGTGTGGTGACACGCACGCTGGATGCATCAGGTCGTTGTTGCAGTGGGGGCGGCATAGGTCAGAGGCAACATCACCCGGAACACCGTGTTACCCGGCACGCTCTCAACAGTGACAGTGCCTCCGTGCGCCTCCGCGACCGCATACACGATCGCCAGGCCGAGGCCGGTGCTGCCGGCATGCCGCGAGCGCGACACGTCACCGCGAACGAAACGCTCGAAGAGCGTCGGCATGACCGCAGGATCGATTCCGGGGCCGTCGTCGGCGACGCTGATGACGGCAAACTTCTTCCCGGAGACCACGATCTCCTCGAGCCCAGCCGTCACATGCGTGCCGGCTGGGGTGTGAACGCGGGCGTTCGCCAGCAGGTTTGCGGTGATCTGGTACAGACGTGCAGCATCTCCTTCGACCTCGACCGGTTCTTCGGGCAGGTCGAGGATCCAGTCGTGGTCGCGCCCGGCCGCGTGAGCATCGCTGACGGCATCCACGAGAGTGAGCGTCAGGTCGACAGTGTCATGCGCGACATCCGGGCTCGAGTCGAGCCTGGCGAGCAGCAACAGGTCTTCGACGAGAGAGGTCATCCGAGTCGCTTCCGACTCGATTCGGCTGAGTGAGTGCGTCACGTCGGCGGGCAGTGCTTCGTCCTGTCGCCGGGTGAGCTCGGCGTACCCTCTGATCGATGCAAGAGGGGTACGCAGCTCGTGGCTGGCGTCGGCCACGAACTGCCTCACCTTGTCTTCGGACTGCTGCCGCGCGGTGAGCGCAGACGACACGTGTTCGAGCATCCGGTTCAGGGCGTTGCCGACCCGGCCGACCTCGGTCTTCGGGTTGGTGTCTCGCTCGGGGACGCGCACGGCGAGGGCGACCTCGCCACGGTCGAGCGGGAGTTCTGCCACGTGGGCTGCCGTGTCGGCGACCCGCTGCAGGGGGCGGAGGGCAAGAGTGATGATGAGGCTGCCGAGCAGCACCGCGATGAGGAGGCCGGCCAGGGTGACGACAACGGTGGTGATGGCGAGCTGCGTGACGGTCGCCTGGACGGGAGCCAGGGAGAGGCCGAGCACGACGGTGTAGCCATTGGTCGTCTCGAGCGAGATGACGCGGTACTGGCCGAGCCCGGTCCCGAGGTCGACAGTGGTCGGTTTCTGCCCGGGAGTCACTGCGGCGAGCTGCAGGGCGCGAGCGGTCGCGAGAGGAACCACCTCCGTTCCTCCGAAGGAGGTGGCGCTCGAGGAGCTGATCACGGTGCCGGAGTACAGCACCTGGCCACCGGAGCTGATCACCCCGACCGTTCCAAGCGGCTGTCGGTCGAGAAAGGTCGAGAGGTCACCGCCGCGGAGTTGCAGGGTGAAGGTTCCGCCCGGCGGAGGCCCTCCCGCGCTGCTCGATGAGCCGCCAGGGAGCTGCTCGTCGAGCTTGTTCACGAGCACGCCATTGAGGGTGAGCGTGCTCACCAGCCCGATGGCCAGCCCGAGAAGAACGATCAGGGCGCCGACGCTCAGAACGAGTCGGCGGCGCAGGGTCACGGCGCGGTCTTCAGCATGTAGCCGGCGCCGCGCACGGTGTGGATCATCGGCGGGCGACCGGCGTCGACCTTCTTGCGAAGATACGAGATGTAGATCTCGACCACGCTCGAGCGGCCACCGAAGTCGTAGCTCCAGACCCGGTCGAGGATCTGGGCCTTGCTGAGCACCCGGCGGGGGTTTCGCATGAGGAAACGCAGCAGCTCGAACTCTGTGGCGGTGAGTTCGATCGGCTCACCCGAGCGGTGGACCTCGTGGCTGTCTTCATTCAGCACGAGGTCGCCCACCACGACCTCCGGGTCGACGGCGTCGGTGACGAGAACGGTCGAACGGCGGAGCAGTCCGCGAAGCCGCGCCACCAGCTCTTCGAGGCTGAACGGTTTGGTGACGTAGTCGTCGCCGCCCGCGGTGAGGCCGGCGATCCGATCATCCAGCGAGTCTTTGGCCGTCAGGAAGAGAACAGGGGTCTCCTGCCCGTCGCCGCGAACGCGAGACAGCACCTGGAGGCCGTCGATGTCGGGGAGCATCACGTCGAGCACGATGACGTCGGGTCGGAACTCGCGGGCCAGCGTCACGGCCTGGCGGCCCTCGCTGGCCGTCTTGACGTCCCATCCCTCGTAGCGCAGGGCCATCGACAGCAGGTCTGTCAGGGTGGGCTCGTCGTCGACGACGAGTGCACGCACCGGCGAGCCGTCGGCTCGCGAGAGTCGCGGCCTGCTCGCCGAGGAACTGGAGGGAAGCCTTGAGTTGTCTATGGTCACAGCCCCTAGGTAATCGTTCTTTTCTATGACAAGTCTATGAACTGCCTACGCGTGGTCTGTGAATCGACGCAGCCCATTTCTCTGAGCAAGCTCTCAGGCACAGCTGATTCATAGCTTCTCCTTGGGAATTCGATAAGACACGCTCCTAGGTTTTCGCTGTTCGACTCACCCTCTCTGCCTGCTTTGGGCCGAGACAGCTGGATCTACTAGGAGCGCCCGTGTTCGGTACCTACTTGCGGCGAGAATTACTCGGCCGCCGCAGACAGACCATCATCATCGCCGTCGGCATGGCCCTGGCGATCGGCCTGGTCATTCTGGTCAACTCGATTTCTGCCGGCGTGCAGAATGCACAGGCCTCGGTACTCGCCTCCGTCTACGGGGTCGGCACCGACGTGACGATCAGCCAGGCGGCGACCCCGCCGACTGCGGGAGCCGCTGGCGGTGGCCAGCAGGGTTTCGCCTTCGGGTCTGGCTCAGGTGACACTTCTGGTGGCACGACGAACCTCAGCCAGTCACGGCTGGTCAGCACTCCGACCCAGACGGTCTTCGATGCCGGCCAACTGGCCACGGTGAAGGGAGTCAGCGGAGTTGCTGCCTCGACGGGCACCCTGTCACTCGAGAACATCATTTTCAGCGGGCAGGTACCCGATCGCCAGGCGGGTGCCACCGGCGGCAACCGCACGCCGGGCGGAACAACCGACGCGGCTCCACCCACCGGCGGCGCAGACGGCGCGGGCGGCAGCGCCTTCAACCTCAACAGGTTCAGCGTGCTCGGCGTCGACTCGGCCGGCGATTCAGTGGGGCCCCTCTCCTCGGTTGCCGTTGCGACCGGGCGCGTATTGGCGCCGACCGATGCGGGCACCGATGTCGCCGTTCTCGACAGCAGCTACGCCACCAGTGCGTCGCTTGCCGTCGGAGGCACCATCACGATCGGCGGCACCGCGTTCCAGATCGTCGGAACAGTCTCGTCCACCGGTACCGATTCGACGACCGCCGCGAACGTCTACGTCCCCCTGGATGTCGCCCAGTCGCTGTCGAGCAACACCGGCAAACTCAGCACGATCTACGTGCAGGCCGCCTCCTCCAGCGGTGTCGACCAGCTCGCGGCCGATCTCAAGGCGGCCCTGCCCACGGCGACGGTGAACACCCAGGCCGATCTCGCCTCGACCGTCTCCGGCTCCCTGTCGACCGCTTCATCGTTGGTGAGCAGCCTGGGCACCTGGCTGTCGGTCCTCGTGCTCGCCGCGGCCTTCCTGATCGCCATCTTGTTCACGATCTCGGGGGTGACCCGCAGAACGCGTGAATTCGGCACCCTCAAGGCCATCGGCTGGAGCAACGGGCGCATCGTGCGCCAGGTCGCCGGTGAGTCAATGGTGCAGGGCCTCACCGGCGGGGTCATCGGCGTCATCGTCGGAATCGCTGGCATCGCGATCGTGAACGCCATCTCCCCCACCTTGACCGGCTCCGCCAGCACGGGTGGTGGGCTTGGCGGGGCAGCACGGCGTGCAGCCGGCGCGGCAGGGTCTGCCGCGACGGGTGGCGGGGCGACAGGCGAGGGCGGCGGCGGTTTCGGCCAGCGTGCTGCCGGCGGCGGTTTCGGTGCGGCGGCCAATCAGGCCACCTCGACGGTTGCGCTCCACGCACCGTTCACCATCGAGATCGTGCTGATCGCCGTGGGGCTGGCTATCGTCGGTGGCCTCCTCGCCGGGGCCATCGGAGGCTGGCGGGCGGCTCGCCTGCGCCCGGCTGAGGCACTTCGCTCAGTCGCGTAGCAGTGTGCCCGCGCCCGCGCCTCTGTCGATTCACTCATCCCTCACACCGACTTCTGGAGATCATCCATATACGAATTGACGAACGTCTCGAAGAGCTACAGCCAGGGCAAGCGAACCGTTGTCGCGCTGAACGACGTGACGCTCAGCATTCCCGACGGCCAGATGGTCGCCGTGCAGGGGCCGACCGGGGGCGGCAAATCGACTCTGCTGCAAATGCTGGGCGCGCTCGACCGGCCGAGCTCCGGCGAAGTGCAGCTGGGGGGTTCGACGCTCTCGAAACTCGGCGACAACGCCCTGGCCGGGATTCGCGCGCGGGAGATCGGCTTCGTCTTCCAGAGCTTCAACCTGATCCCGACCCTGACGGCGCAGGAGAACGTCGAAACCGCGCTGGCACCGCTGGGCATGCCGGGCTCTGAGCGGCGCGCCAAGGCTCAGGATGCCCTGGCCTCCGTGGGCCTCGGCGACCGGTTGACCCACCGACCGGCCGAGCTCTCGGGTGGGCAGCAGCAGCGGGTGGCCATCGCGCGGGCCCTGGTGAAGTCGCCCGATGTGCTGCTCGCCGACGAGCCGACCGGCGCCCTCGATGAGGAGACCCGCGACGAGATCATGCAGTTGCTCGAGGGCTTCTGGCGCGAGAAGGGGCTCACGCTCATCATCGTGACGCACGACACAGCGGTCGCACGGCGCGCCGAGCGCCGACTGCACATCAAGGGCGGCACGGTGCGCGAGGCTTGACACCGCCCGCCCCTCAACCCGACGCCCGAATCGATCAATCGTCGGCCCACAGCCAAACCGAGCCGCCTAGCGCGGAGGTTTCACCGAGGGCCGACGATTGATCGATTTTCTGCGGCTGTCCTAGGAGCGAGCGTCTCTCCACGAGTGCTGCGGTGCGTACCCCAGCACCCTGCGAGCCTTGTCGATCGACAGCAGCGTGGTGTTCTCGCCGAGTTCGCCGCGCACGGGAGTGTCGGGGAACACCTCCGCCACGAGCTCGCTGTTGCTCCGGCTCATGACGGTGTCGGCTGCAGCGATGATGAACCGCTCGAAGCCGGTGCCCTCGAACTCCAGCGCTTTGAGCACCGCCTGGGCGCCGTCGCGCGAGTCGATGTACCCCCACAGATTCCATTTGCGCAGGCGCGCGTCGGCATCGAATGACGGGAACTCGGCATAATCCTCCTCGTACATGACGTTCGAGAACCGCAGGGCGACGATCTTGAGTTCCGGGCTCCAGCGTGTCAGCTCGATCGCGAGCTGTTCTTCGAGGTGCTTCGTGAGCGAGTACACCGACTCGGGGCGTGCCGGGTACTCCTCGTCCACAGGAATGTAGGGCGGCGGGGCATCGAACGGCAGTCCGAGCACGGTCTCGCTCGACGCCGTCACGATGTTCGTGATTCCTGCGCGCCTGGCCGCGTGCAACACATGGAACGTCGAGAGCATGTTGTTGTCGAACGTCGCGACATCAGAATGGATGCCCGGCGCCGGTATTGCGGCAAGGTGAACCAGGGCATCCACACCGTCGTGCCTGTCGTTCACGCCCAGGAGTGCGTCGAGGGTCTCACCGTAGTTCGTGAAGTCGACGCGGATCGTGCTCTCGCGGGGGCCGGCAACGTCGAGGTTGAACACCTCGTGGCCTGCCTCTCGCAGGGAGTCGACCACTGTTCTGCCGAGTTTGCCTGAACCGCCGGTCACTGCAATACGCATGATGTTCCTTCGAATCTGTGCGGAATGACCGCGGGTTGAGTAGCACGGCCCAGCCGCGCGTATCGAAACCACCGTGCCCGTGAGGATTTCGACACGCCGCCAAGTGGCTATTCGCCCACCGTTGCCGAGCGAGGCCGACCGTGTCTGGTCAAGTGTTCCACCCTCACAGCGAGAGAATGGAATCGTGACGACGGCCTTGACTTTGACCTTTCCTTGGGAAGAAGACGAGCTGGTGCCTGCCGTGGCATTCGTGCCGGCCCACCTCTCGCGCGTCGTCGCCGATTCGACCGACCGGGTGGCGTGGATCAGGGCCCGTTCGCGCGGGGTGACCGCCACCGACGCCGCGAGGCTCACCACCCAGCGCTCGGTCGAGAACGCAGCCTACGACAAGCTGAACGGCCACAATTTCGGCGGCAACGCCTACACCGACCACGGCAAGGACCGCGAGCCGCACATCGCGGCGTGGGTGCAGCGCGAGCACGGCATCGTGCCGAGCACGGTGCTCTTCCATGCGCACGGCAGGCCGCTGCATCTCGCAACACCCGACGGCATCGCCGTGACCGCAGCGGGCGATACCGAACTCGCCGAAATCAAGACGACGAACAAGGCGTGGAAGTCGATTCCCCGACACTACCTCCGGCAGATCTGGTGGCAGCAGTACGTGCTGGGTGCAGAACGCACTCTCCTGGTCTGGGAGCAGCACGCGGAATTCGTGCCTCTTTCAGCCGAGCCGGAGTGCCGCTGGATCGACCGCGACGACAACGAGATCGCCCAGCTCGTGCGCCTGGCCGACCAGTTGCTCGGACTCATGCAGCGCCGCTGAGCCCGATCGAGTTGCCCGAATGTGCGAGAAAAGAGCGACTTTCGCGCGCCTTCGGGAAAGTCGATCCGCCTGGGGGCCCGCTCTGGGCAGAAGAATGGCACTTCTTTCGATTTGCGAAAGAACGTGCGATGCCGGCGGGACGAGTTCGCGCCACCGGCTCGGTGCCGCGGCCATGATGAAATCATGCTCGATTCACTCACCGTCGGCCGACGGATCCGCCAGCTGCGCTCCGACAAGGGAATGACCCTCGACGCCCTCGGTACCGCCGTCGGCCGGGCGGCCTCGCAGGTCTCCGTCGTCGAGAACGGCAAACGCGAACTGAAGCTCGGCGACATGCAGCGCTTCGCCACGGCCCTCGACGTCACGGTCGAGCAGCTCCTCAACGCCGAGCCCCCCAGCCGTCGCGCTGCCCTCGAGATCGCGCTCGAACGCATCCAGCGCGGTCAGCTCTACGCCTCCCTCGGCCTGCCTCCCGTACCCGCTCGCAAGACCCTCAGCGACGAGGCGATCGAGACCATTCTCGGGTTGCACCACGAACTCGAGCGGATGCACGGCGAGCGCATCGCGACCCCCGAAGAAGCCCGCCGCGCCAACACCGAGTTGCGCGCACAGATGCGTAAGCGCAACAACTACTTCGCCGAACTCGAGACGACGGCGCAGAAGCTGCTCGAGGCCGTGGGTCACCTGGGCGGCCCGCTCTCGCAACGCGTCGCATCCGATCTTGCTTCACACCTCGGCTTCACGCTGCACTACGTCGCCGATCTGCCGGGGTCGACCCGGTCGATCACCGACCTGGCGAACGGCCGCATCTACGTGCCCCGTGCGCAGAGCCCCGACGCCGACCCGCGCACCGTGCTGCTTCAGGCCCTGGCCAGCCACGTTCTGGGGCACGAGGAACCCACCGGCTACGGGGACTTCCTCCGCCAGCGTGTCGAGACGAACTACCTCGCAGGCGCCCTACTCATCCCCGAACACACCGCCGTCGAGTTCCTGCAGCGCGCCAAGTCCCAGCGCGAGCTCTCGGTCGAAGACCTGCGCGACGCGTTCAGCGTCAACTACGAGACCGCCGCGCACCGCTTCACCAACCTGGCCACACAGCACCTCGGCATCCCTGTGCACTTCCTCAAGGTGCACGAGACCGGGTCTGTTGTGAAGGCGTACGAGAATGACGATGTCGTCTTCCCGACCGATGCGCTCGGGTCGGTCGAGGGCCAGATCGTCTGCCGGTACTGGAGTGCCCGGCAGGTGTTCGACGCCGAGGACCGGTTCAGCCCCTACCACCAGTACACCGACAAACCGACGGGTACCTACTGGTGCACCTCACGCATCCAGACCACCTCGCGTGGGCACTTCTCGATCAGCGTGGGCACTCCGTTCGCCGACGCGCGCTGGTTCCGGGGCCGCGACACCGACACCCGATTCGCCTCGACCTGCCCAGACCCGACCTGCTGCCGGCAGCCCTCCACAGGTCTGTCGAGAAAATGGCAGAGCAAGTCGTGGCCGAGCGCCCGGCTGAACTCGAGCCTGCTCGCCGCCATGCCGACCGGCTCGTTCCCGGGTGTCGACAGCACAGAGGTGTTCGAGTTTCTCGAGCGCCACGACCCTGAGCACGAGATCACCAGGAAGAGCCAGTCATGATGCACGGCGCCCCCGAAGTCACGCTCCGCTTTCTCGCCTCGCCCAACGACGTCGCCAGCATCGGAGGCAAGGTGCACGCCGGGCGGGTGCTCGAATGGATCGACAAGGCCGCCTATGCCTGTGCCGTCGGCTGGAGCGCGACCTACTGCGTCACGGCCTACGTCGGCAGCGTGAGCTTCGTCGCCCCCATCGACTCCGGCAACCTGGTCGAGGTGCGGGCGAAGCTGGTCTACACCGGCCGGTCGAGCATGCACATCAGGGTCAACGTCACCTCGGCAGACCCGAAGATAGGCCGGTACGTCACCTCCAGCGACTGCATGGTGATCTTCGTCGCCATGGGCGCGGATGCCCGGCCGACCCCGGTTGAACCCTGGGTTCCCCAGACCGACGAAGACGCCAGCCTCTACAACGATGCCGTGAACCGCATCGACATCCGGGCGCGCATCGAAGAGGCCATGAAGGGACAGGTCTACTCGTCGGAGGGCACTGCCGAGATCGTGACACTGCGGTTCTTCGCGGCCCCGACCGACGTGAACTGGGGCGGCAAGACCCACGGTGGCACGGTCATGCGGTGGATCGACGAGGCTGCCCTCGCCTGCGCCTCCACCTGGAGCGGGCTCGACGCGATCACCGTGTACTCGGGTGGGATCCGGTTCTACCGGCCCATCCCCATCGGCCATCTCGTCGAAGTCGAGGCGCGCCTGGTGCACACCGGGCACTCGGCCATGCACATCAGCACCCACGTGCGCTCGCGTGACCCGAGGGAGCGCGAGTTCCAGCTCACCACCCACTGCCTCACGATCATGGCGGCGCTCGACGACTCGGGGCACACCACCGCAGTGCGGCCGTGGGTGCCCGTCACCGACGAGGATGATCGGCTCGATGCCCACGCACGTCACCTCAGCCAGCTCCGCTCGGGTTCGACCCACCTGCCGCCGCTGCAGGTTGCGGCACATTAGGCACGTTTTTCTGCGCGATTGGCAGGCCGTACAGGCGAGACCGGCCGCCTTGAAGTCGAGGCTTGCACAACGATCATGAGCTGAGATACCCTCACTCTCATGCGCCATTCCCGATCTTCCTTCACCTTCCGTGCCCTGACGGCCTCCGTTCTCGGCATCGGAGCCTTGGGTCTCGTGCTCTTCGGCGCTGCCTCGGCTGCGCATGCGGCGATCGCACCGATCGCGGTCGGCAGCCATCCGCAAAGTATGGCGTACAACTCCTCGACTGGCGCGGTCTTTGTCGTGAACTCCGCCCAGGGTTCGGTCTCCAGATTCGACGGGCATGCGGCAACGCCTATAGCTAACCCAGTCACGATCGCCGGTCCAGGAAGTGCACTCAGAGGTATCGCCGTCGACCCGGTTTCTGGCCGAGTATTCGCGGTGAGACAAGACACTGCGGCAATCTACATCTACGACGGAACCATCAATATCCCCGTTATCACCAGCGCCGCGGTTGGCCTAGCCCCGGATGGAATTGCGGTCGACGCAACGTCCGGGCGGGTATTCGTCACCAACTCGGGCGCCGGGACAGTTTCAATATTGGATGGCCGGGCGCCTGCACCGACCGTGATCGCTACCGTGAGTGTCGGGGCCACACCTCGCGCCATCGCGGTGGATCAGATATCCCACAAGGTCTACGTCGGCAATGCTTTCGGTTCTTCGGTGTCGATGTTCGACGGGTCGGTTGCGGCTCCAGTAGCCACCACGATCGGGGGATTCACTGTGCCGGGGGCCATCGCCGTCGACAACAGCACCCATCGGGTGTTCGTCACCAACCTCATCGTCTCGAAGCTGAGCTGGTTCGATGCGGCCGACCCGGCCGGAACGCTCGAGTCGATCGGGATTCCCGCCGGTCCGACCGGCCTCACCGTCGACCAGTCAACGCACAGCGTCTTCGTTTCTGGCAACACCGACAACGTCGTCACACAACTCGATGGCCGCAGCCCGGCAAACTCGCAGCAGCTCCCGTTGGCATCTGGCACTGGGCCCCGCGGAATCGTTGCAGACTCAACCCAGTTCACGAATGTCTTCGCAGCGAATGAGGGTGACGACACCGTCTCACGGCTCGTCGCCGGTACGCCCAATTTCGCCCCGATCATCACCTCGGGGCCACCACCGGCGGCGACGGTCGGCGTACCATTCAGCTTCACATTCACCGCCATCGGATCTCCCGCTCCTGCCTTCACGTTGATCAATCCACTTCCCGGCGGCCTTGCCTTCGATTCGGCAACCGCAACCATCTCGGGGACGCCCACGACGAACGGAAGCTTCCCGAATCAGATCGTGGCAGCAAACGCGATTCGTCCCAACGCCACACAGGATTTCGCGCTGATCGTCAATTCGCCGACGCCGACCCCGACCCCCACGCCGACACCAACCTCCACCAGCACTCCAACCGGTGGATCTGGCACGACAGGCGGCTCGAACTCGAGCTCATCATCCGGAGCCACCGCCAGCACTCCGCAACTGGCCCACACCGGGCTCGACGTGGCCGCACTCTGGCCACTCATCGCCGTCGGTGCCATGCTCGTCGTCGCCGGTGCGCTCAGTCTGCCCCGCCGAACTTCACGCTCCAGCCGGCGCCCAGAGTGACCTTCAGCGCCGCCCCCCGAGCGGCAAAACGGGTTTGTTAGCAACAAGGTGACACCCTCGTAACATCGTCGTATCAATAGAAAGGTTTACTTAGGTCGTGCCCCCCACTGGTGGGCCACCCGCACATTCGATACCTAGCGATCACCAGCGGTGTTGATCGCACCACATGGAAGGTTACCGATGACGCAGCAAACGACCGGAGTGAGCCCCTTGTCCAATCCACAAGCAGATTTCGATCACCCCGGCCCCCTCCCGACCACAATGAAGGCCGCGGTGATCGATTCGACGGGTTCTCCCGAGGTCCTTCACACAGCAGAGATCGCTCTTCCTGTTCGCATCAGCGCGGAAGTGCTCGTCAAGGTCGCGGCTGCCGGAGTCAACCCGATCGACGCGAAGACACGTGCAGGCAAGGGAGCCTCGGCAGCGATTGCGAGCTACCCGTACGTTCTCGGTCAGGATTTCAGCGGCGTCGTCATTGAGACGCCCTATGAAAGCCACCCACTGAAACCGGGTGACGAGGTCTACGGAATGCTGAGCGCCCCACGCGGCCTCGGCGCCTACGCGGAATACGTCTCGGCCCCGAGTATGCAACTCTGCAAGAAGCCGGCCCGTCTGTCGCTCGTCGAGGCAGCGGCAGTTCCTGTCGCCGCGCTGACGGCCTGGGGAATGGTCGTCGACGTTGCCAAGGCGCACGAAGGCCAGCGGATGCTCATCCTCGCCGGTTCCGGCGGCGTCGGCCATTTCGCGGTGCAGTTCGCCGCGTATTTCGGCGCCTACGTCATCGCCACGTCGTCGTCACGCAACTCGAGCTGGCTGCACGAGCTCGGCGCCGCAGAGGTCATCGACTATGCCTCGACCCGATTCGAACACGAAGTGTCGAATGTCGATGTGGTGATCGACCTGATCGGCAACACGATCGACAACACCGGTACACGTGCCCTGCAGACCCTTCGCCCCGGTGGCCTGCTCGTCAACGCCCCAAGCGGGAGTTGGCCGGGCCTCATCGAGGACGCCCGTACTCTGGGCCTCCGCGCAACCACGTACAAAGTCTCCCCTGACGCCTCGACCTTGACGGTGATCGCCCGGCTCATCAACTCCGGCGATGTCCACGTACACGTCGACGAGATCTTCACCCTCGATCACGCGGCCGACGCGCACAGGCGAATCGAAGAGGGACACACGCGCGGCAAGCTCGTCATCAGCGTCGCCGAACAGGTCTGAGAACACTCAGAGCAGGCGCTCGCGCACAAAGTCGTGCTCGATTTCCTCGCCCACCAGAAAAGACTTGGCGCCGACAGTGACGAAACCACTCTTCTCATAGAACCGATTCGCCCTGGCATTCTCATTGTTGACTCCGAGCCAGATGGCCGCAGCGCCCTTTTCCAGAGCCGATTGCACCGACAGCTCCATGAGCCGGTGGGCAACTCCGCGCCCATGATGCCCCGGCAGGACGTAACACTTGCTGAGTTCTGCGGTAGGCCTCGTTGTGAGGGCACGAGCCACATCGGGGTCTGATGGCTCGCCCATGACGACCATGGTGTAGCCGACCGGCAAGCCATCGAATTCGGCCAGGAAGAGCATCCGTTGGCCGTCTGCAAGATACTCGTCGAACCGGGCTTCAGACAGTGTCGACGAGATGAACTGCTGGATGCCCGCCGCCGAGGTGTGCGGTGGGCACGCGAACGCGAAGGTGGCGGAAGCAATGAGCGCGAGGCGGGCAGAGTCGGCTGCATCTGCCGTGCGTATGACGAGGGGCACTCTCTCAGCCTAGACAAAAATAGGGGCCCGCCGAAGCGGACCCCTTTTCTAGTGGTTGTGACTACGCGAGTGCGTTCACATCGACCGGGATGCCAGGACCGAAGGTCGTCGAAACGGTGCCCTTGGTGATGTAACGGCCCTTCGAGGAGGACGGCTTCTGGCGAACGATCTCGTCGAGCGCAGCGCCGACGTTCTCGCGGAGCTGGTCGGGCGTGAAGCTGACCTTGCCGGCGACGAAGTGCACGTTGGAGTGCTTGTCGACGCGGAACTCGATCTTTCCACCCTTGATCTCGGTGACAGCCTTCGCCACGTCGGGGGTCACGGTGCCGGTCTTCGGGTTCGGCATGAGGCCACGCGGGCCGAGTACCTTTCCGAGACGACCGACCTTGCCCATGAGCTCCGGGGTCGAGACAGCGGAGTCGAACGAGGTGTAGCCAGCGGCCACCTTCTCGATCAGCTCGTCGCCACCAACCTCGTCAGCACCGGCAGCAATTGCTGCTTCGGCCGCGGGGCCCGTTGCGAAGACGATGACGCGGGCGGTCTTACCGGTGCCGTGAGGAAGAATCACGGTGCCGCGGACCATCTGGTCTGCCTTGCGGGGGTCGACGCCGAGCTTGAGGGCGACCTCAACGGTGCTGTCGAACTTGGCCGAGCCGGTCTCTTTTGCAAGAACGACGGCTTCGGCGGCGGTGTAGAGCTTGCCTTCTTCGATCTTCGAAGCGGCAGCGCGGTAAGCCTTTGATTTCTGTGCCATGAGAGCCTCCTACGCCTCGACCGTGATGCCCATGGAGCGGGCGGTTCCTGCAATGATCAACGACGCAGCGTCGAGATCGTTGGCGTTGAGGTCGGCCAGCTTGATCTGGGCGATCTCCCGAACCTGCTCTTTGGTGAGCTTCGCGACCTTGACGGTGTGCGGGGTTCCCGAACCCTTGGCGACGCCGGCGGCCTTCTTGATGAGCTCTGCGGCGGGCGGGGTCTTCAGGATGAACGTGAACGAACGGTCTTCGTACACGGTGATCTCAACCGGAATGACGTTGCCGCGCTGGTCTTCAGTCGCTGCATTGTATGCCTTGCAGAACTCCATGATGTTCACGCCGTGCTGTCCCAGCGCAGGCCCGATGGGCGGTGCGGGGTTGGCGGCGCCGGCCTTGATCTGAAGCTTGATCAGACCTGTGACCTTCTTTTTCGGTGCCATTTCTTCTCTTCTCTTTCGTGCCGCCCGAAGGCGGCGCTCCCACTACAGGGCGTATCCCGGCGGTGGTGGTGGTGAATCGCCCGAAGGCAACCTACTCACTTTAGCCTACTGGCGGCTGGCTTGCATCTGCAGACGGAGAAGCTCTACGGAATCAGACAGCTCTGGTTGGTCGCAACCCCGCACCCGGGCCTGAGTCATGCTGCGTCGCCCCGGCGATGACGGTCGTAGAACTCGCGAGCAAGCAAGTCGAGTATGGCTTTTTGAATTGATTTACTCCCGAGCACCTGCTCGCTCATCGACCGGAAATTCTCGTCAGATTCGATCACGGCTTCTTGAAAGGCGTTCCCCAAGTCAGGGCTACCCATGAACTGCTCGAAGGTGTTGGCCTTAGCCTGGTGTCGGAGTCGTTCGTTCTCGTCAAACTTTCCACCAACATATCCGGTAAACCCGACCATGTCGTTGTCGGTGAGACCGTCGCCCTCGAAGAGGGTGTTCATCTTGTCGATGAGTTCCCGCAGTCGCACGAACTCGGGGTCTTTCGCCGTGCCCGACCCGACCGCGGTAAAGGGCTTGAGCAGCTCGGCCTCATCGCTGTACTGAAGATCTTCGACCTCCTCAGCGCGCAGGCTGTAGTGGCTGAGGTTCACCCCGGTCAGATCGATCGGCCGGTCCTTCTCCGTGCTCGTAATGAGCGGTGCGAGTAGACGATAGAAGATCGAACGCTTCTCCAAACCGGTGTCGTGATAGTTGATGAGTTGCGACAGAAAATCGTAGGCACGGATGAAGCTGCTCACGTCACTGCGAAAAAGCACCAGTTCCTCCACCCGCGCAGCGTCCCCCGCTTTGAGAGCATCGGCGTACTGGCCTGCGAACCGCTGCTTGGCGGGTGTCAGCCACTTCGTGAGTGCCCCATTGCCCTCGTCGTAGACCCACGCTTTCGCCGCGCCATCCACTTCGGATTCTTCGTAGATCAGAGCCTGATCGAGCTTGTTCTGCAGTTCGTGGATGACGTTCGGGTCAGAGACCTCGGCGAGCGCTGCTGAGCGGTAGTACTGCTGGAACGCGGCGAGAATCTCGGCAGGGTCGTTCACGAAGTCGAGCACATAGGTCTGGTCTTTGCCTGTCGCCGTGCGATTCAGCCGCGACAGAGTCTGAACCGCTGTGACCCCAGAGAGCTTCTTGTCGACATACATCGCCACCAGCAGTGGCTGATCGAATCCGGTCTGAAACTTGTTGGCGACCAACATCACCTGGTAGTCATTGGTGGAGAACGCCTTCGGTAGGCTGCGCCCTTTCAGCCCGGGGTTCAGCGTTATCTCAGTGACCGATTCTTCACGGGCCTCCTCATCTGTCACCTCACCCGAGAATGCGACGAGCGCCGCCAGTCCCGTGTACCCCTGCTCACTCACATACTTATCGAAAGCGCGCTTGTACCGCACGGCCTCGATGCGGCTACCGGTGACAACCATCGCCTTCGCCTGGCCGTTGAGCCGCCAGCCCACGTTGTCGCGAAAATGCTCCACGATCACCGCGACCCTCTGCGAGATGTTGTAGGGGTGCAGGCGCACCCACCGCATCAGGTCTTTGGCGGCCTTCGTCTTGTTCACCAACGGGTCGGCGCTGTCGTATTCCACCCCGTTGTGCCTCAGTTTGAACGCGAGTTTGTAGGGCGTGTAGTTCTGCAGCACGTCGAGTATGAAGCCCTCTTCGATCGCCTGCTGCATCGTGTACACGTGAAACGGATGCGGCAGCCCGTCTTCACCAATACGCCCGAACAGCTCCAGCGTCTTGGCTTTCGGGGTCGCGGTGTAGGCGAAGAAGCTGATGTTCGCCGCGGTCGCCTTTTCTTCCATCTCGGCCGCAAGCAGCGCTTCGACGTCGAACTCGCCACCGTCTTCGAGCGAGGCGAGCTCGTCGGGGGAGAGAACATGCCTGAGCTTCGCTGAGGTGTTGCCCGTCTGAGAGGAGTGCGCTTCGTCGGCGATGATCGCAAAGCTACGGCCGACGAGGGCACCGGATGTTCGGATCGCCTTGAGTGCGAAAGGAAACGTCTGAATCGTGACGATGATGATCTGCGCCCGATCGGTCAGCGCCTTGGTCAAGGCCGACGACTTCGAGTCGGAGCCGCCTTTGGTGATCGGCACGACAACGCCAGACTTGTGGTCGATCTGGTAGATCGCATCCTGCAGTTGGTCGTCGAGCACCGTGCGGTCGGTGACGACGATCACCGAATCGAAGACCTTCGTTCCCGCGTCGTTGTGCAGAGAGCTGAGCTGATGGGCTGTCCAGGCGATCGAGTTCGTTTTGCCCGAGCCGGCGCTGTGCTGAATCAGGTACCGATTGCCCGGGCCCTCAGTGCGAGCCGACTTCACAAGCGCCGTGACCGACTCCCACTGATGAAAACGCGGGAACAGCAACGACTGCCGCACCGTGACCTCGCCGGTGACGGCATCCGTCTCCTTCCACGAGCTCGCGTGCAGAAACTTGCCGATGATCTCGAGCCACGCATCACGCTGCAGCACCCGCTCCCACAGGTACGAAGTTGGCGACCCGTCGGGGTTCGGCGGGTTGCCCTTGCCCCCGTCATTGCCCATGTTGAACGGCAGAAAGTGGGTGTTGTCGCCGTCGAGGCGAGTCGTCATCCACACCTCAGAGTTCGAGACCGCAAAGTGCACGAGCGCACGACTGCCAAACCCGAGCAGCGGCTCGACCTTCTTCGTCACCGGGTCTCGCGGTGTGCGGGTCTTCTTGTACTGGATCTTCGCGTCTTCGACCGACTGCGTGAAGTCGGTCTTGAGCTCCATCGTCGCCACCGGCAGCCCGTTGACGAAGAACACCAGGTCGATGTTGCTCTCATTCGAAGTGGAGTAGTGCACCTGCCGCATCACCCTCAGCCGCACCTTGCTGTACCGCTCGAGCGTCACCGGGTTCAGGTTCTGCGCGGGGCGAAACTGGCACATGTCGAACTGCGTAGCGATGTCTTTGAACCCGTGGCGCAACACGTTCAAAGTGCCGCCGCCCTGCTCGAACGGCTTGTCGAGCAGCTGCGTCAACCGGGTCAACAGCTGTTGCTCGGCCTTCTCCTGCACGGAGGGGGTATCGGATACCTTCACGCGCTGGGCAAGCGCGTCACCCTGAGTGTCGCCCAACCACCCGAAGACGTCTGCCGGAAAGAGCGCGAGCGCCCGGTCGTAACCGGTGTCGTCTTTCGAGTACTCCCACCCGTTCGCCGCCAGGTGCGACGCCAGCTCGTCTTCGAACCAGTACTCGTTGTGCTTGTCCATCAGCGCAGGCCCCTCACATCGATCTTCCCCGTCACTGCCGCGCTGATCAGCGCCTGCCGCCGCTCCTTGAGAACGTCGATCATCTCGCGCGCCTTCCCCGAGAGCGCATCCATCCGAGCGGTTTGAAGGGCGATATATTTCGATACTTTTCGCTGCTCGGATAGGTTTGGGAGGCCTATCCGCAAAGGGTAGATGTGCTTGTTGTTGATCTGCGGCAGAGTGGACGTATCAGCGAGTTCCCCGAGTGACCGGCTTTTCAACCAGTGCGCAAAAAAAAGCGGGTCAACTTTGTCGTCGTTCAGGACAACCCCCATCAGATTTGTGTCGAATGCTCCGCAGACTGACATAATCGTCACCTTGTTGGTGAAAATTGCTCCGCCACGCTTAGGAAAAAGGACCGTTCCAACTTGTGCCACCAAATTCTTGTCGTTGATAAGCTCCGTTGAACTGGAAATGGAATAGTCGATCCCAGCCCCGTTCAAGTCAGCAACCCGAAAGTATGGGAACTTGCCATGTTTGTCGGGAAGAGCGTGTTCTGGAGCAAATCCGCCAAGGATGCTCGCGACGTAACGCACTCGCGTTAGAGTCCAGGCGGCGGGAATCACTCCCATCCATTCCACTCCCGAGTCTTTTACTGGCAGGTTCGGGTCGAGGCCCTTGGTGACAGCGTGGTTTATGACCGCCTGCCTCCGCTCCGCCAACGTCTCGATCAGCCGCCTCTGCTTCTCGATCAACAAGTCGATCTTCGCAGTCTGCGCATCCAGGTAGTCTGCGATCCGCTTCTGCTCCTCATCCGGAGGCGTGATGATCCGTAGATGTTTCACGTCGTCGAACTTCAGGGACTGCCGGAGACCGCCCCCCATCGAATAGAAGACTTTTTGGTTGTCATAGGAACGCATGAGATAAGCGAAATATCGAGCGTCGTGACGAACGGGGGTCACCGACAAATACGCCGACGTAATGATTCCTCGCTCTTCCACGAGCGCCGATCGCAAGCTTCGCTTGTCATTCTGAAGGTCCGTAAATCTAAAGACGATGTCTGCGGGCCGAACAACTTGGTATGTCTCAAACGACTCCGGGAGAAGACCATCATTCAAAGAGATATCTTTACGAATAATTTGTCCGTAACTAAGCGAAAGTAGGTTTTCCTCCTTTAGCCCGAAGTTTTTGGCCTTACGTTCGCGTACTGCCGCGAAAAATGGCTGCTCGTACCACTCGGAGGGCAGTTCGCTCACCCATTCGATCTGCGATTCGTGGTAGCTCAAGTACGCTTTCAATCTCATGCCTCCACCTCGTTCAGCAGCTCCGTGATTTCGCGGATGAGTTTGTTGAGGTCGGCGTCGATTTCTTCGAGGGGTCTCGGGGGCACGTACTTGTAGAAGTGGCGGGTGAAGGGGATCTCGTAGCCGGTTTTGGTTCTCGATTCGTCGATCCAGGCGTCTGGAACATGGGGCAGGACCTCGCGGGCGAAGTATGTGTGGATGTCTTCGCTGAGCGGCACGTTCTCGGTATCGCGGGCATCCGTGTCAGGCAGGGTGTTGCCCTTGGTATCGGTCACGATTGGGGCGTTTTCGTCGCGCTCGGAGAGCCCGGCGATGAAGGCCTTGAGTTGAGGGGCGGTAAGGGTGACGTTTGCGGATTCGAGCAGATGCTTCAGCTGTTTGGTGAATGCTTTGAGGTCGTACATAGGCGTCTCGATACGATCGTTCCTCGCTACTCGACCGGCGAGAGAAGTGCGTTCGGAGTCGGTGAGCTTGGCTAGAGGCTTGGAGGCCAACGCGACTTCGAGACGCTCGGGCGTGAGCGCCCAGTTCAGGCGCAGCGGGCGCTCGACGGTGATCGTGCGATAGCCGAAGTCGTCGTTCTTGAAGGTCTTGGAGACATCTGATTGGTCTGCGCCGCCGTAGAGCTGAACGATGCGGGCGATATCTTCAGTGCCGAGTTCTTTGCGCTTGGAGCCGAGCGATTTGCGCATCTTCTGCGAGAAGCCGGTTCCGTCGATGAGTTGCACGGTGCCGCGGCGCTCGGGGCGCTTGTCGTTGTCGATGACCCAGATGTAGGTGGCGATGCCGGTGTTGTAGAACATGTCGGTCGGCAGGGCGACGATCGCCTCGAGCAAGTCGTTCTCGAGTAGGTAGCGGCGAATCTCCGACTCTCCGGAGCCCGCTGCCCCGGTGAACAGAGGCGAGCCGTTGAGCACGATGCCGGCGCGGCCGCCGCCCTTCGCCTTGGGGCGGAGCTTCTTGACCAGATGAAGCAGGAAGAGGAGTGAGCCGTCAGAGACTCGGGGCAGACCGGGGCCGAAGCGCCCGTTGAAGCCCTGCTCCTCGTGTTCCTTGAGCACCGCTGGCTTCTGCTTGTTCCAGTCGACGCCGAACGGCGGGTTGGAGAGGCAATAGTCGAAGGTCTCGCCCGGCAGTCCGTCATCGGTCAGGGTGTCGCCGTGCACGATGTGGTTGATGTCTTGGCCTTTGATCACCAGATCGGCCTTGCAGATGGCGTAGGACTCGCCATTGATCTCTTGCCCGTACATGACGAGCCGAGCATCCGGATTCTGGCCTAGCAGGTACTCGTCAGCGACAGACAGCATGCCGCCGGTGCCTGCCGTCGGGTCATAGATCGAACGAACGACACCCTTCTGATTGAGCGCTTCGTCGTCGGCGATGAACAGCAGGCTCACCATGAGCTTGATGACTTCGCGCGGGGTGAAGTGCTCGCCTGCGGTCTCGTTCGAGGTCTCAGCGAACTTGCGGATGAGCTCCTCGAACATGAGGCCCATCTCGATGTTGGTCACCTTGTTCGGGTGCAGGTCGACGGCCGCGAAACGCTGCGTCACCAAATAGAGCAGGTTCTCGGCGTCGAGCTTCTCGACCTGCTTCTCGAACTCGAAGCGGTCGAAGATGTCGCGCACGTTCTCAGAGAATCCGTGGATGTAGTCGATGAGGTTCGCTTTGATGCCGGCCGGGTCACCCATCAGCGATTGCAGGGTGAAGGCAGACGTGTTGAAGAAGCTGGTGCCCGACGCCCTGGTCAGGTACACGTGGGCTGATGGTGAGTCAGCACGACTCTTCGCCTCGGCGAGAACTGCCTGCTTCGTCGGCTCAAGTACCGCATCGAGCCTTCGCAGAATCGTGAACGGCAGCACGATCGCGCCATACTGGTGCGGCTTGTATGGGCCACGCAGAAGATCTGCGATCGACCAGATGAAGGTGGCGTTGTTCTGCTCTGACATACCCGTGTTGTTCGCTTTCCCCTGCTGCCTTCGCGATCAGCGATTCAGTTTTGACTCTATTGCCATTCGGCAAATGATGCTGCAATGCCGTCTCTACGTAGCCGGCGCCCGGGCACCGAGAAGCGATGGGAATGCGCCGAGTCCCGTCAGACGCTGCCGCCCTGTACCTCCGTCGGATCTGACCCGCTACGAGGGGATTCCCTCTACGACCGTGCTGCGCGCACTCGAGGACAGGCGGTTTCGAATGCCGACCGACCGATGGTTGACGCTGGTCGGCGAGGCATCGGAACGCGAGTTGATCGACGATTATGGCATCGCCGTTCGGAAGGCGCTATCGGCATGAGTGCGGTGTTGCCACCATTGAATGTGACCCAGCTCAACGATCGACTCGGTCAGCTTGCTGCAGAGATGGGCACTCCGATTGCACGATCCCGGGCTCACTCGACCTGACTACGTCATGCACCCCTATCGGGTATCGATCGAATTTCTGGGCCAAGCGTGGGGTGCACTCGACGGAGAAGTGTCCGACCCTGAGATCGATGCACACGCACACACACGCAAGGGGATCGACCGGGAACTTGTTCAATTCGGCGCCCATTTTGGACAACCAGACCGCCGTGCTGCCTGATATCTCGGCCGCTCGCGAATGGCTTGAGAAGATCATCGACGCCATCGTTAACGAACGGAGCCCATCGTAGAGAACGACGGGCTCCGTTTGTGGTTTCGATACGCGGCTGCGCCGCTACTCAACCAGCGTTGTTTGCAGCTACAGCTTGGTGACCTGGTCGAAGCTGAGCTCGACCGGGGTCTCGCGCTCGAACAGGGAGACCAGAACCGTGAGCTTGCCGCTCTCGGGCTTGATCTCGCTGATCGTGCCGGGGAGGCCTGCGAACGAGCCCTCCTTGATGGTGATGGTCTCGCCGATCTCGAAGTCGATCTCTGCAGGGATCGAACGGGAGACGGCCTTGCCGCCCTTCGCCCCGCCGGCCTTCGCCACGGGCGCTTCGATGATCTCCACGAGGCTCTTCAGCATGGAGAAAGCCTCTTCGAAACGAAGCGGCGTCGGGTTGTGCGAGTTGCCCACGAACCCGGTAACGCCCGGAGTGTGGCGCACAACAGACCAGCTGTCTTCGTTGAGGTCCATTCGAACGAGCACGTACCCGGGGATACGCACACGAGTGACCAGCTTGCGCTGGCCGTTCTTGATCTCGACGACGTCTTCCATCGGGACCTCGACCTGGTAGACGTAGTCCTCCATGCCCATGGAGCTCTTGCGGCTCTCGATGTTCTGCTTGACGCGCTTCTCGAAGCCCGCGTAGGAGTGGATGACGTACCACTTGCCCGGCATGAATCGGAGTTCGGTGCGGAACGCTTCGTAGGGGTCGACCTCGGCCGCCTCAGCAAGCTCGGCCTCGAGTTCGAGTTCACCTTCACTGTCGGCAGTCACCACGGAATCGGAGATGAAGTCGTCGTCTTCTGCGTCGGTCTCGGCGCCGTCGATCTCTTCTTCGTCTTCGATGGCTTCGAGCGCTGCCTCGGTGTCGTCAGCACTGTCGGGGTCGAGCGCTTCGTTCACCTCAGCGTCGGCCTCGATGTCGATGACGTCTTCGGAGTCGAAGTGCTCTTCGCCGGTCCCGCCATCAATGGCTGCCAGAAGTGCATCGAGGTCGGTCGGCGACTCGATTTCGATGTTGTCGCCCTCTTGAGCCTCTTCGACCTCGCTTGACTGCTCACGAGCAGCGCCGAGATCGAGATCGTCGCGGTTTGACTTAGACACTAAATACGTTCCATTTCTGTTGCTGAAAGGTGAACCGAAAGGGAACCCTACGAGCCGATTGGGCTGGTTCCCGGATCACCGAACACGAAGACGGCCAACCAGCTGAAGACGAAGTCGAGCCCTGATACCAGCGCCATCATGATGACGACGAAGACGAGGACGACAAGCGTGTAACTGATCAGCTCTTTGCGGGTCGGAGTGACGACCTTCTTAAGTTCTGCGAGGACCTGCCTGATGAAAAGAACGAGACGCGAGAACGGGTTGCGCTTGGCTGCCCGATCTGTCTTGGCGCGTTCGACGACTGCCTCACTGGGTTCGTCGACTATCTTTCGTGCCACCGTTAGTACCTTTCACAAACTGGCCCCAGGAATCGCAGCAGTGAAGCTATTTCGCGCCACGCCCGGAACCGTGAGTTCCCAACGTGCGTGATTTCACTTCGTGAGCCACGACCAGCCTTTCGGCCACGATCAACACGGGCAAACGCCCGCGCTGATTTGCAGGGCGGACAGGACTCGAACCTGCAACCTGCGGTTTTGGAGACCGCTGCTCTACCAATTGAGCCACCACCCTAAGGATGAGACAACCCTGTCACACTCAACAGTGTTGCCGCACGGAGAAGCATCAGCACGCTTTGTTACACCCACCCTCAGCGCCTCGCGCCAGAAGACGCTGGGAACTGAAAATGGGCATGAAAAAGCATGGCAGATTTCAACTACCTTCACCTAGTGTAAGTCACTTCGAAGTCGACCGCAAAGATGCCAAGGCGGCTGAGGGTGAACTCGCCCGGCGCGAGATACCGTGGAACCATGAAAGCTGTTGTCATCTCGTCATTCGGTGGGCCAGAAGTGCTCGAGCTGAGCGAGGTACCTGAACCCCCCGTCGGCCCCCGTGACGTGCTCATCGAGGTCGCTGCTGCCGGGGTCAACCGCGCAGACGTCAGCCAACGCGAGGGCAACTACCCAGCGCCGAAGGGCGCGCCGGAATGGCCGGGGCTGGAGGTCTCCGGCACCGTCGCCGCCCTCGGCCACGAGGTGAGCGAATTCGCGGTCGGTGATGAAGTGTGTGCCCTGCTCTCTGGAGGCGGCTACGCCGAACGTGTGAGCGTGCCTGTCGAACAGGTGCTTCCCGTTCCTTCAACCGTCTCACTGGTCGACGCAGCCGGTCTGGTCGAGGTCGCAGCCACCGTCTGGTCGAACGTGTTCCTGCTGGCCGATCTTCGGGCAGGCGAGACGCTTCTGGTGCACGGCGGCTCGAGCGGCATCGGAACCATGGCGATCCAACTGGCGCGGGCGCGTGGCGCGAGGGTGGCCGTCACTGCAGGATCGGCTGCGAAACTCGACGCCTGCCGTAAACTCGGCGCCGAGATCCTCATCAACTACAAGACGGAGGACTTTGTGGGTCGACTCAAGGCTGAGGGCCCCGGCGCCCACGTAATCCTCGATTCGATCGGCGGCTCGTACCTTGAACGCAACGTGCGTGCCCTGGCCATGGACGGCCATCTCCTCAACATCGGAAACCTGGGGGGAACCCCCGGCCTCCTGAATTTCGGCCCACTGATGATGAAACGTGGCACGATCCACGCGACGAGCCTGCGGGCACGCTCCGCTGCCGCCAAAGGTGCAATTGTGTCGAGTCTTCGGGAGAACGTCTGGCCCCTGATCGAATCGCGCGAGGTCAAACCAGTGATCTTCGCCCGCATACCTCTGGCTGAGGCTGCGGAAGCCCATCGACTCCTCGAATCGTCGTCACACATCGGCAAGGTCGTTCTCACGACGTAGCAGGTGACAGGCCGGGCTTCGTTCCTGGTGGATGGCGAGACCGCAACACTGTTACGGCGAAATTCCGATGAAACACGGGGCGACTTAGGCTGGCAGCGGCCGCGTACGACAACAGGCCCAGGAGTGACAATGAGCGATACACAGGTGCCGAACCCGGTCGAACATCAGGTCGACGGGAGCGAGTCGGCCCAGCATGAGGTGGTGAGCGAACACAATCTCGTTCAGCACCCGAGTGCAGAGGCTGTTTCTCCTGACGAATTCAAAGCAGCGTTCCGGAATCACCCGGCTGGCGTCGCCGTGATCACCGCCGACGCTGGCGACGGCCCGGTCGCCATGACAGCGAGCAGCGTATTCTCCGTCAGCGCCGCGCCGCCCCTGTTGGTCTTCTCCGTCTCGGAGCTGTCGTCGAGTGCCCCCACGATTCGGAGCGCCGACACGGTGGTGGTTCATCTCCTGGGTGCCGACCAGCTCGACATCGCGAAACTCGGCGCAACGAGCGGCATCGACCGCTTCGCGGACACGAACATCTGGAAGAGACTACCGACTGGTGAGCCCTATTTTCCGGCTGCACACGCGTGGATCCGGGGCCGGATCGTCAACCAGATGGAAGCCGGCGGCTCGACTGTGGTCGCGGTGCAGGCCCTGGAGACGCACGCACCGGAGCCGGGCGACGAGGCTGCCGACGCGTCTCAGGCGCACCCCTTGGTGTACCACAACCGCACTTGGCACCGCCTCGACCAGAACTCGAAGATCGTCTGATCACTGGCTCGCCGATCATCCGGTTGCCCGAGGACTCGGGACTGTCGTGCTCTAAACTTGCCTGGTGACTGAACGCGCCAGAATCTCGCACCGCATCTCCTCCATTGCCGAGTCAGCGACCCTCAAGGTCGACGCGAAGGCCAAGGCGCTTCAGGCTGCGGGCCGGCCGGTCATCAGCTTCGCCGCGGGCGAACCCAACTTTCCCACGCCCGATTTCGTCGTCGAGGCTGCCGTCGCTGCAGCGCGCGACCCGAAGAACCACAAGTACACGCCGGCCGTCGGGCTCCCCGAGTTGCGCGAGGCCATCGCGGCGAAGACCCTGCGGGACAGTGGGCTCGAAGTGAGCCCCGCACAGGTGATCGTCACGAACGGTGGCAAGCAGGCTGTCTACCAATCGTTCGCGACGCTGCTCGACCCGGGCGATGAGGTACTCGTGCCGTCGCCGTACTGGACCACCTACCCCGAGGCCATCGCCCTCGCTGGCGGTGTGATGGTCGACGTCTTCGCCGGGAGCGACCAGGGGTACCTCGTCACCGTGGAGCAGCTCGAAGCGGCACGCACCGACCGAACGAAGGTTCTGCTGTTCGTCTCGCCGTCGAACCCCACCGGAGCGGTGTACTCACCCGAGCAGACGAAGGCGATCGGCGAATGGGCCGACGAGCACGGCCTCTGGGTGATCTCGGACGAGATCTACCAGAACCTGACTTACGACGGCGTGAAGGCGGTGTCGATCGTCGAGGCCGTGCCCGCGCTTGCCGACCGCACGATCCTGGTCAACGGCGTCGCCAAGACGTACGCCATGACCGGATGGCGAGTGGGATGGATGGTCGGCCCGGCCGATGCCATCAAGGCGGCCGGAAACCTGCAGTCTCACCTTTCGTCGAACGTCTCGAACATCTCGCAGCGCGCGGCCCTTGCGGCACTGACCGGCCCGCAGACCGCCGTCGAGGAGATGCGACTGGCGTTTGACCGCCGCCGCAAGACGATCGTGGCCGGGCTCAACGCGATTCCGGGCATCCATACCCCGACGCCCGAGGGCGCGTTCTACGTGTACCCCGATGTGACGGGCCTGCTGAACCGCGAATGGGGCGGGGTCACGCCGACGACCTCGCTCGAGTTGGCCGACCTGATTCTCGAGCAGGTCGAGGTCGCGGTGATTCCCGGTGAGGCATTCGGGCCGAGCGGGTTCCTGCGGTTGTCGTACGCGCTGAGCGACGAGGCCCTCGCCGAGGGAGTATCGCGCCTTCAGCGCCTGTTCACGTGAGGGTGGTCATGCACGATTCCGTCGAGCCACGCTGGTCATGAGATCGATTGGCGCGACTGTCTTGCTACGTGGCGAGCAGTGCGTCGAACGTTCGGAAGTAGGCCTCATGCCTGCCTGTCGCGTGATTCTGAAAACGCGCATGGATCATTCGGTCCCGGAGTTCTGAGTTCTTCAGGAACTGGCTGGGGTCGGCGGGATAGCCGATCTCCTCGAAGAACTGGAGCGCGAAGACATACACCGTGCGGGAGTTGCCGTCCCTGAAGGCGTGGATGGTCTGGATCTCACCCGCCAGTTCGGCCATGAGGTCGAGGATTCCCGCCCTGCCGAGATCTTTTCGCGCGCGGAGTTCGTGAAGTTGCGCGTACACGACAGAGCAGGCTTCGGCAATGTCTGACCCGGCAAAGTACCTGTATTTCATCGGCGGAGCAGTATTGTCGCCCGGTTCGAAGTGCACGGCATCGGGAGCAAAGCGCACGATCGACGAAGGGTCGACTCGCTCGCGCCCCGCCCAGAGGAAGACGTCTCCGAAAATCCGGCGATGGATGTGTTTCATGTGGTCATAGTCCAGGTGGCCCCTGACCGGCTCAGCCGCGAGTTCCACCAGGCGGATGCGAGAGATCTCCCTCTCGATTCGCCGGAACTCGTCGCTGTCGTCGATCCCGTATGGGTGGCTCGGCGAGACCAGGCGATTGCGCAGGGTGCTGGACCCGGGGATCTCATACTCATCATCGCCCGAGCCCACCGTGAGCTCGGGGTCGCCGATAGACGCACCGACACGGGCCGCGGTGATCGCGACGGCCTCATCTGCAGAGATCCCGCCCGACGCGACCTTTCGCACGAGAACGCGGTGACGCAAGTCACCGGCGTCGCACCTGACGAGGGCGAGGGCAGCGTCGGCAAAGTCGACGCGCCGCTGGATCTCCTCTTCGGAGACCAGGTCTGCACCCCCAAGCAGGCCGGGCTCCGTAGCCATCGCGCCCCGTCTCCTTCACATTCGCCCAGCCCGAAGATGTGGAAGCCCACAGAAATCCCTCTCTGCGTGAATGATCCCAAGACCAGCACACCGTGTCCATCCCCCGATCGGGGGAGGGCCAAATAGGTGAACTGGTGGCTGTTGCTGGAGCTGGCGTGTGGGCACGATGGGTACATGACTTCAACAGACATCGCCGTGAGCGTGCAGAACCTCACCAAGTCCTATGGAGCCTTCGCCGCGCTGGATGGGGTGACCTTCGACATCGAGCGAGGAGAGACCTTCGCGCTGCTGGGCCCGAACGGCGCAGGCAAGAGCACCACGATCGAGATTCTCGAGGGGTACCGTGACCGCAGCGGCGGTGAGGCGCGCGTGCTGGGGGTCGACCCGCAGCACGGCGGGCTCGAGTGGAAGGCCCGCCTGGGCATTGTGCTGCAGAGTTCAGGTGAGAGTGGAAACGTGACCGTGCGCGAGCAGCTCACCCAGTTCGCCGGCTTCTATCCGAACGCACGGAGCGTCAACGACGTCATCGCAGCCGTCGGGCTCGAAGAGAAGGCCGGCACCCGGATCAAGAACCTCTCGGGCGGCCAACGGCGAAGGGTCGACGTGGCGCTGGGTGTCATCGGCAGACCCGAATTGCTGTTTCTCGACGAACCCACCACAGGATTCGACCCGGAGGCGAGACGCCAGTTCTGGGAACTGATTCATGAGCTCAAACGGGAGGGAACGACCATCCTGCTGACGACGCACTACCTCGATGAAGCCGCCCAGCTGAGCGACCGGGCCGCCGTGGTGGCTGGCGGGAAGCTCATCGACATCGGGCCCGTCGGCTCCCTGGGCTCGGCTGAAGCGCGCGTACCCATTGTGCGTTGGCTCGAGAACGGCGTGTCGCGCGAAGTCCGGTCCCACGATCCGGGGGCGACGGTCGCCGACCTTGTGCGGCGCATCGGCGAACCCCAGAACCTCGAGGTCGTACGACCGAGCCTCGAAGACATCTATCTCGGACTGGTCGCCGACTCAGGCCCGGCCTCGCACGGCGAATCGTCGGCCAGGGTCGCGGCAAACACCCTCACCACCGAAGCCGCCATCGCCGGCACCTCCTCGAAGGAGAACGGACTCGCATGACCACCACAACGCTTCGCACCCCGAGCGCCAGACCCGGCAACCCGTCATTCGGCCTCGCGCGCACCATCCGCCTCGGCGCCAACCGAATCGGCTACGAGACGAAGGTCTACTTCCGCCAGACCGACACCCTCTTCTTCACCTTTCTCTTCCCGGTCATCATGCTCTCGATCTTCTCCGTGGCCTTCCAGGGCATGGGCAACATCGGCACCAACCCCGATGGCACCGGCGGCATCAGCCAGGCCGCGTTCTACCTGCCGGGAATGATCGCCGCGGGCATCCTGCTCAGTGGCGTTCAGAACCTCGGCGTCGACATCGCGATGGAACGCAGCGACGGCACCCTGAAACGACTCGGCGGCACACCCCTGCCAGTGCTCTCGTACTTCTTCGGCAAGATGGGCCAGGTCTTCGTGACGTCGTTGCTGCAGATCGGGCTGCTACTGCTGGTGGCCCGTTTCGCCTTCGACGTCGCGCTGCCCACCGACCTGGCCAAGTGGATGACCTTCGCCTGGGTCTATCTGCTCGGAATCGCCACCTCGGCGGTGCTGGGCATCGCCATCTCGAGGTTGCCCCGCACAGGCCGCAGCGCCACCGCCGTGATCATTCCGCCCGTGCTCATCCTGCAGTTCATCTCCGGGGTCTACCTGCAGTTCGCGCTGCTGCCGGACTGGCTGCAGAGCGTCGCCAGCCTCTTCCCTCTGAAGTGGATGGCACAGGGCATGCGGGCGGTCTTCCTGCCCGAATCGTTCGCCACCGTCGAGAGCGGCGGAGCCTGGAACCTGGCTGGCGTCGCCATTGCACTGCTGGTCTGGCTGGTCGCCGGGCTCGTGGTGTGCCGCGTGACGTTCCGCTGGATCCGCAAAGATAGCTGAGTGAACAGATTCAGCTGGTGGCACATCGCGGTGGGGGTCACCCTCGCCGCGATGGCGGCCGTCGCTGCCACCGACTTCGCCGAATCTCCCACCACAGCGATCGGCGCCTGGGTCTGCCTGCTCGTACTCGCGCTCGGCTACGTTCTCTTCGGCTGGCGAGGGTTCCTCCTCGACGACGACGAGTGCCACCGCACCAGCCTCCGGGCGCTCGGCTTTCCCCTCCTGGCAATCGTCTGCACCAGCGTCGGCGTGGGGTTCAATCCATCCCTGGCCACCCTGCAGGCCATCACCTTCCCGATCATCTGGTTCACTGTCGACCCGCTTCGCCGCGCGATCGTGCTCAACGTCATTCTCGCCGTTGCCGTGACGCTCGGGTTTCTGTTCTCGACCGGCACCTCCCCGCAGGCCATCGTGCAGGCGATCACCATCGAAGCGATCTCCCTGCTCTTCAGCCTCGCCCTCGGTCTCTGGTTCTCGTTTGCACTGGGGCAGGGGCAGGAGAACACCCGACTCCTGGCCGAGCTCCAGGCGACCCAGCACGAGCTCGCGGTACTGAACCGCGACAGCGGCATTCTGAGCGAGCGCGAACGGCTGGCCGGCGAGATACACGACACGATCGCCCAGAGCCTCACCGGACTGGTGATGGTGGCCCAGCGCGCTTCGCGGGCGGTGACGGATGATCAGCCCTCCGTGAAGCTCGACCTGACCCTCATCGAAGACATCGCCCGCGAGGCACTCGTCGAAACCCGTGCGCTCGTCGCCGCCGGCACGCCCGTGGCGGTGGATGGCGGCCTGCCGGCCGCGCTCGGCCGCCTCAACGCCCGGTTCACCCGCGAGACGGGTGTCACCATCTCCCTGAATACCGAGGGGTACCACCCCGAACCGAACGAGGTCGAGGTGGTGCTGCTGAGATCGGCGCAGGAGGCGCTGGCGAACGTGCGGAAGCACTCCCACGCGTCGCGGGTGGTCATGCGTCTGACGACAACCGGAAGTGCGGGCGGCCACCCCTCTGTGGCGCTCGCGCCTTCGGACGGCGTGCGGCACCGGATCGTTCTCTCGGTCGGTGACGACGGAACGGGCATCGACCCCTCGCGCCCGCTCGACGACGGGTTCGGCCTGAGCGGCATGCAGCAGCGGCTTGCCCTGCTCGGCGGCGAACTCGCGATCGGGCCCTCCTCCCAGGGTGGGGTCGAACTGACGGTCTCCCTGCCGTCGCTCGCAGAGAGAGTGGCCTCGTGATCCGCGTGGTGGTCGCCGACGATCATCCGATCGTTCGTGCCGGGGTAGTGGCGCTTCTCGAATCAGCAGTCGACGTGGAGGTCGTCGGCGAAGCGGTGAATGGCCTCGAAGCCGTTGTGCTCGCGTTGAGCCTCAGGCCTGACCTCGTGGTCATGGACCTCCGAATGCCCGGGCTCAGCGGAGCCGAAGCAACGGCTCGCATCGTGGCGGAATCGACGGGCATCCGGGTGCTCGTATTGACGACCTATGAGACAGACGACGACATTCTGCTGGCGATCGAAGCGGGGGCCAGCGGATACCTGGTGAAGGCGGCGCCGCCAGAGGAGATCCTCGCGGGAGTGCGGGCCGTCGCAGCCGGTCAGACCGTGCTGGCGCCCTCGATCGCCTCCCTGCTCGTGCAGAGGATGCGCGAAGACCGCGCGCCTGTTCCGAAACTGAGCGCCCGGGAGCTCGACGTGCTCAGGCTCGTCGCGGCCGGCAACAGCAACCCCGAGATCGCCCGAACGCTGGTCATCGGCGAAGCGACGGTGAAGACGCACCTGCAGCACACCTTCGAGAAGCTGACCGTGACCGACCGCACGCGGGCCGTGACGCGGGCGATGGAGCTCGGGTTGATCTGAGGGGCTGCGCGGGTCACAACCGGCGATTCTGGTCGAACGTCTGGCGCGCGTCACAGCGGCCGACGGGCCGTTACAGGTCGTTCGCCTGCTCGGCGTCGAACCCGACAAAGACCGGCTCGGGCGAGAGATTCACACCGAACTCGGCCTGCACCCGCCACTGCACAAAGCGCGCCAGTTCGGCGATCTCGGCTGCCGTCGCACTGCCGCGGTTCGTCAGCGCGAGCGTGTGTTTGCCCGAGATGGCCGCCCGGGAGCCGGGAATCGCGAACCCGCGGGCGATTCCGGCGTGCTCGATCAGCCAGGCAGCGCTGAGCTTCACCGGGTAGCCGCCCGGTGGGGTGACATGGGTGCTGAAGACCTCAGGCTCCGGCTCCTCGCCCAGCGCCCTCACGACGGGAGCAGCCTCAGGCTCGACCAGCCAGCGCGGCGCGTCGGAGGGAAGCGTGCGCGCGAAGGCCTCGCTCACGATGGGGTTGGTGAAGAACGAACCGGCGCTGACCGAATCGGGGTCGCTCGCGTCGAGAATCATGCCTTTGGATGCCCGGAGTCGAAGCACCGCGTCACGAACCAGCCCCACGGCGACCCGATCGCCGGGCTGAACGCCGAGTGCGGTTGCGAGCTGGCCGTACTCGATCGGCCGGCCGAGGGAGTCTGGCCCGGCGCCGGTGGCAGTGCTGGCACTCGCGCTCCCGCTCGATTCTGCGTCGACGTGCAGTCGCAGCCCGACGGCGAGCACGACACCACGACGGCCTGCCTTGAAGACGCTCGTGCGGTACCCGAAACCCAGCTCGTTCGCCCCGAGCCACTGCACCTCTTCGGTGTCGTAGTCGAGAAACTCGACGCCGGTGAGGGATGAAGCGATCTCCTGGCCGTACGCGCCGATATTCTGGATCGGCGCGGCACCCGTCGAACCGGGAATGCCCGAGAGCGCCTCGATTCCGCTGAACCCGCGCTCGACCGCGTAGCGCACGACGTCGTCCCACGGTTCACCCGCCTGCACCAGCAGGCGAACGGACGCGGGCGGGTCGCCCGGCACCGCTTCGGTCACGATGATGCCGCGCGAGGCGACGCGGATGACCGTGCCCGCGAAACCGTCGTCGGAGACGACCACGTTCGAGCCGCCGCCGAGGATCATCCACTCGTCGCCGTCGTGCCACGCATGAAGGCTCGCTTCGATGAGGCTCTCACGGTCAGACGCCGTCACGAGCCGCGCAGCCACCCCCCCGACGCGCAGCGTGGTGAGCGGCGCGAGAGCGGTGTCGGTGGTTTCTTCGATCATGGGGCCTGAAGCGCTGCCACCGGGGCGTGGATGCGGATCTGGGACTTGCCGAGCACGGTCTGGCCGGCCGCGGTGACGACGAGGTCGACGCGGGCGGTGCCGGCTTCGGCATCGAGCTGCCCGATCTTCGCCGAGACCGACACCTCGGCACCGGTTTCGCCGTCGACGTAGACCGGGCGGGTGAAGCGCACCTGGTAGTCGTCGATGAGCGCAGGGTCACCGAGCCACTCGAGCACGGGCTGGATCGCGAAGCCCATCGTGAGCATGCCGTGGGCGAGAACGCCCTCGAGGCCGACAGACCTCGCAATGTCATCGCGATAGTGGATCGTATTGAAGTCGCCTGACGCGCCGGCATACCTCACGAGCGAGTCACGGGTGAGGGTGAACTGGCGTTCTGCGACGACATCGCCCACGGCGAGCGCGGCGAAATCGGCCGGGGTGATGACGCTCATTCGTCACCCCTGACGACGAGGGTGGAGATTGCGGTCACAACGTGCGCGCCTGCCGCATCTTCGATGCGTGATTCTGAGGTGACCATGGAGTTGCCCCCGAGCGTCTTGACGCTGGCGATGGTGAGTGTGGCCGTGAGTTCGTCGCCGGCGACGATCGGCCGCGTCTGCGTGAACCGCTGGTCGCCGTGCACCACGCGTGAGAAGTCGATACCGGCATCGGGGTCGGCAAGCAGCTGATCGAGCGTGAGCTGCTGCAGGATGACAGCGAAGGTGGGCGGAGCCACCACATCGCTGTACCCCGCCGCCCTGGCCGCGTCGACGTCGAAGTTGAGCGGGCTGGTCGAGAAGACCGCTCGAGCGAACTCGCGGACCTTCTCACGCCCGACGAGGTACGGGGAGGTCTTCTCGAACACCCGGCCCGCGAGATCTGGGTTGATTGGCACCACGCAAGTCTAACGATCAGCTCGGTGGCGGCGGCGACTCATCCGTCGGCGGGAGTGGGCGTCGGCTGCGGAGTCGGGGCCTGCTGCGGGTTCACCCCATAGCTCGAACTGTCCCTCGACGGGACCGGGCTCGAACTCACGCCATACGAACCGTCGGGGTTCCAGAACACCACATCATGTGCGCCAGAGCGGTACGGGTAGGTGTCGGAGCCTTTGCGGGCATTCAGGCTCGTGATGCGCAGTTCGATTCCCATCGATGCGAACTCGTCTTTCGTCACGCACGTCGCACTCTGGGTTCCATCGGTGTAGACAGCGAGCAGGCACGGTTGGTTGATGCGGTTCTCGACGGCGTAGACGGTCAGGTCGGAGTCTGCGACACCCAGGAGGCGCAGCGAATCCGGCTTGTAGTACGGGTCGATGTTGGCCGGAGGGATCGATGGGGCGAGAGTGGGGTCTTCGAAGATCGTCAGCCCGAGGCTCGCGCCGGCCACTGCAGTCGGCGGTGGTGTCGCTGCAGAGTCGCCGCCCGTGCCGGCAGAGCCGACGGCTGTGGTGCCGCCGAGCGATCCCGCCTGCTGAGCAACGACCAGCACGACGCCGACGAGCAGGAGTACGGTCATCGTCACTGCCGCCGACATCCAGATCATGGACCTCCTGCGCCACGCCGAGGCCGAGATCCGGGCATCCGGATGCTCGTCTGACCCCTCCGCATCGGTGTCAGCTCCGGCCATACGGCCACCGAAGCCGTGGCGAGCAGAGGTGGTCACGCCGATGGACCCCGCGATTGTTCCCCCGTCTGCGCGCGTCCCCGGCCGATGAGCCGCCTCGAGGGTGGGTGCCGGCAGCGCCAGCTCCTGGAGCCGCGACTCGACCTCCTCGAGGTGCGGTCGACACGACTCGATGGCGTCGCCGAGGGCCCGCCGGTCGGCATCCAGTTGCTCCTCAAGCCCGATCAGTTCTGCTTCTGCGCGCGTCACTGCCAGCGTCTCGCCGGTAGCCGGGTCATCGATCTCGACAATCGGAGACGACGATGCCTCTCGCGAATACGCTGCAGCGCGAGCGGCGGGCAGAGCCATGGCCGGGTCGAGCGCGCCGCTTGGCGCGCGGGTGAGCGGATGCGCGGACCACCACAGGGCATCCATGACAGCGAAGCGGCCGGAATAGGCGGCCTCGAGCGCATCGAGGGCGCCCGGGTCTGCACGGGCGATCTCGAGCACCCGTGATGCCTGCAGGCGATCAGCGTCTCTCTTCACAACAGGCTCATTCTCCATGGGCACTTCGGTGTACCTCGTCTTCCATTCTGCTCCTGCACGGCAGGCGCTCGCACCTGGGGCCGAATCGGCTTGACACCACTAGATTGAGAGAGAAGCGCCGCACCCTTCTGTCTGGGGTGAAGCACACGGAGCCGGGTGTCGGATCGACACGATGGATTCGGTGCCGCACCTCCCAGCGACGGGCACGCGCTCCCGGTGGCGCCGGTGAATCCCTGCGCCGCTGACGGGTAGTTCGACCCGCGATGATTCGAGGAGCACGACATGAGCATGGAAACGCCTCCCCCTAGGCCCCCAACTCCGCCTGTGCCGCCGACCTCATCCGTATCGCCGACTGTGCCGACACCAAGCGTTCCGCCGGGCCCGCCATTCGGTACCCAACCGCCGAGCCCAGTGCCGGCGAACCAGAAGTACAACGTGCTGGCAATCGTCTCGCTGGTCAGTGCGTTCGTGCTCTCGCTCGTTGCCGTCATCACCGGTCACCTGGCGCTCAGCCAGATCAAGAAGACCGGCGAGAAGGGGCGTGGCCTTGCGCTTGCCGGGGTGATCCTCGGGTACGCGGGTATTCTCGCTGGCATCATCGTGGGGATCGTTCTCGTCGTCGCTCTGGCCACAGGGGCTGCCGTCGTCAAGGCGGGCCTCGACCAGAGCCAGGCCCTGTCGTCTCTGATCCCCACCGACCTGACGCTGCCCACCGACGACCCGAGCGCGGGTGGCTCCGACGCCTCCACCCAGTCCGTAGCCGAGGCCTGCACGATTCTGAACACACAGGTTTCCGATTCGGCGAGCGCACTCAGCAACAGCTTCTCGTCCCTGCAGTCCGACCCGGCTGGCGCGGTGAACGCCCTGCAGAATTTGTCGACCGACTTCGGCACCGCCCTCGGCACGATCACCAACCCCGTCGTGCTGCAGACGGCATCGACCGCCTACGGCGACCTCGAGAACCTCATTGCCGACATCCAGGCCTATGTCGCCGACCCGAGTGTCGGCAGCAGCGCGATCCAGGTCGATGGCGTCGCCGTCCAGACCTCCTTCACCGCCATCGGTGCGGTCTGCCAGTAGAAAGCAGTCTGTCCTCCATGACGCCCACATCGCCCACCGCGCCTGCCCCGCGCATCCTGCTGCTGAACGGGCCGAACCTCAACATGCTCGGCACGCGTGAGCCACTCATCTATGGCACTCAGACGCTTGCCGACGTGGAGCGCCTTGTGACGTCGAGCGCGCACGAATTCGGCTACGAAGTGGATGCCCTGCAGAGCAACCACGAAGGCGAACTCATCGACGCCCTGCACAGGGCGCGAACCACCCACGTCGGCGTGCTGCTGAACGCTGGCGGGCTGACCCACACCTCGGTCTCGCTGCGCGACGCCGTGCAGGCCTCCGAGCTGCCGATGGTCGAGATCCATCTCTCCAACGTGCATCGGCGCGAGGACTTCCGTCACTTCTCGTACCTCTCAGAAGTGGCGATCGCCGTCATCGTCGGAGCCGGCGTGACGGGCTACCGCTTCGGCGTCGAGGCCCTCCACGAGCACCTGAGCACGTAGGCTGCCACGTCAACTCGCTCAAAGAAGACCTCGAACTTCTGCTCGGGCGCAACGTCGATCTCGTCATGGAGAAGGCTGTGCGGAATCCCTACTTCGCCGCTTCTGCGGCTTCGAGCGCGCAGGACGTGTATCCGGCCTGAGTCTGCCGCGCTCCTCTGGGATGTTCGCAACGCGGCCGCCCGCATTGCTGAGTTCATAGCGGGACTCGACTCCGATGCCTACGCACAGGATGAACTTCGACGTTCTGCAATTGATCGACAGCTCGGGATCATCGGCGAGGCACTGAGAAGCCTGCGTAGCGCTGACCCGGAAACGGCGCAGCTGACACCCAAAGTGTACCGCATCATCGGATTGCGGAACGTGTTGGCACACGGCTACACAACCATCGACGACTCGATCGTTTGGGGTGCCGCATCGCAGCGTGTGCCCGACCTGATTGCCATGGTCGAAGAATTAGTGAAACCTGGCCTCAATGGGTCGGCGGTCTAAGTCGGCGCGGAGTTCATCGAGATCCGCGACACCGAGAGATTGAACGCTCGGAACCCGGCCCTTGCGCGACCTGAACATCAGGGATTCGCTCTCTTTCGAGTCCTGACTACTACGACGACTCGCCAAATGAGCGTCGCAACAGCGAGAGCGCTTAAGACGACGAGGGCTACCGCAAATGGCGCGGGAACGTCGGGACGCAGCGGCCCAGACGAGTCAGACTCAAATCCCGAATCGCCGGAGTACCGCGAGGCGCACCCGCGTGTCTCGGCATGGCGCTCCTGCGGGGTAGGTGTACCAACTTGTGTTGGATTGTGGACTGGTGAGCAATGGAAGTTGGGACAACGAATGGCGGAGGGCGGGGCGGGGGCTCGGTGAGGCTCGAGCCGGCCTAGCAGATCGATTGCTCGCGTCGAAGGCCTGCAGAAAGAACGAAAGAAGCCCCCGAGACGGCGAGATCTCGAGGGCTTCGTAGCGGGAGCGGGACTTGAACCCGCGACCCCACGATTATGAGCCGTGTGCTCTAACCAACTGAGCTACCCCGCCAAGGCCCCCAGTCTCTCACGAGACAAAAGGAGCCGGGAGCCCCCTGTGGGAATCGGACCCACTACCTCTTCCTTACCAAGGAAGTGCTCTACCAATGAGCTAAGGGGGCGCGTCTGAGCAGCCGAACATCCGGCGGCTTTTGGCACCGTAAGAGAATAGCATCTGCGGGAGGCGCAAAAGCGCCGCGTGACTCGCATTAGGGTTTTAGCATGACAACCGATCTGACTCCCGACATCGGCGACCCCAACGAAACGCTGACTTTCGCCGGCCTCGACCGCAAAACAGCGGTGACCACCGGCAGCGAATGGTGGCGTTCCGCGGTGATCTACCAGATCTATCCGCGCTCGTTCGCCGACTCCGACGGCGACGGCATCGGCGACCTGGCGGGCATCACGAGCCGGCTTCCGGCCCTTCTCGAGCTCGGCATCGACGCCATCTGGCTGTCACCCTTCTTCACGTCGCCCCAGCATGACGCGGGCTACGACGTGGCGAACTACTGCGATGTCGACCCTCTGTTCGGCACACTCGCCGACTTCGACACACTCCTGGCTGAGAGCCACGCACTCGGCATCAAGGTGATCGTCGACCTGGTTCCGAACCACACCTCCTGGGACCACGAATGGTTCAAAGCCGCAATCGCCAGCCCCGAGGGCAGTCCTGAGCGCGATCGCTATGTCTTTCGCGACGGGCTCGGCCCGAACGGCGACATCGCACCCAACAACTGGGAGTCGGTCTTCGGCGGCCCGATGTGGTCGCGCATCACCAATCCTGACGGCACGCCCGGCCAGTGGTACCTGCACATCTTCGACATCAGCCAGCCCGACCTCAACTGGGAGAACGAGTGGGTGCGGGCACAGTTCCGCGACATCCTGCGGTTCTGGCTCGACCGGGGCGCAGACGGCTTCAGAGTGGATGTTGCGCACGGGCTCATCAAAGAAGAAGGTCTGCCCGACTACACGCCTTCTGCCGAGGCCGGGAGCATGGGTGGCGGTGCCGTTCCCCTGACTCCGGAGATCGCCGACCCGATCGACGCACCAACACCTCCCTACTGGGCACAGGAGGGGGTCCACGAGATCTACCGCGACTGGAACAAGGTGCTGGGCGAGTACGACGGCGAACGCGTGCTGTGCGCTGAAGCGTGGGTCGAGCCCCTGCACAAGCTCGCGCACTGGGTACGCGACGACGAGATGCACCAGGCCTTCAACTTCACCTACCTCTCGGCGAACTGGTCGGCCGAAGAACTGCGGATCGTGATCGACACATCGATCGCCGCGTTCGCCACCGTCGGCGCACCGAGCACCTGGGTGCTCTCGAACCACGACGTCGTTCGGCACGCCACTCGCCTCGCGCTGGCTCCCGGGCACCTGCAGGGCGACGGCATCGGACCGAAGTCGGTGGGCATCCCCGACCCGGCCGACGGGCTGCGCAAAGCCAGGGCAGCCACCGCTGTAATGCTCTCCCTGCCCGGCAGCGCCTATATTTACCAGGGCGAAGAACTCGGCCTGCCTGAAGCCATCGACCTGCCCGACGAGGCCCGGCAGGACCCGACATGGTTCCGCACGAACGGCGAGCGTTACGGCCGCGACGGCTGCCGCGTACCCATCCCGTGGGAGGCGAACACCCCGAGCTACGGCTTCGGGCCAGCAGACGCGAGCTGGCTGCCCCAGCCGGCCGGCTGGGACGGCTACGCCCGTGACCAGCAGTCGGGAGTCGCCGGTTCGACGCTCGAGCTGTACAAGCTCGCGCTCTCTCTGCGCGCCGAGAGCAAGCTCGGCATGGGTGCCGTCGCGTGGATCACCGACCTCGGCTTCGGAGACGACGTTCTGGCCTTCCGCAACGGCGACATCACCGTGATCTCGAACACCGGTGCGATGCCTGTCGAGCTTCCGGTCGAGGTTCTCGGCGAACTCCTGCTCGCCAGCGACCCCGTCGACGAGGCCGTTCTGCCCGCCGACACGACGGTCTGGCTGCGCGCGCTGGAGCTATAAGAGGGCATCCAGTGGATGCCCTCCGCGACGCCAGCGCCGAAGAAGCTGTGCTTCTTCGGGTTCTCACGTCGGGCGCTTGCTGAGGTGCTGAAGTCGATTACCCATCTCGCAAGACCCGCACTCAGGTCAGAGACCGGCCTTCGCGAACAGGGCGCGGATGATCGGCTCGAGCTGGGCGGCCAACGCAGGTTCCGCAGCCAGCGTGAACTCCCGTGCGGCCGGCGTGCCGTTGAACCCCGTCACAACCGCACCCGCCTCACGCGCCACCAGCGCTCCAGCCGCGTGGTCCCACGGGTTCAAGCCGCGCTCATAGTAGGCGTCGAGCCGGCCTGCGGCGACCGCGCACAGGTCGAGGGCAGCAGCGCCGATTCGCCGGATGTCACGCACCTGGCCGATCAGCTCCCCGAGCACGATCCCTTGCTTCACGCGCGTCTCCGCGCTGTAGGAGAAGCCCGTGCCGACGAGCGCCTGCGAGAGGTCGACGGGAGGGTTGACCGCGAGCGGGGTCGTGCCGAGAAAGGCCCCCCGGGCATTCGTCGCCGTGTACACCTCGCCAGCAGCAGGGTTCACGACGCAGCCCGCAAGCGCATGCCAGGTCACAGGGTCGGGTTCACCCTCGACTACGCCGATGCTGATGTTGTAGGCCGGGATGCCGTAGAGGTAGTTGACCGTGCCGTCGATCGGGTCGACGACCCAGGTGAGGCCGGAGGTGCCCACCGACGCCGACTCCGTCGATTCTTCGCCGAGGAACCCGTCGTTCGGGCGCGCATCGGCAAGGCAGCTGCGGATGAACGCCTCGACTTCGCGGTCAGCGAACGTCACCACGTCTTCGAGTGACGACTTGCTCGCCGCAACCTGCACGCCCTCCTGGCGACGGCGGGCCGCCAAGGTGCCCGCTTCGACGGCGATTCGGCGCGCGATGGCGAGCAGCTCTGCGTTCGGGTCAGCGAGCGTCATGCTGCTGAACCCTCGACGGTGTCGACCAGCCAGGCGACGGCGTCCCGCCACGGCAGCGGCTCACCCGTGACCTCAGGATGCCCGTGGGACTTGTGGGTGCGGGCCACGTAGAGCACATCGGCCCCCGCTGCGCCGCTGAGCTCGAAGCGACCCACTTCGTGCCAGTCGACAAGCCGGTAGACCCAGACGCTGAACTTCTCGTCGTGATCGTTCTGGATGAAGAACGAGAACGTGCCCCGGTGAAAGGAGGTCTGTTCGTGGCGGTTGCGCGGCAGGTCGTCGATCGCAGCAAGCTGCGCAGGCAGATCGGTCATGCCCGAACTCTACCCGCTGGTCGCTGCGGGGCGGATTCGCTCGGGAGACGGGGCCCTGCTAGCCGCCGTTGACCGTCACTCCCACCGCGAGGCACTGGTTCGAGAGGTCGGTGAACGTCTGCTGCCCTTTCGCCTGCGCCTCAGAGCTGGTGTCATCGATGACCGAGACGAGATAGCTCATGTCAGAGGCCAGAGTCTGCCACTGCGAATCGACGGCGGCCGCCGCCGAAACCTGCGCCGCCGCAGCGGCCTGCGTCGTCGGGAAGGTCGCCTTGTCTTGGGAGAGGCTCGTCTGCCAGCTCTGGCAGGCAAGCACCACACTGGCCAAAGCAGCGGAGCTCGGGTTAGGATTCGAGGGCGTTGTACTGGGGACTGGGGTCATCGATGGAGTTGCTGCGGGGGGTGCCGACGACGGCTGCGGGCTCGAGGTTGCCGAAGCGGTCGACGTCGACGATGTCGGGGACGGCTGGATGGCTGCGCTCGTGCATCCTGTCACGAGAGCCAGCGTTGCCAACAGTGCGGCCCCGGAGAATGACCGAACCAGACCGAGTCTCATTCCGACTCCCCCTTCGTAACGATCCCTGAAGCCAATGAAGAGCACCACCGACCACCCCTGCAACAAACGTCGCCCAGCCAGTACCGAACTCGCTCGTCGTTCTGAAGCTACCCCATGAACGCACAAGGAGTACTGTGATCCGGCTGAACAGAGTGTCCATTGCCGTCACCATCGCCCTGGTGGCAGGCCTCGGCGGCGTGGGTGTGCAGCCCGCCTTCGCACAGCCAACACCGACACCGTCAGTGGCGCTGCTGGCCGCAGCATCCACCGCCCCTCTGCCAACGGCGACAGGCGCGCCGACGCCCACCCCGACCCAGGCACCGACACCGACACCGGATGCTGGACCGCCGTCTCCGAGTACTCCAGTTTCAGCGTCTCCGCAACCGGTAGCGACGACCACGCCAGCCCCGACACCGACGGCCCTGCCGACGATCGTTCCGACACCGGCCAAATCCACACCTCCGTCGTCCGCGACGCCGACGCCGTCACCTACCGCGCCCAGCGCCGGGGCACAGGCGGCCGGCACTCCGCTGGTGTCGAACGACCCGCGGGAACTCGCCCAGGCGCTCGTCGACGCCAAGACGGCAGGCGCGCTCCGCACAAACCCGCCTGCGATCTTCGACCGCGAGATCGCACCTCTCGCCCAGGGCCAGGCGCTCACGGGCTGCACCGTCGACACTCGAATCCTGCAGATCATCGTTCTGACGCTGTACAAGTTCGGCTCGGTCACCATCTCCGACATCCAGAGACCGTGCATCGGCGACCAGACAAACTGTGGAGCTCCGACGTACTCCGTGCACTGCACTGATCCGGCGAGGGCCGTGGACTTCGCCGTTGTCGGCGGTGTGGTGCTCAACGGATCGAATTCGCAGACCATCCAGCTTCTCAAACTCCTCGACAGCGTGGTTCCAGACGGAACGAACGCCGGCCAGTACCAATGCAGGGTGTCGGCGGGAACCTCGCTCTACCTCGTGAACATCAATCAGTTCTCCGACTCCTGCAATCACGAACACATCGACTTCAGGAACACGAATGTGCCACTGAACCTCGCAGCGATCGGGGCAGGCGTGAACGTGCTCTCTGCCAGCGGTTCCTACGTGACGGCCTTGTACAACGACTACCTCGCCCGCACACCGTCGTTCAGCGAGCTCATGTTCTGGACGAAGATCCTCGACGGTGGCGGTGCCCGAACTGCCGTGTCCGACGCTTTCGTCTCGAGCGACGAATACCGCCTCATCCGCATCAATGCCGCATACCGGGGCATCCTGGGGCGCGGCTCTGATCCCGGAGGCCAGACCTTCTGGCTGACACGCATGCAACAGGGTCTGCTGACCACCGACGACATCGAGACCAGCTTCTACGGGTCACTGGAGTACTTCACCAACCACGGGGGTACAAATCTGTCGTTCGCACTGTCGCTGTACCAGACGCTCCTGAAACGTTCGGGAAGCGGGTCGGAGTATCAATTCTGGGCAGATCTTGCACAGGCCCATGGTCGCGACTGGGTCATAGCGCAGTTCTGGGATTCGACCGAGACGATCAGCAGCCGTGTGAGCGCGATGTACTCGTCGTATCTCGGGCGAGTACCTGACCCGTCCGGGTTGCAGAACTGGGTCGGCCTCGCCTTGAAGCTGGGGGATTCCGGCCTGCGGTCGGGCCTCACCGGCAGCGACGAGTACTGGGGTCGCGCGGCCACCCGCTTCCACTGACCAGGGCATGCACCCGTGGCCGTGCATGGTGGGGCCTCGACTGGAGCATGGTCGTGCCGGCTCAGTCGCGCAGCGCGAACCTCGCGTGCACCGGCTTGAGCCAGCGCGGCGCCCACCACATGAAGCGATACGACCACGTCATGAATGCAGGCACCAGCAGGCAGCGCACCAGCGTCGCGTCGAGCAGAACAGCGACGGCGAGCGCCACCCCGAGTTGTTTGATGAGCATCAGGTCACCGGTCGCGAAGCCTGCGAACACCACGATGATGATGAGCGCAGCTGAGGTGATGATGCGACCGGAGCGCTGCAGTCCGAGCGCAATCGCCTCCTTTGCCGGAACACCAGCCTCGACCAGCTCGGTCACCCGCGAGAGGATGAACATCTCGTAGTCCATTGCCAGCCCAAAACCGAACACGAAGGTCAGCAGAAGTACAAGGGCATCCACCCCGTGCACGTCGGCGGCGTTGAAGCCCATCAGACCAGCGAAGTTGCCCTGCTGGAAGCCCCAGACCAGCACTCCGATCGAGGCTCCGAGTGAGAGCGCACTGGCGACGAGTGCCTTCAGCGGGATGATCAGCGAACCGGTCATCAGAAACAACACGACCATCGTTCCCACCGCGATGAGCAGCGCTGCTCGCGGTGCCCCACTGAGCAGCGACCCGGCCAGGTCGGCGGTGTCGGCGTCGATACCGGTGACCCAGGCGGGGAAGGCCGGCCGGGCATCCCGGATCTCGTGCACGACCCTGACGCCGTCGGTGGGCTGGTCGACCGCAACCCGGACACTCCAGGCGTCACCCGAGGCGGTCGGCACACCGACGGCCGCCACGCGGTCGAGGGATTTCACCTGCGCGGCCCAGTTGGCCGCGTCGGCCTCGGTCTCGGTCACGAGAAGCACGCGCGGGCTCGTCGCCTGCGGGAAGAACCCGTTCACCGTCTGCACGAAGTCGTACTGGGTCGACGACTTCGGAATGGCATCGACACTCGTGTTCGCGAGCTGGAGCGTCAGAAGGGGGCTGCCCATCACCAGCAGCACAACCACAGTGGCCAGCGTGATGAGCGCGGGATGGCGTTGCACACGCCTGGTCAGGTGGGAGAAGAACCCCTCAGGGGGCGCCACGTCACCGAATCGGCTGAGCAGTGGGCCGACACCGGGGATACGTGTGAGCACACCCGGGCGAATGAGGCGTTCGCCACTCAATCCGATCAGCGCCGGGATGAGCGTGAGCGCAGATGCGACCGCGATCATGGTGACTGCCAGAGCGCCGATGCCGATCGCTCGCACGATCGGTGGATCGAAGAGCAGAAGGCCGAGAGCCGCAATTGCAAAGACGGTGCCTGAGAAGGTGACCGTACGTCCGGCCGAATTCACCGCGAGGCCGACCGCAGCCAATCGCTCGTCCCTCGACACCAGCCGGCGCTTCCGGGACTCTTCACGGAAGCGGCTCACGATCAACAATCCGTAGTCGATCGAGAGGCCCAGGCCCACTGCAGTGACGACATTCACGACGCTCGTATTGATGTCGGTGAAGAAAGTGAAGCAGAAGAGCACTCCGAGCGCACCGCCGATGGCTGCCACCGCACCTGCGAGAGGAATCCCTGCTGCGATGAATCCACCGAAGACGACAAGCATGACGATGAGTGCGATGGGCAGAGCGACCGTCTCACCTCGTGCGAGATCGCTCTCAGAGATCGACGTGAGCGATTCGACAAGCAGCGGCGAGCCGCCGACCTCGGCGGTCGCGCCCGGAAACGCCGCGCGGTACTGGATCGCGCCGGCATTCAGCGCGGCCTCGACAGTGCTCAGGACGGCTTTGTCGGGAGCGTGGCCGTCGACACCGGAGATCGTTGCCGTAAGGAGGAATCCGTTGCCGTCGTCGGCCAGCAGGGGCAACGCCGCCGGATTCGCGCTCCCATCAGCGAGTGGGGGAACGACAAGCGGGTTGACAACTGTTATGTCGGGCAGCCCGGCGAGCGTGCTGGAGATCCCCGTCGAGAGGCGGATCGCCTGGGCATCGGTGGGCGACACTCCATGCACCGTGAGACTCAGTTGGTCACGCGGGTCTCCACCCTCGAGGATCGCCGTGGCCCGGCTGCTCTCCCCCTCGGCGGCGGGCGCACCAGTCACCAGCAGCTGGAAGAGCGTCTGGTTCCCCGTTGCACCGAGTGCCGCTGCCAGAGCGATACCGAGCAGCAGGATCCACACGGTCATCGCGATCCACGGGCGGCGGGCCGACGCCGCACCCAGGCGGCCCACCCAGCCGAGTCGCACCGGGGTCACGGGAGTTCGATCTGCCATCACGCTCCAGGTGCAAGAACCAGGTGAACGAGCATCCGCCCGCCTGAAAAGGATAGGGGCGAACGCCCGGCCCGGCGAATCGGTGGCTGGATTCGCACGCGGCGATCTGAACCTGGTGCGGGGCTGTTGTGGGGCCTGGGCCCCGATTCAAACCAAAAAGCCTTGAAATCGCAGTGATTCCGATGTCGTTCACAACGGCCTTCGCCCCGCGAGAGCCGAGAAGGAGGGCATGAGCTCGACTCAAGCCCTCCTTCTCCCGTCACGACGGCGACGGCGGGTCGAGGTCTTCCGCTCCGCAATCGTCAATTCCTTGGTCCCATGGATCACCCGCTTTGGTGACCCTGAGCGTCATGCGATGACCTTCCACGCGGCATCTCGTGCAGACCCTAGTACCGCCTCGACAATGCGGGCAGCACGGGCTCCATCGGCGAAGGTAGGCAGCCCGTCACGCACGTCCCCGCGTACGGCGGCGTAGGTATCGTCGACGAACGCTTCGAAACAATGTGCGTAGCCCTGGGGATGCCCGGCAGGAAGACTCGAAAGGCGCCTTGCTTCGGGACGGTTCACTGAGGGATCCCGGACGATTGTTGAGGACTGAATTTGAGCGCCCATCCACGCCGACTCGGGATTCTCTTGGTCGAAGACGGCACTCTGCCGGGTGCCGTCAAGTTCGAACCACAGCCGATTCTTCCGGCCGGCGGAAACCTGCGAGACGGTGACAGAGGCAAGCACGCCGGATTCCGTGCGGAATTGAGCTAGCGCTATGTCTTCGGTGGTGACCACTCCCAACTCGCCCGACCCTCCGCCAGTGAACGCTGTGGCCGATTCAGACGGTCGTTCAGGGTAAAGGATCGACACCGCTGAGGAGACCGCGGAGAAGCGTTCGCCACTCACCCATTCCACGAGGTCACACCAGTGGGATCCGATGTCTGCGAACGCGCGGGACGCCCCGCCTGCGATCGGATCCACCCGCCAGCTCCCGACGTTAGGGGCGAGCATCCAATCCTGCAGGTAACTGCCGTGGATGAGCGCGATTTCGCCTAACTCCCCGGCGAGGCGGCGCTCGCGGATTTCGCGAACCATAGGGTGGAAGCGGTACACGAACGGAACGGTTGCGACGAGTCCGCACGCCGCTGCCTTCGCGTCCATCTCCATGGACTCGGCGGCCGTCAACCCGAGCGGTTTCTCACATACGACATGGATACCGGCATCCAGAAGTTCGAGCGCATACGCAAAATGAAAGCTATTCGGCGTGCAGATGTGCACCACGTCTGGGCGTGCTGCAATCACCTCGACGAGATCACCGAACGCGTGTTCCACGCCCCAGCGTTCCGCAACCTCGTGTGAACGCTCTGGTCGGGACCCGAGCACACCGATAACGACTGCGCCCGAAAGCACGGCGGCCCGACGATGAAGTTCGGCGATCATGCCGGTCCCGGCAATGACTACCCTGAGTTTACCCGCCGTCACCGTCTGGCCCGCCGATCGCCTGTCACGGAGCTCGCTGTCTCAACGTCGATTGCGAAAGACCGCACTACCTCCGTTGATACAGCTTCACTGAGAAGTGATCGAAAGGCCGTTCGATGTGCACTCTCGTACACAGTAGGTAGCAGCATTGCGCCCTCGTCGCTCGTCACCGTCACGAGTGCGGGCCGCGCCGTATCGCCATCGAATACGGTCGCGACGATCATTCGATCACCTGCATATCCGCGGATTGTATGGCTCGCAGGAGCCGCGAGCGATCTCGCGAGAAGCGATCTCACGATTGTCGATGAATCACCGAGCCTGGCAGTCGCCGTCGACAGACGCGCACGCTCGGTCGTCCTCGTGTCGCCGATCGACACATCCGCGAGACCGGCCAGTCGAGCAAGGCGAAGATGCGTGAGAAGGTTCTCATCGAGGTCTCCGGTCACAAGTCCCACGATGGAGATCAACGCGGAGCCGCTGAAGGAGGAGGCCGCAGCCGCCAGCCCAGCGTTGCCAGCGAATGGCTCGCTGAGCACAACGCGGGTGCCGACCGAATCTGCGAGAGCGGCGACGCCGCCGATCGCCGACGGATCGTCGGCACGCGGATCAATGACGATCACCCGCTCTGCGCCGGCCGCGATGAGATGGGATGCCGTCGATGCCCACCCTCTGGCGCCGCCGATGACAGTGACATCCGCGAGGGTTGCGTCGCCTGCCGCGAGGCTGAACGACTGAGGCAATGATGCGACAACGGCACGGGTGAGCTCAGCAGTCTCCGGTCGCGAAGCAACTGACAGTTGTGCCTTCATGCGGAGGCCTCCGCCGAAAGTGCTGCCGAGCGGACAACGTCGGCCGCTCCCTCCGCGAGCCTGATCGCAAACGTGAGGTCGTCGATCAAGTCGGCGATGTCGGGCATCAAGCCGAGGTTCCCCTCTACGATATCGCCGATGGCTCGCCACTCGCCTTCGTACCCATTGTGTCCATAACTGCCGTAGGTGGTGCTCACTCCGCCCATCGTGACAGTCGCGACAGCAGATCCGGCCTGCACGAACGACGGAGTGAACTCGATATGCAGCATCGTGTCGTCGCTGATGGCTTCGAACTCCCATTTCGGCTGCCATTGGGCGCTGATGAGACCGAAAAGTTCGATCATCCGATCGCCTGCCACTGCTGTTATCGCATAGCCGAATGGTTCGAGCCCCACGGCGGCCGACACTGTTACTTCGTCGGCATCGGGCAGAAAGCGCCGCACCACAGGAAGATCGTGAATGGCGAGCTCGAGCACACCCAGCGACATCAGCGAGGCGAGCGCCTCTGCGTCGGGAGTGCCGCCCTCTGGTCGAGGAGGCCTTTGAACGATTTCGGTCGCCCAATCCTCGAAACGGTTGTTGAACGGCAGAGCGATGCTCGAGCGCACGGTATGCGCAGTCGCGGCCAGTTTCTCGACCACGTCACCTACGGCGAGCCAGCCCGGGTCGAACGTATGCATGGCACCGACGACCAGAGGGACCCCGGTGCGTTCGACAGCGTCTGCGATGCGCGCGGCCTCGGCAAGTGTACGTGCGAGCGGCTTCTCACAGAAGACGGCACGTTTGTTTGACTCCAATGCAGCTATCACTTGTTCAGCGTGCAGGAATGCCGGTGTGCAGATGGCGACGACTTCCACAGAGGGGTCATCGAGCAGATCCTGGAAGTCCGTCGTAGCTCGAGCCGACACTCGATCTGCGACGTCCGTTGCGACGTTCTCATCGATGTCGAGGATCACCCGCACCTCGAAGCGGTTGGTCAATCTCGCCAATGTCGGCAGGTGGATCGCCTGCACTACGGGCCCGGCTCCGACTATGCCGACGCCGATACGGTCGGTCATGCCGTCACCGGCGCAAAATAGGGATGCTGGTTGACGAAAGCCAGGGAGATGGCGGAGCTTTCAACAGCCGAAGCCGCATCAGGCACATCAACCTCGATCACGAACCAGCCGTCGAAAGCGGCGGGAAGGCTCTTGAACACCTCCTCGAAATCGATCGCGCCCTGCCCGGGTTCGGTCCAGACGTGGCGGACCACCGTCGCCGCTCGATATTCGTCGCCCTTCGCGATCGCAGTATCGCGAGCCGACATATTGACGTCTTTGAGATGCACAGCGATGATACGGTCCGAGTACGAGCGCATGAGAGCTGCAGGGTCGGCGCCGGCCCAATAGAGATGCCCGGTGTCGGGGCCGAAGAAGAGGTCGGACCCGGCAGTTGTATCGAGTACTGAACGGGTCTCCTCCTCGGTCTCGATCCACGAACCGACGTGTGGATGGAGTGCGTACCGCACACCTTCTGCGACGCCCGCCTCGGCCGCAAGCGCCAGACCATCCGCGATGACCGCCAAACGGAAGGGATCCGCTGCCACACCGACGGCCGGTCTTGCGATCCGCTCCGGTACGAGGTCGTGCGCGATGAAGGCACGGTCGAGGCCGAGTTCTGCGTGCGCTGCCGCATGCACCTTGAGTGCTTCGACAAGCCCGGCGTGAGAGTCGTGGTCAGACCAGCGGCCAGAAAAGTAGCCGGGCGCAGGGCTGAACCCGTTGTCGCTGAGCAAGGCACCATATTGTCGCGGCGTCAATCCATCTGGAATCTCAACCGTGATGTGGTCGAATCCGATGCCGCCAAGCTCCTTCATCGCCCGCGTGAGAACATCGCGATCGAGATTGTAGGACATGTCCACCAGAATCCAGGGAAGTGGATTAATGCCAAGGTTCTGAGTTCTCGCCATCGTTGGCTGTCTCCAAATCTGCAGCCGTCGTGGCTGCAGACAAAATTTATCACAACTCAATATTTGACGCCATGAGTTTTTTACCGTTGGATAATATCAAAGGACGCTCATGAGGAGAAAGCAATGACGCTCACAGAATTCGATGACGAGGGCTTCCGCCCACTGTTCGATGGCAGCACTCTCGCGGGGTGGCACACCGCGCCCCGGATCTATGGGGATCTCTACCCCGGTGGCCCTGCCGTTCTCGACATGCTCGCCGCCCAAGGGGCTCGCCGCCCTGTCGAACCCGAGAAGCACCCCGCCGTTTGGACCGTCGAGGACGGTGCGATCGTCGGGCGTCAGGATGCGCCCGGCAGCGGCTATGGGGGCTACCTGGTCAGCGACGAGAGTTATGGCGATTTCGAACTTGTAGTTGAAGCCAAGCCGGATTGGCCGGCCGACACCGGGGTCATGATCCGTAGACGGCGCAACACTTGGGAGGGGTTCCAAGTCCTTGTCGACCACCGGGAATCGGGCGGAATCGGGGGGTTCTTCGGCAACGGGCTTGCAAGTTTCTCCGCGGTACCGTTCGCCGTGCGTGGTCGCCGCGATGCCTCGGGCGAGATCCTGGGCCTTGAGGCCGATGATCCGTCCACAAGCCTTGAACCGGTCACTCCGGAGAAGATCGCGCGGCTCCGTTATGCCGCCGATGTCAATGATTTCCTTCGCGTGTGGAAGTGGGCGGACTGGAACGAGATCCGGATCCGAGCGATCGGAGCCCTACCCGTGATCACCACCTGGGTGAATGGCCTCAAGATCGCCGAGGTCGACACCGCGACACTGGACTCACCGGACTACGACGCAGCTCGGGTGCTCGACGCCCTCGGTGACCGCGGTCACATAGCGCTCGAAGTGCACGACAGCGACTTGGGTATCGGCGGCGAGCGCTGGGGTCACGGCGCCGCCTGCCGTTGGCGCAACATCCGCATCAAGACGCTTTGACGTCGGCCATCGCTGGAAACGCCCTGCGAATACGCTCGACCACCCGTCGCACTTGCTCCCACGGATCGCCGAGCAGGCCCTCCCACTCGATGCTGATGTCACCGTCATAGCCAGCTTGGGCAACGATCGCCAATGAGCGATCGAGATCGAGGAGCGGCTCACCGTCGGCGCCGGCGTCTATCGCCTTGGCGTGCACAAGCCGGGCATGTGGCGCGAGCATTTCGATCTTCTTGTAGATGTGCTCGACATCGAGACCGCTCTCATCAACCGGATTTCCCGTGATACGGCCGATCGAGACAGTGCTGACCGGTTCGAAATTGCCGAGGTCGAGCAAGATGCCCATGCGATCCTCGCCGATCTGCTTCTGCAGGCTCAGGAGAAATCCCGGATCCGAACTCAGCCCACCGTGATTCTCGACGAGAAGCTCAAGATGACGACGCGCCGCCTCGTCGGCCAGCGTTCCGAGCGCCCGGACGAGTCCCGATCCCTCGGTATCAGCACCCTCGATCGGCGATCCGATGCGGACCCGCGCGAATCGTGCGCCGAGGCTCTGGGCAATGTCAAGCCAGTCGATGATGCGAAGGACGTCCTCGTCCCGATGGGCCGCATCGGGCGTCGAGATGTCGCCCACATCGATCGGCACGGTGAGCAAACGGACACCAGCAGTCGCAAACGCCGCCTTGAGGCGTTCCAGTCTCTGCGGAGTGGTTTCTCCGAACTGCACCTGGCACAACTCAACAGCAGTAAGTCCCGTCTCCTGCGGAACGAGAGCGATGAACTGCTCGAGATCGATTCTGCTCGGCAGATCCATGGCACTCGGGCGCACCACACCATCGTCGCCTCGAGTCTCGAAATGGAGCGGCCCGAGTTGCGTGAACAGACTAAAGCTCGAAATGGCGATGGCGCCCATCTGCTACCTCCTTGTAAGTACGTTTCCACGATTTTACCCATTGGTTAATATTTACTCAAGACGGGCGTCAATCCCTTTAGACTGAGGATCATGGTCACACGCGGCACCTACTCGAAGGGTGCCGCTCGCCGTCAGGAGATCTTGAGGACGGCGATGGAGGTTATCGCCCGGAAGGGATACAACGGCACTACACTCCGGGCGATCGGTCGTGCATTGGGCATCGAACCGGCCCACATCATCTACTACTTCGGAACACGAGAGGATCTGTTGCGAGAGGTAGTAGAACAGTGGAGCCAAGACAATCGAGACTTGGCGAAGAGCACGACTGACGCTCTCGACCAGTATGCGACGGCTATTCGCCAAAACCTCACGATACGCGGCATCGTTCAGTTGTATATCGCCTTCGCGGCCGAGGCGGTCGACCCAGATCATCCTGCCCACGACTACTTCAGGGAACGGTTCGCAACGACGTCGAAGATGCTCTCCGACGCAGTGCGGGAAGGCCAACGCCAGGGACTGATCAAGTCCGAGCTGGATCCAGATCGCACCGCTCGATGGCTGGTCGCTCTAGCAGATGGCCTGCAGCTTCAGTCTCTGATCGATCCGCGAATCGATGCTCCAGCCGATCTCGAAGGGGCAATCGACGGGCTGTTCGTTTCGGGTACGCAGAGCCCGCTACGTCAACCGCCGGCCCACTCGAACTCTTGACCGTATCGCCGCGGGGCGACCGCGACACAACTCACTTGATGCTTCCGGCAGCCAGCCCGGTCCGCCAGTAACGCTGAAGAAGCAAGAAGGCGATGATCACCGGAATGATAGCCACAAGTGATCCGACTATCACCAAGAGGCGCAGATCGGGCGCCAGATACACCTGCGAGTTCCAACTGAAGAGACCGAGATTCAGCGGATAGAGCGCGTCATCCTGAAGCATGACCAGGGGCAGGAAGAAGTTGTTCCAGATCTGGGTGAACTGGAACAGGAAGATCGTCACCAATGCTGGCGCCATGAGGCGAAGCGACATGCTGAAGAACGTTCGCAGTTCACCCGAGCCGTCGAGCCGAGATGCCTCGAGCAATTCGTCAGGCACAGCGGCTGCGGCATAGATCCTACCGAGATAGACGCCGAAAGGACTGACGAGGCTGGGTAGGAAGACCGCCCAGAACGTATCCGTGAGGCTGACGGCGCCGAACACCAGGAACAACGGCAGGGCAAGGGCGGTCACCGGGATGAGAATGGCGGCCAGGATGATGTTGAACAGCGCGTTGCGAGCCCGGAATTGGTATTTCGCCAATGCGTATCCCATCATCGCGGCAATCAGTGTGCCCACAGCCCCACCGACACCGGCATAGAGGAAGCTGTTGAGCATCCACCGTCCGAATGCACCGTCGTTCTCCGTGAATAGCGCCGCGACGTTGTCGAAGAGAGCGAAGCTATCGGTCGAAAACCACAGACCGAACGTGGAGACCATGTCGGCCCTTGTTTTCGAGGCTGCGACGATCAGCCACCACAAGGGAGTCAGGAAGTACACGGCGAACGCAATCATGAAGCCCGTGGCTGCGATGACACTGATGGGTCGATCCTTTGCGATGCGCCCTCGCCCCTCCACGGGGGCGCCTAGCGTGGTGGATTTCATTCAAATGCTCTCTTCTGGGTGATTCGGAGGAAGACGAACGACAGCGCAGCCGTGAGAAGTGCCAGGACTACAGAGGTGGCGGCAGCGAGGTTGTAGTTCGGGATCGAAGCTGTGTTGAAGACCAGCATGTTTGGCGTGAAGTCCAGGCCTACCGCCTTCGACAGCGTCTTGAGAACCGTCGGCTCGTTGAAGAGCTGGAGGGTCCCGATGATCGACAGCACCCCGGTCATGATGATCGATGGCATGATCAGTGGCACCTTGACGAGCACTGCGATCCGCACGTTGCCGGCGCCATCCATGCGAGCGGCCTCATACAGCTCCTGAGGAACCGCTTGCAGCGCCGAATACATGATCAGCATGTTGAAGCCAGATACCGTCCACACGATAATGTTCGCCAGGGCAATCATTATTCCTCGGGAGTCGAGGAGATTGAGCGATTCCGCGACTCCCGGCAACGGCGAGAGCGTCGGCGCGTAGAAGAAGCCCCACATGATGGCGGCGATCACACCGGGAACTGCATAGGGGGCGAAGAACGCCAGGCGAAAGAAACGTCGTCCCTTTACCAGTGTCGAATCGATGAGCAAAGCGAACAGGAGGCCAAGCAGGATCATCACGGGTACCATCGTCACCAGCAACACCCCGACTCGACCCAGACTCCCCCAGAACGCAGCGTTCTCGAGTACGTGAACATACTGCTCGAATCCGGCGAAGACCTCGCGCGGCGATCCGAACGCGGAACTTCGTTCGAGCTTGAAGAACGACTGCACGAGGGCGTAGCCGATCGGCACGAGATAGAACAGAGTGAGCAGAATCAAGAACGGGGCGACGAGCGCGAGGATCGCGCCGGTGTGAGACGTGAATGACATCCGTCGCCGGCCTGACGTTGGCGCGGATCGTTCGAGATGACCCGCCGGAAGGTTGACCGTCATGCTTTGTGTGCTCCTTTGCGAATGGACTGGGTCTGGTGCAACGTTGGCGCCATGTGTGCACCAGACCCAGTTGGCCTACTGCGTGACCGAGAGTCCCTGCGATTTGATTGCATCGACGGTGTTGCCTTGGACCACCTTCAACGCATCGAAGATCGTCTGCTGCCCTGAAAGCGCTTTAGCCATCTCTGATTCGAGGTCTGCATTCACCTGCACCATCGTCGGGCCCCAGAGCCACTCGGGATTCACATCTTCAGCCCAGGAGTTCATCTCCTTGAAGACAGCCTGGTCGCCGAAGAAGGGGTTTGTGGCCTGCATTTCTGGAACCTGGCTCACAACGTCCTTGATCGGGGGGAAGATGCCCCCCCGCGACGAATTCAGAGCGAGCGCTTTGGGATCAGTCGTGGCCCACAGGGCGAATTCTGCTGCCTCGTACGGGTGCGCTGAATTCTTGAAGACGCCCATCGCCGCACCACCCCATGAGGCGATGCTGGTTGATCCGTCGATCACGGGCATCTTGGTGAGTGACCAATTACCCGCGGTGTCGGCTGCAGAGCTGGGAATCAGGCGGAATCCCCATGGCCCGCCGAGCTGACTCCAGATGACGCCGTCGTTGAGAGCCTTCGAGTACTCATCTTGAAAGAGCGGGTAGGTCGTGACCAGCTTTTCATCAACCAATTGCTGAAGGCGATCGGCAATCTGCTTGTTCTCATCCGTCGCGATGTTCACCTTCCAGGTGTCACCGTCGAGCTCGAACCACTTCTTACCAGCCTGCATCCAGTTGGTCGGCCAGAAGGTGCCCCAACTCGGGAGGTTGGCAATGTAGCCGCCCGTCGCCCTCACTGCTTTGGCAGCCTGGTAGTACTCATCCCATGTGGTAGGGACGGGAATTCCCGCCTGTTTGAAAAGATCGGCGCGATAGAAGAGGCCCTCGGGAGTGAAGTCCAGTCCGAGCCCATAGATGCTTTTGTCTTGTCCGAAGGTGGTTGCCGTCCACGCCGATTTGATGAACTTGTCTTGTGCGTCGGCCACACCGGCGCATTTGTAGAGGTTCCGGAGACCGTCAGCGATCCGGAATGTCGGCAGCACGTCGTAGTCGAAGTACCCGAGGTCGGCCGTCTTACCCGCCTTGATCTGATTGAGATAAGTCTGGTACGTACCTTGGTTCCCTTGGGTGACTTCGGTGTAATCAACCTGGATATCTGGATGCTCGCTGTTCCACAAGTCGACCGTCTCCTGAAAGTTTGGAATCCAGGTAGACAAGCTCAGCGTCACCTTCTCGCCTTTCGGCGCCGGGGTGCAGCTTTCGGGATCGGAGGAGCTTCCTCCGGACGACGCACATGCCGACAGCGCGAGCGCCCCCAGCAGGACCGCGACGACCGCCCCTCGCCTCGCATTTCTCTTAACCATTCTCGTGTCCTCTCTGACATCAGAATCAGCGAGTTCGAAATTCTCGCCTTCGCTCCCCACAGTGGAAGCTGTCAAAAATTTACCAGTGATAACTTTCATCGTCAAGAGATCGATCCAGTCAGATGAATCCTGCGCTCTGGTCTACTCGGAGACTCTTTTGTGGCGCAGCCGTCTCCTTCTGGCGCGGTCAACGAGGCCTGCCGCATGTGCGACTTCACGTTAGCGACGACGGCCGTCCGGCTCGGCCGGCACGTCCCACGTTTCTCGTCCCCGTCTAGAGAATCTGACTAGTCGAACCCCTGAGACTCATCGACACCAAGGAGAGCAACTAGCGCAAGGAGTCCTAGTGGCTCGCGTCCATCCACCCCGTTCTGGCCGATAACCCCTATACCCCCATTCAAACCAAAAAGCCTTGAAATCGCAGTGATTTCAAGGCTTTCATTGGTGGCAAGTGAGGGATTCGAACCCCCGAAGGCTCAGCCGTCTGATTTACAGTCAGATCCCTTTGGCCGCTAGGGTAACTTGCCGAGGCGCACCCGACCACGTTCGAACAACACAACCGAAGGCGCTCGCACAAGAATACTCACTGGGGCCGCTCTGGCGAAATCGACACGAGCAGCAGGCGTGAGAAGTGCGGTGTGTACACGCTTGCACGACACCCTCTAAACTCGGAGTCATCAATTCGTTGCACTCTGTCGTGCAGGTCTCAGCAAGGACGCGCCATGCCCGGAATCGAAGCCGTCGCCAAGCTCGCCGGCGTGTCAACGGCGACCGTTTCCCGCGCGCTGAGCGGCAATGGGCACGTCTCCCCGTCGACTCGGGTCCGGGTGCACGAAGCGGCACGGGAACTCGGCTACGTCGTCTCGTCGTCGGCGTCGAGCCTCGCCAGCGGCCGAACGAAGAATGTCGGCGTGGTCGTACCGTTCCTGAGCCGCTGGTTCTACTCCTCGGTGCTCGAGGGGGCAGGGGCCGCGCTCCTTCGCAACGGCTACGATCTCACCCTGTACGGCCTGAGCGGCGGAGACGACGAGCGCACGAGCGTCTTCGAGCACTTCCTGCTGCGAAAACGCGTCGACGCCGTTCTCGCCCTCACCATCGAACTCAACGAGAGCGAGCTCCAGAGCCTGCTCGACCTGCACAAGCCGATCGTCGGCATCGGCGGCCCACTCAAGGGCGTGCAGACGCTCAGTGTCGACGACGTGGCCGTAGCCATGCTCGCGACCGAACACCTGCTCGGCCTCGGACACACCCGCATCGGGATGATCGGCGGCGCCTCGCGCTTCGAACTCGACTTCCACCTGCCCACCAACCGCAGGGCCGGCTACGAAGACGCTCTTCGGCTCGCCGGCGTGCAGCCCGACCCCCCGCTCTTTCGGCCAGCCGACTTCACGATTCGGGGTGGATACGAAGCCGCGCGCGAACTGCTCGTGGACCCTCCCAACCGGCCGACCGCGATCTTCGCTGCCTCAGACGAGATGGCGATCGGTTCGATCCTCGCGGCCCGCGACCTAGGACTCTCGGTGCCGCGTGACGTATCGGTGATCGGCATCGACGGCCACGAGCACTCCGAGTTCTTCGGCCTGACGACCATGGCCCAGTTTCCGCGCCGTCAGGGCGAGCAGGCCGTCGAGATGCTGATGGACCGCCTTCACCCCGGCCGACGGGACCCGCTGCCCACGAACATCCCGTTGCCCGTCGAGCTCATCGTGCGAACGTCGACGGCGCCACCAGCTGGTTGAGCCTTCTCGCGACACGCTCCCTCCTCAGCCAGCGGCAGCGGCGAAGCGGTTCGCCGCCTGCGAGACCTTGAGGGCATAGGAGGTCGCGTCGTTATAGGCCGCGACACCTTTCTTCCAGCCTGCCTCGGTACCCAGGTCGCCCCCGGCGTGGCAGAGGTAGTTGGCCGTGGCGAGCACAGCGTCGTCGATGTTCTGCGGGTCGGCCACGCCGTCGCCGTTCGCGTCGGTACCCCAGTTGCGCCACGCCTCGGGAATCAGTTGCATCGGCCCGACGGCCCGGTCGAACGTCGCGTCGCCGTCGATCGACCCGCCATCGGTGTCGGCGATGGCGGTCACCCCGTTGCCATCGAGCGCGATGCCGTAGATGGGTGGGCTGACAGCGCCGTCAGCCCCGACCGAGCTGTCTGCGTAGGTTCCGTTGCCCGACTCGACCGAACCGATCGCGGCGAGCGTATTCCAGCCGAGGTGACACCCCGGGTCCTCCTGCTGTTTGGCCACCGCGACGCCCGTATACGCCTGGATGGCCCGCAAGGAGATGTTCGTGTCCGTCGCGACGCGCGTAGCCCACGCTTGGTCGACGCGCCCCGCAACACCCGGCAGCGCACCCGGAGTGCTGCCCAGCTGGGCCACCGCGATCGACGCCGGGGGTACGACGACGGTCTGCCGGTCACCCTGACCCGCCTGGGCCTCAGTCACAGCCTGGCGTACAGCGTCGCCCAGAGGGCCCGCCGCAGCCACTCCGAACACGAGCAACACGACGACAGAACCCGAAACCGAGGCGGCGATCAGCCACCCACGGCGATGGATGCCATGCTTCCGTCGGCTCGACTGCGTGCGTCCCCCTGCCCGCCTGCCGCGCGGCTTCTGCGACCCAGCTGCGCCGCGGCGTTTCGCTGTGCCGCCGCCGCTGGACTTCCCGGAACCGCTCGGCGCCCCAGAACCTCTGGGCTTACCGGACCCTCTGGGCTTCCCGGAGCGGCTGTCGGAGTTCACTCGGCCACCCTACAGACGCCCGCTTGGAAGAGCCCGACACCCGCTCAGGCACACGGGGGGCCCGCTGCGCTTCACGACGCCGCGCCCTCCCCCGGTACAATTGCGCCATGGCAGATTCAAGCTTTGACATCGTGAGCAAGGTCGACAAGATGGAGGCCGACAACGCGCTCCACCAGGCCCAGAAGGAGGTCGAGCAGCGCTACGACTTCAAGAATATCGGCGCCTCGATCGACTACAGCGGCGAAAAGGTTCTGATGAAGGCGAACTCCGAAGAGCGCGTGAAGGCGATCCTCGAGGTGTTCGAGCAGAAGCTCATCAAGCGCAGCATCAGCCTGCGCAGCCTAGACGCTGGCGAGCCCTTCGCCTCGGGCAAGGAGTACCGCATCGAGGCCAGCTTCAAGGACGGGATCGAACAGGAGGCTGCGAAGAAGATCTCAAAGTTGATTCGCGACGAGTCGCCCAAGACTGTGAAGGCGCAGATCCAGGGCGACGAGCTCCGTGTCTCGTCCAAGAGCCGCGACGACCTGCAGGCCACGATGGCGATGCTGAAGTCGGCTGACCTCGATGTCGCGGTGCAGTTCGTCAACTTCCGCTGATCATCGCCGGCGTATCGCTGGTTGAGTAGCCCCGCAGGGGCGTATCGAAACCTGCCGCCCGAAGCCCGCCGCCCCGAAACCCTTCCGCGTGGGGCTTCGATACGCGACTGCGTCGCTACTCAACCGGCGTTGGTTGAGTCGCCCGCGTCGCGGGCGTATCGAAACCCTGCGGTCAGAGCTCCGGCGTCTGGTTCGAGACCGCGACCATCTCGTCGCGAGGCACGACCTTGATGCGCGTGCGGCCGGCAGCCGCGCCGAGCGCGAGTTCGTACTGGTCGAGGTGGTGCCAGCCCTCGATGGTGGTGAAGACCACCCCACGGTCGTCGAGCAACTCCACGATCGACGCTTCGTCGGGCGAAGCGGGTGTCCACCAGTTTGCGCCGTCGCGCACGAGGTGCGACAGGGTCTCCATGGCGTCGGACTTCGTGTGCCCGATGAGGCCGACGGGGCCCCGTTTGATCCAGCCGGTGGCGTAGACACCGGGAACAACCTCGTCATGATCATCCAGAACCCGGCCCTCGCGGTTCGGGATCACACCGCGACGCTCGTCGAACGGAACCTCGGGCAGCGGCGAACCGAAGTACCCGACAGCCCGGTAGACCGCTTGGATCGGCAGTTCGCGAATCTCGCCAGTGCCTTCGACTCCCCCGGCGCCGTCGGGTCGGGTGCGTTCGTACCGGATGCCCGTGACAGCCCCCTCGGCACCGAGAACTTCGACCGGCCGGGCGTAGAAGTGCAGGTGCAGCCGACGTGAAGCGGTGCCCGCCGGCCGCGTGCGCCACTGGTTCATCACGCGGTTGATCACCATGACCTGCTTGTTCGTGGCGATGGCTGCCTCCGAGGCCGGGTCGAGGTCGAAGTCCTCGTCGTAGACCACGAGGTCGACGTCGGGGATCTCGCCGAGTTCACGCAGCTCGAGCGGGGTGAACTTCACCTGCGCGGGCCCGCGGCGCCCGAAGACGTGCACGTCGGTCACCGGCGAGGCGAGCAACCCGTCATAGACGTTCGACGGAATCTCGGTGGGCAGCAGGTCGTCGGGGTGCTTGGCCAGGATGCGCGCCACGTCGAGCGCGACATTGCCGTTTCCGAGCACGGCAACCTCGCGGGCGTTCAAAGGCCAGGTGCGGGGAACATCGGGGTGCCCGTCGAACCAGCTCACGAAGTCGGCCGCCCCGTACGACCCGTCGAGGTCAATGCCCGGAATGTCCAGACTCGCATCGCGGATGGCTCCGGTTGCGAAGATCACCGCGTTGTAGTGCCTCTTCAGGTCTGCCAGCGTCAGATCGACTCCGTAACGCACGTTGCCGAAGAACCGGATGTCGCCGCGGTCGAGCACCTCACGCAGCGCCGTGATGATGCCTTTGATGCGTGGATGATCGGGGGCGACGCCGTAGCGCACCAACCCGTAGGGCGCCGGCAGATGGTCGAACAGGTCGATCGAGACGTCGAACGACCGCTCAGCCTTGATGAGCAGGTCGGCGGCGTAGATGCCGGCCGGCCCTGCGCCGACGATGGCCAGGCGGAGCTTGGTCATGAGGGTTACGTTCCTAACATTGTCGCTGGTCGAGTAGCTGCACAGCAGCGTATCGAAACCAATGGAGCAGCCGGATACGATGCGCGGCAACGCCGCCACTCGACCAGCGCGGAGTTCTAACTACTGCGTTCGACCATGGTGGCGGCGAACTTGACGAGCGTCTTCTTGATCGTGCCGTCGGGGAGGGGTGCGAGCGCGGCGACGGCGTCATCGGCCCATCGGCGGGATTCGACGATGGTCTCAGCCGTGACGGGGTGAGCTCGGAGTTCGGCGATCAGCGCGTCGACCTCGGCGTCAGGAGTGGCGGCGATGAGGTCAGGGTCGAGCCGGCGAAGGAGCGCAGCGGTCGTCGGGTCTGTTGGCGCGTCTCGCTGCAGGTACAGCAGGGGAAGCGTGACAACACCCGCACGGATGTCTGTGCCGGCCGTCTTGCCCGTCTCATCACTCGGAGGAGCCAGGTCGATGACGTCGTCGACGAGCTGGAAGGCGATGCCGATCTTCTCCCCGAAGTCGAAGACGGCCTGCTGGTACGCCTCTGGCGCATTCGACACGAGCACTCCGAGCTGCGCAGACGCAGCGATGAGCGAACCCGTCTTGTCGGCGAGCACCTGGAGATAGTGCTCGATGGGGTCCTCACCCGGGCGTGGCCCGACCGTCTCGTGCAGCTGCCCGAGGCACAGACGCTCGAAGGTGTCGGCCTGCAGGCGGATGGCCCTCTCGCCGAGAATCGACAGCAACTTGCTCGCGCGGGCGAACAACAGGTCACCGGTGAGAATCGCGATGGAGTTGCTCCACACCGTGTGGGCGGTGGGCACGCCTCGACGCTGCTCCGCTTCATCCATCACATCGTCGTGGTAGAGCGAGGCGAGGTGAATGAGTTCGATCGAGGTTGCTGCGGTGATCACGTCGTCGGTGACACCGTCACCGAGCTGGGCGGTCAGAAACGCCAGGAGCGGGCGCACACGTTTGCCGCCGGCGTCGAGCAGATACCGGGCCGACACCTCGGCCATGCCATCGTGGAAGGCCGTCTCGGTGACGAGATTCTTCTCGAGGCGTTCGATGCCCTCCTCGACCGCGCGGTAGGCCTTGCGGTCGTCTGCAGTGGAGAAGAGTCGTTCGGCCAGCGAGAGCGAGGCCGCCTGGGGCTGGCTACGCCTGGCCCCCTTGGAGGGGTTGGCGCCCCAGAAAATGTCCGCGGAGCGGTTCGTCGGCTTCACGTGTCAAGCCTACTGAGTCGGCTGCGGGGTCGAGGGCTTCACACCGCGGTGCAGCGCCACGATGCCGAAGGTCAGGTTTCGGTAGCCGACCTGCTGGAAACCGGTCTCCGAAAGCCACCGGCTGAGCGTGGACTGGTTCGGCCAGTCCTTGATCGACTCGGCGAGGTAGATGTAGGCGGCAGGGTTCGAGCTGGCGAACCGGGCCACAGCAGGCATCACTCGCTGCAGATACGTCGAATAGCCGACCCTGATCGGTGTGAACGGCGGCGTGCTGAACTCACAGATCACGATTCGCCCGCCGGGTTTCGTCACCCGATAGAGCTCGGCGAGCGCCACTCGCGGGTCCACGATGTTTCGGAGCCCGAACGAGATGGTGACGGCATCGAACTCATTGTCACCGAACGGCAGCTGCATTCCGTCGGCCACCAGGAACTCGATGTTCGGGTTCCCCGCCTGCTGGCGCTTGCCGACCTCGATCATTCCCGGCGAGAAATCGGCCGCAACGACGTGGGCACCGCCGACCCCGTTCTTCACGGGCCTGGCGAGAGACGCACTCGACGTGCCTGTGCCGGCTGCGAGGTCGAGAATGCGCTCACCCGGCCTCGGGGAGACAGCCTTAGTCGTCGCGATGCGCCAGAGCACATCGTTACCCGCCGAGAGCACGTTGTTGGTGCGGTCGTAGTGGGTCGACACATCGTCGAACATCGCAGAAACCTGCGCGGGTTGTTTACTGAGGTCGGCCTTGGACACCTTCCAAGTTTAGTTCGCTGTATCAGTGCTCTCGGGAAACGCACAGGATGCTCGTGCCGGAGCACAGGCGACCCAACCCGCAGGCTGCGGCGTAGGGTTGCTTTGTGACTGATTCCGCGCCGCACACACCCCGGCTGTACGTCGAAACACTCCCCGTGGGCGACATCCGGCTCCTGATTCCGCTGATCGATTCGCGAGACCCCCTGCTCTGGATCCGCAAGGGCCAGGGCATGGCGGGCATCGGCACCGCGCTCCGTCTGGAATTCTCGGGCGAATCGCGAATCGTCGACGCGTGCGCGCGCTGGCGCGAGGTCGCCGATGCGGCGACAGTGGTCAACCCGCTCGGCTCTCCTGGCACCGGGCTCATCGCCTTCGGGGCCTTCGCCTTCGCCGGAGACTCGGCCCTGCCGAGTGTGCTCATCGTTCCGCGGTTGATCATCGGCAAGCGCGACGGGCAGTTCTGGGTGACGAAGGTGACCGTACTCCAGCCGGGCGAGACCGTGCCGGGCGATCATCCATCGCTGCCTGCCGGGAGGCAGCTCGGCGAGGAATACCGCATTTCGCTGCTGCCCGGTGCGTCGAAGCCCGACAGCTATCGCGACGCCGTCGAGAAGGCCGTGGCGCACATTCTCGCCGGTGACCTCGAGAAGGTGGTTCTCGCGCGCGACCTCGTCGGGCACTTGCCGGAGGGTGCTGACCTGCGCCGGGTCATCACAGACCTCGCCTTGGGCTACCCCGACTGCTGGACGTTCGCGGTCGACGGCCTCATCGGCTCGAGCCCTGAGACGCTGGTGCGGGTCGATCACGGCACCGTGTCGGCCCGCGTGCTGGCCGGCACGATCTCGCGCGGGCGTGACGCCGAAGCAGACCACGACCAGGCCGTCGCCCTCGCCACGAGCGCCAAAGACCTCGACGAACACCGCTTCGCCGTGGCCAGCGTGCTCACGGCCCTATCGCCACACAGCCGAACGCTCATCACGAGCGAGATTCCGTTCACCCTCAAACTTCCGAACCTCTGGCACCTCGCCAGCGACGTCGAAGGTGCGCTGAGCGACGGCTCGACGTCGCTCGACCTGATCGCCTCGCTTCACCCCACTGCGGCGGTTGCCGGCACACCAACTCCGGATGCCCTGCGGCTCATCGGCGAACTCGAACCCTTCGACCGTGGTCGCTACGCTGGCCCGGTCGGGTGGGTCGGGGCCGATGGCGACGGCGAGTGGGCCGTTGCACTGCGCTGCGCCCAGGTCGCCGGCAACGGAGACATCACGGCCTACGCCGGCGCGGGCATCGTCGCCGAGTCGCAGCCCGAACACGAGTTCCTCGAGACGCGCATGAAGTTCCGGCCCATCGTCGAGGCATTCGGGTAGTCCGCACGGCCACAGTGTGGGCTGGGGCGCCGCCGGACTGACGTGAGGTGCGCGCAGGATGATCGCTGCCGGTGTTGGAGGGTCCACCCAGGCTGCCGTCCTCCTGTCATCGGGGCAGACGGACCTCGACGATCGCGGGGCCTGAGACCGGTGCCGTCAGTGCGCTGTCGAGTTCGGTTCGGGTCGTCACGCTCGAGTAGGCCCAACCGTACGCCTTCGCGAGGGAGGCGATATCGACGGCCTGCGGGGTGAACATCACCCGGTCGAATGCCGCGCGGCTGGCGGTGTCGGCAACTTCGAGCGTGTCGAAGATCGTGCCACCCCCGTCGTTCGCGACGACGAGCTGGATGCGCGGCCGCCGCTCCCCCACACCGAGCAGCATGCTCCCCACATCGTGGAGGAGGGTGAGGTCACCCAGCAGCAGCCGGGTGACGCCGACAGAGTCTGGGCCGCGCTGGCTTGCGAGAGCAATGCCGATCGCCGTGGCAATCGTGCCGTCGATTCCGGCGAGCCCTCGGTTGGAGTGCACGCGGATGTTCTTGCCCGGTACGACCCGGTCGAGATCGCGGATGAGTCGTGAAGCACCGAGCACGAGCCGGTCATGTGGCCAGGTCGCCTGCCAGAGCGCCAGCGCGAGCACGCGCCTCGTGATCGGGGCGCGCAGAGCTGCCAGTTCGGCCAGTCGGTAGTCGCGGCGTACGGCGATGTCGGGAGAGCGGGCGTCGTCGGGGTTCGGCGGAGCGACCTCGTCGAGCTGGGACGCGACGATGGCCCGGTTCGCGAGCACCCACGAGCGGAGCCAGTCACGATCATCCGGAGCGGTGCCGCCCGCCGAAGGAGTGCCGGACGACGGAATACTGCCGCCCGCCGTCGGATCGGTTGCGACCGTCACCGTGGTGGCGAACTGGGACACCCTGTGGCCGGGGTTGTAGAGACCGATCGCGTCGTCGGTCACTGCTCTGCGTCGGAATACAGCACGGGGATCGACGTTCTCGCCTGCACTGGCATCGTGCCGGGCGCGAGTGAACTCCTCTGCGGCGGCGAGGTGAGCGCTGGCGTCGGGTGTGACGACAATGGTCTCGACGCCCTCCCGGAGCGAGAGAACGGGGACCTCCCGCGAGAGAGTCGGGTGGCCGAACACGATCGCTCGCTCGACCCTGCCGCCGAAATCGGGGTCGTTCAGCAGCTCACGGTAGGCGACCACGAGGTTTCGCCCGAATCGGGATCCGCTCGACGGCTCGGCGACCAGCGGCCATCCGCCTTCGTGGGCAAGCTGCTCGGCGGCTCGGCCTCCTCCGTGGCCCGCGATGACGATGGTGCGGGGGCCGCGAGCAAGCTCGAGGGGTGCGAGGAGCGCGGCGCTGGGCGCGTCGCGCGCAGTGGTCTGGCGATCTGAGTGATCGGCGTCACCCGAAGGTTCTTTTCCCTGCGCGATCTCACCGGCCTGAGACGGCCCACCAGCGAATGCGAGGGGGTTCGAAACCAGGTCGGGGACCGACGCCGAGAGTGGTTCACGGAACTGCAGGTTGACGTGGACAGGGCCTGGGCGCCCGCTGTGCATACCCACCGCCGCTTCGTAGGCCTCCCGGGCGATAGTGATTGCACGAGAAGGTTCGCCTGCGCGCCCGCTCGGCGCACCGACATCGATGGTGTGCCTGACGAAGCGCCCGAAGATGCCCGGCTGCCAGGTGGTCTGGTTGCCGCCGGTACCGCGCAGTTCAGCGGGGCGGTCAGAGCTCAGCACGAGCATCGGCACGCTTGAGTGGCTGGCCTCCAGCACCGCGGGGAGCAGGTTTGCGACAGCCGTGCCGGAGGTGGTGACGACGAGTGCAGGCTGGCCGGTCTCGACAGCGAGGCCCAGGGCAGTGAAGCCCGAGGTGCGTTCGTCGATACGCACCTGGAGGTCGATGAGGCTCGCCCGATCGAATTCGGCGAGCGCGAGAGCCAGCCCCTGTGAGCGCGAACCCGGAGAGAGAACAGCGTCGGTCACCCCGAGTCGATGGAACTCCTGCAGGAGAGCGAGCGAGAAATCGGCAGCGGGGCTACCCGTGGAGATGTGAGCGGCAGTCAACGCTCGGATCTGCCGGTGTCGGCTCTCCCTGCGTCGGGGTCGTCGTCGACCTCGGCGAGTTGCTGCTCGAGTTCGCGGAGCTGCGCATCGGTGACCGGTTCTGCGCGGAGGTTGCCGAGGAAGTCGGGGTCATCGTCTGGACCCACTGTGCGGTAGACGGGCTGTAGCCGGGGATTCTTTCGGCCTCGGCCGATGAGGAACCAGAGCACGGCTCCAATGACGGGGAAAAGGAGCACGATGAAGACCCACACCAGCTTGGGCAACCCTCGCACACGCGCTCGGGCGAACAGAAGGCAGTCCACGAGCGCGTACACAGAGAAAGCCACCGCCACTGCGACGAGACCAACCAAGAGACGAGCCATAGTCAAACCATACGCCCTGGCACAACTGCCAAACCTTCTGTTTGCTGTGTCTGTGGGAGACGTGCGGCAAGCGCCCAGAACGGCTTCGATAAACTGTCGGAGTGAAGACAAGTCGAACGTGGGTGGTTTACTCGCTGATCAGGGTCGGCCTGTTTGCTGTGGTGCTGGCAATCCTGCTTCTGACGCAGATGACACCGTGGATTGCCGCGGCCGTGGCCGCCGTCATCTCGCTCTGTGCGTCGTACATCTTCTTACGCAAGCCCCGCGAACAACTTGCCCAGGGCCTCTATGAGGCACGGCACGGCGAAGGCAAGGTGCCCGCGCGCGCACCCGAGAAGGCTGGCTCAGATGAGGAGAACGAAGACGCCGTCGTAGACGGCGACCCAGCGCCCCGAAGCTGAACGCTCAGTAGCTGAACGCGAACACGCTCGCAAGTGCCAGCCCGTAGAGCAACCCCACGAGACTGGTGAGCTTCAGCGCCAGGATGAACTCCTTCGCCGTCTTGCCGGTGAGCACGATCAGCGCCGCCGGAATCGCGATCAACAGCGTGAAGAACACCAGCAGTGCCAGCGGGTAGATCCATGAGACGAGCGCCACGACCACGTAGGCCACAAGCATGAAGAGAACGTACACGATGCGGGCGACACGATTGCCGACCAGCACAGCGAGCGTGCGTTTCTTCGCCACCTTGTCCTGGTCGATGTCACGGATGTTGTTCGCCATCAACACCGCACACGCGATGGCCCCAGCACCCACGCTGGCAACCAGCGACTCCACGTTGTACGTGCCGGAGAGGATGTAGGTCGTGCCGACCGTGGCGACCACACCGAAGAAGATGAAGACGAAGACCTCGCCGAAGCCGTAGTACCCGTAGGGCCGCTTGCCCCCGGTGTAGAAGTACGCGGCTGCGATGGCGATGACGCCGGGAATCAGCAGCCAGTAGTGGCCGGTCACTACCACGATCGCCAGGCCGGCGAGAGCGCCCAGGCCGAAGAACACGACGGCGACAGCAAGCACCCGCTTCGGGTTCGCCACCCCCGAGCCCGTCAGTCGCTGCGGCCCGACCCTGAACTCGTCGGTGCCCCGCACGCCGTCGGAATAGTCGTTCGAGTAGTTCACGCCGATCTGCAGGAACAGCGCCACACCGAGGCTCAGAAGCGCCAGCGCCCAGTTGATCGTGCCGAAACCTCCGGTGATGATCGTCGAGGTGCCCACACCGAGCGCAACAGGAGCGATCGCAAGCGGCAGCGTTCGAACGCGCGCCCCGGCGATCCACATCGCTGCCGTGGGCTTCTGGAGCTTGTTCGGAGCCGAGTGCTGCTTCTTACCGGCCGGGTGCCCCGACTTCTTGCGTTTGGTTTGTGCCACCAGAAGATTCTACGAGAGCACGGCCGAATGGATGCTGCAGAAGCCCGTCAGCGCCCTGACCCCGTCACTCGGCCGAGCGTTCGGCGAGCATCCGCGCGACCGCCAAACGATCTGGCTTGCCCGAACTCAGCGTCGGCAGCGTATCGATGAACACCACCCGCGTCGGAGCGGCCGCACGCCCGACACTCGCCGTCACGGCAGCCTGAAGGGTGACAAGCGAATCATCGCGTGCTCTGCTATCCCTGCCCGCGCTGGGGAGGGCGACAACCACGACCGCCGCTTGCCCCCACGCCTCGCTCGGCACTGCCGCGACAATCGCAGTTGCATATCCCGGAATAGACTGCACCGCGCGCTCAACCCGGTCGAGCGAGACCTTGATTCCGCCCGAGATCATCACGTTGTCGAGCCGTCCGGTGACGCTGACGATGCCGTCGGTGATGTCGCCGCCGTCTGCCGTGCGATACCAGCGGTGGCCCGCGTCGGAGTAGAACTTCTGCTGTGTCAGCTCTTCGTCACCGAGGTATCCTTCGGCCAACGTCGGTCCGCCGAGTTCGAGCTCGCCCGCGGTGACCCGAGCGACCGCCTGCCCGATGGGGCGTCCGTCGTAGACACATCCACCGCTGGTCTCGCTCGAGCCGTAGGTTCGCACTGCTCTCAGCCCGAGAGCCAGCGCGCGGGTGAAGAGCGCCTGAGGTACGGCCTGGCCACCGATCAGCAGGGCATCCAGTCGCCTGAGCGAGTCACGAATGCCCGGTTGGGCCTCGGCGGCCTCGACCAGCCTCACCAGCTGGGCCGGCACGATCGAGGTGAACTTCAGCGGGGCGGTCAGCTCGTCGACCAACGATGCGAAGACCTCGGCGGTGAAGTGCCCCGCGGGCATGACGATCGGCTGCGTGCCCGCGACGATGGAGCGCACGAGAACCTGCATGCCCGCGATGTAGTGCGTGGGCAGTGCGAGCACCCACTGGCCCTCGCCGCCGAGTGCGGATTCGGTGGCGGCTGCGCTCGCCAGCAATGCGTCGGCGCTGAGTGCGACCCGCTTGGGTACCCCCGACGTGCCCGAGGTCTCGATGACGAGAGCGACCCGCTTCGGCACCTCGCCCGGCAGCGGCCGCCCTGTCTCCTCAACCACCACCCGCGGCACACCTGTGGGAGTGGTTCGTGTGCCCACTGCAGGCCTGGCATCCGCCAGTCCGGCATGAGAGGGTTGCGTGGCCCCTGCGGGCCTGGCATCCGGCGGGTCGCCCGCTGCCGCCGACTCGCCGAACTGAACGCCTTCGCCGAGGCCGCCGGAGCCGCCCGCGACGTCGATCGCGCCCAGCGAGCCGACACGCCGACCCGGCACTACGGCGTCAGTGCGCCGTTCGCGCGGCAGAATCGCCGGCCCGCTGCCGTCGAGGGCCGCCTTGATCGAAACCGTCACCGCGGCGGGGTCTCCCCCGCCGATCACCTCAAGCCGTCGCGTCACGTCACCACCCTACGGTCTCAACGGAATAGTCCACACGGGTCGGCACGTGCACGCTGCACACGCCGTCGCGCGTGGACTATTCCGTTGCGGGGCCGCAGCGGTCGCGCATGCGCGGGCACCTCCGGTCGCACACCCGGCGTGGGTTCGCAGCGCCAGCAGCGGTGCGCGGTCGCGGGCGGAGAGCATCCATTCGTTCGTCCACACGAGGCGCCACGTGCAGCGTGCACGTGAGAGCGCCTGTGGACGAACGAGTGGACGGCGTCAGTAGTGGTACGGGAACGGAGACCAGTCGGGCTCGCGCTTCTGCAGGAACGAGTCGCGCCCCTCGACTGCCTCATCGGAACCGTAGGCGAGCCGGGTCGCCTCACCGGCGAAGACCTGCTGCCCCACGAGCCCGTCGTCCACCGCGTTGAAGGCGAATTTGAGCATCCGGATGGCCGTGGGCGACTTGGTGAGAATGGTGCGCGCCCAGTCGAGAGCAGTCGCCTCGAGTTCGGCGTGCGGCACGACGGCGTTCACGGCCCCCATCTCGTAGGCCCGCTGCGCGCTGTACTCCCGCGCGAGGAAGAACACCTCGCGGGCGTTCTTCTGGCCGATCTGCCGCGCGAAGTAGGCACTGCCATAGCCCGCATCGAACGACCCGACGTCGGCATCGGTCTGCTTGAACTTCGCGTGCTCCTCGCTGGCGATACTGAGGTCGCACACGACGTGCAGCGAATGCCCGCCGCCCGCCGCCCAACCGGGAACAACAGCGATGACGACCTTCGGCATGAACCTGATGAGTCTCTGCACCTCGAGAATGTGCAGCCGGCCCGTGGATGCTGCGTTCAGCCCAGCCCCGTCACCTGCGGCGTACTGGTACCCGTCGCGGCCGCGGATCCGCTGGTCGCCGCCGCTGCAGAACGCCCAGCCGCCGTCTTTCGGGCTCGGGCCGTTGCCCGTGAGCAGAACAGCTCCGATGCGCGGATTCTGGCGGGCGTCGTCGAGCGCGCGGTAGAGCTCGTCGACCGTGTGCGGGCGGAATGCATTGCGCACCTCGGGCCGGTTGAACGCGATCCGCGCCACCTGGCCGGCGATGTCGTGGTGGTAGGTGATGTCTGTCATCGACTCCGCGCCGGGAGCGATCGTCCACGAAGCAGCATCGAAGATCTCTGAGACAAAAGGCTGTTCGGTGACCATCTGTTCAGCCTATCCCCCGGCCCGGTGGCTGCGCGGCTCGGCCATTCAGCGAGACAATGGGGCATGCCCCACATGAACCGCCCTCTGCCGACGCTGACCGAGTTGCTCGAACTGGCCAGCGTCGTGTCGCTGCCGCTCACCACGCGATTCAGGGGTGTGGATGCCCGTGAGGCACTCATTCTCAGGGGCCCACTCGGGGCAACGGAGTTCTCGCCGTTTGTCGAATACGACGACACCGAGAGCCTGGCCTGGCTGGCCGCGGCGATCGATTTCGGCTGGAGCGAGACCCCACCACTGCTGCGCGACCGAATCCCGGTGAACGCCACGCTGCCTGCCGTCGCGGAATCCGACGTCGAAGAGAACCTCGCCCGCTACCCCGGCTGCCGAACGGTGAAGATCAAGGTCGCCGAAAGGGGCCAGTCCCTGTCCGACGACATCGCCAGGGTCAGGGCGACACGCGTCTTCATCGGAACCGAGGGCCGCATCCGCCTCGACGCGAACGGCGGCTGGAACGTCGACGAAGCAGAGCACGCCATCCACGCCCTGGCCGAATTCGACCTCGAGTACGTCGAACAGCCCTGCTCCACGGTCGACGAACTCTGGGAGATCCGGCAACGGGTCAAGTACATGGGCATCCCCATCGCCGCCGACGAGAGTGTACGCAAAGTGGATGATCCGCTCGACGTGGCCCGCCGGGGTGCCGCCGATCTGCTCGTCATCAAGGCCCAGCCTCTGGGGGGTATCCATTCGGCTCTCGACATCGTCGAGCGTGCGGGCCTGCCCGTCGTGGTCTCGTCGGCCCTCGACACGTCGATCGGAATAGCGATGGGCGCCCATCTCGCAGCATGCATTCCGAATCTGGAATACGACTGCGGCCTCGCCACGGCGGCACTGCTGGCCTCCGATGTCACCGCCGAGCCCCTGCTGCCGGTCGATGGCACCATCCCGGTCGTTCGGCCGGCCCTCGACGAGACGCTGGTCGAGAACAACCTCGCGGATCGCGACCGCGACGTGTGGTGGCGCGAGCGCCTCATGCGCACCTACGGCCTGCTCGAGGCCCTCGGCGAGTCGACAGGCCGCCACGCCGACTGAGGGGCCCGCTTCACCTCACCTCGCCGCCGGTTGAGTACCCGCTTCAGACGCGGCGTAGCTACACCCCCACGATCAACTGGTTTCGCCACGCACATTCGTGCTGCTCAAACGGCGGGGTGGACCCGAGCCGGCGGCCTACAGGCCGGAGTACGAGTGCAGGCCGTGGAAGAAGACGTTCACGACGCCGAAGTTGAACAGCACCGCGCCGAAGCCGATGATCGCAAGCACCGCCGAGCGCGATCCGCGCCAGCCTCGGGTCGCCCGCGCGTGGATGTACCCGGCGTAGATGACCCAGATGATGAAGGTCCAGACCTCTTTGGTATCCCAGCCCCAGTAGCGGCCCCACGCACGCTCGGCCCAGACTGCGCCGGCAATGAGCGTGAAGGTCCAGAACACGAACCCGACGATGTTCACCCGGTAGGCGAGGTTCTCGAGCCTGACCGAATCAGGCAGCGACGCCAAGAACTTGAGCTTCAGGAACTTCGCCCCGGTCGTGATGGTCTCACGCCGATACTGCAGCAACTGGATGCCCGACAGAGCGAACCCGAGCGCGAAGAATGCGGTGCCGAGACTCGCAACGAACACGTGGATGACGAGCCACGCCGACTGGAGCGCCGGCGGCAGCGGTGCGATCACCACGTAGTAGTTGACCGTCGAGATGCCGAGCAGGATGAGCACGAGGCCGGTGACGAAGGTACCGAGAAAGCGCAGGTCGACGCGGGTGATCACCAGCAGGAAGACGCCCACGATCAGCACGGTGCCGGTCATCGAGAACTCGTACATGTTGGCCCACGGCACCCGATTGGCGGCAATGCCACGCAGGATGTCGGCCGTCACTTCGAGCAGGAACCCGATGAGCGTGAACGCGACGCCGAGGCGCAGGCTCAGCGAGCGTTTCGACGTGCCGCCGTCGGCCGCGGTGACGCCCACAGAATCCGGCCCGCGCCCACCGAACAACCGACCTCCGGGCTTTTGGGACGCTGCCGCGGTGTCTGCAACCGCGGTAGCCGCGGAAGCACCACCAGCACCGGCGCCGCCCACTGCCGCACCGATGGTCTCGCGGGCGGGCGCCGGCGTCGTCACCGTGCCGTCGACGCTGACCGTGTTGCCCTTGGAGACCTGCGCGGAACGCCGCGCCAGATCGAGAGCGAACGCGATGAACGCAGCTGCGTAGAGGACCATGGCCCCATACAGGAAGAAGATCGAATACTCGTCGAGAGTTAGCGTCACGGTGTAAGCCTAAGTGTTTGTTCGGTCGGCGGGAATGGCGGCGTCTGGGGCGTCGCTGAGGGTCTTGGTATGCCTGTCTGCGATCTCGGTCACTGCGGTCACGAGACGCGGGTCCTCGCCGCGTGCAAGCCCTGCGTATTCGAGCGTCAAGGTACCGTCGCTGCGCTCGGTCGCCTTCACCCAGACACGGCGGCGTGGAATGAACAGCGAGATCAGCAGGCCACCCAGCGCAGACGCTGCGAACAGCAGCACCCAGCCCTGGGTCGGGTCGTGATGGATGTCGAGCGAGGCATAACGGTGAACGGCGTCGAAGCTGATCGTGCCGAGCCCGTCGGGCAGGCTCTGGCTGTCACCCGGCTTGAGCTCGATCGACTTGACGCCGGTCTTGCCGCCGGTGAGCTGCGTCATCTTGTCGGTGTTGAGCGAGTAGACCGAGGTCGGCACGCCGCCGTTCAGCCCCAGGTCACCGTCGTACACGTTGAGCGTGAGAACGGGGTACTGCGCGTCGGGATACGAGGAGTAGAAGGCACCGGTGGTCGACGTCGCCTGCGTGGGGTAGAAGAACCCGATCATGCCGAGCTGCTTGGCCAGGCCATCCGGAATCTTCACCACACCGACGCTGGTCAGGTTCGCATCCTGCGGCAGGAATGGCACCGAGTCGGTGAACACCACATTGCCTGCGGGGTCTTTGACGGTGATCGTCGGTGCGTAGCCGTTGCCGAGCAGGTAGACGTCGGTGCCGCCGATGCGCAGCGGCGAGTTGACCTTGATGGTCGACTGCTGCGCGGCCTGGCCCTTCTCCTGCGTGGTGACGGTGGCGTTGTAGTCGATCGGCTGCCCGAATGCCCCGTCGGCCTTGGTCTCGTAGGTGGCGGTGAACTGGTCGAGCTTCAATGAGTAGGGGTCGAGCGAGTTCTCGCTGAAGAATCGGCCAGGGTTGAAGGTGTCGAAGGCGCTCAGCGTGTTGACGAAGGTGCCACCGCCCTCAACGAGGGTGCGCTGGCCAGCGAATCCGAAGCCTCCGCCGACCCCGACGGTCATCAGGATGCCCACCAGAGCTGCGTGGAAGATGAGGTTGCCCGTCTCACGGGCGTAGCCGCGCTCGGCCGAGACGGAGGCGGTGTCTGTGAAGCCGTCGGCCCCGGCGTCGGCGAAGACCACGACGCGGTACCCCGATTTGCGCAGCTGGCGCCGGGCGACCTCGATGGCCTGCACTGCGCTGGTGCCTGCTTCGGCCGGCAGCTCGCGCCGCTGGAATCCGCCCAGTCGGGCGAGGTTGCGCGGGGTGCGCGGGGGCTTGGCGCGGAGGGCGTCGAAGTGGTGCTTTGCGCGGGGGATGACGCAGCCGACGAGGGAGATGAAGAGAAGAAGGTAGATGCTCGAGAACCACACCGAGGTGTAGACATCGAACGCCTGAAGCTTGTCGAGGAACGGCGCAAGCGAGGGGTTGTCGGCGAAGTACTGGGTGACGCCGTTCGGGTCGGCGGCGCGCTGGGGTACGAGCGAACCGGGAACAGCTGCGAACGCCAGCAGCAACAGGAGGAAGAGCGCTGTGCGCATGCTGGTGAGCTGCCGCCAGAACCAGCGCAACCACCCCACGAGCCCGAGCTTGGGCTGCACGATGTCGTCGCCGCCGGGGCCGGAGACGGCGGCCGAGGGGTCGGGTGAATCGATGTGATCAGATGGCCGGGACAAAACCTGTGATCACCGCCTGCAGCTGGTAGGTCCAGGCGGTCCAGAGACCGCTGACCATGAGAACACCGATCACGACGAGCCCTGCTCCCCCGAGAATGTTGATGAAACGAATATGCCGCTTCAGGAATGCAATGGAGTGCGTGACCCAGTTGAGCCCGAGCGCCACCAGGAGGAAGGGAATGCCGAGACCCAGGCAGTAGAACAGCCCCAGGAGGGCGCCGCTCCACGCAGAGCCGCCGCTGAGGCTGAGCGCCTGGATTGCACCGAGTGTCGGGCCGATGCACGGGGTCCAGCCCAACCCGAACACGATGCCGAGAATGGGGGCACCAGCCAGCCCCGTCGCCGGTCGCCATGAGGGTTTGAAGGTGCGCTGCATGAAGCTGAACTGCCCGATGAACACCAGTCCGAGCAGAATCACGATGACACCAAGCACCCGGGTGATGACGTCGCCCCAGACCAGCAGCCACACGCCGAGCGCTCCGAACAGCGTCGATGCCGCCACGAAGACCAGGGAGAAGCCGAGAACGAAGAGGCTGATGCCCAGAAGCACCCTGCGGCGATTCGAACGCTCCCCCGGCTCACTCAGGCCGCCGACGTACGCCAGGTAGCCCGGAACGAGCGGCAGCACGCACGGCGAAGCAAACGAGACCAGCCCGGCCAGCATGGCGATGGGAATCGCAACGAGGAGCTGGCCGTTGAGCACGGCGTCGGCGAACGGGTTCACCACGGTTGTCAGTTCGTTTCAGCGACAGCGCCGCTGATGAGGGTGTCGAGGATGCTCGGCTCGGTGGTCTGGCCCAGAATCCGTGCGGCGACCCGGCCCTGCTTGTCGATCACGAGTGTCGTCGGCACGGCGTTGGGCGCGACAAGCCCTGCGAGGGCCAGCTGCACACCCCCGTCGGTGTCGATGACCGACGGATAGGTGATGCCGAACGACTTCTCGAACGAGAGGGCGGTGTCGGCCTGGTCGCGCACGTTCACACCGAGAAAGCTCGCTCCCTTGTCGGCGTATTTCGCGCTGAGGGTCTGCAGAGCGGGTGCTTCGGCCCGGCAGGGCGCGCACCCGGCGTACCAGAAGTTCAGAACGAGCACCTGGCCCAGGTACTGCGAGGAGCCTACGGACGTTCCGGATTCCGTGGTGGCCGTGAAGCTGACGGGAGTGCCACGGTTCTCTGCGGCAATCTCGGTCACGGTGCCGTCGCCGGCGATGTACTGCTTCGAGTCGCCGGCCGCGTATTGCTTGGCCCAGGTGTCGCTCGAGCAGCCGGCGAGCAGCCCAGCCAATGCCAGTGCAGCGCCGAACGCACGCAGGCGACGCGAGGTGCGCGCCGACAGGATTCGGGTAAAGAGTGAGTCAGGCATGCCCGGTGTCACACCGCCCCGTCGTCGGTGGCCAGCGCCAGGAGGTCTGCCGCGGGGTCTTCGTAGCCGACTTCGAGAAAGATGCCGCCGACGCGCTCGAACGAGGTGATGCTCGACAGGTTGCAGCGCCTCCTGCGAGGGTCGTGCCACAGTCGTTGCCCGGTGATCTCGAGGTGGGTCGCCCAGATCGGCAGCTGGTGGCTCACCATGACGACGTCGCCCGAATCGACGGAGTCGTACGCATCGTGCAGGGCAGCGATCATCCGGTTCGTGATGCTCTTGTACGGCTCGCCCCAGCTCGGCTTGAACGGGTTCGCGACCCAGGACCAGTTCTGTGGCCGGCGCAGCGCTGCGTTGCGCATCTGCGGGCTCATGCCCTCGAACTTGTTGGTGGGTTCGATGATGCGCGGTTCGGTCTGGATCTCGAGGCCGAAGGCAGCAGACAGGGGTTCGGCAGACTCCTGTGCGCGCTGCAGCGGCGAAGCGAAGAGGGCGGAGACCGGACGGTTTCGCTCTGCGAGTTCGTCGGCTGCCGACTGTGCGATCTGCCGGCCGAGGTCTGAGAGCCCGAAGCCGGGCAGTCGCCCATAGAGCACATGCTCGGGATTGAAGACCTCGCCGTGACGGACGAGATGAATTTGGCTGGCTACCACGCCCCACAGTCTACGGAGCGTAGAACAAGCCAAGCTGCTCAGCACCTGAATGACTCATAAGTGATGAAGCTCAGCTTCACAAAAAGCGAAGAAGAACTAGATTGTGCTGAACAGTCAACAGGAGTGGAATGGACTCACGAAAGGAACTACCCCCATCATGGCTATCATCATCACCCTCACTCTCCTCGGCGTTCTCGCCGCCATCGCGATCGTCGCCGCGATCATCGAAACCGTCACCGACGGCTACGGCCACCGCTCCTCCGAGGTGCGCTTCAACCGCCTCCCGTAATCACGACTGGCTTCGGCACCCCTGGCCGCGCGGCGCCCGCAGCACCTCCCGCGATAAGATTGGCTCTCGTGACTGATCGCGTACTCATCAAAGACCTCCCCGCCCTGGCCGATGGCCCCGTCAGTGTCTCGGGGTGGGTGGAGACGGTTCGCGACCAGAAGAAGGTGCAGTTCGTCGTGCTCCGCGACGAGAGCGGGGCGGTTCAGCTGGTGAACCCGAGAAATTCGGATGATCAGGGTGTCGTCATCGCCGACCAACCGGCCACCACGATCTCAGCTCTCACCCAGGGCTCGTTCGTCTCGGTGACCGGCCGGCTCAAGCACGACGAGCGGGTCAAGCTCGGCGGTATCGAAGTGAAGCTCGAGACCCTGACTGTGGCCTCGACGGCCATCGCCGAAACGCCGATCGCCGTAGACAGCGGCATCGACAAGCGGATGGACTGGCGGTTCCTCGACCTGCGGGTGCCGCGCAATGCGCTCATCTTCCGCATCCAGACGACGCTCGAGCACGCCTTCCGCACGTACTGGATCGACAACGACTACATCGAGATCCACACCCCGAAGCTCATGGGCAGCCCCTCGGAGTCGAACGCCGAGCTCTTCAAGCTCGACTACTTCGACACGACCGCCTACCTGGCCCAGAGCCCGCAGTTCTTCAAGCAGATGGCGCAGGCCGCCGGCTTCGGCAAGGTCTTCGACATCGGCCCGGTCTTTCGTGCCGACCCGTCGTTCACCTCGCGCCACGCGACCGAGTTCACCGGCGTCGACACGGAGATCAGCTGGATCGACAGCCACGAAGACGTCATGCACATGCAGGAAGAACTGCTCGCCGCCGGCATCGCCGCGGTGAAGGAGAAGCACGGCGAGCAGATCAAAGCACTGTTCGACATCGACGTGGTCGTTCCGACGGTTCCATTCCCCCGCATCCCCCTGCTCGAGGCGAAGCGCATCGTCGCCGAACGAGGGCACATCGTCGATCGCAACGACGATGACATGGATCCGGAGGGCGAACGGCAGATCGCCGCGTACGTCGAGGAGACCTACGGGCACGAGTTCGTGTTCCTCACCGACTACCCCACGAGCATCCGCCCGTTCTATCACATGCGTTCCGACGAAGACCCGACGATCACGAAGAGCTACGACCTCATCTTTAGGGGCACGGAGATCACCACCGGCGCCCAGCGCGAACACCGTGTCGACGTGCTCGAAGCGCAGGCGATCGAGAAGGGCCTCGACCCCGAGGAGCTTGCGTACTACTTCGACTTCTTCCGCTACGGAATGCCGCCCCACGGCGGGTTCGGCATGGGGCTCGCTCGCGTGCTCATGTTGTTGCTGCACCAGGGAAACCTGCGTGAGGTCACCTATCTCTTCCGTGGGCCGACCCGCCTGACCCCGTAGCCGAGCCAGCGCCTGCCGCAGTTCAGAGTCGGCCGCAGCTCAGAGCTCACCACAACGCAAAATCCACCTGAACTCAGAGCGCCTGCCAGCTCGGACCGGTGACCACGAGCGCCGACAGGAAAGTCAGGCCGACGGTCGCCGACGCTATTCTGAGCACATCGTGGGCCGCGCGCGCCTCGGAGTCATCGGAGAACCCCTCCGAGCTCAGCCAAGCGACCGCGAAGGCAGAGCCACCACGAAAGAGCACCTCGTGCAGCACCCGCGAGGCGAATGCCGCAATGGTCTCATCGTCGCTCGTGGCGAGTGCGAGCACCCATCGAAGGCGAAGCTCGGCGTCGGTGATCACGAGGTAGGTCGCTGGCGGGGCCTCATCCACGTGGTCGCCGAAACCCGAGCGGCTGACCGAATCCACTTCGACCTGCGCACGAATCGCACGCACAAGATCGGTTGCCGTCTCAACCGCCGGTCCGGGCGGTGGGTCGTGGGCCCGGCGCCAGAGTTCGGCGACGGCGACAAGACGACCCGCTGTCGCGGCCCCGACGCCGATCAGCTGCCTGAGCTCGCGTACGGTCAATCCCATGAGCTCCTGCACGCCCCCGGACTGCTCGAGCAGCAGCCGGGCACTGTCGAGTACGTTGACGCCTCGGAGACCCGAGCCGAGCACGAGCGCTACCAGCTCTGCATCACTGAGCCCGGCCGGCCCGAGGCGAGCCAGCTTTTCGCGTGGCCGGTCTTCGGGCGCGACCGCCCAGAGGGAGACACGAGAGTTCTTCATGGGCTCACGATAGAGCGCCACCCGATGACTACACCGCCATCAGACGTGATCTGTGGAGAACCCTCGTGTGGGATGCCCTGTGGAATGGACGGTGCTGCAGAGAATCGGCCTGTGCGCGACGCCGGTCCGAGGTACGACGAGGGCGCGCGTGGGAGCAATCAGACGTCGAAGTCGATGGCCAGTCGCGTCGCAACGAGGGGCTTGATGGAGGAGGAGACCCGAACATGATCGGGATGTACCTGGTACGCGTCGAGCGCCGCCTGGTCGGCATAGTCCGCGATCAGCGCGAAATCGGCATTGCCTGCCTCGTGGCGAACATCGTGCACGATGCTGAGCGCGAGGATCTGTGGAATGAGAGGCACCAGCGAGATGAGCTGTTCGCCGGCCCAGGCCGCCTGTTCCGCCCGCTTCTCGGCCGACTCGGCGGACAAGCTGAAGGTGACTATGTGCCGGATCATCGGACTCCCAACAGTGCGGTGGCGAGACGGGCCGGGTCGACCCGCCAGAAGGTGTGGATTCGGCCATTGATGAGCACAACCGGGATGTCTTCGACATGCTCGTCGAACAAGGCCTGGTCGTCGAGGATCGAAACCTCGGCCAGCGTGATTGATGGCGATCCGGGATTGCCTCGAAGCGACTCCGTGACCTCCGCGATCACCGTACGCGCATCGTCGCAGAGGTGACAGCCCGGCTTTCCGATGAGGGTGAGTTCAGCATGCGCCACGGGTCTACTGTACTGCGGGTGCCTGCCCGGTAGCATGGGCGGCATGACCGAGGCGACGGCCACATCTTCGATAGCGTTCATCGACATCGACAACACGCTGGTGCGAGGCGCCACGGTGTATCTGGTCGGCCTGGGGGCGTGGCGCCTGAAACTGCTCACCGCCCGCGACGTGGCGTCGTTCGTCTGGCAGCAAGCCAGGTTCATGGCGGTCGGTGAGAACATGCGCCACACCGAGACAGCGAAGAACAGAACGCTTCAGATGCTCACCGGGCACACCGAAGACGAGCTGCGTCGTCTGGGACAGGAGGTCTACCGTCGACGTATCCAGGCCAGACTCCGGCCAGAGGTCCTCACCAGGGCGCGTCTGCACCTCGCCAGAGGCGACCAGGTCTGGCTGCTCTCCACTACCGCAGACATCGTGGCGCAGGTGCTCGCAGAGGAGCTCGGATTCACGGGAGCGCGGGGCACACAGTTCGAGACCGTCGACGGAGCGTTCACCGGGCGCCTCGACGGGCCGATGCTCCACGCTGGCGAGAAGGCAACCGTGGCGGCGATCATCGCCAGCGGAGCGAATATCGACCTCCGGCAGTGCTGGGCCTACTCCGATTCGTCCAACGACCTGCCACTGCTCAGCGCAGTCGGGCATCCGGTGTTGGTGCACCCCGACCGCGCCCTGACCGAGCACGCGCGCCTCGCCCGGTGGCCCATTCTGCGCCCGTCAGAACGGCACAGGCGAGTTCTCGCACCGAATCAACACAAAAAGCGCCAGGCTTCGAGAGCCTGACGCCTGGTGCACTCCCCGTGAGGGAGCACGCAGAGCTTCGACGGAGAACCCGGAGGCGCCGTCGCTCTGACGTGTTCTACTTCTTGTTGCGACGCTGGTGACGAGTCTTACGAAGCAGCTTGCGGTGCTTCTTCTTCGCCATGCGCTTACGACGCTTCTTAATTACTGAACCCACAGATACCTCACAAGATTTGGGTTTGGCCACACTCCTGTGCAGCCGAGAAGGAAAAATTACCTCGGAGCAGTCTAGCGCATCGAGCGGCTAGGCAGACTCTGCCGAAGGCGCCGTCCGGCTGTCGGCGGCCGCCGAGTCGACCGCAGGTGTGCCGATGGCGGCCACCACGGCCGTCTCGGGGACCCGGAACGACCGGCCGAATCGGATTGCCGGAAGGTCTCCCGAATGCACCAGCCGATACACGGTCATCTTCGATACCCGCATCATGTCTGCAACCTCGGCAACGGTCAGGAATCGCACGTCTGACAGATCGTGTGCCATGGGTCGTTGCCTCTCGCGCGAATCCACAGGGTTGGTGTTACCTGAGTGATAACTGGTAACTCTAGGGGCAGACGTGACTCGATGTAAAGCCAGGCGATTCCGCGGCGAAGACAAGAGAAAGCGGCGCCTCCCACAGTTCGTGGAAAGCGCCGCTTCGCAACGGTCAGACCGTCGTCGCGTTCACATCCGGGTTACTCGTCGAGGCCTCCGTCAACCGAAGCTGCGCGGCGACGGCGAACCACCAGCGCGCTGATTCCTGCGAGCAACAGGATGCCCGCCAGACCGATCGGCACCAACACCGTCAGACCCGTCGATGCCAGCCCTGAGCCACCCGAGCCCGGGTCGGGCACAGCCGATGCCGATGCCGAATTCGATGACGTCGGCGTCGGAGTGCCCGGAACAGTGGGTACAGGCGATGCCGTGTCGGTCGGGGTCGGGGTGGTCGTGGGCGTCGTCGGAGGTGCCGCCTCGGTCGTGACCTCGAACATCGTCGTCAGCCCCGTGTCGCCGTAGGCGACAGATCCGAGGTACGGAGACGAGTAGTCGAGTCCACGCCACGATGCCGTGTACGAGGTCGACGTGCCCTGGGTGCCGTCGATGGCCGGTGGCACCGTGAAGGCGCCGCTACCCCCGGTCGGCGAGACGAGGAACGACCGCATGTCCATCGCCGCTGTCGTCTGCCCGGTGGGCAGCGAGAACACGTCGACGCTCAGTCGGTAGTGCCCCGCGGCCGGCGAAGCGATGTTGACCCGCTCGTTCGCCGCACCGGTTGCCGAGACCCATTCGTCGAGAACGGCCCCATCATTGGCATCGTCGATCAGATCGACCGTGAGGTCGAGGTCAGCACCCTCTTCGGCCGTCGTGACCGAATGCAGGTCGAAGCGCGCATAACTCACGCCTTCGGGCACCGTCACATCGAACAGGGCCGGAGTGCCCTGGCCCTGTACGGCGGAGTGACCACCGAGCGGGATGCCCGGGTCCTGGTCGGTCGAGAGCAGCAGGTCACCCTTCGCGAGCCCCTCGGCGACCAGCGGAATCGATCCGTCGGCGCCGGGGGTCACGGGTACGTCGACCGACCCGGTGGTTCCCGTTCCCGTCACCACAGCCGGCGCCAGAAGGGCGACAGGCTGCACCGCGAGCGGGCTCCTGACGACCGTGTCGCCGCTCGTCCACGAGAGGTAGCCGGTGGCGAATTCGTTGAGCGGGGCATCCGTTCGCGTGAACGAGACGGTGTAGCTCTTGGACTCGCCCGCCGCGTCGAACGACAGGCTAGTCGGCGAGATCACCGTGTCGATACCCGGAATGGAGACCGGAGACGCGGTGAATGTGCCGGCCTGCGTCGATGTCACCGTTCGGGTGACGGTCTGCGAACCCGTGAGCGAGCCGATGGCGATCGAAGCGAGGTTGAGGTCGCTCGGGTCGATCGGCACGATGGGCGGGTCACTCGTGACGTCGTAGCCCATTCCCACGATGTACTGCCACCAGTTGTCGCTGGTGTTGAGGTACAGCAGGCCGGGGTTGAAATACTTCGTCGGGTCGACGTTGCCGGCACCCTGGCCGAACACGTCGGTCACGTCTGCGCCGGTGCTGTCGACGGTGTTGCCCGCCGTCGTCATCATGGCCGACTTGATCTCAGCAGGAGTGGCCTGTGGATGCACGCCCAGATACAGTGCCGCAAGACCCGCGATGTGCGGGGCGGCCATCGAGGTGCCGGAGAGGAACTCCCAGGTCGGATCCCCGCCCTGGGCGTTCGCTGCTGCCGCGAGGATGGCAACGCCAGGGGCCGTGATGTCGGGCTTCAGGATGTCGCTGCCGCCACCCAGCACCGGGCCGTGTGACGAGAACCCGGCGAGCTGCGGCACTGCCGGGGACGGGCCCGCGGTGTTGCCCTTGCTCAGCGTGACCGTCGCGCCAGGAAGTGCCGAGTATGCGTACGTGGTGTTCCAGGCCGTCGAGTCGAGGTGCACGGTCGGTACGGAGTGCTCGTCGAGATCGATCGAGCTGGGGGTCTTGTTCACCAGCAGCATGCCGATACCACCGGCACGAAGCACCTCAGCGGACTTCGCCGTCCGGTCGTAGACCCCGCGCTGGCAGAACACGATGTTTCCGGAAACCTTCGCAGGGTCGAGTGACCCTGGTGCACAGAGCAGCGCGTCTGCCGCCGTTGCCGAAGCCAGCTTCACCAGGTCGGCGCGAACGAGCGGTCCGGTGAGCGGGCCAGAGCCGTGGGGCTGGACCGTGATGGAACCGCCGGCGAACTTCTCGGTAGTACCGAGCGTTGCCGTGGCTTCATAGCTGGGGATCGTCGAGGCCGCCACCGTGGTGTACCACGGCGATGCGTTGTCGAGCGTCGAGGCCGAGGGGCCGGAGTTGCCAGCCGAGGCCGCGACGAAGATGCCGGCAGAGGCCGCGCCGAGGAAGGCGACGTCGGTGTCGGAGACGGTCGTGAGCGCAGAGGAGCCACCAATGGAGAAGTTCAGCACGTCGACGCCGTCGGCCACAGACTGGTCGATCGCTGCGAGCATGTCGGCGTTCGTGCATCCATCGTCGTCGCTGGAGGCGGGGTCGGGACCCGACCAGCAGACCTTGTAGACCGAGATCTTCGCCGCTGGTGCGACACCGCTGATCTGGCCGAAGCTGTCGCCACCCACGGTCGCCGTGACGGCGTTGTTGCCCACCGCGGTGCTGCCGGTGTGCGAACCGTGTCCGTCACCGTCACGAGGGGAGACGTATTCGCCGGTTGCCGCCGTGCCGATGTTGCCTGCACCGAACCCGTCGAGGTAGTAACGAGCGCCCACGATCTTCGTGGTGCAATCGGAGGCGGTGAACTGCTCACCCGTGACGCACTCACCGTGGAAGGTGTTGCCGTCGGCCTTCGCGAAGGTGATCGGCCCGACACCGTCGGGGGCGGAGGAGTCCACGTACGGGGCCGCACCGGGGGTCGTACCGAGGGCGTCGCCGGCAAAGGAGGGATTCTCCGGCGCGATTCCAGTGTCGATGTCACCGACGACGACGCCGTCACCGGCTGCGTCGACTCCGCCGTTCTTCGCCCAGACCCCGCTCGGGCCGTCGAGGCCGAGGAACGTGGTCGAGGGCTCAGCGGCGGTTATGTGCTTCAGTTCGTCGCGAGTGACCCTGGCAACGTTCTTGTTGGCCGTCAGTGCAGAAGCCTGCGCAGCGGTCAGGTTGGCCGAGAAGCCGTTGAACGCGAGTGTGTAGGAGTAGTCGACGGATGCCCCGACCGAGGAGGCCACGTCTTTCTGCTGGCTCGCCAGAAAATCGGTGTAGCTGGTGACCGGCGCCGACCTGGCGTTCATCTGCGAACCCTGGTCGGGTTTGGTCGGAGCGAAGCCGTTCAGGCCACCGTTGTAGGTGGACGCGGCGGGGTTGGTCATCGCCACCACGTAGCGGCCGTCTGTGAAGTCGCTCACCGGCTGCGTGGGGGCGCTGGGCAGCGGGGTGAAGCCGATCGACGGGGTCGTGCCTTGTGATACGGCAGCGCTCACGCCGTTGATGGCAGGAAGAGCTGAAGCGCTCGCAGCCGCACCCGACACTCCGAGAACCACCGCCGCGAGCGCAGCTGCAACGGTGAGACCGCGCCTGCGCTTCGCCGTCCTACCGATAACACCGTCATGGGGCAGGGCAAATCGTCGCCGGGGAATACTCACCTAGAGGACCTCAATCAGTCAGAGCCAACACTCGCGGCAGAGGGCCCGCACGCGTTCGACAACCCTAAATGACGACCTCCCCCTGTTCGAGGGATAAAACATTTCAGATGTGTAAAACCTGTTAAAGAGGCATGAATATTGCGCGAAGCTGAGGTTTTTCACAGGCCCGGCCCTGCCGACGGAGGAAATCCGCGCGAGCCAGCGGATCGCTTCTCGGCGGGTTGCTAATCGCTGCTGCGAGAGATAGAAGGGATGCGGCGCGACGCCTCTTCGAAGAGCGCCCTGGCGCGTTCGGCGGCCCCGGCCACCGTGTAGCCCAGCCGCTCGCCGGCGCGTGCCGCTGACGACTGCGGTCTGGCCGCTGCAGGAATTCCGTCTCTCGCCTGGGCTGCGGCCTGCGTGCGTTCGGCCTGCGACTCCAGCTCGTCGAGCTCGGCTTCGATGTCGAGGGAATCCTGGTCCATGGCATCGTCGAAGTCCGCGCTCAGGAACGGGATCAACCAATCTTCGACCTCCTCGAGAGGGCTCGATTCGAGCGCATAGAACCGATGCTGGCCCTCTTCGCGCACGGTCACCAGGCCCGCATCGCGCAGGACCTTGAGATGCTTCGAGACCGTCGGCTGACTCAGCACGAGCTTCGACACCAGGTCTGACACACTGATCTCGCCCATCGGCGCCGTAGTGGTGCCGTCTGGCGCCGAGGGAGCGTCAGAGCCCACGTACCGGTCGAGCAGGTGCGACAGGATCTGGCGCCGCGTCGGGTCGGCGATTACAGAGAAGATGTCAGCCATGGCTACAGGGTAGTTGCTCGGGCCGCGTTGCGCGGTGAGCGACTCCACTGACAAGCTGGTCGGCAGAGCAGTCGACCGTGCCCTCTCCACTCTGGCGGGGCCAGAGGGGTGATGGATGACCGGCAGCACGGCCACAAAACGCCCCCGCTACGGCGCATCATCCACCCGCTCGCGGTTTCGCGAAGCGGTGAACGATTTCTCCGGCCGTTCGCCCGCACGGTTCGCCGTGCTGATCTTTCTCGCACTGGTCGCCCTCTTCACCGTTCTCCTCTCCCTGCCGGTCGCGAGCGCGAAGGGAACGGCCACTGGCTTTGCCGACGCGCTCTTCACAGCTGTATCGGCGATCTGCGTCACGGGCCTGTCGACGGTCGACATGGCGACGCACTGGTCGGGTTTCGGCCTGACGGTCATCTATCTCGGCGTGCAGATCGGCGCGGTCGGCGTGTTGACGCTCGCCTCGATTCTCGGGCTTGTCATCTCCCGCCGGCTCGGACTGCGATCGCGCCTGCTCGCCATCGGTGAGGCCGACCCGTCGCACGCTCACTCCGGCATCAGCGGCAGCAGCCAGGCTGTGCGTCTCGGGGAAGTGGGTGGGCTTCTGGCCACCGTGGCCGTCAGCGCATTGGTGATCGAGGCCGGGCTCACCGTGTTGTTGTTCCCCCGGATGCTGCTCAGCGGCATCCAGCCAGACAAGGCGGCCCTGCAGAGCATCTACTACTCGGCCATGGCGTTCACCAACACGGGGTTCTCGCCCGACCCTCGCGGGCTGGCGCCCTTCGCGACGGACTACTGGTTTCTCGGCGTGCTGATGCTCGGTGTCTTTCTCGGCAGCATCGGGTTCCCGGTGATCTACGCCGTCACCCGCGCGATCCGCACTCCCGGCAAGCCGCGCTGGTCGCTGCACGTCAGGCTCACCGTGGTCACCTCACTGGTTCTGCTGGGCGGCGGTGCCGTGCTGTACTTCGCCCTCGAATTCTCGAACCCTGCGACGTTCGGGAATTTGAATGTGGGCGACAAGGCCTTCCAATCGCTGTTCCTGTCGACGATGACGAGGTCGGGCGGATTCGCGACGATCCCCATCGACCAGTTGAACGGCTCCAGCATGCTCATCACCGACATGCTCATGTTCATCGGCGGCGGCTCGGCGTCAACGGCCGGTGGAATCAAGGTGAGCACCATCGCGGTGCTCTTTCTGGCGGCGTTCGCTGAAGCACGCGGCAACGATTCGGTCGAGGCCTTCGGCCGGAGGATTCCGGTCGACATCCTGCGCCTTGCCGTCAGTGTTGTTCTCTGGGGGGCGACGACGGTCGCCGTGGCGACCATCGTCATCCTGCAGATCTCGGGCGCGACGCTCGATGCGGTTCTCTTCGATGTGATCTCGGCGTTCGGCACCTCCGGCCTCTCTACCGGCCTCACTGCGAGCCTGCCCGACGCGGGAATCTACGTGATGGCTGCGACCATGTTCATGGGGCGGATCGGTACCGTGACCTTCGCGGCCGCGCTGGCCTCCCGGCACCGCCGCCAGCTCTACACCTATCCAGAAGAGAGGCCGATCGTTGGCTAGCAATCCATCGGATGCACCCGTTCTCATCATCGGCCTGGGCCGTTTCGGTGCGGCTGCTGCGAGCAAGCTCGAGCGGCTCGGTCGCGAGGTGCTCGTCGTCGACACCGACGCGGCCCTCGTGCAGAAGTGGTCGGGTGTCGCGACACACGCCGTGCAGGCCGACGCGGGCGACATCGACGCCCTGCGACAGGTCGGCGCGCAGGACTTCTCGATTGCGATCGTCGCCATCGGCGCGTCACTCGAAGCTAGCGTCCTCGCGACCTCGAACCTTGCCGAACTCGGTGTGCCGCAGATCTGGGCGAAGGCGATGTCGCACTCGCACGGCGTCATCCTGCAGCGCATCGGCGCCCATCACGTGATCTACCCCGAAGCGGAGTCCGGTGACCGCATCGCTCACCTGGTGTCTGGCCAGGTGCTCGACTTCATCGAGTTCGACGACGAACTGTCGCTGGCGAAGCTGCGACCTCCGCTGGCGGCCCGCGGGGCAGCGCTCTCCACTCTCGCCCTCCGCCGCAAGCACGGCATCACGGTCGTCGGCGTCAGGAGCCCCGGCCAGAAGTTCGTCTATGCCGGAGCCGACACCGTCGTGGGCGACGACGACCTCATCGTGGTCTCGGGAACGGCCGCCGACATCGACAGCTTTGCGCGCTGGAGCTAAAAGCGAGCATCCAGTGGATGCTCGCCGCGACGCCAGCGCCGACGAAGCTGTGCTTCGTCGGGAATGCCGCAAACTGCGCCCCTTCACCCACCAGCGAGTTCACGCGCCCGCGCCAGCGCCGCGTCCGTCGCCTCGATGAAGATCTCGTCGAGCCGGGCATCCTGCAGCACGCCGATCGCCCGCTCTGTGGTGCCCTTCGGGCTGGTGACCTGGATGCGAAGCTGTTCGGGCGTCTTGTCGGACTGGCGCAGGAGCTCGGCCGCCCCGATGAAGGTGCCGTTCACGAGCTGGGCCGCCTGCTCGGCCGAGAACCCCTTCTCCACAGCCGCCGCCGTCAGCTTCTCTATCAACAGAAACACGTAGGCGGGCCCCGAGCCAGAGATGGTGCTGAGAGCATCGAGTTGTGACTCCGGAACCTCGACCACCTCCCCCACCGTGGAGAACAGCCCGCGCACGATCTCGAGCTGTTCGGGGGTCGACCGCGAGCCGGCGCTGATTCCGGTGACCGCGCGGCCCACCATCGCCGGGGTGTTGGGCATCGACCGGATGATCGCCACCCCCTCCGGCGTGTGCGACTCCGCTGTTGCGGTCGTCACGCCCGCCGCGACGCTCACCACGATCGTGCCGGGCTCGAGCACCGGGCTGATCTCGTCGAGCAGCTCGGCGACCATGTGCGGCTTGACCGCGACTAGCACGATGGCGGCACCGGCCACCGCCGTACGATTCGCCTCGGGGTCTTCCGATGTCACGAGAGAGGTGACCTTCTCCGAGCGCGGGAGAAGTTCCGCGCTCGCCGCGGCACGGTTGGTCACGCGGATCGGGCCGTCCACCTGCACGTTCGGTGCCAGCAGGCCGCTCAGAATGGCCCGGCCCATCGAACCGGCGCCGAGAAGTGCAATGGAGGGGAGCCTGATTTCATTCACCCGACCATCCTAGGATTGGGAGCACAACCGATACTCGAAACCACAAGGGAATTCATACGTGAGCACATCTGGCGGCAACACAGCGATCTTCGCGGCACTGGGCGCCAACCTCGGAATCGCGGTCATCAAGTTCGTCGCCTTCGTCTTCTCGGGGTCGTCATCGATGCTCGCTGAGAGCGTGCACTCGCTGGCCGACTCGGGCAACCAGCTGCTCCTGCTCCTGGGAGGTCGCAAGGCCCGCAAAGAAGCCGATGTCGAGCATCCGTTCGGGTACGGGCGCGAGCGGTATGTGTACGCGTTCGTCGTGTCGATCATCCTTTTCTCGGTCGGTGGGGTCTTCTCGCTCTACGAGGGCATCGAGAAGGTCGGGCACCCGCACCCCATCGAGACGCCGTGGCTGCCGATCGCCGTACTGGTGGCCGCAATGATCCTCGAGGGGTTCTCGCTGCGAACCGCGATGAAGGAGAGCAACCACACGCGCGGCGGCCAGTCGTGGGTGCAGTTCATCCGCCGTGCCAAGGCGCCTGAACTGCCCGTCGTGCTGCTCGAAGACGTCGCCGCCCTGATCGGGCTGGCGCTTGCGTTCATCGGCGTTGTGCTCTCTGTCGTCACCGGCAACGGGGTCTTCGACGGTATCGGCACCATCGGTATCGGCGTGCTGCTCATCCTGGTGGCCATCGTTCTCGGCATCGAGACGAAGAGCCTGCTCGTCGGCGAAGGCGCTGGCCCGGCCGACATCGCGGCGATCCTGACCGCCATCGAAGCGGGCGACGAGGTCGAGCGGGTCATCCACATGAAGACCCTCTACCTCGGGCCAGATGAACTCATGGTGGCAGCCAAGATCACGCTGCCCGCTTCGGCGCACCTCGACGACGTCGCCACCACGATCAACTCGGTCGAGGCGCGGATTCGCGCGGCGCTGCCCATCGCCCGAGTGATCTACATCGAGCCCGACGTCTACGTCGCACCGGTCGACCCTGCGACGCCGACCGAGGCCATCGTCATCAAGGCCTCCGACTGAAAGCTGCGTCGAGCACCCGCGGTTCAGGCTGCCGCAGTGACATGCGCCAGGCGCTCGGGCCGCACCTCAGCAGCGTCGACAGCGCCTCAGGGTTCGCGGAAGAATTCGGTGAGGAGCTGGCCGCACTCCGCAGCGCGCACGCCGGCAAAGACCTCGACCCGGTGGTTCAGCCTGCGGTCCCGCAGCACGTCGTAGACCGAACCGACAGCTCCCGCCTTCTCATCCCACGCGCCGAACACGACCGTGTCGACGCGCGCAGCGAGAATTGCTCCGGCACACATCACGCACGGTTCGAGCGTGACGATCAGGGTCGTGCCCTGCAGCTGCCAGTTGCCTCGTGCTCGAGCCGCGGCCCGGAGGGCGACGATCTCTGCGTGGCCAGTCGGGTCGGTGTGAAGCTCCCGCTCGTTTCGGCCTGTAGCCAGTCGCTCGCCCGATTCGGTCACGACGATCGCCGCGCCGACAGGCACGTCTCCCGAGCGCAGCGCGAGCCGTGCCTCGGCGAGGGCCTCGAGCATCCATTCGTCGTGTTGGGACGAGGCGGGAAAGACTGTTTCTGACACGGGCCCTTCCCTGCTGCGTTTCGATGATCGGCACTCGTCGTTGCCCAGACCACGTGCGGCCGCATGCTCGCTGGCTGCGTGGTCTGGCGGTAGATTTACCCTATGCGAGTTCACGTTGCCGACCACCCGCTCATCACCCACAAACTGACGGTGCTGCGCGACCAGTCGACGTCGTCGGCGACCTTCCGCGCGCTCACCGAAGAGCTGGTGACGCTGCTGGCCTACGAAGCGACGCGCAACGTGCGGGTGAACGAGGTGACCATCACCACCCCAGTCGCGGTGACGACCGGGGTTGCGCTGAGCGAACCGCGCCCGCTGGTCGTGCCCATTCTCAGAGCCGGGCTCGGCATGCTCGAGGGAATGGTCAAGCTCGTGCCTACCGCCGAGGTCGGGTTTCTGGGCATGGTTCGAAACGAAGAGACACTCGAGCCGAGCACCTATGCCGAACGCCTGCCCGACGATCTCTCGAACCGGCAGTGCTTCGTGCTCGATCCGATGCTCGCCACTGGCGGCTCACTCGGGGCGGCCATCGACTTTCTCTTTGCCAGAGGTGCCGTCGATGTGACGGCGATCTGCCTGCTGGCGGCCCCCGAAGGTGTCGCCGCGCTTGAGAAGCGCACCGCGGGCCACGACGTGACGCTGGTGCTCGGCGCCCTGGATGAACGGCTCAACGAACTCGGCTACATCGTGCCCGGGCTCGGCGATGCCGGCGACCGGCTCTACGGGGTCGTCTGAGACAGGGCTCACGCACCGGTCACGACGCAATAATCGTCCATTCGGGTAGAAACTCACGTCTCTGGCGCAAAAAAGTTGACACTCACACTGATTTTCGGCTTTACTTATCCCTATGTATGACGACTCTCGCACCCCTACCTCCTTCGAGGCCTCAGGGAATGCCGGCATGATGATGCCCGGCCGCGCCGCCATGCTCTGTCGAATGTGTCGCTAACGAGACCTGCCGCTCACCAGCGCCCCTCTCTTTCCGCCCGCCGAGTTTGACTCGAATCGCACTCCCTCAGGGGTGCGGATGATCGAACTCCTCTCTGGCCGACCCGCACCCCGGTCTGCCAGCCCCGGCGCCCTAGCAACGCCACATCGACAGAAACGCAGTTCTCCACCGCACCGGATCTCGTGAAGCCAGCCAGGCTCACACCCGGTCACGGAATACAGCACTGCGAGCATCATCACCCCCAAAGGACATCCCGTGTCAATCGCTCACCTCGCTCCCTCGCTCGCACCGGCCCAGCTCACACCGCGCCAGACCGTCACCCCCGTGCCCACCTCGGCATCGACTCCCGCCGCTGAGCCGAGCAGCCCAACGGCGTCCCGCATCCGCGCCGTACCGTCGGGCACCGAAGCCCGGGGCTTCGTTCTGTACGTCGGCATCGACGAAGAGAAAGCCGAAGCAGACGGCACCGAGCTCGGCAAGATCGTGGCCCAGATCAAGGCGCTCGTCGCCCAGATCGCGCCCAGCTCCGAAACCTACGCCGCTGTCGCCCTGGCGCCGCGAGGCTCAGGCGGCCGCGACGTCGATGTTGTGCGCCTTGCCCTCCAGGACCCGGCCGCCCTCGCTAAGCACCGCCAGGAGGAGCCAGAACCAGAAGATCGCGCCCGCGACGGCGTCGTGATCGACCTCTCGCGCAAGCGCCTGCTGCTCGACAACGAATCGGCGAACCTCACCTACAAGGAGTTCGAGCTTCTCCAGTACCTGGTGCTGCGCGAGGGCCGCACCATCGACCGCGCCGAATTGATCAACGCGCTCTGGAGCGCCAGCGACGACGACATCCCCAACGAGCGCACCATCGACGTACACGTTCGCCGCCTGCGCTCGAAGCTCGGCGACTACGAAGACATCGTGCGCACGGTTCGCGGTGTCGGCTATCGCTTCGACCGCCACGCCGATGTCTCGGTGCGCCAGACGAGCACGCCGAGCCCCGACCTGTTCTGAGTAGTGCTTGTTTTGTGCGCCGCCGCCTCTGCGGCGCACTGCCGGCAGAACCTTCACGAACTGGCGTCATTGCGCCGAGCGACGCTGAACGCGACGAGCGCGGTCGCCGCGTTCATCCGACCTCGTTTGGTGCGCCGCCGGCTCTGGGCCCACGCCGGTCAGAGGCTCCACGCGCCGGCTACGGCGTGAGGAGGGGCCGGTGGGGACGGCGCACCACCGGCAGAACATCTACGAACTGAAGTTAGAGCGCCGGGCGCCGCTGGACGCGACGAGCGCGGTCGCCGCGTTCATCCGACCTCGTTTGGTGCGCCGCCGCAGTGCCTACTGGTGCGTGAGCGCTAGGCGAGGCCGCCGTTGGTGAAGATGACCTGGCCGTTGATCCAGCGGGCCGAGCCTGCGAGGAACGCGACCGTTTCGGCAATGTCGGTGGGCTGCCCCAGACGCTGCAGGGGCACAGCTTGGGCGAGGCCTGCGATGGCCACATCATCCTTGCCCGTCAGGAAGAGCGGAGTGGCGGTGGGGCCCGGAGCGACCGCATTGACGGTCACATCTTTGCCGCGCAGCTCGCGCGCGAGGATCAGCGTCATGCTCTCGACCGCGGCCTTGCTCGCGACATACCCGCCGTAGCTCGGGAACTGGGTGCGGGTGACCGAGGTCGAGAAGTTCACGATCGCACCGCCGGAACGCACCCGGCGTGCCGCCTGCTGCGAGACCACGAACGTGCCCCTGACGTTCGTGCGGAGCATTCGGTCGAGCTCGTCGAGGTCCATCGTGGCGATGGGCGAGAGAATCATGATTCCCGCCGTGTTGACCACGACGTCGATCCCGCCGAACTCCGCCTCGACCGCGTCGAAGGCAGCCGACATGTCACGCTCCTCGGCAACGTCTCCGCCGATGGCGATTGCCCGACCACCCCCGGCCACAATTGCTGCGACCGTCTCGTCTGCCTTGGCCTTGTTGCCGGAGTAATGCACTCCGAGGGCAAACCCGTCCCTGGCGAGCCGTTCTACGACCGCCCTGCCGATTCCGCCAGATCCCCCAGTGACGAGCGCCACCCGGGTGGGCGCTGCGGTTTCGCTTGTCAGATTTGTGCTCATGCGTGTTCCTTCACTTCTTGGTTTGAATGCGTTCCAGCCACTCATCCAATAACGGCGCTTCAGCGCTGGTGAAGAGGGTGCCGGATGATCGGGGCAGCGCATTACGCAGAGTGATCGCCGCGACGCGCTCGGCTTCAGCCGGCTCGGGTGCCCTGCGTGAATTCGTGACGACTGAGGCGATGACGGAGTCACGCATCAGCCCTGACAACAACGGGTCGGGGTAGAGAGCGGGGTTCAGAACGAGGGCCAGGGCCACGCCGGTATTGGCCGCCATCATGAGACGCGACGCCGCTTCGGGGTCGATCAGCAACCGGCCTTGCGCTGCAAGCCGGTCGAGCACTGCGCGCAGCAACCGCATCGCCTCTGCCGCCGAGGATGCCCGGTGCACAGCGGTCGACCCATAGAGCAGCCGATATGCGTTGGGGTTGGCCAGGGCGAACGAAGTGTGGCTGTCCCACCCGGCTCGCAGATCATCCAACGGATCTTCGGATTGCTCTGCGGCGCGCTTCAGGCCGAGGTACTGGTCCCAGACCGAGTCGATGGTCGCCGCGAGCAAACCCTCTTTGTCGCCGAAGAGACGGTAGATGACGGGCTGCTGCACTCGCGCCGCCTCACACACGGCTCGCGTCGAAACGTCGCCGTCGGAGGACCGCGCCAGAAGCTCGGCCGTTGCGGCCACGATCACTGCTCTCGTTGTCATGTTATTGACGATACCATACATTTGTTATCGATGAAACGGCTAGGGCAGCGCCCACTATTCGCCAGGCCCCAGGCGCAAAATGAACCCATGCGGAGCCTCTGGGTGAATTCTTAGGAAAATAACGTTTTGATAACTTGCTCGCCGTTACGTAACCGTTATATAGTTCAAGAGCGTTAGTTGTTTGCTGTGGCAGCGAAGCGCGGAATGTGATTGCAGGACACTCTTGGTGCAAGGGAAAGACCCGGTCGTTAGCCTCTACGACCGGGTCTTGTCCGTTTAACTGGCTTACCGCCGCCCCTGCGGCAGACTGCCGGGATTAGCGGACGCCACCCAGGCTTCTCCCCGGAAACGGAAAAGCGACGCACCGGTCACCGCTTTTCCCGACCTCGCTTGGTTCGCCGCCGCTCCTGCGGCGATATAGGCACCGAGCCTTCGTGAGGCCGTTCTGCCGAGTTGCGTCGGGTGTGGTGGTCTCTTTTCGGCGCAACCAACTCACCTCGAGCCGACGGCGGCACACGTGCGCGGAACGTCGCGGCCGGCGCCTGACTCGCTGACCACGTGTCGTGTGCGGAGAGTGAGGCCGATGCGACGAAAGGCGCCGCGCGTAACCGCCTCATTTCGGCGCGATGGGCTCACGAGAGGCGAGACATGCCGGTCGAGAGACGAGGCATGCGCCGCCTGACCCAGGAATAGAGCACCAGAGCACACACTTGCGTTTAAGCTGGAGTTCTGAGAAAGGGCACAGATGGCTGACCACGACCGCGCCGAGAAAGTTTCACCGGTCGCCGCATGGGAGGCACTCTTTCGCGCCCAGGTGACGATGATGCGCATGCTCGCCGAAGACTTCCCCTCGCAGGTCATTTCTCTCACGGAGTACGACGTTCTGTACACGCTGTCGATCCAACCCGAGCGACGCATGCGCATCCGCGACCTCAACACGCGCACCCTGCTCACCCAGCCGAGCGTCTCCCGGCTCGTCGACCGGCTGGCGGCCCGCGGCATCCTCTCGAAGTCTGTCGACCCGAGCGATGGCCGCGGCACCATCGTCTCCCTCACAGCCGACGGGTTCGAGGTCTACCGTGAGGCGGCCCGCGTGCACGGTCGCACCATCAGCCACGAGATGTCGAAGGCGCTGCACCCCGACCAGCTCGCCCAACTGCTCGCGCTCTGCGACAGACTCCGCATCAGCGTCAGCGGCGGCACCGACGACTGTGTGGTCGACACTCCGTCAGAATCCGCGGCTGGGGGCCCCAGCGCCGCGACCGCCGAATGAGCGACGGGCCCAGCCTGGTCTGGTTTCGTGACGATCTGAGGGTTGCCGATCATCCGGCCCTTCATACAGCGGTCGAACGCGGCGAACAGATCGTCTGCGTCTACATTCTCGACGAATCAAGCCCAGGCATCAGGCCACTGGGCGGAGCGAGCAAGTGGTGGCTGCACCACAGCCTCGCGGCTCTGGCCGGCGAGCTGGATGCCCTGGGCCTCACCCTGACGCTTCGAAGCGGAGCCGCGACCGACGTCGTGGCCGAGCTGTGTGCCGAGACGCAGGCCGGTGCCGTCTTCTGGAACCGTCGCTACGGTCTCGCCGAGCGCGAGATCGATTCGGGGATCAAGTCGTCGCTCAAGGCGCAGGGAATCGAGGCCCGCAGCTTTCAGGCGAGCGTGCTCTTCGAGCCGTGGACACTGCAGACCGGACAGGGCCAGCCCTACCGTGTCTTCACTCCATTCTGGAAGGCGTGCCTCGGTGCGCCGGCTCCGCGGCCGCCGCTTCCTGCCCCGACGAAGGCAGTCACCGCGGCCCTCGCAACGGGGTCCGGCGCCCACAGCACCGATACGGCACGGACGGCGCGCCCGTCCACCTCAGCGAACCCTGCGGCAGTACCAGCTGAGCTGCCTACCGACCGCCTCGACTCGTGGGGCCTCCTCCCGACCGCCCCCGACTGGGCTGCGGGTCTCCGTGAAGCCTGGGTGCCCGGCGAGGCTGCGGCCCACGCGCAACTCGCCACCTTCGTCGCGCACGGGCTCGGCGACTACACCAGCGACCGCGACCTGCCCGCCCACGATGTCACCTCCCGTATGTCACCCCGGCTGCGTTTCGGCGAGATCAGCCCGTTCCAGCTCTGGCATGGGCTGAAAGGCCCTTCTGCCGCTCGAACCGTGCAGCCCGGCGGGAGCGCAGCGTTCCTGCGCGAAGTCGGATGGCGCGAGTTCGCGTATCACCTGCTCTACCACTTCCCCGAGATCACGACTGAGAACATGCGCCCAGCATTCAACGCGTTCCCCTGGAGCGAGCCGGAGCCCGCAACCCTCGAGCTCTGGCAACAGGGCCGAACAGGGGTTGCACTGGTCGATGCCGGCATGCGCGAACTCTGGAAGACCGGCGTCATGCACAATCGTGTGCGGATGGTCGCGGCATCCTTCCTCGTGAAGAACCTGCTCATCGACTGGCGCGTCGGCGAAGCCTGGTTCTGGGACACCCTGGTCGACGCCGACCAAGCCAGCAACGCCATGAACTGGCAGTGGGTCGCCGGTTCGGGTGTGGATGCTGCACCCTACTTCAGGGTCTTCAACCCGGCGCTCCAGGCCGCAAAATTCGACCCCGAGTCGGAGTACATCACCACCTACGTGCCCGAGTACGGTACTCCCGCCTACCCCGAACCGATGGTCGACCTCGGCGAATCCCGCAAGCGCGCCCTCGACGCCTACGAGACCATCCGCGGCAGCTGAGGCCCGGTCATTGTCGGACAGCTGAGCGCGGAACGCAGCCCTGGGCTAGCCGACAGCAGCCCAGCCAGATCGTCATCGCTGCACTGGGCTGCGGCAACCCGCGACTCAGCCCGCAGCGGGCGTCTGCAGCGTGCTGTTGATACTGCGATTGAGCTCGGCGGCCTGCGAGTCGAGGGCCTTCAATTGCGTGCGCAGCTCGTCGTAGTGGGCGATATCCGCCTGGATCGAGTCGTAACGGGCCTTGAGGTCGTCGCTGCGCTGCTGAATCACGCTGCGAGCCGTGTTGAACGATGCTTCGCTGGAGAAGTCGCCGCTGTCTGCCCGGGAGTTGAAGGTGCCGATGTCAGCGTTCAACGTGTCGATGTCGGCCGAATACTTCGACGATTCGGCATCGATCGAGTCGCCCGCGGCCGTGAGCTGCGCTGCCAACGCTGTCTCCTGGTCCTGCACCTGCGTGAACACAGCCTGGAACGAGGCGTTCAGCGCGACGACCTTCGAGCGGTCAGCAAAGTAGTGGGCATAGTGCGCCTCGAGTTCGGGGCTCAGGCTGCCGAGCTCGGTGCCGAAGATCGAGTGCAGCTCGTTGTCGCGCTCGCCTGGCTCGAAGGTGGCGTAGCTCGCCATTCGGGCCGAGAGCTCGGGGTCATCCTTCACCGTGGAGTACTGCGCCTCGAGCAGGGCGTCGAGGTCGGTACGGTCGGAGTCACTGAGCCGCGCGTAGACCGCGTGGAGCATCTCGTGTGCAGCGGTCACGCCGCGAATGCCGGTGAGCCGGGCATCCGACACATCGAAGATATGGATACTCGAGCCGTTGTAGCACCCGAGAAGCACAAAGTCGTCGCGAGACGAACCGCACACGGCGGTGAAGTTGCTGGCGCTCTCGACCGTGGGCGCGCTGGCGTAGAAGTAGAATCGGCCCTCGTCGTTGAGGCCGGCATCGGTCGACATCTGTGCCAGCTCTGCCGTGGGTCGGTAGTTCCAGACGGCCATCTGGTCTTCGATGCGCTGGTGGAAGATGCCCCAGCCGATCGCGCCAGTGGGTATCGCTATCGCGACGACGATCGCAAGGGCCAAGAACACCCGGCCCAGAAGCGACCTTCGGCGCGGCGGGCCCGGCGGCGGTGGCCAGCCCTCTGAGGTGCGGCCGTTCTCATCGGCGAGCGCGTCGAAGTCGAACAGGGTCACTGCCACTCCTCTAACGTTCGCTGTACATTGAGTCTATGAGCTTGTGCGGGTCTCTTCTTCAGCTCGCGACCGTTTCTCACGAAAGGGCACTCCATGGGAATCTTCTCCCCCGGCTTCACCGGTCGGCGTCGTGACGCCAACCCTCTTCTGCCGCCCGGCCAGTACGAGGTCAGCAACTTTCCGGTGCTCTCGGCAGGACCGACACCCAACATCAACACCGACAACTGGGCATTGTCGCTGCGGGCGGCCAACGGCGACCTGAAGGCGTGGAACTGGCAGACCCTCCTGGAGCAGCCGATCGAGCAGTTCACGGTCGATCTGCACTGCGTGACCCGCTGGTCGCAGTTCGGCATGGGCTGGCGGGGTGTGTCGCTCGACCATCTGCTGGAGGGTATCGACACCTCGGCCGAGTTCGCGATGGCCTCGTGCTACGGCGGTTACACGACCAATGTGCGCACCAGCGACCTCGTCGGCGGCAAGGCCTGGATCGCCTTCGAGTTCGACGGCAAGCCGCTCGCGCCCGACCACGGCGGTCCGGCGCGGCTGCTCATCCCGCACCTCTACCTATGGAAGAGCGCGAAGTGGGTCAACAACATCACCCTCATGGATCACCACGAGTTCGGCTTCTGGGAGACGTACGGGTACCACGACCTGGGCGACCCGTGGAAAGAGGAGCGGTACTCGTAGTGAGAGCAATTCCGGCGGCGCGCGGCACCGTTGAGATGGTGCAGCATGGTTGAGTGGCACCGGGCGACCGTCGAGGCGATCCACGACGAGACCGCCACCGCCCGAACGCTTGCCCTGCGCGTCGAAGACTGGCGAGGGCAGCTCTCTGGGCAGCATCTCGACCTGCGGGTGACGGCCCCCGACGGGTACCAGGCCTCGCGGGAGTACTCGATCGCGTCGGGCGCCTCCACTGACCCCGATGCCCTGGTCGAGGTCTCGGTCGAAGAACTGGATGACGGCGAAGTCTCGCCGTACCTCGTTCGCGGCATCGAGGTCGGCGACATGATCGAGGTACGCGGTCCGGTCGGCGGGTACTTCGTGTGGAAGCCGGAACAAGCCGAGCCGATTCAGCTCATTGCCGGCGGGTCGGGGGTGGTTCCGCTGATGTCGATGTTGCGCACGCACGCGGGTGCCGGGCATCCGACACCGATGCGGCTGCTGTATTCGGTTCGCGCGCCGGAGTTCGTGTTCTACACCGAGGAGCTGCGGCGGCTGGCCGAGAAGTCGGCAGCGCACGTGATGGTCGACTACGCGTTCACACGGCAGGCGCCGCAGGGCGCGGACCGGTCAGTCGGGCGACTCAGCCGCACCGAGGTCGAGATGTTGACCGTTTCGCCGGAGCTGGGGCCGACGACGTATGTATGCGGGCCGAACGCGTTCGTGGAGCAGATCGCCGGCTGGCTGGTCGAGCTCGGGCACCCTGCATCACGGGTGCGCACTGAGCGCTTCGGCGGCGTGTAGACCGCCGGTTGAGTAGCACGAAGTGCATATCGAAACCCCCACGCACAACCGGTTTCGATACGCAGGGCTGCGCCTTGCTACTCAACCAGCGGCAAGGCTGCGTCAATCGCCGGTTGAGTAGCACGAAGTGCGTATCGAAACCCCCACGCACAACCGGTTTCGATACGCAGGGCTGCCGCCCTGCTACTCAACCAGCGACGTAGCGTCAGGCGAGGTGTTCGGCGAAGAAGGCGTCGATGCGCTTCCACGCGTCGGCGGCCGCCTCGGGGTTCGGGCCCGCCCCGAGCATCAACGTGGTGATCGGGCGCATAGCCTTCGGGCCGGTCTCGGCGTCGTTGAGAAACGAGTGGCCAGCCTCCGGGTACTCCTTCACATCGTTGGGAACGCCGGCGTGGGTGAGCGCAGACTCCAACTTCGCCGCGGCGCCCCTCAATGACTTGTCGCGACCGCCGTAACTGCCGACGACCGGGCACGCTGTTGCAGCCCACGCGTCGATGTCGCCCGGCAGGCGGCCGTAGTTCGCACTGGCGGCATCGAATCCGCGTCCGCTCGTTGCCGCCGCGAGCGCAAACCCGCCACCCATGCAGAAGCCGAGCACTCCGACCTTGCCTGTGCAGTCAGGGCGGGCGAGCAGGTACCGGCGGGCCGCCTCGACGTCGACCCAGGCACGCCCTTCCCCGCTCGTGATCGCCTTGAAGGTGGCGACCACGCACTTTCGCGCGCCGCCGTCCACGAAGATGTCGGGCATGAGCACGAGATATCCCGCGTTGGCCATGCGGTCGACCTGACGGCGCATGACGTCCGTCATGCCAAAGGCCTCGAAGACCATCACGACCGCGGGCCACGGGCCCTCCCCGGCCGGAACCGCGAGTGCACCGTAGAGACCGGGGCTCATACCGGGCAGCGCGGCACCCGTCAGATCCACATCACTCAGGGTCACCGTGTAGTTCTCGGCGGCAGCGTCGTTCTCAGCCATGGGGCCACCCCTCTTCGTTGATGCTGATGTTATCCACTTTCCCGAAGGTGCACGTTCGGGCCGATTTCCTGCACACCGGGGAAAGTCGACGGGGCTTGGACTGCACCTGTGCGGCGTGGGCGGGGGTGAGTCGGCGGCCCTGCGGGTCAGAGGGCGCGGAGCTTCTCGAGCAGGGGTTCGGCGACAGTGTCGAGGAACTCCTGCTGGCGCTGGTCGCCCACCTGAACCAGGGCAACGTCGGTGAACCCTGCCTCGAGGAACGGCTTCACACTCTCGGCGAGTTCGTCGAGATCGGGGCCGCAGGCGATGCTCGAGGCGACATCGTCAGGCCGCACGAACTGGCTGGCACCGGTGAACCCGGCCGGCGTTGGCAGATCGGCGTTGACGGCCCAGCCACCGGCGAACCATCGGAACTGCTCGTGCGCCAGCGCGATGGCTTCGTCTTTGTCGGGCCCCCAGCAGATCGGAATCTGGCCGATCGATCGCGACGGGCCGGCCCCCGCCAGGTCCGAACGCGCCGCCTCCCAACCCGTGATGAGCTCGGCCTTCGGCTCCGTGGCGATCAGCACGTCGCCGAGGGGAGCGAACCGTTCGATCGACTTCGGCCCAGAGACCGCGATCCCGATCGGCACTCCCCCGTCGGGCAGGTCCCAGATGCGGGCCGAGTCCACGCGAAAGTAGTCGCCCTGCCAGGTGACGAGTTCGCCGGTGTGCAACTCCCGGATGATCTGCACCGCTTCTTCGAGCATGTCCTGCCGGGCATCCACCGCGGGCCAGCCCTCGCCGACCACGTGCTCATTCAGGTTCTCTCCAGCACCGAGCCCCAGGGTGAATCGGCCGTCGGCCAGAAGCTGCAGGGTGGCAGCCTTCTGGGCGACGACGGCAGGGTGGTACCGGATGCTCGGGCACGTCACATACGTCGCGAGCTCCACCCGCGTGGTGGCCTGGGCCACGGCGCCGAGCACAGTCCAGGCGTAGGGAGCGTGGCCCTGGCTGGTGAGCCACGGCGAGTAGTGGTCGCTCGACACCTCGAAGTCGAAACCCACGTTCTCAGCGGCGACGGCGTAGGCGACCAGGTCTTTCGGGCCGCTCTGCTCGGTCATGAGGGTGTATCCGAATCGCGTCATCTCAACTCCAGATCATCGGTGCAGTAACAGTTTCTAGGCTCCGCCGGGGCTCTCACGAAGTCAAAGCGTCACGGCCGGGGTTGCGCAAGGCGCCCCCGTGTGTCTCGCCCCCCTCCTCCCTGGGTAGGTGAACCAACTTGTGCTGCTTTCTGCTGGGGAGAGCAGCGGAAGTCGGTACACCTAACGGGGGGGGGTGGGGGGTGGGGGGTGGGGGGTGGGGCAAGCGGAAAGCGCCGGGGCTCCGAATGACGTGTGCCGGGCATCCGGTACCCCGCATCTGGCTGTCGGCGATTTTCGTTACACTGAAAGTCGTAAACAGGCAGGGGCACGATCGTTGGGCGGTTCGAACTGAAGATCATGAGCTACAACCTGCGCAGGCACGCAGCTACCGCTGAACTGCTTGAGCTCGTTGCACGTCATCCTGTCGACGCTCTGACCCTCCAAGAGGGCGACGGCGTGCGCATGCCGGAGGAGATCGGCGATCTCAAGCTGGCCAGCGCCACCTACAAGAGCGAACTCGGCCTGGCCATCTACTACCGGCCCGAGCGCTTCACCGCGCTCGACTCGCACGCGTTTTCTCTGCAACGTGCTCTACACGACCGCGTGCTGCTTCCGGGCATCGAGCGTCTGCTGACGACCCGCCTGGTTGATGTGAACACCGGGCAAGACCTGCAGCTGGCATCGTTTCACGCCTCACCGCTGTCGGCCACCAACCTGATGCGCCGGCGGCAGATCGCCGGGGCACTGAACCACCTGAGCGAGTTGAGCGGCGACGTGCCGACCCTCATGGCGGGCGACTTCAACTACCCCCTGCTTCGAAACAAGCTCATCAAACAGGTCGAAGACGCGGGGTATTCGCTGTCCCTGAGCGACGGGCCGACGTACTTCTACACGAAGTCGATCGCGTACCACTTCGACTTCCTCACCTCGAAGGGGCTCGACATCCAGCTCGTCGAGACGCTGCCTCAGGGACTCTCCGACCACAGGCCGATCCTTGTGACCACCGAAATCCTCAAGCGGGCCGGCCTCGATTCGCCGGCTGCAAGCCGCTCCGGCGACGACCAGTCTCCGCACGACCCCGTGCTCGACGAGGTCTGACCCACACCCCGGCGGTCAGCGTCGTCTGTCATCAGGCAACGCACTGACCCAGCGGGCTCCCCACGATCCTGTGCACGGAGAGCCTGTGCACGGAGAATTGCGCGCTCATCGATGAGGGTTACGCGCGGCTGGTTGCAGCGATGCCCGACCACTGAGGTCTGGCCCCCAGCTCGCTTGTGACTGGGCTGCCTCAGGGCCCGACCATGCGCCAGACCATGGTGAGCACACGCTCCGACCAGTCGTCTGAGACCGTGCCCACGCGAATGAACTCCCCGAGCGACGACCCGAGAATGAAGTTCAGGGCGACATCGACATCCACGTCGGCGCGCAGCTCCCCCGAAGCGACGCCGGCCACGAGGAGGCTGCGCACGAGGGCGATCCAGGGCACGAGCATGCCGCGGATGAGGTCCATGAACTGTCTGTCTTGACCCGCGAGAATGGCAGAGACCCCGCCCATGCCCAGTATGTTCTCGACGCCGTCGCGAGACTGCCGGATGACCCACCGGAGCTGCTCGATATACGCCGTGTCGGCGGGCGGAACCGGGTTGATGACCACCGACAGTATCGCCGCCTCGAGAAGGGCGTCACGGTTCTCGTACCGCCGGTAGATCGTGGTCTTGGCGATTCCGGACGCCGCAGAGACGGCCTCGATGTTGACGGCCGCCGGGCCCCTCGTGCGCAGGATGTCGAGGGTTGTCGACAGGATCAGCGCAACGGTCGCAGACTTCTGCGCGCCGGGCTTCTGCGCGCCGACGCTCTGCGCGCCCGGCTTCTGAACATCAGGCGGCTCCACACCGGGTTTCGGCAGCAGCGGGGCGTCGTCAGCCATGACGACTGCCCCACCGCACGAGACCCCGGCTGCGCGAATGCACGACTCAGCGCGTCGGCAGGATCTTGCCAGGATTGAGGTTCTCACCCGGGTCGACGGCCGTGAACATTCCCTGCACGAGGTCTGCCCCAGCCTCGGAGATATCTGCGACCTCCCACTGCGAGTGTTCGAGACCGACGCTGTGGTGGTGCGACAGCGTCGCCCCTGAGTCGATGAAGGCCTGCTGGATGGCCGACTTCACGACGTCGTACTGCGCGATCGGGTCGACCCCGTCGTGAGTGAACGCGAACGTGAAGTAGAGGCAGGCTCCCGCGTGCATCGAGTGCGAGAGATGGCACATGATCCACCCCTTCATGCCGATCTCGTCATACGCCTTGTTCGCCGCAGCGAAGACGTTGTCGTAGAGCGGCTTGAGCTTCGACCACGGTGCAGAGGTCTCCGACACGTCGGCCGCAGCCCCCCGGTCGAGCAGGAAGTCACGCAGGTACGGGGTGTCGAACTTCTTCTGGTCGTACAGCGTTCCCGGGCCCTTGCCGAGGTTGATCGCTCCATGCTTCTTGAGCACATCCCCGACCACCGACTTCTGGTGGGCGACGTTGGCCGACGAACCCTCGTAGCCGATGAACGAGAGGCAGACCTCGTCGAGGTTCCACCCGCGGCGCTTCAGAAACGCGAACAACGCCTTCTGCACCTGCCCGCTGATGCCGTGGCTGGCCTTGGAGGTACTGAACGAGAACGCGGTCTCCCTCGCGTCAGAGACGCGAGTGATCGACGGTGCCGCATCGCTCTTGTTGATGTCGTGCATGGCGGCGAGCGCCGAATCCCAGTCGCGGAAGAGGTAACCGATGACCTCACGCTTCTCGGGCACGCGGTGCACCTGCACCACAGCCTCGGTGATGACACCCAGGCGGCCCTCGCTGCCGAGGATCGCCTCGCGCACACTCGGCCCGGTCGCCGACGACGGAATGGGGCGTACGACCAGCAGCTTGCCGGGCTGAACGACCCTGATGCCCTTGGTGATCTCGGCGATGTCGCCGTACTTGTCTGACTGCATGCCCGACGAACGGGTCGCGATCCACCCGCCGAGGGTGGAGTACGTGAAGCTGTCGGGGAAGTGCCCCATGGTCCAGCCGCGGGCGTTCAGCTGCTCTTCCATGTCGGGGCCGAGCACGCCGGCCTGAATGGTGGCGAGCCCGGAGTACTCGTCGATCTCGAGCACGCGCGACAGCCGGCCCATGTCGAGCGAGATCACGGGTCGTGTCTCGGTGGGCAGCGGTTCGAGGCTTCCCACGATGTTGCTGCCGCCACCGAAGGGAATGATGACCGAGTTCGTCGCCACGGCGAGGTCGACGATGCGCTGCACTGCGCTCTCATCTGCCGGGTAGACCACGACGTCGGGAATGCGCGGCAGGATCGCGGCGCGAAGCCTGATGAGATCCCGGATGCTCTTGCCGTAGGTGTGCACGACACGTTCGAGGTCATCGACCGTCGCATACTCTGGCCCGACGATGAGCGTCAGGGCGTCGATCAGTTCGGCGCCCGCCTGGCTCGGCGGCACGGCGACCTCGGAGAAGTCGATCGGCGGCACGGGCTCACGCCACACATCGATTCCGACGGCGTCAACAACGAACGGCGCGAAGCCGGGCTTGTCTTCGTGGTGGAAACCCACGCCTTCAACGCCCCAACCCCACCACTTCATGTGTTTGACGTCGGTCATGCGGCTCCTTCGGTGGGGGTGTGCGTAGTACCCGGCGTTCCGGGGTCGTTCTGCAGTTCTGGGTCGATCAGACTCACGGGCAGTTTCGGCTGGTGTGAGACGTGAAGCTCCCGTACCGTGCGCTCGATGCGCTTGTTGAACTGGTCGACGGTCTCGCCCTCACCAGCAATGAGCGGTTCACCGAAGGCGACTTCAACCGGTGGCCGACCGGGCACGGGCCAGTTGCGCCCCCGCGGCATGGCTTCGGATGCACCGATGATCGCCAAGGGCAGGCACGGGATGCCGTACTTGATGCAGAGCGCTGCTGCACCCGCCTTGAAGGGGGCGATCGTTCCGTCTTTGGAGCGGGTTCCCTCGGGGAAGACCAGCAGAGGCACACCGTGGTGCAGCAGTTTGCCGGTGAGACCGTTCGAGCGCGAGGTCGCGCTGCGATCGACCGGGAACGCGTTGAAGAACAGCGCGGTGAGGCCTTTGCGCCACCACACGTCGAAGAAGTAGTCCGCTGCGGCGGCGGCCGCGAGGTAGCGGGAGAGCCTGCTCGGCATTGCGCCCAGGATGAGCGGGGCATCCAGATGGCTGCTGTGGTTGGCCACGACGATGTAGGCCCCGTGCACATCTTTCAGCTGCGAGCGACCGGTGACGTGGATTCTCACCATCGACCAGATGAGCGGTTTCAGCAGAAGGCGCTGTGCTACGAAACGAGCTCCCGCTTGGGCTCGTGAAGTGTACCTATTGCCGAACTCCACCAACCCAGCGTACTCACAATGCACCGCGAACCGAAACGCACACCGTAGCGATACTATTTACGAGGGCCGAAACAGGCCTGTGTCAGTGCGCGCGACTGGATGAAATGCGGCCCGAGATCCATCGGATTCCGTTACGCGGGGCGTGCCTGGCGACGAACATGAGCGCCGAGTACCGCTTGGAAGGGATGGAGATGACCTTGCCACTGACGGCATCAGCAAGCCCGTCTTCGACCATCTCGTCAAGGTCGATCCACAAGAACTCCGGAATCGACGACTTGCGAATGCCTGCGCGATCGTGAAAGTCGGTGTGAACCCAGCCGGGGCAGAGCGCGGTCACCTGCACTCCGCTGCCCTTCAGCTCGACGGCGAGACCCTCGCTGTAGATGCGCACCCACGCTTTGATCGCGGAATAGCTGCCCATCGTGATGAAACCGGCCGCACTCGAGATGTTGATGATCGTGCCTGAACCGCGGGCCTTCATGGTTCGGCCGGCGACCGCCCCCAGCATGAGTACTGCACGGCACATCACGTCGAAGGCGTGCTCGTGCGGCGTCGTGTCTTCTGCGAGCAGCGAGGTGTGCACCCCGAAGCCGGCGTTGTTCACGAGGGTGTCGATCGGGTCGTCTGTGCGCGCCAGGATCTCGCCGATGCGCACGACGTCCGCGCGCACCGCGAGGTCGGCAGAGACCGTCTCGACGTTCACGCCGAACTCCAGCCGCAGTGCAGCGGCCGCCCTGTCGAGTTTCTCTGTGTCGCGCGCAACCAGAACAAGATTCTCGCCCCTGGTCGCCAGCGCCCGGGCGAACGATGCTCCGATGCCCGAGCTGCCGCCTGTGATCAATGCGGTTCCCATGGCAAACACCCTACGACACGGCAACGAACGACAGTTGCGAATACGCCCCTTCGCCGGCGGTTCCACCGAACCGCGACGTACACAGCACGGGAGTACCCCATGACCGAGAACACCGGCGACTTCGACATTCGCCAGTACACGCGCACGGCGGCAGGAAGCCACGAAGCCACTCTGCCGCTGGAGGCGTTTGCCGAGCATCCACTCGGTGCACAGTCGCTGCGGGCCATCGCGTACCTGCGCGACCTCGAGAACTTCACGATGCACCACATGCGTGACGTGCTCGTGACACCTTCGCACAAAGACGCCCGCCTGACTGCCTTTCTGGCCACCTGGGCGTTCGAGAAGTACTGGATCGCCGACGCCTTCGACCGCATTCTCGCCGTGCACGACACCTTCGTGCCCGCCACGAATCGCGCGAGGCTCACGGTCGTACGGTTCGGGCGCGAGTTCGTCGACCGGGTCTCGCCCATCGTCAACGCCGTGAGGTCGAACCTCATCGGCGAGGACTTCATCTCGATCCACGTGACCCACGGCTACATCGACGAACTCGTGAGCCGGGTGTCGTACGCCGAGATCGTCAGAAGAGAGCCGAACGCCGCACTCGCCGAGGTTCTGAACGGCTTTCAGGTGCTGCGAAATCGCCACTTGCACTTCTTTGAAGGCGAAACCCTTCGCAGGCTGGAAGAATCGGCGCAGGCCCGAAAGCTGACACGGTCGTCCCTGAGGCACTCGTGGGCGCCGACGGGTACGAGCGAGCAACCAACCCAGGAGACGCGATTCATGATGAGCTACCTGTTCAGCGGCCCGGGCGGGCAGGCTGACATCGAAGCGATCGACGGCGCCGTCGACCAGCTTCCCGGGCTTCGAGGCCTCAACGTCGCGCGCAAGGCTGCACACCGTTTCGGGGTGAACGTCGGGTCTCGGCTGGCGGCGGGGCTGCCCACCTCCGGCGGCGCGACGGGAGTCACCACGTGAGCAACAGCGAGAAGTCCACGCCGGATGCTGTGCTGAACCCAGGCCCAGACGCAGAGGTCTTCGCACCCCTCGAAGGCCAGCACATCATGCTCACCGGCGCCACCGGATTCGTCGGCCAGGCCCTGCTCGAGAAGCTGCTGGCAGACTACCCGACCACTCGCATGACCCTGCTGATCCGGCCGAAAGGCTCGCTGACCGGCGAAGCGCGACTGACGAGCCTGCTGCGCAAGCCCGTCTTCTCGAAGTGGCGCGAACGGGTCGGCGCCGACGAGGTCGACCGCGCCATGCGTGAACGCATCACGGTGGTGGAGTCGAGCATGGGCTCGGTCGCCGCCATGCCCGCCGACCTCGACGTGTTGATCCACAGCGCATCGACCGTGTCGTTCGACCCGCCCATCGACGAAGCCTTCAAGACCAACGTCGGTGGCGCGGTCGGGCTGTACGAGGCCCTGCTGCGCACCGGCTCCGACCCACACGTCGTTCACGTGTCGACGGCCTACGTCGGCGGCATCCGCAAAGGCACCACTGTCGAGGAATCCCTGAAGCACACTGTCGACTGGCGTGCGGAGATGGATGCTGCGGTCGCCGCCCGCGCGCAGGTCGAGGCCTCCTCCCGCCGCCCCGAGGTGCTGCGAAAGCTCATCGCCGCAGCGCGCAGTGAGGTGGGCAAGGTCGGCCCCCAGGCCATCGCCGCGGCTGCCGAACAGGGTCGCATCGAATGGGTCACGAAGCGGCTGGTCGACTACGGCCGCACCCGGGCGCAGAGCCTCGGCTGGGCCGACGTGTACGCCCTGACCAAGTCGATGAGCGAACGCGTCGCCGAGCAGCTGTGGGCCGGCAACGGCCACCGCCTCTCTGTCGTGCGACCCGCCATCATCGAGAGCGCGTTGAATCACCCCTTCCCCGGCTGGATCGACGGCTTCAAGGTCGCCGACCCGCTGATCATCGCCTATGGGCGCGGGCTGCTGCCAGAGTTCCCTGGGCTCCCCGACAGCATTCTCGACATCATTCCCGTCGACATCGTGGTCAACGCCACCCTTGCCGTAGCCGCGAACCCCCCGTCCGTAGGCGAGCCGAAGTACTATCACCTCAGTTCGGGCGGGCGAAACCCGCTCACCATGCGTGACATCTACGAGAACGTGCTGACCTACTTCAGGGCCAACCCGATTCCGGATGACCAGCGGGGCCACATCAGAGCCCCCCTCTGGTCGTTCCCCGGCTCCAAGGCCATCGCCAGGGCCCTGCGCTTCGGCGAACGCTCGAACTCTTACGCCCGCAAGACCCTCCTGCGCCTGCCGTCGTCGAGTGTCACACGCGACTGGATGCGCAGCGTCTCCTCCAAGCAGACCGATCTCGAGTTGCTGCGCGCCTACTCCGACCTGTACCAGAACTACACCCAGGCCGAGATCATCTACGACGACAGCCGCACCGCAGCCCTGAACGAACAGCTGCCCGAATCCGAGCGGGCGAAGTTCGGTTTCAACTCGCAACTGATCGACTGGGATCACTACTTGCAACAGGTTCACTTCCCGGCCGTGACCACCCTGATGCGCACCTTCAGTTCTCGTCCGCGCCCCAAGGCCCAGGTCGAGAAACCGCTGCCACACAACCCCGACGCCGTCGCCGTGTTCGACCTCGAGGGCACCGTACTGGCGACCAACATCATCGAGCAGTACCTGTGGGTGAGGCTCGCCAGCCTCGACAAGTCGAAGTGGCCGGCAGAACTCGCCAACCTCTTCGGCTCCCTGCCCCGCTACATCGCGACCGACCGGCGCGACCGGGGCGAGTTCCTCCGCACCTTCCTGCGGCGCTACGAAGGCGTCGACGAGGCCGCGCTCCGCGAGCTCATCCGCGACTCGGTGGGCGACGTGCTGCTTCAGCGCATCCGGCCCGAGGCGGTCAGGCAGATCCGCAAGCACCGCGAGGCCGGCCACCGCACGGTGCTCGTGACCGGTGCGATCGACGTCTTCACCTCACCGTTCGTCTCCCTTTTCGACGAAGTCGTCGCGAGCACGATGCACTCCCAGAACGGCATCTGGACGGGCTACCTGTCGAAACCGCCGCTCGTCGACGAGGCCAGGGCGGCCTGGCTGCGCATCTATGCCGAGCGCGAGGGAATCGACCTGTCGAAGTCCTACGCCTACGGCGACAGCCACGCCGACCGTGCCTGGCTCGAACTCGTCGGCAATCCGCAGGCAGTGAACCCCGATGCGGCGCTGTACCAGCACGCCACAGTCAAACACTGGCGTATCCACCAGTGGACCGACAACAAGATCTCGCCCATCGACACCATCGCCGAGCTCCTGCGCCCGGCCCCTCCTGTGACGGTCGCCGAGGCGAACCGCCCGCAACACGAACTTTCCACCGCACCCAGCCTGAAAGAGATCTTCCATGAGTAGACCAGGATTCGTTCTGAGCGTCGACGCACAGACCCCTCCGCTCGTCGTCTTCCAGGGCGAGAAGGTGTTGCTGGAGCGGCTGCCCGCCGGGGCCAGCGTGTTGTACCCGCCCGATGCGCTGCCGGGCATCCGTTCGGTCGACGCCCAGATCGACCGTGCACTTGCCAAGCCTGTCGACAGCGAACCGCTGAAGGCCCTGCTTCACCCGGAAACCCGCGTGACGATCGTTTTCGACGACCTGTCCCAGCCGCTCACCGCTCGCTCTGCACCGGATGTTCGGCAGCGCGTCATCGAACGAGTGCTCGAGCTTGCCGCTGTGGCCGGCGTCGACGACGTCGAACTCATTGCGGCAACCGGGCTGCGGCGCCGCCTGACCGCACAGGATCTGCGCGCCGTGCTCGGTGACCGCGTGTTCGCGTCGTTCTCGCCAGACCGGCTGCGCAGTCACGACAGTGAAGCCACGAACGATCTCGTGGAGGTGGGCCGTTCCGCCGACGGCACCCCGATCGAGATCAATTCCCGAGTCGTCTCGAGTGACCTCGTCATCTCGGTTCGCCTCGCCAGTGCCGTGGGCAACGAAGGTGCACCTGCCGTCGTCACGAAGCTGGCCAGCGCTGCAACCGCTCGCGCCCTCAACTCCCCTCTCGCGGTGGCTCAGGGCTCTGCCGACGCCTATGGCGCCCTCGTCGACCAGATCGGCGACACGGCCCGGGTCTTCACCATCGATGTCACGCTCTCACCAGAGCCGACGGGCCCCGGCACCGCGTTCCTCAGCAAGCGCGAACGCGAGTGGAGCGTCACTGACAGGGCCCTCTCCGCCGGCCTCCAGGCGGCAAGCCGACTGCTGCCCTCTCGCAAACGTGTCGGGCTGAGCCAGATCTCGGGCATCGGGTTCGGCGTGACCTCGGTGGTTGCCGGGCGACCGAGCTCCGTGCATCCCCTCACCGAAGCGTTTCTGACCCAGCAGCAGGTTGGCCAGGTCGACACTCCCGCAGACATCGCGCTCTTCGGGATCCCGAACCCCGGCGGCATCGGCACCACTCTGAACCCCGTAACGGCCGCAGCCCTCGGACTCGGCCAGGTCTTCAACGGCTCGACGTCGGCACCCGTGGTTCGCAAGGGCGGCACGGCGATCTTCTACCACCCGCTGGCGAACTGGTTCCACCCGCTCCATCACCCGGCCTACGTCGACTTCTTCGCCGAGGCGCTAGCCACGACCACCGACTCCGGCCGTCTCTCAGCGGAATTCGAGGGCAAGTTCGCCTCAGACCCGTGGTACCGGCACCTCTACCAGACGAGCTTCGCCCACCACGCGCTGCACCCGTTCCACGCCTGGTACTCGGCGGCCCCGGCCATCGAGCACCTCGGTGACGTCATCTTCGTCGGGGGCAACCTCGAGTCGACCAGGCGCATGGGGTTCAAAGCGGCGACGACCCTGAATGACGCGCTGGAGATGGCATCGGACAGCGTCGGGCTCTCTCCCTCGATCACGTACGTCCACGGGGCGCCGGTGACCATCTCCGAGGTCAGCTGATGAAGCACACGCCCGGTACAGGGCTCGGCAGGGCTTCGGCTCTTGCCGTGCGCCTCGCTGTCGACCCTGTCGTTCGTGGGCTCGACCAGCTGGCAGACCACCCGGGTCCGTACCTCTTCGTGGCAAACCACCCGAGTGAACTGGATGCTGCGTTGGTGGGTGAGCTCGTGCGCGAGTACGCTCCGCAGCTCGTCTCCGTGGCTGTCGAGCCGCATCACGGCCTGCTCGGCCTGGCCGACCGTGCTCGCGGGCTCCGCTCGGTGTCGCGCCTCAGCGCGCTACTGCACCACGGCGTCAGCGTTCTGCTCTTTCCCGAGCGGCAGCGCTCCGACGACGGCTCGATGACGGAGTTCGATCTCGGGGCGGCGCGGCTGGGCATCCGGTCGGGTGTCACCATCGTGCCCGTGGCACTGGTCGGCACCTTTCGTGCATTGCCGCCGTGGCGCGTTCTGCCCGAATCGGGTGGCCACTCGGTCACCGTCGTCTTCGGCGCACCAATCCACACGGCGGCCGGCGACGAACCCTCTGCAGTGAATGCCTCGATCGTCCAAGCCATCACGCTCGGAATGGCCGAGGCGAAACTCGGCTGGTACGGCGCCCTTCGCGCACAGGCCGAGGGTTCACTGCCCGACACGGGAACAGACGAGACAGCCGCCCATTGGCGTCGAGTCTGGAATGCAACAAAGCCCGAGCGTCAAACTCGACGCCAAGTGTGGACTTGACCCAAGCAACACCGGTAATTCAGCAAGCTATCGCACAATAGGCATAGATCAACCCAGCCAGACCAACCCGGATGAACGCACAAGCCGGTTCTATTCAAGAGGAGGACGAGGAGCTTCGCTTCACAGCAAGCCCCTCTCACACGCTCATGGCCTTCGATATCGACAACTACACCAAGACCTCGAAGAACGTCGCCTGGGAAGATCTCGACTTCGAGGACTTCCGAACGAATCCCCTGCCTCCTGACACCCTGCGCGTAATTCGATATATGGCCGATGTGGAATATCACACCGTCTGCTACATGCGTGACATGCTCGTCACACCCTCACACCGCGATTCCGACGTGACCGGCTTCATGACCATGTGGAACCGCGAGGAGTTCTGGCATGGCGAGGCGCTCGCCGATGTGCTGCGTATGCACGACATCGTGCTCGAGTTCGATGAACTCAAGTCGAAGCGATTGAAACTGGGCTGGAAAGACCGGATCGACCCCGTGAAACAGTCCGTGCTCTCGAACCTCGTGGGCAAGGACTTCATCGGCGTGCACATGATCTGGGGTGCGGCAAACGAGTGGTCGGCCGTCGCCGCCTACAAGCGCCTTGCCGAAATCGAAGGCAACCCGGTGCTCGCCGAGCTCCTGAAGCGCATCGCAATGCAGGAGGCGCGGCACGTGGCCTTCTATGCAACGCAGGCTCGGGAGCGCCTCGGTAAGAGCGTCGTCGCCCAGAAGTTCGCGCGGTTCGCGCTCGGCAAGTTCTGGGGACCGGTCGGCTCGACCATCATGGACAAGACCGAAGTCAAGCACGTGATGGGGCACATCTTCGGTGGCCCCGAAGGTCGAAAGGCGGTCAACGCCATCGACGCCCACATCGCGAAGATGCCGGGCCTGCAGGGCCTGACGATTGTCGCCGACTCGCTCGACGCCAACGGAATCACCGCGTAGTAGTGCCAGCACTGCGGGTCGGCTGGTTCTCCGGGCCGTGCCCGGCAATGCGGTTCACCGAGACGTTCTAGGCTGGTTCTGATGCGATTACTCCTGATCAGACACGGCCAGACCATCGACAACGTGAACGGCGCGCTCGGCACGGCGATTCCGGGGCCGGGGCTCACTCCACTCGGCAAGCGGCAAGCCGCTGCCATCCCCGATTCACTCGGGTCGATCCCGATCGACGCGATCTACGTCTCGACGATGCAGCGCACCCACGAGACAGCAGCGCCACTCGCTCTCGCGCGGGGCCTGGTGCCGGTGGTGCTCGATGGAATCCACGAGATCGACGCCGGAGACCTCGAGCAGCGCTCCGACGAGGAGGCGATCCGCACCTACATGGGCACGATCTTCTCCTGGTGGGGCGATTTCGACGCGCGCATCCCGGGCGGCGAAGACGGCAACGAGTTCTATGCCCGCTACACGGCGGCTATCGAGCAGGTCGCCACTGCACACCCCAAGGGAACCATCGCGGTGGTCAGCCACGGTGCCGCCATCCGCACCTGGGCGTCGTACGCGTCGCAGAACATCGACGCCGAGTTCAGCAGGACGCACCTGCTCGAGAACACGGCAGTCGTCGTCCTTGAGGGCTCGGCGGTCGAGGGCTGGGTGACTACCTACTGGGCCGACGAGCCCATCGGCGGCGCGAGCCTCGAAGATGCCTCGGCTCCCGACCCGACCGCTGGCGTTCGCCCCGCTGGTTGAGTAAGTGAGCGCAGCGGGCGCCCTGAACGGGCGCTCGCTCAAAGCGCGGCACGCGCACCGCTGGTTGAGTAACGGGGCACAGCCGCGTGTATCGAAACCCGTTGCGCGTGGGGGTTTCGATACGCACTACGTGCTACTCAACCGGCGTAGCGGCGTGCCGCGCTCAAAGCGAGCGCCCGTTCAGGGCGCCCGCCGCGCTCACCTACTCAACCGGCGGTTCAAGTAGCGGGGCGCGGCCGCGTGTATCGAAACTCCTAGCGACGGGCCGCGGCCAGGCTCGCGCTGATCTCGGTAGCCGCGTGACGCAGGGGCGCGAGCAGCGTCGCCCTCATCTCCTCCGGCGTGCGCGTGCCGGCCGAGACTGACACGTTGATCGCCGCCACCACGCGCGCGGAGGCGTCGAACACGGGCACCGCCATCGACCGCAGCCCGATCTCGAGCTCCTGGTCCACAAGCGCGAAGCCCTGCTCGCGTACCCGGTCGAGTTCGGCGAGCAGAGCGGGCCGGGTATCGATGGAACGCGGGGTCTTCTGCGAGAACGTCACGAGGTCGAGGTGGGCGAGCAGATCATCCGGTGCGAGGCCTGCGAGCAGCACGCGCCCCATCGACGTGGTGTACGCCTCGAAGCGGGTGCCGACGCTGATCGTGACGCTCATGATGCGCCGCACGGCGACCCTCGCCACGTAGACGATGTCGCCGCCATCGAGCACCGAAGCCGAGCTGGATTCGCCCGTCTCGCGGGAGAGCTGCTCGAGGTAGGGCTGGGCGACCTGCGGCAGGGTGAGGGCCGAGAGGTAGCTGAACCCGAGCTCGAGCACCCTCGGTGTGAGCGTGAAGAGTCGCCCATCGGTCTGCATGTACCCGACCTCGACGAGCGTCAGCAGAAAACGCCGGGCGGTCGCCCTGGTCAGCGAGGTCTGCGCGGCGATCTCGCTGAGCGTCATGGCCGGGTGATCGGCATCGAAGGCGCGAATGACGGTCAGACCGCGAACCAGCGACTGCACGTACTGGTCACTCGGCTCGGGCAGTTCGCTCACTGGACTGGGATCTTGCTGCTCGGCCTGCACGCCAGTCATGCTATCGGCTGGAACCACACGCCTCAGCGCTCGAGCACGACGGCAAGACCCTGCCCGACTCCGATGCAGATCGCCGCGACGCCGACTCCCCCACCCCGACGCTCGAGTGAACGGGCGAGGTGTAACAGAATGCGTGCGCCCGATGCACCGAGCGGATGCCCGATGGCAATCGCTCCGCCGTCGACGTTGACCTTCTCGGGGTCGAGTTCCGGCCACAGCTTCAGGCAGGCCAGCGACTGCGCCGCGAAGGCTTCGTTGAGTTCGACCACGTCGACATCGGCCCAGGTCTTTCCGGCCCTCGCCAGCGCCTTGTTCGCCGCCTCAACGGGAGCGATGCCGAAGATGTTCGGGTCGTTTCCTGCGACGGCGCGCGAAACGATGCGGGCCAGCGGCTGCGCGTCGAGCGCACCTTCGCGACCGATGAACATCGCAGCCGCTCCGTCGTTCAGCGGTGACGAGTTGCCGGCCGTGACCGAACCGTCGCGGCGGAATGCCGGCTTCAACGTCGCAAGGGATGCCCTGCTCGAGTCGGCACGAATACCTTCGTCACGCGCGAGCGTGGTTCCGGGCACGAGCACGACCTCGTCGTCGTAGATGCCAGCGTTCCACGCAGCGTCGGCACGCTGGTGACTGCGAACGGCGAAGTCGTCCTGCTCCTCGCGCGAGATGGAATAGCGGTCGGCGAGGATCTCCGCCGTCTCACCCAGGGGAATCGTCCACTCGGAGGGCATCGCCGGGTTCACCATCCGCCAGCCCAGCGTGGTCGAGTGCAACGTCTCGGAACCTGCCGGGTACGCACGCTCGGGCTTCAGCAGCACCCAGGGTGCGCGGCTCATCGATTCGACCCCGCCCGCGAGAATGAGGTCGGCGTCACCCGCCTCCACCGCTCGACTGGCCTGGATGGCCGCTTCGAGGCCCGAGCCGCAGAGACGGTTGACAGTCACACCGGGCACAGAGGTCGGAAGACCTGCCAGAAGGCTGGCCATACGCGCCACATTGCGGTTGTCTTCGCCCGCGGCATTCGCGTCGCCGAGAAAGACGTCGTCGATCGTCGCTGTGTCAAGCGTGGGGTGGCGCTTCACGAGCTCTGACACGACGTGGGCTGCGAGGTCGTCGGGGCGCACACCGGCGAGGGATTTGCCGAACCGGCCGACGGGAGTACGGATACCGTCGTAGATGAAGCTCTCGGTCATTCGAGGGCACCTTTCTGTTGTGCTGGAGTGTGTGTCTGGTTTGCGGTGTTCGCGTGGCCTGCGGTGTTCGCCCGGCCGCGGTGTTGGCCTGGCCCGCGGTGTTCGCCTGGCCCTATTGGGTCGCCGCGGCTGAGGTCGCGTCGCGCAGCGCGAGCCCGGTGAGTTCCCGCAATTCGTCGACGGTCGTCTCGCCGACCAGTTCGATCACCGCAGCGCCGTCGGGGCCGAGTTCGAAGATGGCACGATCGGTGTACAGGCGGTCGACGCAGGCGAGACCCGTGAGCGGGTAGGTACAGGTCTCGACGAGTTTGGAGCGGCCGTCTTTGCTGGCGAGCTCCATCATGACGTAGACCTTCTTGGCGCCGATCGCGAGGTCCATCGCTCCCCCAACGGCCGGGATGGCATCGGGGGCTCCCGTGCTCCAGTTGGAGAGATCACCCGTTTCCGAGACCTGAAATGCCCCGAGAACGCAGAGGTCGAGGTGACCGCCGCGCATCATCCCGAACGAGTCGCCGTGGTGGAAGTACGACGCCCCCGGCAGCTCGGTCACCGGGAGCTTGCCGGCGTTGATGAGGTCAGGGTCGATGTGGCCCTGCTCGGCCTCCGGGCCCATGCCCAGCATGCCGTTCTCGGTGTGCAGGATGATCTCTCGATCGCTCGGCAGGTAGTTCGAGACCAGCGTCGGGAGCCCGATTCCGAGGTTCATGTACGCACCGTCGGGTACGTCGGCAGCCAATCGCTCTGCGATCTGTCGTCGTGTCCATGAGTTACCTGACATCGGCCCACTCCTCTTTCTCGAATCGGTCACCGGTCTCGACCACGCGGTCCACGTAGATGCCCGGAGTGACGACGTTCTCGGGGTCGATCTCGCCGAGCGGAACGATACGGTCGACCTGGGCCACCGTGGTCGTCGCCGCGCTTGCCATGATCGGCCCGAAATTGCGCGAGGTCTTGCGGTACGTCAGGTTTCCCAGCCGATCGGCCCGGTACGCACTGATGAGCGCGAAATCGGCGGTGATCGGATGCTCGAGCACGTACCCTCGCCCGTCGATGACACGCGTTTCCTTGCCCTCAGCGAGCTGAGTGCCGTACCCGGTCGGGCTGAAGAAGGCGCCGATTCCCGCTCCGGCCGCACGGATGCGCTCCGCGAGGTTGCCCTGCGGAACGAGTTCGAGCTCGATCTCGCCGGCACGATAGAGGGCGTCGAACACGTAGGAATCGGTCTGCCGCGGGAACGAGCAGAGGATCTTGTTCACCCGCCCGGCCTTCAGCAGGGCCGCGAGGCCGCTGTCCCCGTTGCCTGCGTTGTTGCTCACCACCGTGAGGCCGGTGGAGCCCTGATCCAGCAGGGCTTCGATCAATTCGACGGGTTGCCCGGCGAGGCCGAAACCGCCGATCATGATCGTGGCGCCGTCTGGAATGTCGGCCAGGGCGGCCGCAGCACTCTCACTCGTCTTTGAAATCATCGTCACTCTCCGCTGGGTGAGGCTGCTGTCGGGTCACGCTAGCCGATGTTCGCCTGTCGAACTTCTGTTCGTATATCGATACTACCTGTCGGCGCGTCAAAATTCCAGAGGTAACTCGACTGTCGTTGAGGGTCGACTCACGCTCGCAGAGCGCTGGTTGAGAATCGGGGTGCAGCCGCGTACATCGAAACCCACCCCCCGACGCAAGTTTCGATCCGTACTTCGTGCTATTCAACCGGCGGCCTGGGTGCAGCGTCTGATCAGGTCCACATCGTCAGGCCGGAGTCGGTGAGCCGCGCCTTCGTGTCTTCGGCAGTCAGTGGCCGACCGTAGAGATAACCCTGGGCGTGGGTGATGCCGAGGTCGACCAGCGTCTGGTGACCCGATTGCGTCTCGACACCTTCTACGACGGTGTGCATCTGCAGGTCGCTCACGAGGTGGGCCACCGAACTCAAAATGATCTTGTGGCGCGGATTGGTCTCATCGGCGAGAAACACCTTGTCGATCTTCACCGTGTGAAGCGGCATGCGCAGCAGGGCAGCGGCACTGGCGTGATCCTGCCCGTAGTCGTCGAGCGCAAACGATATCCCCGACTGCGCGAGGCTCCTCATCTGCTCGATCGCATCGGTGTTCAGGTCGCTGATCGACGCCTCGGTGAACTCCAGACGCAGCTGCACCCTGGGGTGCGACATCCGCATCGTCTCAAGGTGCTCCAGCAGCTCGGGAGACGTGATCTGTGTGGCCTCGATGTTGATGTGCAGCGTCGGCGCGCCCGGTTCGATGTCGAGGAACTCCTCCATCGCGAGGTACGCGTCCGTGACGATGTCGATGGTGAGTCGGTCGAGAAGGCCCTGTTTGCGCGCCTCGCTGATCACGATCGGCGGAATGATGTTGGAGCCGTCTGGCGTGGTCAAGCGGGCCAGTGCTTCGAACCCGATGATACGTTCGGCTTCGAGATCGACGATCGGCTGGTACACCACGAACACGGTGCGATCCCTGATGGCGGCAGAGACATCCGACGCCTTCGACCGTGAGTAGTCCGCGGTGAGCGCACTCGCTGGCAGCGGCCTGCCGAGTGAGCCGTCGAACATGCGAACGGTGTTGCGGCCGGCCTTCTTGGCCGTGAACAGAACGGTGTCGGCGAGTTCGAACAGCGATGAGATCTCTTCGGCAGAGCCGCCTCGGCCGATCGCTCCCCCGATGCTCGCTGTGACATGGGGCTTGAGCTCAGTCGAGGCGAGATTGCTCCGAAGGCGCTCGGCCAGCAGAGCGAGGTCGGTGGATGATCGCACCACCGAGAACACGGCGAACTCTTCACCGCCGGTACGAACCGCGATGTCGGCCGCCCTGATGGTGCTCTGGATGGTCTCAGCGGTGCGCGACAGAACGCTGTCGCCCGTGCGGTGGCCGAATGCGTCGTTGACCTTCTTGAAGTGGTCGAGGTCGAGCACGAGGCAGCCGAGCAATTGCTCATCACGCTGGGCCACGGCATCGAGCAGGGGTACCTGGATCTCCATGCCCCGCCTGTTGAGCAGGCCCGTCAGTGGGTCGGTGTGCGCAAGCTGCAGGGCGGCATCTCGCTCGAGTTCGAGAAAGGCCCTGAGGCGCACGATCAGGAAGGTCGCCGTGATGGCGAGTCCGATATAGATGAGATAGGCGGCGATGATCGTGCTGCTGCGAAACCCGAGCACGAGCAATGCCAGTGCGTGACCGACGAGCCCGATGGCCATTCCTGGCCGGAACGTGTCGAGCGCAATGGCCGACATGGCAAGCCCGAGCAGAGAGAACGCGGCGATCACCGCGAGCTCGGGCGACGTGATCACAAAACCGACGAACGCCAGCACGATCATGGCGGCAACGATCAGGATTCTGCCGGGTACGTGCGAGGTCAGTTCGCGGTTGCGAATCAGAATCGCAACGATGATGGCCGCAACCGACAGAAAACCGAGCACCAGTCGCAACCACGACGGCTGGATGTCGACGAACAGCGCAAAGAAGGCGTAGCGAATGGAGGTTTCGACGGCGAGAATCTGAACAACGCGCGAGCGGAAGTCATTCTGCAAGCTGTCTGTTCTGCTCATCACCCAGCCCCCACTTCTCGCCCTGCTCCGACAATCGCGAAGCTCTGCGAGGCCTCCAAGGCAAATGTACCGTTCGGAGCACTTTCGCGCGAACGGTGGGCCAGGGTGCAGGGATGCTTAGGATTAAGGGCAAGGAAAGCAGGCTTAGGTCCATGACCACAACCACTTCACCCACATCCACACCCGCGCCCACACCCGCACCGCGCGTCGTGCCCCCGACCCCGTCCTCGGCTGGGTCGGCCCCCGGGTTCGCGTCCCCCCTCACCGAAACAGAGATCGCCGTGCTGCGCCGCGACTTCGGCATTCTCGGGTCGCAGGTCAACGGGCATCCACTCGTCTATCTCGACTCTGGTGCAACGTCACAGAAGCCGCTGAGCGTGCTCGACGCTGAGCGTGCCTATTACCTGACAGAGAACGCTGCAGTGCATCGCGGTGCGCACACCCTCGCAGCTGAGGCCACCGAGCGGTTCGAGAACGCTCGCGAGACAGTTGCCCGGTTCGTCGGTGCGCAGCCCGACGAAGTCGTCTGGACGTCGAACGCCACCGAGGGCATCAACCTCGTGGCCTACGCGCTCTCGAACGCGAGCCTCGGGCGCGGCGGGCCAGCGGCTGAGGCGCTGAGGATCGGCCCAGGCGACGAGATCGTCGTCACCGAGATGGAGCACCACGCGAACCTGATCCCGTGGCAGGAGCTTGCCGCGCGCACCGGCGCGACACTGAAGTACATTCCGATCGACGACGATGGCACGCTGCGTCTGGAGGTCACCGCCCAGGTGATCGGGCCGCGAACCCGTGTGCTGGCGTTCACCCACGTGTCGAACGTGCTCGGCGTGATCAACCCCGTCGCCGAACTCGTGGCGCTCGCCCGGGCCGTCGGAGCCCTTGTGCTGCTCGATGCCTGCCAGTCGGCTCCGCACCTCACGCTCGATGTGGCCGCGCTCGACGTCGACTTCGCCGTGTTCTCGGGCCACAAGATGCTCGCCCCGACCGGCATCGGCGTGCTCTACGGCAGGCGCGAGCTTCTGAACGCGATGCCGCCATTTCTCACGGGCGGGTCGATGATCACGACCGTCACCATGGAGAAGGCAGAATTCCTCCCCGCGCCGCAGCGCTTCGAAGCCGGCACGCAGAAGGTGTCGCAGGCTATCGCACTTGCGGCCGCCGTCGACTACCTCACCGCAGTGGGTGTCGACCGCATCGCGGCGCACGAGGCCGAACTCGGGCAGCGACTGGTTTCAGGGCTCAGAGCGATTCCGGGCGTGAAGGTGCTCGGGCCGGGAGTCGGCCACGAGCGGGTCGGGCTGGCGAGCTTCGATGTGCCGGGCATCCACTCGCACGACCTCGGCCAGTTTCTGGATGACCGGGGCATCGCCGTGCGCGTCGGCCACCACTGCGCGCAGCCGCTGCACCGGCGGTTCGGCGTCGTCTCGAGCACGCGTGCGAGCACGTACCTCTACACGACCGCCGGCGAGGTGGACGAGTTTCTCGCCGCCACCGTCGACGCGATCGCGTTCTTCGGGGCGCACGCATGAGCTCGGGCGAGCTGCAGGGGCTCTACCAGCAGGTGATCATGGATCACGCGCGCGAGCGGCACGGGTTCGGGCTCAGCGCGGGAGCTGCGGCCGAGTCACACCAGCTGAACCCGACCTGCGGCGATGAGATCACGCTGCAGCTGCACCTCGACGAGAGTGGTGCGATCTCGACGCTCGCGTGGGAGGGGCACGGCTGTGCGATCTCGCAGTCGTCGGCGTCGCTGCTCTCCGACCTGGCTGCCGGGCTCAGCGTCGACGGGCTCAGCGAGCGAATCGACGCATTTCGCGTGGCGATGCGCTCGAAGGGCACCATCGAGCCCGACGAGGAGCTGCTCGGTGACGCGGTGGTACTCGGCGGCACTTCGCGCTACATCGCCCGGGTGAAGTGCGCGATGCTGGCCTGGGTTGCGGCCGAAAGCGCGATCGACGCCCTCCACCGCCCCTAGCTCCTAGCTCCCGCGACTGCCCGGCTGCTTCCCTGCTTCCGTTTCTGCCTGCCTGCTTGCCTGCTTGCCTGCTTGCCTGCTACTGTCTCGCGCGAGATGACGCTACACGCCCCCACCCGGCAGCCCACACGGCGTTTCGCGTCAGGTCGGCACAGTGTGGGCGGCGCGCATCCAGCCACCCGGATCATCCTGACCCCCGGATCGTTCAGCCACCCGGATCGTCCTGCGACGCAGGCCGGGCCGAAGCAGCGCCTCGCGCGACATGACGCGAAACGCCTCCACCCGGCACCACGGAGGGCGTTTCGCGTCAGGTCGGGCGGGCATCTGGCACCACGGAGGGCGTTTCGCGTCAGGTCGGTCGAGCATCCGGCACACAGGAGGGCGTATTGCGTCAGGTCGGCAGGATAATCGGCCGAGCATCCTGCGAGGGGATGATCGGCAGAGCTGCGGGCGAGTCAGACCACCCGGCGCGGGTCAGACCGCCTGCGCGAAACCGGCCGACGCGTCGGCGAGCTGCGACAGGTGCTCGGGAACGACCCAACCCTTGCGCTGCATCGACTGGGCCCAGAGACGGCCGGCGCGGTACGACGAGCGCACCAGCGGGCCGGCGAGAACCCCGAGAAAGCCGATCTCCTCGGCCTCCTCTTTGAGCTCGATGAACTCGTCGGGGTGCACCCAACGGTCGACCGGCAGGTGCCGCGCCGAGGGCCGGAGGTACTGGTTCAGCGTGATGATGTCGGTTCCTGCGTCGTGCAGGTCGTGAAGCGTCTGGCTGATCTCCGCGCGCTCCTCGCCCATGCCGAGAATGAGGTTCGACTTGGTGATGAGCGACGCGGCCCTCGCCTGTGTGATCACGTCGAGCGAGCGCTCGTACCGGAACGCCGGGCGAATGCGCTTGAAGATGCGGGGTACGGTCTCCACGTTGTGCGCGAAGACCTCGGGGCGCGAGGAGAAGACCTCGCCCAGCAGATCGGGGTTGCCCGAGAAGTCGGTCGCCAGGATCTCGACGCCGGTTCCCGGGTTCATCGCGTGGATCTGCCGCACAGTCTCGGCGTGCAGCCACGCCCCCTCGTCGGGCAGGTCGTCGCGGGCGACGCCGGTCACGGTCGCGTAGCGCAGGTTCATCTGCACGACCGACTCGGCAACGCGGCGCGGTTCGTCGCGGTCGTAGTCGGCGGGCTTGCCCGTGTCGATCTGGCAGAAGTCGCAGCGACGGGTGCACTGCGAGCCACCGATCAGGAAGGTGGCCTCACGGTCTTCCCAGCACTCGAAGATGTTGGGGCATCCGGCCTCCTGGCAGACCGTGTGCAGGCCCTCGGTCTTGACGAGGTTCTGCAGCTGCCGGTACTCGGGGCCGAACTTGGCCTTGGTCTTGATCCACTCGGGCTTTCGCTCGATGGGCGTCTCGGCGTTGCGGATCTCGAGGCGCAGCATCTTGCGCCCCTCCGGCACGGCGCTCACGCGGCGACTCCTGCCGCGGCGAAGGCGTGTTCGAGCCTCGCCTGAACCGATGGCAGAACGTCGAGCGGCTCGACCTTTCTGCCCAACACCTCAGAGATGGTCGTCACCCCCGCGTCGCGAATGCCGCACGCGATGATGCCGGCGTACGCGTCGAGGCTGTTGCTGCAGTTGAGGGCGAACCCGTGCATCGTAACGCCCTCTGCCACGCGAATGCCGATCGCACCGATCTTCGCCTCGCCGAACCCGCGATTCACCCACACGCCAGAGCGGCCCTCGACCTGGAAGGCCTCGACTCCGACGTCGGCCAGCACGCCGATCAGCACCTCTTCGAGCGTGCGCACGTACCGCACCACGTCGATCGGGTCAGTGAGCCGGATGATCGGGTACCCCACGAGCTGACCCGGGCCGTGCCACGTGATCTTGCCGCCGCGGTCCACGTCGATGACCGGGGTGCCGTCGGTGGGTCGCTCAGAGACATCCGTGCGCTTGCCCGCCGTATAGACCGATGGATGCTCGAGCAGAATCACCGTGTCGGGCATCTCTTTGGCAACCACAGCCCGGTGCACGGAACGCTGCAGCACAAGACCCTCTTCGTAGGGCACCAGGCGTGCGCCGACCCCCGCATCGTGAAATTCGATCATGCGCCCACTCTACATTTGCTGGACTGAGTCCAACAACTTACACGGCCACCGGCCTCATCGGCTTCTCATAGAAAGCTCAAAGTGCGGGCAGAGGCTCCTGAAGGGCTGCTCATCAGAACGCTCGCAAAGCTTGTCACATGTCTTCCACCCTCACCCCTCCACGCAGGCCCGGCACGGCTGCGGCTCCAGTGAGCGCACCCGGGCCACACGGCTCCACGGCTGGCGGCGTGTCAGCAGCCGGCGTTGCGTCGGCAGCGACAGGCAGGTCAGCGGCCAGCCTGAGCGCCGACACCCGCTCCCGGGCGAAGAATCACCGCCGGCGCCAGACGGCTGCAGACGTGATGCAACTTCTCTGTGTCACGTCGGTCGCAGCATCCATCGCCCTCTATCTCGCCTACGCCGGCGTCGCCGACTTCTCCTCGCTGCAGGGAACGATCAACGCCGTCGGCATCATGGCGGGCCTCGCCGGCACCGACCTCATTCTGGTGATGCTCGTTCTGGCCGCACGGGTTCCGTGGATCGACCGCACGGTGGGGCAGGATCGCGCGATCGCCCTCCACCGGGCCCTCGGCAAGCCGGCCCTGTACCTGATTCTGGCCCACGGCCTGCTGCTCACCATCAGCTACGCCATGCTCGACCAGATCGACGTCGTCGGCGAGACGCTCTCGCTGCTCTCCAACTCGACCGAGCTGCTCCTCGCCTACCTCGGGCTCGGGCTGCTGGTGCTCGTCGTCGTGACCTCGATCGTGGCCGTTCGCCGGCGCTTCGCCTACGAGGCCTGGCACCTCATCCACCTTCTCAGCTACGCCGCGGTACTCGTCGCGCTGCCGCACCAGCTGAGCACCGGCGGCGTTCTCGCCGAGGGCACTCTTCAGCGCGTCTACTGGATCGCCCTGTACGTGGCTGCGTTCGGACTCATTGTTGTCTATCGCTTCGCTCTGCCGATCATCCGTTCGGCTCGGCATGGCCTGCGCGTCACCTCGGTCGAAACCATCGCCCCCGGGGTCGTGTCGATCGTCATGTCGGGCACGAAGCTCGAGACGCTCAGGGTGCAGGGCGGCCAGTACGCTGTGTGGCGATTCTGGAGCGCGAACACCTGGTGGCACGCCCACCCCATCTCGTTCTCGGCGGTGCCCACGGCGAATGCCATCCGGATCACCGTGCGCGACCTCGGCGCGGGGTCGGCGCGCATCAGCCGCGTGCCCGTCGGCACCTCGGTGTCGATCGAAGGGCCGTACGGCGTCTTCACCGATCGCGCGCGCACGTCGCCGTACCTCTCTGTTGTGACCGCGGGCATCGGCATCACCCCGGTACGCGCCATGCTTGAGCACGCTTCGTTGCGCGCCGGCGAGGCCAGCGTTCTGCTGAGGGCGAGCGACGAGAATGGGCAGTACCTCTGGCAGGAGGTCGCCGGCATCTCTGTGTCGACGGGCAGCTCGGCCTTCTCGATGATGGGTCACCGCCCCGCGGGAACCGACACCTGGATGTCGGAGTCGGCCCTCCGCAGCGGCGTCACGCTCGAGACGGTATTCCCGCACCTGCACGACTCCGACCTCTACATCTGCGGGCCGCAGGCCTGGGCCGACCTCGTCGTTCAGGATGCCCGGCGAGCCGGCCTCGCAGAGAAACAGATCCACCTCGAAAGGTTCGACTCATGAGAAAGAGAGCCGTCTTCGGTTCGGTTCTGTCGTCGGCGGCCGTGCTGGCTGCCGGGTGGCAGATCGGCGTGCACGAGCAGGATGCTGCGGGGCTGGCGTCGACTGGTGCGTCGACGTCGAGCAGTGCGTCGGCTGCCACTGGGACCTCGACCGGTACTGGTGCGGCGAGCGCGGCCGGGAGCGCCGGGGCCAGTAGTGGGTCTGCGTCGACGTCGGCGACAGCATCCGCAACGCCTTCGCCGTCGGCGACCACTGCGCCTGCGACCGCTCAGACCTACACGGGCTCGGTCGTCAACACGCGCTTCGGCACGATCCAGGTCTCGGTGACCGTGGCCGACGGCACCATCACCGATGTCACCGCGTTGAAGCTCACCGACGACGACAACAAGTCGGTGCAGATCAGCGCGCGTGCCGCCCCGATTCTGCGCAGCGAAGTGCTCGCAGCCCAGTCGGCGAACGTCGCGACGGTGAGCGGCGCAACCTACACGAGCGACGGCTACCTGCAATCGCTGCAGTCGGCCCTCGACCAAGCCGGGCTCTAGGTCACGCTGCCCGTCAGATCGATCAATCGTCGGCCCTCGTTCAAACCGACGCACTATTTCGCACGGCTTCCCTCAGGGCCGACGATTGGTCGATCGGCGCGTCTTCGTCGCTGCGCAAACCGACGAACCTCAGCCCGACCGGCGCACTATTTCGCACGGTTCGGCTGACGTTCGTCGGATTTCCAGCTTGGTGCGGCGCAAACAGGTGGGCGAACGATCCACGCCACGTGCCTCCACTCCTTCGCCGCGGCGCGCCACGACCGTTACGACCGTCGACTTATGGCACGCGGTAGCCCGCCGTGCGGAACAGCTCGTACCACTCGGCACGAGTGAGCGGGATGCCCGACCCGAGCGCCGCGTCGGCGACACGCTGCGGCGTGGTCGTGCCGAGCACAACCTGCATGCGCGCCGGGTGGCGGGTGATCCACGCTGTTGCGATGGCGATCGGAGGAACGTCGTAGTGTGCCGCCAGCCGGTCGATCGCGGCGTTGAGCTCGGGGTATTCGGGCGATTCCAGAAAGACTCCGTCGAAGAATCCTGCCTGAAACGGCGACCACGCCTGAACGGTGATCTGGTTGAGACGGCAGTAGTCGAGAATGCCGCCACCGTCGATTGTCGCCGACTGGTCCACGCCAGACATGTTCGTAGCCACGCCTTGGGCGACTATGGGTGCGTGGGTGATCGACAGCTGGAGCTGGTTTGCGACGATCGGCTGGCGAACGGAGGCTTTCAAGAGGTCGATCTGGCGCGGAGTGTGGTTGGAGACCCCGAACGCGCGCACCTTTCCAGACGCTTCGAGCTCATCGAACGCCCGTGCCACTTCATCTGGTTCGACAAGCGCGTCGGGCCGGTGAAGCAGCAGAATGTCGATGTAGTCGGTGCGCAGTGCACGCAGCGAGCCTTCGACGCTCGACACGATGTGCTCGTACGAGAAGTCGAAGTACGGGCCTTCGCGAACGATTCCCATCTTCGTCTGGATCGTCACCTCTGCTCGCTCTGCAGGCGTGAGATCCATGGCGGTGCCGAAGCGCTCCTCGCACTCGTGCATTCGCGAACCGTAGACATCGGCGTGGTCGAAGAAGTCGATGCCCGCATCACGCGCAGCCCCGACGAGGGTTCGAATCTCGTCGTCGGTCTTGTCGGCGATGCGCATCAAGCCGAGCACCACGTTCGGTGCCGTCATTCCAGCCGGGCCAACGGGAACAGTAATCATGGAGCAAGCCTTTCAGAAAGTCAGAGAAGTCGATCAGAGCGTCGCTTACTCAGCTACAGGGTCGCCGACACTCAGGAGGGCGAGTTCCTCGTCGCTGAGCACGAGATCGACCGCCTGCACTGAGTCCCGGATGCTCTGCGGCCGTGACGCGCCAGGAATCGGTATGACAACCGGCACAAGAGCCAGCTCCCAGCCGAGAACAACCTGCTGCGGGCTCACCCCATGTGCACGGACAATCTCCTCGATGGCGCTGTGCTGGGACGCGATTTCGCCCGCGCGCTTGATTCCGCCGAGTGGCGACCACGGCAGGAAGGCGATGCCCAGGCCGGCGCAGTGCTCGAGTTCGACAAGGCTGGAGCGGAACGCCGGGGAGAACTGGTTCTGCACCGAGGCCAGCCGCCCATCGAGAATGGCATTCGCTTCGTCGATCTGGGCGATGTTCGCATTCGAGATTCCGGCGAGCTCGATCACACCCTCGTCGAGAAGCTCGCGGAGCGCACCGATCGAATCCGCATAGGCAACATTCGGGTCGGGCCGGTGGAACTGGTAGAGGCCGATCGCCTCGACACCGAGGCGCTTGGCCGACGCCTTCGCGGCTTTCTTTAGATAGTCAGGACGGCCATCCTGCGTCCACGATCCGTCGCCCGGGCGCAGGTGACCACCCTTGGTTGCAACGAGAACCTGTGAGGTATCGGCGCCATAGTTCTTCAGAGCACGGGCGATGAGTTCCTCGTTGTGGCCGACTTCCGCGGCCTCGCGGTGGTAGGCGTCGGCCGTGTCGATGAGTGTCACACCCGCGTCGAGCGCTGCGTGGATGGTCTCGATCGAACGCGCTTCGTCTGGCCGACCCTCGATCGACATCGGCATTCCGCCGAGACCGATCGCTGAGACGGATCGTGATGCAATGCTGCGGTACTGCACGAATGGTGTCCTTTGTTCGTGGTGGTTTTCGCTTCTACGCTATTACGGGCGACCGACATTCTTCGCGGCCCGAATTCGAACGGATGCCGCGACTGGTCTTCAGCCCGAACGGGGCCGACGCAGGCGAATCGGCCCCTTCGCCGTCGACGGATCAACGACCGTTCCGCCTTGCGTGATCTCCAACCGCCCCGCCGCGACGAGGCGACGGGCGGCGCGACGCGCGGGCTCCATCAACTCCCGCCAGGTTTCGCCGCCGATGGCGCGTGCTGCGTCTGACGGGCAGATCGAGGCATCCATCGCCCGTGTCTCCAGCAGGTTCTCGATGGTTCTCTCCAGCTCACGATCGGTGTCGGTGATGCCGTGTCGACGGCACGCGTCGGAGCAGTACTTCAGGCTGGCCCAGTCTCGAGCCCAGGCCGCACGCCACGTGATCGTGCGGCCGCACGACACACACGTACGCTCGGCGGGTTCGGCCTCTTCGATTTCTGATGCGCTTTTGCGGTGTGCCACCATTCCATTCTGCGCCCCTGCGGCCGCGCTTGCCCGCGCTGCTCCCGGCGAAATCACTCAACCGTCGGCCCTGAGCCAACCCAACGCGTTATTTGGCGCGATTTCGCCGAGGGCCGACGATTGGTCGATTCGAAACGGCGACAGCAAGCACATAGGCCGCGGCGCTGAAGACGACGGAGGCCATCATCACGAGCGGTAGAGCCTCCCAATAGCCGAACAGCACAAAGGGCAGCACCGCAAAGACCGTCGAACCCAACACGATCAGCCCGAGTCGAATCCAAAACGGGTGCCGTCGAAACTTGAGGCTGGCCAGATACGCGATGATTCCGCCGGTGGCCGACAGCGGTCCGATGAAGATTCCGATGATTCCGGCGAGAACTGCCGCCGTCCACGTCCACGGCGACACCGCACTCCTTCTCATCACCTCAAGAACTATTTCGATGACGAATACGGCCGCACCACCCAGCGGGATAGACAAGACAAAGATCAACCTTAACGGTGTGTGGGCGCAGGCTGAATCTCTCTATGTCCGCACCCGCCCTTTGCTCAACCATGCTTTCCTGACTCACGAGGTAGGCCCAAGGCCAGCACCACGTTTTATGAAGTAGACGAACGCCACGGCCCAGATGATCGCGCCCCCCGGTATGAGAATCCATAACAGAAGCCCGCGGATCATAAGAAGAAGCAGAATTCCAATCGCCCCGATGGTGGGTTTCAATTTAGCGCTCCTAGGATCATCGTTCTTACCGCCCACACATTCACTAATTCTCTTCGGTGCGGCACGTGTACCAAACGCAAAGCAGCCCAGCGAGCACTACAACGGGCCACTCGGCCCACCAATAGTTGCGAACGGGCTCAAAGAGAAGCCAGAGTGCGACTATCAAAGCCAGTCCGCCGAACGCGCCACCAATTCCGGTCGCTATCACCCGGTTTCGACGCGAACTGTTCACCCTCATGGCGACAGCGCGAGACAGCAGTCCAAGAAGCGAGACCGAAAGGCCCAACAGCGCGCCGACCGGAATGGCCAAGACTGCCGTGAAAATGACATTGAGAAACAATCCAGAAAACCCGAATCCGGCGTTCAACACCACGACGCTGACAACCGAAAATACGGCCGAGCAAATCACTCCAACGGCTACGGATCGGCCCACGAGTCGCCTCGGAAAATTCGAATCGTAGTCAGTGAGCGCACCTGCACTCCTATTCATGAGATCACCTCATTTTGATTCTAGGGCATCACTTGAGGCATCGAGGAACCGTCCCAAAGCTGCCACGTAGTGGCGGGCACCCGTCTCGACGGTCGCGATACTGCCCTGATCCTCGTTCGGGTCATACCGGTACACGGATGACCGAACCCCAGCCTGGGTCGCGTTCACCACCGTGTCACCGTGAACGTTCGGGTACGACCACACCTGATCACCGGGGGCCGGGAACAGATCAGTGACGCCGCCAGAGAGGGCGAGCATCCGCGACACCGCCGCCGTGCCCACACGCATCAGGACCGGTTAGCCACCATTACCGGCATACTATCCAAGCATGCCGGCCCCCAAGAGCTAGAACCCGTCGAATCTGTTCGCTTTTCGTTCAAAGAGCATCGTGATTACACCAAGTGTGGCTGACATCACTCCCACCACAAACCCGGCTATGAACGCAATGCTGACGACGAGAGAAACAGGGCTGTGACCGATGGGCGGATTTCCAAGAAGATTCGCGATCACTATATAAACGACCGACAAAATGAACACACCTGCCGCGTAGAGGGACACAACAAAGAAGGGCTTGCCTGCACCGTTCATCTGGTCTCCTTCGATCTAAGAATGCGCGAGGTCAAGAACTTGGTGTTCCAAGTCATTGTTCGAAGTATTCGAGGATATCGGCGAAGTAGTTCGAAGTAGCACAGTCACAGTTCGCCCAAATTCGCTTGTCGGATCGACACAGGCAGGCACCCTGAGCCTCGACCGATCGGCAATTGGTGATCATCCGAACTGGCCTTGATGCAGGCAGGCGATGATTCTCTCAATGCCACCTCTCGCCCTCAGCCGGTACCCCGAGACTCTCAAGTGAAGTCCGCCGACTTCGGTTGACGTGTCCAGATTTAGATCTCCGCCAAAGAACGACCGCTTTGGCCCTTTGAATGCGCCGATAACGTCGTTCACGGGCACGAAGAAGATTCGTTGCTCCGATGTTCGGAGTGGCCAATAGAACCCGACACCGGCATTCGTGATTAGCACATTCAATTCACCTGAGGCGTGTTAACGCCGACTGAAAACAGGGCCAGTACTGCCAACTGAAAACAGGGCCACCAACCACTATGGAAGGTGATCACTTTGGATGACTGGGCAGAAATTCGTCGGTTGTATGCGTCGGGCGGGCACTCGAAAAGAGAACTCGCGAAACGGCTTGGCGTTTCGCGAGGGACGATCGATCGGGCGTTGCAGGCTGACCGGGTGCCGCGGTATGAGCGGGCGTTGACGGGGTCGAGTTTCGATGAGGTCGCACCGGCGGTTCGGAAGCTGCTGACCGACTCGCCGCGGATGCCGTCGCCAGCCCTGGCGGAGCGGGTGGGGTGGTCGGGTTCGTCGTCGTTGTTCCGGTTGAGGGTCGCAGCGATCCGGCCTGAATATCTGCCGCCGGATCCCGCTGACCGGATCGATCACCAGCCCGGTGTGCAGGTGCAATGCGATCTGTGGTTCCCGCACCAGGCGATCCCGCTGGGTCATGATCAGCACGGCATGCCGCCGGTGTTGGTGATGACGTCGACGTTCTCGGGGAACATCCAAGCGTTGATGCTGCCCTCCCGGACAACCCCCGACCTCCTCGGCGGGATGTGGCAGCTGTTGCAGCAGGCCGGCGCGGTGCCGGAGCGGCTGGTCTGGGATAACGAGACCGGTATCGGCCGGCGTAAGCTCACCGAGCCCGCTGCCGCGTTCGCTGGCACGTTGGGGACGAAGATCGTGCTGCTGCCACCGCGGGATCCGGAGTCCAAGGGCATGGTCGAGCGGATGAACCAGTTCTTCCGCTCGAGGTTCATGCCTGGCCGCAGCTTCGCATCGCCAGCGGATTTCAACAACCAGCTCGTTGACTGGTTGCCCGTCGCGAATGCCCGCTACTCGCGCTCACGGCGCGGGAAACCCGCCGAGCTTGTCGGCCGTGATCGGGCCGCGATGCGGGCCTTGTCGCCGGTGCCACCGGAGGTGCTGTTCCGGAACACGGTCAGGCTGCCTCGGGATTACTACGTGCGGGTTTTCACGAACGATTACTCGGTCAGTCCGGGCATGATCGGTCGGATCGTTGATGTTACTGCTGACCTGCACCAGGTCACTGTCACCCATGACGGCACTGTCATCGCGGTGCATCAGCGGGAGTGGGCCCGCCAGCTGATCGTCACCGATCCGGCCCATGTTGCCGAGGCGGCAGTGCTGCGGCAGGCGTTCAAACAGGTCCGCGGCTACCGGCCGTTGGAAGCTGTCGAAACCCGCGATCTTGCTTCCTACGACGACCTCTTCGGTACCGGGCAGGTGGCCTGATGTCCGAGCTCGAATCCCAGCTGGAGTACTACGCCCGTGCATTGAAAGCGCCTCGGGTCGGTGAGGGTTTCCGCCGGCTCGGCGAGCAAGCCCGTGCGGACGGGTGGTCACACGAGGAGTACCTCGCCGCCGTGCTGTCGCGCGAGGTTTCCGAGCGGGAAGCATCAGGGGCGACGCTTCGGATCAAGGCTGCCCGGTTTCCCGGTTTCAAGACGTTGGAAGAGTTCAACTACGACCACCAGCCTGGCGCCGACCGCACCCTCATCGCACACTTGGGCACGAGCGCTTACCTCGAGGAAGCGAAGAACGTCATCCTCCTCGGACCCCCGGGTACGGGGAAGACGCACATTGCGATCGGGCTCGGCATCAAAGCTGCGAAGACCGGCCACCGGGTGCTTTTCGATACCGCGAACGGCTGGGTCACCCGGCTGCAGGAGGCGCACTCCCGCGGCAAGCTCGCCGCCGAACTCACCCGGCTTCGCCGGTACAGCCTGCTCGTCGTCGACGAGGTCGGCTACGTCCCGTTCGATCAAGACGCCGCGAATCTGTTCTTCCAACTCGTGTCATCACGGTACGAACACGCGTCACTGATCCTCACCTCGAACCTGCCATTCGGGCGTTGGGGTGAAGTATTCGGCGACCCGACCATCGCGTCAGCGATGATCGACCGCGTCGTGCACCACGCCGACGTACTCAGCCTCAAAGGCACCAGCTACCGGCTCCGCGGCCACAAAACACTCACAAGTACGACAGACTAAACAAACCACGTGGCCCTATTTTCAGTTGGCAGCCGTGGCCCCATATTGAGTTGGCGTTAACAGAGGCGGCGAACCTGAACATCGATCCAGGTAGATGGTCGCTCAGTGCCCGGTAAGACGTCGAGTCAAGGCGAGCTCGGAAACCGAAGATCGCGCCCTTAGAGGCAATGAGATCCTCAAGCAGAGAGTCTTGCGAGTAAGCCATGAAACGCAGAGCGCCAAGCGTGAGGCCGACAATCGCAGCGCAAGTTGCGACTGTGCCTAGAACGGTAGCGAAAGGGCCAGACCCTGTGGTTCCCGGAGACAAAATCGAATGCACAATCAGAAACACAACCGTGGCCGCGCCGAGCGCCCACACGATCGGGCCGACAGACCTTCGCGCCATGAGAGTTATCATTTTGTCTCCAAGCCCATAATCTCTGCTCTGGTTGGAACGTGGAACGACGCATCGCCGATCCCTGTGAGTATTCAGAGGCACCGATATAGATTTACGGTTCACACGGCTTCTCGGAACTAGAGCCGTCTGCGAGCAACGACTGTAGACAACTTCTGGAATCAGAGGTTCGTGGTCATCCGAAGACAGGAGAGACTCAGTGTCGGCGACGCTTCAGTTGTGCGCGTCGTCATCTAATGGTTGATAACGAAGAAGTTTGCTACGGCGACCACTACGACAGCGATGGCAGACGACAATGTCGCCGCCCAAAGCAAATTCCAGGCTGGTCGAGCGGACTTCTTGAGACGCTTACCCACAATCAAATATGTAACGGTAAGCGCCACCGCCATCGCATCGACAATCAGCAGAGTTGTTTGCATAGAGATCTCCATTCGATTTCACTAAGCCTCAGTACGCATCGAACAGTTTGATGCGATGGTCAACATCTTCGATCCGACTCCACGGCGTGTATCGCGGCGGCGGCCCATGCAGAAACGGGCGAACAACGCACCGAATCATGAAGACAACGAAATTCTGATCCAGCCAACCAAGCCAATGCCCTAGCGTTGCCCCGCGCGCGTCTAGTGAATAACCGACGAATAGCCAAACAATAAATCCCAGAGGTATGAGGAGCCACAACGCTAACGACCGGACGATAAGGAGAGTAAGAGCACCGACCCAATTGAGGCGCGACCTTTCCATTAGAACCCTCCTAGGAAGTTCTCAATGCGATCCCCCTGAGGTGTAAGCCCAAAGAACAGTTCAGCCGTGGAGCTGGATGGTGCATCTTCCACGTGAGGGTCGGCAAATGCATGACTCATTTGCCCCGCGCCTCGAATTCCTAGCAGGATGACCGACATTCTCTTACTGGTCGCAGTGACCAAGTGCGGCCGTCGGGTAACGGAATGGCCGCTATATCTCAAGATAGATCCCCTACGGCTCCATCGATTCGCCGTAAGGTTCTGGTGGCACCTCGCTGGGTTGTACCCGTGATACCGAAGAACCATCGGGATGCTGGGCGAATCGCGAGCTCGGCACGTGCCCCACCTTCGGCCTCGAATTCAACGATGACGCCTGTCTCGGGCAAACCTTGTATTCGGAACTTGGTCGTGCGCGTCGCAATGATCGAACTCTTTGCGATTTCAAAACTAGGACTACTTGTTCGCATCGATAGCGCACCCCAGAAAGTCAACCCGAATTCGTCTGCGCGCACTGATGCCCAGAGTTCGTGAGTACCGGCGTAAATTTCTTTGCCTAGGACTCTGGCACTTGGCGAAATCCCGACCGTGCTGAGATTGCCCTGGAGTGATGTGAACACGTATGCGGCGCCGTCAGCCCTGCGAAGCCGGGTGTTTCTCACGACGACAGGTAGGCCGAAAAGCAGCAATGTCAGGAGTGCCAATCCAAACATCGCGAAGAAGGTGATGCCAACAACGTCGGGACTTCCGTGTGAGAATGCCTGAATCATCCTCAGGATGAAGACGAGGCAGAAAAGAATGTACGCGAGAGCAACGCCTAGGGTACTCCGGGCGTCTCGACGCCTCCCCTGCAAAGAATCGTTCACAAGTTGCCGCCGTAAAGATTAATGAGCGCATCCCCAGAACCAGATTATGGCTGACCAGGCTGCGAACCCACGCTTGAGCGTGTGCCTCTCTTTGGTTAGCAGGGCAGCACCGCAATACCTGTCCGCCTAGGCGCCAATTGGTCGAGGGTGTCGAATTCGCCTTCGCGGCTCCGACTTTCACTTCGCAGATTTCGGGGAAGGGCAAGGTTCGGAACTGGAACTTCCGTCAGACTGCAACCATTGATCCTTTGAGAGACCACTTTCGGGTAAAGGGCCGAACTCGGCATCGATACTTTCGCTCTCGGTGCCGACGATCATCAAGGAAAGTTCCTCACCGCTTGCGAGCGAAGGCTGCGTAGTTGCCGCGCCAAAGCCCTCTGTGCCCGAAGTAGAGATCATCGTCAATCTTTCAAGATGCGATTGCCCGGTCGCATCCCACAATTGTGACCATGCTCTGCCTTCGGCGACATTGCGTGATTGCAACCAAATGCGCGTCGCGGTGATCGACTTGCACACCGTAATACGGAGGCCCGTTTCAGACGCTTGAATCGAGACCGCACCACTGTTGGGTGGGTCGAACGGGAGCGCGGCGCATCCATTTGCCGAAGCCAGTGCCACGACGACGATCGAGAAGGTCGCGAGTCGTCTGAACCGCCTACTTTTGGAAATTGTCATGGTTACCTCTAACCCAGGAGCGACCGGAGCCCCGTACGGCATGTGAGATCACGCGAAATGAGGCCCCCTGTGAGGATCCACCTACGCCCAAAACTAACGCTCCTTACGCATCAAAACGGGCAGGGATCATCAGTCAGGCTGCCATTGGATTGTAGCCACTGATGTGACGGGACGCCAGCATCAGTAAACGGGCCGAATCCTGCGGAAATGCTCGTGTCGCCTGTGCCTACGATGAGTAACGAAAGTTCATCTCCACTATTGATGGAGGGTTGCGTCGTGGCAGAGCCGAAGCCATCACGACCAGAAGTGGCTAGAGTTGAAAACTTGTCAAGCCGTTGCTGGCCCGTCGCATCCCACAGGGTCGACCAGCTCCTGCCCTGAGGAGTATTTCTTTCTTCCAACAGCACTTCTTTGGCCGTGATCGATCTGCAAATTGTAAATACCAGGCCGGCACCAGACGACTGCACGGAGGCTGCGCCGTTACTCGGCGGGTCAAAGGGAAGCACAGCGCATCCATTTGCCGAAACAAGTGCCACCAAGACGATCGAGAGAGTCGCTAAGCGCCTGAATCGCCTCCTTTTAGCAATCGTCATAGTTACCTCCTTTCCAGCCTGCGCCATATTCAAGCGGATTGCCGCAACCCTTATGGATCCCCGTGACCGCTTCGCCAAGAGAACTGTCTACATAGATAAGACCGAATGAGTCAGGCCCGAGGATTGCCCACTGCCACGTGTGAGCAGCTTCATGACCTACCAAACCTGAATTCCCCTTCACAGCTATCGTCGAATTTCCCGACGTAAATAGGTCTCCAAACGTTATTCCAGCACCCGGCGGGATATTTGGTGAACCCCCGCAGATGAGAAGTCCGCCAGACGAGCCACACGCTGACATGTTCGCTCCTGACATCAAGGCTACGCCCGCGCCGACTGCGGTCATCGGTGCGTTCGCTAGACTTCTCCACGCCGCAGCCATGCTCGCCGCGCTCGAGGACACGCTGGTTATCGAAATTGGGCGCCCCCATACACCAGCCATACTTCCGGAATTTCGCAATGACCTCGATTCGCCTCCGTTACTGACATAAATTCCTCCCATCAACGCCGCATAATTGCTCTTCGCGTCATACCCGCAATTGCCGCAGTCCTGCCGATTCCCTGAGAGGTCGTATTTGTTGACCGGGTCGTCAGGGTAGTTGTAGGCATTGGCGTTGCCTCCCTCGACCGCGTCAACACCGAGGAACCTTCCCAGGGCGGCGACGTATTGCCGGGCACCCATCTCGACAATCGCGATGCTGCCCTGGTGCTCGTAGAGCTTGTCGTTACCGCCCAACCAGCCGTAATCCGCAGCACCCGGCAACGTGTCCGGCACCGCACCGTCACTGCTAGTCGTACCGATGACACCCGTCGCGCTGATCGGTTGACCGTACGGGTCGTACCGGTACACGGATGACCGAACCCCAGCCTGGGTCGCGGTCACCACCGTGTCACCGTGAACATTCGGATACGACCACACCTGGTTGCCTGTTGCTGGGATCAGAACGGTGACGCCGCCAGGGAGGGCGAGCATCCGCGATACCGCCGCTGTGCCCTCACGCGCCATGATCGGGGAACTGCCACCACCGGCGTACAAGTAGAACACCGTGCTCGTGCCCGTACCAGCACCCGTGCCAGGGACGAACGTCGTGCGGGAGACGATCCGGTCGGTCTGATCGCGGAGGTACGTCACCGTCGTACCATCCGTGGTGCCACCGGTCAGTGTGGTCGTCAGGTGACGGTTCACCGCGTCATACCCCAGAGTCTGATCAGCGAGGGTCTTCGTGTTGCCATGACTGTCATACGCGAGCTTGCCCGCCGGCAGCGCGGTGTTCGTCGTATCAGCGCCCGGCACCGGGTTCGTCACCGTGCTCGAGGTCAGCTGATCGGCGTTGTTGTAGCAATACGCCGTCGCCGTTGTCACACCACCAAACACATCCGTGAGGCTGGTGCGGTTACCATCCATACCCGCCTTCGTGTTCACCCCACAGCCACCGGTCGCGGCGAACCCATACGTGAGTGTGTGCCCGGCCGTTGCCGCTGTGATCAGCCGGCCCGCAACGTCGTACCCGTACGTCGACACGGCAGTGGTCGCGGTGCCGTCTTGGGTGGTGTCTTTCAGCACCCGGCCCGCCTGCGACCGCGCGACCGTGTCACTGATTCCCGGCTGACCGGTCGCGAACGACCACGACAGACCTGCCGTCGCACCGACACTGTTACGGGCGATCGCCTGTAACGCCGAACCATTACCTGCGTTGCCCGCACCCGAAGGGTACGACACAGACGTGACCTGCCCCGTCGCGTCGTAGGCGGGCACGGCAATCACGTTCGCGCCGTCTTTCACCTGAGTGACCTGACCGTCGACGTTGAACGACGCTGACTGCACACTCGCCGTGCCGCCCGCCGGGAGCACCGATGTCGACGTGATCTGACCGAGCGCGTTGTACGTCGGCGTCGTGACCGTGTTCCACACATCGGTGTACGACACCGTACGGCCCAGGAGATCGATTGTGGTGCTGATCTTGCCACCCGTCGTCGTGGCCGAGAGCGAGTCATCGGTTGACCAGCCGACCAGAGGATTGCCGGTCGGCACACCCGCGGCCGAATACGTACCTTCGGCCGTGTACCCGTTCGTCACCGTTCGGATCGTCGTCTGCGCACCGTATGGCGGGTACGTTGTCTTGGTCACCTGGCCGCGAGCGTTGTAGGTGACACACTGCCACCCCGAATCAGCGGATGCCCGCGACCCCGCAACACGGCCGAGCGAGTCGTACACCACCGCGGAGACGATGTTTCCACCCCCGGCAGTCGTCGGCGACGGAGTCGTCGTGCTCAGCAACATGCCGTACTGCTTCGTACCCAACGGCACCCCGCACACCGGCGTCGTGAGCGCTGGCGAGAAGGACGCCTCGTACCCACCGTTGTCAGAGTAATACGCATACGTGTAACCCGCGTTTGCCGCACCCGAGGCCGTCGCCGCAGGCAGCGTCTTACCCACTCGACGCTGATACCCAGTCGCCGAAGTCTCGTAGCTCGTCGCCGTCGTGAGGTTCGCACCAGATGGGTCGATCGTTGACGACACTGCCATACCCAGCCAGGGGTTCGGCCCGTAGGCCGTCGTCGACGACATGTTCGAGACCGCGGTTGCCGCTACCCCTGTCGTGCCCGACGGCACCGTGTCATAGGTGACACTGCTTGTCGAAAGGCCATAGTCAGGCTTCAACTGCGCTGCGGGGACAACGTTGGAACCGGTGACATCGGGTCGAGTCCAGAACAGCGCGAGAGTGCCCTGCGCGGCCTGGTTGGCGTAGTCCAGCCGGATGGAGACCGTCTTGCCGGCCGTCATTCCCTGCACCGTTCCGACGGTCGACCAATGTGCACCGCCGATGACGTTGTCATCGACGACGAGCACGTTGTCGATCCAAAGGCGCGTGCCATCGTCGGCATAGGTCTTGAACTGGTAGTCGCCGTTCGCCGGGAAGGTGATCGTACCCGTGAGGCGCGCCGACCAGGAGCTCGTCGTGATGGCTGGGATGGGAGCAGTGGTGCCCCAGTCGCGATTGATGTCGCCGGGCATGACGGTGCCCGGAATACCGAGACTGTACCCCTTGGGCACGCCCGTCCACCCGGGGTTGTCGTAGTAGGCGGCGTTCAAGCCCTGCAGGTTCTCGTCGTACCCGGTGTGACTGTGCGCGACAGTTGTAGCGCAGGCCGTCGTGGCGGTGCGATCGGAGTTGAAGCACGACGGTGCCGCGGGGCCGTAACTGTCGGTGGCCCGGTCACGATTGTCGTAGACCGTGGTCGACATCAGGCCCTGCGCGTTCGTGGCAGACAGAGTCTGGTCTTTGTCGTTCCAGACGGTTGTCGCGCTCCGCCCAGATGGGGTGGTGGCACTCGTGGCGCGATACGCCGCGTCGAAAGTGACCTTCTGGGCGTGCCCAGTGGTGCCCGTGGTGTTCGGCAACGGCGTACCAGCAGAGTCGACGACATCGACGTAGGTCGTGCCATCAACGGCGGTCACTGACGGGCCGGCCGCGACGGGTGCAACCGCGTAGTTGTACTTCTTGGTCGGTCGGGCCGTTGCGTTCAGACCGTCGGGTGCGGGAAGTGAAACCTTGATCGCTCGACCGGTTGAGTCATACGTGATGTCCGTTCGGGTGCCGGAACTGGCGGTGCGCCCCACCACCGCATTGATCCAGTCCCATCCGAGAGGATTGCGTACTGTGATTATTCGCCCAGCTCCGTCGTAGGAGAAGGACGACTTCGCGCCGCCCGGGTTGACGATCGACTCAAGGTAACCGTTTTGATCGTAATGAATATCCGTTGTCTGGGCAGGCACCGAATTCTGTGTGGGATAGACGATCTGACAGAGCTTCGGGCCCGCGCCTATCGCCGCAGCCGCGGTCAGAGCCGGGTCGCCCGTACAGACGGTCGCATAGACGAAGGAGACTTCGCGGGCATAGCTCGCGGGAGTCGAACCGACGTTGGTTTGAGACAACCTGTCGCTGATCTTGTCGACGGCACCCGTATCCGATCGGAATGAAACAACAGGGGCTGCGGGTTTGAGCGCCTCTTGCGGGCTCGAGACCTGCACGACCTTCCCCTCAGTGTTGAACAGATAGGTGGTACCGGCTTCATCTGTGAGGCTGACCTGCTTGTTCGCATCCAGGCTCAGAATGCCCGCCTCCCCGGGCGGGGGCGTGTATCCGCCTGCGGCCTTCTTCGCGTACGTGTGAACGCTGCCCGAAGCATCAGTGAGAACGATTGACGAGTCGGTCACAGCGGCCGAAGAGTAGAACCCAGACGGCCCGGCAAGTGGTGTCGAACTCGACCACCCGGTGGGGAGCGTGTTGATGGTGCGAGTGAACCAGCTCGCCGGAACGATCTGCTGCGTGTTGGGCTGGCCCTTCAGGCGCACCCAGAGCTTCATCTGCGCGCCACCCCCGTTTTCGAAGTAGTTCACGGTGATGGGTACAGGTGTTGTCGACAGAGCGGTCGACCCCGCGCCCCACCCGGTCTCGGCCGCCGTGTTCCACTGGTCGACCATCATCGTGCCGTTGACCAGGATCTGGGTTCCGTCGTCGCGGTTGTACCCGAACTCGTACTGGGTCGGTGTTGCGTCGGGAGAACGGATGAAGCCCGTCCATCTGGCCATGAAATGGTCGTTGTCGACGACCCCTGGTGCCGGAGAACCCGCAGTGCCGTTGCTGCCATCGACCCAGTCGAAGTTGATCGCCGGGTCGACCCGGCTGATGACCTTCTTGGCCGCCGCGAAATCCGACGCCGCCCCGGTCGGGGCGGCCGGCATACCGTTGAAATACTCGGCGTTGAGGCCCGCGTTCGAGGGCGCCTGCGAATTGTAGGAGAACGACATTCCCATCGGCCCACCGACCGTGGCGACAGTCGGCGAGGTGAACTGCATGTTCACGTTGCCGTTTGCCAGATTCACCGTGACCGGGCCAGCCGCATCTGTTGGCGAGGGCCCGCCCGCGCCGATGCGCTTGTTGACGCTGAACTTGTTCACCCAGAATGGACCGAACGTGCCAGCGCTGTCTTTGGTGAGCACGGTCCAGGAGTACGTGCCGCCGTCTTGCAACGTTGCGTCGGGCAGCGTCCACGACGGAGAGGTACCAGCAGCGAAGGTTAGCCAGGCCGAACTCACCACCTGGCCAATGGTCGCATCTGGCCCTGTTGTGACGCGAAATTGGTACTGGAACGCCAGACCGTTCGGGTGCGTCGCTGGGGCGACAGAGAGCGTCGGTTGCGTTGTGACGACCACGGCCTTGTCGGTCGGTGTGGCGGTGCTCTGGTCGGGATGCGCGGGGTTGTCGGTCGTGAAACTGTAGACCGGCGTGTTGGGCCATACCGGGGACGACGGGTCAGCGTTGAAATAGCCGTCATGCACCCAGGATTGCCAATAGTAGGTGGTACCGGGCTGAAGCAGATGAGCGGGAATCGTCATCGTGTCGTTGAGGTACCACCCGGAATCGTAGATCTTGCTCGCGTTCACGTCTGTAGTGGTGCCGAGCCGGAACAGGTGGTCGAGGCCAGCGCCTATGGGGTCGTATCCGCCGTCGACGTGGAGAGACGGAGTGTAGGAGATGTTCGTGGCGCCGTTCGCCGGCGTCGGCGCATTTCCCGGGCTGGGATAGTCCTTGTACGAGAAGAGCATCTGCAGATCAGCGTGCTCATAGGTGAACGTGTTCGGGGTCTCGTCGCCCGCTATGGCCAGGTAGTACCCCGAGACGTGATCGCGGGCCAGCTGGTTGAGTCGGTTTGCGAGGCGCATGTCGTTCGGGTCGGAAGCGCCACTGGTGGCGTCGAACCCGACGTTGCCGAGCTGTTCGCCCAAGCTGTCGAACCCCAATTGGGTCGCGTGATACAGGCCGCCCTGGTGGTAACCGGTGCTCGAATCGTTGTATTTGTCGACCGCCGCGACTTCGGCGTAAATGATCTGCTTGCCGAAGAATTGCTCGTAGTTGAAGTGAACCACGGTGCGCCAAACGCCGCCGTTGTTCGAGTTGCCCACCTGGGCACCCGCGTTCACGTTTGTCAGGCCGTTGCTTTTGTACGTGTGCGTGTTGTCGTTGTCGGCAGCCCCAGGAGTAAGAGTCGGGTCGACGGAGACCGGGTAGACCCGTGCAGGGTCATTCAGCCACACCATACTGGGTTGCATGCTGACCAGGTACTGGTCGCCCTCACGCAGAAGCGTCATGCCCACCGCCGCCTCGGCGTCGGTCTTCTGGCCGTCTACTCCCGACGAATCCCACATGCGCGGTGCGGGGATGACGAACTTCACTTCACCCGCGGAATCAGAGAACTCAATGCTGCCTTCGGCGGTCTTCACCGCCGACAGACCGGCGGCGTCGACCTTCCACGTCCAGGCCGTTGCGGCAGCGGGGCGAGAGTTCAGCCGGAGGAGTTCTTTGACGTCAGCCTCGTTTACGTCATAGACCAGGTCAGTGCCCGGGAACACGTCTTTATACTCGAGATGGTTCTTGGAATCTGACCACGGCGCGAGATCTCGCTGGAGAACGGAGTGAGCGGCACCCTTCAGGGTGAAGCCGATCGTGTTCGAGTCTTTCGTCATCGATACGACGGTCGAATCGTCAGCGTATTGCGAGAACTGCGGGTGCAATGGATTCAGCTCCACCTTTGCACCGCCCTGGCCGAGCCAGGACCACGGCCCGGTCGTTGTCAGATCGGTCTGAATCGGCACCCACGAATTGCTGCGGTCTTGAATGTTGATGGGCGAGGTCGAAACCGACGAGATCTTCATGCCGTCGGGGCCGGCATACGTGTTGCTGAACTCGTCGGCCGCGACGACCGTCTTGCCGTTCGGGTCGAAGTTCGACACGGCAGCCGACGCGTCGACAGGATCCGCCGTTGGTGCCGGCGATGGTTGCACGACTGGTGCGGGATCCGGTGTGGAGGTGTCAGTCGCGCTACCCGATGACGACGAGATCGGCGGCAACACGGGGGCGTCTGACTGCTCGGCTTGCACATCGGGCACGACGCTCGAATCAGAAGGGGCCAAACTCGGATCGGCGGCAGCGACCGGCGACGTGAGACCGACAACGAGCACAACCGTCATTGTGATCGCAGTGACAACAGACGAAGCGAAACGCATGGACAACAAGGACGAACCCCAAACTCACTTCGGCATCCACGCAATTGCGAAGGAGCCCCCGTCAGAGAAAGTAGAGGACATCTCGAATTACACGAGCTATTCTCAGGTCTTTCCAAGGTTGAGGAACCAAACACCAAGTCAACTCGTGGCGAAGTGGCACGAAGATGACGAATCGGGCTGGGGAGGAGGAGCTAAGAAAGCTCTAAGTATTCGGCCCTAGCGTGAGGTCAGGGGCACGAACACGGCTCCGTGACCCTGCGCCACTGCCGCCGCTCCCCCTCCTGCTGCTCATGAAAGGTGCGCTGTGACTGCAATCGTCGCCAGACGAACCCGCTCGCGCAACTATCGCAAGCGGGCGGCAGCTGCGGACGTCATGGGTATACTCTGCTGGGTCTCTGTCGCCGTCTCGATTGCCCTTTATCTGGCGTACGCGGGCACGACCGAGTTCGGCACGCCGGCGGGGGCGATCACGGCGCTCGGCATCGTGACGGGCCTGGCCGGCACCGACCTCATCCTGGTGATGCTCGTGCTCGCTGCCCGCGTTCCGTGGGTCGACCGCACAGTGGGCCAGGACCGCGCCATTGCGCTGCACCGCTCGCTCGGCAAACCCGTGCTGTACCTGTTATTGGCGCACGCTGTGCTGCTGACAATCGGGTACTCGCTCGCCGACCAGACCAACGTGGTGGCCGAGACGATCTCCTTTCTGACGACCAGCAACGACCTTCTCCTTTCATACGTGGGCCTTGGCCTGCTGATCGTCGTGGTCGTGACCTCGGTGATCTCTGTACGGCGGCACTTTGCCTACGAGGCGTGGCACCTCATCCATCTGCTCAGCTACCTCGCCGTGCTGGTTGCGCTGCCCCATCAGCTGAGCATCGGTGGTGTGCTCGCCGATGGCACGCTTCAACGGGTCTACTGGATCGCGCTGTATGTGATCGCGTTCGGGGCCGTACTCGTCTACCGATTCGCTGTGCCGATCATCCGGTCGGTGCGTCATGATCTGCGGGTGACCGGCGTCGAGACGATCGCGCCCGGCGTGGTGTCGATCCAGCTCTCGGGCAAGCAGCTCGAGAGACTCGAGGTGAAGGGCGGCCAGTACGCGGTCTGGAGATTTTGGAGCGGCCGCACGTGGTGGCACGCGCACCCCATCTCGTTCTCGGCGATGCCGACGGCGAACTCGGCCCGCATCACGGTGCGCGACCTCGGTAAGGGCACTGCGCGCATCAGCCGACTGCGCCCGGGTACCTTCGTTTCGATCGAGGGGCCGTACGGGGTCTTCACCGACACGGCCCGAACGGCGCCGTACCTGGCCGTGATCACCGCTGGGATCGGTATCACCCCGGTGCGCGCGATGCTCGAGCATGCCCGGCTGCGCGCGGGCGAGGCGACGATCCTGCTGCGCGCCTCAGACGAATCGCAGCAATACCTCTGGAACGAAATTGCCACTTTGGCGACGAATTCGGGGTCTGCGGCGTTCTCGATGGTCGGCAAGCGGCCACACCAGGCGCAGACCTGGATGTCGGCGTCGGCCTACGCCAATGGGGTGTCGCTCGAATCGGTCTTCCCGCAGTTGCACGAATCCGACCTCTATATTTGCGGCCCGCAGAACTGGGCCGACCTGGTGGTTCGGGATGCCCGTGCGGCCGGGCTGCCCGCCCGGCAGATCCACTTGGAAAGGTTTGACTCGTGAGAAAGAGAGCGGTTTTCGGGTCGATCGTGTCATCGGCGGCGGTGCTGGCCGTCGGCTGGCAGATCGGTGTGCACGACACCGCGACGACCACGCTTTCGGATGCCGCGCCCGCGTCGGCGGGGGGCACGCCGAAGGCAAGCGCCGCGCCGAGTACCGCAGCGAGCGCTGCACCGAAGGCCACGGCTACGCCGACGCCCGCGCAGACCGCTGGGCCGGCGACGCCGGCAACTGCTGCCGCGACACCGAGCGCTGCGGCAGAGGCTCCTGCAGCATCCGCCGCCCCTTCACCTGCCGCAGCAGCACCTGCGCCCGCGCCTGCGCCTACTGCTGTCGACCAGAACTTCACCGGCTCGCTGATCAGCACGCGGTACGGCACGATCCAGGTGCAGATCACCGTGAACAGCGGAAAGATCACCGAGGTCACGGCACTGAAGCTGACGGACGACGGCGGGCGATCGGTGCAGATCAGCGCGAGGGCAGCTCCGGTGCTGCGGAGTGAAGTGCTGTCTGCCCAGTCGGCGAACGTCGCCTCGGTGAGCGGGGCAACCTACACCAGCGACGGGTACCTGCAGTCGGTACAGTCTGCCCTCGACCAGGCCGGGCTCTGATGCAGCACGTCTTCGAGACGATGGGCACGGTGGTCAGCCTGCGATTCGATGAGGGCAGCGTTGCCCGCTCGATTCTCGACGACGTCGAGCACGTATTCAGAACGGCCGACACGACGTTCAGCCTCTACAACCCCGCGTCAGAACTCTCGCGGATTGCTCGCGGTGAGCTGACCTTGACACACAGCAGCGAAGCGGTGCGCGACGCCTACGAACGTGCAGTGCACTGGCGCAACGCCACGGGTGGGGCCTTCACCGCACATCGGCCAGACGGAGTGATCGACCTCTCGGGCATCGTCAAGGCGCTGGCCATCGAGGCTGCGGGTGAGATTCTCGATGCGGCCGGCAGCGCTGGCTGGCTGCTCAATGCGGGCGGCGATGTGCTGGCCCGCGTCGGCGACACCGAGAGCGGCAAGAACGCCTGGCGGGTCGGCATCGTCGACCCCCTCGATCGCACCGTACTGCTCTGCAGCTTCGAACTCGACGAGACCCGCGCAGCCCTGGCCACCTCGGGAACCGCCGAGCGAGGCGAGCACGTCTGGCGAACGGATGCCCGGCAGAGCTTCAGCCAGGTCTCCGTTCTCGCCCCAGACATCGTCACGGCCGACGTTCTGGCGACCGCCATCCTCTCGGGCGGCCAGCAGACCTCAGACCTCGCGACCGAGCAGTTCGGCGTCGAGGTACTGACGGTGGATGCGAATGGAGAGCTTCTGATCACGCCGTGGTTGCGTAACGCCGTCTCGACTGAGCCGCACTGACCACGGGCATCCTGTACATGACTTCAGTTACAGCTCTCAGGCCGAGGATCGCGCCCGTTCACAACTCCCGTCAGGATCGGTTCAGGCGTCGATCAGACCGCGCCGGTCGTGCCGAGCAGCAGGCCGATGCCGAATGTCGCGACGAGAGCCGCCGCGCCACCGATCACCACTCGGAAGGTGGCCCGCAGAACCGGGCTCCCTCCGAGGCGGGCGCCCATGATGCCCGTGGCCGCGAGCGCCAGGATCACCGCAACGAATGTGACGGGCACTCGCACGTTCTCCGGAGGCAGCAGTATCGCGAGGAACGGCAGGATCGCGCCGATGACGAAGGCCAGCGCCGAGGCCCCGGCAGCGGCCCAGGGGCTCGCAACGTCGGCTTCGTCGATGTTGAGTTCCATCGAGAGGTGGGCGCGGAGGGCGTCTTTCGCCGTCAGCTCTGTTGCGACCTTCATGGCCGTGTCGGCCGACAGCCCTTCGGACTGGTAGAGGGCGGCGAGCTCCTGGAGTTCACCCTCGGGGTCGTCGATCAGCTCCTGGCGTTCTTTGGCGATGAGGGCGTGCTGGCTGTCGCGCTGGCTGCTGACCGAGACGTACTCACCGAGGGCCATCGAGATGGCACCACCGACGAGCCCGGCGGTTCCGGCGGCAAGAATCGCGGGAGTCGAAGCGCCAGCACCGGCGACACCGACCACGATCGCCGCGACCGAGACGATGCCGTCGTTCGCACCGAGAACACCCGCGCGGAGCCAGTTCAGCCGCCCGGCCATGCTGCCGCTGTGCGGCTCGTCGGGTTGCTGGCTGAACGCGGATTGCTCGGCAGATGCTGTCGTCATGACTCACACGATAGACAGCCCGCCGCCCCGGCGCTAGGGTGGCAAGCCTTACCTCACGAGTGCGATCCCTATACTTCGAGCATGAAACATCAGCCGCGCATCCTGGTCGTTGAAGACGACGCGCGACTGAATTCCATGCTCAGCGAGCTGCTAGCCAGCGAGGGGTACCACGTGGTTTCGGCGCGTGACGGCCAACGCGCCCTGCACGAAGGCCTCACCCAGCCCTTCGACCTCTTTTTGTTGGACAGGGGCCTGCCGCTCATCGAGGGTCTGGATGTTCTGACCAAGCTCCGGCGCAGCGGAGTACTCACCCCGACGCTCATCCTCTCTGCCCTCGGCAACCCCGCCGATCGCGTGGAGGGGCTCGACCGGGGGGCAGAGGACTACCTCGCCAAGCCCTTCGACATCGACGAGCTGCTTGCGAGACTTCGTGCCCTCCTCCGACGACACGAGACCACCGTGCCCACACTGAGGGTTCCCGGTGGCGCGCTCGAAACCGAGGCCCGCACGGTCTCGCTCGCCTCAGGCGAGGTGGTCGCGCTGTCGGAGCGCGAAGCCGACCTGCTCGAGCGGCTGGCGCGGCGTCCCGAGCAGGTGTTCGAGCGCGTCGATCTGCTCGACTCCGTGTTTCCGGATGCCGACGACGAGGGCGTCGTCGACACGTACGTTCACTACCTGCGCAAGAAGCTCGGCCGCGGCTGCATCGTCACGGTTCGGGGCATCGGCTACCGGCTCGGGAGCGTGTCGTGATGGCGAAACTCTGGAAGAAGCGGAGCACCTCTGGGCAGAGCATGTCCAAGCGCGACCGCGCCGATCTGCGGCGGGCAGCGCTTCGGCTCGCCCTGCAGTTCACGGCTCTGATCGTGGTGGTGTTCATCGCGGTCGGAGCGCTGCTCTACTTCATCGTCAGCACCAGCCAGTCCGAATCCAACCAACGAACACTCATCGACGCCGGCCACTCCCTGTCGACCGACGACGGCTCCGGCGTGCTGATGGCCATCTACGCTGGCGGCCGATTGCAGGTTTCGCGCGACATGCCAGCGGGCCTGCCTGATACCGATGCGATCAGCCAGGTCGCTACGGAAGGCGGGGTCGTTCAGAACCAGGTCTCGAACGACGGCCACACCTACACCGTGCGCACGGCCAAGGATGAAGACGGTGACCGCGTTATCCAGGTGGCGATCGACCAGAGGGAGAACCAGGAGGAGCTGCAACGCCTGCTCCTCGCCCTGGTGATTGCAGGCGTGGTGGCAAGCGCCGCAGCTGGAGTCATCTCGGCGCTCATGGCCCGTCGCTCGATGCGTCCTCTCGCCGAGGCGCTCGCGCTGCAGCGGAGGTTTGTGGCCGATGCCAGCCACGAACTGCGAACGCCGCTCACGCTGCTCAGCACCCGGGCCCAACTTCTGAAGCGGACCCTGCACAACGCCCCTTCGGGCGACGGCCCGGCAACCTCTGCGGCAGTCGACGAGATCGTGCAGGATTCCCGGATGCTCTCGGAGATCCTCGAAGACCTGTTGATTGCCGCCGACCCCCGCGAGACCACGGAACAGCAGCCCCTGAATCTCGTCGAAGCGGGCACGAACGCGATCGCCGCGCTGCAGGCGGATGCTGCGGGCCGAGGCATCGCGCTCACCATCACCTCTTCGCAGGCGACGATCACCGTGGCCGGCACTGCCGTCTCGATTCACCGTCTGTTCACCGCCCTCGTCTCGAACGCGCTCGATCACGCTGAATCGGCCGTCAAGGTGACGATCGCCGTGCAAGCCAAGGATGCCGTCGTGACGGTGACCGACGACGGGCCGGGCTTCGGCTCGGAGATCAGCGACCGCGCGTTCGAACGGTTTGCGAGCTCTCGAGAGAAGACTTCTGGCGACGAACAGCCCCGGCACTACGGCCTCGGGCTGGCGCTCGTCGCCGACGTAGCCGCCCGCCACGGCGGGAGTGTGAGCATCGAGCCGGCCGTGCCCGGAAGCGGTGCCACCGTGAGCGTGCGCTTCCCTCTCGCCTGAGAACACCTCTGCCCAGAGCTTGAGGCCGCACATTCCCTGTGAGAACCCTGTTAAGCACCTCGCTGGGAGAGCCGTCTAAGAAACCTGGAAGAAACGTCGGGGAACGTAGAGACAGTCACGAACTTCTCCCTACGAATGAGGCGCACAATGAGCATCCGATCCACTGGCAAGCGCCGCGCACTGGGAATCACCGCCGCTGTCGGGATCGGGAGCTTCGCGGTCACCGCGGTTGGCTCTGCGGTTCTCTGGAACGCGACCACCGCTGAGAAGGCGCAGGCGAGCGTCAGCCAGCCGGCCCAGACCTCGGCTCCCGCACCTGCGGCTACGACGGCTCCCGCCCCTGCTGCAACAGTCGTCCCTGGCACCGTTCAGCAGGCACCCGTTCAACAATCACCCGTGCAGCAGGCCCCGGTTCAGCAGGCACCGCAAGCCAAATCCTCAGGCTCCTGATGCCGACGGCACACGCGGAATGGGAGCTCTGGAGTACCGGCGCCTCCGTCGTCGTCACAGACCCTGAACTGCTCGAACAGGCCATCGCCATCGTGCACGAGGTCACCGGCCTCGTCGACGACGCCTGCAGCCGGTTCCGTACCGACTCCGAGCTCTTGCTTCTCGCCCCGAAATTGGCCGCTGGCGCCGACGTCAGCGAAACCCTCGCAGCGCTCGTCGCCGCGGCGCTCGACGCAGCCGAGCAGACCGGCGGAGCCGTCGACCCGACACTCGGTTACGACCTCATCGCGCTCGGCTACGACCGCGACATCGACCTCGTACGCGCACGCGACCTCGCCCGTGAGCTGGATGCCCGCGGCGACGATGCCCCCATCGCTCTACCCGCGCTGCCACCCGTCACCCCGGTCATCACGACTGTAACGACCGTGCGCACGCCCGGCTACAAGCGGATCACCCTCACCGGCACCCACCTCACCGTACCGCCAGACCTCCTGCTTGACCTCGGCGCAACAGCGAAAGCCGTCGCCGCCGACCAGGCGGCCGCCCGCATCGCCGACGAACTCGGTTGCGGCGCCCTGGTCTGCCTCGGCGGCGACATCGCCACCGCGGGCACTGCTCCCGACGGCGGCTGGCAGATCGACGTGCAGGATCTGCCCGACGACCCCCGCCAACAGGTCACCCTCTCAGGCGGTTTCGGCATGGCGACCTCCAGCACGCAGAAGCGTCGCTGGGCCACCGCCAGCGGCCAGGCACACCACATTCTCGACCCTCGGCTCGGGCTCCCCGTTGTCGCCGTGTGGCGCAGCGTGACGGTGGTTGCCGAAAGCTGCCTGGCAGCAAACGCGGTGAGCACGGCTGCGGTCGTGAAGGGCCAGGGTGCGATCGAGTGGCTCACGGGCATCCATGCCGATGCGCGGCTCATCGACCTGGCCGGGCGCACCATCACGACCGGCTCGTGGCCCACCGCAGACGACGATGAACAGGCCACCACACAAGAAGAACTGGTGAACCATGGATGAGGCGCTCTGGGCCTTCGGCCGCGCCAGTGGCGTCGTCGCCCTCGTACTCTTCACTGCGTCGATCGTGCTCGGCATCATCACGCGCTCGGGTCGGCTTCTACCAGGCCTGCCACGCTTCTCGGTCACCCTCGTGCACCGCAATGTGTCGCTCGTGGGCAGCGTGTTCATTCTGCTGCACGTGGGATCGTTGCTGCTCGACTCGTACGCCAAACTGAATGTCACCGACATCGTCGTGCCGTTCATCGGCTCGTACAAGCCGTTCTGGCAGGGTCTCGGAACCGTGGCGGTCGACCTGCTGATCGCGATCATCGTCACCAGCCTGCTGCGGCAACGCCTCGGCGTGAAGGTCTTCAGGGCGGTGCACTGGTTCAGCTACGCCATGTGGCCGATCGCCATGGTTCACGCCATCGGCAACGGCACGGATGGCACCAGCAGCTGGTTCCTGCTGCTCGCCGCGGTCTGCACGCTCGCCGTGGGCACCGCCCTGATCTGGCGACTGTCGTCCCGTTTTGTCGAATCCGCCCGACTCCGACAAGAAAGCGTCTGATGCCTGCCACCCGATCGATGCCTGTCGTGCAGGCCGTCACACCTCCCGCGACGACCACCCGTCTCTTCGTCGCGGGCGCCTCGGCCAGCCATGCAGCGCATCTGAGGACGTACGGGCCGCTGGCCACTGAGGCGATCGACAACACCCTGCTGGTTGCCCTCGAAGCCTCGGGGCTCACCGGCCGCGGTGGAGCAGGTTTCGCCACCTGGCGTAAGCTCGCCGCCGCCGACGAAGCGCGGGCCGACCGGGTTCTGCGCAGCAGCCCCATCGTGATCGCCAACGGCGCTGAGGGCGAACCCCGCAGCACCAAAGACGCGACCCTGCTGCAGAATTCGCCCCACCTGGTGATCGACGGGCTGCTGGCGACCGCGTCAGCCATCAAGGCATCGCAGGTGTACCTCTATACCGTCGCCGAGAACTTTCCAGCTGTGCAGCGTGCGTTGAATGAGCGACCGGATGCCCGGCACATCATTCTCGTCGAGGCCGCCGAATCGTTCATCTCCGGCGAGGCGAGCGCTGTGGTCAACGCCATCGAGAACGGCGTTGCGCTGCCGACCGACCGGATCAGGCGACTCAGCGATTCGGGGCTCAAGAAGCGGCCCACGATCATCCAGAACGTCGAAACGCTAGCCCACATCGCACTGATCGCGAGGTATGGCGCGCGGTGGTTCCGCAGCATCGGCAGCGAGAGCGACCCCGGCACCCGCCTCGTCACCGTGTCAGGAGACGTGCAGCACGAGGGCGTCACCGAGGTGGCGGGCGACACTCCGCTGCGCGACATTCTCGCCACGCGCGGGGTCGACCGGTCGAACGTTCTCGCCGTGCTCGTGGGGGGTTACCACGGTACCTGGGTCGCCGCAGACAACCTCGGCGTCGAACTCTCTGCCGCAGCGCTCGCCCCGCTCGGCGGCCACTCCGGCGCTGGAGTGCTCTATGTTCTGAGCAAGCAGCGCTGCGGGCTAAAGGCGACCGCCGACATCGTGCAGTACCTGGCCAACGAGTCGGCCCGCCAATGCGGGCCGTGCATGTTTGGGCTGCCCGCCCTGGCCAGCGTTCTCACCCGCATCGCCTCGGGGCACCGCGATCCAAACCTACGGCGCGAGCTCCGTGAGCTCAGTGACACGGTTGCCGGCCGCGGCTCCTGCCACCACCCCGACGGCACGGCCCGGCTGGCGCTGAGTGCGCTGTCGGTGTTCGCCGACGACGCCAACCACCACCTGTCGGGTCGCTGCACCCGGCAGTCACGCTAGTAGAAGGGAAACGACGATCATGGCCGCACGAACCCTGGGCGCGACCGGAACCCGCCCTCCTGCCGCCCGGCTGCACATCGACTGGACCAGCTGCGACGGCCGCGGGCTCTGCACCGAGCTCCTCCCCCGCGAGCTCACGCGCGATCGCTGGGGCTACCCGCTGGCGACGAAATCGGCTTCGCGGTCAGACGTCGGCATCGCCGAAAGCAGCCTCGACGCCGCACGCGACGCGGTCGCGCTCTGCCCCAAGCTCGCCCTGACGCTCATCCCGACTGGCAAAGCCGCCGGTTGAGTAGCGCAGCGTATCGAAGCCCCGATGCGAACCAGCCGGGTTTCGATACGGCCTCCGGCCTACTCAACCAGCGTGGAACTAGTCAGGGCTTGGCGACCATCAGCACGGTGATGACGACGAGCAGCAATGTTGAGATGCCCGAGCCTATGGCGATGCGCGAATACCCGGCCGGCTTGGCGGCTACAACCGTGCCGTCTGCCGCAGCCACAGCCACAGCCACAGCCACAGGAGCTTCGCCCGCAATTCGCAGCGCCGGAACGACGACGAACATCGTCAACACGAACGCCACGGCGTAGAGCACGATCGACAGCCACACCCACGTGTCAGAGAACGAGAAGTTGTCTTCGGGGTCGCTCATGCCGAGCGCGCCGAAGCCGAGTACGACGATGATCAGCGAGAGCCAGCTGAGCAGCGAGGTCGACTTGGCGAGACTGGCCGCCTGAACGGTGTTGCCTTCACGAACGGCGCGAAGCCCCACCATGGGCAGGATGGCCAGCGGGCCGGCAATGAAGACGGCGGCGACAACGTGCAGGGTCATGAAGATGAGTGACATGCTCGAAGCGTATCGCCACGCCGCTAGGTGCGTCCAACCACCACGCCATCGGCATTCACGTCGAGGTTGCCGAAGGATGAACCAGCGAATCTCAGGCCTTCCACGTGAAGAGCGCCGGCAACGGCAGGGATGATCGGCCGCACCGCCAGCGAACCACCCTGTGCGTCGGGCTCGAGCCCGAGCGCCGAAGCGAGCACGCTGACCGCCGCGGCGGCAGACCAGGCCTGCGGGCGGCAGGCGGCCGGATACGCGACCGGGCTCCCGACGTCGGCCACAGAGTCGCCGGAATGCAGCTCGGGCATCCGGTAGTCGAAGCCCTCTGCTGCGGCGAGGAGCCCTTCGATCAGCACGGCTGCTTCAGCGGTGAAACCCTGCCGAACCAGTCCCGAGATGGCGATGGCGGTGTCATGCGTCCACACCGACCCGCCGTGGTAGCTGAGCGGCCAGAACCCGGCAGAGTCTGCCGACATCGTGCGCAGCCCGAAGCCCGAGCTGAGGTCGGGTGAGACCAGCCGGCGGGCGATGAGCCCTGCGCGGGCATCCGGAATCAGGCCTGTGCCCAGAAGATGGCCGATGTTGCTGGTCACCGTGTCGACCCGCTGCTTGTTGACGTCGAGCGCCACGGCAGGGTACGCGCCGTCGGGGTCGTCGACCCAGAAGGCAGCGTCGAAGCGGGTCTTCAGCGCCTCGGCCCAGTCGAGCCACGGGGTGCCGTCGTGGCCGAAGTGCGACAGCAGCGCTGCGCCGCCCACGGCAGCCTCATACGCGTAGGCCTGTACTTCGCAGAGCGCGATGGGCCCCTCGGCGAGCGAACCGTCACGCCACTGGATCGAGTCGCCCGAATCCTTCCAGCCCTGGTTCGCAAGGCCGTGCCCGGTGGTGTCGACGTACTCGAGAAAGCCGTCACCGTCGCTGTCACCGTAGTCGCGCATCCATTCGAGGGCGGCGACGAGGTTGGGCAACAAGGCCTCGACCTCGGCGTCGGCGAGCCCCCACTTCCAGGCGTCGTGCAGCAGCACGATCCACAACGGGGTGGCATCGACCGTGCCGAAATACAGCGGCGGCAGCGAGACGTCTTCGCCCGGAATGTTCAGTACCCCCGGGCGCAGTTCGTGCATGATCTTGCCCGGCTGCTCCGCCGTGTCGGCCACCTCAGTCGTCCCCTGCAGGGCCGCCAGCACTCGGAGCGTCGATGCCGCGAGCTCGGTGCCGAACGGCAGCATGAAGCGCGCCGCCCAGATCGAATCACGGCCGAAGAGCGTGAAGAACCACGGTGCACCGGCTGCCAGAAACGGCTCATCGGGAAGCGCCTTCGTCACCATGCGCAGGCCGTCCACGTCGTCGAGCGCGCGCGTGACCCAGTTGGCAAGCCTGCTGTCACCGCTCCGGATGACCGGCAGCACCCCCTCGGAGCCCGCAGTCACTTCGCCTGTGCCTTCGACCACCGCTGCCTCGTCGACGACGTCGACCGACCAGCTGAGAGCGACGGAGCCGTGTGCCGGCAGTCGGATCGACCATTGGAGTGTGAGCGAGTCATCGCCCGGCACCGTGATCGACGCGTCATCGGCACCCTCACTGAGTATTCGGACCCGGGCCGTGATGCTCCCGGAGGTGAGGACGACCGCATCCCCGCCCCGGCTGACGTTTACGCCGATCGAGTACTTCGAACCCTCGCCCGAAATGCCTGCCTTCACCAGCTGGATCTCGCTGAAATCGGGTACCAGGTCAATCCGGATGACGGTCTGTATCTCCGCCGCACGCGCCGAGGTGAGCGTGAGCGTCTCCCTGAGGGTTCCGTCGCCGATCACGCGGGCGCGGTCGAGCCTGACTCGAGGGTCGGCCCCTGGGCCGTCGAGTCGTCGAAGGAGTGAGACGAACGACGCGGCGCCAGCGCGGCGCAGGTGTTGCGCGATGGGCTCCGGCACCTCGCCACCGACCGTGAGCGAGATCGAGGAGAAGACCCGTGACTCCGAGTGGTAGAAACCGTGGATCGGCTTGCTGCCGACCTCGCCGTCGGAGCTCGACCACAACTGGGTGGGTGCACTCAGCAGAACGAGGTCGTCGTTGAGCAGGGGCTGGAGTGAAGCGGCTTGTGCGGGAATGAGAGAGTCTCCTTCAGGGAACGGCTGTTCTGATGTGTCGGGAATCGTCTGGCTGGCGGCAGGAATCGGCGCGCTCGGCGTGCGCGGGGCTCGTGCGCAGCCCGCCAGGGTCGGCGCTACCTCACTCCTTCACCGCGCCGTCGCTGGCATTGAGGATGCGCTTCTGGAAGATGAAGAAGACGATCGCCACCGGGATGGTCATGACCGCGGCCGCGGCGAGCTTGAGCGGGTACTGCGAACCCTGGCTGAGCTGCCCGCTTGCAAGGGAGGCCACGCCCTTCGTCAGAGTGGTGAGAGCCGGGGACTGCGTCGACACGATGAAGTGCGTCAGTTCGTTCCACGACCCCTGGAACGACAGGATGATGATGGTGATGAGCGCAGGCCTCGCCATCGGCAGAACGATCGACCAGAACGTTCGGAAGACGCCGGCGCCGTCGATCTTCGCCTGCTCCTCGACGCTCGGCGGGATCGATTCGAAAAAGCTCTTCATGATGAAGACACCGGCAGCATCGGCCAGCAGCGGGATGATCATGCCCGAGTAGGAGTCGTACATGCCGAGTTGGTTGATGACGAGGAACTTCGGAATCAGCAGCACGACCCCCGGCACGCTCATCACAGCGATGAGCCCCAGGAAGACGAGATTACGACCGCGGAAGCGGAGCCGTGCGAGGGCGTAGCCGGCGAGGGAATCGAAGAACACCCGGCCCGCTGTGACGAACAGCGTGACGACGACCGAATTCTTGAACCAAACCGGGAAGTCCGAGCTGAGGAACAGCCGCTCATAGGCGGCCGTCGTGAACGTCTGAGGCACTAGCGACAACGGACTCGCCGCTGCCTCTGCATCGGTCTTGAACGACGTCGCGACATTGATCAGGAACGGGAAGATGTAGACGACCGCAATCACGATCAAGATGGCGAACACCACTGAACGCGCGATCAGCTCCTTGCGACCCGGGCCCGAGCGGCGGCGCCGTGGAGCTTTCTGCGCCACTGCGGGGATGCTCGGGGCGACGGCTGCACTCATCAGCGGACCTCGTCTTTCTTCTCGGCAACGGCGGCAACGGCCAAGGCCGAGGAATTCGTCGCGGATGCTGCAGGGAGGTAGGCACGCATGCGTCGCCGGGAGACACCACGCTCGCGCAGCACCCACCGTTGAACCAGGGTCAGCACGACGATGATGACGAAGAGCATGAACGCGATCGCCGAACCCTTGCCCCACTCCTGGTTGCTGAACGCAGAGGTATAAGAGAGGTACGCCGGAGTGACAGTGGTCTTGCCGGGGCCGCCCTGTGTACCGGTGTAGATCTGGTCGAACACCTGCCAGGTGCCGATGAGCCCCAGCGTGAGCACGGTGAAGAGAACCGGTCGCAGCTGAGGCAGGGTGACCCGCCAGAAGCGCTGCCAGCCGTTTGCGCCATCCATCATGGCCGCCTCCTGCGTCTCACCACTGAGGTTCTGCAGTGCTGCGATGAAGAGGAGCATGAACGTTCCGCTGGTGGTGAAGATCGCCATCAGAATGAAGGCCGTCATTGCCACCGATGGGCCAGACAACCAGTCCCAGTAGGAGACTCCCAGTGCCATGTTGTCGGTCAGCACGGCAGGCCCCGAGGTGACGCCGAAGAGCGCCAGGAAGTTGTGCACGATTCCCGACGGGTCTGCGAACCAGTTGGGCCCGTTGACGCCCAGGTAGGAGAGCAACTTGTTGACCGCACGGGTGGCTCCGAACAGGAACAACCAGAGCACGGTGATGGCGACCGAGCTCGTCACCGACGGAAAGTAGAAGGCGGTGCGAAAGAAGCCCCGGCCGCGCAGGATGGCCCGGTTGACCATGACGGCGAGAAAGAGCGAGACGGCTGTCTGCAGGGGCACAACCAGGAGCACGTACCACGCATTGTTGCGCAGCGAGATGCCGAAGTCGCGTTCTGCGAGCCCGCCGCCACCGAGCAGGTCCTGGTAGTTGTTGAAGCCGATGAAACTGACGTCACCCGAGAAGGGGCTGCCCCTGCCCGACCAGTCGGAGAAGCTGACCCAGAGGGCCATACCGACAGGCACCACGAGGAAGAGGCCGAGAATGACGATGATCGGCAGAGTGAAGAGCCAGCCGGCCACCCCTTCGCGCCCCGCGATGGCGGCGCGACGCGAAGAGGTGGCCTTCGACCCGGAGGTGACGGTCATTACTTGCCGACGACCGCTTCGAGGTTCTTCTGGGTCTGGTCGAGAATGGCCTGCGGGTCACCCGTTGCGATGGATTCGAGCTGCGAGTTGAGGTCGGTGATCACATCGGAGGCACCCTTAGCGTTGGGCACACCCTGGGCGAAGTCAGCCGATTCGAGGAACGGTGCGAAGGTGGGGTTGGCCGACTTCCACTGGTCCGCTGCGGACTGCACAGACGGCATCACGCCGAATGCGCTGGCGAATGACAACTGCTGGTCGGTCGAAGTGAGTTGTTCGACGAGCTTGAGCGCAGCATCCTGATTCTGGCTGTCGGCAGCGATGCCCCAGCAATTGGTGAACTGGAGCGTGCCCTGGCCGGCCGGGCCGGCGGGCAGCTGGGCGACCGTGTACTTGATGGCCGGGTAGTCGCTCTTCATCGCGCCGCCGATCCAGTTGCCCTCGATCGTCATCGCTGCGAGGCCCTTGCCGAAGGCCTCGCCGCCCCAGCCAGCGCCGAGGTCTTTGGTGGTCTTCGCCGAACCGCTCGCAAGCAGGGACTTCACGTACTGGAGCCCGGCGACGTTCGCTGCGCTGTTGGCGGTGGCTGTCTTGCCGTTGGTGCTGACGAGCCCACCACCGGCCTGCGCCATGAAGGCGCCGAGACGGGCGTATTCCGGCGAGAAGGCGAGGCCGACGTGGTCAGCGGTGGTGAGCTTGGCCGCGACCGCGCTCAACTGGTCCCACGTCTTCGGGATGTCGGCGTCGGTCAGGCCGGCCTGCGCCCACATGTCGGTGTTGATCTCGAGGCCGAGGGTCGAGAAGTCCTTCGGGGCGCAGTAGAACGTGCCGTCGTAGGTGAACGAGCTGACCAGCGTCGGGTAGAAGTCGTCTTTGTTGCTGAGTTTGTCGCCGTACGCGAGCAGCGATCCGTTCGCTGCGTAGCCGGCGAGGGCATCGGTCGAGACGTAGAAGACGTCGGCGGGCTTGCCTGACGCGAAGCCCTGGGCGAGTTGCTGATTGAGATCTGAGGCCGCGCTGACGGTGGCGGTCGTTCCCGACGACGACGACCAGGCGGCGACCGCGTCGGTCACGGCCTTGGTCTCGGCGTCACCGCTCGAGCCGATCAGAACGGTGAGCGGCGAGCCCGCGTTCTGGGTGGCGCCAGCGCTGCCGCCGCTGAAACTCGAACCGCTGCAGCCGGCCAGGCCGACGGCGGTGATCGTGGCGAGTGCGCCGAGAGCGGCCCACATCTTCTTGCTTCGTTGCATGATTTCTCCTTGGATACCCGTCCTTGATCGATCGGCAGTCGTCCGCGACTGAAAATTAGATCGATCAAATTGCTGTGCCTTCACGGTAACCTCGCCCGCGCCGCATTGTCAAGAAAGCGATTTGATCGATCCAAGCAGAAATGACGCGATGGTGGCATGATGGGGGCATGAAGCGGCTCGCCACCATCTCCGACGTCGCAGAGGCGGCAGGGGTCTCGAAACAGACGGTGTCGAACGTGCTGAACACCCCGGCGATCGTGCGACCCGACACGAGGGAGCGCGTGCAGCGGGCGATCGACACACTCGAATACCGGCCGCACGCGTCTGCGCGACGGCTTCGCACGCGCAGGAGCTCGACCCTGGGCATCCGGCTCGACCCGATGGTCGACGGCATCTCGGGCTCGGTTCTCGACCGCTTTCTGCACGCGCTGACCGAGCAGGCCGCCGCCTATGGCCTGCGCATTCTGCTGTTCACCGCCGCCGACCCCGACGATGAGATCGCGCAGTACCGGCGCCTGCTCGACGGTGCCGATGTTGACGCCTTCGTTCTCACCTCCACCTTTCACGGCGACCCGCGCACCGAATGGCTGATCGCGAACGGGCACGACTTCGTCACCTTCGGGCGCCCATGGGGCATCGACGACATGGATGACCCGCAACACCTCTGGGTCGACGTCGACGGATGCTCGGGGGTGCGTGAAGCGACAGCCTACGCGCTCGCGACGGCCGGGCCGCGGGTGGGCTACATCGGCTGGCCGAGCCCGTCGGGCACCGGCGACGACCGCAGGCGCGGGTGGCTCGAAGCCATGGCCGGCTCCGACACACCCCTGTCGAACGTCGAACTCGACGCACTGCAGATCGCCGTCGACGACGGAGTCGCCTCCGGCAGGGCCGCCATGGCCGACCTGGTCGCCGCAAACCCCTCACTCGATGCCGTGGTCTGCGCGAGTGACTCGTTGGCCCTCGGCGCGATGATGGCGAGCAACCGCGGAATTCCCGTCACCGGCTACGACAACACCCCTGTGGCTGCAGCCGTGGGTTTGTCGAGCGTCGAACAGCCACTGGTCGAGGTCGCCGCAAGGGTTCTCGAGCTTCTGGTCGGCGAATTCGGTGCACCAACCCCCGGCCCGGGCACCGACCTCCCCCCGGCCGAATCGAGGCATCGGCTGCTGACACCCCGACTTGTAGTGAGGCAGTCGCTCGACTCGGCCGGGGGGAGGCTGGCGCCCGACACCACGCAGACGCAGGCGGCAGGCGGGCGTTGACCGGGCTTCGGCCCACGCCGGGAGATCTCAGCGTGGGCCGATCATCCATGGGAGAATCTCCCCATGTCAGATCCCATTGTCGTCACCGCCATCTTCACGCCAGCTACGGGTGCGCGCGACGCACTCATCGAAGCACTTTCCCTCGCGATCGCCGAGGTACACGAAGAGCCGGGCTGCGAGCTGTACGCCATCCACGACGCCCCGGACGGCACGATCGTCATGCTCGAGAAATGGAGCTCGGTCGATGAGCTTGATCGACACGGTGCCGGTGAGCCCGTTGCGCGCCTGAACTCCTCTCTCGCGGGGCTGCTGGCCGAAGCCGTTGTCGTCACCCGCCTCGTGCCGATTCCTGCGGGCACAGAGGTACAGGGCCAACTCTAGGTGGCAGACCTCGTCATCGTCGCCGGGGTCAGCGGCTCGGGCAAGTCGACGGTCGGCGAGGCACTCGCCCTCGAGCTCGGTGTGCCGTTCGTCGATGCCGATTCGCTGCACTCCGCGGCCAACGTCGCCAAGATGGCGGGCGGCACACCCCTCACCGACGAAGATCGCGGGCCCTGGCTCGACAGCATCGGCCAGGCCATGCGCTCTGCCGAGAACGACGGCCTCGTCATGGCGTGCTCCTCGCTTCGCCGGCGTTACCGCGACCAGATCCGGGCATCCGCACCTGGCACCTTCTTCGTGACGCTCACTGGTTCACGCGAACTCCTGGCCGAACGACTCGCCGGTCGTGCCGGCCACTTCATGCCGCCGGCGTTGCTCGACTCGCAACTGGCCGCGTTCGAGCCCCTGCAACCGGATGAACGGGGCATCGATCTCTCGATCGACGCCGCTCCAGACACCCTCGTCGCCCGCGCGGTTGAGGCCATTCGCGCGCATCCGTAGGCGCAGCGCGCCACCGCTTCAGCGCTGACCTATGGCATCCCTCGTCGGACTGGCTGCGGCCACCAACCCGACGCCGACTGTCACGAGCCGCTCACGCACGTTCCCTCCGCGGCATCACAACCTCCCTGATGATGAGAATCGCACCGGCCGAGATCGGGATGGCTACGAGCGCTCCGGCGAGGCCGAAGAGGGTTCCGCCGGCCAGTGCAGAGATCAGCACAACAGAACCGGGAACCGACACGGCCTTGCTCATCACCTTCGGGGTCAGAACATATGCCTCGACTTGCATGTAGATCAGCATGAAGATGAGCACGATCAGTGCGGAGACGGGCGAGTGGATGAACGCGATGACCGTCATCGCGCAGGTGGTCAGTACCGTGCCGATCAGCGGGATGAGCGTGATGAAGAAGGCTGCGATACCGATGATGAACGCCCCGGGCACACCCACGATGGAGAGCAGCACCACACTGTAGACCGCATTGCAGAAGGCGAGGATCACCATGCCACTCAGGTACTTGCCCACATTGCGCAGGATCTGGTTGGTGTACTTCTCGAACGACGCCCGCTTCGACGCTGCGACCAGCTTGAACCCCGCCTCTTTGGTCGCGTCGTAGGTCGCCACGAAGTAGATCGTCAGAATGGCGATGAAGAACCCAGACGTGATGGCGTTGGCGATGTCGAGCCCCAGCCCGACGAGCCCGTTGCCGACTGTCACCCACACCTGTGGGTCACTGGCCTCCTTGGCGATCCAGCTGAGGATCGCGCCCACCACTCCGTTGCTGGCCTCGTTGGTCTGGTCGAACCACCCTTCGTCGCGCAACCGGGTGATCTCCGCCGGGATCGATACGGCGAGCTGGCTGACCTGTTGGATGATCAGCGGCAGGATCACCCAGACCACCGTCACCAGCAGGGCGATGATGAGGAGGATGACCGTCACCAGCGCCCACGCCCTGGTGAATCGTCGACGTTCGAACCAGCGCACGAGGGGGTCGAGCCCTACGGTCACGAACAGTGCGAGGAACACCGAGAAGACGATGGTGCGGAGGTTGTAGATCGCCAGCCCCGTGGCGAGCGCCCCGAGCACACCGAGAGTGACCACGTAGCCCCAACCGAAACCCCGATGCGGGGAGCCGATCATCCCAGGGTCGTCGATGATCGATCCGGTGTCGACTACGCGCAGCCCCTCGAGAGGCTCAACGTGATTCGAGCCCGTCGCAGCAGCGCTGTCGGCTTTGGGCGCGGCCTCAAGGCCTGCGTCACTGGTGTTGTCGGTCATTCGGGTCTCCCGGGCAGCATTGGCGATTGACCACATGGTATTGCCCCAGCCGCCCTGCCGTTCGCTCGCCACTCAGTTCACTGTCACTCCCGGCTGCTCGATCGTGAGCCCGAGAATCTGGGCGGCGAATCGCTGACGATGGTCGTACGTGATGAAGACGTCGGCGGCGATGTGTTGCGCCGCAGCGATGTGCAACGCATCAAGACTTCGGAGACTGGGTTCGGGAATCAGCCCGGCTTCGCGGTAGATGCTTCGCCCCATATCGATGAGCGTGAATCGCGACAGTAGTTCTGTCACCGCGGCCTGAGCGATCGACACCCTGTTTGCGAGCCTGCGCAATTCCGTCTCCAGAATGAACCCTGACGCAATGACAGTTCCCGGGACGGCTGCAAGTTCGTCTAGGTGCTGCGCAAGGGCCAGCGATTCCGCTTCATCGATCAGCAACTTTCCGACCGCCGAGGTATCGAGATAGACAATCATCGGTCGTCGCGGAGTTCGTCGAGCAGCTGCCGAACTGTCTGTTCTGTAGCTGCTCGCGGCAGGTCTGCGAAGAGTCCATGACTCAAGGGGCTCCTGTGCGCAACCCCACGAAGCGCTTCAGAATTCGGCGCACTCAGAATGGCAACGACTTCGCCATTGTTCGTGATCTCGAAGGTCTCGCCGGCCTGCACTGCGCGCAGTACCACAGCACTGTCATTGCGCAGTTCGCGGTGAGCTATCGTCTTCATGACGCAAGTGTAGCACCTGTAGCACATCTGCCGGCAAAACCACAGGAGAGCCTGGGCGAAACACGTACCGGAACCAATCGCACACGGCGCGGAGCTAGAGCAGTGCGCGCGTCGCGATCGGCTCTGACAGTGCGCTCATCGACTTCTCGCGTCCCGCCAGGTAGTACGCCGTCGACTCGGGCGCACTGGAGAAGCCTGCCTGCTGCTCGAGCTCCTTCTCTGCGATCAGTGGCCAGTTCGGGCTGAGGAGGAGTTCCCTTCCCATCGCCACGAGGTCGGCGCCCCCAGAGGTGATCACATTGTCTGCCTGCTGGGCGTTGACGATCAGGCCGACTGCCATCGTAGGAATCTCCGCACGCTGGCGCACGGCTCGCGCGAGTGGAACCTGGTATCCCGGCTCGAGCTTGATGCCAGCACCCGGCTCGAGTGGGGAAGCCGCTGTCGCCCCCATGCCACCCGACGAGCAATCGATCAGATCGACGCCGATCGCCTTGAGGGTGAGAGCGAGGTTCACCGAATCCTCGAGGTTCCACCCCTCCCCGTCGATCACCGACAGTCTCACGAAGAGCGCCTTGCGATCGGGCCACACCCTCCGGATCGCTTCGACGATCTCAACCAGGAACCGGATCCGGTTCTGGAACGAGCCCCCGTAGCCATCGGTGCGGGTGTTCGTCACCGCCGACAGGAATTCGTGAATGAGGTAGCCGTGCCCACCCTGGAGTTCGAGGACTTCGTAACCCGCGGCGTCAGCGCGCGTAGCGGCCTTCGCCCAGCCCGCAACGGTGTCGGCGATGTCTGGAATGCTGAGCATCCGTGGCACCGGGTACCCCGGCGCGTGCGGCGTGTCCGTCGCTCCGACGACCTCCCAGCCCTGCCAGTCGTCGTCGCCCTCGAGTTCCAGCGGCCCCCGGCCGTGCCACGGGTACTTTCCCCGAGCCTTGCGTCCGGTCTGAAGCAACTGGATGCCCGGAACCGAACCCTGGCTGCTGATGAACTGGGTGATCCGGCTGAGCGGCTCGATGAATGCGTCGTCCCACAGGCCCAGGTCGCCCGCCGTACCGTTGTTGTACTGGATCGGGCTGGTGCCCTCCTGGATCACGAGCCCGGCCCCGCCGGCGGCGAATCGCCCGAGGTGCATCAGGTGCCAGTCCGTCGAGAAACCGTCGACGCCCTTGTATTGCCACATCGGGCTCACGACGATGCGATTGCGAAGAGTCACCCCTCGGAGGGCGAGTGGGCTGAAGAGTGCCGAAGCGTGGGTCATTGTGCAGATTCTCTCTAGTGATGGCGCGTCATCGGCAGCCGGGGGTGAGCTGGACGATTCGCGGTCAGCGTTCCAGTACGACGGCGAGTCCCTGGCCGACGCCGATGCAGATGGCCGCGACCGCGACACCGCCGCCGCGGCGCTTGAGCTCGTGTGCGGCATGGCCGACGATCCGGCCACCGGAGGCACCGAGGGGATGCCCGATCGCGATCGCGCCCCCGTGGATGTTCACCCGGCCCGGGTCGAGCTCGGGCCAGAGACGGAGGCAGGCAAGGCTCTGGGCAGCGAATGCCTCGTTGAGTTCGACGAAGTCAACGTTGGCCCACGTCTTACCCGCGGAGCGAAGCGCTCGGTTGACCGCCTCGACCGGCCCGATGCCGAAGACATCGGGGTCGACGGCGGCCACGCCCCTGCCGATGATCCTCGCGAGAGGTTCGGCATCGATCGGCGCATTCTCCGCGCCGATGATGAGCATCGAAGCACCGTCGTTGAGGGGTGACGAGTTTCCGGCGGTGATCGTGCCATTCTCTGCGAAGGCCGGCTTCAGGCCCGAGAGTGAAGCAACCGTCGAGTCGGCACGGATTCCCTCGTCGCGGGTCAAGTCGACCCCCGGAACGGAGACGATCTCGTTCTCGTAGATTCCCGCATCCCAGGCAGCAGCCGCCTTGACATGGCTGCTGGCCGCAAAGGCGTCCTGCTCCTCGCGGGTGATCCCGTAGCGCTCGGCGAGGATCTCGTTCGAAGCACCGAGCGAGATGGTCCACTCTTTCGGCATCCGTGGATTGACCAGCCTCCAGCCGATCGTCGTCGAATGCATGATTTCATTCGTCGCGGGGAAGGCTTTGGTCGGTTTGGAGACGACCCAGGGCGCCCGGCTCATGGATTCCACCCCGCCCGCCAGCACGAGCGAAGAGTCGCCTGTCTCCACGAGCCTGCTCGCATCCATGATCGCTTGCAGGCTCGAGCCGCACAGGCGGTTCACGGTCACACCGGGGACCGACGTCGGCAGCCCCGCCAGCAGTGCGGACATGCGTGCCACGTCGCGGTTGTCTTCGCCGGCCTGGTTGGCCGCCCCCGCAATGACGTCGTCGATCGTCGCGGGGTCGACTCCGGGGTTCCTGGCGAGGATCTCCTTGATGGTGACCGCGAGAAGGTCATCCGGCCTCTGCCCCGACAGGGATTTGCCGAAACGGCCGAACGGTGTGCGTACTGCGTCGTAGACGAAACTGCCGGTCATGTCACTCGATCCGGCTGTGGTCGCCCAGGCGGTGCCAGGCGCGATTGTGGTAGACCAGCGGATCGGTCTCAGCGGGCTCCTGCGGCTTGGCCTCGAGCGCCTCGACGAGAACGATCGACGAGCCACCGGCCTGCATCTGGTTCAGAACACGCGCCCTGATCCAGGTGCGAGCCTGAGGGAAGTAGGTCTCGCCCGTCGGCAGCACGTCCCAGAGGGTGCGGTCCGCGAATCGGTCGACTCCACTCGTCGCGCCGAGCTTGGCGATGTGCAGCTGCTCTGCGCTCAGGAGGTGAACGACGACGGTGCGTGCCCGGCGGATCGTCGGCGTACTCGAGGAGATCGCCGAGACCGAGAACATGATGAGCGGCGGTTCAGCGCTCACCGAGGCGACGGACGTCGCGGTGAGTGCCACAGGCCCATCCCCTGCATCGGCCGTGATGACGGCGACGCCGGCAGGATGATCCCTGAAGGCATTCTTGAATTCATCGGCACTCAACACGGCTTCGGTGAGAGGGTCGTAGTTCTCTTTGATCATGATCGGTCCTTACTAGTTGAACGCTGCGACGCCGGTGATGTCCCGGCCGACGATGAGTGCCTGCATGGAGTCGGTGCCCTCGTAGGTGTGCACGACCTCCATGTCGAGGAGGTGGCGCGCCACATGGTTCTCGAGCAGGATTCCGTTTCCGCCGAGCATGTCGCGTGCCTCGCGGCACAGGGCGCGCGACTTCTGACCTGTGAACAGCTTCGCGAGCGAGGCCTGTTCATTCGTCAGGCGGCCCTCGTTCTGGAGCGCACCCGTGCGGAAACAGATCAGCTGCATGGCCGTGAGGTCGGCGAGCATGTTGGCCAGCTTGTACTGCACGAGCTGGTAGTTCGAGATGGACTTGCCGAACTGGACCCGCTCGTTTGCAAAGCGCACCGCGATCTCGTACGAGGCCTGCGCGTGCCCGAGCGCCTCCCAGGCGACCGTCGTCCGTGTCATGTTCAGGACTGACGAGACATCCCGGAACGACTTCGACAGCGCCAGCTTGTTCCCTGCCGGCACCCTGACGCCGGTCATGGTGATCGCCGCCTGCTGAATGGCCCGTTTGGCCATCTTGCCGGTGATCGCCTCGGCGTGGTACCCGTCCGGATACGTGCCGTCGGCGTTCTTCTCCATGATGAAGGCTTTGACCTTGTTGTCTGCGACATCGCGCGCCCAGATGATGACCACATCGGCGACGTGTCCGAGGCCGATCCACCGCTTCTCGCCACTGATCACGTACTCGTCTCCGACAAGCTCTGCTGTCGATTCGAGGCCGACAGAATCGGATCCGTGAGCGGCCTCCGTCAGCGCGAAGGCTCCGAGTTTGCGAAGGGCCGCCAGCTCCGGCAGCCACCGGGTCTTCTGCTCTTCGCTGCCGAGAAGGTTGATCGTGCCCATGACCAGGCCCGACTGCACGGCATTGATCGTATTGAAGCTGCCATCTCCTCGAGAGAGTTCCATGGCGACGAGCCCCGTCTGCAAACGGGTGAGCCCGGGTGCTCCGTAGCCTTTGATCGCCGTGCCGACGATTCCGAGTTCCGCGACCTTCGGCAGCAGGTGATACGGAAAGTCCGCCTTCTCCCAGTACTCGTTGATGACGGGCGTCACCTCAGCGTCGACGAACGCACGCACCTTCGCCGCGAGCGCTCGGTCTTCGTCGCTGAGGTAGTCCGTCACCCGGTAGTAGTCCGAGTCGACGGCGAATACGTCATTCAGTTGGTCGGTCACGATTCCTCTTCTCTGGTGTGACTGGCAGGCCGTAGAGCCAGTCGAGTACGTCAACCCGGCCTTCATTCAACAAAGGGGGCGCCCAGTCATAACTCGGCGCAGTGCGCGAGAACGAGATGGGGTTACGGATGCCCGGCAGTTCCCGTGCGCCGGAACCGGCAGTCACGACGGGTTCGAGTCCGAGTCGCGCAGCAGTATCGACTCCGCCCTTCACATCGAGGATCGGGGCAGCGGGAACGCCCGTGGCCTGGAGAAGGTCAGCCCATTCGCTTGCCGTCCGCACGCTGAGCAGTTCTTCCAGGATCGGTCGCAGTTCGCCCCGATTGTGATTGCGCGCCGGCGCTGTCGCAAATCTTTCGTCGACCCCGAGCTCAGCCCTGCCGATACCGGCGCAGAGCGCGCGGAACAGGGAATCGTTGCCCACAGCGATGACGATCTGGCCGTCTGACGTGGGGAACGGCGCGTAGGGATAAAGGCTCGGGTGTTCGTTGCCCATGCGAGTGGGCACCGTTCCAGACAGGGCGTAGGCACCCGTCTGGTTGACCAGGCCTGAAAGCGCAGAGGAGAGCAGGTTCGTCTCCACCTGCTGGCCTTCACCCGTGACGTCCCGGTGATGAAGTGCTGCGAGTATGCCGATGCAGGCATGCAATCCGGTCATGACATCGAACACAGCGACTCCGGCGCGGAACGGCTCGCCTCCCGGGTTACCAGTGAGATCCATCATTCCCGAGATCGCCTGGGCGAGAAGGTCGTAACCGGGCAGGTCCGCACCCCCCGTAGTACCGAAGCCCGTGATCGACGCGTAGATCACTGAGGGGTTCACTGCGGCGATCGAACTGTACCCGAGACCGAAGCGGGCGAAACCACCCGGCTTGAAGTTCTCGATGACGACATCGGCGCGTGCGGCCAGGTCATGGGCGATCATCCGGTCGTCCTCTGAGGTGAGGTCGAGCACGATCGATCGCTTGTTGCGATTCACCGAGAGGAAGTACGTCGACTCGTCGCCGAGAACCGGTGGTTTGTAGTTACGCGTTTCGTCGCCTGCAGGCGACTCCACCTTGATGACCGTGGCACCCATGTCTGCCAGCAGCATCGTGCAGTACGGGCCGGCAAGAACGCGCGAGAAGTCGGCTATCACCAGGCCGGCAAGAGGGCCTGTCGCCTCCCTGCCGAACACGGACTCGTGCATGCTCACTTGGCACCCTCTGTGCCGTAGTCGAAGAACCCCTTGCCCGTCTTCCGCCCGAGGTCACCCAGGGCGACCAGGTCACGAAGGATCTGGGGTGGCTCGAACCTCGGGCCAATGGTGTCGAAGAGGTACTCGGCGATCCCGAGCCGAACGTCGAGACCGACGAGGTCGGAGGTCCGCAGAGGCCCGACCGGATGCTTGTACCCGAGTTCCATGGCCACATCGATGTCGGCCGCGCTGGCCACGCCCTCTTCGACCATGCGCATCGCTTCGAGAGCAATGGCGAGGCCAAGTCGAGAGCTTGCGAATCCTGGACTGTCGCGCACGGTGATCGATGTCTTACCCAGCGCCTTCACCCATCCGGCCGCCTGGATGGCGTAGTCGTCGGAGGTCGTGTCTGCCACGACGATTTCGACGAGCGTCGACGCGGGAACGGGATTGAAGAAGTGGAGGCCGCCGAAACGCGACGGCGTGCCCAGGTGCGAGCCCAGTCGCTGCACCGACAGCGACGACGTGTTCGTGGCGATCCATGCATCGTCGGCCACCACCCGTTCAACGCCCGTGAGCGCCGCGAGTTTCAGATCGAACTGCTCTGGAACCGCCTCCACGACGAGCCCTGCGTTCGCGAAGGCGTCCGGGGTCGTAGCCACACTGAACCGCTTGGCGATATCGTCTTCGCTCTCGCTCATGGCACCGCGGGCGACGCTGTTCTTGACACTGCTGAGAACGCGACCTTTCGCGCCTTCGGCCCATTCCTCGGTCTGCTCGACGACGACGACGTTCGCTCCGGCAATCAGGAAGGCGTGCGCGATGCCCGCGCCCATCCGTCCGCCACCCAACACTCCGACATACTCTGGGACTGTCATCTCTCGGTTCCTTTTCGATTCAAGAACGCCGTCATCCGCTGCTCTTTGCCGTCGGCTTCGAAGAGCACCGCCTGGGCCAGGTCGTCCACGTACGGGTGCGACGATCTCGGCATGTGCATGACCATCTTTGTGATCCGCACGGCGAGGGGGTCCTGGGCGACGATACGGTCGGCAAGGCGGGATGCTGCGTTCAGCAGGTCTTCTGGTTCATGGATCTCAGTGATGAGCCGCAGCGCAAGAGCCTCGCGGGCGTCGAGGATGCGGCCGGCAAGGAGGATCTCCGTGGCGACGGCGATGCCGACGAGTTCGCGCAGCCGCCAGGTGGCGCCGGCTGCTGCCATGATTCCGAGACCGGTCTCCGGATTGCCGAAGCGGGCGCGCGGGGTCGCAATGCGGAAATCGGCAGCCATCGCCAGTTCGGCACCTCCACCGAGCGCGAAGCCGTCGACGGCTGCGATCACAGGGAGCGGGAGCTTTGCTATGCGGTCGAACAGGCTGGAATTGATCCCTGACAGGGCCTGGTCACGCCGCCGGTAGCGCAATTCGCGAATGTCGGCACCCGAGGCGAACACGGCGTTTCGTTCGGTGTCGGTTCCCGAGAGAATCAGCACCCGCGGTTCGGATTCAAGTGATGCGCAGAGTGCGTGCAGCTCTTCGACCATCTCCCGGTCGATCGCGTTGCGCGTCTCCGGGCGAACGATCCGAGCAAACACGCGATCTTCTGCTTCGTCGATCTGGATCGATGTCATGTGCTGTCTGCGTCCTTTCCGCGTCTTTGCGACCTTGAGATGCCAGTGAACACGATCGGCGACACCGCACACGCTGACTGTGCAGTTCTTGACCATTTCGGCCCCTTGATGGGGCGCGATCGCGCCCGGCCACCGACAATCTGAAAGGGTGCGCAATCCTTCGCGACGCTCTAGTCAGGTCTATGTCGAGGAGGCATCGGTGAGTCACTACCAATCGATCAACCCAGCCACGGGAGAAGTGGAACAGCAGTTCGAGACTCTGGGAGACCTGGAGATCGAGCCCATCCTCGCCGAGGCGAGTCATGGTTACCGCCTCTGGAGATCCGCTCCACTCGCTGACCGTCGGGTGATCATCAAGCGGGCAGCAGAGCTCTGCCGCGAACGATCGGAGTCCCTGGCTTCGATTGTGACCGCCGAGATGGGTAAGCCCATTGTGCAGGCGCGCGGCGAAGTCTCCATCTGGGCATCCATCTTCGACTATTTTGCAGACAATGCCGAGAAGTTCCTCGAAGACGAGCGACTCGAGATCATGGGCGGCGGCGAAGCGTGGGTCAGAACGGATTCGATCGGCGTGCTCCTGGGCATCATGCCCTGGAACTTTCCGTACTACCAGGCCGCACGCTTCATTGCCCCCAACCTGATGCTGGGCAACGCCATCATTCTGAAGCACGCTCCGAACTGCCCTCGGTCCGCCCTCGCAATCGCAGAGATCCTCAGGGATGCGGGCGTGCCGGCCGGGGTCTACACGAACGTGTTCGCCACAAACGACCAAGTCGCGACGATGCTGGCCGATGACCGAATACAGGGTGTCTCTCTCACCGGGTCGGAGCGCGCGGGCTCTGCCGTCGGGGAGATCGCCGGCCGACACATGAAGAAGTATGTGCTGGAGCTCGGAGGATCAGATCCCTTCATCGTTGTCGACCCTGCCGACATGAAGGCCGCAGCCCAGGCCGCCGCCATCGGCAGAATGACCAACGCCGGTCAGGTGTGCACCGCGTCGAAGCGATTCATCGTCGTGGAGAGCGCCTACGACGAATTCGTCCGGCAGTTCGCCCTGGCGATCGAAAAGTACCAGCCCGGTGACCCGCTGTCGGAGTCGACAGTGCTCGGCCCCTTGTCGACGGCGGTCGCCGTCGATGAGCTGGAGGGCCAGGTCGCCGATGCGGTCGAGGCAGGAGCAACGATCCTCGTCGCAGGCGGTCGCGTTGCAGGCCCTGGCAACTTCTTCAAACCGACCGTTCTTGCTGATGTGACGCCGGAGATGCGTGCCTACAGCGAAGAACTCTTCGGCCCGGTGGCCGTCGTGTACCGGGTGGCCGACCTCGGAGAAGCTGTTGCGCTTGCCAATACGTCACCCTTCGGCCTCGCCGCCTCACTCTTCGGCACCGATGACGCGAGCCTGAGGGCAGCCGCCGAAGATCTCGACTTCGGCATGGTCTGGATCAACGGCATCAGCAGGAGCGCTCCAGACCTGCCCTTCGGCGGCGTGAAGCGATCCGGGGTCGGCCGGGAGTTGTCGCGCTACGGCATGTACGAGTTCGCCAACAAGAAACTTGTTCGCATCCCCGCATAGCCGTTCCGGCACCGCGCGAAGCTGACACAGAGAAGGAGCCCGGAGCGAATGCTCCGGGCCCCTTCTCTGTGTTGCGACTAGGCCAGGGCGGGCTGTCCCTGGAAGCGAGGAGCTACCTCGTTCGCAAGAAGAGTCATCGTCTCGCGCTCGCGCTCCTCGTTGACGCCACTGCCATCCATCATCGACAGGAGCAGGGTGCCGAACGGACCCGTGGACTCACGGAACGCCTGCAGCTTCTCAGTCACCGTGTCGGGCGAGCCGTAGATGACCATGCTCTCGATCAGGTCGTCGACGGTGAGGTCTTCGTCTGGAGTCGAGGGGTCCTGCTTCATGACCGCGGTGTAGTTTGCCGCCTTCAGGACTTCCCAGAGGTACGAGAAGTAGTAGTAGTTACCACCATTGGGGTCGAAGACCCTGTCCTTCGCCTCGGCGTCGGTGCTGGCGATGACCATGTTGCGCGACACGCGCCACTCGTCACCGGTCGCCTCTACGCCGATTGACTCGCAGCCTTCGACGTACTTCTGCCAGTGGCTCTGAACCACGAACTGTGGGCAGAAGTTGGCGGTCATCGGCGCCCAGCCACGCTCGACAGCGGTCTTGACGCTGCCCGAGAACGGCGACATAGCGGTCGAGAAGATCGGTGGGTGCGGCTGCTGGAGCGGCTTACCGATGGTGCCTACGCCCAGCTCAGGAATCACAGTTGCGCCGATTCCGAATTCGTAGTGCTTCGTCTTGACCGCATAGGGAGGGTCGGTCTTCCAGAGGTCGAGGATGATGTCGATCGACTCCATCATCTTCTCATTGCGGATCTGGCCATCGAGCACATCGAAGAGCTCCATGTCGCTGGCAAGACCGCCCGGACCGATACCCATCAGGAATCGCCCGTTGCTCAGGTGGTCGAACATCGCAGCTTCGGCCGCGACGAGGGCTGGGTGGTGGTTGGGCAGCGCAAGCACTCCGGTGCCGAGCTTGATGTTCTTCGTACGGCTGATGAGCGACGCGAGGAACATCATCGGCGCGGGGATGGGCTCCGTCGTGCAGGAGACGTGCTCCCCGATGAAGACCTCCTCGAACCCCAGCTTGTCAGCCAGGATGACTCTCTCCGCATCCTCTACATAAACTTCTCCGCGATTCCGCGTCGGCGGGTGCAGCGGCATTCCGAACAGACCGATTTTCATGGTATTCCTTTCTCCGTTGAATGGCTCATTCACGAATTCCGATACTTCCTCCGCTAGCCATCCATCAGTGCGTCTTGTTCACTAACCGAACATTCCCGGCTCGATATCTCCGAGCTGTTCAATAACTGAACAGTTCAGGCCCTCTACAGCCCCGCCGCAAGATACTGAGTGGTCACGCGACGACGCGCGACTGCGAAAGGTTGGGCATGAACAGTGCGGTCAGCTGGGAATCATTCGTCAGGGAGCTTGACGCCAGAAACACTGCACCAAACGCTTTGGTGCAGGCGAAGGATCGCGGCACCGATTCTCTGGAGCTGAGCCCGTTCGAGTTGAGCCAGGAGCTGATGCGCTCTGCCCACGATGTGCTTCGTTCGACAGAAGACGCCCTCGCCGATACGACGACGTGGCTGGCCGTTGCCGATGCCTCTGGCGTCATCACGTACGAATGGGCCTCGAATTCCCACGTGAAGAACCTCATGTCGCGCGCCGATGTCGAGGCTGGAGCCGATCTCACCGAGACGCATGCTGGTGCGAACGGCGTCGGTACCGCGCTTGCCAGACGGAGCCGCACTCTGGTGAAGGGCTCCGAACACTACAACGAGAGTTGGCATCCGTTCGCGTGCGGCGCCAGCCCGATCATCCACCCAGTGACAAAGACCATGATGGGCGTGGTGAACATCACCTGCCTCGTTGCGGAGCAGAACCAGCACCTCAAGATCACGCTCAACTCGATGGTCGCCGGCATTCAGCACGGCTTGCTTGCGAGATCGCGCACCCGGCACCAGCGTCTGCTCGATGCGCACCTGCGCGTACGGCAACAATCCCGGGGGCCTGTCGTGACCCTCGATGCGTTTACCATGATCGTCGAAGACGACCTGGGCGCACTGATCGACCGCCAGTCCATCTGGGAACTGATCGAGAGCGTCGGGCCGCTGGCGACCGAACTCTCACTGCCTTCGGGGCAACGACTGCAACTGATCCCCGTCGTGCGGGGTCGACTCTCAGAGGGCTGCTCGCTGGTCTTCGAACCCGGCCGCAGGGTTGCAGAGCTTGTCGGGGCAGGCGGGCTCGCCGCAATCGAAGTCCAGAAGGGTCGCCGCGAGCGGCTGGGTCCACTCGAACAGGCCGAGTTCGAGGTCATCCTCGCCGCACTGCATTCGACCGGCGGCAACAAGTCAGAAGCAGCAGCCAAGCTGCAGATCTCGCGAGGAACGCTCTACGAGCGTCTTCGACGCTACGGCCTCTGATCCATTCGAGCTGTGCGGAGTAGCGCAGCTCAAGAGACCTCAGAGGCCAGGAAACCTCGTCAGATCTCTTCCAAGCCATAACGCCTGAGGCGCTCGTAGAGCGTTCCTCGCGAGATCTGCAGCCGGTCTGCAGCGATCGATTTGTTCCCCTCGACCTCTCTGAGTACAGAGACGATGACATCCCGCTCGGATTGTTCGATGGGCCCGAGTGAACGCCATTTTGCATCATGCAGACGGTAGCGATCGGTGTGGGCGCCGATCGGTGCCCCGAACACGAGCGAGCAACCCGCCGAAATGTCGGTGTTATCGACCGGAAAGAGTCGCACCCGCTGACCACTCGGGAGTGTGAGCTGGGTGGCGGAGGCCCCGGTGCGCTCGATGAGGCTCCAGATCAGGTCGCGGTCGAACCCGGCGAGTTCCGTGGAGTTCTCAGCGATCATGGTGTGGCCATCGAGGGTGATCACCATCAGAGGAGTCGCCCTCGTCACTCGGAGATGAGCATCGAGCAGTCGTTGGTGCCGCGTTCGAAGGCCTGAGGCGAACGAATCCTGAATGCCCGAGGTCAGGGAGTTCAACGCGATTTTCACGTGCTGGTTCTCTTCAGCGACAAGCGCTGTGATGTTGGCGATACCGATCACTTCGCGCGACAGCGGATGTACGAGGGGGGCTGCGACACAGACGAGGTCGTGCCAGGCGGGATTCAGGTGCTCCGCTCCCCTGACTCGAGAGGAGGCCCCGGTGGCCAGGGCCAGTCCGACTCCGTTCGTTCCTACCGCATGCTCCTCCAGGAGCGTGCCTTTGATGACAGACGCGTTCTCGAGTCGGTGATGAAGGCTCGAAGTCGACGACCACTCGTAGATGACGATGCCGTTCGAATCCGCCAGGGAGACCCAGGTGGTGGTGCTGGCGAGCGCTTCTTCCACACTGTCGAGTACTCCGCGTGCCGCGCGGAGCAGCACGTCGTCTCGGTCTGGTTCGCGGTGTACCTCGATCGATGGTTCGAGCGGGTTCGACTCGACTGACCGTGCCCACGAAGCAGCAATCGGGAGCCGGACGCCGTTCACGGATTCGGTTTCGACGAACCTTTCCCAGCTGCTGGAATACGCCATCGTTCTGACTCGATCACCTTTGGTCGGAGAGGTCGCAAGGAAAACGGCCACACATGCATTACATCATCGATTGGGATCCGGGAAGGAGTCGTTCAGAAAATGAACAGTCATTTTGTTACAAATTCCGTGGCCTGTCCCCGACCGAATCGACGAAAACACAAGCGTTCGGGACCCTGTGCAAGAAATGAACAGTCCGACTCCCACGGTTTCGGGGTGCCCTTAGATTCTGTTGACTCGGCGTTTACGTTCGAGCGCCCTTCGAGGCTCCGCAGGTGGCGAGACGACATCGTGCGAGAGCCGAAGACCCAATCAAAGGAGATATGGCTGATGAAAGCAACACGCTTCTACGGCAAAGAGGACATCCGCACCGAACAGATCCCGGAGCCGGAACTGCTTCCGGGGAGCGTGAAGATCAAGGTCGAATGGACCGGAATCTGTGGCACCGACCTCCACGAGTTCGAAGAAGGCGCAATCTTCTGCCCTAAGCCCGGGCATCCACACCCACTGACCGGTGAAACGACCCCCGTTGTTCTGGGACACGAGCTTGCCGGAGTGATCGCTGGCCTCGGCGAGGGCGTGACCGGGCTCACGGTCGGCGAACGAGTCGCCCTCGAGCCCTACATCCTGTGTGGCGAGTGCGAATACTGCCTCGGCGGCGAGCAGTACAACCTCTGCCCGAAAGCCGGATACTACGGTCTCTCCGGCTGGGGCGGTGGTTTCGCAGAGTACGTCGTGGTGAACAACCCAGCAATGGTGCACCCGCTGGGTGAGCTCTCGACCGAGGTCGGCGCGCTGGTCGAGCCGCTCTCCGTGGCGCACCACGCCGTTCGGCGTTCTGGGGCAAAGGCCGGGGACACGGCTGTCGTGTTCGGCGCTGGCCCAATCGGCATCTTCGTGACCCTGATCCTCAAGGCAATCGGTGTCGAGACGATCTACAACGTCGAGATCTCGACTATCCGCAAGGAGAAGGTTCTCTCAGCCGGCTCGACGCGCGTCATCGACCCCACAGCTGAAGACGTGGTCGCGACCATCCGCGAGCTCACCGGCGGCCGGGGAACCGACGTTGCCTTCGAGTGCGTCGCTGCCTCACCGGCCCTCCAGGCGGCAATGGACTCCACCCGCAGCGGCGGAACGGTCGTGAATGTCTCCATCTGGAGCCACAACGCCGACGTCAACCTCTTCGGCCTCACCATGCGCGAACTCAACCTCGTCGGAACGAGCGCCTACGCGAACGATCACGCTGCCGTCATCAAACTCCTGCAGGAAGGGCGTATCGAGAACGTCGAACAGTACATCACCGGCCGCATCTCGGTTGAGGATGTCGTCGAGCTGGGCTTCAAGCAGCTCATCCACAACAAAGAAGAGAACGTCAAGATCATCGTTCACCCGTAGTCGTTCACACGACGAACCCTGCCGATCTCCGTCGCCCTGTGCAGATACTGAACATTCGCACGGGGCGACGGGATTTTGACAGCAGGATGGCGATCGCGAAGCACCACGAGCACGACTCGATCTTTTTGAAAGATCACCCGGAGCCGAACGTTTCGCGTCCCAAACGACAGCGCAGTCATTCAGAACACTGCGCAGTCAGCACCGATGAAGCAATCACACACTATGCAAAGGAGCACAGAAAAATGCGCACTCGGAAACTCTTGAGTTGGCAGACAGTGGCAGCTGCCGCCCTCATCACCGGCCTCACGGTCGCAACCGCAGGCTGCAGCACGGGCGGATCGTCAAGCTCGAGCACTGCAGCAGCGGGCTCGGGTTCAGGCACCCTCGACGGAAAGGGCGCGCTCATCAAGATCTTCATGCCCTCGACGTCGAACGTCTACCTGGCTGCCGCAGCAAAGGCTGCTGCAGCAGAAGCGAAGACCCTCGGCTACACCTCGAGCATCATCGAGAACAACTTCAGCCAGACCGAAGAAGACCAGCAGGTGCAGGAGTGGCTCGCCACCGGCGAGAAGGCTGCCGCTGTGCTGATCTGGCCGGCTTCCGCAAAGAATGCCACAGCATCCATTCGCGCGCTCTCCAAGGTCGCACCGGTTCTGCAGTGGAACCAGCTGATCGACCCCGCAGCAGACCCCTTCATCAAGATCGGGTACGCGGGCGTCTCCGACCTCGGAATCGGCGACCAGGCCGGTAAGGACACCCTGGCCCAGATCGACACCCTGACGAAGGCCGGCTACAAGTTCCACGGCCCCGGCGGACTGCCGAACGTTCTCGAGATCTCGCTCGGATCTGGCGACTACGCCGCTGGTGAAGACCGCCACACGGCCTTCATGAAGGTCACCGACGGCAAGATCAACTACCTCGGTCGTGAGGGCGCTGCGAACTTCGACGCCCAGGGAGCCTTCACTGCTGCCAGCACCGCGATTCCGAAGTACCTCTCGGCCGGTATCGACATCATCTACGTGCAGACCAACGACATGGGTAACGGTGTTGTGCAGGCTGCTGAACAGAACGGTCTCAAGCCGGGCACCGACGTCTTCCTCATGACGGGAACGTCATCAGGGTCGACCGCGAACCTGCGTTCGGGCAAGATCACGACGGCTGTTCTGCAGTCGCCGGTCATTGAAGGAACGCTGATCGTCGACAACACGGCTCAGTACCTCGCCACGGGCTCGGTCACGGCCGGAACCGTCACGATTGCGTCTGACGAAGCCAAGCCCAAGCTCGAGATGACGCCCCCCACCCGCACCACGTACATGATGAACCCGAGCGTGACCGCTGCCAACATCGACAGCTTCAAGATCTGGGGTTTCGACTTCCAGGCACTGATGGGTGACGCCGCAACAAACTGACGCGCCCCGCGCTCAGCCAGCAGCCCGAAAGGGGTTCCGCAGCAGGGGTTACCCGAACCCAGCTGCGGAGCCCCTCGAGGGCTCACCGTCTCACCGCACCGAAAAACGCGAATCTCACTGTGGAGGAAAGCATGAACGAGACCATTCCGTTCCGACTTGAAGCAAAAGGCATATCGAAGTCGTACGGGGCCATCAGCGCTCTCGATGACGTGAACCTCGCTCTGAAGCCCGGAGAGGTTGTGGCCCTGCTCGGCGAGAACGGTGCAGGCAAGAGCACGATCGTCAAGATCATCTCCGGCCTGATCGTTCCCGACAGCGGCACGATCACGATCGACGGCGAAGAGGTCGTTCTTCCCACAGTGAACGCATCACAGGCAGCCGGCATAGCCGTGGTGCAACAGGAATTCAGCACCGTCGGCACGCTCACGGTGGCAGAGAACCTGGTTCTGGGCCAGCGAGGAGCCTCCTGGTGGTGGAGTCCGAGCAAGCTCAACAGTGCCGCAAGAGCCATTCTCGAGCGAGTCGGGTTGGAAAACCTCGACCCCAACACCCCGGTCGAGAACCTGACCGTTGCAGAGATGCAACTGGTCGAGATCGCCCGCGTCCTGGCCAAAGACGCAAAGATCGTCATCTTCGACGAACCCACAGCCGCGCTCTCCGACGCAGAGATCGTGCGCGTTCTCCGCGTCGTCAAGCGACTCGCAGCCGAAGGCCGCAGCGTCATCTACGTGACCCACCGTCTCCCCGAAGTCTTCGAGATCGCCGACCAGGTGGTCATCTTCCGAAATGGCAAGAGCCAGCCTTCGCGAAACGTGTCCGACCTCACTGTCGACATGGTCGTTGCATTGATGATCGGCCGCGAACTCGGGCACCTCTATCCCGAGAAGTCTCCGAGTATCGGCGAGGTCGTCCTTGAGACGAATGGCCTCAAGATCGCAGGCATGCGATCTGAAGTCAATCTGCAGGTCCGGCGCGGGGAAATCCTCGGGCTCACCGGCCAGCTCGGCTCTGGCACCGCAGAAATCATGCAGGCCATCGCAGGCAACGCCGATGTGTTGGCCGGCACAGTCGAACTCGAAGGTTCACCGATCGACCTCCGCGGACGCCGCCGTGGCATCGTCATCGGCATCGCCTACTGCTCCCCCGACCGGAAGAAAGACGGCATCTTCGCAGGCGTCTCGATCAAACGGAACCTCTCCTCCCCCTGGCTCCGTCGCGTCTCACGCGTGGGATTCGTCAGCCGCAAGCAGGAGATGGACGAAGCGACGCGCAGTGCAGCCAACTTCGCCATCGACCTCGCCCGCATGCAGACCCCAGTCGGCAACCTCTCTGGTGGAAACCAGCAGAAGGTCGCGGTCGGCAAGTGGCTGGGTATCCGACCCCGTGTCCTGCTCGTCGAAGAGCCCACACGAGGGGTGGATGTCGGCGCACGCGCCGAGATCTACGCCCAACTCCGTCGCCTGTGCGACAGCGGCGTCGGAATCATCGTCAGTTCATCTGACACCAACGAAATCCTGGGCCTCTCCGACACGATTGCCACGTATTACCGAGGAGCACAGACGTCGAGCAAATCAGCATCCGAATGGACAGAGCCAGAGCTCGTCCGTGAAGTCATGCACCGTGAGGACTGAATCAAAATGACGACAACACTACAGCCAACCCCAACCGGCTTCCAGGAACGTGCGGGCCAGCGCCGGGCGATCAACGGGATCAGGAACTCGGCTCTGCCGATCCTCATCGCGGCGGTGTACGTGGGAGCGAGTATCTTCGTTCCCCAGTTCCTCACCTTTGAGACGATCAGGGCGATCCTGCTCGCGACGTCGATCACAGGGATCATCGCGGTCGGAATGACGGCCGTCACTCTCTCGGGCAACTTCTTCTCGCTCGCCGTGACAGCCAGCACCGTCTTCTCTGGCGTCATCTACCTCTGGGTGGGCAGCGCAACCGGGAACATCTTCGTGGCCGCCCTCGCCGCGATCGTTGTCGCCCTGGTACTCGGTCTCATCCAGGGTTACATCGTCGGACTGGGCCTGAATCCCGTGGTCGTGACTCTGGCGGCCGGCGCGATAATCTACGGATCGACGGCCATCCTCACCAAGGGCGAGGTGGTGGCAGCAGCAGACAACAGCATGGGTCGCTTTGCCACCTTCGCCATCTTCGGCGTACCCCTTCCTGTCTTCATCTTCATCGGCTTCACCGCCGTCGCATGGTTCCTGACCGAACACACCCTCATCGGCCGCAACCTGCATCTGCTCGGCGCGAACAAGGCGACGGCGAGAAACAGCGGGATCTCTGCCACCGGCACGACCATCTGGGCGTTCCTCGCGTTCTCGGTCGGCATCGGCGTCGCGGCCATCCTCCAGGTGTCGCAGACCCTGCAGATCCAGGCGGACAACTTCCCCGAACTCACGATGAACGTCGTGGCCGCTGTTCTGGTGGGCGGCACGGCGATCACCGGCGGTGACGGCTCGCCCGTCAAGTCCGCGATCGGCGCGCTGTTCATTGCAACGATCACCCAGATCATGGTGCTGTCGGGAATCCCCCAAGGCACACGCTACTTCGTGCTCGGCCTCGTCGTCGTCGCCCTTGTCATCACGCTTCACCTCTTGCGAAAGGCTTCCCGATGAATCCTGTATTTTCCTGGTTCAAGCGGTACCTGCTCCAGTTCGTGGTTCTGATCGCGGTAATCATCTCGATGTACGCGCTCTACCCGAACTTCCATGTCGAAGCGTCTCTCGAACGTCTCATTCCACTCGGTGTCATCGCCGCAGGGCTCGCTGTCACCATGATTGCCGGTGAATTCGACCTCTCCATCGCCTCGATGGCGGCGCTTGCAGGCGCGCTCACAGTCGTCTTCTCGGGTCTCGGCCTGATCGTGGCCGTCGTGATCGCGATCATCGGCTGCACCCTCCTCGGAATGCTGCAGGGCTGGGCGATCGCGAAGCTGGGCATCAACTCCCTCGTCTTCACCGTGGGCACGCTCATCCTCATCCGAGGGCTGACGTGGCTCGTGTGCGGTGGCCTGGCGATCAGTGTCGACGACATCTTCGCCTCTGACATCTTCCAGGTGAAGTTCCTCTTCCTCTCTCCCTTGTCCGCATCAGCCCTGGTTGTCATCATCGGGCTCGGCATTTTCCTCGCTCGAACCAGGTGGGGACGCGAGCTCTACGCACTGGGAAGCTCACGACACGAGGCGATCGCAGCCGGTGTGAACTACAAGCGCGGGATGATCGTCGCCTTCGGCATCTCGGCCGGGTGTGGCGCCGTCGGTGGCGCCCTGACCAGCGCCCTCTCCGGCTCAGCAGCACCCGATGCACTGGAATCGATGCTGGTCACCGGCCTCGCTGCTGTTCTCGTCGGCGGAATCAGCCTCTCCGGCGGCCGCGGCACCATGGTGAACGTCTTCCTCGGCTTCGCGATCATCGCCGTGCTGGCCTCCGGCCTCGCAGGCATGGGATCGAAGGCCTTTGTCTCGCAGTTGTTCACTGGCATCTTCCTGCTGGCCATCGTGCTCATCGACTACGGCATCAGGCGCATCTCCGAACAGAACAAGCGAGGCCGACAACGCAAGCTCGCCGAAGTCACGGCCTGATCCCCCAATCCCGACCCACGGTTCAGTTCGGGTATTCGATTTCGGTTACGCCGGGCGAGAACCACTCACCATCAAAAAAAGGAGAAGAAAATGTCAGGTCGCGTAGAAGGTCGCAGCATCCTCGTCACAGGTGGCGGCAGCGGAATGGGCCGAGTCGTGAGCATCGCCCTCGCCAAGGAAGGTGCAGGTGTGACGATCGTCGACCTGAACGCCGACGCCGCCAAGGCGGTAGCTGACGAGATCGTCGCCGCGGGCGGCAAGGCTGTTTCGATCGCTGGCAACGTGACTGAGCGTGCAGACGTCGCGAAAGCCGTCGAGACCGCTGTAGAGGCGTTCGGCAAGCTCGACGTGCTGTTCGCGATCGCAGGCATGATCAAGCCACAGAAGTTCCTCGAGATCACCGAGGACAATTTCCGCCTGACGCTCGACGTCAACGCTCTCGGCACACTCATCTGCCAGCAGGAGGCCGCCAAACAGATGATCAAGCAGGGTCACGGCGGAAAGCTCATCCTCACGTCATCGATCGCCGGCCGCCAGGGATACGGCAACTTCGGTTCGTACTGCGTCAGCAAGTTCGGCGTGATCGCGCTCAACCAGTCGGCAGCAAACGCGCTGGCCGAACACCACATCACCTCGAACGCGTTCGCGCCGGGCGTCGTCGACACCCCCTTGTGGAAGAAGCTCGACGAAGACCTCGTCGAGATCGGCGCATCCGCCAAGGTCGGCCAGGCGTGGGACGAGTTCTCCGGCGCCAACCTGATCGGGCGCAAGGGTGTCGCGGAAGACGTCATCGGTACGGCCCTGTTCCTCGCATCATCCGACTCGGACTACATGACCGGCCAGGTCATGATGATCGACGGCGGAATGGTGCTCGTCTAACCACAGGCAGCCCCGTTTTCGGAGCTCCCCAGTACAAGCTGGCCGTGTGCCGGTTCCACTTGACGGAACTGCACGCGGCCAGCTTCTTTCGGTCGGAGAAGCTATCGCTTCATCGCGGTACCAGCGCCGGCACCGGATGCCTTGTGAGCGAGCAACGACAGCGAGGGGAACAACTTCGGCAACGCCAGGGTGATGATCGCAGCGATCGCGAGGAACGCACCCATGATCAGGCTGGGCAGCTTGTAGTCGCCCGTGGAATCGCGGAGGGCTCCGAAGATGGTCGGGGCGACGAAGCCTCCGAGGTTACCCAGGCTATTGATGAGTGCGAACGACGCTGCGGCCGCGGCGCCGGTGAGGAAGAAGTTCGGCATCTGGAAGAACGGCGCACTCTGGGCTGTGAGTCCGACGGTTGCGACGCACAATGAAATCATGATGAGGACAGGATTGTCGACGAGCGCCGAGAGCGTGATCCCGACGCATCCGACAATGGCCGGAATCGCAGCATGCCAGCGTCTCTCGCCCGTTTTGTCGGAATGCCTGGCCCAGAGTATCGCGGGCACCACCGCACACAACGCGGGAATCGCGCTGAGAAGGCTGACCTGGAGGGTCGAGAATTTTGTGCCGGCCTCCTTCTGGAAGGCGACGATGATCAGAGGCAGGAAGAAGATCAGCGAGTACTGACCGCACTTGAGAAGGAAGTAGATGACCGAGAGCGTGATGACCCTGATGTCGCCGAGCATCTTGAGACTGCCGGACGGCCCGTGGGTGAGCTCGATCTGACTCGTCTCCGTATCTATCGCGGACGACAGCCAGGTGCGCTCCTTCAGCGTCAGCCATTTCGCATCCTTGGGCCGGTCGGTGAGGAAGATCAGGCACAGAACGCCCACGATCACTGCCGGAATGCCCTCGATTACGAACATGGCCCGCCACGACTCGATACCGAAGTAGTCGGGAGGCGAAAGAAGCAGACCGGTCAAGGGTGATCCAACCACAGCCGAGAGAGTCCCGCCGAGCACGAACAGCGAGAGCATGGTGCCTCGGTATTGGCGGGGCACCCACAAAGCGATGTAGAGGATCACACCGGGGTAGAACCCCGCCTCCGCGATGCCGAGGAGGATCCGCAGAACATACAGGCTGGCCTCCCCCACCACGAGCGAGGTGGCGGCAGCGACAAGGCCCCAGGTGATCATGATGCGGGCAATCCACTTTCGGGCGCCGAACTTGTACAGGGCCAGATTGCTCGGAATCTCGAAAAGCGCATACCCGACGAAGAGTAGCCCGGCGGCGAGCCCGAAGGCCGCGGTGGTCAGCCCAAGCGCAGAGTTCATCTGCAGTGCCGCGAGGCCGATGTTCGTCTTTTCAAGTGAATTGAAGAAGTATCCCAACGCGAGGAGGGGAATCAACCTGATCGTGATCTTCCTGATCGCGACCTTCTTCTCTGAATCACTCAGATCAATTGCCATCGGGGATGACCCCGCCGGTGTTTCTTTTCGTGTGTAAGTCACTCGCCACTCCTTTGTGTTGAGCCCCGTGACGGGACTTGGTATGACTATGGGTAGTCCTGCGGGAAAAGCAATTACAGAGTGCGGCCCATCAGGCGGGACGCTGAACCGAAACAGAAACCTCCTGTTCGACGGCCGAAAGCAGTGAGAATGCCAGGTCGAGCCGGTCGACACCGGCTGTACCGGCCCCAGCCCCCACCTTCACTCCCAGGTAGGAAAGATCATTCGGAAGCGCACGAATGACGTCGCGAATGTGCTTCTCGTCCAGCAGCGAGACGGGTTCGTCCCGAGCCAGGCCGAGGTGCACATCCTGCCACTCGACGCTCCGAGCACTTGTAGACCCTGAAGCCCCGGAGAACGCGTAGGCGCCCAACTGGGAGCCCGCCTCGGCCAGGTGAGCGAGCGGTGTCGCGTCAGAACGGCCTTCGATCGCCGAACGCCCCCAGTTCAGTAGGTGCCGAACCGGGGCGCCAGACCGGTTCAGTTCGTGGATGATCTGCCATTCGGCATCGAAATCGAGGTACCCCTTCTCAGGCTTCTGGCCAGGGCGGAGTGCATCGGAATGCTCGAGCAGGAGTCCGACACCATCCCAGTTCCATGCCGTGATCTCTGAGAGCGATTCCCGCAGACTGTCGGGGCTCGAGCGATCAGCACGGGGAGCCGACTGCAGGCCGACGCTCGTGATGGAACCGTCGCCATGGTCGTGCCTGAACGCTGAGATCGTCTCGAATGCAGAACGAACGTCGTCAACTGCGGCCCGCCGCGCTGAATCGTCGAGGGAGGCCAGACCGTAGGCGGGGTCCAGACCGTTCCTGGCGAGAGTGAACGGCATCAGGCTGACGGAGTTGCGCCATGCCGGATCGAGCAGGCCAGCGAGTGCCGCATTGCCTTGGGCGTGGAGACACCCGGCAGCGAAGGCGAGTTCCAGACCTCCGATGCGCGGGTCGTCCCGCAATCTTTTGTACCACTTGTGCTGCAGCTGGGTGTCGGCGTCGAGCCCGGCAGGGGCTGCGTTATAGGCCGACACGACGATCCGCGTCACAGCGCTGACCGTGTCTTCAGTGCTTTCGCAACGAAATCCGGGTCGATCTCGACCCCCCAGCCGGGATCTTCAGTGAGGGTGACGGAGCCGTCGATCACCTCGGGGAGTCCATCGAAGTAGCCGTTCACCCACTCGAAGGGTTCGATGTTCCACTCCTGGAACTGATAGACCGAGGGCTGGGAGACCGCGAGGTGCAGGGTGAACATCTGGAGCATCGACTGGTTCGCGCAGTGCGGCGTGGTAGGAATGCCCGCTGCTTCCGCCATCGATGTCACGCGTCGCGCCCTGCTGATTCCACCGCAATAGCCGATGTCGGGCTGGATGATGTCGACCCCTCTCATCTGGATGATTCGGTGGAACTGGTCGAGCAGCTGGTCCTGTTCTCCCGCAGCGATGGGGATGTCCAGCGCGGCGGCAACCCGCGCAGTGTTCTCGATCTGGGGGTACGGGCACGGTTCTTCGAAGTGGCCATAACCCTGGTCTTCGAGCAGCCTCCCCACCCGAATGGCTTCGGCTACCGAGTATCCGCTGTTCGCATCCGCGTGCAGCACGACACCGTCGCCCAGCCTCTCCCGGCACACACGGATGATCTCCTCCGTTCGCCCTCGGTAGACGTCGCGGTCCCTTCCCATGTTGTCGCCGATCCTGATCTTGAACGCTCCGAACCCGTGCGAGCGCTGAAGACCCACAAGGCGGTCGGCTTCGTCCTGGGGAGAGATGTCTCTGCGCATGCTCGACCCATAGAGGGGAATGCTGTCTCGCAGTTTCCCCCCGATGAGCCGGTACACCGGCTGGCCGGTTGCCTTGCCGAGCAGATCCCAGACGGCGGTGTCGATCCCGCACAGCGCTCGCCACAGCACGGTGCCATAGAACTTCCAGGTCGCCCGCACCATGGTCTCGATGGTCGCTTCGAGGTCCCACGGGTTGGTGCCGAGAAAGAATGTCGAAACGGTCGATTCGATGAGCGCGGCAGACTGGCTGGCCAGATAAGGAGAGGTCTGCCCCCATCCCTCTGCGCCGTCGTCAGTGCGAACGCGCACCAGTGCGAAATTGTCGTCGCGACGAAAGGTGTCGATAGACGTGATGATCATGAGTGGTGTCCGTTCTGAGTCACAGTTCGATGCCGATGTATTTCTCTTCGAGGAATTCGAGGATGCCCTCTGAGCTGCCCTCCCGGCCGAGGCCGCTCTGTTTCATGCCGCCGAATGGTGCTGCCGGGTCGCTGAGCACCGCACGATTGACAGCGACCATACCCGCTTCGAGCCGCTGGGCCACAGAAAGGGCCAGACCAGTCTCGCCGTAGACATAGGCGATCAGGCCGTAGATCGTATCGTTGGCCATACGCACCGCTTCGTCGATGTCGTCGTAGGCGATGATCGACGTGACGGGGCCGAAGATCTCCGTGCGCGCGATGGTGCTCTCGTGTGCGACGCCACTCAGGACCGTCGGCTCGAAGAACGCACCGATTATCGATGCATTTCCGCCCGTGACCACGCGTGCACCCTCGCCAACCGCCACGCCGACAAGCTCACTGACCTTGTCGCGTTCCTGCAGCGAGACTAGGGCTCCGAGCTGGTTCGCCCTGTCGATTCCTGGGCCCATGCTCCAGCCAGCGAGTTTCTCGGCCATGCGGTCGCCGAACTCCTCGGCCAGCGAAGAATGCACGTAGAAGCGATTGGCTGCCGTGCACGCCGAGCCTCCGTTTCGCATCTTCGCAATGAGCGCGCCCTCAACAGCCTCTTCGAGATCTGCCCCGGGGAGCACCACGAAGGGCGCATTGCCGCCGAGCTCCATCGAAGCGCTCACGACCTTGTCCGCGGCCTCTCTCAGGATGACGCGCCCGACCTCCGTCGACCCCGTGAAACTGACTTTGCGCACCGAAGGGTGGTGGAGCATCCGTGCGACCGCGGGGCCTGTCGGCACCGGGGTCACCAGATTGACGACACCGTCAGGCACACCGGCGCGGCGTAGGGCATCGACGACGAACGCAGCCGTCAACGGGGTTTCGCGCGCCGGCTTCAGAATCACCGTGCATCCTGCAGCCAGCGCCGGAGCGATCTTGCGCGTAGCCATGGCAGCGGGAAAGTTCCACGGGGTGATGAGCAACGAGACGCCGATCGGCTGGTGCGTCACGAGAATGTGCTTGTCACCCGAAGGAGACAGACGGAAGTCGCCCGTCACGCGGACAGCTTCTTCGGCAAACCAGCGGAAGAACTCGATCGCGTAGCCGGCCTCGCCGAGCGCGTCGGAGAACGACTTGCCGTTCTCATAGACGATCGTTTCAGCGAGTCGCTCCTTCTCCTCGGTGAGGATCTCGAACGCTCGTCGCAGGATCTCGCTGCGCTCACGAGAAGCGGTGGCGCTCCACGCGGGGAGGGCTGCGTCTGCCGCCTCGACTGCTGCATCGCAGTCGATGTCGTCTGCGATCGCAAACCGTGCCAACTCGTCGCCGGTTGCCGGGTCGATGACGGGAAAGCGCCTTCCGGTCGCCCCGGGCGTGAAACGGCCGCCGATGAATAGGTCAGTGATGAACGTCATGAAGTCCTTCCTTATCCTGCAGTGTGGAGCTCGGGGAGCTCGCTGGCCAGGTTGCCGAGATAGGCGGCCGTGACGATACGAGCGATGGATTCGTAGTCGGGAACGAGGGTCGAATTAGCGACAAGCCGCTTGACCGAAAGCGTCAGGTCGACGATCTTCGCCACATCGGCCTCGGTGACACCCATCTCGGCCAGGCTGGCTGGGAGGCCTATCTCGCGCATCATCGATGCGATGGCCACGATGGCAGCGTCGGCCGAGGTCTCGGCATTTCCGGTTGCAACGCCGATCGCCTCGGCGATCTCGGCGAGGCGATCCGAAGCGCTGGCACGGATCTCCCGGAGCACAAAAGGCAGGAGCATCCCGGTTCCCACTCCGTGCGGGGTGTGAGTGAGTGCGCCAACCGGGTACTGGATGGCGTGCGAGAGGTGGGTACCCGCCGACCCGAACGCCATTCCGGCCAGTAGGCTGCCATACGCCATGGCGTGGCGGGCGGCGAGGTCTCCCCCGTCGCGCACGGCGCGGGGCAGGGCATCGAAGATGATTCGCACAGCCGTCAACGCGAGCAGTGAACTGAGGTCGTTCCTTCCAACGAACACGGGTTGCTCCGCTCCCCAGATGGGGTCCCGCACGGCCGCCGTGAACGCTTCGACTGCGTGGACGAATGCATCTGCACCGGATGCCGCGGTCACCCGTGCAGGTGCCCCGACACTCAGTAGTGGGTCGACGACAGCGATCCGGGGAATCAGGTAGGGGCTGGAGATACCCACTTTGAGGTCCCGATCGGGATCGGTGAGTACAGCCACGCCTGTCACTTCACTGCCGGTGCCCGCCGTTGTCGGAATCGCGATGAGCGGAACCACCGGGCCCGGCACGGCATTCTCGCCGTAGTACTGGGTGAGGGGGGCGCCATGGCGAAGCGTGAGGGAGACGAGTTTCGCCATGTCGAGGGCGCTGCCGCCACCGAAACCGATGATCACATCGGGCTGGGCCGAACGGCATCGGCCGGAAACCCGTTCGACGACGTCAAGCGGCAGCTCGGGAATGATCTCACTCTCGACAGAGACGATGGCGCCCTCGGAGGCGAGCGACTCGAGCAGGCCGCTGAGTTCCTCGGTCTCGAGAAGGAACGGGTCGCACACGACGAGCACTCTTCTGCCCAGCCTCACAGCTTCACGGGGGACCGATGCAAAGCTGCCTTCGCCGAAGTGGATTCGGTCGGGCAGTCGCAGGACACCGAACGAATGAATCGACAAGGCGTCGCCAGTGAACTCAGGCACGAGGGCTCCCTCCTTTGGCCATCGCCAGGGCATCTGCCCACACGGTCTGGTCGAGAAGAACTCCCTGACGGAGATTCTCTTCTCTGGTGCGTCGGGCACGGTCACCCGGAATATCGACTGAGCCGTTTTCTGAGCCGCTGTCTCTCACCTGCGTGAGATACCGGGCCAGCAGAGGAAGTGAAGACTGGAGTCCCAGTCGTTCAGCACTGATACAGATGAGAAGGTCACCTTTCGTCGAGGGCAGTTCGACATCGAGGGTGCCTGCGATGTCTGTGCCGAATGAGGTCGTTGTGAGAAAACCGATCATGGCTTCGAGGGTGATTCCGAGCGCATAGCCCTTTGCGCCTCCGAAGGGCGAGATCGCGCCTCCGAGTGCTGCGCCGGCGTTCGTCGTCGGAGCACCCTCGGAGTCGATTGCCCACCCCGGGGCGAGCGGGCGGCTAGTGGCTGCGTAGTCGATCACCTTTCCCATCGAGACGGCGGCGGTCGACATGTCAAGAACAAGGGGCGAGCCCCCTGTCGGAACTCCGATTCCTATCGGGTTCGTGCCGACGATCGGCTCGCGACCGCCCCAGGCATGCACGAGCGCCTCACTCGTGGTCAGGACGACGGCGATCTGCCCGCGTTCGGCAATCCGTTCGACATAGGGTGCCAGCATTCCGATGTGGCTGGAATTTGCGATCACCGCCATCGCGATGCCCGTCTCATCGGCGCGGAGCATCGTCGCAGCGATCGCCCGGTTCATGACCACCGGGCCGAATCCGCCTTGCCCATCTACTCTGACCACTGCCGGCGAGACCCACGTCAGGAGCGGCGTCGAATCAACATCGATGAGGCCGCGCCGCATCCGTTCGACGACGACAGCGAGTCGCCTTACCCCGTGGGACGGATGCGCTCGGAGTTCGGCCTCGAACAAGGCCTTCGCCTGTACGTCGGCGGCATCGTCGGAAGCGCCGTGGGTTCGCAGCGCATCTCGAATCGTCTCGAGAACCACATCAGCATCGACGGTGGTCACGGTTTCGTTCACTAGTGAGCTCGTATTCACTTTGCCTCCCAGGTGTGCAATCATTCCGATGATGTCCGAGAGGCAAGGAGGCCCGCCATGCTGCGTCCCGCAGAACAGGACGACGATCGTGACGGAGCTGCTTCCTCACTGTCGCGGGGGCTGGCCCTCCTCGACCTCTTCGACAGCTCCAGACAGCCTCTGAGCATCAGCGAAATGGCACGGCGATCGGGCATTCCGAAATCGACCACCCACCGGCTGGTGTTGGATCTCATCACGTGGGGGGCCCTGGAACGGGGGCCACGGGGAGTAACCCTCGGTGTGCGCCTCTTCGAACTCGGCTCTCTCGTACCCGCGTCGAGCACCCTGCGCGAAATCGCACTGCCGTATGCACACGCGTTGAACGAAGCCACCAAGCTGACGTGCAATCTGGCTATCCGGGAGGGCGATGAGATCCTCTACATCGAGAAGATCACTACGCGAACGCTCCGCGTGCCGCACTCACGCGTCGGCGGCAGGGCGAGAATGCATGCGACTGCCCTCGGGAAGGCCATCCTCGCCTTCAGCGACCCCGCTTTTGTCGACGATGTACTGGGGCGGCCGCTCACGCCCCAGACATCCCAGACGATCTGCGACCCGACGGAACTCCGCAAGGAGCTGGCGCGGGTCCGCGGAGCCAGGGTCGCCTACGACGTGGAGGAATCGCGGCTCGGACTGTTCTGTGTCAGCGCACCTGTCTTCGCGGGCTCCGGTGGCCCCGTCGTCGGAGCAGTCTCGGTGACCGGCGCGACCGACCTGGCCATCGCCCAGCGATACGCGCCGGCCGTCATCACGACCGCCATCGCCCTGACGGGCGCGCTCCAGAAACCATCCGTGTCTTCGCGAAACAGGGAACGAACGGCAGCTGGCCGCTAGCGGGCCTCCATTGTAAGCGCGTCCCGCAGGATCGCGGCGCTACGTTCGAGTCCCGCGCGCTCCTCTGCGGACAGCGGAGGGATGAGCGTGCGGGTGACGCCTGTGCTCGACAGGACCGACGGTACCGCGAGCGTCGTACCGAATTCCTCGATGAAAGACGCGACGGGCAACACTGCGTTCTCGTTTCGCAACATGGCATCGACGATGAGGCCGACGACGGCCCCGATTCCGTGCTGACTCGCCCCGATACCCTCGATCACCTCGATGTTCCCGAATCTGACTGCGGTCTCAATCCTCGATATGACCTCAGCTGTAGACGTGTTCGGCGTGCTGAGCAGATCGAGCACCGGAACACCACCGACCCGTGCAGTCGACCATGCGAACACCGCAGAGGTACCGTGCTCCCCGAGCACATAGGCGTCGACATCAGCCGTCCGTACCTTCAACTCCCTCGCGATGCGGATGCGGAATCGCAAGGAGTCGATGATCGTGCCCGTGGAGACCACGCGGTCGTGCCCGGCCAGGGTTCGAGCAAGGTCGGCCAGGGCATCCGGCGGGTCAGTCACGATGAGCAGCGGCACGTCCCCGGCCACCGAAACGATCTGGGGGATGATCTCCCGAAAGATCTCGGCGTTCGCGGGAATGAGAGCAAGTCGACCGCGAGCATCCGTTCGGTCGGTCGCCCCGCCGGCCTTCTCGTTGACACCAGCTGTGACAACGACGATGTCGACATCGGCGAGCTGGTCGAATCCTCCGGATTCGATGTGAGCGGATGAGTAGACTGCAGCCGCGGTGGTCATGTCCACGGCCAGGCCCACTGCCTTGCTGCGGTCACGGTCGATGATGACGATGTCGGGTTTGCTGGCGCTCCGGATGAGCGAGGTTACCGTGGCCGCACCCACGGCTCCGGCGCCGATGACTCCAATTTTCACAGGTCCTCCTTGTTGTCGATCAGTGAGCACAGTGTGAACGCTCGGCGATGCTTCCATTGAGGTGCGTCCCGTCATGCGGTACGAAGACGATCACAGTCGTCGTGGCACGAGAGCGCCCAGGAACACTTCAGACGCGCGAGATCGTCCCTATTGTGACCGGAAGCGAACCAATACTTGTCGATTCCATATTGGACGCGAACTGCTGCGCCCTGCACTATTGGATGATCAGCAGGAGTCTGCGCAAAGGAGCGTCATGAACAGGTCACCGTCCGTCTCTGCAGAGCGCGCCGATCGCGGCTCCGAACGGGATACCCACTCGTTCGTCACCAGTGATGGAGTCGAACTGAGCTACCGCGACAACGACGGGCCCGGAATCCCGCTTGTCATGCTCCCGGGGCTCGGCCAGTCGCAGCTTGCGTTCCACCACCAGTTCGACGGCCTGAAAGACCGCCGTCGAGTCATCACCCTGGACTTCCGGGGGCACGGGTCTTCGTCCACACCCCCGCACGGCTACCGGATCGCCCGTTTTGCCGCCGACGTCAGAGATCTCGTCGGACACCTCGAACTGGATCGATTCGATGCATTCGGCTGGTCGATGGGCGCCTCGGTCTGGTGGTCGTTCATCGACCTCTTCGGCACCTCGCTCCTGCGCCGCTTCGTGATCGTCGACCAACCATCTGCCATCGCACTGCTGACCTGGATGTCACATGACGAGAAGGCCGATGCTGGAGCCCTGTGGGACCTCTCCACGATCGAGCAGGCCGTGGCCGGCCAGCGAAATTCCGATTCGGCCGCGATCAGCGCGGACGCGCTCGCGTGGACCTACACCGGTGAGCTCGACGATGTCGTCGCCGAGACTCTGGTGACGGGAATGCGCCTTTCCTCGGCAGACGCCGTCGGCCGGATCCTGTTCGATCACGCCGTGCAGGACTGGCGCGACGTGCTGCCTCGCATCGACGTGCCGACACTGGTCATCGGCGCGGAAGGAAGTCATGTCTCCAGTCGGTCGCAGGCGAGTACTGCAAGCGCGATCCCCGGTGCGCGGCTCCACGTCTTTCCTTCGGAGGTTGCGAGTTCGCACTTCCCCTTCCTTCAGAATCCGAACGCCTTCGACGCTGTGCTCGAGGACTTCCTCAGCGAAGACTGATCTGAATCGATGCCCGAATCGAGGGGTGCAGCGCAGCTTCACGCCGCCACTGCACCCCTCTCATCGTCACGCCCGACGAACGAGTTTCTTGTTGGCGAACTCGTCGAGACCGAAGCGGCCCAGCTCCCGGCCGATGCCCGAGTTCTTGACGCCGCCGAACGGCAGATCGGGGGCACTCCTGATCAGCATGTTCACCCCGACCATACCGACTTCCAGACGACCGGCAACCTCGTCCGCCTCGATTCCAGATCCGGCGAAGACTGCACTGCCCAGGCCGAACGGCGAGTCGTTCGCCAGGTCGACCGCGGCATCTGTCGAAGCGACTTTGTACACAACGGCCACCGGGCCGAAGATCTCCTCGTGGTAGAGACGCATGTCGGGTGTCACTCCCGAGAGCACAGTGGCGGGATAGTAGGCGCCATCACCCTCAGGAATCGTTCCGCCCAGATGCACTTTCGCGCCCTTCGCCACGGCGTCATCGACCAGCTCGGCTACATCGCGGCGAGATCCGGGCGACGACAACGGCCCCATCTTCGTGTCGGGATCCTTCGGGTCTCCGGTGTGCCAGGTCGACGCTTCTTCGAGAAAGCGGGGGAAGAAATCATCCCAGACCTCTTCGGAGACGATCGTGCGCTTCATCGAGGTGCACGCCTGGCCTGCGTTCCAGAATCGCCCGGTGGCGGCGGCAGTGACAGCCAGCGGGATGTCAGCCCCGGGCAGGATGATCAGCGGGTCTGAACCGCCGAGTTCGAGTACGCACTTCTTCAGGTTCTGGCCGGCCAACCCGCCGATCCGTCGACCCGCACTCTCGGAGCCCGTCAGCGAGACCCCCTGGAGGAGAGGGCTGGCGATGATTCCTTCGATCTGCCCGTGGGTGACGAAGACGTTCGCATATTCACCGTTGGAGGCGCCGGCATCACTCGCGATCTGCTCGACGGCGAGGGAGAGTTGCGGGCAGTTGCTCGCGTGCTTCAGCAGGATCGTGTTGCCGAGCAGGAGGTTCGGAGCAACAAAGCGGGCGACCTGGTAGAGCGGGAAGTTCCACGGCATGACCCCCAGAAGGGCGCCGATGGGTTCGGTGCGCACGATGGCTACGCCGGCACCCGCGATGTCGAGCGTCTCGTCCGCGAGCAGGGCGGGGCCCTTCTGGCCGTAGTACTCGTAGATCGACGCCGCGAGCTGCACTTCGGCCCGGGACTGCGTGATCGGCTTGCCCATTTCGAGAGTCATCAATTCGGCGAGTTCCTCCGTGCGCTCACGATGGAGCGCCCCGATCTGCCCGACTATCGCTGCGCGTTCGCCAATCGGCAGTGCGGACCAGCTGCGATAGGCGGCATCGGCTCGCTCGAGTGCGTGCGTCGCCTCCTCATCGCTCAGGTCTGCGAATTCGCGAATGACTTCGCCTGACGTCGGGTCGACAGTTCTGTACATCTGTTGTTCTCCTGTTCTGCATCCGCCGGGTGGCGGATGATCACCACTGCTCTGCGGTGGCGTGTAGCTCTTCTTCTGCGGTCATGCTGATCTTGCGGAACTTGTTGCCGTAATAGACGAGTGGCGGGGTGTTGGGAACCCAGTCGAATCGGTGCACCTGCAAGATGGCGATCACATGGTCTCCCGCAGGCACCTCCTGAAACATCGACACCTCCATCCAGGCTGTGGCACCCCGGATGAGCACACTGTTGTCGGGGCCTGCATCCCACTCGACCCCGGCGAAGCGGTCTCCGTCTTTGATCGACAGTTGCCTGCTGGCCTGGTCGTGCCACTGGGAGAGAACGCTCAAGCCAAGCCGTGGTCGTTGCCGGAGGGTCGGCCACGTGGTCGATTCGTTCTGGATGCACACAGACACGAGAGGCGGATCAAGCGATACCCACGTGAACGAACTCGCAGCCATGCCCGCCGGCTTGCCGTCGATGTAGGCACAGATCGCCGCTATTCCCGACGGGAACGAGCCGAAGGCACGCCTGAGTTGATCGCGATCGATCGTCTGCTGGAGGGTGATCATGAGGAGACTCCTGTGTCGTTTCAGAGGAGGTTCAGGCCTGCGAAGCCAGGCGTTCGGCGGCGTACCTGTCGGTCGCGGCCTGGATGGCTGCAGCCTGCGGGGCATCCAGCTCGTCCCACCGGGAGGTGGCGTACTCGGTCGCCTGCACCAGGCGATCAGCGCTCCCCTGGAACCGGGGAATCACGTGATCCGCAAAGAGCTCGTAGCTCTTGAGGGTCGCTGCGTGCCGTGCCCATTCGTGGTGGATGAGAAGGTACGAACCGAACCCGCCGGATTGCTTCTGCAGTCGTTCGATCTGGGCGATGGCATCGTCAACGGTGCCGATCACCCCCAGTCCGGACTCGTTGACCCACTCCACACGCTCTTCGAAAGTCGAACCCACAGCACGGAAGTGCGGGGTCGCGAGAACATGCTGCGTGTACTCCGACCAGTCATCGAGACCGTACTTGACGTCTTCGATGGCCTGCTCCCGTGTCTCTGCCAGATGCATCGGTCCGCACAGACGCCATTTCGAACGATCAGGAACATGCCCGAAGCGGGGGGCGCGCTCCTCCATCACATCCCAATGCAACGCCAGGGCGTCGAACCCGCGTTGGGCGGTCGCACCGACCGACATGAGCCCGAGGCCGTGACGGGCTGCGGCGCGCGGGCCGGTTGGCGAGGCAATTGCGGCCACCACGATGTCGAAGTCGCTGTAGGGCGCGAACTGTGTGTGTGCGTCGACGAGGTTGTAGCGTTTCGTTCGCGCCGTCACCTTCTCACCCCGCAGGATGCTCATCAGAACATCCGTGTCGTCTTCAAGTGCAGTGCGTTGTTCCTCGAGGGTGATGCCGACCATCGTCGCATCCGTCGGCAGTGCACCGGGGCCGATGCCCAGCATGAAGCGGCCTCGGAGCAGGCGGTCGAGGAACAATGCGCGATCGGCCACCCAGAGGGGGTTGTGATACGGCAGTGAGAGAACGCCCGTGCCCAGCTTGATGTCGCGCGTCTGGGGTGCGAGCCAGGCGATGAACGCCATCGGGTCGGGAATCAGCTCCTGGCCGGCAGAATGGTGCTCGCCGATCCAGGCTTCGTCGAACCCGAGGCGATCCATGTGCTGGATGATCTCCAGATCACGCTGGTACGCGGTGGTCGGATTCTGGCCGGCAGGGCAGTGGAAGGGAGCCATGAAGGTACCGAATTTGAGTCCCATTACCGAACCTCGCTTCATTGGGCGGCGCTGCCACATTCACTCTAGGTCGTATCGCTCGAGCAGCGACAGCAGATATCGATTTCTGAACACCTCGTCCCCGTCAACCTGGAGATCCGACACCTCCAGACTCTCTTGCCCGACGGCCCAGTTGGCGATGCGTGCAGAATTTGAACAGATCGCGCAAACGAATCCGGCGACAGTTCCTCGTGTGACCTTCGGCACTGTCGGTCCATCGAGACTCTCCCGATGAATGACTCGCGAAAACCAGCCCGAGACCTTTCCGACGGGACTAGAACTGGGCTGTGCCCCTGAGCCGACGAGGGCGCCCATCTGGGTCGACGATGAGGCGGCCGGCCGGAGCCGCCCAGAGTCGCTGGGCGGCTGTGACCGGTTCGATGTGGTGGTGACGCGCACGGCTCTCAGGGCGCGGCCCTGAGTGGCCCGACTCGTGCCACTGGTCGAGTGCATCGGCCGCGGCATTCCACACCCCGAGGCCTGCGGCAGGATCGAGCACAGACGGGTCCTCCCGATCCACACCGAGATGCTCGGACCAGAGCTGCACCCGCAGGTCCCGCGCCAGCGTCCCGGCGACGCTCCAGCCGGTCCCAGCACCACTCCCGGAGGTCTCGCCGAACTGCGCACGACTGTCTCCTGATTCATCCACAACCGCGCAAGTGAGCTCACTGTCGGTGGTCCAGGAACGTCGGTTGAAGTTGTCCGAACCGCAGGTCATCCAGGTGTCGTCGACAATGCAGATCTTCGCGTGCACGTAGATCGGTGTGCCGGCGCTGTTCTCGAGGTCGAAGACGCCCACCCGACCGGGCGCGACCCGGTGAAGAAGCCCGACAGCACGTAATTGCCCGAGCCTCTTCGGAGGACCCGTGAGAGGACCGTCCGAGTCGGGGTAGCGGGGCACCACGATGATCACCGTGAGATCGGCACTGCGCTGCAGGGCCTCGGCGAGAGCAGCCGCGACCTCCGTCGACCACAGGTATTGATCTTCGATGTAGATCAGCGAGCGCGCCCTGGCGAAGGCCTTCGCGTAGGCACGTGCCACGCTGCGCTCCCCCTCGGGTGCAAACGGGAAGGGTGGTCGTTTCACCCCGTACGTGCGCAACAGTTGGACCGAATGCGGGCCGGCGGGCGGGGGCGGGGGCGCTGCCTCGGGGAGAGGCCGAGGATGGCGAGGCATGTGAGCCAGTCGTTGCACGAGCATCCGGTACGGGGTGCGCTTGTCGAGTGGATGCGGATCATTCCATCGTTCAGCGAAGACGGCGAGCAGGTCTGCAACGACCGGGCCCCGCAGTTCGAGCGCCGCATCGTGCCACGGGGGTCGTCTGCCATAGCGCGGATCCATGGTCACAGCCTGCGGATCACCCGCATGGTCCGCGTCGTCCCGACGACTGTGGCTGAGATCGAGCCCGCCGACGAAAGCGACGTCTTTCGAGGGATCGTCGCGATACCGGATGACGAAGAGTTTCTGATGATGCGAACCGAACAGGCGTACCCGCTGGTCGAGCAGCACCTCTCCGCCGGCGTCATTGATCTCCCTTCCCAGAAGTTCGTTCGAACGGCCGCTGATCGGGGACGACACGCGCTCGCCGTGGGATCGCCAGACGAGTCCGCGAACCTCGACACCCGACCGGGCGAGCCTGGCGAGAAGGTCACCGATCGACGGGCCTTCAGCCGTCAGACGCTCGTCGGAATCACCACGCCAGTCGGTGAACCACACCCGATCGCCGGCGCCGAGCGCTGTCAACTCCTCATGAAGACGGGCGAAGTAGTTCGCCCCGTGCACGAGAGGGCGCACGAGATTGCCCTGCGACCATGAGGCCGCTCCGGCAGCACCAGAATGCACCTCTGTGGCCAGGTTTCCTCGCTCGGCCCGGCTCAGGAACCACGAACCGGCATCATCGCCGCTCACCTGATGCCTCGTCTCTAATCGACCACAACCGGTGCGGCACCGATCGGTGCACCCGAACGCAACATGCCGTGTCGGGCACCGCGAATGGTGGTGATGCCGACGCAGACCACCCAGAGGAGCCACGGGAAGATGGCCAGCAGGGCGTTCCCGATGCCGCCCACGGCGAAGAAGTGGTTGGGCGATGTGCCGTTGAAACCGACGATAGCCCAGGCGAGGTTCGAGAGGGCTGTCGCGGAGGCGAGAATGCCTGTCCACCGCGGAACAACACCCGAGGCGAAGGTGAGGTAGGCGGCAGTCGCCGAGAAGAGCGCGAGGAGCACGGCACCGGTCGAGCCGAACATGATGCTGTGCCCGACGATCAGCGTTCGAATGGCCGAGGGATCCGGGGCGAGACCCAACGCGTCGAGGGCAGCGCCGCCATCCATCGAGTCGCCCACCAGGGTGACCGAGATGAAGACGATTCCGGACGCGAAAGTGATGTCCGCTATCCATCTGAGATCATGCCGTACTGCGGTGACCAACTGCCGGAAGCACGAAAAGAAGACGATCAGGAATGCCATCAGGAACGTGTCGGCGAGAATCACGATGATGGTCTGTACGGCGGTGTCCTTGCTGTGCTGCACCAGGGCATCCCCTGCATCCAGCTCGGGCCGACCGGGGATGGTCAACTTGGTCAGCACCTCGAGCGCGAGAAATCCGGCGACGGCGAGAGCCGAGATTCCTGTCCAGCGACGTACGTCCGGTGTCTTCACGGGCCCATACTTTCACGAGCGCGTCTGCAGCGGCAACTGTCGTCGGCCGTCAGCGCATCGCCCGTTGTACGGCCGCAACCGAGAAGGCGACATCACCTGCATCGGTCGACCAGTTGCTGACAGAGATGCGGAGTATGTCGCGCCCGCGCCAGCGTGAGCCGGACATCCATACCGCGCCGTCGGCGATGAGCTTCGACGTCACTTCGCGGGTGCGGTCGTCGGAGCCGAAACTCAGACACACCTGCGTGAAGACCACCTCGTTGAGCACCAAGACCCCGGGCAGCGTGGCAAGCTCAGTCGCCAGCGCCTGTGCGTTCGACACCAGGCCGTCGACGAGGCTCGCCAGGCCGGAGCGGCCGAGCTGCTTCAGCGCCGCCCAGACCGGAACGCCGCGCGCCCGTCTTGACATCTCCGGGGTCAGATCCATCGGGTCGGGCGCGTTTCCCTCCGCGCGCATCAGGTAGGCGGTCTGCGTGCCGAGAGCTGCCCGCGCGGCTCCCGGGTGAGCCACGATCGCGACACCGCAGTCGTAGGGCACGTTGAGCGTCTTGTGCGCGTCGGTCGCCCACGAATCGGCCCGCTCGACACCAGCCAGCTGCGGCGCGAGCGACGGGCTTGCGGCTGCCCACAGCCCGAACGCACCATCCACATGAACCCACGCGCCATACTCGTGCGCGAGCGTGATCGCCTCGGCCATCGGGTCGAAGGCCCCCGAGTGCAGATTGCCTGCCTGAAGGCACAGGATGACCGGGCTCTCGCTCGCGCGGAGAGCCACCCTGAGCTCGTCGACGAGTATTCGGCCCTGCTCGTCGGCAGGCACCCTGGTCGGCGAACCGAAGCCGAGATACCGTAGCGCGAGATCGACAGAGGTGTGCCCTTCGGCACCGGCGAGCACGGATATCGGTGGGCTGCCCTGCATGCCCTGGGTGTTCACGTCCCAGCCCACCCGGTCGAGCAGATAAGCCCTCGCTGCGGCCAGGCCCGTCCAGTTGGCCATTGTCGCGCCGGTGGTGAAGCCCACCTCGGAGCCGGGCGGCAGACCCAGGACGTCGACGAGCCATTCACCCGCGACCAGCTCGATCGCCGCGGTCGCCGGCGAGGCATATCGCATTGCAGCGTTCTGATCCCAGGAACTCACCAGCCAGTCTGCGCCCAGCGAAGCGGGCAGCGTGCCGCCGATGACCCATCCGAAGAACCGGCCGGAGGGCATGGCCATGAGCCCTGGCTCAGCGAGCCTCGCCAATTCGTCGACGACGTCGGCCGGGGCGGTCGGCTGCTCCTGCAGCGGGCCCCTGAACACGGCAAGCATCTCGTCGATGTTCGCGCTGGGGGCGACCCGCCTGCCCGGTATCGAATCGATCCACTCCCTCGCACCCGCGTGTGCGCGGTTCATCGCGGCATGGAACTCACTCGGCAGAAAGGTCATCGCTGGAATCCTCCTCCTCGAACCGGCTCCGGACTGGGTATAGCGATCGCGCCGGTTGATATGGCTAGTCTGAACTCACCTTTGGCCGATCACAATGCACCACCCTCATCACAGACCAGCTCGCCCGAGGCGCGTCTCGACGCGCAGATGCAGCTAGACAGGGAGGCTCACGTCGCGCGACGCGCCTGGTCGATGGTCGAGGCGGATACGAAACCAACGACTTCCTTGGAGTTGTGCCCGTCTCTCACATCCACGGCATCTTGGCCGGAGCGCGGGCTCTGCACTGACCCGAGCTCTCGGGGCCGCGCCCTGCTGTACGTCTGGGACGACTCGGCTCTCCCGGTCGTTCTGGCGACTCTGGCCCACCTGTCGTGGCGCGTGTAACAGTCTCGAACGATCACGAAAGTCGGCGACTTGAACAGACGCTTCAGCTTCGCGATCCAGGCCAACTACGGGCAAACGCTAGGGTGTGGCTTTGAATGCTTTGCCTACGGTGGTGATTTTTGCGTTGTCCGTGTAGAGGGCGGCGGTCGGTGCTTGCGTCCAGGTGGGCATTGCGAACCACGCGTACCGTTGCACGAACGGAAGGCTGGCCATCATGCTCGCGGCGGCCGTCAGGAACGCCGCCTGGGTGCTGACGCTCGCGTAGTGGGTGCCTCCGGTGAAGTTGATGGCAGCGAATTCGGTCAGCCACACGGGAAGCCCGTACCGGTTGTGCACGGCTGTGAGGAAGCTTTTGAGGTTGCTCACGCTGCTAGTCACCGACCCATCCCAGCGATACCAGTGCAGTGCGATGAAGTCCACGCGGTACCCTCGCGCCTTCGCCCCGGCCATGAACTGATCAAGCCACGAGCCTGCCAACTCGGCGTTGTACGCCGTGGCTGGGCTGCCCAATGTCAGACCTGTTGCCTGAAGCTTCGGCCACGCGTCCAGTGCCTGCGTTACGGACATGTTCGACTGGTACGCGTCATCGGGTTCATTGAAACCCAGAAGCGTGTGACCTGACGCCTTCGCGGCGGCAAGGTCGGTGCTGTTGACGTTGCCGGCACCCCAGATCATCGGAACATACTCGATGCCCTTCGGGATCGAGACCCATTTGTCTTTCGGCACCCATGTGTAATACCAGCGAGCCCCGGAATCAGGCAACGCCGAACCCACGCCTGGGAAATACCACGCACCCACGCCCTTCGAGAGCGGAGCAGTCGTGGCAGTGGTCGTGGTCATGGTCATGGTCATGGTCATGGTCGAAAGTACATCAGCGCGCGGTACCTGAATGATTCTCTCTAAACCTCTCGGAGCCTCACCGGCAACAGCTGGAGTAAGCACCGCTGACGTGGTGATCGCCAAGACGAGCGCAATCGCCCACTTTTGTGGTCGTACAGACACAGAAATCCCCCAAGATGTAACACAAGCGGATCCGCGCAAAGATCCCCCGCGCTGACTGCCATCGCTATGGTACCCCTTTTCGGGAGGGGGTAGCCATTACCGGCTGATGAAAGTCACACGGATCGGAAGAAGCTGCAGGAGTCCTCGAGGCAGGTTTGGGCGTTTCTGCCAACGTGTCACCTGCAGCGCATCGCACCTCTCAGTGATCTGCGCGATCTCCTCGTCGCCCACACCGCCGATGGGAGCTCTCCTTCCGCCTTGCGCCTCGCTTCGATTCGCGTCACTCGCTGACGGCGCCCCGTTCAGAGGCACGCACTAGTCTGGTCTCACCCATGGCAGACCACAATGCACACTCCACCCCGACCGACTCTCTCGAGACCCGTCTCGACGCGCAGGTGAAGCTTGACGGCGAGTCTCGCGTCGCGAGTCGCGCCAGCTCGATCCTCCGCGGCGGATACGAGGGCGAAGACTTTCTGCGTGTCGTCGGCGGCCCGCACGCCGAAGGCATCCTGACCGGAGCGCCGGCTCTGTACTGGCCCGAGCTCTGGGGTGCCCGTGCCCTTCTGTACGTCTGGGACGACTCAGCTGCGCCGGCCGTTCTGGCTGCGCTCACCAACCAGTCGTGGCGCGTGCGCGAGATGGCGGCCAGAGTGTGCGCCACACGCTCCCTCGGCACGCCGGACGATTTCGCCCGGCTGACCACCGACGAGCACGCCCGCGTTCGGTCCGCCGCAGCACGGGCGATCGCTGCAATCGGCGACGCGGCCAGCGCCGATGCGCTCGAGCGCATGCTGCGCGACCACGACAAAGAAGTGCGTCGTGCCGCCCAACAGTCCCTCGATGCTCTGCGCGCCCGCTTGAACAATAACTGAACGCCGTCGACCGTCGCAGACCTACACGATGGCGAAGGAGCCAGGCCTGCCCGGCGCATTCACGGCACTGAACCACGAAAACCCCCGCCGAGGCGGGGGTTTTCGGTGGTGCGCCCGGAGGGATTCGAACCCCCGGCCTTCTGATCCGTAGTCAGACGCTCTATCCAGCTGAGCTACGGGCGCATGCGTGATCAAACACGTTTTTCACACAAGGAGCAACACTACACGAAAGTGCCGGCTGCTCGCACATCGGTGCCTCGCGGCTCCACGTGATCAATTTAGCATGGCGCCGCGGGGGCCAGTGACGCAGCGGTCACCGACCCCGAAGCGGAGCCTCCGAAGCGAGTTACTGCGCCGCGTACCCGCCGTCAACAAGGTGATAGCTGCCCGAGATGAACGAAGCAGCATCGCTCACCAGGAAGGCAACCAGGGCGGCGACCTCTTCAGGCTTACCAAGCCGACCGAGCGCGTGCTTCGAGGCGAGGTACTCCTGCGCGGCCGCGTCGAGGTTCGCATCGATGAGTGGCGTGTGAATGAAGCCGGGGCCCACGGCATTGGTGCGCACGTTCCGCGCGCCATACTCCAGCGCGGCGTTCTTCGTCAGCCCGACCAGCCCGTGCTTGGCGGTGACATAGGCCGACGACGACGCAATGCCGACGCTGCCGAGCACTGACGCCATGTTGACGATCGACCCGCCACCGTTGGCAGCGATGGCCGGCAGCTGGTACTTGAGCCCATAGAACACGGCATTGAGGTTGATCTCGATGACCTTGCGCCAGCTCTCGAGCGAGTACTCGCCGATCGGAGCCGCCTCGCCGCCGATTCCTGCGTTGTTCACCGCGATGCGAAGCGGTGCCAGCGCATTCGCCGCCGCGACGCTCGCTTCAGAGAACGCCGGGTCTGACACATCCCCCACAAGAACCTCGGCGACGCCGCCGGCAGCGCGGATCTCGTCGACAACCGCCCGCGCACCCTCGAGCCGCACATCCGAAACAATCACCGACGTGCCGTTCTTGGCGAGCTCCAGGGCAACCGCGCGCCCGATTCCCGAACCGGCTCCCGTCACGATCGCGGAACGTCCTGCAACATCATAGGTAGCCATGATTTTCATACTTCTTTCTGTGCTGAATGAATACCTCCATGGTACGCCCGTTATCCGACAGTTGTCGGGTAAACTTGACAAATGGATGCTCGGCAACTCAAATCACGCGAGAAACTCCGCACGGCGATCCTGACTCTGGCCGCATCGCGCCAGGGCGATGAGATCACCGCCTCTGAAGTAGCTGCTCTCGCCGGCGTCAACCGTTCGACGTTCTATGAACACGCCACGTCTCCTTCGGGCCTGCTCGAGCTGGTTCTGAGCACGGAGCTCGACGAGATCCGCGAGCGCCACCTGCGGCACGCGACGGCAGAAACGGCCGACACCGCGATGGCCGAGGTCACCCGCGCCGTGTTGCACCACGTTGATGAGCACGCACGCGTCTACGCGCTCGGGCTCAATGAGACGAGCGGTTCTGCAAGCCTGCACCCGATGCTCAGTTCGCACTTCGGAGCATCCATTCGCCTGTTGGTGAGCCTGCAGGCGGTGACAATCGAAGACCACGACACGGTTGAAGCCCTTCCTGGCCACAGCGGAGCCACGCTCGAGCGTGCAGACTCCAGCCGAGCCGAACAGACGTCGCCCATCCTGCTCACCGAAATGGCAACGCGATTCATCGCCGACGGTTCAGTGGGGGCGATCGCCACCTGGCTCGACACCCCCGAGCCCCGCGACGCAGAGGCGTTCCTTCACGCCTACCGCCAGCTGCTTCCCGCGTGGTGGCCCCTCAGCACCTGAGGCAGGCCGGGCGCCGGTGGTCAGGCGGCGGCGACCTCGAGTGCCGCGTCATGCGGAGCCGTGTACGGCAGGCCCAGCGCCGACGCGACGAGGGCGTTCGTCACCAGTCCGGCGTGCACGTTGAGGCCTCGGGCGAGCGCCTCGTCGTCGGCGATGGCCTTCTGCCAGCCCTTCTCGGCGAGAGTGATCACGTAGGGCAGTGTCGCGTTGGTCAGAGCGGTGGTCGAGGTTTCGGGCACAGCACCCGGCATGTTGGCGACGCAGTAGAAGATGCTGTTGTGCACGGGGAAGATGGGGTCGTCGTGCGTGGTCGGGTGGGAGCCTTCGAAGCAGCCACCCTGGTCGATGGCGATGTCGACGAGCACCGAGCCGGGCTTCATCTCGGCGATCATCGCGTCGGTCACGAGCTTGGGCGCTTGGGCACCGGGGATGAGCACGGAGCCGATGACGAGGTCGGCGTCGCGTACCTGGGCAGCGATCTCGTAGGCAGACGACGCGCGGGTCTGGATGCGCCCGCCGAACTGCGCCTCGAGCTGGCGCAGGCGAGGCAGGGAGAGGTCGATCACGGTGACATCGGCACCCATTCCGACGGCGTCTGCAGCCGCGTGTTCGCCGGCAACTCCCCCGCCGATGACGACGACCTTGGCCTTGCGGGTTCCGGGAACACCGCCAAGCAGCACTCCGCGCCCGCCGGCAGCGCTCATCAGGTGGTACCCGCCGACCTGTACAGACAGCCGCCCGGCGACCTCGCTCATCGGCGAGAGCAGGGGCAGGCTGCGGTTGTCGAGCTGCACGGTCTCATAGGCGATGGCCGTGGTGCCCGAGGCGATCAGGGCATCGGTGCACTCCCGCGAGGCGGCGAGGTGCAGGTAGGTGAACAGCACCTGGCCAGCGCGCATGCGGGGGTACTCCGAGGCGATCGGTTCCTTGACCTTCAGCAGCAGGTCAGCGCTCGCCCACACCGCATCTGCCGTGTCGAGAATCGTCGCACCGGCCGTCACGTAGTCGGCATCGCTGATGCGCGAGCCGAGCCCCGCTCCGCTCTGCACGACGACCTCGTGACCACGGCGCACGAGCTCATGCACGCCGGCGGGAGTCGCAGCGACGCGCTTCTCGTTGTTCTTGATCTCGGTGGGAATGCCAACTCGCATGATCGTCTCCGTTGCTCAGCAGTGCGCGGCCAGAATAGTGATCCAATTTTCGCAAGATACTCGTTTCGGGCAGGTAAAATCAGTGGATACTGCGGCAAAGTTCTCTTCGGCCGCGCAAACTGCAACGAGAGCCGGGCCAGACGATGGTTAGTTCGAAGAATCCACGGTCATCCGGCCCGCTCGATGACATCGACACCCAGTTGGTCGAGCTACTGAAGGCGAATGCACGGATGCCCAACAGCCGTCTCGCCGAGCTGGTGGGTGTGGCGCAGTCGACGTGCATCACGCGGGTGAGGTCGCTCGAAGATCGCGGCGTGATCACCGGGTACACCGCACGGGTCGCGCCGGGGGCCCTCGGCCTGTCGCTGCAGGCCCTCATCAGCGTGAGCATCAAGTCGGGCGCGAGGCAGAGCATCACCGCTTTCAGCGACGACATCGGCAGCCGAACGGAGGTGCTCCAGCTCTTCTTCCTTGGCGGAGCCGAAGACTTCGTCATTCACGTGGCCACGCGAGACAGCGACCACCTGCGCGAGTTCGTCGTGGCGAACCTGTCGGCGCACCCCTCTGTGGCGTCGACCCGCACGAGCATCGTCTTCGAGCACGTCGTGAACTGACGGCCGGGCGCGCTCGCTCGCCGGCGCGGGCGCGCCACCCATTCGTCCACGCGCGGTGGCGCGTGCAGCGTGCACGTGGCCATGCGTGTGGACGAACGAGTGGACGGCGTTTGCTGCGGCGTGCCGACGAAGACCCCTTTTCAACAGGTGCACAGGAGTTCATACTGGATGCGAGCATGGCTCGGCGAAGCACCACAGCTTCGCAATTGCGATTGGGAGTAACACCATGGCCATTGTCGAGAGTTACCTGCAGGGCACCCCGTGCTGGGTGGACCTGGTCACCACCGATATCGTTGCCGCCCGTGATTTCTACAGTTCGCTGTTCGCTTGGCAGTACGACGCCTATCCGATGGGGCCGCCAGAAGCCGGGCTCACCTACTACATGTCGACGCTGCACGGCAAGAACGTCGCAGGTCTCATGCAGGACTTCGAAGTCTCCAGTGAGACCGACGTGCACTGGAACACCTACCTCGCGGTCGACGACGCCGATGCGGCAGCGGCACGTGCCGTCCAAGCCGGCGGAACCCTGGTCAGGCCGGTCGACGAGATTCCGGGCTCCGGGCGCATCGGGTCGCTGCTCGACCCCTCCGGTGCCGCCATCGGCCTCTGGCAGACCACCGGCCACATCGGCTCAGCTGTTGTCAACGAGCCGGGTGCAGTGGTCTGGAACGAACTGCGCTCGAGCGACGTCGCGTCGACACTGCCCTTCTACGAAGCCGTTGCCGGCATGCGCAGCGAAACCGAAGAGGCCGAGGGCCTGGGCGACTACACCCAGTTCTTTGTCGACGACAAGAGCATCGCCGGGGCCGTCGCGACAACTGGCGTCGACTCCCGGAACGCGTGGAACATCTACTTCGCGGTCGACGATGTCGATGCCTCGGTCGAGAAGGTGCTCGCACTCGGCGGCTCGGTGACGCAGCCGGCCTTCGACGCCGGAGGGGTTGGCCGCATGGCCGGCGTCACCGACCCCCAGGGCGCGGTGTTCTGGCTCATCTCGAACTGACGCGGGGGCGCGTTCGAGCCCGCCACGGAACAGTCCTGGCGCCCGAGAACGTGCAGCGTGCACGCGGAAGGGCGTGTGGACTGTTTCGTGGCGGGCGAACGAGGTGCGCGCAGCCAGGAGCAGGTGTGCGCGGCAGGTGCGAAGCGCGGCCGGCCAGCAGCCCGGTGGGTGCGGCAGTCAGCCAGCGCTCCGGATGATCGACGCATCCACGCCCGAAACGACGATCGTGGCCCGCGGCCGCGACGCCTCGATGAGAATCGCGTTCGCACCGTCGACCGTGCTGGCCCATGCCTCGGCCGCCTCGGGACTACGCCCGTGGCGCTCGTGGCGGGCGACGAGGCGACGGAGGCGTTCCTCATCGTTGGTCTCGCAGAACCAGCTCTCGGCGAGCAGGCCAGCCACGGATGACCACGGCGACTGGTCGACGAGCAGGTAGTTGCCTTCGACGATGACGAGCCGGGCATCCGGAGTCACGGCGATCTCGCCCGCGACGCCCTCGTCGACCGAGCGATCGAAGCTGGGCGCATAGACGGTGTGGTCGAGTTCGACCCGCAGCCGGTTCAGCAGGGCAACGAAACCCCAGCCGTCGAAGGTGTCGATGGCACCCTTGCGGTCGTGGGTGCCGAGACGGTCGAGGGTGGCGTTGGCGAGGTGGTAGCCGTCCATCGGCAGGTGCACGGCTGTACCGCGGTGCGCCTGCCCGCCAGCCTCGCCAGCGTCAGCAGCATCGCCCGCCCTGCCGGCCTCAGCCGCCTCAGCGGCCAGCAGCTCGACGACACGCGCCGCAAGCGAGATGGCGAGCGTCGTCTTGCCGGCCCCCGGGCTACCCGTGATACCCAGCAAGACCCGTTGTCCGGGAACCATCAGGGCGATGGCGTGCCGGGCCAGGGTATCGAGACCCGTCAGCGCGGCAGGCGTCGCAGCCGTTGCTGCAAGCGCGGCATCGGCATCGGCAGAATCCGCGTCAGATGGAGTCACACCCTAATCTTGAAGCATGACTTCGAACGATGCACACCCCTTCTCGTTCGAGCGCGTCGACTACGCCGACCCTCGTGCCGTCTCGCTTCGAGCCACGATGGACGAGGAGATGAACGCCCGGTACTCCGTCGACGGCGAACCGATCGAAGCGCTCACGCTCGCCGCCCTCGCAGTGCACCCCGAAGACGTTCGCGCCACGGTTCTGGTCATCGACCACGACGGCACGCCGATCGGCCACGCCGTGCTGCGGATACTGCGGGGCGACTGGGAGGTCAAACGCGTCATCGTCACAGGTGACCAGCGCGGCCGCGGCGTGGGCAGCGCGCTGATGCTCGAACTCGAGAACATCGCCCGGGCGGAGGGCGCGGCCCGGCTCATTCTGCAGACCGGCGATCGCCAGCCCGAGGCCGTCGCGCTCTACGAGAAGATCGGCTACACACCGATTCCGCTCTACGAACCGTATGCAACCGCCATTCCGTTCTCACTCTGCTTCGAGAAGAGCCTCCGCTGAACCCGCACGAGCGCCAACCGCCAGCGTGGGTGCGACGGGGAGACGAGCGGGTTGCTCGTGCGGTGAACGGGCAGCACGGGCATCCGGTGCTCGACCGCGCGGGCGTGGGGCTCTCGACATTCGCCAACAAAGGGGTGCTCTGGTTCAGCATTGCCGCCGTGCTCGCGTTGACCGGTCACCGACGTGCTGCCGTTCGGGGCAGCCTGTCTCTGCTGGCGGCGAGCGCGACGGCCAACCTGGTGGTGAAACGGATGCTCGGCGGGCCCCGACCCCCGCTCGACACCGTGCAGCAGGCGAGGCGTCTGGCCGATCATCCGGCATCACCCTCCTTTCCGTCTGGGCACTCGGCGAGCGCCTTCGCCTTCGCAACGGGAGTCACGCTGGAGCTGCCGTGGATGGGCTTCGTGCTGTATCCGCTGGCCGCGGCCGTCGCCGCCACGCGCCTACTGGTCGGAGCGCACTGGGCTTCGGATGTCGTGGGCGGTGCGACGCTCGGATCTGTTGTCGCGGTCGTGGGCTCAGCGGTTTCGAAACCGAAATGCTGACCGCGACTGTGGTTTGATCGACTGGTGAACGCACACGGCGAACCCGAGGAACCCGACGCGCACGGCGAACCTGCCGACTCGTTCGGCGACGAGTTCGCCGAGCTGCCGGTCGACTCCGACCTCGTCGAGGCCGAATCGGGCGAACCGGCGGTCGGTGACCCGAGTCTCGTTCCTGCCAGCGACAGGCGGGCAGCCAAACCGATCCACCTGCGCTGGCGCTATGCCGTCATCGTCATCGTCGGCGGCACGGTCGGAACGGCCCTGCGCGAACTGCTCAGTCTGGTCGTGCCCGACCTGAACGGTGTCGCCCTGGTCATTCTGGGCATCAACGTCGTCGGCGCGTTCCTTCTCGGCGCGCTTCTCGAGACCCTGAGCCGCAGCGGACCAGACGAAGGGCGACGCCGACGACTCCGGCTGCTGCTCGGCACCGGCGTGCTCGGCGGGTTCACCACCTACAGCACCCTGGCAACGGGTACGGCACTGCTTTTCGTGAATGGGCGACCGGCGGCGGCGGCGCTCTATGCCGTGGCGACCCTTCTCGTCGGCGCGGTTGCGACATTCCTCGGAATCGTTGTCGCTGCGAACCGGCACCGCCGTCGTCTCGATCCGGTCGGCAACCCCGACCAGGACAACGGCGACGGCGGCGGCAACGGACCCGGCATCTCCGGCACGGCGGTGGGCCGGTGACCCCCTTGACCTTCGCCCTGCTCTCGCTCGCCGGCGGACTCGGTGCGGCACTGCGCTTCTGGCTCGACGGCTTCGTCAAGAGCCGGTTCACGGGCGCGTACCCGCTCGGCACCACCATCATCAACGTGTCAGGCTCCCTCATCCTCGGCCTGATCACGGGACTCACGCTCGGGAATCTCGTGCCGCAGGAGTTCTTCTTCATTCTGGGCACCGGGCTCATGGGCGGCTACACCACCTTCAGCACAGCCAGCTTCGAGACCGTACGCCTCGTGCAACAGAGGCGCTGGGCACCAGCCCTCATGAACGGCGTCGGGATGCTCGTGCTCTCGGTGCTCGCCGCGCTGCTCGGTCTCACCCTTGGCCAGGCTCTCTGAGGCCCTCTCGACTTTGTGCGATACCTACGATATTATGGATCGTATGAAACGAAAGTCGCCTCGCGTCGGTTACTCCCTCGCCGCCCCTCCCGTGCATCTCGCCGGCATGACCGCAGCGCCTTCATCAGCCGAAGAACCCGCTGATGGAAACACGGGCCCGTTTGTCGACCAGCGCATCGCCGACCTCTTTGAAAGCTTGCAAAAGGGGTTCACGGGGCTCGGCGCGTCGGCGACCGCCACCCTCGTCGAGGACATCGTTCACGCTCGCCAGGGCATCTCTGCTCTGGCGCCTGCGTTGGTCACCCTGCCGGGCACCACTTCACCGGCCGTAGCGCGGGCACTGCAGGCCACCGAGAACGTCTGGCGAGACATCGAGGTGGAATTCGGGCTGCTCTCCAGCACAGAGGTGGCAGAGATGCTGTCGTCGCGTGCGGCAAATCGTGCGCTGGCATCACAGCTACGCGTGGGGGGACGCCTACTCGGCGTGCGACGCCTCAATGCATTCCTGTACCCCGGGTTCCAGTTCGACAGTTCCTCCCGGCGCATCAAGCCCGTTATCTCACCTCTCGTCGAACTAGCGAGAGAGAACAGCTGGGCCGAAGAAGAAGTCGTGCTCTGGCTTTGCTCACCGTCGGGATACCTTCGCGGCGACCGCCCTGTTGATCACCTCGATTCGGTCGAACAGCTCCTCGCTGTCGCACGACGGGCCTCCACCGTCGAATGGTGACGCCTGCGCCCCCGGTTCCATTTCGCCCTCGCGAGTCCTCACTCCCCGAGGGAACCGCTCTCTATCGCGTGCATCACAACTCGCGACTGGGGAACGTATTCAACCCCGGCGTTGGCGGCGCGACTCGGTTCGCCTTCTTCGGCGAGCCTCCCATCGCCACGTTGTATGCGGCAGAGAGTGAACAGGCAGCAGTCTGCGAAACTCTGCTGCACGATGTTCCGGTACGCGGCGGCAACGTGCTCCCTCGGAGTTATCGAAGCTCCGTGGCATCGAAATTGACGACTCGACGAGAATTGAAGCTGGCGTCGTTTCTGGGCACCGGGCTTCGAGCACTGAAGATCGAAGCCTCCCAGCTGACAGCGACGGAGGCCGCGGACTATCCGGCCACAGTCCGGTGGGCCGAGGCGGCGTACGACGCTGGCTTCGACGGCATCGAATACATGAGCCATCGCTGCAACAGCGACCGGTCATTTTCGTTCTTCGGAGGCCGGGTGACGGCCGACGACTTCAGCGTTTCGGCAGACTACGGCCGCGTCTTCGGCATCGTCGGGTGTGATCTTGACTGGCTCATCGATTTCTGCGCGCCACTTCACGTCGACGTGCTGCTGCTCTGACGACCAGCCGGTAGGCGACCCCGATCGCCAGCACGCCGATGCCGACCACGATGCCGGTGAGGGGCAGCGTGACGACGAGAGCCGTGCATCCGGCCAGGCCCAGCAGCTGCAGCACACGCGGGTACCGACGCTGATCCCTCGCCTGTGTGAACGCGGCGAGGTTTGCGACGAAGTAGTAGACGAGCACGCCGAACGACGAGAACGAGATGGCCGCGCGTAAGTCCACTGTGAGCACCAGAAGACACACGACGACAGCGAGCGTGACCTCTGCGCGGTGCGGTACGGCGAATTTCGGATGCACGGCAGAGAGCCAGCGCGGCACATCACCCTCGCGGGCCATCGCCAGCGTGGTGCGGCCGATGCCCGCGATGAGTGCCAGCAGAGCGCCGAGCGACGCCACAGCTGCGCCGATTCGAACCAGGGGCACGGCCCATGACCATCCGCTCAGCGCGACCGTGTCGGCAAGCGGGGCCGTCGACGAAGCGACACCGGCAGGCCCGAGGGCACCCAGAACGACGACCGCGATGACGGCATAGATCAGCACGGCCGCGCTGAGGGCGATGGTTATTGCGCGCGGAATGGTGCGCGCGGGATCGCGCACCTCCTCCCCCATGGTCGCGATGCGGGCGTACCCTGCGAAGGCGAAGAACAGCAGGCCGCCGGACTGCAGGATGCCGTACCACCCGTGCGCGAGGAGACCGGCGGAGTCGACAGCGCCGGCGGCGGGAAGCCCTGTGCTGAACCCGGCCGCCACGACGATCGCGAGCACGATGAGCACTACGACGACGACGATGCGGGTCAGTGACGCGGTGCGTGTGACCCCGCGGTAGTTCACGGCGGCAAGGCCGATCACGGCGAGCAGCGCGACGGGCTTCTCCCAGCCCGCCGGGGCGGCGTAGGCCGCGAAAGTGATGGCCATCGCTGCGCAGCTCGCCGTCTTGCCGATGATGAAGCTCCACCCGGCCAGGAACCCCCACCAGGGCCCGAGCTGCTCGCGGCCGTAGACGTAGGTTCCGCCGGAGGTGGGGAACGCGGCCGCGAGTTGGGCCGACGAGGTCGCATTGCAGAAGGCGACGATCGCGGCGACCACGAGCCCGACGAGCAGGCCGGCTCCCGCGGCCTGTGCGGCCGGGGTGAACGCGGCGAAGATCCCGGCCCCGATCATCGAACCGAGCCCGATGAACACGGCGTCGGTGAGCCCGAGCCTCCGGGCGAGCGAGGGCTCTGCAGAAGTTGTCACGGGCGAACATTACGCCACCGATTCAACGCGGAGGTAAACGATCGCGTGGGGGTTTCGATACGGCCTGCGGCCAACTCAACCGGCGGGCCCACACGCCGGTTGAGTAGCCCGCGACGACGTCGCAGGCGTATCGAAACCCTCAGCGACAGAACCGTTTCGATACGGCTCGGTCAACCGGCGGTTGGGGGCGCGCCAAGCGTCACCTGGGTCTGCGCCTCAGTGCCGTCTCGAACGTACGTGACGTCGACGACGTCGCCGATCTGCTTGGCCAGGGTGACCCGCGTGATCACGTCGCTGTTGATCGCCGGCTGCCCGTCGATACGCGTGATGATGTCACCGACCTGGAGCCCCGCGGTCGCAACCGGGCCGCCTCGCACCACGGATTCGACAAAGAGGCCCGACTCGACTCCGAACCGCTGCGCGACGGCCGGCGGGATGAGCGAGACCTCGACCCCGAACCACGGGTACACCGCGGTTCCAGTCGCGATGAGCTGTTTGACGATGCCATTCGCGAGGTTCACCGGCACGGCGAACCCGATGCCGACGCTGCCGCCTCCTGCCTGGCCGACAGCATTCGGCACGGAGGCGATCGCGGTGTTGATGCCCACGAGTGAACCGTCGCAGCTCACAAGCGCGCCGCCCGAGTTGCCCGGGTTGATCGCCGCGTCGGTCTGGATCGCCCCGGCAAGCGTCGTGGTGGTGTCGCCATCGCTCGGCACGGTGACGTTGCGCCCGAGGGCACTCACGATTCCCGCTGTCACCGTGCTCGACAGGCCAAGGGGCGCACCGAGTGCCACGACGGGCTGACCGACGGCCACGGACGACGAATCTCCGATTGAGATCGTCGGCAGCTTCTGGTCGCGCGTGACCTTCAGAACAGCCAGGTCTGAGACCGGGTCGCGCCCGACGAGCGCCGCGGTGTCTGCCTCGCCACTGTTGTACAGGACGGTAATGGTTCCGCCCTGCGCCGCGTCAGAGATGACGTGATTGTTGGTGACGATGTAGCCGTCGCTGGTGAGGATCTCGCCCGTGCCGACCCCTCCCCCGCTGGCGCCCTGGATGCTGATGGTGACGATGCTCGGAAGAACATCGTTCGCGACCGCCCTGGCATCGCAGACCGAGGCACTCCGCGCATTCGTGGCGATGAACCCCCCGGCGAGCCCTGCCACGAGGGCGATCACCGCACCGCCGGCCACCGTGACCCAGACCCGGCGGCTCTGCCACCACTTCGCGCCGGCACGAGCCCCGGCTTCGACGTCAGGCGCAGGCGGCTCAGTGGGGGCGGCGGGCTCGGAGATCGTCATGGCCAGAGCATACTGGTTTCGTCACGCGTCAGCTGTTCAGAATGGCGCTCCGCAGCTCATCGACCAGCATCAGCAGTTCGTCGGGGTCGGCCCGCCAGTAGGTGATCGGTCCGGCACCCCGCGGGTGGGTGGTGTGCCGGCCGACGATGATTCCCTCTGACTCGAGCACCTTCAAGTGACGGCGGATGCCGTTGCGAGTGAGGCTGAAGCGTTCCATCAGTGCCGCGTCGCTCAGCTCACACCCCGAGAGCAGGGCGGTGATGATGTCGAGGCGCACCGAGCTGATTCCGAAGACGGCCTGGGCGCGCTGCACGCCCGTCAGGCCGGTGAGGCCCACGTCACAGTCGAGCACGTCGAGGTCAGCCACGGCACGCCTCACGGTCTCGCCTCTCGTCTCGGTCGATCATCCGGAAGCCCTGAAAGCACAGCGGATCAGGGCAGGTGGCGCTCCTCTGGCCCGTTGTACAGGCTCAGTGGGCGGATCAGCGCGTTGGAGGCGAGCTGTTCCATGATGTGGGCCGTCCAGCCGGTCACCCGACTCGCCACGAAGAGCGGCGTGAAGGTGAGGGTGTCGAAGCCCATCAGGTGATACGCCGGGCCAGACGGGTAGTCGAGGTTCGGCAGGATGCTCTTCCTCGAGGTCATCGAGGACTCGAGTGCGTCGTACAACTCGGCGAGATCCTGTGCCTCGTATTCCGCGACGAGCGTATCGAGGGCGGCCTTCATCGTGGGCACCCGCGAGTCGCCGTTCTTGTAGACGCGGTGGCCGAAGCCCATGATCTTGCGCTTCTCGGCGAGCGCGGTGTTCAGCCACTCCTCGGCTTTCGCCGCCTCTCCGATCTCGTCGAAGACGTGCATGACGGCCTCGTTCGCCCCGCCGTGCAGCGGGCCCTTGAGAGCGCCGATCGCAGCGACGACGGCGGAGTACAGATCGGAGAGCGTGCTCGTCACGACACGAGCCGTGAAGGTCGACGCGTTGAACGAGTGCTCGGCGTACAGGATCATCGAGACGTCGAAGGCATCGACGACGACCTGCGCGGGCACCTCGCCGAACGTCATGTAGAGGAAGTTCGCGCTGTACCCGAGGTCGTCCCTCGGCTCGACGATCGGCTGCCGGCGACGCCGGCGCTGGTCGTAGGCGACGATGGCCGGGATCTTGCCGAGCAGAGCGATCGACTTGGCGAGGTTGGCCTCGGGGGTCGACACGTCTGCCTGCCCGTCATTCGCGCCGATGACGGAGACAGCGGTGCGAAGCACATCCATCGGGTGAGCGGTGAGCGGCAGATCATCGACGACTCGTTTGACGTTGTCATCGAGCGTGCGGTACGAGCGTTCTACGGCCTGGAAATCGGAGAGCTGCCCCGAATCGGGGAGCTCGCCGTGCCAGAGCAAGTAGGCGACCTCCTCGAAGGAGCACTTCGCTGCCAGCTCCTGAACGGGGTACCCCCGGTAGAGCAGCGAATTGGTCTCGGGGTTGACCTTCGAGACGGCGGTGTAGTCGACGACGACGCCGGCGAGGCCCTTGTGGATCTGTGAGTCGGTCATGAGGCTCCCTTGCCTTGTGGTACCTGGAAGTTGAAGATGCTGGTGTCGAAGGTGTTGTATGCCGAATAGTCGAGCAGTTCGTAGAGGCGGGCGCGGGTCTGCATGTTCTTCACCTCGGGCTGCAGCGAGCCCTCGGCGAGGATCGTCTCGAGCCCTCTCTCGGCGGCCCCCATGGCGAGGCGCAGCAGGCTGACCGGGTAGATCACGAGGTTGATGCCCACGCCCGCGAGCTGGTCTGTGGTGAAGAGCTCACTCTTGCCGAACTCGGTCATGTTGGCAAGCACAGGCACGTCGATCGCCGTGCGAACCGCCTCGAACTCGCCGAGGTCGGCCATCGCCTCGGGGAAGATCGCGTCTGCTCCGGCGTCGACGAGCGCCTTCATGCGGTCGATCGCGACGGCGAGCCCTTCGACGGCACGGATGTCGGTGCGCGCCATGATCAGCAGGTTCGGGTCACGGCGGGCACTGACGGCAGCGTTGATCCGTTTGATCGCAGTGTCGGTGTCGACCACCGCCTTGCCGTCGAGGTGGCCGCAGCGTTTCGGGTTGATCTGGTCTTCGATGTGCAGGCCCGAGACGCCGGCATCTTCGAGCTCCTGCACCGTGCGGGCCACGTTCATCGGTTCACCGAATCCCGTGTCTGCGTCGACGAGCGTCGGCAGGTCGGTCATGCGGCTGATCTGCCGGGCCCTCAGAGCGACCTCGGTGAGCGTGGTCAGGCCGATGTCGGGCAGGCCCAGGTCGGCAGCGATCACGGCGCCGGAGATGTAGACGCCGTCGAAGCCCTTGTTTTGGATGAGCCTGGCGCTCAGCGGGTTGAAGGCGCCGGGCATCTTCTGCAGCGTGCCTGAGGCGAGCGCCGCGCGAAAGTCGGCTCTCTTCTGGGCGGGAGTCTTCTCGGAATACAACATCAGAAGAGTCCCTTCGGTGCAGTGATGCCGTCGAAGAACCCGGGGCGGGCGGTGACGGTGAGACCGCCGAGCTCTGCCGCACTGAGCGAGGGCAGTCGCTGGGCCACGTCGAGAAAGCGCTCGATCTCTGCTTCATCGAGGGCGTGGGCCGCCAGCGTGCGGAATTTCTTGATGTAGTCGGCACGTTCGAACGGACGGGCACCGAGCGGGTGCGCGTCGGCGACCGCGATCTCGTCGACGATGCGCGTTCCGTCTTTCAAAGTGATCTCGACACGGCCCCCGAAGGCCTTCTCTGCGGGGTCGTTCGAGTGGTAGCGGCGCGTCCACTCGGCGTCTTCCTGCGTGGTGATCTTGTTCCAGAGGGCGACCGTGTCAGGCCTGGTCGCGCGCTCCCGCGAGTAGGAACGTTCGTGGTTCCACTCGCCGTCCTGGTAGGCGACGGCGAAGATGAACGGCACCGAATGGTCGAGCGTCTCACGGCTCGCCAGCGGGTCGTACTTCTGCGGGTCGTTCGCCCCAGAACCGATCACGTAGTGCGTGTGGTGCGAGGTGTGGATGACGATGCTGACGATGTCATCATCGTTCGCTACCGCGTGTTGATTGTGGAGCTTGCGTGCGAGGTCGATCCACGCCTGGGCCTGGTACTCAGCGGAATGCTCTTTGGTGTAGCTGTCGAGAATGGCCCGCTTCGCCTCGCCGGGGGCGGGCAGGGTGACGTCGTACTGCGCAGTGGGGCCGTCGAGCATCCATGCGATCACGCCGTCTTCGCCTTCGTAGATCGGAGTCGGGCTGGTCTGGCCGCGCATGGCACGGTCGACGGCCTCGACCGCCATCTTGCCGGCGAAGGCCGGGGCGTAGGCCTTCCAGGTGGAGATCTCGCCCTTGCGGGACTGCCGGGTGGCCGTGGTGGTGTGCAGCGCCTGGCCGATGGACTGGAAGATCGTTTCGACGTCGAGGCCGAGCAGGGTGCCGATGCCGGCGGCGGCGCTCGGGCCGAGGTGCGCCACGTGGTCGATCTTGTGCGCGTGCAGGCTGATCGCCTTCACGAGGTCGATCTGGATCTCGTAGCCGGTGGCGATGCCGCGCACGAGGTCGTGACCGCTCTTCTGGGTGTGCTGGGCGACGGCGAGGATGGGCGGGATGTTGTCGCCGGGGTGGGAGTACTCTGCCGCCAGGAAGGTGTCGTGGTAGTCGAGCTCCCGCACGGCGACGCCGTTCGCCCATGCCGCCCACTCGGGGCTGTAGCGGCCGTCGACGCCGAAGACCGTGGAGCCCGGAGCGTAGGGGTGTGCCTGGGCCTGGGCGCGGGCCGCGATGATGGGGCCGCGGGCGAGGGAGGCCGTGGCGACTGAGGCATTGTCGATCACCCGGTTGATCACCATTTCGACGACCTCGTCGGTCACGGCCACCGGGTCAGCGGCGACCTGGGCGATCGTATAGGCGAGCTGCTCGCTTGCCGGGAGGTTTTCGGAGCTCGGGTGCACCCGAACGTCAAGAGTCTTCATAGGGAGGGTGTTCCTTCTGGTTGGTGGTCGAAAGCTGCTTGGGCGTTGAAAGTCGGCTGGGCGTTGGAAGTCGGCTGGAGGCTCGATGCCGCCCGGGCGTCGGGCCGCGTCGCGTGAGAACGGCCGCCGACAGCATCGGCGAGCGAGGCGAGAATGACCTGCTGGCTGCGGTGCAGGTGAACATGGGTGGCGTGCGCTGCCAGTTGCGCGTCGCCGTCGATGATCGCGTCGACGATCGCGAGGTGTTCCTTTGCCGCTTCAAGCAGCCTGGCCGGGTTGTCGCTCGACAGGCGGCGGATGCGCGCCAGATGGGTGCGCACGCCATCGAGCGCGGCGACCAGGTACGGGCTGTCGATGGCGACGTCGATCTCGTGGTCGAAACGGGAGACGATGTCGTAGTACTCCTGGCGGTCAGCGCTCGGGTCACCGAGGATGACAGGTGCTGTTCGCAGTGCAGACTGTAGAACTGCGAAGGGTTCGACCGAGCGCCTGCGCGCCGCAAGGGCCGCCGATTGCTGCTCGAGGGCCTGGCGCAGCTCGAAGAGCGAGACGACGTTCTCAGCAGAGACGCCGGCGACCACGAGCCCTCGAGCCCCCTGCGGCTCGACAAGCCCATCGGCGACCAGGCGGCTGAGGGCATGCCTCAACGGGGTACGTGAGACGCCGATGCGCGTCGACTGCTCGACTTCAGCCAGCACGGTACCGGGGGCGAGGCGCCAGTCGACGATCTCGCCGCGAAGAACGGCATAGGCTCGATCACTCGCTCGCATGTCACCCGCCCTCACCTCTATGTATACAAGCATGCCCAGTATGCGCCCTGAAGCAGCCATTTTGCAACTCTTTTCGGCTCAATGTATACGCAGACGTACTCACCTCTGTTCTGGATAGCATGTGGCCATGGTCTCGTACCGAATTCGCGATTTTCACCCCGACGACGTCGACGGCATCCTCCACCTGTGGGAGGAGTTGCGGGCATCACAGGTCGAGCCCGTCTATGCGCTTTCCGAAGTGCTCGCCTCGTGCCAGGAGGACAACGCCGTCGTCGCGGTGCACGACGACGTGGTGATCGGCGCTGCCGTCGGACGCGCAGCCCACGCCCAGGGCTGGATCGTCTTTCTCTCGACCACCGCGAGCTGGCAGGGCAAGGGCATCGGCAGTGCGCTGCTCGCAGCGCTCGAGAAGCAGATGACGCCGAGAGGGCTTTCGAAGTTGTCTGCCCTCCTGCCCGACACCGCCATGAGGGTGGATGCCTTCGTCGACCAGGGTTTCGAGATCCAGAAGAACCTCCGCTACTTCGAGCGGGAGATTCCCGTGCAGCGCAAAGAGCTCGGCACTCTCGCCGAGCTCGGCGGCCGGATTCTGCCGCGCGGCCTCTGGGACGGCATCGGCGGCATGCAACAGGAGAAGGAACTGCTCGAGCGCAGACTGGTGATGCCGCTGGCCAAGCCCGAGCTCGCCGAACAGTTCGGGGTGGTGCCCCCGCGTGCGGTCGTTCTGTTCGGCCCTCCCGGCACCGGCAAGACCACTTTCGCGCGCGCGATCGCCTCGCGTCTGGAGTGGTCGTTCGTCGAAGTCTTTCCGTCGCGCCTCGCCTCCGACCCGAAGGGCCTGGCCGGCGCGCTCCGCGAGACCTTCCTCAAGATCGCCGAACTCGAACACGCGGTGGTCTTCATCGACGAGGTCGAGGAGATCGCCGCCCAGCGCGGCGGCGAACCCCCTTCGGCACTGCAGGGTGTGACGAACGAACTGCTGAAGATCATCCCCGCTTTCAGAGATCAGCCCGACCGACTGCTGGTGTGTGCGACAAACTTCATCAGGGCTCTCGACTCCGCCTTTCTGCGGCATGGCCGCTTCGACTACGTGATTCCGATCGGGCTGCCCGACAGCGCCGCCCGGCACTCGATCTGGCAGCGGTACATTCCTGCCCAGGCGAGCGTCGACATCGCAGCCCTCGTGGCAGAGACCGATGGCTTCTCACCCGCTGACATCGAGTACTCGGCGCGCAAGGCCTCCCAGAGCGCCCTCGAGAAGGCGATCTACGAGGGCGGCCCGAACGCCACCGCCACCGGCCCAGTCACCGCCGACTACCTCGAGGCAATCGGTGCCACGCGCGCCACCGTCTCGGCCGATGTCGCCGCGGACTTCCTCGACGACATCGAGACCATCGCCCGGCTCTGAGAGGTTCCCGCGAACGGCTGCGAACCGAATGTTCCGCGTGAAGTGGGCCGTCAGTTGAAGTAGACGCCCCCGTTGGGCTGGATGACCTGGCCGGTGATCGCACCCGAACCCTCAGAGAGAAGGAAGTTCACGGTCGAGGCGATCTCGTCGGGAGTGCAGAGCCTGCCGATCAGGGACATGCCGGCAATGCGACTGCGCTCGTCGTCGCTGAGGGCAAGGGTCATGGGAGTCTCTGTGGCGGCAGGCGCCACGACGTTGGCGCGGATGCCCCACGGTGCCAGTTCGCGTGCGTATCCGCGGATGAGGCCCACCACGGCGCCCTTCGATGCCGCGTACACACCGCTGCCCATGAGCCCGCCCCCGGTGTTCGCTGCGACGCTGCCAAGCGCGACGATCGCCCCGGGTCGACCCGTCTTCTTGAGGTGGGGTGCCGCTGCGGCGATGGTGTTCTGCATTCCGAACACGTTCACGGCGAAGACATTGGCGAACTCCGCAGGATCGACCTCTGCCAGCGGAACCCGGCAGACGATCCCGGCGGCCGCAATCACCGATGTGAGCCCGCCCAGTTCGGCGGCTGCGAAGTCCAGCACTTCGTTCATGGCGGGGCGATCGGTCACATCGGCACCGAGAGCGAGATGACGGCCTGGAACGAGTTCGCCCAGCCCGCGCTTGGCGGCATCCAGGCTGATGTCGACCAGAACGACAGAGGCTCCCCGACGGGAGGCCTGCTTCGCACACTCGAGCCCGATGCCTGAGCCGCCTCCGCTGACAACGACGACTTCGTCTGTGATCTGCACGATGTTTCTTCCTTCAGTGTTCGGGTCGCCGTCAGATGACGGCAATGGCGTTGGCAGGACTTCCCACCCCGCCGAAGATGGTGAGGGGTTCGGCGAAGAGGAGCACGTCGTACCGGTTTCGTTGAGCGCAGGCCTCGGCAAGGCGATCGAGATCCCAGAGTTCCCCGATCGTCAGGCCGAGCAGGGGAATCAGGATGCGGTGCAGCATGCCGGTGTGGCTCGATTCGGGCAACAACCCGGTCTGCTCCGCCGTCGTCGTGAGCGGCGAGCCGGTGGCAGGCCACGCTTCGAGCGCGATGTTGTCGGCCGCCACCATGGCGAGCTGCTTGTCCCAGAGCCAGGCCGCCGTCTCGTCGAGCTGGGCGAGGCCCGGGCTCTGGAGCAGCGCCGGCCGTGCGGAGCCCAGTCGTTTCATGTGGTCGAGCCAGCCGAACCGCAGCAACAGGATGTCGCCCGATTCGAGAGAGGTGCCCTGCCATTCGAGAGCCTCGTCGAGGGTCGACACGGTGATCTGCTCGTTTGACGACTGGTCGATCGGCATGCCCAGGAAGTCACGATAGCGACCGACGTCAACCACGATGCCCCGCCCGACGATCCCCTGCTCGGCGACATTCTGGATGCCCAGCTCGGGTGTGCCCTTCACAATCGTTGTTGCGTCGAAGCCGTTGTAGAAGCCGTGGTCGGGGTGAGCGAAGTGCCGCAGGCCGTCGATCTGGGTCGACGCCTGGGTGAAGAGATTGTCGATCCGATCATCCCGGTGGAACTCGTTGAGCCCGAACACATGGTGTTCTGGCGAACCGCGGTGGGCGATGAGCGGTGGCTCGAAGGCATCAAGCCTGAGATTCAGGGTGAATCGCAGGCCCTCCCGCACTGAGGCAATCGACCGCTTCACGCGCTCGGGGGTCAGGTGATTCAGGGTGCCGAGTTGATCGTCATCACCGAACACCCCCCACGCCGTACCCCGGCAGACGCCGGAGCGCTGCTGGAGTTCGGCGTAGCTCGGAAAGGGGGCGTTCATCATGGTTCGCTTCGGTCCGCTTCGCGCGGGCTGCCTACTCGGCCGATTCGGCCGGGGCGGCGGAGTCGGAGACGACCTGGTGGATCTCGATCATGTTGCCCGCCGGGTCGGTGAAGAAGATCTGGTGCCAGCCCTTGACCGACCAGATTCCCCAGTCGTCGAACGGAACGCCGTGCTCGGTGAGACGGGCCTTGATGGCCTCGATGTCATCGGTACGGAAGGCGAAGTGCCCCTGGATGAGCGGGTTGACCGAGTGGCCCTCCTGGGCTGCCAGGTAGGGCTGGCGCTGCGTGGCGTGGATCTGGAGCTCGGTGGGGTCGCCGGCTTCGTAGAACTTGGCGCTGTTGTCCCAGGCGGCATCGCCGTCGGTCGTCTCGCTGGCCGAGGTCGCGATCATGGGCGGCGACGGAAGCAGCGGCAAGCCGAGCGCGTTGCCGTAGAACTCCGTGAGGATGCTCATGTCGTCAGAAGTGACGTTGACGTGGTGGAGTCGGAGATAGGCCATTGCCTGTCCTTTCTTGTGGGGTGTAACTGGTCTTGTGGGGTGGTTGTGCGAGGTGAGTCGTGCCAGCCGGATGCAGACTGGTTCAGTTGTCGGTTCGGTAGCGGGCGAGCTTCTCGGGGTCGATCTCGATTCCGAGGCCGGCGCCCGGCAGGACACGCATTTCACCGTCTGCGATACGCAAGGGCTCAGTGAGCAGGTGATCAGCCATGTCCAGGTAGTTCGACAGCTCGGCCGCGTGGCGTGAGGTCGACGCCTGTGATGCGCCGAAGGCCAGCGAGCAGATGGTGCCGATGTGGCCGTCGATCTGGTTGCCGATCACGACCTCGACCCCCAGCCCTTCTGCGAGATGCGAGACGCGCAGGGAGTCGGAGAATCCGGTGCGCGCCGTCTTGATACTGATCGCTGTGGCCGCACCCGACAGTATCTCGCGGGTGACGTTCGCCGGTGTCGCGACACTCTCGTCGGCCACGAAGGGCACGGTGCACTGGGCGACCAGCCAGCGGCGCGACAGGATGTCGTCAGCGGGGCAGAGCTCTTCGACACGCGACAGCCCGACATCGGCGAGCATTCGGAGTGCCTCCGCCGATTCTGCTGCCGACCAGCCACGGTTGCCGTCGATGTAGATCTCAGCCTCAGGGCCGAGGGCATCCCTCACGGCCTGGCACACGGCCACGTCGAGACGGATCGGTCGACGACCGACCTTGATCTTGAAGCTGGTCACACCGAGTTCGTCGCGAAGCACCAGGGCCTGTTCCGCTACCGATGCCGGCGGGTCGAAGCCCAACATGTGACTGACGCGCAGACCGTCGGCATGTCCGCCGAGGAGCTTGTGGACGGGCGTGTTGAACGTCTTCCCGATCGCATCCCACATCGCCATGTCGATCGCCGACTTCGCCGTGGGGTTGCCCACCGTTCGCTCCAGGCGCACCCGAACCTTCTCACGGTCAGACAGCGCCAACCCGACGACTGCAGGAGCGAACAGGCGATCGATCGCCGCGACGATCGACTCCTGGGTCTCACCATAGGTATAGGGGCGGGGCGGGGCCTCTGCGAAGCCGACGATGCCGTCCTCGGTCTCGACCTCCACGAGCACATTGTCGGCCACGTCGATCGACCCGCTGGCGAAGTGCAGCGGCTTGCTGTACGGAATCGCGTAGGGAATCGCGCGGACGGCCACGATCTTCGATTCCACCGACGCAGGTCGGTGCGCCGAGGGGTCGAGGGCCTCGTCGGCGAACGACGGGGAAGTGATCGACATGTGTGCTCCTTGGGTGACGTTACGGGAGGTGCCTGTGAGTGGGATCAGACAGAGGTCGCTGCGCCGGACCGGAAGTCTGTCGCAGCGGCGCGTCGAGGTCGACCGCCCTGGTCGATGCCCTGGCGGTCGGCCCATCCGATGATCAGGTAGACCAGGATCGCTGCGATGGCGAAGAACCCGGCCATGATGAGAAGCCCACCGTTGGTGGACCCGGTCGAGTCTTTGAACAGGCCGAGGATGTAGGGGCCCACGAGTCCGCTGACGTTGCCGACCGAGTTCACCAGCGCGATCGAGACCGCAGCCAGGGCTCCGGCGTAGACCTGGGCGACCGCCGCCTGGAAGGTCGACAGCACTCCGAAGAATCCTGCTGCAGCAATGCTGATGCCCACCAGGGCGAGCACGGGGTTCCCTGAGGCCACACCGATTCCCAGGCCGATTGCGGCGGCAGCCATGAGACCCGTGAGGTGCCACTTCCGGTCACCGGTGCGAGCGATGCTCCGCAGGACGACGAACATGACGATGGCCGAGAACGCCCACGGAATGGCGGCAATGAAACCCGACGCCACCACATTGAGCTTGAACTGGTCTTTGACGATCGTCGGCAGGAAGTAGGTGATCGACCAGAAGCCGATGAGCATACTGAAGTACGTGAAGGCGAAGACCCACACCGACGGTCGACGAAGAGCCGCGGGGATCTGCTTCAGTTCGTGGCCGGCCGAACCCTCGGTCTGCACGACGTTTGCGGCAAGGTAGGCCTTTTCTTCGTCGTCGAGCCAGGCCGCTTTGGCCGGCTTGGACGGCAGTTTGATGAAGATGTAGATACCCAGGGCGATGGCGGGGATGCCCTCGATGATGAAGACCCAGCGCCAGCCGGCGATTCCGCCGACACCGTCGAGCAGCAGCAACGATGCCGTCACGACCGAGCCGATGCAGAGTGCCACCGGAACGGCCAGGTTCAGCAGCGAATAGGCCTTCGGCAGGAGGTGACGTGGGCACCACAGTGCCAGGAACAGGGCCACACCCGGCGAGTACCCGGCTTCGGCGACACCGAGCAGGAATCTCAGCACGTACAGGCTGACATCGTTCTGCATGAACGCCATCGCGATGGTCACGAGCCCCCAGCTGACCATGATGCGGCCGAGCCAGATGCGTGCGCCGACCTTGGCGAGGAACATGTTCGACGGAATCTCGCAGAGGAGGTAACCGATGTAGAAGAAGCCCGCAGCAAGGCCGAACGACGCTGCGGTGAGCCCCAGGTCCTTCGACAGGGGTGCCGCTATGACGCCGAGGTTCGCCCGGTCGATGTACGAGATGAACATGCCGAGCATGACGACCGGCAAGATCTTGACGGTCATCTTGCGGTAGATGCGGGTTTCGATTTCGGGCGGCGCGCCCTCGATTGTCCGAGCCATTGAGTGACCTCTCCATTGAAGTGGGATGCGGGACACCTGGCGGTTCGTCCCGATGGTCGACTCTAAATCGCGGTATCTATTCGAGTCCAATACCAATCATGAAAGGATTGTTCTTGAATTCGGAAAGATCAGGCGTGGGCAGAGCCTGCTCCGAGATAGCGAGCACCTTTCGAAGGGCAGGAGACTGGTCATCCTTCCTCCAGGCGAGCGTGGCGAACATGTGGTTGGGTTCCGCGTCGATGATCGGCAGGTAGGCGACGCCGACGTTCTGCGCCGGCGTCACGGAGCTCAGGGTGATCGTCACGCCGACGCCGGCGGCGACAAGTGCGAGCACAGTGGCGGAGTCCGGAGCGATCTGCGTGAGCCGGGGCCGGAAGCCTGCCGTGACGCAGAGGGCGAACATAGTCGCCTGCAGGATGGACCCCTGGTCTTCGGGAAGGCTGACGAAGTCTTCGTTCCGGAGGTCAGACAGACGTACCTCTCCCTGCTGGGCCAGCGGGTGACTGTCGGGTACGGCGCAGATGATCTCCTCGACTTCGATCACCCGCGATTCGAGTTGGGGGTGGTTGGAGGGGAGGCGCGAGAAGGCCAGATCGAGGGAACCTGCGACCAGCTTCTCGATCGCCGTGTACACGTAGGTCTGCGACTGGAGCTCGAGTTCGATGCCCGGGTGAGCGAGGCGGACCGCACGGCTCAGGAGCGGGAGCGACCGCTGGCTCGAGGCACCGGCGAAGCCGAGCCGCACGCGACCCTCCTCGCCCGTTCTGATCGACTCGGCCGCCGCCCGGGTCAGGTTCAGCTGGTTCAGCACTTTGAGCGCGGGGATGAGCAGCCGCGCACCGGCGTCTGTCAGCGTCACATTGCGGGTGTTGCGCACGAACAATTGGACTTTGAGATCCGCTTCGAGCTGTCGGATCCGGTTGCTGAGCGGCGGTTGCGAGATGCGCAATCGAGCCGCAGCGCGCCCGAAGTGCAGTTCTTCGGCAACAGCGACGAACGCTTCGATGTCTCGCAGTTCCATGATCGATCTCCTTTTCGCGCGGCCTGGCTGTGCCCAATTATGCCCCTGGTGCTATCAATGACTGCATGATTGGTAATGGACAGGGCAAGAAAGTCGTGATGTCCTTGCACTCGCAGCCCCGCGATCACCAGCGAGGCGACTGACTCTCTGCCAAGCGATGATGCTTCACTACAAGCGATGGTGCTTCACTACGGCAGAAGAAACGGAGTTGATCCATGGCGGATCGTCTATTGGTTACCGGCGGCGCATCGGGAATCGGGCGCGCAATCGCCCTCCACGGGCAGAGCATGGGCTGGGAGGTGGTCGTGATCGACCGCTCGGCCTCAGACGTGGGCCGCTCGATTGTGGCCGACCTTTCTGACCCCGGGAGCACAGCGACCGCGTTGGAGGATGCCCTGTCGGGCGGCCCGATCACCCGGCTGGTCAACAACGTCGGAGCCGTCTTCCCGGCACCGCTGGAGGAGCAGTCCCTCGCTGACCTCGATGCCTCGTTCTCACTCAATCTGCGATGCGCGGTGCAGTGCGCCCAGGCGGTTCTGCCCGGCATGACCGAGGCCGGGTTCGGCCGCATCGTCAACATGTCGTCACGGGCAGCGCTCGGAAAAGAGTTGCGCACAGCGTACGCGGCCGCCAAGGCCGGACTGATCGGCCTGACCCGGGTCTGGGCCCTGGAACTGGGCCAGCGAGGAATCACGGTGAATGCGATCGGCCCCGGACCTATTGCCACCGACCTCTTCATGAAGGCCAACCCCGCCGATTCGCCCCGCACGAAGAAGATCATCGAATCGGTGCCCGTCGGCCGGCTCGGAGAACCTGAAGACATCGCTCACGCCGCAGGGTTCTTTCTCGACGACCGGGCCGGATTCGTCACCGGCCAGGTGCTCTACGTCTGCGGTGGCCTCACGGTCGGCGTGAACCCCATCTGAGATTCGAACGCTACGCGCGTTCCGCGTCGCGCTCGCTCTACTCGATCCACCATCCCCCACACAGAGAATGACGTCATGAAAGCCATCAGAAAAGAGACTCCCACCCCGGGCGTCACCTTCGTGAAGAACCTGCCCGAATCCGCTCATCCTCTGCCCGGTCAGATCAAGATCGCTGTCGCCGCAGCCTCGGTGTGCGGCACAGACCTCGGAATCGCGAGATACACGCCCGCTGCCCAGGCCTTCAACCTGAAGCTCCCGGTCACCATGGGCCATGAGGGATCCGGCACTGTCGTCGAAGTCGGAGAAGGGGTGACCTCGTTCAAGCCGGGTGACGACGTTGCGCTCGACTCCCACATCGCCTGCTTCGACTGCTACCAGTGCTCGATCGGCAACGCGCACATCTGTGACCGGATGCAGTTGCTCGGCCTTCATGTCGACGGGCTCTTCGCCGAGTTCTGCACGGTTTCGGCGAGTGCGGCCTACAAGCTCCCCCAGGGATTCCCCCTCGAGGCAGCAGCGCTCCTCGAGCCGGCCGGAGTCGCCATGCATGCACTGCAGTCGACCGGTGAGCCGATGCTCGGCAAACGCGTCGTCATCACCGGCGCGGGGCCCGTCGGGCTCTTCATCGCCGAGCTGGCCAAGCTCGGCGGGGCCGCGAAGGTCGTTGTTGTCGAACCGAACCCCTGGCGCCGGGCCTTCGCCGAGAGCCGGGGCGCCGTGGCACTCGAACCCAGCGAGAACGCCAGCCAGGCGATCCTCGATCTCTCAGGCAACCGCGGCGGTTTCGATGTCGCGTTCGAGGCCTCCGGTCACCCCTCCGGCTTCGGCACGGCGATCAACGCCCTGCGCAAGGCCGGCACCTACGTCTCCGTCGGTTTCGGTAACGCACCCGTCGAGCTCGACATGGGTGAGTACCTGAACCGCCGGGGCATCACCATGGTCGGCTCGTTCGGCAGACGACTCTGGTCGACCTGGGACCTGCTCGTCGCCCTGGTGGCAGAAGGCCGCCTCGACCTCGACGCCTTCATCACGCACAGGGTGACGCTCGAAGAATTCGACCACGCGCTCGAACTGTTGTCTGGGGACTCGTGCAAGGTGCTGGTCATCCCCTCGGCCGTCTGATCCACTGATCGAACGTCAGGTCCGGATGCCCGGGGGCACCGTCTGCGCAATGCCGACGATCAGCCGCCGGCCCCGGCCGGTTCGTCGAGGGCGGCGAAGACCTCACGGGCCGCGGCCAACGCCGAGTTTGCAGCCGGCACCCCGGCGTAGACGGCGGTGTGCATCAGGGCCTCGGAGATCTCCGCGCGGCTGAGTCCATTCGTCAGGGCGGCTCGCACGTGCATCCGCAGCTCTGCCTCGTGCCCCCCTGTCGCAAGGCAGGCGAGCGTCAGAAAACTGCGCGTGCGGCGGTCGAGGCCCGGGCGTGACCAGATCTCCCCCCAGGCGTACCGGGTGATGAAGTCCTGGAAGTCGGCCGTCTCTGGCGTGATCTTCGCGTTCGCCGCGTCGACGTGGGCGTCGCCCAGCACCTCGCGCCTCACGATCATTCCCGAATCATAGGTCTCGGCCGCCGTGGCACCGCGGGGCAGCCAGGGACGCACGTGTTCCACGAGCCCGAGCAGCGCCGTTCTGACAACCGCGGGGCGTTCGAGCGTGGGCAGGTGGCCGGCGTCGTCGATGATGACGAGAGGGGCATGGATCGCCTCGGCCAGCTGCCCGAGCATCTCGGGAGTAGTGACGGCGTCGGCGGCACCGGCGATGCAGAGTGCGGGTGTGGTGATACCCACAAGACGGTCGCGCACATCGAACAGGGCGAGCGCTCCGCAGCAGAGGGCGTACGACTCGTCGTCGACGTCGAGCAGCTCGGTGAGGGCGCGGGCAGTGAATGACGGGCTTCGTTCGAGCGAACCGGGAGCGAACCAGCGTTCGGCGCTCGAGGCGACCAGCGACGCAGTGCCACTGGCCCGGACCTGGGAGGCGCGGGCATCCCAGCCGTCGGCGGTACCGATCTTCGGCCCGGAGCAGATCACAGCGAGGCTTCGAAGTCGATCGGCGTGGTCGACCGCAAGTTGCAGGCCGATTGCACCACCCATCGACACGCCGGCGTAGTGGAACGCCCCGCCTCCGACCGCGTCGACCAGGGCGAGAACGCCTTCGGCGAGCTCGGCCATCGTGAAGGGCTCGCGGGTGCGCGGGCTCGCCCCGTGGCCGGGCAGGTCGAAGCGGAGAACACGGAAGTTCGCGCTCAACTCGGCCAACAGCGGCTGCCAGAGCGAGGTCGTCGTACCCAGGGACGGGCCGAGCACAAGCAGTTCGGCGTTCGGCGCCCCACTCGAGACGGGCTGGACGGTGCAGCGCAGCTGGGGAACGGTCACAGGGACTCCTTCTTTCGGGCAATCCCACGGTATCGCGTGAGCACCGCGTCGATCGCCGCGCCGGTCTGGCCGATGGGGGCGTCAGGGTCGAAAACACGAGCGAGAGCAGTCCGTACGTCGTCACTGTGGCCGGCAGCGGCCAGCTGTTCATCAAGAACCGTGCTGAGCGGCGAAACGGGAGAGACAAGCGCGGATGCCGCCTTCACAAGGGCGAACGCCTCCGTCTTGCCGAGCATCCCGGCCAGTGTGGCAGAGGCCCGTTCGGAGTACAGCAGCCCGTGCGTCAGCGCGAGGTTCTCGCGCATCCGGCGGGCGTCGACGCGCAGGTTCGCCACCAGCCCAGCCGCCGCCTGCGTGCTCGTGAGCGCAAGCCGTTCGAGGGCGCGAAGGGTCTGCCATTCGGCGTGCCAGCCACCGATGGCGCGCTGGTCTTCAGCGAGCAGACTCCCGTAGAGGGTCGACAACAGCCCCGGCGCCTGCTTTCCGGCCGAGACGACCAGCACAGAGCTGACGGGGTTGCGTTTGTGCGGCATGGCAGACGAGCCACCCTCGCCTTCGGCCAGACCTTCAGACAGTTCACCGATCTCGGTGCGCGACAACTCGGCGACGTTCATCGCGATGCTGGCGACGACGCCGGTGGCCGCTGCCAGAATCGAACCGAGTTCGACGACCGGCAACCGGTCGCTGTGCCAGCTGATGACCGGCGCGACGAGCCCGAGTTCTGCAGCGTACGCCGAGAGCACTCGTTCGACACTCGTCGATTCCGGATGCCCGGGCTGACGTGTCGCGGCCGCGTCGGTGAGCACAGCCAGGGTACCGACGGCACCCCCGAGCGAGGCGGGTAGCCTCTGCCGGGCATCCATCACGCTCAGGATGACCGTGCACACCGCGTCGAGCCAACCGGCGACGACGAAACCGAACGTGGTGGGCGAGGCGTGCTGGCCGAGGGTGCGGCCGGCCTGGGGTGTGGCCCGATGCGTTTCGGCGAGTGCAGCGAGCGAACCCGCAAGCGACTCGAGCGACTCGAGCGTGGCCTCGAGCGTGGTGGCAGCGACGATCATGGTGGCGGTGTCGATGATGTCCTGGCTGGTGGCCCCGACGTGCACATGGTCGGAGGCGCCGGCGTGGAGCGTCTCTGCACGGGTCGCGAGGGCCGCGACCAGCGGGATGACGGGGTTGCCGCCCGAGCGGCCTGCCACGGCAAGGGTGGCGAGATCGAGGGCCGAGGTGTCGGCCAGGGAGTCGGCGACCCCGAGCATCCATGCGGGTGCGAGGCCTGCGGTGACCAGTGCCCGGCTGAGCGCAACCTCGGCGGCGACCATCGCCTGAAGCCAGGCCCCGTCACCGAGGAGCGATTCTGCGATGCCGTCGGCACCCAGAGGGTCGAGCAGCTCAGGCATCGAAGTCCAGGAAGACCGTTTCGCCCTCACCCTGCAGCCGCACATCGAAGCGGTACGACGTGGGGCCGTCTGCCACGGCCACCAGGGTCGAGCGGCGGTCGGCCGGCACGCTCTTCACCACGGCGTCGGTCTCGGCGAGTGCCTCGAGAGCCGAGACATCGACGAAATAGGCGCGGGTGAAGAGATGGTGCAGCAGCCCACGGGCGAAGACCGTGATCAAGACGTACGGTGCCCCACCCCCGACGGAACCCGGCTTAACAGTGGTGAAGGTGAAGTCACCCGCGCGCGTCGTCGCGGCACGGCCGAACCCGGTGAAGGTGTAGCCGTCGGGCTCATGGGCACCGAGTTCGCGGCTGATCTGGCCGTTCTCATCGGGCTGCCAGATCTCGACGAGGGCGTCCTGCAGGCCGACGCCGGCACCGTCGATGACGCGGCCGTGCAGCCGGATAGCTGCCGGGTGAGCCGTATTGACGAGTTCGGGGCCACCCTCGTAGGGAAGGGCGAATCCGTAGAACGGGCCCACGGTCTGCGACGGGGTCTGCACGAACTCCGTCTGCGCGAATTCACTCATGGTCATCATCCTGCTCCATCCACGTGGATTTCGGGCCGGTCAGCACGATGTTCCATCGGTAGCCAGTGGCCCACTCCGGTTTCGTGACGTCGTGATCGTAGCTCGAGACCAGGCGTTCACGAGCTGCTGGGTCGACGATCGACTGGTAGATCGGGTCGAGGGCGAACAGGGGGTCGCCCGGGAAGTACATCTGCGTGATGAGTCGCTGGGTGAATGCCGTGCCGAAGAGCGAGAAGTGGATGTGCGCGGGTCGCCACGCGTTGAGGTGATTCTTCCAGGGGTAGGGGCCTGGTTTGATGGTGGTGAGCTGGTAGCTGCCGTCGTCGCCCGTGATCACGCGGCCGACCCCGGTGAAGTTGGGGTCGAGTGGCGCCGGGTGCTGGTCGCGCTTGTGCACGTACCGACCGGAGGAGTTCGCCTGCCAGATCTCCATCAACTGGTTTCGAACCGGGCGCCCTTCGCCGTCGAGCACCTTGCCGGTGACGATGATCCGTTCGCCGAGGGGTTCGCCGCTGTGCTGGATGGTGAGGTCGCTCTCGTACGAGTCGACGTCGGTGTGGCCAAACGCCGGAGAGGTGCGCTCGATCTCCTCGGGGTCGGCCTTGACGAGGGCGTGCGTGGGGTGCCGGAGCACCGAGCTGCGGTAGGGCGCATAACCGCGGCGCGGATGGAGCTCGGGCTGGCCGCCGTCCTGGCGGGCAGCCTGGGCTTCGGAGCTGATCGCCGCCATCTCGGCGTTGATCTCGTTCTGGCTGGCCAGGGTTTCAGACATCTGGGGGCCGACTTTCTCTGGGTGATGCATCGTGGAGTGTGGGTTCGTGGACGAATCAGCCCAGCGGCAGGCCGGTGTACTGCTCTGCCAGCGAACGCTGGGCGTACAGCGAGTGGGTGACGTAGTCGAGCCGGCCCAGTTGGCTGCGGTAGTCGAACGCCGCCTCGTCACCGGTGCCGGGGCGAACGTGTAGGAGGTCGGTCATCCACTGGGAGAACTGTTGCACCTTCCACTGGCGGACCAGTGCGGTGTCGCTGTACGAGCTCAGCAGCGCTGAATCATCGGCATAGTGGGTGACGATCGCTGCACTCAGCTGCGTCACGTCGGAGATGGCTGAGTTGAGGCCCTTGGCGCCGGTCGGCGGAACGATGTGTCCAGAGTCGCCGACGAGGAACAGTGATCCATGGTTGAGAGTCGACGCCACGAAGCTGCGCATCGGGGTGATCGACTTCTCGGTCACGGGGCCCTCGTTCAGCGCCCAGCCGTCGCTGGCGAGGCGGGTGTGCAGGGCATCCCAGATGCGGGAATCGGGCCAGTTCGAGATGTCATCACCCGGGTCGACCTGGATGTACAGGCGCGAGACCGAGTTCGAGCGCATCGAGTGCATGGCGAACCCGTCGGGGTGCAGGGCGTAGATCAGCTCGTCTGTCGACGGTGCCACGTCTGCGAGGATGCCGAGCCAGGCGAAGGGGTAGGTCTTGTCGAAGACCGTGAGGCGGTTGTTCGGAATGGCCGGCCGCGAGATGCCGTGGAACCCATCAGCACCGACGATGAAGTCGGCCTCGACCGTGTAGTCAGAGCCGTCGTGCGTGAAGGTCAGCGAGGGCGACCGCGTCTCGATGCCGCGCACCGCAACGTCGCCAGCCTCGTAGAAGACGGCAGAACCCGCGGCATCGTGTGCGGCCTCGAGGTCTCGCACGACCGCCTGCTGGCCGTACACCGTGACCGTGCGACCGATGAGTTCATTGAAATCGACGTGGTGGCGAAGGCCAGGTGACTGCAGGTAGATGCCGTGATGCACCAGCCCGCGTGCGTCGACACCCTCGCTTACGCCCAGCCGCTGCAGGGTCTCGACGGCACCCTGTTCGAGAACGCCGGCGCGAACCCGGCCGAGAATGTACTCGCGTGACTTGTTCTCGACAATGACGAAGTCGATGCCGGCCTGGCGCAGCGACCAGCCGAGGAGCAGTCCAGCGGGGCCGGCGCCGATGATGGCGACGCGGGTGGAGAGAGTGGGCACAATGTTTCTTCCTGAGCGACGGTGATGAGGATGATCGCCAGTATCGTTGCAGCCCACCCCCGTAGGGGCAGACCTTCCGTTCAGCGGAAACCCTCCTCGCTGGCGGAGCGGTAGCCGAGGGCGCGGCTGATGCCCCGTGCGGCCACGCGCACGACGGCCTCGTTCTGGCGAGCAGAGGACTCCGTCGTGCGAATCACGATGGAGACCGCCCCGACCACCGCCCCACTGCGGTCACGGATGGGCGCGGCCGTCGACGACGAACCCGGCGTCATCTCCTCGCTCATCTGGGCTATGCCGCTGGCCCGGATCTCAGCGAGACGGCGCCGCAGAAGTTCGGGCGAGGTCACGGTGCCGGGCAGAAAACCGGCGAGCGGGGCATCCAGATAGTCGTTGATGAAGTCAGCCGGGGCGAACGCCAGAAGCACCAGCCCCACCCCTGTCGAATGTAAGGGCAGACGCGCGCCGACTCGCGAGATGATCGGCACGGCACCGTGACCGGTGAGCTTCTCGAGATAGAGCGCATCGCGGCCGTCGAGAATCGCAAGGTGCACATGCTCGTGTGTCGCTTCGAAGAGATCCTCGAGGTACGGCAGGGCCGCAGAGCGCAGGTTCTTCGCCGACGGCGCCTGCACGCCGAGTTCCCAGAGGCGAAGGCCGAGGTTGTAGCGCCCGTCGTCGGCGCGCGTGAGGCCACCCCACGAGACCCACTCGCCGACCAGGCGGTGTGCCGTCGAGAGTGGCAGTCCGGCCCGCTCGGCGATCGCTGTCAGCGTGAGCGAAGCTGACGTCGGGGCGACGGTGAAGGCGTCGAGAATGGCGAAAAGCTTCGACGCGACAGAGCGACCATCGCTGTCTTCCCGCTGCGCCGCCACAGCCCCGATGGTAGCCCAGAGTTGTTACGCAACAAGTATCGGCGCTCCTTCGCGCTATGCAGCGAAGACCAGCTGCTGGAGCGCGCCCGTCACGACCTGCTTCTCGAGCACGAGCCCGCACTTCAGCGCGACCCGCTGTGATGCCAGATTCGCCGGATCGATGATGGCGACGACTCGCGAGGTGCCCCGGGCGCGGGCGAACTCCAGGCACGCTCGGGCGGCCTCGGTCGCGTAACCCAACCCCTGGGCCTCCGTGCGAAGGTGGTAACCGACCTCCACCTCTTCGACACCGTCGACCGTCTGCATGGTCAGGCCGCAACCGGCTGGTCTCGATGATGCTTACGACGTCAAGCCTAGAACGGTGGATGCCCGGGGTCCCGGTCGGGTTTAGATACGGCGCTGCGCGCCTACTCAACCAGCGGCAGACCGGCACGCGTGACGGTTTCTTACAGCCAGGCAACAGCCGATCATCCACCAGCCTACGGGCTGGCCGTACGCTGGAGGAATGACTGACAGCGCGCGCGTCTACATCATTCACGAGAACCCGGAGTGGCTGCCTCCGCTGCGTGCCGCCTTCGAAGCCGAAGGGGTGCCGTTTGCCGAGATCGTGCTGACCGAGGGCGTGATCGACCTCGACGCCGAGCCCGCGCCCGGCATCTAGTGGTCGCGAATGAGCGCCTCCTCGCACACCCGCGGCCACGAGCACTCGAAGGACTATGCACGGGCACTCCTGTCGTGGCTTGAGAGTTCGGGCACGCGAGTCGTGAATGGCCGCTCGGTGATCGACCTCGAGGTGAGCAAAGTCGAGCAGCACCGGGCCCTCGCGAAAGCCGGCTTCGACGTGCCGCGCACCGCCGCCGTCTTCGGACGGAGCGACCTCAAACAGAAGGCCCGCGAGTTCGAGGCACCGTTCATCACCAAGCACAACCAGGGCGGCAAGGGCCTGGGGGTGCGGCGCTTCGACTCGCACGCCGAATTCGACAGCCACGTCGACTCCCCCCTGTTCGAAGAGTCGCCCGACGGCATCACGCTCATCCAGGAGTACCTGGCGGCGGCCGAGCCGTTCGTCACCCGCGTCGAGTTCGTGGGCGGGCGGTACGTGTACGCCGTTCGGGTCGACATCTCTGGTGGCAGTTTCGAGCTCTGCCCCGCAGATGTCTGCGCCGTCGATCTGGATGCTGCACCCCCCGCCACCGCAACGCCGCCATTCTCCCTCCGCCCCGGTTTCGACAACGATCCCCTGATCGCCCGGTACGAGCGCCTTCTCGCCGCCACCGGCGTCGAGATCGCCGGGATCGAGTTCATCGAGACCACCGACGGCCGCCGCGTCACCTACGACATCAACACGAACACCAACTACAACCCCGACGTCGAGGCGGCATCTGCTGTCTCTGGCCCCCGGGAGATCGCCCGGTTCCTCGGCGCACTTCTCGACGAACAGAACGCGGCCGAATTGCGTTCGACTCGTCTCCAGGCGTACCCCGCATGATGCGCTTCGGCTACTGGACTCCCATCTTCGGCGGCTGGCTTCGCAACGTCGACGACGAGCAGACCCCCGCGACCTTCGAGCACCTGAAGACCATCGCCCAGACCGCGGAGCAGATCGGCTTCGACCTCACCCTCATCGCCGAGCTCAACCTGAACGACATCAACGGCCAGGATGCGCCGAGCTTCGACGCCTGGGAACTCGCCGCGGCGATCGGTGCTGTCACACAGACGCAGGAGATCATGCTCGCAGTCAGGCCGGGCTACCACCTGCCTGCGCTGGCCGCGAAGAAGGCGGCCACCCTCGACGAGATCAGCGGCGGCAGGCTCACCTTGAACGTCGTTTCGGCCTGGTGGGCGGAGGAGGCGCGCCAGTACGGCGGCATCTTCTCCGAGCACGACGACCGCTACCGTCGCAGCGAGGAGTTCGTCGAGGTGCTGCGCGGGCTCTGGAGCCAGACGCCGTTCAGCTACACCGGAGACTACTACCAGCTCGACGGCACACACCTGCAGCCGAAACCCCGGGTGACCCCGCGCATCTACGCCGGCGGTGAGAGTGAGGCCGGCCGGGCATCCATCGCCGGTTTTGCCGACGCGTACGTCACCCATGGCGGCACTCCCGACGAGCTGCGCGCGAAGATCGCCGACATGACGGCGAGACGTAAAGCCACGGGCATTGCCCCCTTCGCCGATTTCGGCATGGCAGCCTTCGCCATCGTGCGCGACAGCGAAGAGGATGCCCGGCAGGAGCTCGAGCGCATCACCGATGTGAAGCACGGCGCGGCGTACGAGTCGTACCGGGACTTCGTCAGCAAGTCGCAGCTCGACACGGTGGTCGACCTGCGGGACTACTCGGTGTCGAACCGGGGACTGCGGCCCGAGCTCGTGGGCACGCCCGAGGTCGTCGCCCGGCGCATCATGGAGTTCTCGCGTGCCGGGGTGGGCATTCTGCTGCTGCAGTTCTCGCCGCACCTGGCCGAGATGGAGCGCTTCGCGCGCGACGTCATCCCGCGCGTGCGGGAGCTCGAGGCCGCCGAACGGCCAGCGCCGACCCGAGGCTGACCCGCGCTCCCGGGGTGCGCGCAAACGGCCCCACCATCCCCACTTTCGGGACGCTTGGCCGCACATGCGGGGTCGGGCTAGCCCACCCGCGTCGGCAGCGAAGCGAGAAACTCGGCGATCACGGCGGAGGTCGCCTCCGGCTGCTCGATGTGAGGGAGATGACCGGCGTTCTCGAGCACGGTGAGCCGGGCATCCGGAATCGCGGCCGCGAAGGCAGAGCCGTAGGCCGGCGTCACGATTCGATCGCTCTCACCCCAGATGACCAGCGCGGGCAGGCCCAATTCGGCGAGCCGACCCCGCAATGCGCTGTCATGCATGGACGGGTAGCCCGCGACCGCCCGCATCGTCTGCATGTTCGCTGCCTGCCGGGCCACCTGCTCTGGCGGCAGCGTGCTCGGGTCGACGAAGAACTTCTGCGGGTCGGCGAACGAATGCTCGGCCACCCCGCGGGCGTCGAGGGCGAAGAAGTCGACCATCGGCTCCTCTGGCACCTCGATACCCACGGCATCGATCAGCACGAGCGCTGCGATGCGCCCCTCTGCCCTGTCATCGAGCGCCATCTCGGCCGCCAACCAGCCGCCGAGCGACGAGCCGACCACCACGACGCCCTGTAGATCTTCGGCCCGAAGCAGTTCGCTGTACACCTCGGCCAGGCTCTGGATGCTCGACACCGCCTCGTCGCGTACGGTGCCGTTCCACCCGGGGTGCGTGGGCGCGATGACCTGGTGCGCTTCGGCGAGGTGTGCAACGAGCCCGGCAACCGTGAACGGGCCGCCACCGCCGTGCAGTACCAGCACGGGTCGCCCCTCGCCGGATTCGGTCACGGTGAGGGAGATGCCGGGTGCGTCGCCGACGATTCGCGTGTCTGTTCGAGTCATGGGACTATCGTATATCAACATGTTTATATAAGTAACCTGTGCCAGCTGTTATCGTGAGCTCATGACCGCCGAACTCGAACAGCTGGGCCGCCGGGTCAAGCAGGCGCAATACCGCCACCACCGCGCCCTCGACTCCCGGCTCGCCACCATCGGCACGACGCTCACGCAGTGGGATGCGCTGCGCGCCATCGCCCAGAACCCCGGAGCCTCGGCCCACGCGCTTGCGGTCGCGACATTCCAGAGCGACCAGTCCTTCGGAACCCTCGCGACGCGGCTGAGTGCCCAGAACCTGATCTCCCGCCAGGCCGGTCGCGGTCGCGCCATCGAGCACCACCTCACCCCCGAAGGCGAACGGATGCTCGCGGCCGGCTACCCTCTCACCGCCGAGGTGCTCGCCTCCTCGTTCGGCGCGCTCAGCGAGCCCGAACGGCAGACCCTGCTCGGCCTGTTGAACCGCGTGGCGACAGACCTCTGATTGGGGGCCAGCCCCGAACCGGTCGGGGGCTCAGGAACCGGACGACGTCGAATGCTGCGTCGAGCGTCGTCCAGGCAACACTTGTCGACCACTCATGGGGCAGAAGTCACTTGTCGAGCTCAACCGTGTAGATCGGGATGAGGTTCACGGTCACCACGTCTGGGGAGATGCCCTTGGCGACCAGCCGTGTCTTCAGCTCATCCGTTCCGGGCACCGGCAGCGGGCCTTCGGCGCGCACGATGATCTCGCTCCCCTGTGAGCTCACATCGGTGATGCGCCAGCCCACCGAGCTCGACCAGTCGTCGGCGACACCGTGCACGGCGCCTTCAAGAACGGCGCGCGACGCCACGGAGGCACTCGTGAGCGAGAGCGGCGCCCCGATGAGCAACAGCATGATCAGGAGCAGGGCGATGGGGCGCGCGAGGTTGCGCTTCTCTGCCGTCTTGTCGAACTGCGTGAGCCGGTTCACCCCGTAGAACGACATCACGATGATGCCAGTTCCGATGATGGCGACCACGTTCGTCATGAAGAGCAGCAACGCTCCGAGAAACTGCGAGACAGAACCCGACTCGAGCGTCAGGCCGGCCACCGTGAGCGGCGGAACCAGCGAGATCGCGATCGCAACGCCCGGCAGCGTGTCAGAGATGTCACGGCGCACCAGAGCGACAGAGCCGACGACGCCCGTACCCAGCGCGGCAAGGAGGTCGATCAACCCGGGCGTCACGCGCCCCGCCACCTGCGGGTTCGTCGCGGCGAGAACATCCGGGGTTACCAGAAGCCCCACGAGGTACCCGATCGCGACGGCCACCGCCGCCCCACCGATCACGAGTGCGAGCGACCGGATGAGATTGGCCCGGTCACCGAGAACCGTCGCGAGCATCGTGCCCATGATCGGCGTCATCAAAGGGGCCACGATCATGGCCCCGATGACGGTCGCGGTCGAGTCGGCGACGACGCCCGCCGAAGCGATGATCGACGCCAGGATGAGCAGCAGCCAGAACCTCGAGTACCTGCGACTCGCGTGCGGGCCGTCGAAGAACACCGAGTCACGCATGAGTTCGGCGGTGTTGAAACGATCATCCATGATCTGAAAGATAGTGGCGTGGTGACCGGCTCTCCGGTCACCACGCGCGTTCTGCACCCGAGACCATGCTCAGCGGCGGCGGTAGTAGTCCTTCCAGACCAGGCGCTGCAGCGGAATCCAGCGCGGCAGCGTTCGAAGCCCGGGTATGAAGGGCACAAGACCGAGCAGCAGCGTCAGCACCAGCATGATCCCGACCACGAGGATGTCGGCGTTCGCCGCTTCGCCGATCGCCGGCACCTGGTACCAGAACGAGAACAGCCACAGCCAGGACTGGCCGGGGTAGTTGCCGGTCTCGTTCATCATGCCCCACTGGTCACCCGTGAGGTGTGCGGAGTCGGCGAGACCCACGAAGTAGGTGCCGTCACCGAGGAACAGGATGCTGCGGGTGTAGTTGAGGTTGAAGAACCCACCCTCGTTCTGGATCGCCCCATCGAGCGCACCCTGCTGCGCCATGACGAGCAGCGCATTCGTCAGCTGGGGCACAGGGCCGAAGTCGCCCGCCACCACCTGCGCCGGGTCGCCGTCGGGCGCTGCCGCGAGCGCGTCGGAGTACGCCGACGTCCAGGCCGACTGCTGGTCTGGAGTGGCGCTGGACCACTCGCCAAGCGCGCTCGGGGGGTTCGACTGCAGTGCAAGCGGCCCTGTCACGAAGTCCTTCGCCGTGTCGATCGGAATCTTCACGCCTGACAGGCCCTGCAGGTCGATCGCACCCACCGTCTGGGTCGCATCGGGCGTGGAATTGTACGGCGGCCCGTAGCCTGCGGTGTCGCTCGTTCCGCCGAGTTCGGCGGTCGCGGTCGCGACGAAATCGGCCGGGGCATTGGTCGCCCACGACTGCAGCGTCACGCTCGGTTCGTCGGGAGAGCTGAAGATGGCTGAGAGCCCGACCACCAGAACGCCCACCACGATGACACCCACCGTGAGTTCTTTGAAGAGGTCGTACTCGCGCTTCGCCCCCGCCCACGGCCGACTCGCGATGTCATCTTTCTTGCGCCACGACATGGATGCCCGTGTGTTGGTCATCGCGCACCTCCCTGCGTCTCCGTCGAAGCAACCGTCGAGTTGCTCGCAGCGACCGGCCCCGGTGCTGCACCGGAGGAGGAGGCGACCGACGCGGATGAGTCGGCACCGCTCAGCTGGGCATCCGTCTCTGCCGCCTCGAGTGGCGGCACGACGCCGTGCGCCCGCACCAGCAGAACGTGCAGTGCAACGATCACCCCGACGGCCAGCGGCAGCAGCACAATGTGCCACATGAAGATCTGGCCCAGGTCTGCAACGTTGAACCATGCTCCGATTCCGACGGCGTTGAGCGCGTCTTTCGCCTCGAAGGCGATCCACTGCGAATCGAAGTTGGTCTGCAGGAGGTACCCGGTGAAGGCGGCCACGATCGACACGGCGAACGAAACGACACCGGTGATCCACGTCAGCACACGCCCTCCGCGCCACGATGCCATCCAGTACTTGCCCCAGAGGTGCACGACCATGAAGATGAAGAAGAGTTCGACGCTCCAGAGATGCGCACTGTTCACGAAGTGCCCGAACGATGAGACGTGATACCAACTCGGCCCGTTGAGGCTCAGCACAACACCCGAGACGATGATGAAGAGCAACGAGGCGATCGCACCCATGCCGAAGACGTAGATCCACGATGCGACGTAGCTCGGCTGGCCCTCTGGCAGGAGCTTGTCTGGGGGCAGCCGTTTGAGCATCCACTGCCGAGTCTTGCCGGTCCAGGTGTGAAGCTCTTCTTCTGTCTCAGTGATCGGCGCTGGCCCAGCGCTCGTGACGGGCCCAGTGCTCGTGACAGGCTCTCCGGGCTTCGGAGGTTGCGCGGCGGCTCCGCCGAGAGGTGCGTCATCGATGTGGAGTGTCATTTCGATCGCCGCGTTCCGGGAAACGGCAGCACGAGGGCCAGAACGAAAAGCACCAGCATCACGATGATGACGATGAGGTTGCCCGACTGGATGAGGAAGTTACCGAAGCCGTAGTAGGTGCCCGCGCTGATGTCGGTCAGTGCGGCGAAGAACGTGCTGAGCATGGCTGACCCTGCCTTCTCGGAACACCATGTTCCGATGTCTCAACCCTCGACCCCCCCTGTGGGGGCCACGTAGGGTACAAGGTCCCGGTCAGAGCCGAATATTCTTCGAATCCTCACAGAGACCAGCTGTCTCTTGCGCTCGGCCCGATGTCTCGCTGTGCTCAATCAGAGCGTTCTGTCGTTTCGATCGCGGGAATGCTCCAGAGCGACTTAATCTGGCGGAAACGCAGGGTGACTAGCATGTGAACTCCAGAGGAACACTTCGCTTCGGGGCCGTCGCTCTCAGTTGTGCACGCGGCATCGGTGCTGGAGGTGTGGCGGCACAGCGGCGGGAGCGTGACCGGATGATCGGAACCTACGTGGGTTACGTCAGCGGCGACGACCGGCTGCACGGGTTTCTGAGTGCGATCATCCATGACCAGCTCGGCATGAGGGAGTCGCGGCCGGCTTTTCGGGCCTTCAGGCTGAACGGCAGCAACGAGGTCTACGGGTACGAGGAGAAGTCGAGCCGTGCGCGCGTCATCTGCAAGTTCTACGGGCCGAAGTACGGCTGGGACAGAGACCGGGCGGCGCGAACGGCAAGCGATGAGTTCGAGAGCCTGCACCGGCTTCGCGGCTACGACCTGGTCGGCTCGCCGCACCACGTGATCCGGCCGCTCGGTGTCGACCCCGAGACGAACGGCGTTCTGGCGGTCGAGTACTACGAGGGTGAACAGTTCAGCACGGCCATCCGTCGCTGCACCGAGTACGGAGACGACGCCCATCTCTACTGGCGGCTGAAGGCCCTCGCGTTCTTTCTCGCGACGCAGCACAACAAGACAGCGAACGGGCAGGAGGTCGACTTCGGTTCCGACAGCAGATACCTCGACGGGCTCGTCGGGCGACTTCGAAAGCGCAACAAGATCGGGCAGTGGGACGCCGACGAACTGCTGTGGCTGCGCGACCTGTGGGCCGAGCGCCCTCGCATGTGGCAGGACCAGCAGGTCTGGCTGCATGGCGATGCGACGCCGGCGAACTTTCTCTTCGGTCATGGCCTCGACGTTGCGGCGATCGACCTCGAACGCATGGGGCGCGGCGACCGCATGTTCGACGTCGGTCGGGTTGCGGGTGAGCTGCAGCACGCCTTCATGTCGGCCACAGGAGATGCGAGGCGAGCCGAGCCCTTCATCGGTCACTTCCTCTGGGAGTACTCCAGCCATTTCCCCGACCGCGGCGCGGCCTTTGCGTCGATCACCTCCCGGGCTCCCTTCTACATGGGGCTGAACCTGCTCCGCATATCCCGCAACGACTATGTCGGGGCTGACTACCGGCGGCGGTTGATACGTCAGGCGAAACGGCTGCTGCGCGCAAGCTAAGGCTTTCGCTGCACGCTAGATTGGGTCGACACGCTCAGGGATGATGGGATGCAGGCTGGCGATGGACATCAGGGCTGTAGCGTTCGACGTCAACGGAACGCTGGTGAACATCCGCACCGACGAGCACCTCGACGAAGCGTTCCGCACCATCGGCCACCTGCTCACCTACCAGGGGATCGACCTGCGGAGGCATGAGGTCCGCGACCTCTACTTCACGATCCTGAAGCGGCAGCAGCGCGGCAGCGCCGAGAAGTATCCCGAATTCGACTCCGTCGGTGTGTGGCGCACACTCGTGGAGGAGACGGCGACCGACTACACCCGGAGCCTGCCTCCGGAGAAGCTGGCGCAGCTGCCCGGGCTACTCGCGGAGACGTACCGGGGCGCGACCCGGCAGAGGCTCAAGCTGTACCCGCACGTGCGCAAGGTGCTGCAGGGCATCCATGGCCGCCTGCCGATGGCCATCGTCACCGACGGGCAGTCGAGCTATGCGCGCGGCGAGCTGCACAAGGTCGGAATCGCGAGCTATTTCAGCCCGATCGTGGTGTCGGGTGACCACGGGTACCGCAAGCCTGACCCGCGATTGTTCCAGCTCGCGCTCGACGGCATGGGGGTCGCGGCCGAGCACACGCTCTACGTGGGCAACGACATGCACCGGGACGTCTACGGGGCGCAGAAGGCCGGCATGAAGACCGTGATGTTCACCTCGGACCAGGGCACGAAGAGCTATCGCCACTGTGTGCCCGACCACACGGTCCACGACCATCGCGAGCTGCTGAGGCTGCTCGGCCTCTAGCAGCGCGCCCTCGGGTGCGGGCAAACGGCCCGAAACTCGTCGCCGCGGGGACGTTTGGCCGCACCCGACAAACGGTCAGAGCGTCGTCACGACATAGAACTTGCGCAGCGGCTGGTGCACGGTCCAGACTGTGCGGTCGCCGGCACGCAACGTCACGAACGAGCCCGCCGTGATCTCGACAGATGGATGATCGTTGATGACGAGGCTCGCACGCCCGGCGAGGATGAGGCACACCTCGTCGACCTCCACATCGCGGGCGGCACCTTCGCTCATCTCCCAGATTCCCGCCTCGACCGGGCCGTCAGACTCGAAGAGCGGCAGAGTGCGCGTCGAGGGATGGCCCGCGACCACGTCACCATCGTCGATCGGTTCCCAGGGGGCGTCCGCAGTGCTCGTCTCCCGCACGCGGTTGACGTCTTCGTTGCTTGCAGTCATGAGTCGAATCCCAGCCCGAGGGCATCGAGCGAACGCAGCAGCATATTGCGGCGGCCCTCGCGGTGATCGGCGCGGTCGAGCGACCAGCGCGTGAGGTTGATGCCGATCGAGGCGGCAGGCTCAGGCGGGAAGGGCAGCGGGCGCTCCCGCACCATGCGCAGCTCGGTGCGCTCGGTCTGCTCTCCAAGGAGTAGGTCGAGCATCACGTCGGCCGCGAACCGGCTCGCGCCGACGCCGAGCCCGGTGAACCCCGAGGCGTAGGCGACGCGGCCCGCGCGGGCCTTTCCAAAGAAGGCGCAGAAGCGGGTCGAGGTGTCGATCGGGCCCGCCCACGCGTTGGTGAACCGGATGCCCGCCAGCTGTGGGAACGTGGTCAACAGGTGGCTCGCGAGCGTCGAGAAGCTCGCAGGGCGCTCTTCGTACGAGGGGCGCACTGTGCCGCCGCCGTAGTAGACCGCGTCGTACCCACCGAACAGGATGCGGTTGTCGCGGCTCAGCCGGTAGTAGTGGAACTGGTTGGCCAGATCGGCGATGCCCTGACGGTTCGACCAGCCGATCGACGCCAGCTGCGCGTCGCTCAGGGGTTCGGTCATCAGCACATAGTCGTAGACCGGAACGGTCATGCCGCGGTTGCGCTTCAGCAGCGAAGGGAAGACATTCGTCGCGAGGATGGCGTGGTCGGCTCGCACCACTCCCCCGCCCGCCGTGCGCATGAGTACACCGCTCCCGTGGTTCTCCAGGCCGGTGACCCTCGACTTCTCGAAGATCCGGCCGCCGAGTTCGGTGACAACGCGGGCGAGTTCGGCCGCGAGCTTCGCGGGGTGAACGAGAGCCGTCGACCGCTTGTCCCACGCCCCGGCGAGGTACGTCGGCGAGGCAACCTGGGACTGCACAGCAGCGGAGTCGAGAAAGGCGTCGCCCGGGACCAGGTCACGGATCCACTCGGGCTGGTGCGGCTCGACCGCCACAGTGAGCGTGCCCGTGCGCTCGAAGTCGCACTTCATGCCGTACCGTTCGACCGTGCGCTCGATGTCGTCGAGGTTCTTTTCGCCGATGCGCCGCAGGGCATCCATCTCTTCGGGCCAGCGATTCTCGCCGTTCTCGTCACCGTGCGTGATGCTGGCTTCGCAGAACCCGCCGTTGCGGCCAGACGCCGCCCACGCCACACGGCCTGCTTCGAGAACGACGACCCGGGCATCCGGTTCACGTTCGAGCGCACGCAGCGCCGACCACAGGCCGGTGTAGCCGCCGCCGACGATCACGAGATCGGCGTCGATCGTGCCGCTGAGAGTCTCGTAGCGGTCGCGCGATGCGGCGATGTCGTCGAGCCAGAAAGCACTGCGCCGAACCCCGGCCAGGGCGTGTTCGATGGCGAGCTCGCTCGGGCGCTGCCGCTCGAAGACGGTGTCGTGTGCCTTCGGCGGGGTCATCGCGGCACGACGATTCGAGAGCGGGCCTGGTCGCCGCCGCCGTCGGTCATTCGGCTCGCGCTCCAGAATTCGACTCAGAAATCGACCCAGGCCCCGACGCAGCTTCCGGCACAGCATCCAGCGCAGCATCCAATTCAGAGCCCGCCAGGCTGGCAATCGTCTCAGCGGCAAGGCGCCGCCCCACGCGAATCGCGCCGTCGACGTGCTGGTAGCCCTCAGCGGCGAGGTCACTCGAGCCGAACCGCAGCGGCCCGACCGGCACGAGCTGTAGTGCGCCGTAGCGGGTAAGCCCGCCGAGATCGAAGCTCGCAGCGTACGCCCCCTGCGTCCACTCCTCGGCCGCCCAGTCACTCTCGAAGTAGACCACGGGATCGAGAGCCTTCGGGCCGTAGTACGCAGCGAGTGACTCCAGAATGCGCTGCCTGCGTTCTGCGGCCGGCAGCGAGAACACTGAATCGGCCTTCTCATCGGAGACGAACCCCACCAGCGTGCCCTGCGTCTCGCCGTTATTGGTGTTGTCGTACGCCTCGTGCACCACCTGGTACGGGCTGAAGGCCGTCGCCGAGAGCCCGTCTTCGCGCCAGAACGGCGTCTCGTAGGTGGCATGCACCTTGATCACGAGGCCGAGCGACTGGTGCTGCTGCATCTGTTGGCGAAGGCGCGGCAGGTTCGGTGCATACTCGATGCGGTTGTAGAGGTTCGGCGGCACCGCGACGATCACTCGTCGCGCAGTGACCGTCAGCTCGTCGGTGGTCACCTCGACCAGCTCACCCGGCACCGCGTCAGCCTCGAGCGCTGCAGCCGACCACTGAATACGCCGCACCGGATGCCCGAGCCGCACATCGTTCGCATCGAGCTGTTCCGCGAGCCTCAGCGGAACCTGCTGAAGCCCCCCGACCACGCGCCTGTCGAGAATGAAGTCGGCGTCGACCAGGTGGCTGAAGCTGCCCGCGCTGGCCGCCATGAGCAGCGCCTGCAGCAGCGAGAAGGTGTGCGCGGGCTTCGTGAGCATGGCATCGGCAATGAAGAGAGAGATGTTCTCGCGCGCCTCGGCGTCGTCGCTCTGCTGGCCGAGCCAGGTCGCGAACGAGATCTGGTCGAATTCGGATGCCCGGGGGTGCGCCCACGGAGCCGCGGGGTCGGTCTCGGCCACGAGCTCATCGAGCACCCCGACCATCCGTGTCATTTCGGCTTGAGTGTAGGCATCAGCCGGAAAGATGTCGCCGGTGAAACGCTTGGCCACGCCGTCTGCGCCGATGTAGACGCTCTCACCGTCGCGGTACCGCGCGTAGGTCTCGAGCCCGAGTTCGTCGAGCGTCTCGAGCAGTACGGTCTGGTCGGGCGAGACCCACTGCCCGCCGATCTCGTAGAGCTGGCCGTCGATATGGTCGGTCCAGAGCCGCCCACCGACGCGGTCGCGTGCCTCGAGCACGATGACGGAGAACCCTGCGCGCTGCAGTTCCACCGCCGCCGTCAGTCCCGTCGCTCCCGCTCCGATGACGACGACGTCTCGCTCCAGCGACTCCATGACAACTCTTTCCGTAGCAATTCGACCGTTATGAGGAGAAGATCGTCCCCCACAACACAGTATGGCGCCCCTTTTCGTCGGTTGAGTGTAATTTTGCACTCGCGGGTGCGGGCAAACGGCCCAAAAATCGGGATCTCGGGGACGTATGTCCGCACCCAGCAAAAGTGTGAATGCTGCGATAATGCTCGGCATGACTGAATACGGCATTGTCGAGCGATCCATCGTCATCGACGCTCCCGCTGACCGGATCCTGCCGCACCTCACCAGCTTCCACAGCTGGGTGGCTTGGTCTCCATGGGAAGGCACCGACCCGGAGCTGAAGCGAACGTACGCCGGCACTGACGGCACTGTGGGCGCCTCCTACGAGTGGGACGGCAATCGCAAAGCCGGCGCGGGCACGATGACCGCAACATCCATCGCCCCCGACTCGTTCGACGTGGCGCTCTCCTTCACGCGGCCATTCAGATCACAGAGCCTCGTGCACTTCGCACTCGACCCCACGGGCGCGTCGACGAAAGTCGTCTGGACGCTGAAGAGCCCGAAGACCGCAATGTCGCGCATCTTCGGACTGGTCATGAACATGGACAAGTTGATCGGCAACGACCTCGACAAGGGCCTCGCTCAACTGAAGCGCGTCGTCGAATCGGCCTGAAGCGGTTGAAGCAGGCTCGTGCCGTTCCGCTGAAGCCCGGCTGCGTCAGGCCGTGGCGTACAGGCCGCCGAGCGCGTGTTCGACCGAGTCGAACCTGCCGACCTGGCGGCCGTGGTCGTCGAACAGGTCGAAGTCAGGCCCATTACGGATGATCGAGCCGGCCGATTCGTCGGTGATGCGGTGTTTGATCATCCATCGCCCCTGGCCTGCGTGAACGAGGTAGAAGAACTCTGAAAATGCCAGCATCGCGCTCCCTGCTGCAGACAATAACTAGGTGACGACCCGGCGCAGGGCGTCGCGCCAGTCAGGCGCGTGCACGTTGCGGCCTGCGTCGACAGGGGCGGCGACCCACTCTGCGCCGCGGGAGTGGAGGAAGTGGGTGACCCGGGGGCGAGCCTTCTCCACTCGGAAGAGGTACCACGAATCTTCGCGATAGTTGCGGAGAGCATATTCGCCGTGGTTGGTCCAGAATGCCACCTGCTCGTCGACTCGAGCGGGCAGATCGACATCGGAGAGCGTCGGGTTTCCGTTCAGCACAGCCAAAACGCTATTCAGCGAACGAAAACGGCAGGTAACGAACACATGCACAGACGGTGACGCTCGCAGCAGTCGGGACCTTCGGCTCTGTCACGTGTACCCCATTCGGGGTGTACTGGGTGTAGCGCAACACCCGACGCACCAGGAAAGTTCTCATGAAGAACGCCCACAGAGCACGCAGGATCACGCTCATCACTGTCGGATCGATCGTGGGTGTCGCGCTGCTGAGCCTGGGTGCGGTTCTCACTGTCGGCGGCATCTTCGTACCCGCGAACTATCTGCAACCGTGGTCGACGAGTTACGCCGACCAGTTCAGCGACCCGCGCATGAAGGTGGTCTCCCAGGCCGTTCTCGCACCGAGTGGCCACAATATGCAGCCGTGGACGATCACCCTCGACCAGGGCGACCCGAACGTGTTGTACCTGTACACCGATCCGACGCGCCTCACACCGGCCGTCGACCCGCTTTCGCGTCAGACCTTGGTGTCGGAGGGCACGTTCCTGGAATACCTGCGAGTCTCAGCTGCGAATCTCGGGTATTCGGCGACGTTCGGCCTCTTTCCCCAGGGGGAGTACGACGAAGCCGACCTCGCCGCCTCGATGAGCGCGAAACCCGTGGCGAAGATCACCTTGGCGAAGGACTCCACAGTGAGCACGACCGAGTACGCGTCACTCTTCCTGTCTGACACGAATCGCTCGCCCTATGAGGACACCGCTCTCACGACCGCACAGATCGACACCCTCACTGGACTAGCCGACAACTCCGGCGCTTCACTCCAGATCTTCACCGACCAGAAGGACGTGACCACGTTCGACGACTTCGGAGTGCAGGGCACGCTCATCGAAACTCAGTACGAAGCGGCAACGAAGGAGAGTGACGCGCTGTTCTATTCGACGGAGGGCGCCAAGAACACTGCGCGCTCGGGGTTCGCTGTTGAGGGCCAAGGCACGACCGGATTCATGAAGTACCTTCTGCAGGGGCTGATCACGATCATCCCCTCGATCAACGACGACGCGGCCGGGGCGAAGAACGCGATTGCGATGACGGCGGCAGGTGTTGCGCACACGCCGGCGTTCGGCATGATCAGCACCCCAACGAACACGCGCGCCGAGCAGGTGCAGGCGGGCATCCTGTACGCCGAATTCTCGCTTCGTGCACGCACCCTCCGGCTCGTGATGCAGCCCCTCAGCCAGGTGCTGCAGGAGTACCCGACGATGGCAGAACCGTACGCCGCGATTCATGCGGAGTACGCGCCGGGGGGCCAGACGATCCAGATGCTCGTGCGAATCGGAACTCCGACAACTCAATACCCGAACACAATGAGGCGCGACGCGAATGCGCTCGTGCACACACCGTGAACGCGGCCGTGAACGACCGATTCGCCTTGAGTCGCACCGTCGGTCGCACGCACACCAACAGAGAGGAAGACACAGTGATCAGCCCGCCGGAGAGGGAATCGGTCGTCACGACTGTGGCCCAGCGCATCAGGAGGTATTTCCCTGCAGCGCAGCCTTCGCACATCACCGCAGTCGTCGGCAGAGAATTCGACGCATTGAACGGCAGCAGGATCCGCGGCTACATACCGAACCTCGTGCAGCACAACGCGCGGCGCAGCCTTCGTGCTGAAGCGGAGCCTCTCCACGTCTGATTCTTGCGGGGAGACACGAGGTCGTTGTGTTCAATTTCTCGACAGAATCGGCGTGAGCTGCGCCGGTGGCGTAGACCGGTCAAGTCGGGTATCCAGCGTCGGACACCCGATTCTGTTACGACGAGAGGACATATGCGAATGCGCAACGAAATCTATTGGCTTGTCACCTGCGAGGTCAAGCCCGGCAAGTTCGAGGAATTCACGAAGGTCGTGGAGCCTCTCGTGGCCGCGACGAAAGCCGAAGAGGGCTCGCTGGCCTACGACTACAGCGTCAACGACGACCAGACCCTGGTTCACATCTTCGAGAGTTACCGTGACTCGACAGCCGTTGTCGACCACGTGACCAAGACGTTCTCGCAGTTCGCCGATGCGTTCGGCGCGTGCGTCGACCTCACCGTGTTCGTGACTTTCGGCGCACCGGATGCCGCCGCGAAGGAGATTCTCGACGGGTTCGGCTCAACATACTTCACTCCGTTCGAAGGCTTCACACGTAAGTAGCTACACCGGCTCATTCACGGCAACTGCCAGGCGCTCCCCCGGGAGCCCTGGCAGTTGTGTTTCGCCACGGCATCACGACCGCACGATGGTGGCAGGATGAGCGGCCAGCGCCCGGGCCGCCGGGCCAGGGGCCTCTCACCGTTGCGGCGGCCCTGCTCACTTCAGGCGGTGACAGCAAACTGCCGCGCCCATCCCATAGCGATCGTTGTGATCGTCTCACGCCGGCGCGCGTGCGCCTGGTCGTCCCCGACGACGATGAGGCTCACATTGGGGGTGGCGAACCAGGCATGGCACAGGGTGACGATGGTGAGGAGCAACTCGTCTGCCGCCGCGGCGTCGATGTCCCCGATGGCGAGCTCCAGCTCGGTGGCCTTACTGCGGGCCCGAGAGGTGCGGGTGGCCACATCGATCGGATGCACCAACTCCAGGCCCTCCCAGAAGACGAGACGCGGCAGGGCCGGGTGAAGCTTGCAGGCGTCGAAGTAACGGCCGGCAAAATCTCCCGCCGCTTCGCATCCAGAGCCGCAGACCGGCACGCCGTCGAGAATGGTCACAAGCTGGTCGGCGAGAACAGCCTCGAAGAGCTGGCGTTTGTTGCCGAAATAGGAGTACAGGCGCTCACGGTTGATGCCGGCGCGCGCAGAGATCCGATCCACCCTGGCCCCCGCGAACCCGTTCTCGCTGAACTCCAGAACAGCGGCGGCAAGAAGCGCAGCGCGTGTCGCCTCCGTGTCCCATGCCATGCGCCCATCCTAGGTTCGATTGCTGCACTGGTGCCTGCCCTACTGAACAGTGTAGACTCAATTCCAACAAGACGTTTGGAGATTTGTGGAACGGGATGGCAAGGCACTCGCGGCCGATGAACTCGAGACCAACCATCGGCATGCGCCAGGGGTGGCCTCTGTGCACGTTCGAGCGATCGTCACGTGGTGCGCGATCTTCCCGCTCGTCGCGATCGGCATGACGGTGATGGGCCTGTTCGCCAATGGTTGGCCTCCCGTTCTGCGCGCGCTGGTACTGACGGCTGTGGTGGTTCCGGTCACGGTCTACTTCATCGTGCCCCGTCTCCTCCTCGCCCACAGCAGGATCACCGCTGGCCGCGCGCGCAACAGATCGGCCGTGCTCAGCGGTCGCGAGAGCGTCTAAGACTTCACCGGCACAACACTCACCAGAACAAAGGAAGACCACCATGGAAATCACCGCCGCCGTCGTGCGCGCCCCGGGCGCCGACTTCACCGTCGAGAAAGTGGAGCTCGATGAGCTCCGTCACAACGAAGTACGCGTCAGGCTCGTCGCGACCGGCATCTGCCACACCGACTCGCTCGTGCGCGACGCAATCTACCCGACACCCCTGCCCGCCGTGCTCGGCCACGAGGGCGCCGGCATTGTCGAGGGCATCGGCGACTCCGTGACATCCGTCGCGCCCGGCGACCACGTCGTGCTGGCCGCCGCCTATTGCGGGCACTGCCGCCGCTGCCGCGCGGGACAGATGGCCTACTGCGAGAACCTGTTCGCTGCCGACTTCGGTGGTGCACGGCTCGATGGGAGCACCTCGATCAGCAAGGACGGAGAGGCGATCTCGTCGCACTTCTTCGGCCAGTCGTCGTTCGCCACCTACGCGAACGTCGTCGAGGAGTCGGTCGTCAAGATCCGGTCGGATGTTCCGCTCGAGCACCTCGGACCGCTGGGCTGCGGCCTCAACACGGGGGCCGGCACCGTGCTCAACGAGCTGAAGCCGGAGATCGGCTCGTCGCTGGCCGTCTTCGGCACCGGCGCCGTCGGGAACGCCGCGATCATGGCCGCGAAGGTGGCCGAGTGCGCGATCATCGTCGCCGTCGACATCCACCAGTCACGGCTCGACCTGGCGCTCGAGCTCGGCGCCACGCACACGATCAACTCGATCACCGAAGACCTGCCTACGCGTCTGAAGGAGATCGTCGGCGATGCCGGCCTCGACTACGTGGTCGACACGACCGCCCGGCCCGAACTGCTCCGCCAGGCTGCCGACGCGCTCGGCGTGCGCGGTACCGTCGCGCTCGTCGGCGCAGCCCGCCCGGGAACCGAGGTCGCCTTCGAGATCGGTGCCTCGCTGGTGAAGGGCTGGACGTTCAAGACCGTCGTGCAGGGCAGTTCGGTACCGCAGGTCTTCATCCCGCAGCTCATCCAGCTCTGGCTCGACGGCCGATTCCCGTTCGAGAAGCTCGTGAAGGACTACAGCCTCGACCAGATCAACGAGGGTTTTGCCGACTCCAAGAGTGGCGTCACCGTGAAGCCGGTCATCATCTTCTGATGAACGACAGAAAGAAGGGGAGGCCGGATGATCGGGCCTCCCCTTCTTTCGTTGTGAGACCTACTTCAGCGCTGTGATCGTTCAGCGCTAACGTCGTAAGGCCCTGCGCCCCTAGGTTGAGCCGAGCGCGCTGCGCACCGCTGGCAGCACATCGGTGGCGAGGATCTCGATCGAGCGCAGGGTCTCGCTCTGCGAGAGACCGCCGAGCCCGACCTGCGCCAAGAACCGGGTGTGACCGAGAACCTCATGCTCCCAGAGGATCTTGTCGATGATCTCGGCAGGGCTGCCGGCGAAGAGCGCGCCCCGGGGGCTCGACCAGACGTCGAAAGCGTTGCGGTCGAGAACTCCCGTTCGCGGCATGTTCTGCCCGATGTACGAGGAGTAGTGGGGAAAGAACGTGTCGCGGGCGCCCTGCGACGTCGCTTCGACATAGAAGTGCGACGTCACGCCGATGCGCCCAGCTTCGCGCCCGGCCTCCGCTGCCGAGCGTCGATAGAGCTCAGCGAACGGGGCAAAGCGCTGCGGGTCACCGAGGATGGCGAAGTAGACGGGCAGGCCGAGAGACCCGGCCCGCACGGCGGAGGCAGGCGTTCCTCCCACGGCGAGCCAGATCGGCAGGGCATCCTGAACCGGGCGCGGCCAGACCCCGGCGTCAGCAAGAGGAGCGCGGGTCGTGCCACTCCAGGTGACGGGGTTCTCGGCGCGGATCTTCAGAAGGAGCTCGAGCCTGTCATCGAAGTACTCGTCGTAGTGATCGAGCGGCTGGCCGAAGAGGGGGAACGACTCGAGGTAGGCACCACGGCCTGCCGTGAGTTCGGCGCGCCCGCCGCTCAGCAGGTCGAGGGTTGCGAACTCCTCGAAGATGCGCACGGGGTCGGCGCTGGAGAGCACGGTGACGGTGCTGGTCAGGCGGATGCGCTCGGTCTGTGCGGCGACCGCCGACAGCACCATCTGGGGTGACGAGATTGCAAAGTCTTCGCGGTGGTGTTCGCCGAGCCCGAAGACGTCGAGCCCGGCCTGGTCGGCCACGCGGGCCCACTCGAGAATGTCGGCGAGCCGGCTCTCGGCACTCAGCGCGCTGCCACCAGCGGTTCGGGTCAGCTCACCGAAGGTGAAGATGCCGATCTCGAATGGCTGAGCGCTGGTCACAGAGCGGCAGACGCAGCAGAGGCACCGACGACCGAGGTGATGAAGCTTCGCACGTCGGCAAGCTCCTGGGCGTGGATTCCGTGCGCGAGGCCGGGGTAGACCCGTTCGCTCAGCGAGGTGTGGCGAGGGAGGAAATCGCTGGTGCGGGCGATTGCGGCCGCACCGATGACGCGGTCCTCGGCGCCGCGGCCCCAGAACAGCGGTGGCAGTGTTTCGGCCAGCACGGCATCGCCGGGCTGCGCCGTGCGTTGCACGAAACCGCCGAGGACGACCGGCGCGACGACGCGCTCCGGCCGCGTGCGCAGCAGCTGGCTGACCATGAGGCCGCCCTGCGAGAAGCCCACCGGAACGACGGTCGCCTCCGTGCCGAGATTGTCGTCGATCCACAGCCAGATGGCGTCGGTCGCCTCGGCGAGAGGAAGGGGTTCAGGGTCACCGGGGGTCTGGATCGCGAACCAGGCCGCACCGCCGTTGCCGAGCTCGAGCGGAGCACGCAGCGACGCCCAGGGCAGGCTGAGCCCCAGCGCAGGCCCGAGCCCGGCCAGGTCGTGCTCATTCGACCCGTAGCCATGCAGCAACAGCATAACGGGGCTGCCGGGAGCAGCGTCGGGCCATTCGGGCGAACGCACGTCGGTCAGGGTGGTGGTGGTCATCGGGAGAGCAGCTCCTCGGTCGAGAGGTCGGGAAGGGAGAGGGTGACGCGGGTGCCCCACGGGTCGTCGACGGCGACCGAGCGCCCGTCTCCCGCGAAGGCGATGGAGCGGGCCCGGAGCCGGCCAGCGACGGCTTCGAGGTCGTCGGCGGTGGGCACGGTGATCGAGACGTCGCCGAGGCCGAGGCTCGCAGCGCGTGGCCCGGCCCCGCCGCTGTTCCACACGTTCATGGCGATGTGGTGGTGGTAGCCGCCAGCCGAAGCGAACAGGGCGCCGCGGTAGCCGGTCTGTGTAGCCTCGAAGCCCAGCGCATCCACGTAGAAGGAGCGGGCGGTGTCGAGGTCGCCGACTTGCAGGTGCACATGGCCGACGAGACCGGCGAGCGCGGGCGCCTGGTCGAGAGTGGCCTGGTCGAGGTGGCGCTGGAGGTAGGCGTTCGGATCGAGGAACTCGGTGGCGATGCGGATCTCCGCACCATCGTGAATCCAGAGCGAGCGATCCCGGTCGGTGTACAGCTCGACGCCGTTACCCTCGGGGTCGGTGAAGTAGAACGCTTCACTGACGCTGTGGTCGCTCGAGCCGACGAACTGGCTCCGCGGATCCTGTGCCGCACGGTACACCGTCGCGGCAAGGCTCGCCGGGGTCTCGAAGAGGAATGCCGTGTGGAACAGCCCCGCCTGTCGCCGGTCGACGGCCGGCAGGTCGGGGGTGTGGATCAGGCGCACGAGCGGCGTGGTTCCCCGGCCGAGCACCCGGTGCGCTTCGCGGCGCTTGCCCTGCTCTGCCAACGGTTCCATGGCGAAGGCGGCGGAATAATAGTCCGACATGCTCTCGAGGTCACCGACCCGCAGGGTCACTGCACCCATCGACGTGTCGGCATCCAGAATTTCACCAGACGTGGCCATGATGATCCGTTTCTCTCAGTAAGTGGTCGGGGTGCAGGGCACCAGCCCTGCACCCCGCGGTGAATCAGTCTCAGCGGATGACGGCGAAGCCGGCGTTCCAGCCGATCTTCTCGCTCGCGGCGAGCGTGAGCTGCAGGAAGCCGAGGGCCTCGAGCTCACGAGCGCGCGTGAGCGCACCGGCGTCGATGGCGCCGACGCCACCGGCGACGATCGCGGCGACCAGGGCGTTCTTGGCGGCCGCGTCATCGCCCGCGACGAGCACGGTGGTCTGTACTGCGCCGAGCTGCTTGGTGGCGAGGGTGGCAGCGAAGGTCGTGTTGAACGCCTTCAGAACGTGGCTCTCGGGCAGCTTCGCCTGGAGCTCGGCCGCAGCCGAACCGTCAGCTGCGACGACCAGGGAGTCGAAGGTCGAGAAGTCGAGCGGGTTGGTGATGTCGACGACGGTCTTGCCGGCGAGCTGGGCGCCATAGGCCTCGACGATACCGGCGAGAGCGGGGTACGGTACCGCCAGAATGACGATGTCGCCGGCGATCGAAGCGTTGGTGTCTTCTTTCGTCACGTAGCTGACACTGCTGCCGCCCGCGGCGAGAACTCCGCCGATCGCGTCGCCCATTGAACCTTTACCGATGATCGTGAACGTGGTCATGACCTGTCCTTTCGTGTTGCGAAGTTTGCTTGTAGACACAACCATACTCCTATTTAGTTGTTGCTACAACCTTGTAGGGAAATTTCTCACAGGACAGATCTCAGGCAGACGATTTCGGGCGATGCGCGAGCACCACAGCCAGACGCACGGATGCCCGGCTGGGCGTTCGGGTTCGCTCAGCCGGGCATCCGCTCATTCATCGAACGTCTGTCACACAGCCACCGGCGCTGCCGTGAGCTGGCGCGTGACCTCCGGAATGACCCGGTCGGCGATGTACTGGATGCGGGCAGAGCCGGATTCGACGGTCTCGCCCGGGAACTGCGCCCAGAAGTGGAAGTCGCGGATCTGCGGGAACCGCTGCGAGAGCGAGACGAGCTCGTCGACGGCCTTCGCGCCGTCCCACAGCTGGTAGACGCCGAAGTCGAGCAGGTCATCCGGTGCATCGAAGTGGTCGGGCACACCAGAGCCTTCGAACGAACCCCATTCGATGTACTTGTTCACCTGGTAGAGCACGTTCTCACCGATACGGCTCCACTCCTTCTCGGGGTCATCGGCGACAACCACCCACTGGCTGGCGTAGACCGCCCCTTCGTCGAGGGACTTGCCATTGGCGATGAGCGCGTCGAGGTAGACAGGGATGCTCTCGTTCGAGAGGGTGATCACGCCGTCGCCGAGGCGTGCGGCACGCTCGATGCCCTTGGGAGCAACGGCGCCGATCGGCATGCGCGGAGTCTTCTCTGCCACCGGGGTGACCTTGACTGCCGGCATCGACAGTCTCGTGCCTTCATAGCCGGCATCGCTGCCGCTCCACGCCGTGCGAATGATGGCGATCGCGTCTTCGAGGAGGCTCGGGCGCTGCTTGCGCACTCGACCGAACGAGGTGAATTCGCGCTCGTTGTACCCCAGGCCCACGCCAAGATCGAAGCGCCCGTCGGTGATGAGAGAGAGGGCATTGGCATCTTCGGCCAGCCGGATCGGGTTGTGCAGCGCCGCCACGACGATGTTCGTCGCCACCCGCAACGTGGTGGTGCGAGCACCGATGGCGGCAGCCATGATGAGGGGCGACGACGCGTAGTCGTCGGGCGCGAAGTGATGCTCGCTCAGCCAGGCCGAACCGAAGCCCAGCTGTTCGGACCAGACCGCCTGGTCGATCGTGTCACGGTAGAGCGCACCGATCGGTTGCGCCCAGTGCTCGGGGTTACGGAAGTCGTACCAGAGACCGAATGTGGGAATAGACATCGTTGTCCTCTAACTCAGTGGCGAAGGCGCACCGCAGCCCGCGTGGGTGACGCGATACGCCGGGAATTCTGAGGCTACGACGGCAGAGCGACACTGAACGCGAGTGTTCAATTTTGGAACAGTGGACTCTGACGGCACGGACGATTGGACGCTCCTCGATGACGTGCGCGCTGGAACAGAACGACGGCTCCCTGGATCAGATCAGTTCCGGGGAGCCGTCGGCCGTCGCGATTGTGCTACTTGGTCAGATCGTCGATGGTGAACAGGGGCGAGGTGTCGAAGGTGCTGAGCGTCTGGCCGTTCGCGTCGACCAGCAGGCCATGCTTGATCAGCCAGTCAGCATTCTGCTGCCAGATGTCGGCCGACTGGAACCCCACCACGCCGGTCGGGCCGGGAATCAGGCTGGCGTTCTGAATTTTGCTGACGTAGTCGACCAGATCAGCACTGAGGTCGTTCGGGAACTGCTTGAGCACGGCCGCATTTGCCGCTGCGGGGTCTGACAAGGCGGCTTCGTAGCCCCTCTGCATGACCTGGGTGAACTTCCTGACGATGTCGGGGTGGGCATCCGCGTATTTCGTCGAACTCAGCAGCAACCCACTGTAGGTGTCGGGCAGACCGAAGTCTGTCGTGCTCCAGGTGCGGACCTTGTGCCCGGTCTGCTCGATGGCGAACGCGTCGCCGGGGAACGAGAGCGTCGAGTCCACGCGCCCCTGGCTGAGGGCCGAGTAGATGTCGGTACTGAGGGTCACCGGCTCGACGCCCTTCGATCCGCCATCTGCCGTGATCATGTCGTCGGCGACAGCGACTTCAGACGGAGAGCCGAATGTGCCGAAGGTGGTACCGGCGAGATCGGCAGGCCGGTTGTAGCTCGAGTCGGCCAGCACCGTCAGCGAATACGGCACGTGCTGGTACGTCGTGAAGAACGACTTCACGTCGGCGCCCGCGGCCTGGGCTATGAGTACAGAGCGAATGTCGCTACCGAACCCCAGGTCTGCGACGCCGGTGGACACCAGCGTCTCGGCCGGTGAACTGCCGAAGGGCACGATGTCGACCGTGATTCCCTGCTCGGCGAACCACCCCTGGTCGATGGCGTACGAGAGCCCGTTCAGCGATGGGTCTGGAATGTAGCTCAGCGCGAAGCTGACGGTGGTCATGCCCGGGGTCGACGACCCGGAATCGCTGGAACCGCTGCTGGTACAGCCTGCGGTGACGGCGACAGTCGTGGCAACGGCGGCGGCGATGAGGCCTCGGGACAGGCGCCGGGAACGGGGCGAACGCAATGATGAACGAAGTGACATGGGTCCATCTAAGTCGCAAGTTATGTTGCGAAAGGCACGATCATGTTTCAATCTTGTGAAATTAAGGCGCCTCGCTCAGAAGTGCGGCACCGTGGCTCGCACATCCACGTGGGGGTCGACGATGACCCGGCCCACCCCGGGCAGGCCCCGGATGATCGCCGCCTGTGTCTCGAGTCGTTCCCTGTTCGCAGACGAGACCTCGATGAGCAGGTCGGCGTCACCAGCGCACTCGGCCACGAAGGTCACGTCAGGCAGTACAGCGAGCACCTCGACCAGCGGGGCCGTCTTGCCGATCGTGCGCACGGCGAGGTGGGCAGTGCACATGCGGCCGAGCATCGAGGGCCAGGGCCGCGCGACGACCGACAGGGTTCCGGTGCGAACGAGGCGCTGGAACCGCTGGCGGACTGCCGGCACTGAAAGGCCCGTCAGGCTCGAGAGTTCAGTGAAGGGAGTGCGGCCGTCACGCTGCAGGGTCACGATCATCAGGCGATCGATGTCGTCGATCTGCACGGGAGACCCCCCGAGAAAGGTGAACGGCCTCGCGGGCTCCCCCTGGGCCGACCCCCGCAGGGGTCGCGTGACCCCCTTGAGCAGCAGGTTCGTCGCGACTCGACTCACTGCCGGTATCGCCCGCACGTGATCGTCGAGCAGGAGCATCAGGTCGCGCGTACTCGCCATACTCACCTGCGCGTAGACCCGCCCCGATTCACAGCGGGCGATCCACGCGACGCCGTCCAATCCGCTCAGGATGTCGGGCAACGCCCCTGGGTCGTCAGAGGAGATGTCGAGCATGGCGACGATGGGTCGCCCGATGAGCACCGGGTCGATGAAGGCGGTGACCCGCATGCCTTCTGTACCCAGCAGCGAAGCGAGTCGACTGCGCACCCTCCACGCCGGCGCATCAACTCGCCTCACGACCTCGCTACCGGATGCCCGACCATCGTCGATCAGGATCTCCAGGATCGTGGCGTCGATTTCGTCGTCTGTCATCGTCGCCTCACCAGCGACATTGTGTCACGATCCGGCAGTCGGGTCTCCGAGCCGAGCGACCAACGTTTACATGCCCGAAACATGGAACGCCCGCCGCCGTCACATTTTCCGTGTTTTATGAAGCCATGACGCTTACAGCACCATATGACGCCGCCTCTGCGACTCCGCCTGCTGTCGACCGACCGCAGCGCGATCGACCACCCGGCGCATCGTTCGGCTCCGGGCCGGTCATGCGCGTGGTGTTGCCCGTCGCAGCGGTCATCGTGCTCCTGGCGATCTGGCAGGTCGCAACAGGGTCGACGAATCTCGACCCCACGGTATTGCCGTCGCCGATCCGCATCGCTACGAGCGGCTGGGCGGCGCGGGAGGCGATCGGCACAGCCACCCTCGCCACGCTGCAGATCACCATCTTCGGCCTGCTCTTCGCCGTTGCGGCGGCGATGCTCGTGGCTTCGGTTCTTGCCTTCGTTGCGCCGCTGAGGCAGACCGTGCTTCCCCTTCTCATCGCAGCCCAGTCGGTGCCCATCATCGTCTTGGCCCCGCTCGTGGTGATCTGGTTCGGTTTCGAAGCAGCACCGAAGGTCGGACTCGTCGCAATCGTCAGCATGCTTCCGCTCACCATCGCAACGCTCCAGGGGTTGCTCTCTGCCGATCCAGACGCGGATGCCCTGATGCGATCCATGGGTGCGTCGCCGTGGAAGGTGTTCCTGCGACTTCGAATACCCACCGCACTGCCGGCAGCGATCACCGGCCTCCGCATCACGACGAGCTTCATCGTCGTGGCGGCAATCTTCAGCGAATATGTCGGCGCGAGAGCCGGGCTGGGAATCTTCATGCAGACCCAGAAGAACCTCTATCGCACCGACCTGGTGTTCGCCGCTGTGTTTGTGAGCATCGTCATCGGGCTCGCTCTGTTCGCACTCACCTATCTCCTGGAGTGGGCGCTCCTGCCCTGGGAACGACGCAGAAAGGCGGCGCAGCGATGATCGAACCCCTGCTGGTGGTCGACGGCATTTCGAAGAGCTTCAGCACACGTCGCGGAACCATCTCCGTCATCGACGAGATCAGCCTGCAGGTCGGCACGGGAGAATTTGTCTCGGTGATCGGCCCGAGCGGCTCTGGTAAGTCCACGCTGTTCAACATCCTGGCTGAGCAGCTGCGCCCGACAAGCGGGTCCGTGAGGTTCCTCGGCTCCCGCCAGCCCAAGACGCCGTTCTCGGCATACATGCCGCAGAAGGATCTGTTGATGCCCTGGCTGACCGTCGAAGACAACGCGGCACTGGGCCTCGTTCTCGGTGGAACGCGTAAACGCGAGGCACGCGATCGGGTTCGCCAACTTCTCTCGACGTTCCGGCTCGAAGGTCGCGAGAAGGCTTATCCATTCGAGTTGTCAGGCGGCATGCGACAGCGTGTTGCACTGATGAGAACGGTCGTGCAGCAGCGCCCCCTGCTGCTCCTCGACGAGCCCTTCGGCGCCCTCGACTACCTGACTCGCACCGAACTGCAGTTCTGGCTGTCAGAGCTCAGCGTCGAACAGGGCCTGACCGTGGTGCTCATCACGCACGACGTGCCTGAAGCGCTCTTTCTCTCCGACCGCGTCTACGTGCTCTCCGATCGGCCGGCCAGGGTGCAGATGGTGCTCGAACAGCCAGCGCCCCGGCCCCGCGACCTGTCGTACCTCGAAACCGAGGCATTCACTCACGATGAGCGACTCCTCCTTGCTGAGCTCACCCACGGCGGCCTCCGCCAGAAGGCAACACAATGAGCATCATTCTCGGTGCATTTCAGATCATGAACCCCAATGGCACCGTCGGCGTGAGCTGGCGGCATCCCGACAACACGTCGCTCGGGTATCTCACGACGCGATACTGGACCACCATGGCTCGCCAACTCGAGGAGGGTGGGTTCGATTTCCTGTTCTTCGCCGACTCCTACGGGTACCCCACCGATGCCTCGGGTGAGATCCTCGACCAAGCACTGATCGACGCCACTAACCTTCCGATGGCCGACCCGATCACTCTGGTCTCTGCGGTCGCAGCGGCAACGACCTCGCTCGGGATCGTGGTCACCTCCTCGACACAGGTCGAGCGGCCGCCCGCCATCGCCCGCCGCTACGGCACCCTCGATCACCTGACCGATGGTCGAATCGGCTGGAACGTGGTGACCGGGGCAGCCCAGGCCTCGTCGGCCGCTCTCTTCGGCGAAGAGATGATGGCACACGACGACCGCTACGCACAGGCCGAAGACCACCTCACCATCTGCCTGAAGCTCTGGGAGGGTTCGTGGGCCGACGATGCCGTGATCGCTGACATGCAGGGCGGAATCTACGCCGACCCTTCGCGAGTGACGCAGATCGAACACGATGGCGTCTTTCTCAGCGCGCGGGGTGTGTTCGGCGTGCCACCGGGCCCCCAGCGCAGCCCACTGATCCTCCAGGCAGGCACCTCGGGGCCGGGCCGGGAATTCGCGGCCCGGTTCGCCGAGCTCGTCTTCATCGGCGGCGGCGACACCGAACTCATCGCCGCGCAGATCGCCGACATCCGCGCCCGGGCGGAATCGCACGGCAGGGGCGGCGCCATCCGGTTTGTCGTCGGCGCCCACTTCGTCGTCGGCGCCACAGCAGACGAGGCCGCGGCCAAACGCGCCACGATGCTCGAGTTCGCGACGCTGGAACAGGCCTCAACGAGCTACACCTGGCTGACGGGAATCGACCTGCTGTCGTTTCCGGCCGACGAGCCGTTGCCCGATCTCCACACCGAGATGGGCCAGACGGCGCTGGACCGCTATCTGCATCCGGGCACCAGCGCACGCAAGACACCTCGCGAGATCCTCGAGGAATTCCGTGACAACGGCATCAATGGCACCGTCTTCGTCGGCGATGGCGACGGCATTGCAGACGAGATGGCGGTCTTTCTCGAGCACGTCGGCGCCGACGGGTTCCTGGTGCAACCCCACATCACGCCCGGCACCTACACCGACTTCATCGCCTACGTCGTGCCCGAGCTACGCCGACGCGGATTGCTACCCGATCTGCCCGCCGCCGCCTCGACACTCCGGTCGCGCCTGTTTCCCGAAACCGGCGACCATCTTCCCTTCGGCCATCCCGGGCGGGCGTACCGCCGGCCCGCCCGCGAGGCCGTCTCACCAAGCTGAGTCCCGAGCCCGGACGCCCGAGCCAACCGCAGCCCAGGCCGGAGCCCAGAAGCCGCAGCTCAGGTTCCGAAGCTCAGACGCTGATGTCTTCGTGCCAGAGCTCCGGCTTCGCGGCGATGAATGCCGTCATCATGTCGATGCACCGAGCATCATCGAGCACCGTCACCGTCACTCCGCGCGAGCGCAGGAGCTCCTCACCGCCCAGGAAGGTGGTGTTCTCACCGATGACCACATGCGGGATCTTGTAGAGCAGAATGGCGCCGGTGCACATGTCGCACGGCGACAAGGTGGTGACCATCGTCGCCCTCGCGTAGACACTCGCCGGGTGACGCCCCGCGCTCATCAGGCAATCCGTCTCGCCGTGGTGGATCGGGCTGTCGAGCTGCACCCTGCGGTTGTGGCCGGAGCCCAGCAACTCACCATCGACGAACAGGGCTGCACCGATCGGGATGCCGCCCTCGCCTGCGCCGGTGACAGCTTCGGCGAGAGCGACATCGAGCATCTCGCGCGGTGTGGGGCGCTCGAGCGTCATTGTGACACCCGGAACTCGGCGCCGCGATGACGATCGTTGATGTGGCCATCGCTGCCACCGAAGAGTCGCTGGCGCAACGTGGTCGGCTCGGTCTGCTCGTCGATGAACCCTCGCTCGATCAACAACGGAACGACCTTCTCCCCGAACACGCGATACTCCTCCGGGCCTCCGAAGTTGGGTTCGATGAGGAATCCGTCGAGGTCGGTCTGCTCGACCATGTCGATCATCTGCTGGGCCACGCTCTCCGGCGTGCCGGTGATCTTCAGGCCGCCCAGCGAACTGCGCAGGCCGTCGATGATCTCCCCCACCGTGGGCCCGTCTTCGTAGCGGTCGAGGGTACTGTGGCCGAACTCCGAGCGTTGCGACAGCGGCTTGCTCGCATCGAGTGCCAGCAGGTTGATACCGGTCCAGCCCAGGAAGTGCATCGCGAGAGCCTCGGTGCTCGGCGCCGCGGCAAGATCGGCACGGATGCTCGCTGCCTCTTCTTCGGTGTCGGCGACGACGATCGAGACGCCGTTGAGGATCTTGATGTCATCGGGGCGGCGACCGAAGCGGGCGGCACGTTCACGAACATCCCGGATCGTCGTCTGCGCCGCCTCGACCGTTGCCTCCTGCATATAGACACACTCTGCGGTTCGGGCAGCGAACTCCCGGCCACGACTGGATGCTCCGGCCTGGAAGAGTGTCGGCGTGCGCTGGGGCCCCGGCACGACGGTGAAGATGCCCTCGACGTCGAAGAACCGGCCGTGGTGGGCGATGGAGTGGACCTTCTCAGGGTCTGCAAAGGTGTGCCCGGCCTGGTCGAAGACGACGGCATCGTCTTCCCACGAGCCCTCCCACAGTTTGGTGACCGCATCGACGAACTCGTCGGCTCGGTCGTAGCGCGTGTCATGTTCCGTCACCTCGCCCAGCCCGAGAAGCTTCACCAGGGCTGTCTGGTTGTCGGAGTTGACGATGTTCCAGCCGATTCTGCCCTCAGTGAGGTGATCGAGGGTACCGAATCTGCGGGCGAGCATGAAGGGGCGCTCCGCCGTCGTCGACGATGTCACGACGAAGTTGAGCTTGTCGACTGTGGCGGCGAGCCCGCTCACGATGGTGACCGGGTCGTGGGCGGGAGTCTGCACAGCCTCGCGGATGGCCGCAGCTGGAATACCGTTCTCGTCGCTGGGAAAACCGATGACATCGGCGAAGAACAGGAAGTCGAAGTGTGCGGCCTCGAGCACGCGGGCCATCTCCTGCCAGTACGCGAGCGTGGCGAAGCTCTTGGTGTCGTTTCGACGGTCAGTCCAGGCACTGCTGTAGAAGTTCACCGACATCAGTTGACTTGCGCCGAGCGTGATCTTTTTGGTCATTCGGTTCTCTCTCTTCACCGCTGTCGAATGCATCATTCGCACTGATCAATGCTTCGCGCTTTATTAACACGATCTGTCTTTCAATACATAAAACCCGAGCAAGGTGTCTAATGTCAGCCATTTGTGTTTCAAACATGTAAATTCGACGGCCGGCCCCGTCAGCCGCACCGTGCACCGCGGCCTGAGATAGGCTGCAAGCACCATGCTGGACCCCATCGACCAGGCGATCGTGAGCCATCTCGAGTCAGATCCTCGAGTGACCAGCCGCAGGATCGCCGACTCCACGGGCATCGCGGAGTCGACGGTGCGAGGCAGGCTTCAGCGCCTGATTGGCAGCGGACTGGTGTCGTCGACGATCTTCGTGCACCCCGAACTCACGGGTGCATCCTTCCTCTACCAGGTCAAGCTCACCTTGGAACCCGGCACCTCCGCGACGGATGTCTCAGAGCTCCCCGAATTCAGCTCCTCCCCCTGGACGGCCCTCGTTCCCACCGACGGCCGGCTTGTGGCCCAGTACTCCGCCGCCACCCTCGCGGAGATGCTCTCGGGGGTCGATCGCATCCGGCGGCTGCCGGGCGTGCTCCACGCGGAGACAGTGGTCGTGACCCGCATCTACGTCGGCACCAACTGGAGCACGGGGCCTGGCGAGCACCACTGGCCCTCCACGCCGATTCGGGCCGTCGACCCCCTCGACGAACAACTCATCGATGCACTGCGACCCGACGGCAGGATGAGCTACACGGAGCTCTCGACCCGCATCGGGCTCACGGTTCCGGCCACGAGGCGGCGGGTTCTGCGCCTCGTCGAAGACGGAGTTATCAGGTTCGTGACCCGCGTGAACGACCCGTCGATCGCGCACGTCGAGGCATCCATCGATCTTGCGGTCACCGCGGCGTCCCGCGCCGCGATCATCGACCAGCTGTGCGCCAGAACGTCAGTTCGCTACGTGGTCGAGCAGACCGGTCCTTACGACCTGGCGTGCTATCTGGTGGCCGACTCTGTCGCCGCCTTGGCGATAGTCGCTGCCGACATCACCGCCGACGATCAGATCATCGCCTCACGCACCGACCCGTTCGTCGTGCTCCGCGACGAGACGAGCTGGGTGGGCGGCGTCGGCTGAGGCAGCCGCTCACTCCGAGAGGCTGCGGGCGGCGCCTGATTCAGCAGCGTCGATGCTGTCGCCGAGGTCGACGCTGGTCATCATCACCCGGAACGGCACGCCGTCGGCCGACCACCAATTGTGCGGGGTCCCTGCAGCGAGCCGGATGCTGTCGCCGACCACCAACTGGAACGACTCCGCGCCCGCCGCCACCTCGACCCGCCCCTCGAGCACGTAGAGGTACTCGTCGACGCCCGCGTGGGTGAGCCGGCTCTCGTTGGGTGACCCGAGCGACTGGATCTCCATCATGCGCACCCTTCCGGGCACCGAGATCAGCACATGCCCTGAATCATCGCCGTAGGCATGGCGCAGGCCACCGGTCTGCAGGATGCTCGCCGGCACCCCGGCTGGCGCAGACCGGAGCGATGCGGCCTCGAGCGCTTCGTACAGATCGACTGGGGTGGCATCGAGAGCTTTGGCGAGATTCACGAACGACGGCATACTCGGTCGGGCGCGCCCCCGTTCGACGAGCGAGATGAACGGATGGGAGAGCCCTGACAGCGCCGCGAGATCTTTGAGGGTGAGCCCCATGTTCTTTCGGCGAGCGCGAATGAGTTCGCCCATGGCTACGGCGTCGTGATCGAGAGGCGTCGTGTTGCGCCCTGATGACGTGGCCACTGTCACTCCTCGGATCGGTTACGGGATCGAAACATTCGAGAAATGCACCCGCAACGCCTGCCGCATAACGTGACCAATGTTTACCGCGTAAAAACTTTGCACTGATTCCACCGCCAGCGCCCTTCGGCCCGGCGACGCCTCCATTCTCTCAAAAGTCAGGGTCTCATGAAGAACAGAAAGCAGTTTGCCGCGCTCGTCGGTGCAGTCAGTGCAGTGGGCCTCGGATTGGCCGGATGCTCGACCACAGCATCGACCGCGCCCACACAGTCGGCAGCGGCCGGCGCAGCCGACCTCTCGGCAGCGTGCCCCGCAACCGTGGTGATCCAGACGAACTGGAACCCCGAGGCAGAACACGGCGCCCTCTATGAACTCCTCGGTCCGAACCCGACGGTCGACGCATCGAAGAAATCTGTCAGCGGGCCGCTCTACAGCGATGGCCTGGCAACCGGCGTCAACGTGGAGATCCGCGCCGGTGGCCCGGCCGTGGGCTACCAGACCGCGACCGCCCAGATGTACGCAGACCCCAGCATCATGCTCGGGTACGTCGACACCGCCGAGGCGATCCAGAACTCGGCGACCCTGCCCACCACGGCGGTCTTCGCCCAGTTCGATGTCGACCCGAGCGTGGTGCTGTGGGATCCGGCCACCTACCCTGACGTCAAGACGATCTCCGACCTCGCAAAGGCCGGGGCCGGACTCATCGCCTCAGACAACTCCATCGGCATCGACTGGCTCTCGACATCGGGGCTGTACCCGGCCAGCCAAGTGACGAAGAACTACGACGGAACTGCCGGCAACTTCGTCGCAGCGGGAGGAAAGTCCGGCCAGACGGGTTACGCCACGTCAGAGCCGTACACCTATGCCCACGACATCAGTGCGTGGAACAAGCCGGTCGACTTCCAGCTCTTCGCCGACGCCGGATGGCCGGCCTACGCCAATTCGCTGGCAGTCAAGTCGGGCGACCTCAGCGCCGACTCCGCGTGCCTCACGAAACTCGTGCCGGTGCTGCAGAAGGCAGACGTCGACTACTACACCGATCCCTCAGCCACGAACGCGCTGATCGTCGATCTGGTGAGGCAGTACAACACGGGGTGGGTGTACACGGCCGACGTTGCCGCCTACGCGGCGAAGGAGGTGCCCACGCTGGGGATCGCCGGCAATGGCACAAACGCGTACCTGGGGGACTTCGACGACGCCCGCGTCGCGAAGATGATCTCGATCGTGAGTCCGATCCTTTCGGCCCAGGGCGTCACTGCCAAGAGCGACCTGAAACCGGCCGATCTGTACACGAACCAGTTCATCGACCAGTCCATCGGCTTTTCCGGCTGATCGCCTTCACTCCCGACGCCGCACTCACTCAGCACAAGGATCTCAGTTATGACGAAACCTCTCACCCTCGCGATCTTCCAGTCGATGATGCCGGGCGGCACCGCCTACGGCAGCTGGCGGCACCCCGAGAACACCGCACCCGACTACCTCGATGTCGACCACTGGGTGAGCCTGGGTAAGAAGCTGGATGCGGCGGGCTTCGACTTCCTCTTCTTCGCCGACGCCTACGGTTCACCCGACACCGATGACCGGTTCTTCGACATCCGAATCAAGGATGCCGGTATCGGGGCCGCCGACCCGCTGGTCGTCGTGTCGGCCATCGCTGCGGCCACGAGCAAACTGGGCATCGTGGTGACGGCCTCGACGACCACCGAGAAACCACAGTCGCTGACCCGCAGGTACGCCACCCTCGACCACCTGACCAAGGGCCGGATCGGCTGGAACATCGTCACCGGCTCGGGGCAGGCGGCCTCTGCCCGCCTCTTCGGCGAAGCGATGATCCCGCACGACGAGCGATACCTGATCGCCGAAGACCACATTCAGCTATCGCTCAAGCTCTGGGAGCAGTCGTGGGACGACGGCGCGATTCTCCTCGACAGGGCAGCCGGGGTCTACGCCGACCCGTCGAAGATCCACGACATCCATCACGACGGGCCCTATTTCAAGGCAGACGGTTTTCTCACCGTGCCGCCGTCGCCGCAGCGCACTCCCCTCCTGCTGCAGGCAGGAACTTCGGGGCCTGGGCGGGACTTCGCCGCGAAATATGCCGAGGCAGTCTTTCTCGCGGGCGGCGACGCGAAACACGTCGCCGCGAACATCGCCGATATCCGTGAGCGAGCCGAGAGGTACGGTCGCCCCGCAGACTCGATCAAGTTCCTCGTCGGGGTGGGCTTCATCACTGCACCCACCACCGAGGAGGCCCAGGCCAAACGTGGGGAGATGCTGAGCTTCTCGACCGTCGAGTCAGCGGCCGCGTTCTACGCCACCCTGACCGGCATCGATCTGCTCGCGCTGGATCGCACGAAACCACTGGGCGACGTGAAGACCGAGCAGGGCCAGAGCGGCGTTGAGCGATTCTCCGGCGCAGACGGTGTTCCCCCCGCCACGGTCGGCGAAATCCTCGAGGACTACCGCCGCAACGGGGTCAACGGCAGCATCTTCGTCGGGGATCCGTCGACGGTCGCCGACCAGATCGAGGAGTTCATCGAGCTCACCGGGGCAGACGGCTTCGCCATCCAGCCCTACCTGGTGCCCGGCACCTACGACGATTTCATCGAGTTGCTCATTCCCGAGTTGCGGTCACGCGGGCTCATGAGGGAGCAGCCAGAGGGCTCCACCCTGCGCGAACACCTCTTCGGGGAAGGTCGCAAGCGCCTCCCCCGGGAGCACGCGGGCGCCCAGTTGCAAACACCGGTGAGCTGAGCGATCAGCTCCGAAGCTCGGCCGCGACGGTGACAGTGTCGGCGATCGTGGCGATGTTCGTGAGCGCGTATTCGAGGGCAGCGCGCTGCCAGTCCGCGCTCAGGCTCGAGGTGCCATCGGAGACGATGGTGACCTCGTAGCCGTGATCAGCGGCATCGCGCACGGTGTGCTCGACGGCCATGTTCGTCCAGGCACCGACGACGATGAGCCTGCTCACACCGAGGTTGCGCAGCAGGTGATCGATCTCCGTGCCGTTGAACACGCTCATGCGCGTGCGGTCGAGCAGGATCTCGTCGCCCTGCGGCTGCAGCTCGTCGACGATCGCCGCGCCCCAGGTGCCGATCTTGAAGGTGTCGGGTGCGAGCATCCGGAACACCGGGGCATTCTGGCCGCCGACGCCGGGCAGCGGGTAGACGACGATGCGGCTGTGGAACACCGGAACGCCGGACTCGCGCGCGGCACCCAGAAGGGTGCCGATGTTGGCGATGACGTTCTGGCTGGTCGCGTTCTCTGCTGCGCCGAAGGATGCGTAGGCCCCATCAGCGTGGACGGTGTCGTTCTGCATGTCGACGACGAGAACGGCGGTGGTGGGAGTGGATTCTGTCATTTCGTTCTTCTCAGTTCTGTTCTGCGTGGATCGGAGGAGGGCTTCGGTCAGGAGGGTTTCGGTCAGGAGGGATGCGCGGCGAGCCAGGCCGCGGCGATCGTGTCTGAGGCCTGCTGCCCATCGACGCTCTTCACGTTCATCGCGACGAGGTCTTCGGGGGTCAGGGCGGCGCTGATGCGATTGACGGTGTCGACGGCCGCAGCGGGAAGCGTCTTGCTGGCGACCGGCACCACGTGCGAGGCGACGAAGAGCCCTTCAGGGTCGTCGAGCACGACGAGGTCGCCGCTGCTGATGGTGGGGCTTGCGGTATAGACGATCGCAAGCTGGATCGCGCCACTCTTCAGGGCACTCACCGTCAGAGGTCCGCCCCCGTCGTCGATGGCAGAGAAGCCGACGGTCACTCCGTAGTGCTGCAGCAGGCCCTTCGGGCCGTTCGGGCGATCCGCCCCTTCGGCGTTGCCGCCCAGGGTGAGGGGAACGGGTACGGTGAGCAGGTCGGCGATGCTCTTCACGCCATACTTCTCAGAGAAATCCCGCGTCACGACGTAGGAATCCTGGTCGGTCGCAGCCGACTGGTCGAGCACCTGGAGACCGGCGGGGGCGGCCGCGGCGAGCGCGGTGTAGACCTCGTCGGCCTTGGTCAGGGTCGTCGACGACTGCCAGTACTGCAGCAGAGGCCCGGTGTACTCGGGGAAGAGATCGAGGTTTCCCGACTCCAGTTCGGGCAGGTAGGCCTCCCGCTGGCCGATGTTGAACTGGCGTTTGACCGCGAATCCGTCGGCCTCGAGCCCTTCTGCATAGATCTCGGCCAGGATCTCATTGGAGTAGTACGCCTGGGATCCGATCACGATGGGTTCGGCAGCGGTACCTGAAGCACCCGACGAAGTCTGGGCGCCGAGCGGGTCAGCACTCGTTGCCGAGCATCCGACGAGTGCGAATGCCGAGACACCGAGCGCGAGCGCTGCGAAGGTTCTGAGGTGGGTCATTGTCGTCCTGTCGTGTGAGGTGGTCAGTCGATGATGCCGACGGCTTTGCCGCCCACGGTGTTCGCCTCGAGGTCGCGGTGCGCCTGCACCATCTCGTCGAGCTGGTAGACGCGCCCGATCGGCACAACGGCCGAACCGTCGGCGACGGCGTCGAGAAAGTCCTGCAGCACAGCGGCCGGCAGGCCCTCCGCCTCGCCCGAATATGCGGTGAGGCGCACCCCGTTGGGCAGCCAGTCCATCGGGTAGAACTCCGGGATCGACCAGTTGTCCGAGAGCATGCCTGTGAAGCAGACGGTGCCGCCCGGCCGGGTTGCCCGAAGAGTGTCTCGCATGACGTTGACGCCGACCAGTTCGACCGCGCCATCCACTCCCTCGCCCAGCAGCCGGCGAACATCCTCTGCGATGAGTCCAGTGTCGACGAGTGGATGATCGACCCCGACTTTGTGCAGACGGTCGAACCGGGCTTCACTCCGCGTAGTGGAGATCACGGTCATCCCCCTGCGCTTGGCAAGCACCGCGATGGTGAGGCCGACAGACGACGTTCCGCCGCGGATCAGGAGGCTCTGGCCATCAATCGCCTGCAACCCGACCGTGAGTGAACCGTAGGCGGTCTGCAGCATCTCGGGGATTGCACCGAGCGTCGCCCACGGAAGATCGCTCTCGAAGGGGATCACCTGGGTCGCCGGCACCGACACGAACTCGGCGTATCCCCCGTCGAACGTACGACCCATACCGCCCATCATGGTCATGACCGTGGTTCCCGGCTCGAATTCTCCGCCGGGTGCCTCTTCGACGATGCCCGTGGCCTCGATGCCCGGAATCCTCGGAAAATCGCCGGTCGAGGCGACACCGCTTCGAAAATGCAATTCTGAGCGATTGAGCCCGAATGCCCTGACGCGAATGAGAACCTGGCCGACGCGGGGCGTGGGCCGGGGAACGTCGCCGAGGTGGAGGACTTCAGGGCCACCGGGCTGGTCGATGACCACGGCCCGCATCGTGTCACTCACGACTTCGCACCCCGCCGAAGTGACGACGACAACGCGGACAACGTTGCGGACAGCGCGCCTGCCTGCCCCTCATCCATTCCCGAACCCAGCACCGCGGCGAGGTGGCGCGACGCTGATGACGACGCTGATTCGTAGGCCGCCGCACCCCGAGGAGTCAAGGTGATCACCATGGACCGGCGGTCGACGGGATGCGGCGAGCGCTCGACCAGGCCGTCGTGCGCGAGCCGGTCGATCACCTTGCTGGCGGCCCCGACCGTGATCTGCAGGTCGTCGGATATGTCTTGCACTCTTGCTGAACCAGCTCGCAGCGCGACCGCGCGCAGGGACTGGAGCTGTGCAACAGAAATCCCGACATCTGCCCGTTGCAGACGGTCCAGCCGTTCCCAGAGTTCGATCTCCAGGCGCACCAGTTCGATGAACAGCGTGGTGTACGCGGAGGAGCCGGGGGCAATGGCCTGCTGTTTCGTGCCCTGCTGGTCAGAAGTGACATCCATACCTGGAACAAGTCACTGCCCCGGAACTATATTCCCAAGAATTGAAGTGAGAAAAGCGCCCGCCGGTGGTGCAGGATCCGGCCCGGAGGGGACTGTGCCCGAGCATCCGAGCTACTCGGGCGTCATCCTCAGGGATGATCACAAGATCACTCGCTCGTGCGACGACGTTGTGCGGGCAAAAACCTAGAGTGGCGGTGAGCTTCTCACAGAACTCGTCAGTGCAGGCAGACAGGAACGTTTCGAATGACCCAGGATTCGCAGAGCACGCCCGTGAAGAGTTCGGGAAACCGGCTGTTCGATGCGCTCGGTCTCGACTTTCCGCTCGGTGAGAACCAGCCAGGCCTCGTGCGGTTCATCGTTGCGACGGTTGTCGCCGTGGTCGCCTCGCTTGCCGCGTGCGCCGCGCTCGCCCAGCTGGGCGTCATACTCTTTCCTTCCACGAAGGGCTACGAGCACTACGGTTTCGGCGACTACGGAAAGCTCACCATCATCGGAGTGACCCTGGCGTCGCTGGCCTGGCCGGTAGTGACCCTGCTCAGCACCCAGGCCAGGCGCCTGTATTTCTGGCTCGCCGTGATCGTGACGCTAGTGGGGTTCGCCCCCGACGCCTGGATTCTCTACAAGGGGCAACCGGCTGGAGGAGTCTTCATCCTGGTACTCATGCACATCGCCTTGGCGCTGATCACCCTTCCGGCATTGGTGTTCATCGCGCCCCAGCGCGCAACGCGGCGTCGCGGGTGACGCACGTCAGCACGGGAAGTCTCCTCCGTCTTCTTGTAACAATTTCTTGACGGGCAGCGCGATTATGTTGTATTACTGAGCCTGTGCCCCCGCATCGGCGCAGAACCAAGCCAGACATCGATCGGGAAGGCGCTACAGCACACATCGGGAGCCGTCGAGAGTCGAACTCAACGATCACACAGGAGTGATTCGCTCAATTCGATCGGTCGCCACCCGGTTCCACCGAGAGGAGACAGAACATGATCAAACTCGTGGCCGAAACCGGCATCACCGGCAGGGTGGTCCGGCGGGGAAGTGAAGGCTATGAGAACCTCCGGCGCGGATTGTGCTGGCACGACCGGGTGCCAGAGCGCTACCCCGAAGTTATCGTCGTCGCCACCACAGACGACGACGTTGTCGGTGCCGTCCGGCTCGCGCGCGCCGAGGGCCTCACCGTGTCGGTTCGTTCCGGAGGCCACAGCTGGTCGGGCTCGCACCTGCGTAACGGAACGCTGTTGATCGACATGGCCAACATGCGCCAAGTCGAGATCGACGTCGATCAGCAGATCGCGGCCGTGCAGCCGGGCATCCAGGGCGTGGAATTCGCGTCGATGCTCGCGGAACACGATCTCTTCTTTCCCACCGGTCACTCCACGGGAGTGGGCATCGGCGGCTATCTGCTTCAGGGCGGATTCGGATGGTCGGGCCGGGACTATGGGCCGGCCTGCATGTCGGTGACGGCGATCGATGCGGTCACCGCCGACGGCGAGCTGGTGCACGCCGACGAGACCCAGAACGCCGAGCTCCTGTGGGCCGCCAGAGGCGCCGGGCCGGGATTCTTCGCGGTCGTGACGAAGTTCTACCTCACCGTGTTCCCTCGACGGCCCATCACCATGATGAGCCAGTACGTCTTCCCGATCTCTGCAGCGCACGACGTGTTCGATTTCGTGCACACGGTCGGCCGGCAGACTCCCACCGAGTTGCTGGTGCTGATCACCCGCACCCCCATGACGAATGATGAGCCAGCCGTGGTGCTGGTGTCTGTCGCTCACACTCTGACTGAACCCGAGGCGCTCGAACAACTCTCACTGTTCGAGACGTGCCCCGCGCGGGACCAGGCCATCATCGCCCAGCTGAACGTTCCGATTGACCACGTGACACTCACGAAGACGGCCGACGGCGGGCGTTTCGACGACTCCCGACGGTGGCTTGCCGACAATATCGGCACTCGTGCAGGCTTCTCGGATCTGTGGCCGACCATCGAAGATCTCATCGCGAGCTGGCCAGAGGGATGGAAGACGCATCTGATGGTCTTCAACTGGGACCACGACGGACAGCCGGAACGGCCGTCGATGGCTTTCTCGATCGAAGGCGATTTCTTCTACGGGCTCTACGCGGAATGGGGTGATCCGGAGGAGGACGACAAGCTCACTCGATGGGTGACCGACCACATGCGGGCTGTGGAACCCTTTGCCACGGGAACCGCCTTGTCGGATGAGAATCTCCTCAATCGACCTTCCCCTTTCATGTCTGCTGAGAATCTGCGGCACCTGGACGACCTCAGGGCCACTTGGGACCCGGATGGCCGATTCGTCTCCTGGCTGACACCCGGCGATGCCCTCAGCTGAGCAGGGGCGCGAGCTCCTGGGCGGCGCGGCACAACTCATCGGTGATCACTGCGCGGTGAGAAGCGACGTAATCGTGGCCGGCCGTCACCATCACGACGTTCACCAACACTGACTGGGCATCACGCACCCCCACCGCGATAGAGGATGCGCCTCGGTCAGAGGAGGCCTCGAGGGTAGCGCAGAGCGGGAGTCCATCCAGGTCACGGATGCAGTCCGAAAGGGTCGGGTCTGCATCCGTCTCTGCGATCACCAGAAGACCGGCGGCCGACGCGGAGAGGACGTTGATGACATGGCCACGATCGGGCAGTGGAAATCGGGGATCCTCATCCAGCACCCGTATTCGAGTGCCGTAGACGCTGAAGAGGTGCACTGCAACACCGAGTGAGGCCCGAAGGCCGGCAATCGTCGACGATACGGCCCGCGTCACGCCGACCGCGGGTTGGGATTCGGCCAGGGCACCGATACGGGCGCCCAGCGCGAAGCCGCTCAGGTCACCAAGTCGTACGACATATTCTTCCCGCACCAGGAGATTGAGGATGCGATAGGTGGTGGCCGGCGAAAGACCGAGTCTGCCGGCAATGTCGCGGGCCGTGACACCTGATCCTGCCGTGGCTATCTCTTCGAGCACGGCCAGGGCGTGCGCGATGGCGCGGGGTTGGTTGTTGTTCAGATCGCGAAGAGGTGGTTCGCGGCTCATCTCAATGCTCGGCACATGTCTTGAACCGAGCCTCGATTCCCTCCGGTATCAGATCGTATTCAGCGGTCTGATCGTAGACACCCACGCGCACGATGCCTTGCCGCTGGACCTTGATCGCGAATGCCGACCACACAGCAGCGATAAGGGCGACGGGCACAAGGATGGCCAGGGTTCCGTTGGCGATGTTCCAGACCACGAAGCATACGACGACGAGCACAAGCCCGAAGCCGACCGAATACGCCGCGATGCTTGCGGCCAGCAGCGGTTCTCCGATTCGCCGGCGGAAGCGTGGGAGCAGGAGGCACGCAGTCGCGTAGGCGAGCCCACAGCCGACGGCCGAGGTCGAGAGCGCGACCCCCGTGACGAGTTCGGCACTGCCCGTGACTGATGTCGCAAGCAGTGCAGCGAACAGAACCAGCCCGGCGACCCAGGCTGCGGCACGCATAGGAAGCCGATTTCGCCGATCGACTCGACCGAGGGTGGAGGGGAGCAGGCCGTCCCGCCCGAGCGTGAAGACGAGCCGAATCACGCCGTTCAGCGAAGCAATGAAAGCGGCGATATACGACAGGAGGATGCCGAGGTCGAGGGCAACCACCAGAACAGTGGAGGTGCCCGGGGTGGTGGGATCGACATCACCGACGGCTGTGAAGGCCCCGCTGGCCTGGAACCCAGCGTATTGGCCAAAGAAACTGAGCACGAAGATCACCGCGGCGACGACGACCGACAGAACGAATGACCGCGGTACGTCGCGGAATGGCCTCCGGGCCTCCGCACCGAGGGTGGCAGAGGTCTCGAATCCCACGAACAATCCCACTGCCACGGCCGCCCCGGCGCCGACAGTCGCAGGATCAGCGTGTGTCGGCACGACAGGAGGCACCACTCCCCAGTTGGTGGCGATCAGTGCCGACATGATCACGACGATGAGCATCACGGCGATGAGCTCGACGACCAGCGTGATGCGCGTGGAGAAACGCACCCCGATGGCAAAGAACGCAAGCCCGACCAAGCCGACAAAAACGAGAAGCGGAGGGAGCATGACCGCGTCGGGAACGGCGGGGATCGCGAAGCGAAGCAGCACACGCGCAGATGAAGCCGCTCCCACGAGCACTCCGATCGTGATGCCAAGACTACCGACCAGCAGAGCGGCGCCAGCCGCCGTGGCGGAACGCACGCCGCCGGCCCACGCTGCATAGCTGTACACCGATCCACTCGTGACCATCCGGCGCGCATACTGCGTTACGGTCGCGACGACGAGAGCGATGAGCACGAAGCCGAGCAGGAGCGAGATCGTGCTCGCCTCGCCGGCCACGGCGAACAGGGCTACCGGGATTGTGGCACCCGCCGCGGAGGGTGCCACAGCGGAGATGGATTGGCCGAAGAGATCGAGCGGGCCGATCGAGCGTCGCCGCAGCTCCGACAGCGGTGATCGCCCGGGAACCCGTGTGCGGGAGCGGCCTCGCCCCGGAGGCACCAGAGTAATCGACCTCTTTATCGACTCCTCGAGATCACGCATGTCGTGACCCTAGGTGCCTGGAGTTTCACACACGTGTCGGCTGCACGTCATCCCTGTAACTCCGTTTGAGACACGTCTCCCGCGCGTCTCGAGCGAGGTCGCCGAGATGTCATCCCCCCGAAACGGCGATGACATGACGACGGGACAGGGTCGATACATTGCTACACCCGGCGAAACGATCGGAGCATCATGACTACATCATCGCAGGCGACAGCCTCGGAGGCTGACGTGGAGGCACACCCGGGGAGGCTCAATACCGCCACCATTGTCTTCATGGTCGCAGCGGCGGCCTCGCCCTTGTCGATTCTCGCGGGTGTCGTACCCCTCGGCTTCCTGTTCGGCAACGGCATCGGCCTTCCTGTGATGTTCGCAGTCGCCGGTGCCGTCTTCATTCTCTTCTCCGTCGGCCTCGTGGCCATGGCCGCGCGTGTCACACAGTCGGGCGGCTTCTTCGCACTCATCTCCCAGGGCGCAGGCCGGGTAGCGGGGGTCGCCGCGTCATACGTTGCTCTCGTGGCCTACTGGTCGCTCATCGTCGGTATCTCGGCCTATTTGGGCTACGTGATCGAGGTCACGGTCGCGGGCAACTTCGGTGTCGACATTCCGTGGTGGGCGTTCGCGGTGCTCGCGCTTTTGGGGGCAGGCGCGCTGGGGTTCCAGCGCATCGACACAAGCTCGAAGGTGTTGTCGGTCCTGCTCATCGCCGAGCTTCTCGTGGTGATCGCGCTGACGATCGCGGTGGTCGTCAGCGGGGGTGGGGAAGGCCTGTCGCTCCAGCCCTTCGCGCCATCCGAGATCTTCTCGGGCTCGCCCGCAATCGGTCTGGTCTTCGCTGCGCAGGCCTTCATCGGCTTCGAAGCAACGGTGATCTACCGCCGTGAAGCCCGCAACCCGAGCCGCACCATCCCGCGAGCTACCTACCTGGCGGTGATCCTCGTCGGGCTCTTCTATGTGATTTCTTCGTGGATGCTCGTCATGGCGTGGGGGCCCACGAAGGCCCTGGATGTCGCCGCCGCCGACCCCGGATCGATGCTCCTGACCACGGCCGACCGTTATCTCGGCTCCTTCGGCCAGGTCGCGGTCGAGGTGCTCCTCATCACGAGCCTCTTCGCGGCCGTGCTCTCCTTCCACAATGTGTTGAACCGGTACCAGCTCTCGATGGCACAGGCCGGGGTGCTTCCGTCCCAGCTGGCCACGGTACACGGACGGACGGGTTCACCCCGGCATGCCGCAGCCGTGCAGACTGTGATCAGCGTGGGCCTGATCATCGTGTTCGCGCTCCTCGGCCTCGATCCCGTCGTGCAGGTGTTTGCGTGGCTTCCCAGCATCGCCGCCTTGTCGGTGCTGAGCCTCATGGCTGTCGTCTCGGTCAGCGTGGTGCTGTACTTCCGACGCCAGCCCGGAGATGTCAGCCTCTGGAAACGCGTCGTGGCACCGGTGCTCAGCCTCATTGCCCTGGTGGGGATGATCGTGTTCGTGCTCATCTACTTCCCGCTGCTGACGGGCGAGTTCGATGCCAGCGGCAATCCGTTCTACGGGCCGATCAGCCTCGTGCTGGTGGGAATCATCGTGCTGGCAGCAGCGGGCGGAATCGCACGAGCCCTTGTCATGCGGGCTCGCCGGCCCGAGCAGTACACCGCTCTCGCGTCGACCCTCCACGAGTGACGACGTCGCGGGCACCCGGAATGCATTCCCACGGCCAAGACGGGCTGGGGCTTACCTTTCTGGTCGTCGGCCTGATCGTCGCTTCTGCCGTACCCGGGATGCCTGCATGGCGTGGCCGTCGCCCCGACGGGAACTCCATAGCGGCGCGCGCCTGCATGTTGTGCTCACTCACCACCATGATGGCGGCGACTCTCCACTGATCGCTGTCATCCCAACTCCAGGAAAGCAGGAAAGACAATGACCGACATCACCGATGCGAGCCACGTTGTAACGACGCATCCACTTGACCCGCTGTCAGCAGCGGAGATCTCCGCTGCGTCGGCTCTGGTACGCAGTTCGCAGGGATTCCCTCAAGCCGCGCGCTTCGTGAGCATCGAACGCCAGGAGCCTTCGAAAGAAGAACTCGAGGCCTTTGCGACTGGTGCAGAAATCGAGCGTCGCGCCTTCCTGGTCATTCGCGATGTCGTGGGAGCGCGCACACTCGAGGGGGTCGTTTCGCTGAGCTCATCATCGGTACTCTCCGTCTCGCACATCCCTGATGTGCAGCCGGGACTGCTGTTCGAGGACTTCCTCGCCGTCGAAGAGCTGGTGCGTAATGACGCGCGTTGGCAGGACGCGATGCGAAAGCGTGGGGTGACGAAGTTCGACCACGTGATGATCGAGCCGTGGCCATGCGCGTACCTCGGTGAGGAGGATTCCCCGACCAGGCGGCTGAACCGCCCCCTCAGCTACGTGCGGTACTCCGAAGATGAGAACGCGTACGCGCACCCGGTGGACAACCTCACGGTCTTGGTCGACCTGGATTCACGGGAGGTGCTCGAGGTCGTCGACCTTGGCGTTGTTCCGGTTCCGGGCCGACCCGCAGAATTCTGGACCCCGGAAGAAATCGCGAATCCGGACAACATCCCCACGTTCCCTGGCGCCCGCACCGATCTGAAAGCCTTGGAGATCACCCAACCCGACGGGCCGAGCTTCACCGTGAACGGCAACGAGGTGTCGTGGCAGAAGTGGAACTTCCGCGTCGGTTTCACACCTCGCGAAGGCCTTGTACTGCACCAGCTCGGCTACGACGACAAGGGGCGGCGTCGATCGATTGCCCACCGCATCTCCCTCTCAGAGATGGTGGTGCCCTATGCAGACACGGCGCCCAACCAGATCCGCAAAGCCGTCTTCGACGGCGGCGAAGACGGCCTGGGCAAGAACGCGAACAGCCTGGTTCTCGGTTGCGACTGCGTCGGTGAGATCTTCTACTTCGACGTGGCACTCACCGACTCGGCGGGCACGGGCGAGTCGGTGAAGAATGCGATCTGCCTGCACGAGGAAGATGCCGGCGTGATGTGGAAACACACCGATCTACGCACCGGCCGGAGCATCGTCCGCAGATCCAGACGCCTTGTCATCTCGCAGTTCATGACGTTGGCCAACTACGACTACGGGTTCTACTGGTACCTCTACCAGGACGGCACCATCGAGTGCGAGGTCAAACTGACCGGCATCATGTCGATGGGCGCCTTCGCCGAGGGCGAGATCCCGAGGCACGGAGCGCGGATCGCTCCGGGACTGTATGCCCCTCATCACCAGCACTTCTTCAACGCGCGCCTGGACATGGCCGTCGATGGCCCCCGGAACACCGTGGTGGAGGTCGACAGCAGATCCCTGCCCGTGGGCCCGGAAAACCCCTATGGCAATGCCTGGGAGACGGTGTCGACGAAACTGACGAAGGAGTCCGAGGCGGGCCGCGACCTCGACTTCGCCTCGGCCAGGTCATGGAAGATCGTGAACACCGACAGCGTCAATGTTGCCGGTGACCCCGTGTCGTACAAGGTGATGCCGGGAGAGAACGCTCATCACCTCCTGCACGACGATGCACCAGTGCTGCAGCGTGCCGGGTTCCTCAAGCATCAGCTGTGGGTCACGAAGTTCGACGCCTCCGAGCGCTTCGCGGCCGGAGACTACCCCTATCAGAGCCCAGGCGGCGAAGGGCTGCCGAAGTACGTCGCGCAGGATCGATCGCTCGAGAACGAGGATGTCGTGCTCTGGTACACCTTCGGAGTGCACCACATCACCCGCACAGAGGACTGGCCCGTGATGCCAGTCCACCGCACGGGCTTCTCCTTGAAACCGAGCGGATTCTTCGACGGCAACCCCGCTCTCGACCTCCCCGAGTCCACCTCCGACCATTGCGCTCACCACCCCGAGACTGTTCACGACGGGCACATTCACCCGGGCCACTGACTCGCGAGCTGTGCGGGGGTGTTGGCGGGCCTACCGTCGCTCAGGTCAATGCCCGGGAGAAGACGATGCGATCAGAGGGCACGCAAGCGAGGGGCGAGGTCGCGCTCGAACAGCTCGAGGAAGCGGCGCTGATCCTGGCCGGGGCCGTGGAAGACGAGGTGGTTCAGGCCTGCGTCGAGGTACGGCTTGATCGCTGCGACCACGGTGTCGGGGTCGTTGCCGACGATCCAGCGGGATGCGATCTGCTCGATCGGCAGGGCATCGGCCGTCCGCTCCATCTCGATCGGGTCGGTGATGTCGTGCTTCTGCTCCTTGCTGAGCGACAACGGCGACCAGAACCTGGTGTTCTCGAGCGCTGTTTCAGCAGAGGTGTCGTACGAGAGCTTGATCTCGATCATCCGGTCGATGGCCTGTGGGTTGCGTTCGGCTGCAGCGGCACCCTCGGCCACAGCGGGAAGCAGCTTCTCCGTGTAGAGATCCATGCCCTTGCCGGAGGTGCAGATGAAACCATCCCCCGCACGCCCGGCGTAGCGGGCAACAACCGGGCCGCCGGCCGCGATGTAGACGGGAATCGGATGCTCGGGGCGGTCGTAGATCGAGGCCCCGTGAGTGGAATAGTACTCGCCGGCGAAGTCGACCCGCTCGCCGGTCCAGAGTTGCCGCATCAGGTCGACTGCTTCGCGCAGCCGAGCGAATCGCTCCTTGAATTCGGGCCAGTCCTGGGCACCGGCGCCGCGGAACCCCGTCGCAACCTCGTTGAGGGCTTCGCCGGTGCCCACGCCGAGCATGATGCGCCCCGGATACAGGCACCCCATGGTCGCGAATGCCTGGGCGAGCACCGCCGGGTTGTAGCGGAACGTCGGCGTCATGACCGAGGTACCGATCTGCACCGTCGAGGTACGCTCGCCCACCGCTGCCATCCAGGAGAGCGAGAACGGTGCGTGGCCTCCCTCGTGCCGCCACGGCTGGAAGTGGTCGGACACGACCACCGATTCCATTCCGTGGCCTTCGGCGGCAACGGCGATCTCGACCAGCTCCCGTGGAGCAAACTGTTCGGCTGAGGCCTTGTAACCGAGTTTCAGGGGGAGCATGTTTCTCATTTCTCGCGTCGAGCCTGCGCGGTGCCATGCGGAGCGCGCAAACCAAGCGTATGACTTCGAAGCGCCCCCGCCATGCCTCGATCGTGAATTCGAATGCGATGATGGGTTCGCATAGGCTCGGGGCCGATGTCAGAGGAGACGTCAATGGAAACTACAGCCGCACCCCCGAGACTCGGCGTTGTCTTCGGTTATTCGGGCGAATTTGCAGAAACTGCCCACGAGGCAGTCGAGTACGAACGGATCGGCGTCGACCTTCTCACTGTCGCCGAGGCGTACTCGTTCGACGCGGTGAGTCAGCTCGGGTACCTCGCCGCGAAGACCACGTCGATCACTCTCGCCTCGGGAATCCTTCCGATCTATTCACGAACCCCCGCACTGTTGGCAATGACAGCTGCTGGCCTCGACTTCGTCTCCGGCGGCCGATTCGAACTCGGACTCGGTTCTTCGGGACCCCAGGTGATCGAAGGCTTCCACGGTGTGCCGTTCAGTGCTCCCCTCGGTCGGATTCGCGAGAACGTTGAAATCTGTCGCACAGTGTGGCGTCGCGAGCCGCTCGACCACCAGGGGACCTACTACCAGGCGCCTCTGGGGTCAGACAGGGGCCGCGGCCTCGGCAAGCCCCTCAAACTCGTCAATCACCCAGTGCGCTCATCGATCCCGATCACGATCGCCGCCCTGACCCCGAAGGCCGTCACGCAGGCGGCAGAGATCGCCGACGGTTGGGTGCCGATCTTCTTCCACCCCGAGAAATCGGCTGCCGCCTGGGGTGGGGCCCTCGCTCAGGGAGCGACACTTCGCTCCCCCGAGCTCAAGCCACTGGACATCATCGCCAAGATGCCCTTCTACATCGGTGACGACGTCGACGAAGCATTGGAGACGTACCGCCAGACGGTCGCCCTCTACGTCGGGGGCATGGGCGCACGCGGTGCGAACTTCTACAACGATCTCGCCACCGGGTACGGCTTCGGCCCAGAGGCGGCCATGGTGCAGGAGCTGTATCTGACGGGCCGGAAAGCCGAAGCGATCAGCGCACTGCCAGAGGACCTGGTGACGGGCACCTCTCTCATCGGCACTGAATCGCAGGTCCGTGAGCGGGTAGCCGCACTACGCGACTCCGGCGTGACCACCGTCTCCGTTTCGACTCTCGCACAGACCACCACGGCTCGTATCGAACAGCTCGAGGCTCTTCGCGCGATGCTGCACTGATCCTCTGCTGGGATCGGCCGGCGTCAGTGTCCCATCCGCGTGAGCGTGCGTCGCAAACCGTTCTGCGGAGGCGTCGCGGCTGAGACGGCGCTGAAGAACAACACGGCCACCAGACCGTAGAGAAGAGCGCGACGCAGAATGCCCCTCGATGCGCGCTTCGGCGGGGTCCGATCATCCTCTGTCGGCGTGTGGGAGGAGGGCAGTTCACCGCCGGCTTGCGCTTCAGCCATGAAGGCAAGCCGGCGCAGCGTCTCGATGTTGCGGATGAACAGCAGGGCATTCATCAGGATGCCCGGCACCAGTGTGCCCGGCCCCTTCACCGCGTTCTCGACGATCGTCACGCGACACCCAGCCGAATGCGGCTCGACCTCGATCACGACCCGAGCCTCCCCGACGGGCCAGCCTTTCGGCTGCATCACGACTCGACGCGGCGGATCCCACTGCAAAGACGTGGTCGCGTCGTTGATCAGTGCTGGCCACACCCCGAACGAATGTCGCAGCCGGGAGCCTGTGTGCGGCCACGACGCATCGACGTCTCGCATGCGGGACGCGCCGACAACCCAGGTGGGAAAATACCAGCCGTTCGCAATGACGGCGAACACATCATCGGGCGAACACTTCAGAATGCGGTGATTGGTTGACATGTCTTCCCCTCTCCGTCGTTGCACGTTCTCCTGAGTCTGGTCTACGCGAAGACGGGATAGAGAAAAAGGGGCTTGACGACCACGCGGGCCAGGCAGAATCCTGGCGTCTTCCGATTCAGCTGACGCCCAGATAGGCGCTTTCAACACGGTTGAAGTCCGAGAGCAGATGCTCGGCAGTCCCCGTCAGTACTACCTGCCCCTGGGCGAGAACATACGCCCGATCGGCCACATTCAACGCGGTCTGCGCATGCTGCTCGACCAAGAGGATCGCAACGCCTTCATCACGCGCGCGGCGAAGGCTCTCGAGAAGCCGCTGGACGAACATCGGCGCGAGCCCCAGAGAGAGTTCGTCGATCAGCAGAACATCCGGGTTGCTGGCGAGGGCTCTCGCCACCGCGAGCATCTGCTGTTGCCCGCCCGAGAGAAGACCAGCGGTGCGTCCGAGGTGAGGCTCGATCTCTGGGAAATACGACAAGGCGTCCTCGATACTCCCCCGGCCCAGCCTCAGGTTCTGTGCGGCAGTGAGCCCGAGCAGCACTCCGCGTTCTTCTACGACATAGGCCAGGCCCGAATGCACGCGGCGCGCCGTCGAGTCAGTACGAACCTCCCCATTCAGAATCACCCGTCCGGCTCTCGGTGCTATCAATCCGGCGATGGTTGCAAGTGTCGTGCTCTTGCCTGCACCATTTCGGCCCAACAGCGCGACGATCTCGCCAGCGGCCACATGGAGCGAGATGTCGCGAAGAACTTCGACGTGACCGTAGCCGGCAGAGACATTCTCCAGAGCGAGGCGCGTGCCAGCCGACCCGCCAGGTGTCACTATGGGCTGCACCTCTCGGTTCGTGATCTTCATACCGTTGCCTCCTGGCCGAGAAATGCTCGTCGGACTTCGTCATTCTCGCGCACGACTTCTGGCACACCGTGCGCGATGACCTTGCCGTACTCCAGAACAGTGATGTGGTCGCAGATGCGCATTACGAGATCGACGTCATGCTCGACGAGAAGCACAGCGATCTTCCACGAGTCGGCCATCTCCCTGATGAGCTCCCCCAGTTCGACGCGCTCTGTCGCCGAAAGACCGGCGGCCGGCTCATCGAGCAATAGAACAGACGGTCGTGCTGCAATCGATCGAGCGATCGCTACCAGCCGACGACGGCCATAGGGCAGCGCTCCGGGCAATACGTCCAGGTCATCGGTCAGACCAAACCTCTCGACCGCATCCAAGGCCGCGCTGCTCATCGTCGCCCGCCCGGGATGCACGAGATCGGTCGCATAGGCCCGCCACGCCCGGGCATCAGATCCGACGATCAGATTCTCGCGCACGGTGAGTTCCTCGAACAGTTCCAGACCCTGCAGCGTGCGGCCGAGTCCCTTTCGCGCCCGTTCTGCCGGTGAGAGTCGATCGATCGCGGCGGCTCCCAGCGAGATTCTGCCGGTGTAACCCCGGGTGATGCCAGTTACAGCATCGATGAGGGTGGTCTTGCCGGCGCCGTTCGGGCCGATGAGGCCTTCCACCCGTCCAGGCTCGATCGTCATCGAGACGTCGTGCAGTGCACGGATGCCTCCGAATTCAACGCTGAGCCCTGCGAGCGTCAGCGTCTCTCCAGGCCTGGCCGACGATTCGTGCGCGGCGATCGCAGGCGGCAATACGGTGTTCCGGCCGCTGGGACGACGCGTTCTCGGTGATGGGCTGATCGGTCGCAGTCGGCGCGTCAGCACAGCGAGGAGCCGTGCGTTCGCCGGAATTGCGCCGTCGGGCACCGTCACCAGGTTCACAAGCAGGGCGAGCCCCAGAATCAGAGGCAGAAACTGTTGCAGACCAGACAGGCTCATCAGGTAATAGACGAATCCTCCCGTCACGGCGAAGCCGCCGAGCACTCCCGCGGCAAGATAGCCGACACCACCCAGGACGACCGCGCCCAACAGCGTCATCGACGCGTCGACGGTGAATCCGCTGAAAACCACGGTCGGCTGGCGGAACGCCAGTAGGGCGCCCGCGGTTCCGGCGAGGGCACCCGCGACGGCAAGCCCGTAGAGGCGCGCACCTCGAGTCGAGATGCCGAGGCTCAGTGCAGCGCGCTCTCCCGACCGGGTGGCCAGCATTCGCCGCCCAGATGCCCCACGCCGAATGTTCGCGACGACGAGGCTGCACACCACGAGTACAGCAGCACAGACAAGTGCGAATCGTTCGGGATACTGCACGGCATCGACGCTGATTCCGAAGAGACTCGGAGACGGCACGGAGATTCCGCTGATTCCGCCTGTGAGAGACGGGTTCTCCAGAACAAGAGCCTGCAACGCGAGCGCCAGGCCGACGGAGATGATGGCGACAACGTCACCCCGCACCCGGAGCGACAGGATTCCGACAATCGTTCCCGAAATCAGCCCCGAGAGAGCGCCGATGAGCAGTGCCACAACGAACGGAACACCAAAGTCGGCAGCGGCTTTCGCGGCGACGAGCGCCCCGATTCCGGCCAGCGCATACTGTGCGAGCGAGAGCTCCCCTGCATAGCCGGTCGCAACCACGAAAGACAAGCCGATGAGAGCGATGATGAGCGACGTGCTGAAGGCGTCGAGCGCGCTGTGGCCGAGCAGCAGTGACAACCCACCCACCAGCACCACGCACACAAGAACCAAGAGTGGCTTGACCTTTCCAGTACCGACGGCCGGCAATTGTTCGCGTCTGCCCCCTCTCCCACGGATGACATCTCCGCGGATCAAGATCGCCGCCACGATGACGATGAAAGGGATCGCGGTGGACCATCCAACGTCACCGTGGATGCGCACGGCCTCGGCCTGAGCCACCCCGAGCACGAGGCCGCCGCCCATCGCCCAGCCGAACGACCGGAATCCACCGATCAGCGCGGCGGCCAGTGCACAGTAGACGATCTGGCCCATCCCGGTGACACTGATTCCGTTCATCGGGGCGATGAGTACGCCGGCGAGGCCGGCCAGAGTGGCTCCCATGACCCAGTTCACCAGTGAGACGCGGCGCGATGACCAGCCGAGCACTTCGACGGCCACGGGGTTCTCGGCCGTGCCGAGGGTGGCGAGTCCCAGCCTGGTGCGACGAACGTACCAGGTCAGCGCGATCGTCACCAGGATCCCGATCGCCAACACAATGGCCCGGTCGGTGCCGATCAGGAGGGTTCCGGAAAGCCTGAGCGGAGTCGTCGGAAGCAATCCACCGACGAACTGGGTCGCATCGCCGTAGTACAGCGCCGCCACAGACTGAATGACCGTGAGCACGGCGATCGTTGCAACAAGACGCGTGATCGTTGACGCGTGTCGGAGCGGTCGCATGACCGTCAGTTCAATCACTGCGCCCAGCGCTCCGGCTATCAGCAACGCCGCCAGCGCAGCGACACCCAGGGGCGCACCGGCCCTGGTCGCCTCAGAATAGGCATAAGCCGCGACCAGGGCGATGGCGCCCTGCGAGAAATTGAGCACACGGCTGCTCAGAAAGATGAGCACAAGACCCTGCGCAGTCAAGCCGTAGATCGCCCCGATTCCGATACCGAGAAGAGCGAATTTCAGAAAGTCGTCCACAATACGCTCCTTTCGGGAACTGCGATCAGCCTGCGAACGTGGTGATGAGGTCCTGGATGGACACGAACGGGTCTGCTCCCGAATCCTGCAGCACCAGGTGCCCGTCTGCCACCTTCTGGTAGACGATCGTCGGGTTGAACATTCTCGGATACGTCGTGCTCGTTGATTTCGTCGTGTAGGTGGGAATCACGCCACCCATATCCAGATTCTCCACCCCATTCATGGCGGTGGTGACGCTCGCTGCGTCGACGCTCGGAAGACCAGCGATCACTCGTTCGAACGTCCACATCGCCAACCATTCGTGAAGGCCCGTGGTCGACGTCGCCAGCGAAGGGTCATACGCCTGCAGTTCGGCCTTGTACTGCGTTGTGCCGGCAGTGTCGGCCGAAGGAGGCACCAGCCCATCGACCGCCATGACGCCCTCAGCTGCCGAACCGGCGCTCGAAATCACGCTGTCACTGAGGTTGAACGGAAACGTCGAGATGTTGGAGTCAGGTGCGATGGTGCGCATTGCAGTGATGAACGCGGCCTCGTCAGACGCGAATCCGGCCACACTCGCCCCTCCTTCGGTCGCTGTCGCGATCGTCGGGCTCAGGTCAGCTGACTTCGCAGGGATCTGCACGAGGCCGCCGGAGGTCGCACCGCCCGACGCGCTTCCTGCTGCGACGGCGTCACCGACCGAGGTCGAGATGCCCCCCAGGCCACCCGGCACAACCGTGCTGACCTTCTTTGCCCCGGCTGAGGCAAGTTGGAGCCCCATGCCGAGCGTCTGGCCGACAAAGCCTGAGGTGTCAGGAAAGGAAACAGGGCTGGTCAGAGCGACATCGGTGAACGGGTACACCCCGACCGCCGGTATTCCGGCTGCTTCCAGGATGGGAAGAATCGTGACCTCGTTGGTTGTCTGAAGTCCGACAACGGCGACCACACCCTTCTGAACGGCATCGAGAGCGCACTGCCGGGCAGTGTCGGTGCTCAACTCGTCGCTGCAGACGATGACGTCGATGGGCCTCCCGCCGATTCCGCCCCTGGCGTTCAGAGCTGCGGCAGCGGCCTGCGCGCCGGCCGGGAATTCCGGGTTCGCGGTTCCGAGTTGGGGTTGAGTCCAGTTTCCGATGGTCATCACCGTGATCGGTTCGCCTGTGAGACCGGCGAGCGGAGTCTGTGCGGCACCTGTCGGTGACGCTGAGGGGCTGGCCGCGCTGCACCCGCCGAGCGACACTGCGAGCAGTGCGACTCCTGCGACGGTGAAGATCGTCTTGCGATTATTCCTGGTTTTCATGAGCGGAGTCTCCGGGTTCTGTGGCAAGTTCTGGTTGTGGAACTTCGGTTGAGGTGCTGGAGGTGCTTGACGAGCTGGTTGTGCGCGGATCGTCGCCGACGGTGACGATCACTTTTCCGAACGCGGCGGGGTCGCTGCGCCGTCGGTGGGCCTGTTCCATCTGGTGAAGTGTGAAGACGGAATCGACCGGAATTCGGTATCGGCCGGACTGCACTCCGGCCACCCATTGGCGCATGAGGTCGGGCGTTCGTGCCGTTCCGTCCACTCCACCGACGGTCAGGCGAACTGTCGGCGGGATCAGATCCATCGGATGCGGGAACAGGGGGATCGAGCGATCCTCGCGCTCCCTCGATCGGATCGACTTCGTTTGGTCACGAAGAAGCCCCGTGATGCAGACGATCCCGAATTCCTGCACGCATCGGAGGGTCTCCCGGAGTGAATCCACACCCAGAAGGTCCACGGCGAGATCGACCCCGAGAGGAAACAGGCGTCTGACCTGCGCTGTGAAATCGTCGTCGTCGATGACCACATCATGAACGCCGTGGGCCAGGAGCTTCTCGACCTTGGAGGGGTCGCGAGTCGTCGAGATGACGTGGGCACCCTGATCCAGCGCGAGAGTGGCGGCAGCCAGGCCGACGCCAGACGTGCCGCCGCGAATGAGCAGTCGCTTCCCTGCCAGGTCGCCGAGACTGCGAAGCGCACCCGATGCCGCTGTGAACGAGCCCGGTATGGCGGCCAGGGCTTCGACGCCGAGTTCGGTTTCGACACTGAAGACGTCAGGCTGGTCTACGACGATGAATTCAGCCCATGCTCCCGGCCGGGTGTAGCCGTACCCGCCATAGGCGCCGACAACCAGCCGACCGACCATACTGGGGGCACCCGGTGCCTCGACGACCGTGCCGACGAAGTCATTTCCCAGGATGAGCGGAAGTGTCGCGGTCGACACACCCTCCCGGCTGGCGATCTCAGACGAGATGACCGACGTGGCCTGAACACGAACCAGGACTTGATCAGAGCCTGGCGTCGGAACGGGCATCCGCTCTGGTTGAAGGGATGTTTTACCGGAGCCCTCTCGAACCACCACCGCGAGCATGGTCTCGGGCCGGTCGTACTGCACGGGTCGAGCAGCGTCGGGATCGGCAGTCAGGGTTTTCGCAAGTGGCCTTTCGGGCAAACGGGCAGGGGTGAGTTCAGCCAGCACGAGGGGCTGCGTGCGGGCGTGCGAGGGAGATCAGTAGTTATTCAGTCGGATCGGGTGCGCGGTTCGACCCGGGAGAGGCTCTGGCGCAGCGTGAGGCGATCGCCTCGGATTCTGGTGAATGCGTACTCAACTGGTTCGCCGTCGGTGTTGTGCACCAGGCGCTCGAGAACGAGCAGAGGATGACCGGGGTCGACTCCGAGCAGCGAGGCGTTGAACGGGTCTGCGACCGACGCCTCGATCGCGTGATCGGTGACCCCGAGTTCGATGCCCGCTTTGGCGTAGAGCGAGAACCATTCGTCATGCGGGTCGAATTGAAGCACGGTAGGCAGGAAGTCGACTTTGACGTACACCGTGGTCGTATCGAGTGGCGTGTCGGCGAGGTCAGTGACGAGTTCGACGATTCCGCAGCTGCCACCGTCTTCGATTCGCAGCTTGCGCGCGACGCTCGGCGGGGCGATCTCCTGGCCCACCGAGAGCACCTTGTGCGCGATCTCCTGAGCCGGGCCGTGCAGGAAGTCGAAGTCATGAGTGACTCTGAGAGAGGTGACCAGGGTGCCGCTGCCCTGCATTCGCCTCACCAGCCCCTCCTGCCTGAGCATCTCGAGTGCTCCCCTGATGACCTGCCTGCTCGCTGAGAACGACTCCATCAGTTCCAGTTCGCCAGGCAGTACCCCGGACGGGATTTCACCGTGCATGATCGCTGAGCGGAGAAGGTCGTGCACGCGACCGGCCGCGGCCAGCCTGCGCTCGGTGCGGGGGTGGAAGGTCGGCATGGTCGTCGTCACACCCTTATTAGAGATAGCCGAAATTGCGGTCGGGTTACAGCTTCGTGTCCCCAAAGTTACGCCACTTAGAACCCACCTGCCCGGCTGTGTTCCGCGAGAATCCGGGGCTGAGTGACGCCCACGCGGTGGATCCGCGGGCAAGATTCTTTCCTGATCGAGCTGGTCACCGAAACGAGCGCGGGTGATTGTCTGTCTGAGCGATCCAGCCAGCAATGTGATCGATGGTGCGTACCGCCTCGGTCAAACCCGGCACGTCGAGGTACCCATGTCGGGTTCCTGGTTCGAAATCCACGACCACGTGTATACCAACGGAATTCAGCTTCGATCCGAATGCTTCGCCTGAACACCTCAAGTCATCCGCTTCGGCGTTCACGATCAGAGTAGGTGGTAGCCGGGTCACATTCCCGTCGGCTGGGAATGCGCTGGGGTCGCTCAGCCCCGAGATGCTCCTTGTGTAATTCAGGTTGATTACTCTGATCATGTCCGGGGGGAACCGCTCGTGCTCGGGCAACTCTGCAGCAGCAAGCGCAGCGCTCGGTGTCAGCTCTGGCAACACAGCATGAAGCGCGGGATATACGAGTATCAGCGACGCCGGTGACGTGTCGGCGCTGTCACCCAGTCGGATCGCGACAGCGGCACTCAGGTTACCTCCCGCGCTCGCGCCGCCAAGATGAAGCCTGCCAGGGGTCACGGTGGGCAGGAAGCCACCAGAGGAGGCTGCGAGCCACCCCGCAAGTACTTCATCGGACAGAGTCGGGTGATGAACCTCGCCGAGTGCCTTCTGGTAGTCCAGGGCCAGGACGTCGACTCCGCGTGAAGCGAGTTCGAGAGAGACCCAGTGCGATTCGGGCATGTCGAGGTTGCCCCGCAGGAAGCCGCCGCCGTGCACCCAGACAAGCCCCGACCCACTCGGGTTGGGGCTCAGGTATGAACGCGCCAGGACAGTACCGTGGGGGCCTTCGATCTGATGGTCTGCAACAACGACGTCTGAAAGTTCGGGGAACCGCTCCGCAATAGATGCCGGATCGACGTCGGGGCGGGGATCGACCATCTCACTGAACATGCGGGCCCTGGCCATGGCCGCGTCGATCTCGTCTCGTTCGCTCACGGAATGGTCTCTCTGGGTCATCTTGCTTGGTCATCCGGGAGATGGATTGGAGAATCAGCCGCCAGCTGCAGCCGAGCCGCTCGACGTTTTCGTTGGAGCCTCGGATCGGGCACTGGGGCGGCGGCAAGCAGCCTCTGCGTGTACGGATGCACGGGCCTCAGGCAGATCTGTTCGCTTGTTCCGCTCTCGACTACCGTTCCCTCCCTGAGCACGATTGCACGATCGGCGAACTCTTTCACCACGGCGAGGTCGTGAGTGATGAACAGGTACGAGACCCCGAGGGTCTCCTGAAGTTCGGTGAGAAGGTCGAGCGCTGCAGCCTGGGTGGTGACATCGAGTGCGCTGGTCGGCTCGTCGCAGACGATGAGCCGGGGGGTGCGTGCCACAGCGCGCGCGATCGCGATCCGCTGCCGTTGCCCTCCACTGAAGTTCGCTGGATAACGGGTGACGCTGTCGCCAGGCATGCCGACACGCTCCAAGAGCCGTCGAATGGTCGCCAACGCATCGCTCTTGCTCACGGAACCATCCGCGAAGAGCGGCTCTGCGAGAATCTGTCCGACCCTCATCGACGGGTTGAGCGAACCGTAGGGGTTCTGGAAGACGGCCTGGAGATCGACAGCCAGTGCCCGACGTTCCTTCCTTCCGATTGTCGAGATGTCCCGCCCGTCGAGCCAGATGTGTCCTGCCGCCAACGGGGCCAATCCAAGGATCGCCTTCCCGATGGTGGTCTTGCCTGAGCCTGATTCACCGACCAAGGCGAGTGTCTCATGAACGCCGATCGTAAAGTCGACATCGTGGACTACTCGTGTTGGTGGTCTGCGCAAACGGTTGGACGGGTACTCCACAGCAAGCGATTCAACCGTGAGCAATGAATTTCCGGTCATGCTGCACCGTCCTCGAGCGTCGGTGTGCTGGCGATCAGCGCACGGGTATATGGGTGGTCGGAGTCGTAGAAGATGTGATCGATCGACCCAGAGTCCACGATCCTTCCCTGAGACATGACGATCGCCGAGTCACATATCTCGGCCACCACGCCGAGATCGTGTGTGACCAGGAGCACCGTCATTCCTCGTGAGTCTCGAAGCTCGCGGAGGAGGTCCAGAATGCCTGCCTGAACGGTCACATCGAGTGCGGTGGTCGGCTCGTCGGCCAGCAGGAGGGTCGGTGATCCTGCGAGGGCCATGGCGATCGCCACTCGCTGCACCATTCCCCCGGAGAGCTCGTGCGGATACTTCTGCATGAGACGCTCCGGCTCTGGCAGCTTCACGCTTTCAAGGAGGGCGACGACTGTGGCGCGTACCTCGCGTCTCGGTACATCGCCGATGCGGCTGACGACCTCCGACAGCTGCGAGCCGATGGTGAACAGCGGATCCAGTGCGACCATCGGCTCTTGCGAAACCAGGCCGATTTCCTTTCCTCGGATTCTTTCGTACTGCTTTTCACTCATCGTCGCGAGGTCCTGTCCGTCGAGCCAAGCGTGACCGTTGGTGACGGTGCCGTTCTGCGGAAGCAGGCCAAGTAGCGATAGCGCCGTCACGGTCTTTCCGCTTCCTGATTCACCGACAATTCCGAAGATCTGCCCGCGCTCGACCTCGAAGGAAATCCGATCCACGATCTTCTTCTCGCCGGACGGGGTCGAGAACGCGACGGAGTAATCGCGAACTTCCACCACGATTCCTTCTGGGCTCACGGGTTGACCCCCGTCTGCTGCGTGCAGGAGGATCTTGCTCGCCCCGGAGGAGCGACCTTTGAGGTCTGCGTTCAGATCGCGGATTCCGTCGCCCAACAGTCCGAAAGCGAGGGTCATGACGGCGATCACCGCTCCTGTGACGAAGAGGAAGAATCCACTTTGGCTCATCGTCTGCGCCGCTTCGCCGACCATACCGCCCCAACTCGGTGCCGGCGGCGGTGTGGCGAGCCCTAGGAATCCGAGGCCCGTCTGGACGGCGAGGGCGATTCCAGCGAAGAGAGCGACCTGCACGACCATGAGGCCGATCAGTGAAGGCAATACGTGTCGGAACATGATTCGCACCGGTCCGATGCCTGAAACCGTTGCGGCTGACACGAAGAGTTCCTCGCGCAGCGCCAAGCACATACTGCGAGTGACCCTGGCAAGGTTCGCGGAACTGAGAAGGCCCAGAACAAACATGGCAGCGACGATGCTCTGACTGAAGATCGCCAGCACTGCAAGAATCACCACGATGGCTGGCAGTGACATCAGCACATCGAGAACGCTGCCGATGACCCGGTCCGTCCAGCCGCCGAGGTAGCCAGCCAGGATGCCGAGGATGAGGCCGAATACGGCGAAGACGACGCTCGCGACCAAAACGCCCAGCAGCGCTGGCTGGCCGCCGTAGAGCAGTCGGCTGTAGATGTCGCGGCCGAGTTCGTCTGTTCCCAGGAGGTGCGCTGCCGACGGGCCCGCCAGGATGTTGTCGAGGTCTTGCGCGAGTGGGTCGTACGGCGCGATGAGCGGGGCGAGAATCACGGCGACGGTGATCAGCAAGATGACGATCAACGCGATGAGAGGGACGGGTCGACGGAGTACCTGGCTGACGTGGAGGCGTCCCGTCGCGATGGCCTCCGTCGAGGTTTCCGGCACTACGACTGCGGTCATCGGATTCTCACTTTCGGATTGAGGAGACCGTAGACGACGTCGACGATCAGGTTCGTAACGATGACGATGAGGGTGAAGGTGATCGCTAGACCTTGGACAACCGGGACATCGTGTTTGTTGGTTGCGGTGACGATAAGGGTGCCGAGCCCGGGTAATGCGAAGACGTTCTCGATGAGGATCGAGCCAGAAACGAAACTGATCAGCGTGAGGCCGATGACGGTGACGACCGCGATGCCGGAGTTTCTCAGCGAGTGTTTCCAGATCAGCGACCGGCGGCCCACGCCCGACGCGCGAAGGGTCCTGATGTGGTCGAGCTGCAGAGTTGTGAGCATTCCGTCACGAGTGACTTTGGCGACGAGTGCAATCCCACCGAGGCTGAGAGCGATAACCGGGAGGACCAGGCTCAGCGCCCAGTCCGAGGGTGAGTCGGCTAGGTCGGAATAACCGGTGGCAGGAAAGGCCCCCATGCCGATTGCGAAGATGGCCACGAGCACTAGCGCGACCCAGAAATTAGGGAGAGCGTTTCCGACCAGAGACGAGACGTCCACAAGCCGCCGCACGACCGGCCCGCGGGTTGCGCTGAAGACACCGAAGAGTACGCCGATGATCGTTGCCACGAGCGTGGCAGCCACGATCAGTGAGAGGGTAACGGGCAGTCTTTGGCCGATGGTGTCCACGACGGGCTCGCCGGTGAAGATCGATGTGCCGAACTGACCTCGCAGAGCGTCGGAGAGATACAACCAGTACTGGGTCAGGATCGGCTCATTCAGGTGAAGCGACTCGCGGAGTGCTTGATATTGCTCAGGAGTGGCGTTGAGCCCGAGAAGAGTTCGAGCGGGGTCTCCGGGAACGAAGGCTTGCAAGACGAAAGTGATGATCGAGGCGACGAAGAGAAGCGGGATCGACAACAGAAGTCTTCGAAGGATGATGAATGTCATGAGTCTCTCTGATCATCAGGCGCCGCGGGCCGGCGCGGTGTTTGCCCGTTCCGGCCCGCGTTCGCGTTCGATTGTCTGGATCGCTACTTCGTCCACGTCACGATGGATGAGGGTGCCGCGAACCCGGGAGGGAAGACGACCCCTTTCAGATTGGTTCCGTGGTAGAGCGTCGCGTCATACTGGACGATCGGTACAGCGATCGCGTTGTCGACGATAACCTTCTGGAATGCCTGGGCTGCCTTGCCGCTGTTGTCGGGGGAAGCCGTCGCGAGGGTGTTGAATGCCTCTGCAACACCTGGGTCGGCGACCTGGAAGACGTTCATGATGGCAGTGGGCAGCCAGGCGAATTCGGCGTCCAGGTACTGCGGCTGGCCGCCTGTGCCATTGAGCACCGAAGCCGGGAACTTCTTGGACACAAGATCGCCAACCCACTCGCCGAAGTTTGTGTTTCCCTTCAATTCGAGCGTCACGCCGATTTTCGCCCACTGTGCTGCGACGGCCTGGATCATCTTCGTGGAACCGGGGTCAAAGGACTGATAGTTCACCGCCATGCTGAAGCCGTTGCCGTACCCAGCCTCCTGAAGCAGCTGCTTCGCTTTCTCTGGGTCGTACGGATAGGTTCCCTCGAGAGCGGGGTCGTAGCCGTCGAACCCGGTGACGGCGGCTTGGTCTGTGGCCACTGCGGAGTCGCCATAGGCCACTTTGGCGATGGCGGAGCGGTCGACCGCATAATTCAGCGCCTGCCGCACCCGAAGATCTGCCAGTGCCGGGGCGACGACGCCGTTGCGATCAAGCAGGTAGACGCCGTTCCAGACGATCGGTGCGGCCTCGATGGCGATCGAGGCATTGCCTTTGATCGAGCTCTCGACCGACGGGTCGCCCACCATCGTGTCGATCTGGCCCGACTTGAGTGCCTGCACGAGCGATTGGATCTGAGGAATGACTTTGATCTCGATCTTGTCGAAATGAATGGCTGTCTGGTCCCAGAAGTTCTTGTTGGGTGTGTACACGTAGTGGTCCTCTGCGACCGACTGCGCAGCGTCGTACACGTAGGGTCCGGCACCGTGCGTTGTGGAAGCGAGACCCGTGGGGTCGTCGATGCCGGCGGCACTGATGATGTCCCCACCGAGAACGGTGTTGGAGAACAGGAACGGCATGAGTGGGTTGGGTTCCGACGAGACGACGTTCACAGTGAGGTTGTCTGTTGCCGTCAGCTTGAGGTTGCGGAAGTACGCTGTCGTCGGGCCACTACCGGTGACGAAGTATGCAACGGAGTTGACAACCGATTGCGCGTTCAGGTCTGTTCCGTCTGCGAACTTGAGTCCGGAGCGCAGCGTGAGGGTGAAAGTCTTGTTGTCGTCACCGACATACCCCCATTTCTCTGCCAAACCCGGGATGAGATCGCCCTTCTCTGAGGTGTTGATCAATGAGGCGTATGCCGGGTCGGTGAAGAACTCACCGAATCCCGCGGCACCTTTGGAGGGGTCGAGGCTCACCGGCCCGGTGGCCAACCCCACGGTCAGAGTCTTGGATTCCTTCGAGGGTGAATTGCCTGATCCGGTGCAGCCGGTGACGACCAGTGCGAGGGCGATTATCGCTGCGCCCGCGATGGCTGATTTTTTGAACATTTGGGCTCCTGAAAAGCTGGCGTGCCTGAAGGGCACGCGGTGATTTGTCATTCGATGTGATTACCGGAGAGGCTCCGGCGTTGTGTCTCCGGTCACGGCATTGTGAGCCGTCATCGTTGACGTGTAGGGATGAAAGCTGCTATCGCAGCCTGCGAATGCATGCTCGGACCAGCCGAGAAAGCTCGACCCCTTTCGGGTCCGCCCCTCCCGGAAGCTGCATGGGCATCGGTACATATCCGAATGCCAGCTCATGGATGGGGTCTGCGAAGGCGATGACGCCGCCGGCACCGTCGTGACCGAAGGCGCGGTAACTGCCGAACTCCAACCGCGGGTTCGGCTTCATATATACGATCGCGAACGACGTGGGCAGCACAAGCACGCGGTCCGCGCCGACGGACTGTTCTCTGCTCATCTGCTCGATCGTGTCCTCCGAAAGGAGTGGTTTCGCGTTTGGGCCGCCAAGGACCGCCCCATAGACGCCGGCGAGGCCCCGAGCTGACCCGATGCCGTTAATCGACGAGAATCCCGAGGCTCGCATCCGCCTGTTGTTCGGGCCCATTTCGCCAGCAGTCGGAGCCAATTCGCCGTGAAACACGTTGAATGCGAGAGCCTGGATACTGTCTGTTGCCGGGGCCCTTGCGCTGAGCTCAGCTGCCTCGGTGGGACTTGGCGCCGGTGGCAGCACCTCGCGGAACCGCGGCTCTTCGGATTCTGGAAGTCCGAGGTAGAAATCGATCCCGCGAGGGGCACGAATCTCAGACTCGTAGATCTCCTGCAGGGACCGACCTGTGAGGCGCCGCGTGAGTTCTTCCATGAAGATGCCGATCGTGATGCCGTGGTAACCGTGGGTCGCGCCCGGTTGCCACTGCGGCGCAGTCTCGGCGAGCTTCGCGGCAGCGCGGGATGAGTCGATGAGCTCGTCAACGGCGAATCTTTCGTCGATGCCGACCAGGCCTGCGCGATGGGAGAGCACCTGACGGACAGTGATCTGAGCCTTGTCTCGAGCGGCGAACTCTGGCCAGTACGACGCCACAGGCTTATCGAGCTCGAAAAAGCCACGCTGCAGAAGGAGACCGATCACAGCCGCTGCGACGCCCTTAGTGGCCGAAAATACTCCGGTCACCGAGTTCTCAGCGAGGTCGGGACCCCCGACGAGATCGACAACAGTGTGCCCACGCCAGATCGCAGTGACCTGCGCGCTGAACTGAGGATCGCTGAGGAGCATCGCATCGAGTGCGTTTCTGACCGACTCGAATCCTGTCTCGACGAGACCGATGGACAGCCGATCATCGGCGGTGTTTCGCGAACTCATGACCACCTCGCATTCGGCGTCTCCACGTTCGCCAGCTGGCGGGGAATTGCCTGTGAGTGGGGTCTGAGGGCCCGCCGGAGCGTGGCCATGGCCACATGTCGCGGGCCAAATTGTTCATTCGTCATTGAATCTCCAGGGTTGATCGTCAGTCGATCTGGTCGTTTCGCAGAAGTATGACATGAATCATCACGCGCGGCAACCTTAGCGTCTAGAATCAAAACAGGCGTCGACGCCACCGCGAGGCAATATGCTGTCCAGAAGGCAATGGGAGGAGCTCAGATGACATACTTCTATCACTCCGTCGTTGATTCCCCCCTCCTTCCACGCGAGATAGAGAGCGAATCCGCACCGAGTCTCATGCTTCTGCTGATCGGTGAATTCTGGCGTTACAGCCCTGAGTTGACGATTCCTTCGGCAGCCCTCGTAGAACTCGTGCGTCCTCTCGGTGTCTCAGCCGAAGCCGCGCGCGCCTCGCTCAGCCGTCTCAGCCGGCGAGGCACACTTGAGGTTTCGCGATCTGGGCGGAGGACTTCCTATGCGCTCAGCCCGGAAGTCGCAGCCACGGTTCCGGTCAGCGAGCGCCTCACGATGGCGTTCGGCCGGGAGGAACGCCTGTGGGACGGCGAATGGACTGTAGTCGTCTTTTCCCTCAGTGAGCAGGAGCGCGACCGCCGACAGCGCTTGCGTGAATGGCTCCGTTGGCTCGGATTCGGGCCCGCTCGGGACGGAGTGTGGGTCTCCCCGCACGCTGATGTCTCGCTGGTCGAGAGTTCGCTGGTAGATTTTCTTCCGAGTGACGGACTCATATTTCGTTCTTCACACATGGTCGGCGATGTGAACGAGCATGAACTCTGGCCGCTTGGCGAAATCCGCGAGATGTACCTGACATTCATCAGTGACCTGCGCCAGTTTGTCTACCGCCTTCGAGCAGGCGAGGTTGCACCGGCCGAGGCGCTCAAGATCGCACTTCTCGTCTTGGGCCGCTGGCGGGGTTTCCCCACCGTTGACCCTGATCTTCCGGCCCAGTACCTACCGAGTGACTGGCCGCGTCGCGAAGCCCGGCGGCTATTCGTCTCGGTGTACGACGCGTGTGTGCCGCTCGCGAACCAGTATGTTCGAGATGTGCTGATGAAGTACGACCCCGAACTCGCCAGGACGACGGGCGCCCTCACTGTCGAGGAGGCGCTGGAGCACTATGCAACCCAGCAAGAGCAGTCCGTCGATGTAGCGCTCATCGAGCGGTAACCCTCGAATACGGGCTGTCCCACGTGCTCACTTGTCTGGCACACTGACCATCGCGTGGCCCGGACCCCCTCACTGCGATCAAACATGTGAAGGCGTCGTTCGCACTTCGACCTCTGGGGCCGAACTGATCGAGCGGGTGACGAAGATCAATGGGGTGAATTCGGATGTTCGACGACACCGTCGTCGAGGCGTCGTTCTGAGATGAAACGCATGGTCGTGCCTTTCGCAGGAGAGCTGGTGAATGCGACAGTTGGCCGGGGCAACGAGGTCGCCGTCATCCGGAACGCGGCCGGCGCATTCCTTCATATCCGCCTCACTTCAGTGACTGAGACCCACTTTATACCCTAGGGGGTATACTGGATGGACGGAGAGAAGGTTGTGCCATGAAAACGGTGATCATCGGCGGCGTCGCTGGCGGCATGTCTGCGGCGACACGTCTGCGCAGACTCGACGAAGAGGCGACGATCGTCGTATTCGAGCGGGGTGGATACGTGTCGTTCGCGAACTGCGGGCTGCCGTACTTCGTGGGCGGAGTGATCACCGAGCGAAGCAGTCTCCTGCTCCAGACTCCCGACGGTCTCGCGGCACGGTTTCGGCTCGACGTGCGTATCAGGCACGACGTGTCGGCCATCGACCGCGTGAACCGCACCGTGCGGGTGACAGACCTGTCGTCGGGCACGACGTTCGACGAGCCCTACGACAGACTGATTCTCGCCACCGGCGCAGCTGCGGGAGACCTCGAAGGCGCGGCCGGCGCGCCGACGTTCAGCCTGCGAACCATCGACGACATCGACCACATCACGGCGACGATCGACGCAGTGGGCACAACGGCGACAGCCCCCGCATCGGCGATCGTCATCGGCGCTGGCTTCATCGGTCTCGAGGCTGTCGAGAATCTGCGACGCCGTGGCGTCCAGGTGACGCTCGTGCAGCGCGGCCCGCAGGTATTCTCCCCGCTCGACCCTGAGATGGCGTCACCCGTGCTTCGAGAACTGGTCGCCCACGGGATCGACGTGCGGCTGAACACCACCGTCGCATCAGCCACAGCAGAAGGACTGCTCCTGAGCGACGGCTCTCTCGTCAGAGCAGATCTGGTGATCGACGCGAGTGGCGTGCACCCTCAATCGGAGCTCGCAGCAGCTGCAGGGCTCGCACTCGGCGAGAGCGGCGGAATCGTCGTCGATGAGTTCCAGCGCACGAACGACCCCGACGTCTACGCCGTCGGCGATGGCGTCCTGAAAGTGGATTCGCTCGACGGCGGCGACACACTAGTCACCATGGCGGGGCTGGCGAACCGGCACGGAAGAGCCGCCGCCGACAGTATCGCTGGGACACCGCACCCGGCCGCCCCAGCACTCGGCACAGCGATCGTCGGCGTCTTCGATCTGACCGTCGCGCTGACGGGCTGGAGCGAGAGCCGTCTGGTCGCCGCGAACCGGTCGCACCGGGTGATCCACACGCATCCGGCCTCGCATGCCAGCTACTACCCGGGAGCCGAACAGATGGCGATGAAGCTGCTCGTCGACCCCGACACCGACCGCATCCTCGGCGCCCAGATCGTCGGGGGGCAGGGAGTCGACAAACGAATCGACGTCATAGCGGTCGCGATGACTGCCGGCATCACCGCCTCCGGCCTGAAAGACCTCGAACTCGCCTATGCACCGCAGTACGGGTCAGCCAAAGACCCCATCAACCAGATCGGGTACGTCGCAGACAACCTGCACTCGGGTCTCGGCCGAAACATCCAGTGGCACGAACTCGAGCAGGCCAGGGAGGCGGGTACTGTTCTCATCGACGTCAGAACCTCGGCCGAATTCAGTGCCGGCCACATCCCCGGCGCCCTCAACCTGCCGATCGACGAACTCCGGGAGCGACTCGACGAACTCCCCCTCACCTCGCTGATCGTGCACTGCCAGGTCGGCCAGCGTGGCCACACGGCTGCCCGGATGCTCGTCCAGCACGGCTTCGATGCGAGAAACCTCGACGGTGGGTACCTCACCTGGCGAGCCGGCATCGCGAGTGTCGCCGGGCCTGCTCTTCAGGGGTAGAACGATACCCGCACCCGTATATTCTGGTCATATTCCAATCGAAGGGAATCTCATGGAACTCGACCCCACAGAGATGAAGCCGGTACTCAATCGCCTCCGACGCGCGCAGGGCCAATTGGCAGCAGTGACCCGTTTGATCGAAGAGGGCAACGACTGCACCGTCGTCGTCACCCAGCTGGCCGCGGTCTCGAGCGCACTCGACCGTGCCGGCTTCGCCATCATCGCCAGCGCCCTGCAGACCTGCCTCGAGCAGGAGGATCCCGCTCTCGACAAGGCAAAACTCGAAAAGCTCTTCATGTCGCTGGCGTAGCCAGTCGCGACGCCCTGACGACTCACCAGGGCGGCGAGTTCGAGCCTCACTCCACGCTGCGGGGCGCACGTGGAGTGAGGCTCTCAACTACAACAACAACTACTGCTACTTCGTGGTGAGGTACTGCATGGCGTAGCCGGTGCCCGTAGCCGCGGTGACAGCCACGACCACCTGGTGGATGCCCGGGGCCAGACCGTTGCGCACAACGCTCCAGGTGCCGCCGACCATGACCTTCGTGGTCAGGGTCTGTTCGGAGTACCTTACGACGACCTTCGACCCGACCGGGGCGGAGCTCGTTCCCGAGATGGTCGGCGCCGTTGCCGTCACGGCCGGGCCGCCGGTGATCGTCACTGACGGTGCAGGGTTCTTCCCCACGACGACGCGACTGAACATGCCGGTGTCTCCCGACTGGTCGGCAACCGAGGCGACCACGACGAAACCGCAGCTCGCTGCCGTGGTCGGCGATACGGCCCACTGACCGAGCCGGGTGATGGACGCGGTCAGTTTCTGAGAAGCGACCGAGACAGTCACTTCCTTGTTGAGCGTGAGCGAACCGCAGCTCGTCGAGCCACCACTGGCAGGATTACCGAGAGTCGTGTCGATACGCAGGCTCTGCGTCACAGAACCGCGTTTGCCCGCCGGGTCGGTAACGGCAATGAGCACCGGGTAGGTTGCGTTCGGCATCGGGTTCAACCGGATCGCCCAGAGGCCACCGGCCTTCACCGACGTCGTGAGCACCTGGGTGGCGATCGTGACCGTCACCTTGGTGCCGACCGCGGCATCCGTCGTGCCCTGGATGATCGGGGCCGAGTAGTTGGCAACCCAACCCGTGACTGGTACTGGCGTCGGCGTAGGGGTCGGAGTAGGCGTAGGGGTCGGAGTAGGCGTAGGCGTCGGCGTAGGCGTCGGGGTCGGGGTCGGGGTCGGGGTCGGGGTCGGGGTCACCGTAGGCGTGGGCGTAGGCGTCGGGGTCGGGGTCGGAGTCGGCGTCGGGACCGAAACGGCGATCGTGAGCGACTGTGTCGCAACACCGACGTTGCCGGCAGCATCCGTCGCCGTCACGGTCACGGTGATGGTTCCGTTTGCGATCGACGAGGCCGTGACTGACCAGGTTCCACCCGCTTGAACGGTCGGGGTAAACACCTGATTCCCGATCGTGACCTTCAGCGTGGTATCTACGGCAGCATTGGTCGTGCCAGAAACGACTGGCGTGGCCGAAACCGATGTCGCTGTCGCGCCGCCGGTGATCGTCACAACCGGAGCAGTCGTATCGACCGTCAGCGCCTGCGTCGCCGTGCCCGTGTTGCCCGCAGCATCCGTGACCGACACCGTGACCGTCGAAAGACCCTCAGCCAAAGCCGTCGGGGTGACACTCCACGAACCATCTTCAGAAACCGTCGTCGACAACTTCTGCGAACCGACCACAACCGTGACCTTCGTTCCAACCTTGGCATCGGACGTACCCGAAACCCGAGGCGTCGCCGAACCAACCAACACTGTCGCGCCGCCCGTGATCGTCACACCCGGAGCAGTGATGTCGAGCTGGCCGAACACGTCGGCGTCGAGCGTCACCGCACCCTTGAGCGCGAAGGCCCGACCGTCGACGTGTGAGGTGGCGCCGACCGAGACCGCTGCAGCGCTCAGGATCGTACCGGAGAAATACGAAGACGCTCCGAGCGTCGCGGCTCCCTTGAGAACCCAGTAGATGTTCGCAGCGTTCGCACCGTTCACCAGCTTCATCGTGGTCGATGCGGTCGTGGTGAGTGCAGCATCCGACTGCATCACGAAGATGGCGTTGGGATTGCCCTGTGCATCGAAGGTCACGGGAGTTGTCATCGTGAGGGCCGCGACCTGGTGGTAGACACCGGGATAGACGTGCTGCCCGCCGAGTTCGCCGCTGGTGAGCGTGCCGGTTGAAGGCAATGCTGCGAGCGTGTTGTAGGCCGTTTTCGCATCAGCGAGCGCCGCGACAGTGGCGGCATCTCCGGAGGAGTGCTTGACCGAGCCGTACACCGTGCCGGCGTCATCGGTGATCGCTGCTCCGGCTCCGGCCTCTCCCGGAAGGGTGCTGCCGGGGATCGTTATCGCAGCAGCCGCGAGCACTGAGAACCTGGCGGACGCCCCGAGGTCGACGGAGGCCGGCCCGGCCGAGACGGGGGCCGCAGTTGCCGGTGCGGCAACAGCGACAATCGCTCCCAGCGCTATCACAGCAGGGGCGACGATGCCCACGATCAGATGCCTGACAGTCAGGCGTCGGCGCGAAGCCGAGGTGGTGGATTGCACGGAGTTCCCCTTGCGTTGCATGGTGTTCGAGACACCTGGTGTACCGCGTGGTGCAGTACCGTGTTGAACAGTAGCGGCGCCACCCCGTGCGGGACACACGCAATTCACCCAGTATTTGCGCAGTTTCGGGCTGGATGGCACAGATAGTCGGGACCCTGGCTGAGATCAGGCTGATCTCCGCCGAGCAGCCCCGTCGTTCGAGAGCATCCACCCGTTTTCACTGCCCTCAATCAGGGGCTTCCGCGGAACGCCATTGCGCTGGCACATTCACTCCACGGAAATGACTCCCATCATGCCGTTGTCTTCATGGTCGAAAATGTGGCAGTGATACACCGTTTTCCCGGTGAAGTCATCGAACGCGATCCTTACACGGGCGTGGGATTTCGCAGGAACGTTAACCACATCGCGCCACACCGCGTCGTTCTCGGGCGCACCCCCCACCTCGACGAGCTGCATTGGCCAGACGTGAAGGTGAAAAGGATGATCCATCGTGCTGGTGTTCACGATCATCCACTCTTCGATCGTGTGTGCGCGAACGCTCTGGTCAACCCGGTTCGGGTCGAATGTTCTGCCGTCGATGGTGAACTGCATCATGCCACCGCCACCCATGCCCATGCCGGCCGCACCCATCGCGAGAGTGAGTGTTCGGGAGCCGTCCACTTTGTCTGCCCTGAGGTCCCGCGGGGTCGTCGTTGGCGGCGAGGCAAAAGTTCGGCCTGCGGACGCACCGGCCACGACGACCGTCGCCAGCGTGGCCGTGCTCGTCGCTCGTGGGGCGCTCACTGTCATACTGCCCACTGAACCGCGGTCGACGGGCAGCGCCTGGAGCTGCGACGTGCCGGCTTTCATCGTCACCAGAACGTCAGCGCGATTTCCCGGGGCGAGCCTGAGCTCGGTCACATCGCGCGGCGAAGCGAATCTCCCCGAGTCGTTTCCCAGCAGCTGCATCGACTGACCCGTCAGGGTCAGATCGAGATAGCGCGAGGTACAGGCGTTGACGATGCTCCACTGTTCGCGGTCGCCGGTATGTGCGCTGATGATCGGTGCGATCTGGCCATTGAGCATCAGCATCTCCCCCTCGCGCCCTGACATCCGATCCATCTGGCTGGTCGCCAGGATCTGCCCGGCAGAATCGAAGGTAATATCGGAGATGACGAGCACTCGCCCTGATGTTGCATCGATGGGATCCGGGTCTTCGACAACGATGGCGCCGTACATTCCGGCGAACACCTGTTCTGCGGTCATTCCGTGATGATGCGGGTGATACCAGAAGAGCCCGGGCGGGTGATCGGTTGGAATCTCGTACTGGTAGTCAGCCAAGGAACCCGAATCGACCTGCCGGAAGACGTTGTCACTCGACCCTTCGGGCGAGACGTGCAGTCCGTGCGTGTGCAGATTTGTTGGCGCCCCGATCTGGTTGTTCACCGAGATCTTCAACACGTCTCCCGGACGGACCACCAAGGTCGGGCCGGGGAGTGAACCGTTGTAGGTCAGGGCATCGACGGTTGTGCCACCGATCACCACCGGTGTCGGAGATGCAGAGAGCCTCACATCGAGCACGCCGCCGACGCTTCGACGGACTTCAGGCTCCGCGAACGCCTCTCCCGACGCCAGGCCGGTTATCGGCACGGTCCTGCTCAATCCATCCCAGACGAGACCCACACCACCTGCAATGAAGAAGGCGGCACCGATGCCCCCCAGGGTAATGGCCGATCTTCGGCTGATGGGCTCCATCAGGATGCCCCTCCGAGCGTTGCGACTCGCTCGCGATATTCGTCGGTGGTGAGCTCACCCCGGGCGTAGCGTGCATCGAGGATCTGTCGCGGAGTGGGCTCCCCCTTGACAGCTGACGCAGCCGGAGCCGGAGCCGATTGGAGTGTCGAGGCGCTAGGGCGCCGAGACAGAAGCAGCCGAACCGCGAGGACGCCGAGGAGAACGACCCCGACGACAACCAGTGCTCCGAACAGCCACGCCCAGTTGAACTGCCATGAATTACCCGACATCATCGAACCTTCTCCTCTCGCACGCCCGGCATCGCCGACGTGACTTCACCTCACCCACTATTCGTGCGTCTGAAGCAGCAAGTAAGGACCATTGGTCCCGACCTTCGAATTTCGATGAGGAGCCTTCTGCCCTGAGACTAGTTGATACCCCCTAGGGTATCCTGTGAGGTTTCCGTGGGTGTGCACGCCGCCGCGCGAATGGGGCCCGTGAAACGTGACGCACGTGATCGGTTCCGCGCATGCGGACGGCCACAACAGTTCCTGAGGCTGCGGTCAGGGCAGCCATGGTAGCGATCGCCACCGTAATCCCGACCGAAGGCGAACATGCCCAACGCGATTGCCTGCACGAGCATGCCGCCGTGGCGAAGAGGATCGGAAACAGCCCCCAGGCCAAGCCATCGTTGAGATTGTTGACCAAGCCGGCCCGGCTGACGGCTGACAACGACTTGTCCGTGAAGCTGGTGAGGGTGAATATCTGGCGATCGGTGAGGGTCGAATTGGCGTCAGCGCGTGCGCGGAAACATGGGTTACTGCCTCCGCCTGCGCGTATTCACGGGTCTCTCTCACGAACATCGCCGATACTCCGAGACCCAGTGCGATGAACGCGGCTCCGAGCAGTAAACGGTGCGAGCAGCGCAACCAGCCAGCCAGCGATCAGAATCGGATTGCGCCCGTATCTGTCAGAAAGCGTGCAGGCGAAGTAGTTGGTCCCGGCCTTGGCCAGGCCGAAGGCCACGATGGAGGTGAGCGCACTCGCATGCAGGTCGAGGTGGAAGACCTGTCCTGCCAGCAACGGTGATACCGTGCGTGCCCCCGACAAGTGCGTCTCTGGCAACGAGCAATGTGAATTGAGCAATTTTCTCTCGAAAACCGAGAGTGGTGGCTCGCCCCGCACGGTCCCGCGCGGTCAGGAACGCTTCTGCGTCAACGACAGGTGCATTGCTCCTCACGGGGAACGTCAGCCATCACTTCTGCGACGTGCATGCCGCAGCCGGCCCATGTGATCTTTCCGCAGGTGTTGCATCGAACAGGACTACACATTTCTCTTCTCCTTGGTTATGAATTTGGCTGTGGACTTTGGTCTGGATGTGAATCTCGGCTACTGGCTGATGCGGCTGAAAAGGGGACGGCACGTCGTGCATGTCATACCTTCGGCGGGTTCCTCACCAGAAGCGACACGCAACGCGTGTAGTCGGAGGTCGTGTTCGAGTCGAAGTCGCGCTATCAGGGCCCACGCCAACACTCCGATTGCCGCGAGCGCGACAGCGGGGCGCGCGACGCCCGTGACGAGCGTCTGCGCGCTGGCCGTCTGGGTTCCTACCGCGGTGAGCGCGAGAGAAAGACCGGGCCAGCGCACGTCGCAGAATGTCACCTCTGCGCCTATTGCCGGTCGTACGTAGCTTGCGATCAGCAATCCTGCGAGCACTGCTGACAGTGCAATCGCTGGAACTTCCCAACCAAGCGGTGTCTGCAGCGCGCCCGGAGCCGGCTGCTGGAATACTCCCGCGAGAAACAGCAGGCCTGTCGCCACAGCAACCGAAACCCCAGCGGAGGTGAGCCACCGCGAGAGTTCCCAGTGACGAATTTCAGCGAACATCAGTCACCACACTCTCGCGCATTCCGCACGCGCCGATCACTGTCACCGCGTTGGTTCGCCTGCGCGGCGCCATGCGCTCATTCCTCCACGGACTGTGTAGGCGTCGTACCCCTTCGCGGCAAGGATTCCGGCTGCGGTCTGCGACCGCATTCCGGAAGCGCAGATCGCGACAACGGGCTTTGCCTGGGGAATGCCCGCAGTGCTGGTGCGCAGGCGATCCAAGGGTACGTGCTTGGCCGCGGCAGCATGGCCGGTTCGCCATTCGCTTGCATCACGGACGTCGACAAGGGTCGCTCCCGAAGCAATGAGTTCTTTCGCTTCATCGATGCCGATGCTCTTGTATGGCTTGGCAAACTTTGACTTGAGTGAGTCGAAGACTCCCATGGTCGATCCATCCGTCTCGAGGTGACTCGCCGTCAGGCGTTGTGTGAACACCTCCGACAATACACATACCCCCTAGGGTATGCAAGAAGCCTACTTCGCTGCGACCTGGCGTGCGACCGGGCGCGAGCCGAGCATCCGGGTGATCGACCAGGCGCCGACCGCTGCGACGAGCACCATGGCGACCCACGCCAGCCCCGAGTATCCCGCGGCCATCATGATCGGGCCCGCCACCGCACCACCGAGGGCACCCGCAGCGTTCATCGACAGGTCGGAGAAGCCCTGCAGTGGCGTTCGTTGTTCTGCCGTGACCGCGTCTGAAACGAGCGCCGATCCGGCGATCACCGAAGCCGACCATCCGAGCCCGAGCAGGACGAGGGCGATCATCATCGAGGACTGTGATGCTCCGCCGAGCGAGGAGACGAGCAGGGAGGCCAGCAGCAGGCCCTGACCGATGAGGATGACGGGCATCCGGCCCCACCGATCAGAAAGCCGCCCGAAGACCGGGGAGAAAGCGTACATTCCCGCGACATGCAGGCTGATGGAGAATCCGACAATGGTGAGCATCGCGCCGTTCTCCCGGAGATGCACCGGGGCCATGGACATCAACGCCACCATCGTGGCCTGGCTGAACGCGATCGTCGCCACCGCATATCGTGCGCGTGGGTTGGCGCGCAGGATCGCCCATCCGCCAGTACGTGAACCCGCGAGAGGCCGTGTTCCGAGCAGTGCATATGACGTCAGCAGCGGGTCTGGTCGCAAGACGAACGCGTAGACGACAGCAGCGCACAGCTGGGCGAGAAGCGAGAACGCAAAGGCTCCCGTCAGTGGCGGCAAACCCAGTAAGGCGCCGACGACCTCGCCTGGGCCAAACAGGTTCGGCCCGAGCACGGCACCGATTGTCGTCGACCAGACAACGATCGAAAGGTCACGCGCGCGCGATCGCGGCTGGGAGAGGTCGGTGGCCGCGAAACGCGCCTGGAGGTTCGTCGCCGACCCCGCGCCCAGCAGCATGAGCGAGACCAGCAGCAGGGGGAACGACTGGATCTGGGCCGAGGTGATCGCAAGAATCGCGCCGACCGCAGCGAGCATCGAACCACTGGAAAGCGAGAGTCGTCGGCCCCGAGCCGCAGCCAGACGCGCGAGAGGAACGGCAACGGCGGCCGCGCCGAGCGTGCTCATCGTCGCCGCCATGCCCGACCATGCCGTCGAACCCCCGAGCTGGGCAGCAAGCAGGGCACCGAGCGACAGCGTGGCACCCATGCCAACGCCACCGAAGATCTGCCCGGCGATCAATGCTCGAACGATGCGTCGCTGGCTCGCCACTACGGCGGGAGACCCGACGGTGGACGCTGCCACGGAATCGGTGCCGGTCACGATGCTCCGATCGGAGACTGTCGCGCGGACTGCCCTGGCATCCCACGTGTACTCACGGGTTACTCCCTCAGATTCGGATCGGTAAACCCTTCTCAGGAAATCATACCCATAGGGGTATGATCACATCTGAACTACGGCAGTGCACCCCGCCAGTGCTCGGGAGAGAATCATGGGCCTATTCAAGACGCGCGAGCACGGTCGAGCCGTGCAGCCGATCGATGCTTCTGCCGCAATCCAATCAGTGCGTGACGGGGCGATCCTCGTAGACGTTCGCACGGCAATCGAGTGGGCTCGTGGGCACGCCCCGGGCGCCAGGCACATCCCGCTACAGCTCATCAGTTCTCGGGGTGCGCAACTGTCTCACGATACCCAGATCATCACCATCTGCCAGTCCGGCCATCGCTCAGACATCGCTGCGCGGACCCTGGCCAGGAAGGGCTTCACCGTCTCGTCGGTGACGGGCGGGATGCCTGCCTGGAAAGCCGCCGGCGGCGCTGTCGAAACGAATTGAGCAGGACATGGATGCCCGACGCGGGGTTCGTCGTGAATTCGACCGGTCAGCGAGCGGCTTCGTTCACTCCGTTCCCTGGCGTGTCTTGTCCAATTCGGACGCGATCGCTCCAGTGGAGGCTTCCGCAGGCTCGACTTCAGGGTGCTGACGGTCATCGCTGACCCGGACGACAACCGCCGGTTCCCTTCCGGGCCTGTAGGCGCTTTCAGGGTAGGGCAGGTTTCGCCGTCGCTGAACGACGAAAAGGATGATCCCGGCAATTGCGACCAGGAGCGCGGCGATGACGTTGGCCTTGAGACCGAGAAAGGTGAACTCGGTCGGGTCCAGGCGCAACCACTCAAAGAATGCCCGACCGGAACCGTACCAAATGAAGTACAGCGCGAGAACTTCTCCCGAGTGCAGCCGTAGGCGGCGCTCGATGTAGATGATCAGGAACGCACCACCGATGTTCCAGATCATCTCGTAGAGAAACAGCGGGTGAAAGAGGGTTCCGGCGGGTAGTCCCGGAGGGAATGCGGCGTTCGTCGATTCGATCTGCAGGCCCCAGGGCAAGGTGGTCGGGCCACCGTAGAGTTCGTGGTTGAAGTAGTTGCCGAACCGCCCGAATGCCTGCGCAAACAGCAGGCCGGGCGCCAGGGCATCAGCGAACGCCCAGAAGCGGATTCCCTTGCGTTGGCAGGCTATGAACGCGCCGATGCCGCCAAAGATGATCCCACCGAAGATCGCCAGGCCGCCCTCCCACACGTAGAGCGTCTTCCAGAGATCGGCTCCAGCAAAGAAGTAGTCGTTGGGGTGCGTCACCACATGGTAGAAACGACCCCCAATGATCCCGAACGGCACTGCCCACAGGGCGATGTCGATGACGATGCCCTTCTCGGCACCCTGATTCTCAAGGCGACGCTGAGTCAGCCACACGGCGATGACGATGCCGACGAGAATGCACAGAGCGTAGAAATGAATGGTCAGCGGGCCGATGTTGAACGAACTGATCGGTGGGCTGGGGATGCTGGCGTGAACCATTCAGTCCTTCTTCCTGAGCCTGCGGACGTTGGAGGCGTATGCCACCCCGCGAGAATAATAGGCGTAAGCGGTGAAATTGCTGAATAGGGCGATACTCGGCCAATGGAATCTCACCGGGCCACGGCAGCTGGAGCGAACTCCCCATCTCCCTGCGCAATGATGGAATTTCGTCGTCTTCCACCCGGCGGGAATCACAATCATTTGCGGGTGCCGCGTCACCGCTCGATCGACGGTGGGCGCCGTACAGCGCTAGCGTCGCTTAGCAAGGACGGCGACCCTCCTGAAATGCGAGAGCGGGACTGAGACGGGCCAGGGTTTCGGACATACTGCTCTCGCGGGCGCTCTATCGGCGGGGGCGGCCGATGCCGATACGAGCGAGCACCCGCTGCTTTGCTATCAGCTGATGCCAGAGTGCCGCGCCTCCATGTCCGATGCTCAAGAGCAGAAGAATTCCCGCGGCGGTGCTATGGATGGAGAACCCGGGGGCGGTCTCGAAGTCCGGCAGCGCCAGCGTTCCGCTCCCGAATAACGGCAACTCTGCCCCCGCGATGAGGATCGTGGCAATGCCGCTGCCGATCGCAGCGAAGACGGACAGGTAGAGGAGCACGCGGACCGTACGCTCAGCCATCCAGTCCCAGCGCCTCTGGCCAGGGAATGAATCCGGGCTTGGATCACCCCGAACTCTCCAGACGACACGGGCGACCGTGAGTGCGAACAGAGCAACGCCGACTATGACATGTATCCTCAGCAAACTGGCTTTCACGGATTCATCCGCGATGCTCGCGGACATCACACCCGTCGTGAGCATCGTTAGGATCAGCCCTGCGCTGACCCAGTGAAAGGCAATCGCGACCGTCCCGAATCGTTTCGGGGAGCTCTTCCGAATCAACTGCGGGGCCATTCTCAGTCGTCTTGCTTGACGGACTCGGGGCCGAACCGGTGACCTTCAGGCCGAACAGCGGCGTCCGTGTTCTGCTCCAATCTGAGCCCTTCGACGTCGAGCTCGGGGAGCCAGCGCAACCAGGTGGGTAGCGACCAGGCGTAGCGGCCCATGATGGTGATGACCGCGGGCATGAGAAGCATTCGAACCACGAATGCGTCGATGAGTACCCCGGTAGCGAGGGTGAACGCGATGGGTTTCAAGGTCGAGTCTCCTCCGGGAAAGAATCCGCCGAAGACGCTGAACATGATTGCTGCGGCGGCGACCACGACCGGGGCGGCCTTGTGAAATCCGTGGGCGACAGCGTTTCGGGGCGAGGCGCCTTTCGAGTGGGCTTCGTGTATTCGGCTGACCAGGAATACCTGGTAGTCCATTGCGAGTCCGAAGAGCACGCCGACGATGATGATGGGGGCGACGCTGTTGATCGGCGCGATCGTCGTGCCGAACAGGTCTTTGGCCCATCCCCACTCGAAGACGGCTGTCGCAGCTCCGAACGAGGCAGCGATGGTCAGCAGAAAGCCGAGTACAGCCGTGACGGGAACGAGGATCGATCGGAAGACGAGAACGAGCAGGATGAGCGCCAGGCCGACGATCAGCAGAATGTAGATCGGCAGCGCTTGAGCGAGTTTCTCGGACACGTCGACGCTGACCGCAGTACTCCCTGTCACCGATACCTGAGGCCCCGCACCCGTCTGGAACGTGGTGCGGATGTCGCGAACAAGTTGCTCGGTCTCGACGCTGGTTGGGCCAGACTTCGGGATCACAGTGACGATCGCGGCGTTCTGATCGCCTGAAAGTACTGGTTGTCCGACGTGACTGACATCTGCCATGGCAGCGGCCTGCTCTGAGATGGTGTTCGCACGTTCTGCCGCCCCGGCTCCGTCGACGAGGATGATCAGCGGGCCGCTGGCTCCTGGCCCGAAATGATCATCCATGATCGCCTGCGCCTGCGCCTGGGTGGTGCCTTCGCTTGGACTCGGGAGCAGGGTCGTGCGCATCGAGGCGAAGGGGATGGCGATGATACCCAGCGCGAGCACACCACTGACGAGCACGAGCCACCGGCGACGCGTGACAAGACCAGCGAGTCTCCCGAAGAACCCCGGGAAGCTCACCTGGAGGTCGTCAACATCCACGGCCTCCGGGGTCATCGCCATGACGCCAGCTCTGATCCTCTTGGGCAGCGCTCGAAATCCGATGAATCCGAGTATCGCAGGCACCAGGGTGACGGCGATCAACACAGCAATGACAACCGTCGCAGCTGCGGCGAAACCCATCTCTGCCAGGAATGGTATTCCGACGACCGCGAGCCCGGCCAGGGCGATGACGACCGTCGCTCCGGCCGTGACCACAGCCGAACCTGCCGTGCCGACGGTTGTTGCGATTGCGTCGCCGAGGTCGCGACCTTTGCGTAGCTCGTGGCGAAAACGCGTCATGATGAACAAGGCGTAATCAATGCCGACCGCAAGCCCGAGCATCAGGGCCAGCGAGGATGTGGTGTCGCTGAGGGTGACGAATCCACTCAGGGTCGAGATGCCGAGCGATCCGATGCCGACCCCGATCAGCGACGCGACGAGGTTGACGCCAGCCATCAGCAACGATCCATACGTGATGGCCAGGATGACCAGAGCGACCACTATGCCGATGAGCTCCGTCAGACCGGCGCCGCCGGAATCGGTTGCGCTGCCCTGCACCGCGACGGTGAATTCCGGGCTGCTCGCGGCCGTGACCGCGTCCGACAGGGCCGTCTTCTCGGTTGACGTCAGGTTCGCAGCGGTGGCCGCGTACGTGACGGTGCTGTACGCCGCCCGGAGATCTGCCGATACTGTCGGAGCACTCGAATCGAGAGGATCGGAAGCGGTCGCGACACCCGGCAATGAGCCGAGTTCGCTCACCAACGCGTTGAGTTTGGTGACAGTGGCCGGATCCGTCACTTTCTGGCCCGATGGAACTTCGACAACGACTTGGGCCGCAGCAGTGTCGGGGGTGGGCCCGAATTCGGCGGCGAGCACAGTCTGGGCGTCTGTCGACTCGAGCCCGGGTATGGAAACCGAATCCGACATCGTACCCGCCAGCGTCAACGACCCGGCCCCCACTGCCGCAAGCACCGCCAGCCAGATGATCACCACGAGCCGCCGGTGCCGAAACGAGCCGAGACCGAGCCTGTAAAGCAAAGACGCCATCGGGCGCACCTTTCGTCAAGGACAGAGAGAGGGTGCCTGAACGCGGCAATAGAAGCTGAGAGCACGTCTCCGTCATCGAGCACCTCGCGTGTGATCACACTACAGAGAATTATTGCAACGCGTTGCAAATTTTCTGTCGACTATACTTTTCTCATGCAACAGTCAGGATTGCGCGAACGATCAAAGGCGCGTCGGCGGGACGCCATCGAGGTCGCCGGCCTTCGACTGTTCACCGAACACGGTTATTCGGGTACAACCCTCGCCGACATCGCCGAGGCCGCGGAGGTCTCCCCGCGCACAGTCTCCATGTACTTCCCCACCAAACTCGATATCGCCCTGGGCTTCACGAACCGCGGCTGCGAACGGCTCACCGAAGCACTCGAGGCCCGTCAGTCGAGCCAGACCGTCGTCGGCGTGCTCGACGCCTTCCTGCAAAAAGAGGACCAGAGCCTCGACAAGGAACGCAAACAGCTGGTCGCAGACATGATGGCCGCCAACCCATCACTTCCCGCACTTCGAACCCCGTCCGTCGAACGACTCATCGCTGCAGTGCGGAGAGCACTCGCTGCCGATCTCGGTCTCCCGGAAGACCACTTCAAGACCCGGCTCGGCGTCGCCACACTGTTCGGAGTGCTCGAAGCACACTCGTCGGCCCATCTCGACGAGAACACCACCACCAGTACCCGAAGAATCGCCCTCGACTTCCTCGCCGCCGCTCTAGCCACCATACGGGCGACTCCGTAACCAACATCGGGACGGCTGAACCTACTGCATGTCAAGTGGCAGTGAGGGCACCGAGTCGACGGATCATGTTACATTCGCGTGTTCTACCGAACGGGCGAGTGTTCGGCGTCTGCTCGCCGGCGGCTTCGAATGAACGAAATGATGGGGGCCCGGGTTGTCTGAGGGCCGGAAGGGCGGTGCGCCTTCGGCATGGCCGCGCGTGCACAGGAGCGCGGTGCGTTCGGGTCAGTGTGAGCGGTCGGCGAGGAAGGAAGTCAGGTCGCGGTGACTCATCGGGTGGGCGATGAGATAGCCCTGGATTCGGTCGCTGCCTAGTTTTCGGATGATGTCAAATTGTTGGGAAGTTTCTATGCCTTCCGTGACGACGGTGAGGTTAAGTTGGTGGGCTAGGGCTACGAGGCCTCCGATGAGAGCTTCTCCGGCGGGACCGTCTTTACGAATGAACGCTTGATCGATTTTCAGTTCGGTGAGGGGAAGGTCGTAGAGCTGGATGAGGGAGCTGTTTCCGATACCGAAATCGTCGAGGGATACCCCAATGCCGAGCTCTCGGAGGCGGTGCAATTGGGCGACGATGTGGAGGGTGTCGGCTAGGAACTGGGATTCGGTGAGTTCAAATGTGACTAACGCTGGCGGGACGGCGTAGTCCTTAAGGATTCTGGCTACGGTCTCGATGAAGTCGTGTTTCATGAGTTGCGCGACGGACACATTGACTGAAACGGCCAGTGGGCGTTGCGAGACGAGTAGTTCTCGCAGCAGGGCGCAGGCTTGGCGGAGCATTTCCGCACCGATTTCGTGAATCACACCATTTTTCTCCGCGATTGGGACGAATTCTGCGGGCGAGACGTGGCCGAGGTCGGGGTTGTGCCATCGCGCGAGTGCTTCGACGCCTGTGATGGTGTTCGAGTTGAGGTTGGAAGTACGCGGTGAACTCGCCTCGTACGACGGCCCCGTGTAGCTCTGAATCTATGATGAGTTCGCTCGGGTGCAGGCCACGTTGCGGTGCGCCTATCCGGGAGGTCTTCGCTCGATACATGGCCTCGTCTGCGCGGGCGAGAAGGCTCAGCGCTTGCGCGTCGACATCTAGGCTCACGTCAAGGTTTTCGCTGACAGCGCATCCAACCGACGCTGATACGAATACGTCGCGTCCGTCAATGCGGAGCGGGGAATCGAGGTTCAGTCGGAGCTGCGCGATAACGGTTTCCGCTTTCGCCTGGGCGTTTTCGGCGCTGAGGAGGACAACGAACTCGTCTCCACCTAGGCGCGCGACGACGTCTGAGTCGCGAGCCGCGTCGGAGCCGTGGACGGCCTCGAGGAGAGCAGCGGCGAGGTGTCGCATCACGATGTCGCCGGCGTGGTGGCCAAGGGTATCGTTCGTGCGCTTGAAGTCGTCGATGTCAACGTAGAGAACGGCAATATCGTCCGAGGATGTCGACGATGCGCTAAGTTCGCTGCGCAGTGAGTTCGTGAACAACAACCGATCAGGTAATCCGGTCAGCGAGTCGTGTGTGCTGGTCCAGATCGCTTGGTCGAGCAGCTTCGCGTTCTCTAACGCGACGGCCGCGATGTTCCCAAGGCCCTCGAGTCGATTCAGTATCATCTCTCCCAGGCCCGGCGTCGGGGCGGACGTTGCCCAGTACACCAACACCACGCCGTGCAGCTCGCTCCGGGCCATCAGGGGCATCGCCGCGCACGCAACAATGCCTAGCGAGGTAAAAAGCCGCCGCATCTGCTCAGGCGCGTCTGACCCGAACAGAGCGGGCCGACCGGCGGAGACGAGAGCAGCAACCTCGGGCAGCTCCAGCGCCGCCAGCGACAGCAGGCTCTCCTCATCGGATAGGTGTGACGGCCATCCCGACCAGGAAATTGTCTGCTGCTGTTCGGGTGAGCTCTCCCAGAGCTGCACGACAGAACGGTCCGCTGCGCACACGACACGGACTTCTTCTGCGACAGCGTCGGCGAGGTCGCTCACGTTCGAGTATGCACCAAACGTTCTGGCCACTTTCAGCAGGAGACGGGCAGTTTCCGCCTCGCGTTGTTCCCGACGAATCTGTTCTCGAAGGTTCTCGCGTAACGTAACAAGCTCGGAAATGTTCCGTTGCACGCTGACGAAGTGAGTGAGGTTGTCGTCGGCTCCGCGGATCGGCGTGATGGTCAGATCGTTCCAAAAAGCTTCACCGTCGCTACGGTAATTCAGGATGATTCCGCGGAACGTCTTCTCCGCGGCCAAGCTCGCGTGGATGTTGAGAACGGTTTCTGCGTCCGTGTCTCTTCCTTGAAGAAATCGGCAGTTACGGCCAAGCATTTCTTCTTCGGTGTACCCGACGAGTTCCTCGGCGGCGTGATTGGCAAAAATGATCAGTTGGTCCGCATCAGTGATGATGATGCCTTCGGAATTCACGTCCAACGCCCGCGCCAGAAGGCCAGTCGGAAGCGACCTCGTCCTGGGCGGAGCAGTCATCCTCACCGTATCCATTCCGCTTTCTCGAGCCTCGCCACCTAGTAGATGGATATTGGAGCGTATGGCCAACATACCCCTTCCTCTCGAACCTCGATGCCCCGGGACGATGGACACGAGCGAAGGCAGCGGAGAGCGGCCCAAAGCGGACGGGTCGACGGCGCCAGTTTGGGAACACGAAGGGCCAACCCACTAGGACACCGGACTCAGCGCCGAAAAGGGCCTCTGGACCCGCACAGGATGGGCACGACGATCATGACACGCCCGATACCATCCACACGTTCTGGCCTATAACCCCCAAGCCCGCCACAGCCTCCGCGCGAACCAAAAAAGACGACCCGGAGGTCGTCGGTTTTGGTTCAGCGGAGCCGGTGGGATTTGAACCCACGGAGGAGTGTAAACCCCTCTCCACCTTAGCAGGGTGGTGCACTAGGCCGAACTATGCGACAGCTCCTAGGTGTTGCGTCAGTAATCATAGCCGAAGAAAGAACCGCCCCGAATTCGCGGCGATCCCGCGACGATCCAGCGGTGACGCCGGCCCGCCGATGCCGCAGCCAGTACCGCAGCCGCGGCCTCCCGTCACACGGTCGGCAGCACCACGGTACGTCGCCGCGAGATCGCCACGAGCGTCAGCGCGATGCCGATGGCCCCGATCAGCGCGAGCACGACGAGCGCCGAGAGAGCCCCGCCGACGTCTCCGCCAGTGACGAGCGCCTGCAGCCCGGTGACGGCGACCGACAGCGGCAGGATGCCCGACAGAGTATCGAACCACGACGGGCTGAAGGCGGCAGGAACCAGCACGCCGGCGGCAACGACCTGCAGCGCGAGGAACGAGAGCGAGAGCATCCGGCCCAGCCTGCCGAACATCGCGACGAGGCCCTGGTGCAGGGCGACGAAGGCCAGCGACGCTCCGATCACGAACACGGCCGTGCCGATGCGATGGCCCGGCGTCACCCCGAGCAGGGCGAGACCGACGAGCACAATGGCGGCCTGGATGATCGCCAGCAGCAGCGCGGGCACCAACGAGCGGCGTGCGATGCGCCAGATCGATGCCACCGAGCCCAGCGCGAGCGCGGTGAACGGTGCCAGCACGAGGTACAGGGCAAGAGCCCCGGCCCACAACGCGATGGGCACCATGACGCCGGCCACAGCATCCATCGCTGAGGAGGTGCGCGTGGCGTTGCTCACCGTGGTGGTGATCGGCGCCGCGACGACGGTGGAGATCGTGGTCTGCTGCGCTTCTGTGTACGAGGGGATGTTGGCGGCGATCTGGTTGACACCGTCGACGAGCTGGGTGGTACCCGTCGAGACGCCGGCTGCACCCGTGGCGACTTCGGCGCTTGCCGAACTGAGTTTGGCGGTCCCGCTGGCGAGAGCGCCTGCCCCCGAGGACGCCGCCGACAGACTCGAGGCGAGCTCCGGCATCGAGCCTGCAAGCGCCGCAGTGCCCTTGGCGACCAGGTCGGTGTCGACGTGCAGTGCGGCGGTGCCGAGCACAGCTACGTCGAGGTCGCCGCCGATGGCGGTACTCGACCTGGTAATCGACGCCGACTGCGAGTGCAGCTCGGCAACACGGCTCGCCACCTCGGCGGGAGTGAGTGTCGGCAGGTCGCGCGTGAGAGCGGCGAAACCGTCATCGAGAACGCGTTGCCGCAGCTCGATGTCGGCCTGCTTCAGCACCATTTCGGCGAGGCCGTCGGTGAGGAGCTTCGTGCCGCCCTGCGCGATCTGCGCGCCGACATTCAGGTCTGCGGTGGCCTTCGGAAGCTCGTCGACGGCAGAGGAGATGGCCGTGAGACCCGAGTTCAGCGCCTGCATTCCGCTGTCGGCACTGGCCATTCCGGTGGCCATGCTCGCGGTACCGCTCGAAAGCTGGGCAGCACCGGAGACGAGCGGCGCAGCCTGCGTACCGACCGACGCGACGGTGGTGTTCAGCTGGGTGAACCCGCCCAGCAGACCTTTGATGTAGGCCTCGGTCAGGCTCGTCGAGAGCGCAGACTGCACGTTCGAGGCCAGTGCTGTGGCGAGAAGGCCCGACACGTAGCTCTGCGAACCGTTCGTCTCCACGGCAAGGGTCGCAGCCATCGGGGTGGCACCCTGGCTCGAGATGTACTGGGCAGAGAAGTCGCTCGGAATCGTGACGACCGCCGAGTAGGTGCCGCCTGCGAGGCCCGCCGAGGCTGCAGCCGAGTCGGTGATTGTCCAGGAGAACCCACTGGTGTCCGACGAGAGCAGTTGCTGAGTCAGCAGCTTGCCCGCCGCCACGGTGGTCTGTTTTCCGCCGAGAGTGGTGGTGACCGCAGTGTCGAGGTTGACGACGGCTGCCGGCACGTTGGGGCGACCGGATGCCCCGGCCGACGCCCCCGAGACCGAGCCGATGGCGATGCCGGCCACGAGCAGGGGGGTCAGAACGGCGAGCACCAGGGCGATCATCCGTACCGGCCTCGAACGTGAGGCCGCATCGGGAGATTTCAGCAGCGATGCGAGGCGTTTCATGCCAGTACCTTTCGAGCGCTGGGGTGGAGCTCCAGCCGCATGATCGTGCGAGAGGCGAGCTCGAGGCCGAAGACCGAGGGCGCAAAGACCTCGGGGGCTCTCTCGCGAGCTATCAGGGCGTTGCCGTAGCCGACGTCGTCGAGCGAGAGAGCATCACCGTCGACGAACGGCGACACCGCGAAGACGAGCGTCGTGCCGGCCGGTGCGAGCGTGCTGACCGACTCGATGAGATCGAGGGCGAGTGGATGCCCGAGCGTGCTCAGATCGATCGCAAGCAGTGGCCGCTCCGCTGCGAGGCCGACTGCAACGTCGATGCACGTTCGCGCATAGGTACTGAGCTCGCCGACGGGCGTGTGCGCCGAAACCTCGGCGAACTGCTCCGGATGCACGGCCTCGAGTTGCCCGAGAATACCGACCGCTTTCGCCCGGCGGTGCGCCCGGTGCAGGCGTCGGGCGACAAGGCCGACCTGGGTGGAGAGGTACTCCGCGAGGGTGAGGGTCGAATCGTCGAGTTCGGTGGCGAGCACGAGCACAGCTTCGCGGCGGAGGGCACTCGCCTCGAAGGGCTGGGCGTGGCCCAGAACCGTCAGGAACCCGGAGGCAGCGTGGCGGCCGGTGACTGCGGCGAGCAGTGCCACAGAGTCGTGGCGGGTACCGCCGACGATGAGGATGTCGCCGGCGCCGATGCGCAGATCGAACGGTTCGACGCCGTCGAGCAGCAGGCCCCCTGCTGCGATGGAGAGGGTGAGGCCCGGTTCGGGGGCGCTGGCGTCGAGGGGCAGGGCTGCAGCGGGACGGGCATCCACTTCGCTGCTGGCCGCGGCAGGCACGTCAGCGACTGCGGCTTCTTCGTGGGTGGGCGCGCCAGCAGCAGCGATTGCTTCCGCAGGGGTCGTCGGGAGGCCGGGGGCTGCGACAGCGGGAGCGACAAGCTCGGGTTCGGGCCGCCAGCTTCGCGCAGCAAGAAGTGCGTGCACCTTCTCGCCTTCGAGGTCGACGTCGGGCACGATGCGCTGCAACCATTTCGGCAGGTACCAGGCCTTGTCGCCGAGCAGCGCCATCACTGCCGGGATCAGGGTCATGCGCACGAGGAAGGCGTCGATCAGCACACCGATCGCGAGTGCGCCGGCCAGCGGTTGCAGCACCGCTCCCCCACCAGGCACGAACGAGGCGAACACACTGAACATGATGAGCGCCGCGGCCGTGACGACGCGGGCCGAAGCGCTGAACCCGTCGATCACCGAAATGAACGCGCGCCCGGTCTTCGTGAACTCCTCGCGCATGCGCGACACCAAGAAGACCTGGTAGTCCATGGCCAACCCGAAGAGCACGGCCATGACCAGAATGGGCATGAAGCTGATGACGGGCCCGACCTTCTGCACGCCGATCGGCCCGGCGAGCCAACCCCAGTTGAAGATCGCGGTGATGATTCCGAGCGACGCGCTCACCGAGAGCAGAAACCCGAGAGTTGCCGTGATGGGCACGGCGATCGACCGGAAGACCATCGTGAGCAGCACCAGGCAGAGCCCGACCACCACGAGGGCGAACGGGCCGAGAGCGTCACCGAGTCGGTTCGAGATGTCGATCGACACGGCGGTCTGGCCCGTGACCATGTACGTGAAGCCGTTCGCCTTCTCGAAGGCCGGAGCGCCGGCTCGAAGCGTGTTGACGAGGTTCTTCGTGGCGTCGGAATCGGGCGAACTCGAGGGGGTGATCGAGATGACGGCCATGTCGAACGCGGCGTTCGGCCCGGCCTGGCTTACGGCGGCGACGTCGGCCAGCCCCGTGAATTCGCTTTCGAGCGCCTTCAGTGCGCCCAGGACATCCGTCGTCTTACTGATGTCGGCCGTGACCAGCAGCGGCCCGTTGAAGCCGGGCCCGTAGCCTTCGGTCAGCAGGTCGTAGGCCACCCGCGCCTCTGACCCTTCCGGGTCGTACCCGGCGTCGGGAATGGTGAGCTTCATGCCGAGAGCCGGCACGGCGACGACAAGCAGCAACAGGGCCGTCGAAATGAGCGTGATGAGAGGCTTCTTCGTGACCAGCGTCACCCAGCGCCGGCCAAGCGTCGGCGTGGCACCGGCCGTGTCGTGTGTCGCCGCCTCACGTTTGAACGCGCGCGAGCCCGGTTTCGGTATGAGCCTCCGGCCGAACAGGCTCAGGATGGCCGGCAGCAGTGTCACCGAGACAACCAGTGCGAGCAGCACGCCGACCGCCGCCCCGATACCCATGACAGAAAGGAACGGAATCTGCACGACAGACAGCCCGATGAGGGCGATGATCACCGTCAGGGCAGCGAAGACCACGGCACTCCCGGCCGTCGAGATGGCCAGCGCGATCGACTCCCGCGGCTTCACGCCTGCGGCAAGCTGCGAGCGATGCCTCGAGACGATGAAGAGGGCGTAGTCGATGCCGACCGCAAGCCCCAGCATCGACGCCAGCACGGGTGCAGTCGAGGAGATCGTGACGAACTTCGCGAAGATCGTGATCGCACTGGTGGAGATGACCACACCGATCCCGGCAGTGACCAACGGCATGCCGGCCGCCAGTAGAGACCCGATCGTGATGGCGAGAATGATGAACGCCACGAGCAGGCCGACGGCCTCCTGCGAGTTGTCGGCAGCAGCGGGAACCGGAACCAGCCCCGAGAAGGCCACGGTCACGCCGTCAGTCGCTTGCGCCTGGCCGATGGCCCTGACTGCATTCTCCTGCTCCTGGGTCAGCTCTGACTGGGGCACGGAGTACTGCACCGCGACGTACGCCATCGAGTTGTTCGCCGCGATCTGCGCAGAGTTCGCGGCAACGAACGGATCGCTCACGGCCGCGACATCGTCGAGTGCTGTCAGCGCGGTCACTGCAGCCTCGATCTGCGCCTGGTCGGCATGGATGTCGCCGCCCTCCGGGGCGAGGAAGATCACCTTTGCGCTTGCTCCACTTGCCGCCGGGAACCGGCTCTGCAGCATGTCGATCGCGGTCTGCGACTGGGTGCCGGGGATCTCGACCGACTGCGCCATCTGCCCGTCGAAGACCTTCGAACCGAGCAGTGCGGCGGTTACCAGCAGCACCCAGATGCCGATGACCACGAAGTGCCGCCTGGCTGCGAAGCCACCGATTTTGTACAGCAGTGTCGCCATGCGTCGTGCTCCCCTGGTGCGAGCGCCCGGCGGGATGATCGGGCGCACGTACGGCTCAAGCTAGCCCAGAACCAGTCCACCGCGCAAAGCCCCGCGGTCGCCTTGCCGAGACAGTCGGTCCTCGGGCCATGCCGCTGCCGATCATCCGGAGCGCATGCCCGAATTGTGCCCTGCTGTCAAGTCCCTCCCGCACGGCCCGATCAAGCAGTGTTGGGTGGCTAAAATAAGCAATGAAAGTGGGTATCTGTGGCCTCTCTGCCAGCACCAGACTCGACTGACAGAGTTCTCGGTGGCCGGTACAGGCTCGAGCACCCTCTCGGGCACGGGGGAATGGCGACCGTGTTCCGGGCGCGTGACGAAGCGCTCGGGCGTGACGTCGCCATCAAGCTGTTCCACAGCTCCTCGACCGACTCCGAACGCCAGGAGGGCGAGCTCGCGGTTCTCGCGAGCCTCGACCACCACGCGCTGGTACAGATGCACGACGCCGGCATCGAGGTCGACGGGTTCGGCCGATCCAACCGGTACATCGTGATGACGCTCGTACAGGGCACCGACCTGCACCGTCGCCTCGCACCGGCGGCCCCGTCTTTGTCTCCGCGACACATCGGCGAGATCGGCTACGACATGGCCGAGGCGCTCGACTACATTCACGCGCACAACGTGATCCATCGCGACATCAAACCCTCGAACATCCTGCTCGTCGACTACGGCGACGGGGCGCCGAGGGCACGGGCGAAGCTCACCGACTTCGGCATCGCCCTCTCGGACGACATGGAACGCATGACCGCCGAGGGCGCGACCACCGGCACAGCCGCGTACCTGAGCCCCGAGCAGGCCTCCGGCAAGCCCGTCGGCCCCGAGAGCGATGTGTACGCGCTCGGACTCGTGCTGCTGGAATGCTTCACCCGAAAGCTCGAATACCCGGGCAGCATCGTCGAGTCGGCCATCGCCCGGCTCACTCGCGACCCGGTCATCCCCGACACCCTCTCTGAGCTCTGGCAACAGCTGCTGGCAGCAATGACGGCACGGGAGGCTGCTGACCGCCCGTCTCGCCATGAACTCGTTGCCGCTCTCAAGCTGATCGTGATCGCCGAGAGCGGTCGACACAAAGAAGAGTCGACAGAACCGCTCTTCCCGAACGGTGAGGAATTCGGCCCGGCGTCGCCACGCAGTGGAATTCTCGACACGCTGCCCGACGAAGCACTCGACCGAGTCACCGCGATGGCTGCCCGACTCTTCTCTGCACCCATCTCGCTGGTGAGTGTGGTCGACCACGACCGGGTGTGGTTCAAGTCGCACTTCGGTGCCGACGTCGAAGCGATCGCCAAGGAGGTCGACTTCACGGGCAACCACGTGCCAAGCGACGGCCCGGTGATCATCGAAGACTGCAGTCTCGATGAGCGTACGAAGCACCACCCGCTCGTCACGGGCTCGTTCGGCCTGCGCTTCTACATCGGCGTGCCGTTGAAGAGACACACCGGCAAGACGATCGGCACGCTCGTGGTACTCGACCTGGTCACTCGCGCGGTCTCGCCGGCAGAGGTCGAGAACCTCGAAGACCTGGCGGCACTCGTGGTCACGCAACTCGAGTTGCGCCAGGAGGGCATGCGCACCACAGGCGAGATCCGCACCTCCCGCGCGTAGACCCCATCGACTTGCCCGACATCGTCGGTCTGTCGGCGAGTCACCGACACTTTCGGGAAGCTCGATGGGTCACAGGCCTCGGGCGAGACGCGGCAGGTCCACCTCGCGGAGAGCCCGCATGCGCTCCTCACGCATGCTCTCGTACTCGGCAGACTCACTCGGGTCGATGACTTCGTCGAGCCGCACCTCGATGGCTCGGCTGAGCTCTGACCAGGCCCACTTCTGTGAGGAGTCGACTGCCTCGGCGATGTAGTCCTCGTCATCGTGGAGGCGCGCGAGTTCACTCGCGAGAGCCGAATAGGTCACCCGGCGCTGGGTGAGCAGCTGGAAGTCGGCGACCGTGCTCGACTTGCGAAGCATCGGCGGAAACTCCCACATCAGCCGCTTGATGTGCTCGGCCATCTCGGCCTGCTCCAGCGAGAGCAGGCGCAGCTCGTGCTTCACGAACCTCGCGACCTCGTCGGCGTCGTAGTCGACACCGTTGCGCAGAGCGCCCACGATGATGTGGTTCATGGTCGCCATCGTGGCGGCAGTTCGCGACATCAGCGCGCCTTCGTCGACGGCCCGGCCGATCGCCTCGGGGTCCACGGGAAAGTACAGGGTGCGCCGGCGCCTGCCGGGCTTGGTGCCGCGCAGCTTCTTTGCCGCCACTCCTGATCACCGCCCCCCGCATGTTCATCGCAGACGTGTTGCTGCGCCGCGGAATTGGGCGAGCATCCACACACTACTACGGCGAATTGTGCACCGAAGGGAGAGGATGGAGACATGGATCAGTGGTTCCAGAACGCCGTCGTCTACCAGGTCTACCCCCGCAGCTTCGCCGATTCGAACGGCGACGGGGTAGGTGACCTGCGCGGTGTGATCGGCAAACTCGACTACCTGCACACCCTCGGCGTCGATGTGCTGTGGCTCGCGCCCATCTACACCTCGCCCCAGGACGACAACGGTTACGACATCAGCGACTACCGCGACACCGACCCGCTGTTCGGCACCCTCGAAGACCTCGCCGAGCTGACCGAGGGCCTGCATGCGCGGGGCATGAAGTTCGTGATGGACCTGGTCGTGAACCACACCAGCGACGAGCATCCGTGGTTCGTGCAGTCGCGCTCGTCCCGCGACGATCCGAAGCGGGACTGGTACTGGTGGCACGATGCCCGGCAGGGCTTCGAGCCGAGCACCCCCGGTGCCGAGCCGAACAACTGGGGCTCGGCCTTCTCGGGGTCGGCGCGGGCCTACGACGAGCCCACCGGCCAGTACTACCTGCATCTGTTCTCGAAGAAGCAGCCCGACCTCAACTGGGAGAACCCCGAGGTGCCTGTGGCCGTCTACGAGATGATGAACTGGTGGCTCGACCGCGGGGTCGACGGGTTTCGCATGGACGTCATCAACTTCATCTCGAAAGACACCGTGCTGCCCGACGGAATGGTGTACGAGGGCCGGCTGTACGGCGACGGCTCCCCGTTCGTCATCTCGGGGCCGCGCATCCACGAGTTCGTGCACGAGATGCACACCGAGGTCTTCGCCTCGCGCGGCGACCGCGAGAACATCTACGCCTTCACAAGCTCGAGTAGACGAATTTCGTCAAGTGGGGGCTTCTGTGATTGCGCACCAGAAGCACAGGACAGTGGGCATTCTCAACGCACTCCAGTGCGACCGAACCGAGCGCGTTCCCCACCACTGGTGTGCCCTTGTTTCGTCCGATAATCAGCATCTTCGCAAATCTGCTCTGCTGAGCCAACACACCCGCCACAGGGCCATGTGCTGAATATGCGTGAAACCACGGTGGCAGAACTGCGCCGAAAACTGCGGTCGCAGCGAGTTCGACCGTTGACTTCGCCTTTGCTTCTCGCGCACCATAAAGCTGGGGTGGGGTAGTCAGGTAAGGCCCACTCACCGATGACCAGGCGGTGATCGCCTCGAGCGGCACACCCAGGCACTGAGCCATTTCGGCTCCTTGGGCGAGCGCTTCAACAGACAGCGGCGATCCATCGACACCGACGATCACCATGCCGTGAGCTCGAGTCTTCGGCGCACCGGCTATCCCTGTCAACCCATCTACAGACCAGTTCTCCATAGCTGACCCGAATCACATCCGACGACTCCTGCGGGCCATTGCGAACCGCGCCGCCTGCAATTCGGTTCCCCCCTCCACCAACCTCATTCTGCCCCACAAGCGGGTCACAAACATACCGTGGAAAACAAGAACCGGGTGCCAGAAGAGAGACGCCGGCCTCAAGCCGGTCTGGCCTCAGGCGAGGAGATACTGCAGCAGGGCGGCGACCACCTGGGCCGAACGGTCGGCCGCGTCGTCGACGTGGGTCAGGAAGTCAGCGTTCGCTACCGGGCCGCAGAGGTCGGAGATGCCACGCACCGAAAGAAAGGGTCGGTCGTGCACGAAGCTGGTCTGGGCAATGGCGACCGATTCCATGTCGGTTGCCAGGGCACCAGCGAACTGCTCCCGGATGATCAGCGCACGCGGCTCGCTCACAAACGAGTAGCTCGACACGATGAGGCCCACGTGAATCGTCGACGGCGCTGTTTCAGGTGACACCGTGCTGGAGTCTGCGGCGCCGGGTGCATTCGAATCGGCCGGAAAGTTCGCGATGGTGAGGGCGGGCATCCATGAGCCGTCGGCGAGGGCATCGAGATGCTCCGGGCTGGCGCTGTAGGAGGGCGGCATTCCGGGAACCTGGCCGAGTTCGTAGCCGAACGCACGGGCATCGGCATCGATGTTGATGTACGTGCCACCGATGACGACGTCGCCGACGGCCACGGATTCGCCCACACCACCGGCAGTTCCGGCGCTGATGACCACCGGAACCGGGGAGCCGGGGCCCTGCGTGGTGGCCAGGATGGCAGCCGTGGCTGCGCCCGCTGCATTGACCAAGCCGATGCCGCTGCGCACAAGAAGCACGGGCACGCCCGCGAACGTTATCTCGCGGATGATCGCATTGCCGACGGAGCGCGGTTCGCCGACCGCGGTCGCGCGCTCGATGAAGGGCGCCGCTTCGTCGTCCATCGCCACGATCACGACGGCGCGCGGGCTGGCGGCGCGCGGGATGGCGTCGGTCATGCTGAGACGGTGCTCCACGAACCGCGCCCGCCGAGGAACGCCGCGGCTGCGGCCTGCGCAGCCTCGAGGGAGTGGTTCGAGCCCCAGCCGCACTGCACCTCGTTGGCGGCAGGAACAGTGGTCGCGGCCAGAATGTCGTTCATCGTCGTCGCGACGAGCGCCTCGACCTCGCCGTAGGCCGGGTCACCCTGCAGAATCAGGTAGAAACCCGTCTGGCAGCCCATCGGCGAGAAGTCGATCACGGCATCGGAATGATTGCGCGACTTCTCGGCGAAGAGGTGCTCGATCGAGTGCACAGCGGGCATGTCGAGGTGCGCCTTGTTCGGTTGAGTGAAGCGAATGTCGTACTTCGTGATCACGTCGCCGGCCGGCAGGGTCTTGCGATCGGCGACCCGGATGTACGGGGCAGACACCGTGCGGTGGTCGAGGTTGAACGACTCTACGTTCATGCGGGGCTCATCCATAGTGCTGCCAATTCTATGTTCACCGAGGGTGGCGAAGGCCGGGCATCCATTGCCGTTGTCTTTAGATTGTGCACAACTAGATTGCCCACAGTGTGATATCGTAACCGACATGACCGTGCACGGCGCAAACGACCCTCTTCTGCTCGATGAGCAGATCTGTTTCGCGCTGTACAACGCCTCCCGGGCTCTCACCGCCCGGTATCGCGAGCTGCTCGAGCCCCTTGGCGTGACGTACCCCCAGTACCTGGTGTTGCTCGTACTCTGGCAGACCGACCGCGTCAGCGTCGGCCAGCTGGGCGAGCGCCTGCACCTTGACTCCGGCACGCTCTCGCCGTTGGTTCGCCGGCTCGAGGCGGCCGGCCTGCTCACCCGTACGCGCATGCCCGAAGACGAACGCACCGTGCGGGTCTCCCTCACGGCTGCGGGCCTGGCTCTCCGCGCGAAGGCGGCGCACATTCCCGAACAGATCTGCGCCGCCACGGGCCTCGATCTGGCCGATCTGAAGGCCCTGCAGGTGCAGGTCGTGTCGGTCGCGGAACATGTGCGAAGCGCAGTCCACGACTGACAGACCCTGCAGTCAATACCGACCGATCGGCCCAGACTGGCACCTGAAGCTTCATCCGTCCACTGAAAACCGAACGAGAAAAGAGAGAATGATGCCCACACGTACCGCTCGCACCGCCTGGAACGGCAGCCTCGAAACAGGCGAAGGCCAGGTCGAGCTCAGCAGTTCGAAACTCGGCACCTACGACGTTTCGTTCCCGAAACGCGCCGCCGACGACGCCAATGGATTCACCAGTCCGGAGGAGCTGCTCGCTGCAGCCCACTCCGCGTGCTACGCCATGCAGTTCTCTGCCGTGCTGGGAGCGGCAGGCGGAACGATCGAAGCTCTCGACGTGAAGGCCGACGTCTCGCTCGGCCCCGACCCGGCCGGTGGATTCCGCCTGACCGGCATTCACCTCACCGTTCGTGGCGAGGTCTCCGGTATCGACAGCGCGACCTTCCTGGCCGCAGCGAATGACGCAAAGTCGGGCTGCCCTGTCAGCAAGGCCCTGACCGGCGTGGAGATCACGCTCGACGCCGCGCTCGAAGAGTAGAGCCACCGTCGCTGGTTGAGTGGCGGCAGATCGTGCCGCGTATCGAAACCCTGAACGCGTGGGGGTTTCGATACGCGCTGGGCGCTACTCAACCAGCGGTACCCCACCGACGACGCACGGCTTCGTCGGTGCTGGCGTCGCGGTGAGCATCCACCGGATGCTCACCCACCGCTCCAGCGCGCTACTCAACCAGCCTTGCCGACCCGGCTGGAACACCGGGAGCGGGCAGACCGACCGGTTCGAAGGGCTCGAGCGCAGCATCCACTTGCCCGGAGGCGGTCTTCTCCAGACGCACGAACACGATTCCGGCAACGATGAGCGCGCCCCCGATGAGCTGGGCGATCGAGAGCGTCTCGCCGAGCAGCAGCCATGCGAATACGGTGGCCGCGACGACTTCGAGCTGGCCCGCAAATGACGCGATGCGCGAGCCGAGGATCTCGCTGGCCGTGATGCTCGTGGCGTAGGCGATGGCCGTGCTGACGACCCCGACGAAGGCCAGCGGTACCCACCAGGGCGCGACACCACCGAAGAACCCCACCTCGCCGAACGTTGCCGTGAACGGCACCAGGCCAGTCGCACCGATGATGCCGAGGAGCACACCGCCGAGCAGAAGGCCGAACCCCGCCAGGGCGACGGGGGGAAGCCCATCGCTGGGCTGGGCGGCGACGACGTAGTAGATCGCGCACCCGACCATGGCGGCGAGCGCGAGAACCAGACCGATCGGGTCGAGAGCCGCGGCTCCCCCCGGCGAGACGACAAGCACGATGCCGACGAGAGCGAGCACTGAGCCCACCAGCACGACTGCCTTCGGCAGGGCTCGCGACCGCACGCACACGAAGACGACGAGCAGCAGCGGCGACAGGTACTCGATGAGCACCGCGGTGCCCACAGGAATACGCTGGATCGCCGCGAAGTAGGCCAACTGTGTACCCGCGACCCCGATGAGGGCCATCAGCGTGATGCGCCACCGGGCCCGCCAGAGCGCAGCCCATGAGCCACGCAGCGAGGCGATGGCGAAGGGTGCGAGAACGATTCCGCCGACAAGAGCCCGAACGGTGACCGCCGCCGCCGGACTCCAGCCCGCCTCGAGCACTGGCTTGATGAACACGCCGGAGGTGCCGAAAGTGAGCGCGGCGACGACAGCGATCGCAAGGCCGACGGTCATCGATGGGCGTTTCATGGGTCTCCTGGGCCGGGTGCTGGACAACCCGTCAGGATTGACGTTAGTCTGGCCGCGAGTAAGGAGTCAATTTGCATTTTGCCCCTGACACGGAAGACACCCTGGAGTTCACCGTCGCCCTCGCCAACACGGTTGCCGGGGCGACACGAAGCGGCAGCGACGAGCTCAGCAGGCCCGCTCAATTGACGGCGCTGCTGACCGCCCACCGCTACTCCGGTCGCTTCGACCGCGACGAGAACGAGCTCGTCGCCGTGCGTCACGCCAGAGCCAGGCTCAGGGGCATCTGGATGCTCGACCGAGACACTGCGGTGAACGAAGTCAATGCGATGCTCGCCGAATCCCGCGCGATGCCGTTCCTCGTGCGGCACGACGACTTCGACTGGCACCTGCACGCAACCAGCCCCGAGGCGCCACTCGAGGAACGCATCATGGCCGAGGTCGCCCTCGCCCTGGTCGATGTCATCCGCACAGACGAATACGAACGACTCCGCGCGTGCGCAGCCGACGACTGCGAGGGCCTGTTGGCAGACCTGTCGCGTAACGGCTCGAAGCGGTTCTGCAGTGTGCGGTGCGGCAACCGTATGAACATGATCGCCTTCCGCGAGCGCCGCGGCTGAGCATCAGGGTCACTGGGCAGCAGGGTCACTGGGCAGCAGGACTACTGCATGCCCCCGTAGGCCGGCGGCGCGAAGATCGCCCACAGCAGGGCGACATACGTCAGCACGAAGATCGTCGGCGTCACGAACTTGACGACGTTCGTGTACCCCGCCGATGCCACGATGCGCCGACTCACCGCACTCGAGCCACGCAGCGCGATCAGGTCATTGGCTATCGCCTGCGCTTCAGAGGCGGCAGAGAACTGGGCGAGAGCGCCGAGAATCCCCGTCGAGAGCAGAATGAGTGCCGCCGCAAGCCTGATCGGCGTCGGCTGGTGACCGAGCCCGGCCATCACGAGCCCCACGCTTGCCGTCAGCAGAACGATCGGCCCGAGCTGCGACAGGATGATGTGGAGCCTCGTCGTCGCCCACATCTGGTGAAGTTCGTGTTCGGTCATGCGCCAACCTCTTTCGTCAGTACCTGATGCGACCCTATTCCACCGGGGAGGCTGAGGCACCGCGTAGTCTGGGGCTTGACGGTCGCGAAACGAAGGGATGCCCGTGAAGAACGAACTCCAGCGCCATTTCGTCGCCGCGGCCGAACAACTGCACTTCGCCCACGCCGCGCGCTCAGAGGGCGTCTCGCGCGCGACCCTCGTCGCCTCGATCAAGGAGCTCGAGGCCGAACTCGGCTACCCGCTCTTCGACTACACCGCACCGACCACCACGCTCACGGCAGCGGGCAAGGCCCTCCTCGAGAAGGCTCAGGTCGAGCGGGCCAAGTCGGCAGCCAACGCCGCCGCGACCGTCGCGCCGCCCGGCGGCAAGGCGAAGGCGTCGAAGGGCAAAGGCCGAACGCCCGCCGTCAAGGGCGCGCCCCGGGTGGGCAAACGCCGCCAGTCGCGCTGACGGTGCGACGGGTCAGACGGCCGAAGCCATGAAGGGCTCGTGTCGGTACCCCGCATCATCGAGCACGACCACCGTCGACTCCGGCACCTCCAGGAACACGCCCGGCAGGTCGACCAGGGGTTCAGAGACGACCACCTGCGCGCTGACGCCGAAGTTCCGCAGATTCTCGGCGTCAGGGTACATCTCGCGGATGCTCGGAACGTCAGCAGAATGGAAGAGGGAGCGCGAGCGGCCCTCCGACGAGTAGCGGAACGCCCAGAGTGTCGACCCGTCAGAGACGGCGATCGTGCCCTGCATGGCGAACCTCACCCCGTGGTCGTGACCGACTGATTCGACCAGTTGCACCGCCTTCGTCATCGCACCGACAGGGTCGTCGTGCAGACCGAACGTCAGCGCGAGATGGAAGAGCACTTCGGAGTCGGTGGTGCCGTGCACGTGCGGGTACAGCGAGGGGTCGATTGCGAACGTGAGATCGCGTTTCGTCTCAGAGAACCCGGCGAGCGCACCGTTGTGCATGAACAGCCAGTTCTCGTAGCGGAACGGATGGCAGTTGGTCTGCTGGATGGGCGGCCCTGCCGCCGCGCGAACGTGGCTGAAGAAGAGGGGGCTCTCGACGGCACGGGTCAGCTCGCGCAGGTTCTCGTCGTGCCAGGCCGGCTCGATGCTGTGGAACACGGCCGGAATACTGCCAGCGACGGCACCTGTGGGGTACCAGCCGAACCCGAATCCGTCTCCGTTCACGGTCTCGGCGCCGAGCGGTGAATTCAGCGACTGGGCGACAAGGGAGTGCTGGGCATCCAGAATCAAGCGTGAAGGGTGAAGGGGTTCTCCCCGGTAGGCAAGCCAGCGGCACATCTCTGCAACTCCCTTCATCCGGACGACAGCACTGTCGGCCTCTCGCGGGCAGCAGCCCTCGATGGCTGCACACGTTACTCCGACAGGGTGGGAAGCGAAATGACTTGGCACTCTCACTAAGGGAGTGCTAAAATCTTTGCCACGTTGAGTCACAGGGACTCATGTTTACGAAAGGGGAATCCTCATCATGGCAATGTCTTTTGATCCTTTCAGCGAGCTCGACCGGCTGACCGGCAACCTGCTGCAGTTCCGCCCCGGCCCCCGGTTCATGCCTGTGGATCTCTATCGCGACGGCGACCAGTACCTGCTCAATGCCGACCTCCCCGGCGTCGACCCCGGATCGGTCGATGTCGACGTCGACGGGCAGCTCCTGACGATTCGCGCCCAGCGGACCGCCGCCGCCCACGAGGGGGTGAAGTGGCTGGCCCAGGAGAGGCCGAACGGAACCTATCTCCGGCAGTTCAGCCTCGGTGAAGGAATCGACTCGTCGCAGATCTCAGCCAGCTACGACAACGGCGTACTCTCGGTGACCATTCCGGTCAGCGAGAAGGCCAAGCCGCGAAAGATCGAAGTGAACACTGCGTCGAAAGCCGACAGCCAGAAGACGATCACCGTCTGATCGCCGCCCCGAGGCACGGCGGGGAAGGGGGCGGGGAACTTACGGCACCACACTCGTGGCGCACGACCCCGCCCCTCCCCTGCCGCAGGCGGAGGGTGCCACTGTTCCTTCAGCAGACACGGTGCTAATGAGGAGGTGACTACCGTTGACGGTTCGTACCACAATGATGGATGAACCACTGGGAGAGCGGTTCATCCAGCTGATCCTGAGCGAGAACGACCTCGTCAAGCTCGAGTTCGACTCGATCGTTCACGCGGCCTGATTCATCCGCCCGACTCATCCGCCTGACGCACGAGTCACGCCACTCTGATGAGCTTCTTGTTCACGAATTCCTCGAGCGCAAAACGACCCATCTCGCGGCCCGTGCCCGAGCGCTTCACGCCACCGAAAGGCAGTTCTGCGGCGTCGCCCAGCACCAGGTTGACCCACACCATGCCAGCGTCGATGGCATCGGCCACCCGCAGGGCCTGCACGTGGTCGGTGGTGTAGACGTAGGAGCCCAGGCCGAAGGTCGTGTCGTTCGCGAGCGCTACGGCCTCGTCTTCATTCGACACCCGGTAGAGCGCCGAAACCGGCCCGAAGAACTCTTCGCGGTAGGCCGCCATCTGCGGGGTGACATCAGCGAGCACCGCCGGTGGGAAGAAGTTGCCCGTCGCGGTGCCGCTGGCCAGAACCGTGGCACCCTCGGCGACGGCCCGGTCGAGCTGGGCCTGAAGGCGCTCGGTGGCCGCAGCAGATGAGAGCGGGCCGAGCAGCGTGCCCTCGACGAACGGGTCAGCGGGCTGGGCTGCAGTGAATGCCGCCGTGAACTTCGAAGCGAACTCCTCGTAGAGATCGTCGATGACGATGAACCGCTTGGCCGCGTTGCACGACTGCCCGTTGTTGTCGAGCCTGGCGTTCACCGCATCGGTGACCGCCGCATCCAGATCGTCGGTCGACAGCAGGATGAACGGGTCTGATCCGCCCAGCTCGAGCACGACCTTCTTGAGGTGTTTGCCCGCGAGCTCGGCAACGGCCGAGCCGGCACGCTCCGAGCCGGTGACCGAGACGCCGTGAACGCGGGGGTCGGCGATCACCACGGCAGACTGCTCATTGGTTGCGAAGATGTTGACGTAGACACCGGCGGGGGCGCCGACGCTGGCGGCGGCCTCGGCGAAGATGTTCGCGATCGCCTCGGCCGATTCGGGGCACTGCGGCGCGTGCTTCAGCAGGATCGTGTTGCCCACGATCACGTTCGGGCCCGCGAACCTCGCAACCTGGTAGTACGGGAAGTTCCACGGCATGATGCCCAGCAGCACACCCAGGCCAGAGCGGCGGATGATCGCCGAACCGGTGCCGTCGGCGAGCGCGATCGGCTCATCGGCGAGGTACTCTGCCCCGTTGTCGACGTAGTACTGGTAGATCGCTGCGGCGAAGTCGACTTCGCCCAGCGCCTGGTCGAGCGGCTTGCCCATCTCACGGACGGCACTGGCAGCGAGTTCTTCGCGCCGTTCGAGGTGCAGATCGGCCACCTTCTGAATGAGCGCGATGCGGGTGCCGAGGGGAACCTTTCGCGACCACGACTGGTACGCAGCGTCGGCTTCGCCGATCGCCTCGACCAGCGCCTCGTCGGTGATGGTGGGGTACTCGCGCAGGGTCTCCCCTGTCGAAGGATCTACAACGGCATAGTGGCTCATGAGTCAACGATCTTTCTTCGAAGCGGTCGAAATGGCTGCGTCGCCCATCGTATTGGCCGCAGGGCACCGCTGCCCAGAGCCACAGCCCACCGTTGTGAAACTTCACACTGAGCCGATCGGGAAGCACCGGCTGGCTACTGGCTCTTCGGCTCATACCCGCCGGTGACCGCGGGCGCGTCAGGTCTCGTCGCCGAGACTGCCGTGTAAGTTGCAGCTATGAAGCCCGAACGACAGCGACTGCTGGATCTGGTCATCGATCTCATCCTGCGGGTCGGTGTTCTCGACCTCAGCATGAGTGCGATCTCGCGCGAGATCGGCTCAAACAACCGCATGCTGCTCTACTACTTCGGCTCCCGCGAGAAGCTGCTCGACGAGGCCTGCGTGCGGGCATTCGTGCGCTTCCCGCGCCTCGAGACGATGTTCGCCCGCCTGCGTGGCGAGGGCGACCTGAACGAACGGCTCTATGCCGCCTGGGACGACCTTGCCGCGCCAGAGAACAGACCGTATCTCGTGCTGTTCTTCCAGCGCTTCGGTGCAGCAATGGGCGACCCCGAACGGTGGCGCAATGACCTGCACCCCTCCACGCATCGCTGGGCCGAAGACTTGGCCGAGATCTTCGTCGCAGAGGGGGCGGATGATCGTTCCGCCGCACTCTGGGGCACCCACTTGCTGGCAGTCTGGCGCGGAATGCAGTTCGCCCTGCTCGCCGATGCCGAACCCGCCAGCCTGCGCGAGTCCTATCGCGTCGGCGTGGATGCGCTGACCGAGGCCCTGCTTCAGCCCTGAACCGGTGCCGCCCTGCCAACGACCCGTCACACAAACGTGTCGCCTCTGAAATGCGCCGGAAATGCCAGCGGGACTAAAGTGAACTGAACTGTTCACTTTTATGCGCTGGGAAGAATCATGAAGAAGACACTCACGATCGGAATGTTCCACGTCACGAGGGCACGCCCGACTTGGAGGACCCCCGGCTTCGACGGCCCCGATTTCACCGATATCGAGTACTGGACCGACCTCGCCAAGGCCTGCGAGGCGAATGGTGCCGATTTTCTCTTCCTCGCCGACTCCTACGGCTATCCGACGGCCGACGACCAGGTGATCCCGAACGCGATCGAGCGTGACGTGAACTTCTCGACGATCGACCCCCAGATGCTCATCTCTGCGCTCGCCGCGGTGACCGAGCACATCGGCCTGGTCACGACCGTGTCGACGATGGTCGAGTCGCCTCCCGTTGTCACGCGGCAGTTCCGCACTCTCGACCACCTCTCGCGCGGGCGCGTCGGGTGGAACATCGTGACCGGCTCGGCCCAGGCCGCCTCGGCCCTGCTCTTCGGCGAGCCTCTCATGGCACACGCAGACCGCTACGCGAAGGCAGCCGACCACGTCGAGCTCTCGCTGAAGCTCTGGGAGGGTTCGTGGGAGCCGGATGCCTGGAAGCGCGACGCGGCCACCGGAGTCTGGGCCGACCCGACGAAGGTGCACGAGGTCGAGCACGACGGGCCGTACTTCCAGTCGACGGGCCTGCTCGTGACACCCCCCAGCCCGCAGGTGACGCCCACGCTGTTCCAGGCGGGTGCATCTGAGGCCGGCCGCGACCTGGCCGCCCGGTACGCCGAGGCCGTGTTCCTCGCTGCGGAGTCCAAGGCACTCGCCGACCAGATCTCCGACATCAGGCGCCGCGCCGTCGAATACGGCCGCGGGCCGGACGCCCTGCGGTGCCTCATCGCCGGTACCTTCCGGGTGGCCGACACGATGGAACAGGCCGTTGCCGAATACGAAGAGGCAATCGCTGCCGTCTCCCTCGAGGAGGCTGCCACGCTCTACTCGTACTTCACCGGAATCGACCTTCTCGCGCTCGACCCCGACAAGCCGATCCCCTCGGCCGCGGCATCAGGCGACAACGGTCGCACCAACGTCGAGAGGTTCCTCGGCCCGAGCGCCCCTACCGTTCGCGAGGTGCTCGAGGAGTTCCGTGCGAATGGCGTGATGGGCAAGCCGTTCCTCGGCTCGGCCGTCGAGGTGGCCGACCAGGCAGAGGCGATGATCGAGGAGACCGGTGCAGACGGGTTCCTCGTGCAACCCGACCCCGACGGCAGGAACGACCGTTTCTTCGCTGAGGTGATGCCGGAGCTCCGGCGTCGCGGGCTCATCAAGGAGTCGCTCGTCGGCACCACCCTCCGCGAGCACTTCTTCGGCGAGGGCCAGCGCACCCTTCCAGACAGCCACCCGGGAGCGCGTTTCCGCAGGTCCCGGGTGACGGTGTGATCCACGGAGCCGATTCGACGGGCCCTGTTGATCGGTGCTAGATGATTGCTGCGCGGATCTCAGCTGCGGCGGCTCCCACGTCGGGAGCGCCGTAGATGGCGCCGCCGGCCACTGCCACCAGGGCACCTGAGAGCTGAACCGAAGCGACGCTCGCGGCGTTTACGCCGCCGGCGACCGAGAATGGTACGCCAGCGGTTTCACCATCGCGGAGCAGCTTCGAGAAGGTGAAGCCCGGCTCGGCCTGCTCATCGAGACCGGCGTGCATCTCGACGAACTCGACGCCGAGAGCAACCACTTCCTTGGCCCGCTTGGGCTTGTCGGCGACACCGATGAGGTCGACAACGATTCCCTTTCCGTGCTTCTTCGCCGCTTTGACGGCGCCGATGATCGTGCTGTCTCCCGCCGAGCCGAGCACAGTGACGAGGTCAGCGCCGGCGGTGAAGGCGATGTCTGCTTCGAGTTCCCCTGCATCCATGGTCTTGAGGTCGGCGAAGACGATCTTGTCGGGGTGAGCCGCCTTGATCGCGGTGACGGCGGAGAGGCCGGCGCTCTTGATCAGCGGAGTGCCGAGTTCGAGGATGTCGACGTAGGGTGCGGCGGCCGCGGCGAGCTCGAGTGCGACCTCTGTGGTGAGGGTGTCCATGGCGAATTGCAGTTTCATTGTGTTCCTTCGTTGTGCGGGTGGTTTGTGGATGAAAAAGGTGGCTGAAGCGTGGGGGCTGACGCGGAGGGGCTATTCGATGTTGGCGTGCCGGGGCCAGAGTTCATCGGCACTCTGCCCGCTGCGCTTCCACAGGGAATCGAACAGGGCGTCTCCGAGAACGACCACGGCCTGCTCGAAGAGGCTGCCCGCGTACTGGGCCGACGCAGAACCAGTCCGGTCGAGCTTTGCAGCGGCGGGCACAACGATGACGGCTGAGGCGTATTGCGCCAGGGGGGAGTCGTCAGCCGTGGTGATGACTGCCACCTGGGCTCCCGCGACGACAGCCACGTTGGCGGCGCGCACGATTCCACCGGTGGCGCCCGAGCCGCTCGCGGTGAGCAGGAGGTCGTTCGCACCGATCGCTGGCGCCGTGACCTCTCCCACCACGTGCACCTCGAGGCCGAGGTGCATCAGCCTCATCGCCGTCATCTGCAGGGCGAGCCCTGAGCGCCCCGCACCGAGAACGAATACGCGCGAGGAGCCCTCGATGAGGTCGGCAACGCGTTCCAGTGGGGTCGACGTATTCTCCCCCGAAGCGAGCTGGTCGATCACGGCGCCGAGCTCATCGCCGATACGCGTCAGGGAGGGGCCGACACCGGTCTGCAGAACATCCATGCCTTCATGCTTCCGCGCCGGTGCTCGAAAGGCACCCGCCGGATCAGCGGGTTATACCTACCCGAAAGAGTAGGTCGGCTTGAGCGGGTAGGTTGAGGGTATGGGTGAACACACCGAGCTCGACTCTCCCGCCTCCCGACAGTCCCTGCTCGAGCATGCGCGCACGGTGGCGGAACAGGCCGATCGCCATGCGGTGACGCTGGAGTCGCTGCTTGCCGTTCTCCGATCGACTCGCCTCGACGACCGGGCGGCGAGAACCCTGTCGATCGACATCGCGACCACCGCGCTCGTCGGGCTCCGCATGGTGACAGACGAGCAGCGCAGCAGCATGCTCGAGCCCGTCGCCGGTGCATTCGCCCGCCTGCGCAGCGACCTGCGCCCGCTCGAGAGGTTCGGTGACCTCGACGTGCAGTTCATCGAGCCCCCCACGACCGGCCGCGCGCTGCCCGGGGAAGTCGCGCATTCAGCACGAGCGATCGTCAGGAGCGCCGTGCTCGCCCTCGTCTACCAGCGCGATACCCGACGGGTGCGCATCCAGTGGGATTGCGATGGCCTCAACCTGCTGATCGGAATCCGCGATGACGGGGCCGGTGAACTGACGGCGCACGACGATTCGCTGCGGCCCATTGCGGAGCGGGTCTCTGCCCTTGATGGCGAACTGCAGGTTTCATCGACGCCCGGCTGGGGATCATCCCTCGACATCCGGCTGCCACTGGACCCTCCTGCCGAGCCCGACAGGTTCGTCGAACACGTCGAACTGTCTGGGCGTGAACGCGAGGTGCTCCAACTCGTCGCCACCGGTGCGCGCAACAGCGAAATCGCTCTGAACCTGGGGATCAGCGAGAACACCGTCAAATTCCACGTGTCGAATCTCCTGCGAAAGGCCGGTGTCTCGACTCGAACCGAGCTTGCGGCCTTGGTGAAGCACTGATCGGCGTACTCCCGTCAAATCGAGCGCGTCACACCGAACCCCTCATCACACCACCCTGACACCCCGTCGCCAGACACCGTGAGTGAGCGGCACCCCGGGACGATAGGCCAGATGGGTCGCCGAGGGGGCGTCGAGAGCGTGCAGGTCGGCCCGGTGCCCGACGACGATCGAGCCCACGGCGTCGAGGCCGGCCTCGCGCCCCAGTGCGAGGGCGCCGTTGCGCGTCGCGGCACGAACGGCTTCGTCGACGCTGAGCCCCATCTGCAGCACCGCGGTGGCAACGCAGTACGCCATGGAGCTCGTGTACGACGTGCCAGGGTTGCAATTGGTCGCGATCGCCACCTCGACACCCGCATCGAGAAGGCGGCGCGCGGGGGCGAGGGGCGCCTTGGTCGAGAGGTCGCAGGCAGGGAGCACGGTTGCCACGGTGCCCTGTCGCCCGGCCCAGCTGCCACTGAGGGCCTCGAGGTCTTCTGCCGACACGTAGTTGCAGTGATCGACGCTCGATGCCCCCAGCTCGACGGCAAGCCGGATGCCCCCGCCGTGGCCCAACTGGTTGCCGTGCACCCTCAGCCCGAGCCCGGCGTCGCGAGCGGCAGTGAGAACGCGGCGTGACTGGTCGACCGAGAAGGCTCCGCGTTCGCAGAACACGTCGGCCCAGCGCACGAACGGGAGCACAGCATCCAGCATCTCACCGCACACGAGGTCGACGTACTCGTCGGAGTCGAGGCCATCGGGCACGAGGTGGGCGCCGAGAAAGGTCGACTCGTCGACTTCGTCGTGGGCGATGGATGCACTGCGCTCCTCGTCGCGCACGGTGAGGCCGTAGCCGGTCTTCGTCTCGAGGTAGGTCGTTCCCTGCGACACGGCCTCGGCCACCCGGGCCCTGGCCAGCCGGCCGAGTTCTGAGTCGCCGATCTGTCGTGTGGCATTCGTTGTGACGGCGATCCCGCCCGCGGTGTAGCTCTCGCCTGCCATGCGCGCTTCGAACTCGCGGGTGCGATCTCCGGCGAAGATCAGATGACTGTGCGAATCGACCCAGCCCGGCAGAACGGCCCGGCCATCGAGGCGCGTCACGGTGTCTGCCGCAGGGGGCCGCGACGACGACCCGATCCAGGCGATTCTGCCCTGGTCGACGACCACCGCTGCATTGCGGAGCACGCTGTGCTCGGCATCCTGGGTCATCAGTTCGCCGATCTCTGTGATGAGTTCGCTCATCTTCTGCCTCTCGCGCTTTCGAAGAACGCCCCGATGTCGCCCAGCGTCTCGTGTACGCCTCGACGGGCGACACGCTCGGCACCGATCACGACGCTCATGACGTCTGCGGCCGTGCCGGTCATCACGATCTGTCCGAGCTCACTTCCTGATGTTCGGGCGCTACCCGGGTCGACCTCGATAAAGTCGCACGGCTGCCCGGGTTCGATCAGGCCGACCGGCCGCCCGACGCTCGCGGAGCCGCCGGATCCCATTGCCGCGAGCAGTTCCTGCGGGCTGAAGCGCCCCCGTTGCCCGGAGGCGAGTCGTTCGCCGTATTCGAGCCCGCGCGCCTCGAGGAACGGGTCGATAACGGCATGCTGGTCGGTGCCGAGCGCGATCCGCACGCCCGCGTCGCGAAGTGCCCGTGCGGGGCCGATCCCATCCCCGAGGTCTGCCTCGGTCGTGGGGCACATCACCACGGTGCCTCCAGCTTCACCGAGCAGCCCCACATCGTTCGGGGTGAGGTGGGTGGCATGCACCGCCGAGAGGGTCGGGCGAAGGAGGCCGACATCGTGCAGCAGCTCCGTCGGCGTGCGCCCTGTGGCCTCGCGGCAGGCGTCGTTTTCCGCGGGTTGTTCCGAGAGGTGGATGTGAAGGGGGAGCCTGGGGTCGAGTTCGCCCGCCAGGATTTCGAGCGCCTCGACGGGAACCGCACGCACCGAGTGAACAGCTGCACCCACGGAGACGAACCGATCATCGAACTCGTCTGACAGCGAAGCGCCCAGCGAGCGGTGCCGGTCGAGCCAGGCCCGCACAGTACCGTCGCCGAACCGGCGCTGCCCCGGGCTCAGCGGCTGCCCGAACCCGCCCGCGAGATAACAGGTGTCGAGCAGCGTGAGTCGGATGCCCGCCGTTGTCGCTGCGCGGGCCAGGGCTTGCTCGAATGCGTGCGGATGGCCGTACGGGGAGCCGTCTGTGCGGTGATGCACATAGTGGAATTCAGCAACCGAGGTCCACCCCGCCGCGACCATCTCGCCGTACACGGCGGTGGCGATTGCCTCGTACCTGTCGGGTTCGAGCGCGTCGGCCTCTTTGTACATCAGTTCCCGCCAGGTCCAGAAGCTGCCGCCATCGGCGTGCGTGCGGCCCCGCAGCAGGCGATGAAAAGCATGCGAGTGCGCGTTCACGGCGCCTGGGTAGACAACGCCGCCCAGAACCACATCGCCAGCGGCGCACGGCGTATCGGTGTCGACCGCAGAGATCGTGCCGTCGGCGGCCGCGGTGATACGCACGTTCTCGCGGATCGCACCCCGCACCCAGGCATTTCTCGCCCAGTATGCCCGGCCATCCTCGCTCACGGCACAGCCGATCCCGGCGTGTGCTGTTTAGCTGCGTCCGTGACGCGGATGCACTCGAAACGGCTCACTGTCAGCCCCGATGCATCGGGACGGTGATGCCGAGACGCTCAGCAGCGTCGATGGCTTCTTCATAGCCTGCGTCTGCGTGCCGAAGAACGGCCGACGCCGGGTCATTCCAGAGCAGCCGCGCGAGCTTCTCGGCGGCCAGGGGGGTACCGTCGGCCACGGAGACCTGCCCGGCATGGATCGACCGGCCGATGCCGACACCGCCGCCGTGGTGGATCGAGACCCACGTCGCGCCGGAGGCTGTGGCGAGCAGGGCATTGAGCAGGGGCCAGTCGGCAACCGCGTCCGAACCGTCTTTCATCGCCTCCGTCTCCCGGTAGGGAGAGGCGACCGATCCACCATCGAGGTGATCGCGGCCGATAACGATCGGGGCGGTGATCTCGCCCGAAGCCACGAGTTCGTTGAACTTCAGGGCGGCCAGGTGCCGCTCGCCGGCACCCAGCCAACAGATGCGGGCGGGCAGTCCCTGGTAGTGCACCTTCTCCTGGGCCATGGTTATCCAGCGATGCAGCGTCTCGTTCTCGGGGAAGAGCTCGAGAATCGCCTGGTCAGTGCGCTCGATGTCGGCTGGATCACCCGAGAGGGCGACCCAGCGGAACGGGCCCTTACCCTCGGCGAACAGCGGCCTGATGTATGCGGGAACGAATCCCGGGAACGCAAAAGCGCGGTCGTATCCTGCTGTCTTCGCCTCTGTGCGGATGTTGTTTCCGTAGTCGAATACTTCAGAACCGAGGTCGAGAAAGCCCACCATCGCCTCCACCTGGAGACGCATCGAGCGCCGAGACTGCTCGACGAAGAGTGCGGAATCGGCTTCGCGGGCCGACTTCCATTCATCGAAGGCCACCTCGACCGGGAGATACGACAGAGGGTCATGGGCCGAAGTCTGGTCGGTCACGACATCGATCGGCGCCTTGCGCGCGAGCAGGGCGGGAAATATCTCTGCGGCATTGCCGAGCAGCCCGATGCTGAGCGGCTCGCCCGCGTCGCGGGCCTGCGTCGCGAGCCGGAGGGCATCGTCGATGTCGGCGGCCTGCACATCGAGGTACTCGTGTTCGATTCGACGCTTGATTCGCGAGTCATCGACATCGACGCAGATCGCGACACCCCCGTTCATGGTGACGGCGAGAGGCTGTGCACCACCCATCCCTCCCAATCCTCCGGTGAGGGTGATCGTTCCGGCGAGGGTGCCGCCGAAGCGCTGGCGTGCCACTTCGGCAAAGGTCTCATAGGTGCCACCTAGAATGCCCTGCGTGCCGATGTAGATCCACGATCCGGCCGTCATCTGGCCGTACATCATCAGGCCCTGGCGTTCGAGCTCGCGAAAGTACGCCCAGTTCGCCCAGTCGCCCACGAGATTCGAATTGGCGATGATGACCCGCGGAGCCCACTCGTGGGTGCGAAGCACGCCGACCGGCTTGCCCGACTGCACGATGAGGGTCTCGTCGGATTCGAGCTCGGTGAGGCACTTCACGATCGAGTCGTAGGCATCCCAGCTGCGGGCGGCCCTGCCTGTACCGCCGTACACCACAAGGTCATCCGGGTGTTCGGCGACTTCGGGATCGAGGTTGTTCATGAGCATGCGCATCACGGCCTCCTGGGGCCAGGCTTTCGCGGTGAGGATGCTCCCGCGTGCGGCGCGGACGGGGCGGGCTTGAGAATCGACCATGACACCATCTCACCGCAGATCCGGCGATTCGGCCCCACCAATTCACACCAGTTGTCCCACATCTTGGACAGTCCGCCGCATCAGGCAGGCACCGGGGAACCAACGCGGGCGCATGATGGAGGCATGCCGACACCCCACGTCATTCGCTTCACGCAGCTCTCCCCCACCTCCTGGGCAAACGGAGCAGGCACCACGACAGAAGTGCTTCGAAGCCCGGCGACCGGCGAATTCGACGTGCGACTGTCGATTGCCACGGTGGGTGCGGCAGCACCCTTCTCCCCGCTCCCCGGCATCGACAGGGCGCTCATGGTTCTCGCCACCGAAGGCCTGGATCTCGTCGTCGACGGCTCGGCCGTGTCGCTCGCCCAGTACGAGGTGCTCACGTTCGGCGGCGAGGCAGCGGTCTCCGTGGCGGGAGGCCCCGACGGTCACGACCTGAACCTCATGGTGCGGCACGGCACGGGCACACCGGTGCTCGAAGCGGTCAAGGTCGACGGCCGCTACGAGTCGCCCGCCGATACCGTCGCCATTGTCGTACTCGACGGCTCGCTCTCAGCGCTCGGTGCGCCACTGGCGTTCGGAGACACGATCTTCGGCGGCACGGTCGCCATCAGGGGAACCGGCGTCGTTGCTGTCGCCTCGATCAGGCCGCAGTAACGTCGCCCAGCAGGGCGTCTATGGCGTCGGTGAAAGCCTCGAGCAGGCCAGGCTCGCCCAGCGAGACCCGGATTCCCTCGCCGGCGAATACGCGCGTGCTCATTCCGCGCTCGGCGCAAAGCGCCCCGAGCGTCTGGCTCGCGTCTCCGAGGGGGAGCCAGACGAAGTTCGACCGGGAGTCGGTGTGCGCGACTCCACGCTGGTCGAGCATCCTGACAAGCGCTGCGCGCTGGTCGATCACGGCGCACACGATCGCTTCCCGATAGGCCTGGTCGCCGATGGCAGCCACAGCGGCGGCGGCGGTCAGGGCGCTGACGGGAAACGGCGGGAGCACCTTGCGCAGGGAACCGATGACCTTCGGATGGGCAACGACGTATCCCATTCGCAGGCCCGCCAGCCCGTAGGCCTTCGAGAAGGTTCGGAGCACCGCCAGATTCGCATGTGCGGCGAGCAGTTCACGACTGCGCGGCGGGTCGGCGGAGTCGTCGAAGTCGAGGTAGGCCTCGTCGAGCACCACCAGCACGCGCGGCGGCACCTGCGCGAGGAACCTTATGATCGCGGTGTGCGTCAGGGCGACACCCGTCGGATTGTTCGGTGTGCACACGATCACGGCTGCTGTGGAGGCGTTCACCGCGGCCGCCATCGCGTCGAGGTCGTGGCCTCCGTCGGGGGTGTTCGGCACCAGGACCGGCTCTGCACCAGCCGTGCGGATGCAGATCGGGTAAGCCTCGTAGCTTCGCCAGGCGGCCACCACCGTCGAACCCGGCGTGCAGTACGCCAGGAGCAGATAGTTGAGCAGCGAGAGCGAACCGTCTGCGACAGCGACCTCGGATTCGTCTGCGCCGAGGTGATCGGCGATGGCCCGGGCGACCTCGGTGGCACCCAGGAGCGGATACCGGTTCGCCGTCTCCAGGCGGGCGAGCACCGCCGCCTTCACCAGGCTCGACACGCCATCTGGCGCTTCGTTCGACGACGCGCGTATCGAAACGGGAACTGCGCTCGCCGGGGCGGAGGAGTACGCGGGAATCGCAGCGAGCGCGGCTCGAGGTGCGGGCAGCTGCGCCGAGAGGGTGCGTGCAGACCAGCCCGATGTCGGCCCGGTCATACGAGTTCGGCGGCGCCGGAGGCCGCGTCGAGGATCGCGTCTGAGACCACCAGTTCAACGAGTGCGGCGATGTCTGGGGCGAGAAAGCGGTCGGGGCCCGGCCCCGCGACGCGCTCGCGGATACGGGCGACCACGGCTGCACTCACGGGGCCCGGGAGCGCAGGAGATCGCAGGTCGATGGCTCGGGATGCCGTGAGCAACTCGATGGCGATGACCCTCTGGGCTCCGTCGATCGCTCGGCGGAGTTTGCGGGCGGCCGACCATCCCATCGACACGTGGTCCTCTTGCATCGCGCTGGAGGGGATCGAATCCACGCTGGCGGGCACAGCCAGGCGCTTCAGCTCACTCACGATCGCCGCCTGGGTGTACTGGGCGATCATCAGGCCGGAATCCACGCCGGGATCACCAGCCAGGAACGGCGGAAGGCCGTGGCTCCGGGCCGGGTCGAGCGAGCGATCGGTACGCCGTTCGGAGATCGAGGCCAGGTCGGCCACCGCGATGGCGATGAAGTCAAGCACGTAGCCGAGCGGTGCCCCGTGGAAATTGCCGTTCGATTCCACGCGCCCGTCGAGCGTGACGACGGGATTGTCGACGGCACTCTCGAGTTCCCGCCCCGCCACGACGGCGGCGTGCTCGAGGGTGTCGCGCACGGCACCGTGCACCTGCGGTGCGCAGCGGAGCGAATAGGCATCCTGCACCCGGAGGAAGGATTCTGCGCCCTCGGCGATGATCGGGCTGCCGGCGAGGACGGCACGCATGTTGGCGGCGCTCGCAGCCTGCCCAGGATGCGGCCGCAGAGCCTGCAGGTCGGCGGCGAAGACCGCGTCAGTGCCCCGGAGACCTTCGATGCTCATCGCCGCGGCGATGTCGGCGAGCGTCACGAGCCTGCGCAGGTCGGTGATGGCCAGCACGAGCATGCCGAGCATGCCGTCGGTGCCGTTGATCAGCGCAAGGCCCTCCTTCTCCCGCAGCGACACCGAGTTCACACCCGCCGCGGCCAGAGCCTCACTCGCGGGCATGGCGATTCCCTCGGCGTCACGCACGTCGCCTTCGCCCATGATCATGAGCGCACAGTGTGCCAGCGGAGACAGGTCTCCCGAGCATCCGAGGCTCCCGTACTCACCGAGGATCGGGGTGATGCCGGCGTTGAGCGCGGCGGCATATGCCTCTGCGACGAGGGGGCGCACCCCGGTGCGACCGGTGGCCAGCGTGGAGAGTCGCAGCAGCATGAGCGCCCGCACCACTTCGCGCTCGACTTCGGTGCCGCTCGACGCAGCGTGGGAGCGAACGAGCGATTGCTGGAGGCGTTCCCGCATCGCGACCGGGATCGACTTCGATGCGAGTGCTCCGAACCCGGTCGAGACGCCGTAGTGCGGCACGGAGTCTTCAGCGAGGCGGTCGATGACCGCGCGACTTCGTGCCATCTCTTCAAGCGACGCCTCGGCCAGGGTGACCTGGGCGCCCCGCCGTGCGACAGCGACGACGTCGTCGAATGACAGCGGGCCGATTCCGACTTCGACACGCCGTGATCTGACGTCGCCGACGGCACTCGAGGTGATGGTCATGAGGTAGTCCTTCCGGTTTGCGGGAACACGCTGCCCGGGCTGAGTAGTGCGTGGGGATCGAGGGCTGCTTTGATCGCTCGCATCACCGGCAGGGAGTCTCCGTGCTCGAGTTCGAGGGAGTGCACCTTGCCCACTCCGATGCCGTGCTCGCCTGTCGACGTGCCGTCCATCGAGAGTGCTCGCACAATCAGCCGGTCGTTGAGGGCGACTGCCTTCGCCCAGACGTCTCCGTCTCCTTCGGGGAGCACGATCGCCAGGTGGAAGTTGCCGTCGCCCACGTGACCGACGATGGGGGCGAGCAGGCCGCTCGCCTCGACGTCGACGATCGTCGCTTCGATGCACTCGGCCAAGCGGGAGATCGGTACGCAGACATCTGTCGACCAGGTGCTCGCACCGGCGATGAGGGCTCCGGCCGCCGGCAGGGCATCGACCCGCGCTCGCCAGATCTCGTCGGCCTCGGCCTTCCCGGTCGTTGTGCGGACACCGATGGCCCCCGCCTCCTCGGCGAGCACCCGAAGGGTCGCACCATCTTCGGCGATGCCGGCAGGTCGCCCCTGCACCTCGAAGAACAGGGTGGGCAGCTCGCTGAACGTCGTTCCACAGTAGCGGTTGATGGCGACGATCTGCGCCGTGTCGGCGAGCTCGACCCGCGAGATCGGCACCTCCCGCTTGAGGGCCTGGTAGACCACGCCGGTCGCCTGCGACATCGTCTCGAAACTGCAGATCAGTGTCACGCTGGCCTCTGGCACGCCGACCACCCGAACGATCGCCTCGGTCACGATGCCGAGGGTACCTTCCGCACCGATCATGAGATGCGTGAGGTCGTACCCAGCAGCCGACTTCCTGGTGCGTGACCCCGTTCGGATGACACTCCCGTCGGCGAGCACCACGGTGAGCCCGAGCACATTCTCGCGGATGGTGCCGTAGCGCACGGCGTTCATTCCGCTGGCGCGGGTGGAGATCATCCCGCCGATCGAAGCGTCGACGCCGGGGCCGGCTGCGAAGAAGAGCCCGTGCGGCTCCAGTGCCGTATTCAGCTCACTCTTCATCACTCCCGCCTGCACGACGGCATCGAAGTCGCCGTCGTGAATCGCAATGATCCGGTTCATCGGGCTGAGATCGAGCACCACGCTGCCCGCCACCGCGTTCGCGCCTCCTTCGAGCCCCGTTCCAGCGCCCCGTGGCACCATCGGCACTCGGTGGAGTGCACAGACCGCCACGGCTGCCGACACGTCTTCGGTCGAGCGACACGTGACAACAGCGATCGGAGTGGCACTCGAGTGATGCGACCTGTCGTGCGACTTCGCTTGGAGCACGGTCGGTTCTGTCGAAACCGCACCGAGGGGCAGCAGTGCACGAAGCGCCGAGACGACACCCTCCGCCTCGGTGGTCTTCGTCATACGTGCTGCTCCTCGCGTGGATCGACGTTCAGTGGTCAGGGAACAATCATCAGCGCTGGGCCGGTGCCAGAGGGCACATTGAGTGGGATTCTGTCTGAGAAATCGGACACGCCCTCACCGGGGACGCCGCGCCTGAACGACGCGTGTTGGATGCCCGGGGTACCGCCCGGCGCGCCTCATACGCGTGAATCGCCCGGAACCCCGTACGTGGGTGAGGCATCAGGAGTCAGGGCGCGGCTGATGTAGGCATCGCGCTGCGGCAGCCAGATTTCGACGAGGGTTCGGAGATCGTCCAGGGGGTCCTCTGACCAGTCCACGCGCAGGTCGGTCACTCGCCAGCCGTGACCGTCGATGACCGACAGCCCCGCAGAGTGTACGGGCCCCGCCTCTCCCCCTTCAGTCATCGCAGCCTCGAATGCCGCGAGCAATCGCACTTCGATGGCCCCGGAACTGGCATGCCAGGCCTCGACGAGCTGCCGGGGCACGTCGGGGGTGGCGAGCATGTTGCCAGCGGCAGCGGCTCCCCCTTCGGCGTGCTCGCCGACGATTCCAAGTGCGTTCGAGCCGGAGTGAATCGCCGTGTTGCCCGAGGTGTCGACGACCACCAGCTGGCGCCACTGCATCTCAGGTGACGAGGAGACCAGCGAAGCAAGGGCGATTGGTGCGGTCAGCCCTTGGGCGAGCAGGTCGAGAAGGCGCGGCCCGAGTCTCGGGTCGGTGACGTTCTGTGACAAGACTCCGCCCGTTCCGTCACCCAGGTGAACGCACCGCGCTGCCACCGCAGGCGATGATGAACAGATGACGGCTCCGATCGCTCCAGTCGCACCGTCGCGGGCCACGAGGCTGAAGGTCACAGCGGCGTCGCAGCTGTCGCCGCTGTCGAAGCGCTGGGCAGAACGGCGGTCACGTCGATCTCGACGAGCCACTCGGGTCTCGCCAGGGCCGACACCACGATTCCCGTGCTGACCGGGTACACGCCGCGAAGCCACGCACCCATCACCCGGTAGACCGTTTCGCGGTACCTGACGTCGACGAGGTAGACGACAACCTTGACCACATCCTCGAGGGTTCCTCCGGCCTCCCCGATGAGCATGGCGACGTTGGCCATCGCCTTCTCCGCCTGCGCTTCGACATCGCCGATTCCCACCGATTCACGGGTGTCGAGATCCTGCCCGATCTGACCGCGGATGTATACCATTCCGTTGGCGACGACCGCCTGGCACAGATCATTGTCCAGGTTCTGTTCGGGGTAGGTGTCGCGGGTGTTGAAGGGGCGAATTCGGGTGTGGTGCATGGCGGGGATCAGTTCCTTCCGTAGGCGGCATAACTCTGCTGGATCTGGATCCGGTCGGCGACATACTTCGCGTCGTGCCACACGCCCCAGATGAAACTCGAACCGCGGCCCGACAACCACGGCAGGCCGAGGAAGTAGACACCGGGTTCGCTGGAGACACCGCGCACGTGCTGCGGCCGGCCCGATTGATCGAAGGCGTCCACCTTGAGCCAGGTGAAATCGGTGGTGTAGCCCGTCGCCCAGACGATGGACGTGACGCCCGCTGGGGCAAGGTCGAGCTCCTCCAGGGGGGTCGTCGCGCTTTCGGGGTAGGGCCCGAGAACGTGAGCCTCCGGTTCCCTGGCCAGATCGAGGCCGTTCCGTTCCACGTAGGCGTCTGCCTCGCGCAGAACCGAGAGGTAGTTGGCATCCCCGCTGGCCATGTTCTCCAGCAGGTCATCGCTGAAGTGCACCGTGCCTTCGTGGTAGCCAGTTGTGGGCCCGACCAGGGTGATCCCCGCTGCTGCGAGGTCACGCAGGTCGATCGTGTGGCCGCCGTGGGCTCCACTGACGGCGATCGTCACATGGTCGGCCCCAGCAGGAGGGGTCGGCGCCTCCCACTTGCCGAGAACGCCGAGCCACCAGACGTTGTCACGGCCCCGGTAGCGCCGCGGCGGCCGGTCATGACGCCCCACAGAGAGGTAGACCTCGCGCCCTGCAGCTCGAAGTTCTGAGGCGATCTGCACGCCCGAACTGCCGGCGCCGACAACGAGCACGGCTCCCTCGGACAGCAGCTCGGGATTTCGGTAGTCAGCCGAGTGGATCTGCGTGACGCCGGCCGAAGCCGGCACGATGCGCGGGATGGCCGGCGTCTGGAAGGGCCCGGTCGCCGCAACAACGTAGCGTGCGTAGAGGCTTCCCGCAGTCGTCTCGACGGTGAACCCGGGGTGGCCGCTGCGCCGCCTGACACTTGTCACTTCGACGCCGCACTCGATGGGGGCGTTGATCTGGTTCGCGTAGGCCTCGAAGTAGTCGGCGACATCGGATTTCGCCGCGAAGGCGTCCTGGTCCCCCTCGAAAGCACGACCGGGAAACCTGTCGTGCCAGGCTGGCCCGTTCGCGACCAGGGAGTCCCACCGCCCAGAGCGCCATTTCTCCGCGATGCGGGAGCGCTCGAACACGCGATGAGAGATGCCCGCTCTGCCCAGGTGTTCGCTCATCGCGACACCGGCCTGCCCGGCTCCCACCACGACCACATCGACGCTGTTGCCCTCCAGACGGGCCGTCAACTGGTCCTCGCTGCCCACGACGGAACCGGAAAGCCCGTCGTGTGCTGGCGATCGGGCACAGGCCCGTGCATCCGGCGCGTGAGTTCATCGGCTGCACGCACGACCTCGCGGGCGATCTCGTCACGGCGGCCCTCTCCGCGCCTGGTGGGGAATGATGCCGTCACGGCCGCCACGGGGCGATCGGTCCTGTCGAAGGCGGCCGCGGCGATGCAGGTGATGCCGTCCGTCACGGTGTCGGCCTCGACCGACCAGCCACGGAGGGCGTCTTCGGCCAGCAGCGCGCGCAGTTCGCGCAGCGAGTGCGGGCCGCGACCACCGCGTGTTCCGAAGGTGTCAGCGTCGGAGAACCACGCCAGAACCTCGGGCCGCGGGAGGGCTGCGAGCATGGCACGCCCCGACGCCGTGAGATGAGCCGGCAGGTGCACACCCGGGTCGCTCACGAGCGAGACGGGCCGCCGGGGTTGCTCCTTCGCAAGGTAGACGATCTCGCTGCCCTGCAGAATGGAGAGAGTGGCCGACTCGCCGACCGTACGCGCCAGTCGAACAAGCAACGGTTGGGCGAGGTTCTCCAGCGAAGAACGGCGAGAGTACGAACTGCCGAGTTCGAAGATGCCGTCTCCCAGGGCGAAGCCGGCGACATCGGCGACGTGCACCACCAGCCCCTCATCGACCAGCACCTGCAACAGCTGGTACATGCTCGAGCGGGGCATACTCAGCGAGCGTGCCAGGGCGCCGGCCGAAACCAGCCTGGTCGACGTGCCGAGCAGGCGAAGCACGGCAATACAGTTTCGAACGGCCGGCATCCGCGGTCCGGGTTGCTCGCGCGGCGGTTCTGGCTTGACAATCGACATACAGGCTCCTCAACGCAGGGTCTTGTACAGACTCACCCGTCGAAGTACATCAGTCAAATAGTGAAATACGATGATTCGCATCTATTCAATCGATGCACGAACCCAGGCGAAATCTGGGCGTAACAATACCCGGAGGTTCAGCGCTGACGATCAGCGAAGACCTCCCGGATGATCCCCGCAATCGCTGCCGCCCGCGCCGACTGTCTCGTGCCCTGCATGGTGGTGATGACGATCGGCAATGGTTCGACCGGGTCACTGATCTGCACCGCCGCGACCACGCCACCGTCGTACGCGAGGGCGTGCGCCGGCTGCTGGTTCAGAATCGAGAAGCCGTGGCCGTGCGCGACCATCGCGCGCACGGTCTCGAAGCTCGGTGTACGGTGACGGATCTCGGGCTCGAACCCGACCGAGCCCAGTAGTGCGAGGAAGTATTCCCGGGAATGGGGCAGATCGAGCAGCACCAGCTTCTCGCGGCCCAGTTCGCGGAGGCCGATGCTCTCTCGCTGGGCGAGTGGATGATCGGCAGCCAGCAGTACGTACGGCGGCGTCGCCTCGACAACCTCTCGCACCAGGTCGTCACCGATGCCGAAGTCGTACCCGAGCGCAAGCTCGACCCGCCCTTCGCGCAGCGCCTGTGCGGCAGACTGCGCATCCATCTCCTCGACCTCGACGAGCAATTCGGGGAATCGCACCTTCGACCGTGAAAGCACCTCGGGGAGCACGAATGGTGCGATCGTGACGAAGAAGCCGATCCGCACCGTGCCGCGTGGTTCACCGTCGGTGTCTCTCGCTGCGTCGATCGCCGCATCGAGTCCGGTGAGCAGGGTGCGCACATCGTCGAGCAGTCGGCGGCCGGCCGGAGTGAGGGCGAGGCCCTTCGCACGCCGGCGGATGAAGAGTTGTGCACCCGCCCGCGCCTCGAGCTGGGCTATCGCAGACGAGACGGCCGATTGGGCGACGAACTTCTCTTCAGCGGCGGCAGTCATCGAGAGATGCTCGGCCGCCGCCACGAAATAACGCAGTTGTGCGAGGGTGATTTCGAGACGATGCGTCACCCACCCGAGTATCGCACGGTGTCGCGGAGGGATGGCGATCAGGGGCTCTGGGAGTCCCGAATGTATCGACCATGTTTCGTGTCCATAAATTCGGATTGTCTGTGCTCCCGTCGATGGAATTCGGTCGTGCGGTGCTGCGAACATCGATCAATACCCTGGATGCGATCGCCCCAGGGCCCTTCCCGAGAGGACCACGCATGCCCATCCGTCATTCGGTCGCTGTCACGGCCGTTTCGCTCGTCGCAGTGGCGAGCCTCCTCACCGCCTGCAGCAGTTCAGGCACGTCGACAGCGTCAAGCAGCAGCACAGCACCCACAACCCTCACGGTCGGCATGTCGTGGCCCTACGAGCCCTGGCAGGTCGGCGACGGCACCGACACCACGAAGGGCATCGAGCCCGAGCTCCTCGCCGCCATCGGTGCCAAGGCCGGCTACACGATGGACATCCAGAACGTCGACTTCACCGGAATCATCACCGGAACCCAGGCCGGCAAGTACGACCTGGCCGTGTCAGGGCTCGGCATCTACGGCGAGCGCCTGAAGGCACTCAACTTCATCCCCGATGCCAAGACCGGCTACACCATGCTCATCGACGCCGCTGACAAGGCCACCTACGCGACCCTCACCGACCTGTGCGGCGTTCCGACGGCAGTCGGAAGCGGCACCAAGTCCGCCACCGACGTCGAGGTTGCCAACGGCACCAAAGACAACGATGGCAGCTCGTACGCCGGAGCCTGCAAGGACAACCCCATCCAGGCCACCGTCTTCGACGACCAGGCCGGACAGGACCTTGCGCTTCAGACGGGTAAGGTCAAGGCCGAACTGCTCACCCAGCAGGTTGCCCAGGGTCTTGCAGACAAGAGCAGCGGCAAGTACGTCGTAGCCGAGCCCTACTCCTTCGTGAACTTCGGCATCGGAATGACGAAGACGAACACGGAGCTGGGAGACAAACTGGTCACAGCGTTCAAGGCAGTCATCGCCGATGGCACCTACGCACAGATCCTGGCCAAGTACGGCCAGGAGTCGGCTGCCCTCACGGAGTCCGACATCGTCCTCCAGACCAAGTAACACTGGTTGACACAGCACCGAACCTGCAAGGAGAGGACCGACCGTGACTCAGACCACGTCCCTGCGCCCACCCTGGGTGGACGCAGCAGAACCGCCCCGGGTGATCCCTCGGCGGCACCCCGGGCGCTGGGTCACGGTCGTTCTGATTCTCGCCCTCGCGGTGGCCATCGTGCAGTGGGCCGTCACCAACCAGGGTTTCGGTTGGGAGGACTTCCGCACCTACCTCTTCGACGACGCGATTCTCGGCGGCGTGAGGAACACCGTCATCCTCGCCGTGCTGGCCGAGATCATCTCGCTGACGCTGGGTACCCTCCTTGCCGTCATGCGGTTGAGCGAGAACAAGGTCATCTCCGGCTTTGCGTTCCTGTACGCCTGGTTCTTTCGGGGAATACCGCTGCCGGTCATCCTGATCTTCACCTACTTCTCTGCAGCCGTTCTTCCCCGGATAGGCTGGGGTGACTTCAGCGTCGACACGAACGATGTCTTCGCGACCCCGTTTCTCGCCGCCCTCATCGGTTTCGGCCTCAACGACGCCGCGTACACGAGTGAGATCGTGCGCTCCGGTCTGATGTCGGTGCCGAAGGGCCAGACCGAGGCCGCCTACGCGATCGGCATGAGCCCGGTGAAGGCGATGCGCCGCATCATCCTCCCCCAGGCGCTGCGCATCATCATTCCGCCGCTCGGCAACGCCTTCATCGGAATGTTCAAACTCACCTCGATCGCCCTTGTCATCGGGTACGGCGAGCTGATGAACACGACCAGGGCCATCTATTCAAGCGAGTTCAACACCATCCCGCTGCTGCTCGTGGCGAGTTTCTGGTACCTGCTGATCACCACGATCCTCTCCATCGGCCAGCACTACATCGAGCGCTACTACGGAAGGGGGTTCAAGAGGCGATGACTGAACAGCTCTTCGAAAACCCGTTTGCTCCTCCAGCCGACGTCATGGTTCGCGCCGTCGAGATCCACAAGTCCTTCGGCAGCGTCGAGGTACTCAAGGGGGTCTCGCTCGACCAAGCGCGGCGAGGTGGCGTGCATCATCGGCCCGTCTGGTTCGGGAAAGTCCACGTTCCTGCGCTGCATCAATCACCTCGAGCGGTTCCAGCGCGGTGACATGTGGGTGGCCGGCTCAGAGATCGGGTACACCCGCCGCCGTGGCAACACCCTGCACGAGCAGCACCCGCGGGAGATCGCCCGGGCACGGCGCAACGTCGGCATGGTCTTCCAGCACTTCAACCTCTTCGGCCACAAGACCGCGTTGGAGAACGTCATGGAGGGCCCCGTGCAGGTGCTCAGGATGTCGAGGAAGGCAGCCGCCCTCCATGCCGGCGACCTGCTCGAACAAGTGGGCCTCGGGGATCGCAGAGACCACTACCCCTCCGAGCTCTCCGGCGGCCAGCAGCAGCGGGTCGCCATCGCGCGAGCCCTGGCCATGAAACCCGAAGTCGTTCTCTTCGACGAACCCACCTCCTCGCTCGACCCCGAGCTGGTCGGCGAAGTGCTCCGCGTGATGAAAGACCTCGCCGAGAGCGGCATGACCATGGTGGTCGTGACGCACGAGATGGGGTTCGCCCGCGAAGTCGCCGACTCGCTGCACTTCATGAGCGATGGGGTACTCGTCGAGTCGGGCAACCCGGCAGAGATGCTCGCGAACCCGCAGAACGAACGCACGAAGTCCTTTCTCTCGAAGGTTCTCTGAGCTGCTCGGTTCCTCCACCCACGAACGCACCCACGAAGTGAAAGCAGCACCATGACGGCATCCGAGCGGATGATCGGCGAGCAACGACCACTCGACGTGATCGACCTCCTGCGGGAGATCGAAGACATCGGGCGCGATACGGTTCGAGGCGGCTACTCCCGCCATGTGTACACCGAAGCCGAACTCGCTCTGCGTGCCTGGTTCCGTGGCATCGCCGAGCAGCTGGGCCTCGAGGTGGAGACCGACCGCAACGGCAACATCTGGGCACACTGGGGTACCCGGGGCCCGAACACGATCGCTGTCGGTTCGCATCTCGACTCGGTGCCCGGAGGCGGGGCCTACGACGGGCCGCTGGGTGTCACCTCGGCTCTCGCGGCCGTGTCACAGCTCATGATCGAGGGTTTCGCCCCCTCACGGCCCATCACCATCGCGGTGTTCGCAGAAGAGGAGGGCTCGCGGTTCGGCGTCGCCTGCCTCGGGTCGAAACTCATGACCGGGGTACTGCCCGCGAGCGCCGCTGCTCACCTCGCCGACCCCGCAGGGATCACCTATGCAGAAGCCTGCCTAGCCGACGGTATCGCTCCGTCGGGGCTCGGCCGCGACGACGCGAGGCTCGCCACCCTAGCGGCGTTCGTCGAACTGCACGTCGAGCAGGGGCGTGGCCTCGTCGACCTCGACGCCCCGGTCGCGGTCGCATCGTCGATTTTGGCCCACGGCCGGTGGAAGCTGGTCTTCTCCGGTGAGGGCAACCACGCGGGGGCCACCCGGATGCTCGACCGGCGTGACCCCGTAGCAGCCATGTCTGCCGCGGTTCTCGCCACCCAGCGCATCGCGACGCAGCACGACCACCCCGCAGACGGCAATGATGCCCGCGCGACCATCGGGCGCCTGGTTCCCGTACCCGGCGGCACGAACGTGATCGCCTCCCGGGTCGACACCTGGCTCGACGTGCGCGGGTCGACCGACGAATCGACCAAGGCACTTCTCGACGAGGTCCTGGCGGCCTGCAGGCAGGCAGCGGCCGAGCAGAACTGCGAGCTCGACGTGGTCGAGGAGTCCTACATCAGCCCGGTCGCCTTCGACGTCGCCCTTCGCGAGCGTCTGGTCACCACGCTGTCGACGGCCCACACGACACCACCCGTGCTTTCCACCGGCGCCGGCCACGACGCGGGGATCCTGGCCGATGAACTACCCACTGCCATGCTCTTCACCCGCAATCCCAGCGGAGTGTCGCATTCGCCGTTCGAGACGGCCACAGACGACGACTGCCGCGCCGGTGCCGCCGCACTCGCCGAGGTGCTGCGCGACCTGGCCGCCGACCCCTCGTGATGACCGACCCGCTCATCTGGGTGCCGTTCCCGGTCGACGGAATTGGTTTGCCGCCAGGGATCCTCGAGCGCGCAGATGTTCAGCGCGTCGATCTCGACGCTCCGGTCGGGGTCACCCCCCTGGCTCCGGAGGGGATCGAGCGTGTCCGATTCTTCGCCGCCCCCTACGGGTTCAACTTCGCGCTCTTCGATCTCGTACAACAGATGACGTCGCTCGAGGTGCTGCAAGTGCAGTTCGCCGGCGTCGAGCGACTTCGGGGGCTCGTACCGGGTTCGGTGACGCTCTGCAGCGGGCGGGGCATCCATGACACCTCGGTGTCGGAGCTCGCTCTCAGTCTCACGCTTGCTGCCCTTCGTGACCTTCCGACGTACGTGCGCGAACAGGACCGCGAGGTGAGTGACCGCAAGTGGCATGCCTCGCTGGCCGGTTCGCGGGTCGTCGTCGTGGGTTCCGGCTCCATCGGTTTCGCCATCAAGAAGCGCATCGAAGTGTTCGAGGCCGAGACCGTCATGGTGGGGCGCGCGGCGCGGCCGGGGGTGCACGCGGCCTCAGAGTTGCCGACACTGCTGCCGCGTGCCGACGTCGTGATCCTCGCGCTCCCCCTGACCCCGGATTCGGCCACGCTGTTCGACGAGAAGACGATCGGACTCATGAAGCCCGGCGCCCTGCTCGTGAACGTCGCGCGCGGCGAGATCGTCGACACCGATGCCCTCGTTGCCGCCTGTTCCGCGGGGCGCATCATCGCCGCGCTCGACGTGACCTCGCCGGAGCCCCTCCCGGCGGGCCACGCCCTGTGGAAGACCCCGGGCATCCTGCTGACGCCGCACATCGGCGGCACCTCGCACGCTTCCACCCCTCGAGCACAGAAGCTTGTCGCGGACCAGATCACACGCTTCGTGCAGGGTGAGCCGCTGCTCAATGTCGTTGCCGGCGAGTACTGATGCGAAGTCCCAGATTTCAGACGCTCCCTGCACCGTCTGCCACATCCAATCGACCCCAGTCGATTGGATGGAACCACCCCGAACCGAGCGAAAGGCGCGTCGCGTGACCGACAAGAAACAGATGGTGCTGAGCGCACTGTTCCAGCCGAATGGGAACGACGCGAAATCGGCCTGGCGCCACCCGAACACAACCCCGGCCAACGCCACCTCGATAACGCACTACACCCAGATGGCCCAGAAGCTCGAAGAGGGGATGTTCGATCTCTTCTTCATCGCAGACACCCCGGCCACGCGCACCGACAACCTCGAGCAGTGGTCGTCGGCGCCCATGTTCATGAACTCGCTCGAACCCCTCACCGTTCTCGCGGCGGTCGCCATGGGCACCACCAGGATCGGCCTCGGCGCCACCGTCTCCTCGAGCTTCTTCGAGCCCTACAACATCGCCCGGCAGTTCGCTTCTCTCGACCACATCTCGGGAGGTCGCGCGGCCTGGAACGTCGTGACCTCGGCCAATGACTACGCCGCCCGAAACTTCGGGCAGGACCGCCTCGCACCCCACGACCAGCGCTACGAAATGGCAGCAGAGAGCCTCGCCGTCGTGCGTGCCTACTGGGACACCTACACCGACGATGCCTTCATCTGGGACAAGGAGAGCGGCCGCAGCTTCAAGACTGAGGACTTCACCGAGGTCGTCTTCAGCGGCAACCACTTCTCGGTGCGCGGCGGCCTGAACATCGCCCGCCCACCCCAGGGTCACCCCATCATCATCCAGGCCGGTGCCTCAGAAGCCGGTAAGGAGTTCGCCGCAGAGACGGCCGACATCGTCTTCGGCACGGGCACGACGATCGAGTCCGCGCAGGCCTTCTACAACGACCTGAAGGGTCGTCTGGCGAAGTTCGGGCGCGAGCGCGACAGCCTGAAAGTGATCTCGGGCTTCAGCGCCACCATCGCCGACACCGAAGAGGATGCCCACCGCATGTATGCCGAACGCCAGGCGCTCGTGCCGATCAAGTCGCGGGTGATGGCCTTGAACACCGACCTCGAAACCGACCTGTTCGACCTGCCCCTCGACGAGCCCGTGCCACTTGACCGCATTCCTGCCAGCTCGAACAACCACCAGGTGTACTTCGCCGAGATCGTCCGTCTGATCACGAGCGGCCTGACACTTCGCGAAGTGGCACTGAAGTTCAACCGTTCGGTGGTCGAGTTCATCGGCACCCCCGAGCAGGCGGCCGACTACATGGAGAAGTGGATAGAGGCAGGTGCCGCAGACGGCTTCATGCTCCCCTTCTCGATCATCCCCGACGACGTCACGTACTTCGTCGACCGGGTGATCCCCCTCCTGCAGGAGCGCGGTCTCGTCAAGACCGAGTACGCGCACGCGACCCTGAGGGAAAACCTCGGCCTCGGACGCCCCTGAACCTCGCGGCCACCGCGCACCGAGGCATGATGAGCAGTCATGAAGTGACCTGACGCCGGTGCCGAGGTAATAGTGTTGAAGAGGCCCGTTCCGCGGTGTGCGGAATCAGCTGGGCACTCACCCTACCGGCGTTCAGGAGAAGCACTGTGACCGAATCCACTCCCGTCGACTCCACCTCGACCGCTGCCTGGGCGAACCTCGCTGCTATCGCTGACGGGTTCTCGCCCGACTTGAGGGCGTGGTTCGCCGCTGACCCGTCGCGGGCATCCCGCTACACCTTCCAGGCAGCCGACCTCACCGTCGACCTGTCGAAGTCGTTCCTCACCGAGGAGATCCTGGGCGAACTGCTGCAGCTTGCCGAAGACACCGGCGTGGCCAGCCGCTACGAGGCGATGATCGCCGGCGAGCACATCAACGTGACCGAAGACCGCGCAGTGCTGCACACCGCACTCCGTCGGCCGAAAGACGGCGCGGGCCTCGTGCCCCCGAAGGGGTTCGTGGTCGACGGCGAAGACATCGATGCCGCCGTGCACGCCACCCTCGACAAGGTCTACGCCTTCGCCGACGACGTGCGATCGGGAGCCTGGACCGGGGTCACCGGCAAGCGCATCGAAACCATCGTGAACATCGGCATCGGCGGCTCGGATCTCGGGCCGGTCATGGTGTACGAGGCTCTGAAGCCCTACGTTCAGGCGGGCATCCAGTGCCGTTTTGTGTCGAACATCGACCCGAGCGACATCTTCGAGAAGACCGCCGGCCTCGACCCCGAGACGACACTGTTCATCGTGGCGTCGAAGACCTTCGGCACGCTCGAGACGCTGACGAACGCGCGTCTGGCCCGCCAGTGGCTGTGGAACGCGCTCACCGAATCAGGCGCCATCTCAGGCAGTGAGGATGACCGCTCGAACGCTGTGGCGAAACACTTCGTCGCCGTGTCGACCGCTCTCGACAAGGTCGCCGCCTTCGGTATCGACCCGCAGAACGCCTTCGGCTTCTGGGACTGGGTGGGGGGCCGGTACTCGGTCGACTCGGCCATCGGCACGGCCGTCGTCGTCGCCGTCGGGCCCGACAACTGGCGGGAATTCCTCGCCGGCTTCCACGCGATCGATGAGCACATGCGCACCGCGCCTCTTGCCGAGAACGTGCCGGTGCTGATGGGGCTGCTGAACGTCTGGTACACGAACTTCCTCAAGGCGCAGAGCCACGCGGTGCTGCCGTACGTGCAGTACCTGCACCGGTTCCCGGCGTACCTGCAGCAGCTGACGATGGAGTCGAACGGCAAGAGCGTCACGTGGGACGGCTCGCCTGTGACAACCGACACCGGCGAGATCTTCTGGGGCGAGCCCGGCACCAACGGCCAGCACGCGTTCTACCAGCTCATCCACCAGGGCACCCGGCTGATCCCGGCCGACTTCATCGCGATCGCGAACCCCGCCCACCCCTTGAAGGACGAGACCGGTGACGGCAATGCGGTGAAGCCAGGGCAGGATGTGCACGACCTCTTCATGGCCAACTTCTTCGCCCAGACGAAGGCTCTGGCGTTCGGCAAGACCGCTGACGAGGTTCGCGCAGAGGGCACCGCTGAGTCGGTCGTGCCTGCACGCGTCTTCACCGGAAACAAGCCCACCACGAGCATCCTGGCCCCGGCCCTCACGCCGAGCGTGGTCGGTCAGCTGATCGCCCTGTACGAGCACATCGTGTTCACCGAAGGCACCATCTGGGGCATCGATTCGTTCGACCAGTGGGGCGTCGAGCTCGGCAAGCAGCTCGCGCTCCAGGTCACGCCGGCCGTCGGTGGCGATGCAGCGGCACTCGGGTCGCAGGATTCGTCAACGAAGTCCCTGATCGAGAAGTACCTCGAACTGCGGGGCTAGTCTCTCCCCAGCCACCAGCGACCGCCAGCGCTAAACTCTCCTCATGTCAGGGCACGTTCTCGCACTCGACGATCCGCAGGCGTTCCTGGGCGGCCTCGTCGAGGCTGTCGAGAGCGTGGTCTCCCGCGAGACCGCCCAGTCAGCGCTGACGGTCGTGCGGAGCAGGTCGTTCGCTGACCGACTTGCGCTCCGCAGCGGGTCGATCACGTCGATCAGCCTCGCCACTCGCGGGTACATCATGGAGCTCACACGCACAGGGCCGAGCTACACCGCGGAGACGCGCCGCGTCGTGCACGGCGTCGTGGTCTCACGCCGCATCCAGACTCTCGGCGAGTGGCTGCAGGCCTTTGCAGGGCGGGTGGCGGTTCTCGCCGGGGTCGCCACAGACGCGTCCTCGGGGCCGGCAGATGCACTGCGATTGCTCGGTATCTCCGTCTCGGGACCGGCGCTCGGCGTCAGTCGAGAGAACATGCTCCCCGACCTGCGCACCCTTCCCTTCAAAGTGCGCGGGCTGGTTCCGCCAGAGGCGTCCCAGACGCTCGATCGTATCGTCGAGTTGCTCCTTGACACCCTGCCGCGAGTGGTCGCGGGGTACGAGCTGAAGACGAACGCCGAACGTACGGCAACGGTCTACCTGCCTGAAACGCTGCAGGCCTACCTCGCCCTGCCTGCTGACTGGGCTCGAACGCATGTCTACGCCGACGGCGCCACACCGCAGAGCGCACTGGCCTCCCAGCTGGCGATGCTCGAGCAGGCGGCCTCCCAGATGCACGACGCCGCCCTTCGCGGCGATGCCGACGTACTGCTGGTGAATGGCCGATTCCTCACCTACAAGTTCGGCGACCTGGCCTGACGAAGGGCGGGCGTAGGGCCAGAACCCCCGCCCTGCGCTCATTCGGGTGCGTACCTACGGTCAATCTGCAGAAGTTCGTTCTACGCTGAGGAACACACGTGCGACGCGCGCACGAAGGGAGAACCGTGTCTGAGCTCGATCTGACCCCGCCCCCGGCCTCTCCAGAGCCCCAACCGCCCACTCCGGTTGTGCTCACCCCGCCCGACGCCGTCGCCGAGGTCACGACCGAACAGGCCGTCGGAATGGTGCCGCTCGCCTCCGACAGTCGCACGAAGCTCGGTGAGACGGCCCAGTCCTTCGTCGCCGGCCTCGCCGAACTCACCCCCGGGAGCCCTGAGTTCGAGGCCAAGGTGGGTGACATCATCCGTATGGGCGAGCGCGAGATCCGCGAGAGCGCAGAGACGTCGAACCGGATGCTCACCCGACCCGCCTCGTCACTCGCCGCCGCCCGCGGCAGGGGCCCGGCAGGTGACCCGCAAGTCGCCGTTGCCCTCACCCTCAACGATCTGCGGGCGACCATCACCCAGCTCGACCCGGCGCGCGCCGACCTCACCGGCGCGAAGCGGCTCTTCAGCCGCCTGCCGGGCGGCAGCAAGTTCACCCAGTACTTCGCCCGGTACCAGTCGGCCCAGAAACAGCTCGACGCCATCATCGAAGCTCTCGTTTCAGGGCAGGACGAACTGCTGAAAGACAACGCGGCCATCGAACAGGAACGTGCGAACCTCTGGGTGACGATGGGCAAGCTCGGTGAATACGCAGCTCTGGCTGCCGCGCTCGACGATGCCGTCTCGGCACGGGCCGCCGAGGTTCGCCCCACCGACCCCCGACTCGCTGATGCCCTCGTCTCCGACGCGCTCTTTCCCATCCGGCAACGCTGGCAAGACCTGACCACGCAGATCGCCGTCTCGGTTCAGGGCTACCTCGCGCTCGACATGATCCGAAAGAACAACCTCGAACTGGTCAAGGGAGTCGAACGTGCGCGCACCACGACCGTCGCCGCTCTCCGCACGGCTGTCATCGTCGCCCAGGCATTGGCGAACCAGAGACTGGTTCTCGACCAGGTCACGGCCCTGAACGACACGACCAACTCGATGATCGAGCGAACCAGCGAGGCGCTGAAGCAGCAGACCGTGATGATCCACGAGCAGGCAGCTTCGTCCGGCGTGAACGTGGAGACTCTCCAGCGCGCCTTCGACAACGTCTTCGCCACGATGGATGCCATCGACGGCTACCGCGCAGCGGCCGTCACGAACATGGCGGTCACCATCACCGCACTCGAGGGCCAGGTGGCCCGTTCGCGCAGCTACCTCGACCGCTCCCGCGCGGGCACCGAGCACGGTTGAATCGTCGTCACCGCGGCCAGGGCGACGGGGCGACGCACGACCGCGGGTGTCAGCCCAGGTGAATGACGGAGTCAGACCCACTGCTCGGCATCAACTCGGACTTCGCCCCACGGATGAAGACGGCCGCGATGACAGCGGCGACCAGCATCGCGATCGCTGAGGCCACGAAGATGGCGGAGTAGCCGGCCGTGAGCGAGGGCAGGCCCGGCGTCGTGATCGCCGCGTTCTCGCTCGTGGAGACATAGATCGCGGTGAAGATGGAGAGCCCGAGCGACCCGCCGATCTGCATCGCCGCGTTCACGGTCGCCGAGGCTGCACCGGCTTCGTGCGGTGCGATGCCGCTCAGGGCGACGTTCTGAAGGGGGATGAAGATGAGCGCCATCCCCATTCCCATCAGCACCATTCCCGGCAGCACCTGGGCGAAATAGTTACCGTCTGCGGTGATGAAGCTCAGGTAGAAGAGGCCGGCCGCCACGATGATCGGGCCGACGATCATGAGGGGCCGCGGGCCGATCGAGGCCAGCAGCCTGGTCGCCAGCGGCGCGACGCCGGTGATCGCGATCGGCAGCGGCAGAGTCGCCAAGCCTGCAGCGAGGGGCGACAGTCCCAGCACGATCTGTAGGTGGAAAGTCAGGTACAGCATCGCTCCGATCATGACGCTGCCGGCGATGGCCTGCATGAGAAAGGCGCCACCGCGAACACGGTTCACCACGACCCGCAGGGGCAACAAGGGTTGCGCAACCTTCGACTCGACAACCACGAAGAGCACGAGCAGGCCCACTCCGGCAGCCAGGAACCCGATGGTCTGGGGCGTACCCCACCCCGTCTCGGCGAGGCTGAAGCCGTACACCAGCGAACCGAGACCGAGGGTGACGGTGATCGCCCCGAGGATGTCGTACCGATTGTCGCCCTCTGCCTTGCTCTCGGCGATGAACAGCAGAGCGCCGACGAGCCCGACGATCACGAAGAAGACGTTCACCAGGAGGCACCAGCGCCAGCTTGCGAACTCGGTGAGCACGCCGCCCAGCACGAGGCCGACTGCTGCGCCCGCACCGGCGACAGTGCCGAAGACGGCGAAGGCGGTGTTGCGCTCCTTGCCGTGCGTGAAGGTCACGGTCAGCAGAGCCAGTGCCGCCGGGGCGAGCATGGCCGCGAATGCGCCCTGAAGACCTCGGGCAATGATGAGTTCGGTACCGCTCTGGGTGAGGCCACCGAGCACTGACGCCGCACCGAAGCCGATCATCCCCACCATGAAGGTGCGACGCCTGCCCCAGTAGTCGGCGATGCGGCCACCGAGCAGCAGCAGCGAGCCGAAGGCCAGAGCGTAGGCGGTGACGACCCACTGGCGTTCGGTGTCGGTCAGGCCGAGATCGAGCTGGGCCTGGGGCAGGGCGATGTTGACGATGGTGCCGTCGAGAACGACCACGAGTTGCGTGAGCGAGAGAACGAACAGGGCCCGCCACCGGTTGGGGTTCGCCTGGGGCTGCGAGGAACTCGACAGCGTGGTCGAGTGCGCGGATGAAGACATGAAAAAAACCTCCGGGTTCTTTTTACGGATGCCGGAGGTTTCAAGCCTCGGATCTCAGGCACGGGGTGCGCTGGGACCACACGAGCCAACGTGGCTGGTCAGGTAGACAAGCGTACCAGCAGATGGTCGACCTCGGGCCGATGCAGCCGGTGCAGTCGGAACGAAACTGCGGCATCATCACCCACTCACTGATGCTTTACTGCGAATTGATCTGATGTATAGACTGGGCCGCGCTCAGCGCATCGGCCATCCGCACGCGTTACCCTGCCCCAAACCGAGCCCCGAAAGGCAAGCATCTTGAACGAAGTGGCACCGCCTGACCCCGCCTCACTGCCCCCTGTGGTCGATGTCTCCGACAACAGCGAGGCTCTCGCCGCCGTGGAGGAGGTCATCGCTCGAGGTCCGTTCCACGACTCCTGGGAATCGCTCAGGTCATACGAGACGCCATTGTGGTACCGGGATGCGAAGTTCGGCATCTTCCTCCACTGGGGGGTCTTCTCCGTTCCGGCATTCGCGAACGAGTGGTATTCCCGCAACATGTACCTGGAGGGCTCTGCGGAATTCCAGCACCACATCGAGACCTACGGGGCCCAGCGCGACTTCGGCTACAAGGACTTCATTCCCAGCTTCACGATGGAGAACTTCAGGCCCGATGAGTGGGCAGCCCTCTTCCGCCGGGCGGGTGCACAGTTCGTCGTACCGGTCGCTGAGCACCATGACGGCTTCGCGATGTACGACACCGGCCGTTCCCGGTGGAGCGCAGCTCAGATGGGCCCCGAACGAGACGTCTTCGGCGACCTCGGATCGGCTGTCGGGCAAGCGTGGATGGTGTTCGGAGCATCGACGCATCGGGCCGAACACTGGTTCTTCATGAATGGAGGCTCCCGGTTCGAGTCCGACGTACTCGAACCGGCCTACCTCGACTTCTACGGCCCCGCCCAGCGGGAGGAGACCGCACCCAACGAACGTTTTCTCGAAGACTGGCTGCTGCGCTGCCTGGAGGTCATCGACCTCTACCGGCCCCAGATCCTCTACTTCGACTGGTGGATAGAGACGCCGGCATTCGAACCGTACGTGCGCATGCTCGCTGCCTACTACTACAACCGCGCGGCCGAGTGGGGTCGCGGCGTCGTGATCAACTACAAATGGAAGGCCTTCGCTGAGGGCAGCGCGGTCTACGACATCGAGCGTGGCTCCATGGGCGGTATTCGCCCAGAAGCGTGGCAGAACGACACGTCGGTCTCACGGTCATCCTGGAGCTGGGTCGAAGACCATGACTACAAGAACGTCGACGATCTCATCGCCGAGCTGATCGATACCGTCTCGAAGAACGGGAACCTCATGCTCAACGTCGGCCCCAAACCAGATGGAACGATCGCTGCCGAGGAACAGGCGCTGCTGGAGGGGGTCGGCCAGTGGCTGGCTCGCAACGGCGAAGCGATCTACGGAACCCGGCCGTGGACCATCCCTGCCGAGGGGCCCACCGAGCTCGTGGTGGGGTCTTTCGTGGATGCCGCCTCCCCCGAATACACCTCGGAAGACATGCGTTTCACGACTCGGTCTGATGTGACGGGTGACTACGTGTATGCCACCCTGCTCACCGAGCCGGGTGACGGCGTGGCGCGGATAAGGTCGTTCGGTTCGGGACTGAGCCTGTTGAACCGGCCCATCCAGGAGGTCACCGTGCTTGGCACGAAGGCACCCGTCGAGTGGTCCCGGAGCACCGGATCGCTCGACGTCGTACTGCCCGACCGCCACCCGCTGCCATGTGGGCCTGTCATCAAGCTGTTCCTCGAACCCGAGCCTCCGCGCCCGCGCACCGACTTCCTCCACGGCTAGCCGCAGGCTCGCACTTCCGAGCTCATTCATATGATGTATTGCCCTGCCGTACACCGACCCGCACGGTCTCTCTGGCGGAGGTCTGGAGCCTTCCACTGAGCGTGTAGAGACAGCTGTTACGGCGAGCCGGCCACAGCTGTGGCTCAGTGGCTGTGCCCGTGCACGAACCAGATTCCCTCGAAGTATTCCGTGCCCACATTGCGAAGAGTGTGGGCGATTCGTGAATCGAACCCGAGCGACTCCCCCTCGCGAAGAACGAAGATCTCCCCGCCGATGGTGATCTCGACCTCGCCAGCCAGCACGTACCCGTACTCGTAGCCCTCGTGCTGCTGCACGCTGCCCGCGTCACTCGACGAGGCTCCCGGCGCATAGGTGACCTTCATGAAGTTGACGGCCTTCTCGGGGGTCGCCGCCAGACGCTCCCACACCACGCCGGCGGCCATGTCGAGGTGCGGCCGATGCGATGGATGCTCGACCGAGATGCGATTGGCGTATTCCGACGGGCGCCATGCCGTGGTGGGGTCGGCCCCCGATGCGACGAACGACGACTCGGCCGGCCGGGACTCCGCGATCGAGGCGCCGTTCTCTGTGCCGAAGAATTCGTCGACCGAGACGTTCAGCAATTGGGCCAGCACATACAACGTCGCCACCGAGGGTTGCGACTTGTCATTCTCGATCTGTGAGATGAACGACGCCGACACATTCGCCTGCCGGGCGAGTTCACGAAGTGACATACCCGTCGAGAGTCTCAGGTCACGCAGTCGGGAGCCCAGATTGTCCACGCCCGACCTGCCCCTCTGTGTTCCGGTGTTCGCTCGTGCCGAGTGCTGTGGTCGTTGTTCCGTGCAGTGCTTCTATACGCCCCGCAACCGCCCCGAAGCCGCGGTTCCATAAATATACACAGATTGGGGGCCGGTATGTCGTAGTGTTAAGTAATACCAAACACTTCGACATACACAGGGGTATGACAACATGGCACAATCCGACACCACCCCGGGGCGCGCACTCATCGTGGGCGCCACCGGAATCATCGGCCAGACGGCCGGCCGCCAGCTCGCCGACCTCGGCTGGCAGACCTTCGGCCTCTCCAGAAGCGGCGCCCTCGCCGTTCCGGGGGTCACCCCCATCGCGGCCGATCTGCTCGACCCCGACGCACTCACCACCGCCCTCGCCGGCACCCGGCCTGAGATCGTCTTCATCACGGCCTGGATGCGCAACGCGACGGAGGCCGAGAACATCCGGGTCAACAGCGCCATGGTGCGCAACGTGCTCGCGGCACTCGAGCCCGAGAACTCGGTGCGCCATGTCGCCCTGCTGACCGGGCTGAAACACTACCTCGGGCCGTTCGACAACTACGCAACCGGCGTGATGGCCGACACGCCGTTCCACGAAGACGAACCTCGCCTCGACTCCCCGAACTTCTACTACGCCCAGGAAGACGAATTGTTCGCTTCGGCGGAGAAAAACGGCTTCACCTGGAGCGTGCACCGCGCCCACACCGTGTTCGGTTACGCCGTCGGCAATGCGATGAACATGGTGCTCACGCTCTCGGTGTACGCCACCATCTGCAAGGAGCTCGGCCTCGTCTTCACCTTCCCCGGTTCCGAGACGCAGTGGAACGGAGTGACCGACGTCACCGACGCCGATCTGCTGGGCGAGCAGCTCATCTGGGCCAGCACCCACGCCGAGGGCGAGAACGAGGCGTTCAACATCGCGAACGGTGACGTGTTCCGCTGGCGCTGGCTCTGGCCCCGCCTCGCCCGCATCTTCGGCGTCGAGTGGGCGGGCTTCGAGAGCGCCCCCCGGCCCCTGACCGTTCAGATGGCGGGCATGGAAGACTCCTGGAAGGTCATCGCAGCGAAGTACGACCTCGTCGAACCAGACCTCACGAAACTCGCCTCGTGGTGGCACAGCGACGGCGACCTCGGGCGCAACATCGAATGCCTCACCGACATGGGTAAGAGCCGCACGGCCGGGTTCCTGAATTTTCGCGTCACCCCAGACAGCTTCGTCGACAAGCTCGAGCGCTACCGGGCTGCGCGCATCCTGCCCTGACCCACACCCTCCAGAGCATGACGAAGCCCCCGCGACCGGATGATCGCGGGGGCTTCGTCATTCGCCCTACCCGGGCAGCGAGACTACTGGGGCAGCGAGCCCGTGAACTGGATGTGCGCCTTGATGGTCGTGGCCGGGTGGTGTGCAGCATCCAGAGCGTCGAGAGCCTCGTCCACGACGAACTGCTGGGTGACGAGCGGGCTCAGGTCGATGCCGGTCTGGGCGAGGAAGCGAAGGGTCTCAGGCCACACCCCCGGCGAGCCGATCGAGCCGGTGATACGCAATTCTTTCGACTGGATCAGGCCCAGCTTCGCCGGCGCCTCCCGCCCGACATCGATGCCGATGTAGGCCACCCTGCCGCGAAAGGCCGCGAGTTCGAGCGCGCGGGCCATGACATCGGGTCGACCGCTCGCCTCGACGACCACGTCGGCGCCTCTCCCTCCCGACCGGAGAGCGAGCGCGGCCTCGATCTCGTCGGGGCCGACAGCCGCGGCCGCTCCGAGGGCAAGCGCGGCGCGCTGGCGTTCGGGCGAGGGCTCGACCACGATCGTGAGTGCTCCGAGAGCCGACGCGGCGGCAGTCACCGCCAGTCCGATCGGGCCGGCACCCAACACCACCAGCACGTCGCTGGCATTGACGTTGCCGACCCGCATCAGCCCGGCGTAGGCCACGCTGAACGGCTCGACGAGGGCGCCATTGGTGAACGAGATGCCGTCGGGCAGATGATGCAGCCACGCCGGTTTGGCTACGAAGAACTCGGCCGCAGCCCCGCTGATCGAGAACCCGAAGTGGTCGTCACCGATGACGCACTCACCCACCACACGGTCGCCGGCAGCGAACTGCGTGACCTTCGACCCCACTCGCACCACTTCGCCCGACCACTCGTGCCCCGGAATGATGGGGTATGAGAACGGGATGATGTACCGCCCCTCGAGTAGGTCGATGTCGGAGTGACAGACGCCCACTGAGCGTGCCGCGACGAGCACCTCGTCGTCGGCGATCTCGGGAACGGCGAGTTCGGAGACCCGCGGTTCGTTCTGGTCGACGTACTGCAATGCCTTCATGGTGTTCCTGTCGATGTTCAGCTCGAAGTTTCAGGGATGCGATGCGTCATCCGCGTGACGTGTCAGCGTGCGTTGACGAGAACCTTCACCTGGTCGCCAGTCGGCGACAGCAGGGTCTCGAAGCCCTTGGCCACGATGTCGTCCATCGAGATCTGGGCGCTCACGACCTTCTCGACCGGGTAACGGCCCCGCGAGATGAGGTCGATGATGCGCGGCCAGTCGGTGACGGGGTAGCACCAGGTGCCCGAGAGCGTGATGTCGTGCTCCGAGAGCACCATCGGGTCGATGGCCGCGGCCCTGGTGTGCAGCCCGGTCTGCGAGATACGGCCCGCCGAGCGCACGGCGGCGATCGCCGTCTGCAGCGCCCGCTCGTTGCCCGAGCACTCGATGACGGCGTCGGCGCCGATGCCGTCCGTGTGGTCCTTCAGCCACGCAGCGACGTCGATCTTCGACGGGTCGAGCACCTCGCCCACATCGAGGCTCACAGCCAGCGCGGCCCGCGTCGGGTTGAGTTCTGAGATGAAGATGTTCGCGCCGAGCGAAGAGGCATAGAGCGCGGCGAGCGCCCCGATCGGGCCCGCGCCGGTGATGAGCACGGTGTCGCCAGCACGCACCTGCGCGGTGTCGACCCCGTAGGCGGCGACGGCACCCGGTTCGACCAGCGCGCCCTGCAGTTCGGTCATCGAGTCGGGCAGAACGCTGACATGCGTAGCGGGTACGACGGCGAGCTCGGCGATGCCTCCCGACTGGTAGCTGAGGCCGACACAGGCCATCGACCGGCACAGGTGATTGAGACCCCTGCGGCAGTAGTAGCACTGGCCACAGTAGAGCAGCGGCATCACCGAGACGCGCTGGCCAACGGTGACGTTCGTCACTCCTGCGCCCAGCTCGACCACTTCAGCCGAGAATTCGTGGCCAAGCACCTGCGGTGCAGTGGCGCCCGTGAGTGGGTGTGGGCTCGACGGGATCACGATCGGCCCCATGGCGTACTCGTGCAGGTCGGTTCCGCAGATACCGCACCAGTAGGGGCGCAGCAGGACCTCGCCAGCCAGGGGCCGCGGTGTGCCGACATCTTCGACGCGGATGTCGTGTGCCCCGTGGAATACTGCTGCCTTCATTTTTCGCTCACCGTTCGTTCTGTTCGTTCGTCTTCTGTGTGGTGGTTGGTGTTGCCAGGTTGTGCTCCGCTGCACGAAGCGTCGGGTCGAACAGCACCTTGCCGTCGAGCCTGCCGGTCGCGAGGCGCTCGAGCTGGGCAGCGAGGTCGTCGAGCGGCAGCACCCCCTCGAGCAACTCGGGGCCGAGGTTCGTCGACGACAGTACGTCAAGCGCCGGCCCGAGGTCGTCGCCGCAGACGTGGGCGAGCGTGGTTCGCACGGTGATCTCGCGCATCACCAGCGCGTGGATGTCGACCGTCTGCTCAGACGACGGCAGCCCCACCTGCAGGATCGTGCCTCCGTTGCGCACGAGGGAGATCGCATGGTTGAGTTGGCCGGGTGCCCCGCTCGCCTCGATCACGACATCGGCGCCGCGCGGGCCGACTGCATCGAGAACGGATGCCCGGGCATCCGGCCCCGCAGCGACCACGCGTGTCGCACCGAGCCTCAGCGCCCGGTCGAGCCGGGGGCCGTCGAAATCGATCACGGTGACGTCGACCTGGGCGAGCGAGGTGACGCCGGCGAGCACGAACGACCCGATCGCTCCCGCGCCGATGATCACCACCGTGTCGCCGTCGACGGCCCCCGAACGCCGGGCAGCGTGCAGGCCAACGGCGAGCGGCTGGGCGAGCCCTGCCAGGTCGAGCGAGAGCCCGGGCGGGAGGGCGACGAGCGCTCGCTCGGGGCAGGAGACGAACTCGGCCATTCCGCCGTCGACGTTCAGGCCCAGCGTGTAGTAGTTCAGGCAGAGGTTGGTGCGGCCCTCCAGACACCGGGCGCACGTTCCGCACGAGATGCCGGCCCCGCTCGCAACGAGGTCGCCGACGGCGAAACGGCTGTCGGCACCCGTCTCGACGATCTCGCCGACGAACTCGTGGCCGGGAATCATCGGCCCGCTGTGGTGGCTCACCGGGTGCTCGAGGCCGATCGGAAAGATGATCGGCCCGGCCTTCCACTCCGTGGCATCGGTGCCGCACATGCCACTACGCAGCACCTTGATGAGGGCCTCACCCTGCTTGCGCTCGGGTGCTGGCACCTCTGCCAGACGAACGTCGTGGTCGCCGTGGTAGACAGCCGCCCTCATGATCCGGCTCCTTCCGTCTGCATCGACTAGACCACCTCGCCGCGCCCGGCGGCCGTGTTCAGGTGCGACTGCGAGTTGCGCAGCAGCGGCAGGGCACCCCCGACACTGTAGTAGCGCTGGCCCGCTACGAGCAGGTCTTCGGCTGGGAACTTCGTGATGACCTCGCAGCCGGTCGCGGTGACGACGAGCTCCTCCTCGATGCGGGCGGCCCCGATGCCGTCGGCTGACGGCCAGTAGGTCTCGAGCGCGAACACCATTCCCTCGACGAGGGTCTCCGGATGATCGAGCGAGACCAGCCGCGAGAAGATCGGTTTCTCCCAGATCGAGAGGCCGACGCCGTGGCCGTACTGCAGCGCGAAAGCCGCCTCCTCGTCGGGAAATCCGAACTCCTGCGCCTTCGGCCAGACGCGCACGATGTCTGCTGTGGTCGCGCCGGGGCGCACCAGCGCGATCGCCTTGTCCATATACTCTCGGGCGATCTTGTAGGCATCATGCTGCGCACTGCTCGCCGAACCGACCGCGAAGGTGCGGTAGTAGCACGTTCGGTACCCCTGGTAGCTGTGCAGGATGTCGAAGAACGCCGGGTCGCCGGGGCGGATCAGCCGATCGGAATAGACATGCGGATGCGGCGAGCAGCGCTCACCCGAGATCGCGTTGACGCCCTCCACGTACTCAGAGCCGAGGTCGTACAACACCTTCGAGACCAGCCCGACGGCCTCGTTCTCCCGCACGCCCGGCCGCAGGAATTCGTAGAGCGACTCGTACGCGGCATCCACCATCGACGCGGCCTGGCTCAGCAGGGCGATCTCGTCGCCCGTCTTGACCGTTCGCGCCCGCAGGAAGACCTGCTGGCCGTCGACCACCGTGATGCCCTCCTTCTGCAGGGCGAAGAGGATGGGCAGCTCGATGACGTCCACGCCGAGCGGCTCGTTCTGCAGGCCGAACTTCTCGAGTTCACGCTTGATCTTCTTGGCCACCCCTTCGGCGATCTCGGCGTCGGGGCTGAAAGCACCGCGCAGGGTCGATATGCCAGCACGCGCGCCCGATTCGAGCCGCGGTTTCACCGCCCCGTGGTGGGGCGCATGGGGGTCTGCGTCGGCCTCGGCCGTCGTCGTCGACAGCCAGGGGTTGTAGAGCTGGTGGTGTTTGGCGGCAGACCCAAAATCCCACACGATGGGGTCGCTGTTGCGCGTGAGAAGCGAGAAACGAATCAGCTTGTCCATGGCCCAGGTGCCGATGTGTGTCGCCGACATGTAGCGGATGTTCGAGAAGTCGAACGCGAGCACCGCACCGAGGTCCGAGGTCTGAAGCTCGGCTTTGAGCTTCGCGAGCCGCTGGGTGCGTAAGCGGTCGAAGTTGATGCGGTCTTCCCAATCGACGGCATTGGTGCCGAAGGTTGCTGTGGTCATGATGAGATTCCCTTCAGGAATACGAGTGTCTGAGGTGAAGCGTGCAGCCATTCAGCCGATCAGCCGATCAGCCGGACATCATGCCGCTGCCTTGCGTCTACGCGAGCGGGCAACCGAGTACACGATCGCTGCAATGAGGATGAGAAGGCCCTGGAAGACGTACTGGAACACGCTGCCGAGCCCCAGAACAGTGGTCGCATTGAGCACCTGGGTGAGCAGGATGGCCCCGAGAAGCGAGCCGATGAACGTGCCGCGGCCGCCCAACAGGCTTGTTCCACCGAGCACCACGGCAGTGATGCTCGTGAGCGTGTAACTCGATCCTGCTGCGGGGTCGCCGATGCCGATCTGGGTCATCAGGATGATCGCACCGAGGAACACGAAGAGCGAGGTCAGCACGTAGCCGAGAATCACCGTGCGGTTGACCGGAACACCGACGCTGCGCGCTGACTCCTCGTTCGAGCCCACGGCCCGTAGGTTCCAGCCCCAGCGGCGCTTGCGCAGAAAGTACTCCGCGAGCAGGGCGATCGCGACCAGAACGATGAAGACCACCGGGATCGGCCCCACTGACGTGGAGAGATTCTTGGTGAAATCGGTGTTGATGTAGCCCCCCTGGGTGTCGCGCAACAGAAAGGCGAACCCGCCCAGCGCGATGTAGAGGGTCAGGGTTGCGGCGATGGGCGTGAATTTGAGGTAGCGAATCAGCACCGCATTGACGAGGCCCACCGTTGCCGCCGTTGCGATCATCAGGAGAAGACCGAGCGCGATCGTCGCCGCAGATGCGCCGTCATTGACGAAGAACGAGGCAATGACGACCAGAAATCCGGCCAGGGGCCCGACCGAGAGGTCGATGCCCCCAAGAAGCAACGGGATGGTCTGACCCAGAGCGATGGCCCCCAGCCCGCAGGCCGTCATCAGCATGGAGAAGATGTTGAAGCTGCCCAGGTACTGCGGGTTCTGCGTCAGCACGTAGCCGCCCAGAACGACGATCACCGCGACCAGGAGCGCCGACGGTGCGTAGTCGCCCTGGAGAAAACGACGGAACCCCGTCGACCGCGCCTTCGTCTTGCCGTCCATGGCGAGCTGGATGGTATGGGTGGTCGAGCTCACTGCGGCCATGACAATGGCCTGTTCGGTGATCTCATCGCCGGAGAGTGTTCTGACGAGGTGGCCACGCGACATGACGATGACCCTGTCGCACAGGCCCTCGAGCTCTTTTGCATCAGACGAGGCGATGATCACCGGGATGCCGTTGGCCGACGCCTCGCGCAGAATGCGATAGATCTCCACCCGCGCACCGACATCGACGCCCTGGGTCGGCTCGTCGGCGATGAGAAGCACCGGATCAGAGAGCAGGGCTCGCGCGATCACGACCTTCTGCTGGTTTCCACCGGAAAGGGCACCGACCGGTGCATCCAGCGACGGTGCCTTGACCGACAGCTCGGTGAGCGACTCGGTCACCGCGTCGAGTTCCTTGCCCCGGCTGAGAAGGTAGGTCGACCGGAACTTCTTGAGCGCTGAGATGGCTGCGTTCTCGCGAACATTCAACGACATCATCAGCCCCTCGCGATGACGGTCGGCCGGCATGAAGGCGGCACGATGCAGCAGTTCACGGGGAGTGTAGGCCGTGCCGCCGATCGTCACTGTGCCGTCAAAGCTCTCGAGCCCTGCGAGTGCCCTGAGCAGTTCGCTCTGGCCGTTGCCGACGACACCGGCCACGCCGATGATCTCGCCTCGGCGGCCGGCGATGCTGACGTCGGCGAACCCCGGGCCAGAGATGCCGGCGACATCGAAGTTGAGCTGGGCATCCATCGGCAGGTCGATCTTTGCCGGAAAAGTCGATTCGAGCGTGCGGCCCACAATCAGGGCCAGCAGTGCATCGTCGGTGATCTCGTCGACGTTCGCGGTGCCGCGCACCTTGCCGTCGCGCAGCACTGTGACGCGATCGGCGAGTTCGCGCACCTCTGCGAGGCGGTGCGTGATGTAGACGACCGAGGTACCGGCGGCCACCGCTTCACGAACACGACCGAAGAGCAGGTCGACGGCCTCGCGGCCGAGCGGGGCGGTTGGTTCGTCGAGGATCAAGAGCGTCGGCTTTCGCGCGAAGGCCTTGGCGATCTCGAGCAGGTGCTTCTGGGCAAGAGTGAGGGTCTCGACGCGGTCTTTCAGGTGAACGTGCAGGCCGACACCGGTGAGAAGCGACTGTGCGACAGCGTCGGAGTCACCCTGGCCCGAGAAGACGGAACTCGGCAAGGCGACCCGCAGGTTCTCTTCGACGGTCATGTCACCAAGCACCGCAGGGTGCTGGTGCACGATCGCCACACCGAGGCTGCCGGCGAGGGTCGGGGTGAGACTGTCGAAGACCTGCCCGCCCATAGCGATCGAACCCGAACTCGGGGGCGTCTGGCCCGATGCGATGTTCATCAGCGTCGACTTGCCTGCACCGTTCTCGCCGAGAATAGCGTGCACCTCGCCGGGGTGGATCTCGACCGAAACGTCTGTCAGCGCCGCGACGCCGGCGTAGTACTTCGAGATTCCCGACATCGCCAGGGTGGCGGGGCGTGTCGGGGTTTCGGTTTCCTGGAAGGTGTTCACGGTTCGCCTTTGAAATGTCGTGGGTGAGAGAGCAGTCGGGCCGGTCGCTTCAGGAGCGACCGGCCCGACCGAGGGCTATCGGTCGATGCAGCGCGGGTGCGCTACTTTCCGAGAGTCGCCTGCTGGGCTCCCGGCATCTGGGCCGAGAGGTAGACGTCGCCAGGAAGGGACTTGTCACACTGCACGCCGTGAGGCTGCTGGCTGACAGAGTCTTCGAAGATCGGGCCCTTGAACGAATCGTCGGTCGGGATCTCGCCGCCGGTCGCTTTCGCGACCGCATAGTCGACTGCCAGGCGAACGTTGTCGTTACCTGTCGCCACCGTCATCAGCTTGAAGTCGGGGTTCGCCGCGTGGTTGTCTTCCCAGAAGCAGCTCAGGGAGTTGCCGTCAGAGGTGGCCAGGGCCGGAATCGAGCGGCCGCTCTGCGGGAACAGAGGAAGCGAACTGACGAGGGTCGGGCCGAAGTCAGAGACGATGACGTCGATCTTCGGGTACTTGGCGATGTCGGCCGTCAGCAGCTGCTGCGTGAGCGTCGGGTCCCAGTTGGTGGGCTGGAACGGGGTCTCACCGATGAAGGTGTACGTGCTACCGAGAACCTTCGACATGGCGTTGTACTCGTCGGTGCTCTGGCTGTTTCCCGCCGGGCCACCGAGGAAGAGGATGTTTCCGCCAGCAGGGACGTTCTTCTGGATCCAGTTCGCCCAGTTCGTGCCGTCGTTCGTGAAGTCGTCACCGATCCACTTGTCGAAATTGACACCGGCCTGTCCACCTGGGTCGACGCGGTACGGCACCGTGACAACACCGGCCGTGTAGGCGGAGGTGAGTGCCGGGAGAACCGCTTTACCGGCATCCGGGAACACGACCATCGCGTTGACGCCACTGGCGACCATGCCCTTGATGTCGGAGCTCGCCTTCTCGGTCGAGCCCTGGCCGTCTGCGTAGGTGAACTTCGTGACGCTCGGGCACTTCGAGGCCTCGTCTTTACCCGAGGCCGTCGTGACGAGACGCCAGCTGTTGCCGCCGAAGCCGTCGAGCAGGGCGAACGAGATGGGCTTGGTGCCGCACCACGAGGGTGCGCCTTCGACGTGGGTGACTGCGCCGGCGGCGGCGCTGCTGCCGCCGCTCGCTGCGCCGCCCGCGGTTCCGCATCCGGTCAGGATGAGGGCCGCTGCCGCTGCCAGGGCGGCAACGGATGCAAATTTGGTGCGAGGTTTCATTTTCTTCCTCCAATGTGGGCGTGACGCCTCTGTCACGCTCCGGCCTGTCGACCGAAGTTCTTAGGTGTTAGATCGCGCCTGCAGGAACAGGTGCGCGGGTAGTGCGTGAGAAACGGGCGAAGACGGCTCTCCAGTTGACGGTGTAGAGCGAGACGCCCACCCCGAGCGCGGCAGCCTGAACAAGGGTCTGGATGGCCGTGGAGACGCCGAGCGTGATGACGAACTGTGTGAGCTGCTGCAGGAACACCGCTGCGATGACCGTTGCGAGCGGAAAGCCCCGCCCGCCGAGGAGCGAGGTACCACCGAGCACGACGACCGCCACAGACGGGAGCAGGAACTTGTCGCCTTCGAAAGCAGAGGGCTGCGCGGTGATGCCAGCGATCATGACCCCGGCCAGGCAGTACAGGAGCTGGGCCCACACGTAGGCGAGCGTGCGATGGCTGCTCACACGCAGCCCGATGGCGCGGCCGGCCTCCGGGTTCGCGCCGACCGCCTCGAAGCGACGGCCGGCCACTGTCTTCTTCACCAACAGTGTGACGACGAGCAGCACTCCGATGGCGAAGAACACCGAATTGGGAATGCCGAGCGTCTGTCCGCCGGAGATCGTCTGCATCAGCTTGGTGGTGATGCGGGGCCTGCCGCCCGAGATCGCGAGGTCTGCACCGTACAACAGCGCATTGGTGCCGAGTGTCGCAATGATCGGGTTGAGACCCAGTCTGCCGATCATGAGACCGTTGGCGAAGCCGGCCAGCACGGCGAATGTCGCCGCGAGCGCGATCGCCGGAATCAGCAGTGCATCGTTGCCGTCGGGATTGTGGGTGACGATCACAGCGGTCAGTGAGATCATGCCCGGCACAGAGAGGTCGATGCCGCCCTGCTGCACCACGAGCATCTGGCCGAGGCCCGCGACCGCGAGCACACAGGCGATCGGGAGCATGCCAGACAGCGAGGTCCCCGAGATGCTCGAAGGCGCAAGAACCCCGCTGATCACGAACAGAAGCACGGTTGCGCTGCCGACGGTGATCAGACCCTTCGAGACGGTGAATCGTGCACTCGTCAGTCGTGGTGCGTCGCGCGTCATTGCGTCAGCCATGATTTCTCCTGGGTTGCCACTCGCCTACTGCGGTGTTCGAGCGAATGTTCACTGTCACTGTACAAAGTCTTCGTCGCGTTCACAAGAGCAGAACGAGAATCATCGGCCAGACGTGATGAGAATCTGCTCATCAGGCAGCAGACGGGGCCAGCACAGCCGTCAGCAGAGCAGCGTTGGCCGGCTGTTCCTTCAGTTCGCCCGCCTCGATCCGCCGGGCGACCTCGACGGTCACGGTGTTCGCCGTGGTGTCGACCCCGAAACGCCGTCCGAGCTCGACGACAAGCCCGTTGATCTCGTGGACTTCACTGCGCCGTCCCTTGATCCAGTCCTGCAACACGGTGGTCTTGGTGTCGGGAAGGGAGTACCGCTCGAGCACCGCATTCAGCAGCGAGTTGCCATAGCTGTGGGAGTCGTTCAGATCGAGATTCTGCAGTCCGAAGATGGGCACGAGCTCGATGCCGGAGGCCACAGCCACGTCAGCGGCTTCACGGCAGACCTGCAGCATGAACTCATGCATGCGCGGAACCTCGACGACGTCGGCCAGGGGCATCCCGAGGATGGCCGACGGCACCAGCTCGCCGGCATTCACGATCAGCTTGCCCCACTTTGCGGCGCGAACCTTCTCGTACACCTGCACGGTGCCCGCGTGACCGAGAACATCGGCGATCTCGTGCTCCCTGCCGCGGGCTGACTCATCGTAGGCACCGAGCGCGAACCACGAACCGCTCGGCGGGGTCTGTCGGTTGACCACACCCGGCTCATACATATTGCCGGCCACCTCGATGACCGCCCCGATGGTTCGCTCCGGGCCGACGATGTCTGCGATGTCGTCGAGCGACATGCCGTTCTGCAGGCCGACCACGAGGCCGTCGGGAGCGACCAGCGGCTTGATCAGCTCGCAGGCCCACCGGGTGTCGTAGGCCTTCACCAGCACAAAGACGATGTCGAAGTGTCGCCGTTGCTGCGCGACCTCGTAGAGGTGGATCGCCGTGACCGGAGTGACGACGGTCTCGGCGGGCATCTGCACGCGGATTCCCTTCGTGCGCATCGCTTCGACGTGGGCCGGCCACTGTTCGATGAACGTCACGTCGAGCCCCGCCCGCGTGAGGTCTGCGGCGATGGCGGCACCGTTCGCACCGGTTCCAACGAAGGCGATTCTCTTGGGGGGCATGCGCGTACTCCTGTGTACTCGATGATGGGCTGTGCGGAACCCGGTCTCAGCCGGAGAGAACCACGGATTTGAATGTATACCAAAGACGCACAGATGTTAAGCTCAACTACACACCGTTATCAAATTGTGTACGTGCAGCCCGAGTTGTCGGCGCGCACTCCCAGCCTCCCCGCTCTTCGAAAGGCACACCCATGGCAGACATCGCATTCCTCGGACTCGGCACCATGGGATCGGTCATGGCGAAGAGGCTCATCGAGGCAGGTCATACCGTCCACGTGTGGAACCGGTCGGCTGCCGCCGTGCACGAGCTTGTCGCCCACGGCGCGGTGGCCGCAGCATCCATTGACGAAGCCCTACAGGCCGGTATCGTGATCTCGATCCTGGCGAACGACGCGGCATGTGAGAGCGTCTTCACCGCGGCAGTGCTCGCAACCGCGCCACCGGATGCCCTGCACATCAACATGGCGACCGTGAGCGTCGAGGCCGCCGACCGTCTCGCCGAGCGGCACGCGAGCGCCTCGGTGGCCTACGTCGCTGCGCCCGTTCTGGGTCGACCGCCCGTCGCAGCGGCGGGGCAGCTCAACATCGTCGCCGGCGGAGCCGAGAAGGACATCAACCGTGCACAGCCCTTCCTCGACGTGCTCGGAAAGACGACGTGGCGCGTGGGGGCCCGGCCGAGCACGGCGAACCTGGTGAAGATCGGGGTCAACTACAACCTCATCCATACCCTGCAGGCCCTGGGTGAATCGATCAACCTCGTCGAACGCGGCGGGGTCGACGGCCAGACCTTCGTGAACATTCTCACCGATGCGGCCTACACCGGCAGCGCCTACACCGGGTATGGCCGGGCCATTGCTGCGCGCGACTACAACCCATCGTTCACCGTCGCGCTCGGGCTCAAAGATCTCAGGCTCACCGAGCAGGCTGCCGCAGGGAATGGGGCATCGCTGCCGACCGCAGCTGTGCTGCACGAGCTCTTCGATGCAGCCCTGGCCGACCCCGAGATCGCCGACCGTGACTGGTCGGCGATCGCCGAGATCACGCGGAGCCGTTCGTCCTGACGCGCCCGGCACGGGGTCGGGCCTGTGCGGCCGGCACGGGAACAAGACCGTGCCGGCCGCACTGCGGTACTCGCGCCCCTCGCAGAGCTAGATGAGGATGCTCAAAGGGTTCTCGATGCGCCGCACGAACGCTGCCAGCCACTGTGCCGCGAGCGCCCCGTCGAGTACTCGGTGATCGGCCGACATCGTGACCGTCATCACCGTGGCAACAGCGAGCTCGCCGTCGACGACGACCGGCAGCGGCCGAGCCCGACCGACGGCCAGGATCGCCGACTGCGGCGGATTGATGATGGCAGAGAACTCCGTGACGCCGTACATGCCGAGGTTCGACACCGCGAAGCTGCCTCCCTCGAGTTCGTGCTGCTTCAATCGCCCCGCGCGGGCGCGTTCGGCGAGCTCGACGACCGTTCTCGACACCTCGCTGAGCGCCATCTTCTCGACCGACCGCAACACCGGCGTGACCAGCCCGCCGTCGATCGACACAGCGACCGACATGTCGACGGTGGAGTACCGCCGTATGGCATTCTCTCCCCAGGTCGCGTTGGCCTCTGGCACGTCGGTGAACGCGGCTGCAGCGGCCTTCAGCACGAAGTCGTTGACCGAGATCTTCACCGGTGACGCCTCATTCACTCGCGCCCGCAGCTCGAGCAGGGCATCCACAGTGCAATCGGCGACGAGGTAGAAGTGCGGCACCGTCGACTTGCTCTCGGTGAGGCGCCTGGCGATGGCCCGGCGCATTCCGGTGTGCGGGATCTCCTCGTACGCCCCGGCCGGTGCAGCTGGCGCTGGTGCAGCCACCACTGGAGCCGCAGGAGCGGGAGTAGCCACGGCGGTAGCAGGGGCGGCGGGCGCAGCAACGACAGCGGCGGGAGCAGCCGGCGCAGCCACAGCGACCGGAAGAGCAACCGCAACCGCAGCCTGTTCAGCACTCGGCTCAGTAACGGCCCCGGCCACGGCGGCGACCTGAGTCGTGGCAAGACCGTCGATGTCGCGGCGTACGATGCGCCCGCCTGGCCCAGACCCTCTGACCTGGGACAGGTCGAGACCGCGTTCCCTCGCGAGACGGCGAACGATGGGACTCACAAAGAGGCGCCCCCCCGCGGCGCCGGGCCTCACCGCAGCATCATCGGCTACTTCGGCAGAGTCGGCTGTCGCCCGGGCATCCGGAGCTGAAGGCGGCAAGACCGTCGGCAGGCCCTCGAGCGCCGGCGTCTCGACCTCTGGAGCGGTCTCGGGCTCGGGTGGTTCAGCTGCCGTGGACGAAGGAGCAGCAGCCGCGGGAGACGAGATTATTGGCGCTGCGGTCGCCGGCTGCTCGCCCACCTCACCCACGACGGCGATCGGCTCACCGACAGCGATCGAGTCACCCTCTGCCACGAGCAGCTCGAGCACGGTGCCGCCGGTCTCAGCCGCATACTCCACGACCGCCTTCTCGGTCTCGACCTCGGCCAGCGGCGACCCGACAGCGATCTGGTCTCCCAGTTTCACCAGCCAGGTCTGAATCGACGCCTCGCTCGTATTGGCCAGAACCTCTGGCATGCGGATGATCGTCGACATCAGTTCGCTCCCATTCCGCGCCGAACACGCTCGAGGCCCTCGACCACTTCTTCGGTGCGCGCGATCGCGGCACGCTCCAACACCCGCGAGATGCTCGGGCTGGCTTCGCCACCGGTCACCCGCTCGATCGGCTGGTCGAGATAGTCGAAGAACCGCCGTTGCAGCTCATCGGCGAGCCAGCCGCCATACGAGGTGCCCTGCGCGCCCTGCTCCACGATCAGCACCGCGTTCGTCTTGCGAATGCTCTCTCCGAGTGTCTCCCAGTCGATGGATGCCCGGTCGAGCCAGCGCAGATCGATCACTTCAGCGTCGATCCCGGTCAGCTCCACCGCTTCGAGTGCATGACGCACCATCGACAGGTAGCTGATGACCGTCACGTCGTTGCCCTCGCGGCGCACACCGGCCTTGCCGAACGGCAGCTGGTAGTCGAGGTCTCCCGCAGGGATCCCGTCGAGCTGCGAGTAGAGGTCGACGTGTTCGATCACGAGCACGGGATCCTGCAGCGCCAGGGCCGCGTTCATCAACCCGATGTAGTCGGCCGCCGTCGAAGGGGCGACGATACGCCAGCCGGGGCTCGTGGCGAAGATGCCCGCCGGGTCCATCAGGTGCTGCGAGCCGTAGCCCGAGCCCATCGCTATCTTGGTCCGCAAGACCAGCGGAACCGGGTTCACCCCGCCGAACATGTGGCGGGCCTTGCCGATCTGATTGAAGACCTGGTCGGCAGCCACCCACATGAAGTCGGGGTACATGAACTCCACCACCGGCCGGTAGCGCCCATCGAGCGCCATTCCCCCGCCGAGACCGGCGAACGCGTTCTCCGAGATGGGGGTGCCGAGCACGCGGTCGTCGAACTCCTTCTTGAGGTTCTTCGTTGCGCCGTTCGTACCTCCGGCGAGCTTGTGCACGTCTTCGCCGAGCACCACGATCCGGTCATCCTGTTCCATGCGCCGGCGCATCACGCCCGAGACGGCATCGACGAATTTCGAGGTCACGAGTTCACCGGTGTAGTCGAGGGGGTCGAGGGTTCGGGCATCCGCCAGCTCACTGGTGTCGCCACGCACGCCCACGTTCACAAAATCGGTGTCGGGCCAGAGTTCCGGCCGGATGCGCCGTTTGCCCTGCGCCTCGGGGTCGGCCTCGACGAGCTCGGCGACAGCCTTCTTCATGGCGGCCTGGGCCTGGGCGCGCACGCTGGCCACGCCGGCCTGGTCGATCTGGCCGAGGGTGATCATCTCCTTCGCGACTCGCTCGAGCGGGTCGCGCGCGCGCCAGGTCGCCTCTTCGTCTTTGGAGCGATACCCGAAGGCACTGCCCGGGTACGGCCCATTCTGATGGAAGAAGCGGTAGACCTCGGCCTCGATCACAGCCGGGCCGCCGCCCGAACGCATGACCTGCTCGGCCATCTGAGTGACGAGGTGAACGGCGAGGGGGTCCATTCCGTCGACGCGGAAGGAGGGGATGCCGAAGCCGAGCCCTCGCGCCGAGAGCCGCGGCTCACCCGTCGACTCGGCCACGCTCGTCGAGACGGCGTACCCGTTGTTCTCGATGAAGAAGGCGAACGGCAGCTTCCACGCCGAGGCGAGGTTCATCGTCTCGAGCACCGAGCCGATGTTCACGGCGCCGTCCCCGAAGTAGCTGATCGTCACGTCGGTGGTCTTCGCGTGCTTCTGCGCCCAGGCATTGCCCGCACCGAGCGGCACGCCACCGCCCACGATCGCGTTGGTGCCGAGCGCGCCCGCTTCGAACCACTGCAGGTGCATCGAGCCACCGCGACCGGCGCAGTAGCCCTGCGCGAGGCCCAGAATCTCGGCGAGCGTCTTCTGCAGCACGGTCTGCACCTCGTCGGTCACGAGGTTCGCGAGATCGAACGAGGAGCCGGTGACGTGCGTCAACGCCTTCGCCAGAAACTGGTGGTGGCCGCGGTGAGAACCGTTGATCGCATCAGTCGAGCGCAGACCCACGATCGAGCCGACCGCCCCGCCCTCCTGGCCGATGCTCGAATGGGCGGGCCCGTGAACGAGGCTCTCGCCCGCGAGCTCGAGCACGGTCTCCTCGAACGCGCGGATGAGATGCAGTTCGGCCAGCATGGCGGCCAGAAGCTGGGGGTCGGCGGCCTTCCAGTCGGCTGCCGTGGTGGTGACCTGAATCCATGGCTGTGCTGGATCCAATCGGCGCTGTTTGGGCATCGTCCCTCTCTCCATTGACTGGGTCTGCGGGCACGCGGCGCCGCAGTACTGAAAGAATACGCACAGATTGAATCCAATTACAACGCCAATTGGACAAATCGCTGGCGAAACATGCGGATATCGGCAAAGATGGATCCAACCACTGACAAAGGAGTCCCGAATGGCACTGCCCGGCCTGCGCGGCACCGAGCACATCGGTTTCACCGTTCCGGACCTCGACGAAGCCGATCGATTCTTCGTCGACATCCTCGGCGCCGAGCGCGTCTACTCCCTCGGCCCGTTCGAGCATGAGCAGGGCGACTGGATGCTCGAACACCTGAACGTGCATCCGCGCACCGTCATGCGCAGGCTCACCTTCTACCGGGTCGGCACGGGCGTGAATTTCGAAGTCTTCGAGTACGAAGCGGCCGACGGCGCCCTGCCGCAGCCGCGCAACAGCGACATCGGCGGGCACCACCTGGCCTTCTACGTCGACGACCTCGACGCCGCCGTCGCCTACCTGCGAGCCAACGGCGTCCGGGTGTTGGGTGATCCGACCGAGTCCCGCAATGCAAGCGAAGGGCAGCGATGGGTGTATTTTCTGAGTCCATGGGGCATGCAGTTCGAGCTGGTGAGCTACCCGAACGGCAAGGCCTACGAACGCGACTCCCCCGTCGTGCTCTGGCACCCCGCCAGGCCGGCCGAATAGCCCGCTCCCTCCACCGACCGCAACCCCGAGAGGCGCACTCATGCCCACAGTCGCACGTGATGGAATCGCCAGCTCCCGCATTGCCGGGTCACTGCGCGAAGCCATTCTGCGCGGTGAGATCACCCCGGGCGAGCGCATTCGCCAGGAACAGATCGCAGCAGACCACGACGCGAGCCGGCTGCCGGTGCGCGAGGCGTTACGGATGCTCGAATCAGAGGGCCTCGTCACCCTGGTCGCCAACACCGGGGCCTGGGTCTCGCACGTGAGCCTCGCCGAGTGCGACGAGCTGTACCAGATGCGCGAGCGCATCGAGCCGCTGCTGCTCGGGTACAGCATCCCGAATCTCGACGAGGCGACGATCGCACACCTCGATGCGCTGGCCGTCGAGATGGCGAGTACGCACGACGTCTCGCAGTTTCTGCAGCTCGACCGCGAGTTTCACCTCACGAGCTATTCGGGCGCATCGACCCTGATGCTCGGTGACACCGTCAACCGGCTGTGGAACATGACCCAGCACTACCGCCGCGCGTACTCGATGCGGCTCGATCGCGACAGCAACCGCATCGTGCACGACGAGCACCACATGATCGTGCGAGCGATCGAACTGCGCGATTCCGATGACGCGGGGCGCGTGCTGCTCGGCCACATCCGTCGCACACGGCTCGAACTCGCCCGGCACCCCGAGATCTTCGAACTCGGCTGAACAGACGCACGGGCATCCGAACTCTCAGCCTTACCCCACGACCGAACAGCCAACACTGACAGCCAGATAAGAGGAACACCATGGCCATCGCAACAATCAACCCCACAACCGGTGTGACCGAGCAGACCTTCGAGCCGCATGACGCCGCCGAGATCGAACGGCGCATCGCCCTCGCCGACGCTGCGTACCGTGCGCTGCGCCTCACCTCTTTCACCCAGCGGGCCGAATGGATGCGCGCCGCCGCCGATCTCATCGAACAGGAGGTCGACGACGTCGCGCGGTTGCTCACGCTCGAGATGGGCAAGCCGCTCGCGCAGGCGAAAGGCGAGACGCTGAAGTGCGCCAAGAACATGCGGTTCTACGCCGACAACGCAGAGGGCTTTCTCGCCTACGAAGCTCTCGAGAACCCGGCCGCGGTGAACGCCTCCCGGGCAGGTGCGCGCTACGAGCCGCTCGGTGTCGTGCTCGCCGTGATGCCCTGGAACTACCCGCTCTGGCAGGTCGTTCGCTTCGCCGCACCCGCCCTGATGGCCGGCAACACCGGTCTGCTCAAGCACGCCTCGAACGTTCCGCAGTCGGCGCTCTACCTCGGCTCGCTCTTCGAACGCGCCGGCTTTCCCGACGGCTCGTTCGCCACCCTGCTGATCGGTTCGGCAGAGGTCGAGGCCGTGCTCGACGACTGGCGCGTCAAGGCCGTCACTCTCACCGGCTCCGAGCCCGCTGGCCGCTCGGTCGCCTCCATCGCCGGCCGCAACATCAAGAAGGCCGTGCTCGAACTCGGCGGCTCCGACCCGTTCATCGTGATGCCGAGCGCCGACCTCGAGAAGGCCGTCGCCACTGCCGTCACCGCGCGCACCCAGAACAACGGGCAGTCCTGCATCGCCGCGAAGAGGTTCATCGTGCACACCGAGATCTATGACGCCTTCACCCGGCTCTTCACCGAGCAGATGGCCGCCCTCGTGATCGGTGATCCGTTCGACGCGGCCACCCAGGTAGGGCCTCTCGCCACCAAGTCGGGGCGCGACGATCTCGCCGAGCTCGTCGATGATGCGAGGATGAACGGGGCGAGCATCCTCACCGGTGGCACCACCCCCGACGGCGCAGGCTGGTTCTACCCGCCGACCGTCATCGCCGACCTGCACGACGGCATGCGGCTCGTGCTCGAGGAGGCGTTCGGCCCCGTCGCAACGCTCTACCGTGCCGACACCCGCGAAGAGGCCGCGCGCATCGCCAACCAGACCACCTTCGGGCTGAGCTCGGCGCTCTGGACGACCGACGCCGACGACGAGCAGTTCTTCGTCGACGAGCTCGACGCGGGCGCCGTGTTCATCAACGGCATGACCGTCTCGTATCCCGAGCTGCCGTTCGGCGGCATCAAGGACTCGGGCTACGGGCGCGAACTGGCGGCGGCGGGCATCCGCGAGTTCTGCAATCTGAAGACGGTCTGGAAGGCATAGGCCGGGGTTACCAGGAATAGCTACCGGCGAGTCGACGCCCTTTCACTCGGGGCTGTTTCGTACCGGACGTGTAGCCGAGCATTCGCAATTTGAGCCGCAATCGCTTTCACGATCAGTGCCCAGGCCCTGTCAGGACGTAGTAGATCACGTGCATCGATGGGCCTCTGTGGGATGCTGTGGGGTTGCGAAACTCTTTCGGTTTTTGCAGCGGAACCCGGTTCGGGAGCGAAGATTGTTGGACACGTTTTCCAACGAAAGGGGCGCGCAATGAGGCGGCCGTACACTCGCATTTCTCATCCATCGATCGGAGGCCCGTCTCCCATCGGCTCTCCTCGTCTCCTGGCACAGAAGGTTGTGACGATCTTCGGGTTGGGGGCGGCTCTCGTCAGCATCGCTCTCGTGGGAGCTCCATCTGCACAGGCCTACGCTCCAACACCAGGGATTGTCTATTCGCCGAGTGCGGCGGAGGCCGCTCAGGCGAATAAGGGCAACGCTGTTGTCTATCCGAAGGCGGCATCGCTTCCCAGTGGGCGCCTCGTCGCGGCATTCGAACGAAGCATCGGTGACCCTGTGGGCCAAACCATGCCGATCTACAAGAGTGATGACTTCGGTACGTCGTGGCAGAAGCTGACGGATCTCGCATCGCCGGCGACGTTGACAAAGGGAACACCCAGAGAATCCGCGTTTGCGAAGTACACCAGCAACTGGACCAATCCATATCTCTATGTCCTCCCCCAGGATCTCGGTTCCCTGAAGGCGGGAACGCTCCTTCTTGCAAGCGTCGTCTCCGGCGATGACGCCTACTACAGGGAGCAGAAGGCCGCGAACCCGAACTGGACTCCCACACAGGACGGCGACCGCAAAGACGTCGCAATCGCGTTGTACGCAGACACGTCAGGCTCGGGATCGTCCTGGCAATTCCTCAACATCATCGCAACCGGCGGGTGGGAAGGGTCCTATGGCTCCCTGCACGCAAATGAGAACACGTACGCGCAGAACGATCCCGTGTGGGAGCCGTACTTGATGGTCTACAACAGCCAGCTCATTGCCTACTATTCCGATGAGAACGAGTATGCGAGCTACGACACCACTACCGGAAAGCTGACCGCCGACCCCACGAATGCTACCGCTACAGACCCCGTCACCCAGATTCTCGTACACAAGACTTGGTCCGGTGGTACGACTGATGCGTGGAGTGAAGCGACCGTGGATGTGGCCGACAAGGTCGCCGGAAGCTCTTCCGCTGGTCGCCCCGGCATGACGACCGTGGTTCCTACAACCGACGGAAAATGGCTCATGACCTTCGAGCAGGGCGGTGCGCGGGTTTCGGACAGTCCTCTCAGATTCTGGGACAAACCGAACATCGCCCTGCGGACTGCGGCAGGACAATCGATCCATAACGGTGGCTCACCGGTTCTCATCAGTGTTCCGCGGCCGAACGGCACATGGGAGATCGTGTTCAACAACGACGAAAACGCCAATGGAGGTGACGTGTACGTGAACGAGACCGGATCCAGCACTGGCGCCTGGACGCGTATGCGAACGTCTATAGGTCAGGGCTACAGCAGGAATCTGACCTACGTTCCCCAGACCGGGAGAGTCGCGATCCTTCGCGGCACCTTCGGTTACGCACAACCCATCGGATTCGGGGAAGTCGATCTCGGCAACTCGGTCGGCCTGTACTACCAACTCGTAAACCGGAAGACGGGCGATGTTCTCGGCACGGCGAACACGTCGCAGGACAGCGATTTCAGTGGGGCACGGGTGGTCAGCGAGGCGTCCGGCTCAGCGACGAACTCGAACACCCAATTTTGGCACCTCACCGACAAGGGCAACGGAAAGACCACGCTGCTCAACAAGTCGGGAGGCAGAGCGCTCGGAATCTGGCAAAACAGCACATCCGCCGGCGCGGAACTCGCGCTATGGAACGATGACAACAACGGTGACAAACTCTGGAACGTTCTCGACAACGCAGACGGCACGATCCGGCTCCAGTCCTCGACCAACACCACCCTCTACGCGGGCGCCGGAGTCCGCGGAACGACGCTCACGCTGCAGGCAGCGACGAGCGACGGATCCGAGGATTGGAAGCTGGTCCCTCTCGAAAGCCCATCGACGTTCAAAGGCGCCGCATCGGGGCGTTGCCTTGACGTTCCAAATGGCGCGACAGGGTCGCAGGTGCAGGTCTACGACTGTGTCGGCAATGCGAACCAGGTCATCACACCGACCCGCAGCGGCGAACTCCGCGTTGCCGGCGGATGCCTCGGGGCCGAGGCCGACAGTACCTCGCCCGGCACACGGGTGATTCTCTGGAGCTGCAACGGGAACGCCAGCCAGAAGTGGGATCTTCGAGCCGACGGTTCGATAGCAAGCCGGCTGAGCGGGCTCGTTCTGAATGCGAGTGGAACGACAAACGGTGCGTCGGTGAGTCTCGCCCTCACCACGAGCGCATCAAACCAACTCTGGAGTCGCAACTGACTTTCGGGACCACGATTGCGCTGTCCTCGACGGGTCACGACGGGGGCAGCGCACCTTTCTCACGAGTAGTCACGGAGATAGGCTCGGTGACGGAGGCGGCCGGTCCGCTGACTAGTGGAAGTCGAAATGTCAATCCTTACTCATATAACGAGCTGGTCATTCGACGGGTTGGGTAGAGGTTTGATCCGCGAAGTCGAAACACAATCGCACACGTGGGCCCGTTGATTCGATCTCGACCCTTGTCGAGTTAGTTTGTGAAGCGTGCGGGGTGGTGCGCAGGTTGCCGGCTCTCGGCATGAGCAACACTGTGGTTGATGGCCTCAGCCAGGCAGCCTCTGACCGCAGTTCGACGTCGCAGCTCAGGGTGCTCGGTGACCAGCGTAGTTCGTGAATGACAGCTCCGCCTCGGGCTGTAAGCCCATTAGCGGCTCCCGCCTCCCACAGCAATGGCAGCGCCGGTAGGAGGTGGATGGTCGAAGTCGTAGAGGCGACGAGCATTGCAGCGATTACAGCGGGTAATGCTCCTGACGCATCGAGATTGAAGATCGATCCTGCGTCGTGGGTTGACACCATGGCGTGTGTGAAATGATCGAGCGCGAGCCAGTACGCGCATTGGGCGGCTGTCTCGCCATCGCCGAGTGCCGCTGCGGCGAGGGCGATTGAGCTGAGTCCGAAAGCCATTTCTTGGTGGCCCGGGGGGCCATGCGGGGCCTCGGCTCGCCAGGCGGCTTTCGCTCGCACTGTAGCCTGTGCCGCCGCGCGTAGTTCCGGGCGCTCGAATGCTTCATCCGGTTCATGCCAGAGGCCATGCAGCTGTGAGGCATGGCGGTGCTCGAGGCGCTCAGGCACAGAGGCCCCCCATTCGGCGAGCGTCGCGTCGCCAGCGATCCGGTACGGGGGCAGGGCTGATCTGGCCGATGTCCATTGCTCTGCACGTTGCTCGTCCCCGCGTAGTCCCGCCAGCCATGCTCCGACGCGGAGACCGTCGCGGAGAGCGCCGATGTCGGCGGTCGAGTCAATGGACAGCGGGTTATCGCTTCCCCCCGGTGTGTTCTCAGGTGAGTAAGAGGGCGAAAGATGTCCGTCGCCGTCCGCGACCACAGCGAGACCGAAGGTCAGGATCTCGACGGCGTATTCCCATAGCCACTCGTCGATAATCGATCGGTCGCCTGTAACTTGGACGTAGTCTGCCGCCATGCGCAACAACCAGTTGCCGTGACCGATCCAGAACTGGTGTGGAAAGTCGCGGTTAAAGTGGTTTGCGTGCCCGTGGGTGCTCAGTCTGGCTGGAAGCATCATTCCGGGTACGCCGTAGATTGCGCGCGCGTTGGAGCGAAAATCTTCCGGGAATTGCCGGATCATTCGGAACAGCGATCGCATCAGGGAGGGATTTCCGGTCCACAACACACTCGCCAGCGTGCCGAGCTGAACGTTGCCGTTCATAGTGTAGTCGGCAGACCAGGCGGGTGACCACGTGCCCTGCCATACTCCCTGAAGGGTGGGAGGCAGTGCTCCGCACGACGCGATGATATTGCGTCGCCCTGCCGCGTACCCGAGCTCGAGCATTTGGTGCACTGCGGCCCTCACGCCTGCATGCGCATCGCCGAAGACCGACTCGACATGATCGCAGGTGCTCGCCCCGAGCAGGCTGAACGACGATGAAGCAAGCGACTCCGTGGACACAGGGTCGACGTATCGTGGGCCTGCCCCATCTGTCGTCACGTCAACGCGGAACGAGAGCCGTTCTCCCGGGTCGAGGGTGACCCGCCAGCCGGTCCCGGTGGGCGCCAATCGACGCGTCGAGGTGACTTCAACGCGCGCGGTGATATCGGTCTCGGGTGCGTAACCGGCGGCCGAGATGGCAGCCGAGAGAGATGTCGAGCTTACTGAGCATGTCGTAGCCACAAAGCGGGAGTAGTCGAGGGTTTCCACCGTGTCCGCTCCCGCACGACGCTCCGAAACCTGTTCCAGAGTCAGGATGCCCGTCAGAGCGGTGTCGCTGGAAAGTTCGATATCGAAAAATTCGGCACCATGTGTGGCGTCGACGCGGATACCTGTCCACCCTGAACCTGATTTCCAGCGGATCTCCGCGCCGAGGTCGTCGGTGCGGAGGACTCGTTGGTAGTCGGAGAAGCCGGACAGGTCGGGTTGCCAGCTCAGCTGGGCAATCGGGCCGAGCGGGTCAGTCCAGACGAGTTCTTCCGGGTTCATCCCCAACTCGACGAGGCGCTGCTCGATTGCGTCTGCGGCTGCTTTCTCATCTCCTTCTGCCAGCGCGAGACGCGCTTGGGGCAGAGCCGGCGCGAGGTCCGGCGCTGGCCGGCGGGAATTTGCGGGCACGAAGAAGCGTTCGTGACTGAGAACAATGACATGCCGGGACGGTTCTCCGTAGACCAGTGCACCGACGACTCCGGTGCCCGCGATGGCCCCCGTTTCCCAACTGGACGCCAGCGTGGAGCTCCAGACCGTCAAAGGGATTCTGCCAACACCGTCGATGTGGCCGTTGTCGACATGGTTCGGGTGTGGTCAACGAATCGGGTAGGCCCAGTGAGCTGCACGACTGCCGCCTCACGTGAATCGCCGGCGTTCTCAGCCACGAGGAGCAGCACCTCGCCGGGATCGATCCGGCGCCGCAGATCCCGTCCGGTGTAGGCGAACAGATCTGAGCTGACGACGAATTGGATCTCAGAAGACGCTCCCGCTTCAAGTGCCACCCTCGTGAAGCCGATCAGCTGGCGCACCGGCCGAGTGACCTCCGCGACCGGGTCGCTCATGTAGAGCTGGGGAACAGCGACGGCGTGACGGCTTCCGGTGTTCCGCACGATGGCGGACACGATGACCTCGCCATGGGTCGCGATAACCGCGGCTGACACGGTGGTCGACGAGATTTCCATCGTTGAGTAACTCAGCCCGAATCCGAACGGGAAGGCGGGTGTGGGATCGATGTTGCTGACTCCGTCGCTTCGGAGAGCGAGGGGCGGGGCCAGGTAAGTGCCCGGCTGCGCCGATGCGTCTCCGGGGATCTGCACGGGAAGGCGCCCACTCGGGTTAACCCTGCCTGACAGGACACCGGCGATCGCGCCGGCTCCCTCCTGGCCGGGCAGGAACGCTTGAACAGCAGCCTTCGATCTCTCGACGTACCCTCCGATCGCATACGGGCGTCCGGAGAGTGTCACTAGAACGACCTTGGTGCCAGTCGCGAGGATTCGGTCGACAAGCACACTCTGCACTCCTGGGAGATCCAGGCTGGTGACGTCGCAGCCCTCGCCCGAGGTACCGTGGCCGAACATTCCCGAACGATCGCCCACAGCGAGGATGACGATGTCTGCGGAACGGGCAGTCGCCTCGGCGTCGGCGATTCCCGACTCATCTGGTTCAAGAACGGGGACACCAGGGGCAAAGTCGACGTGGGCGCCAGGAAACTCGGTGCGTATTGCATCAAGCAGCGTTGGTGCTTCCAGTCCCAGGCCTGCCTCTGGAAAGTTCGGCAGTACGTGGTTCGGAAAGGCGTAGCACCCGAAAAGGCTCGCGCTTTCGTTAGCGACAGGGCCGATGACAGCGATCCGTAGGGGTGATTGCAACGGGAGGATACCCTGCGGATTGTGGAGAAGAACAACAGACTCTTCGGCGACTGCGCGGGCGACGAGGCGGTTGTGATCGGAGTCCAATGAGACCCAGGCCGCTTCCGCCGCAGCCCAGTCGGGATCGAGAAGCCCAAGTTCAACCTTCTGGGTGAGTACGCGAAGAACTGCCCTGTCGACCACGTCCCGACCGGCGAGCTCGGCGGCCTCGGCGGTGAAGCCGACCGTGTGGGGCAGTTCGACGTCGATTCCTGCGGTGAGTGCCAGGGCCCCGGCCTCTGCGTTTGTCGCGACGATGCGGTGCATCGAGAGGAGGAAGGGAACGGCCCAATAGTCGGAGACCACGGTTCCAGCGAATCCCCACTCGTTGCGGAGGAGGTCCGTGAAGAGCGCGGAATCGCTTGCGGCAGGAACGCCGTCGAGATCTGTATACGAGTTCATCACCGAACAGGCGCCGGCATGCACGATGGCTTGTTCGAATGGCCGGAGCAGGACATCCCTCAGTTCGCGCTGCCCGACAGAAACGGGCGCGTGATTTCGGCCGCCGCGCGATGCCGCGTAACCGACGAAATGCTTCAGGGTTGCAATGACACCCTCCGATTGGAGCCCGGTGACGTAGGATGCCGCGATCTGTGAGACGAGATACGGATCCTCTCCCATCGTCTCTTCCACCCGGCCCCAGCGATAGTCGCGCACGACATCGAGAACGGGTGAGAGGCCCTGGTGGACCCCGACGGCGTGCATGTCCCGACCGATGTTCTGCGCCATGCGTTCGACGATTCCCGGGTCGAAGGTTGCAGCCCAAGCGAGTGATGTGGGGTAAATCGTCGCCTTCCAAGCGGTGAACCCGGTCAGGCACTCCTCGTGAACAATCGCTGGGATTCCGAATCGATTGGCCGAGACGACTTGGCGCTGAAGGTCGGCGAGTCGCAGCATGCCGTCGTGGGGTTCGATCGGTGCCGTGCCGAAGGGCCGGGTGAGGTGTCCGATCCCGTCGACGATTGCTTCATCGAAAGGTGCTGCAAGTTGGTGGCTATCCTGGAGTGGCGCAACCGCCTCCTCGAGGTTCTCCGAACCGGGCCACGTGCTGCCAAGCTGCTGAAGCTTCTCGGGGAAAGTCATCTGCGAAAGCAGTGCTGAAGCACGGTCGTGGGCAGTGAGCCCGCGGTCGTGCCAAACCTCACTGGGCGCAATTTGATCGTCGATGCTGGTCATTTGTTGCCTTTCAGTGGAACAGCGGCGGTGGACTCTCGAATCACCAGGGAGGTCGCCATCTCGATCCGCTTCGTAGCCAGGGACTCTCCTCCGGCGAGCCGGAACAGCGTCGATACGGCTTGTCGCCCGATGTCCGCGATCGGCTGGTGCACTGTGGTGAGAGGAGGAGACGAAGCGGCAGCCAGCACAGTGTCATCGAATCCCACCACGCTGAGCTGAGTCGGTACATGTATCCCGGCCTGCCGGGCCGCCTCGATGACGCCCATCGCAGTGATGTCGCTCCCTGCGAATATCGCAGTCGGGCGAGGCGATTGGCTCAGGAGCTGGGTGGCCGCTTGCAACCCGTGCGCATACGTGTAGGAGTGTTTGAGCACTGACCGAACGTCGACGACGATTCCCTCCTCGGCCATAGCTGCTGACCAACCGTGGATCCGGACGTTGTCACAAGCAGCGCCGACCGGGCCACCGATGTAGGCGATACGTCGGTGGCCCAGGTCCAGCAGATGGCGGGTTGCGGCGTAACCGCCCGCCCAGTTCGTCGCGCCGATACTGGGCGTCGAAGTGCGGGGGACGTCAATCGGATCGACGAGCACCATAGGAAGACCCACTCCTCGGAGTGCGAGCTCGCGTGCCTGCGAGTACCCGCTGGTCAGCTCAATCACGCCCGTACGACCAGCCTTCGCCAGTGATCTGGCCCACTCGCGCTCCGAATCGCGGGGGATCTCGACCGATCGGATCACGAGCCCGGCTCCGAGTAGGCCAGCCGACTCGAGAGCTCCGCCGAGAAAAGTTGCGAGGTACGGATTGGACACGTCTGCCGGTTGCACCAGCAACTCGATAGATACCTCAGCACCGGCGTGCTGTGCGGCCTGCCTTTGTCCCATGCTTACGTAACCAAGCCGGTCGATGGCCTCGCGCACCCGAGTTCTCGTCTCGTCGCCAATACCCGCACGATCGTTCAGCACTTTGGAGACCGTCCCAACGGAGACTCCGCTCACTTTGGCGACCGCATTCATCGTTGTGCGGTGGCCGCCCCCCGGTTCAGCCATCGATGCCGCAGCTGTCTGCACTGAGGATTCCCTGTTGCTGGGAAAACTTCATTGTCAATCCAGTCCTCACTGATCTGGCCCATTCACGAAAGATCGTGAATGTCGCGAAACTTTTACTTTTTGGAGTCTGTGTAGTGAAGGATCCAGACTGCCCATCGGACATGCTCATTTCGACCACATCCCCAGAAATATATATCCCGCCGACTCCAGATGGGGTCAATATGCTCACGAAAAAGTTTCGGTGAAACAGGGAGTGTTATTGAGGCGAGCGCGAGCTATGTTCGTCGAGGATCGTTCCACCACGGAGTGATTCTCTGCACCAAAAGTTGCCGCCCACAATTGCTCTGTCCTTTCGGCGGCGTCGCAGTTACAGTCAAATTCGATATTCGAAAGGCGTTCAATGAAGAACTCATCAAGGCGCGGCATGCGTCTTCTCAGCGCAACGGCCATCGTGGCCGCAGCAGCGGTTCTCGCTGGCTGCTCGGCCGGGGGCGCGCCATCCAGCAGTGCCACACCGAAGCCGAACCTCAGCCGTCCCGCAAACGAGATCCATATCTACGCGCTCGGCGACGCCGCAGCAGCGGTTGAGCAGGCCGCAGCCGATCGCTTCAACAAGACCTCCGAAGTCAAAGTCATCGTAGACAAGGGCAGCAGCGCCGGCGTGGACTATGCCGCGAATGTCCGCTCCAGTCTCGGAACCTCCACCGCCCCCGACATTTTCATGTCGTACGGGGCTGCGGGGATCAAGCCCTACATTTCAGCAAACGCACTGTACCCCCTCGATGACTTCATCGCCCAGGATCCGAAGCTTAAGAGCTCGTTCCTGCCCTCGGTGTTCAACGAGGAGGTCGTCGACGGAAAATCGTACGGCGTCCCTATGCGCGGTGTCGGCCCGGTCGTTCTCTACTACAACAAGACCGTTCTCGATCAAGCAGGACTGAAGCCCCCGACCACCTACAACGACCTGCTCGGTCAGATCGACAAGCTGAAGTCAGCAGGCGTGACGCCGATCGCCCTCGGCGGCGCTGACAAGTGGCCGACTCTGATGTGGTACGAGTATTTCTACACGCGGGAAGTCGGCAACGCAGACGTCTCCAAGGCGTTGGCCGGCGACAGCTCCATCTGGGGGAGCGATGCTTCCAAGAAGGCCCTCGCAGATATTCGTGGCCTGGTCGACAGTGGAGCCTTCGGCACCAATTACCAATCGGTACACTACGCGAACGACGGGTCCCCGAAACTGCTTAGTTCAGGCAAGGCGGCGTACGAGCTGATGGGCAACTGGAACTACGGCACCATCGCAGGCGATGACCCCGGTTTTGCAACGACCAACCTCGGTTGGACGACATTCCCCACCGTCGGCGGGAGCAATGTAGACGACCTCGCTGGAAACCTGAGCAACTACTACAACGTGGCTGCAGATACCCGGTACCCCGACACGGTTGCTAAGTTCTTGGCCGCGCTCTATGGTGACGACTTCGTCAAGGGCGAACTCGCCATCGGCAACCTGCCCCCCACTACGAGCGCAGGATCGCTGATCGACAGCACTCCGGGACTGACCCCGTCAGCGCAGTCTTTCCTGCAGTTCCAGCTGGGCATCATCACCAAAGCGCCGAGCTTTCAGTTGTCGTGGGACCAGTCCGTGTCCACGGCGTCAGCAGCTCCAATGCTGAATGCGATGACGTCGTACTTCAGTGGCGACTCTGACGAGGCGTCATTCATCTCAGCGATGCAGGCGCTCAAGAACTGACCGCCAAGCAAACACCGTAACAATGATTCAAAAATGAAAGGTGGTCGAAGATGACCAGTTCATCCGTCGTCGAGAAATTGGCGGTGACTCGGGCACCTTCACGACCCCGGCGCCGGGGTGGCCTGCCACAGGTGGGCCGCCCCGGAATCGGGTGGGCGATGCCGGCGTTCCTGTTCTTCGGGCTATTCGCTCTGGTTCCGTTGGCATTCGGCGTCTATCTCTCGTTCACGTCCTACGAGGGAATCCGGCTCGTGCCCCCGACCTGGATTGGCCTGGACAACTGGGTCAGGCTATTCAAGGATCCGCAGGTTCTTCAGAGCCTGACGGTGACCCTGATTCTGGTGCTACTTGCCGTCGTTACACAGACCCCGCTGTCGATCCTCATCGGAGTCTGGGCAGCTGGGAACCAGCGCGGTCGTGCGATCGTCGTTGCGATCTACTTCGTCCCGCTTCTCATGTCCACGGCCGCCGTCACGGTACTCTGGGCGTCGATGCTCGACCCCAACTTCGGCATCCCGGCCGCTCTGCCCTGGTTGTTCGGTGATGGCAACCTGCTCGGCAACCAATGGAGCGCACTCGGTGTGATCGCATTCATCTACCTCTGGGGCGCCACCCCTCTCCACACCCTCATCTACCAAGGCGCAGCGAGATCCATTCCGCGTACGATCTACCAGGCGGCAGAAATAGATGGTGCAGGCACGGTACGCCAGTTCTTCAGCATCACTCTTCCCCAGCTGAGGGCGACGATCGTGACCGACGTGATACTCATCGTGGTGGGCACATTCACCACCTTCGACCTCATCTTCATTCTGACCGGGGGTGGCCCGAACCAGAAGACGGCGATCCTTCCGTTCTTCATGTACGAACAGGGCTTCCAGGCCTTTGATATCGGCTACGGCAGCGCCGTCGCTATCGTGCTCGTCGTGATCTGTGGGGTCGTCTCCATCGCCATGGTGCGATTGACAGGATTCGAGAAAATGGAAAGCTCCCAGGAAGGCGTCTGATGCGCACCAAACCAAACTATTTCGCCGGCATTTTCGCCGGGATATGGCTGGCGATCATCATTTTGCCCGTCTACTTGATGCTCCGTGCGGCATTCGAAAGTAAGGCTGCATACGCGGGCGAAGGGCCTATCGGACTTCCGACGATGTTCACTCTTCAGAACTTCGCCGATGCCATCGGTCTCGGGTTCGGCAAATTCCTGCTCAACGCCGGAATCATCACCTTTGGAACAGTGGTCATTGTGTGCTTGGTGGTGCCGCCTCTAGCGTTCGCCATCGTGCGCAGCCGCAGTCGGCTCATCCGAACTGTATTCCGCACGATGCTCGTTGGACTGGCCATCCCCGCACAAGTCGTGGTACTGCCGGTGTACTACCTCATCTACCAGGTGGGTCTGTACGACACCTACCTCGGTGTGATCCTTCCGACGGCAGCTTTTGCGATCCCGATCTCGACCCTCATCCTTACTGGCGCGATGCGTGAAATATCGGGCGAGCTCTACGAAGCGATGGCGATCGACGGTGCAAACTCGTTCCGCACATTCGCCCGGCTGGTGATTCCGCTCTCACGCGGGGGGATAGCCACTATCATCGTCTTCACCATGTTGAACGCGTGGAACGGATTCCTGCTCCCGCTTGTGCTCACCCGCTCGCAGGACGTCATGGTCGCCACGGTAGGGCTGAGTCTGTTCCGACAGAATTACAGCACGAACATTCCGGGTCTGATGGCGGCGATCGTCCTGACCATCATCCCGATCTTCCTCGTCTACCTCTTCGCACGTCGATCGCTCATCTCCGGTCTCATGGGTGTGGGCGGAAAGTAGGGCTGACCCTCAACTTTCCGCCCGCCACGGGTGTGGCCAGATCAATCCGCGATGCTGCGAACTTCTCCTGTGCCTATCTGTTTTCGGCTACTTTGAGGTCACCCTCCCCACTCCGTACCTCATTCGCACGGGGTGGGGAGGGTCGGGTACGCGGCTTGGTGGCTGGATTCAGCGGTCACCACCTGCTTACGGGGCCCAGGGGGTGCTTACGATAAAGCTCACGTCATTGGCCCACTGGGTTGCTGTATCCCAGGGGTTTGCTCCACCGTTGCTTGCAATGTATATCTTTCCGTTGTAATGGCGGAGAAACTTGCCGGGATAGTTGTAAGACTGGAACGAGGTGCCCTGGCCATTCTGACCAGCTACCGGGCAGAAGGTGGCGTCAGCTCTGAATACGATGCTGCCGTCCATCGGTTGCCGCTGCACTGCGAAATTGTAGTGTCGAAGGAAGTCGCCGGGGAAGTATCGCGACTCGAGTGAGATGCACGATCCGCTCGCAAGCCCGGGCCGGACGATCCACGTGCTGTCGCTCTTGTCCAGGGCCGAACTCGTTGACGTGATGGGGGAGATGACGGCGACGTCGGCCAGGTGTCTGACGTAGTTGTCGGTGAATCCAGGCGTTGTCGCGCGGAGGGACATTTCTGAGTTGTTTGCAAGCGATCCCGAGACTCCAGTCGATGCGCCGTAACCGACAGCGACCACGTTCGACTGCACCGCGTTGTCGGCGGCGTCAGTGGGGTAGCCAGAAGTCATCACTCCTTCGAAGAACGAGCCGATCGATCCGTTGGAGTTGTCTCCACCGGTGCCGAGCACGATCCCGCCTTCCTGATGCATCGGGCTGTAGCCGGTAGCCGTGGGAAGGGCCCCGTTGTAGATGGTAGTGAGCGGTCCGGTCTGAGCGTTGCCGTCTTTCAGAGCGAAGCGGGTCTGTCCGTTGTTTTTTAGCAGAGCGGTGACGAATGGTGATGCGTCGCCGGTGTACGACCGATTCGTGGAATATCCGGCGCCTGAGGAGAAGAGACCGTTCTCGAGATCCGCTTGAACCCACGGACCGGGTCCGTTCTGCGCAAACCATGGTTCGGTGCCAAAGTTGATCGCGTCCATGTGACCGTTGCCCGTGTCTTTGTTGACGCGTTCAGTGTTTCCGTAGTCGAAGCAGCACGCCCCGTTCACGTGTGTGCCAGATGTCACCATGTACGCCCCTTCGGCGGCCCCGTTCTCTGCTGTGCCCGTGGCTGCATTATTGCGGTAGCCCATCTGTCCCGAGAACGACAGCCCGTACACCGCGTGTCCTCCCGCGATAACTGGCAGCGCGCCTGCGGGCACGCCCCGGTTGGCCGGCCCCGCGTCGCCGGCGGCCTCGATGGTCAAATCGTTGTGGCGCGTCGTCTGGTCATAGATCTTCGTGACTGTGCAGGTGGTGTTGCCGCAGAACGAATCTTGCACTGCGGCGTTGGCGTACCCTCCCGCGGCGAGAAGGCCAATGTCAGCGAGTGTGTTGTCGGATGCCCGCTGAACTTGGTAAAGCGGTCCGTTGTAGGTTCCGAACAGGGCGCGGGTGCTGCTGTGTGCAGCCACGCATGGAGTTCCGGCGTTGGCGTAGATGTCGCAAGGTAGCGAGGTAGCGGCCTGGGACGCCGCGGGTGCAATCGTTGCCAGCGCCCCAAACAAACCGACAATAGCCGCGACGGCAAAGACCCGTCGCGCCAGCCAACCGCGCCGAGGTGCGGAACGAGAGGGAACAATATCCATTTCATCTCTATTCTTCATTGAATGTGAGCGATCACTTTGAACAATCCTCTCGAAACGGATTTCTGTCAAGACCCGAAACAAATCGAGCGACTAGCAGGACAAATCAAGCCTGCCGTGATCAAATTGTTATCTTTAAGATCTTGTGCCACGGAATGTTAGCGTTCACAGTTAGTGAGCCAAAGGGCACCAACCGTGGCGGAGACGCCACCTAGACGAAGAGGTTTAGAAATGAAGAAGTTTGTAGGAATGCTGGCGTTGGCTGGTGCGGTAGCGCTGGTTCTCACGGGGTGCGCCAGCGGAGGGACCACCGTCGGCGGCGGGTCCACCGCAGGTTCCGGTTCTGGGTCGGACAGTTCCCCGGTCAAGGTCGGGTTCTCTCAGGTCGGCGCAGAGAGTGGCTGGCGATCGGCCAACACGACGTCGCTGAAGAATTCGCTCGACGACGCGAATGGGTTCAAGCTGACGTTCTCCGACGCACAGCAGAAGCAAGAGAATCAAATCGCAGCCATCCGGAGTTTTATCACGCAGGGTGTGGGTGCGATCGTGTTCGCACCGGTTGTCGAGACCGGATGGGATGACGTGCTGAAGGAAGCTAAAGATGCCAAGATCCCCGTCATTCTCGAAGACCGTTCGGTCGACTCCGATCCCAATCTCTACACCACCCGCGTGGGCGACGACTTCGAAAAGGAAGGGGAGACTGCTGGAAAGTGGGTTGCTGACACGTTCAATGGCAAGAAGGCGAACCTCGTCGTTCTCGAAGGGACGACCGGTTCATCCGCAGCCAACGACCGCACGACAGGCTTCAACAAGGCGATTGTGGGCAGCGATGTCAAGGTTCTCGATTCGCAGACCGGCAACTTCACGCGCAGCGAAGGAAAAACGGTCATGGAGGGCTTTCTGCAGAAGTACGGAAAGACCATCAACGTCTTGTTCGCCCAGAACGATGACATGGGATTGGGTGCGCTCGACGCCATCAAGGCCGCCGGCCTCACTCCGGGCAAGGACATTCAGATCGTGACGATCGACGGCACGAAAGATGGCTTGACGGCGCTGTCGAATGGGGCATTCAACTACGTCGTCGAATGCAACCCGCTGCTCGGCGATCAGGTCGCCGCCATCGTCAAGAAGGTGGTCGCCGGTGAAACCGTCGACAAGCTCTACCTGGCGAAGGATCAGGCATTCGACCAGGCGCAGGCAACCGCTGCCCTTCCCACGCGCCAGTACTGACAACCCGAACGGTTAGGGGTGCGAGCCGAGATATCGGCCCGCACCCCTAACCGAAGTAGTAAGGAGAGAGATGTCTGCCCCAGAAGTCGTTGTTGAGGTTCGCGACGTGTCGATTGAGTTTCCTGGCGTCAAGGCTCTGCAGAATGTCGGACTCAGCCTTCGAGCCGGCGAGGTGCACTCGTTGATGGGAGAGAACGGTGCCGGCAAATCTACGCTCATCAAGGCGTTGACGGGTGTATATGCCGTCGATTCTGGCACGATCGTCGTCCTCGGGGTTGAACGTGATTTCAATGGAACCGCGGATGCTCAGGCGGCGGGCATCTCAACTGTCTATCAGGAGGTCAACCTCTGTATCAACCTGACGGTCGGCGAGAATGTGATGCTGGGTCATGAGAAGCGAGGGTTCTGGGGTATCAACTGGTCTGCTACTCACGACGCCGCAGCCCAACACCTGCGGCGTCTCAATCTTGACATCGACCCTCGCTCGCCGCTTGCTAGCCACTCCCTCGCCGTGCAGCAGCTCATCGCCATCAGCCGGGCGATGGTGATCAACTCGTCTGTCTTGATTCTTGACGAGCCGACGTCGAGCCTTGACCAGTCTGAGGTGGAGAAGCTCTTCGACGTGATGCGCGCTCTGAAAGCCGAGGGAGTCGCCATCTTGTTCGTCTCCCACTTCCTGGATCAGGTGTACGAGATCTCTGACCGGCTGACCGTTCTGCGCAACGGGGAGCTGGTCGGGGAATATGTGCCGGCCGAGCTCGATCGCCTCGGCCTTGTGGCGAAGATGCTCGGACGCGAATTCAGCGAATTGGAGTCGCTGGGCGAGCAAGTCGCACACGAGAGGCGCCCCCGTGAGACCGATCCGGTTCTGGCTGTTTCGGCCCTTACGCGAAAGGGCAGCGTCGAACCCGCGGACCTCGCCCTGTTCTCGGGCGAGGTCGTCGGGTTGGCCGGGCTCCTTGGGTCTGGCCGCACGGAATTGGCTCGAACGATCTACGGAGCAGACCGGGCCGACTCGGGTCGAACGTTCGTCAATGGAGAACCCGTGCGGCTTGCCACACCGCGTGACTCGGTCGATCAGCGCATCGCGTTTTCATCGGAGGACCGGCGAGCGGAGGGCATCGTCGGTGACCTGACGATCCGGGAGAACATTGCGCTCGGCGTTCAAGCCAAGCGTGGATGGGCCAGACCGATGACCCGGCAGGCGCAGGATGAACTCGCGCTGAAGTACATCGCAGCGCTGAACATCAGGCCCGCCGATCCGGAAGCGCTTATTCGCAATCTCTCCGGGGGCAACCAGCAGAAAGTGTTGCTCGCACGCTGGCTTGCCACGGCGCCGCAAGTGCTCATTCTTGACGAGCCGACGCGCGGAATAGACGTGGGGGCGAAAGCCGAAATCCAGAGGCTCATCACCGAACTCGCTGCAGACGGCATGGCCGTGCTGTTCATTTCATCGGAACTCGACGAGGTCGTCCGTCTGTCGCAACGCATCTGCGTGTTGCGGGACCACAAAATAGTGGCAGAGATCACAAACAGGGAAGGCATCAACGTGGATGACATCGTGGCACTCATCGCTATCGGAGGTGGCGAATGAAAACCGTTGCCCGCCACCGACTCTTCTGGCCCGTCGTCGCACTCATCGCGTTGATCCTGATCAATACCGTCAGCCGCCCGAGCTTTCTGAGCATTACGGTCAACGACGGCGAACTCTACGGGTCGTTGATCGACATCCTCCGAAACAGCGCCCCCCTCATGCTCGTCGGTGTCGGCATGACACTCGTGATCGCGACTCGGGGCATCGACCTCTCCGTCGGCGCCATCATCGCTATCTCCGGCGCAGTATCCCTGAGCTTCATAGCGAACTCGGGGTCACCCGAATCCCCGGTGACAGTCGGTGTCGGTATCGGCCTCGGCGTCGGCGTCTCGCTCATTTTGGGCCTCTGGAACGGCTTTCTCGTCTCTGTCGTCGGTATCCAGCCCATCATCGCGACGTTGGTGCTCATGCTCGCCGGCCGAGGTATCGCAATGCTCATTACCCAGGGCCAGATCGCCACCATCACAAGCGCACCGTACTCCTTTATCGCCTCCGGCTACATCTTCGGATTACCCGTACCGTTTTACGTCTCCCTCTTCGCCGTGGCGACAGCCGCTCTTCTCGTTCGCCGCTCGGCGTTCGGTGTTCTTCTCGAGGCTGTCGGTATCAACCCGACGGCGAGCAGACTGGCCGGCATCAAGTCCAGGAGCATCATCTGGATCGTGTATGGGTTCAGCGGTCTCCTGGCGGGTGTCGCCGGCATTATCTACAGCTCGAACATCATGGCCGCTGACGCCAACAACGCAGGGCTCAACGTCGAGGTCGATGCGATCCTCGCAGTTGTGATCGGCGGAACCTCCCTCGCTGGGGGAAAATTCATGCTCTCTGGAACAGTGGTCGGAGTGCTGATCATCCAGACGCTCACAGCCACCGTAACCTTCCTCGGGGTTCCCCCCGCTGTGACCCCACTCTTCAAAGCGATGGTAGTCATCGCGGTTTGTCTGCTGCAGTCCCGAAGAGTCAGGGTGCTGTTGACGAACCGGCGTACGACGACTCCCCTCACCGTGCACCCCGATTCTGTGAAAGTGAGCGCCACCGTATGACCGCCGCACCCGTCATCGACACCGTGCCACCACGCGCGCGATTCCAGCGACGCGTACCCCGATGGAAGCTGAGGCTCTCGGCATGGCTGCCGGTGCTAACCACGTCGGTGATTCTGCTTTCAATGTTCATTGCAGGCCAGACAATCTTTGGCAATTTCTTCACGAGTCGCCTCATCTCATCGTTGTTCCTCGATAACGCCTACCTGATCGTGCTGGCCGTTGGCATGACCTATGTGATCCTGACCGGGGGCATAGACCTGTCCGTCGGAGCGGTCGTCGCGTTCAGCGGTATCTTCGGAGCTGAGCTTCTGCAAACAGGGTGGCCGGCCATCATCGTGATCCCCGCCATCGTACTGAGCGGCAGCGTGATCGGGGCGCTTGTGGGGGTGCTGGTGCAAATTTTCGAGATCCAGGCCTTCATCGCTTCGCTGGCCGCCATGTTCCTCGCTCGTGGGCTCGCGTACGTTGTCAGCCTGCAGTCGATTCCGATCACGGACCCGGCGGTCATCTGGCTCGAACGAACCCGGTTTCAGATCGGAGGCGGCTGGTTCGTGACACCCACTGTCATCATCGCCCTCGTCACCGTGCTGGTGTCGGTGTGGATTCTGCAGTACACCCGGTTCGGGCGAAGCGTCTACGCGATAGGCGGGAACGAACAATCAGCCCGCCTTATGGGCCTTCAGGTGGCCAAGACACGTATTGCGGTATATATCATCAGCGGAACCTGCGCCGGGATCGCCGGGCTCATCTTCGCGGCATATACCGGCTCGGGTTACAGCCTCACCGGCATCGGAATGGAACTCGACGCCATCGCGGCGGTAGTCATCGGTGGCACCATTCTCACGGGCGGCAGCGGATACATCATCGGGTCGCTCTTCGGCGTCATGGTCTATGGTCTGATTGAGATCAGTATCACCTATATCGGTGTCGATTCCTGGTGGACGAAAATCGTTGTAGGCGGCTTGTTGCTGGTTTTCGTTGTTCTGCAGCGGGTTTTGGTCGCTCGACCCAAAAGATAGAAGCGAGAGAGTCGATGCGGACTGACACCCCGGTACTTGAACTCCGTGATGCCACCGTCGAATTCGGTGGGGTCCGCGCTCTGGACAACGTGTCTTTTCGCCTGTTCGCGGGTGAGATCCATTCTCTGATCGGCGAGAATGGGGCCGGCAAATCAACATTGGTCAAGGCGCTCACCGGGGTTCACTCCCTCGCCGCCGGAAGCATGATGGTTCGGGGAATCGGAGTGTCTTTCAGATCACCGTCTGATGCGCAACGCGCCGGCATTCAGGCCGTCCATCAGGAGATAGAGCTTCTGACGAATCTCAGCGTTGCGGAGAACATCATGCTGGGACGAGAGCATCACAAGGCCCTCGGCATCGACTGGAGGCGGCTGCGTCGCGATGCGAACCGCTCCCTCCGCGAACTTGGGCTCGATATCGACCCGAGATCACCGCTGGGTGCGCACTCTTTGGCCGAGCAGCAGCTGGTCGCGATAGCACGCGCTCTTGCCGGGAAAGCCGACATCCTCATCCTCGACGAACCGACCTCGGGCCTCGACCAGAATGAGGTGTCCGAATTGTTCCGGGTGCTTCACGCCCTGCGTCGAAGTGGCGTCGCCGTGCTCTTCATCTCTCATTTCCTGGAGCAGGTTTACGAGGTCGCCGACAGACTGACGATCCTCAGAGACGGACGAAGCGTCGGCGAGTTCCTCACCAGCGACATCCTGCGTATCGACGTCGTCGAGAAGATGACCGGCGTTCGTTCGCACCCTCCTCGGGCCCTGGTGGCCGAAAGTTCAGGTGAAAACATGGAGGGTATGCAGGGCGCGCCTGAGCCCTTCTTCCGCGCCCGCCGCATCGGCATGAAGGGTGTCGTCTCACCCTTCGACTTGTTTGTCGCCGAAGGTGAAGTTGTGGGAATCGCTGGTCTGCTCGGATCGGGACGGTCGGAACTTGCCCGACTGATCGCCGGTATAGAGAAAGCCGACTGCGGCCAGATCGAGATAGACGATCGGCGGGCACTGCTGAATACACCCTCCCGCGCCCTGTCACGCGGCGTCGCCTACTCGTCAGACAACCGCGCTCTCGATGGCATCATCGGCGAACTGTCGGTTGGCGACAACATCCTGCTGGCGCTGCAGGCCGAACGCGGTTCGCTCCATCGGCTTCCCAGAAGGCATCGCGATGAGCTCGTGATGAGCTACATCGCCGCCTTAGACATTCGCCCACGGGATCCGGCCGCCAAAGCGTCGACCCTTTCAGGCGGCAACCAACAGAAAGTTCTCCTGGCGCGCCTCCTCGCTCTCGCTCCGCGATTGCTCGTTCTCGATGAACCCACCCGTGGAGTGGACATGGCCTCGAGAGCCGAGATCCAACGCCTCGTCACTGAGCTCGCGGCGAACGGGATGTCGGTGATCCTGATCTCCGCTGAGTTTCGGGAGTTGATCGGGGTCAGCGACCGTATCGGGGTGATGAAAGCAGGAAAGCTAGAAGCAATGCTCGAAAATGACGACCTTTCGGAGGATCGGTTGCTCGAGATCATCGCGTACGGCGCAGCAGAATAGGTACGCCTTACTGTTCAGATGCGACGCCTCGGCATAATGGGGAATACACACACAGCTTGATCAGGAAGGAGAATGGTGGCTGAGCAAAGCGGTCGGGCCAGGTCAGCCACCATCTTCGACGTCGCGCGTCTGGCCGGTGTCTCCCATCAGACCGTCTCGCGAGTGATCAACGACCTCCCCAACGTCCGACCCGCCACTCGGGTGAAAATCGAGGAGGCGATAAGGCAACTCGGCTACACACCATCCCCGGCGGCCCGCGCCATGGTTACCCGACGCTCCCGCATCATCGGAGTCATCACGATAGGGGCTGCTGACTACGGACCCTCCTCCACAACGTTGCACGTCAACGAGGCCGCCCAGGAAGCCCGCTACTCCGTTCTGATGGTCAGCATCCTCTCCGCCACCAACGTTCGGGTCAGGGAGGCGATTGAGTCGCTGCTGCGCCAGAATGTCGAGGCGATCGTCATAATCTCAACGCACCGCAGCATCCTTGACACGGCCTACCAGCTCGAGATCGGAGTGCCCCTCATCACCGTCGACCCGAGCGCACCACCCGGCCGCGACAGCGTCTCGATAGATCAGTTCTCCGGCGCCCGCGGCGCTGTACGCCACCTCATCGAACTCGGACACCACGAAATCGGCCACATCGCAGGTCCGAGCGATTCACCGGATGCCCTCGAGCGAGTTAGAGGCTGGCGTTCAGAACTCGCCGAGCATTCCCTTGTCGCGCGCGACCCGGCCATCGGTGACTGGACGGCCCTGAGCGGGTACCACATTGGCTTGTCGATCCCGGATCACGCACTCACAACGGCGTATTTCGTGTCCAACGACCAAATGGCACTTGGGCTCATCCACGCTCTCATCGAACGAGGCAGCCGGGTGCCGGAGGATATCAGCGTCGTCGGTTTCGACGACATTCCCGAAGCGGAACACTTCCAACCTCCCCTGACCACCGTTCGACAAGACTTTGAGGCTCTCGGGCACCTCATCATGAATCGGGTGCTGAAGACTCTGACAAACACGGACTTCACCAGCGAAAACCCCATCGTCGCGCCCCTCATCACCCGGAGCTCAACTGCGCAACTGAAATCCCTCACGCGCTTCAAAGCCCGGACGGCGTAAGACCACTCGTGAACGCGGGCGTATCCCTTCGTCTCGTCGACTGTGCACTCGCCTCTGCCACCCGATAGCAGCGGCTTGAGTGTCACTCAGACCTTCCCGCTGGGGCGTCGCGCGCATTTGGCCCCGCACGTCACTTCGCCAAGGCGCCTGCAAAGAGTGCAGTCGCGGCGAAGTCGATTCCCCACGAACTGGTCCAGGTATCGCCCGGAGCGATCCAGTGCACGCTGTCGCTCGTGTTCAAGGCATCGGGTGGCGCCGTTGTTGGCTCCACAGTCAGTGCCCAACCCACGCCGTCTGCCGTCGGAAAGAATGTTGTTGTGAACACCTGAGCCTGGTTGTAGTTCTCGTCGCCCCAAAGCTCGACGCGGCGACCGTCGGGTGCGGCAATTGTGTGCCGGAAACGCCCATCTGCGTCACATGTGAGATCGAAATAGGCCGTATCGAGGTCGAGCTCACCCACGACCGCTCCGTGAGAGAGATCGTACCGAGTCCCCGAGACGGCCTCCGTTCCCGTCGGGTTCAGCCGATCATCCACGGTGACCCGCGAGGCCGCACGCACGGTGACCGTCAACTGCTCGGTAGGAACGTCCCCTATGCGAAAGTACGGGTGCGCACCGATAGCGACTGGGGCGTCTCTTTGGCCCGTGTTGGTGATGGCGTGGGTGGTCGTCAGCACGGGCTGTGCTTTACCGGACGCGGGCGAGTCGCCCGCGAACTCGCTCGCTTCTACCCCTGGTCCGACCTCACTGAGAGGGCCAGATGACGAACCAATGGTGAATGTCGTGTCGACCCTGAGGTCGAACGGATACGCTTCGCTCGAATCGATGAGCGCGCGCAGAGTGATCGAAGAATCACTGCGTCGCACGACCGTGTGTACGAGGTCAAAGAGAAAGCCGTGCAGTGCATTGCCTCGGTCAGGTTCGGTCAGCGGAAGTTGACGCTCGATAGGGCCGTCGAACCAGAGCCCGTCGCGCTCGCGATTGGGCCACGGGATCAGCATCCAGCCAGCGCAGTACTCCGGATATACACCGGCATCGAACCCCTCGATGAGAGCAACACCGTCAACCTCGAGAACGCGCAGCATGGCTCCGAGTTCAGTGACAACCGCAGTCATACGGCCGTTCGCACCTCGCAACTCGAACTGCTGCCCAGTGGGTTTAGGCCTGTCGGCGGGAGTGGTCATCGGGTTACACCTTTTCATTGTTGCGCCGTCAATTGGTCTATTCAACAAAGGAGGATATAGGACGAAGCGACGTGCGAAGTCTCGAGAAGACCGGCCTCGACTTTCCGTGAAGTGCACCTGGGCAGGGAACAACCCTGCCAGACCACGCCGGTGTACCCCAGCAATCAGATCGTACGGCTTTCGGGGTGCCCGGAATGGGCTCACGGTATTCCGCGTTCTTCATTGATTGAGTTCGCCCCGTCGACGACCAAGACCTGTCCACTGATGTACGACGCCCCATCGCTGGACAGAAAGGTAATAGCATCTGCGACCTAGTCAGGCCGACCCGGGCGGCCCATGGGCCAAAACCCGTTGACCTCATCAGCCCGACCACTCACTGAAGCCACCCCACCCGAAGTCGTCAGATCAGCGACCACGACGACTGCATCCACGCCAAGCGCGCTAAGCTCGGCAACACGCTCAAAGATCCTTTCGCTCGTGGACGTAACGACAACGTGAACTCCTCCGATACCCAGCTGACGCGCAGCAGCGAAGCCAATCCCCCCCGGGGCTCCCCACACCCGTGATAATCGCGACTCGCGACGAAACCATACTCACTTCAATACCCTCCAGGTCCGCAGTCACAAAAGACCATGCACCACGCAATTAGAACGCGTTCGACGCACCCTGTCGTAGTTGTCGAAAGAGTCTGTGACGAGTCCGACGGAATCCACTCCGATCGACGTGAGATACAGATCCAACAACACCATGATCGGCGGCTTCGCGCCGAGAATGATTGCTTTTCGCCTTGAGGCATATTGCCGATAGGCCCGCGTGTTCGAGGCGCGGGAGTTGGATTCTATGTGGATTGGATTACGAGGTCACCCTGATGGCGAAGGCAATAGCCCGATCGAACAGTGCGGCTGTTGCGTCATCGTCGGCGCCTTTCCAGAAGTGCCCGGCTCCGGGCTCCAGGTGTAATTCCACGTCGACCCCGACCGCTCGAAGCGCGTCGGCCAATAGCTCGCTCTGCACTGGGGGCACCTCGGTGTCTGCGCTGCCGTGCGCGATGTGGAACGGCGGCAAACCAGCCGCCGCCTGGCGGGCCGGGCTGGCGGCGGCTGCACGATCGGGTATGGAAAGAACGGGTGCACCCAGCCAGAGATCTTCTCGGGACGTTCCCGCACCATCAACCCCTTTCTGGGCAGTGAACGCCGCCATCTCGAACAGGTCTGCCGGCCCGTACCAATCGATGACCCCTCGAACAGCCTGCGGTCGCCGCATCGCAGCGAGCGCCGCAAGTGTCGCCCCTGCTGATCCTCCCCAAAGCACGACGCGGGAGGCGTCGAGCCCGAATTCCTCTGCGTGCATGTCGATCCAGTCAAGCGCGGCAAGCACATCGTCAACCTGCGCCGGGAAGTGCGCCTCACCACTCAGGCGATAGTCGGCAGCGACGACCGCGAAGCCAGCGGCGACGATCCTGTCGAACGAGCGCTCCTTAGAGACGAGCGGCGTAAAGACAGCCCGGCTCCCGACGCGCCACCCGCCGCCGTGAAGCTCGAGCACAACGGGTACCGCCCGCGCGTCAGCCGGCAGATGCAGATCGAGAGACACGGGTCGATAGCCCGGGTGCACGCTGAATGGCACATCGCGAATCTCTCGTGCTAGGCCTTGCGGGTGAGCTGACTGTGTCACTCGAATCGAAAGTCTGGCATGAAGACCGTGCCGAACGTGCGGCCGGCCGCAAGCATCTGCTCTATCGGGGTGATGTAGGGCACGCGCGGTGGACCCATCGCGTCTGCCGGTGCAGGTGTGCCCATGTCGAGGAAGAACCTTTCGAAACCTCCCGTGTTGACTCCGAGAATGCGAGTGGTCGCTTCCATGCGAAAGGCGTGAACAGTGTTGAGAGGCACGAAACCGAAGTCACCGGTGGCGAGCGTGCGCTTTCCCTCAAAGCCCTTCTGGTCGTTCATCCAGACGGTGATGGAGCCGTCGACGACGTAGAAGATCTCGTGCGCAGTGGTGTGCAGATGCGGCGGAATCATCTCTCCCTTCGGTGCATCGACGGTGAATACACCGTATTGCCCTTCGGTCTCGTCGCCCGAGAGCAGGATCGTGAAGAGCTGGTCGAAGACGATCGACTTCTCCCCCTCGCCGTTAGCGAGGTAGAAAGGAGCCGGCGCTCCTGGGAGAACACTCCCGGGTGGTTTTGACACGCTATGCGAATCTGTTTGCGCTATCGACATGGTGCTACCTCCTTGTAAACATGTGCCTCAAGTCTTGCCCATGCCTCACGATTGCACCAGCACGAATGTCCTAAGCATCGTTAGTCTCGGCCTAATATTGAGCCATGGAAGTCCCCATCCACGTCATCAAGTACTTCTGCACGCTTGCCGATGAGCTGCACTTCGGCAAAGCTGCTGCGTCCCTCGGCATTGCTACACCCTCGCTAAGCCAGCAGGTTTCGAAGCTTGAAGCCTCGCTGGGGACCAAGCTGTTCGAGCGCAACTCCCGGCAAGTCTCTTTGACGTCTGCGGGCCTAGAGCTTCTTCCCCTCGCCCGGCGTGTCCGCGATGATCACGATCACCTGCTCGCGTGGGCGGACAGGCAGCAGCGAAACGTTGACGGCAGGCTTCTGCGTATCGGAATGGTTGCTGCGGGCGCTGGCCCCCTGACCACCAGGATCCTCGCGGCAGCAGTCGACAAGCTTCCTGCCATGCGAATCGAGATGAGGCGAATAGGGTTCTTCGACACCAGTAATGAGTTGCTGGAGGGTCGTGTCGATGTCGTTTTCGCGCCCGCCCCCATGCATATGGATGATCGGATACTCGCCGAGCCGCTCTGGCGGGAGCCCCGAGTTCTCGTGGTTCCCGATGGGCACCGCTTGGCAGCCAGGGAGTCGATAGGGATCATGGAGTGTGCCGAAGACGTCTTTGTGAGCGCTTCAGGTGGCGCACCCGACATCATCGACTGGTGGCTCGCCGACCCGCGCCCCGACGGCTCGCATCCGCTGCGAGGCCCGGTGGCAGACGACTTCGAAGGCTTGATAGAGCTTGTCGCTGCTAGGGTCGGCGTCAACATAGCATCATTCGGAGCTTCGCAGCAATTCCGGCGGGACGGTGTGAGCTTCGTTCGCATCACCGACATTGAACCGGCGACGATTCTGCTCTGTTGCCTCAAGCGCCAAGTGAACCCCGAGGTTGCCGCGTTCATGGCGTTGGGCGCCGAACTCGCACGTGCTTTTGCGTCGAGCCGCATCGCCGACAATAGCTACTGATACTCAGAGGACACCGAGTTAATTAGCGGCTTCCTAACGCCCCGATCAAACAGTGAACGTGTTCTCGAGCCAACCGATTCCCTCGATCCCGCTGCGCAAACTGTCGTCGACCGTGATGAACCTCTTTGGAGTGCGAGCATTGCCGATGCCAGAAGGCGTGCCGGTGAAGATGATATCGCCGGGTAGGAGCACGCACACGCGGGAGAGCTCGTAGATCAGGTCGGCTACGCCATAGATCATCGCCGAGGTGCGTGAATCCTGCATCACCTCGCCAGAGAGCGAGCAGGTGATGGCAAGATCGTCAGGGTCTTCGAACTCGTCGGGCGTGACGAGCCACGGGCCGGTGGGGCCGAAGCCCGGGTACGACTTGGCTAGGCTGAACTGGGGGCGCTGGCCCGCAAGCTGGTCCTCGCGTTCCGACAGATCCTGGCCGACCATGAGACCCGCGACATGATCCCAGGCCTCCTCTTTTCTCACGTGGTGGGCGCGACGCGAAATGGCGATGACAAGCTCCACCTCCCAGTCGACAGAACCCGGCGGCAGCTCGACGACGGCGTCCGGTCCTGTCAGGCAGGTCGGAAATTTGGTGAACGTCACTGGCAGCGAACCTTCGGGGTACCCGGCCTCGGCCTGATGCTCCCGGTAGTTGATTCCAATTGCGAAGACCTGTTGCGGCCGTGGGACTGGCGGGCCGAGCAGCGAGCGGTCCACCGGCTCGCCACCGCCTTCGACGGATTCTGCCCAGGCGACAAACGCGGCCCAATGCTCGAAGAGAGCCTGTGGGTCCGACCCGAACGCACCGCTACTCGCCCGCTCGACATCGACCGCGCTGTCGCCGAAAACCAGCACAGCGCGGCCAGAGAGGTTGGCCAGTCTCACCAGTCGACCCGCTCGGGCGCCGGCTCGCCGTGCGCCTCTTCCCAACTGACGACGTGGTTCTTGAGCGTACCGATCCCCGTGATCTCCGCCTCGATCTGATCGCCGGGCTGGAGGTAGAACTCGAACGGGTTCGTCTGCACTGCGGCAACACCTGAGATGGTACCGGTGGTGATGATGTCGCCTGCGCTGTAGATCTGCGGGGAGTGATATGCCACAAGATGCGGGAACTGGATGCGCGTCTGGTTCGTGTTGCCGTTTTGGCGTACCTCTCCGTTGACTCGGAGCTGCATGGGAAGCTCGTGCATGTCGGGGACCTCGTCGGCCGTGACGATCCACGGCCCGATCGGGCAGAACGTGTCGATGCCCTTACTGAACGAGAACACTCCTGACTCCATCTCCTTGCGCTGGATGTCCCGCGCAGTTATATCGTTGAACACCGTGAAACCGGCGATGTAGTCGACGGCTTCATCGGGGCCGAAGAACTTGCCAGACTTGCCGATGATGATCGCGAGCTCCAGCTCATAGTCGAGCTCTTTCGTGAGACCCTCCGGGTAGACGATGGCGTCATCTGGCCCGATGATCGCGTCGACGTTTTGAAAGAACACGATTCCTTTGTGCACGGGGTGCGACCAGTCGACCGCAGCGAGTTCCTTGTGGTGATCGGCGAAGTTCCCGGCGGTATGGAAGAACTTCTTGGGCTGGATGGGCGCGCGTAGCCGCACATCGCTGTACCGGAGCCGCTCGCCTGTCTCTGTGACGTCGCCGCCGCGCTCGAAGTACTCGCGGGTCGAGGGTACGTCGAGTTCGATGACCACGCCCTCTTCGAGTTCGAGGCGACCAACGCGCCCGCTGTCGAAAGTGATGAGTTTCATGTCCTTATGCTCCTACCATATTGAATCCGCCATCGGCGAGCAGATAGCCGCCGGTCAAGTGTGCCGCTTCGTCGGTGGCCAGCCAGAGGCACGTCCCCGCGACGAACTCGGGAGGGGGAATGACGCCCATTGGAGTTTGGGAAATGAGTGTCTCGCGACGCCCTGACTTCCAGTCTGCGCGGTTCAGCAGTCGCTCGGTCTCCATGAAACCGGGGGCGAAGGTGTTCACTCGTACCGCGGGGGCGAGAACCTTGGCGTACGACTTCGTGATGCCGAGGATTGCGTATTTGGCTGCGGCATACTGCGGGGCGCGGGGCGAGCCGCGCACGATCACGGTCGACCCGACGTTGATGATGTTTCCGCCAGTGGGCTGTTCGAGCATCCGCTCACCAAATTCGTGGGTCATGAGCAGCGTGCCCTTGACGTCGATGTCGATGACCGAGTCGAGAGCCTCTTGTGTGAGGTCGCGCCACGACATCTGTTCGCTGGAGACGTCCCCGACATTGTTCACGAGCACGTCGAGGGTGCCGAAGGCTGCCCAGACCTCGTCAGCCATCTTCTTGATGGCATCCCAGGTGCCGATATCAGCCTGAACTGTGATCGCCTCGCCGCCAATCGCCTCAATTCGCGCGACCGTCTGCTCGGCACCAGTCCTGGATGACCGGTAGTGCACTGCAACCCGGGCTCCTTCTTGCGCGGCTCGAAAGGCGATCTCTGCACCGAAACCGGTGCCAGCACCGGTGACCAGCACGGCCTTACCTGCGAAGCGGGGATAGATCTGTGGTTCTGTCGACATCGTTGGAACTCCTACGGTTCTGTGGTTGAGGCTAGATAAGTGTGCGGCCACCGTCGATGTACAAGACGTGCCCAGTGATGAACGACGCTCGCTTCGACGAGAGAAAGAGGGCGGGGCCGACGATGTCTCCAGGAGATCCGAGTCGGCCTGCAGGCACCAGGTTCTCCAAGCCATCACGCACGCCGGGCCTGGCAAGGTAATTGCTGGTGAGTGCGGTCTCCACATAGCCGGGAGCGATTGCATTCACGCTGACTCCCGAGCTCGCCCACTCTGATGCCATGACGCGCATCATCTGGTTGAGCCCGCCCTTCGATGCGGCATACGGCGCGTGATTCTTGTGGGCAAGAAGGCCGGAGACAGAGGAGAGCACGACTATTCGACCAGCCCTCTCGGCGACCATGTGGCGACCTGCTGCCTGTGTGACGGCGAAAGCGGTGAACAGGTTGACCTTCATGACGTTCTCCCACTCGTCTTCGCTGAATTCGAGAACGGGACGACGGTCGTTGATGCCGACGCAGTGCAGAAGAATGTCGAGCCCACCCATAGCCGCAATGGCTTCGGAAACAACCTCGGCGCCGGCGCCGGGCTGAGTGAGGTCTGCCGTGCGGGTGATCGGAGGCCTTTCGAACTCCGGCTGCGCCGCAAGCTTCGCGAGAGAGTCAGCATCGCGATCGACGATCATCACGGTTGCCCCGGCAGCAGCATAACCCTTGGCGCATTCGCTGCCGATGCCTCCGCTACCGACGACGAGAACTCTGGCGCCGCACAGCCCCAGCCAATCGGAGCCTGTTGGCGACTCGAGCGTGAGTTCATCAGACAGAGGCACGGATGATTCCTTCCTGGGGGGCCTTGGAGCCGGTTATCCACCCGACGACAGAATCGTTGTCGGTTTCATTTGTAGCAATGTCGGCGACCTTGCGACCGCGGTTGAGCACGACGATTCGATCGGCGACCTCGAAGCAGAGGGGCAGATTGTGCGTGACGACGACGACAGCAATCTTCCTGGTGGCCATGCGCTTGATCAGATCTTCGACCTGGCGGGTTTGCGCGTAGCCCAAGGCCGCAGTGGGTTCGTCAAGAAGCAGTACACCTTTGCCCGAGGCATGGGCTCGAACAGCACTTCGCGCGAGCGCGACCACTTGGCGCTGCCCCCCCGACAGCATCTCCACGGGCCGAGAGACCGGAGCAGTGGTTACACCGAGCGCCTCGAGTTCGCTGGCCGCTTCGCGGCGCATCGCCTTCTTATCAAGAATTCCCAGCCAGCCGAGCGGCCCCTTTCGCACCGGCTCGCGCCCCAGCGTCAGGTTTGTGGCGACGTCTGCGGCATCAATCAGGGCGAGGTCCTGGTAAACCATTTGAATCCCCGCGTCACTGGCGTCGCGAGGCGACCGCAGGTCGACGAGCTGACCATCTACCTCGATGGTGCCCTCGCTGGGGCGGTGCGCCCCAGACATGACCTTCAAAAGTGTCGATTTTCCCGCACCATTGTCGCCAAGTACAGCCACAATCTCGCCGGCGCGCACGGTGAAGTCGACGCCATCGAGGGCCTTCACGAAGCCGTAGTTGAGTCCGATGCCGGTGAGCGTCAGGCTTGCAGTGGTGCCTGGCATGTCAGGCCTCCTTCGTTTTGGACGTACGCGGAACGGTGAAGGACGCTGTGGGTGGCGCACCCGTGTCCAGAGTCGCGGTGGGTGCTGGGGCGAGACGTTTGGCAACGGCCGAAGACATGAGCTTCTCGAACGCAAGGGCAAGCACGAGGAGCACACCCGTCACGATCGTGGCCCAGTAGGGCGGGATACCCCTGATGATCAGGGCGCTCGAGATGCTCACGATGATCAATGCACCAACCAGCACCCGTGGCAGGCTGCCGCGGCCACCAGTGAGGGGCATACCCGAGAGGGCAACCGCCGTGAGTGCCGAGAACAGCAGGTCCACGCTGGGATTCGGAGATGCCTGTGTCGTAGTGGCCATGACCAGCAGTCCGCCGACCGCGGCAAAAATCCCCGAGAGAACGAACCCGAGGATTCGATAGCGATCCGCGTTGACACCGGCGCGGCGCACGGCCTCAATATTGCCGCCAACACCGAGAACTCGCGCCCCGGCCCGGGTCTGGGTGAGGAATAGCCAGCCTGCTATGAAGACGATCGCAACCACGAAGACAGGAGCAGGAATACCCAGGTAGCTGGTGCTCCCCATCCACTTCAGCTGGGTGATTCCGGTAACAGGAACGCCTCCCGAGATGACCTGGGCAAGACCTCCCAGCGTCGTCAGCATGGCGATTGTGACGACCAAGGGATTGAGGCCTCGTTGCACGAGTAAGCCGTTGACGATGCCGACAGACGCACCCACCAACAGGGCAATGACGATGCAGAGCCAGGCAGGCGCGCCGGCTTTGATCGAGATCGCCCCCACGACAGCGGCGATGGTCGCCGAACCGGGGATCGAGAGGTCAAGGGCTCCGCTCAGGATGCCGATACCCACCGCCGCACCGAAGATTGCCGCGAGAGCCGCAGCATTGGCAATGAGCCCCGCATTGGCAAGAGTGAAGAAATACGGGCTCGCCCAGAAGGCGAAGAAAATCACCAGAACGATCCAGAGTACGATGATGCCTCGGTCGCGGAGGAAGATCAGCAGCCTGACATTGGAAGATACTCCCGCATCGTCTGCGGAGTTCGCCGCTGTGATCTTCGGTGCCGAGGTCGTAGTGTCAATTCTCATCATCGTGCTCCTTGCGTACTCCGCGGACTACTTCGTGTTGACCTTGATGGGCGTGACCAACTGCTTGCCGGGTGCACTGGGATCGGTCGCCATTTGCTTCAGCGTCGAGTAATTCTGCATGAGGTCGGCCTGGAAGTCGAAGGCGACGTCGGCATAGACCGTGCCGGCCTTGACTGCCGCAAGTGCTTCATCGTTTCCACCGGCCCCCGTGATGCAGGTGGACGAGGTGTCTTTGCCGGCCTGGCCGAAGGCATCGACCGCGCCGAGAGTCGACTCGTCATCTGCGCCTACTACGACGTTGGCTCCTGGGTTGGCCTGCAGTGCGGTCAACACTTGCTGCTGGGAGCCCAATCGATCCTTCGCAACCAGCGTGCTGACAATCGTTGCCTTGGGTGCCCCTGCTGTGAGCGCCGCTTGGAATGCCTTATTTATTGCATCGGTACTCGCTGAACCAGAAGGGCTCTGCTGCCACACGATCTGCCCACTTCCTCCGAGGTTGTCGGCGATGCACTTAGCTGTCTGCTCGCCGAGCGCCTTGCCGTAGGCCGCATTGTCGACGTTGCTGAAGGCGATCCCGGCTTGGCCGTCGTTCATGCCGTAGTCGGCGGGAACGCCCGATGCGAGGACAACGATGCCAGCTGCTTGCGCTGCCGTCAGGGCTGGAGCTACGACGTTGGGCGCCTGAGGGATGACCCAGATCGCCTTGATCTGACCGAGTGAGACCCAAGCTTGAAGTTGCTGAAGCTGAGAAGACGGGTCGCCCTTCGGATCGGCGGTGAGGACGCTGTCGCCCTGTGACTGAGCGACCCCCGTCAGGCCTGTCGCCAATCCCTGAAAGGCGGGAATCTGCAGATTGAACGGTGAGAATCCGATCGCGAGCGGAGCTGCTGAGGTAGATGCGCCTCCCGAGGAGCTGGAGGGCGAGATGCTGGCCGAGGCCGCGCATCCCGAGACCGTGGCGACCAAGCCGAGCGTGGCAACGACGGCGACGGCTTGAAGTGGACGGAGGATCTTCTGGTGTGGAACGTTCATGGGCGGGCACCTTTGCTTCGCTGAGCGGCCTTCTGCTGCTCGTTTGGTAAATGTTTAGCACACATTTCGCCCAATGAAAAATAGTTTTGTCTAGTGAAAGTCTTGAGGCGAGAGGTTGATCCGATTTGGATTGGAATTCACAGCCACGGCGATCTGTCAACGACGTCTGTCATGAATGGCTCCTCTCCGGTGGGATGATGTTGCGTGCACCCGGGTCGATCATTAGACTTTCATTGATCGAAAGTTATTTTCATATATTGAAGCGTAGCGACGACCGGTTGTGGCTTCATCGAACGAAGGCGGCGATTCTTGGCCCCTTTTGGAAGGAACACGCGATGAATTCTTTGACCAACCGCTCAGAGAAAGCGGCAAACCAGTACCGCATCGAATCGCTCTCGAAGGGCTTGCTCGTGCTCCGGCTCTTCAACGAAAGCACAGTCTCGCTGAAGCTCCGCCAGATCTGTGATCTGACGGGCATTCCGATGCCAACAGCGTTCCGCATCGTCGCGACACTCGAAGAAGACGGCTTTCTCGAGCGTTCCGCTGACGGCTCGGTGCAACCGGGGGTGGCCGTGCTCTCCCTGGGTTCGGCAGCACTCCGTGGGTCGAACCTCGTACAAGTCAGCGAGAGGCCCCTGAGGCACCTTGCAGAGACGACCGGTGAAACGGTCAATCTCGGTGTGCTTCTCGGCGACCAGGTGCTCTACCTCGCGCGCATGCGCAATGCCGACCTCGTCACCGCAAACATCCAGGTCGGCTCGACGTTGCCCGCCGCCTACACATCTATGGGCAAGCTTCTGCTCGCCTGGCTGAGTCCAGTTGAACTCGACGAACGCCTCACTACGCAGTCATTCAGCCCCGACGCAGGGCCGAATGCGGTGCGCACCCGCAGTGAATTGGATGCCCGTCTCGAACTTATCCGCAGAGAAGGTTTCTCCATTCAGGATCAGGAACTCGCACTGGGACTCAGGTCCGTCTCGGTTCCCGTCTTCGGTCGAGCACCCGCGCCGGTCGCCGCGATCAACATCGCGGTGTCGTCGGCCCGTCACGATGTGGCATCATTGCGGGGAGTTCTTCTCGATCAACTGCGCGAGACAGCCGACGATATCTCGCTGAGGCTCAGAGCGCTGTGAGACTTCCCCGCCTAACCCCAGACGAGCTCGATAGCGACCAAGCGGAACTCTATTCCGAGATTGTTGGCGGCCCCCGATCGAAGGGCCCGCAGCACTTTCCCCTCAGCGCGCGCGATGGCACCCTCAACGGCCCATTCAACGCATTTCTGTACGCACCAGCACTTTCTCGACCGTTGCAGGCGCTCGGCGCTGCGATCAGATTCGAGACGACCCTCACCGCCCGCGAACGCGAGACAGCGATTCTGATCGTGGCTGCTCGCTGGAACAGCGCGTTCGAGCGCGCTTCACACGAGGCCGTCGGCCGAGCGGCGGGGCTGACCGCCGACGAAATGCTTGACGTTCAGAGTGGTCGGGTGCCGACCCTCATCGACGCCCACGAGCAGGCCGTCGCGACCGCGACGTTCGCGATCGCTCACGGCGACCTGGACGACACGGGGTGGGCCGCAGCATCCGCATATCTTCAAGCCCACGAGCTCGTTGAGCTCACCACCTTGGTGGGTTACTACGCGGCACTGGCATTGCAGTTACGCGTCTTCCGTGTCGACCCCGCACCGACGACGAGCTCCGCGTGATCTTCGGGTGCGTGAGAACCCCTGGCCACGCGCCTAGTCATACTGCGTTCTAATTAGGCGCGTGTAAAGAAGAAGTGCTCACCCGCACGTACTTCGTGCGTCTACCCGTCAGGCATCGTGAGCTTATACGTGGTGCCAGCGGGCACGACGATCCGGATTCGGAAGATGCCGCCAGCGAGCGTCCACGAGCTGATGATTTCTCCGTGTGGCGTCTCAAGGCGACCTTTCGCACTGCTGAGGCCGCCACCCAGGCTGGGCGAAATCTCGAACCGTCGATACCCCGTTCCGTCTACAACGGGGCGGATGCCAGCCACATGCCGGTGCAGGAACGTGATGACGGCGCCCTTCGAGAAGTCGTTGTGCGATTCGTACGGGAGACCGTCTGCGTCCCAGCCCTCCCAACGCTCCCACATCGACGTCGCTCCTTCGTCGAGCAGTGCCAACCACGATGGACGGGTGCGTTGCAGCAGGACGAGCTTCTCGGCTGGGGTGACGCGAACTCTCTGCGGCTATTCGAACTCGGTCTATCCAGCGCACCTTATTCGGCCAGAACTTCTCCAGCACCCGGATGTCGCCGTATGCCTGGTACTGCTCCCAGGGCACCAAGACAATCGCGTCGCCCCAACCGGATGAGCCGTTGTGTGCCGCGCCAGGGCCGTCCTTCAGCTCCGAACGTGGAGCCGGAGCCTGGTTCAGAATCAGCCCGTCGTCGTTCTGATTGACCGCGACAACCCTCATCCGTTGTGTGGAGAAGCCGGCGACGTCGTACAGGTAGGCGGCCGTTGTCACATAGATCTGCCAGTCGCCCGTCCAGCCTGCCCGTTCGCGCACGGGACAGTCAGTCGTCGCGCGTACCCACGATCTCGGTCGAGCCGTCAGCTAACTCAAGGATCAGTTGCGCCAACAGGGCGACCTGGTCGGACACGAGAAAGATCCCGACGCTACCACGGGACCAGCCATCCGACAGCTCGACAGTGAGTGAATTCAAGCCCGCGAACACCTGGTCGGTCACGTCCCAGGTCTGGACCTGCAATCGTTCTCCGTACTCCGGGTACCCGGGTACCCGGGTGTCAATTCGGCGTCACCCGCCCTCTCTATGTCGAGCCAAGCCAAAACACGTCCATACTCGTACCCGCCACTCGATGCGCTGGTAACGATCCGGCAGCGGACCGCTCCAGGGCACGAACGCACACTCCGCCGACTCCACCCGGCCACTTGAACACCGCCGATCCGACAGGGTGGACTGGATTTCATGAGCGAGTTGGGTATCCTCGCCGCCAATCAGCCATGACACACGGGGCGGTTCGGGTCCGACGCCGATAGCCTCATCGAGGTTGTCGTAGCGCAGGCGCGTAGGGGCTGGAATCACGGTGTCTGTGCGATGACCAGCTCCGCTACATAACGTGCATAGACGCGAGCACTCGGCTTGGCGGTGCGTACGAAGGTCTCACGATCAACTTCGTACAGTCCGAAGCGCGGTCCGTAACCGAAGATCCACTCGAAATTGTCGAGCAGTGACCAATGGCTGTAGCCGATGACTGGTACGCCCTCTGCGATCGCCGCTCGCAGCCCGTCGAGGGAAGCCGGGATGAAGTTGGCCCGAATGGAGTCATCGTCGGTACCGACCCCGTGTTCGGTGACGAACACCGGTCGACCGCTCACCTGGTGGGCATACTCGACCGCTCCCCGCAAAGAGCCGGGCTCGACCTCAGCGCCACTGAAATTGCGGACGCCTCCCTCAGCGATGGGGAGGGCGCCATCGGGCCCGTAGTAGATGCGTTCATAGTTCTGCACTCCGATGAAGTCGTCGTCGGCAGCCAGCTTCAACCAGTGGTCATAGAGTTCGGCTCGCTGACGAGCGACATGATCTTCGCCGCCGGCGCGCGACACGTCGTCGACCATGGCGATTGAGACTCCGACCCGAATGTCGGGACGGTGGCGTTTGATCTCGTTCCGGGCGGCAACGTGAGCACTCGTCAAACCACGTTTGAGGGCCGGGAAGTCTTCGGAGTTTGCCACATTGGATGCCACGTAGTGCTGCGAACCCGTCGCTACCTGGGCGGCTTCAAGAGTTGCTCGCGTGAGATCGGAGACAAACGCGGGGAGGTTGAGCGATGCGAGCAGCTCGGGCAGGTTCGGCTCGTTGAGCGTGACAGCAACAGCTATGCGGTCGCCGAAGCGTTCCATCACAACAGAGCAGTACCGTGCGAACAGCACCGCACCCTCGGGGTCGAGCCAGGCCCCGCGCATGGCGAACCAGTGCGGAGTAGTGAAGTGGTTGAACGTCACCACTGGAGCGAGGCCCCGGGCGAGGCATCCGTCTACCAGTGCTTCGTAGTGGTCGAGCGCTTCAGCGGAGAACTGCCCCTCGACCGGCTCAATACGGGCCCACTCCACGGAGAAGCGGTACGCGTTCAGCCCCAACCCTTGTACAAGGTCGAGATCGGTCTCCCACAGCTCATAACTATTACAGGCTGCTCCAGACGGCTCTCGGAAGACGGTGGGTGTGACGTTCTCCAGAAACCAGGTGTCGCTCGTGGTGTTGTGGCCCTCGACCTGGTGACCGGCGGTGGCGACTCCCCAGAGAAAGTCGGATGTGAGGTGATCTTGTGTCATGCAACCATGATGCACCATAATTACACATTGTGAAAGCAACTTTCAATGACAGAAAGCTTTGGATCGCTTCAGACCTGAGCGACGAGGCGGCCCCGCTGTTGCGGACGGAATTCGAACTCGAGAGCGGGCACGGCGCTGTCATCCGAGCGACGCTCGAATTGAGTGCACTCGGCCTCGTCGAAGCGACCATGAATGGCAGGCCGACTGCCGACGAGCTCCTGATCCCCGGGTGGACCAGCTATGAATGGCGGGTGCGGGTGGTCGAGCACGATGTGACTGCGCTGCTCGAGCAGCGTTCCACCCTCGGGCTCACCCTAGGCAACGGTTGGTATCGCGGCAATCTCGGCTTCACCGGTGCTCGTGCTCTGTACGGTGACGAGCGGGCGGCCCTCGCTTCGCTCCGCATCGAGTTCACCGACGGGTTCGTGCAGTGGGTGAACACCGACCGGACCTGGCGCGCGTCGACCGGCGCAACTCGCACCGACGATCTCTACAACGGGCAGACCGTCGATCTCCGGGCACATCAGGAGGGCTGGGACATGCCTGGGTTCGACGATTCCGGATGGGCGGGGGTTCACGTCGTAAACACAGAAGCCGAGCTGGTCCCGCGAACCTCACCGGCGGTGCGACGACTCGCCGAGCTGGCGGCGCATGAGGTGATCACCTCCGCCAGCGGCACAACGATCCTCGACTTCGGTCAGAATCTTGTCGGGTTCGTTCGCGTTCAGGCGCACGGACCTGCCGGAACCGAGCTCACCGTGCGTCACGCTGAAGTCCTCGATGACGGCGAACTGGGTACCAGGCCGCTCCGGCGTGCTCAAGCCACCGACCGATACCTCCTCGATGGTCAGGCCCGAGTTCTCGAACCGACTCTCACTTTTCATGGTTTTCGGTATGCAGAGGTCACCGGGTGGCCGGGCGACGTGGATCCGGCGGCCTTCACCGCGGTCGTCGTCGGCACCGATCTCCACTGGATCGGCGATTTCTCGTGCTCCGATTCCCTTCTCAACCAGTTGCACAGCAACGTTGTCTGGGGAATGCGCGGCAATTTTCTCAGCGTGCCGACCGACTGCCCCCAACGCGATGAACGTCTCGGCTGGACGGGCGATATCAGCGCATTCGCACCAACCGCGACCTACCTGGCTGATGTGCGGACGTTTCTCGGCGACTGGCTCGTCGACGCCGAAATCGAGCGGAGCCACGGTTCCGGCAGGGTACCGGTCGTGGTACCCGACGCGCTCAAATTCCTTGATACTGGCTTTCCGACGCCTCCGGCCACTGCGATCTGGGGCGACGCGGGCGTGTGGGTGCCTTGGGCCCTGTGGCAGGCCTACGGAGATCTGGCAGATCTTCGCGACAACTACAACCTCATGACCTCACATACTCGTGCGGTTGCAGCGGCGCTCTCGTCCGACGACGTCTGGGACACGGGTTTCCAGTTCGGTGACTGGCTCGACCCGGATGCTCCAGCATCAGCACCGGGCGACGCCAAAGCCGATGTCGGCGTGGTGGCAACGGCCTGCGCCTTCCGCACCGCTTCGACCATGGCCGCTGCCGCCGCACTCCTCGGACGAACAACAGACGCCGCCGAATTCGTGGCGGTACGCGACCGCATCCGGGCCGGATTCCATGCCCGATACGTCGATGGCGGTCGCGTGTTCAGCGACTGCACAACCGTCTACGCGCTCGCCATCACGTTCGGGCTTCTGCACGGTGAAGAGACAATCATGGCCGGCGACCGCCTGGCCGAGCTCGTGCGCGAGTCGGGGTACCGCATCAGCACGGGGTTCGCAGGTACGCCCTACATCTGCGATGCGCTGACGACGACCGGCCATATTGAGGAGGCATACGGACTCCTCCTTGAGCGCTCGATGCCTTCTTGGCTCTACCCTGTCACAATGGGCGCGACGACAATCTGGGAGCGCTGGGATTCCATGCTTCCCGACGGCACGATCAACCCTAACGAGATGACGAGCTTCAACCACTATGCGCTCGGCGCCATCGCTGATTGGATGCACCGTACCGTCGGAGGGCTGAGCGCGGGCGAGCCGGGTTTTCGTCGCATCCATATCGCCCCGCGGCCCGGCGGTGGGCTCACGCAGGCGCGAAGTGCGCTTCAGACGCCGTTTGGCCTGGCATCCGTGGAGTGGACGACGAATGGCGCGACCCTCGAGGTCATCGCGGTCGTTCCCGACGGCGTGACCGCGACAGTCGACATACCTGGATTCGACAAGCGTGACCTCGGCCCGGGACGGCACATTCTGAAATCGACCGGCTAAACGAATCGGCCGTCCCGCACATATTGGAGGACCGTCAAAGTCGAGTTGGGATGAATCGGTGACAAGTTTTGCCAAAAGTGCAGCATTCGATCAGGCTATCGCCAACTACCGAAGGAGCGTTTTTCGTGACGAGCATCAACCGCCCCGCGATCAGCGGATTCCATCCCGATCCCACCCTGTGTCGAGCAGGGACCAGGTACTTCCTGGCGAACTCCAGCTTCGAGTACTTCCCTGGAGCACCCATATTCGCGAGCGACGATGCACTCGCGTGGGATCAGATCGGCAACGTTCTCACACGGCGCACTCAGTTCGCCCGAGGTGACGGCAGACCATCCGGCGGGATCTTCGGGTCGACACTGAGATATCACGACGGCACTTTCTGGTTCATCACCACGAACATGAGCGACTTTGGCGCCGGGCACCTCGTGGTGCACACCGACGACCCGCGCGGACCATGGAGCGAACCCGTATTCATCTCTGGGGCGATCGGGATCGACCCAGACATTGCCTGGGACGATGGTGGCACATGCTATCTCACCTGGTGCGGTTTCGGCCCCACGCCCCAGCAATCGGGCATCGTGCAGGCGCGGGTCAATCTAGAGGAGGGAATTCTGCTGGAGCCGCCGTACCGCGTCTGGCAGGGCACAGGGCTCGCGTACCCCGAAGGTCCACACCTATATCAACGCGACTCCTATTGGTACCTGCTGCTTGCTGAGGGAGGAACCGAACGCGGCCACACGGTCACCATTGCTCGGTGCACATCACCGGCGGGCCCATTCGTGCCGTGCCCGGCCAACCCCATCCTGACCCATCGAAGCTTGCCGGGCGCCGTGCAGAATGTCGGTCACGCCGATCTGCTCGAGCGGGAGGATGGCAGCTGGGTGGCCGCGTATCTCGGCGTGCGGATTCAGGGGAGTTCGCCCGGCTTTCATGTGATCGGCAGGGAGACTTTCGTGTGCGCTATCGATTGGAGCGATGACTGGCCAGTCTTCGTCGAAGGCGGCGTGACGATCCCGACCGTAGATCACTCATTCAGCGACGACTTCGTGGGGGATCTCGACCCGCGGTGGATCTCGCCCTCCGGCGATCCCGCATCCATTGCGCGATCCCCGCTGGATGGCGGTTTGGAACTGATGTCATCGATCGACGGCGGCGATGGTTCGCTGCTGTGCACGCGCGTGAGGGACCTGTCCTGGTCAGCCAGCGTCACTGTCGACGCCGCTGGCGGCGGCGTGCGCATGGTCGTGCGCATAGACGACCGCCACTGGTACGGCGTTGAAGTACGCGATGGGCGGGTACGTGCGATGGGACGAGTCGGAGACCTCACCCAGGAATTCGCGGAACGCGACATACACAGCCCGAGAACTGTCCTGCGGATCTCCACAGTTGTCCCGGTCAACGCCGGTGAACTTGGCGGCAACGTCGGCCCGGACGACATCGTCCTGGGTTTTGACGGCGCCGATGGTTTCGTCGAACTTGCCAGGCTGGATGGTCGCTATATTTCCACAGAGGTGGCGGGCGGCTTTACCGGTCGAATGATCGGACTTGGGGCACTCACCACACATGCCCGCGTGTTGTCGTTCAGCTACAAAGATTCGACCGAAAGTGAATCACCTGATCCTCATGACGTCCGCTAGCAAAACCAACCTCGTGTTCCATTTGCCGAACGAGACGTCATATGGCTGTGGAAATCTCCTTGACGCGACAATCACAGATCTCGACATCTGGATGGGTTGCTGCACCGTGATGGACTGCTGGTCGAGATCCTCCGGTAGCCCGGACGGGCTCTGTTCTCCAGGCGCCCGGGGCGCCCCGGGGTCGGTCCCTCGCCGCGCTCGGATCGGCTCAACCCTCGTCGATTCAACGCCGAACATAGAGAAACAATGACCTCGAATCCCGATCATGCCCAGCCCATCCCATCGCCAGTGATCCGCACGATGGCCGCCCTCGGTAGTTCGTTCGCCGCCGGCCCCGGAATCGAACCGGTGCTCGACTCAGGCGCATTGCGGTCCGGACGAAACTACCCCCACCTCATCGCCGATCGTCTGGGAGCCGAACTCGTCGACCTCACAGTTTCCGGCGCAACAACGGCAACGATTCTGACCGAAACGCACCAAACCATGACCGGCGCAACGTATCCACCTCAAATCGAGGGCATCCCCGCCAACGCCGAGCTGGTCACCGTCACCGCCGGCGGGAACGACCTGCAGCTGCTCGGTTCCATGCTCTTCGCAGCATGGTCGAACCTCGCACCTGAAAGCCCGATCACCCAGATGCTAGCCCAAGGATTCACTGACGGGATTCACGCCGCGACCCAGGCCCAAGTTAACGCGGCATCAGATGGGCTGGAACGCATCGTCGACGCCGCCCGCAATCGTGCGACAGCCGCCCGAATCGTTCTGGTCGATTACCTGACCATACTGAGCGTGGATGCTGCACCAACAGCCGAAGCGAATCTCACGGTCAACTCGCCCTTCACGAGACAACAATTCGACGTGCTTCGTGGCCTCCATGAATCCGTCGCCGAGGCACACCAGCTAGCCCAAGGCCGCTCAGGCGCAGACCTCGTCACCGCATCGGTGTTCAGCCGACGACACGGCGTCGGGTCGGCCAGGCCCTGGGTCTTCGGGTTCGAGCCCGATATGACCCAGACAGTGAAGTCGTTCCATCCGAATGCCGATGGAATGCTCGCTGTCGCCGACGCGGTACTCGAACGACTCCGGCACGGTCCCCACCTCGCAGGCGTGCGTGAACCTCGTGATTTCTGAACCAGACAGATTGAAGGTTCACAAGATTGAGGCTGACTGCCGAGCACCCGAGTGCGGGCAGAAAAACACCCAAGGACGTGCACTTGGGTGATTAGTGGCGGGCTCGCCCTTTTCCGGTTTGGAAGCTATTCCAATCCCACGAGTTCGGTTGGAAACACAGGGCACAACTTGGATCGCGCCTCGCTGCCCGTGACGCGTCACGGATCGTCCGCATCGAGCCCCTATTTGAGGCAGCGACGCCCGGCCGCATCGAACTTCACGGCAAGATTGTGGTCATGCTCTATTTGGCCTTAACTTCGGCGGCGTGGTCGTGGACGTAGTGGTATCGCTCACGGGCGGGGCGTTCGTAGTTGTCTGCGGTCGGGCGAGGCGGGATAGCCACATTGTCGGGGGTGCGCGGTTCATAGGGAATCTGCGTCAGTAGGTCGCTGATCGTGTTGAGTCTCGCGGCGCGTTTGTCATCGCTCTCAATGGTCCACCAGGGCGCAGCGGGGTGGTCGGTGGCCTCGAACATCGCATCTTTGGCCCGGGAGTAGTCCTCCCACTTCGTGATGGATACGACGTCGGTGTCGGAGAGCTTCCAGCGTCGCATCGGGTCGTTCAGACGGGAGTGGAAGCGTTCTTCCTGGACTTCGTCGGAAACGGAGAACCAGTACTTGATAAGAACGATGCCGTCGTCGACGAGCATCCGCTCGAACACGGGCGCTTGCTCTAGGAATCGCTTGTATTGCTCCGGGGTGCAATAGTCCATTACGCGTTCGACGCCGGCGCGGTTGTACCAGGAACGGTCCATGAGCACGATTTCGCCTGCGGCCGGGAGGTGCTTGATATAACGCTGGAAATACCATTGCGTCTTCTCGCGCTCGTTCGGAGTTGGCAGGGCGGCTACGCGGGCGAATCGCGGGTTCAGGTACTGCATGATCCGTTTGATCGCGCCGCCCTTTCCTGCAGCATCACGGCCTTCGAAGATAACGACGACGCGTGCCCCGGTCTCAATGACCCACTGCTGCATGCTGACCAGCTGAATCTGGAGCCTCTCGAGTTCTTCCTCGTAGAGGTGCTTGGGCATGCGCTTCACTAGTGGTTTGCTGCTTTTCGAGTGTGCCATGGGTTCCTCTCGCCCCGGTGGGCTGTTGCGGGAAGGTCGCTGCGGCGATTTAGGTCACCCACGGCATTCTCGGAGGGTGTCCCGTCGGGGTCAGCGCCGGTCTCTGGGTCAATGTGGCCCAACCCTACGTCCAAGTAGGCGTGCCGGCTCGGGCTCGACAAGAACGTGTCAGTAGGATAGGCAAACGCCACTGAGACGAACGTCACTGGCCGCCTATCGCCTTTCGCGGGCAGACCTTCGTCCGAAAGCTCTCGGTCGTGGTCCGATCAACCGCCAGGGTCAATCCCCTGATGGCCGGTTCCCTGTCGTTCCTATCGGCGAAATCCAGGCAGAGACCGACATCGGGAGGCCACTTTTTCTGCGGAGGGCGTGAGATTCGAACCCTCCAAAGACCCGCGCACCCGCCGGGATTTTGCCAAAAATCCCCGGAATCATGCCGCTTTTGGGTCTATCCGACCCTTCGTGAATCACATCGTTTTTGTTGCACTTGTGGGCAAAGCGTGGGCACGCCCAAATAAATTTCCAGACCCAGTCAGCCGACGAAAACGAGCCCGTGACTCAGACTGATGCGCTCTGGGTCTGATGGAGACTCGGGCTATTTGATTTCGACTGGCTCGTTGAGGGTCGTTTGTTCAGCATAGAACGTGTGCTCGTACTCGGCGGGTGGGATGTCGCCGAGGTAGCCGTGCAGGCGTTGGTTGTTGTGCCAGTGCACCCATCCGAGCGTTGCCAACTCGAGGTCCTCCACCGTCTTCCAAGGTTGTGATCGGGTGGGCCCTCGGACGAGTTCTGCTTTGTAGTACCCGTTCACCGTTTCAGCAAGAGCGTTGTCATACGAATCACCCACGGTTCCGATCGAGGGCGTCGCACCGATCTCAGCCAATCGTTCGCCGTAGCGAATTGACGTGAATTGACTGCCTGCATCGCTGTGGCAGCGCAGATCCTCGTGGTGGGTACCGCGTCCCCAGCGAGCCATCTCGATCGCGTCGAGCACCATCTCGGTGCGCATGTGCGGCGCGCATCGCCACCCCACGATCATTCGTGAGTAGGCATCGATGATGAAGCAGACATACGCGACACCGGCCCAGGTCGGCACGAACGTCAGATCGGTTACCCAGAGCCTGTTCGGTGCCGTCGCAGTGAACTCCCGCCTTACTAGGTCCGGGTGCCGGGTCGCTGCCGGATCAGCCCTTGTCGTCTTCACCCGCTTCGAGCGGGTAGCACCCTGAATGCCAGCCGCGCGCATCAGCCGGGCGACCTGGTCGCGGCCAATATCGATGCCCGCTCGGCGGGCCGTCTTCCAGAGCTTTCGAACACCATAGACGCGGTAGTTCGACTCCCACAGCTCGACCAATCGTGGCATCAGCGCCGCGTCGTTGGTCGCACGCGACGATGGAGGACGATCTTTCGCGGCGTAGTACGTGCTCGGAGCCACCTGCAATACAGCGCAGATGGGCTCGACTCCGAGCCGGCGACCCTCGACGATATCGTTCTTGTTTCGGTCGATGAACGCGACTACTTCTTGTGTTGGCGGTCGAGCTCCGCCCCGAAGAAACTGGCAGCTCGTTTCAGGATTTCGTTTGCCCGGCGCAGCTCTCGGTTCTCCTGCTCGAGCTCACGCACCCGACGCGCTTCGATCGTGCTCACGCCGGGAGTGACACCGTCGTCGACATCGGCCTGCCTGACCCAGGTTCGCACCGACTCGATCCCATACCCGAGCTGCGTGGCGACACGCTGCACAGTCCCATGATCGGTGCCGAGCTCGGCGCGGAGAGTCCGGACCATCCGGACCGCGGCGGCCTTCTCCTCCGGTGAATAGCGACGCGTCGTCGGCTTCGCAACAGATTGTTCTTTCGACATGACTCAATCCTCGTTTCCAAGGTCAAGAGTCTCCATCAGACCCAGAGCGCATCAGTCTTGCGTCACGGCGGCGTGCGGAAGGTCTTCAGCTCCTGCCAAGCACCCTCGACTCTGAGACCGACACCGCCGGTTACGTGTTCCTCGATGTTGATGACACCATCATCGAAGTACACGGTCAGAAACAAGGCTCCGGCTCAACGCTATCCTCACGACGGTGAAAACGGACGCTTCCGCGCCGATCATCGTCGGTCAGCGTTTACGGCGGGGCGCGTGCGGATCACCGCGCGGCGCCGCCGGAATGGTCCGCGACGCCCTCGCGACCATCCAACAACTCAATGGCATCACGGTAGGCGCCGAGGTGCCCTTCACCGTGTTCAGCTCGAAGGCGAAGAAGGACCGTGTCCAAGGGCGTCTGATCGTGCGACGCATCCCGGAGCTGACCTCGAGCGCCCGACCCTGTTCGACACGCACCGGTTCCACGCCCTCTTCACCACGCCCGCCCTCGACACGGTCACCGCGGACCAGGTCCACCGCCGGCACGCGATCATCGAACAAGTCCACGACGACCTCAAGTGTTCAGCCCTGGCGCACCTGCCCTCGGGCCGGTTCACCGCGAACGCGGCCTGGCTGGTTCTCGCCGTCATCGCGTTCAACCTCACCCGCACTGCCGCCACCATCACCAGGCCTGACCTCCCGACGATCCGCCGGAAACTGATCACCGTCCCGGCGAGGATCGCGTCTTCCGGACGACGCATCACGTTGCACCTGCCCCGCGCTTGGCCCTGGGAAGCCGCCTGGACAACCCTCTTCAGCCACGCTCTCGCGCCCCCACAAAGCTGAGCACCCCGACCGACCAGCCGACAAGGCGCGAGCAGAAACACACAGTGGAACACCCTGGGCCGAAAGGCCCACGGCTCCGCCGCGCCCACCCAGCACCACCAGCTCAAACAGAGATCGGCAGCCCTCACCTTAGAACATCGGTGGAACCAGGTTTAGAGTATGCGGAGTTCGCGCTCCATCGGGGTCTGACCTCGCCTGACCGCCCGGTTGAGCGGCCGCGCTAGGAGTAAGAGAACGAGTGTCATCGGGCCAAGGTTCGGCGAAACGATGCTTAATGCCAGCGCTACTACGGTGAGGCTTGACGTGATCCAATGGGCCCAGAGATACCGCTCGTCCGGTCTATAGCCGGGCTTGAAGCAGTTCGAACGCAGGAGAAGTAATTCCTGTATGCGCACTCCCACCTGGGAAACCAGAATCGTGAACACGCACATCGCAGAACCCAGCGCGTCAGCATCTGGGTTGCCGAGTATCAGAACAGACGGCACAGGCAAGAAGATGATGCCGGCCACCCACATCAGGTTTCCGATGATGATGCCGATCACGTCGGCCGCCATCAGGATGTACTCAACGGGGTGTAGGTGGATGAAGGAGTCCTGCATCTTGACGTCGAACGCCAAGATGGCGCCGACGACGAAGAGACTGCCTGTTCCGAGGCTCATAGTATTTTTCTGCTTCCGTGGCTCACGGTTGGTCCGCTGGACTTGAGCCAGAATGGTTGACTAGGCGCCGCGGTTGCCCGAAACCTCGGACGACCCGGGATCACTTGCGCGGCTTCGAAGTGCCAGGTTGTCAAAATCGCCCGCTTACCCCGGATAGCTCCAACGGGAAGCCGCGCGGGACATTTACCCTATCGGCAGGCTCATGCCGGTTCTTCAAAGTCAAAATTGGGTCGTCATCTCTTCCCAACGTCAAGCCACTCGACTTTTCGGCGGCGGCTGCCGGGGGCAGTCGCGATGGCTAGTGAACTCGCCGAGGTCAGTGCGCCGCATTATTCGTCTGATCGGATGCTGAAGATAGGGCTTGGCAGCTGCAGGCATGGGGCGTTTGATGGTTCTTTAACGTTTTGTTGATTGAACGGGCTTCGATGTGGAGGTTGTCATGACGTGGTGGGTGTGGTTGATCGTGATTGTCGCGGTGCTGATCATCGTGGCGATCGTCATATACCTGGTGCGGAGGCAGAGTCGATCCGCGTTGGAAGCGAAACGTCAACGTGCCGGAGAGCTTCGTTCCGAGGCAGAAGATTCAGACCTAGAAGCGCGGGAGCGAGAAGCGGCCGCCTTGCGGGTTCGAGCAGATGCACAACAGGCTCAGGTCGACGCTGATCGACTCGCCAGGGAAGGCGAAGCACGCTCGGCAGACGCCCAAACCGTTCGGGCGGCAGCTGAAGAGCGTGCCCGCCGCGCTGACGACATCGACCCTGACGTAGACACGAATCGGCGCTGAGCCGACGGTTCTGGGGTTCCGCGAGCCGGCGACGTGAAAACCACGTCGCTGGCATATGCCCGCGACTCTCCCGCAGCACGTCACAGGCGCCCGTGTCGAGCCCGCACGAAGCTGTACAGACCGTACGCAATCAGTGCTGCCCCGATGGCAGTGAGGATGATCGTTCCGAAGTGAAGTGTCCGCAGTGGCTCCAAGGCGCCGTCCAGCCCCGTCGCCTTTTGGGTATTCGCCGCAGACCGGCGGGTTATCGGGCCTCTCGGCCACGAGCACGGTGAGCTGCGTGTAGTGCAGTAACTGGTCGAAATGGAGGCGCCCGATCGAATCCGACCCCGATCGATTGGGTTCTGTGGTTCGCCGTGTGACCAACGAGTTGCTCGCCCGGCTCATGCTCACAGGCGCGAGCTATCAAGAGCTCGTGACAATCAACGTCTCAGCGTGCGGCGCGCTTGGGGTGTTCTCTTCTTCCCTCGTTCGACCAAGGGGATCGAAGGATTCCGAAGCGACGATGCGCCTGCTCTCGAGACGCACTTCGGCGGTTGGGTCGGAAGCAGTGGTCAGAATGCTCCCGCGAAGCCCTTTCTCCTCCTCGAGGTCCTCGTCAATCCCTTTCTGTGCATCCCGTCTTCGCGTAGACCAGAAGCATGCGAGCTCTCACCTTTCAAGGAACCCAGAACGTCTCCGTCGAGACCGTACCTGACCCGATCATCCAGGAACCGACGGATGCGATCATCAGGATCACGTCGTCGGCCATCTGCGGGTCAGACCTGCATCTCTACGACGTTCTCGGCGCCTTCATCAACAAGGGTGACATTCTCGGCCACGAACCGATGGGCGTCGTGGTCGAAGTCGGCGTAGGGGTGAAGAACCTCGCAGTCGGCGACCGTGTCGTCATTCCCTTCGTCATCGCCTGCGGCCACTGCTACATGTGTCAGCGAGGTCTTCACAGCCAGTGTGAAACCACGCAGAACCGGCACAGCGACAGCGGGGCATCGCTCTACGGCTATACCGAGCTTTACGGCGCGGTGCCCGGCGGCCAGGCGGAATACCTGCGCGTGCAGCTGGCAGACTTCAACGCGCTGAAAGTCGGAACGGACCTGCCCGACGAGCGGTACCTGTTCCTCAGTGACATTCTCCCGACGGCGTGGCAGGGCGTCGCCTATGCCGATGTTCCGGAGGGTGGCACCCTCGCGGTGCTGGGGCTCGGCCCGGTCGGTCAGTTCGCCAGCCGGATCGGAACGCACCTGGGCTACCGCGTGATCGGAGTCGACCCGGTTCCCGAACGCCGGTCCATGGCCGAACGTCATGGTGTGCAGACGCTCGATCTGGATGACGACATCCTGGCGCGCCTGCGGGACGAGACGGATGGCCGTGGCCCCGATTCGGTGGTCGACGCTGTCGGCATGGAGGCGCACGGCAACCCGGGTGCATCATTCGCCCAGAAGGCTGCCGGGTTGCTGCCCGATGCGGTGGCGCAGAAGGTCATGAAGACCGCTGGTGTCGACCGGCTGGCAGCAATGCACCTGGCGCTCGACGCGGTGCGGCGCGGTGGAACGGTTTCGCTCAGTGGTGTCTATGCCGGCGCAGGGGACCCCCTGCCGATGATCCACATGTTCGACAAGGGCATCACCCTGCGTATGGGCCAGTGCAATGTGCAGAAGTGGCGCGATGAACTGGTGCCTATCATCGAAGACCCGTCAGACCCCCTCGGCACCGAAGATCTCACCACTCATGCCGTGCCGCTTGAACGTGCCCCAGAGATGTACCGGACTTTCAAGGAGAAGAAAGACGGCTGCATCAAGGTGGTCTTGAAGCCCGGCCTGGAATTGTGAGCTGGCGACGATCGCAGAGGAAGACATGTCAACCAATCACCGCATTCTGAAGTGTTCGCCCGATGATGTGTTTGCCGTCATCGCGAACGGCTGGTACTTTCCCACCTGGGTTGTCGGAGCGTCCCGCATGCGAGACGTCGATGCGTCGTGGCCGCACACAGGCTCCCGGCTGCGACATTCGTTCGGGTGTGGCCAGCATTGATCAACGACGCGACCACGTCTTTGCAGTGGGATCCGCCGCGTCGAGTCGTGATGCAGCCGAAAGGCTGGCCCATCGGGGAGGCTCGGGTCGTGATCGAGGTCGAGCCGCACTCGGCCGGGTGTCGAGTGACGATCGTCGAGAACGCAGTGAAGGGGCCGGGCACACTGGTGCCGGGCATCCTGATGAATGCCCTGTTGTTCATCCGCAACATCGAGACGCTGCGCCGGCTTGCCTTCATGGCTGAAGCGCAAGCCGGCGGTGACCTGCCCTCCTCCCACACGCCGACAGAGGATGATCGGACCCCGCCGAAGCGCGCATCGAGGGGCACTCTGCGTCGCACTCTTCTCTACGGTCTGGTGGCCGTGGTGTTCTTCGGTGCCGTCTCGGCGATGACGCCTCCGCAGAACGGTTCGCGGCGCAGAAGGGCCCACTGAACGAGGCACGGTATGCGCTGGTGCGGGGGCTCGGCGCCGGCCCGCGATCTGCCTTGTTGGCGGCGAAGTTGCTACTATCTTTAGAAGGGATCAACACCCATGCCCCACATGGCGCCCGCCTTGCCCTCTGGCGCCAGGGTCGCGCCGACGACGAAAAGGAAAACGCCCGTTCTGAGACGGATAGTCGCGTTTTGCTTCGGCAGCTTATGGCGGGCTCGCTTGAGGTGAGCAGGAAATGTTGACTAGATGCGGCGGTTGCCTGTCAGGAATCGCAGGAGAAACACGATCAATGCGATAGCGAGGAGCACGACTCCGACCCAGATCAGGAAGCTGAGAGTGTGAGCGATTCCTCCGGTGATGAGGAGGATGATCGCGATGACGGCGATGATAGCCACCAGGATGTTCATGAGCGTGTCCTCTGTTCGGGCGCACTCGCTGAGATCGAGTGTGCTGAAAGTGGCTTCCGATGAGAAGTTACCTGACGTTAGCAACTCGTTGATTGGTAGAGCAATCCGCTTGACAAGCAGCCCCGGATGGGGCGTCGGTGAAGATTTATGCGAGTCCAAGCTGATCGACAGTCGGCTTAGTGAGGGCAACACCATCTCAGTTTGCCGTCGTGGATGCGCGTCGCTGTCGAGCTGCGCCATGCCAGCTGGAATGACGACGACGTGTACCGGCTGCTCGAGCAGCACCATGCCGCGTACTGCGTGATGAGCGGGGCGGGCCTGGCCTGCGTCATCCGCGCTACCGGTGACATCGTCTACGTCCGGATGCACGGGCCTGACCAAGCCAACCTGTACGGTGGCTCCTACTCCGACGACGACCTCGCCTGGTGGGCAGACAGGCTACTCGAATGGCACCACGTCGGCCACGAAGTGTACGTCTACTTCAACAACGACGGTGACGGCAACGCCATCCGCAACGCCCGCACACTCACATGGATGCTCGGCCCGCGAAACTGACCGCTACCATCCTGCGATATCGCATCGCGCCGGTTGGATTTCTGCCCAGAACGTTGCCCAGGGTTCAGATTGGGCACGCCGGAAGGGATGGTCATGCACCGGGAGCTGGGCTGTCTGTTGGTACCGCTTCTGGCGCCGGCAACAGCCCGGCGTCCTTGGCGGACTTGTCGAACTGAGCTCGTTCTCGCTGGTCTTCTTCGTGTTCCACCGCGTCGAGGTCGCGATCGTCAGAGGCGGATGTGGATGTGGATGTGGGCTGATTCATGACTCAAGAGTATGTCGGAGGGGTTCTCCTCATCCACCCCTTGCGAGAGGCTTCGGGGGCGGAAAAAAACCGTGACGAGATGCTATGTCCGAGCCAAGGGTCAGGTGTTCGCGTGATCGGCAGCCCCGGCCACCCCGAGGTGGGCGTTCACCGGGAACCGCCATTCTCGAGCAAAATCCTCGGCGGAATCAGTCAGAAGGCCGCGCAAAGCCGCGTGCAACATCATCTCCGAATTCTCAGCATCGCCAGCCGGGACGACGTGCACGACGCGTGACCCGGCCCGTGAGACGAAAATTAGGTCAGCTAACTCCGATGACTCACGACAGAAGTCGAAAACGGAGCTGTCAGAACTTCTTACCGCCCGTCGCCACGCCCCGGGGGTGCGCGCACGAAGCTCGACCCACCACAACTCCGCGGCTACCGTCACGACCTCAGTTCATCACTCCCGCGGTCAGAACGCAGCCCCTTGCCATGCTCCCACGCTCGTGCGTGGAGGTGGCTGACCTTTCCGATCACACCGAGGACAAGCATGCACGGCAACCCGGGTACCGCGGTGTAGACGCCGACGCAAACGGTAGTTATCGATGGGCGGGATGTTGAGCTGCCCGAGCACTGGCCGGTCTCCAGGCTGCGTGGCCCGAACAGGTACCTGGGGTGCTCGCTGACATCGGCGCCGATCAGGTGAGCGCAACCTTCGCACGACCATTGACGACCAAGGGTTGCGCCGTCTATGCGGGTGGGTCCAGTTGCGTCGAGATATCGAGTTCTCCGCCGTTCGCGGTCCTCATCAACGCTTCGATCCACTCCCTGTTCAGCGCGGGGCGCACAGGGTCATCGAATCCGAACCGGATCTCGATAGCAGGATGTAACCAAATAGTGTTGCGTCCCGGTACGTCGCCTAGAGCATTCACCCACGACAAGGTGAACTTCTCATCACGGCGCAGCTTGTTGATGATCACGACTTTGATATGAGCGAGGAGCCGGTCCTCGACTTCGATACACGTTTCGTTCGCGCCATAAAAGATCTTCCCCACGGCGCTCTCCAATTGATGTTGGTACTTCGTTCACGATAGCATCCGCCGCGTAGAGAAGCTGCTTATTCTGGGCGGCCCGGTCCCTGTGAGGATTCGAAGAAATGGTCACCGGCACGCACTGTTACCAGAGACGCTCAACCGTACGGTCGGGATTGTGCCTACCATCCAAGAGCGATCACCGCGGCGACGCGTCGAGTACCAAACGTGGCGACTGAACAACCTCGGATGGATGCATATCGCTGTCGTATCAGTTGTTGGTGTCGCCGCGCTCGGTCTTGCAGCGTTCGCCGTGACCGTTCGATAGATTGCGACGATCACCCTCGATGTCCAGTTCGGTCGAGTGACTCGGTCGTTGATGTGGACGAGATACGTCGGAGGGCCGGGTCGGCACCGATAGTTGCTGGTGCGCTGATGGTCAGATCCTGATGGTTGTGGCGCCGGTCAGACCGGCGCCTACGTCGTCTCGTGTGATTGCGTTCCCGGTTGACGAGTCCACATCGGTTCGCCCGCCCGCACGAAGGCCGGTCCGGAATCGGTGTTGAACCGTCGATTCGCCTCCACTATTTCGTGCTGCAGGATTCAGCTTCGCGAAGGGTGGGGGTTCGTTCTGAAGTTCACGGCTTTGTGTGTTCCGTCGCAGAACGGTTTGATCGACGAGACTCCGCAGCGACATAGCGCCACGGTTGCCCTGGTTCGCTCGATCGGGGCGCCAGATTGGTCGACGATGTCGACATCGCCACGCACGAGCAACGGACCGTCGGTGTATGCCTGGATCGATGCGCGTTCCGAGGTCATCTCGTTCTCGTCTCGACCGAGTCCGGCAGGGGCAGGCGGAGGGATGATCGCTGAGAGGTCCACGCGTTGAGGATGTGCTCGCTTGCCCAACCGTCGACGGTGAGGCAGGCGCTGGCTCCGAACATGATGTCGGCGAGAAGGGCCGGCTGGTCTTCTGCCAGAGCGCCGGCGAGGTCTCGGCCGGCGATCTGTTCGTGAACTGCGTCGGCCTCGACGTGTTCGTCGAAATACTCCGTGACGTCGGGGCCGTAGCCGAGCCGTCGGAATCCGTTGCCATACTGCCGGCTGGGGATGGAAGAGGTCATTTCGAAGGCGGCCAAATGGCCGACGATTGCCCCGCGGAGACGCCTGTTCAGCCCGAACATCGACATCATGTTCATGGAGGAGAGGATGATCGCGGGTACATTGTCGAGGTAGCTCGCGTAGCGGGCGTCGAGGCCGAGTCCGCGCATGGTGCGGGCGAAGATCGCGGAGTGCATCCGCTCGGGTCGACCGCCACCGTATTCATCGGCCTGGATCTCGACGAGCGCAGCTTTCGGACGCCCGGTCAGCCGCGGTATTGCCCACGAGTGCGGATCGGCCTCCTTGAGGGTGTAGATCGAGCGCTGCACGAGAAACTCGCGGAGTTGTTCGACCGTCGCCTTCTTCGCGACGAACCGGGCGAGGCTGGGACCGGTTTCGTGACTGGTCAGTTCGAACAGGGCACGGGCGACCGACTCCGCGTCGCTTGACGGCAGTTCGGGATGCGGCACGACTGCACGCAGCCGGTCTTCGAACCGGCTCTCGATCGAGGTCCGTCCCGCGATCAGCGAGGTGTTCCATTCCCAATGCTCGTCGCAGTTCACGACAGACCCGTAAAACAATCCGTACAGAATGAACAGCGTCAGCTGCACATCGTCATCGCGCAGAACGTCGCCTGTTAAGGCCAGCGCCGATACAAGCGCGGCGTGGAACTGGGCAAGAACGTCATCGGCATCGTCTGCCTGGCCGGTTAAGGCGTTCAGCAAGGCCCGGCTCGCGGGACCCCGATCGGTGAAGTGCGGTGAAGCGAATGTTGGTCGGTCGACCACGTTTGAGCTGTACATGAATTCACGATCCGTCATCGACTACCAACCGGCAAGCCCTTGTGTTTGCGGGAATGGTCTGCCGCCAGCACAGTGTCGGGGAACTCCGGGGGCAATTCTGAACAAACGTCGTGCCTTTGCGTCGGGTACGCAGGCCGAAGGTGCCACCTGGGTGAACGGCCGGAACGAGATCCCGACGCGGGCTCAGTGACACGGCCGGTGGCGATGAGCGGGTGTGAGGTGAATCGCTAGGTCGTCGTACCGTGCGGTCTCTGATACCGACTACTCGATCGGCGAGGTGCTGTCCGATGAGGACGCCATCGATCACGTCTTCAACGATGAGCTGCCAGGCGTGAACGGCCCCCGCAATATCGGGACTTTCGCGGCGACGTCACGACGAGTACCGCACTACGATCAAGAAGCTTGGACGTTCAACGCGTATCCCGCAATCCCTTGGACTGTGCAGGTGTAGTGGGTACCTTTCGAGAGTGAAGCCTCACAGGACACCTGAACCGCCGCAGCGGAGGGTTCCGCGTTTGGCACGTTTCGCGCGCTGGTGGGCCGTGGACTATGTCTTCGCGGCGTACTGGCAGGGGCGAGCGATCGTCGGGGCGTCCCATCCGGAGAAGTTTCAAACGGGGCATCTGAACCCTGTTGTGATCATTCCGGGCATCTGGGAGACGTGGGCGTTCATGCGCCCGCTCGTTCAGAGACTGCATGACGCCGGGCATCCGGTGTTCGTTCTCACCACGCTTGGTCGTAATGGCCGCCCTGTCGCGACGTTGGCGGGACTTGCCAGCAGGTACATCGTTCAGCATGACTTGCGCGACGTGCTCATTGTGGCGCACAGTAAAGGCGGCCTCATCGGCAAATACGCGATGGCGTTGCTCGATGACACAGGGCGCATTTCAGGAATGGTCGCGGTGTGCACCCCGTTCGAGGGCTCCCGCTACGCCCCGTACCTTCTGCTGCCGTCTCTGCGAGCGTTTTCGCCGCGCGACGCAACCACGTTGTTGCTTGCCGAGAATCGTGAGGTCAATGCCCGAATCGTTTCGGTGTATCCGCAATTCGATCCGCACATCCCGGGCGGCAGCGAGCTTCCGGGCGCTCACAACGTCGAGCTTGCTACCGGCGGTCACTTCCGGATCCTTGCTGACGAGCGGATCATCAAAATTGTGCTCGGTCAACCCTCCGAAAGAACCCTCTGATGGCCTTACATCTCCACTTCGGTGCGGCTATTAGGATGAGCATCAGCCGGGATTGGCGCAAGGTCGTTCACTCACTCCCCACCACGTGGCCGGGGAGATCAGCCGAGTCGTCGAAAACGCTTCAGCCTCAACGAGTAGTCCAGCAGCACACCGGTGACGAGACCTCCGCAGCCGGCCGCATCTGGCGGGCGACGACGAACGGTTCCGTTGTGAGCGTGGAATCGGCGTACAGTGAAAGGAGATCGGATTCTTCACCGGTCTCGAGCCTTCATCCCCGGACCCCGGATGCGACACGGAACGTGAAGCCCACCACTAATCCGGAGCCGAGGTTTCATGCAAATTCATAAGGTCCACGTTGACGGTCAGACGTTCATTCTGACTGCGGGGCAAGACGTCTCGGCACTGAAGGACAGCATCGTCGGGGCGTTGAAGGACGGCGCGGGGTTCGTCGAATTCGAAACCGTGGGGCGTGGCATCGTTGCCGTACTGATCACGCCGAATCTCCCGGTGCGTTTCGAGACGGTCGAGCGGACCGTAGACCAGGTTTCCGCGTGGGAAGAACACCCGCCGATGATCGAAGACAGTCAAAGCTTCGATTTCGACAGCTTCTTCGACCATCTCTCCCCATGACCGCTCCGACCGATGATCCGGTGGCGGTCACCTCTGCGCTGTTCCGCGTAGGGTGAGGGAGCCTTTGATGGGCATGTTGATGTACGGCAGTCCCAGCATCGAGTTCAGCTTCGATGACCGTGCTCTCGCTCACTTGCAAATCGTGATCACCGCGAAACTGCGGCGCCGCGAGAGTTTCGCTTTCTCCTGGGCTGACTCCCCCGACATTGGTAGCGGTCGCAGCTCCATCTGGCTGGACCCGTCGAGCACACTTTATTACCGGTTCTATGGCAGCCGCGTTCCCGCCATCAACCGGGACTGGATCGACGTCCTGATGGACTCCGCGAGCAGCGGCGGTGGCCTGCACCTCACGGCCGAACCCGGCACAACAGCGCACACCGCGCAGCAGCACCGTTGACTCCTCTCTGTCCGTTGGCATGGGTTAGTCCGTTCAGGGGTTATCGCGGGTGCCGGCGGATTCGCGTAGGCGACGACCGACCGCGATGTCTTCTTGTTTTTTCTTTTCGGCTTTATCGCTCTTGCGGGTGTCTCGGGGGGGCAACTGAAGGGTTTCTTCGGCCTCGATGCCGGCTTGCAGCTGCCGGCCGCGTTCGAGTTCGGCGTCAAATTCGGCGCCGAACAGCAGCGCCATGTTCGCGATCCACAACCAGAGCAAGAAGATGATGACACCGGCGACCGAGCCGTAGTTCTTCGCATAGTTCGCGAACGTGGTCACGTAGAGCCCAAACGCCACAGAGGCAACGAGCAACACAAGCAGGGCGAGTAGCGCGCCGAGGCTCATCCACCGGAATTTTGGTTGCTTCGCGTTCGGTGTCGCGTAGTACAGGATCGCGATGATCAATACAACGGCGGCGGCGAGCACGGGCCACTTGACGATGGACCACACGATCTTCGCCGCGTCCCCGACCCCGAGTGCGTTTCCGACCGAGTCGGTGATCGGTCCAGACACGATGAGAATCAGGGCGATGATGACGATGAGCACGATCGCGATGACCGTGACGAGCAGTTGGATGGGCTTGAGTTTCCAGAACGGGCGTCCCTCCTGAATGTCGTAGATGCGGTTCATTCCGCGGCTGAACGCGGTCACGTACTTCGACGCCGAGTAGACCGCCACAACAATGCCGACTACGAGCGCGAAACCGGCGGCCGGCGAACTGGCGAACTGCTCAAGCGGCCCACGGATGGTGTCCAGTGTCGAGGCGGGCGCCACACCGCTGAGGGTGTTGAACAACGAGTCGATGACCTGCTGGCCTTGCCCGATCACGCCCAGAATCGATACCAGCGCCAGAAGGGCCGGGAAGATCGAGAGAACCGCGTAGTAGGTGAGCGCGGCGGCGATGTCGGTGCACTGGTCCGTTCCGAATTCTCGGATCGTTTTTCGCAGAACGTACTTCCACGACGGTTTCTTAAGCTGGGCTGGGGAGTCAGGCTCGCGTTGATCGTCAGGCCAGACGCGGTGGCCTCTTTTTCGCTCGTGGACTTCGCGGCCATAGAAACTTCCTCGTCCTTCGGGGTGCATGCGGTGGGCAGGGTCGCAGCATCCGCGGCCCTGCCCACCGGTGATGTTTTTTCGAGTGTTTAGCTGTTGCCCTGCAGGACGTGTTTGGACTCGGCTGCTTGATCTTTGACATCGGCGACGGCGCCGGTCGTTTCGTCTTTAACGGTGGCGGCGGCGTGGGTGAGGGTGTCATTGACGGCAGCGGCGGCATCCTGGGCTGGCTGTTTGAGCGCGTCGGCGGCCTCTTTCGCGGCGTCTGTGACCTGGTCGACGAGCGGTTGGGCTTTGTCTTTCAGATCGGCGGTGAGTTCTTTCTCCTTACTGGTCGCAGGGATCAGGGAGGCTGCGAGCAGTCCGACGCCGAATGCGATGAGGCCCACGGCGAGTGGATTGCCTTGAGCTTTCGCGGCGACCTTCTGTCCTGCATCGGTGACAGTGTCTGTTGCTGAACCGGCGTTGTCGTGCAGGTCGGATGCGGCACCCATGATGCGGTCTTTGACGCTGCCGAACGCGCCCTTGATCTTCTCCGTCTGGCGCTCGGCGATCTTTGACGGGTCGACCTTGTCTGCCAGAGCATCCACGTTGCCGCTGAGCTCAGCCCGGGTGGCTTCGATGTTCGCGCGGATCTCGTCGGGGTTGTCGCTCATCGGTTTTCCTCATTTCGTTTCAGAGTGTCAGGGAATTCTTTGAGGGTGTCCACGGTCTGCGGTGCACCCTTCACTTTTTTCAGCTCACCGCGGCCACGCGAGTACAAGATGAACCCGACGATCGCCCAGACCACGGCGACGATCAGCGCTGACCAGCCGTTGCCGAGCAGATAGCCGAGCCCCCACCACGCGGCGATCGACAAAAACAAGACGGTGAGGTGGCCGGCGTAGCCTGCGCCGGCGAACATGCCAGCACTTTTGCCTGCCTGGGCGGCGGATTGTTTTAGTTCCGCTTTGGCCAGTTCCAGTTCTTGCCGCATCAGCGTCGACAAGTCCCGGGTGACCTCACCGAGCAGGTCACCCAACGACGTGTTCGCAGCTTTCTGCTCTGACGGCGTGTCTGTCATGCTCGGTCACCGAAATACGGCCGGGTGCCCTCGCTTGGAGAGAGTTCGTCGAACGACGAGCTCTCGACCTCCGTGCCGGTGAGCGGTTCCTGCACCGTCACTGATGGCGGCGTGACCGGGGGCGGTGCGATGTATGTCGGCGTTGTGTGAGAAACGGCCTTCGGGGTGTGGTCGGCCTTCTCGTCGGAAGCGTTGCTGATGAGGCTTTTCGTCAGCCGGCCAGCGACAAGCCCAGCGATCGCGGCGACGGCGATGAACGTGCCCGGCTTGCGGCTGGCATAGGCGCGCACCTCCCGAAGCACGGACCCCGGGTCCCGGTCTTCAAGCCACGTCGCGACGCTACCAGCGCGGTCCGCGGCTTGGTGCACGAGGTCCGCGGCGACGCCGGTGCCGTCGGAGGAGTGGGCCATGCTGACGAGTTCCTCGGAGATCAAACGAAGCCCCGAGGCGACGCGTTTCTGCTGGCTGGCAGCTTGGTCTTTCAACTCCCCCTGCGCCTGCGTAAACAAGTCTTTTGCTTGCACCTTCGCTTCAGACACAACCTTGCCGGCCTCCGTCTTCGCCGTCCCGGCGACCCGGGTACCCGACTCCGTCACCTGGTCTTTCAGCTGACCGGCCTGGTCCTTGACCTCATCGGCCTTCTCGCTGACACCAGACGACGCCGTCGACGCGTCATCAGTGGTGTCCTCTGCCGGCGGGAAGGTCGTGGAGACCTGATCGTATATGTCGCTCATGAGTTTCCTTTCATATAAACCGAACTCGGGCGAAAAGAGAACCGCTAACGCGGTCACAATCCGCGATCGGAATTGATCATCCGCCCGATAAAACTTTCTCGACAGGGCTAGCCAAAACGCGACACGAGAGTTATATCCGCCGAATAGCCAACCGCTTGCTTGCACGGTTCTCCGCAACGACGCAACTACCGCTGGACGGCGGGTGATCTGCCTTAGTAGTCGTCGTAATCGAATCCAGCGGCAGGAGCGTCGACGCCGCTGGCGCTTTTCGGACCGTCATATCCGTCGAACTGTTCGATGACCACGGGAACCCCCGGACTGATCAGAACCGTGATCTGCTGGTCCGGCCTGGTCGGCAACCTCACAAGGCCGCCGCCAGCCCGAATCACGTCAGCGATCGTCCTGCTCAGCTCCTCTGCTGAGGCGTCCGGGGCGAGATAAAACTCATGCCTATCGACCGTCACTTTTAGCACCTGTGTCATCAAACCCGCCTCCGCCTCGCACTCCTCACACCTCACGGTACGCCGCCGCAAACCAGCCGACAGGGGTTGACAGCTCGGCTAGACCGGATCAGGCTGCACAGCAACCTCATCCAGACGCTCTCGGTGTCTGCATATCCCACAAGCCCGGTTCATGTCGAGCCCGCGCCGCGCCTGGCCACTGGGGTTTAGGGTCAGGGCATTGTTATGGAAAGGACAAACCATGGACCTCGGATCTCTCGGCAGCTACCGTCTCCCTGCAGCGATCAGGACCGGGTATGGCGTAGTGACCGCCCAGGAACTCGCCGATCAGCTCGGCGTCACGAAACGGCCAGGCCCGGAACTCGTCCGCCAGGCCGAGACCGCGTACCACGCGTTACAACAGGGCAACACTTTGCCCGCCCGCGCTCTGTTGGTCGAGCAGCTCGGCGTCAGCGAGACCTCAGCCGACGCGGCCCTCGCGAAACTACCTGCCCTCTGACAGCCCCAAGGACTCCACGAGCACGGGTGAGGACACGTCCCGGCAGCTGCGTGAGTGAGGGATCCCAGATGCTTCCGGCAGTGCCGTTACCACGTGAATGAAGACGCTGTTTCGGCTTGGATGAAGATCCTCTCACCCTTTGAACGGCAGAGGAACGAGCCGGTACGCTTTGATCGGCGGTTCGCCAGAAGTCGCAGATCGGGTGATCTGAGCCACGTGGTCTGAGTTCGGGGGTGTGATTTGAGACGAGCAAGAAAACCGGTGCGTTCGAAATACTTGGACCGAGTCGGCCCGGTATTCGTGAAGACCGTTAACGATCGGGGCCACGTGATGGGAATGATCGACGCCCTCGAGCAGGCCGGGGGTCGCCCGACGGCGCGCATTTATCGCGACACTCTCGGCGCACGCCGAACCACGATCGTGAGCCTCCGGTTCGGCAGTTACCGGGCCAAAGTCGGCGAGCTGCCGACAGATTTAGTCGGCCGGCTTTGGTGGCGGATCCGATGGAATTCCCTGACGAATCGAGCTATCAGCGTTCCGGCGCGAATCGATACCGACCCGGGCTCGCCGACCTACCTGAGTATCTGGCTGGGAAACAATCTTCCAACAGGGGCTGATCAGCCCTCCACGAACGCACCCGTGTCAGCGAAGCACAGTGTCGACGGCAACGGATGAAGGAACCGTCCGATTGCATTACGACTCGTGTCAGATACCAGCGACCCATCGTTCCGAACTGCCAACGGGTCGACGCCATCACGATTCGGGCGAACAGGAGCACGGGGCACTGACTCATCCCGAATGTTCATCCTCACGCCCGGTTGATCGTCAACCGAGGCAGTTCCCCTCAGGCACATTGAGGAAAGGTGAAGAGCGTAACCCCGTGCGCCGGTCAACCGCAGCAGGCTAGGGAGTCATGAGCAACAAATCGGCTGGGGTGTGTCATGTAGCCGGTTTTCACTACTGGGGGCCGTGCTCGCGAATGGGTTTTTCAGAAAACGCGGGGTTGGCTTCATCCGGGCACCGCAAAAGGTGACGGGAAACCGCTCATCGACCGGCTCTTCCAATGGAACAGAAGTGGCTATGTACATTACACACCTCCAACCGACGTGAACATTGGTGCGGGGCCGGGAGGCGTCGGCCCCACACCAATTCTTTGTAGGTTTCCGCCTCGTTTGTTTGGCGAGCGGTTGTTATATGTCCCGGTGAGTATTTCTGTTCGTGCGGGCGAGGCCCGTGGCGATGAGGTAACCGATCGTGAGGAAAACGATGTACTGCATCGCCTGGGTGGCATCGAATGGGTCCGGGCCAGTGGTGTGGGATCCGTCGCTGTTCGTCACGGTTGCCCCATCGACGACCGAGGAGGTGATGATGACAGCGAGGACGATGATGACGTAGACGATGAATTCCGGGGTGAGGAATCCGCCGATCAGGTCACGGGCAGCCCGGCGAGTATCGACCGTGCTCCCGGTCAGAGGGCGGGTAGGTTCGCGCGGCACGCTCATCAGCTGTCTCCTCGGCTTCGGGGAACTACAGTGTTCCCAACGACTTGTCCTAGCGGGATTCCACCCACCGGCGGTCACCGCATCCATACTCACACCCCGCAACGTGGGAGGCTTGACAACACGACAATCAGGACACAACTTGCAAAGAAAGGGTGCACCGAACCGGCGGGCGCCGCTAGAGGGTGATGGCTTGTGTGAGGGTGTCGATGAGTGCTTGTCGGCTTTCGTTTCGGAGTTCGAGTTCGTTGATGACGACAGCGGCGAGGTCCTTCATGGTGTGGATTTCGTCGTCGGTGACAGTACGGGGTTGAAAGTCGAGTACGGAGAGGGTACCGAGGTTGTAGCCGTCTCGGGTGCGTAGCGGTACCCCGACGTAGAACTGCAGCCCGAACTCGCCGTCGACGAGGGAATTCGGGTGGGCGCGGGAGTCGGTTCGGGCGTTCTCGATGATCCAGGGTTCGTCGTTCATGATCGCGGACGAGCAGAGCCCCGGCTCTCGGTCTATCTGGTCGATGTCCAGGCCGTGGTGTGATTTCAGCCAGATCCGGTCGTGATCCACGATGCTGATCAGCGCGACAGGGGTACCCATGACCCGGGCCGTCAGCGCGGTGATCCGGTCGAATGTGGCGTCTTGTGGGGTGTCGAGGATGTGATAGCGGTGCACCGCCTGGAGGCGTGCTGGCTCGTCGTGTTCGGTGGTGTGGGTGTCGGCGGAGCGGTGCCGGCTGGTCTCGGTGATCACGATCCGGCGGAACGCGTCAACGAGGTCTCCGCCGAGCGGCCGTGCTTCGGGCTCCGCCGAGGTCATCGCTCGCAGAAGAATCTGCCAGTCAGGCGATAGCCAGGACGGTATCGCTGGGTCCTGGCGGAGCCGTGCGATCGCTGATTCGGTGGGGGTGCCGGGAAAAGCGAACTCTCTGGTGAAGCATTGCAGCAGCACCAAACCGAGGGCGTACACGTCTGTTGCCGGGCCGACGGGAAGTCCGCGGGCCTGTTCGGGGCTGAGATACGCTGCCGTCCCGGTCGTTACGCCTTTCGCGTAATGCTCGACGCCAGTTGTCATGGCGATACCAAAGTCGGTGAGTTTCGCTCTGGCCCTGGAACTGTTGCTGTACGGTGCGATCAGAATATTCGCGGGCTTCACATCCCTGTGGGTCACGCCGTGGTCATGGATGTATTCCAAACCTTCCGCGAGGTCGTAACCGATCTGAGCGATGTGCCGCGACGAAATCTGTTTCTCCGTGAGCCACTTCTTCAAATCTGTCCCACCGAGCAATTCCATCACCAGATAAACCCATAAACGGGCCGGGTCGGAGTCGTCTATGCCCGCATCGTGCAAAGTCACCAGACTGTGATGGTTCAAACTGGCGAGAATTTTCGCCTCCTCAGCCTTCCGGGTTGCCTCCGCCGGGTCTGACGGGTCCGAATCAATCAGCTTCACAGCCACGTCCCGGTCCAACCGCAGATCGCGGGCGCGATACACTGACGCCATCGCACCCTGCCCGACGAGTTCCACCAACTCGTACCGTCCCTGCAAAACACTGCGACTCGTCACCGTCACCGACCCTTCATCAGGAAGTATAAACGCGACCGTCCCTGAATCCAGACACCTGAAAGACCACAGCAGGAACGCAGTACCCGTGCACGGTTAGCGGTAGTTATCAGGCCGCCAAGCACCCTCGGCGGTGCCTTTAGACTCGATATATTTTTTGAAGTTCCGCAGGTCCTTCTTGATCGCGTGGTTATCGACGCCGAGGGTGGCGCCGAGCTTCTCGAGAAGTCCCTTTGGTTCCCAATCCAGTTGCACGCTGACCCGGGATGTGCTTTCGCTGAGCTTGTGAAACGTCACAACTCCAGCGTGGTCAACTTCCCCACCGGTACTTGTCCACGCAACCCGTTCATCGGGATGCTGTTCCGTGATTTCCGCCTCGAACGTGCGTTCCACGGTCCCGACCTTCACGACCCACACGGTGAGCGTGTCCGTGGGTTGAGTGATCGATTCAACCTCGTCCAAAAATTTCGGGAATTCTTCAAACTGGGTCCACTGGTTATAGGCGACCGAGACTGGCACATCCACATCAATGGTTTCGATAACACTAGGCATCGCCCCGCACCTTTCTTTGGACTTCTGACACGGCAACCGTAGGCAGGTCAGGGCTATATCGGGTAGCCCTTCCCTGTCGCTGCGTCAAATGGTAGGGATATCAGAACCAGCCAGCAGTGCAGAGCCACGGGTAACGCGAGTTCCACCGCTGGGAAGCGCGGTCGAGGACCGCGTCGCAATCCCCGCGGACTCGGGTGGGTGCCGGGCCGCGAACGGCACCGATCCCGCACACCGAATACCGGCAAGTGCTCGGCCGAGCAGACCGGCGGCTTGCAGATCAGGGTGCCGTAGAGTACGTCGCGTGGGCAATGACGCTGGTTTCTGGTTTTTGAGTCGCGCTGAGCGCGGCAACGTGGCCACAGAGGTGCACGCCGGGCCGCGCGGTTCGCTTCCGTGGTCAGAGGGCAATCTCGTCCGGCCGTTAGTTCACGGGGCAACGTATTTCGCCCGGTTGTACGAAGAGTTGTCGGCCTTACGTGCCGGCGACCGGGTGTGGTTCACCGACTGGCGTGGCGATGCCGACGAGCGATTGCTCAATGAGGGCCCCACGGTCGGCGATCTGCTCGCCAGCTTGGCACAGTCCGGAGTCGAAGTGCGCGGCCTCATTTGGCGATCCCACGGTGAGCGCGTCTCGGCCCCAATCAGTGGTCGTTCGAATGAGCTCCTCGGCCGCCGAATCAACGAGGCCGGAGGGGAGGTTCTGCTCGATCAGCGCGTACGCCTGTTCGGGTCACATCACCAGAAATTCTTCGTCATCCGTCACCGCGACGACTCGTCACGTGATGTCGCGTTCGTCGGCGGCCTCGATCTCAGTCACAGCCGTCGAGACGATGCAGGCCATACGGGCGACCCGCAGGCAGTGAGCATGGATTCGCGATATGGGAAGCGGCCACCCTGGCATGACGCAGCTCTCGAACTGCGTGGACCTGTGGTTGCTGACGTGCTGGCGGTGTTCGCGGAACGGTGGAACGACCCGCATCCACTCGATCGACGAACCCCGTACCGGATGCTGCTGCAACGCCTCGCTCACATGCCACGGCACCCCAAGCCGCTCCCCGAAAGCACGCCCCCTGCTGCGCCTGTCGGTTCGCACGCCGTACAGTTGCTGCGCACCTACGGCGTGAAACATCCGCCATTCCCATTCGCACCCGCAGGAGAACGCAGCATTGCCCATGCTTACGTCAAAGCATTTGCCCGCGCCCGAAACCTGATCTACATCGAGGACCAATACCTGTGGTCCACGGAAGTCGTGACCGGGCTCGCCCGCGCCCTCACCAAGAACCCGGAATTGAAAGTGATCGCGGTCGTACCCCGCTACCCTGACGCTGACGGTCCCGTGGCGGGACCACCGAGCAGGCTCGGCCAACTACGCGCCCTCGAAATGTTGCATCGAGCCGCACCAGACAGAATCGGAGTTTTTGATCTGGAGAGCAACGCGGGCACGCCGATCTACATCCACGCCAAGATCTGCATCATCGACGACACCTGGATGACGTGCGGCTCAGACAACTTCAACCGTCGATCATGGACGACTGACAGCGAACTCAGCTGCGCCATCTTCGATGCTTCCAGCGCCGACCAGACAGCAGATGCCAGCGACTCTGACGGCAAGCAGCGCGGTAACATCGCACGCGATCTGCGCATAGAGCTCTGGGCCGAACACCTTGGACTTGATCTCGACGATCCGCTCCTTCTGAATCCTGCGGAAGGGCTTGTGACGTGGAACACCGCGGCCGATGCTCTAGACCACTGGCACGAGGCGAAGACAGCATCAATCCGACCCGCTGGACGAGTGCGTCATCACGCTCCTGAACCGGTCTCGCGTGTTCAACGACTCTGGGCCACACCCCTCCTCCGCTTCGTCATTGACCCCGATGGCCGGCCCCGGCGCTTGCATGGAACGGCACAATTCTAGAACGGCATCTGCACACCATGAGGCTGCCCGTCCGCCCGAAGACAGTTCGCACCGCAGCTCTCGAACGCGCGTCGGTAGGTGACACTCACGGACGTCAACGCTCTGCTCCCCCAGTCTGTAGTGCCTGCGAAAACCTTTTATTACCAGCAAGGGTGCGGAGGAGCAACACGATGAAGCGACGACGTGGAGATGCCCCCGGTGATGACTAGGAGGACAGCGATGAGTATGTGCATGATTTCCTCCGATTCGAGTGAGGCCTTCGTGGCGCCAGCGTAGAACCGGCCATGTTCCTTCAGCACGGCTGTCTTCAGGGGGTGGCGCTGGGCGTGGCGGCAGGCTCGGTCGTGGCCGGTGCCAACCCCGGTGTCGCAGTAGGTGTTGGCGTGGGTGTGGGTGTGGGTGTTGATGTGTCTCTAGTGCTCTGGCGTGGGAAGGGGAAGCTGTCGCCTCCGGCGCCGTCGGCGGCGGTCTTGTAGAACTCTTTCCACACGTAGAGCCGGGAAAGTCCGCTGTAAACATCGGTGCCGTTCCCGCCGGTGACGACTGTCTTTCTCACCGATACGTTGCCGGTGACGTTTCCCACCCATGATGCTGAGACGAGTTTCGTGGTGCCTCCGACGAGCCAGACGTCTTTCTCGGCGTCCGTTGTGCCTGTCTTGCCGAAATGCGGTGTGTCATCGTTCGGGTCGGCGCGAGTCGCTGTCCCGTTCTGGATGACGCCGTGCATCGCGTAGAGGGCTGTCTGTGCGATGGCGGGGTCGATGGCCTGAGTACAGGTGCTCTGCGGTACGGCGACGTTCGCTCCGCTGGAGTCGGTAATCGAGGACAAAGCGATCGGTGTGCAGAACACCCCGTTGTTCGCTACTCCAGCGTAGGCGGCGGCGAGGGTGAGAGGTGCGACTTCGTTGCCACCGAGCACGCTGGCGTACAGACCGGTCTGCATGGGCTGCTTGTCCGCCCGGTGCATCCCGAATGCGCCGGCTATCGCGTTGATGTCGCAGAGGTCAAGTTTTGACGCCATGTTCAAGAACGCGTTATTGACGGAGTTTTCGAACTGGCTGAGGACGGAAGCGCGCCCGCCGGTCTCGCCGGTGTCGTTACCGGCAACATACGGGCCGCTCACAGTGTCACCGCAACTGTTCGTGAGCTTTTTCGCAGTGAACGTCTGATTGTTCGATCCGTCGACGGTGTCGTAAAGGGAATGCCCTGTTTTCAGCCAATCGAGAAGAACGAAGAGTTTCTCGGTTGATCCGTTCTGAAACCCTGTCGACCCGCCGTAATCGGAGTCAGTACTGTAATTGATCGCGGTGTTCGTGGCCTGATCGGCGGCCGGATCTTGGCTGTAGCTCTTGTTCTGCGCCATCGCCAGCACCTTGCCAGTACCCGGCTGCACGGTCACGAACGCGCCGCCGATATCGATGCCGGGCATCGAGGAGGGAACGTAGTCGGACTCGGCTTTGTTCGCCGCCGCCTGCAAGCCCAGGTCAAGCGTCGTGACGATCTTGTAACCGCCCGTAGCCAAGGCGTGATCGCGATCATCCGGTGATGCACCGAAGGCAGGATCGTTCTCAATAATGTGTTTGACGTAATCGCAGAAGAAACCCGCACCATTCACGGCCGTCTGGCATCCCGTCGAGGGCGGCGTGATCACCGGTGTCACCGGTGTCGCCACAGCAGCGTCGAACTGCGCCTTCGTGATCGCGCTCGCCTTCAGCATGGACGACAGCACGTCTTTATCACGGCGGGCCTTGTTCGCGTCGATATTCGCTGGATCATCGATGCGAAGCCCTTCCGGCTCGTTCACCATCGCTGCGAGGCTCGCGGCCTGCGGTAACGACAGCGCATTCGCGTTGACACCGAAGTAGTACTGCGAAGCGGCCTGGATTCCGTAAACCCGCCCACCGAACAATGCGATATTCATGTAGCCGAGCAGGATATCGTCCTTGCTGTACTCCTTCTCCAGCCCGATCGCGAGTTTCATCTCCTTCAGCTTGCGGTCCGTCGACGTCGCCGTGGCATCCGCATACGCCGCCTTCTCGGAGACAGGGTCAGTGATCGCCTCGGCACGCTGGACAAGAATGTTCTTCACGTACTGCTGCGAAATCGTCGAAGCGCCAGAGGTGATACCCCCGGTGAGGGTGTTCGCTATCAGGGCCCTGAGTGTGGACTGAACATCAAGGCCGCCGTGAACGTAAAAGCGTGGATCTTCGGTCGAAACGATAGCGTCTTTGACGTACTGCGAAACATCATTCCAGCCGACTTGCTGCCGATCTTGGTCAAAAAACGACGCGAGAAGAGTCTGCGAGCCGTCCGCGTTCTGCGCGTAGATGCTCGACGTCTGAGACAGAGCGTCCGGTTTGATGTAGCTCGGCAGATTCTCGAACACACTCAACGAACCATTCACCGCCATACCAGTCGCCGCCAACGTCGGAGTAACCAGCGCGGTCACCAACATGCCAGCCACAGTGCTCAGGCTGACAAGCCCGACAATCGTTCCCAAGAGACCAGATTTTCTCCCCTTATGCGCTGCCACAATAACCCTTCTCGGAAACTCGCATCCATGAACAACAGGAATGCCACGACCGGCCCCATGTTACGTGCCCGGTTGACCCGGGTCAGATTTTGGGCCACCATGAACACGTGAGCCGGACTGTGGCAGGGACGGAGATGTCTTGATTTCGACCAAGCGATCTCAACCCCGGACGTGGGTGAGCGGTTCGTTGAGTCACGGAGTCGGATCGTCGTGAGTGAGGCTGCGGCTGGCGACGAAGCGGACCGCGATGTGAGGCCCCCAATGAAGGCGTTGTTCGTGGCCGCGCCGACGCTTTCGAGGCGTTTTCTGACACACGGATGGTAACCGGTCTTGATGCATGATCGTGCGGTCGTTCCGCCTCAAAAAGGGATAGCGCCGCTGTACGCGGCGGGTTTCACAACCGCGTTCGGGGCACACGGAATTGCGGCGGGTCTCGGAGCGGAGGCAGACGGTGATCGCTGCTTCAGGATTTGTTCTGATCGTGGTGTGGCCGACACCGGTGACTCTGTACCTTTCGGCCGCGCTTCTCGGGCTCGGCATCGGGATCGCGACGCCGCTGGGGTTCGCGCACCTCGCAGCGACCATTCCTGCGGAGAGGATGGGCCGGAGCATGGGAACAGCCGAGCTCGGCCGAGAACTTGGAGACGCCGGAGGCCCTCTCCTCATCGGTGCTGTGGCGACCGCCGCGGGTGTCACTACAGGTCTCGGGGTTCTCGCCGGCGTCCTCGGCATCATCGCAGGAACCACTGCACTAGCACTGCGACACCACAGCCCCTCGAAACCAGACACGGCACCCCGAAACACGCCATAGTTCTCGTGACCGCGGCTCCTCAGGCACAGAGCAGGTTCAGGAGTTTTCGACGCCAGCGGAGGGTGGATGAGCTGCGGGGCCAGTTTTTGGCGAGGGTTGCAAGTCCGCGGACCATCCGCAGTCCGAAAGTCTGAGGTTGCTGGAACGGACGGAAAGAAATCTCTACCCTGTTAGCGGGATCGTAGGCAATGTGGTGGCTCGGGGTGAGGCGAATGGTGAGGTCGAGATCGTCATGCACTTTCAGGCCTGACCGGTGCACAGTGTCCGCAACGGGCAGCCAGGCTGTGCGGCGGAGGAAGAAATTTGACCCGAACAAGGGTGTCGTTGCCAGCGCCAGGCGAAATGTTGTGAAATAGGCGCCGAGGTAGAGTTTCGCCAACACGGCAGAGCAGTAGCGTGGCCCGTCGTAGAAGCTCGCGGGGCCTGTCACCGCATCGATCGAGGGGTTGTCATGCAGATATTGGATACCTTTTCGTATCCAGTCGGGTGAGGGGATGGTGTCCGCGTCGAGGCGTCAGATGATGTCGCACCGTGCAGCGTCGTATCCGGCGCCGGCGGCAGCAGGTATCCCTGGCACGATCTGAGCGAGAACGCGGGCGCCTGCGATTCTGGCGACGTCGGCAGTGCTATCAGTGCTGGCATTGTCGATGACGATGATTTCGTCGGGCCGCCGCGTTTGTCGTTCGAGTGCTTCGAGGCAACGCGCCAGCGCAACGGCGTCGTTCTTCGCCGGAATGACAACAGAGACACTCAACGCCGATGATGCTTCAACGGTCTTCGTTCTCCGCTCATGGCTTCGCGGGCTGACGGCGGCGGCCAGCGCCCACCCGGCTGCGGCGATCGCAGTCATTCCCGAGAGAGCATCCGAGCTCGCACACGGTCGCGCCCGGTTGCGGGCGGCAGTGACTGCCACCGCGCCGAGGAACATCACGCCGATTTCATCCAGGATCAACCCGGCATGAAGTGCCGTCAGGTGGGCGCGAGCGGACCCCTGGCTCTTTTCGCCGCCTGTCACGGGGCGGCCGAGGTGAGGGTGTCCGCGAACCGGACGATGGGCTGAACTGTCTCTGTCGGGGAGGAGTGTACGACGTTGTGTCGGTACCGGCTCGTCCGGCGGGTGTGTCCGTCGCTGACTTGAGTGGCGAGCCAGGTTGCCCAGTGCTGGTCGGCGATCGGGTCGTTTCTGCCCCGGAGTACCAGCAGCGGCCGGGTGAGGCGCTGGATGCGTTCGTGGGTGGGGTAGGCGAGCATCGCGCGCGTCTCGGCGAGGAACCATACCGGTCCGCAGCGGGCGTAGTCGAACAGGACCATCAGGTTCGTGGACAAGGGTTCGAGTGCGGCATCGCGGAGAAGTCGAAGTCCCTGTTGCCAGAGCGTTCGCCGCCGAGGGTCAACGACCGGGCCGATCATCACGACCCCGCTGACCAGATCGGGCCTGGTGATAGCGAGCTCGAGAGCAAACTGGGCGCCCATCGAATGACCAACCGCGATCATCGGCCCCATTTGGGTGCGATCAAGCACCGCGGCCACACCGTGCGCGTAGTCCCTGACGCTCAACGGCCGATCCGGGCGGGGTGTACCGCCGAACCCGGGGAGGTCGATCGCGATGACGTCCCCGTGCTCGACGAGCAGTTTCGCGGCCCTCGTAAAGGCGCGGTGAGAAAGCCCGATGCCGTGCAGGAGCAGGAACGTGGCCTGTTGGGTGCCAGCGCCGCGGGGCATCCGGAACACTCTGTACTGGTTCAAGTCAGTGTTCTTCAGGCCGTATCAGCGGGAACACGGACCGTCAGCGCGCCGGGCTCGATCCAGGCGTTGAAGGCGGTGGCCTTACCGAAACCGTCACCATCAAGTTCGATTTCCTCGGGGCGAGAGAGGCGGACCACGAATTTCTTAGCGGTGCGGTAGTGCAGCTCGGCATCGTTCTTCTGCTCACCGACCAGCGCCTTCCCGGCCTTGGTGCGGCGGACGATGCCGTTCAGCCAGGCCACTTTCGCCCATACCCGGATCCAGCCGAGCACTCCCCCGGGACGCATTAGAAGGAGATCGAGCAGCCCGTCGTCGAGGACGGCGTCGGGCATGAGAAGGATGTTCGCCGGCAGGGACCCGCAGTTGCCGAGGATGACCGTGTGAACCGTTGCCCGTTTGGCCGGTTCGTTGTCCAGCTTGAACCGCAGGTGAAGCTCGTTCGGGTCACGCAGCGACTTCGTGATCGCCCCAACGTACGCGGCGATACCCGCCTTGGCTTTGAGGTCATCGTCGGTGTTAGCGATCATTTTCGCATCGATGCCCATACCAGCCATGACGACGAAAACGTGCTGGTCCCGGGTCTTGTCGATACGTTCAATGTCGATGACGCCGAGATCGATGGCCCGGTTAACGCCCGTGAAGGCCGAAATCACAGATTCCGGTACGTCATTCAGAGTGAGTTTCAGGTTACGGGCGAGGAGATTTCCGGTGCCGGAGGGAAGCAGGGCCAACGGTATGGCGGTTCCGCGCAGAGCCTCAGCGACCGCGCGCACCGTACCGTCACCGCCAGCAGCGATGATCAGGTCAACACCGAGATCGACTGCCTGCCTGGTGACGCCTTGGCCGACATCCTCGACGGACGTTTCGAGCCAGAGCGTCTCGCCCCAGCCCGCATCGGCAGCTGACCGGTTCACGACGTCACGGAGCGCGTCGAGGTCGACCTTTGTGGGGTTATAGATGACCGCAGCAGTCCGGGACGAGGGTTCAATCATGCCGCCAGACTACGGCCAACCACGCGACCGTTTCCCCGATGAGTCGGGGGCTTGTGGGCACTGCATAAACCTGCGTGCACGGCAAGCCACTGTAAACCGTGTGGTCGCTCGGGCACGCTTAAACCATCCGCGATCGCGGCATCCGTCAACGGCCTTCACAGGCGGCAGGAGCCTCACCACCATGTCACATTCGAAAAGCTCGTCCGCCCCTCTCGTCAAACGAATGCCGAAACATCTCTACGAAGAAGACCTCGAACGGCTGCAGATTCAACTCGTCAGCATGCAACAGTGGGTTATCGAGACCGGCGCGCGCGTCGTCGTGATCTTCGAGGGCCGAGACGCCGCGGGGAAGGGCGGCGCCATCAAACGCATCATGCAATATCTGAACCCGCGTGCGGCCCGCGTCGCAGCGCTGCCCACCCCGGATGAACGCGAAAAAGGCCAATGGTACTTCCAGCGATACATCAAACACCTGCCCACCGCGGGCGAGATCGTGTTGATGGACCGCTCCTGGTACAACCGCGCCGGCGTTGAACGCGTGATGGACTATTGCACGCCCGAGCAGTACCGCCGCTTCTTACACCAGTGCCGACATTCGAGCAAATGCTCACCGAAGAAGGCATCATCTTGATCAAATACTGGTTCTCCGTGTCCGACGCCGTTCAGGAGGAACGCTTCCATTCCAGGCAGAACGACCCTATGCGACGCTGGAAACTCTCCGACACCGACGTGGTCTCTATCACCAAGTGGGAGGACTACTCCCGCGCGAAAGACGCCATGTTCGAGGCCACCGACCACGCCTACGCCCCCTGGTGGACCATTGAAAGCGACGACAAACGTGCCGCCCGGCTCAACACCATCAGCCACCTCCTCTCGCAAGTGCCCTGGGAACCACGCCAACCCCCGAAGGTCGACATCCCGCCCCGACCGGCAGCAGATGACTACGACCGCCCCGACCGAGATCGCTACAAGTACGTACCCGACCACGCCGCCGACGTCGGAAAAAAATAACGCATGCTGCTCATCTTCGGCACCCGACTCAGCGAAGCCATCATCAACATGGTCTCCTTCGTCTGCGGCTACTGCCATCAGCACGCACCACAAAATGTCATCCGTCGCCGCCACCGCTTCACCCTTTTCTTTGTCCCCCTCTTCTCGGTCTCCACGAGATACGTCAATGAATGCACACATTGTGGCGGCCTGACCGGATTGACCGCCGGGCAAGCGAAACACAGCCTCGCCTGGTCCGAGGAACGCCACTGAACAGCTCGGCACAACCAAGGGACCGTCGAGTGCCCCTACCCATCGATGGACTAAATGCCGGGTGATGGCCCCGAAGCCGCAATCCTGTAGCGCGGGCGGGTGTGGACGAAAGGGGTTGCGCAAGGCCTTGCGTCCGCTGTGGCAGGGGTGTCGACTGCAGGCATGGATTCTGTTCCCCCTGATAACGGGCACCGGCGGCCGCCCGGCGCGACTGACGAGACGATTCGCGCGCTCGGTAAATTGTCTGAAGCATTCGAAACGGTCGAGCATGCGCGCGGGTTGCTGCATGGATTTCACCGGCTGACCGGAGCGGCAGACCTCGCTCTGGGTGAAGCGGTCGGCCTGCTGCGTGAGGCGGGACATGTGCAGATAGCCGACACTCTCGAGCACGACATGGTGGGCCGCAACGTGATTGAAGGGCGCTGGACCTTCCAGATCGTTGAGGACTACGACGCCACCTATTATCGCGTGTTCGAGGCGCTGGAAGAACGAGCCCGGAACCAACTCGTCGGAGGCCGACGTCACCTCCTCGAAGCCGAGATGAAGGAAGACCGCCGCACCCCCGGTCTCAGGCACCACGAATCACGCCCGAACGAATGAATCGACGAGAACCCGCGTTGAGGCGCACGCCCACGATTCGGCGAACCCGGTTCGAAGGCGAGTTGGCGGCGATACTGAAAAGAATTTTGGAGCGACAGCCCTCAGCGGCCGCTCAGTGCGGCGCTTCGCAGAGCTCGTGCGGGGCGAGGGACATGCAGGACGTGTGACTGGATGAGTGTGCGGTTTGCACGTCGGGATGGAGCTACGACCATTGGAACGGGGTGCTCTACGCCGAGGGCCTCCCCGTTGGCGGCGGCTCGACGCCTACACGGCAGAGTTCAGCACCGTTGAACTGAACGCGAGTTTCTAACGCTGGCCCAACGACGCCGCCTTCGCGAGGTGGCATCAACGCCTGCCCGAGAACTTTCATATGTCAGTGAAAGCGCCTCGGGGTCTCACCCATGGCAAGAAGTTGTACGCCCCGGAGATCTGGGTGCAACGAATGACGTCGGCATGGCATGAACTCGGAGACAACCGTGCCGTGCTTCTTGTGCAGTTACCGCCAACCCTGCGCCGCGATGACGAGCGCCTCAGGTACTTCCTCGGCACTTTGCCGTCGTGGATGCGCGTCGCCGTCGAGCTGCGCCATGCCAGCTGGAATGACGACGACGTGTTCCGGCTGCTCGAGCAGCACCATGCCGCGTACTGCGTGATGAGCGGGGCGGGCCTGGCCTGCGTCATCCGCGCTACCGCTGACATCGTCTACGTCCGGATGCACGGGCCTGACCAAGCCAACCTGTACGGTGGCTCCTACTCCGACGACGACCTCGCCTGGTGGGCAGACAGGCTACTCGAATGGCACCACGTCGGCCACGAAGTGTACGTCTACTTCAACAACGACGGTGACGGCAACGCCATCCGCAACGCCCGCACACTCACATGGATGCTCGGCCCGCGAAACTGACCGCTAAAGGCCTGCGCGATCGCATCGCTTCCAACCCACACCCCCAAAACGGCTACCTCGAAGACGGTGGGTTCTCGCACCCGAAACGAGCCCGCAATCTGCGGGAGAACGGAATATTCTGAGTCATGGCCGTTGACGCAAACGAAAACACGCGCTCCAGATTTCGGCAGAAGTTCGTCGTCGAAGAACGCTACCTCCCGCTTGAATCCCGAAGAGCCCTCTACCGTGCCGCAGCTGGCTTGATTGCGGTCGGTTTGGCCGGGTTCACCGTTCTGCTCATCGGAGTGCTGACGCACACCGGTCTCGAACAGCTCGACACGCCCGTGGAAAACTGGTTCGACAGCCTGAGATCAACTGACGTGACGGTGTTCATGATCGTGCTCGCCTTCGTCTTCGGCCCCATCGGCATGCCAATCATTATTCTGATCGTGACGGTGCTGTGGCTGATCCTGGCCAAACACGCGTGGCGGCCTTTGGTTCTAGCGGTGGGTATGGTCACAGGGGTGATCCTTGCCCAGGTGCTCGCTCCGATCGTGCAGCACCCCCGGCCCCCGATCGGGCTGATGCTGGCCGGCCCCGACACGAGCTTCTCGTTCCCGTCAGGTCACGTTCTCGGGGTCTCAGACTTTTTCCTGATCACCGCATTCCTCTTGGCAAGCCGCAGGCGCGAGCACCGGTTCACGGTTGCCGCGTTCACCGTGGCCGTTCTGGCCATCCTGCTGCAGGTATTCAGCCGGCTCTACCTCGGCTACCACTACATCAGCGATACGACCGCCTCGATGGCGCTGTCGCTGATCATCCTCGGCACCGTCATCGCCGTCGACACTCACCGCACCGTGAGAATTCCCGGCGAACCCGTTGAAGGTAAGCATTCGCAGATTGAGAGGGACGGCACATGAACTCCACAGGTGTACGGTCAGCCGCAAGCCGCGCAGGCCACAGCCGGGCTCTGACTGTTCTCGCGCGCGTCGGTTTCGCCATAAGCGGCCTGATCCACATCCTGATCGGCTACTTCTCCATCCCTGTCGCTCTGAATCAGTCCGCAGAGGACGACCAGTCCGGCGCTCTCACCGAGGTCGCCTAGCTCCCAGGCGGCGCCATCATCATCTGGTCGACCGTCGTAGGGCTCTTCGCCCTCGTTCTCTGGCTGGTCATCCAGGCGGCCCTAGGCATCGGTTCGTCGTCGAAGAAGCGGTGGGTGCGAAGCGTCGTCTCGGCCGCGAAAGCTGCTGCGTATCTGGCCGTCGGGTGGACGGCGCTCACCACCGCCCTGGGGTCCGCAACGACTAGCTCGTCTTCTTCTCAGCACGCCAGCGCCTCAGTATTCGCCCTGCCCAGCGGCCAGATTTTCCTCGGCCTCGCCGGGCTGGTGGCTGCCCCCGTCGGCATCTACTTTGTCATCAAAGGGGTACGCCGAAAGTTCCTCGACGACGTCGCCACCCCACCAGGAATTCCGGGAAGAGCCGTGGATGTCTAGGAGTTCTCGGCTACGTGGCCAAGGGCCGTGTTCGTCGTCGGTGTGCTGACCATCATCGCCGACCTCACCCTCGACCCCAGCAAATCATCCGGTCTGGACGGTGCCCTCAAATCCCGTGCCACGCTTCCGTTCGGCCAGATCATCCTGATCACTGTCGGAGTCGGCCTGATCTGCTACGGAGTGTATTCCTTCGCGAAAGCAAGCTTCGCGAGAATCTCGCTTCGGGCAGCCTGCGCTGATGATGTCAACCCAGTTTGGGCTCACCGAGGCCAGGATGCATTGGGCACCAAAGTGGTCCAAAGAACCGATCGAGTTCGGACGACTGCAGGACCGATCTGTGCGGTGAGTTGGTCTTCGAGTTCACGCCGGGAGGTCTCTGAGTCAATGGCGAGAAAACAGAGAAAATATGGGGCTTTGGTGATCTGCTGAGCGAGTTCTGAGTCGGGCGAGTTCAGGGCATTGGCGAAATTGCTGCTCGCCTCGCGTTCGCGTTCATAGAGGCGCGTCGCCATCTGGTGGACGAGTACTACTCGGCTCCAGTCCTGATGGACGTCTTTGCCTGTGTACCAGTTGCGCAGAGCGAGATCGTCCAGCTTGTCGAGGAGGGAGACGATGTGACTCCATGGCAACTCTCCAACAGGCTGTTGGAGAATTGCGTTGTCGCTCCATTCCAAGCGAAACGACGCATGTCGGCGACGTTGGCTAGCGAACGCCTTGCATCGACGGAAACTCGGTGCGCAGGTCAGTGGCAAGCCAGCCCAGAACCCCGCTCCCCCAACGATTCGATCCGCTGCCGGGCAAAAGTCGTGTCGCTTATCCGCCGATACAGCCCGAGCATCTCGGAATTGGCTTTTCGTTGCACGGTGAATCGCACCTCGTGAACCCGTCGCTTGAGCAAGGCGAGAGCTACCGCGTAACGGTCGAGCTCTATCTCGGTCACGAACCTCCTTGAATCAACAAGCTCCAACACGTTGTTGGAGACTCACCGGCAGCCGAGACGAGCAGGGTCACCATCTACTGTTGCGAGTCTGCCAAGCCTCGGCGGGTTCATCGGCCTCCGTCGCGGATGCTGGCGACGACGGTCGGTAACGCGCAAACGATTCTGAATTGGGCAAGATGCGCCGCACACTGCGCAAAGGTGAAGCCTCACTTTCCCAACTGCTGGCCGACTCGGACGTCGGTGAACATACCCTTCGGTGGTTCTCTGTAGGGCAGCGGTTCGCCGGGCCAGTTTTGGTCTTGTGAGTCTTCGAACGGACCATCTGGGCTCACGAGAATGGGCATGTGATGGTCGAGGTGGTCTCGCCACCAGACGCTTGATCCGGTTGCTCCGTCGAGACGGAGATGATCTTCGAGATGGGTGCGGGTGCGGGTGCGGGTAAGATGGTTCGGCGCGTCCCAGGCGGTTCTCCCCCGCCGACGCCTGAGGCAAGGTCTGGTGGCGAGTTGCTGAGAAGTCCGTTGTCGTCGATTGCTTTTTCGCGGTCGTTGAGATTCAGTTCCGCGAGGGCTTCTAGTTCTGCGTCGGGTGCTTCTTCGACGGCGATGAGTCGGTCGTCTGCTCCGGGCATTGCTCGGAGAATCTCGTCGAGTTTTCGTTGGGTCGCTGATTGTTGCCGTGATTGGGTGTGCTGAATCGCGAACACCATGATCAGAGTCACTGACGAACTGACGATGTAGAGCACGTTGTCCCACCAGTCGGGGAATCTGGTGAAGATGCCAAAGGCGATCCACGCGAGGATCGCTGCGGTGGCTATCAGTCCCGCGGCGGAGTGTGAGCTTGCCTGTCCGATGGTGTGCAGCAGCCTGCTCCCCCGTGACCGGGTCGCACCGCCCGGTGCCGATGACGTGACCGTATTCGTGATCGAACCGAACAGGCCGCGCCGCCACCGGCCGAGGGTCGATGTTGGGTTCATAGTGACACCACGTGCACGATCATTCGTTCGCTGCGACGTAGTCATCGGGATCCTGGTCGTGGGGGGTGATCCCTGATGCGTGTTCTGCCTCGAAGGCGCAGAAATCCACGGCGATCGTGTGGCGTTCGTCTCGGCTGACGTGGCGCCGGAAGTCGGTGAGTCCTTCGCGTTCCTCCTCCGCCATGTGGTCGCTGTTGACCTCGTTGACCTTCGAGACCGCGCGCTGCCACGAATCCGAGCCGACGGGGTTGCCAGCTACGGCGGCGATGGCGTCTCGAATCTCGTTGTGGTCATGGATCGCATCTGTGGTCTCCGCTTGCGGTGTCTCTATGTTTATGCGGTCCTGCTGCAATTTCAGAAGCCGCGGGTAGAAAAGCAGCTCCTCTGCTCGGGCGTGAACTTCGAGCAAAACCTTCAGCCGACCCCAGACCGAAGCGAGGGCATCGGTGCGCTCTGCCGGAATCTCTTCCAGCAGGGCGAACATTCGGCGTTGTTCGTGATGATCGGTGAGGATCAGATCGGTGATGTCCATCATTTCTCCTGTTCGAGCAGATTTCGTTGAATTCTCGGTTTGCTGACAAATCGCGACCCGGTTCAGCTCAATCTTTGACCTGCCGATGGGTTGGGCGGGCGTGGTTAGTGCGAGGACAGTCCGGAGATGAGGTTGATCGTGGTCGCGAGCACCAGGGCACCGAGAACGTAGGAGAGGAGTGCGTGGCGGAGGATAGTTGCCCGGATGAGATGGTTCTTTATGTCGGTGTCGGAGACTTGGAAGGTCATTCCCACGGTGAACGCGAGGTACGCGAAATCGCTGTAACGCGGCTTTTCGTCTTCGTTGAAATCAACTCCGCTGCCAGCATGGTAGTACTGTGCGGCGTAGCGGAGCGTGAAGAGGGTGTGAGTGATCAGCCACGACAGTGCAATCGTGAAGAGCGCCAACAAGATGATGCCGGCCTTGGCAACGCCAGTGGAGTTGGTGGCTTCGATCAGGAGCAGTGCGACACCCCCGAAACTGGCGATCGTCGCGATGAGGGTCAGCACGTGTGAGGCGATCCGGCTCGGGTCTTCACGGGTGGCGTGTTCGGCCGTGGATTCTGGGCTCATCTTGCCGATCACGGCCCAGACCCAGACGAGAAAGGTGAGCGCAGCGGCAGACCAACCGAGCGCGGGTGCGTAGGTCCATGATGCGAAGAACCCGACCCCGAGTCCGACAAGCAGCCCGACGGCGGCCATCGCGCCCACCCGACTGCCGGCACGGTATCCGAGGGTGTTGTAGGTGCTGGTGGTCATTTCAGTTGTTGCCTTTCGTGCAGGTGACTTCGGCGGCGGTCTGACCGGTGACAGCGGGCGGCAGTACCGCAGCTGTCGGTATCGGTGTACTGGTGCTCGACGCGGTGCCACTCTGCGTCGGCGCGGGTGTTGTGGTTAGGGTGGGTGTTGGGGTCGGTGTTGTGGTTGGGGCGATCTGCGTGGCGGCACCTACGGTGCCGCTGAGCTGCAGGGGTTGGTCAGCTTTCAGCGCCTTATCCAGCGCCGCGGCAGCGCTAGCGTTGGCGACGACCCGGTTGGAATCGTTCGGGTCCGCTGCCGTCGGGTATTGCACGAAGACGACGTTGTCGAGGCTGATGTTTTTCAGCGCCAACGCGATCGCGACCATGGTGGCCGGGCTTGTCAGAGTGTCCGACAGGGTCATGTTCTTCGTCGCCGCGTTGGCGAGCGAGAACAAGGTGACAGGGTTGTTCAGAACGTCGCCGCTTTTGATCTTCCGCACTAATGCGGAAAGAAAAAGTTGTTGGTTACTGATGCGGCCCAGGTCACTTCCATCACCGACACCGTGCCGGCTGCGGACGAACGCAAGCGCGGTGTCGCCGGTAATGGTCTGCTGACCGGCGCTGAGGTGCAGGTTCGCGTAGTCGTCGTTGACATCGGTCGCCAGACACACGGTCACGCCGCCGACAGCGGTCGCCATGCTGCTGACGCCGTCGAAGCTGATCATCGCCGCATATGGGATGCTCAGCCCGGTGAGCTTCTCCGCCGTCAACACCACACAGGACAGGCCGCCACGAGACAAGGTGGTATTGAACATGCCGTAGTCCGTTGCCGATACGGTGCCCTTCCCGTCGGGGCTCGGGCAGTCGGGGATCGGCCCCATCAAGTCCCTCGGGATACTGATCACTGACGCGCTTTGGTGGTCGGCGGAAATGTGTAAAACCATGGTGACGTCGTTGTTGCCTGTCCCGGAACTGCTGGCGAGGTTCGCGGAGTCAGAGAACGATGAGCCCTGACCGGTTCTCGTGTCCGTTCCGGCCAGCAGCAGGTTCACGCCGCCCTCGATCGCCCCGACTCCCGGCACCGGCGGCGCGCTCTGGCCGGGCAGCAGCGCAAGATGCACACCCTGACCCACATTGCCGGTGAGCTGCCACACAGCGATACCCGCGATACAGCCGACGCTGACAAGCACCACCGCCAAACCAGTGGCAACAGCTTTCGCGACCACCAGTACGGGGTTGCTGCTCGGGACGCGACCGTGCCGCATGCGGGGTACTGCTTTCATACCCGATAGTAACAAGCACCCCCAGCGAGGACCTCCAGATCCGGACCCGCAAGGATGTGAAAGCTTTCAGAATACGCGTGCACGGGCGAGGCTCGGCCCGGACCGGCACTTTTGCTCATACTCTCGCACTCATGAGACGCAGAACATCTTCCGGGCGCTGGCTGTGGGCGCTGCTCGCGGTGCTGTATCTGCTGATGAGTGTCGATTCTGTCGCCCAGATCATCCAGAACCATCAGGCGTGGGGTGGCGTGGTGCTTCTGGCGGCAAGCCTTGCCATGACCACACTCTCCGTGATCGGCTACCGCCGGCCGGGCAGCCGCAGCCGCAGGACCAATAGAACAACGATCACCGTCCACGCCCCGAGTGCTGACGCGTGGGCCGCCGAGATGGAACAACGTCTCCGATCAGAAACCACCACCATCACGAACGAACGGCGTCGCACATGGTGACCCGTACCCGGTCGACCCAGAAAACCCGAAACACGGGCGAAGCGAAGGTGCGGAGTGGCCCGCATTTGGCGTCTAGTCGGGTCGAGCAGAAAGCATCTCAGGGGTTTCGGTCAGCTCAAATCTTCCTTGGTAAACCGATGCGGATGGTGTCATCGAATTTCTATCTACTGTTCGGCGTGACCGTGTTCATGGTCGCGTTGGGGTTGGTCATGGTGCTCTCCTCGTCCTCGGTCGGCTCGGCGCTGGACGACAACAGCTCCTTCAGCGTGTTCCTTCGCCAAGGCAGCTACGCCCTCATCGGGATCCCGCTGCTCCTCGCCGCGTCCCGTCTCCCATCGACGTTCTGGAAACAGTCAGCGTGGCTGGTGCTCGCCGGCGGCAGCGCACTGCAATTCCTGGTGATCGCCACGCCGCTTGGGGTGACAGTGAACGGCAACCGGAACTGGCTCCAACTCGGCCCGCTCCCCGCGCTCCAGCCATCGGAACTCATCAAGGTCGGGGTCGTGCTCTGGCTCGGCATGTTCCTGACAAAGAAGCAACACCGCATCACCCAGTTCTCCCACACGCTCATCCCCACCGTGCTCGTGCTCGGCAGTGCGATAATCCTCGTCGCACTCGGCGGTGATCTTGGCACCACCGTCATTTTGATCATGATGGTTCTCGGCGGCCTCTTCTTCGCCGGAATCCCGATCCGCCACCTCCTACTGCTGACCATCGTCTCGGCAACCATCGCGATCCTCACCGCCTTGTCCAGACCCAACCGGGTCACCCGAATCCTCTCCTTCCTGCACCCCGAGACCGCGGACTACAGCGGATCCGGGTGGCAGATCCAACACGGCTATTTCGCACTCAGCAACGGCGGTATCTTCGGCGTCGGGCTCGGTAACTCCACCGCAAAATGGTCGTGGCTACCCGCCGTCGACACCGACTTCATCTTCGCCGTCATCGGCGAAGAACTCGGCCTCATCGGGGCCTGCGTCGTGCTCGTGCTCATCGTCGTCCTCGGTATCGCGTTGCTTCGCATCATCCGCGCCACCCCCGACCCATTCGCCCGCATCGTGACCGCGGCGATCACGGTCTGGATCATCGGCCAAGCCCTTGTCAACATCGCCGTCGTCCTCGGCCTCCTCCCCGTACTCGGTGTGCCCCTCCCCCTGATCTCGGCGGGGGGCACGGCGCTGATCAGCTCCCTCCTCGCGATCGGCATCGTTCTCTCCCTCTGCCGAGAATCAGACACGCTCCAGGTCTCTGAACCGTCGGGTATACACACGACCGGTGACCGGTCCGAACGGGTCACGGTCCGGAAATGACGAACGCAAGAGGTCGCGGCGCGGAACCGACAATGGAAACCCTGCGTCAGGTGCACGTCGGCCTTTCCATCGGCGACCAACGACTCATCAAGAACTTCGACGACCCAGCCCTGGAAAGCAGGCGTCTCTTCGCGGAAGCCTTCGGGACCTTCCTGCTCGTCATCGCCGCCGCTGGAGCCGACATCGTTAACACCCTCACGGACGGGTCCGTCGGCCGCGTCGCGACGGTCACCGCACCTGCCTTGACCGTCGTCGCCGTGATCTTGTTCATGGGAGCCGTTTCAGGCGCGCACCTGAACCCCGTCGTGAGTATCGCATTCGCACTACGGCGCGACTTCAGCTGGCGCCGCGTACCCGCCTACGTGCTCGCCCAACTCATCGGCGCAACAGCCGCATCGCTCTTACTCATTACCCTTTTCGGCACCGGTGGCGGAAGCGGAACAACCGAGCCCGGAACCGGATTCACCGACCTGCACGCATTCACGATCGAGATCGTGCTCACCTGCGGGCTCGTCAGCACCATCCTCGGAGCCGCCTCCGGCGCCCAGAGCGTCGGACCTCTCTGCGCGTTCGCCGTCGGCTCCTACATTCTGCTCGCCGGTCTCTGGGCGGCCCCGGTCAGCGGCGCATCCATGAACCCCGCACGCACCTTCGGCCCCGACCTGGTCAGCCTCAACTTCAGCACGCTCTGGATCTACACCATTGGTCCGCTCGTCGGCGCCGTCATCGCTGTCGGCATCGCGTTCATTCTCCGCGGCCCAGGTGGCGGCCCGTCGGGCCGAAAGGCCGCACAAGGAACACTCGAAACCACTGATCAACCCTGAATCAGCGGATTTACAGGGCCGCACCGTCGTCAAGTGACACGATCTGCGCAGAAACCGGTGTGTCGTCACTGAGATGAGACGACGCACACACCCGGTGATACCCGTCCAGGATCTGCAGCGGAACACCCAACAGATTACCGCGCAACAACAACACCGGGCTCAGCTCGATGCCCTTCCGAATTCGCTTCAAATCCTTCGCCACACACGGATCATCAACAGGCAGCAAGCTCAGCCGAGACGCACGCAGCAGATCTTTCGCCGGATGAAACACGATCGGCGCGACCGCCAACGCAGCCACCAAACGTTCAGCGTCAGCATCACTACCGAGCAGGCCAAGAAACGACGCTGCAGCGGGGTAGTCATGCGACTGCGGTACCTCCGCCCAACCAACCTTGATCAGCGCCTCAATCCGCAGTCGCGAGCAACCCTACTCGTGCAGCCCGAAGTTCGCGCGTCAATGAGCGAAACCGAAGCCAATTTTCCGCGGCAGGCAAGCCCTCGTGCTGTTTTCGTAGATCGGGTAGTTTCTGCTCATGAGCGACTCTCTCGACCAAGACGTGCGGTGCCGGGCCGGATGGCTGCCAGCGAATCAGGATGCCCTGGAAAACTGGCTCGCCGGGCACTGTGAACGGGTCGAAGCCCGCGGTGATGACGTGGTGCTGCATCCGGTCATCCGGGAATTTCAGCACCTCATCGACACCGATCCGGTCGTGCGCGTGTACATGAACGAGATGATCGACCAGGTACCGCCGTCGCGGAAGTACAGCAAACGGCACGTGACAAGCGTCGATCAACTCCTGAGGCTCGTCAACGAAGTACTCACCATAGCTCCTGAGTTCGGGGCTGACACCATGGTCATGACACCTCTCACCGCGATCCTCGATTGGACCATGGGCACCCCGGCCGGGCTCGCCGCGTACCGCGACACCCGCATCAACACGATGCTGAAGAAGATCCTCGATGTCTGGTGCGAATTTCTCAGCGGCCCTGACTCGCGCTACGTCATCAACGATTCACCTTCGGGCTGGAAATCGCCGGACGCTCAACGAGCCGTCGGTATCGAACAGTTCGAGTACGACCCGGACGAGGAGTACTGGGGTTTTGCCTCGTGGAACGATTTCTTCACCCGCCGGCTCAAAGCGGGCGAACGACCGGTGGCCGCACCCGACGACCCCTCTGTGATAACTAGCGCGTGCGAGTCCACCCCCTACGCGATCAGGAGAAACGTTCAGCGCCGCGACACGTTCTGGATCAAGAGGCAGCCCTACTCGCTCGAAGACATGCTCGCAAACGACCCGGCAGTCGATGAGCTCGTCGGAGGCACCGTCTACCAAGGCTTCTTAAGCGCCACCAACTACCATCGCTGGCACAGCCCCGTCACCGGCACCATCGTGCGCGCCTTCGTCGAACCGGGCACCTACTATTCAGAAGCAGACTCCGAAGGCCCCGACGCGGTCGAGCCGGGAAACTCGCAAGGCTACCTCGCTCACGTCGCCACCCGCGCCATCATCATCCTCAAAGCCGACAACCCCGCCATCGGCACCGTCGCCTTCATCGCCGTTGGCATGCTCGAAGTCTCCTCATGCATCATCCATTCCGCAATCACCAGCAACGCCCACGTGAACAAGGGTGACGAAATCGGATACTTCCAATTCGGCGGATCCACCGAATGTCTCATCTTCCGGCCCGGCGCCATCAAAGAATTCGCCCTCCAAGCCATCCCGCAACCTCACGACTCCGCGAACTCGCTCGTGCCCGTCAACTCCCGCCTCGCGACAGCACAAACGGGATGAGAAAACACTGGACCTCTTTCGTCCAAATAACTATCAGGCGCCCACGTTTGGGAGTCTGACGCCCATTCGACGGGGCTCGCGACGCATCACTGATCGCATGTCAACGAGGCTAAGCGGCAGAAGAGCCTGCTGTGACGGCAATGAACGACCACGGTCACGTACTCGCATCCATTGACACGAACAACGCACCGTCCGCGAACCCTGCGCGACGAAATTCGACCACTGAGTTTTATCAGCTGTTGCAAGCCCAAAGAAACCCACCGGCGAGCAGCTCAGCCCACCCGATCGGGTACTCCAGGGCTCCGAGGATTGAGTCGATGTGCAACCTCTCCCCCGTCGGTTCTTCCGGGGTCCACTTCGTGGTCGCGGCCCGCGGGTCGAGATCGATCAACACCACCCGGCTACCCGACTCGGCAGCCGTCATTGCAGGGACACAGCAGTGGTGGTCGTGCTGCCGCTGTCGGCTTCGCTGCTTTCGACGAAGCCCCGAATGCTAGACCTTTGCCAACCATTGCCTTCTCTGCGCCAGACTTGAGTGTGCTATCGCCCCGCTCAGGCGTGCCCAAGTATTTCCATTTGGCATCGGGATCCTATGCTCCGTCGTCGACGAGCTGTCTGGCCTACCGATCCTGGCTACGGATGCACCCGGGACCACAGACGCTCCCCTTCGGCATCGTAGACGAATGTGAGGGTACGGCCCGAAACGGGGGGTCGTCGGCGACGCTTCCTCCGGGGGCGGCGTTCATCTCCTCGCCCTCCGCCTACCAAGTCCAAACTTCTCGTTCAGCCCGGTACTGATTCGCCCGGTCAGAGAGAATAACGGGCGACACCGGGCATCTGTGCCGCACGCTCACGCTTATCTCGCGTGGCTTTCGCGCATCCTCCAGAGTGTTCAACAATGAGCCGTGGATACACACGCTGATGACAACCGAATCACACGGTTAACGCACGCGCCACGTTGGCATCGCGGAACTAAAAACGGGGGGCCTACCGGTGAGGTGAAGGCCTTCGTGATGCTCAGCAGACGTCCTGATCAACGGTGACGGGTTAGGGTGGGGTTGCTTCGACTTTGGGGGATGCGCCTGTCGGGGCGCCTTGTCAGGTTCGATTTCCTGAATCCTCCACACAGCTTCATCGGTCGACACCCTCCCGCTGATGCCAGGCCTCATCGTCAGGCGGGTTGTCAGCAACCGCTGGTTCGGTTTCGGTACGGTACGTACGCACCTTTTCGTATCAGGCCGGAGGTTCGGTGACCGACACCATTCTCAACCTCAACATCATCGACGGCGCATTGATTCATGCGGTTATCGTTCTGAGCGTTGCTCTCGCGATCTACTTGCTCGTGCGTCGACCTACCCGAAAATGGGTGCTGATCGCTCTGACCGGGATACTCAGCGGCGCCCTGATCGCTGTGTTCACTGTGATGCTCACCATAAACGTGTGGAACGTATTCGGTGTGGGCTTGTCCACTACCTCGGTCCTGGTGATCGTTTTCACTTTCGCGGCGATCGGTTTGGCCGTTGTGAGTATGTGGCGGGCGAGGTGGTGGCGGCGGATGATCGCGGGCGGCGCAATTGTGGTGTTCGCCGTGACGGGTGTCCTCGGCGTGAACGCCAGCATCGGACTGCTGACCACCCTCGGCGCTCTCATCGATATCAGCACCGCCCAACCCCTCGCTTTACCGCCAGCCGCCCCCACACCGCGACCCACAGCCACGGTTGGCCCGGTGTCGGCGCCGCTTTACACGGCGTGGTCGCCGCCCGAGGACATGCCTCCCCTCGGAAGTTTAGGAACCATCGATATTCCGAACACCAACTCGGGTTTCGCGGCCCGGCCGGCACTGGCGTATCTGCCACCTGCAGCGCTGGTACCGAATGCCCCACAACTACCCGTCGTGATCCAGCTGATGGGATCCCCGGGCAGCCCCGACCTGACCGCGACCGCAGCAATCCTGAACGATTTGGCCGCCAAAAATGGTGGCCTCGCGCCGATCGTGATCAACCCCGACCAACTCGGCGACCCGACAAAGGATCCGCTCTGCCTAGACGTGACAAGCGACAAGGCTGAAACGTACATCATGAAAGATGTTGTGCCGTACGTTCGGTCGCACTTCAACGTCCTCAGCGACCCGAAGGACTGGAGCTTCGTCGGATTCTCCAACGGCGGAGAATGCGCAACCTATTTCGCCGCGAAATACCCGGACACGTTCGGTAACGTCGTCGACATCTCCGGAGACCAGTACCCCGCGTATGGCGACAACGGGGCAGTCCGGAACTACTTCCGCGGCAACAAGGCAAGCTACGAGGCAACCTGGCCAGTGAATATCATGGCGAAAACGGCCTACCCGGACACTTTTGCCGTGTTCACCGCCGGCGGCGATGACACCGAGATCAAAACCGGCGTCCAAACCGTTTACAACGCCGCAATCAAAGCCGGCTGGAAATCCAGCTTCACAGAAATCCCAAACGCAGGCCACGACGGCCCAGCACTACAAACCGGACTGAAAACCGGATACGACGCCCTCTACCCACGCCTCAACCTCAGCCCACCCCCCGGATGACCACTTCGACCGCTGTCGGAAACACGAAGTCGATGCACTTCGTGAGGTCACAGCGGGTGGGCGTGGGGATAACGTTTGGGAGGCAGACGCATCTGTATGGCGGACTTTTAGCCTGGCTGTTTGGTGGCTTCGCCACCGATTTCATCAACTCCGTAGCGGGCGTGCGACCCGCCGGCAGCCGCACACCCGGCCCATCTTCGGCCTGCCATTCCTGAAGTTACGGTCGATCTTGGAATCGATTGTTCCCGGCTGAGACCTCTCTCTGCCGGTCCGCCGCGCGGTGACCGTCTGCTCGAGCGTTCAGTCACCGCGACTATGAAGTGTCATCACATATGTGTATGCGAAGGTCACCCGGGCGGCCGATTCGGTTCGCGTCGATTCTTCGTAGCCTTGAAGCGGGCGTGACGACCACGCCGTACCGTGCCTGTTTCCGCACAGAGGAGATCATCATGAGCGACATTGCGCCACGAGTCGATAGCAGCCCAAAGGGCGCTACCCCGCCCACAACTGTCGTCGCGGCAGAGGCTCGCGGAGTCAGCAAGATCTACGGCACCGGCGACAGCGCCACCACCGCCCTAGACAACGTCGATCTACAGATTGGCGCGGGCAGTCTCACCGCGATTATGGGGCCGAGCGGATCCGGTAAGTCCACGCTCATGCACGTGTTCGCCGGACTTGACAATGCGACGCACGGCACTGTGACTATCGGCGACAAGGATATTACACACCTCGACGACAACGCTCTCACAGTGCTGCGCCGCCGCCAGCTCGGCTTCGTCTTTCAAGCGTTCAACTTGGTTCCGACGCTCTCGGTGCTCGGCAATGTCACCCTGCCATTCGAGCTGGACGGCCGCAAACCGTCCGCCGCCGAGCTCAGCTGGGTGCGCGAGTTGCTTGGCCGCCTCGGACTCGGGATGCTCGAGGCGCGACGCCCGCATGAACTCTCCGGCGGGCAGCAGCAACGCGTCGCCATCGCCCGCGCCCTGGCTATGCGCCCGAGCCTGATCTTCGCCGACGAGCCGACCGGAAATCTCGACTCCCGTTCGAGTCGCGAGGTTCTAACTCTTTTGCGTGACCTGACCCGCGAATACAAGCAAACGGTCATCCTCGTGACACATGACCCAGTAGCCGCATCCCATGCCGACCGGGTCATCTTCATCGCCGACGGCGCCATCGCCCGCGACGTCGTAGGCCGAAGCGATGCGAAAACGCTCTCTGACATCATCTTGAACCTTGAGGTCGCGGCATGATCGCCCTCGCGTTCAGGGAACTCTGGCACGGCGGCAGACAGCACGTCTCGAGTGTTCTCGTCGCCCTCCTCTCATCGGTGTTCGCGACGATGCTCATCGAAATGGACACGGTGCTGCGGGTGCAGTCTATCGGCGGAAAATTCATTCAACACGGGTACGTTCGGGCGCTGCTTGATGTACTCGATGTTCTGTTCTTCTTCGTCGCCGTGTTCGTCGCCTGCATCGTCACGGCGAACACCTTCGGCATCATCATGGCCGGCCGGTCGAAGCACATTGCTCTGCTGCGTCTGCTGGGTGCCTCAGCGAAAACGCTGCGCAGTGCGATTGCTATCGAGGGCGCCATCGTGGGTCTGGTCGGGTCGATTATCGGACTCGTGCTTGGCCTTGTCGTGGCTCAGATCGCGTATGGTGCGCTGGTCTCGGCTGGCACTTTCGTGGACACCCCTATCTCGACGATCACGCCGCTGCTGGTCGCGCCGATCGTCGTCGGCGTCGTGAGCACGACAGGGGCGGCGTGGTTCGGCTCACGTAAGATCCTCGGCGTCTCGCCCATCGAAGCGACCGGGCACACACAGGAGTCGAAGGTCGCCACCGTCAAAGAGATGCCCCGGCGGTTGCGCACCCTGGTCATCGTCGCCTTCGTCGGTGGAATTGTGTTGCTCGTCGCTGGCGTCGCGATTGGGTTGAAATCGCCGCTCGGCCTGCTCGTCGCCGCCCCTGGCGGGGCTCTCAGCTTTGTCGGTTTCGTCCTCGGCGCCACGTACTTCATTTCAGGGCTGCTCAAATTGGCCGGTCGCGCGACGGGCTCATCGACACCTAGCGTGCTCGCAAGCGCCAATGCGCTGCGCTATCCCGCCCGGTCATCCCGGTCGACCATCGGCCTCATCATCGGAGTGACCCTGGTGACCATGTTCACCGTCGCCGGTCAGTCCTTCCTCGCCCAGACCGGCCCCGTCGCGGCCGGCGCGGACGCTGCCGAAGTCGCTGGTGACCAAGCTTTTCTCCAACTCACGATGGGGATTCTTGCGGTGCTGATCGGATTCTCGCTCGTGATCGCCGCAATCGGTTTGGTGAACAGTCTCTCGCTGAGCGTTATTCAGCGCCGGCGTGAGATCGGGCTGCTACGCGCGCTCGGGTTCACGAAAGGACAGGTTCGTACGATGATTTTGGCCGAGAGCATCCAACTCACCCTCGTCGGCGGCCTTACCGGACTCATCCTCGGAATCGTCTACGGGTGGGCCGGCGTACTCGCCGCTATTGCCTCCGACCACCACATCGGCGGCTTCTTCGCCCCCACCATCCCCGCTTGGATCATCATCGCCATCGCGGCCGGAGCGATACTACTGGCGATAGTCTCGTCGGCTATCCCCGCCCGATCCGCCGTTCGCATATCCCCCGTGCGCGCCCTAGCTATTGAGTGAGTCGCTGCCCAACATGAACCACCTATTGCAACAATTACACACGGTGATGACACCAACAGTTCATACCGCGAGTATCCTGGACCCCAGCGCATTGCTCACCGGCGCCGGCCCCTGGGTCATGGTCGTCATTATGGCTATCATTTTCATCGAAACCGGGCTGCTGTTCCCGTTCCTGCCTGGCGACACCCTCGTCTTCACCGCCGCACTTCTCGCCGTGCCTCTGGGTCTGCCCCTGTGGGTGCTCGTCGTCGGCGTCTCGATCGCTGCGATCCTCGGTGACCAGACCGGGTACCACATCGGCAGACGGTTCGGTCCCCGTTTATTCAAACCGGACGCGCGTGTATTCAAAACCCGTTACCTGAACGAAGCAGACGCGTTCTTTACCAAATACGGCGGACGTTCCCTCGTGCTCGCACGATTCGTGCCGATCGTGCGCACCTACGTGCCGCCCGTCGTCGGCATGTCGAAGCTGCCGTTTCGTACTTTCCTCATTTGGAACACAACTGGCGGCGTCGCGTGGGCGGTGATATTAACCATCGCCGGCTATTTCCTCGGCGGCATCCCTTTCGTTGCGAACAACGTCGAAATCATTGCCATCATCATCGCCGTGGTCTCCGTCGGCCCGGTGGTCATCTCGTTCATTCGCAACCGTCGTAAGAGCCGGCCCTACGACACGGCCTAGGTTCTTAGAGCATGAGGTGGTTCGACGGGCTCGGCTGGGTTGGTGCCCTGCTGCCAACCCTCATCGCAGTGCTGCTGCTCGCAGCGATAACTATTACGGCGCTGCGCGTCTCCGCCGTGCCGCGGCCGGCGTCACCGTTCTGGGCGATTGTACGCGGGTCCCTCCAGCTCGCAGCGCTGAGCCTGGTACTCAGCGGCATCATCAGTAACCCCTGGTGGGTCGCTCTCGGACTCATCGTGATGTTTGTGGCCGCGGTCTACACCGCTTCGCGGCGCATCCACGCTACCTGGTCGCAGGCGGTGGCCGTCGGCACAGCCATGCTCACGGGGAACGCAGTCGTACTCGTCATCGTCTTCATCACCGGCGCCATAGACTTCTCACCGCGTTACGCCCTGGCCATCGGTGGCATCGTCATCGGCAACACGATGAGCATCGCGACCCTCACCGGGCGCAGCTTTCACTCTTCGGTTCGTGACCACTGGGACGAGGTTGAGGGCTGGCTCGCGCTCGGCGCCCGCCCTCTCGAATCGACTCGTGAGATCGCTCGGACCGCCATCTACTCAGCCCTCGTGCCCTCGATCGATCAGACGAAGACCACGGGCATCGTCGTACTCCCGGGCGCATTCGTCGGTGCGATCTTCGGCGGCGCATCTCCCCTTGAGGCGGGACGCTTCCAGATCGTCGTGCTGGCGGGAATCCTCGCCGCCGGAGCCCTGACCTCACTCATTCTCCTGCGCCTGATCGGCGCCGTCGCGCTGAAACCAGACGCCGAGATTTTCACCCGGCCCGCCCGCCCGAAAGATGCCCGGACGACCGCGTAGTCGACGGATACCGCCGCACCGGACTCACTCGAAGTGCTCGGCGCGCGGGCGCGGGCGATGCGATCGCAGCGATCAACCCAGCGGTGACGATGACGGCCGCGATCAACCTGATAGTGGAGTCGCAGCGGGGAGCACTGAGATCACCGCACGAAACCGGACAGTGCTGCGCCCCCCGTGAGACGATGGCGCTCGTCGCCGAACGTCCCATCCTCGTTCGAGCAACGCACGGCTGAGCGTGCTCTCTGGTTCATCCGGTTGAGTTTGCTGGTCCTCTTGAGTGGGGAGCTCGCGATACTCCCGCCAGACGAGATTGATGATTACGGCATCCAACAGCGTAAAGTTTGCCCTTGAGATGGTCGGTGTCGTAATGAACGCATCGATCTGGTAGCCGAGAAAGACGATGAGCGCACTGAGAGTCCACGGGTAAGCCCGACAGTATCGCTTGATCAGGCAGTAGGTAAGCGAAGTTTTCACTGCACCGTGCGCGACCAAGAAGGCGATGAGGAGCGTCGTTCCGCCCTGGGCTAGCTGTGCGACGAGTCGAGGGACACTGTCAGCGGCAAGAGCGTGCACGGCCGTGTGACCTTCGTGTGCCTCGTTGACCACGCCGGCCAAAGCGAAATGCACCACCTGCGGGCGAACCACAACAACAGGCCCACGATGACTTCCCCGAGGCCGTCGATGCCTTGGACGATCACCGCCGTGAAGTAGAACCGGTCAGCGAACCGACACGCATTCAGCGCACTGCGAAGAAGATGATGCAACCGATCCCGGCGATTAGGCTGTAAATGGCGAACGGTGTCAACGTCCGAGTCCGGAAGTAGCGGTCGAGAAAGCCCACTGCGAGAAGTGCGCTGATGAATGACGCAACACTGCCTGCAAGCACCTGGCCCTGGATACCCTGCCCCATCGGTCCGAAAAGGTCAGGTAGCTTCAGTACGCCGGCGGCGAGAATGACCGGGGTTGCGAGAAGGAACGAGAACCGTGCCGCCTCGCGGTGGGTGAGCCCGGCGACCATCCCACCGACCATCGAAACGCCCGAGCGGCTGATGCCAGGAAGCAAGGCGAGGATCTGCGACGCGCCCACACCAATGGCCCGGGGCACGGCAAGTCGGCTGATGGCAACATCCACATCAGCGTCGTCGTCGTTGTCGATATCGCGTGTGTCGACGAAAGTTTCATGGCGACCGTCGGAAGCCTTTGGGAATGCGGTTGGCGTCGGCTCAACCTGACGGGTGACCTCGAGCTTGCGGGCTCGGCGACGAAACCGCTCACCTAGTAACAGCACCAGGCCATTCAACGTCAGGAAGATCGCGGCGATCAGCGGCACACCCAGAACGGACCGGAACACGTGGTCGAGTAACAGACCGGCAATAGCCACCGGAATCGTGGCGAGGATCAGCAACCACGCCAACCGCTCCGGGCCGGTGTTGATGCGGCGGTAGCGAATCGATGTGAACAACCCCACGATGATTCGAGCCCAGTCTTTACGAAAGAAGATGATCAGCGCCAACGCGGTAGCGACGTGCAGCCCCACGATGAATGCGAGGTACGGCGAGTCGGGGGCCGACACGTTCATGTCGGTCGCCCACGAACCTCCAACGAGCGCGGGAATGAGTATCGAATGACCCAGGCTCGAGATGGGGAAAAGCTCGGAGATGCCCTGGATAATACCCATGACGATGGCTTCGAGGTAAGTCAGCTGGCTCATGTTTCCACGCTACGAAAATCCTGGCACGTCGCACATCGGCCAAACGAGTGAAACACACGTACACACATGTGATGACGAACAACGTTAGCTCTCTGGTCGACGCAGGCAAGGAGCCCCCGGCCTACCGCCGAAACCTGAACCATCCATCGCACGTAGTCGATTCCGTCGCAGGACACGCCTTCATCGAGGCAGGAGCCAGTGCCAGAGCGACGAACGCGCGTCAATTCGGTCGACGGATCTACGTGGAATGGCTGCTGGCCGGTCTGGTTGTGCTGGCGATGCTCGATAATAACGACGGGCCGAGCATCGTCTTCTGCACCGGGTGCGAACGCCTTTTGTCACTTTGCGACGGAGTCGGAAATGATACCGACGCTGGGATACCACGCAGCTCGGGGCGTGATTCTTCTGGATGTGCTGTGCAGGCTGGCGGCGAGGCTGGATTATCTTTGGTCCTCACGGGAGGCGGTTCTCGAGCATGAAGGTTACCGTTATGGCTCAATTGCGGGGTTGGGTGGAGCCGATTTTCATCGTCATCGACTCGTATCATCGACTCGAACGCCCAGTTGCTGCGCTACGGGGTTGGTCTACTCAGGCCTAAGCGTGGGAAGAGTAGTTCAAAACCGGCAGTGAGGCCGCCATCTAGGGCGGTTACTCCGTGGTCTGCGCCAGGGATGGTCACAAATTTGGCTACGATACCTGCGTTGATTGCTGTGGATGTGAGCTGTTTTTGAACAGCGATGAGCGAGGGATCTTTCTCCCCTGCGGTGTAAATGGCGGTGGTGTCTGGGTAGTGATTGCGCGTCATGATGATCGCCGGTTTGACGCTGTCGTAGGCTGTCTGATTGCCGGCGAAGATCGTCTTCAAAATGTTGGCGTGCTGTTCGACGCCCGCGTATTCGATTCCTGATATGTCGAGTATGTTGCCCCACATCGCGGGATATTTCGAACCGAAGTAGTTCGCGCACTCACCACCGTTGGAGTACCCGGCGATCGTCCAAGACTTCGGTTCACCCAGGATATTCAGGTGTGCGCGGGCCCAACGTGTGACGTCTTTCATCAGGTACGTCTCCGCTTTGCCGAGTGAGCTGTCCAGGCATAATGGGTCCTTTGTTGGGTCTGCCAATTGGTCGGCGACGATGACGATCGGGGCCAGACCATTGTTCTTTGCAGCAATCGCATCGAGGGCTTTGGCAATGTTTTTCGCGCTCGGGTCTCCGGGTTGTCCCATCATCATCAGAACGAATGGGAGTGCTGGCGGGTGATCCACGAGTGCGGCCGGCGGATAGTAGACCTCGGCATTCCTGGCAGGGAAACCCGATTCGGAATTCGGGATCGCGTTCGCGCCGGTGAGTTGGCCAGTCGTTCCATGGCTTGGCATTCCGGCAGGCGGGACCCACGTCGCGTACAAAGGCCCTGCCGGATGGCTTCGCGTGACAGGGTTCGGGGTCGTTGGGACCAGGGTGAGTGGGGGGTCGGTATTGATGTGGAGGAACGCGGCGACGGTCGGGTTTAGTCCGTAGCTCTGATTTATCGCAAGTGTTGTAGCCAGCGCAAAGGTGATCACTGAAGCCGCCGCCGTGACTTTCCGGCCGGTGGTGGAGGAAACGGCATTGCTCACCGCGAGGCCGATTGCCGCTAACCCAATGACGAAGAAACCGAAATCGACATCAGATACCGGGGAGCCGAAAGTGTTGAGGACGTCGACGAGAACGAGCTTGATGGCAACTGCCGCAGCGGCCCCACCGAGCAGGCCGAACATCGTCAGCCTGAGGAACCTCTTCAGCGGGACTCTCGCCAATAAGAAGACAACTAACACGGAGCTGAGAACGTAGACGGTGACGACTACGGGGCCTTCAACGATATTGACGTTGAGTAGCGCTTGAATGCCGTTCACGATGGTCGATACCTGAGTTTGTTCTGTCGCGTCTGCCGTTCACAAATCGAGCGTGAGGATTCGGCAGCGAATCGGGTGGTTGGGTTCATGTCTGTCTCTGTGCGGCACGGAGGATCGCACCCTACAGCTTAGATTGCGCAGGATCGCCGACTGGTCGGATTGTGGTGAGAGAAAAGATATGGAGCAATCCCGATAATTTGCTGGTAGAACACCATCACGATCCTGGTCCCGATTGATTGCTGGTGCACAGGGCGACAGGTATCGCTTGCACGTAGTCTGAAGGTTATGAGATCCCGCCCTCCGCTCTTCGCGTTGGCCGAGGCACCACTTCGGCGTCACTGGCTCGTTCGCGGGGCGCTCGCCTGTTCCGGTCTTTGCATCGGGGGTTTACTGCTGGTCGACGGTCTCGCTGGTTCTCCAGAACTCGCTCAGACGTCACAATCTCCCGCGACAACCGCAAATGGGGAAGCATTTGCCAGACCTGACCACCCCGTACGACGGATCGTTGAGAAGCCAGTCGTCGTCGCAATCGGCGATTCGATCATGGACGGTCACGGGCTGAACCCGGGAGACGCTTGGCCTGCTCTTGTTGCCAACCAGGAAGGATGGCGCCTCACCGATCTCGCGAGTGATGGCTCCGGGTTCGTGACTGCAGGTGATGACGGTACGACGTTCGTAGACCAAGCTGCCGTTGCTGCACAGATGAGACCCGCTCTTGTCATAATGTCCGCGAGTAGCAATGACCTGGGTCAAGACAGTGCCGCGGTATCAGCAGCGTCGGCAGACGTGTTACAGAAATTAAAGGAAGCATCCCCGAACACAAAAATCGTTTCCGTCAGTGCCGCCTGGGGAAGCACGACGCTTCCGGATCAGCTTGTCGAATTCAATTCGAACCTTGAACATGCAACCACCGACATCGGGGGCACCTACATCGATATCGGGCAGCCATTTTTCGATCATCCAGATTTGTTGCAAGACGACGACACCCACCCCACCATCGATGGCCAGAACGTCATCGCTGGGATTATCGACCAACAACTCCGCGCTGGGTGAATTCAACTCCACGCCGAGGTCCCCATAGTCCTCCCGAGTCGTGCTCCGGTGGACCATAGCGTTCGCCCAGGGGCGCAAACGTACTGATCGGACTCGTTGAACCGGCCTGCCCGGACATCCCAGCGGCCACGTCATGCCGGTGTGCAGATCGAAGCGTAACGCCTCACGACTATGGCAGCCTCACGACGGCATTTTGAATTCGCTATCGGAAAGCGCGGCGAGTTCACTCCCTGTGGAGAGTCTCAGAATGGGAGCGATCTCGCCGACGATCCGGGTCGGCTCTGAATCAGGACCTCTTGTCTCACCCGGATCCCATTGTTGACGTACTATCGTGTGCTGCGAGGATAAGAGAGTGCCGCACGGCCGATCTTGCAGCACACATGATTTGAGAACCAACCATGGCGATTACCGCCCCCAACGTCCGATCCCGTAGGCTGCCGACCCTCCTGACGGCATTTGTTGAGTCCGCCGGTCGATTGCGGAGGATCCCTTTCACCTGGACTGTTATGGCACTCATTGCAGCGGCTGCTCTCCTCCGAGCGGTCCTGTTTGCAAATTTGGCAGCCGGTACGGGTCTGGATTCTCTTTTCGTGCAGCACAACTGGATTGCAGCGGGCACTTCGGTATGGCTGGTAGAAAAACCCGTCTACCTCGTCGCGGTGTTGGTGGCCACACTTGTCCTCTTGGGCGTAGCCGAGCGACTCATGGGTCCGCTCAGAGCCCTTACCGCGTTTGTTGTCGTCACCGTGCTCGGCATCACAATCGGCATGGCAGTGCAAGGCCTTGGGGTGCTACTCGACATTCCCTCGGCCGAAGCTACCCGCGGCCAGCACATGACCGATCCGCTGATTCCGGTACTCGGTACATTCATCGCATCGACTGCCTACATGCGCCCCGTGGTTGCACGGCGAGTGCGCGTTGTCGGTTTCTCGCTGCTGTTGGTCTTCGTTCTGTACTCCGGGCAACCGTCTGACGTCTACCGGCTGACCGCGGCGGTTGCCGGTTTGATCCTTGGCCAGTTCTTCACAAAGAAGCGGCTACGGCTTCATCCCTGGAGGGCGTCGTTCACCGATGCGCGTACAACGCTCGCCGGTGTCGTCGCCGTGACCGCGCTCGGTCCGATTGTCAGCGCGATGGCTCCAGCACGTGTTGGCCTTTTTGAACCTCTCGGCGCACTATTTCGCGATTCGGCCGCCACCGATGGAGCCTCGCATGGGACCGGTGAAAGTGCCGGCGCTATCCTCGTCACGATTCTTCCCCTCGCCCTTCAGCTCATCGCGGCTTTCGCCATTTTCCGCGGACAACGGCTCGGTTTGTGGCTCGCCATCGGTATCAACGCGGCCCTCAGCGTGATGGCCGCGATCTACTTCGGTACAGCCTCCAGCCTGTCCGCAGCGGGTAACGCAATTACCGGCGCAGTCGACGACACGCTGCTCTCGGTCATAGTCGCGATCGGAGTACCCGCAGCCGTTGCTGTTGGGGCCCTCGGATGCCGAAGGTTCTTCCCCCCGAACACTGGCCACATTCCCGTCCACCGGTTCTTTGTGAGCGCGTTACTTGCGCTGGTCGTCGTTTCTGGCGTGTACGTCACGGTTGGAACCCTGGGACTCAGTGGCACGGCACCCGCTTCCTTCTCGGAGTTGATGAGCGGCCTGCCGGAACGCCTCGTCCCTGAAGGCTTTCTCACCTTCGAACAGGTGCAGGTTGCCCCAGACGGTATCGTGGACCGTTTGCTTTATGACTGGCTTGGAGCGGCGTTCTGGTCGAGCCTGGTGGTCCTCGCGCTCATCGGCATCGTCCGCACCGCTCCTGAAGCTGCCTCATCTGCTTCGCGTAAGACGCGAGCGTTTCTGAAGGAGGGATTGGGCAGAGGCCCACTCGCATGGATGACGACCTGGTCTGGACACCATTATTGGTATGCCAGCAACGACGTCGGAATCATCGCGTACCGAATCATCAGCGGCATCGCCGTGACGACCGGCGAACCGTTGTGCCGAATCGACGACACCGCCCAAGTGATCGACGAATTCGTTACATTCTGTGAAGATCACGGCTGGGCTCCCGCTCTTTATGGAGTATCCGAGACGCTCCGTCGCCAATTCTCGACAACGAACTGGTACTTCATGAAAGTCGGCGAAGAAACCGTACTCAGTCCAGAAACCTGGTCGCTGGGCGGGAAAAAGATGCAGAACATCCGAACGTCGCTGACGCGGGCAGCGAAGACGGGGCTCACGTGTGAATGGACAACATATGCCGCGCTGACAACTGCACAACGCGAGCAGATCAGCGAAATCTCTGATGGATGGGTGACGGAGAAAAAACTTCCCGAGATGGGCTTCACTCTCGGCGGAGTCGACGAACTCAAAGATCACGAGGTCTCCCTGACGATCGCGACCACAGAAAGTGGCCGCATCGAAGCCGTCACCAGCTGGTTGCCCACTTTTCACAATGGGATCATCATCGGCTTGACGCTGGACTTCATGCGCCGACGCGCCGACGGCATGCCGGGCGTTATGGATGTGATCGTTGCGGAAACGATGGCCAAAGCGAAAGAACTCGGCATCAGGACCGTGAGCCTTTCCGCCGCGCCGCTGGCTGAGACAGCCGCGGCGACGCGCAAGAGCACCGCTCTCCTCAGCCGAATCCTCGAACCTGCATACGGCTTTCAATCCCTTCATCGCTACAAGAGCAAGTTTCAACCAGAAGTACGACCCTTGTTCTTGATGTACCAAGACCCATTCGCGTTACCGTCCATCGGGCTCGGACTTGCTAAAGCCTACGTACCCGATATATCGCTGCGACAGATCGTCGGTCTTCTCAAACCCGCCCGGTGAATTCGCAGGCAATGCTCGAACCGGCAAGACCTCTCCCTCGATGCCGTCGACCTGCCCATGTTTGCACTTAGGGCAACCCTCCGTCGTAACTGCGCTCGGACCACCGCCTGACTCCTGGCACCTAGGGCCGAATTATTGTCGCCAAGCTACATCACACCCAGCTCGCCCAATGAGCTAGTTCATCCACAACTTCATCGCAACAGACACGGTGAGTTTTCTGCCCGAACGGGACGGCCGGCCCGGCACGTATTGGACAAAGTGGCCGTGCGTTCCGGCATCAAAGACTTCCGATCTTTCCGCTCCGACGAAATCTCACTCACTCTCTGATTCCAGGTTTCGATGCACCAAATTCTGGTCTCGCTGGTTGTGTTCTTTCGGCAGCCTGCGTGAGGGTTCGCCATTCCCGCCAGACGAGCCAGATGATGACGATGTCGAGCAGGGCGAGCACGATCAGGCCGACGGTTGGTTTCTGGATGACCGTGTAGATCTGGTAGACGGCGAACAGCCCGAGCACGGCCAGCGCGTAGGGGTAGACCCACCGGTACTCCTTGAGCAGGCAGTAGACGAGCACGAGTTTGACGATGCCGTGGGTGAGCAGGAACACGATCACGAAAGCGCTTGCGCCGGCGGCAAGGGTTGTGTCGAGGCGGCCGGCGTATTGGGCAATGAACAACCGTAGGGTTTCGTCGTCGGAGTCCGTGTGCATGAGGGGCGCGAGCGAGGCCCGAAGAATGCCCGGTGCTAGCCAGAGAAGGAGCCCGGCAACGAGTTCGATGAGTCCGTCGATGCCTTTGATGATGATGCCGACACGGTAGACCAGCTCAAGAACCCGCGCTCGACGGCCAGCCACGGCAACCTCACCCGCGGGAACGCTCGCTTCTTCGGTCATTCTGCAACGTTATTCGGTGCGAGCCGGCCCGAGTACGGGCTTGCGGAAAAGGTCGGTCTGCACTTCGAGGAGCGTCTCTGACGACTCTCCGACCTGATCAGCGATCGCGTGCTGGACCCACTGCACTCTTCGCAACAGGCAGAGCGACCTCGTTCCCCTCCGCGTCGCGGCGCACATGCTGTTCGGCCTGGGAAGCCTCATGGTCGTCGGCGTCGAGCAAGGCCGCCAAAAATCTGAAAGCTGCGACTGAATCATCGACTGGCAGAAAAGCCGGGGCGGAGCAGGCTTGGGTCTATGGGCGCGTGTCAGACTCGGTTTCGCGGGCGCGAACCATCCGTCCAATGAGGAGCGCAACACCGATCGAGAGTGAAACCCATATAGTCGCAGCGAGCGTTGTCGCCTTGAGGGCATCGTGGAGAAGATCGTTCATGGTGTTTCCTTGTCTTTTGTGGCGAACTTGTCCGTGCATTTTGGTTCTGGCGCTTGCTCGAGGTACAACTCACACTAAATACCCGCTGATGAGATGACATCGCACGAGCGAGCGATTTGCTTGTCATCCCCCAGGATGAGGGCCCGAGATCGGGACCAGAGCTCATTTCCCATCAGGTGGAGACCCGAAAGGTGATTGCGGATGCGAGGCTTCGCGTCGGGTTAGCCGGGTGTGAGGGCTGTGACCACCGTTCGGGCGCTTGTCCAGTAGCTCGTGTAGTAGTCCGGGTCGGCGTTGACTTGCACGGCGTGTGCGGCCTGGGTGGGGGTGAGGCTGACCCATCCGGGAACTTTCATCAAGGCGTCGAAGAAGTTGGTGGCGGCCGTGTACGGGTTCATTCGATCGGCCAGCGATCCCCACGCTCCGTTGTCTCGTTGTTGAAACAGTCCGCGACTGTCGGCGCCAGCGGCATCGCCATAATCGAGGTTGACAAGGCCTGATTCACCCATGGCTGTCATGACACCGACGGCTTGGGTGTGCACGCCGACTCCGGCATCACGACCGGCGTTGATGATGTGGGCCGCGTTGACGAGTTCGGGTTGACAATACCCACCGATCGGGCCTGCCGGCACCGCGATCGTACCAACGTCAACCACGGCGGCGGCCGGGCAGCTGACCGCTCTGCCATGCGAAAGGGATCCCGTTGCGAAGGGGATGGACGAGCATCCTGCTGTGACGGTGAGGAGAACTGCCGATAGTGCCACCGGGATTACCGAGGTTGTACGAGTTCGCACAAGACCTCCCGACTCGAATTTTCTCAAAGACCACTCTGGGCCAGCGGTGAGCATAACCAGCGGACATGTTCGAACCCATGAGTAACACTGTGAATCACATGATTGACCAGGTTGGGGGCTTCTTGAGGGCACCCGATCTGAGCGAATGTCTCTCCGAGTTCGTTCTCACGTTGGTCTCACTGAGCGGAGTCTACTTTTGGCCATGGGCCGTGAGCGGGTCTACACCGGAGGAGAGTGGCATGTGGGTTGGGTACGTTCTTCGTGAACTCGGCCATCGATGGCGGCAAGCCGCCACGGTGATCCTCGGGATTGCGGTTGCGGTTGCCGTCGTGATCGTGATCGGTGGTGTCGCGCTCGGGTTGCAGGCGGCCCAATCAGTAGCGGTGGCGTCACTGTACGGCGTTGGTACGGACATTACTGTGACGCGGCCAGCCGCGCCCGGATCGGCTGCACCGAAGTTCAATTTCGGCAAGGCGGATGGTGCTTCAGCGGGCGGTTCGACGCAGTTCGTTCAAAGCAAGCTTGCCGTTGCCCGAGGACTGGCGACATCGGAGATGTCACAAGCCACCACGGTGGCAGCGGTCCCATCGGTGTCGTCGGTGGAGTCGGTTCTGATGCTCGACAATTACGACTTCAGTGGTGTGATCCCTGACATTACCGGGAACCTCCCACCCGCGTCGGGGGATGGCGTCGCTGCCGACGGCCCGACCGGGGCCGATGGTGCGGGTGGGAGCTCGTTCGGTGTCGATACCTTCAGCGTTGCTGGTATCGACGTGGCGCACGAAGCCGACGCTGGCCCTCTCGCATCGACGACGGTCACTGCGGGTCGGGCATTGACACTCGCGGATGTCGGACAGCGGGTGGCGTTAGTTGACGAGGCGTATGCGAAAGAGAACCAGCTCAGTGTCGGGGGTCCGGTGAACATCGGCGGCGTAGACATACCCATTGTCGGATTGGTGACTTCGTCCTCGACTGGCACTCCGACGCGGGCGAATGCGTACCTGCCGTTGGATGTTGCGCAGACTTTGAGTGGCCTGCCGGGTCAGATCACCCATGTCTACGTCAAGGCTGCGTCTTCTTCCGATGTCGGCTCGATTCAGCAAGCGTTGAAGTCTGCGCTTCCGGAAACGGTTGTTGAAACCCAGTCAGAGCTGGCGGGTAGCGTAACTGGTTCCTTGACGACGGCCAACGATTTGACCCGCACGCTGGGTTTGTGGTTGAGCGTCATTGCTTTTGCGGCTGCAACTCTTCTCGCTGCACTCTTCACCGTCGCCGGTGTCACCCGCCGCACCCGCGAATTCGGAACGCTCAAGGCTCTCGGTTGGAAAAACTGGCAAGTCTCTTCGCAGGTTGCCGGTGAGGCGGTGGTGGAAGCGATTTTCGGCACGGTCGTCGGGCTCGCCCTGGGTGCTGTGAGCATCCTGTTGGTCAACGCTTTCGCGCCGTCGTTCGCGGCCACCTTGTCAACGTCTGGGGCATCCGCGCAGATTCCTCTGATGTCACCGTTCCCTGCTGCTCTGGTGCCCGTGATGGTTGGCCTGGCGATCGGCGCGGCTCTGGTTTCCTCGATCGCAGGCTCTCTGAGAGTCGCCCGCCTTCGCCCATCTGAAGCGCTTCGAAGCGCGGAGTAGAGAACCCATGTATGAGCTTGTGAACGTATCGAAGTCGTATCGCAGCCGGGACGGCGCCGTGACTGCTCTAGATGAGGTGTCGCTGAAAATAGCGGATGGGGAATGGGTGGCCGTTCAGGGCCCGACCGGCGGCGGGAAGTCCACATTGCTGCAGCTCCTCGGTGCTCTGGAGCAACCGACATCGGGAACGGTCACGCTCAGCGCTGATTCTGGTGCGCTTGAGCTTGGGACCTTGTCGGAGCGGAGACTTTCCGGGATTCGCGCGAAGCGGATCGGGTTCGTCTTTCAAAGCTTCAACCTCATTCCGACTCTCACCGCTGTCAACAATGTGGTTGCCGCGCTTCGCCCGATCGGGGTGCGCGGGCCCGTTGCGCACGCTCGCGCCCGGGAAGCTCTCGGGCGGGTGGGGCTCGGTGACCGAGTCAATCATCTGCCGGCGACGCTCTCCGGAGGCCAGCAGCAACGAGTGGCCATCGCGCGCGCGTTGGTCAAAAACCCGGATGTCATCCTGGCAGATGAACCAACCGGGAACCTCGATGAGAGGATGCGTGACGAGATCGTGAGCCTGTTGCAACGTATCTGGGAAGAACAGCGGGTGACGCTGGTGATGGTGACCCACGACATCCAGGTTGCGTCCCGCTCGGGACGCATCCTGACCTTGGACGGCGGGCGTCTGGTTTCTGGCGCGGAAGTCTAGGCGCGTCGTAGGTTACCGTGCAGCTATGAGAATTCTGGTTGTCGAAGATGATCTGAGAATCGCTGACGTTCTCCGGCGCGCCTTGGGTGAAGCTGGGTACGCGGTCGACGTTACTCATTCCACGTCGGCGGCGATGGAGGCGTTCTCTGTCGAGAAATATGATCTCGTTCTGCTCGATTTGCTGCTCCCCGGGTTGCCAGGCGGAGGGATGGAGGTGTGTCGACTGATCCGGGCAGAGAACAGGGACGTACCCATACTGATGCTCACGGCCGTCGATTCGCCGCGCAACCGGGTCAGCGGGCTGGACGCCGGCGCGGACGACTACCTGACGAAACCGTTCCACCTGCAAGAACTCTTAGCGCGCGTCCGTGCACTCCTGCGAAGGGCCCCGCGAGCCGATCATCCCATCGTCACCGTGGGGAGTGTTTCTCTCAACCCAGCAACTCGTGCAGCGAGCCGGGGGGATCGAACCATTGCTTTGACGAGCAAGGAATTCGCGGTTCTGGAATACCTGATGCGAAACGCCGGGACGATTGTCAGTGCCTCCGAACTCATCGACCACGCGTGGGATGGCAACTACGAGGGGTACAGCAACGTGGTGCAGACGTACATCCGGTATATCAGGCAGAAGGTCAACGAGCCGAGTGAAGCCGATTTCATTCGCACCCACCGCGGCATGGGTTATTCGGTGGAGCCGGGAGCATGATCTTCAGACAGGCGACGATACGCCTGACAGTGGTGTTCACGCTGATCCTCTTGGTACTTTTCGGAGCATTCGCTGCCGGGGTATACCTTTTCGTGGTCAGCTCCTTCGACTACGACAGCGCCCTCAACACCGGCAACAGTGCCGTGGATGCTGCCGAGCAAAGCTTCGCGGACCTCCGCTTCGGACTCGCGACCGGCTACCTGGCACTCGTGATCGTGCTGCCCGTCATCTGCTTCCTCATGGTCCGCCTCGTGCTCAGGCCTGCCCGCCGAGGATTCGAAGCTCAACAGCGTTTCGTCGACGACGCCTCGCACGAGTTCCGCACGCCGCTGAGTATCATCCAAGGCGAATTGGAACTCGTCATCAGCCGCCCGCGCCCCCGGGACGAGTACGTCACCGCAATCACCACCGCACTTGATGAAGTCGATCACCTCAACACACTCACAAGCGACCTGCTGCTTCTGACGCGCGCCAACACGGCCACGTTGATGACCGCGTTTCAGCCCGTCAGCCTCGGCACGGTCGTCGATCGGGCGGTCGACTCCTACTCGCGCGGACCCCAGACCGGCAGGCTCACCGTCACAGGCAGCGACGTGATCGTGTACGGCTCCGACGACCTCCTGATCCGTGCTGTGGGCAACATCATCGACAATGCCCTGAAATTCTCCCCTCCCAAAAGTAAGGTGTCGGTGACCGTTTCGGAGCACGCAGACCACGCACGCATCGTGGTCACGGACACCGGTACGGGTTTGACTTCTGGAGAAAAAACGCACGCGTTCGAACGATTCTGGCGCGCGGAAACATCTCGAACATTGCCCGGCCAGGGCCTCGGCCTGGCGCTCGTGAAACAAATCATCGAAGCCCACCACGGAACCGTGAAATTGGCGTCGAACGAAGGACACGGAACCCGAGTGACGCTGGAAATACCCACCGATGCACGCTGACCGATTTCACTGAGAAACCGCTGCGCCGCCCTGTGGCGAGGCCTGGACCGGGCGGCGTCCCAGAGCCGAAAATGAGACCACCGTGAGGACGATTCGGATGCCGCCTCTCCCATACCTTGTGGGCAGCTGGGAACCCCCGGGCAGCATCTATTCAGGCAGCCAACGATTTTAGCGGCGTTGATCAGGAACTTCACCTATGAACGGTGCTCGCGGTCCGGTCCGGCCGTCCAGGACAGGGAAATCTGGCCCAAGATTCTGTACACGCACTCAGGCTTATCAGGTGACGCTCAGACGCTGCTTTTCGGAGGTTCATTAGCATCCATCGCATGACCACATCCCTCGAGCCCACGGCGTACTCCGCACGACACATGCTCAGTAAAGTTCCAGCGATCACCATCTGGTTCTGGATCATCAAGATTCTGTGCACGACCGTTGGGGAAACCTTCGCCGACTTCATCAACGTCGCGCTCGGAGTGGGCCTAGTCAGCACGGCGATAATCTTCACTGTCGTGACGGCTGCGGTTCTGACGCTCCAAATGACGCGTCGGCGATACCAGCCAGGCGTGTATTGGCTGACCGTGGTCGTGATGAGCATCACGGGAACCCTGTACACCGACATCCTCACCGACCAGGCCGGTGTGCCACTCGGAGTCAGCGCCGCAATCTTCTCCGGAGCACTTGCCATCGTCTTCGCGATCTGGTTCGTCAAAGAACGCACCCTTTCCATCCACAGCATCGTGACCGCGCCACGAGAAGCTTTCTACTGGCTCACCGTGCTCGTCACATTCGCCCTCGGCACTGCCCTCGGCGACTGCACACTCGAACTCACCGGATGGGGACCAGGCGCATCGATCCTGTTGCCGTTGGTCCTCATCGCCATCGTCGCAGCCCTCTGGCGCTTTGGCGCGAACCCAGTGCTCACATTCTGGATCGCCTACATCCTCACCCGTCCCCTCGGAGCGAACATCGGAGACTGGCTCGGACTCACACCAGCCGAAGGCGGCATCGGACTCGGCACGCTCGTGACGAGCATCATCTTCCTCGCCGCAATCCTCGGAACCGTCGTCTACCTCTCGGTCACTAAAACAGATGTCGACCAGAACGCCGAAGCCGAACCCCACACCGACGCCGAAAGGCCGGCCTCTCCCGTCAGGCGACGCGCCTCCGCTGTCATCCTGGTCGCCGTTGGCGCTGCAACAGTCGCACTTCTCATCACCACCAGTAACCTTCCCCACACAAGCGCCCTCGCAGACGAAGCAGCGGCCCCATCGTGCTCGGACACCTCCACCGCGTTGTCCCAGTCCGAAGCACAAGCTGCGGTGAAGGCAAACTACCCCGCCACGAACGTCGACGAGCTCACAACAATCGTCACGGACACGCTCACACTAGTCACCCAGAACGATCAAACAGGGGCAGCCGCCCGCGCCACCGATCTTGAAACAACCTGGGACGACAACCAACCAGAACTCAACGCTGCCGACTGCCGAGCATGGACATTCCTCGACAAGCAGATCGACCCCGTACTCAAATCCGTACGCGCACAAACACCCGATCCGGCAAAGGAACAACAAGCGCTACAGCAGCTCCTCACCACCCTCAGTTCGTAACCAAGCGAAGAACACGACTCCGGCACAGCAGAAGCATGCAGCCGGCGGCGTCCGTGTCGATGGGCAGGCGGGGGCGCTCACAGGTCCCCGCCTGCCCATCCGCCACTGCGACATACACGCATACTCAGGGACCCAAACGGACGACCAGCTCGAACAGTCCCGCTGATCCGGCTGCCACCGCCCGGATGGCCACTGTCATCCCATGTGTGTAGGCAGAAGTTCGATCGTTTGGCTGATTCGGCGGGTGATTTCACTACCTAGCGTTGGCCATACCGTCGAGAAGGAGACAATCATGAGCGACACAGTCAGACCAGTCATCGCGGCTGAAGCCAAGGGTGTCAGCAAGGTGTACGGTACCGGCGACAGTGCCACAACCGCGCTGTCCGGCGTGGATCTCCGCATCGAGTCGGGCACACTGACCGCAATCATGGGGCCGAGTGGTTCAGGTAAATCCACTCTGATGCACGTCTTCGCGGGACTGGACAACGCCACGTCTGGCAGCGTTTCGATCGGCGACACCGACATCACCAACCTCAATGACAACGAGTTGACCTTGTTGCGTCGCCGCCGGCTCGGTTTCGTCTTCCAGGCGTTCAACCTGGTCCCGACGCTCACCGTTCTGGGCAATGTCACCCTCCCATTCGAACTCGACGGACGAAAGCCGAGCACCGCGGAACTCGTGTGGGTGCGGGAACTTCTCGCCAGGCTCGGGCTCGGGATGCTCGAAGCCCGGCGCCCGCATGAACTCTCCGGAGGCCAGCAGCAGCGTGTCGCTATCGCGCGTGCTCTCGCGATGAGGCCACAACTCATCTTCGCCGACGAACCCACCGGGAACCTCGACTCTCGATCCAGCCGCGAAGTACTCACCCTGCTTCGCGATCTGACCCGCGAGTACGCGCAAACGGTCGTACTGGTGACCCATGACCCTATCGCCGCCTCTCACGCCGACCGGATCATCTTCATCGCCGACGGATCCATAGCCCACGACGTCGGCGCCAGCGACGCGAAAACTCTCTCGGACATCATCCTCGCCCTCGAGGTGAATGCGTGATCGCGCTCGCTTACAGGGAACTCTGGCACGGCGGCCGCCGGCACACGTCCAGCGTCCTGGTCGCCATTTTGTCTTCCGTGTTCGCAACAATGCTGATCGAAATGGATACTGTTCTTCGCGTGCAGTCCATCGGCGGCAAATTTATCCAGCACGGCTACGTCAGAGCACTGCTTGACGTGCTGGATATTCTGTTCTTCTTCGTTGCCGTATTCGTTGCCTGTATTGTCACGGCGAACACATTCGGCATCATCATGGCTGGTCGTTCCAAACACATAGCTCTCCTGCGGTTGCTGGGAGCTTCAGCCAAAACGCTCCGCGGGGCGATCGCTATCGAAGGCGCCGTGATCGGTCTGATCGGCTCACTGATCGGATTGGCTCTGGGCCTTCTCATCACGCAGATCACCTACGGCGCACTCGTGTCATCAGGCACGTTCGTCAACACACCAATCGAAACGCTTTCGCTTCTTCTGATTGCGCCGATTGTGGTCGGTGTAGCGAGCACTACCGGTGCGGCCTGGTTCGGGTCGCGGAAGATTCTCGCGGTCTCACCGATCGAAGCGACCGGTCATACCCAGGAACCCAAAGTGGCAACGGTCGCAAAAATGCCCAAACGCCTCCGCGCCCTGGTCGTCATCGCGTTTGTCGGCGGAATCGCTCTCCTCGTCATTGGAGTTGTGATCGGGCTGAAGAGTCCCCTCGGCTTACTCGTCGCCGCGCCGGGAGGGGCGCTGAGTTTCGTCGGATTCGTCCTCGGATCGACCTATTTCATTCCGTCACTGCTGAAGGCTGCCGGACGACTGACCGGCAGATCAACACCCAGCGTTCTGGCCAGCGCCAATGCCCTCCGCTACCCGGCACGCTCGGCACGATCCACCATCGGACTGATCATCGGTGTCACCCTCGTGACGATGTTCACTGTCGCGGGTCAGACGTTCCTGGCCAAAACCGGTCCCATTGCTGCGGGCGCCGATGCCGCCGAGGCTGCCGGAGACCAAGCATTCATGCAGCTCACCATGGGCATCCTTGCCGTACTGATCGGTTTCTCCCTGGTGATCGCGGCGATCGGCCTGGTGAACAGCCTCTCACTGAGCGTCATTCAGCGCCGCCGAGAGATCGGGCTTCTTCGGGCCTTGGGATTCACGAAAAGGCAAGTTCGGTCGATGATCTTGGCTGAGAGCATCCAACTCACCGTCGTCGGCGGAATCACCGGACTGGTGCTGGGCATCTTCTATGGCTGGGCCGGTGTCCTCGCAGCGATCGCCTCGGACCACCACATCGGAGGCTTCTTCCTGCCCACCATCCCGGGGTGGATCATCATCGCTATCGCTGCCGGCGCGATCGTGCTCGCGATCGTCTCCTCTGCGATCCCCGCCCGCTCCGCAATCCGCATTTCCCCCGTCCGAGCCCTCGCCATTGAATGAGTCTGACACTTCACATGAACCACCTGCTTCACACCGTCCACACCGCCAGCATCCTCGATCCCACCGCCCTATTGGAAGGAGCAGGACCGTGGGTGATGGTCGCCATCATGGCAATCGTGTTCATCGAAACCGGGTTACTCTTTCCCTTCCTGCCCGGTGACACGCTCGTTTTCACCGCCGCGCTGCTCTCCGTCCCGCTCGGCCTGCCACTGTGGGTCCTCGTCCTCGGGGTATCCGTTGCCGCGATCCTCGGCGACCAAACCGGCTATCACATCGGCAGGCGGTTCGGCCCCCGACTCTTCAAGCCCGATGCGCGAGTGTTCAAAACGAGATACTTTACCGAGGCCGACGCATTCTTCACGAAGTACGGCGGTCGCTCGCTCGTACTCGCCCGCTTCGTACCGATCGTGCGGACCTTCGTACCCCCTGTCGTTGGCATGTCACAACTGCCATTTCGAACCTTCCTGATCTGGAACACGATCGGTGGAATCTCATGGGCGCTGATCCTCACGATCGCCGGATATTTTCTCGGCGCCATCCCGTTCGTCGCAAACAACGTCGAAATAATTGCCGTCGTCATCGCCGTCCTCTCCATCGGCCCGGTGATCATTTCATTCATCCGCAACCGTCGCCGAGATGACGCCGAACATCCACCCGACCGGTAGGCCAAGCGAACATAAAGTGAGCCGTCGACTCGGAACCGTGATCTCCATGCCGTGCGAGGCCCGGCTAAAGGGGCTGCCCGGTCTCTCTTTCCTGCAACGAGGAGTAGCGTCGCGTTATGAGTACTGATGGGAAGAACGAATCTCAAGCTGATCACACCACAGATGGTAAGAGCGGTGGGGAGCTTGCGGAGCTGATCGCGACCGTCGATGAGGAGCACGGCGATAAAGGAGCCACCGCGATGTCTGACCGACTACGGAACAAAACACCAGAAACTCAGGCCGAACCTGAGAATCCCGGCGACGTCGAGGACTAAGAGCGCGAGCGACCGCATCGCGCACAGAAGTCCCCGCCAACTGTTCTCGGTGACGGGAAGTTAGTCGGCTGCTGCTTCTGCGGATTCACCATGCTCGACGATGTCGCCATCGGTGAACAAGATCCCCTTAGCGATCTCGCGCCATTGCGGGGTGCGACGCAACAGGAATTCCAGCTCCATGCTGAAGTGCTTAAACTCCTCCCCCATCGAGTTCTCCATAATCGCCCTCGCCTGAACGTCAGGCTCGACCGAGATGCGTTGCACATACCAGCCGATCGCTTCCGCCTCCTCGCTCAGAGACGCGCACATGCGAGCGAACGTCCGCGTCTGCGCCGACAACTCCTCCGGCGGTTCGTGATACTGATCAATACCCATGTCCAGCTCCTTACCTTCGTTCCCCATTGTTCCAGTTACGTCGACGCTGATACGCAGGAATAGCGTTTCGGCAACGGGTCGCGCACCACGGATCCATGTCATAGGGTTTCGTCATGAATGCAGACAGCGAAGCACAATACGAGCCCGCCATGGCTGGTACCGACGAGCCGAGGCACGATGACACTGACCAGCCGGACGCCCGCCGCGGTGACCCGGATCAGCTACCCGACGGCTCCGCCTCAGATGCCAACAACTCCGAAGACGGCGTGGACACCGCGTCCGGTGGAGGCGCTGACGATGAGTGACCCGTGTCCCGAGCACACACCAAAACCCGACGAAATCGACCCCGACGAAGGTACCGAACCAGACGGAACCCCCGTCGAAAACCCCTCCGGGTAAGGTCCACACCAAAGCGATGGGGTGCTTCGTCTTCTTCTGAACCATAATCAACTTCCTGAATCACGAACCCGTGTCCAAGAACAGTGAAGCACCCCAGTTCTCGCCCGATCAGCACGGACTCCGCCACCCGGTGACGGCCACACTCCCAACTACCGAGAGAACCCAATCTGCCGAGAGAACCCAATCTGCCGAAAGATCGGCGCTGCTCTGTCTGCCGTTGGGCGCTATGCGGCCGGAACGCGGGGCGCTATATTACCGGGCAAGCACGATCAGCGTGCCGGTGCCGGCCGGATAGGGCCGCAGATCTGAAAGCTGAACGAGATGCCATACCGGCGAGCGGGCAGGATCCGCGGCCGCCGACGTCCGGAACAGCTCGACGACACCACCGACCCCTACCTTGCGTATCTGAAGTGGATCAAGGCAGGCAAGCCCGGGGTCACACCTGAAACCGGGCACGGCAACACCCCGCCCGCGACAGTGACCGCTTTACCCGAAACTCAAGGATTCGTGGGCCAAGTGTCGTGGTGGACAGCTCGCACTCTCGAGCTGCGGACAATACTCACCCCGAAGCGACGGAAACGGGACGACAGTGGCGACCGTGGCGAGAAGAATCCCGCACCGTGATTTTGGCACGGCGGTGGCGCGTTTGGCACCGAGGCAGACTTTTTCGCCGTCGTGCGCCGCGATGGGCGGGGCAGTGCGCCGGCAACCAGGTATCAGGGGCGGGTGCGGGTTGCCGGTCCTTCGGCTGCGGTGACCGGCTCGGGGAGCACCAGCAATTCGCCGTTGTTCGCGGCGTTCATCATCTGCTCCACCCAGGCCCTGTTCAGCTGGGGCCTGACGTTCTCGGCGAAATCAAAGTGCAACTCGATAGACGGGTGCACCCACACGGTATGACGGCCATCGCCTGTCGGTGACACCCACGAGAAAGTGAACTTCTCCTCACGGCGCAGCTTCGCAACCATCACGACTTTCAGGTGAGCCAGGACGCGATCATCGAACTCCGCCAATCTCGAGCCTGAACCGTAAAGCAGAGTTCCCACAACTACCACCATCCTTCAGGGTCTGACCCCAATATTTCCGGACATCGAAAACAGATCGAAGCCCACCTTCCGTGCAGGCAGGGTCCGGGCCGCACGGAAGAGATGCCCCATGTTAGTGCAGCGACACAGCTAAGCGTTCTGTGTTAACGCCAACTCAATATGGGGCCACGGCTGCCAACTGAAAATAGGGCCACGTGGTTTGTTTAGTCTGTCGTACTTGTGAGTGTTTTGTGGCCGCGGAGCCGGTAGCTGGTGCCTTTGAGGCTGAGTACGTCGGCGTGGTGCACGACGCGGTCGATCATCGCTGACGCGATGGTCGGGTCGCCGAATACTTCACCCCAACGCCCGAATGGCAGGTTCGAGGTGAGGATCAGTGACGCGTGTTCGTACCGTGATGACACGAGTTGGAAGAACAGATTCGCGGCGTCTTGATCGAACGGGACGTAGCCGACCTCGTCGACGACGAGCAGGCTGTACCGGCGAAGCCGGGTGAGTTCGGCGGCGAGCTTGCCGCGGGAGTGCGCCTCCTGCAGCCGGGTGACCCAGCCGTTCGCGGTATCGAAAAGCACCCGGTGGCCGGTCTTCGCAGCTTTGATGCCGAGCCCGATCGCAATGTGCGTCTTCCCCGTACCCGGGGGTCCGAGGAGGATGACGTTCTTCGCTTCCTCGAGGTAAGCGCTCGTGCCCAAGTGTGCGATGAGGGTGCGGTCGGCGCCAGGCTGGTGGTCGTAGTTGAACTCTTCCAACGTCTTGAAACCGGGAAACCGGGCAGCCTTGATCCGAAGCGTCGCCCCTGATGCTTCCCGCTCGGAAACCTCGCGCGACAGCACGGCGGCGAGGTACTCCTCGTGTGACCACCCGTCCGCACGGGCTTGCTCGCCGAGCCGGCGGAAACCCTCACCGACCCGAGGCGCTTTCAATGCACGGGCGTAGTACTCCAGCTGGGATTCGAGCTCGGACATCAGGCCACCTGCCCGGTACCGAAGAGGTCGTCGTAGGAAGCAAGATCGCGGGTTTCGACAGCTTCCAACGGCCGGTAGCCGCGGACCTGTTTGAACGCCTGCCGCAGCACTGCCGCCTCGGCAACATGGGCCGGATCGGTGACGATCAGCTGGCGGGCCCACTCCCGCTGATGCACCGCGATGACAGTGCCGTCATGGGTGACAGTGACCTGGTGCAGGTCAGCAGTAACATCAACGATCCGACCGATCATGCCCGGACTGACCGAGTAATCGTTCGTGAAAACCCGCACGTAGTAATCCCGAGGCAGCCTGACCGTGTTCCGGAACAGCACCTCCGGTGGCACCGGCGACAAGGCCCGCATCGCGGCCCGATCACGGCCGACAAGCTCGGCGGGTTTCCCGCGCCGTGAGCGCGAGTAGCGGGCATTCGCGACGGGCAACCAGTCAACGAGCTGGTTGTTGAAATCCGCTGGCGATGCGAAGCTGCGGCCAGGCATGAACCTCGAGCGGAAGAACTGGTTCATCCGCTCGACCATGCCCTTGGACTCCGGATCCCGCGGTGGCAGCAGCACGATCTTCGTCCCCAACGTGCCAGCGAACGCGGCAGCGGGCTCGGTGAGCTTACGCCGGCCGATACCGGTCTCGTTATCCCAGACCAGCCGCTCCGGCACCGCGCCGGCCTGCTGCAACAGCTGCCACATCCCGCCGAGGAGGTCGGGGGTTGTCCGGGAGGGCAGCATCAACGCTTGGATGTTCCCCGAGAACGTCGACGTCATCACCAACACCGGCGGCATGCCGTGCTGATCATGACCCAGCGGGATCGCCTGGTGCGGGAACCACAGATCGCATTGCACCTGCACACCGGGCTGGTGATCGATCCGGTCAGCGGGATCCGGCGGCAGATATTCAGGCCGGATCGCTGCGACCCTCAACCGGAACAACGACGACGAACCCGACCACCCCACCCGCTCCGCCAGGGCTGGCGACGGCATCCGCGGCGAGTCGGTCAGCAGCTTCCGAACCGCCGGTGCGACCTCATCGAAACTCGACCCCGTCAACGCCCGCTCATACCGCGGCACCCGGTCAGCCTGCAACGCCCGATCGATCGTCCCTCGCGAAACGCCAAGCCGTTTCGCGAGTTCTCTTTTCGAGTGCCCGCCCGACGCATACAACCGACGAATTTCTGCCCAGTCATCCAAAGTGATCACCTTCCATAGTGGTTGGTGGCCCTGTTTTCAGTTGGCAGTACTGGCCCTGTTTTCAGTCGGCGTTAACAGTTCTGAGCGTGGCTCGAATCACCAGCAGCCGGCGAAGTTGTCCCCCGTGACGTGGAATGCATGTCACGAGTTCTCGCCGGCGAAAGCGAACAGGAACACAGCGGCCCCGCCCCTGACGAGGACAGTCGCCGTGAATGCTATTCATGCCACGCTTCGAGATTTTCGCAATCACAGACGGTCCAACGGTGGACTGGGGGTTGTCCACGGAAACCGGCCGCACCAGCAGGGGTGGAGCCGAGGCCTAGACAAAGAAATAGTTCGGGCATCCCACCGTGGGAGCAACACAACGCTATTGTGTGAGCATGATTCGCTTTACAGATGATGTCATCACGATCGATGGGACCCCGGTGGGCTACGTATCCACGAGGGATAGTGACAGGCCGGTGGTCATTGAGGGTCTTGATGGCGGGTATTGGCATGACACGACGGACATGAGGGTAGCTGAGTTGTGGATCGCGATACACGCGAGCGAGCTTCTCGCCTCGGCACGGACCGAACGCCCAAGCGGCGGTACCCGGAAGACAATCTGATTCCTGCTCCGTGCCCAGATATCGGGACGCTTACGGAAGTCAGTACAAGGGGTGCCGCAGTACGCCAACACGCGCACCCATCTCCCGGCTTGCCGAAACGAGGGCGACGGCGGGTTAGCGCATGAGGGGTGGCAGGCCCGGCGCGGTCTGGGGAACGTCGAAGAGGACGCTGTCGTTGGCAGCTTGAAGGGTCCGGTACCTGCCGAGCAGTTCACGCAGGCCCGGGTTGAGGTCGAAGGTGACGACCCGGTAATGCTCGTTCGGGCCGCCGGCGTCAATGTGGCGGATCAAGGCCGTGGGGAAGCGGGGGTTGTTTCTGATGATGACCCACTCGTGTTCGTTGATTCTGATAGGTCCGTCACCGACCATGTGCCCGCTCCTTTTCGAAGCGCGCCGGCCCGCGCGAACTCAACGATAGGCGGCCGCGCTGACATCAGGCACCCTCGATGCGCACTCTGAGGTACCGGCCAGGTCGGGCGGTGGAGAGCCCATCCCGGTGAGGTAGGCGGGCCGGTCAACGACGGTAACAAAGGCAAAATAGATCGCCCTCTCCGGACCAAGCGAGGCGCCCATTGCTGCCGACGCGGACCAGCGACGGAAAATGTCGACGTCTGAGCTGGCACGCTTCGGAAAATCGTTCATCCGCATCCGCGTTTATCGAAGTGGCGGCGACGACACCGTTCCGCCGCTTGTCGCGTTCAGGATCGTCTGGCCCAGCCCGGCCGTCTCAAAGCTCGCATACGTCGAAAGTGCCAGGCTCAGTTCCTTCAACAGGCTGGCAGGCAACTCGTCTTCATCCCACTAGTACACAGAGATGATGGATGTGGCTCCAGTGCCGGTGTGACTCGCTGTTACACCGACACCCGTGAGGGTTGTCTTTAAGTGGATCTGTCCACCGACACCGGAGTTGTTGCGGGTCGGGCAGAACATGACTTGATAGGAGCCTGACCGGGAAGTGGTCTCATCTTTGTGCTGTCTGCCTACCCGACCCGCAGTGACGTTTCACGACATAACTGAGGAAGGGATCCGTCTATGACAAGCATGACAGTCACCGCAGCAAGAGCCAATCCACCCGCACCGCCGGGCGCGCTTTTCGCTGGCATTGACACGCATAAGAACACCCATCACGTCGCTATCATCGATCACGTCGGGCGATCAGTCGAGGATCACGAGTTCCTGACGACGAGCCGCGGCTATGAGCAGATAGTGGAGTTTCTGAGCTCTCACGGCGCGATCGAACGTGTCGGTATTGAGGGCACCGGGTCGTACGGTGCCGGCATCGCCCGAGTCCTTGGCCTCGGTGGCTTCACCGTCGTTGAGGTGGCGCGGCAAAACCGGCAAGCCCGACGTTTGAAAGGGAAATCAGACCCGCTCGACGCACACCAAGCAGCCGTGAGCGTCCTGGCCGGTACTGATGCTGCCACCCCGAAGAGCGGCGACGGGGAAGTGGAATCGTTACGGCTCCTGATGAGGGAACGGCACGCAGCCGGCAAAGCCCGTTCCCAGACGATGAACCAGATCCATTCGCTACTCATCACGGCGCCCGAGGCGGTTCGCAGCGATTATCGCGCCCTCACGAGCCTCAAGCTTGTCCCCATACTCGCTCGCACCCGCCCTCGAAGCGGCATCGACCCCGAGAACATCGCCCGTCAGACACTTAAGAGACTCGCGGTTCGCCACGTCGCACTCGCAGACGAAATTGCAGTCATCGACCAGCAGCTCGACGCTCTGGTCCGAGAAGTCAATCCAACTCTCCTCACCGTCGGCGGCGTCGGGGTCGTCACGGCAACGACGCTCCTCATCGCAGCAGGCGACAACCCGGAACGCTTGACGTCTAAAGCAGCATTCGCGGCGATGGCGGGCGTCGCTCCGATCCCGGCCTCCTCCGGTCAGCGTGCACGACACCGTCTTTCACGCGGAGGGAACAGGAACGCCAACAGCGCCCTTCATCGAATCGTTCTACTCCGCATGCGCCACCGAGAACCGCGAACGATGGCGTACTTCGAACGACGTCGCGCCCAGGGACTCACGGATCGGGACATCAGGCGCTGCCTCAAACGACACATCGCGAACGAGATCTTCGCCGTACTCACGAGTCCTAGCCCCGAGACGCCTATCGGCCAGCAGTTGCGCGCCAGACGCCAACAGACCGGCACTCCGATCACGGTACTTGCCGCATCGCTCGGTGTCCCCTACCAACGCCTCCGACGACTCGAGATCGGCACCCGAGCCGACCCACAACTCGAACAACTCGTCACCGCAGCGCTAAGCCGAATCGCACCACCGAACACCCCTTGACAACAATAGGAGCATCCACCCCCGCCAGATCCAGATATAACGCCCATTATCTTCGTTCATTCGGGTAGCCGATCAGAGCAGCGATCCGCATCGCGGTTGCGTACGGTCCAGCCTCTCCATCTTCGGCTCGCTGGCAGAGGATCAGGGCCACGCACCAAGCCGCATCATCGGCTCTCGGCGTTCTGATGTTCAGCTCCGCGTTGACCTGGCGGCGGAGCTCGCGGAGTATCACCGGGTCGGTGCGGGCACTCTCACTGGCGAGCTGCCTGAGCGCTGGCGTACCGAGGCCTGCAACGAGCGCGTTCGCCGCCAGCAAGGGCCAGTCTGTGTTGTCGAGGATCACGGTGCCGGCGGCGTCTTGGACGACGCCGAGCCGGAACGGCAAAGTGCCATCGAGATTGCCGTAGGACGAAGGAGACACGAGATGACGCCAATCATGCACGAAACCGTGGAGAGTCAGCCTAACCCTGATCGTTCCCGACGACCAACCTTAAGGAGCGCCGGGCGAGCACCCCAGACAGAAACTGTCACCACAAACACCCGCCGATCGCGCGCATCAGACCGTTAGAAGTCCCCACTAACTCGAAGGCGCAACGCAAGCCACCGCCACTCCCCCCCTACTGACTGCCGTCCGTACGGGTGACCCTTCGGATGCTCGCCACGGCCCGGCTGAGATCCATACCGATGTGGTCGGCCTCGAGGACACGTCCATAGCGTTTGAAGCCTTCCGGCCGATAACAATAGCCGCGCCGCCTGTGCGCAGTGTCACTGCTGCGTTCTCGCCAAGACCGAACTTCGCCTCAATAAATTGGGTAGTCGCATCGGTATGCTCGACGTACGTCCCACCCCGGCACTCCCCCGTATCCTCCACCACCGTCAACTTGGTGACTTGGATCCGACCGGCCTGCACGATGTTTAGGATGTGGCGTTCGTCGTTGTGTGCCTGCCGGTAGTACCGGTCCGCGTGGGGGTCCAGCGCGTCGATCTCCGCCCGCCCGTCGGTGTAGCCGCCAAGGAACCCGGCCTTGCGGCCGCTGCTGTCCCCGGTGAGCGTGTTCATGAAGTGTGCGCCACGATTTTGTCCGCCCAGTACCCTGACCAGTGGTCGTTATCGTCGACCACAACAACGCCTGACTGTAGCCCAGCTCCTGTGTAACGTACTCCAGCGCCGCCGCCCTCTTCGGTCACGTCGACGACCTTGTCCGGTCTACCTTGCTCCCAGCGCACGATACGAGGCCGTAAAGCTCAAACAATCCGGTCTGCCGTTGACCACCACTATGGCCTCGCTCATGACGTCTGCTCCTTCAACATTACTTTGCGCCTGTCTGGCAGAGGGAATCGTTTGTGAAAGGGCGCGCCGAGAGTGCCGGGTCGTGGAATACCGGACCGGGTGCAGCGAGCTAGAATATTCCGCGAAAGCCCGGCGCGGAAGGCTTCAGAGCGAGCTACGGTGAATCGGTAGACAGGTCAAACATGTCTCAGCAGAGCTGCGCTGGCGCAGCGGCACCGTGGATGTTCGGCATGGCTGTCGGTCAGTCTCGAGCGACAATCTGTTGCGCAACTGACGGGCCTCTGCGGATACAACAGAGGTTCCCGCAACATCAGGTTGCCCGTCAGTGGACAGACAGCCCGGGAGGCATCTCAATGTATCGACGTGCGCTGAGTGATACCGTCCGTCAGAGATTTAGCGATGTAGGTGCCGCGAGATCGACTTGCACATGAACGTGGGTGCAGGTGTCGTCGAACTGTCCGAGGTTGTCGAGTGTGAGCGTGTCGCCTGCTGCTGCCCGGCATTCGGATTGTCCGGTGTAGGACCCTTTCGGCATTACCGGGTCTAGGGCCTTGAGTAGCTTGATGGCGTTGACGTCGGCTCCGTTGGTGGCGGTGCCGCCGAGGCTGTAGAAGTCGACGGCGTGGCCGCCGCCGTTGATGTAGTGGGCGGAGGCTGTGCCGGCGCCTTCGATTTGGCCGGTGCAGGCGCGGTTGATGTCGGAGATTCCGATGCGTCCAAAGGTGTTGTACGCGATAGTGATGACTTGGAGGATGCCGACGTCGATGCCGCAGTTCGGCACGGTCTGTCCTTCGGCGATCCACCGAATCTCTTTTAGATGATCTGGCACTGCGCCGACGAGCTTGCCCGCGTCGATTGCTGCGACGAGGTTCTGCGCTAGGGCCTGAGCGTTTGCACTGATGCCAGCGGCGCAAGCCGCGTCAGGCCCAATGAGGCCTGTGACGATGGCTTTCGCGGCCGCGTAGAACTGGATGTAGTAGTTCGGGTCGGCGTTGATTTGTACTTTGTTCGCGGCTTGGCTCGGAGGGAGGCTTTGCCATCCGGGTACGGCGATGAGGCGTTGGAAGAACAGTGTCGCGGATTTAGTGGGGTCCATGCGGTCGGCGAGGCTGCCCCACCAGTGTTGTTGTTGGAAGAGTCCGACGGAGTCGGCGATGCTGCCGTCGGGGTTGATGGCGCCGTCTCCGTAGGTGATGTCGCGTAGCCCGGACTCGCCGATGGCGGTCATGACGCCGATGGCCTGCCCGGTGGTGTCAAGGCCCAGGGCGGCGCCGGCGTTCATGATCGCTGCGGCGTTTGCGAGTTGGTCGCCGGAGTACCCGTCAACGGGTGGGTGTTGCGCTGCGGCGGTGGTGTCTGCGGCTGTTGCTCCGCAGGCGGATCGTTGACCGCCGGTACCGAGGATGAACGACCCGGTCAGCGCAAGGGTGAGCGTTCCGATGAGGCCGATGGTGACGAGTTTCCGCACTGGATGTCTTTCACCGTGTGGCTGCGGCGGCGAGTGCGCTATCGGTGTTTGTGACTTCCGTTTCCCAGGGTGACCGGACGTGCTGCATGTGGGTTTCGGGATTGGAGCCGTATTTGAAGACGCAGTGCCCGGGGCGGAGGTTCATGAGGGTGGTTGCGGTTTCGGGGGCGAGGCCGAAGGTGTTGACGGCCCAGTTGGCGTCTTCGGTGCGGGCTTGGTTGAACACGTACACGGTTTGGGCTTCTTGGATGACGGTGTAGCCGGGTGAGTCGGCTGGGATGTCGGTGCCTTTGTGCATGACGAACACGTTCGAGATACCAAGGGAGCGGGAGAGTTTCTGGTTGGACTTGATGAGGTGCGCGGAGGGTCCGCCGATCATGTGCCAGCCCTCTTCGTAGATGACGTTGGTGACGTAGCCGCGTTCGTTGCGGAGTCTGCCCATGAGCCACATGTTCCCGATGGCCATCACGACCGGGACGGCGGGTCCGTCGTCGGGGAGTTGCGAGATGTCGAAGGTGGTGAGTTTGGAGGCGAGGTCGACGTGTTTGCTGGTTTCGCCGTCGAGCAGGCCGCCGTACTCGCGGAGCAAGTCTTCGAGCGCGTATTTGATCGAGAGCCCTGCGATGTGCAGGCGGTCTTTTGCTTTGTCGGAGAGGTCGGTGGCGTCTTTGATCCGGCCGAGATTAGGTAGCAGATCCACCGGGGTTGGTACGCGGGTGTCGTCGAATTGGGTGAAGGTGAGTTCGAGGGCGTCGCGGATCGCTTTCTTCTCCCACTCGGTGGATGGGGTGTCGTTTCTAGCGATGCGTGCGACCGCGTTCAGGAGCAGGGTTTGGCCTTGCAGGCCGGAGCCGCGGGTGATCATCGGGTCCATGATGTTCAGTCGTGTTCCGCTGTCGTCGGTGCTGAACCGGAACAGTGCTGCGCCGTTGCGGCGGCGGGTGAGGGCAGCGTATTCCCCTTCGCCGCCTTCATCTTTCTTGTCGAACACGACCGCTCGCCGCCGATCGAGCAGCAGCGGCCGGATGACCTGGGTTGTTTTGACGAACGAGGATTTGCCGGAGCCGACGGTGCCGAAGACGAGAACGTTCGGGGACGTGATCTCGCGAGGTTCCGAGTTGTACGCGGTGGCGGCGTCATGGGCGATGAGGGTTCGGGAGAGGGTGTCTCGGCCGTTGACGATGCCGCGAGTTCCGGTGGGAGGCCCGATTACGGCAGTGTTCAGTATTTCGGCTTGCCGGGTCGTTGACGGTGCACCCTGTGCGGAGGGCGCGTACCAACCTGTTTTCGCTGCCCGGGTGGAGGCTCGAAGTGGTGACCCTGGGAGAGTCCATGGTGGTGCGTCGACATCTCGCCGGTCGTCCGCCGCGTCTGGGGTTGGGGTGGGGTCTTCTGGCGAGACGAAGATCCGCAGGCCTGGGATCTTGGCAAGCCGGGTGTGCTTCTTCTGAGGACGCTCGGCGGCTGTCTCGGCTGGGAGGATTTCGGTGGTCATGAGATGGCTTCCTTTTCCGATCGACCGGCGAGGCCCGCGTACACCCGGGTCGTGAACGTCGGTCTGCTGGTCTTGAGGCCCCTGCCGATGGGCCAGGTCGTTCCGGATGCGGCGGATTGATAGGAGTCTTGCCACTCCAGCCGGTCCACGCCGAGGCCGGTGTTACAGACTTCTGCGAGCTGGCGGGAGGCGACGGCGAGTGCGTCGCGGGTGGGTGCGGAGATGGTGACGTAGCCGATCCATTCGACGCCGTGATGGTGTGAACCAGCAGCAAGGTCTTGGTGGCGTCTTCCCGCTGCGGTCAGAGCGATCCTGGTGTCCGCGTCCTCAATGAGGCCACGTGCCGCGTCGGCGATCGCTTCTGACCGGTCGGATGTGAGGTCGCGGCGAGCGGCAGCTTTCGCATCAGCCGCAGGGACCAGGTTCAGGTGGAAGGAGACAGAGCGGACGAAGCCGAGTTCGCGGCCGATGAGCAGGTCAAGCATCCACAGTTGCGACCGTGCAGCGACCGCGAGAGCCTCGCCTCTGATCGCCGCCGTGCGATGCCACCACTCCACGTTGTCTCCCGAGCTCGGGTCGACCCCCGAGACGACATGAGCGGAGAACTCGTCGTGCGACGGCAAACCGAAACTGAGCGGGTCGGCGCGTTTGACGGCATCGACAGGGTAGGAGGGGTTTTGCTGGTGCAGCATCAGCGCCGCTGTCTGCCGTGCCGTGAGGGGTGCAACAGCACCCATGTGGGCTTCCTCGAGGCCGTGGTCGATGCTGTCGATCTCGGCGCGCATGAGGGCCCGCCACCCGTCCCGGCCGTCACCATACTTGGAAGCGCTGTCGATGAAGTCCGCGTTCAGAGGCCACGAAACGATCACGTAATGGCGTTGCACCATCGCGTCCTCGCTGGTGCGGAAGATCACATCCCGGTAGGACTGCTGCTCGTCGATGGTCGCGGCCGGGTCCAACGCCTGCGCGACCCATTGCTGCTGCCGCGCGGTGTCGGGCGGTAACACTCGGGTGAGGGTTTGCACGCCGCTGACCCGGGAGGAGGAGATCGCCCGGCCAGCAAGAAATGCACCCCAACCTTGAGCTGCGCGGGTGAGTTCCCCGGACGAGGCGACGCCACGAAGTTGCCCGGAGACGCGGAACGCGACAGAGAAGTAGGGGTCTTCGCCTGTGGGGTGGTGCCAGGCGATGCCGGGTTCGTTCGGGCCGTACTGCAGCCAGCCCATCCCGTCGGCTCCGTCAGGGTTCGCCCGCATCGCCGCGATCTGCCGTCCGGCTGCGGCGCGTTCCTGTTTACTGCCCTGCACAGCGGCGGCGTGGAGTTGGTCCCACCCGCCGACGTCGTAGGGAACGAACCGGTTGGTACCGAGCCGGCTCCGCGACCGCCACCTAGCCCTCTTCTTCCTCCGCTCGAGAATGGACCCGCGATGGGTCTGTGCCGTCAACGCGAACACCACGCCGACCCCCACAAGTGCGATGACGATCGCCGGCCATCCGAGAACGGGAGTGAAGACCAGACCGAAAAGAAGGAACGATCCGACGAGGGTGATGCGTGTCTTGTTCCGGGTTCCCCCGAAGAAGGAGCGGTGACCGGCCTCACCGCCGAGATAGCGGGTGACCCCTGAACTGTCACTCATTGAACGGATCCTTTCCGTAGGTCTCCTCGTGATCATCGATCGGAGCCGCGGCATGACTGCCGACGGTGTTCGCGGCATCTTTCGCGACTCCGTATCCCTTTGCCGCGCCCGCGGCGATCAGGGTGGGAACGCCGATGACGGCGCCGACACCGGTCGATGACTCGGCGGCGCCCGCGGCAGCAAGGCCTCCTTCGGCGGCGACCGCGCCTTCTCCCGCCGCCACGCCCGCACCCGCAGCGCTACTTCCGACGGACGCCGACTCGCTGGCGGCCGCCCCCGACTTAGAGCCCGCCGATGCGGCATCCATGAGGTGGCTGGCACCCATCGGCTGCCCCTCACCGCCACCGGCATAGGAAGGCACGGAAGTTGCCTGTGCGCTGGGGCCGCTTCCGAACGGCGAGCCCGAATCGGGCATGGAAGATCCATACCGATTGTTTGCGTCGGTCATATTCCGCGCACCGATATCCGGCCCCGCGAATTGTGGACCACGGCCACCGCCGTTACCAATGGGAAGCACCGGGGCGAGCTTCATCAAGACAAGAGGTGCGAGACCCGCAACGAACAGTGAAAGCAATGAAACGACGAGTTGCACTGTTTTCTCCAGGCTGCTGCCCGAGCCGAAGGCATCAACGTTGGAGCTGACCATGAGGTACGCGAACGAGAGCAGGAAGAACAACAACGGATGGGCGGCCAACACCCCGACCCAAATCCCAATGATCGCCAAACCGAACTGGCGTTTCGTCGGGTCGATAATCCACATCAGACCCAGAGGTAGAAGAACGCCGGTGAAGTAGAGGGTGAGCAACTGCACGATGAGCATGAGGACGACGAGAAGCAGGCCGACGATCATCAGCAGCATGAGGACAACGCCGACCGGCGCGCCCCCGGCGATGCCTGTCGCTTCGCCAGCATTGAGCATGTCCTGGAACTTCGTCGTGATGGTGTCCGCACTAGCGGTGATTCCCCAACCAGCAATGAGATCGGTCAAAGCGGCGAAGAAGCGCACCAGGACCGCGCCGAACGCCGGCCCAAACATTGCACCGACCAGGAAGAGGGGGAAGTACATTCCGATGGATTCCAGCAGCTCGCTTCCAGCCTGCTTACCCCGCGCAGTTCGCAGAGTCTGCGGAATCAGAATGATCACCGCCGCAAAGATTGCCAAGGCGAAAGCGACAGCGTACGCCTTAAGGAACCAGTCCGCGTTCAGATCCGGAAGCGTCGCGTGAGTCACCGTGGGGATCACCGACTGTGCCAAGTTGCGCGCCGAATCCTGCAGTGCCTTGAAAGTGTTACCCCAAGGATCAGTCCAAAAGTTAACGACACCCGCAGCGCCCCCGATTACGTTCCCCGCTCCTGCGGCAACGCACGAGACGAGATCGGTGCAAGAACCAGAATTATCCGTGAGTGACGAAATCGACAGCTCGACTGGCATAGCGTGTCCTTTCTGGCTCAGCAGCCAGCGGTGAATAGAGTTCCGCCCGCGGCAAGGGCGGCAGTGTCGGCCTGCTGCTCGCGGTCGACCTTCCAGCCGCCGTCCTCCCAGACCATGATGAAAGCCTCGGAAGCTGACTTCGTTGGACTCAGCGCATCCGCGACAACGAAGGCCGCGCTTACATCGACGGTTATCTGGTCGGAAGTTGAACTGCTTTCGACTAGCCACCGGCCTGGAACAGTAGACAGATAGAAATCCGTTCCTTCTGGAACTTGTCCCCCTGAGATGTCATTCCCATGTGCGTAGGCACCCGCGATGTCTTTGAATGAGGCTGGAGCGTTAGCGGACATGATCGTCGCGCTCATGGCGTCGGCCTCATCGGTCGCTGGATAGGGATATCGGATTGCCCATCTAAAGAATGCTGCTGCGACCTCGACCGCTCCAGAGGTCGTGTGTGGAGCTGCTTTCTGTGCGGCGAGGACCATGTCAGCATCCCTGTTTGCTCCGCCGAGGCATCCGGTTGGTGCGGCGTCGTCGTTACCGTCGCTTCCGCCTTGGGTCGGTTGCGTTGTTGCCGTCGCACTGGGGCTGGCGGAAGGGGAAGCTGTCGTGGTGGGGTCTGCGGTGGTGGTGGTTCCGTGGCTGGTGCCGTAGATGATCGCGACGATGACGGCGATGAGGATGACGGCCCCGCCGATGATCCAGGGCCAGCGGCTGCGTCCGGATGCGGTGTAGGTCTGCATAGGTAAAGGGTGCCTCTGGTTGGCTCAGCTGACAACGGCGAGGATTGCTCCTACGATGACGGCGAGGGCGGCGAGGATGCCGAGGGCGATGGCGGCGTTGGTTGCTTTTTTTCGTCCTTCGGCGTGGGCCATGGGGTTGGCGTTGACGCCGGACGCGGAGGCCATGGAGCCGACACCCATGATGAGGTAGATAACGGCGATGACGATTGCGATCGCCCAAATTCCGGCGACGAGTTTCTGCCAGAGCTCGGTGAATTGGACGCCGAAGATGGAGAAGTCCGGCAGGATCCCGTTGAGTGGGTTGTCGATGGAGGCGACGTATGCTGCCGCGCGGAGGGTGATGCCGGTCATGCCGAGACCTTTCTGGTATTGGTGGTGGTTCGTGCTGCCGTTTGCAATGTCTTCACGACCGTTGCCGCCGCTGAAGTAAACGCGTCGGCTGTTGCGGGGGTGAGGGTGGCGAGGGTTATTTGGCCGCGTTCGGCGATGTGCCGGTCGTAGGGGATGTCGTGGATGGTGCTGATTCCGGCTTCGGTGAGGAGTCTGGTGACTTCGTCGGTGACGGCAGCGTTTTCGGGTCGGCCGTCGATGAGTCGGATGGCGATGGCCCTGTTGGCGAGGGCGGCTGCGGGGCCGCCGGCGGCGCGGAGTTCGGTGAGGAGCCGGATGGCTTCGAGGGTGGAGTCTCCGGCGTTCATGACGGGGATGACGAGCGCGTCGGCAACGGACACGGCTCCTTGGAACGCTGAGGAGGTGGGTTGGTTACCGGAGTCCATGACCCGGATGGCGTAGAACTCGTCGATGACGCGGGAGATGTCGACGACCGCTTCGCCGGTGAGGCGCGGCCTGCGCCCGGTCGACCCGATAACAGCGGCGAAGGAGGTTTGTGGGGCGGTGTAGCCGGCGAGTTGTCCGGCGTTGGTGATCTGGTCGACGTCTCGCATCAGGTCGCCAAGCCCGAGGGCGGGGTTTCCTTCGGCGCGGAAGGTGAGCGCGCCGGGGTCGTCGGCGACTTCGACGACGGCGACGGAACCGCCGCGGATCGAGGCGAGGACGCCGCCGAGGATGAGCGCGGTCGGTGTTTTCCCCGTGCCGCCTTTCGGGTTGGCGACGAGCACGGACACGGCGCGGGTCCAGGTTGCCTGGCGGACAACGGTTTCGTCTTGGCGGCGAGCGTCGGCCCGCCCGAGTTCGGCGAGTTCGTGGGCGCTGGGTGCCATGCGGATGCCGAGCCGGCTGAGCAGCCCGCGCACACCCGTGGTTGCGGCCGGGACGGTCGGTGTGTGCGCTGCCGCGGTGAGTCCCGCGGCTGGGTTGTCGAAGATCGAGCTGCGGACAGCCGCCGACCCGTCGGTATCGGCCGAACGCGGCACTTCGTCCGCGAACTCCGACGTGCTGACGTCTTCAGGTGCCGTTAGCTCGGATGCTGGGGCGACGTGCGGGGTGGGGTGGTCGTGCGGGGTGAAGTCGTCTTCGGTGTACTCGTCGGCGCTGCTTGCGCCGGGGAAGACGTGAACAGTTCGAACATTTTCCGTCACTGAATCCACCATTTGAACCGTCACCCTCTCCGAACTGTTTTAGCGACCGGAACCAGCTACCGGTGCCGGTCTGTTGGAGATAGTTTGCAACTCTCAAATACCGTTTTCAACCCCATTCGGGGGGTGTGTCGCGGCCCGAATTTGCCCTTGAAGGCCGAAACGGGGGTGTTTCAGTGCTGTCCGATCACATCGGCTCGGAATGGGTGTTCCTTGGTTTTCTGCGGATTGTAGGGAATTTCTGTTTAATCTCGTCCTGATTGGCGACGGATCGTCAGATTCGGCGCGTCGCTGCTGACAGCGTGAAGTATTTTGTCCCAGAATGTGGGGCATGTCCAGAGCAGACAGCATGATGGCCGGCGTGCCCGAGCGGGTGGTGTGCTTTCAGGAGATGTACTCCGCACGCTCCCGCGTGGTTCTGCTCCGACATCTGCTGGATCGGCCGATGACGTTTCCCGAGCTCCGGGACTTGGTGGACATGAGTCCCGCGTCGGTTCGGGAGGGCCTGAACGATCTCGAGCGGATGGGCTACATCGGGTCCGATTCGCCTGAGGGGCGACTTCGAAAATCCAGCGGTGCGACGTTCTTTGTCGACCGCCGCGTCGTCGTCGAGGACCTCGCCGAGACCTTCCGGTTCCTTCTCGGCTAACAGATCCCCCGGGCCCGACGCCGCGGGTGCTCCTAACGCGTGGCGCGGCGTTCGAGTTCGGGGATGAGGATGCGCAGGATCATGGCGTTCATGCTGCGACCGTCGCTGGCCGCGACGTCCGCTAGCAGAGCGTGCTGTTCAGCGGTCAGTCGGAGCAGGATTGCTTTCGTCTGCGCCGGCGGCCGCGCTTTAGCAGGCAAGACCGGCTCGAGGAGTGGGGTGGGTGTTTCGGCGGCAGCGCCGAATGCCTCGATTTCGGCGTCCCGAGAAGTGGCGGCGGGGCGTTTCTTGATGCTCATTTGGCCATCAGCTCCCCGGCGAGTTCTTGGATCTCAGCGCGGGCTTTGGGGTTGTTCCATTCCACGACGCCGCGGCCTTCCCCGACCACGTCACGGTATGCCTTCCGTTCGTGGATGACGGTGCGCATCGGGTTCAGTTCGGGGTAATCGGCGAGGTAGTCGGCGGCGTCTTCGTGCTCGGTGCCGTTGGCGTTGGTGGGGACTTGGGTGAGCAGGGCGCGGACGTCAAGGTTCGGGTTGAAGTCGCGTGCTTGGTCGACGAGGTCTTTCATGTGCGGGAGGGTGTCGAGGTCAAGTTGGGAGGGGCGGACGGTGACGATCATCTTGTGCGCGGCGGTCATCCCAGTGCGCATTTCTTTGCTGTCTTTCCCCGCGACGTCGACAACGACGATGTCGTAGCGGTGGTCGAGGTCCAGCAGGGTGTCGCGGACGTTACCGAGTTTCTCAACCGACGCGATGACCGGGGTGATCCGGGCTTCTTCTCGGTCGGCGTGCCAGCGGGCGGCGGAGCGTTGCGCGTCCGCGTCAACGAGGACCACGTCCCGGCCCAGGCGCGCGAACTCGGCACTGAGGTTGATGGCGACGGTGGTTTTACCGGGGCCGCCCTTTTCGCTTCCGACAAGGATGATCACACTATGCTCCTAGCTCTTTCTTATAGCAGCCTGATATCAGTCTGCCAACTGCTATCGGTTTAATTGCCCCTTGCTATCACGCCCCACCGACACCATTCGTCGATAGGGCGCGACCGCGTGTCATCAATTGAGCGGCTCATGGCTTCTTAGCCCCTTGCTGTGAGGAAGGGCGGGGGTGCCGGACCAAGGTTCGGCACCCCCGCATGGTGGTTAGAAGGGGTTGTCGCTGTCACCGACCGGCTCGGCCCCCACGGTGTCCCCATTGGCTGTGGGGGTTTTGGTGTAGAGGCTGGTGCCGAAGACGAGGTCGGGGCCTGCGTTGTTGGCTTCGATCTCGACGGTGGTTCCGGTCTTGCCGTCGTTGTCCCAGTCTCGGATGTGCACGCTGCCGGTGACGATGACGTGATCGCCCTTGTTCAAGGACGCAGCGACGTGTTCGGCGAGGGCCCGGAAGGTGGTGACGGTGTACCAGTTGGTTTCTTCGCGGGCTTCTTTGCTGGCCGAGTTGTAGCGGCGTTGCATGGACGCCAACCGGAACGAGCTAATCGCAAGGCCCTCGTCGGTGGTGATGCTCCTCGGGGTGGTCGCGATAATTCCGGTGACGGTGATGGTGTCGTTCATTGTGCTTTTCTCCTTAGGGATCGACATTCTGTTTGTGCCTTCCGGCGAGAGAAACGTGAACGAGCTGGAGGGCCTGGAGTGCCCAGATTCGCGGGCGAAATAAGCCCGCAGGGCGCGTCAGTGAATCTGGGAACGCAAGGCCCGGAGCGAGTTAGCTTCGTCCGCCGGAAAGGTCACAAACAGCACCATCAGCACTGCGCCGCCCACCGGGCGGCTCCGCTTTCCCCGTCGCCGGCCTCCGTGCCGGCGACCATCTGAACGCTGAGAAGAAAGCGCGGAATCGAACCGCCTATTCCCTTTCGCCGCCGGCCCCGGGAGGGCCGGCGCACACACCCATCTGCGGCGGTGAGGTGATCTCCGAACTGGTGTAGGTGAGGGGCGGGCCGTGTTGCGCGCGGCCCACCCCTCCGAGGTGTTACTCGGTGTCCGTTTCTGCGTCTTCTGCAGTCGCGTCCGCGTCCGCTTCCGCTTCTGGGCAGCCTGCCGCGATCCGTTCGACGACGGAGAGGTGATAGCCCCATTTTTCGATCTGCAAAAGGTAGGCCTCATCCGATGGGTTCGGGTTCCGCCATGACTCCCGGCTGGTCCGGTTCTCCCGCGCGGACAACGCGACCGCGAGACTCACATATCCGGCCTTCGTCGGGGTTGCCTCGACCATCACGGCGAGAGCCTCGCGTGCCGCGTAACCTTCGTGGCCGAGGAACACTGCGGCGCCGCCGCTGTTGTCGCCGGTCACGTCATACGAGTGCCGGGTCAGGGTCACCGCGACGAACGCGGCCGCATCTGCAGGGAGCTTCTTCCGCGTCAGAAACTCTGTGATCCAGCCTTTCCTGACCGTCTCACTTGTGTCCCACGCCTTGTTATTCGCGATCAGCGTTCGCCGTTCTGCGCGCTTGGTTTCGGCCTGGGCGTCGGCTTCTTCCTCGGACAGTTCAACCGGCGCTGTCGCTTGCTGGCGGTAGCCGCGATAGATGGGCTGATGCAATTCCGGCTTCGTGCAGAGCGGCACCACTTCAGTGTCGTCCTCACCGAGCCCGTTCACCGTCACGAACACCGCGTGACCCTCACACCCCCTGTGCGCCACCGCATCCAACGCAGGACGCTCGTCAGCATCCTCGGCGGCGTTCGTCAGTCGGGATAGGTGCGCCATCGTCGAGTAGTCCCACTTCGTAACCACGGTCAGACCCTCGGCCTCGAGAACGGTCACGACCTCAGTCTGTCGGGTTTGGCGGGCGGTTTCGTCGCGGCATTCCTGCGCGGCATAGTTGAGGTCTTCGTCGTCGCAGTCGGTGATGGCGGCGATGGCGTCCTCGTTCCCGTCGAACTCTGCGATCAGGAGTAGCCGGTCAAAAGAAACCGTGCCGTAACCGGCGTACTGCGTCGCGGCTTTGCTCTGACCGATGCTCAATGCCCCGGTGACGGTGGCTTTGTCTGCTCCGGCGGATTTGGCGATCTTGTCCACACTGATCCCGTCAAGGGCCAGTTGCTCGTACGCGGCAATCCGGTCCGTGAGGGTCAGTTCGGTGCGGGCGAAGGTCCGCAGCTGATCAAGGATCCGGCCAGACGCGGTGCCCGTAGTGTCCGCGATACCGAACACGGCCAGCATCGAGCTAAGCCACGCTTCTCGGGCCGCGAGCAAGCGGCGTTGTCCGTCATAGACGTACGTGATGCCGTCCTCACCCCGACGCGCGAGGACTGGCTCTCGGACTCCCTCGGCGCGGATCGAGTCCACGAACTCCGGGGGCAGGACGGGGTTTGTGCGGATGTTCGGGTCAAGCTCGACCTTCTGCGGGTCAACAGATTCGATGGTGACGGTGCCTGCTGCGAGGCTCGCAGCGAGGTCCGGGGCGGCTGTGCTGTTGTCGGCTGCCGGGGTGGTGTTGTTCTTGGTCACGATGTTTTCCTTCTTGGTAGTGTGGTTGGGTCGGTCGGGAACCGAGGCACTTCACTTGCTTCGGTTCCCGACCTTTTTTGTTGGGTTGGTGTTACTGGATAGGGACGATGGCGTTCGCGAACTGCCACCACTCAATGACCGTCGCGGTCTGCTCCGGGGTGAGGCTGACGGTGTCGCCGTCCTCGTTCGACCTGAGGAACAAGCCGGGACCGGACAGGTGCGTCTGGAACGGGCGGGTGAGCCGCAGCATCAACGTGAGGGTCGGGTTCGGTTCCTGCGTGTACAGGCCTTCGTCGTCGACCCACGCATCGATGCTGCCTTCCAGCCCGATGACGTCGACGGTGGTGCAGCCGATGTGCTGGTACATGCCCAGCAGGCGGGTGTGGGTGTTGGTGGCGTCGATGCAGACGGTGGACAGTGCCCCGTCGTTGTCGATCCGGATCCCGGTAATGTGTTCAGTCATTTCATATCTCCTCTTCGTTGTTTTGCCGTGAAGGCGGTTTACCGCCGCTAGGGACTGGCCGTGCAGTGCAACCCGGAGGGCGGCGGGGAGAGAATTCCGGCACGAAATAAGAGAGCCCGAAGGGTGAACGCGTGCCGGAAATCTCGGCGGAGCCGGCAGCGCAGCTGCTTGCGCGGAACGGATAGGCCCGTACGCTTCCGAAGGATTCACGGCAAACAACGAGCCCCGGCCAGGGGCGACAACAGCGCCGCGAAGCGGCTCCATCCAGAGAAGAAGGTCGACGGCGAAGCCGTTGGGCCACTACTCGCACCCCGTTGTTCCGGTCATGATCACGACAGCGACGCCCGCCCGGTGCTTCGGGCGGGCGTCGCTTGTTCCTGGAGGCGTTGCGTGTTCAGGTCGAGACGATGATCTGTACGTCGTCGGCGTCGCCTTCCCAGAACAGGTCGAGAATCGCATTGCGGATCTTCTCGGCGTCGACGCCGCATGCCCGGTCAGGGAACGAGACCGTGATGGTGTGCACGGGGGCTGCGTTGTCGGTGTCTCCGCCGGTCTGGTCTTCGATGGCGTATTGGTAAGTCCAGGCGATCGCTACGGCACCGTCGGGGCCGTCGCCGTCCCTTTCGTACGCGGCACGGTGTTCGTCCTGCCCAGGGTGTGGGGCGCGGGTGCAGCGCCACTGGATCCCATCTGTGTCGATGGTTTCGGCTCCGCACTCGGAGCCATCGACACTGCGGCAAGCATTCGGGGCTTCGGGGTCGAGCTCGTGGCCGAGAGTGTCGGGGCGCTGATAGGTGATGATCATGATCTTGCTTCCCTTCCGGGGTTCGGGCGGGGACGGCGATCCTGCCACCCCCGCGGTGGTGAGGTCAGGCGGCGGCGTTTGCGGTTTCGTCTGCAGGGTCGTCTGTTGCTTCGTCTTCGGGGGTGAGGATTCCGGCGATCTGGTGCGCGGTGCGGAGCACCCGGGCGGCGGTGGATTTGATGAGGTCGGTGTCTGCGTTCGCCCATCCGGCGATATAGCCCACCGAGTACGCGGAAGTATCGAACCCGACCATTCCGGCGACGACGTAGGCGACGCTCTCGGCCTCGGTCTCCAGCAGGCCGCGGTGCTGGGCGTACTCGGCCAAGTCGTCAATGTGGCTCAACAGGATGTGCGCGCACTCGTGGATCATCGTCTTCGCCGCCGCCTCCGGCGACAGATCAGAGTCGATAACCACCGTCATCTCCTGAGGCCGGGTGACACCGTTCATGCTGCCCGGCAGGGGCCAGCGCTCGACAGCCCAGCTCTCACCGATCAGGTAGGAGCTGAGGGCGTCCACGATGCCGTGATCGTCCGCGCCGGTGAGGAGCGTGGTGAGGGTGCTGGGGTCGCCCTGGTCGGGGTCGATGAGGTCTGCCTGGCTGACATCGAACACTGACAGGATCGGGAACCGGGAGATCTTCTTCTCTACCTCGTCGCCGTTGGCGTCTTCCTCGGTGACCTTGTTGGTCGAGTACCCGAAAATGCGGATCGCCTTCGAGCCCTTCCGAACCTGCCGGTTCAGGGCCTGCCACTTCCGGAACCCCGCGATCTGCGACGCTTCGGGCATCTGAGAGAGGATCAACAAAACGTTGTTCAGCGAGTACGCGTGGAACGCTTGCGCGAAGTCGAGGAACGCTTCCCATCGGCCGGAGTCGCGCAACGTCTCGACCTGATGGGTGATCGACTGCTGCAGCGCCTCCGCTTGCGCTTTTTTCTTCTCGGCCGTCTTAACGGGGGTGCGGGTCGTGCTGGTGCGGGTGGCGGTTGCGGTGGTCATGGTCTGTTCTCCTTCTCTCCTCCACGTTGTTTTGCCGTGAAGGCGGTTCACCGCCGCTAGGGACAGGCCGTAAAGCGCCACCCGGAGGGCGGTGGGGGAGAGATTTCCGGCACGAAATGAGGAAGCGCAGCGACCGCGTGCCGGAAATCTCGGCGGAGCCGGCAGCGCAGCTGCTTGCGCGAAACGGGCGGGCCCGTACGCTTCCGAAGGATTCACGGCCAAACCAACATGCCCCGACCAGGGGCGGCTACAGCGCCGCGAAGCCGCTCAAATCAGACAAAAGAGGGCGACAGCGGAGCCGTTGGGCCGAGGCCTCGGCTGCGGGCTGCGGGGCGAGGGCTGGTTTCGACGTGTCCACGGTGATAGCACCCTGATATCACCCTGCTGTTGCGCTGTTTCCTGGGCGGTCCGTTCCCGACGGCGCTCCGTCAGAACCTGCTCGAGTTAGTGCGGGGAGCTGCGTTCGCAGCTCAACAAGCGTCTGAACGGTGCCGCTGCGCGACGCTGTGCCGATGGGGATGTTTGGGGTCTTGTTTGACCTTTCCGGCTGACGAACCTAACTCGCTTCAGCCCTTGCGTTCCCAGATTCACGGACGCGCCCTGCGGGCTTATTTCGCCCGAGATTCTGGGCACTCCAGGCCCTCTCGCTCGTTCACGTTTCTCTCGCCGGAAGGCAAACAAAAATTGTTGTTCAGAGAGGAAAAAACAGGCTCATGGCCCAGACAAACCGAACCCTCGTCGAAGCCCTTCAACACACCACCAATACGCACCACTCCGCGAACACGGTCGCGAGGATCGTGTGGGCCGGGATCGCCAATCCGGGCGATACCCTTGCCGGGGCGCTCACCCAGACCGTCGGCCACGAATACGCCCTCGAGATCCTCCTGAACAGCACCGGTGACTTTGCTGCTGGCATCCCGCTCACGCACATCCGGAAGGTTGCCTCCGAACGGTTCTCGGTGAAGAACGCGGTCCGCGCGATCAACGCGACCCAACGGAAGGGGTACACGCTCCTCACCCCAGAGCGGGCCGGCTGGCCGGAGCTCGTCGAAGGGTTGGGGTTCGCGATGCCCCACGCGCTCTGGGTCCGCGGCGATACCACCCTCTTCAACCGGGGCCCGGTGACCGTGACCGGGTCGAGGGCCTGCACGACGTACGGGCGGCATGTCTGCCTTGAACTTGCCAGCGGGCTAGCGCAGCGCGGTTACACCATCGTCACCGGCGCCTCGTACGGGATCGACACGTACGCGGCCCGCGCCGCACTGGCCCTGGACTGCCCGACGATCGCGGTGCTCGCCGGCGGGGTCGATCAGTTCTACCCGACCGGGAACCAGCTCATGCTCAGCCGCATCGCCAAGACCGGTGCGCTCGTCAGCGAGCTGCCGCCCGGCACCCCGCCGGCCCGGTTCCAGCAACGGAACCGGCTCACCGCCGCGCTGGCCGAGAAAACAATTGTGATCGAGGCCGAGGACACCGTCGGCGCTCTCTCGACCGCACTCATCGCCAAAGAACTCGGCCGCGGCATCGGCGCAGTCCCCGGAATGATCATCAGCCCGCAGAGCGTCGGCTGCAACACCCTCATCCGCAACCACGGCGCCGTCCCCATCACCACCATCACCGACGCCGACTGGCTCTAACAACCCAACACAACGCCACCCCGGCACAACCTAGATAGGAGAACACAAATCATGTCCACACGAACCATCACCGGGAACCTCGCCGCCGACCCCGAAATCGTCCAGGCCGGCTGCATCACCATCACCAAAATTCGCGTCATCGAGAACACCGGCGAATACCGCGCAGGCACCTGGCACGCCCACCCCTCGGCGACGACGCACTTCGTTGAAGCTCGCTTCGAACTCGGCGAGAACGCTGCCGCTACCCTCCACAAGGGCGACTCCGTCATCATCATCGGACGCGAGCAGACCGAAACCTGGGGAGCCGACGACAACCGCCAATACGGGCGGGTAATCCATGCCGAGGCCATCGGTGTTAATCTTTCCCGCGCCGTCGCCCAGGTCCGCCGAGTCACCCGCGGCGACGACGGTAGCTGAGCAACCAGTGGTGGGCGCGAGGCAAGATGCCCGCGCCCACCTGCTCAATGTCGCCAATCGCGCTAGGAGTCAGCTCTTATGAGGTCTGCTCGTAAGGAGTATGGTTTGCGCGTGGGCGAACGCATCGAGTGCATGATCGGCGACTGCCATGAAGCACCTGACCGGACGATGGTCGTGAATGAGAGTGGCGTCCTCGTTGAGTACGCGGTCTGCGCACTGCACGAACGGTCGGCACTGGCCGGAGCCTGACTTCCAGCCCCAACGAATCCCGCTCGAGGCTTACTCGGGCTACAGATCACCTGACCCGGGAGCCAGGACTGGTCTTCCACCGAACCCGTTGCCGCGCAGTACGCGGTCAAGCAGTTGCAGGGCAACGACGCCATGCGCGTAGCGGAAGCGGGTCGTCTGATGGTTGGAAAATTCGAACTTTGTAAGGGCGCCCGAGGCGAGTACCGATTCCGGGTCGGGCTGGCCGACGCGCCGATCGTCGGAGTCTGACCGATCGGTCAGACCTGTCTGGCGCGAGCGCCGAGCAAGGTATCGCCAGCTGGGTCGACCGCACGAGCGTCGGCAAGTTTGCTCCCGCCGAGCGGGGTTTCCAGCCACGTCACGAGCTCCCACGGGTCGTCTTCGTTCTCGCGTTGCAGGGTGACCATGCCGGTGTTGTCGAGTTGGTGGGTGGATGCGTAGCTTCCGTCGATGTTCGCCACTCGTGCAGCCGCCCACGTCCGGATGGCCGTGCCGTGACTGAACACCGCGACGACCTCGTCCCCGTTCGCTTGGATGTGGGCGATGGCGTCGTCGTAGCGGTCGAAGAACTCGTTTCCATCGGGACCGCCCGGGATTCGTTCGTCGAGGTGGCCCTCGGCCCATAAGAATGATGTGGTCAGATAGGTGTCGACCGAGGCGGGGTCGGTTCGGTCTTCGAGGGTGCCGGCTTCAATCTCGCGGAGCCCGTCCAAAACCGTGGTGGCGAGACCGAGCTCACTTGCGAGGGGCTGCGCGGTGAGCTGGGTGCGGACCAGCGTCGAGGCATAAATGGCGTCGACTGGTTGGTCGCGGAGAGCCCGCGGGATGGCCGCGGCTTGTTGGAAGCCGATATCGGTGAGGCCGGGACCAGGCGCGTGAGTGTCGAGTTGGCCGAGGACGTTAGCTGGGGTTTGACCGTGCCGGATGAGAAGAAGCCGCATCATCCGGTCAGCCTAGAACCCGCCCACGACGTGACGCCATCAGAGGACGAGGGTGGCGATCAGGTCGGGCCGGAATCCTACCCAGGTCGTGGTCGGTGTTTCGACGACGGGAACTTGCAGGTAGCCGAGTCCCTTGACGTGCTCGAGGGCAGCTGGGTCTTGAGTGATATCGATGATCTCGGCGTCGATGCTCCGGTCGGTGAGAGCGCGTTTGGTGGCGGTGCACTGGACGCAGCCTGGCTTGGAGAACAGTGTCACGGTGGTCATGATGGGGGTCCTTTCGGTGGTTTCGGTGGTGCCTTTCCGGCAGGGCGCGTCAGGGCGACGGGGAGCCGGCGGAGTTCCGGCTGGTCTGGGCGAAATAAGCCCTTGGGGGCGCGTCCCGACCGGTCGGTGCGCAGTTGGTGCCCGGGAAGTACGATCGGCACCCGGAAAGGTCCCCGAAACGGGCCAGTCGCGCCATCCCACCGTGCTGTTGTGGTTCATGGTTGGAGTCGGTCGACTGAGGATGCCCAGACCCAGGCCTGCCGAGGAGCGCCATCGGCTGCTGTCCAGCGGATGTGCACGGCCCGGTCAGTCCATTCGAACGCTTCCGCGTCGGCGCGGATCACGGCTTCCGGGAACCGCACCCACGCCTTGACCCGAATGGGTTGCTCCGCGGCTTTCACCGGGTGGCGTTCGAGGTCGAGTTCTTCCGGTGTCAGGGTGGCGGGTTGGGGCCTGGTGAGGCATGCTTTGACTACCTCGCGAAATTGCGATGGCCTGCTGGTTTCGTTTGCCCTGCCTGCTCCGGAATGACGTTCTGGCGAACCTCCTCAAAGCTTTGGATGTGTCAAAGCTGCTCTCGCCGAACGTCGGTTACCGCGGGAACGATCTTTGAGGGCACTCGCTCACCTCTCCGTACCTGGTTCGCGGCGGTGTGGTTCGCGATGGCGCAGAAGAACGGAGTTTCTGCACTTGGCCTTCAACGCGTGCTCGGGCTGAAGTCCTATGAAACCGCTTGGGCTTGGATGCACAAACTTCGACGCGCGATGGTTGTCCCCAATCGCGACGTGCTGTCTGGCGTCGTGGAGGTGGATGAGACCTATGTCGGCGGTATCAGCCGAGGCAACGCAGGCCGTTCGAGCGACAAATTAGGGGTAATGTTCGCAGCGGAAATGGTGACCGCCCGCAAACTCGGCCGAGTGCGTCTGGAACCGACCCCTACGGGCGGGCTGGCATTGATCGAGTTCACCCAGCGCGTCGTAGCGCCCGCCTCAAAGGTCAGAACAGACGGCGCTCGGGAACTTCGACGGCTATCGGGGCTCGGTTATGACCACACCTACTTCACTCAACTCGGCTCGTCCGTTCCCGCTCATGTCGACCTGCCTGGCGTACACATGGTCGCTTCACTTCTGAAACGGTGGCTGACCGGCACGCTGCACTACGGCGCGTCCAGCGACCATCTTGCCTATTACCTCGACGAATTCGTGTTTCGTTTCAACCGTCGAACCGCCGCAAGTCGAGGTCTGCTGTTCTACCGACTGCTCGAGCAGGCGGTAAACACGGGACCTCAGCCGCTCAGCGACCTTATCGTTGGCGCGCAGTTTGACTGATTGCCCAACGCCTCCCGATACGCCTACGCCTCGACGGCTCCAGCGGCTCCGATTCTTTTTTTCAATTCGATGCTGATTTCTGCAAGCTCGGCATCCGACTTCGGGAATAGCCCGAGGAAGCCGCGACCGAGAATCACCATCGGATATTTGACGTTGCCGCGTTCGAGAGCGAACTCAAGCTCAAGCGCACGGTCAGATCGTTCCGACTCTTGAACAATCGCGGAGTTAACGCTCACGATCTGATGCAAGGTCGCTTCAAATAGTTGCTTTGGGTTGATGCCTCCAGACCAAAAACGGAGCGCGTCTGAATCGACGCTCACGGCCATCCACGTGGGCAGCCGCGACCTCGACTGCGGCGAGTAGACCCGCATCAACTCCTGACCGGCGGCTTGTGACCCGCGCGGGGTCACTGCCGTGAGAATGAGTGCCGTCGGGCGCCTGCGTTGCAGGGTTCTAAATCGCATCTGGCTCGGTCCTGCGATCGCGATCATGATCACGAATACAATCGCCAGACCGCCCACGACAGATATCAGCACGCTCATAAGCCCTAGAGTATCGCCTCTTTAGCCTCACTTCAGTGAAGCAGATACCCAGTACATATGTTCGATTAAAGCGACGCGGCCCTTCGTGCCAGTTCCGGCACCATCGTGCCCAGAGCCAAGGTGGTCGGCAGCGTGTGATGCTGCACCCCGCGAGTTCACCACGCGTCTCTTTCGGTGTCGGAGGGTGGAGTGTATTCTGCCGTCAGAACGCGATCGAAGGTACTAGCGCCCGCTTGGCGCGGTGCCGAGGCTTGGGGGTTGTGGTGGTGGATGTGTTGGGTGCAGATAGTGATTTCGCGAGCCTGTCGACAGCGGACCTGCTCGAGGCTAGGGATCAGTATCACTGGCATCTGCTGAACAAGAAGAACGTCGTCGGCACCGCGGTCGGCCGGTACCTTATCCGCACCACCGACCCACAACCCGAGGCCTCTGAAAGGGTGTTTTCGGCGCGGCGGGCGATGACGGTGAAACCAGCGCGGACGTTCGAGAACTCCGAAATCCGAGACTACTCCTGGCCGTGCATCCTCGTCCTCGTCGATGAGTGGTTGGACGCTGACAAGTTCGGTCTCGGCGACGGGCAAACCTCCCCCGACCAAGTCGTCCCGAAAACCCTCTACCTCCCCGACGGCCGCACCGTCCCGGTCTGCGTCGTCCTCGTCGAACGGTCCGCACCGGACGACTCGGTGCTGCCGCCTCGGACGTGGCCAGCCGGCCGGATCGGGGGCGGGTTCCCGCTGCTGTGCGAAGTCCAGGGCGTGCAGAACGTCGCGTCCGTCGGGACCCTCGTGACCGACGGACATACCGTGTTCGCGCTGACCAGCCGTCACGTGACCGGCCCTGCGGGGACGGTCGTGTCGAGCGTCGCGGACGGCACCGAAACCCCCATCGGACGCTCGGCTGCGAACCAGATCACAAGGTTGCCGTTCTCCGACGTGTACACGGACTTCCCCGGCCGCCGCACCTACCTCACCCTCGATGCCGGTCTTATCGAGGTCGATGACGTCACCGCGTGGACGTCGCAGGGCTACGGGTTGCCGAAAGTGGGTGAGCTTGCGGATCTGAACGAGCAGAACATCAGCGTCCGCCTGATCGGCGCCGAAGTCCGCGCGTTCGGTGCCGCTTCCGGGAATCTCTCCGGCCGGATTACCGCTCTGTTTTACCGGTACCGGAGTGTGGGTGGGTACGACGACGTCACCGACTTCCTCATCTCCCCCACGCCCGGCACCCCCGACAGCCGGCCCGGGGACTCCGGCACCCTCTGGCACCTCGTGCAAGCGGACGGGCAGCCGTTGCGGCCGATCGCGTTGCAGTGGGGCGGACAATCGTTTCTCGCTTCGACGGGGAAGAACTACAACTTCACCCTCGCGACCAGCCTCACCAACATCCTCCGGATCTTGAACGTCGAGCTCGTCGTGGACTACAACACCGGTGCGCAACCGTTCTGGGGGAAACCGGACACTACACGATCGCGTCCTACGCCACCGAACACCTCACCTCCCCCACCCTCCAGACCTTGATGACCAGCAATGTGGATCGGATCAGTTTCGCCCTCCGCGACCTCGTTGCCACCGACATCAACAACGGGACCATTGCCGGGAAGAAGGCTGGCGGGTTCATCCCGCTCGCGGACGTTCCCGATCTGGTCTGGAAGAACCTGCCCTCGGCGGTGAAGGGCGGCCGAGATACGGCGTTCCGGACCGGTCCGGAACACACCACGCACTTCGCCGACGCCGACCAACCACGCCCCTCGGATCAAAAGACCATCCGGGAGCTGTGCATGCAGGATCCGGCGAATGTGAACGTGGCGGTGTGGCAGGAGTACTACACCAGCCTCGGCCACACCGACCCCGGCGACCGGGGGTTGTTGCCGTTTCGGGTGTGGCAGTTCTTCGACGAAATGGTCGCCGCCATCAAAGCCAAGAACCTCACCCGGTACGTCGCGGCAGCGGGACTTGTCGCGCACTATGTCGGCGACGCCTGTCAACCGCTGCACGGTTCCTACCTCGCCGACGGGCTCCCGGACGGCACCGGGTCTGGGGTGCACTCGGCGTACGAATCCACAATGGTCGACCGGCACGACACCGACATCCTCACCGCCCTCACCACTGCCCTTAAGAACGCCGACCCGCACCCGACAGTTACGACGGGGCAGCAGGTCGCTGTCGAGATCGTGAACCTGATGGACCGGTCTGCGAAAGCCATCGACCCGAAAACCCTCGTCCTCGCGTACGCGGCCGTGGCGATGAAGAAGGGCGACAGCAGCGTGAAGGTCACGGATGCGTTGTGGGCGCAATTTGGCCAACAGACTGTTGGCCTTTTCGCCGACGGCGCACTCACGCTTGCGATGGTGTGGCAAAGCGCGTGGAACGCCGCCAAAGGCGACACCAAACTCCGCGCCACAACAGACGTGAGCGCTATCGCGACCGGAGCCCTTCAGGCGCTGTATGAGGATCCAGGGTTCGTCCCGTCGCTGGACCTGGACCACATCGGAACTGTGCTGCAGTCGTCGGCCCGGAAGGAAAGCTGACGGAGGCGCGTTCACCGCTCGTTCATTTCGGAGTCGTGTAATGGTGTCTGCTCCAAGCATTGGTACTCCGGGAGGCAGGGAGGCTCCGCGTTCGGGTCGCTGACGACTCATCGCACTGTGGCTCACGGCGAACACGTCGGGAGCCACAGATCAGTTCGAAATAGCTGCTCAGTCCGCGGCCTGATCGGGGTCGAGCGTGTCAGCTACTTCGGCATCGTCGACGACGGGGTCGCGTTGCCGGTCGACTTTTCGGTTGGGCAGGGCACGGAACGGTGCGATCGCGCCGCCTTGGACCAGCCAGAATGCTCCGTCGGCCGCTTCTCGGACGTCTTGGGGTGGGATGAGGTAGGAGTGCTGGGCGCGGGCGGTGCCGAGTTCCTCGCCGGTTGCAAGGCCCGAGGATTCCATCCGGATGACAGTGCCGGCGTACTTGACGACGTCTTCCGGGTCCTTGGACCGACCAAAGATCAGCGCCGCCCCGGACGTCAAGGCACGACGCCTGCGAACCTCATCGTTGGACAGACCGGCGGGACTCTGCGTGGCAAGCACGAGGCCGACGCCTGCGCTGCGGGCGGTCTCGAACAGGCTCCCGGCGGTGTCGCCCGGGTCCTGCGCACCGGTGACCAGCTGCGGGAACTCGTCAACGATCACGACGACCGGGTACTTGTCCCGGCGTTCGAGCCTGGTGGAGAGGAAGTTCCGCAGATCGAGCAACAGCAGGTCACCGAGTCGGGCTTGGGCGTCGTCCACGGGGGTGAGGGGGATAACGGTGACGTCGGCTTTGGGTTTGTCGTAGGACCAGCCGTCCTCACCGAGCCACCGCTCCAGCGGGCGAAGCGCAACCAGCAAACTCTGCAGGGCGCGGGCGCCTGCGGTGGCGCCGGTGGCGCGGTCGACGGCCTTGTTCACCATGCCGAGATCGTATTGGTCCCGGACGTGCGGGGCGGGGTTCGTGAGCCGGTCACGGAGGTCCGGGACGGACCGGATTGGGGTTTGGTCTTGCACGGCTTGGAGGACGCCGCGGATCTCGTCGAGGTAGTGCTGGTTCGCGCCGTCCGGGACGGGCATCAGCCTCATGAGTTTCGCGGTGACCTGGTCGGCGGTGCCGTTGAACAGATCCCACACGCCCCCGGCGACGGCGGTGCGGCCGTAGCTGCGGGCAACGTTCACGAGGTCTTCGGCGTCGGCCGGGTCGCCTTTCGCGTCGATGACGAAAACGGGCCATCCGTACTCGAGCGCGCAGAGCACGAGATCGTTGATCAGCACCGTCTTGCCGGAGCCGGACTCTGCGATCAGCAGCGCCCGAACGGCCGACGAGGTCGTCGGGAGGACAAGGTGCCGGCCGGTGTCGTCGACCCAGTCCCTGACTCGGCGGACGTCGTAGAAGCGGTCAGCGAACGTTCGCACGGTGACTCGGTTGACGATCCCGAACGCCTGACGGCCCCCACCGACCGGCAACGGCCCGGTGGTGATGCGCTTGCTGGCACCGACGATCCGGCCGGTGTCACCTTCGAGTTTCACACCGATGCGCCTCGCAGCGCTGCTATCGGAGGCGCGTTTGCGGGCCGCTTCGATGCGCTCCTGCCGCACCACGTCCGAGATGCGTCTGGTTCGAACGAGCCGGGCGATCCGTCGACGGCTCAGCGACCACGCCGCCGGAAGCAGCAGAACGCCGAAGAGGAAGTTCACCAAGGCCCACGGCCCGAACATCGGCAGCAGCTGCCACTGCCACCCGTCCGCCGTCACGAACGCCGCAGCAGCGCCCGAGCTGACCCATCCAGCGAGGAGGATGCCTTCGACTGTCAGGAGGGCGAGCACGATCAGAATGCCGAGGGTGTTGATCAGCCACTGCCAACGGGTGACGGTCCAGAATCGTGACTTCGTCGCCAGCACGTCCCCCGTCAGTCGGGACGCCCCGACCGGGATCAGAAGCGGTAACGCGATCAGAACGATCAGGGCCACCACGACTACCTTGATGGCAGCACCCGCGAGGTCGGTGACCGGGTCGGAGACGGGTTGCTGCGTTTGAGACCGTGATGCTTGGGTGGCGGTCATGGCTCGACCTGCCCTGGTGCACCCCATCCCGCTGCGCCCTGAAGCACCGAGCTCACACTCTCCGGACCAGCCGTTACGACGGTCTCGGCGACGGGAGCGTCGCCGGCGATCCAGTGCCCTTTCACGTCGAACGCAGTCACAGCGGTGAGCTTGTGGCGTTCGGTTCGGAAGATGAACTTGTCCGCTTCCCGGTCCACGATCCGGGCCGCATCGGCGGTGCAGAAGTAGGCGACGCGGGCGACGTTTTCGCGGTCCAAACGGAACACGTGATTGTCGCAAATCTGCTTGTACCGCTGCCACGTTTTCGGAGTCAGTTCGACCTCGACAAGCTCGACCCGGTCACCCTTCTGGGCGACCCCGTCGACCTGATGATCGAGCATCCCGGCGGGCTTCCGATCGCGCCGCCACGCGTACCCGGCAGCAAGGTAGCGTGCGGACACGAGGGCGACCGCGACCTCGTGTCTGGTGGTCTGTTTGAACAGGTTCGGCGGTGTTTTCCCGATGGCCTGGTGAGTGGCCCAGATGATCGATCCATCACGGAACGTCGGACGTGCCCTATCTACCCATCCCAGTTTCGCGAGCCTCGTGACCCACTGGTTCGCCCGCCGGATCGTCACCGGCTGATCCCGACCAGACGTCGCACCCAGCGCCCACCGGACCCCTTCAATATCTGCGATCCGAACCACCGTCAGCCACTCCAACATGGCCTCGTCTCTCTCCGTCACCTGCACCATCACGAACCTCACAAACCGTCACACAACAACTTCACTGCCAACTTCTGTTCTTTGTTTTTGTTTCTTTTTGTTTTTTCTTCTACTTCTATTTCTCTCTTCTTTTTCCTTTTTCTTCTTCTGTTTTTCCCTGTCCCACTGTTAGCCCTTTACTTCCCAACCTCCCTCATGAAACCAGTGGTGAGTGCGGGAGGTTGGGAAGCGCGGCCTCCGCGGGGGTGGCAGTGGGACAGGGAAAAACAGGCCGTACTACTTCCTTTACCTATTCCCGCTCCGGGAAGTAGCAAAAGAATAGGCACGGGAACCCCCCGAACGGGGGTAGCGGGTTCTGCGTGTCGAAAATCCCGATATGCAGAACTGATGCGCACCTCGCTCCACGCCGTCATCTGCATTCTCTGAGCCGCGTTCGCGGAAACCCCTCTGGCCGACGAGGCGACCTCGCAATCTGGCGTCGAGGCAGCGAGTACCTCGTCGATGCTCCGCCATCTCGATGAGGTTGACGGCGTCGCCTCGGAAGCCCACGCCCGGGGAGGTGCGAGGAGCCGGTCGGCTTTGCGGGGTGGGTTATCCACAGGCGTCTTCTGCGTTTCGCGTACTGGTCCAATTTTGTTAATTACTGGTTCTTCCTGTTAGGGGGGTCACTGGGTGACCCCCACTGGTGGTCAGAAACTGACACCCTGAGGGGGTCAGAAAGTGACCCTCTGTGGTGGTCAGAAATTGACCCCCTTCTCACGCTTAGAAGCGAGGTCAACCACCGGGTTTAGCCGCCTCCGGACCGCGGGTGGGCGCGAGCTGTCCACGAGCAATTCGAACTCCGCGGTCTGTCCCGCATGGCCTGATCGCACTCGCTCGATCGCACCCTTCGTGAGCAGCTCCTTGACTGTGCGTTTCACGACCTGGAAGGCGCGATCTGACCCGTTGTCGGGAGCCAAGAATCCGAGGGCGATAGCCGACGATTCACGGCCGGCGAAGTAGCGTCGGGGTGCCATGCCGCCGGGGTTATCCCAGTCGTCCCAGCACTCCAACGCCATGTGTAAGAACAGGCGCGTGGCCGCGTGGCCGAGGTCGAGCTGGGCTGCGACGAGGACGGCGTTCTTTGCGGCGTACAGTCCCACCATCGCCTCCTTCGCGCTAGCGGAATCGCTTACCAATATCGGCGCCGGGCGACTCGATGCAGCGGCGACGACGATGGTCCGGTTGTTGTGGCCGGAGGTCCGTCACGCCGTGCGGGTCCGTGGCAGAGTGCGCTGCTGGGCTGCCGCTTCAACCCAGGCCAGCACCTGGGACCGCTTGTAAAGAACGGTTTTGGGGGTGGGCTTGTAGAACGTCGGCCCGATGCCGCGATACCGGAGTTGAGCGAGCGCGGCAACGCTGACGCCGGTCAACGTGCTCACGGCGGCTGGGGTAATAAATTCATCTTCCATGATCTACCTGTCAATCTTGTAACTGTGATTCAACTGCTCTGTGAAAATCACAGTACACATCACTTCCTAGATTGACAAGCCTCAGTTTGCTAATCTGTGCATGTGACAGATTTTCGAACCGAGAAAGATATCGGCCGACGCATCAAAGCGCTCAGGCGACAACGCGGACTTCTCACCGCGCGAGACCTCGCCGACGCCATCCCTCTCGACGCCCTCAGCGAATCAGTCATCCAAAACATCGAAGCCGGCCGCAAAGCGGAACTCTCCGTCAGCCAACTACTCAACATCGCAGCGGCCCTCCGAGTACCACCTATCGTGCTACTGGCACCCATCGGACTGCCGCTCCACGGACCCGACGTGCCCAACCTCAGCAGCGACATCGCAGAAATGACAACAGTCGAATTCGACGCATGGCTCTCCGGAGCAAGCGACGGCGCCTACCGATGGAAAACCAAAGACGAACGCGCCGAACGCGGCGAACTCCAAGCCATGCGCGAACTCCAAACCCAACTCCAAGAACGCGCACGACTGCGCAGCATCCTCGAGATCGAAAACGAGGACCCCCTCACCGAGACACAGCTCAACGAACAAGCGTGGGAGTCAACCAGCGAACGCATCACCAACGTGCAACGCCGCATCGACCAACTCCAGACCTACCTGACCTCAGCAGGATGGGAACTCGACGGCTGGGCGGCGTAATCGATGGGGTCGATCTCCTCCTATCAGACGGCAGAGGGCAGGCGATATCGGGTCCGTTATCGAAGGCCGGACAAGTCTCAGACGGATAAGCGAGGTTTCAAAACCAAACGCGAAGCGGAGCTTTTCGCTGCCTCAGTCGAAATGTCTATGGCGCGCGGCGAATACATCGAGGCATCAGCATCACGCGTCACCGTAAATGAGCTGGGCATCGGGTGGCTGGCGACCCAGACCCACTTGAAACCATCGTCCCTCCGACCCGCTGAGATCGCGTGGCGCGTGCACGTCAATCCAGTTTGGGGCACCGTATCGGTTGGAGATGTCCGTCATACCGATGTCCAAAACTGGGTTTCGGAACTCTCAAAGAAGCGGGGCGCAACAACTGTTATCCGGGCATACGGAGTACTGGCTGCGATCTTGGACTCAGCCGTCAGGGACAGACGACTTCCGTCCAACCCGGCTCGAGGCGTCAACCTTCCAAGGAAAGTAGCTAAAGAGCACCAATACCTGACCCATCAACAGGTGCACGATCTCGCGGCGAAGTCGGGTGACTATGAAACCCTCATCTTCGTACTTGCCTATACGGGCCTCCGGTGGGGAGAAGCGATCGGGATGCGAGCGTCCGATGTGGATTTCGATCGCCGCCGCATCCGGGTGTCGGTCAATGCCGTCGAAGTAGGAACCGAGATCTTTGTCGGAACGCCAAAGAGCCACAAACGGCGTATCGTCGCCTTTCCTGAATTTCTCGAGCCTGCCTTACGCGAACAACTCCGCGGTAAGACGCAAGACGATCTTGTCTTCCCGGGCGAGCAAGGTGGGCATTTACGTCGAGCAACGCGTGGAACCAGGACATGGTTCAAGTCCGCTCTCAAAGCAGCTGAGCTTCAACCCATGACCCTCCACGATCTTCGGCACACCGCCGCGAGTCTCGCAGTCAGTTCCGGCGGAAACGTCAAAGCGGTCCAGCGAATGCTCGGCCACGCCTCCGCTGCCATGACTCTAGACGTATACGCTGACCTGTTTGATGCTGACCTGGACACGCTTGCAGAGGGCCTGAATGAGGCTGCTCGTAAATCAGTTGTGGGCAAAATGTGGGCACGAGATGAATCCCAAGGTCGTCCCACCCCCTGAGATCCGCATGATTACGGGGATCGCATACCCCACTACTATGCGGAGGGCGTGAGATTCGAACTCACGAGACGTTTCCGCCCACCAGTTTTCAAGACTGGCTCCATCGGCCACTCGGACAGCCCTCCATGCCTGCGGCGTCAGACGCCAGCAGACAGGAGTCGATCCTACCCGACGGGGGTACAACCGCACGAACGCGCGCGTTGCCTGACTACCGGCCGCCGTTGTGCGGGCAGAAAAACACCCATAAGCGCAGATTTGGGTGTATTTCTGCCCGCGCTCGAACGTACGGCGCTGCGCACTCGCGGCAGAAGCACGAAACGCCCGGGCTAGCCCAGCGTCGCGAGCGCGTGCGCGAGCCCGTCGGCGTGCACCGACGACGTCACCTCGGTGGCCGCCGCCTTCACGTCATCGGGAGCCTGGCCCATGGCGACAGCCCGGCCATCGGCACCGGCCCACTCGAACATCTCGATGTCGTTGCGCCCGTCGCCCACCGCGAACAGCCGCGACGAGGGGATGCCCAGCAGTTGTCGCACGCGTTCAAGCCCGGTCGACTTGTTGACGCCGTCGGGCGCGATGTCGAGCCAGGCCGTCCACCCGACCGAATACGAGACGCGGTGCAGGCCCATGGTCTCGACGATCGCGAGAAAGTCCTCCATGTCGTGCCCGGGCGAGATGACGACCACGCGGGTGGCGTCGATCGACAGGAGGTCTTCGAACGCGACCTGCTCGCCGCCGACGCCCATCGAGTCGCTCGGGAAATCGCCGGTGTAGCGAAAGTAGCCCTCTTCGTCTTCGACGGCGTAGTGCGCTTTGGCGAGGTGCGAGCGAATCTGGGTGAGCACCGCGGCCGGATTGAAGGTCTCGACGATCTCGCGCCGATAGCCGAGCGGGGCATCCGGGTCGCGTTGCAGCGTGATGGCACCGTTCGAGCACACGACGTACGTGGGAGTGATGCCGAGCAGGTCGAGCACAGGCAGGGTCGCGGCGACCGAGCGGCCGGTGGCGAGCATGACTTCGTGGCCGAGGCCGGTGAGACGGGCAACCTGGTCGATCACGGCCGGGGTGATCGACCCGTCTTCGTGCAGAATCGTGCCGTCAATGTCGAGCGTGACGAGCCAGCGGTCGACCGGACGCCCGGCAGCGCCCGGTGCGTGAGCAAGTGCATCGGCTGGGATCTCTGCGCCTTCCGGCACCTCCCCGGGCAACGCGTCGAAGTCGCCTGCATCGACGTCGCCCGCACTGAAGTCGCCAGCAGCACTGAAGCCTGACGTTTCGGCACTCACGGGCGTCGGCCGTTCAGCGGTTCGATGACCTCGAGGCCACCGAGGTACGGGCGAAGCGGCTCGGGCACGAGCACCGAACCGTCGGCGCGCTGGTGCGTCTCGAGGATGGCGACGATCCAGCGGGTGGTGGCGAGAGTGCCGTTGAGGGTCGAAACAGGAGCGGTCTTGCCCGACTCGGTGCGGTACCGGGCATCCAACCGGCGTGCCTGGTACGTGGTGCAGTTCGAGGTCGAGGTGAGCTCGCGGAAGGTGCCCTGCGTCGGAACCCACGCCTCGATGTCGTACTTGCGCGCGGCGCTCGAGCCGAGGTCGCCAGCGGCAACATCGATGACGCGGTAGTTGAGGCCGAGCGAGGTCAGAAGGTCTTCCTGGTAGCTGAGCAGTTTCAGATGCTCGGCCTCGGCCTCTTCGGGCAGAACGTACGAGAACATCTCGAGCTTGTTGAACTGGTGAACGCGCAGGATGCCCCGCGTATCCTTGCCGCCCGACCCCGCCTCGCGGCGGTAGCACGTCGACCAGCCGGCGTAGCGATACGGGCCCTCGGTGAGGTCGAGGATCTCGTCGGAGTGGTAGCCGGCGAGCGCCACCTCGCTGGTGCCGGTGAGGTAGAGGTCGTCGGCGGGCAGGTAGTAGATCTCGTCGGCGTGTTCGCCGAGGAAACCGGTGCCGCGCATGATCTCGGGGCGCACGAGGGTGGGGGTGATCATCGGGGTGAAGCCCGAGTCGATGGCCTTCTGCAAGGCCAGGTTCATGAGGGCGAGCTCGAGGCGGGCGCCGATGCCGGTGAGAAAGTAGAAGCGTGCGCCGCTGACCTTGGCGCCGCGCTGCAGGTCGAAGGCGCCGATCAGCTCGCCGAGTTCGACGTGGTCGCGGGGTTCGAAATCGAAGGTGGGGCGCGTTCCCACCTCGCGGAGCGTGATGAAGTTCTCTTCGCCGCCCGAGGGCACCCCCGGGAGGATGGGGTTGGCGATGGAGCCGACGAGGTCGAGGAACTGCTGCTCAGCATCCGTCGCCCTCTGGCCCGCGGCCTTCACCTCGGCGGCCAGCGACTGGGCTTCGGCCACGAGAGCCTTCTTCTCGTCGGGAGCGGCCTTGGCGACGCGCTTGCCGAAGGTGTTCTGCGAGGCGCGCAGGTTCTCGAAGTCGGTGATGGCCGCGCGTCGTTCGACGTCGGCGGCGAGCGCCTGGTCGACGAGTTCGACGGAGTCACCCCTGGCTGCTTGCGACTGCTTGATGGCCTCGGGATTCTCGCGCAGAAGTACTGGATCGATCACCTAAGCAATCCTAGGGCGTGCGCCCGGGGTGGCACTCGGCGAAGCGGCTGGCTCGCAGGGTGAGCGCGCTCATGACGGAGCGCGGGCGAACAGTCACAGCGGCCTGCCGCGTGCACTCTGCACGCCGAGTGACGTGTGGACGATTCTGTGGACGGCCCACTGCCCCGGCCTGCCGCCTGAGGGCCGCGCGAGGTGGGTGGACCGCGCAGCGAGCAGGCTGCTGCCGGAGTGAGCGAAAGGCGTTCGATGCATGCGGCGGCTGCGATGCCCTACGTTTGAGAATGTGGCCAACGCTCAGCAACCGACCGGGGTGACTGCCGCGGTGAAGCGCGCCGCAGTCGTCTACAACCCGACGAAAGTCGATGTCGATCGGCTGAAGAAGTCGGTGACCTCGCACGAGGCGGCCGCCGGGTGGGGCGAGACTCGCTGGTACGAGACGAGCGTCGAAGACGCCGGCCAAGGTGTGACGCGGGCAGCGGTTGCCGACGGGGCAAGTGTGGTGCTCGCCGCCGGGGGCGACGGAACCGTTCGCGCTGTCGCCGAATCCCTCAGGGCAACCGGTGTGCCGATGGCCCTCCTCGCGTCGGGCACGGGCAACCTCCTGGCGCGAAACCTCGACCTGACGCTCGACTTCGAGTCGGCTGTCGGGCTGATGTTCACGGGCTACGACCGGTCGATCGATCTCGGGCTCATCACCGTGCACCGAATGGATGCGGCCGAGTCGACACACGTCTTCCTGGTGATCGCCGGCCTCGGCATCGACGCCAAGATGATCGCGAACACGAATGACAAGCTGAAGAAGACCTTCGGCTGGCTGGCTTACATCGACGGCACGATGCGGGCGCTCCCCCAGCTGCGGCCGATCAAGATGAAGGTCAGTATCGACAACGAGAAGTGGCGGAGCGTCAGTGCGCACTCGGTCATGGCGGGCAACTGCGGGCTGCTGCCCGGGGGGATCGAGCTGATCCCCGAGGCGAAGCTCGACGACGGGGTGCTCGACTTCATCGCCCTACGGCCCCACGGGCTGTTCGGCTGGGTGCGGGTCTGGAACAAGCTGACGTTCGAGAACGGCGTGCTGTTGAAGTCAGCCGCGGGCCGCCGTTTGCTCGAGCTCACGCCGAAGGGCAATGATGTGGTCTACCGCAAGGGCCTCGACCTGCGACTCAGGCTGGAGGAACCTCAGGAGATCCAGCTCGACGGCGACGAGTTCGGCCTGGCCGACGGGGTCGAAATGTGGATCGAACCTGGCGCCCTGCGCGTTCGCGTCTGACGCTGGTTGAGTAGCAGCGGTAGCAGCGTATCGAAACCGGAACGCGCGGGGCTTTCGATGCGCGTGGCTTCGCCGCGCTACTCAACCAGCGACGGTGCTGCGCCTCAGAAATAACTCAATCGTCAATAACTCAATCGTCGGCCCTCAGTCAATCCTCCGCAAATAGTGCGTCGGTTTGCCCCAGGGCCGACGATTGGTCGAAACCGCGCGCTGGAGCTGAAAGCGGGCATCCAGTGGATGCTCGCCGTGGCGTGGGCCCAATGCTGACGAAGCTGCGCTTCCCCCGGCCCGAACTACGCCTCGGGCTCGCCACTCACCAGCCCGCGCAGCCAGTCGCGCGCCTCGATGAACACCTCGTCGTCGTAACGGTCGACGTACTCCACCGGCGCGTGGTCGGCACGCGGATACGACCCGAGAAAGATGACGTTCGGGCTGAACCGTCGAAGTCCCATCAGCGCATCGGCCACGCGCTCGTCCAGAACGTGCCCGTCGGCGTCGATCACGAAGCGGTAGCGGCCGAGGGCATCGCCGATCGGGCGAGACTGCAGCAGGCTCAGGTTCACCCCGCGGGTGGAGAACTGCTCCAGCAGTTCCAGCAGGGCGCCCGAGCGATCATCCGGCAGCTCGGCGATGATGCTCGTCTTGTCGGCGCCAGTGGGCGCAGGCAGGGTGGTGCTGCGGCTGACGAGCACGAAGCGCGTCACGGCGTTCTGATTGTCGCCGATGTTGTCTGCCAGAATCTGCAGCTCGTGATGCGAGACGATGCGCGCCGGGGCGATGGCGGCATCGGCCAGGTCGCTGTCGAACAGGTTGAGCGCGCTGGCCACGTTCGACGTCGACGGAATGTGCCCGTGCGTCGGCAGGTTCGCCTCGAGCCAGTTGCGGCACTGCGCATACGCCACCGGATGCGCGTTCACCACGTGCACGTCTTCGAGCTCGATGCCGGGCCGGGCCACCAGCGCGAACTGCACCTTCACGAGGTACTCGCCGATGATCCGCAGGTTCGGGATGCTCGCCAGCGCGTCTTGCGTAGCACTCACCCCGCCCTCCACTGAGTTCTCGATCGCGATCATCGCGGCCACGCTGCGGCCCGACACGACGTCGTCGAGCGCCTCACCCACGTTGTTGACGCTGCGCCAGGTCTGGCCGGCGGCCTCAGGCACCTGCGCGAGGGCCGCTTCAGTGAAGGTGCCGGAGGGGCCGAGGTAGCTGTAGGTGCGCGGGGTGTCGTCAGTGAGCGGGGGTGCGGCTGGCATGCCCCGAGCCTACTGCGAGACGGCTGCGAGATTTTCTGGGAATTCTGCCATCCCGCGTAAGGGAAACCGCCCCGCCGACTCTCTCTTCATAGGAACACGTGATTACACGATTCGAAGGTTCCTTCACCGAGTACGGTGCCAATTGCAAAGGGAGACGTCAGTGCGAGTATCGAAGAAGGTTGCGGGGCCGGTCATGGCCTTGCTTTTGGCTGCAGGGCTTGTGGCCACGATGGGGGCCACGGCGGCTTCCGCCAAGGATCTGACGGGGCCATTCAAAGATCATCAGCCTCTCGCCTGCATGCGTGGAGGTGGTAGTGGCCTTCAGCTTGAGAGTGGCTGTGATTATCACCCCTTCGGTGGCGGCAAGACAGGCGGAGTCACGTTCGGCTGGGACCAGACCTACTACTCGGACGCGAAAGACTTCAGCGCCTTCAACGCGCTCAAGAACCCTCGCCTCTTTCCCCAGAGCAACTCGGGTTTCACCTGCATCACTGCAGACAACGGCTCGCTGGTATGCGACCGGAGCACCGCGGCGGCACCGAATCAAGGCAAGCCCGGGGCGACCGTCAACCAGTTGGGGCAGTACGCCTACCGCGGAGACGTCGTGAGCTGGACCCAGGACGAAACCTCTGACTGTGCGTTCCTCGGCGTATCCTCGTGTTTCACTGCCACCTTCACTTTCCCGCAGTACATCGCCACCGCGGTCTATCGCTGGGACACGTCTACCGGACTTCTGAAGGAACCGGATGTCGTGTGGATGAAGAAGGACGGCACGATGATCGGCACCTCCACACACTTCCTCACCGGAAGTGATCCCGCGGCAGACATGGTGCCAGCGGGATCAATGAACGTCACGAGCTTTGTGAGCCCGGGCAAGAGCTTCACGGCCCTTCCTGCCGGTACCGATGTCACCTACGGCGTCACACTGACCGCGACCCAGTCCGGCTCTGCCGTCGTGACTCTGAATACTCACGGCGTCGAAGGTCTGACAGAAGCTGTCGTCCCCGACTCGTGGGTGCGCTACGGCACGGGAAATCCGTCGATCGTCAAGTATCTCGTTCCCTACATGAATGCCGGCGAGATCAAGTCACTCTCACTGCACTTCACGAGCAACGGCACCGAGAACGTCGCGATCGACGCAGACGTCAACTCGCAGGCGAAAACTCGCGCCGCAGTAGACCTGCGACCCGATGCTCCCGCCTGTGACGTACCCGCAACCGGAGCAGTCGTCCCCGTCGGTGGCGAACAGACGACGCTTTACGACGTAAATTGCCATGTTCCTGCAGGCACGCACCTCGAGACTCGCGCGCACCCTGACACCCATGGCGTGGTGACCATCGTCGGAGGAAGTTCTCTGGTCTACAAGGCAGACGACCCGAAGTTCACCGGCAAAGCGCGCACTGCCGTCTGGGCCGTCAACGACAATGGCCAGAGCGCAGAACCCACGTTCATCGACATCAACGTCGTTCCGCCGGCCACCGCACTCGCCGACACGTTCACCGTCGCCGCGGGCCAGACCCTGACGCTGGATGCAGCACACGGCGTCATCGCGAACGACCAGTTCGCTGCTGGCCCCGACGGTTGGTACGTGGAGGCGGGTAACGCACCCGCCAACGGTTCGCTCGACATCCGTGCCGACGGTTCGCTGACGTACACGCCGAAAGCCGGCTTCACAGGTGACGACACCTTCCGCTATCGCCTGGGCGGCCGTAACGGCTCGCACAGTGGCGTGGTCACGGTGACGATGCACGTGACTCCGTAACGAAGGCAAGCATTTACCCCCTCTTGCACATTTTCTGAAGTCGCGTAATGGATCGGCCTCCGTCGAGTCTCTTCATAGAAGGCTCGATGGGGGCCTGTTCCATGAGCGCAAAAGGATGTGCCATGAATATGTTCAGAATCACAGGCAATAGTGTCACAACCACCCGCGGCCGCGGCCGCCACGCATCACCCACTAGCCTCATCGCAAGTGTTGCCACGGTCGGCTTGTCCGCGATGCTCGCTCTCGGTGGCGCAACGGCCGCTCGGGCCGACGATTCTCCGCCCGCGACTATCGTCGGCGAATCGGTGATCACCAGCTTCATCAGCCCCGGGCGCACCGCCGTCGCGGGCGACAGTGCCACCTACGGGGTCACACTCCGCGCCACGAAAGCCGGCACGGCGGCACTCACCCTGGTGATCGACGGCATGGAGTCGGTCTCCGACTCATCCGTCCCGCGCGAATGGATCCGCCACGGCGACCTCACCGGCTCGGCGGCGCACCGGCTCATCTGGTACAACATTCCCTACTTGAACGAGGGCGACATCGTCTCGCTCTCGCTGCATTTCACCGTCTATTCGAACGACAACCTCGTTAAAGCGACCCTCGCTGGTGGCCCGAGCACCACTGAACACGTCGACGTTGTGCCACCCGCCCCAGCGTGCACGGGGCTCAAGGAACTCATGCCCGCGCAGTCCGGCGCCGGTGCCACCACAACACTCGAGGGTGTGACGTGCCTCGCTCCCGCAGGCACTCGTCTCGGCGAAGACGCGACGGCGAGTCATGGCGAGATCGTCCCCCTCACCGACGGAAAGCTCGCCTACCGCAGCTACGATGCAACCTTCACCGGCCCCGACACCATCTACCTCTTTGCAAGGGATGGCAGAGGCGACCGAAGCGACTCCATACCGATCACCGTCGCCGTTGTTCCAGCGGCCACCGCAGTGACCGACGAATACACGGTCGCGCCCGACACAACACTGACGATGGATGCCCGGCACGGCGTCATGGCGAACGACTCCCTCCCATTCGGGCGAGACGGCTGGTCCGTCGAATCCGGGTATCCACCCGCCCACGGCGCCCTTGATGTTCGAGCCGACGGTGCCCTGACGTTCACGCCGGAGCCCGGCTACACCGGCGACGTCACCTTCCGCTACCGCCTCGGCGGAGCATCCGGCGCCCACAGCAACGTGGTGCAGGCGGTCATCCACATCACTTCGTGACCCCGAATTGGTGACCCGTCTCGATCCCGAGGAGCGAATGCTCGTCGAGATGAGCACGGCTGCTCCTCCACAGGCAGTCCCCCTGGTGAAGTTTTTCAACAGGGAGTGCAAGACCTCGCCGAGGGTGGGCGGAGATGCCAGACTGGTGCCATGAATGAGCGCGCCGGGCTGCGAGCCCTCCCCGAAGACCTGGTCGACATCGATGCTCTGGTGAGCGCCTACTACGAGCTCACGCCAGACGTGACGAATCCCGAGCAGAAGGTCATCTTCGGCACGAGCGGCCACCGCGGCTCGTCGCTCGACACCGCGTTCAACGAGACCCACATCCTGGCGATCACTCAGGCGATCGTGGAGTACCGGGCCCTGCAGGGCATCACCGGGCCCCTCTTCATCGGTCGCGACACCCACGGGCTGTCGAAGCCCGCCGAAGACACCGCGCTTGAGGTGCTGAACGCCAACGGCGTCACCGTCTGGACCGACTCGCGCGGTTCATGGACTCCCACGCCTGCTGTCTCCCATGCGATCCTTCGTTACAACCACGCCGAAGCCGGCCACTTCGACCAGGCCGACGGCATCGTGATCACGCCGAGCCACAACCCTCCGCGCGACGGCGGCTTCAAGTACAACCCGCCCCACGGCGGGCCGGCCGACTCCGACGCCACCGGCTGGATTGCGAACCGGGCCAATGAGATCATCGCGGCCGGGCTCGTCGACGTGCAGCGCGGTGAGGCGACTCCGACAGACACCTACGACTTCCGCGAGAACTACGTGTCAGACCTGTCGAGGGTGATCGACGTGACGAAGATCGCCGAGTCGGGCATCCACATCGGCGCAGACCCTCTTGGGGGCGCGAGCGTCGAGTACTGGGAGCTGATCGGCGAGCGGTACGGGCTCAACCTCGACGTGGTCAACACCACGGTTGACCCACAGTGGGCGTTCATGACGCTCGACTGGGACGGCAAGATCCGCATGGACTGCTCCTCCCCCTATGCCATGGCCTCGCTCGTGGCGAACAAAGACGCATACGACATATCAACGGGCAACGACGCCGATGCCGACCGCCATGGCATCGTCACGCCCGACGCCGGCATCATGAACCCGAACCACTACCTCGCGGTCGCGATCCAGTACCTCTACACGCACCGCACCGACTGGCGGGCGGATGCTGCGATCGGCAAGACGCTCGTCTCCAGCTCCATGATCGACCGGGTTGCAACCTCGCTCGGCCGCACCCTCTGGGAGGTGCCCGTCGGATTCAAGTGGTTCGTACCCGGGCTGATCGACGGTAGTGTCGCGTTCGGTGGGGAGGAGTCGGCGGGGGCGTCGTTCCTGCGGTTCGACGGCAGCGTGTGGACGACCGACAAAGACGGCATCATCCTCGCGCTGCTCGCCTCGGAGATCCTCGCGGTGACAGGTAAGACGCCGTCGCAGCACTACGCAGAGCTGGTGGCAGAGTTCGGCGATCCTGTCTACGAGCGCATCGATGCCGCCGCAACGAAAGCACAGAAGGCAGAGCTGGCCAAGCTCGACGGTGATGCGATCCCGGCAACCTCGCTGGCCGGCGAACCGATCACGGCGAAGCTGTCACGGGCACCCGGCAACGACGCGGCAGTCGGCGGCGTCAAGGTGACCACCGAGCACGCCTGGTTCGCGGCTCGCCCGTCGGGCACCGAAGACGTCTACAAGATCTACGCTGAGTCGTTCCTCGGGGCCGAACACCTGAAGCAGGTGCAGGCCGAGGCCAAGCTCATCGTCGACGGCGCTCTCGGCGCCTAGCCGAGACTGCGGCTGCGGCGGCGGCCCCAGACCCTCGCGCCCACGGCTCACGCGAGAAGTGAGTCGCCCGCGCCGCAATGAGTCCGCTACACCTGTCTCACTGCGGCGCCATCGGCTCACGGGCGGCGGCCAATGTGAGTAGCCCCTTACCGGTGCGGGTTGACTACCGCTCAACCCGCGGCCGCGGCGCGACACGCCTGCGCGCCGACCTTCACCACGGAGAGTGAGTCGCCGGCGCCGCGATGAGGCCGGCACACCCGACTCAGTTCGGCACAACCGACTCACGTGCGGCAGCCGGGGTGGGTAGACCCTGACCGGCGCTCACGGCCGTCGCTCAGCCGCCGTAGTCGGGAGCAGCGGGGAGGCCGAAGAACTCTTCGAGCGTCTCGACTCCGGTGTTGTGCATTTCGTTGGAGAGCTCCGTCCCGACGTAGCGGAAGTGCCAGGGCTCGTACTCGTAGCCCGTGATGGCGGTCTTGTCGGCGGGGTACCGCAGAATGTAGCCGAAGCGGTAGGCGTTGGCGGCCAGCCACTTGCCCGAGGCGGTCTTGCCGAAGCAGTCGAAGTCCGTCGTGCACCCGCTGGTCGTGTCGAGAATGTCCATAGCGAGGCCGGTCTGGTGCTCGCTGAACCCGGGGCGGGCGCTGGTTTTGTCTGCGCCGGCGACGCCGTCGACCCCTACGTAGTACTGGTACGCCCTCACCTGCACGCTGTAATCGCGGTACCCACTTTGCGCCACGAGCTGCGTGCCGACCTCATTCTTGTCGGCGGCGAACATGGCAGCCAGAGCCGCCATCGGCGTGAGCCGCAGTTGGTACCCGTTCGGGTTGGGCATGTCAGGCGGCAGGTCGGTGAGCTCGTTCGGCACGAAATTCTCGGCATCGGGGATCGGGCGCTGCTTGTTCACAACGAACCAGTAGCTGTTCGGGTCGTCGATCGACAGCTGGGTCTTGTCGAAGCCTGGCGGTGGAGGCGGCGTGAACGGGGCGGCTGAGGGTGAGGGTGACGCCGGCGTCACGGGTGAAACTGCAGGGGCAGGCGCATCCGACGTTGCACCGGGCGATGCGACTGTGGTTGTCGTGCCGGCGACGTTCGCCACGGGCGGCAGGATGCGCGGGGCAGCGATGAGCACGGCCGCGACGGTGCCGCCGACGAACAACGACAAGACGATCACGATGGTCGAGACGGCGATGACGCGGCGCCTGACAAGGGCTCGCCGGGCTTCTGGCGAGCCGGGGCTTTCGGGGGAACGGCTCGCAGAGCGGGCGTCGCGCCGCCGGGGTGCGGGGGCACGATCATCCGGAGCCTGCGGGTTGTCGGTTGCCACTCGCCAAGTGTAAAGCGGTCGACTGTGCCACTAGCCAGCTAATAGGTGCTCAGGGCTGGCGATTGTGACGCCGACGACGGCGATTTCTCTCACGCAGCGATGCTGAAGAAGTGCGCCGTGCCCCCCGGGTTGCTCACGGTGATAGCTTCGTCGAGGTCACGGAACTGCGCATCGACGGTGTGCCCGACCAGCTTGATCGAGGTGCTGCCATCGGCATTGGTGAGCACCCCCGAGACGAGCATCGTGTGGTCGACCCCGTTTCCGTTCTGGGGATCCCAGTCGAACATGACGACATCGCCGCCCTTCACCTTGGCCCGGTCGCTCAGCTCGAGTCGGGTGGTGTCGGGCCGGGAGGCGAGGTAGTCGTCCATCTCGTTGCCGCGGATCCAGCTGTAGCTGTAGTCACCTGTCGTCGCGTAGTCGCTGTACCAGTCGTCGTTCTGCTCCCAGCCGCGGGCGAGCAGGGTCTGGTTCACGAAGTTGCCGCAGTCGTTGTCGGGGAACCTGCCCCACTCGTCGAGGTTGTAGTTCTGCCAATACGTGAAGGCGTACTGGAGTTGGCGGTCGACTCCAGTGACTGCCTCGTAAGTGAACTGCGGGGCAGCGTCGACGGTGGTGCCGTCGGACTGCGCGAGCGTGATCGAGACAGTTGCCGGCTGGTAGTCGGCGGCCGCGGGTGTGACCACGCTGATCTGTGATTCACCCACCAGCGAGAACGACTCCGCAGGCACGCCACCGAAGAGCACCGACACCGTCTTGCCCAGATCGGAGCCCGAGAGCACAACCGATGCCCCGCCGAGGAGCGGACCGGAGACGACGCTCGCGTCGGTCACCGCAGGCACGGGAGTGGGCGTGGGGCTCGGGGTTGCCGAGAGGCGCGCGTCTTCTGCGGTTGCGCGCAGGGCAACACCCCCGACGACGGCCATCAGGCTGGAGCCACCGGCATAGAAAAGTACGGCACGACGAGAAGGCATATCTCCAGAACATCATTCGCATCTATGAATTACATGTGTGCCCCGAAAGGGGGAGCAGAGAAAATCATGCGCGCGAAGGCAGGCAGTCCTCGGGTTGCACGAGTCTTTCATGAGGTGTAACTTTGCAGTCTACGCAAACTTTCTTCGGCAGCTCCCTCCCGCACTCACGCACTCCCTTTCAGAGGAATTTCATGTCTCGCGCCAGCACTTCCGGCAAAGCCCGGGCCCAATCGATCAAGGATGCCGGCGGCGTCATGTCGCACCGGCAGATCATGGTCATCATCTTCGCGTTGATGGCGGGCATGTTCCTCGCCGCCCTCGACCAGACCATCGTCGGCACCTCGATGCGCACCATCTCCGACGACCTGCACGGCCTGAGCCTGCAGGCCTGGGTGACGACGGCCTACCTGATCATGTCGACGATCAGCACGCCGATCTACGGCAAGCTCTCCGACATCTTCGGACGTCGACCGCTGTTCATCATCGCGATCACCATCTTTCTGGTGGGCTCGCTGCTGGCCGGCATCTCGACGTCGATGTACGAGCTGGCGGTCTTCCGCGGCATCCAGGGCCTCGGTGCCGGTGGCCTGATGGCGCTGCCTCTCGCGATCATGGGCGATATGCTCGCCCCGCGTGAGCGCGCCAAGTACCAGGGCTATTTTCTGGCCACGTTCGGTATCGCCAGCGTCATCGGCCCGCTGCTCGGCGGCCTGCTCGCCGGGTCGAACGAGATTCTCGGTATCACTGGGTGGCGCTGGGTCTTCCTGATCAACCTGCCGATCGGAATCGTCGCCCTCGCTGTCGTGCTGAAGTTCCTGCACCTGCCCCACACGAAGCGCACGGTTCGCATCGACTGGTGGGGCGCGGCCATGGTCGTGCTCGCGCTCGTTCCGCTGCTCCTCGTCGCCGAGCAGGGCCGCGAGTGGGGCTGGGGTTCTGCCGGCGCATGGCTCTGCTACGTGCTCTCGGCCGTCGGCATCGCCGCGTTCATCGTCGCCGAGCGCCGGATGGGCGATGACGCACTCATTCCGCTGAAGCTCTTCAGATCATCCACTTTCTCGATGGCGACCGTGCTCGGTGTTCTCGTCGGTTTCGGCATGTTCGGTGCCATGATGACGATTCCGCTCTACCTGCAGATCGTTCAGGGCCGCACGCCCACCGAGTCGGGCTTCCTGATGCTGCCGATGATTCTCGGGCTCATGATCTCGTCGATCGTGAGCGGGCAGATGATCGCTCGCACCGGCCGGTACAAGAAATTCCCGGTCATGGGCACCGCGTTCATGGCCGTCGGCTTCTACCTGATGACGTACCTCACCGTCGACAAGCCCCTGTACTTCGTGATGATCGCGATGTTCATGATCGGCCTGGGCCTCGGGCAGATGATGCAGACGCTCACCATCGCGTCGCAGAACTCGGTCGGCCCGCGCGACATCGGCGTGGCGACGAGCGCGTCGACCTTCTTCCGGCAGATCGGTGGAACGCTGGGCACCGCGGTCGTCTTCTCGTTCATCTTCACTCGCCTGCCCACGACCGTCGCCGACGCGTTCAGCTGGACGTCGACGCAACAGGGCATCGCCGCAGCGGCGACCGACCCGGCCGTGACGGGCAACCCGGCGAACACGCAGGTGCTCGGCTGGATCCAGAACCAGGATGTCGCGGCGATCGGCTCTGCGCTCAACGGCGACACCGCCTTCCTGAGCGTCATCGACCCGCGCCTGGCGTACCCGTTCCTCAGCGGCTTCTCCTACGCGATCGCCTCGGTCTTCTGGATCACGCTCGCCGTCATCCTGGTGGCCTTCGTGCTGGCCCTCTTCCTCAAGGCTCCCCCGCTGCGTGCGAAGTCGGCCATGCAGGAGGCAAGCGATCTGGATGCCCGCGACGATGTGCTGGCGGCCGAAGCCCTCGCTGCGGCCAACCTCACCGGCGCCATGATCGAACCCGGCACCTCGAGCGAGCAGCTCGACCCGGACGCGGCCCCCGCCGTCGCCGCAGCCACCGGCCCAGACGCACCACGCCACGCCTGACCTCGGACGCGCCACTTCAGGTGCGCGAAAACGTCCCCAAGACTCACGTTTTGGGGACGTTTTTGCACACCCGCGCGGTGCACGTGTCGGCCGACAGGATGCTCGGGGTTGTCGGCAGCGATCGCCTCACAGACTCGAAACTCACACTCATCGCTCGGTGCGCGGAAACGTCCCCAAGCCCCAGCCTTTCGGGACGATTGCGCGCACCCGTGAAGTTCAGAGGCCGGGACGCGAGCAGGTCGGCGGCTACTCGAAGACGGTGGCTGCAGGGAGGCGTTTGCGCATGACGGCGATCGCCTCGGGGTTCTGGTCGATGAGCACGAAGTTGCGCCCGAGCGACGCGGCGACGGCCCCGGTGGTGCCGCTGCCGGCGAAGAAGTCGAGCACCCAGTCGCCCTGGCGGGTGGACGCCTGCACGATGCGGCGCAGCACGCCCTCGGGCTTCTGCGTGGGGTACCCCGTCTTCTCCTTCCCGGTGGGCGAGACGATCGTGTGCCACCAGACGTCGGTCGGCAGCTTGCCGCGCGCGACCTTCTCGGCCGAGACGAGGCCCGGAGCCATGTACGGCTCTCGATCGACCTCCTCCGAGTTGAAGTAGTACGTCTCGGGGTTCTTCACGTAGACCAGGATCGTGTCGTGCTTCGTCGGCCACTTCGACTTCGACTTCGCGCCGTAGTCGTACGCCCAGATGATCTCGTTCAGAAAACTCTCGCGGCCGAACAACGCGTCGAGCAGCACTTTCGCATAGTGCGCCTCGCGGTAGTCGAGGTGCAGGTACAGCGTGCCGTCGTCGGCGAGCAGCCGCCACGCCTCGAGCAGGCGCGGCTCGAGGAACTCCCAGTAGTTCTCGAAGACGTCGTCGTACCGCAGCAGGTCGCCCTTGATCCGCTCGTAGCTGTTGCCCTTGAAACCGGTGATGGTGCCGGTGCCGGCGGATGCCCGGACGGCGGTTGTTCCCTGGCGCCGCTGCACGCGCCCCGTGTTGAAGGGCGGGTCGAGGTAGATCAGCGTGAAAGAGGCGTCGGCGAGGGCCGGGAGCACCTCGAGGTTGTCGGCGTGGAGCACACGGTTGGGATTCGTCGGTGCCGACTCGGGCCGATCATCCGGACCCCGAACCGCGTCTGCCGGCGCCCCCAGCTCGCGCTGTGCGTTCGGGGAGAGCGGCGAGACGGGCATGTTCTCATTGTGACAGCAGCGCGTCAATCGGTGGCACTGTGCAGGAGCAGGGCTGTAGCCTCGATCAGATCATGAGTACCGAAACAAAGCACGAGCCCGACAAGAACCGTTACATGCTGCTGGTGGATGATCGGGAGGCCGGCCTCGCCGACTACCGCATCCAGGGCGACGAAATCGTCTTCACGCACACCGAGGTCGACCCGGCGAAACGGCAGGGGGGCCTCGCCAGCACGCTCGTCAAGGCTGCCCTGGATGATGTGCGAACGTCCACCACGCTGAAGGTTGTTGCGCAGTGCCCGTTTGTTGCGGACTGGATCGACACCCACCCCGAGTACCACGAACTGGTCGAGCGCGGCTGACAAGCTGGTTGCCTCACTCGCTGAATGACCGCCCCGCTGGTTGAGTAGCCCGCTTGCTGGCGTGTCGAAACCCGGGTTCGGGGCGGGTTTCGATACGTCGCTACGCGACTACTCAACCGGCGGCGTCGCTACGCGACTACTCAACCGGCGGCGACTACGCGACTACTCAATCGGCGGCGTCTGCGCGACCAGTCATCGGGCGTCACGGAACGCGCTCGATCCACTCCCTCGTGCTGAACTTCTCGTCGACGAGCTGCTGGGCCTTGGCGTACTCGTCGTCGGTGATATCGCCGGGCGTCGCGCCGTAGAGCGAGGTGAACGTCGCCTTCATGCGGTCGATGATCTCGGCGCGACTCAGCCCGGTCTGGCTGCGCAGTGGGTCGACTCGCTTGGCTGCCGATTTGGTGCCCTTGTCGCTCATCTTCTCGCGGCCGATGCGCAGCACCTGCACCATTTTCTCGCCATCGATGTCGTAGCTCATGGTCACGTGGTGAAGCACTGCACCGTTGCCAAGCCGCTTCTGAGCGGCCCCGCCGATCTTGCCGGTCGGGCTGGCGATGTCGTTCAACGGAACGTAGCTCGCGTCGATGCCGAGCGACTTGAGGGCGACCAGAACCCACTCGTCGAGAAAGGCGTACGAGTCGGCGAAGCTGAGGCCCTGCACCAGGTCGGCCGGAGCGTAGATCGAGTAGGTGACGACCGATCCGGCCTCCATGAACATGGCCCCGCCACCGCTGACCCGACGAACCACGTCGAAGCCGTACTTTGCGGCGTTCTCGGGGTCGACCTCGTTCTTCAGCGACTGGAAGCTGCCGATGACAACGGCCGGTGAATCCCATTCCCAAATGCGCAGTGTGGGTGCGCGACGGCCCTCCCCCACTTCGACGGCCAGCACCTCGTCCAACGCCATCTGCATCACAGGCGGCACGGCCTTCGAATGGATGATCTGCCAGTCGTAGTCGCGCCAGCTCGTCGCCTTGGCAAGCGAACGCCGAATCGCCACCGCAACGCCCTCCGGCGAGAAACCCAGCAGCGTGGCATCCTTCGGCAGCGCGGCCTTGATGGCTGCGGCGATCGACGCGGCATCGCTCTCGGCAGAGAGGCCGTTCACGGCGTCATCGATGTCAGCAAGCGCGCTGTCGGGTTCGAGAAAGAAGTCGCCGGCCAGCCGAAAGTCGGCGAAGGCTCCGTCGACCACGTCGAGGTCGACGACGACGAGCTTGCCACCCGGGACTTTGTATTCTCCGTGCACTTGATTCCCTAACAATCGGTTGTTCATTCCCACGTTGCACGTCGAGGCACAGCCCCGCCGGCGCTGGCGTCGCGCGATTGCGATGCAATCGCCACAGCTCCAGCGCGCATGCAGGACTCAAGCCTAACCAACGACCAGAAGTCGTGAGCGGGGGCCCGCGCGCGGGTACGTCGGTGGGTGTAGAGACAGGACCGGCAGGGATCGGGACCTTGGGCGGAGCACAGCCCACGCGCCGTCCATGGGGCGGGGATGTGGCGCGTGCTCCGCCCGAAGTCACCTGCGGCGGTGGGCCCAGGGTCGCCGTGACTGCCGAGCGGCCGCGTGTCGCGGACAGAAGCAGGGCGAGTGAGTCAGCGCGAGGTCGGCACCACGAGACGCTGGTCGAGCCACGCGATCAGGTCGCCGAGCACTTCGTCGCGGTTCGTCTCGCGCAGAACCTCGTGCCGGGCATCCGGATACAGCTTGACGGTCACGTCGTGCAACTGGGCCTTGCGGTACGCATCAGCCAGCTTCTGCACGCTGCGCTCCCCGCCGAGGATGTCGTCGGTGCCCGCGAGGATGAGGATCGGGATGTCGGTGGCGAACGACTTCGCCGGGCGTCCGAAGAGCCGCAAGCCGTCCGCCAGCCCGAACAGCTTGAGCACCTTCGCCTCGAACATGAGTTCATCGGCAGCGGCTTTCGTCTGCACGGCCACGTCACGACTCAGCCATTCGTAACCGGTTCCCCCGCCGCCGGGTGGCCGGTGGCGCCTGCTGAGGTCTCCGCCGTCCATTGAGCCGGGCATCCGGTAGGCCGTGCCCACCAGCACCGCGCCCGCGTACCCGGCAGACGAGGCGTTGAGGAGCTTCTGCACCATGAGCGATCCCCAGCTCTGGGCCAGCAGCACGATCGGCATGCCGGGGTGTTTGGCCCTGATGATCTCGGTGAACTGCCGGATGCCCGCGATTGTGGCGCGCAGGCCCCCTGCGCCGAGATGGCCGAGTTGGGTGTGGTCGCCGCGGTACTGGTCGAGACCCGTCTGGCCGTGGCCGCGGTGGTCGTTGGCGTAGACCGAGTAGCCGGCTGCGTTCAGCTCGCGCGCGATCTGGTCGTAGCGCTCGGCATACTCGCCGAGGCCGTGAGAGATCTGGATGATCGCGCGGGGGTTTGCGATGAGCCACTCGTAGTACGTGATGGTGACGCCGTGTTCGTCGTTGAAGGTTGGCACATGCTCATTCTGCACCCTGCGTGATCCAGGATGATGTATGCTGACGTTTTCTCATGATTGAAAGGACTGAAACGTGTCGTCACCTGTCAGCATCGATGGCCTGGGGGCTCACCACACACCGGGCCGGAGGCGGCGCAGGCGACGACTTCTTGTTTCGGCACTCGCGGCGCTTGCCGTCATGAGCGGGTTGGTGGTGATTCCGGCGACCACGGCCTCTGCTCTCTCGATCGACTGCGCCTACACGCCGGGACTGGGCGACTACGCTGCGCGCAACGGCATCGATTGCCAGGTAGGCACCCGTGGCGGGTTCGTCAGCACGGCCGGCCCCGGCGGGTTCAGCAGTGCCTTCATGCCAGGAGGCGCCGTTGCGCCGGGCACGATGTCGTCGTACTGCGTCAATGAAGCGCCGTCGATGCCCGAGGAGCTCTACGCCAGAGGCACGGTCACGGCAGAGTCATATTCCTAAGCCAACGGAACCGCGTCGACGTACTACTACCGAGACGGCAAGTTCTTCGCCCAACGCGACATCTTCGACCTCAACGGCGACGGCGACACCGGCGGCCGCGACACCATCACGATCAGGGACTTCTCCCTCGGCAACGGGCTGATGGTCAAGTGGCAGCTCGACTGCCTGAACCGAACAGGATGGCTCCAATCCCTGATCGACACGAACAATGTCGACGTCGATGAATATGTCGTCGGCCCTTCGCCGACGGCAACCCCCAGCCCCTCACCCACAAGCACTCCACCGGCACATTCGAGCGAACCGCCGGTCTCCAGCGCCAGCCTCACTCCCGTCGCAGGGGGAACGAACGAGTTCACCTACAGCGTGGAGGTGAAGAACACCCACTCGACCGCGAGACCGTTGAGCCTCGAAGTCGACGAATCGGCGTTCACCGTCACCAAGGTCGCGGCGATGCCGCCCGGTGGTTCCTGCCCGAGCGCGAGTGGGCTGGCACTTCGGTGCGTGGTCGACCCCATGGCAGCGAACTCATCGGGAGTCTTCACGTTCCTTGTCACGGCAAAGCCGACCCCGAATTCGTCAGCCGACCTGGTCTCGATAGCCTCCGTGCACGGACTTGTCGGCTCTCATGCCGTTGGAGCAAGCTACAACCTCTCCCACGGACGGGTTTCGCCCTTCAACGGGTCGATGGACACGACAAGTTTCATCACGCCAGGGCACGCGCCAGCGGCGGGAGCTGACGTGACCTACGGCGTGACTCTGCGGGCGACATCCGCGGGTACGCCGACGGTGAAGCTCAACGTGAATGGCCTGGCAAACGCGTCTGAGGCGGCCGTTCCCGCGGGCTGGGTGCGGTCGGGGTCGCTCGACGGAACGACGATCACCTACAAGGGATCGTTCATGAACGTGGGTGACATCAGGTCACTCTCTCTGCACTTCAGGCTCTCGGGCACGAGCAACACCGCGAGTGTCTTGTCTTCGGTGAATGACGCACCGGCCAAGACCGACACCGTGACGATCCAGCCGGATGCTCCGGTGTGCACCGGCAATGCCGTCGTGCAGAATCGCGCGGCACAGGTGCAGCTCGATGCACTCTCGTGTTCCGTTGCGGCCGGTTCGCGACTCAGCGATGTCTACCACCCCGAGGCCCACGGTCAGCTCACGGTCAAACCCAGCGGTGCACTGTTCTACCGAGCCAGAGACACCAGTTACAGCGGGGACGACACGGCCTACGTGGTCGCGATTGATTCGGCTGGCCGCACGAGTGCGCCCAGCGCGATTGCCGTGAAAATCGCACCCCCGGCCACCGCGGTCGCCGACGAATTCACGGTGACCAGCGGCGGCTCTTTGAACGTTGCTGGTGCAGGCACCGGGTTGACGGCGAACGATGTGTTCCCCGCCGGGCGCGAGGGCTGGATGGTCGAGGCAGGTAACCCGCCCGCGAACGGCGACGTGCAGGTGAATGCCGATGGGAGCATCCGGTACACACCGCACGCGGGGTTCCACGGCGACGATACCTTCCGATATCGCCTCGGCGGGCCGCAGGGAGCACACAGTGATCCGGTGACCGTGACCGTGCACGTGCAGTAGGCCTGGGACGCGCAGTGACGGTACGTGTGACGCCGTCACTGCGCGACAGCAGAGCGCGACAGCCGTGGTGCGTCAGGCCTCCCGGGTGATCTCCACCGAGACGAACAGGCGCGAGCCGAACGGGCCGGCGTACACCCCGCGCAGCGGAGCGACATCGTTGTAGTCGCGCCCGCGACCCACGGTGACGTGGCGGTCGCCGATGTCGATGGAGTTCGTCGGGTCGAACCCGCGCCACTCCCCGCAGAACCACTCGACCCAGGCGTGCGATTCGCCCGTCACGGTCTCACCGATCTGAGCGGAGGGCTTCGGGTGCAGGTAGCCCGAGACGTAGCGTGCCGGAATGCCGACCGAACGAAGGGCGCCGAGCGCGATGTGCGTGATGTCCTGGCAGACACCCTTCTTCTCGACCCACGCCTCGCGCGCGTTCGTGTGCACGCCGGTGACGCCAGTCATGTACTCGACCTGCCGCCCGATCTCGCTGCAGATCTCCAGAGCGGCATCGCAGGTACTGTCGAACCGGCCCGCGATCTCGGCAGCAAGGGCTGCGACCTCGGCAGGCGGTTCGGTGAGGCCGGTCTGCTTGATCTGCTCGACAGTCGACGTCACCTTCGCCGAGGCCTCAGCGAGCCCCTCCCAGCTGAGATCATGCGGCGGATGCTCGCGGGGCCGTACCTCGATCAGCGAGTTCGCCGTGAGAGCCAGCTCTTTGTGGCCCGTCAGCACCTCGAACGAGCTGACCCTGGTCCCCCAGTAGTCCACGTAGGTATGGTTCGACGACAGAGGCGTGATGTCGAGGTTGGAGAACAACACGAACTGTCCGTCGGAACTCACGGGGAGCATCCGTGCCTCGTTGTAGGAGGCCTGGACTTCGCCCTCGTAACGATAGCCGGTGGTGTGCTTGATGCGCAGGCGGGTCATACCTTCTCACCCACCCAGCTCGGTGCCGCGTTGGTGGGGAAGTACCGCTGGCGGATCGCCTCGGATGCCTCACTCGTCGCTTCTTGCACCAGGTCCATGTGGTGGGGCAGGTCGTGCAGGATGTCCATGATCGGTCGGTACTCCAGTTGGCTGCGGATCTGGCCGAGCAGGCGCTGGGCCTGGTCGGTGACGGCGAGCCGGGTGTTTCGGGGTTCGATGTCGCGAAGGCTCTGCTCGGCGCGGGTGACCGAGAAGAGGATCGAGCGGGGAAAGAGCCGGTCAAGCAGCAGGAACTCGGCGGCATTGCGGGCGCTCGGAACACCGCGGTAGGTGCGCAGGTACGACTCGTAGGCACCACAGGAGCGGAGAATCGTCGTCCAGGACGGGCCGCTGGCCTCGGTGAGGCTGCGGGTGGCGAGCAGGCGGGCCGTCATGTCGGCCCGTTCGAGGCTGCGGCCGAGGGTGAAGAAGTGCCAGGCCTCGTCTCGGCTGGCCGCCGACTCCTGGATTCCGACGGCAAGCGCCGAGCGCTCGCGCACCCAGGCGAAGAACTCGTGGGTCTTCTCGACGGCGATCTTGCGCGGCATACGGGCACGCGTGGTGTTGAGGCACTCCCACAACTCTGTCGACACGATCTCGCGAGCGCGCCGGGCGTTCTCGCGGGCGGCGCCGAGCGAGTAGGCGATCGAGGCGGGCTGCGTGCGGTCGACGGCGAGGATCGCCAGCACGTCGGCACGAGTCAATTCGTGATCATCCGGTGGGATCTCACTGCCCATGACCGCGAGGAGCGAGCGGCAGGCGAGGTTCTCCTCGATCCACGGGTCTTCGAGCAGCAACTGGAGGTGCACGTCGAGGATGCGGGCGGTGCCGTCACTGCGCTCAATGTAGCGGCCGATCCAGAACAGTGACTCGGCGATGCGGCTCAGCATTGTGCTGCTCCTTCGGTTCGCGCGGCGGGCAGGGCGTCGGCGTTGACCGCGCGGGGGGCGGGCAGGGGAAGGTCGAGCGATCGCGAGGCGAAGGTCCGGGCATCCGGCACCAGTCGCTGTTGTTGCTGCTGCTCCTGCTGGTCCTGGTGCGAGCGCGGCTTGTCGTACGGCGAATGGTCTGGCGTGTGCCCCACGATGGGGATCGCCTGGGTGTTCGCTGCCTGGTCGGCGACGAGTCCCTGGATGTTCTGCGCGACAACAGCAGTGCCGTCGATCGGCGAGAACCCGCCCGGGAACCCGACGACCCAGGTGTCTTTCGATCCGCCGCCCTGCGACGAGTTCACCACGAGCTCACCCTCGGGCAGCGCGACGCGGGTCAGGCCGCCGGGCAGCACCCACACGTCTTTGCCATCGTTCACTGCGAACGGGCGGAGGTCGGCGTGCCGCGGGCGCATGCCGTCTTCGACGAGGGTCGGTATGGTCGACAACTGGATGACCGGCTGGGCGATCCACCCACGCGGGTCTTTGATCAACCTCTTGCGAAGAGCCTCGAGCTCTTTGGCCGAAGCGGCGGGCCCCACGACCAGCCCCTTGCCGCCCGAGCCGTCGACGGGCTTCACGACGAGTTCGTCGAGCCGATCGAGCACCTCTTCGAGCGCACCCGGGTCTTCGAGGCGCCAGGTGTCGACGTTCGGGATGAGCGGCTCTTCTGACAGGTAGTACCGGATCAGGTCGGGCAGATAGGTGTAGACGAGCTTGTCGTCGGCGACGCCGTTGCCGACCGCGTTCGCGATGGTGACGTTGCCGAGGCGTGCAGCGAGCAGGATGCCCGGCGAACCCAGCATCGAATCCGCACGGAACTGCAATGGGTCGAGGAACTCGTCGTCGACGCGCCGGTAGATCACGTCGACGCGCGTCGGCCCTGCCGTCGTGCGCATCCAGACCCGGCCACCGGAGCAGAAGAGGTCACGGCCTTCGACGAGTTCGATGCCCATCAGTCGGGCCAGCAGAGTGTGTTCGAAGTAAGCGGAGTTGTAGACACCCGGAGTGAGCACGACCACGTTCGGGTCTTCGACGCCTTCGGGGGCAGACGCGCGGAGGGCCTGCAGGAGCTTGTTGGGGTAGTCGCCGACCGGGCGCACCCTCATCGAAACGAACAGCTCGGGCAGCGTCTGCGCCATGACCCGGCGGTTCGATATGACGTAGCTCACGCCGGAGGGCACGCGAACGTTGTCTTCGAGCACCCGCCACGCGCCCTTCTCGTCGCGGATCAGGTCGATGCCCGAGACCTGGATTCGCACACCGTTGGCGCTCACGATTCCCGCCGCCTCGCGGTGGAAGTGGCTCGACGAGCTGACGAGCCCCGCGGGGATGACGCCGTCGCGAATGGCATTCTGCGAGCCGTAGATGTCGGAGAGGAAGGCCTCGAGTGCCCTGACCCGCTGCTTGATGCCCTTCTCGACGCCGACCCATTCCTTCTGCTCGATGACACGGGGCACCGCGTCGAGCGGGAACGGGCGCTCCTCACCGGCGAAGTCGAACGTCACTCCCTGCGCCAGATAGGAGCTGGCCAGGGCGTCGGTGCGCCCCCGCAGCTCTTCTTGCGTCATGCGTGCGAGCGCGTTGTAGATGTCTTTGTACGCCGCACGTGCTTCAACAGGAGACGACGAGTCTGGTTCGGGGAACATCTCGTCGTATGCGCTCGCGCCCTTGATGGGCTTGCGAGGCAAGAGGGTGGCGCCATAGCCGGCGAACAGGTCAACCATGCCTGCGAGCCTAGCGCTGGGTTGTTGCGGGTGTGTTTCTGGCCACGCGCAGGTCATGAAGTGGCGGATGCCCGGCCGCACGATCGCACGGGTGCTGCTGGGCAGCATTCTCGTGTTCGCGGGGACGAGCCACCTGACATTCGCGCGAAAGGACTTTCAGGCGCAGGTTCCCGACTTCGTACCGCTCTCACCCGACGCCACCGTTCTCGCCTCAGGGGTGGTCGAGATCTCCCTCGGTTCGGCACTGCTGCTCTCGCGAAAACACCGCAGCACCGTCGGATGGGTCGCTGCGGCCTTCTTCACAGCGATCTTCCCGGGGAACATCGCCCAGCTCGTGAATCACCGCGATGCATTCGGTCTCGACACCGACAGGAAGCGGGCCGTGCGGCTGATCTTCCAGCCCGTGCTGGTGCTCTGGGCGCTCTGGAGCACGGGCGCCTGGCTGAACCGGCGGCGCGCGAAGTAGCAAGGGCGGTCAGGCCGGCTGCGCCCCGAGCCACCGCACTGACCGTGCCGCTGCAGCACTGGCAGCTTCCATCGCTTGTCGATGAGTGTCGCCGCGCGCCAGCCGTGCCGCGAGGGTTCCGCAGTACGTGTCGCCCGCGCCCGTCGTATCGACCACGTCTGAAATGGGCGAACCCGGCACGGTGATGTCAGCCCAGCGTGAGCCGTCGGGGCCGAGCGTGACGAGGAGGGAGTCGGGTTCGACACCGGATGCCCGGAGCTCCGCCGCTTCGTGCTCATTCACAATCACGGGGTCGGCCAGCGCCAGCACCTCGGCCGGGAGTTGAGCGAACGGCGCCAGGTTCAGCACGATTCGCGCTCCTGTCACCGAAGCCCAGCGGATCGCCTGGCACACGACGTCGAGATCGAGCTCCAGTGAGACGAGGAGCACGTCACCGTCGGTGAGGGGCGACGGCTCGGAGTCGTAGACCGTGTCGGTCGTGTGCAGTGACGAACCGGTGGTCAGATCCGCTGAAACGGCGTCATCACCATCGGGTTCGACCGCAGCATCGGTTTCGCCCTTCGCCGCGATCCGGCCACCGTTACGCGCCGCGGATTCACCGCGCAGCAACGACAGATCGGAAAGCGAGACGCGGGCATTGGCGCCGGGCGACACGATGATCGTGTTCTCCCCGTGGGCATCGACGGCGATCATCGCGTGACCCGTGGTGACGCCCTTCGTGACGGCGAGCGGGCGAACATCGATCGATCTGGAGGCGAGGCGCGTGCGGTAGTCATGGCCCTCGCCGTCATCGCCGACCCGGCCGATGAAGACGACGTCGGCACCTGCTTCGGCGGCTGCGACGGCTTGGTTCGCGCCTTTGCCACCCCAGAACGTCGCGACGTCGCCCCCGCGGAGAGTCTCACCAGGAAGGGGGTGCCTCCCGACTCTCACGACGGAGTCGACGTTCACAGACCCCAGCACGAACACACGACCCATGAGCGACTCCTGCCTGTGCCGAACCGTTCGGACGCCCCCCAGCCTAAGCGAGGGGCCTGATTAGTGCGCTTCTGATGCGTGCGGTCTCAGCTCGTGCGGTCTCAGCGTGTGTGCTGGGGCATGCATTCCAGGCGTGCGGAGAGAACGATCCTCCCCGCACGCCTGGGTGCGCCTCTCAGCTCGTGGCAGCTGCAGTGGTCAGGTCGTACAGCGTGGTGCCGTCGACCGTGGTGGCCGTGTAGTTCGCCACGACCCAGGTCGCAATACTCGACGAAGCCGAGCTGCCACCGTTCGACGCCCCGATGTTGCCTGAGGAGATGAAATAGTGGATCTGGCCCGATGCGACGTAGGCCTGGAACTGCTCCAGCGTCGGTGACGGGTCGCTGCCGTTGAACCCACCCAGGGGCATCACTGCCGCCTGGCTGGCCAGCTGGTAGCTCGCGGCGTTCTGCGAGCCCACCGCCGCCGCAGCCCAGGTGTAACTCGACGCATTGGCCGACAGCAGGGCGCTGACCTGCGCGCTCACGGTCGCACCCACGAGGAGACCACCGCCGCCCATTCCGCCGCCGCGGGTGCCAGCGGCAGCCGCACCACCGGCGCCGCCTGCTGTCGTTCCGCCTCCAGCTGCACCGCCCGCGGTTCCACCGGCAGCACCCGTACCGGCCTGGCCTGCGCCAACGGGTGGTGTCAACCCGCCCGCGGTGCCGGGGCCGCCGGCTATTCCGCCGGGCGGAGTGCCCCCACCGCCTGCGCCACCACCGCGACCGAAGCCGCCACCTCCTCCGAAGCCCGTGGACGACGCAACGGTCGGCCCGGCAGTGACGATCGAGCCGGTGTGCCCGGTCGAGATCGTCTGGAGCGTGTAGGCCGTCGGCGCGAGCAGCACAGCAACCAGCGAGACGACGACCGTGGTGACCCGAAGCGCTCGTCTCCTCCATCGGAACGCGAGCAGGAGTGCCCCGACGATGGCGGCAGCGAGCACCACGAACTTGAGCCAGGGCAGCCAGTCTGTGGCCCGCGTGAGGAGCGCGAAGGCCCAGACACCCGTGCCCAGAACGAGGGCGGCCGACAGGAGCCGAGCCCAGAGGTGACGCCGCGTGTTCCAGAGCATCACGGCCCCAGCCCCGACGACCCCAGCGATCGCAGGCGCCAACGCCACGGTGTAGTAGGCGTGGAAGATGCCCGACATGAAACTGAAGATGAGACCGGTGAGAACGAGCCAGCCGCCGAACATGACGAAGATGGCTCGCCGGGCATCCGTTCGCTTCTGGCGCCGGAGCAGGAAGAACGACACCACCAGCAACACAAGGGCCGCCGGGATGAGCCATGCGATCTGGCCCCCGAACTCGCCGTCGAGGAGACGCGTGATTCCTGTCGAACCCCACTGGCCTCCGCCGGTGGTGGCGGTGCCGGCACCACCCGTGACGCTGCCGGTCTCAGCGCCGGTGAGGCGACCGAAGCCGTTGTATCCGAAGGTCAGTTCGAGGAAGTCGTTGTTCTGGGACCCGCCGACATAGGGTCGGAGTGAGGCCGGAACAAGTTCGACCAGTGCGACCCACCACCCCGCAGAGACGATCACCGCGCCGAATGCGGCGAGCAGGTGCAGCAGACGCTTGCCGAAGGTCACCGGGCCTGCCCAGGCGTACGCGAGCGCGAGCGGCGGGAGGATGACGAATGCCTGGAGCTGTTTCGTCAGGAACCCGAACCCGATCATGGCGCCCGCCAGCAGCAACCAGCGCACTCGGCCACTCTCGATTGCCCGCAGGGTGAAGTAGACCGAAGCCGTCATGAGCAGAACGAGCAGGGCGTCGGGGTTGTTGAACCGGAACATCAGGGCGGCCACCGGGGTGCTCGCAAGCACCCCACCCGCCAGCAACGCGGCGCCTGGCGAGAAGTGGCGCCTCACGATGACGTAGACCAGGGCCACCGTGACGACGCCCATGATCACCTCCGGAAGAAGGATCGACATCGAACTCAGGCCGAAGAGCCGCACCGAGATCGCCATGACCCAGAGGCTGGCCGGCGGTTTGTCGACGGTGATCGAGTTGCCCGCATCGGAGGAGCCGAAGAGGAAGGCCTCCCAGTTCTGCGACCCCGCTTGCACGGCGGCAGAGTAGAACTCGTTTGCATAGCCGCTGCTCGTGAGGTTGTAGAGGTAGGCCACTGCAGTAACGAGGAGCAGGCCGATGAGGGCCGGGCGCTCCCACACGGCGTTGGTCGAACGGCCGCGCACGAGCCAGTGCCCGAAGGAGCGGATTCTGCCGCCGACCGCAGCTGGCACGGGGTTGGCTGCGCCGGCGCTGGGCGCGGACGGCCGGGGAAGAGTGCTGCTGGTCATCAGGCTGCGCTCGCTTTCTGTGAAGAGTTCTGGTCGGCCGTCGGTGTCGCACTGAGAGTCTCCGCTGCGCTCTGGCCCTGGGAGACTGCGCCCACCGAGACTGTGGAGAGCGCGGGCTCCTGACCCGAGGTGAGGGAGAGGTGAGAGATATCGATCTCGACCGGTTTCGGGGTACGGAACACCCAGCGGCGCAGAAGCACGAAGCGCAGCACGGTGGCCACGAGGTTGGCCACCGTGAGCACGACCAGCTCGGCCACGGTGCCGGCGTTCGGCGCCAGGGCATCGAGCGCGACGAGCGAGCCCGATGTGATGCCCCAGGCCAGCCCGAACACGATCAACCCCTGGAACTGGTGGGTCGCAGCCTTCGCCGGCCCCCTGATCGCGAAGGTGAAACGGCGGTTCGCCCAGGTGTTCGCCACAGCGGTGATGAGAAGCGCGCTGAAGTTCGCGGCCTGGGCGCCGAGCACCCCCTGCAGAAGCAGGTACAGCACCGCATAGGCCGCGGTCGAGAGTGCGCCGACGATTCCGAACCGCAGAACCTGGCCCAGGAACGACGGCCGGGCTGCAGGCCCGATCGGCGTGCGGCCGAGTTCGGCGTAGATCGACTGCACCGGTATCGCACCTCGGGCAAGGTCACGCCCGACGCGGTACACACCTCGCAGATCCTCCCTGATGGTCGGCATGATCTCCACGCGCGAGTCCGTGTCGTCGATCCAGTCGACCGGTACCTCGTGGATGCGAAGCCCGCTGCGCTGCGCGATCACCAGCAGTTCGGTGTCGAAGAACCACGCATCATCCTGAACCAGGGGCAACAGACGGGCGGCCACATCGGAGCGAATCGCCTTGAAGCCGCACTGTGCGTCAGAGAAACTCACACCCAGGGCGCCGTGCAGCAGAACGTTGTAGCTGCGGGAGATGAATTCCCGCTTGCCGCCGCGCACCACTCGCGACGACCGGGAGAGCCGCGTGCCGATCGCCACGTCTGAATGCCCGGAGAGCAACGGCGCGACAAGCGGAGGCAGCGCTGCGAGGTCGGTTGAGAGGTCGACATCGACGTACGCGAGCACCTCAGCGTTCGACGCACCCCACGCCAGCTTCAGCGCGTGACCGCGGCCCTTGCGCCCGGTGTGAATGACACGCACGCCGTCGATCTCGTCGGCCAGTCGGTCGGCGATCTGCGGCGTGCCATCGGTACTGGCGTTGTCGGCGATGGTGATCTGCCACGTCGTCGACATCTCGTCGGAGAGGTAGGCAGCGAGACGGCGGATGCTGGCGTCGAGAGCGAACTGCTCGTTGTAGACGGGCACCACGACGTCCAGGGCGAGGGGGGAGCCATGCGGGGTCATGGAAAGACTCTCCCTCCTCGGCCTCGCAACGGTCTTTCGGTTCGCTATGACTCGCCTATGAGCATGCGAGGCCCGGCTGCGAGGCCAATCCGGCCACACTTTCGTGTTCGCCGATCATGGGGTAGCCTGTGGTCAGACCATGTGGTCCTACCACATGTGCACCACCGAGCGAATGGATGACCGGGGCCCCGCAATGTCGCACACCACACGCCCGCTCGCCACACCCGTGCCCGCCTCCCCGCCGGCGGACGGCTCCGCCGCCACCTCGCCCCGCGCCTGGGAAGACGTTCTCGCCCACATCGAGTCGCGGCTCGTCTCGGGCGACCTCGCACCCGGCGACCACCTGCCCTCTGAGCGAACGCTCGCGTCGGGGCTCGGGGTGAGCCGATCATCCGTTCGCGAAGCACTGCGCGTGCTCGAAGTGCTCGGGCTTCTGCGCACGCAGGCGGGGTCAGGGCCCGAATCCGGCGCGATCATCATCGCCCGGCCCTCTGGCGGCATGTCGTCGCTCTTGCGCCTGCAGGTCGCAGCCCAGGGCTTTCGGGTCGATGATGTGGTGAGCACCCGCCTCATTCTCGAGACCGCCGTCGCCGCGCAGCTGGCCGAGCGCGTCGCCCTGGCCGGCGCCGCGTCGATCGATCTCACTGCAGCGACCGAGATCCTCGACGCGATGGAGGCGACGGGCGAGCGCGAGCCGACTTCGCCGGAGTTCCTGGCGCTCGACGCGCAGTTCCACTTCTCGCTCGCCGAAGCCGCGGGAAATGACGTGATCGCCGCGATGATGACGGGGCTCCGCAACTCGATCGAGGGCTACTCGATCGCCGGCGCGCGCAACCTGGCCTCGTGGTCGAGCACGGCAACGAGGTTGAAGCGCGAGCATCGGTCGATCATCCGGGCCATCGAGGCGGGCGACTCGCACGCGGCCCGCACAGCTGTCACCGGCCACATCACCGGTTACTACGCCGAGGCGGGCTTCGGTCAGCCGACACCTCTCGGGAGCCCTACGGCCACCTCGCCGAATCCGAAGTGACGTCTTACGACCCGGCAGAGACCTCACGATGCCCGCTTGCCGCCAGTCCTCCCCACCCCCTCCCGAAAGGACACACCCATGGTTGACCGCAGAATGCCGAAGGTACGCGACCTCGCACCGCTCATGCATTTCAAGACGCCCGACCTGAATGCGAAGCGCCGCCGCCTCGAGGGCGCACTCACCATCGCCGACCTGCGTACCATCGCCAAGCGACGCACGCCCAAGGCGGCTTTCGACTACACCGAGGGTGCCGCAGAGGGCGAGATCAGCCTCGCGCGCGCCCGACAGGCCTTCGAAGACATCCAGTTCACGCCGTCGATCCTGCGCGATGTGTCGAAGGTCACCACCGGGTGGGATGTGCTCGGCGCGCCCGTCTCGATGCCGTTCGGCATCGCCCCCACGGGCTTCACCCGCATGATGCAGACCGAGGGTGAGATCGCGGGAGCCGGCGCGGCCGCCGCAGCGGGCATCCCCTTCTCGCTCTCGACGATGGGAACCACGGCCATCGAAGACGTCAAGGCAGTGAACCCGAACGGCCGCAACTGGTTCCAGCTGTACATGTGGAAGGACCGCGAGCGCTCTATGGCGCTGGTTGACAGGGCGGCCACGGCCGGGTTCGACACACTGTTGGTGACCGTCGACGTGCCTGTGGCCGGGGCCCGGCTCCGCGACAAGCGCAACGGGTTCTCCATTCCCCCGCAGCTCACGTTCGGCACCGTCATCAACGCCCTGCCCCGCCCGGAGTGGTGGATCAACTTCCTCACCACCGAGCCCCTCGCGTTCGCCTCGCTCGACCGCTGGTCTGGCACGGTCGGTGAGCTGCTCGACTCCATGTTCGACCCGACGGTCACTTTCGACGACCTCGCGTGGATCAAGGCGCAGTGGCCGGGCAAGATCGTCGTCAAAGGCGTTCAGAACGTGGCGGATGCCCGGCGACTCGCCGATCTGGGCGTCGACGGTGTCGTGCTCTCCAACCACGGCGGCCGCCAGCTCGACCGCGCGCCGATCCCGTTCCACCTGCTACCCGAGGTCGTGCGCGAAGTCGGATCCGAGTATGAAGTGCACCTCGACACGGGCATCATGTCGGGTGCCGACATCGTGGCGGCCGTGGCGCTCGGCGCCCGCTTCACCCTGGTGGGGCGCGCCTACCTCTATGGGCTCATGGCGGGCGGGCGTGAGGGAGTCGACCGCATGATCGCGATTCTCTCGGGTGAGATCATCCGCACCATGCGCCTGCTCGGCGTGAACTCGCTCGAGGAGCTGACCCCCTCGCATGTGACCCAGCTCGAGCGCCTCATTCCCAGGGCCCGCGCGCTGGAGCTATGAGCGAGCATCCAGTGGATGCTCGCCGCGACGCCAGCGCCGTCGAAGCTGTGCTTCGGCGGTATCACGCCCGCCGCCCGGCCCGCTCCTGCGGGTGCGGCCAAACCTGCGGGTGCGGCCAGACGTCCCCAAAGCGGCTCGCACAGGGACGCTTCAGCGCACCCCGGCCATGAGGCGCCGCACGAGCGGAGTCGCCAACACGAGCAGCAGGCCGATCACCACGGCGATCGCGCCCAGCACGCCGAAGTACGGCACCTGGTTCGTGGGGTCGTAGAACTCGGCGAGCTTCCCCGAGATCGCGGTGCCGAGCGCAACCGAGAGGAAGAACAGCGCAACCATCTGCGTTCGATAGATCTCAGGGGCCAGTTTCGTGGAGATCGACAGCCCCACCGGTGAGATGAAGAGCTCGGCCACCGTGAAGACGAACAGAATGCCCACAAGCTCGATCAGCGGAGTGCTGTTGTCGGCCCCGTTCGCGAACGGCAGGAACAGGAAGAACGCCAGCCCCATCACGATCGTGCCCGCGGCGAACTTCAGCGGCGTGGCCGGCTGGCGGGAGCCGAGCCTCGTCCAGATGGCCGCGAACACTCCCGACAGGATGATCACGAAGATCGGGTTGATCGACTGCACCCACGACACCGGCATCTGCCAACCGAAGAGATCGCGGTTCAGCTGGCTGTCGGAGTAGAGCGTCACCACCGTGAACTGCTGCTGGTACAGCGACCAGAACGCCACGCTCGCGATGAAGAGCGGAATGAACGCGAGAACCCGGCTCCGCTCCACACTCGAGATGCGCTTGCTGCTCAGGATGATCGCGAAATACGCAATCGCAGCGACCACGGTCAGCGTTATCACCACGGTCACGAGGTTGCCGACGTTGAGCAACCCGGTGGCGACGGCCACGGCGATGATGATGACGGCCAGGGCGCCGACCACGATCATCCGGGGCCGCCTGTCGGCCGGAAGCGCGTTCGGAACGATCCGCGACGACGCGGGCAGGCGCTTGCGGCCGAAGCTGTACTGGGTGAGGCCGATGGCCATGCCGATCGCGGCCAGGCCGAAGCCGTAGTGGAACCCGAGGGTCGTCTGCGCGAGACCGGTCAACAGCGGGCCGATGAACGCGCCGAGGTTGATGCCGAGGTAGAAGATCGAGAAGCCAGCATCGCGGCGGGGATCATTCTCTGAATAGAGCGTGCCGACGATCGAGGTCGCGTTCGCCTTGAGTCCGCCGCTGCCGATGGCGATCGCGACGAGCCCGACAGCGACGCCGAGCCCGCCAGGCAGCAGGGCAAGGGCGATGTGGCCGAGCATGATGAGAACGGCGCTGAAGAACAGCACGCGCTCTGAGCCGAGCAGGCGGTCGGCGATCCACGCCCCGAGAATGGTCGAGAGGTAGACGGCGCCGCCGTACGCACCGACGATGCCCGCTGCCGTGTCTTTGGGCAGGCCGAGCCCACCCTCCGCTGCGGGATAGAACAGGTACAGCAGCAGAATGCCCTGCATGCCGTAGAACGAGAACCGCTCCCACATCTCCACGCCGAAGATGTTGGCGAGTTGCCGCGGTTGCCCGAAGAATGTCTTGCCCGACGGCTCCGGATGCTCGGCAGCAGTCTGCGCGGTCGTGTCTACGTTGCTCACACCTCGTATCTTCGCAGAGCGCGCCCGCTGCAGCTACCCGTGAGCGCCCGGTGGATTCGCGCCGCAATGCTTCTCACCGCGACGGCCCACCCCTCCCCTCCCACCCGCGCTCTCGGCGCGAGTAGCGTCGTGCGGGCAAAAAAGCACCCAAGACCCCGACTTTGGGCGTTTTTGTGCCCGCACGACGAGGTGGGTTGGGGAGAGTGAGGCGCGAGCGCGCGGGATGGGCGCGTTCGCGCCGGGCGCGGGGGGGCAGGGGGATTGGGGGGGGGAAGGGGGATTGGGGGGGGAAGGGGGCTAGGTGCGGAGGGCGGCCAGGACATCGGCGAGCTGGTCGACGGCCCAGTCGAGGTCTTCGGGGGTGATGACGAGGGGAGGGGCTAGCCGGATGGTCGAACCGTGCGTGTCTTTCGCAAGAACACCGCGCTCCATGAGGAGCTCGCACACCTCGCGGCCTGTGGCCAGCGCGGGGTCGATGTCGATTCCGGCCCAGAGCCCCGCGGTGCGCACGGCGACGACGCCGTGCCCGACGAGCTCGTTCAGGCGGCCGGCCAGACGTTCGCCGAGCTCCGCTGCGCGCTGCTGGTATTCGCCGGTCGCGAGCATGCCGACAACGGCCGAGCCGACCGCGGCCGCGAGCGGGTTGCCGCCGAAGGTCGAGCCGTGCTCGCCCGGGTGCAGCACTCCGAGAACGTCGGAGTTGCCGACAACGGCGGAGACCGGAACGATACCTCCGCCGAGCGCCTTGCCCAGCAGGTACAGGTCGGGAACGACTCCGACGAGGTCGCAGGCGAAGGTCGCACCCGTGCGGCCGAGGCCCGACTGGATCTCGTCGGCGATCATGAGCACGTTGTTCGTCGTGCAGATCTCGCGAACGGCTGGTAGGTACGAAGCGGGCGGCACGATGATCCCTGCCTCGCCCTGGATCGGCTCGATGAGCACGGCGACGGTGTTCTCGTCGATGGCTGCAGCAAACGCGGACGCGTCACCGTAGGGAACCGCGCGGAACCCCGGCGTGAACGGGCCGAACCCCTCGCGTGCGGTGGGGTCGTCGGAGAAGCTCACAATCGAGATCGTGCGCCCGTGGAAGTTGCCGCCCATCACGATGATGTTCGCCAGCCCCTCCGGCACGCCTTTCACGCGGTAGCCCCAGGCCCGGGCGACCTTCAGCCCGGACTCGACGGCCTCTGCCCCGGTGTTCATGGGGAGCACCATGTCTTTGCCGGCGAGCGCCGCCAGAGACTCGACGAAGGGCCCGAGCTGGTCGTTGTGGAACGCGCGCGAGGTCAGGGTGATGCGCCCCAGCTGGGTGCGCGCGGCATCGAGCAGCACCGGGTTCGAGTGCCCGAAATTCACGGCAGAGTACGCGGCGAGGCAGTCGAGGTACCGACGGCCGTCGATCGCGGTCACCCATGCTCCGTCGCCCGATTCGACGACGATCGGCAGCGGGTGGTAGTTGTGCGCGGCGTGCGCCTCTTCGCGGGCGATGGCTGCCTCGGTGACCTCGCTCGGCACGGTACCCGCCGTCGCTGCTGTGGTCGCGGCTGCGCCCACGCCGGCCAGAGGCTCTGCGCTCCGCTCTCGGGGTGTGGAGGGCTCGGTGGTGATCATCGGCGCAGCTCCAGCGTGCAGCACTTCACTCCGCCGCCGCCGAGCAGAAGCTCCGACAGGTCGACGCCGATCGGGTTGTACCCGCGTTCGCGCAGTTGCGCTTCGAAACCGACGGCCCGGGCGGCGATGACAACGTTGTAGCCGTCGGAGATCGAGTTGAGCCCCAGTACCGCCGCGTCGGCTTCGCTCACGAGGATGGCATCGGGGTAGCGGCGCTCGAGCTCGGCCCGGCTGGCCGCGTCGAAGGCACTCGGCAGGTAGGCGATGGTCGCAGCATCCGGAGCCTGGCCCGCCGATTCGTTCAGCACGGCGATGGCGGTGTCGAGGTGGTAGAAGTTCGGGTTGACGAGGTTCAGGGTGACGACCTCGCGGCCGTAGATGCGTGCGACCTCTTCATGCGAGTTGGATGCACTGCGGAAGCCGGTTCCGGCGAGAATCGTGTCTCCGACGAGCATGAAGTCCCCTTCGCCCTCATTCACATTCTCGGGCTCGACGACCCGGAAGCCGTGGTCGGCGAACCACCTCATGTAGGCGGGGCCCTCGGCCTGGCGCTCGGCGTGGGTGAAGCTGGCTCCGTACGCGATGTTGTCGATGACAAAACCGCCGTTGGCCGAGTAGACCATGTCGGGCAGACCGTCGATCTGGTCGATCAGCTCGACCGTGTGGCCGAGCGCGATGTAAGTGTCGTAGAGCGACTGCCACTGCGCGAGCGCCTTGGCGGTGTCGGTGGGGATCGCCGGATCCATCCACGGGTTGATCTTGTAGGTGACAGTGAAGTAGTCGGGGCGGCACATGAGGTATGTGTGCGGCGTGGCCTGGCGAACGAACGGCGTGACGGTGTCGGCGTTCACATTCGGAATGGCGGCGCTGTCTGCAACAGTCGTACCTGCAGCAGCGGCGAGATCGGGCGTGGTGTGGGTGGGCATGGGCATCCTTCGAAAGAGACGGATGGCGGACACTGTCCTGTAGATGGCTCCGAGGAGCACGCCAGCTCCTAGTCTGGCACGCTCGTAATGTCAATAGTCGACCATTGTGCGCACGAAAAGTGCGCGGAATGCCCCTCTCCGCAAGAATTCGGCATATGCTCGGGCAGTGGACAATTTGGACTTTCGAATCATCGACCTGCTCAAACTCAACGCACGCACCGGTTACGGGGACATCGGGCAAGTGATCGGCCTGTCGGCGTCAGCCGTCAAACGCCGCATCGACCGCCTCATCGCCGACGGCATCATCCGCGGCTTCACCGTTCTGCTCGACACCTCCCTCGACGGCAAGGTCACCGAGGCCTACGTCGAACTCTTCTGCCGCGGCACCGTCGCCCCCGCCGAGCTCAAGCGAATCCTCTCCGGCGTACCGGAGGTCGTCGACGCGGGCACGGTCACCGGCAGCGCCGACGCGATCGTGCACATGCGTTCGCGAGACATCCCAAGCCTCGAGCTAGCACTCGAACGGGTTCGCATTGCACCGAACGTCGATCACACCCGCAGCGCGATCGTGCTGTCGAACCTCATCAAGCGGTAGTCGGGCAGCGGGCAGGTGTGCGGGCCGGTGTGCTGCGATGGGCGAGGTGGGCGGCGTGCGTGATGCGGCAGGGGTTCGCCGGGCATCCATCGCCGGTGTGAGCATCGAAGTGGATGCCCGGCTGCCCGCGCCCGTCTCTGAACAGCTGCGCGTGCAGATCATCACCGCTGTTCAGCGCGGGGATCTCGTTGCCGGCACCCGCCTGCCGGCCGTGCGGCGTCTCGCCGAAGAGCTGTCGCTGGCCGCAAACACGGTCGCGAAGGTGTACCGCGAGCTCGAACGCGACGAATTCGTCACCACCGAGGGCCGCAACGGGACCTCCATTGCCCCGCAGGGCACAGGCCCGGCACGCCAAGCGCAGCTCGCGGCGGCGGCTTATGCCTCGCGAGCCCGCGAACTGGGCCTCAGCGAGCAGGATGCCCTTGCCATCGTCGCGGCAGCGCTTTCAGCGCCGTAGAGCAGCGACAGCGGTCAGGGATCAGGGAGCTGAGGTGTTCTGCCGAGCACAGCTTCGTCAGCGCTGGCGCGTGGAGGTGAGCATCCACTGGATGTCCCTCTCAGCTCCTGCGCGCTGGTCGAGTAGTCTGCGCCGCAGGAGCGGGCGTATCGAAGCCGTCGACGCGTTGGAGGTTTCGATACGCCCCGGCGGGGCTACTCAAACGGCGAGGCTACTCAAACGGCGGGGCTACTCGAACGGCGGGGCCGATGGGAGAGGGAGCGCGCGGGAGGCAAGCGAGCTCGGGTTGCCGAAGCGATGGTTGGTCATGCTCACGGCCTGCTCACGGAGGAACGGCAGCAGCTCGATGCGCGGCGCGCGGGTGACCTCATCCGCATAGACTGCCACGTCGGGCGTGCCGCCGAGAGCTGTGGCGAGCGCCCGCGGGTCTCCCCCGATCATCCGGATGCGGTTGACGCTGAACGACGCGCCGAACTCGCGACCGACAGTGGAGCCTGCCGCAATATCGCCGATCACAGCCGAGGCCAGGGAATCGGCTGCACCCGCCTGTGCCCGCGCGACGGGCTCCGAGGCGACGGCGCGCGCCAGCCACTCGGCATCATCCTCGACGAACACCCGCACCGCGCGCTCCTTGAGCAGGGCCCGCAACGGACGCGGAAGTTTGAGCGCCGTACTGACCATCAGGGGCGCGCCTGCACGGGTCGCCGCGGCCAGCACGCGAACCAACTCGACGAGTGGGCGGCCCTCAGAGAGCCGCACGACCACAGGCACCGGTCGGTAGCGCAGCACATTGCGCTCCACCCCGAGGGCCGAGGCGTCACTGGGCGCGAAGAACCCGGTCCACGCCTTCTCGTCACCCACGGCCGCCCGTCGCACCACCTCGAACTCCTTGTAGTCGAGCCCAGCGGTCGACGCCTCGAGAAGTGCCACGACCTTCGGGTCGAGGCCGGCCAGGCTGATGTCGTCGCCGGGCTCACCGGGCTCGTCCACCCAGCGGCCCAGCTGCAGCAGGTAGTTCGGCCCACCCGCCTTGGCGCCCGCACCCACCGATGACCGCTTCCAGCCACCGAACGGCTGGCGCTGAACGATCGCGCCCGTGATGCTGCGGTTCACATACAGGTTGCCCGCCTGAACGCCCGCGAGCCAGGCCTCGATCTCGTCGGAGTCGAGCGAGTGGATGCCCGCGGTCAGCCCGAAATCGCTCGCATTCTGCAGCTCGACCGCCGCCGCAAGGGTCGGCGCGTGCATGATGCCGAGCACTGGGCCGAAGTACTCGGTGAAATGGAAGGCCGAGCCCGCGGCGACGCCGGTGCGCACCCCTGGAGTCCAGAGCCGGCCGGTCGCGTCGAGCGCGCGCGGTTCGACGAGCCACGACTCGCCGGGGCCGAGGGTGGTCAGGGCATCCAGAAGCTTGCCGGCAGCCGGCTCGATGAGCGGGCCCAGCTGGGTCGTCGCGTCGGCCGGGTACCCCACCCGGAGCGAGGTGACCGCGTCGACCAGCTGGTTTCGAAAGCGGGCCGATCGGCCGACCGACCCCACCAGAATCACGAGGCTCGCGGCCGAACACTTCTGGCCCGCGTGCCCGAAGGCGCTCTTCACGACGTCGGCGGCCGCTAGGTCGAGGTCGGCGCTCGGTGTGACGATGATCGCGTTCTTGCCACTCGTCTCGGCGAGCAGGGGCAGGTCGTGACGCCATGAGCGGAACAGGGCTGCGGTGTCGAACGAGCCGGTGAGAATGACCCGGTCGACGAGCGGGTGCGTGATGAGTTCGCTGCCGAGCTCCGCTTCGTCGATGTCGACCAGGGCGAGCAGGTCGGTCGGGATGCCCGCCTGCCAGAGCGACTCGGCGATGACCGCGGCGCAGCGCCTCGCCTGGGGCGCAGGCTTGAAGACCACGCCCGCCCCGGCCGCAAGCGCGGCAAGCACACCCCCCGCGGGGATCGACACCGGAAAGTTCCACGGCGGCGCAACGACGACGAGTGCGGGCGGCACGAAAGTCGCGCCATCTACTCGTTCGAGTTCGCTCGCCTGCACGCTGTAGTAACGGGCGAAGTCGACGGCCTCGCTGACCTCGGGGTCACCCTCGGCGATGGTCTTGCCCGTCTCGCTCGCCATGACCTCGAGCAGGAGGTCGCGGTTCGCCTCGAGCGCCAGGCCAGCCCGTCGGAGCGCTGCGGCACGAACCTCGGCCGGTTGTGCACCCCACGCGCGCCCGGCCGCCGCGACGCGCTCGAGCAGCCCGTCGAGCAACTCGGGGTCGGCGTAGTGCACGCCTTGGAGCGTCTGTTCTCCCAGGGTCGACGATTCGACCCCACTCAGAATTGCCCTGGCCCAGTCGCGGTTGGCCGGCAGCGAGGGGTCGGTGTCTGGCGTGTTCTCGAAGACTCCCCGCGGCGGTGCCTCGAGGGTCTCGGGGTCGGCGCGGTCCTGGGTTCGGCGCGGCAGCGGCAGCGGCACGACGGCGGCAGCGGGTTCGTCTGCAGAACGGGGAGCCCGATCATCCATTGGCGCCGCCAGCTCGGCCTCGAGCACGGCCAGCGACGCGGCGAAACGGGCCCTCTCGCGCTCGAAGGCCGCCGGGTCGGCACCGATGTCGAACACCGCCGACATGAAGTTCTCGTCGCTCGCGTTCTCCTCGAGCCGTCGCACGAGGTAGTTGATGGCCACGGGGAATTCCCGAGGATGCACGACCGGCGTGTAGAGCAGGAGCCCGCCGACCTGGCGCCGCACTGCGTCGGCCTGCGCCGTGGCCATGCCGAGCAGCATCTCGAAGTCGATCGACCCGGTGACGCCCCTGCGTTCGGCGAGGAGCCAGGCGAAGGCGATGTCGAAGAGGTTGTGGCCGGCGATGCCGACCTTCACGGCATCGACGCGCTCCGGTGTGAGCGCCCAGTCGAGCACCCGCTTGTAGTTCGTATCGGTCTCCTGCTTGCTGCTCCAGGTGGCCAAGGGCCAGCCATGGATGATCGAATCGACCCGCTCCATCGCCAGGTTCGCGCCCTTGACGAGCCGCACCTTGATCGGCGCCCCGCCGTTCGCGACGCGTGCTGCCGCCCAGGCCTGCAGGCCGCGCATCGCCCGGAGCGCGTCGGGCAGGTAGGCCTGCAACACGATCCCGGCCTCGAGGTGCCGGAACTCGGGCCGCTCGAGCACATTCTGGAACACGGCGATCGTGAGGTCGAGATCGCGATACTCCTCCATGTCGAGGTTGATGAACTTCGCGGAGCCCGTGGCGCCGCCGCCGGTAGCACCCGGAAGCGCGAGCCTGTACAGCGGCACGAGGCTGTTCGCCACCCGCTCCACGGTTTCGTCGAACGCCCACATCGACAGCTCTGCCGCGATCGACGACACCTTGACCGAGACGTAGTCCACGTCTGGCCGTGCCAGCAGTTCGAGGGTGCCGCTGAGCCGGTTCTGCGCCTCCCGGTCGCCGAGCACAGCTTCGCCGAGCAGGTTGATGTTCAGCCGCACACCCTCAGCGCTGAGTGCCGCAATGGCCTTGCCGAGCTTCGCAGGGCTGGCGTCGGCAATGAGGTGGCCGACCATGCGGCGAAGCACCCGCTTCGACGTGGGCACGACGACCCACGGCAGCGCCTCGCCCAGGGCACCCCCGACCTTGATCGCCGCACGCAGCTGTGGTGGCAGGAACTCGGGCGTCAGACCGGCCAGCTCGCCGAGATTCTTGCCCGCGACGACGGCATCATCGGGTCGTGCAACGCCGTCGACGAACCCCACGGTGAAGGCGAGCCCGTTGGGGTCTTTGAGCACCCCGGCCAGCCGGGCAGCCGAGTCATCGACCGGTGAGTCTGCGCTCTCGGCGAGCCACCGACGAACCAGGGCTGTCGCCGCCTCGCCCAACCCAGTGAGATCGCCGGGTTCCGGCCGCGGGCCGGCCACAACTGTTTCGGGTTCGTGTGCCGGGTCGACCATGCTCTGAGAATATCCCCCTGCATTTCGATTTCGCCCTGCACGTGCCGACTGGGCTGCATTCTCCCGCCATCATTCCTGCATTGACCTGCCCGGAACGACCGGGTCAGCGGCAGGGGTCAGTGCCAGCGATGGTCGGCGATGGTGGCACGCGGCCCGAACCGCGGCTTCGCGACCCCGCTCGCGAGCAGAAGTCGCACGACGCGCTGACGGTGACCCCGCCACGGCTCGAGCAGTTCGAGCATGCCGTCGTCGTCGACCGGCTTGCCGATCAGCACCCAGCCCACGTGGGCCGCGAGGTGAAAGTCCCCGACGCTGACGGCATCCGGATGACCGTGCGAGCGTTGGCTCGTCTCCGCAGCCGTCCACGGCCCCACCCCGCGCACCGACTGCAGCTTCTCGAGAACGATTGTGAGCACCTCGCCCGGAGCGAAGGTGGACGCCGAGCCCGTCGGTGCGGCGAGTCGGTCGAGCGCATCGGCGACGGCGGCCGCGGTGACGATAGCGCGCGAACGGTCGGGGCCGACACCAGCACGGTGCCACTCCCACGACGGCACCAACGCCCAGCCCCTTGCGCTCGGCTGCACCCGCATCCCTGCAGGCGCGGGACCCGGGGGCACCTCACCGAACCGTGCGAGCAGGTAGCGCCAGGCCCGTCGCGCCTCGACGGTCGTGACCTTCTGCTCCAGGATGGTCGGAACCAGCGATTCGAACACCAGCGAGGTCTTCGTCAGCCACATTCCCTGGTGCTGGCGGCGCACCTCGGCGAGCGGCGGAACCCCCGACAGGTCCAGGCCCGACCAGTCGTCGGCCGCGCCGAGGAGGGCCGGCAGGGCATCCAGAGCCCACTCAGCACCTTCACCCCAGGCCGTGGCGATGATTCTGCTCTGCCCTGATTCGACGTGCAGGGTCGCCGGACCCAGCGGCGTGCGCATGACGCGCCAGAACCCGTTGGGTGTCAGTCTCATGGTCGGGTCGCCGAGGCCACGCAGGAGGGGGCCCACCGTCTGCCGCAGATTCAGCGGGCTGCGCGGAAAGTAGCTGGTCGTCAGCGGCCGCGTGGCTTCGAGCAGGGCATCCATGGTGATCGAAGACTAGTTCGCCCGGCCGACACCCGTCGAACCGGCGCGCCTAGGAGCCGAGCAGTTCGCCGAGGGCCTGTTCGAAGATCACGTGGTGGGCGACGACATCGGCGGCCGTCGTCACCGGCGACATGAGCGCCATGTTGTGGAACGGCGTGAGGAGGATACCGCGGTTCAACAGGTAGAGGTGCAGGAAGTCTTCGAGTTCACCGTCGGCGGCTGCGTTCGACTCCGTACCGTCGCGCGGGGCCGGGTTCGAGAAGCGGTACTCGGTGCGGGCACCGAGCTGGCTGACCGACCACGGCAGTCCGAAACGGTCGATGGCTGCCTGTACGCCCTCGGTGAAGAGAGTCGCGGTCGCGATCATGTGCTCGAACGCCTCGTCGGTGAGCACATTCTCGAGGGTCGCCCGCGCGGCCGCCATCGAGAGTGGGTTGCCGGCGAGCGTTCCGCCGACTCCGCCCATGTCGATGAGGTCGAGGTCGGTGCGGGCGAGCGCGGAGGCCGCGAACTCGGCACTCAGGCCATATGCCCCGATCGGAATACCTCCGCCGATCGACTTGCCGATCACCAGGATGTCGGGTTCGAGGTTCCACAGGCGGGTCGCGCCGCCCGGCCCCGCCGAGAAGGTGTGTGTCTCGTCGTTGATCAGCAGCGTGCCGTACTTGCGGGTCAACTCGCGCACGCCCTCGAGGTACCCCGGTTCGGGCAAGACGATGCCGATGTTGGTGAGCGCGGGCTCCATGAGCACCGCTGCGACGTCGCCGTGCGCGAGCTGGCGCTCGAGGCCCTCGAGGTCGTTGAACTCGGCGACGCGCGAGGTGACGGTGACGTCGACCGGCTCGCCCACGTTGCCGGGTCGCGACATTCCTTCGCCGTCGGGGCCGACCACGATCAGGGATTCGTCGACGCTGCCGTGGTAGCAGTAGCTGTTGAAGAGGATCTTCGGCCGCCCGGTGATGGCTCGCACGAGTCGAATCGCCCAGCGATTCGCATCCGTCGCCGTCAGAGCGAAGCTCCAGCGGTCGAGGCCGAAGCGGCGGGTCAGCTCGGCGCCCACCCACTCGGCGTCTTCGGTGGGCAGCATCGTCGTGATGCCACCGAGATCGGATGCCCGGTGCTGAACCGCCGCGACCGTTGCCGCAGGCGAGTGGCCGGCCATCGCGCCGGTGTCACCGAGCGCGAAGTCGATGTACTCGAAGCCGTCGAGATCCCACACGCGATTGCCGAGCGCCCGGTCGAGGTAGATGGGGTAGGCGCCGGCCTTCTTGTTCATCCAGGTCATCGGCACCTGGCCGAAGAGGTGGTTCGCGTCGGCGTAGGCCCGGGCCGATCGCGGGTGCGCACTGACGAAGGATGCCTGTTCCCTGGCGTAGAGTGCTGCCAAACGGGTTCTGTCGATCACAGTGCGCCTTTCGTCGAGATGCCAGAAGTCTGGCATCTTCGGCGCCCCTCCTGTCAAGCTTCGGCGCGGTCAAGCCAGTTCTTGCTGCGCACGACGGCCGTGAACGGGTCGGTCTGAATCAGGTCGAGCGAGATCACCCGCGGCACCGACGAGTCGACGGCCGCGAGCACCGCCGCCAGGTCGATCTCGCCGTCGCCGACCGCCACCTGGTCCTCGTTTCGCCCGACGAGGGGGCCGTCTTTGAGGTGCAACGCGAAGAGGTGTTCGCCGAGGGCATCGATCGTGTCCAGCACGTCGGCGCCGGCGATCGTGGTCCAATAGGGGTCGAACTCGACGCCCGCCGTCGGGCTGAGAAGGTCCATCAACGACACCAGCGCCGGCCTACCATCGACCATGGACTTCAGCTCGTCGTCGTGATTGTGGAAGGCGACCCGGATCCCGTACGGGATCGCCGCTTCGGCCGCCCGGTTGAGAACGTCGGAAACGCGCTCGGTGCCGTCGGGCGTATTCCAGTAGTCGGCGAGGAACGCGGGGTGCATCAGCAGCCCAGCGCCGACCGCGGCCGCGGCATCGAGCGAGGCCGCGAGGGCGTCACCGAGCAGGTCGCCGTGCACGGTGGGCGCGGTCATCCCGTTGCGCACAAGGGCCGGAGCCAGCTCGGCTGCGCAGGTGGCGATCTGGAACGGTTCGACGTGGGCGAAGCCGACCGAGGCGAGTTCGTCGACGACACCGCCCAGTCCGCGCTCGGCGATCTCTGCACGCAGAGTCCACAGTTGGATCGAGATCATGAACGGACGTCCTTCGTTCGACGGGAGGTGGGCGCACGCACGCCGGCGACTGCCAGCGTGACGGGGGGCGAGAAGGCGAGAGTCACTGCTGGCTGAAGGCGCTGTCGAAACTGCTCGATGGTCGTTCCCACAGCAGCCCGCGAACAAAACCGATCGCCTCGGCGGCACCGCGCATCCGGTCCATCCCGGCGTCTTCCCATTCGATGGAGATCGGGCCCGAATAGCCGATCGAACGAAGGGCGCGGAAGGAGTCCTCCCACGGAACATCGCCGTGGCCCGTCGACACGAAGTCCCAGCCCCGGCGCGGGTCGCCCCACGGCAGGTGAGAACCGAGCACACCGTTGCGACCATCGGGGCGACGCAGCCTGGTGTCTTTGCAGTCCACGTGACAGATCCTGTCGCGAAACTCCCAGATGAAGGCAACGACGTCGATCTGCTGCCACAGCATGTGCGACGGGTCCCAGTTGACACCGAAGGCGTGCCGGTGGTCGATGGCATCCAGTGTCGCGAGAAGCGTCCAGTGATCGTAGGCGATCTCGGAGGGATGCACTTCGTGGGCGTAACGCACGCCCTCCGAGTCGAAGACATCGAGGATCGGGTTCCACCTCGTCGCGAAATCGGCATAACCGTCGTCGATCACGCTCTGCGGCACGGGTGGGAACTGGGCGACATACGGCCAGATCTTCGACCCGGTGAAACCGGTCACGACGTCAGCACCCAATCGCCGCGCCACGCGAGCGGCACGTTTCATATCTTCGGCCGCCCGTTGGCGTACGCCTTCGGGCTCACCGTCACCCCAGGTGTAGGGGCGCACAATCGCCTGGTGCCTGAAGTCGATGGGGTCGTCGCAGATGGCCTGACCGGTGAGATGGTTGGAGATTGCGTGCACACTGAGCCCGTGCCGGTCGAGAATGTCGAGCCTGCCCTGCAGGTACGACGGGTCTTCCTCGGCCCTCAGAAGGTCGAGGTGATCTCCCGAGGCTGCGATCTCAAGACCGTCGTACCCCCAGGAGGCGGCGAGGCGGCAGACCTCCTCAAAGGGAAGGTCGGCCCACTGGCCGGTGAAGAGGGTGACCGGGGGCTGCCCGGGCAGCGCGAGGGAGTCAGACATGGCTCGGGGTCTCCTCTGCGTCGGGCAGCACGGCCACGTTCCGGCGGATCCATTCGCCTGAAGCGAGGGTCGACTCCTCCGCCGTGGGCGCACTCGGCACGTCGACTTCGACCACCAGCCATCCGTCGAAATCGTCGGGCACGGTGGCAAGGGCCGCCACCAGGTCGACGTCACCCTCGCCGAGCTCCGTCCAGACGTGGAGCTGTGCTGCATCGAAGTAGTCGAGCCGGGCATCCAGAGCACGTTTCATCGCGTCGAGCGAGGCGTCTTTGATGTGGACCCCTCCCAGGCGGCCGCTGTAGCGCTGCATCACCCGGGCCGGATCCATGCCCGCCCAGAACAGGTGGCCGGTGTCGGGGCCGAACCGCAGTTCGGGAACGGCAGCCATGACCTGGTCGATCTCCTCCTCGGTCTCGATCCAGCTCCCCACGTGTGGGTGCAGGCACGCCGTGACGCCTTCGTCAGCCATTGCGCGCATGACCTGGCCCACCGTCTCTGCGATGACAGCTGTGCGCACCGGATCGGCAAGAGCCCCCTGCGCTGGCAGCAGGATCCGTTCGGGCGAGAGGTTCGAGGCGATGAAGGTCTGGGTCACGCCCAGTTCGCGATGCTGTCGCGCGTGCAGCACGGCGGCCTCGACGACCGAGTCGCGGGTTGCCTCATCGTGCAGGTCGGCACCGAAGTAACCCGCCGCCGGGACGACAGTCTGCGTGGCGAGTGCCGCGAGGTAGTCCGAAGGGCTCATGCCCTCGGGGATGGCGATGCTCACGGCACCGAAACCGGCGCGCACGAGCACGCCGAGTGCCTCATCGAGGCTTTCCGGAGTGAGCAGGGGCTCGCCGTGCGGTCCGAGGAACCACGGAAGGGGGTTGATGGCGATAACGGTCATGCGATGTTTTCCAATCCTTTGCCCAGATTGATGTGGGCGTTCAATGAGTCGGGGCTGAGAGCTCGTTCGATACCGGTGATGAGGCCGCCGGCCATGCCCGAACGAACCCCGAGAAGGGGTTTGCCGACAGTGAGCTCGCGCGTCGCCAAGGGCAGAGCCCGTTGGTAGACGATGCCCCGAACAGTGGCCAGGAGGTCGTCGCCGGCGTTGGCCAGCATGCCCCCGATCACAATCCGGGACGGATTCAGCACATGGACGAGATTCGCGATCGCCTCGCCCACGTACTGGGCTGCCTCCTTCAGGTTCGCAAGCGCCTCCGGGTCGCCAGCGTTGATCCTCTCCAGCAACCGGTCGATGTCGGCACCGTCGACTGCCGCGGTGTACGGGGCTCCGATCATCCGGCGCGTCAGTGCAGCGGCCGAGGCCACCGCCTCGAGGCAACCATTGTTCCCGCAGACACAGGGGCGATCCTGGGACGCGAGCTTGATGTGCCCGATGTCACCCGCCGAGCCGTCGGCACCGTGCATCAGTTCACCATTCGCGGTGACGATCCCCGCCCCGATTCCCGTACTCACCTTCACATACAGCAGGGGGCCGGAAAGGGGGCCGATAGCCCTCGCTTCGCCCAGGGCCCTCAGGTTGACGTCGTTCTCGAGCACGACCTGGCACTCAAGGGCTGTGCCCACGAACTGAGCAATCGGGAAGCCGTCCCAGCCGGGCATGATGGGTGGGCGCACCACGGTGCCTGACCTGTTGTCGACCGGCCCCGGCAGTCCCATCACCGTGACGACGGCCGAGTGCGGGAGCTCGTCGAGCAGACGCAGGAATTCGGCGACGATCGCACCCAGGACCTTCTGGGGCCCCTCACTCAGTTCGTATCGCACAGAACTCGAACTGAGTTCCTTCTGGTTGAGATCGAACACTCCCAGCTGGGCCATGTGGGCACTGCAGTCGGCGACCAGCACGTAGCCGTAATCCGGGCTGAGTTCGAGCAGCTCAGCCGAACGACCGCGCCCCGATGTCTGGCGGAATCCGGCCCGTCTGATGACGGAGTGTTCGAGAAGCAACCGGATGCCCGTGTCGACAGTGGTCCGCGACAGCCCAGTGACACGCACGAGGTCTGCCTTGCATGCGGCGTTTCCGCTTCCGAGCAGTTTCGCCAGCGTGCTGGCCAGCAGTTCGGAGTCGATCCGCGCAGAAAGGAGCGGTGCGGAGAGTCTGAGTGACGTCATCGTCTTCCCTTGAATACTGGTTACCCTGGCCAATTCTCGCCCATCGGCGGGGCCAGTCTCGGTCACAACGACTTGATGCGCAAATCACGCCACCGGCATGCAGCCCCCGGAGCCCAACGGCCATCGCCCAGCATGGGGTCGTTGTCGTGCACCTCGAGAGCGATGTGACCACTCGAGCCGAGAAGTTCGGCCACGTCGCCAGCGACATAGTCGGGCGCTTCGAGAGTCGCGAGGTCTATTTCGGCGACCTTGACTCCGTTCACCCACGTCGTGACCCTGGGAATCTCTCCCACGCACCGGATGGTGAGCGAATTCCAGTCGTTCCACTTCCAGGCGTCGAGGAAAGCGGTCACATCTCCGGCAAAGTCGAGCATGTCGGCCTTGCTCTGCTCGAATGGTTCGACAGACGTTTCAGGGTCGTCTTCTTTCAAGGCGACAGCAGTCCCGGATTCGTCGAACTTCGCGGTCAGCGCGAAGGGAACGGCATGGAAACTGCCGAGTCCATTGCCGAAGAAGCCTCCGATCGAGCCGGACTGGCGGTGATCGACGAGCACCTGGAGTCCATCCCACGAGTCGAAGCGCCTGCGGATCATGACGCCTGTGTCGGCCGGCCAGTCGGGCTTCATCTCGAGGCGCAGCTCGAAGTCGCCATATTTCTCCTCGGTGACGAGATATCCGCCCCAGCCACTTCCGGGGGCATCCTGCCGACCGACAATGGTGCCGTCTTCGACTGTCCAGGCCGCCGGATGCTCGGCAGCGAGTTCGTTGTAGTTCGAGGGGAAGACCGTGAGGACCTCGGTCACGTCAGGGCCACCGGGATAGACCGGGCCGTACTGCCGGGGCTGGACGACCCAGCCACTGAGATCGTGTCCGTTGAAGAGCGGCTCGAAGCCGTCGTCGGATTCATTCATTTCTGTTCCTCATTTCTCGGCAAGTCACACTGCTTGCCACTGGTGGGAGTTCTCGCTCAGCTGTACGGCCGAGAGAACACGCTGAACATAGGCGGCGTCAGCGAACGACGGGGTGGGCTGGAGGCCCGCGCAGATCGACGTCACAAAATCGGCCGCCTGGTTCACGAAGGCATGGTCGTACCCCAGGGTGTGCCCAGCGGGCCACCAGTTCTGGAGATAGGGGTGGGATGGTTCTGTCACGAGCACGCGGGTGAAACCAGCGCTTCGTGGGTCAGCGCCGCCGTCATACCGCTGGAGCTCGTTGTTGCGCTCGAATTCCCAGGCCACTGAACCGTTCGATCCGTTGATCTCGAACCCGAAGGCATTCTTGCGGCCCAACGCATACCGGCTGGCCTCGATCGTGCCGATCACGCCATCGGAGAACTCTGCGAGAACGAAGGCGGCATCGTCGACGGTCACCGGCTCGAGGTTTCCGCTGCCGGCCGAGGGCCTGGCATCCACGAAGATTCGCGTTCGAGCGCTCAGCGTCGTGATCTTCTCGCCCAGCACCCACTGCGCAAGATCGATTGCGTGGGCGCCGAGGTCACCCAGCGCACCAGAGCCCGAGCGACTGGCGTCCAGGCGCCAACTGTGCTCCGCCTTCTCGTTGCTCAGCCAGTCCTGCAGATAGGTCACGCGCACGTGGCGGATCGTTCCCAGCGAGCCATCCTGGATGAGCTGGCGGGCCAATGCCACCGCCGGCTGGCGGCGATACGTGAAGCCACACGACGCCCAGATTCCGAGCTCGGCCGCCTTTCGCGCCGCTTCAGCCATCTCGTCGGCCTCAGCCAGCGAATTGGCCAGGGGCTTCTCGCACAGCACGTGCTTGCCTGCTGCAAGTGCAGCGACGGCGATCTCACGGTGAGTGTCACTGGGAGTACAGATGTCGATGACGTCGATATCGTCACGCTCGATCAGTTCACGCCAGTCGGTGACTGCCTCGGACCAGCCCAGCCGCTGTGCAGCAGCTGCGGTGCGCTCAGGGGAGGTACCGGCCACGGCCACCATTCGCGGCTCGAGCGGCAAGTCGAAGACCCTCGCGGCGTTGCGCCACGCGTGACTGTGGGCTGCACCCATGAACGCATGCCCGACCATCCCGATGTTCAGTGACGGCACCCCTGTGTTCACAGGAGTGACTCCACCAACGACTTCGCGGCGTCGGAATCCCCATCGTCAGAACCACCCAGGATGATCATCGAGAGTACCTGCTGCTTGGTGGCTTCTGCCGTGTTGAGCCGGCCGACGACCTTGCCGTCGGTCATGACGACCAGCTTGTCTGCGAGCTCGAAGACTTCGTGGATGTCGTGGCTGATGATCAGAATGGCAACACCCTCTGACTTCAGGCGGGTCACCAGTTCCTGGAACAGCTTCGATTCCGCAGGCCCCAGGGCCGCGGTCGGTTCGTCGAAGATGATGACCCGGGCATTGAAGTACACCGCTCGGGCGATGGCGATCGACTGCCTCTGGCCCCCGGAGAGGTTGCGCACCTGGTCGTCGAGGTTCTTGAAGCGTGGATTGATGCGCTGGAGCACCTCCGCCGCGGCGGCAGCCATCGCCTTTTTCTTGCGAAAGAACCCGAAAGTTCGCATCTCTCGACCGAGGAACAGGTTCGATGGGGCATCGAGGTTGTCTGCGAGCGCAAGATTCTGGAAGATCGTCTCGATACCCGCGTCGCGCGCAGTGCGGGGAGAGTCGATCTGCGCCTCAGCTCCGTTGATGAGAATGGTGCCGCTGTCGCGGATGGTCGCCCCGGCCAGAATACTGACGAGAGTGGACTTTCCGGCACCGTTGTGGCCGAGCAGTGCAACGACCTCACCGGAATACAGGTCGATCGACACATCCCTCACCGCATGGACGCCTCCGAAAGCCACGTCGATGTTGCGCATACTGACAGCGGCGACGCGCGTTGCGCCGGGCTCGATTGTCGTAGTCATCGTTCTCAGATCTCCACTCGGGTTCTCATCATTCGCCGTTTTGCCATCCGGGCGGCGAGCTTGGTCGAGTTCACATCGATGAACAGGGCGAGAAGGATCAACAGACCCTGCCAGATGATCTGGAAGTTGGCGTTCACACCCAGGAGATTCATGCCGTTGCTGATCATGCCGATGACGAGGCAGCCGAAGAGCGTGCCGACCATTGCGATCTTTCCGCCGAGCAGGGGGGTGCCCCCGATGACGACCGCTGCGACGACGAGCAGCAGGAGGGTCGAGCCCGCAGAGATCTGTGCGGATGCCGATCGTGCCGTGAGGAGCACCGAAGCGAACCCGTAACAGGCGCCGGCAATGGTGAACAGGCGCACACGCATCCAGGGGATGCTGATACCGGCCACTCTGACTGCCTGGGGGCTGACAGCCATGGCGATGAGATGTTGGGCGAAGACGGTGGAACGAGACACGACCACGAACAGCGCGAAAACGGGAATCAGAATCAGCGTGGCCACCGAGATGACGCCCACTCGTCCCTGGCCGATTGCGACGAAGGCGGGAGGGAGCTGCGAGACGGGAACGAGGTTCGTGATGACGTAGGTGATACCGATGTACACGGCTCCAGCGGCGAAGGTCACGATGAATGCGGGCAGCTCGAACAGATTCACGATAGCGGCGTTGATGAGCCCGCAGAGTGCGCCGACCACGATGCCGACGAGGACGGCCGCCCAGGCGGGGAAGCCGAACTCGGTCATCGACTTGGCGGAGATGACGCCGACAAGCGGAACGACCCCGGTGATCGACAAGTCGATCTCGCCCGCACCAAGGAGGAACGTGAACCCGAAGGCGACGATCGAGATGACGACGATCTGGTCGAGCAGGGAACCGAGGTTCGACGCCGTGAGGAAGTAGGGGCTGCCGATCGAGAGGGCGACCCCGAAGATCACGGCGAACAGGGCCGCCTTGTTGCCGAGAAGAATACGTTGGACGATGAAGTCCCCGCGACTGGCCATGGTTGTAGACATTGTTTTCACCTTCGTGTGTGACGAGATGCCGGGCCCGGAGTCGTACACCGGGCCCGGCTTCAGGGGCTGGGTCAGCCCTTCAACTTCGAAATGACGTCATCGACGTTCGTGGTGGTCACGGAGTAGACCGGCTTGATCGAGTAGACCTTGTCGGTGAACGAGCCGTCCATCAGGCCGGCTGCCACATCGATGATCTGGCCGTAGTCCGGGCCGAGAACTCCGGTCGTGAAATCGATCGCGCCGCTCTTGACTGCGTCGAGGCTGGACTGGTTGATGTCGTAACCGGAGACGAGCACCTTGTTGCGTACGCCAGCCGTGGTGAGTGCGTTCGAGGCACCCTGGCCCATCGTGGAGTTCGCGGCGGAGATGAGGTTGACTTCCGGGTGGGACTGGAGCCAGTCGGCGGTGGTGTTCTGGGCGATGTCGGTCTGCCAGTTGCCGTACTGTTCGCCGATGATCTTCACGCGGTCAGGGTTTGCCGTGGCGAACGCCTTGACTCCGTCTTCTCGGATGAGTTGCGGAGTCTGCGCCGCAGCCCCGTAGATCAGTCCGACATTGAGCGTCAGTTTGGGGTCGGCGTCGAGCAGGCTCTTCATCCAGTCGGTCGTTGCCGCTGCGTAGTCCTTCTCGCTCGCTCCGAAGGCGACATCGTAGACATCGGGCTCGGGGTCGGAGGGGCGGAAGTCGATCGTCTTCACCCCCGCATCCTTCGCGGCCTGAACAGCGGGCAGCGACCCGGCCGGGTCGACGGCCGAGAAGATCATCACATCGGGGTGCTTCTGAAGCGCCGTCTGCACATCGGAGATCTGCTTGTCGACACTGCCGTTTGCGTCGTACGACTCGAAGGTGATGTGCTTGCCCTTGGCGTTCAGGACTGCCACCTCATCCGTCATGAACTTGATGTACGCCGTCTGGTTCTCGTCGATCTTGTCCACGCTGTAGATGACACTGAAGGTGTTCGCATCCTTCGACGCCTGCGGGGTGCTCCCGCTGGCACAACCAGAGAGAACGAAGACCAGGGCTGTGCCGGCGGATACCGCACCCACGCCCCAGCGAATTCTGCTGTGTTTCATTGCTACTCCTCTTTGAGTTTTCGGGAAGGCCGGTTCGGGCCCACACCACAAGGTAGCCTCGCATTATCGCCCTTTCAAAGCACCTTCTGTACTTTTTCAGAGCAGAAGACGCGCTGCTTCTGTGCTCTGAAAAAGCACATGAAGGTCGTAGAACGCCTTCAGTGAATGCGTCTACCGTCGATGTACACGTACCGCGCGGCAACGAAGCTGCCAGTGGGGAGAGAAACATGGACCTGAGAACACTTGGCACCGCACAATCGACCGCGGTCAGCATCTACGATCGGCTGCTGGAACGCACCACCGAGATCTACCGGAGCGACTCTCTTCTCCTGGAGGCACCGAACTGGGCTAGCGACGGCCGTCTCGTGTTGAACGGTGCCGGTGGGCTGTGGCGGCTCGGACTCGACGGCGATCTCATCGCTGTCGAGCTCAGCGGGGTTCCTGACCTGAACAACGATCACGTGCTCGACCCCGATGGCGAACACATCTACCTCTCTGCCAACGACTGGCAGATCTACCGCGCACCACTTGCCGGCGGTGAGGGGGTGCTGGTGACCGGGAACCCAGAGATCGCCGGGCTGATGCACTTCTTGCACGGGGTCAGCCCCGACGGCGAGCGGCTCGCCTTCATCGGTCTGGAACCGGAGGGAGACAACTGGTGGGCGCACGCGAACGTCTTCACTGTGTCATCGGCCGGTGACGACTACCGGCGGCTGACGGAGGGCGTGTCGCCCTTCGACGGCTCCGAATACTCCCCCGACGGCGAGTGGCTCTACGTCAACACCGAACGGTTCGACGGGCACGCGCAGCTGGGCAGAATGCGCGCTGACGGATCGGATCTCGAACAGCTCACCTTCGATGAGAACGTCAACTGGTTTCCGCACATCTCGCCGGATGGCAGGCACGCGAGCTACATCTCCTTTCCACCCGGTACCGAAGGGCATCCACCCGACGTCTGGGTCGAGATCAAGATCGTCGACATCGACGACTGGAGTTCGCCCCGCACGGTCGCCCGCGTCTTCGGCGGCCAGGGCAGCCTGAACGTCAACAGCTGGAGTCCTGATTCGACTCGATTCGCCTTTGTGAGCTACCCGGAGAACACCAAATGACTGACGCACCTGTGCGGTGGGGCATCCTGGGAACAGGGATGATCGCCGCCGAGTTCAGCGGGGCGCTCGAGCGCTCCTCGGTCGCAACGCTGAGCGCCGTGGCCAGCCGTTCCCTCGGCCGCGCCGAAGCCTTCACAGAAGGCCGCGACGGCGCCAGGGCATATGGGAGCTACGAAGAACTGGTGAGCGACCCGGCCATCGAAGCCGTCTACATCGCAACCCCCCAGCACCGCCATCGCGATGATGCCCTGCTGGCCATCGGCCACGGCAAACACGTTGTGGTCGAGAAACCGCTGGTGCTGAACTCGAGCGATGCCGAGACCATCGCCCAAGAGCTCGGCGATCGCCCGACGCTGGCGATCGAGGGCATGTGGACGCTGTTCAATCCCCTGGTCTCCCAGTTGCTCGGCCTCGTCGACTCGGGTTCGCTGGGCGCGCTGCGGGCCTTCACGGCGAACGCGGGGCCGATCGGCGTTCCCAGGGGCCATCGCGCCCTGACGGCTGAACTCGGTGGCAGCTTTCTCTGGGAGTGCCTGGTGTATCCCCTGGCCATCCTCACGGCAGTCGACAGCGGGTTCCACGAGCCCGCCTCGATAGCCGCCACCTCGCAGCGCACCGCCGATGGGACGGATTTCGCGACCGCTGTGCTGCTCAGCCGCGACACGTCCTTCGCGCAGTTCGGCGGCAGCTTTGCCGCAGACTCGTCGGGCGCCGCCCCTTCGGCTGCCCAGCTGCAGTTCGAGAACGCGTGGGTGGAGCTGCGTGAGATCTACAGCCCGGCCGAACTCACCATCGGCTGGAACGACGGCCGCGTCGAACACTTCACCGTCGACTCGGCTGCGGCGGGATTCGCCTATGAAATCGAGGGTGTCAGCGCAGCCGTGCGACAGAGGGCACCGCTGGATCACCGGCTGCTTCTGGCGCACACGATGCAGAACATCGCGCTGCTCGAGCGCATCCAGGGCGCGGCCGCCGTCCGCCCCTGACAGAGATACATCCGATGTAATCGGGTAATTGACTGAAATCAGCACGGTATCTCTCTCAATCTTCTCAATGACATATGATGTATCTGTCGTTCGTCATGAACCGAGAAGTGTGAGGTCACAGTGAAGTTTCTGCGGTTGGGCCCCCCAGGCCTGGAAGCACCTGCGGTGATGGATGATCGCGGGCAGTTGTTCGACATCTCGACGATCACCGACGACATCACCGGGTCATTCCTTGAACGTGGAGGCATCGAACAGGTGCAGATCGCTCTGGACCAGGGCGGTTTGACGGCGATCGACGATCCGGGCGACGGCACGGGCCAGCGGATCGGCGCACCGATTGCGAGACCGGGTGCGGTCGTCTGTGTGGGCATGAACTACGCAGCCCACGCTGCCGAATCAGGCGCGGAGCCTCCCACAGAGCCGGTGATCTTCTTCAAACACCCGAACACCGTCGTCGGGCCCTACGACACCGTTCTCCTTCCTCCAGGGTCGGTGAAGACCGACTGGGAGGTCGAACTCGGCCTGGTGATCGGCAGACGCGCGCGATACCTGCAGAGCCACGCAGAGGCTCTGGCATCCATTGCCGGTTTCACCATTTCGAACGATGTCTCTGAGCGCGAATACCAGTTGGAGATCTCCGGTGGCCAGTGGAGCAAGGGCAAGTGCGCCGAGACGTTCAATCCCCTGGGGCCGTGGCTCGTACCGACCGCTGAAGTCGGGGACGGGAGCGGGCTGCGTCTCGCGTCGGCAGTGAATGGCGAGCCCCGCCAGGACTCGACGACCAGCGATCTGATCTTCGCCTGCGCCGACATCGTGCTGCGCCTCAGCCAGTACATGGTGCTCGAGCCGGGAGACCTCATCAACACCGGCACCCCGGAGGGCGTGGCTCTCTCTGGCCGGTTCCCCTACCTCAGCGACGGCGACGAATACACCTCCACGATCACCGGGCTGGGCGCCCAGCGCCAGCTCATCAGGCAAGGAACCACACTGTGACCGATTCCCGTATCCCCCTGCCGTACGAAGGGCTCGTCGCTGCGGTGACGGGAGGCGCATCCGGGCTCGGCACGGCCATCGCCAGGGAGCTGAGCAGTCGCGGCGCGACTGTGTACTGTCTCGATCTCACGATCGAGAGGGTCGAGTTGCCCCTGGTCGGCATCGTCTGCGACATCGGCAGCTCGTCGAGTGTCGAGGCAGCGATCGACGAGGTCATCAGGCAAGCACACCAGCTCGACATCGTCGTCGCGAACGCGGGCATCGGGGCACAGGGTGACATCGAGGCGAACGACGACGAGGAGTGGGCGCGCGTTCTGAACGTCAACGTCATCGGCTCCGCCCGCACGGTGCGAGCGGCCATGCCACACCTGCGCCGGTCATCCGCCGCGGCCATCGTGTTCACCTCATCGATCGCGGCATCGGCGGGGCTGCCTGACCGGGCCCTCTACTCGGCGTCGAAGGGCGCGATCTCAGCCCTGACTCGTGCCGTGGCAGTCGATTGCCTGCCGTATGGCATCCGCGTGAATGCCGTCGCGCCGGGTACGGCCGACACCCCGTGGGTGGGGCGGCTTCTCGACGGAGCGAAAGACCCGCAGGCCGAGCGGGCGGCGCTGGAGAACCGGCAGCCCACAAAGCGCCTTGTTCGTCCCGAAGAAGTCGCGGAGGCCGTCGCCTACCTGGCGTCGCCGAGCTCGGGCAGCACGAACGGTATCATTCTCGCTGTCGACGGCGGCATGGATTCGCTCCGCCCGCGACCCGCGTGAATCGAAGGGTCATTGTGAAACACCGCACAGTGCGTGGGCTCGACGTCTCCGAGTTGGGCCTCGGAGCCGCGCAGTTCGGCAACCTGTACCGCGCGACGAGCGATGCCGAGGTCGAGGGCGCCGTCAGCGAGGCGTGGGAAGCGGGCATCCGGTACTTCGACACAGCCCCGCACTACGGCCTCGGGCTCTCGGAACGGCGGCTCGGCAGAGAGCTTCGTGCGCACCCGCGTCATGAGTACGTGTTGTCGACCAAAGTCGGCAGGCTCCTCGTCGCGAACCCCGCTGGTGCCCATACCCGCGATGACGAGGGGTTCGATGTGCCCGCTTCGTTGCGACGCAAGTGGGACTTCTCGGCCGACGGGGTACGGCGCTCGCTCGAGCAGAGCCTCGAACGCCTGGGCCTTGACCGAGTCGACATCGTCTACCTCCACGACCCAGACGACCACCTCGACCAGGCGATCGCCGAGGCCCTGCCCGCTCTGGCTCGCCTTCGCGACGAGGGAGTGATCACGGCCATCGGCGCAGGCATGAATGACTCCGCAGCACTGGCGAGAATCGTCGCTGAGAGCGATGTCGACGTTGTGATGTGCGCCGGTCGCTACACACTCCTGGAACAGGGTGCGCTCGACGATCTGCTGCCGGCAGCCGAGCACCGCGGAGTCGGCGTCGTCATCGCCGGCGTCTACAACTCAGGCCTTCTGGCGCAGAGGCGTCCACCGGCAGACGCCAAGTTCGACTACCTTCCTGCCCCGCCCGAGCTCATCGAGCGCGCAAACCGCATCGCCGACATCTGCGAGAGCCATTCTGTGACGCTGCCGGAAGCTGCCTTGGCGTTCCCCCTGCAGCACTCCTCCACGGCCTCGGTGGTGGTCGGTGCCCGCACGGCTGGGCAGGTCAGGGGCACGATCGAACGTGCTGGGGCCTCGATACCAGTCGGTCTCTGGAGCGACCTGGTCTCGGCCGGCCTGCTCCGCGAAGAATCGGTCGGCTCTGCGTGAGAGACACCCGCATCGACGCTCACCTGCACGTCTGGGATCCCGGCCGTGTGCACTACGCCTGGCTCGGGGCCCAACACGCACCGATAGACCGCCCGATGCATTTCGAGGATGCGGCACCGCTGCTCGCGCGGTCGGGACTCGACGCGGCGATCCTGGTGCAGTCTGCCGACAATTCGGCTGACACGGAGTACATGCTCGACGTTGCGGAGCGATGGCCGCGGATCGTGGGCGTCGTGGGCTGGATTCCACTCGACCAACCGGAGCAGGCCGAGCACGAGCTCAACCGATTGCACCGGAATGAGCTGGTGGTGGGCATCCGGAATCTGATTCACGACCAAGAGGATGCCGACTGGCTGAGGAGACCCGAGGTCATGGACGGGCTGAGACTTCTCGAAGCGAGCGGGACCCCGTTCGACCTCGTCGCCGAACTGCCGCGTCACCTGCAGCACGTGCAATGGATGTCTGAGCGTTTTCCCGCCCTGGACATCGTGATCGACCACCTCGGCAAACCTCCGATCGGGCGTTCAGACGACACCCCTGAGGCATGGTGGAGACTCCTTCGTGATGCCGCAGAGAACCCTCGCGTCCATGCCAAGGTCTCCGGCCTGTATTCCGCCGAGGGCCACACTTCGGCGTGGACCCCGGAGGCGGTCGCGCCCTTCTTCGATCGTGCTCTCGAGGCGTTCGGGGCGGAGCGTCTCATGTTCGGCGGCGACTGGCCCGTCTGCGAGCTCGCCGGCGGCTACGACCGCGTGTGGTCTGCACTCTCGTCGCTCATCGGCGAGTTATCGCCGACAGAAGCAGGCCGGATGCTCGGCGGAACGGCGGCCGAGTTCTACACCCTCGACCCCGCTCGTCTCGAACGCGCGAGGCTCGCTCAGACAGCCGTCTGATCGGGTTCGTGCTCGGCGAGGAATTCCTCGACGGCGAGAAGGTGTGCGCCCATCCTCAGCTGGGCAGCCTCGGGATCACGCTTGGCGATCGACGCGAGAATGGCCCGGTGTTCGGCGAGCGTCACAAACAGTGCGTTCTCGTCAGCGATTGCGCGCCAGAGCCTCCCGCGCACCGTGCGGCTCGAGAGCGCCTCGATCAGGGCAGCAAGCACGGCATTGCCGGAATTGGCGGAGATGAGCCGATGGAATTCGATGTCGCAGTCCAGCGCGGTCTCATGGTCAATCGGGTCGGAGCTGATGGCGACCTCGCTGCGGTCCAGGATGCGGGACGCTTCGTCGAGCTGCGACTGCGTCATCTGTGACACCGCCCGGCCCGCTGCAGCCGTCTCGAGGATTCGCCGCACGGTGTGCACGTTCTCGATGCCGGCGGCGTGCTGGAGATCGACGACGAACCCCATCGGCGCGAGCAGTAGTGAGGGGTCAAGGGCCGTCACAAATGTTCCGGCGCCCTGGCGGGTCTCCAGAACACCCATGATCGACAGCGCCCTCACACCTTCGCGCAGTGAACCTCGTGACACGTTCAGACGAGGCGCCAGATCTTTCTCGATCGGCAGCCGGGCACCCGGGGTCAGTTCCCCGTCGAGGATCATCTGCTTGATGCCGAAGACCACGACATCTGTTTGAGAGAGCGACGATTCATCAGACATATCCGAAGTTTAGCCAATTCCGGCATTTCTTCTGAATGAAATCGCTATTCTCCATTATTCATCTGATCTATACTGGATCGGTCCGGCTTGAGCGGGCCAATTCAGAACCGAATTCATCGATACATCTAATCAAAGGCGCCCATGACCCAGATCACGAGAGTGAGCGTGCACGACGTTCGCTTCCCCACGTCGCTGTCGGCAGACGGATCCGATGCGATGAATAAAGATGGTGACTATTCGGCCGCCTACGTCATCCTGCACACGGACGATGCCTCGCTGAGTGGGTTCGGGTTCACCTTCACGATCGGTCGGGGCAACGACATCTGCGTTCTGGCTGCCCGGCAGCGTGCCGAACCGCTCATCGGCCGCGATGTCGACGACCTGCTCGACGACCTGGGCGGGGCGTACCGCGAGCTCAAGTCCGACTCGCAGCTCCGCTGGCTCGGGCCCGAGAAGGGCGTCGAACATCTGGCGATGGCAGCAGTCATGAATGCGCTGTGGGACTTGGCCGCCCGGCGCGCGGGCAAGCCGCTCTGGAGACTGCTCGCCGACATGTCACCCGAGCAACTCGTCGACGTCGCAGACCTCCAGTACCTCTCTGACGCGCTCACGAGAGAGGAAGCGATGGCCATCCTCCAGAGACAGGCTCCGACCCGCCAGGAGAGGATCACGCAGCTCGAAGCCAGCGGCTACCCGTGCTACACCACCAGCGCCGGGTGGCTGGGGTATTCGGATGAGAAGCTGCGCCGGTTGTGCCAGGAGGCCGTCGATGCGGGCTACCGGCACATCAAACTCAAAGTGGGGGCGAATCTCGACGACGACATCAGGCGCTGTTCGATCGCCCGTGAGGTGATCGGCGACGACGCGAACCTCATGATCGATGCGAACCAGGTCTGGGACGTGCCTGTTGCCATCGAATGGGTCAACGCGCTGGCGCAGTTCCGGCCCCTCTGGATCGAGGAACCGACCAGCCCGGACGACATTCTGGGTCATGCGGCCGTGCGCCGGGCCGTCGCCCCTGTGGGTGTCGCCACCGGAGAACACGGCATGAACCGGGTGCTCTTCAAGCAGATGTTCCAGGCCGAAGCAATCGATTTCTGCCAACTCGACTCCGCCAGACTTGCCAGCATCAACGAAATACTCTCGGTGTACCTCATGGCCCAGAAGTTCGGGGTCCCTGTGTGCCCGCATGCTGGCGGGGTGGGCCTGTGCGAACTCGTCCAGCACCTCTCGGTGTTCGACTACGTCGCGATCTCGGGCTCGCTGGAGAACCGCGTGACCGAATACGTCGACCACCTGCATGAGCATTTCGTCGAGCCTTGCGTCGTCACCGACGGAGCGTACCGGCTCCCCCAGGCGCCGGGGTACAGTGCAGAAATGTACGACAGCACCATCGAGGAATTCTCCTACCCGTCGGGCAGCTACTGGGCTGGCAGGCGATGACGCCCGTCGCCACGGGTGCAACTCCCGTGCTCCCGGGCCTCTACCCCGATCCCTCGGTGTGCCGCGTCGGTTCGCTGTACTACCTTGTGAACTCGACGTTCCACTATCAGCCGGGGCTCCCGCTTCATTCGAGCACCGACCTGGTGACGTGGCATCAGCTCGGCAACGTCGTGACCGGCGAGCTCATCGACCTGCGCGAAGCACCCGACTCCGGCGGGCTCTATGCCCCGACCATCCGCCATCACCGGGGGGTCTTCTACATTGTCTGCACCGTCGTCGGTACCCCGACGGGTGCTGGGTCGTTCTACACCAGCGCAACCGACCCGGCCGGCCCATGGTCGGCGCCGGTGTTCCTCCCCGACGCGGTCGGCATGGACCCGGACCTGTTCTTCGACGGCGACGATGCCTGGTGGGCCGGCTGCCGACTCGTCGAACACGGGGAGTACGAGGGCCAGACCGAGATCTGGCTCCGTCGTCTCGATCTGAACGATGAACGGCTCGTCGGCCAGGAATTCGTCATCTGGAATGGTGCCGTCAAGGGCGGCGTCTGGTCGGAGGGCCCGCACCTCTACAAACGCGACGGCTGGTTCTACCTGCTGACCGCCGAGGGCGGCACCGAGGGCAACCACTCTGTTGTAGTGGCGCGATCGCGTTCGATCACGGGGCCCTACGAAGGCTGCCCCCGAAACCCGGTCTTCACCCACCGGAACCTCGGCACCGACTACCCCGTGCAGTGCGTCGGCCACGCCGACCTCGTCGAGAACGCCGACGGCAACTGGTTCGCCCTCCTGCTCGGCACACGGCCAGCGAGCGGGCACACGCTTCTCGGCCGCGAGACGTTCGCCGTTCCCGTCGCCTGGGAGCAGGGCTGGCCCGTCTTCAATCCCGGAGTCGGTATGCTCAGCGACGCCCTGCGGGAAGAGCGTGGCACCGGCGTCGAGCCCTTCAGCTACCACCTCGACCTGACGGGCGCGACTGCACCAGACGGGGGATGGCTGGCACCCCGCAGCAACCCCCGACTGGGCGCTCCCTCTGAACGCGGCCTGCCGCTTCTGGGCGGCCCCGACGTCAACGATGCGGGCGAATCAGGGTTCGTCGGGCGCCGGCTGGCGCACCACGGTGTCGATATCACCGCCATTGTCGTGCCACCGGATGATCTGGCCGCCCGTGCCGAATTCGGTCTGTTGTTCCTCCAGAACTCGTCACACAATGCCAGGCTCGCAGTGACGCTCGAACACGGAACCGCCTCCTGCGCGGTGGTCGAGACGGCTGGTGGTGTGAGCACGGTCGTCGCTCAGAGTTCGGTACCTGTCGATGACGGAGGCCGGGCGGGCATGAGCCTCATCGGCCGACTCTCAGGCGATAATGTCGAGTTCCGCCTGGCACACAGAGGCAGCGTCACGACGATCGGCGTGGCAGATGCCCGCATTCTCAGTACGGAAACGGCAGGCGGCTTCATCGGCAGCCTCGTCGGGCCATACTTCACGACCTCTTCGGGAGGCCCACTCCACCTCGCTGCCTTCAGCTACGAGGTGCCGCGCAGCTGAGGCGAGAAACCAGGCTGGTGGCGAGGTCGAGACGAACCGTGTCGACCTTCTCACCACTGGCCAGGCGAACCACCAGCCGCGTGGCCTGCTCAGCCATCTCGGCAAGCGGCTGACGGATCGTCGTCAAGGGCGGGCCAAGCCATGCCGATGCCTGGAGGTCGTCGTACCCGACGACAGACAGGTCGCGCGGAATCGTCAGGCCACGCTCGCGAGCAGCCTCGTACACGCCCATCGCCTGCAGATCGCTGCCAGCGAAGATGGCCGTCGGCGGTTCGGCCAGGCCGAGAAGCTCCCTGGCGCCGGCCGCACCACCCTCGACGTGGAAGTCACCTTCACGCACGAGCGCTGGATCGAAGGGGATCCCCGCCTCCTGGAGTGCTGCGCGGTAGCCGTCGACGCGCGCACGAGAACACATGATGTCATCGGGGCCGCTGATCATGCCGATTCGACGGTGCCCCAGCGAGACGAGATGCCGTGTCGCCGAGAGGCCCCCGGCCCAGTTCGCCGAGCCGATGGCAGGAACGTCTGGAGCCGGGTCGCCCGCGGGATCCACGATGACGAAGGGGATGTCCCGGGTACGCAGTTTGGCTTTCTCGTCGGCCGTCAAGTCGGAGAACACCAGTATGACCCCCAGCGGGCGGCGCTCCAGCACGCCCGCTATCCATCTCGTTCCGGGCGAGTGACGGTCGCCGCTCTCTGTAAGGATGAGACTCAGGTCCATCTGCCGAACGACACGCTCGACGCCGCGGATGACCTCGATCGCCCACGCGGAGTCGAGTTCATGAAAGACGAGCTCGATCATCTTCGATCGCTTGCGAACCGCTCGAGGCTCGTACCCCTGGTGCGCCAGAAGTGCCTCGACCCTCTCGCGGGTGCTCTGGGCGACGTCGGATCGACCATTGAGGACCTTCGACACGGTGGCAATCGATACTCCGGCATCGAGTGCGATGCGATCGAGCCGAACTTCGTTGCGGGCATCATTGCCGTTCTTTGCCATGCGTCCAATCAATCTGGTTTTCGAGAGAGAATAAGGGGTCGAATTTTCAGTTGACGCCGCAATTCATCTGACCTATAGTGACAACAGTCCAATCACATTTCGACTATAACATCGAAACTTTCGAAAGGTTCAACGTTGAACATCAAGAACAAGCGGGTCAAGGCACTCGTTTCGCTCGGAATTGCAGGCTCATTGGTGCTCGGCCTCGGCGCGTGCGCGTCGTCGGGCGGTGCAGCAGGTGGAGGAGACAAGAGCATCCAGTTGTGGGTGCTCCAGGACCAGCTCGACTCGGCCCAGAAGGCGGCCGTCGAAACGTTCAACAAGACCTCCGACGTGAAGATCGTGTACAACGAGATCGCGAACGACGGCTACCAGGACAAGGTCCGCACCGCGATGGGCTCGAACCAGGCGCCGGACATCTTCTTCAACTGGTCGGGCGGCAGCATCCGTGACTACGTCGACGCCGGAAAGCTCCTCAGCCTCGACGACGCGATCGCAAAGGACCCGTCATTCAAAGACGCGTTCGTCCCCTCGATCTTCGATGTCGGGCAGATCGACGGCAAGCAGTACGCCGTCCCGATGCGCGGCACCCAGCCGGTCGTGATGTTCTACAACAAGTCAGTGCTGTCGTCTGCCGGGGTCACGGCCCCGACGAGCATGGCCGACGTGATGGCCGACATCCCCAAGCTCGCAGCTGCGGGCGTGACGCCATTCGCCCTCGCCGGCGCCGGATCATGGACCGAACTGATGTGGCTGGAATACCTGGTCGACCGCATCGGCGGCCCCGAAGTCTTCAAGAAGATCGAAGGCGGAGACACCACCGGATGGTCTGACCCCGCGATCCTCGAAGCCGCCACGCAGATCAAGACCCTCGTCGATGCCGGCGCCTTCGGTACCAACTTCGGATCAGTCAACTACGGCTCTGGCGGCACGTCGACTCTCCTTGCTGAGGGTCGGGCCGGCATGCAGCTCATGGGTACCTGGGAATTCGCGACCCAGTTGGGCGAGAACCCCGACTTCGCGAAGAACGATCTCGGCTATGTGGCGTTCCCCTCCGTCGCCGGCGGTGCCGGAGACCCCAGCGACGTCGTCGGCAATCCGTCGAACTACTTCTCGGTCAACTCTGCGACGAAGTACCCTGACACGGCAATCGCGTTCCTGAAATCGCTCTCGTCAGCCGAATACACGGATGCCCTGCTCGCCGGTGGCGAAGTTCCGACAACCACGGCCACCGCCACCAAACTCGACACGACGCCGAACCCCGACTTCGCGAACTTCCAGTTCGACCTCGTGAAGAATGCGCCCAGCTTCCAGCTCTCCTGGGACCAGGCCATCAGCCCCACCATTTCAGCACCGCTCCTCACCGAGTTGCAGAAGTTGTTCAACGGCCAGGACACGCCGGAACAGTTCGTGGCCGCCGTACTGGCGCTCAAGTAACCACAAGGAAGTCAACCGTGAGCACTCGCACCATGACGTTGCCACGGCACAAGACACAGAGTTCGGTCGGCCTGTCAGTAGGTCGGCCGAGCTCTCTGTGGATTCTGCCGGGCACCCTGTTCTTCGCCCTCTTCGCGGTCGTACCGCTGGTGGGAGTCGCCTATCTCTCGTTCACCTCGTGGAACGGGCTCGGCACACCGGAATTCACCGGACTGGACAATTGGGCGAAGCTCTTCAGCGACCCGGTCATGCCCCAGGCCATCGGCATCACGCTGGTTCTCCTCGTCGGCACGATCGTTGTGCAGGTTCCGCTCAGCTTGCTGCTGGGGGTGTGGGCGGCCGGCTTCCAGAAGAACCGCGCGGTGCTGTCTGCCATCTATTTCCTCCCGCTTCTGCTCTCGTCGGCTGCCACGGCGATCATGTGGAAACAGCTGCTCGACCCGAACTTCGGAATTCCGAGCCAACTGGCCAAGATCTTCGGCGGTGACGGCAGCTTTCTCGGTACGCTGACGGGCGCGGTCGCCGCGCTCATCATCGTCTCGAGCTGGCAGTTCATCCCGTTCCACACACTGATCTACCAGGGTGCCGCCCGGGCGATCTCGCCGACTCTGTACCAAGCCGCCTCGATCGACGGCGCGGGCACCGTGCGCTCCTTCTTCGCGATCACCCTGCCGCAGCTGCGCAACGCCATGGTGACGTCGACCGTGCTCATGGTCGTCGGCGGCCTCACCGCCTTCGACCTGGTGCTGATCCTGACCCAAGGCGGCCCGGGCACCGACACCACAACGCTCCCCTACCTGATGTACAAGACGGCCTTCAAGGGCTTCGATATGGGCTACGGAAGCGCGATCGCGCTGCTGCTCGTGATTGTGGCCACCCTGGTCTCCATCGCGATGGTGCGACTCACCGGTTACGACAAGATGACCAGCACCCAGGAGGGGCTATGAGACCGCGCACGAACATCTTCGCCGGATTCGGCTCGATCCTCTGGCTGATCGTGGTCGGCGTGCCGCTGTACGTCGTACTCTCGGCCTCGCTCCAGCCCCGCTCCTCCTACCTCAAGGGTGGGCCCCTCTCTCTTCCGAGTTCACTCACGCTCGAGAACTACGCCTCCGTCTTCCAGAACGGATTCCTGCTCTACCTGCTCAACACCGTCCTCGTCGGCATCGGTGTCGTCGCCCTCGTGCTGGTGCTCGTTCTGCCGCTGGCCTACGGGGTTGTGCGGGGCCGGGGCCGCATCAATATGGCGACGTTCCGGGTGTTCCTGCTCGGCCTCGCGATCCCCTCGCAGGCCGTGATCATTCCGCTCTTCCTTCTGATCAACCAGCTCGGCCTGTACGACACCCTCTGGGCGATCATCCTGCCGACTGCTGCCTTCTCACTGCCTGTCAGTGTGCTGATCCTCACCGGCAGCATGCGTGACATCTCGAATGAACTGTACGAGGCGATGACGCTCGACGGCGCGAGCCCCAGCAAGATCTTCTTCACGCTCGTTCTGCCGCTCTCGAAGTCGGGCATCTCGACCATTGCGGTCTTCACCGCACTCCAGGCGTGGAACGGGTTCCTCTTCCCTCTGATCCTCACGCAGTCGCAGGGTACGAAAGTCGTCACCCTCGGCCTCTTCACCTTCATCAACCAGTACGGTGCCAACGTGCCCGGGCTTCTCGCCGCGGTCATTCTCTCGGCGCTGCCGATCCTGGTCGTCTACCTGTTCGCCCGGCGCGCCCTGGTCTCCGGTCTCATGGGCGTGGGGGGAAAGTAGATGACCCTCGAGAAGCCACCGACGCTCGACACCGTGCCGGTCTGGCAGGATGCTGCGCTCACCGTCACCGAACGGGTCGACTACCTGCTCCAGAACATGACCCTCGAAGAGAAGGTCGGCCAACTCTATGGAGTCTGGGTCGGCGCCTCCGCCGATGGTGGCGACGTCGCGCCGCACCAACACGACATGGAGGAGACGCTCGACCTCGACGATCTCCTCCCGAACGGGCTCGGCCAACTCACCCGCCCCTTCGGCACCGCCCCGGTCGATGCCGCAGTGGGTGCGATCTCGCTCACCACCAGCCAGCGACGAATCATGGCGGCCAGCCGTTTCGGCATACCGGCGGTGGCCCATGAGGAGTGCCTCGCCGGCTTCACCGCCTGGGGCGCGACGGCCTACCCCGTGCCATTGACCTGGGGTGCGACGTTCAACCCCGACATCGTGAGGGCGATGGCGGCCCAGATCGGCACAAGTATGCGTGCGGTGGGCGTGCACCAGGGCCTGGCCCCTGTGCTCGATGTGACCCGCGACCCGCGCTGGGGCCGAACCGAAGAGACCATCGGCGAAGACCCGCACCTCGTCGGAACAATTGCCACGGCCTACATCCAGGGTCTCGAATCGGCAGGTATCGTCGCCACGCTCAAGCATTTCGTCGGATACTCTGCCTCGAAAGCCGCCCGCAACCTGGCGCCGGTCTCTGTGGGCCACCGCGAACTGCACGACGTCCTGCTCGCCCCGTTCGAGATGGCGATCAAGCACAGCGGAGTGCGATCGGTCATGCATGCCTACACCGACATCGACGGCGTACCCACGGCCGCCGACGCATCGCTGCTCACCAGGCTCCTGCGCGAGAGATGGGGCTTCGACGGAACGGTCGTCGCCGACTACTTCGGCATCGCCTTCCTGCACACCCTCCACCGGGTGGCACCGACGCTGGGCGACGCAGCCGCCCTCGCGCTCACCGCCGGGGTCGACGTCGAACTCCCCACCCGCAAGGCCTTCGGTGCGCCGCTGCTCGATGCCCTCGACCGGGGCCGCATTGCCGAGTCCTATGTCGACCGGGCTGCACGGCGCGTGCTCCGGCAGAAGATCGAGCTCGGTCTTCTCGATCACACCTGGGACGCGCTGCCTGAAGGCTTCAGCGAGAGCGATCTGGCTGACCCCGGCGCGAACGTCGGCCGCATCACGCTCGACCCGCCCTCGCACCGCGAAACCGCGAGGGCGATCGCCGAGCAGGGCCTTGTGCTGGTGAAGAACGACGGCCTCCTGCCGCTTGATCCCGCCTCGGCCCCTGCCCGCATTGCGATCATCGGGCCGAGCGCGTCAGATGCACTGACCCTGCTGGGCTGCTATTCGTTTCCGGCACACGTCGGCTCGCATCATCCTGATGTGGCGCTCGGTGTCGAGATCCGGACCGTGGCCGAGGCCGTTCGCACCGAGTACCCGAACAGCGAGATCATCGTTGCCGAAGGCTGCTCGATAGACGGAGACGACCGCTCCCACGTCGCGGCCGCCGCCGAGCTCGCCCGCACGGCCGACCTCGTGATCGCTGTCGTCGGTGACAGGGCCGGCCTGTTCGGCCGTGGCACCTCGGGCGAGGGCTGCGATGCGCCATCACTGCAGCTTCCCGGGGTGCAGGAGGAGCTCGTCGCAGCCCTCAGCAGCCAGGGAACACCCGTCGTACTGGTCGCCGTCGCCGGTCGCCCGTACGCCCTCGGTTCGCTGGTCGACGGCCTCGCCGCGGTCATCCAGACGTTCTTCCCCGGCGAAGAGGGTGCCGGCGCCATCGCGGGAGCCATCAGCGGGAGGGTCAACCCCTCTGGCCGGCTCCCCGTGAGCATTCCGGCGCTGCCGGGCTCGCAGCCGTCCACCTACCTGCAAGCACCCCTTGCCGGGCCGAGCGAGGTGTCGAACATCGACCCCACTGCGCTGTTCCCGTTCGGCCACGGTTTGGGCTACACAAGCTTCGACTGGGACCGGCCACGAGTGGGCGGTCGCCCGGTCGGTGAGTCGTTCTCGCTCGCGACCGACGCCTCAACCCGCGTCAGCGTCACGGTCACGAACACCGGGCAGCGCGCCGGTGCCGATGTCGTGCAGCTGTACCTGCACCGTGATTCGGCCCAGGTCGTCCAACCAGCGAGCCGCCTGATCGGCTATTCGCGGGTCGAGCTCGACCCCGGGCAGAGCACGACGGTGTCATTCGACGTCAGTGCCGAGCTCACCGCATTCACCGGGCTCTCCAGGGAATGGACCGTGCAGCAGGGCGACATCGAACTGCGGCTCGGGCGCTCGAGTTCCGAAACGGCGTACGCCATTCCCGTCACCCTCGTCGGTGGCGACCGGATGCTCGACCACACTCGAATCGTCTTGTGCCCGGTGACCCATGGCTGAACCGGTCGGCCCGCAAGGGTTCACCAGCACCACCCAGGCCCTATCCTGGGCAGACGGGATCGTCTCCGGCAGCGGCACGGTCGGCGCCGTCATCTACGGCACACCGGTGCAGCACCGCATCACTTTCGCCCACGAGCAGTTCTTTCTGCCCGCCAACCGTCGTTCACCGGCACCAGACATGAAGGCGAGTCTCAGCGAGCTGAGGCGCGCGTTGTTCGAGGGCGACTCCAGCACCGCTTCCGAGATCATGCTCGGGGCGGCGGCCGACGGAGATGCTCCGGCTGAACTGATCTGGACCGACCCGCTGGTGCCCTGTGCGTCAGTGTCGTGGCGGCCCGATGCGCCGAGCGAACCCGGGCAGTATCTCCGCACCGTCGACTTCACCACGGGCGAGGCCACCGTGGAGTGGGGCGGAGAAGGGCATCGCCAGTCGATCTCGACCCTTGCCGTTCGATCATCGTCGCGCGTCGTCATCACGATCCGGTCTGAGCGCGATGCGACCGGAACCCTGGCCATCTCGAACGAGAATGTCGTGGAGCCGAGCGGAGTGGGCGTGGGGGCCGTCGACTACCTCGATTTCGTGACCTCTCTGGCCGGCGCCACCGACCGCGCCCTCTGGCTAGATCTTCGCGCACCCGGGCGCGAAGCGGGAACCGCCGCCGGAGTGCTGACGACGGTTCGTTTCACCGGCACCGGCCGTGTTGTGACGGCGGGTGGCGACGAGGGTGCGGTGCGCCTCACGGTCAGCCCCGATCATCCCCTCGTCATCGAAGTGCAGGTCACTCCGTATCCGCTCTCGGGGCGTGAACTTCCCCCCGTGCTGCCCGGATTCTCGCCCAGCGCCGAAACGCCGGAGCAGGCACTCAGCCAGCAGCGCTCGAGCCACGGGTCTCTCATGGCTGCGAGTTCTTTCACCCTCGGCCGAGGCGATGGATGCCCACACCCCTCCACCCTCACCTCGGAACAGCTCTTCGAAGAAGCCCGGCGCGAGAACGCGACCACAGACGCGGTGAACGCCGTCATCGAAACGGCTTTCGCTGCCGGCCGGCACACTATCATCTCCTCGACCGGCGCCCTGCCACCCACGCTCCAGGGCGTGTGGCAGGGCACCTGGACACCGGCGTGGTCTGCTGACTACACGCTCAACGGCAACGTGCAGAACGGAGCGATCGCCGCCCTGGCGTCGACCGGGAACCCCGAGCTGCTCCTGCCGTACTTCGACCTGGTCGGAGCCTTCACCGACGACTACGTCGAGAACGCCGCGCGACTCTATGCTGCCGAGGGCTATCTCCTCAACGCCCGTGCCACGACACACGGCCGCGCGAACCACTTCGTTGCCGACTACCCGCATCTGTTCTGGGTCGGGGCGGGAGGGTGGGCGCTGCGCTTCGCCTTCGACTACTTCAGCACCACCGGAGACATCGCCTTTCTCCGCGAGTGGGCCTGGCCGTTTGCGCAACAGGTTCTCCGGTTCTACGAGACAGCACTCGTCGAGCACGAGGGCGCCCTGCACATCGTGCCGTCGTACTCCCCCGAGAACCTTCCCGGCGGCCGCACGAGCCCCCTGGCCGTCGACGCCACCTGCGACGTTGCGATCATCCGGGATGCCGTGGCGATCGGGCTGGAGTTCGCGCGGGTTCTCGACGACCACCGGTTCAGTTCTGCGTGGTCGCACCTGCGCGATTCCCTGCCTCCGTACCTGGTGGCGCCTGACGGCACGGTGGCCGAGTGGCTCGACCCGCAGTACGCCAACCGCCTCGAACACCGGCATACCTCGCAGCTCTACCCGCTCTGGTATGGCATCGATGACGCCTTCAACACGCCGGAGCTGCGAGCGGCGGCCCGACTCACGATCGAGCAGAAACTCGCCTGGCGCCTGGAAGACCCGACTCCGCCGCCGGGTCGGATGGAGATGGCATTCGGTCTCGTGCAACTCGGCCTCGCCGCGAGCGCCCTGGGCGAATCCGAGCTGGCATTGAGCTGTGTGGTGCTACTCGCCCGAGACCACTGGAAACCCAACATGGTCTCCACGCACGACGCGGGCGTGATCTTCAACGTCGATGCGAGCGGAGGCCTGCCCGCGCTCGCCTCGAGCATGATCATCCGATCGCAGCCCGGAATTCTCGGGCTCTTTCCCGCGCTTCCCGAGAGCTGGAGCAGCGGCGAGATCCGCGGCTTCACGGCGCGAGGCGGAATCCGCATCGACCGCCTGGCCTGGGCACCGGGCGGTGCAGAGTTCGAGATCAGCACGGTGGAGGGCAGCGAGGCCAGCCGCACGAGTGACATCCTGACAGTGCAGACGGCGCGCGACGGCGCTGTCGAGAGTGCCGAGCTTCTGACCCAGGCCTCGCCGCGAGGGTTTCGACTCGACCTCACGTCGGGCAGGGCATCCGGGCGACTGCGCTGGTGACGGGTGCGAGCGTCGCCCTCCGTCACCCCCGCTCCCTCGTCATCGTGCTCGGGATGCTCGTGGCCCTCGGCCCCTTCACCATCGACCTCTATCTGCCGGCCTTCCCGGCGATACAGCACGATTTCGACACCACGCCGGCCGCGATCACGCTGACGCTCACCGGAGCCACGCTGGGGTTCGGCATCGGCCAGCTCATCGTGGGACCCCTCAGCGATTCGGTGGGGCGCAGGGTTCCTCTGATCGTGTCGATCGCCCTGCACATCGTTGCGAGCGCGGGAGCAGCCAGCGCGCTGTCGGTCGAATCGCTGACGGCATTCCGCGTGGCGCAGGGCATGGGCGTCACCGCAACCGGCGTCGTCGTGATCGCCATCGCGCGAGACCTGTTTTCGGGCCAGCGACTGGTGCAGACGCTGGCGAACGTGGCGGTGATCAGCGGGATCGCACCCATCGCCGCCCCCGTGTTCGGGTCGCAGCTTCTGCGGATCACCGACTGGCGGGGTACCTTTCTGGTCATCTGCGGTTATGCCGTGGTTGCGTTCGTGCTGGTGATGCTGCTCGTGCCTGAGACCTTGCGGCCCGAGTTCCGATCACGATTGCGACTGCCGGTGGTTCTGGGCCGCTACCGGGCGCTCGGGCGCGACCCGGGCTTCGCGGGCATCGCTGTCGTCGGGGCGCTGACCTGGTCGGCCCTGTTCAGTTACCTGGCGGCCTCGTCATTCCTGTTCCAGAACGTCTACGCGCTTGATGCCCAGCAGTACGGGCTCATCTTCGCGGGAAACGCCGTGGTGGGCCTGGCGGCGGGCCAGAACACGTCGCGGGTGCTCATCCCGCGATTCGGGGCGGAGCGCGTGCTCACAGCGGCCATGGTCGGACTTCTCGGCGCGGCGGGCGCGGTGGCTCTGAGCGCGATCGCAGCGGCTGGCGGACTCCTGGCGTTCATCGCTGCGCTGATGGCGGTGGTCGTCTGCTGCGCCTGCGCTATGCCGTGCCTGCAGATCCTGGGGCTGCAGCACCAGGCCGCACAGGCCGGCACCGCCGCCTCGGTGCTCGGGGGTGCCAACTTCTGCGTCGCAGGCCTGGTGACGCCGCTCGTCGGGGTGCTCGGCGTCACCACTGCCCTGCCGCTCGCCGCCATCATCGGCTCCTCTGCGGTTCTCGCTCTGATGACCCGGCTTGTGTTTCGTCGTATCTCTCACCTCGCCGTCGTCCGCGCCGGTACCCCTGGCGCCCACCGCGCGTTCGAGTAACCGGGCACTTCTCGGCGGAGCGGGAACGTCGGCGGCATGCGACAGTATTGGCCCATGCCCACTGCAGACGAACTCCTCGGGCCAGGCGTGCTCACGAGCCTCATCGACGTGCTCGAGAGCGTTCGGCCCGGGCATCCGTTCAGCGCCCTGCGGGCGTGTGCTGGTTCACTCCCAGCGCTCAGCCTGCGAGAGCGCAGCGACCTGCTGAAAGACGCGATCCTCGTCGACCTGCCGGGCACTGCGGCCGAGCTCGACGGCGTCATCCACACGGCGCTGAAGAGTCCCCGTTTCACGGGGTGGATGATCTGGCCGGTGTCGGAGGCGGTGAGCACGAGGGCGCTGGAGGCCGGCCGGCGCGTCGAAGCGCGTTCTGGCGTGGAGGAGGGAGCGGGTTCAACCACGGGTGCGAACACGTCGTTCGACGAAGACCCCGGCTCGGCATTCGACGCAGCCCTCGCCCTGCTTGCCGAACTCACCCCACGGTTGACGGCCGAATTCGCCATCAGGCCGCTGCTGCGCGCAGACCTGCCGCGAGCGCTCCCACACGTCCAGGCCTGGACCGCCCACCCCGATGAACACGTTCGGCGGTTGGCGAGCGAGGGCACTCGCGCCTTTCTGCCCTGGGCCACCCGTGTGCCCGGGTTGCTCGAGCGGCCAGAGAGCACGGTGCCGATCATCCACGCCCTCTATCGCGACGAGAGTGAGTACGTGCGTCGATCGGTCGCGAACCACCTGAACGACCTCAGCCGGCAGAACCCCGACCTCGCTGCTTCGATCGCCGCCGAATGGATGCTCGCGGCCGACGCAAACACGGCCCGCCTCGTGAAGCACGGCCTCCGCAGCCTCGTGAAGAAGGGGCACCCCGCCACCCTGGCGTTGTTCGGCTTCGATCCCGGGCACGGGGTGAGCGTGTCGGGCCCTGCGCTCGGGGCATACACTGTGGCGGTCGGCGACGAGCTGCCGTTCTCCGTCAGGCTGCAGAACCCGACGGCCAAACCAGCTCGGCTCGTGATCGACTACGTGGTCCACCATCGCAAGGCGAACGGCACCCAGACGGCGAAGGTGTTCAAGCTGACGACGATGGTGCTGCAGCCGGGTGCCTCTGTTGAGCTCTCGCGGCGGCACTCGTTCAAACGCATCACCACGCGCGTCTACCACCCCGGCGTCCACTCCATCGAGGTGCAGCTGAACGGCAAAGCGTCAGGCCGGGTCGACTTCGAACTCGCGCCAGAGCGCGCGGGCAAGTGAACCGAAGAACGCAAAATCGCGCTCGGGGCGTTCGTCGAATACTCTAGAGGCGTTGCGTGGGTGCTCAGGCTGAATTCGGCGCCGCCCCGCGCGTGCGCCGGCAGACAGGCCAGACTCCCTCCCCCTGCGCACGGCACACGAGAACTCCGCAGTACCTGACCGCAGACTCCCTGAACCGAAGGAAACCCCTCCGTGACGACACTCCCCCGGCTTGTAGCGTTCGACCTCGACGACACGCTCGCCCCCTCGAAGTCCCCGCTCGACCCCGCAATGGCCGAACTGCTGGTGCGCCTTCTTGACGTGACAGAGGTGTGCATCATCTCGGGCGGCCAGATCGCCCAGTTCACCTCGCAGGTCATCGAGAACCTGCAGGGCGCCAGTGACGAAGCGCTCTCGCACCTGCACATGATGCCCACCTGCGGCACCCAGTACTACCTGCACCAGAACAGCGGCTGGAACCAGATCTACGCCGAGAACCTGACCGAAGACGAGAAGGCCCGCGCCCTCGCGGTCGTGGAGCGAGTCGCCCGCTCGCTCGGCTACTGGGAGGCAAAGACCTGGGGGCCCATCCTCGAAGACCGGGGCTCGCAGATCACCTTCTCCGCTCTCGGGCAGGCGGCCCCCGTGTCGGAGAAGACCGCGTGGGACCCGACGGGTGAGAAGAAGAACACCCTCCGCGAGGCCGCCCAGGCCGAACTCCCCGACCTCGAAGTGCGGTCAGGCGGCTCGACGTCGGTCGACATCACCCGCCAGGGCATCGACAAGGCCTACGGCATGAAGAAGCTGGCTGAACTCACGGGCATCCCCCTCGACGACATGATCTTCGTGGGCGACCGGCTCGACGAGAACGGGAACGACTACCCCGTCAAGGCGCTGGGCGTCGAGTGTGTCGCGGTCGAAGGCTGGCCAGACACCGCCGCGTACCTCGAAGAGCTCATCCCGCAGTTCGCGCCGCGCTCATAGGGCGTGTTTTGCACCGAGTCCGGCGCTGCGGGGGTCGCCTCCCCCGAGACCGCTCGCTGCGCCGTGAGAATCCTGCGCCGAAATGAGGCCGGCACACGTGCCTCATAACGACGCAGCGGACACAGAAGACAGCTTCGAGCGCAGGATGACCGGGGCCGAGCGTGCGCGTCTGCACGGCGAGCTCCGGCACCAGCGCGACACCCTCACGGCAGAACTGCAGCGTTCGGCGCAGTCACTCGCCTCGGTGCGCGAGGCTCGGAGCGGGAGAGACGCCGATGACGAGCACGACCCCGAGGGGGCGACCCTGTCGCAGGAGTGGTCGCGTATCGCCGGCCTGGATTCCGAACTCGTCTCCCGCTCCGAGACCCTCGACCGTGCGCTTGCACGCATGGCCGACGGAACCTTCGGCACGTGCATCCGCTGCGACCAACAGATCGGCTTCGCGCGGCTCGAGGCCGTGCCCGCTGCAGAACTCTGCATAACCTGCGCCCGCGAGATCGCAGGCCGAACGCACGCGTAGAGCGTGCCGCTGGCGGCCCACTGGAACACCGAACCCTGGGTGCGCAGAAACGTCCCCGAATCGCCACTTTTGAGGACGTTTCGCCGCACCTAGCGCGCCTCACCACGGTGCAGCGGACTCACGACCACGCTGACTCGGGCCCGCACCGGGCTCACGTGCGCGACCGGCGGTCAGACGGTGGATGCCGACGCGATGACCCCGTGCAGCATCGACCTCAGCTGCTCCAGCTCGGGCACCGACATGGCCAGCGCGCCTGCGATCCGCGGCGGGATGGTGAGCGCCTCGGCGCGCAGGGCGCGACCTGAATCGGTAAGCGTGATGTCGAGCATCCGTTCGTCGGTTCCGCTGCGCTCGCGCCTGACGTAGCCAGCTGCCTCGAGTCGTTTGAGCAACGGCGAGAGTGTCGCCGGCTCAAGCCGAAGGGTCGCGGCCAGGTCTTTCACCGACCGGGGGCTGCCTGCCAGAGCGCCAGCATCACGAGGTACTGCGGGTGCGTCAGCCCCATCGGCTCGAGGATGGGGCGGTAGAGGCCGATCACCGTGCGCGCGGCAATCGCCAGCGCGAAGCACACCTGGTTCTCCAGGCTCAGGATGTTCGGCTCGACCGCATCCTCGCTCATGTCGATTCCTCTCACCGGGCCCATCTCCACATTTAGTTAGTACACTAACAGAATGAGCACCACGTCCACCGACGACACAGCGGCGTCACCGTCTGAGCGCGCAAAGCCCCACAAGATCAGCGTGAAAGAAGCCGGTGGCCTGGGCAATTGGCTGAACGAGCGGCTGTTTCCGTACCTCGGGCCGCCGCCACTCGGGCCGTTCGACACAGCAACGCCCGACGACAGGGCACGCGCGGCCCTCGCCAGCGCGTGCCCCCTCTGTGGTGCGCCGATGAACGCTCACGACGTCGACCGCAGCGGCGAGCGCACCCAGTTGCACTGCCCCCAGCCCTGAATTCAGACGACACCGCCCGAGGCGAGACACGTGGACCGGGGATCGAGGCTTCGTCGCCCCCATCTCGAAGGTGAGTCGCGTGCGCCGTAGTGAGGCCGGCACACGCGCCTCACCATGGCAGGAGGCTCACGACGCTGCCCCCGCGGCACGGGCGGGCCGGGCCGCGCGGGCCCGCGGTTAGCCCTTCACGAACGCCAGCAGGTGCTCGTTGACCTCGGCCGCGTGCGTCGCGAGCAACCCGTGCGGTGCACCCGGTATCTCGACGTAGTCCGCTTCGGGAAACACCTCGTGGAAGACCCGGCCGGTCGAGTCGATGGGTAGGATCCGATCCCCTGTTCCCTGCAGGATGAGCGCTGGTACCCCCGAGGCCCGAACGGCCGCCACGTCGGGCCGGAAATCCTCGATCCAGCTCGGCACGACGGCATAGGCCGCACTGGGTGCACTGGTCGTCGCGGTGTTCCAGGAGGCGTCGACGGTCTGCTGGCTGATCCGTGAGCCGAGGTTCTCGTCGAGGTTGTAGAAATCCTGGTAGAAACCGGTGAACCAGGCGAACCTGTCGGCCTTCGCGTTGGCTTCGATGCCGTCGAAGACCGACTGGGGTACACCGGTCGGGTTGTCGTCGGTCTGCAGCAGGAACGGCTCCAGCGGCGCGAGGAAGGCCACCTTCGCCACCCGCGCGGCTCCATAGGTACCCACATACCGCCCCACCTCGCCGGTGCCCATCGAGAACCCGACCAGAATCGCGTCACTCAGCTCGAGTGTGGTGAGCACTGTGTCGAGGTCGGCCGCGAACGTCGCATAGTCGTACCCCACCGTCGGCTGGCTCGACTTGCCGAAGCCGCGGCGGTCGTAGGTGATGACCCGGAACCCGGCATCCAGCAGCACGGCCGTCTGCTTCTCCCACGAGCGCCCGTCAAGCGGGTACCCGTGAATGAGCACGACAGCCTGCCCCGAGCCGTGGTCCTCGTAGTAGAGGTCGATGCTGGTCGAATTCTCCTGGCCGACGGTGATGTATCCCATGATGTGTCCTTTCGACGGCTGGCGAACGAAGCGCCTGCCTTGGGTGCGTGGGTGAGCACTTCGCGCCATCCACTCCTGACTTCAACCCAACGCGTCGGTGTCCGACTTCGCAAGGGCCAGCCGACAAATCAGGCGAATGTTCACCCAACGGAGAAAGTCGCTGTGGGGGATGCTCACCGACATCTGGCTCGCGCCGACAGGGCCCCGGGCATCCGGCTGTCGCCCTAGTCGGCTGATCTGCCCAGCAGCATGCTGCGCTCGGCTCGCCAGCACCGCTACTCTGCTCGTGAGGGGTACTCGCTTGTTGCGACGCGCTCCGGATGATCGGAGGAGAGTCGCCATGGCACGACTGTCGAATGCGCAGCTCGAGCAGCTTGTCGAGCAGCTCGAAGACGAGAAGAACGTGCTGCGCGACGAGCGCGATGCAGCGGCAGCGAAGGCAGAGGCAGAGGCGACCGCGAGGCGTGCTGCTGAGACGGCAGCAGCCGAATCGACCGCGGCCGCCTCAGCTGCTTCGGCCGCCGCCGCCTCTGCCGCCGCCGCGCCCAAGGGGCGCAAACCCAGAGGCAGGGGCTGGACTGTTCTCGCCACGGCCCTGATCGTCATCGGCGCGCTGCTCTCCCCGGTCGCCGTCGTCGCCAACTGGGCGAAACTGCAGCTCAGCGACACAAACGCATTCGTCGACACCTTCGCTCCGCTCGCCGACGACCCGGGCGTACAGGACTACATCACCGCCCAGGTGGTCATCGCGATCGACAACCAGATCCACATCGACAAGCTCACCTCCGACGTCTTCGATTCCATTTCGAATCTCGGCCTGCCACCCGTGGCAACCACTGCGCTCGGCGCATTCAAGGGTGTCGCTGCAAATGGCATCCGTACGCTGATGACCAATGCCGTCGGCACCTTTGTCAGGTCCGATGCCTTCGCGGCGATCTGGCGGCAGGCGCTCACCACCAGCCACCAGCAGCTCATCGACGCGATGAATGGTGACCCGAACGCCGCACTCACGATCAGCGGCACCGGCGAGGTGGGCATTCAACTCGGCCCGATCATCGACCAGGTCAAGACGGTGCTGGTGAACCAGGGAATCACCTTCGCCCAGAACATCCCCACCATCAACAAGACCATCGTCGTTGCGCAGTCGGATTCGGTCGTCAAGGCGCAGCTCGGTTATCGGGCTGCCGTTGCGGCCGGCGCCTGGCTCCCCTGGCTCGCTCTGCTCTTTCTGGTTGCCGGAGTCGTCGTGGCTCGGCGTCGCACGGTAGCGATGATCTGGGCCGCTATCGCCCTCGCGCTTGCCATGGGGTTGATCATCGCCGGCGTACCCATCGGTGAGCTGATCTTCGTGGGTTCGGTCTCGCCTCAGTACGTACCGAGCAACGTGGCTGGGACCCTCTACGAGCACATTCTGGCCCTGGCCCAGAACAGCGCCATCGCGGTCGCCGTGCTCGCGCTCACGATCGCCATCATCGGCTTCGCCACAGGGCCATTCCGGGTCTCGCGCGCGGCCCGGAGCCTGGCCGAGTCGGGGGCGTCGAAGGCCCGCGGCGCCGTCGCCAAGCGTGGCGTCACCAGTGGCAGGGTCGGGGTGTGGCTGTACCGGTACCGCTACATCACGCGAAGTGCCCTGGCCGTGATCGGTGCGGCGATCATCCTCCTCACCCGGCCGCTGTCACCGGGCCTCATCATCGGAACTGCCGTGTGGATCGTGGTGGTGCTGATCGTTCTCGAGCTGCTCCAACGACCCCCGGCAGAGGTCGCGGCGTATGAAGCCCTGCCCGCCGCGGAGACCCGGGCCGCACTCGGCACCGACTCCACCTCCAGCGCGGGCACGGGCATCGAGTTCAGCGACGCCGACACCGTCGAGATCGGGCCGAACGTCACCGCCGTGATTCCGGCTGACGCCGAGCAGGGTTCCGGCGAGCGCACCAGCTGAGCCGGTCGTCGGCCGCCTGCGCCCCGGCGACGGGCACACGACGCAAGAGGCACGACACAGAAGCCCCAGCGCGAGTTACCCGTGACAGGCGTCCGGGGCGGAGGTCAGCCGATACGGCCGACAGTCACCGCGATCGTGGCGGGCGCGGTCTCACCCTTCAGGGTGAAGAACGAGCAGATGGAGTCGTAGACATCGCGGCACACCTCGGTCGCCGAGGCAGCCTCCTCGACCCCGATCGTGACCTTGATGACCAGGTCGGCCGTGTTGTCCGGCTTGCCCGAAACCGAGACCTCGGCCGATTCGACCTCCCGCTGGGTCACGAGTTCGACCACCCGGGAGACCAGCTCGACCGGGCCCGGCGTACTCGCATAGAGCGATTCGACCCCCGGCACTGCGCGCACGACGGCGCTGAGTTGCGAAGGGAGTGCAGTGCGATCATCCATGGGTCATTCGCTCTCGTCTGGTGTGCTCTTGATGAAGTGCACGTCGTGGATGTTCACGTCGATCGAGGCGATGGTGAGTTCGGTGTGCCGAAGCAGTTCAGCGTAGATCGCGCTGCGAACGCGGGCGGCCGCACCCTGCATCGATTCGCCCCAGAACACACTCACGTCGAGCAGAACGGTGATCGGCTCACCCGGGACACTGACGTCGCCCACCAGCTGGCACCGCCCGATGAGCACGCCGGCAACCGAGTCGCCGGCCGCACGGATGAGACCACGCACGGCCCCTTCGGTGAGACTGAGTTTGGCCGCGGGAGAGGGGTGCTGGATGGGGATCTCGCGGCCCGCCCGGGATTCCAGGCCGATGCGGTTCAGGATGCCCGAGATCCAGCTCTCGTCGCGTGACGGTTCATTCAGAGCATCGGTGTCGAGCAGCGACCCAGACACGGCGCGCAGCCGTTCGATCGCCGAGAGCGCGATCTGGCAGCCCGGCGAATTCTCGATCGAAGCGATGACCGGCAGGCGCCCGGAGTCGAGGTAGTCACTGAGCTCGTCGATGGTGTGGCCGTCGAGGTCGTCGGGCTCGAAGCCCTTGAGAATATCGCTCATCGCCACTCCTCCATCTCGCGGATGACGTTCTTTCGCGCCCGGGCCAGTAGGCCTCGAACCGTCGAGACGGGAACATCGAGCTCGCTGGCTATGTCGTCGTAACTGTAACCCGCGAGTTCTTTCAGCACCCAGCACTGCCGCTGCTCCGGCGAAAGCCGTGAGAGGGCCTCGCTGAGGGCCGCCTGTCGGGAACGGGATTCGGCGACCACCGCGGGGGCGTCGGCAGCGGGCGCCGGCTGGTCGTGATCATCGATGTCCACGTGCAGCTTGCGGGCACGGATGCGGTCGATGCTCTTGCGACTGACAATGCGCATCAGCCAGCTCTTCACAACACTGCCGTCGTTGAGATTCGGCAGCTGCTGCCACGCGGTGATGAATGACTCCTGCACAACATCGTCGGTCTCGTCGTTGTTGCCGAGCACCCGCGTGGCGTAGGCGCGCATGAGCGGGCCGTAGCGGCGAACCAGCACCTCGAAGGCGCGCACATCGCCATCTGCTGCACGGCCCACGATGGTGCGGTCGTCGGCGTCACCGAGTGGCAGCGAGTCGTGCGGTGTCTGCGCCGACTGCGACGGCTGCTCGGTCTGCAGAGACGGTCGAGGGTCTCCCACGATGCGCGCACCCCGATTCAGAACAGAACTTTTTCTCCGAGCGTGACGAATCAGCCTGTGATGCCGTCTCACTAACGACTATCGCACACCAGCACCCGCACCAGCGGGGGGCTTGAACCGAGGAGAAGTTCCATGGCAAACTCGAACACCGCACCGACCAGCGTGACCCCCACGATCGTGGCGACGCCCACGCTGTCTCCGAGCGCCGAAGTCGCCGTAGGCAAGACGGTCATCAACGACAGCGTCATCGCCAAGGTCGCCGGCATCGCTGCACGCGAAGTGGCCGGCGTTCACGCCCTCGGCGGCGGTGCGGCCCGTGCCATCGGAGCGATCCGCAACGCGATCAGCAGCACCGACCTCTCCCAGGGCATCAGCGTCGAGGTGGGCGAGACGCAGGTCGCCGTCGACGTGACAATCGTCGCCGAGTACCCGGTGCCGCTGCAGGACGTCGCTGACGGGGTTCGGCAGTCGATCATCCGGGCCATCGAAGACCTCGTGGGCATGGAGGTAACCGAGGTCAACGTGACCATCGACGACGTCTACATCCCGACCGACGACGCCAGCACCGAGACCGAGGCTCGGGTCCAGTGAGCCTCGGCAACGACAGCACGCGCCTCGGGGTTCCGGCGCCCGTGACCGCGCGAGTCTCCGCAACCCGGACCGGCATTCTTGTGGGGGCCGTTCTCGCCCTCACCTGGATCGTGCTCGGTTTCTGGGCGTTCGTCTTCGTCGTGGTGGCGATGGCTCTCGGTGCCGTGATCGGCCGCGCCCTCGACGGCAGGCTCGACATCGCGGCGCTGGTCGGGGCGTTCAGGGGCAAGCGTTCCTCGTCATGACGCCCGAACAGCAGGCTCCTGAAACCCGGGCCGGGCGCACCCAGATCTCGTCGCGGGCCCTCGACCGGGTCGTCGGCGCCGTAGCAGCAGACGCCCTCGGGGTTGCGACGAAAGCAGTGCACGTGCGGCTCGGCGATGACAAGGGCAGCCTGGCGATCGCGGTGGCCTCCCCCATCCGGGCGGTTCCCCTGGATTCGCCGGCTCGCGTGGCCCGTCCAGCGGAATCGGGCACGCAGCCTGCAGTCACCCTGGTGCAGCGCGCCGACGCTGCCCAGCACACGATCAAGCACCGAGTCGGCGTACTCACGGGCTCGGCCGTCGGCCTGGTCGAGGTTCGACTGACCGGCGTTCGGCTCGAAAACGATCGGAGAGTGGAATGACCAGCGTGACGGAGACTGAGTCCCGAACGGCCACGACCGAGTCGGCGCGACCGGTCGCTGCTCGGGCGCAGCAGCCTGGTGCACACGCCACGAACGCTCCGGATGCTGCGGTCGGCGCAGACTCCGACCCGCGGCTTTCCCGGCTGTACTCGCGGCTGCGCCGCCGCGAGTTGCACTCCCCCCGCTCCACAGCGGCGATCGCAACGGCACTGGTGGTCATCCTCGTACTCGCCTACGTCGGGACGGAGATCGTACTGCGCCTGTTCGGGCAGCCGGCCCTGCTGGCTGCGCCTTCCGCGCTTGCGGCGGGCACGGCCGACGCCGCGACATACCCGAGCGGGTTGCTGCTCGCCGGTGGCCTCATCATCGTGGTCGTCGGCCTGGCCCTGCTCGTAGTCGCCGTGTCGCCCGGGCGTCGCGCCCGGCGTGCGCTCACCTCCGCGCGTGCCGTCGTCATCGCCGACAACGAAGTTGTCGCCTCGTCGATTGCCCGGCACGCCGCTCGTGCAGCGCGAACCAGCCCTGACAACGTCACGGTGAGCGTGTCCGGCCGCACCGCGCTCGTGCACATCGTGCCGGCGTCGGGAGTTCCCGTCGACACCGCGGCAGTGCGCCGTGCCGTTGAGGAACACGTCGGTTCGCTGGCCCTGGGCACGGGCATCCGGTGCCGGGTCACCGTCGCCGAACACGGAAAGGTCGGAGCATGAACAGCACGAATCGCGTCCTCAACCGCACGCTCCTCCTCCTCGCAGGGCTTGTGCTGATCGGCGTCGGCGGCAGTGCGATTCTGCTCGCCGGCTCGCAGCCGTTTGCCGATGCGTGGCGTTCGGTCGCGCCCGCGGCCACCATAACGGTGGAGAGCTGGCTGCGCGCCACTCCTCTCGCCGCACTCGGGCACAGCTGGCTGCTGGCTGTCGCCGCCGTTCTTCTTCTCGCCGCTGCCGCCATCCTGGTGATCTTCGTGCTCCGCCAGGGCGGCGGTCACACGCGCCGACTGCTCGCTGCGCCGGCCACGATCGATGGCTCGACCCTCGTCGAAGCGGGCGTGGCCGAGCAGCTTCTCGGGCGTGCGATGGAGTCGCGGCCCGAACTGCTGTCGTCACGGGTCTCCACCTACCGTGTGCGGGGGCAGTCAGTGCTCAAGGTCTCCGTCACGTGTCGACGGGGCGTCTCACCGGCGGAAACGGCTCGCACTATCGAAAACCTGCTGGCGTCGCTCGACGAGCAGCTGGGTGCCCGCATCGCAGCGGTGATCCAGCTGAGCGGAGGATTCAGGGTTCGCGCCTCGTCGTCAACCCGCTTGCAGTGATTCGTCTCTTCGGCTGGACTTGCACCAGAGAAACAGATTTCACCTCCAGAACCCCGCACCGACGGGGAGCGACTGGACACACGACCTTCCGGCTGCGAACCCCGCGCTGGAAAATGAGGAAAGGAATAACCGACTATGGGCGCTTCAGAGAAGATCAACAACGCAGCTCAGGATCTCGCGGGCAAGGCCAAAGAGGCCGCCGGCAAGGTCACCAGCAACGATTCACTCACCGCGGAGGGCAAGGCCGACCAGGCCGGTGCCAGCGCGAAGAAGGCCGGCGAGAACGTCAAGGACGTCTTCAAGAAGTAGTGACTCCACCGGAGCGGTAACTCCACTGCATAGGGTGGTTCGGCCTGCGAGGGGCTCCGGGAGCGCATGTTCCCGGAGCCCCTCGCCAGGCCTGCACCTGCCCCTTCTGCGTTCTACGCAGGGACCAGCACGGTCGGCGCTGCGACCGACAGCCGGCCAGCAGGGCTCGGGATGCCCGTGGCGGGGTCGCGCTCGAACAGTGTTACGTCATTCGATTCGGTGTGGGCCACGAGCACGTGTGTGCCGAGAACAACATGGTGACGAGGCTTGACGCCGCCGGTCGGTACGTCGGCAACCGGATGCACGGCTCCCCGATCATCCACCGACAAGGTGCTCAGCCGATTCGACCCGCGGACTGTGACGTAGGCGAACCGCGCGTCGGCCGACAGAGAGATCTCCGCGGCCGCGTCGAACAGCTCGATCGGCGCTGAGACCGCCGACGACGTGCTGGTGATCTGCAGGAGCGGGAGCCCTGACGGGCCGTAGGCACGCACGTTCTCGGCAGGCGCGATGGTGACGACTTCCACCGAGTACTCGGTGAGAACCAGCAGCGCGCCGCTCGGGTGGAGCGCCAGGTGGCGTGGACCGCTCCAGAAGGGGAGCACGATCTCATGGTCGAGCACAAGACGAGAGCCAGGGGCCGCCTCGGGTGACACATCAGAATTCTCGGCGGTGGGGCGGTACTGCCAGACCCGCACCAGGTCGAACCCGAGGTCAGTGCTGACGACGCGGCCATCGGGGATCACGATGCTGCAGTGAGCGCGGCTGGTCCGCGGCGCGAACCCAGCCTCGGCAGCCTTCGTCGTGGTGACTGCGAGCGCTGCCTGCTCGGCGAAGGGGTCGCTGGCCGTCGCATCTTCGAAGCGTGAGACGATGGCACCCGATCCGTCGAGGTCGTAGAGCACCAGCCTGCCGTCGTTCCAGCACGAGACGACGAGGAATCGGCCCTGCGGGTCAACGGCGACATGACAGGCAGCGGAACCGGAGGGCCAGGTCTCGCCGAGGGGCTCGAGGTCGTATTCCCCGGCGCGTATATAAGCGCCGACGGTCTGTGCCTTCTCGCCGACCGCATACACGACGGGCAGCCTCGGGTGGGTCGCCAGGAAGGACGGGGAGGGGAGGGCTCTCGCTGTTCCCAGCCACTGCAGACCCGGTGCGCCTCCGCCCGATTCAGCCATGCCTATGACGTCGATGTTGACGTCGACGTAGTCGGATGCCGTGGGCACTCCGCTCTGCACCCTCAGCGCGCCGATCCCGACGCCGTCGCGACCCGCGTCGGCAGTGTAGCTTCCGACCCAGACCATGCCCTTGTCTTCACTCCCGTGGAAGGTCCGCATCACGCATTCCCCTGCTCGATCGCGTGGCGTGCCACGAATATGCTCCGCTCCGCCGGTGCGAGGAATGCCGTCAATGCCGCCGAGAGCGCCGGTGGGTCGGCCACGTGGGCCAGCTCCCGCGCGGAGTGCATCGACAGCAGGGGCACCCCGACGTCCACCGTGCTGATTCCCAGTCGAGTGGCCGTCAGTGGCCCGATCGTCGAGCCGCACGGCACGGTGTTGTTCGAGACGAACTCCTGGTAGCTGACGCCGGCATCGGCGCAGACGTCAGCCCAGAGGGCGGCACCCCGGGCATCCGTCGCGTAGCGCTGGTTGGCGTTGATCTTCAGCAGGGGGCCGCCGCCGGCGATCGGGCGATTCACCGGATCGTGCTTCTCTGGGTAGTTCGGATGCACGGCATGCCCCGCATCGGCAGAGATGCACCACGACCCGGCGTAGGCCCGGAGCCGCTGCTCGGTCGTCGCCCCCAACCCTCCCGAGATGCGCGTGAGAATGTCGTCGAGTAGTGGGCCACTTGCGCCTGAGCGCGACGCTGAGCCGAGTTCTTCGTGGTCGAAGCACGCGAGTACGCTCACGTGCCCGTCGCTTCGCCCGGGGCTGTCGGGCTCCGACAGCGAGAGCAGTGCAACCAGGCCGGCGAAGACAGAGCTGAGGTTGTCCATGCGTCCCGCAGCGAAGAGCTGGTTGTCCAGGCCGAACCTCCGGGGCGGGGCGGTGTCGGCGGTGAGGATGTCATAGCCGAGAACGTCTGAACCGTGGAGGCCAGAGTCGTGGAACGCCGTGCCCTCGAGCTCGGCCCGGGGCACGAGGCCGGCGAGGTGGTCGAGCAGGTCGGCCTGCGATAGGTCGCCGACCCCGAAGACCGGGCTGGTGTGCCGCTGGCGGTCGAGCGTGAGACCCGTATTGGCATCGCGATCGAGGTGGATGGCCAGCTGTGGGATACGCAGGAAGGCGCCGGTTCGAACGAGATGCGTGGTGCCAGCGACGGTGACGATGCGGCCGGCGAGCTCGAGTTCGCGGTCGAGCCAGGAGTTCAGCAGGGGGCCGCCGTAGACCTCGACACCGGCCTGCAGCCAACCGTTCGACGAGGTGGTGGGCTTGGGCTTCAGTTTGAAGCCGGGCGAATCGGTGTGCGTGCCGACGATGCGGAACGGTGTCGTGGGGCCGGCAGTGGCGGGCACGCTCCAGGCGACGATGGACCCGTCGCGCACCACGTAGTGCCGAGCTGGTGACCCGTCGGCGCCGTCCGCTCTGGCCTCGGGGCTCGGCCACTCCTCCCGCTCGTCGAGTTCGGTGAAGCCCGCGGCCGATAGTTGCCGGGCAACCTCTGCGACAGCGTGGTACGACGAGGGAGACGCGGTGATGAACTGGGCAAAGTCGTCGATGTAGTCGGGTTCAGCATCCATAGCCTTCAGTCAACCACCCGAAGGCTACTGCCGGAGAAACTCGAGCCCGAATGAGCGACTGTCGCCGTGATTCACGGTGTTCGACAACCAGGTTTCGAGGGTGACTCCGTCTTGTTCCGACGACGTGTACCGGTCTCTACTGGCAAGAATGTGGGGTGTCTCGCCGCGACTGTCGGCATCGACGTTCGTGAGGAACACGCTCACGCCTGGCAGGGAGTCGACGAGAACCCTGAGTGTCGACTTGAGTCCGTAGTTCCAGTCGGAGCCGGCCTGCGGGGAATAGTAGCCGCCGTCGAGACTGGCGGAGAAGGCGGCGAGCGTCTTGTCGAGGAGGGTCTGGGAGATGAGGGTCGTGAGACGCGATCCGTACCGCGCCGAATTGTAGGTCACGGCGTCCTTCAGCGGGTTGCGAGTGACCGCGAAGCCGTAGCGCGACTCGAAATCGGCACCCCAGACCTCGACCACGCTCGGGAAGGCGGTGGCGGCGAAGTAGGCGCTGTCTGAGTACTGGAAGAGCGCGGCTGAAGCGTAGTGGTCGGCGACGTCGCCCAGCCAGAACGCGGCGCTGAGCCCACCGGTGCCGGTGCCGGCGACAAGCACGGTTTCGGGCTTCGCGACCTGGCCGTACACCCAGTCGAGAGCGGCCCGGGTGTTGTTGTAGCCGTTGAAGAAGGCCGTGGCTTTCTCCCCGCTCTCCGATGTGAAGGTGCGGGTCGCATCACCGACTCCGAGGTCTCCCGTCGTTGTCGGGATGTACACCGTGGTGTAGTCCGAGAAGGGGTTGTCGGCTGTCGTTCGCAGTATGCCGCCGAAGCTGTTCACCTCGTAGAAGGGCAGGTTCGGCGAGTAGAAGTTGCCACCACCGATGATGCTCGAGGCCAGCGTGACCGGCTGGATCGCCGTGTCTCCGTTCCAGTTGAGGCCACCGTCACCGAAGAACAGCATCACCTTGTCACTGCTGCCGGGCTTGACGAAGATGGTGAAGGGTGTTCCATCGCCGTTCGCGGCGGGGGCAGCCACGACGACACTGCTCCAGGTGCCCAGTTTCGCGGCCGACAGGGTCGACACCGCTGGTGCCTGCTTCACGAGGAGCGCTGCAGCACCGAGCACCCCGCCCGCAACCAGTGCCAGGGCCGCGATGACCGCCACCACCACCGTCGGCCAGCGGCGTCGTCGGGCAGCCGTTACGTCGGGAGTCGCGGGTGTCACCGCTTCATCATTGCACGCGCGGCCGTATCTCCCGCGAGCTACAGCAACACCGTCCCCGACACGCAGGTCACCGTCTGCCCGCCGACCCAGACCTGGCCGTCGATGAGCTCGAGGTCGACCAGGCCGTCACGGCCGAGCCGGGCGCCCTGACGGGCCACGTAGTGATTCGGGGCGTGGCCGGCGCCGATCATCCATTGGGCAAGGCTGGCGTTGAGACTGCCGGTGACCGGGTCTTCACGCACCCCCACGCCACCTGCGAAGCCACGCACTTCGAATTCCGGATGCCCGGCAGTACTCGCGTGCGGGCCCACGATGCCGATCGAGCGTTCGCCCAGCGCCTCGATGTCTGGCTCCACGGCGAGCACGGCCTCGGCCGTGGCAAGCAGCAGCCCAGCCCAGCCCGGGCCGTTGTCGACCCAGTTCGAGTCGACCACATCGGCGCCCGAGATGCCGAGAGCAGCCACGATGCCTGCGAGCTCGTCGCTGTCGATCGGGCCACTCCGCAGCAGCGGGGGCGCCGCAAAAGCGAGTCGAGCCGATGCCGCATCGACACGAATCCGTACCAGGCCGACTCCGCATTCCTGAACGACGGTGCCGCTCTGACGCGGCACTCCACCCGCCTCCAGCCAGGCGTGCGCAGAACCGAGGGTCGGATGCCCGGCGAACGGCAGCTCGCTGCTGGGAGTGAAGATGCGCACCCGATAGTCGGCGCCCGCCGCGGCGCCGGCGGCGGTGGTGGCAGGAGGAAGGTCGTCTCAGAGAGATTGGTCCAGTTCGCAAATCGAGCCAGGGTCGCGTCCTCGATGCCTTCGGCGTCGAGGACCACTGCCAGGGGGTTGCCTCGATAGGCGACAGGGGTGAAGACGTCGACCTGGGTGAATGCTCTGGTTCTCATGGCTGGCTCTCTTCTTCTGGTGGTTCGCTGCTCATGACTGGTTCGCCCGCTCCGCGACGGTCGGCGGGGCATCCATGAACCCTGAACTGTGAAAGTCGTCGCGGTAGAAGCCAGAGTCACGTGTGCGAATGGGAGCATACCCGCCCTGTCGAATGGCGTGCAGGCTGGCAACGATCGCTACCAGACCAATTACGGCCAAAAGCCCGAGAAATATCATCGCCGCTCACTCCATTCGATTATTAAACAGTCCACTTGGCGCCTGATTGGCCCGTTTTGGTAGACGATGCCATCCAATTGCAGAATGTCTCTTTCGTCAACAGGCCACTTTTGGTATGCTGGCTTGGTGACCGCCCTCCGCCTCTCTGCCCGCGCACTCGAAAACCTCCTCGGTGAGTGGAGAATCGGCTCAGCCACGACCTATGTCGCGCTCGCTGATCGCATTCGCCTCCTTTCGCTCGACGGGCGGATTCCCGGGGGCAGCAGGCTCCCGGCCGAGCGCGAACTGGCCGCGAGACTCTCACTCAGTCGCAGCACGATCGGTGCCGCCTACGCCCACCTCCGCGAATCGGGTTACGTCGAGAGCATCCGCGGCTCAGGCAGCGTCACGCGCTACCAGCCCCCGGCGACGACGCACGCGGGGTTCCACATCGGGTTGGGCGACGACGTCGACGGGGACTTCGACGGGGACTTCACCGAAGGTTTCAGCTCCGAATCCGGCACCGGGTTCGCCGACGACGCCAGTGACGAGTTCGACCACATCACTGCGGCATTTGTCTCCGGCGAGGCCGATTCACTGCCGCCGACAGGCATCGACAGCCATCGTGACCGGCGGGCCGGCCAGAACGCCCCCCTGCCCGCCTTCGATTCGATGCTCAACTTCACCCAGGCGGCCCTGCCCGCCGCACGCGAAGTCAGCGAGGCCCTGCAACTCGCCGCGGGTGAGATCGGCCCGTTCCTGAAGACCACCGGCTTCGAGCCGTTCGGCCTGCCGGCGCTCCGCCAGGCGATAGCCGACCGATACGGCGAGCGCGGGCTGCCCACACACCCCGACGAGATCCTCGTGACCAGCGGCGCGCTCAGCGGCCTCAGTCTCATCGCCAGGACCCTCGTCAGCCGTGGCGACCGCGCCATCATCGAGTCCCCGACCTACCCGCACGCCGCCGATGCGCTGGCAGCGGCCGGCGCTCGGCTTGTACCCGTCGCGGTCACCGTGGGGGAGGGATGGGACGAAGACGCCTTCATCCAGGCGTTGGCTCGCACCGCCCCCACGGTGGCGTACATCATGCCCGACTTCCACAACCCCACCGGCGAGACGATGAGCAACGACTTTCGCCGCCGACTGGTCGACGCCGCCCAACGCGCAGGGACCGTGCTCATCGCCGACGAGACCACGGCCGAACTCAACATCGACCGCGCTGACAACGACTCCTTCGCTCCCCTCGCTGTCTTCGGAGACGCCATCATGCTCGGTTCGGCGGCGAAGACCCTGTGGGGCGGGCTCCGCATCGGCTGGATCCGCGCGCCCCGCACCATGATCCGCCGCCTCCTCGGCACCCGCGCGTTCACCGATATCGGCACGCCGCTGCTCGAACAACTCGCGGCAACGCACCTCATCAGGCAGACAGCGTCAATACTGCCCGAGCGCCAGAAGGTGCTGCGCGCGGGCCGCGACCTGGTGCGCGATACCCTTGCCGTCACCCTGCCCGACTGGCAGTTGCCGGTCATCTCGGGTGGCCTCTGCCTCTGGGCGAAGATGCCGCGTGCCGCAAGCTCCCAATTGGTTCTGAACCTCCGGGCCCGGGGCATCCTCATGAACGCCGGCCCCCGCTTCGGCATCGACGGGGCCTTCGAGCGGTTCCTGCGCATTCCGACGAGCTACTCGCCCGCCGATACGCACCGCGCTCTGGATGCCCTGCAGCACACCTGGCACGACCTGAATGGTCGCCCGCTCGCCCCGGAGCTGCCCTCCTTCGCCGAGATGGTCTGACCGCAGCATCCTGACCGGGTGGCAGTCATGCGCTGCGCGAGCCAGTCGGTCGGCGCGGGGTCAGAGGTCGAGCAGCACTTTGCCGCGTCGGCCGCCCGCAGCGACGGCATCTTGGGCTTCGGCCGCATCGGCGAGGGCAAAGTGCCGCGCGACCGGCAGCACGAGCGCACCCGCGACGACGAGCGCCGCTACCTCGTCCAGCACAGCTGCACTCTGATCTTTCGCAGATCCCGATGAGAAGGTGACACCCAGCGCGTAGGCGGCAGGATCGGCCAGCGTCACAACGCGATCCGTGCCGCCCACGAGTTCGATCGAGCCGGGCAGCACTCCGGCGCCCGCGGCGTCGAGCACGGCATCGACCCCGTCGGGAGCGAGCTCACGCACGCGTTCGAACACACCCTCGCCGTAGAGCACCGGGTGCGCGCCGAGGTGCCGCAGGGCATCCACGTCGCGCGAGCTGCAGGTCGCAATCACGGTGACGTCGGCGCGAACGGCCAGTTGCACGGCGAGCGAGCCGACGACGCCCGCTCCGCCGTGGATGAGCAGCGTCTCGTGCGGCACCAGGTGCAGAAGGCCGAGCCCGCGGGTTGCCGCGTCTGCTGCGACCGGCAAGGATGCCGCGGCCTCCCAGTGCAGCGCGTGCGGCTTCTTCGCCACCACCCGGGCCGCCGCGAACTCGGCGTACGAGCCGCTCGTCGCCCAACCGAACACCTCGTCGCCGACTTCGATGCCGGAGACCTCCGCACCGAGCTGTTCGACGGTACCCGCCATCTCACTACCGGGCACAAGCGGGAAGGTCGGGTGGATGACCTTCTGCATGCTGCCGGAGCGCAGCTTGAGGTCGAAGGGGTTCACAGCCGCGAGCCGCACTCGAACGAGTACTTCGTCGGGCGCGATGCCCGGAACCGGGCGATCGTCGGTCAGACGCAGAACATCGGTGCCGCCGTAGGTGTCGAAGGAGATGGCTCTCATGGCAGACACCCTACTCGCCCGGCGATCGTCACCGTCAGCGAGCCGCACGACCGGTTCAGCGAAATCCAAGTGCGGTGGCTGGACCGCGACTGCCCTCCGCATCGGAATCGATTTTACAGGGAGGGCAGCGTACATTGGCCGAGGGAGTACTCTCCTCACCGATACGCGAACGGACGAACCCACACCCGTGCCCCTCCTCAACGAACGAGCCACCAGCGCGCTCGACCAGGCCAGCGCACAGCGCCTCACCGTTGCGCTTCAGACCGAGGCGAACGCCGCGCGCGGCCGCCGCGTCAAGGCGGCTCCGGCCGAGGCTCCGAACCGCGACGCGACGACCCCACCCCCTCCGGCTCGAACCACCGAACCGCGCCGGGCGAAAGGCACTGCCGCGCCGACGATCATGGTGGATGATCGCACTCTCCCCGTCACGCCCGAAGTGGTCGAAGCGGTTCTCGACCTCCTGCGCCGGTTCGCCGAGGGGCACGCTGTGGTTGTCGCCTCGACCGACTCGCTCCTGACGACTTCGCAGGCAGCGGAGCTGATCGGCATTTCGGCGACGTACCTGTTGCGTCTGGCAAATGAGGGCGTCATCCCCGTCGAGTACCGCGGAACCCATCGCCGCTTTGCCCTGGCCGATGCAACGGCGTACCTCGAGAAGTCCCGCGCCGCCAAGGCCGAACGCGCTGCGTCTTCACCGTCTGCGCCCGATGCGACCTCAGATCTGGACGCGACCGCCGAAGCGAAGTCACCAGCCGACCCGAAGACGCCCGGCACGCGAAGCAAACGCGCTCGCACCGCAGGCTGAGCCTGGGCCCGGCTCAACCCCCTCCCGACGCACGGCCTGTCCAACCCCGCGACGATGTCGCCTCTCTGTCGAGCGGTCGGGAAGTACTCGGGCGGCTGCGCGGTTGACCCGTGCGAGGTGCCCGAAATATCGGCACCGCACCCTCGTCAGCGTCACCCGAAAGGAACGTCATGTCAATCGTCGTCACCGGAGCCACCGGCCACCTCGGCCGTCTCATCGTCGAAAGTCTGCTCGCACGTGGTGTTGCGCCGGGCGACATCATCGCCGCCGGGCGCAATGCAGAGAGATTGGATGCCCTGCAGCAGCTCGGCGTTCGCACCGCCGTCATCGACTTCTCTGACCCGTCGTCTCTCGCTGCAGCGTTCGAGGGCGCAGACACACTCGTCCTGGTGTCGGGCAGCGAGGTCGGGCAGCGTGTCACCCAGCACTCCAACGCCATCGATGCGGCGAAGGCTCCCGGAGTCACCCGAATCGTCTACACGAGCGCCCCGCGCGCAACCACCAGCGCGCTGATTCTCGCCCCCGAGCACAAGGCCACCGAGGAGTACCTCCGGGCATCCGGAATCGACTTCACGATTCTTCGAAACAACTGGTACAACGAGAACTACACCGGTGGCCTCGGCCAGATCGCCGAAACGGGCATCTACCTGGCAAGCACCGGCGAGGGTCGGGTGGCGAGCGCCTCACGTGCCGACTACGCCGAAGCCATCGGTGCTGTGCTCACAGCGGAGAACCCCGCAGAGCACGTGAACGCCACGTACGAGCTCTCTGGTGACGTCGCCTGGAACGGAAGCGAATTCGCCGTGACACTGAGCGACGTGCTCGGCCGCGAGGTCACGTATTCGTCAGTGACCACTGAGGGGCATGCCGCAGCCCTGCGCGCCGCAGGCCTCGACGAAGGAACCATCGGCTTCGTGACCGCTCTCGATGCGAACATCGCAGACGGCCTCCTCGACAAGTCCTCCGACGACCTGTCACGCCTGATCGGCCGGCCCACCACCCCCGTCGGCGTCACGCTGGCTGCCAGCTGTAGCTGACCTGACGGCGCGGTGTGAGCGTCGGAAGCCGAATGCGGGCTGACGCTCACACCGCACCTCTCCCTAGACTGAAACCAGAGACAGAAAGCACAAACTCGAACCACCCCGGATGCCGCCACCGCGCGACCCTTCGGCCCCCCAACCCTTACCCCACAGACAGGTCCCCGCAATGACGCGTCGCGACCCGACACACGCTCTCTCGTTCGGCAGGGCTGTCGGCGACTATGACCGTGGCCGCCCCCGCTACCCCGATGCCGCTGTCGACTGGGTGCTGGCCCAGACCCTCGGCAGACTCGGGCCCGCTCACGCCGCCGCCGGCCCCCTCGATGCGCTCGACGTCGGCGCCGGGACCGGCAAGTTCACGGCCTCCCTCCTCGAGAGGGGCCTCAACGTCACAGCCGTGGAACCCGATCCAGTCATGCGCACCCGGCTCACCGACACTTTCGGCAGCAGCTACGGCACAGCCCTTTCGGCAGTCGACGGCACTGCAGAGGCTCTGCCCGTGGCTGCGGCGTGCGCCGACCTCGTGACCTTCGCCCAGTCCTGGCACTGGGTTGACGTCACCCGCGCGTCGGCCGAGGCTTCCCGAGTGCTGCGACCCGGCGGCACCCTCGCCCTGGTCTGGAACATCCGCGACGATTCCGCCGAGTGGGTCGCCGAGCTCGGCGCAATCATGGGCACCTCGTCGGCCGAGCGCTTCGACAGCATCAGCCCACCCGTAGGGGCCCCGCTGCACACGTACGCCCACGCAGACTTCTACTGGGACAACACCATCACCCGCGAATCACTCCTGGCCATGGTCACCTCGCGCAGCTACGTGATCGCCCTGCAACCCGACGCGCGCGGCGAAATGCTCCGGATGATCGAACTGCTGCTCGACGAACACCCCCACCTGGCCGGCCGAACCTCGTACCTGTTGCCGTACGTGACGCGGGTGACCCTGGTCGCTAGCTGAAGCGCTTCTTCGCTTTCTTCGAAGCCCTGTTTGCAGCCTTCTCAGCTGCCTTCGTGGCGTCGGCAGTGGCCTGCTTCGCCGCCTTCACAGCACGAACACGGGCCTTCTTCACCTGGGGGTCATTCCAGAAGCTGGTCGCCGTTGCAGCGATCTCCTTGTAACGGGTCTTGCCCGCCTTGGCGCCGAGAACATACGCCGCGAAACCCAGTGACGCGATGAACAGGAAGCACAGAATTTTTTTCAACGATCTCTCCACATCTGACGAAGCCGATTCTTCACTTCTATCATGGCCGGTCGGGTGAAAGCGCGGGGGGCCTTGACGGCGAACGGCTCAGGCACCACCGGAGAGCTCCGCCAGGAAGCGCCCCTCGGGGTCGAGGCGGCCGAGCATGAGCGTCATGATGCGATCAAGACTGGCCACGTCATCCTGGCCGAGGGGAGCGATTGCATTCTGAAGGACCGTGGCGACGTGACCCGGCGCGGTGGCGACGACCTTCTGCCACCCCTCCTCCGTCAGCACCGCGTTGGTGGCGCGCCTGTCTTCGGCGCAGGGAGTGCGCGCCACGTACCCGCGTTTCTCGAGCCGCGAGACGACGTGCGAGAGTCTCGGCAGCGTGGCGTTGGTCGCCGAAGCGAGCGCCGTCATCCGCAGGGTCCGCAGGGGAGCCTCCGACAGCATCGCTAGGGTGAAGTACTCGAAATGCGTGAGGTCTGCATCACGCTGCAATTGCGTGTCGAGAACACCGGGCAGCAGCTCGACGACCGCGATGAACTTCACCCAGGCCTGCAGCTCGTCAGCGGTCAGCCAGCGCCGTTCAGACGTCGATGTGAGTTCACCCATGAACCCATTCTAGGCCAATACTTGACGCAACAACTGTTCGAAACTGCCTTAGTTGTCGCAACAAGCACTTGCTTCTCGCCGGAGGGCATCGGAGTGGGAGCCGGCCCGCGCCAGGTACCCCGGCGAAATGGCTACGCTGGGTGAAAGACCGATTATCCTTCATCTCACGATTGTGAACCCACAGCCATGACTGATTTTCTGCAGCCCAGCGCATCATCAGCCCTCACGCAGGCCGATCTCGATCGGCTCCGTGATGCGATCGAGGTGTCGAAGCGCTCTGTTCGAAGCGGCAACCACCCGTTCGGGGCCGTTCTGGTCGACGCATCCGGTGCCGTCGTCCTCGAAGCAGAGAACTCGGTCGTGACGAGTAACGACTGCACAGGCCACGCCGAGACCAACCTCGTTCGCGCTGCGTGGAAGGCCTTCGGCCCCGAGGCTCTCGGCTCGTACTCGCTCTACACAAGCTGCGAGCCGTGCGCAATGTGCTCAGGTGCCATCTACTGGTCGGGGATCAACCGCATGGTCTTCGCAATGTCAGAAGCCGAGCTGGGCGAACTCACCGGCGACCACGCCGAGAATCCCACCATGTCACTGACCAGCGAGATCGTGCTGAACAGCGGCCAGCGGCGCATCACTGTGCTCGGCCCGGCTCTGAGCAGCGAAGCGCTCGTGGCCCACGACGGCTTCTGGGCATGACGGCTGGCCGGGAGACGAGCCTCACCCCACGCAGTCGAGCGCTCGAGGTGATCCCGTGAATCCACGCCCGAGACGAGCGATCTTTCGAAGGAGCAGAGCCTGATGGACCCGACGCGGCGCCTGATGTTCTGGCTGAAGATCCCGTATGCCGCCGACGCGGCCCTGGTGGTCATCGGCATCGCCCTGATAGCGGGCGGCCAGCCCGTCGGCTGGTGGGTACTGGTGTTCGCTGCGGTGCGTGCTGTTGTCGGCACCATCGCCCTCGTCTGGGTCGCACCCCGGATGATCGCCCGGCGCCGACCGGAGGGCCCTCCGCCCAGCAGCCCCCGCGACTCCGAGCCGCCCGGCGGCCGAGCGGGTGAAACTCCGTCGGAGCCGGTCTGAACCGGCTCCGTTCCAGCGGCGCAGTCGTGCCCGACGCAGCTTGCCGGCGCAGTCGTGTCCGACGCGGTCTCGGCCGATGCGGCCTGAGCTACTCGAGTCCCTCGACGTCGACAGTGGCGTGCGACTCGTGGTCGGCGGCTGATCGCAGCAGGTACGACGGTGTCGGCTCGTTCTCAAAGCCCTCCACGGCGCCAGAGACGACGAATGGCGGGCGCGAAGCCGACAGCTCAGAAGCTGCGTTGTGGGGGGTGGGGTTGTTCAGCATGCAGAAATCCTAGCGGCCGACGCGGCCTCGGCCGAAAATCAGCCAGAGAATCGTACCGACCACGCTCAGGAAGAAGGCGACCAGGATCCAAACGAACTTGCCCAGCGCACCATGGTTCGGGTTTCGCACGATCGACACGATCGTCGCGACGAAGATGATCAGATACAGAATGCTGAGCAGAAAGCTGATCGGTTCCATGAAGATATCCCCTTGTCGTGGCGCGCGCGGATCGGTCGATTGCCAGCATAGTGGCCAACACAGACGGGCCTCAGGGGCAGCCATCGGGCACACTCCGCAGCCTGGCCGCACACTCCACCGTGCGCAGGCTCTAGTCTTAACACAGCGCTGGGCACAAAGCGACGAACGAGGAGTCAGAGTTCATGTCAGACAACATCATCGACAGGTCCCCCGGAAAGGCGCTTCCGCGCCCGATCGCCGTCTTCACGACCGTGCTCATGTGGGCCGTCGCGATCGTGCTCTGGAGCATCTCACCACTCGTGACCGACTCCGCTGCAAACAACTTCGTCATCGACACTGCGCTGGTTCTCGCCTCGGTCGGCTTCTCGATGCTCTTCATCGACTGGGTGCGCACGGCCGTGAGGGCGCTCTTCTTCGGCGTCATCGCCATCGCCCTCTTCGCGATCGTCGACCTCAACGAGATTCTCGTCTTCACCTATACGCTGCGGATGATCGTTCCGCTGTTTGCGCTCTACACCCCGGTCAACCGCATCTCCGCGAACTTCCGCATCTTCGCGTAGACGCGATCGCGGGCGTTCGCCTTCACCTACCACCGCCTGCACCGAGCCGCGACAGATGAGCCCGGCCGTTCCACGTGGAACGGCCGGGCTCTCTGTTCTTCCTCGTTGTGCGTTCTAGACGTCTGCCGTCTCGAGGTTGTGCTTGCGGGCATCTTCGGCGTCAATCTCCCGGAGAGAGGCGCCCTTGGTCTCGCGCAGCGTGAGAACCGTGATGCCCGTGATGATGCAGGCGATCACGATGTAGATCGCCACCGGCACCCAGGAGTGGTACTGCTGGAGCAGCGCCGTCGCGATAATCGGAGCCAGCGACCCGGCAAGGATCGACGTCAGCTGGTAGCCGAGAGAGACGCCGGAGTAACGCATGCGGGTCGGGAACATCTCGGCCATGATCGCCGGCTGGCCGGCGTACATCAGGGCGTGGAAGCAGAGCCCGATCGTCACCGCGAAGACGATGATCGCCGGGTTCTGCGTGTCGAACATCGGGAAGGCGAAGAACGCCCAGGTGGCTCCGAGCACGGCACCGGCGAAGTACACCGGCTTGCGGCCGATCCGGTCAGCGAGGCGCCCGACCTGCGGGATCACGGCGAAGTGCACGGCGTGGGCGATGAGCAGGGCGAGCAGCAACTGGCTCGTGTTGTACTTGTGCACGGCCACGAGGTAGACGATCGTGAAGCTCACGATGATGTAGTAGAGGATGTTCTCGGCAAAACGCAGTCCCATGGCCTGCAGCACGCCCTTGGGGTACTTGCGAACGACCTCCTTGACACCATAGCTGGCCGTCTTCTCAGCCTCGGCCTTGGCACGTGCCTCGAGAAAGATCGGGGCTTCAGTGACGTGTGTACGAATGTAGTAGCCGACGAACACGATCACAGCCGAGAGCCAGAAGGCCACGCGCCAGCCCCAGCTGAGGAACTGGTCGCCGGGCAGGATCCACGACATGATCAGCAGCACCAGGGTTGCCAGGAGGTTCCCGACCGGGACTGCGGCCTGCGGCCAGCTCGACCAGAAGGCACGCGACTTGTCGGGGCTGTGCTCTGCGACCAGCAGCACGGCGCCTCCCCATTCCCCACCGATCGCGAAGCCCTGCACGAACCGCAGCACGACGAGCATGGCCGGTGCCCAGTACCCGACGTTGTTGAAGCCGGGAAGGCAGCCCATCAGGAAGGTCGAGACTCCGATCAGGATGATCGTCGCCTGCAGGGTCTGCTTGCGGCCGAGTTTGTCGCCGATCTGGCCGAACACGATCCCGCCGAGCGGGCGGGCGATGAACCCGACGGCGTAGGTGATGAACGCTGCGATGATGCCGTCGAGCGGAGTGTTCGCATTCGGGAAGAAGAACTTTCCGAACACCAGGCTTGCTGCTGTGGCATAGAGGAAGAACTCATACCATTCGACGACGGTGCCCACCATCGAAGCGGCGACGATCTTCTTGAGACCTGCTACGGCCGTTGGAGTGGGCTTGCCGGGGTCGCTTGCGCCCTGGGAGTAGGGGTCGGGGCCGGAAGTGTTGATGCGGGAGTCAGCGCTCACGATTGAGTCTCCTTCTGTGTCGTCAGTGACACCTGGTTTGTGAAGCCAGCAGTGCGTCGTACCGCACATTGCGGCTGCACTGAGTATTCGCGCACATCAAAAGCATCGCAATGCCCGATTGCGCACAGTTCGTCTGCAAAGTTGCAGACTTCGAGGAGAGTTCAGATCGACAGCACGCTCATCTTCAGTGGGAGATGCCTGCCATCTCACCACCGCCGATGTTGTCGGCCGGCTTCCGCACGAAGAACGAGACCACCACGGCCGCGAGGGAGATGACCGCACCCACGAAGAATGCGGCCCGGATACCGTCTGTCTGTGCCAGCACCGGATCCACGCCGGTGGCGATCAGCGAGGCGGCGTGCGTCGCCATGATCGTCACGAAGAGCGCCGTGCCCGCGGCACCGGCAACCTGTTGCACCGTGCCGACCACGGCGGATCCGTGGGAGTACAGTGCTGGCTTCAGCGACCCGAGGCTCGCCGTGAAGAGCGGGGTGAACATCAGCGCGAGACCGATACTCAGCACGATGTGGGCAATGAGGATCATCCATACCGGCGTCGTCGACGTCACCTGCGTCAGCACCCACAGCACTACGCTGACGATGATCGCCCCCGGCACAAGCAGTACCCCCGGGCCCCGCCTGTCGTAGATGCGGCCGACGAACGGTGCAAGCACTCCCATGATCAAACCGCCCGGCAGAAGCAGCAGTCCGGTCGCCAGGGTATCGAGGCCGAGCACGTTCTGCAGGTAGAGCGGAAGCAGGATGAGGGTTCCGAACAGAGCCATCATGCTGATCGCGAACATCACGATCGAGAGGGTGAAGTTCTTCGAAGTGAAGGTACGCAGATCGAGCAGGGCGCGGTCGGAGCGCTGCAGGGCGAGCTGCCGCAGGATGAACGCCGCAAGGCCCGCGATGCCGACGGCCAGGGGAACCCAGTTGGGAAGCACACCGAGTTGCGTTCCTCCGCCGATCGTTGTGAGGCCATAGACCAGGCCACCGAACCCGATGGCCGAGAGGATCACCGAGAACACGTCGAACGGCACCCGACGCGGTGTGGTCACATTCGGAATGCGGAGAGCCCCCAGCACCAGCGCCGCAAGGGCGATCGGCAGGACGAGCCAGAACATCCAGCGCCAGTCGAGCACGCTCAGGATGAGCCCGGAGATCGTCGGGCCGATGGCCGGAGCCACCGAGATCACGATGGAGATGTTGCCCATCGTGCGCCCTCTCGACGCAGGTGGCACCAGAGTCATGACGGTGGTCATGAGCAGGGGCATCATGATCGCCGTGCCACAGGCCTGGATGACCCGGCCGACCAGCAGGATCTCGAACCCAGCCGCGGTCGCCGAGATGAGCGTGCCGAGGCTGAAGAACGTCATCGCCGCAATGAAGACCGGCCGCGTATTGAAACGCTGGAGCAGGAAGCCCGTGATCGGGATGACGACAGCCATCGTCAGCATGAAGGCAGTCGTGAGCCACTGGGCCGACTCGGCGGGGATGCTGAGGCTCGACATGAGCCGCGGGAGCGCGACGCTCATGATGGTCTCGTTCAGGATGACGACGAACGCGCTCACAAGCAGAATGCCGATGACCAGGCGATTGCGCGCGTCGATCCTCGTGTCGGCGTCGGCCTGGGACTCACCCGCGTTGCGGGCGTTCAGAGAAGACCCGCCCGTGGGTTCCGAGGCTGTGCGAAATCCATCGGCCGTCACGACGGGGATCTCCGAGGCGATCGACGTGTCGGGGGCAGTGTTCTCTGACACCTGGGCTCCTGTCGGTTGAGGCTGAAACGAGTCGAACTGTGGCGCGCACGAATCCCCACGTTCACCACAAGCCGACGTGACTGTCACATATTCCGAGGCGACGGCCGTAACCCGTCGTCACCATATGTGTACGATGTTCACATTACCTCGTGGTCACGCTCCTGCACAGAGCAGAAGCAGAGAACAGCAGCATGAGCGATCCGGTGGATCAGAGATCACGCCCGAAGAACAGCGAAGTCGCAGAGTCCACGTAGTGGCCGAAGGCTGCCGCACGGGTGTAGCCCTCGCGCTGGTAGAACCGCACCGCGTCGGGTTGCGCAGGGCCGGTCTCAAGCAGCAGGCGTGTGATTCCCCGGGCGACGGCTTCGCTCTCGAGGCGGTGCAGAAGGAGGGTGGAGGCACCGGTTCCCCGTGCGGCGGCCACCACGAACATCCTCTTGATCTCTGCGGTGCCGTCGCCGAGCAACCGCAGGGCGCCACAACCGATCGCTTCGCCCGACGTGTCTCTCGCAATCAGGAAGACGGCGATGTCGTCTGCCGTCGGTTTCACACCGGGCTCGGTGTCTGCGCCGTAGCGGGTGTCGAGTTCGGTTCGTTGGGCTGCACGCAGCTTCACTCCGTCGGGATCACTCCACGCTGTCACTTCGATCGTCACTGTCACAGGTCAATTGTCTCCTCATTCTGCGCCGCGTACCCTTGGGAGGGTGAGCACGCCGAATATCGCCATCCGCAGCACGACTGAGGCCGACTGGCTGCGGGTCAGAGCGCTGAGGCTCGAGATGCTTGCCGACACCCCGCTGGCCTTCGGTGAGACCCTCGCCTCGGCGCTCGAGCTCGACGACGGTGCCTGGCGGGCACGCGCCCGACGGGGCGAAGCGCCCACCGGCACCGCGCTGGTCGCCACGGATGAGAACGCGGGCGCCCTGTGGGTGGGCTCCATGGGGGGTTACCTCGACAGCGTCGGGCCAATGCTGGTCGGGGTCTACGTGACTCCCGAGTACCGCGGTAGGGCCGCCGGCGTCACCGATCTCCTGCTGAAGGCGGTCGAGGAGTGGGCGCGAAGCGAGTCAGACAGCCTGACTCTGCACGTGCACTCAGAGAATCCACGCGCTATCGCCGCCTACACCAAGCGGGGCTACCGGCCAACAGGCCAACTGTTCCCGTACATCCTCAATCCTCATCAGCACGAGCTGGAGATGCGCAAGCAGCTGTGATGCAGAGCACGAGCTGCTCCCACCCGTCCGCGAGCCGGGTCATCTCGATGTTCTGCGTTCGGTTCTCGTAGAGCACGAGTGTCGCGTCGAGCATCGAGATCAGGTTGAGGGCAAACACGGGAACATCACCGTCGAATCCCGCCTGGCGAAGCAGCATGCTGACATGCATCAACCCGGCACCGCGGGCGGGGGAGGAGTAGCGGTCATCGGGCCGCTCTTCGGCGGCCCGCAGCAGGTCTCCCTGCAGCGAGAGCAACTCGAGTCGCTGGCGCCCGAAGGCGACGAGACGGATGATCGGCTCTGCTCCCGGCCCGAGTGGCGGTGGCCCGGCAAGGAACCCGCGCTGGAACTCGGTCTCGATCTCATTGAGCAGCTGGAGCAGGAGCCCGCTGCGTGACCCGAAGCGACGAAAGATCGTGCCCTTGCCAAGGTGGGCTTCACGGGCGAGCCTGTCCATGGTGAGCGCATCGACACCCTCGGAGTCAACGATCCGGCGGGCGACCTCGAGAAGTTGCGCACGATTGCGCTGGGCATCCGCCCGTTCGCGCGGCACACGCGAAGCCGCAACAGGGCCCGGAGGCGGGCTCTCAGATGCGAGGAGGTTGTCGCGGGCATCCATTCTCGGACTTTAGCACGGAGGGAATAAACGGACCGTGGTCCGGTTGAACTGGATGATGGGCCGCGCTGTCCGCGTTCGCTGGCTCACCACACCTCCCCTCTCGATCTACCCTCTTGGAGAAGAAATGACTGACACTTCCATTCTCGTTCTCGTCGGCAGCCTGCGCGCCGGCTCGACCAACCGCCAGCTCGCTGAGGCAGCGATCGGCGTGGCACCCGAAGGCGTGGCGCTCACCATCTTCGAAGGACTCTCCGACCTCCCGTTCTACAACGAGGACATCGACGTCGAGGGTTCCGTTCCCGCCGCGGCCGCGGCCTACCGCGCAGCCGTCGCCGCGGCTGACGCCGTGCTCGTGGTCACCCCCGAGCACAACGGAACGATCCCGGCTGTGCTCAAGAATGCCATCGACTGGGCTTCGCGGCCCTACGGCGCCAGCCCGATCTCGGGCAAGCCGGTGGCAGCCATCGGCAGTGCCTTCGGCCAGTTCGGCGGGGTTTGGGCCCACGACGAGACCCGCAAGTCGTTCGGGATCGCCGGTGCAACCGTGCTCGAAGAGATCAAGCTGTCCGTTCCCGGGTCGATGGTGCGTTTCGCCGAGATCCACCCGAAAGACGACGCCGAGGTGTCGGCCCAGCTTGCCGCAGTCGTGCGCGATGTCGTCGCCGCCGTGTCAGAGGCATCGACAGTAGCCGCGGCGTAGGGAACTCCTCCCGCACAATCACGGCCCGGCACCGGTTCTCCACAGAATCGTTGCCGGGCCGTTCTGTTCAGCGAATATCGGGCAACCTCGGTGTGAACGGGTCATAAGACCCTGTACCGCGCACAGGCCCCGTGCCTAGGGTGGGTGAAGAGAGCGAACCCCGTCGGGCATTCGCCCGGAAAGAGAGCTGCGCAGCCCATGACCAGTGAATCCAGCAACGCACCGTGGCCGAGCCTCGAACCCGTGAAACTCGAGGGCGAAGAGCTCCAACGGGTGAATGCCTGGTGGAGGGCTGCGAACTACCTCTCGATCGGCCAGATCTACCTGCTGCGAAACCCGTTGCTGCGCGAGCCGCTCAGCCGCGACGACATCAAACCCAGGTTGCTGGGCCACTGGGGTACCACCCCGGGGCTGAACTTCGTCTACGCCCACCTCAACCGCATCATCCAGCAGCGCGAGCAGGCCACGCTCTACATCGCCGGCCCCGGCCACGGTGGCCCGGGAATGGTGGCGAACGCGTACCTCGAGGGCACCTATTCCGAGGTGTACGCGCCCATCCAGCAGAATGAGGAAGGGCTTCGGCGGTTGTTTCGCCAGTTCTCGTTCCCCGGTGGCATACCGAGTCACCACGCGCCAGAGACTCCCGGCTCCATCCACGAGGGCGGTGAACTCGGGTACTCGTTGTCGCACGCCTACGGTGCCGCCTTCGACAACCCCGACTTGCTCGTGGCCTGCGTCATCGGCGACGGCGAAGCAGAGACCGGCCCGCTGGCCACCAGCTGGCACTCGAACAAGTTCCTCAACGCTGCGGAAGACGGTGTCGTCCTGCCGATCCTGCATCTGAACGGGTACAAGATCGCGAACCCCACTGTTCTGGCGCGCATCCCCGAAGACGAGTTGCTCGACCTCATGCGGGGCTACGGGCACAACCCGCACCTCGTCTCGGGCGGTTTCGACGGAGAAGACCCACTGCTGGTGCACCAGCGCATGGCAGAGACGCTCGACGAGGTCCTCAACGAGATCGCCGAGATCAAGCGCCAGGCCAGGGAAGGTACGCTCGACGGCACGGCCCGCTGGCCGATGATCATCCTCCGCACTCCCAAGGGCTGGACGTGCCCCGCAGAGATCGACGGCCTGCCGGTCCAGAACACCTGGCGCGCACACCAGGTGCCGCTCGCCAACGCACGTGACACCGAGGCGCACACGCGCATCCTCGAAGACTGGCTGAAGAAGTACAAGCCTGAAGAACTGTTCGACGACGCTGGCGCCCTCGTGCCGTTCGTCGCAGAGCTCGCCCCCGCCGGAGATCTCCGCATGAGCGCAACACCTTTTGCGAACGGAGGGCTCCTCCGCCGCGAGCTGGACCTGCCGGACTTCCGCGACTTCGGAGTGGAGGTTCCTTCGCCAGGAGCAACAGAAGACTCCGCAACGAAGGTGCTCGGCGACTGGCTGGCCCAGGTCATCGTGAAGAACCCCGACAACTTCCGTATCTTCGGCCCAGACGAGACCGCCTCGAATCGACTTCAGGGCGTGTATGCGGCGACAGACAAGCAGTGGAACTCCGCGATCTGGCCGATCGATGAGCATCTCGCACGAGCCGGTCGGGTCATGGAGGTCCTGTCCGAACACCAGTGTGAAGGCTGGCTGGAGGGGTATCTCCTCACTGGGCGGCATGGGCTGTTCAACTGCTACGAGGCCTTCATCCACATCATCGACTCCATGGCGAACCAGCACGCCAAGTGGCTGAAGGTGTCGAACGAGATCCCGTGGAGGCGATCGATCTCATCTCTCAACTACCTGCTCTCGTCCCACGTGTGGCGCCAGGATCACAACGGCTTCAGCCACCAGGACCCGGGGTTCATCGACCACATGGTCAACAAGAAGGCCGACGTCGTGCGGGTCTACCTGCCCATCGACGCCAACACCCTGCTGTCGACCTATGACCACTGCCTGAGGTCTGTCGACTACATGAATGTGGTTGTCGCCGGCAAGCAACCCGCTCCCAACTGGCTCACCATGCCAGAGGCCGTCGCTCACTGCACCAGGGGCCTCGGAATCTGGGACTGGGCCGGCACAGAGACACCGGGCACGGAGCCTGACGTCGTTCTCGCCTGCGCCGGAGATGTTCCGACTCTCGAAGCTCTCGCTGCAGCCTCCATTCTTCGCGAACACCTGCCGAACCTCGCCGTGCGCGTGGTCAATGTCATCGACCTCATGCGGCTGCAGTCGGAGTCCGAGCATCCGCACGGTCTCTCCGACAGTGAGTTCAATACCATCTTCACCACGACCAAGCCGGTCGTCTTCGCGTATCACGGTTATCCGACTCTGATCCACCGTCTCACCTATCGCCGGGCCGGGCACGCGAACATCCACGTTCGTGGGTACAACGAAGAGGGCACCACGACCACGCCGTTCGACATGGTCATGCTCAACAGCCTCGACCGGTTCCATCTCGTGATCGACGTTCTCGACCGCGTTCCGGGCCTGGCGGTGCGCGCGGCATCCCTCCGTCAACAGATGCAGGATGCACGTATGCGTGCGCGGGCATATACCCGGGCTCACGGGGAAGACAGCCCCGAAGTCACGGGGTGGCAGTGGGCGGGCACCGACGGCCGTGGCGCCGTTCTCGCCGCTTCACGCGTAGAAGACACCGGTGGAGACAATGTGTGATCCGAACCGAGGTAGGCGGCTCGGCGCTTGGGGTGTGCGGGAAGGATGCGCCGCACACCGAAGCCCGATCTGACTCTGCCGATCAGCGACTGCCGGTCAACGAATTGCCGGCGCCCACACGGGATGAGGTCGAACGATCTCGGAGGGCGCGGCCTACTCCGACCATCCCGACGATGACAGCCGCCGCCGCGGCAACCCAGAAGGCATCCATAACCGACCCGGCATCGATCACAATGCCGGTGAGCGCGCCGCTCACCGTCGCGCCGGCCGCCATACCGATCGAGGGCCAGGTGAGGGCCTCCGTCAGGCGGCCTTCCGGTGCGCGTGCGGCGATGAAGGACGTGCCGGAGATGAGCACCGGCGTCGTCACGAGCCCTGCCACAACGACGACTCCCGCAAGTACAGCCGGGTCACGAACCAGAAGCAGGCTGGGCACGACGATCGCGTATGCGACGGTAGAAACCACCACCCGCGTTGTCGGCCGCCACAGGGCACTGAGGGGTCCGAAGGCGAAGGCAGCGACGACACTGCCGACCGACAGGACGGCAAGCGTCACGCCGGTGAGCCACGGTTGCCCCGCCTCACGCCCGACACCGACAGCCGCCAGGTCGATGGCGGTGAAGACAGCCCCGACACCAGCGAAGACGGGCAGGATGCTGAGCACTCCGGCAGGCGGATACCAGGCGGTGCGGGGGCGACTGGGTGCGGCAGCGGCATCTCCGGGCTTTCTCGATTCTCTAACGGCCACCGACGGCGTCGTCGACCGCTGCAGCCACAACCAGAGGCCACCGACGATCGACACTGCAAAGGCGGCTGCGAAACCCGAGATCGGCCCTGCGGTCGCGGCGATCACGACAACGGCCGGCGGCCCGATCACGAAGACGAGTTCGTCACTCACCGACTCCAGCGCCAGCGAGGTGTGCCTTCCCGGTTCATCGAAGACCACGGTGCGCCACCGGGAACGAACGAGCGAACCCACGTCGATAGACGAAGCACCCAGCACGAAGGCGGCGACGAACCAGGTCCAGATGGGAGCGGCAGCAAGCACGAGAGAGACCAGTGCTGCAGCCGCGACCGCTGCAGCGGCAAGACTGAATGGCAGGACCAGGCGCTGGCCCCGGGCATCCACTGCGCGTGCCCAGAGCGGGCCGCCGACGGCGATACCCAGGATGATGGCGCCCGAGACCGCACCCGACAGGGCGAAGCTGCCGGAGAAGGCGGCAACGAGCAGAATGGTGGCCACTCCGGCGGTCGAGCGCGACACCCGGCCCAGCCACCCGGCGAGCACGAAGCTGCGAGCGCCGGGAACCCGCAGAATGTCGGCGTACGAACCGAAGAAGCGAATCGCCGTCGGACGAGATCGTGGTTGTGAAGCGGGGCCACGAGAGGAGGCGGGTGCCGAACCGGCAGACACGATACGAGAACCCCACTGGCCGAATCCGAAGGCAGGAACGGCCCTGCCCGCCGCTCGGAACGACACCATCAGTTTATCGCGGCCACGAAGTAGAGTGAGAGAACGATTCCAGCCTCGGCGGAGAGACCACGCTATGACACAACCGTTGGTGATGTTCACCGTCGTCGGAGTGAGTTTCTCAGCTCCCTCGGTAGCCTTCGACATCGTCGTTCCCCGGGACGACAGCACGCTCTTCACCGGGTACGCAAAAGTGCTCCCGGCCGTGGTCGGCCTGTCCGACTTCAGCGGGCCATATGACACCGCTGGCGCGTCGCGCACGGTGCACCTCTCCGACGGCGGCACGTTCCGCGAGACGATTGTGCGCTACGAGCGCCCCGCAGGCGAACACGCGACCGGCCACTTCGACTACGACGTCGACCAGTTCACCGGCCTGCTCAGTTCGCTGGTCTCCGACGCGACAGCGAGATGGAGCTATGCCCCTGGCAGCGCCGGTCGCACTCACATCACCTGGACGTATGGGTACCGGCCTCTGCCAGGCAGGGCCTTCATCGTCGAACACATCATCGGGCCCCTCTGGCTTCGGTATATGAAGAAGGGAATGAAGGCCGTACTGCAGGCGATCGTCACCGAGCGAGTGGATGCTCGTGGCTGAGTTCATCACGATCCCTTCGCCCGGCTGGCCGCTCGAATTCGGTACAGAGGGCAACCCTTCCGTCGTGCTCGTGCATGACCGTTATGGGCGACTTCCGTACCTCGAGTCCTATGCCACCGCTCTCGCCAGCCGTGGTCTCTTCGTGACGGTTCCCGACCTCTTCAACGGAGTGGCCACCATCGACGACTCCGGCGCAGACGAACTCAGCCGAGACCTGGACCTCGGGTTCGCGCTCGGAGCCCTCGATGACGCCGTCGAAATCGGCAGGGCACGCGCGCTGGCCAGGGATCTGCGCTCAGACAAGGATTCCGACGTCTCGAAGGTGGGTCTGATCGGGTTCGAGCTCGGCGGCTGGGTGGGTCTCCGGCTGGCCCAATCGGGCAACCTCGACGCCATAGCCGTCTACAGCGCCGGACTGGGTGACGACGAGGCCGGCATCATCCCCTGCCCGGTGCTCCTCAACTATTCTGAACGCGGCAGGTGGGGCACAGGAGACGAGCCCGACAGGTTCGTCAGCCGCCTCAAAGAGATGGGAACACCCGTCACCCGGCACACCTATGCGGCAACCTCAGACATCTTCGCGAACGCAACGCTCATCGAACGCCTCGACAAGAATGCCGCCGCATTGGCGTTCGCGCGAACGACTTCGTTTCTGCAGGAGCAGCTCGGCGACTGACCGGGCCGCGGTGCCGTCAGGTCACTCGCCGGCCCCGACATCGTGCAGGTGGTGGGTCGGGTCATGGATGAAGTATCGCGTCAGGCTGTCGACCGTGAACACCGACCCGTCGCCGCGACGGCCCGTGCGCTGCCACGCGTCTCCGGGAATCGCGTCGATGTCATCGGCGATCGCGAGGCCCGCACTGACGAGGTCGGCAGAAACCGCCTCTGGTAGCTGTTCGTTGTATCGCGACTCCAGCGCCGTGGCGTCCTGGTCCCAGTCAGCGAATGCCGGGTCGTCCTCAGCCAGCATGAGTGCGAGCCGAATGCGGAACAGCCGGAAGACATCGCGCACGTGCGCCGCGTACTCCAGGGCAGACCAGGTGTCGGCATTCGGCCGCTCGGCCACGTCGGGCCGCGCCAGCACGTCCGGCCACCGGGCGACGTTCGCGCGCGTCAGCTCGGCAACTGCAGCTGCCGGGGTCTTCGAAGAATCGAAACCGCACTCCGGGCACTCTCGTTCGAGAACCCACGTCCAGTTCTTGGTGTCAGGAACAATAGCCATGCGGTGATTCTAGGCACCTTTCGGTGTCGCCGAGGGACACGTACCCTCGATGCTATGAACATTGTTCTCGTTCCCGGATTCTGGCTGGGCGACTGGTCGTGGAAACCGATCACCGACAAGCTCACGCAGGCCGGGCACACGGTGCACGCGCTGACCCTGCCCGGTCTCGAGTCTGACGACGAGCCACGCGGCCACGTGAGTTTCGACGACCACGTTCGTGCCATCACCGATGAGATCGACAGCATCGCCGATGCCAGCGAAGATGAGATCGGCGATACCGACATCGTGCTGGTCGGGCACAGCGGTGGTGGGCCGCTGATCTATGCGGCAACCGACCGCAGACCCTCGCTTGTGGCACGCGACATCTACGTCGACTCCGGTCCGCTGGCCGACGGTTCGGCGATCAATCCGAACATTCCCGCGGTCGATGGGGAGTGCCCACTCCCGCCCTGGGACTTCTTCGATGCTGACGAACTCGCTGAACTCACTCCCGAGATGCTCAACGAGTTCCGCACTCGCGCTGTACCCGAGCCGGCAGCAGTCACTTCTGACCTGGTGGTGCTCAGTGACGACCAGCGCCGTCTCGATGTTCCCGCGACCGTGATCACCTCCACGTTCTCCTCAACGGACCTGCGCGAAGCGATGCACGCCGGTCACCCGTACTTCGCGGAGCTCGCCCGGGTGAGAGACGTGACTGTCGTCGACCTTCCCACGGGCCACTGGCCGCAGTTCTCGCGGCCGGCCGAGCTCGCTGAGGCGATCCTCGCCGCACTGCGCTGACTCAAGCGAGCACTTACTCAAGCGGGCGCTGGCTCAGGCGGGCGCTGGCTGAGGCGCGCAGTGATTCGGGCGAGCAGTGACGGGTCCTGTTCTCAGGAATGTGTTCCCGCCGGCGGTGGGCGGTGCATGAATCGCTGCACGTCCCGATCCACGATGATGTCGGCGGGCCGAAGCGGCCTGGTCAGGTAGAGTCCCTCGAGCGAAGTGAGACGGCTCAGGGCGACATAGGTCTGCCCGGAACTGAAGACCCTGGTGCCCAGGTCGACGATCGCAGAGTCGTACGACTTGCCCTGCGACTTGTGGATGGTGACCGCCCAGGCCAGGCGAAGAGGGAACTGGGTGAACTCACCGACCACGTCCTTGGTGAGTTGCTTGTTCGCGGGTGAATACGAGTACTTGAACTTCTCCCAGCTCACGGGCTCCACCTCGTGGACTTCGCCGTCGACTTCGACCCAGACCGAACCCGCGATCTTCGTGACAGTGCCGACAGTGCCGTTCACCCAGCGCTGGTCGGCGTCATTGCGCAGGAACATGACCTGCGCGCCTGTCTTGAGCTCGAGGCTCTCTTCTGCCGGGTAGGCGCGGCCGCCGAAGTCTCCCGAGATCTCGGCCTTCGCGGTCTTGACGGCACCGGAAAGTCTCTTGAGCGCAGCGGCATTGATTCGGTTCACCGAGTCGTTGCGGGTGGCCAGCGTGATGGTTCCGTCGGCGGGCGGCGTTCGTGCGCCCGCGCCGTTCAGGGCATCCGCGATCTCTTTCGTCACCATGCCGTGGCGAACCGCATTGAGCATGAACTTGAAGTCGTCATCGTGCTGGCGGTGGATCTCGGTGAGTTCGACGATGGTCAGGGGAGCTTCGGCCCACACCTTCGCGTCGAAGAACCACATCGACGGATAGTGGTCGGCGAAGTATGCGCGCTCGTCTGAATCGCCGGGGACGGGAGCGAGTTGGTATGGGTCGCCGAAGAGCACGACCTGCACGCCACCGAACGATTCCAGTGGGCGTTGCCTGGCCTGCCTGAGGCTGCGGTCGATGGCATCCATGAGATCGGCATTGACCATCGACACCTCGTCGATCACCAGGGTGTCGATCGTGTTGAGCACCTTGCGCACATCGCCACTCTGCTCGATGTCATGGTCGGCGATCACGCCGATCGGCAGGCGAAGCAGCGAATGGATGGTCTGGCCACCCACATTCAGGGCCGCGACGCCGGTCGGGGCAGAGATCACCAACTGCTTCTCGGTATTCCACGACAGGTGGTTGAGAAGCGTCGACTTGCCGGTGCCTGCCCGACCGGTCACGAAGACGTGCTTCTTCGTTCCCTCGATGAGTTCGTAGACGCGCTGCTGTTCGGCCGACAAGGTGGGCCCGCTCATTCGGGTCGTCCCGGTGACTCGTCTCCGCGGGTGCAGCTGGCACAGGAGGCTGGCCTGTTCACCGGGACCTGCCCAGTCGTTCGAGCATGGCGTTGTAGTCGTTCAATTCGGCGTCGTTCGTACGGTCTGCTGTGCGATCGAGCCGCTTCGTCTCTTTCGTATCGCTCCGACCCCACTGGATGGCCACCACAATGGCCAGGATGATGGTGGGGATCTCGCCGATGCTCCACGCAATGCCGCCACCGGTCTGTTGGTCGACGATCGCACTGGCGCCCCAGGTGCGACCCATCGATCCGTACCAATCGGCCAGCAACAGGCCTGAGCCCGTCATGAGCGTGAGCCCGAAGAAGGCGTGGAACGCCATGGTGGCCAGAAGCAGCAGGAGTCGGAATGGGTACGGGAGGCGGTACGGTACGGGGTCGACGCCGATGAGCGCCTGGGCGAAGAGGTACCCCACGATCAGGAAGTGCACGATCATCCACTCGTGGCCGATGTGGTCGACGGTGGCCCAGCGGAAGAGTGGCGTGTAGTAGAAGGTGAGCAGACTGGTCGCGAACAGTATCGCCGCGACGATCGGATTCGAGACGAAGGTGCCGAATCTCGAGTGCACCGCCAGCAGGATCCATTCCCGTGCTCCACGGGTTTCATCGGTGCGTTTGTGAATAGCTCGAAGTGCCAGCGTGACGGGGCCAGCGGAGACCAGGAAGATGGGAATCATCATCGCCAGGATCATATGGCCGAGCATGTGCACGCTGAAGAGATACTTCTCGTACACGTTCATGAAACCGTTCGTGACAAACAACAACAGCAGCATGCCGAGCACCCAGAACACCGTGCGATGAACGGGCCAGCTGTCGCCGCGGCGACGCAGGCGCCAGACTCCGGCGAGGTAGAAGAAGATGCCGAATGCGCAGACAAGCACCCAGAGCAGGTCGAAGTTCCACTGGCCGAGCGCCGTGCCCGCAGAGAGTTCAGGGGGAAGGGGCTCACCCGTGAGGATCTGGGCCGGTGTGAGCGTTGTCGGTACCGTCTCGGGGATCGGCGTGGCAGTGCGGGCGAGTGCCACTGCAACACCGGATGCGACGCCCATGAACACCAGCTCGGCGATCACGATCTGCCAGAAGGCAGCGCGACCCTGGGAGGCAGACAAGCGACGGATGAGAAGTCGTCGGTACAGCGCACCGATCAGGCCCAGAACGACGAGCGCAACGACCTTCACCACCACGAGGATGCCGTAGGGCGTGAGCAGCCGGTCGAGAGAACCAACACGCAGTTCGGCGCTCACGTAGCCGGACGCCGCCACCACGACGAAACACACGAGCGCGACGCTGGAGTAGCGCGAGACGACGTCGACCAGCCTGGCATTGTCAAGCTGCTTCGACAGAAGGGCCAGCGTGAGCAGCCCTCCGAGCCACACAGCCGAGAAGACCAGGTGCAGGAACAGGGCGGTGATCGCTGCGTCGTGGCCGTCTGCCCCGGCCGCATGCCCCTGCTGGGCCATCGGTACCAGCGCCACGACGGCGAGTAGCCCGACGAAGACGAGCGCCGTGAGATTGCGGACGGCAAAGCAGAGTACCGTGACGGCGGCCGCGATGAGGGTGGTTTCGAGCCACGCCTGGCCGAGCGGAACAGAGATGAGGAACTGCCCGAGAATCTGGCCGAACTTCGAATCGATACTGGCTGACGCCGAGGTCACATTGAGAAAGCTCAGAAACCCGGTGAGGGCGGCAGAAACCGTGAGGAGTGCGGCACCGGCTGCCGCGACATCCATGGCCCGCGTGAATTCGGGCTTGGACGAACGCAGCGCAAAGACCGCGAGAAGGAGTGCACCGATGGTGAGGGAGGCGCTGAGGTTCACGAGCAGGGTTGCCATGGGCAACCCGAAGCGGACGAGCGGCCCCGGGTCTTCGAGCAGCTGCGCGGTTGCACCGCCTCCGTATTCGAGACCGAGAACGAGCACGACGAAAGCCACAACGACGAGCACTGCCGGCCCGGCTATTCGAACGACTTTCGGCACCTGTCAACCCTACGACAGCGCGCCTGTGAAGCCCGCCGGGTGAGGCAGGCCTGTGCAGAACTTCGTGGCTGAGCGATGTGTGCACAGGCATCGTGCAGGCCAGGGGATGCTCGGTACCCACGAAAAACGAGGAGCCAGGCCTAAGCCTGACCCCTCGTTCACGAGTGGTTCGAAAGGAAATCGAAATTACTTGACGGCGGCCTTCAGCTTGCTGCCAGCGCTGATCTTGACCGAGTTGCCTGCGGCGATCTGAATTGCCTCACCCGTCTGGGGGTTGCGACCGGTGCGAGCTGCGCGCGACGTGCGCTCAACGGCGATCCACCCGGGAATGGTGACCTTGACGCCGTTCGACACCGAGTCGGCGAGGGTCGCGAACAGTGAGTCGAGAACCTCGTTAACGGAGGTCTGAGTCTGGCCCGAAGCGGCGGCGACTGCTGCGACGAGCTCGGTCTTGTTGAGTGACTTATCAGCCATTTAGTGTCCTCCTCGGACCATCCTGCTGCGGAAGGCAGCAATTCTGTTGTATCGGTTGCGTGAGCAATTATCACCCAGCGCACAGTGTTTCTCTAGGCAGTGCGCAAAGCCAACCGGTGGTGTAGGCAACCCCGAGGGGCCGCTCGCACACCGGCTGCAGAGAGCCGCGGCCCACGAGGGTCGCGGCGAACTCTGCGAGGGTAACCTACCAGCTTGACTTCGTGATGCCCGGCAATTCGCCGCGGTGCGCCATTTCACGGAAGCGAACGCGCGAGATGCCGAAGTTGCTGAGGTGACCGCGAGGGCGGCCGTCGACAGCGTCACGGTTGCGAACGCGGACCGGCGACGCGTCACGAGGAAGCTTCTGGAGGCCGACGCGAGCTGCCTCGCGTGACTCGTCCGTGCCGTTGACGTCGACGAGAGCCTTCTTCAGCTCGAGGCGCTTGGTTGCGTAGCGGGCCACGATGACCTTGCGCTGCTCGTTCTTTGCGATCTTGCTTGTCTTAGCCATGTGTTACCGCTCCTCTCTAAAGTCGACGTGCTTGCGGATGACCGGGTCGTACTTCTTCAGCACGAGGCGGTCGGGGTCGTTGCGGCGGTTCTTGCGGGTCACATAGGTGTACCCGGTACCGGCGGTCGAACGGAGCTTGATGATCGGACGGACATCTTGTGCTTTAGCCATTAGATCTTCACCCCACGCGACAACAGGTCTTTCACAACGGATTCGATACCGCGAGCATCAATGACCTTGATGCCCTTGGCAGAAAGGGTCAGGTTCACGTTGCGCCGGAGCGACGGAACGTAGTAGGTCTTCTTCTGTACATTCGGGTCGAAACGACGCTTGGTGCGTCGGTGCGAGTGCGAAATGTTGTGCCCGAAGCCGGGAACGGCTCCAGTCACCTGGCACACTGCGGCCATGACTTTCCTCCAATTACCGTAGAGCGGATGCTCTACCCAAGTTCTCTTGTCGGCACGCCCGAACCCCGCAGAAGTTCCCGGAAAGGGTGCACTAGGGGGAGATGGCGTACATGTGAGCGGAGATACCACTCAACCAGCGTCCAAGCCTACGTGAAGGGGCTCAGCTGCGCAAGTCGAGCAGTACCCGAACACATCCACCACATGCTCTGCCTGGCTGAATCCGTGATGAGACGCGATCTTCTTCGCCCAGGCCTCCACAGCGTCTGCTTCGATTTCTATCGTGAGGCCGCAACTGCGGCAGATCAGGTGGTGGTGATGCCCGACCGAGCAGGCGCGATACAGACTCTCGCCCTCCGGGGACTGCAACGAATCGGCCTCACCCTCGCTGGCGAGGTCACTCAGGGCACGGTAGACCGTAGCGAGCCCGATGTGCGAACCTGCGCTCTTCAGGCTCGAGTGCAGGTTCTGCGCGCTCACGAAACCCGTCTGCGAACCGAGAGCACTGCGCACAGCTTCTCGTTGCCAGGTGTTCCGTTGCATGGATCGGCCTCTCCCCTCACAGGCCTGCGGGAAGGCCCAATTGTGCACAATGTTAGCTTCGCGCTGTCACCAGATCGGTGGAGCGCCCAGTATTGCCTCGTCGCGCCCTGACCGCGGCGACGATCCTGCACACGACATAGATGAGAAAGGAGAGCGTCGTCACGTAGGGGCTGATCGGCAGCGAACCCCCCAGAGCAAGCATGATGCCGCCAACCAGCGAGAACACCGCGAAGACCGTGCTCAGCAGCGGCACAACGATCGGCGACGACGACACCCTCAGCGCTGCAGCTGCCGGTGTCACCAGAATGGAGAGAACGAGCAAGGAACCCACGATCTGAACCGAGACAGCCACCGCAAGACCCAGGAGCAACATGAAATACAGGGACAGAAAACGCGTGGGCACTCCCCGGGCAGCGGCCACCTCCGGATCGATACTCGCGAACGTGAGCGGGCGCCAGACCACCATCAATCCGGCTACAACCACGATGGAGATAGCGACCAGCGAATTCAGTCGCGGGTCGTCGACCGCGACGATCTGGCCGGTGAGCAGGCCGAACTTGTTGGCAGACCTCCCCGGGTACAGGGCCAGGCACAGAATGCCGAGGCCAAGACCGAACGGCATCAAGACGGCGATGATCGAATTGCGATCCCGCGCCCGCGCCCCGAGCACGCCGATCAGTGCCGCAGCCACCAGCGAACCGACGATCGAACCCTCGACGACGCCCACCCCGAAGAGAAGCCCCGCAGACGCCCCGGCGAACGAGAGCTCGCTGATGCCGTGCACAGCGAAGGCCATGTCCCGTGACATGACGAAGACCCCGATCAACCCGCCGACCACCCCCAGCACTGCACCCGCGATCAGGGAATTCTGCAGGAGCACCAGCAACTCGCCGTAGTTGCTGAAGTTGAAGATCGCAGACCACCAGTCGTTCATGATCGCACTCCGAACGGGCTCTCGCCTTGTGCGGAAGAGTCGCCCGCTCCGCCGACAGCCGGGTACTGTCCCGACTGGGTCTGGTCGGTGCCCCGGGCGTGGCTGGCGCCTCGGGCGTGCTCGTTGCTGTGGTGGGACAGGTCTCCGCCGTCGTGGCTGTGCGCTCCGTCGGGTGTGCCCACCACAACGACCCGGCCGTGCGAGCGGAACACGTCCACGGGCGATCCGTAGAGCTCCGAGAGCACCGACGAGCGCAGCACCTCGTCGGGGGTCCCGATCCGGAAGGCACCCCCGGCCAGGTACAGAACGCGGTCGACCATGTCGAGCACGGGATTGATGTCGTGCGTCACGAAGAGAACACCGAGGTTCCGCTCCCGGCGCTGCGTGTCGATGAGCTCACTCACCGCTCGCTGGTACTTCAGGTCGAGCGAGAGAAGTGGCTCATCGCAGAGCAACAGGCGCGGGTCGCCCGCCAGCGACTGGCCGATCCTCAGGCGTTGCTGCTCGCCGCCCGACAGGGTGGATACCGGCACGTTCGCATACGAAGAAGCACCGACCGACGCCAGAATCGCGTCGACGGCCTCACGGCGCCGCCGCGAGGGCAGCGGCAGACCGTAGCGATGCCCAGTGAGACCCAGGGCAACCAGGTCCCTCGCCCGGAGCGGCGTGCCGTCATCGGCCAGTCGCTGCTGCGGCACATAGCCGATCTGACGGTCGCCGCGACGAATCGGTTCACCCAGGAACGATGCTTCACCCTCGCTGAGGCGCTGTTGGCCGAGAATGACCTTGAGCAGGCTCGTCTTACCGGAACCGTTCGAACCGATCACCGCGATGAACTCCCCGGCCCTCACGTCGAGGTCGAGACCGCTCCACAGTGTGCGACCCCCGAAAGTCAGCCCGGCATTGTGCAGGCTCAGTACTACCGGATGCCCGGCTGACCAGTCGCGCATCCCTTCCCCACCCTCCAACGGCATCGACGACCCCCTACCTGGCAAGCGCCGTTGAGAGGGCAGCAAGGGTATCGGCCATCCACCCGGCGTACGTCGAGCCGACTGGCAGCGTTTCGGTGACGGGCACCGTCGATGCCCCGGCTGCGATGGCAGATGCCCGCACCGCATCGGTCTGCGGGCCGACGGTCTGCGAGTTGTAGACGAACAACTTCACGCCGCCCGTCGTGAAGAGAGCCTCGGTTTCGGCGACGACGTCGGGTGCAGCATCCGTGCCACCCTCGACTGCCGCGCTGAACTTCTCTGGCGTGACATTCACCAGGCCGATCGCGTCGAGCATGTACAACGGCACCGGCTCAGTGATGGCGACAAGGGTGCCGGCATAGCTGCCCTTCAGCTGCACCTCCGTTGCTTCGAGGGCGGCGAGCTTCTGGCTGAACTCCGTGGCGTTCGCCGAGAACGTGGCGGAATCGGCCGGCGCAAGGGCGGTCATCCGGACGACCAGCTCATCGGCGAGCTTCGAGATGGTCGGAATGTCGTACCAGAGGTGCTCGTTGAACGACCCGTTCGCGGGCTGTTGGTCTTTGCCCGAGATGGCCGCCGCGTTCAGCACCACCACGTCGGGATTCCTGGCGCTGGCCACCATGGCATCGAGAAAGTCGTCGTAGCCACCGCCGTTCTCGACGACGATGTCGGCCTTGGAGACCGCGAGCTGGTTCTGCGCGTCGGCGGTGAACTCGTGCGGGTCTTTCGACGGGTCGGTGATGATCGACGTCACCGTGACGGCAGCGCCGCCGATCTGGGCGGCGATGTCACCGTAGACATCTGTCGACGCGACGATGGAGATCGTCGAACTGCCGCCCGCCACCGCGCCGGAGCCAGTGGGCGCTGCCGCACTGCTGGCGCACCCGGAGAGGAGAGCGACCGATGCAGCTGCAGCGAGCACCCCTACCAGGCGCAGCAGGGGCGCCGAAGAGCGCGGATCAGAACGGGTGCGGCTCATGATGAGGCAATCTAAGGAGAGAGGCGGACGCACCGAACAGTGCATCCGTCATCGATCGTACGGCTTATTGATAATGATTGTCAAAAGCAACAAGCCGATCGCGGTGCACCACTGCACACGAGTGCCAGCCAACGGATCGGTCAACCCGTCACTCTCAGCTCCACCTCAGTCGAGCAGGAGCGCCGGCTCCTCCACGATCGCTGCCACATCGGCCAGGAACCTGCTCGCCACGTCTCCGTCGACCACTCGGTGGTCGAAACTCGCCCCGAGGGTCGTCACGAACCGGGGGCGCACTTCGCCGTCGACGACCCACGGCCGCTGCTTGATGGTTCCGAGGGCGATGATCGCCACCTCCCCGGGGTTCAGGATCGGCGTGCCGGTGTCCATACCGAACACACCGATGTTCGTGATGGTGATGGTGCCGTCAGCCATGTCGGCAGGGCTGGTCCGCCCCTCGCGTGCCGTTAGTGTGAGACTCTCGAGCGCACCAGCGAGCTGGAGCAGCGTCATCGACTGGGCCTCTTTGACATTCGGTACCAGCAGTCCGCGTGGCGTGGCCGCGGCGACCCCCAGGTTCACGTAGTTGCGAACGATGATCTCTTTGTCGGTCCACGCCGAATTCACCATCGGGTTGCGACGCACAGCCCAGATGATCGCCTTGGCGATGATGAGCAGCGGCGAGACCTTGACTCCGGCGAAGTCGGCCGACGTCTTCAACCGCTTCACGAACTCCATGGTGCGCGTCGCATCGACGTCGACGAACAGGCTGACGTGCGGCGCGGTGAACGCGCTCGCCACCATGGACTTCGCAATGTGCTTGCGCACTCCCTTGACGGGAATACGCTCCTCGCGTTCGTCTGCCCACTGTGGAGTCTCGATGTTGTGGAACACCTTCGCCTGCGAGGCGTGGCGAATCACGTCGTCGCGCGTGATGTCGCCGATCGGGCCCGTCGGCGTCACCTCGGTCAGGATGACATCGAGATCCTTGGCCAGCTTGCGGATCGGCGGCTTCGCAATGACCGGCAGCCCGGTGATTGCGGGCGAGGAGTGACCGACCGGCCTCGTCGCGACCGGGGTGGCCGCCGTCGCTGAAGCCGCGGCTGCGGAGGGCGCGGGCGAAGCGGCCCCGGCCGTCGCAGGTGGCCGGGGCCCGGTCGATGCCGGACTCCCGCCGACAGGGGCACCACCTCCCACAGCATTGCCCGCACCACTCACCCCGCGCGGCCGGCGCCTGCTCGAAACGTGACCTTTCGTGCCGTACCCCACCAGCACAGCACCTGGCGCCTCGTCGTTCGACACCGTCGATGCGGCGTCTGAGACTGATTGTGCAACATCGGCATCGACGGCCGACGCTGGGACCGGTGCCACAGTGGCCGAAACTTCCGGAGCACCTGCTGCTGGCCCCACCGACCCAGCATCAGTGCCGAAGACACGGATGATCGGCGCGCCAACCTCGACGGTGGTGCCCTCGAGCACCAGCAGTTCACGCACGACACCCTCGTACGGTGACGGCAGCTCTACGAGCGACTTCGCCGTCTCGATCTCGACGATCACCTGGTTGATCTCGATGGTGTCGCCCGGTTTCACGCGCCACGACACGATTTCGGCCTCGGTCAGGCCCTCACCGACGTCGGGCAGATGAAACAGGGATTCACTCATGTCAGCTCCTTGTGATTCTTGCAGTCATCTGACGACGTCATCAGAATGCCAGTGCGCGATCGACCGCTTCGAGCACCCTGTCGGCGTCGGGCAGATAGAGCCCTTCGACCTTCGATGAAGGGTACGGAGTGTCGAACCCCGAAACCCGCAGCACGGGAGCTTCGAGCGAGTAGAACGCCCTCTCGGCGACCGTCGCTGCGATCTCCGAACCGACGCTCACGTTGCCGGGGGCCTCCTGGCAGACGACGAGCCGGCCGGTCTTCTCGACGGAAGCGAGAATCGGCGCGTAGTCGATCGGGCTGAGCGACCGGAGGTCGATGACCTCGACGCTGATGCCCTCGTCTCCCGCCACCTGTGCCGCCTGGAGCAGCACGGAGACCATGGCTCCGTGCCCGACGACCGTCACGTCGGTGCCGACACGAACGACACGGCTGGCGTGGAGCTTCGCAGCGCTGGAGGTGAAGTCGACGGGGCCCTTGGGCCAGTATCTGCTCTTCGGTTCGAAGAAGAGCACGGGGTCGTTCGAGGCGATCGCCTCCTGGATCATCCAGTACGCATCGTTCGGAGTACTCGGGCTGACGACCCGGAGCCCGGCCGTGTGAGCGAAGTAGGCTTCCGGGCTCTCCTGGTGATGTTCCACGGCACCGATGTGCCCGCCGTAGGGCACACGGATGACGACCGGCATCGCCACTGAGCCGCTGGTGCGGTTCGTCATCTTTGCCAACTGCGTCGTGATCTGGTCGAACCCGGGGAAGATGAACCCGTCGAACTGGATCTCGCAGACAGGCCGATACCCGCGCATTGCGAGTCCGACCGCCGTGCCGATGATCCCTGATTCTGCGAGGGGCGTGTCGAGCACACGTTTGGCGCCGAATTCGGCCTGCAAGCCCTCAGTGACGCGGAACACCCCGCCGAGAGTACCGATGTCCTCGCCCATGAGAAGCACACGATCATCCGCAGCCAGGGCCGCACGCAGGCCGGCGTTCAGGGCCTTCGCCATGGGCATCTCTTCGAGTGTTGCGGGCATCAGGCACCTTCGTTCAGCGAGGATTCGTAGGCTTCGAGCCAGGCCTTCTGCTCCGCCGGCACCGGGTGCGGTTCGGAGTACACCGTGTCGAAGATGCTCGCGAGCGAGGGCGGGCCGAGCTCGAGGGTGCGGTGCCTGAGGTCTGCCGCAAAATCGTCGGCCTCTGCACCGACCTCGGAGAAGAACGCGTCGTCGGCGCCGCGTGAACGCAGGTACGAGGCGAACCGGATGATCGGATCCCTCGCGACCCAGTACGCCAGTTGCTCTGGCGTCTGGTACCGGGTGGGGTCGTCGCTGGTCGTGTGCGCGCCGATGCGATAGGTGACCGCCTCGATGAGCGAGGGGCCGAGGCCGGAGCGGGCGTCGTCGAGGTGCTTGCGCGTCGCTGCGAAGCTCGCGAGTACGTCGTTTCCGTCGATCTGCACGCTGGGTACACCGAATCCCCTCGAGCGCAGATAGAGCGGAATCCGTGACTGCGTGGAGACCGGCACCGAGATGGCCCACTGGTTGTTCTGCAGGAAGAAGACCTGTGGCGTCTGGTTGCTGGCGGCGAAGACGAATGCCTCACTGACATCTCCCTGGCTCGTCGAACCATCGCCGAAATAGGTCATCACCGCGGTGTCGACAGAGGTGTCGCCGGTGCCGACCAGGCCGTCGAAGGCCACGCCCATTGCGTAGCCTGTGGCGTGCAGAGTCTGCGAGCCGATCACGAGGGTGTAGTTGCGAAAGTTGCCGTTGGCGGGGTCGTTGGGGTCCCAGCCGCCCAGGCTCACCCCACGCATCACCTTCACGATGTCGACGATGTCGATACCCCGGACCAGGGCGACCCCGTGTTCGCGATAGCTAGGGAAGAGAACGTCCTGGGGGCGCGAGGCGCGGGCAGAACCCACTTGTGCGGCCTCCTGGCCGTGACTCGGGGGCCAGAGGCCCATCTGCCCCTGGCGCTGCAGGTTGGTGCACTCCTCGTCGAACCGGCGGGTGATCGCCATGTCCCGATAGAACTGGCGATAGTCGTCCTCGCCCAGCGATTCCAGGTACGGAAGGTACGGTTCGGCCGCAGCGCTCGGGGCGAATTCACCGTCGATCGTAAGAAACTGCACCGTCGGCGAATCTTCTGCCACCTGGTTACCTCGTACTTCTGTGTGTGGGCCGGCCTCTAACGTATCGGCTCCGCTGCGCGCCGCTTTGAGAGGTTCTGAACAATCTCTTCGGTTGAAGAAAGGAGTTTACCTACAGACTCGGACTCACCGATCGAGATCCGGATTCCCTCCGGGTGGAATGGCCTCGCCATGATTCCATTGCTGGTCAGGATTTCGGCGGCCTCGGCCGTGTAGTCGCCCGTGTCCAGCCAGACGAAGTTGCCCTGGGGTTCTGGCACCTGCCAGCCCTGGGCAATGAGCCCCTGCCAGATCGTGCTTCGCAGGGCGGAGATGTGCGCGACGCGCTCCAGGAGTTCTGTTTCGTGGTCGAGCGAGGCGATCGCTGCAACCTGGGCATGGTGGGTCACGGCCAGGGGGATGCTCGCACTCCGGGCCGCGTCGATCACCGCTGTGGGGCCGATTCCGTATCCGATGCGGAGGCCCGCGAGCCCGTATGCCTTCGAGAATGTGCGAAGCACGAGGAGGTTCGGGTAGATGCCCAGCAGGTCCATGCCGTTGACGGCTTCTGGATCGGTGACGAACTCGGCGTAGGCCTCGTCGAGCACTACGAGGAGGTCGGAAGGCACCCGTGCCATGAAGGCCGCGAATTCGCCCTTGGTGACGATGGTGCTCGTCGGATTGTTCGGCGTACAGACGATCACGAGCCTCGTGCGCGTGGTGATGGCGTCTGCCATGGCAGACAGGTCGTGCGAGTGATCGGGTCGGTTGGGAACCTTGACACTCGTTGCACCGCTCATCGCCGGCAGCAGCGGGTACGCCTCGAACGAGCGCCAGGAGTACACCACCTCGTCGCCAGCACCTGCGGCAGCCGTGACAAGCTGGGCGAGCACCGCCACAGAACCTGCCCCGACGATGACCTGCTCGAGGGGAACACCGTGCCGCGCAGCCAGTCGAGCCGAGAGCTCGGGAGCGAACCCGTTGGGGTACCGGTGCATCACGGCCGTCGCCGCCTGCGTGGCCTGCAGCACCCCGGGAAGCGGGTCGAAGGGATTCTCATTGGAAGAGAGTTTGAACCCACCCTCGACCGTCTTTCCCTGGCGGTATGCCGGGAGGGCGACGATTTCAGGGCGCAGTCTCACCGCGGGAACATCGGGGGCGCTCATCCTGACAGTGTATTTGATTGCCCGCACGCAGGCCCTGTTGGTGGCCCGGAATGTCAAGCCCTGCGAATGACCAGCCTGTGCACAGCTGACTCCCACTAGCGTGGGAGTGTTTCACCGAGCCCAGCCATCAGATTTGAGAGTCGCCCCAGCCATGACCATCGATTCGGCACTGTTGAAGTTGCATGAGACACCCTTCCTGCTCGATGCGATGCGGTACGCCGACGAGTTCGCGGCCTCGGCCGACCGGTTCGGGGACGCCTCGATCGCGTCACTGGTCGAGATCATCTCCGATGGTTCCGATGCTCTCGCCGCGATCACGGCAGTGCACGCCCTCGCGCGGATCTACGACGATGAAGCCGAGATAGCCCTGTCGAACCTGCTCTCGAGCGAACATGCATTCCTTCGTGAACACGCCGCCTGGGCCTTCTGGAGCAGGCTCCCGCGACTCGACGCCATCTCCAGGCTGGTGGCGGGCATCATCTCCGGAGGGTTCACCGGCGCGCTTTCGCAGCGCACGCTCCAGCAATGGGCCACCTCCACCCCCGATCACATCGCCCTCGCCATCGAGGGTTCGCTCGCCTCTGAGTCCGAGCCAGGTGCCAGGGCCCGCCTTGCAGAGACCCTGGGGCTCATCCCGGGTCGCGTGGCGGGCCGGGCGCTGGCTTTTCTTGCGGCAGACGACACCGAGCACCTGGTGGTCCGTGTCGCAGCCATGGCCGCGCTGGGAGACCGAAACAGCGAGAATGCGGCCCTGCGGGTGGTCCAGGAGTTCGCCGAGACATCGGGTGAGCTCGGAGACGTCGCACGCCTCGCTGCCTACGACATCGAACTGTCACTGAACCCGCCCCTCAGGCCCCGGATGACAGGGCGAAGGCCGTCGTTCGGGCTCGCCGACCTCGGAGGACGTCCGCGCCAGGGGCTCACGGTGGCCCAGCTGTTCCTGCACGCGGACATCGATCGCGGTCTCACCCGGGCAGGTGCCGGCGACAACGGAGGCATCGCGACCCTTCTGGTGAGACTCGGAGATTCGCTCGCCAGAGAAGAAGCCATCGGCCGCGTCATCACCATGTCGCGGGGATCCGCCGCCGCCGCCCTGGCGGCCCTTCCCGGAGTCAGTCACGATCTCGCCGCCGAGAACGCGGCCCTCCTCCCCAGCTCAGACAACCAGAACCCCGCCGGCCAACACCTCTTGGTTCCGATTCCGCTGCTCGCACCGCCGACATCGTCGGCGACCGCCTGGCCGACCCGCATCGCAGCGGAGCGAGGCATCCGTCGCGCCCTGCTGGCTCTCGGGCCGGTCGACGTGCTGCACCTGCGTATGGCCGATGTCGGGAGTATGGCGGCGGCCACCGTCGCCGAACGTCTCGGCATCCCGGTCGTCTTCACTCTTGCCCCCGATCCGCATGGCGTCATCCACGCCCTCGACATGTCCGGGGCACTGACACGTGCCTCCTTCGGCGATGTCGATGAGCACGAGCACTACTGGTTCAGAACCCGACTGGTGCAGCGCCTGTCCCTCCAGGCCGCTCACATCGTGCTCTTCCCCCGGCCTGACCTTCCCGTCGCCTTGAGCGAGCTTCTCGGAGTCGACATCCAGGCCGATCCCGAGCGCTACACGGTCGTACCAGAGGGCATCGACGTCTCGGTCATCGAGTCAGCCCTCTCTGAGGCCCGGAACACCGGGGCGGGGGCCGCGTTCACCCAGCTCGACGACCTCATCGCGGCCCTTCCCCCGCGCCGTCACGGGCTGCCGATCGCCCTGAGCGTCGGCCGGCTGCACCACGTCAAAGGCATGGCGACCATCGTCGAGGCCTGGGCGAGTGACCCGCAGCTTCGCGCACAGAGCAATCTCGTCATCGTCGGCGGTGACCTGGCCCATCCCTCGACAGACGAACAGGGTCAGCTCGACCGCATCGCGGCAACGCTCGACGCCCACCCCGAGGCCCGCGACGGTCTCGTACTCGCCGGGCACCAGCCCAACGACGTCGTCGCGCGGTGGCTCGCGGCCGTGCGGCTCGGCCGTCCCGGCCTCATCGGAGCCCACGGCGTCTATGTCTGCGGCAGCCTCAAAGAGGAATTCGGAATCGCCCTGCTCGAGGCCCTCGCCGCCGGGCTCGTGGTCCTGGCGCCCGATGGCGGCGGGCCGGCGACCTATGTGCACCGGGGGGTGACCGGAGTACTCGTCGACACCAAGTCGGCCACGGGCATCCGCCTCGGAATGCATGAGGCGTTCGCTCTCGCGCACGTGCCCGATCCGGATGCCCGGCCGTCGGTACCCCGGCTCGATGACGCTGGGGCGACCGCAGAGAGCGCAGCCGACGCTGCCCGGATCAACGAAGCCCAGCAGCTGATCTCCGGCAGTTTCACGGTGGACGCCATGGCACACGCGCTCACGGGCGTCTACACCGGAGTCGCCGAACGGTCGCTCCGCCCGCTGCACTCCGAGTTCGCCCTGTGACGCTCCTCGTCATCAGCCCGGACTACGCCTCACACCTCCTACCGCTCGCCACGCTGGCAACGGCCTGGCGCGACGCCGGCGAGGACGTGGTCGTCGCCACGGGCCCCGCCACTGCGTCGATCGTGGAGAGTTTCGGTTTCTCGCGCGTCAACCTCCAACTGGGGCGCGGTTCCAACCCCGGTGTCATCAGGGCCGAAGACCAACCGAAGGGTGAAGACGAAGCCCTCCGCGGATTCTTCGAGGCCACGCGCGTCTCGCTCGTGGAGACCCTGCGCTTCCAGGCCAATGCGCGCAGCAGTGACCTTCTCTGGAACCCCGTCGGGACCGCCAGGGCCGTGCAGGCCGTCGTCGAACAGGTGCAACCCGACCAGATCATCGTCGACCATCTTGCCTTCGGCGCCAGGCTGGGGCTCGCAGCTGCACGGATTCCGTATGGCGACGTCGTGCTCGGGCATCCGACCGCCCTTCCTGTCGGCGACGAAGTGTATGGGTACCCGCCGTCCTGGCCCGATGTCTTCACACCCGACAGCGTCGAGCTCGCGGGTCTCCGAAGTCTCTGCGAGCACATTCGCGACGACTTCACCGCCCAGTGGAACAGCGCCCTCGCCGAACTGCGCCCCGGCGCCGAACCGTCGGTGGATGCGTTCGCGGAGCACGGCGAACTGCTGCTCTTCAACTATCCAGAAGCCCTGCACACAGCGGAACGCACCGCCCTGCTGCCGCCACACGCCTTTCTGGGCTCCTCCGTTCGCTCGGAGCCCCTCGAGGATGACGTCCAGGCGTGGCTCGCCTCGAGTGCAGTGCCGGTGGTCTACGTCAGCTTCGGCAGCTTCCTGTCGGTGCGCAGCGACGTGCTGAGGCGAGTTGCGGATGCCCTGCGAACCCTTCCCGTCAGAGTCGCCCTCGCCGTGGGGTCCGCCGACCGCGCTACGCTCGGCGAACTGCCGGCCTCCTGGCTGGTGCGCGACTTCCTGCCGCAGGTCCGGCTTCTGGAGCACTCGGCACTGGCGGTCACGCACGGCGGCAACAACTCGGTCACCGAGGCAGCCACGGCCGGCGTGCCGATGCTCGTACTGCCCTTCTCGACCGACCAGTTCGCGGGTGCTTCGTCGATCGAATCTGCTGGCCTCGGCGAATCGCTCGACCCGAATGCCGCCACGGCAGACGACATCAGGCAGGCCGTCGTGCGCATCCTCGCTTCTTCGGCGCCGGACACGGCGGCGAACCTCGGCCAGAACCTCCGTGCCATGCCCGGAAGAGATGTCGCGCGGGCGAGTTTACTGGGATAGTAGTCGCATGCGCCGATTCATCGTGTCTCTGATTGCCAACGCTATAGCCCTCTGGCTGACAACCCTGATCGTCTACGGCGGTATCCACCTGCGGCCCTATGCCTCCGGCGCCTTCGCCTGGGTGATCTCCCTCCTCTTCATCGCTCTCATCTTCGGCATCGTCAACGGCATCATCGGTACGTTGATCCGCATTGTGGCATTCCCGCTCTACATTCTGACGCTGGGCCTGATCTCGCTGATCGTGAATGCGATCATCCTGCTGCTTGCGAGTTGGGTGACGAGCTGGTTCGGTTTCGGCCTCATCGTCGATGGTTTCTGGTGGGCAGTGCTGGGCGCTCTCGTTCTCGCGATCCTCAGCGCAATCATCGGTGCCATCCTCAAGCCGTTCGCACGCAGCCGCTGACCGGTCGACGCGGGTGAGCGCCGCGCACGGGGTCGCAGCTGCGCACCGGGTGCGGTCACGATGAACGACAATGGAATCATGCCTGCCGACCGCCCCACTGATGCGAGCGGCGTGTTCCGCGTCTGCATGGTGTGCACGGGAAACATCTGTCGCTCTCCGATGGCGGAGGTCGTGCTGCGCAGGCTCGCATTCGACGCAGGCCTGGCCGACAGGATCGCCGTCTCTTCGGCCGGCACCGGAGAATGGCACGTCGGCGAGAAGGCAGACCCACGCACGGTCAGCTCCCTCGAGAAGAGCGGCTACGACGGTGCCGATCACCGGGCGCGCCAGTTCGACCCAGGCTGGTTCGACGATCTCGACCTGGTGATCGTGCTCGACCGAAGCCACGAACGGGTTGTGCGCGCGTGGGCGACGACCGATTCCGACCGGTCCAAGATCAGGCTCCTGTCGAGCTTCGACCCGGACTCCGGGCCCCTCATCGACGTTCCGGACCCCTACTACTCCACAGACGCGCTCTTCGACGAAGTGCTGCAGATCATCACGCGCGCGTGCATCGCTCTCTTCGCCCAGCTCGAGCCGGCGCTGCGTCACACGCCAGCCAGTTTCACAGCCCTGTACACCGACACCGACTCGAAAGTCTAGACACCCCATGGCCCTTCCCCTCCAGCCACTCAGCCCCCTCGACGGCCGCTACCGCGCTGCGGTCAGCGGCCTGGGCGAGTTTCTCTCCGAAGCCGGTCTCAACCGTGCGAGGGTGCACGTCGAGGTCGAGTGGCTCATCTATCTCACCGACCATGAATTCTTCGGAACCGAACGGATGACTGAAGACCAGGTGCGCGAACTCCGCCGGTTCGCGTCGTCATTCGGCCAGGCCGAGATCGACGAGCTTGCCGTGCTGGAGGCGACAACCAAACACGATGTGAAGGCTGTCGAATACCTCGTGCGCAATCGACTGGCCGCGCTCGGGCTCACCGAGATCGCTGAACTCACCCACTTCGCCTGCACCAGTGAAGACGTCAACAACCTCTCCTACGCGATAACCATTCGCGAAGCCGTCACCGAGGTATGGATGCCCGCCCTCCGCCGGGTCGTCGCCGAACTCCGCGCGGCAGCATACTCGTACCGCGACGACGCCATGCTTGCGCGCACCCACGGCCAGCCGGCAACCCCCACGACGATGGGCAAGGAACTCGCGGTCTTCGTCTACCGCCTCGAGCGTCTTGAGAAGCAGGTCTCGCAGGGTGAGTACCTCGCCAAGTTCAGCGGAGCCACCGGCACCTTCGCAGCACACCTGGCAGCCGACAACACAAAGGACTGGCCCCGCATCTCAGAGGAGTTCGTCACGAGCCTCGGCCTGACCTGGAACCCCCTGACGACCCAGATCGAATCGCACGACTGGCAGGCCGAACTGTATTCGCGTGTGGCACATGTAAACCGTGTGCTTCACAATCTCTGCACCGACGTGTGGACCTACATCTCGCTCGGCTACTTCACGCAGATCCCTGTCGTTGGTGCAACGGGTTCGTCGACGATGCCGCACAAGATCAACCCCATAAAATTCGAGAATGCCGAGGCCAACCTCGAACTCTCCAGCGCCCTACTCGACTCGCTCAGCCAGACACTGGTGACGTCACGCCTCCAGCGGGACCTGACGGATTCGAGCACCCAGCGGAACATCGGCGTGGCACTCGGCCACTCGTTGCTCGCCCTCGACAACATCGTGGCGGGCCTCGGCCAGATCTCTCTCAACAGGAAGCTCCTCGACGACGACCTCGACGACAACTGGGAAGTACTCGGTGAAGCCATCCAGACCGTTGTGCGCGCTGAGATCACGGCCGGGCGCAGTTCGATCGTCGACCCGTACGCACTTCTCAAGGAGCTCACGCGAGGCAAGAAGATCGGCCAGGCGGATCTCGTCGACTTCGTCACTGGTCTTGATATCGGGGACGAGGCGAAAGCCCGACTCGTGCAGTTGAGCCCGAGCACGTACACCGGCCTGGCGGGCGGCCTGGTCGACTACCTGGGCTGAGCAGCCCGGGCGTGACTCGGTGTGCCCAAGGGGTCAGCCGGCTGGTGGCGCGTCAGGGCCCCAGTCAATGCCCCCGTCAGTGCTCCAGGCTTCGCGGGGTGTCTCTGCGGGTGCCCTTGTCGCCACCGTCAGCCAGTTCCTGCGCCTCGGCCGCGTTGGGCTTGAACGTCAGCGTGAACATGGCCGTCACGATGAGCGCCACGATGAAGGCGATGCCGAAGAAGATGATGGCGAGGATAGGCTGGCGGGTCGACAGCAGCACGGTCAGGCCGACGAAGAGCCCCATTACCGCCGAGATGACGAGCAACTCTGCCGGCTTCAATATCTCTCTGCGGGTCGGTTTACCGAAACCCGACGGACCCTTCGCCGTCAGGCCGGCGTCAGGGGTTCCATTGGTGTCTGGCGTGGAGGACTGCTCGGTCACGGTGTCGTCTCTTGATTCAGTCGAGTGAGGTTCGATGGTTCGTGTCCCCAACGGAGCGAGAGCCCGCCGATGACCAGAAAGATGCCGAGGATGACGGCGTAGCCACCGAACAGTCCGACAGCGGTGACGATGTCCAGAGGCAGAAGCAGGAACACCAGTGCCAGGATGGCCGTGAAGCTGCCCACCGCGATCCAGTCGCGTGCCGAGAGTCGCTCAGACTCGGACTGCGCCGTTCTGCTGCGCAGCCCGCTGTAGAGCTCGAGAAAGCCCGTCAGCGATGCGTACAGGGTGACGATGTACAGAAAGAAGGGAACGCCGCCGCTGTTGAAGACCAGGGCCGCAGCACCCATGGCCAGGCCCACGATCGCCTGCGTCACGAAGAGTCGTCGGATCACGCCGGGCGCCATGACTCGCAGTGAGAGGAGGCTGACGAGCAGTGCCGACGTGACGGCGAACGCGCCGAACACGAAGAGCCCGACCTGCGAGGAGTGATTCAGGTTGAAAGCCAAGTACAGCCCCACCACGAATGCCGGTACGGCACGGGCGACAGGCACACCCCAGTAGGGTGACCGACCTTCCACGATGGCGGGCTGATGACTCACGGTGCAGCTGCCTCATTTCGCTCGGTGCTGACCCCCCATTGTATCGGTGCACACTGGAGCCTTCATGGGAGCGGCCGGTGTCGGCCGCTCAGTTGCGCGGCATGTCTGCGAAGCGCGAGAAGTGGCCGTGGAAGCCGACGGTGACGGTGGCGGTCGGCCCGTTCCGGTGCTTCGCGACAATGAGGTCGGCTTCGCCGGCGCGGGGGTTGTCTTTCTCGTAGGCGCTCTCGCGATGCAGCAGGATGACCATGTCCGCGTCCTGCTCGAGCGAGCCACTCTCACGGAGATCAGAGAGTGCGGGCTTCTTGTCTGCGCGCTGTTCCGGACCTCTGTTGAGCTGCGACAGGGCGATGACGGGAACCTGCAGTTCTTTCGCCATGAGCTTCAGCGCTCGTGAGAACTCGCTGACCTCCTGCTGCCGGGACTCGACACGTTTGCCGGAGGTCATCAGTTGCAGGTAGTCGATGATGACCATCTTCAGCCCCACCCGTTGCTTGAGCCGGCGGCACTTCGCGCGAATCTCGACCAGGGTCATGTTGGGGCTGTCGTCGATGTAGAGCGGAGCGTCGTTGATACGGCCGCGTGTTGCGGCGATCTTGGTCCAGTCGTGGTTCTCCACGGTTCCCTTACGCATACTCTGCAGGGGAATCGACGACTCGGCGGACAGGAGCCTCATGGCGATCTCACTGCGGCCCATTTCGAGCGAGAAGAAGATCGATGGCATGTCATGTTTGATCGATGCGGCCCGGGCGAAGTCGAGGGCGAGCGTCGACTTACCCAGTGCGGGACGCGCCGCCACAATGATGAGCTGGCCGGGGTGCAGGCCGTTGGTCAGTTGGTCGAGTTCTTCGAAGCCCGTCGGTACCCCCGTCATCTGGCCCTCGCGACCCTTGGCCGCTTCGATCTCATCGATGGCCGCATTCACCGCGGTCGTCAGCGGAACGTAGTCCTCGGTCTCTGTGTTGCCGTTGACGGCATAGATCTCGGCCTGGGCGTTGTTGACGAGGTCCATGACCTCGCCCTCACTCGCGTATCCCATCTGCACGATGCGCGTACCCGCCTCGACCAGTCGCCGCAGAATTGCCTTCTCGGCGACGATCGATGCGTAGTAACCGGCGTTGGCGGCCGTCGGGACGAGGCTGGTGAGAGTGTGGAGGTACTCCGCGCCCCCGGCGCGCACCAGCTCTCCTGACTTGGTGAGCTCATCGGTGACAGCAATGACGTCGGTCGGCTCGCCGTGCGAATAGAGATTGAGGATCGCATCGAAGACGAGTTCATGCTTCGGAATGTAGAAGTCCGCCCCGCGCACCACCTCAACGACATCGGCGACAGCGTCTTTGCTGAGCAGCATTCCGCCGAGCGCACTCTGTTCAGCGAGGAGGTCGTGCGGAGGGGTGCGCTCATGCCCACGGGTCTCTGAGCCCGAACGCTGGTCACTGGTCAGACCGAGATGTGCAATCGACACCCGTGCTCCTCTTCGCTTCTCTCACATGCTTACCGTCGACCCCCGACACTGCACGACAGGCGCACGGTGAGCAAGCTGCCTAAGACTAGAAAGCTCTCAGCACTGTTGCCAAATGCGCCTGTGCATAACTCTGTTGATAAAAACGACGAAACGCCGCGCTGCTTGTGTAGAACTTGTGGAATCGCCTGTGCACTCCAGGCCGATATTTCCTACTAAAAGGCTTCTGATCAGGCATTCATCTTCTCAACACCCTGTGCATAAACGGATGTCTATACCCTCGCTTGAATGTTAGGGAATCGCCGAAGACCTGTGCACAAAGGGCTTGACAATCGGCACAACAAAGGGGGACCGTACCGATACACGATCGGCTACGGCCCCCCTTCGAGGTACTGCTACTTGGCAGCAACCACCTGGATGGTGATCGTTGCGCTCAGGTCGTCGCGAAGTCGCACCTGCGCTTCGTGCGTGCCCGTCGCCTTGATGGGACTGGTGATCTCGATCTTGCGCTTGTCGAGCGAGCCGTGGCCCGCGGCGGCTACCGCGTCGGCGATGTCGCTGGTCTTGACCGAACCGAAGAGACGGCCTTCCTTGCCGGCCTTGATGGCCAGCTTGACGACGTTGGCCTCGAGAACCTGCTTGAGGTGCTGCGCTTCTTCGATCGTCGCGAGCTCGCGGGCAACACGAGCAGCCTTGATCGATTCGATCTGCTTCTCGCCGCCGCGGCTCCAGGTCACAGCAAAACCCTGGGGAATCAGGTAGTTGCGAGCGAACCCGTTCTTGACGTCTACGACGTCACCGGCGGAACCGAGGCCTGAGACCTCGTGGGTGAGGATGAGTTTTGACATTGTGGATTCCTACCTGCCCGAGCCTGCGTAGGGCAGCAACGCCATCTCGCGGGCATTCTTTACTGCGCGGGCGATGAGACGCTGTTCCTGGACCGAGACGCCGGTGATGCGGCGTGCACGGATCTTTCCTCGCTCGGAGATGAACTTGCGAAGGGTGTTGACATCTTTGTAGTCGATGACACCGACGCGGATCGACTTTGCCGGGGCGGCATTCTTGCCGTCTTTCCCCTTGCGGATCGGCTTGCGGCGATCGCCGCTGCTCTTTCCAGCCATGGTTATTCTGCTTTCTGAAAAAGGTGAAGTTTAGAAGGGGGTTTCGTCGCTGTAGCTGCCTGGAGTGTTCCAGACATCAGCGCCGCCACCGGAGTTCGCCGAGGCGGGGGCACTTGCTGCCCACGGCTCGTCGCCACCGCTGCTGACCTGGCTCCGGCCGCCACCGGAATTACCCGAAGACGAAGCGCGAGTGACCTGGGCGGTTGCGTAACGAAGGCTGGGGCCGATCTCGTCGACCTCGAGCTCGATCGAGGTGCGCTTTTCGCCCTCTTTCGTCTCGTAGGAACGCTGGCGCAGACGCCCGGTCGCAACGACACGGGAACCCTTCGTCAGCGAACCGGCCACGTGCTCGGCGAATTCACGCCACACGCTTGCACGAAGAAACAGCGCTTCGCCATCTTTCCAGTCGTTCGACGCACGATCGAACGTGCGAGGAGTGGAAGCGATGGTGAAGTTGGCAACCGCCAGCCCGTTCTGCGTGTAACGCAGTTCAGGATCGCCGGTGAGGTTACCGACGACGGTGATTACGGTTTCGCCAGCCATGATCGACTACTCAGCTGCTGCGGCAGGAGCCGCGGGGGCTGCTGCCGGCTTCGAAGCTGCACTGACACTTGCCGCTGCGCGAGCAGCAGGAGCAACAGGTGCTGACTTCGCCGGGGCAGAGGCGGCAGTCGAAGAGCTCTGGACCTTGGGCGCAGACGCCTTCGGGTTCGCAGCCGCGCGAGCAGCCTTCTCTTCTTTGCGCTTCGACTCGGCGGCAACCTGGGCGATGGCCTCTTCTGCACGAAGGACCTTCGTGCGCATGACGGCCTCTGAGAGCTTCAGCTGGCGGTCGAGCTCCACGGTGGACTCCGACGTAGCGGTCAGCTTCACGACGGCGTAGATGCCCTCGGTCTTCTTGTTGATCTCGTAAGCCAAGCGACGGCGACCCCAGATGTCGACGTTGTCGACTGTGCCGCCATCTTTGCGGATGACGTTGAGGAACTTGTCGAGGCTCGGTGCCACGGTGCGCTCGTCGATTTCTGGATCGAGGATGACCATGAGTTCGTACTGATGCGTCACTAACCCACCTCCTTCGGACTAGATCGGCCACAGAATTTCTGTAGCAGGAGGGTGTGTGCATACGTCTGCAGTTCTCGTGGGAGAACCCCACTGTACGCAGACAACCTGTAGAGACTACCAGAAACGGCATCCCGCGGCACCATTGCTCTCTCCACGATTGCACCACGGGCCCTAGAGTTGCACGGTGAGCATGAAACGCATCGGTCTCGTCTCCGTGCACACCTCCCCTCTGGCCCCACCCGGGGCCGATGATGCGGGCGGCATGAACGTCTACGTCGTCGCGCTCGCAGAGGCCCTGGCCGATCGAGGATTCGATGTCGAGTTGCTCACCCGCTCGTCGAACCCCCTCGACCCGGAGATCGGCCACACCCCGCGCGGGGTGCCTGTGCGGCTGCTGCGTGCAGGGCCCCAGCAGCCCGTACCCAAAGACGATCTCGCGCGTCACATGTACGCGTTCCGGGATGCCCTGCGAGCCCTGCCCGCATTCGACCTCCTGCACTCGCATTACTGGGTCTCGGGCGCCGCGGTGCTCTCTGTGGCCGAAGAACAGGGCATCCCGCACGTGCAGAGTCTCCACACGGTGGCGGCCCTCAAGAATCTCCACCTGGCTCCTGGCGATCATCCGGAACCGGCGGAGCGCCTGTGGGCCGAGAAGCGCCTCGTGACCGATTCGCAGGTGACCCTCGCATCGACAGAGGCGGAGCGCGCGGCGATCATCACGGCGTACGGCGTCGATCCTTCGCTGGTGGAGGTGGTGGTTCCCGGCGTCGACACCGAACTCTTCCACCCGGGGCCACAGGGCGCGGGTTCGTCGGCCCCTGAACGCGCGATCGTGCTGGCTCTGGGGAGGATCCAGCCTCTGAAGGGCCAGGATCTCGCGATCCGAGCCATCGCAGCCCTACCGGGGGCTCGGCGACCACGACTCGTCATCGCGGGCGCAGCGACGCCCGGCGAGACGAAGTTCGAGAAGTCTCTCCGACGCCTCGCCACCGAACTCGATGTCGCCGATGATGTCGACTTCGTCGGAACCCAGTCACGCGCCGAAGTTGCCCACTGGATGCGTGCGGCCTCCGTTGTTCTGATTCCGTCGCACTCCGAGACCTTCGGCCTGGTGGCGCTCGAGGCTGCGGCTTCGGCTACTCCTGTACTCGCCACGCGATCCTCGGGAATGCAGGCATCGGTTTGCGACGGCGTGAGCGGGATCCTGCTCGATTCGCGGGATCCTGGGGAGTGGGGCCGTGCACTCGATTCGTTGCTGGGCAAACCCGGCCGGCTCGCCGAACTCTCGGCGAGCGCCAGGGAGTTCGGCCTCCTGCATGACTGGGGAAAGACGGCCGACGCCACCGCCGATGCCTATCGCCGGGCTGGCAGCCGCATGATCGCGACACAGCGAACGCCCCTAGAATAATCAGTGCTCGCGCGCCACTCGCGCCGGAATCCCGGCGTTCGAAGGTCTCTCGGCGCGCTTTCGTTCTCCACACTCAGAAGAGGTTCAGCTGCATGGGCATCAAGGTTGCGATCGCCGGCGTCGGAAACTGCGCAAACTCGCTTGTGCAGGGGGTCACCTTCTACCGCGATGCGCCTGAAGATGAGGTTGTTCCCGGCCTCATGCACGTGCGTTTCGGAGAGTTCCACGTGGGCGACATCGAATTCGTGGCCGCGTTCGATGTCGACGCAGCCAAAGTCGGGCTCGACCTGGCCGACGCGATCTGGGCGAGCGAGAACAACACCCTGAAGTTCGCCGACGTCGCCCCGGCCGGCGTCGAGGTGCTGCGCGGCCCCACATTCGACGGACTCGGCGAGTACTACCGCCAATTGGTCGACGAATCTGAAGCGCCCGTCGTCGACGTGGTCGCCGCTCTTCGTGACAGCGGTGCTGAGGTGCTCGTCTGCTACCTGCCCGTCGGGTCTGAAGAAGCCGTCAAGTTCTACGCCCAGGCCGCCATCGATGCGAAGGTCGCCTTCGTCAACGCCGTACCGGTCTTCGTGGCGAGCGACCCGGTCTGGGCCGAGAAGTTCCGTTCGGCCGGCGTGCCGATCGTGGGCGACGACATCAAGAGCCAGGTCGGCGCCACCATCACCCACCGTGTGCTGGCCCGCCTGCTCGAAAGCCGTGGCATCGCCATCGATCACACCTACCAGCTGAACGTCGGCGGCAACATGGACTTCAAGAACATGCTCGAGCGCAAGCGCCTGCAGTCGAAGAAGATCTCCAAGACGCAGTCCGTGACCAGCAACATCGACGTCACGCTGCCCGAACGCGACATCCACATCGGCCCGAGCGACCACGTGCCGTGGCTGGATGACCGCAAGTTCGCCTTCGTTCGCCTCGAGGGCCATGGCTTCGGAAACGCCCCGATCAGCCTGGAGTACAAACTCGAGGTCTGGGACTCGCCGAACTCGGCCGGCGTGGTCATCGATGCACTCCGCGCTGCAGCGATCGCCCTCAGGGCAGGCATCGGGGGCCCGGTCGAATCGGCCTCGGCCTACTTCATGAAGAGCCCGTCGAAGCAGTACCCCGACGACATCGCCCGAGAACTGCTCGAGCAGTTCGTCGCCGACGCAGGTTAGTCAGACTTCTGTTCGAGCAGCTGCTCGGCGCGGAGGGAGATCCCCGCGCGCGCCAGGCAGTGTTTCTCAGCTGCCCGGGAACCTGGTCGATGCCAATGAATAGTATTCATCGCTGTTGGTGAATCCGGAACGCACGGCGGCGTCGCCCGCGCGAAGGTCGTAGTCCGCCCAGAACTGCACGCCCATTTCGTCGGGAACACGGCCGAGGTAGTGCTGGTACATCAGCGAGACGCGCGATCGCGCCGCTTCGAGTGAATTGTAGATCTGCGCGACGATCCAATCGCGGTTGAAGCCGGTCTGCCAGCTACCTGGGTGCACCAAGTCCAGGTTAGACAGGTCGTGCTTGATCGATGCCTGCACCCAGAATTCCTCTTCGGTGAATGTTGCCGTTCGCCCGAGGATCGCCTGGTACACCCCGCCGACCCACTGATACTGGTTCGCCCCGTTGCGGTTGTAGAACTCCTCCGATGCGTAGAACGATTTCTCGATGTCATCGGTGGTCACGGTTCCGCGGTGCATGGCATCGAGCCAGAATGCTCTACCAGAGGGATCTGGCCCACGATCGAGAATCGAGTTGTAGGCGTTGTCGATCCGGATCAGCCGGTATTCGTCGCTGCCGGCGAACGCAGACGCCACACTTCCGCGCGAGTCCCCGACGGCAAACCGGTGGCCCCAGAAAACGACCTCGCTCTCACCTGGGCGACGGTTCAGAAAGTCCTGGTATAGCGCGGTCACGAAGGCTCTCACGGGAGCAGATACTCCCGGGGCCGAGACTGGTGACTCCGTCAACACGAATGGCTGGGTCAACGACTGCCCGTCCTTCAGGTCGAGTGTTGGCGACGTCTTGTTGCTGAAGGCCCTGCTGCCCGAATAGAGGAGATTCACCCGGTACTTCGCCGGAAACAGCTGCGTGATCGAGTACGAACCCGACGACATTGTCAACGCCGGATCGATGGTGACCCAGGTCTTCGCCTTCGTGTCGAACGTATCGACAGAAAGTGAATAGGAGTCGGCCGAAGTGCACGGTGCGCACGTTATCGATCCGGAGATCGTGCCGGGCCTACTGAGGCGGGCGTTCGCGCCCGTACTGTTCTGCCCCGCCGTCAGCGAGATCTCCACCCCATCGGGGTTGAGCGCCGTCGAACCCAGCCATTGCTCGAACCCGTAGCCGCTGAACTTGACGCGGTAGGTTCCCGCGGGCACCCTCGGCAGTGTGTAGCTACCGTCGCTGTTCTCGTTCTTCCAGAACAACCATCCGTGATCGACATCTGACGCGTCGTAGAGAAGAACCTGGACCCCGGGCGCAGGGTTCCCGCTCTGGTCGGCGACGGTACCGCTGATCGACCCACCAAGCGCGAGCGTCGCATCGATGCCGGCCCGATCCGCCGCCACAGTGAGCACACCCGCGGCCGTCGGCGAGGTGCCATAACGCTGGAACCTGGCGAGTCCCGAGCCGACTGTGCTCGTATCGACGAACGACGCCGAACCCTGGTAGACGAACTCCAGGACAAGTGGCACTCCGTTTGCAACGGTCACCGAATAGTTCCCACTGGCATCGGTGGTTCCGATCACGGGCCAATCCGAGCCCCCGTACCATGAGCTCTCCGCGTAGTACCACAAGGAGACACCGACTTCACCGGCGCCCGCAGGATGATCGGCAGTACCCAAATCGACGTGACCGGAGATCACACTCGTGTCGGCAGCCTGCGCTGACGCGGCGGGTCCCAAGCCGACCACAAGGCCCGCCGCAACGAGCAAGACAGAGATGCCCGCAAGAATTCTTTTCACGATTGTCTACCCCAGGAATCGCTTCACAATCGTGAAGTGCATCGCGCAACGTTGCGATTGCCTACACAACGTAGCACTGCCGGCAACCGGTCCCCGATTGCGCAGATGGCCTAGTCGGCCAGTCTTCGCGCGGTCCACCACGAATGCAGGCGACGGGTGGCCTCCTCCTCGCCGAGCGGGCCCTCATCCAGTCGCAGCTCGAGCAGAAAGCGGTAGGCTTCGCCGACCTCCCGGGAGGGCTTCAAACCCAGGATTCTCTTGATTTGTTCGCCGTCGAGATCGGGTCGCACCGAGTCGAGTTGCTCCTGCTGCGCGAGCTCGGCGATTCGCGACTCGAGGTCGTCGTAGGCGAAGGAGAGGCGATCGGCCTTACGACGATTGCGTGTCGTCACGTCGGCGCGCACGAGGATGTGCAGGCGTGCAAGCAGCGGCCCGGCGTCACGCACGTAGCGACGAACAGCCGAGTCCGTCCACGCGCTGTCGGTGTACCCGAAGAACCGCAGATGCAGCTCGATCAGGCGGGCAACCGCGGCGATCGTGTCGTTGTCATAGCGGAGTTCGCGCAGGCGTTTCTTGACGAGCTTCGACCCGACCAGGTCGTGGTGGTGGAACGACACGACCCCACCCGGTTCGAGTCGTCGGGTCGCCGGCTTGCCGATGTCGTGCAGGAGGGCAGCCAAGCGAAGCACGAGGTCTGGTTCAGCGCCCTCGTCCGCCCTTTCGCGTTCGAGGTCGATCGCCTGTTCGAGCACCGTGAGGCTGTGCTCGTAGACGTCCTTGTGGTGGTGGTGCTCGTCGGTCTCGAGGCGAAGGGCCGGCACCTCCGGCAGCACGAAGTCCGCGAGGCCCGATTCGACCAACAGTTCGACTCCCCTTCGAGGCCGGTCTGACCTCAGCAGTTTCGACAGTTCTTCACCGATACGTTCGGCAGAGATGTGCGTGATGCTCGAGGCCATCCCGGCGAGCGCCGAGCGCGTCTCATCGTCGAGCTCGAAGTCGAGCTGCGCGGTGAACCGAACGGCCCGCAGCATGCGCAGAGGATCGTCGCCGAACGAGATCTCGGGCGTCGACGGTGTGCGAAGGCGACCGTCGAGCAGATCATCCATGCCTCCGGAGGGATCGACGAGCACCTTCGAGGGCAGACGCAGCGCCATGGCGTTGACCGTGAAGTCCCGGCGGAGAAGGTCGCCTTCGAGCGTCGTGCCGAACTCAACAACGGGCTTGCGGGTGACCTGGTCGTAGACGTCGGAGCGGTACGTGGTGATCTCGACCGTTTCGCCGCCGATGCGTGCGCCGATCGTGCCGAAGGCGCGCCCGATGTCCCAGTGGGCGTCGGCCAGGGGCGCGACGATCGCGAGGATCTGGTCGGGGGTGGCGTCGGTGGTGAGGTCGAGGTCGTGCACCGGGCGCCCCAGGAACGCATCGCGAACCGGGCCGCCGACCAGGGCGAGCTCGTGGCCAGCTGCCGCGAAGGCAGCGGCGACCAGCGAGACGGGAGGCGTCTCAGCCAGCTTCGCCAGGGCGGCGAGGGAGTCAGCTACCGGTTGCACCCCGCCACTTTACTGCCTGCCCCCCTCTGAGAGCCGAACTGACGCCACAGCTGTGGATAACCGCCCGGAGAGAGCCGCACCTCGACCCGCAACGGTCGTTCAGGAGACACACCCTAGAATCGGCAGTATGAATGCGGCGGCGAAATCGGGTGTCCGTCGCGGCCCGAGACGCGCCGTGCCACTCGCGCCGACGGCATCTGCCCTGCGCCGTTCGGCGTCACGGATGCTCGCCGCTGGCATCCTTCTGGCCGGCATCGCCCTGGCAGCTCCCGCCCAGGGCGCCGCAGCCGAGACCACGCCAGTGCCGACCCCGAGCTCGACTGCCACCACGGATGCCGGCGCGGTCTCCCTGACCCTCGCCCCCGACAACGCGGGCTCCCTTGCACCGTCTCAGGACCTCGCGATGACGGTGACGATCGAGAACACGACTGCTGTCGCCGTGCCGGCCGGGGTCATCCACGTCTGGCTCGACCGCACCAGGCTGACGACACGCACAGAGCTCTCCGGGTGGCTCGACCCGGCCACCGATACCCCCCAGGATGCTGATTCTGCCAGCGTCGATGCCGCGACGGCCTCAATCGCGCCGGGCGCGACGGCGAGCATCCGGGCGAGCATCCCTGCCGCCCAGATCGGGCTCTCCGCCTGGGGTGCCTACGGGCTGAAGGCGACGCTGCCTCTCGGGTCGACGATTCTCGACACCCGAAGCGCCGTGGTCTGGTCAGAGGGCGCCCCCTCGACCTTCTCTGCGCTCGGCCTCATCATGCCCATCACCGTACCGCCGACGAGCGCCGGGCTGCTTTCTGCGACCACCCTGACGGACTACACCGGCACAGACGGAGTCCTGACGAAAAAACTCGACGCCGTCGCGGGCAGGCCCGTGACCCTGGCCATCGACCCGATGATCATCGTCTCCATCCGGGTACTCGGCACGACGGCGCCCCAGAGTTCGCTCGACTGGCTCGCACGGCTTGCCGCGGCTCCGAACGCGAGCTTTCCCCTGAGCTACGCCGACTCCGACCTCGCCATCGAGCGGCAGGCCGGCGCCCCCGCCGTGCTCTCCCCGACATCGTTCGACTACGCGCTGAGCGCGTCGAACTTCCAGTCGCTGCCCACCCCAGACCCCTTCACCCTGTTCGCGCCGACGCCGGCACAGACCGCACCGGCAGCGCCTGCCTCACCCGGTGCGCCGACAACCCCGACTCCCGCGCCAGGCCAATTGCCGACGTTCTCCGACCTCACCTCGTGGGACTACACCCGCACAGACCTCGCCTGGCCCGCCGCGAACACGGTCTCAACCGGGGATTCGACGTTCTTCGCACAGAGCGGCCTCACCACGAGCATCCTGAGCAGTGACAACGTCACTGTCGCCGCGCAGGGCATCACTCCGAACGCCCCCGCCTCGGTCGACGGGTCGAGTTCGATCCTGCTCGATGCGCAGATCACGGATGCCCTGCAGACCGCCGCTGACGCGGCAACCGAGGCTCCGCGTGATGCGGCGTTGGCCGAACTCTCTGCCATCCTCGCCGTGACCACCGGTACCTCGCCTGGCACTACTCCCTCACTCGCCGCGAGCCTGGGTCGGGATGCACCGACGTCGAGTTTCGGGGTGATGCGTGTTCTCGATGTGCTCGAGGCATTGCCCTGGGCAGCCGAGGTCCCCCTGGGCGACGTGCTGACGGCTCCACAGACACCGGGTATCAGCCTCCGCGACAGCCCGCAGGAAACCTCGCGTGCCGACGCCGTGCGATCGATGCTCACCAGCGAGAGCCAGGTCGCAGCGTTCGCGCCGGTCATCGACGTTCCCGAATTGATCACCGGTCGCCAGCGCGCGAGCCTGCTCGGCGTACTGGCACAGTCGTGGTCAGCAGACACCGATGGCCGCGCGACTGCAGAAGCGGTGTACCAGAAGGCGTCGGCAGACACCCTCTCCTCAGTGCAGATCGTCGACGGCAGTTCGATCAACCTGCTCGCCTCGAATGGCGACGTGCCCGTCAACATCAGGAACTCGCTCGCCTGGCCCGTCACGGTCATCCTCCAGGTCACGCCGTCGAACGGGCGGATCGTGGTCGAACCGAACCGCATCGACATCACCGTCGAGGCGCAGTCGCAGAAGACGGCGAAGGTGCCGGTCAAGGCGGCAGTCGCCAGTGGTGAAGTCAATCTGAGGCTGGAGCTCTACAACAGGAACGGGGTGCTCGTCAGCCAGGCCCAGCCGCTCCAGATCAACGTGAGCGCCGACTGGGAGGGCATCGGTACGCTCATCATCGCAATTCTCGCTGTCGCCTTCCTCGCCTTCGGAATCATCAGGCAGATCCGTAAGCGGCGCAGAGCAAGGCGCGCGTGATGGCCGAACGCAGCATCGGTCGCTCGAGCGCACTGCTCGCCTCCGGCACGATCGCCTCACGTATCCTCGGGTTCCTCAAGGCGATCGTCCTGTTGCAGGCGATCGGTGCGTTTGCCGCCGGTGACGCGTTCACTGCCGGCAACCAGCTCCCCAATACGATCTACGTCATTGTGGCGGGCGGAGCGCTCAGTGCGGTCCTGGTACCGCAGATCGTGCGGAGCGCACTGCACACCGATGGCGGCACCGCCTACATCAACAAACTGGTGACGATCTCGCTCCTCGTACTGGCCGTGACTGCGCTCGTCGCCACGCTTCTCGCGCCGTTCCTGGTCTCGATCACCGCCCATGGGTTCTCGGCAGAGCAGACAGCCCTCGCGACCGCGTTCGCCTACTGGTGCCTGCCCCAGATCTTCTTCTACGGCGTCTACACGATCCTGGGTGAAGTGCTGAACGCGCGAAACTCCTTCGGGCCGTTCACCCTCTCACCCATCCTCAACAACATCGTGGCCCTCGTCGGGCTCATCGTGTTCATCGCCGTCTTCGGCGCAGACCCCGACGGAACGCGGCCTCTCGACTGGTGGACTCCCTCCTCCGTCGCCCTCCTCGCCGGCACAGCAACCCTCGGCATAGCCGTGCAGGGCCTCATCCTGTTCGCCTTCTGGCGCCGCGTCGGGCTCGTCTACCGGCCCGACTTCGGGTGGAAGGGTGTCGGCCTCAAACAGACTGGAAAGATCGCCAGCTGGTCGTTCGGCATGATCCTCGTCACGACGGCGGCCGGTCTCGTCGAGACGAATGTGGTCTCGACGGCATCCGGCGGCGACTCCGCCTCGATCGCTGCCCTCGCGAATGCGTGGCTGATCTTCATGCTCCCCCACTCGGTGGTCGCCGTCTCGATCGCCACCGCCTATTTCACCCGGATGAGCGAGAATGCGTCTGCCGGGGACCTCGGCCGGGTGCGCGCCGATGTCTCTGCGAGCATCCGGCAGATCACCGTCATCATGGTGCTCGCCGGGGTGGTGCTGTTCGTGGTCGCCTACCCGTTCGGCCGGGTGATGATCGATTCCATCGCCGGCTCGACGGCCATCGGAACCGTACTCATGGCCTTTCTCGTCGGCCTGCCTGCCTTCAGTATTCTCTTCGTTCTGCAGAGGGCGTTCTTCTCCCTCGGCGACACACGCACGCCGTTCTACACAACCGTCTTCCAGGCTGTCGTCTTCAGCATCGGCAGCCTCGCCGTGCTCCTGTTCGTGCCGAAAGCCTGGGTGGGTGTCGGTGTCGCGCTGATGCTCTCGCTCGCGGGAATCCTGCAGACCATTGTGGCGGGAGTTCTCATTCGCCGAAAGCTCGGCGGGGGCATTCGCCGGGTGGCGACGAGCTTCGCGAAGGATGCCCTGGCCGCCCTGCCCGCATCGGTCGCCGGTGCCGCGGTGTACTTCGCCTTCGGCGGCCCAGACCCGGCGGGCTACGCCCTCTCCGGCCGCATTCCTGCGATCATCACGATGGCCGTGGTCGCCGTCGTCATGACGGTTCTGTACGCTGCCACACTTCGACTGGTGCGCTCCTCAGAGCTGAGTGAGGCCGTCACTCCGATCCTGAGACGGCTGCGGCGCAGCTGAGGCCAGAAACTCGCGAACGACGTCGACCACTCCAGCGGCCGGTCTCAGCGTTGACGCGTGGTCGCGCCCGGGCAGCGGTACAAAACGGGCATGGGGCATCAGCCCCGCTGCACGTTCTGAGTCGGTGAAGGCTCGCCGATCATCCGTACCCGCCAGCAGAAGCGTGGGCAGTTCGATCGAGTGCAGCGCCTGCTCGTCGACGCCGGGTTCGAGTTCGACGCGCCGAAAATACGACCGGATGGCCGCGGGATCGTTCGCCAGGAAGGCCGCCGTCGTCGCGGCGTCGACCGGTATGCCCCGGCGCTCCTCCCAGCCGTCGATGAAAGCGCGCATTCCACCCGCGCCCAGTGCCTCGTCGTACCCTTCGAAGAAGAGTCTCCCGACGCTGCGCCCGGGTGCACGATAGCTTCCGGCAGCAGAGACGAACGAGAGCATGCGTTCGGGGTGGGTGGCCGCAAGGGAGAAACCGGCGCGGGCGCCGAATGAATATCCGAAATAGTGGGCGCTCGTGACGCCGGCGGCATCGAGAACGGCCAGGAGGTCGGCGACGACGAGCTGCATCCGGTAGTCGTCAGGCTGATGCGGTTTGCCACTCAGCCCATGCCCGCGGAGGTCGACAAGGATCAGTCTGTAGTCGTCCCGCAGAGCCTTCACGTACCCGAGGCCGCGCCACATCGCTCGCGACAACCCCGAACCGTGGACCATCACGAGCGGGGTTCCCTCACCGACCTCGGTGTAGGCGATCCGCACGCGGTCAAGAGGATTGAAGGCTTCACTCACCGTTCAATCATGGGCCCTCCGGCTCTGGAATACCCGGCGGCTAGGATTGGTTGAGGTCTACAGTGCAACATCGTGGGTGCTGAGTCACCGCTACAAGGAGCTTGTCGATGAGACAGATAATCATCATTGGGTCTGGCCCTGCCGGGTTCACCGCGGCCATCTATGCGGCGCGCGCGGGTCTTCAGCCGTTGCTCATCGCCTCGAGCGTCGAAGCCGGCGGCGAACTCATGAAGACCACCGAGGTGGAGAACTTCCCCGGGTTCCCCGAGGGTATCCAGGGCCCCGAGCTGATGACCAGGCTCCAGGAGCAGGCTGAGAAGTTCGGCACCGAGGTGCTCCTCGACGACGTGACGAGTGTGGACTTCAGCGGTGACATCAAAAAGGTGTCCACGGGCTACAGCGGGGACTTCGAGGCACAGGCCGTCATCTTCTCGACCGGGTCTGCCTACCGCAAACTGGGCATCGATGACGAGGAGCGCCTGAGTGGTCGCGGCGTCTCCTGGTGCGCCACCTGCGACGGTTTCTTCTTCAAGACCAAGACGATCGCGGTTGTCGGCGGCGGCGACTCTGCCATGGAGGAGGCCACCTTCCTGACCCGTTTCGCCGAGAAGGTGTACCTGGTTCATCGCAAAGACAGCCTGCGGGCATCCAAGATCATGCAGGAGCGCGCGTTCGCCAACGAGAAGATCGAATTCGTCTTCAATTCGGCCGTCGTGGGCATCCGCGGCGAGAACACTGTTGAAGCGCTGACACTCGAAAACACTGTCACGGGCGAATTGAGCGAACTCCCGGTGCAGGGGCTGTTCGTGGCCATCGGCAATGACCCGCGAACCCATCTCGTGCACGGCCAGCTCGACCTCACGGCGTCGGGAACGATCGCTGTCGACGGTCGCTCATCGAAGACCAATATCGCCGGCGTCTTCGCTGCAGGTGACGTCATCGACGACACCTATCGGCAGGCTGCCACCGCGGCGGCCTCAGGAACGGTCGCAGCGCTCGACGCCGAACACTACCTGGCCGGCCTCGCCGAGGCACATGCGATCGCAGAACTGCGCGAGGCCGAAGCTGAGATCGAGCTCATCCGGTCCTCCTGACAAGCCCTCCGTGTGCCGTTTCCCATGCACACCCACGAAGGCTGAAACCCGCTGACGTCCACCGAACACCTCCCGTGAAAGAGAGAACACCATGTCAACCGCAACAGCAGTAACCGATGCGAGCTTCGAAGCCGATGTGCTCAACTCTGAAGAGACCATCCTGGTCGACTTCTGGGCCGAGTGGTGCGGCCCGTGCCGCGCCGTGTCGCCCATCCTCGACCAGATCGCTGCAGAGCACTCCGACAAGATCAAGATCGTCAAGCTGAACGTCGATGAGAACCCCCAGACCGCGGCCAAATACCAGATCACGTCGATTCCGGCGATGAAGGTGTACCGGGGCGGAGAAGTCGTCAAGACGATCATCGGCGCCAAGCCCAAAGCGGCACTCGAGAACGACCTCGTCGACTACCTCGGCTGATTTTCCACGTTCGTCGCGGCCGCCTGGGCGGCCTTCGGCGGTAAGAGGGCCCGGGCCGATTCTGGCACCGGGCCCTTTTCGGCGTTGGTAGCATGGAATTTCGCCTCATTCATGGAAGTGCACGTGAACAGCCACCACAGACCATCGTCGCCCTCTGGCACAAATCTCGACCCCTGGTACAACAACTACGCTGACCGTGCCGCCGGCCTGTCTGTCTCAGAGGTCCGTGCCCTGTTTGCCGTCGCATCCCGGCCTGAGGTGGTCTCACTGGCCGGTGGGATGCCCGCCGTTTCGGCTCTCCCTCAACACCTCGTCGTCGAATCGATGGCGAAGGTCATGGCTGAGCAGGGTTCCGTCGCCCTTCAGTACGGGTCTGGGCAGGGCGTTCCCCGATTGCGTGAGCACATCCTCGACGTCATGGCCCAAGAAGGCATCTCCGGCAGCGTCGACGACGTCGTCGTGACCACTGGTTCACAGCAGGCCCTCGACCTGGTGACAAAACTCTTCATCAATCCTGGCGATGTCATCCTCGTCGAGGCACCCAGTTACGTCGGCGCGATCGGCGTGTTCCGCTCCTACCAAGCCGATATCGAACATGTACTGATGGACGACGATGGGCTCATCCCCGAGGCGTTGCGCGAGGCGATCACGCGAGTGAAGTCGTCGGGCAGAACCATCAAATTCCTCTACACGATCCCGAACTTCCAGAACCCCGCCGGTGTGACCCTCACGGCGCAGCGTCGAGTGGAGATTCTGCAGATTTGCCGATCAGAGGGCATTCTGGTGTTGGAGGACAACCCCTACGGGCTTCTGTACTTCGATGGGCCGCCCCCTGCGCCGATGCGCAGCACCGAAGACGAAGGCGTTATCTACCTCGGCTCGTTCTCGAAGACGTTCGCCCCGGGATTCCGGGTGGGTTGGGCAATCGCACCCCACGCCATTCGCGAGAAACTCGTTCTCGCTGCAGAGTCGGCGATTCTCTGCCCGAGCTCGTTCAGCCAACTTGTGATCTCCGAATACCTCTCGACTGCTGACTGGAAGAGCCAGATCAACACCTTTCGAGGGGTCTATGAAGAGCGCAAGAACACCATGCTCGCCGCCCTGGCCGAGCACCTGCCCGAGATGACCTGGACAAAGCCGAACGGCGGGTTCTACGTCTGGCTCACCCTTCCCGACTACCTCGATGCCAAGCAGATGCTGCCCCGCGCGGTCACCGAGCTCGTCGCCTACACGCCTGGCACCGCGTTCTATGCCGACGGTGGTGGCCGCAACAAGATCCGACTCTCCTTCTGTTATCCGACGCCCGATCAGATCCGCCTCGGCATCCGTCGGCTCACGACCGTCATCAATAGTGAGATCGATCTGCTGGAGACGTTCAACGCGACAGGCCCCCTCCAGACCATCCGCCAAAGCCGTTCGTTCTCAGCCCCACCACCAGACCTGGACTAACTATGACTGACTCACCCGCCAAGCGTTCCGTCGTCGTTCTCGCTGGGGGCATCTCCCATGAACGTGAAGTCTCCCTGCGCTCCGGTCGCCGTGTTGCCGACAGTCTGATGGCGCGCGGGCACCGCGTGACCATGCGCGAGCCCGACAGCACACTCCTGAGCTTCCTCGAGGACGCCTCGCCCGACCTGGTCTGGCCGGCACTACACGGCGCCAGCGGCGAAGACGGCTCCCTGCGTGCTCTGCTCAGTGCTCAGGGAATCGCCTACGTCGGCTCAGAGTCTGCATCGGCACAGCTGGCCTGGCACAAGCCGACGGCGAAGGTGCTGGTTTCCCGTGCCGGATTCGCCACCCCGGAGTCCATTACCCTACCCCGTGAAACGTTTCGTGAACTGGGTGCCAGCCAGGTGCTCGATGGTGTGCTGAAACACCTCGGTACCCCCGTCGTGGTGAAACCGGCCATGGGTGGGTCCGCACAGGGCGTGACCGTCGTCGAGAACGACGTCGATCTACCCCGGGCCGTGGTCGATGCGTACACCTATGGCGAGACCGCCCTTATCGAACAGAAGATCGTCGGCACTGAGATCTCCATTGGCGTCCTTGACACCGGCGCGGGTGCTTTCGCCCTCCCGGCAGTCGAAATCGTGCCCCGATCAGGGGTTTATTCCTACGAAGCTCGTTACAATGCGGGTGAGACGGAGTTCTTCACTCCCGCTCGACTCGAAGACGACTGGGCCGAAGCCGCCGCACACGCCGCACTGAGCATCCATCAGACCCTGGGTCTTCGTCACCTCTCGCGAATCGACCTGATCATCGATGACAGCGGAATTCCGTGGTTCCTCGAGGCGAATGTGATGCCCGGACTCACTGAAACGTCTCTGGTGCCTTTGGCGATCGTCGCCGACGGCCTGAGTCTCGGCTCGGTCTACGAGCAGCTCGGCGAGCTCGCCATCCGCGATTCACGCCACTCTGAATCGGACTGAACCGAAGCCTCATCGAACGACACGTCGCTCAACTGGACCTGCTAGACCCGAACCCCTGATCTCCGAGATCGCTCAGGATTCTGTTCAGGTCCTGAATCGTTGCGAAATCGATCACAATCTGGCCGCGAGTCGCACCCAGGCTCACCTTGACACGCGTGTTGAGTCGATCACCCAGACGCTCGGCGATCTCGTCGAGGTGGTCGTTGCGACGCCCGGCCGTCGGCCGCACCCGGCGTGCCCGGGGGGTTCTGGATGCTGCGGCCTCCGCCGCCCTCACCGACAGATCCTCGTTCACAATCTTGTCGGCAAGGCGCCCCATCTCCTCCACGTCGACAACAGACAGAATCGCCCTCGCGTGACCAGCACTCAGCACGCCTGCTGCGACGCGCTTCTGCACGGCCGTCGGCAGCTTCAGAAGCCGAATGGTGTTCGTGATCTGTGGCCTCGACCGGCCAATCCGAGACGCAAGCTGTTCTTGTGTGATGTCGAAGTCGTCGAGAAGTTGTTGGTACGCTGACGCCTCTTCGAGAGGATTCAGCTGGGAACGGTGCAGGTTCTCCAGAAGTGCGTCCCGGAGCATATTCTCATCGGCTGTGTCTTTGATGACGGCGGGGATCGTGTCGAGCCCCAGTTCCTTGCTTGCCCGAAGTCGTCGCTCACCCATGACGAGTTCATATTCCTGGGCAAGCCCCGGCTGTGCGGGCAGTTGACGAACCACGATCGGCTGAAGCACCCCAACCTCGCGGATCGACTGCACCAATTCGGCAAGATCATCAGCATCGAACTCCGTCCGTGGCTGTTTGGCATTCGGCACGATCGATGCGGGCGCGAGATTGGCGAGACGAGCGCCTGGCACCGAGACCAGCTCGGCTTCACCTGCACCACGCTCTGCGAAGAAGACATCGACCGGACTTGTCGACCGTGATTCGTCGATCGTGGGAATCAGTGCCCCGATTCCGCGGCCAAGTCCAGTGCGTTTGGGGTTAGCCATGGTTGTGTACTCCTCGTCGTGCGATTTCTGATGCTGCTTCAAGATAAGAAAGTGACCCGGGGGAATTCGGGTCGTAGCTGATGACGGTCTGGCCGTAACTCGGCGCCTCTGAAATACGCACAGAGCGCGGGATGATCGCTTGGAGCGTCTCGGTCGGAAAATGATTGCGCACATCGTCAGCCACCTGGGAGGCAAGGCGAGTGCGACCGTCGTACATTGTCAGGAGAATCGTCGAAACGGCGAGGTTGGGATTGAGGTGTCGTTCGATCAACGCGATATTCGAAAGAAGCTGACTCAGGCCCTCGAGCGCGTAATACTCGCATTGAATGGGAATGAGAACCTCGCGGGCGGCGACGAACGCATTGATCGTCAACAACCCCAAGGAGGGTGGGCAGTCGATGAAAACGTAGTCGAACGGTTCCCCACGTTCTTCGGCCCGGCTCAAATAGGCATTCAGGCTTTCTCTCAGGCGGAGTTCACGCGCGACGAGTGGAACTAATTCTATCTCCGCGCCCGCAAGGTGGATGGTCGCCGGCGCGCAATAGAGACGATCGAACTCAGGACTCTTCTGCACGACGTCTTCCAATGAGACATCCCGGATCAGAATGTCATACACACTCAACGTCTCTGCTCGATGATCCACTCCGACCGCCGTCGACGCGTTTCCCTGCGGATCGAGGTCGACGACCAATACCTTCGCGCCCGTCTTCGCCAACGCGGCGGCCAGATTGACAGTCGTAGTGGTCTTCCCGACCCCGCCCTTCTGGTTCGCCACGGTGAACACCCTCGTCTTCGGGGGGAGTGGAAACTCCGCGACAGCGATAGCTCGTCTTCGCTGTGAAAGGTCTGCGATCTCGCGTGCAAGGGGAGTCGAAGCGTCGAAGCCGACCGATTCGCTTGTCATAGATACTTTCTTCAATGGCTGCTCACCCGGTGTGGTCCTGGAATGGTCCGAGGGTGGTTTTGTGCTGGTGATGTTTCACGTGAAACACTGGTTTATCTTCATAGATCAGGGGTCGGCTCACTGGTAATAGAGCCCACGTCCACGGTACCTGCCCACGGGGAATTATCTAAGTCGATCGGCATGTCGATTCACGCACAGCCGATGTTTCACGTGAAACACCTCTACCCTGCGTTGCCCACCGGTCAGGACACAGTTGCACGAACGACGCGAGTCGGATCGGTCAGCACGCCCACCCCGAGCACTTCGACCCTGACATCGCGTAAGCCGAACTTGCGAATCACCTTGCCAGCGTCCTCAATCTCACGCTCCGCGCCCGCGCCCTTCATGAGCACAAGCTCGCCGCCCCGCCGAACAAGAGGAGCACACAAGGGCACCAGTTTCGACAGGGCGCTGACGGCGCGGGCCGTCACCTGATCGAGAGCATCAGGGAGCCCAACATCCTGAGCTCGGGCGCGAACAACCGAGACGTTGTCCAAGCCGAGTTCAGCAGCCTGGTCGTTCAACCACTTCACCCGGCGTTCCATGGGCTCAATGAGTACGAACGACACGTCAGGGCGAGCAATTGCCAATACCAGGCCAGGGAGGCCAGCGCCGCTGCCGATGTCGCCAACTCGGCCAGGTCTCATCAGCGGCGCCACTGCTACACAATTCAGCACGTGCCGGCTCCAGAGACGAGGTAGTTCGACAGGGCCAATCAGGCCATACTCCTCGCCATGTCGCGCAAGATTACTGACGAATGCACGAGCGACGCCGATCCGATCCCCGAACATGGCTTGTGCTGAAGCGGGTTCACTCTCGAGCGAACGGAGGACCTCGTCGTAATCGATATCGCTCATTGTTTCACGTGAAACTACGCTGCGCTGATCACAGTGTGGCGATCGCGCCCTTCGCCTTCAGAAGCCGAGGCGAAACCGCGCTCTGCAACCAGGTCATGAACCACCTTGCGTTCATAGGAAGACATTGCATCCAGGGCGACCATACTCTCGCCACCGACTTCGATCCGATCGATCGCTGTTGCCACCAGACGTGCAAGCTCGGCCTCTCGAGCCTGGCGACTGCCGCCGACGTCGAGAATGAGACGCGAGAATCCACCGGTCTTCGTCTGCACGGCCAGGCGCGTGAGCTCCTGGAGAGCCTGAACGGTGTCGGGATTGGAAAGGAGCCGAAGGTTACTGTCTTCGGAGGAATTGACAGAGACGTAGGCTCTACCACCACGGGCATCGATGTCGATATCTCCGTCGAGATCGCAGATGTCCAGGAGTTCCTCGATGTAGTCGGCTGCAATGTCACCCTCATCTTCGAGGCTGCCAGTGGCCGGATTCTCTGAGGAATCAGTATGGTCGGTCGACTCGGTCTGCTCGACAAGACGGGCGTCCACGCCGGACTTCCCGGGTCCGTCGGACAACTCTACGAACTCCTGCGTGTTCACGTCGGTCACATCACTCATTTCTTTTCACCCTGCTTCTTGGCTCTGTTCTTCCCCACCGGCTGCTGACGCTGGGTGGTCACCGGCTTCGACGAGTCGAGCACGACATGGCTGATCGACCCGTCTCCCGCGGTCTGGATGTTCAACTTGCCCTTCTTTGCAAGCCTTGCCTCACGTGCTTTTGCGGCTTCGCTACCAGGTGTGGGCATATTTCGAATGACCAGGAATTGCTGTCCCATCGTCCAGAAGTTCGACGTCAGCCAGTAGAACATCACGCCGAGAGGGAACGTGAAACCAGAGAAGGCGAATACCAGAGGAAGGATGTAGAGCAGGATCCGCTGTTGTTTGAACATCGGACTGTTCTTTGCCTCAGGGGACTGGTTCCGGGACATGATCTGAAGTTGCGTGATGAACTGGGAACCCGTCATGAGGATCACCATGATGACGGCAATGACCATCACAGCCACGTCACCCGTCACTGTCGCCTGCTGAAAACTCTCATGAAGGGGAGCGATACCGAAGAGTTTGGCGTTGCCGAACTGCTGCGCGAGCTCGGAGTTCAACAGGCCGACCCCGGCCTGTCCCTTCTGTGCGTCATTCAGAACAGAGAAGAGGGAGAAGAAGATCGGCATCTGTAGCAGGAGTGGAAGGCACGAGCTGAGAGGATTCGTACCGGTTCGCTTGTACAGCTCCATCGTCTCCCGAGACATTGCCTCGCGAGAGAACTGATCTTTCTTTCCTTTGTACTTATCCTGAATTTTCTTCAGTTGTGGGGCGACCTCAAGCATCTTGCGTTGACTCTTGATCTGCCGCACGAAGACGGGGATGAGCGCCGCACGGATCACGAGCACCATGCCGACGATCGACAGCACCCAGGTCAGCCCCTCAGCAGGGTCCATCCCAAGGGCCGTGAACAGCGTGTGAAACGACACGAGCAGAAATTCCACGACCCACTTGATGGGCCACAGGATGGTACTGATGAATCCGGGAATATCCATGTTTTCGGGCTAGCCCTTTCGTTGGCCGTTAGCTACGACGAAGCCGAATCTGGTGATGCGGAAATGTGAAACTCGGGGTGCGGGAACGTCATCGATCCCACCGGCGGCCCACGGATGACAGCGGATGATGCGGTACCCCCCGAGACCGATACCGACAAGGAGACCGCGGCGCTGGATCGCTTGCATCGTGTACGACGAACAGGAAGGGTAGTAGCGGCACACGTCTCCGTACAGCGGCGAAATGACTGCCCTGTATGCCCTCAGAATGAGCACCGCCGCGTTTCGGGGGAGCAGAAAGACCCAAACCGCCACGCCTGTAAGCCGAGAGAGAACCTGCGAACGCTTCCGCGGCTGCACATCAAAACTGCTGACCAGAGCAGTGTTCACGACAGCACCTCAGCCCGTGTCAGCGAACGCGAGACCTCTCGCTTCAGCTCCTCGAAGGTGCAGTTCGCCGCTCCCGGAAGCGCCCTGATCACAATCTCCGAACCAGGTACCACTGTCGGGGCGAAGCCATAACAGATTGCCTTGAGTCGACGTCGAACGCGATTACGTACGACCGCGACCCCGACTGATTTCGCCACGATGAAACCGAATCGCGGAGTCGACTGCGAGCCTTTCCGGAGGTAGGTCACCGTACTCGGAGCCGCAAACCTGGCACCTCGGCGAACCGCAGCACGATAGTCATCTGCAGTCGTTATTCGGGCGGATCTGGCCAGCACCTTGAGGTGAACTCAGTGGGACGAATTACGCGGAGAGCTCTGTGCGGCCCTTGCGACGACGAGCCGAAAGGATTGACCGGCCGGCACGGGTACGCATACGCAGACGGAACCCGTGAACCTTCGCTCGACGACGGTTGTTGGGCTGAAAGGTTCTTTTGCTCATGATTCTTGGTCTCCGTGGCCCAGCCGATGACGCGCCGGGAAGCTTAGTAAGGTGTGCGCTCGCACACAGGTCAACTGATTAAAACTACGGCCTGACTGGCAATTGGTCAAACTGAAAGCGGCCAAACGCCCAATTATCCACAGTTCATTGTCAGTGGTCGAAAGTGACACGCCTAGAAGAGGCAGAATGAACTTGATCTAGTTCGTGCCAGTCACTAGCTTAGATCCTTAGGTTTGTGACAGTGGTGTGGGGATGCAGTCGCACAATTCTTCGTACGTCTCCCTCGCAGCTGCTGGGGCTACACCTATCCTTCTGACAGGAGATCCATGGCTGACGATTCCGGTTCACCGGAGGCCAATTGGCGCACCGTTCTCCAGGCACTGTCGACCGATGAGCGGATCACACCCCAGCTGCATGGATTCTTGGGGCTTGTCGTTCCCAAAGGGATAATGGCCGGCTCGTTCTACCTCGAGGTTCCGAACGACCTGACACGCGGAATGCTCGAGCAGCGCATACGCGTCCCACTACTGTCGGCCCTCGGAAAACTCGACGAGTCCTTCGGGGTGACCAGTTTCGCGGTCGTCGTCAACCCGGACATCAGTGGTGACGACTACCTTCCACAACCTGCGGTCGTCGAGGTGCCCGCCACCACGAGCAACTACATCGAAACGACACCGATTCAGGAGACAGTCGGCCCGCTGCGGAACAACGACACGAGACTGAATCCGAAATACAGCTTCGACAACTTCGTCATCGGGGGGTCGAACCGTTTCGCCCACGCAGCTGCCGTGGCCGTGGCGGAGGCACCAGCCAAGGCCTACAACCCGCTCTTCATCTACGGGGACTCAGGACTCGGCAAGACTCACCTGCTGCACGCGATCGGCCACTACGCCATGAGCCTGTACCCCGGGGTTCGAGTCCGATATGTGAGTTCAGAGGAATTCACCAACGATTTCATCAATTCGATAGCGAACAACCGCGGGGCAGCCTTCCACTCGCGGTACCGAGACATCGATCTCCTTCTCATCGACGACATCCAGTTCCTCCAGGGCAAAGCAGAGACGCAGGAAGCCTTCTTCCACACCTTCAACACCCTGCATGACCACAACAAGCAGGTTGTGATCACGAGTGACCTGCCGCCGAAACACCTCACCGGCTTCGAAGACCGCATGCGGACCCGGTTCGAATGGGGTCTCATCACCGATGTACAGACACCAGACCTCGAAACCAGGATCGCGATTCTCCGAAAGAAGGCGCAGAGCGAAAAACTCCAGGTTCCCGATGAGATACTCGAATACATGGCGTCGAAAGTCTCGTCGAACGTCCGCGAGCTCGAAGGCACTCTCATCCGCGTGACGGCGTACGCAAGCCTGACCCGCAACCCCGTCGACCTCGCCCTCGTGCAGACAGTACTGAAGGACCTGATAACCCTCGACGATGACAACGTCATCGCTCCCGTGGACATCATCGGGCACACCGCAGAGTACTTCAAGCTGTCCGTCGATGACTTGTATGGCTCATCCCGGTCGCAGGCGATCGCGACGGCGCGTCAGATCGCCATGTACCTCTGCCGGGAGCTGACGAGCCTTTCCCTGCCCAAGATCGGTCAACTGTTCGGCGGCCGGGACCACACCACCGTCATGTACGCCAACAACAAGATCGGCAAGCTCATGACGGAGAAACGCTCGATCTACAACCAGGTAACCGAGATCAGCACAAGAATCAAGCACAATCAGCGCTACAAGGGCGTTTGAACACATCGATTGGGCTGATTCCACACGTTGTGCACAACCCTGTGTATAACTGCTGCCAATGTGTTGATGATCTGTGGATGGCTGTGCGAACTCCCGCGAGTGCAGCAGCGCACGGGCATGGTAATTACAAGAAGTTTGCCCACCGTTTCAACAAGTCACACGAGTGTAGTTCCGATGAAGACACAGGGAACCTCGGCCGTTATCCACATATCCACGTCGGTTAAGAAGATTAACCAAAGAATTGTTTAATGATGATCGCCAATAACTTTTTCACCGGGGCGACTCCCTCGAAACCGGTCACGCAGAGCCCCCGCCCACCGGATAGCATGGACCGACCAATACGTAAAAACTGAAGGTGCGCGCGTGAAGTTTCAAGCAAACAGGGACGTATTTAGCGAAGCCGTATCTTTCGCGGTCAAACTTCTGCCTCAACGAACAACCTTGCCGATTCTCAGCGGGGTGCTCATCGAAGCCGACGCCGAGGGCCTCACCCTCTCCTCGTTCGACTACGAGGTGTCATCCCAGACCCACATCACTGCAGATGTGGAAGAACCTGGACGTGTTCTGGTGTCGGGCCGGCTGCTCTCCGACATCGCGAACAGGCTCCCCAATGCCCCGGTGCGCTTCTACACCGAAGACACCCACATCATCGTCAGCGCCGGGTCTGCGAAGTTCACCTTGTTGAGTATGCCTGTGGAGGAATATCCGAGCCTGCCTATCGTCGGAGAGGAATCAGGGCTCCTAAGGGCAGACGATTTCTCCGCGGCGATTGCACAGGTCGCGGTAGCGGCTTCGCGAGACGACGTGACCCCGGTGATCACAGGGGTACAGCTGGAGATTTCCGAACGCAGCCTCTCGCTCGTGGCCACAGACAGGTATCGCGTCGCAGTGCGCAACATCGACTGGGATGCCGGCACATCGAACATCGAAACAGCATCTGCACTCGTGCCCGCAAAGACGCTCCAGGAGATCGGCAAGACCTTCGGCAACAGCGGGACCATCTCCGTTGCGATCACAAATACCGATGACCGAGAGCTGATCGCTTTCAAGGCAGATCGCAAGACAGTCACTTCCCTGCTGATCAAGGGCAACTTCCCGCCTGTCAGACGACTCTTCCCTGACACTGTCGAGAACTACGCGGTGATGAACACTGCAGACCTGATCGAGGCAACAAGACGTGTCTCGCTGGTGCTCGAGCGCGAGGCGGCGCTTCGATTCACCTTCACAATCGATGGCGTCACGCTCGAAGCCGTCGGCTCAGAGCAGGCCCAGGCGTCGGAGACAATCGACGCGCTCCTCACCGGTTCTGACACCGTCGTCTCGCTCAAACCGCAATTCCTCCTCGACGGGCTCGGAGCGGTGCACTCGGAGTACGTGCGTATCTCCTTCACCAAGACCGACAACCCCAACAAGCCAGGGCCCGTGCTGATCACAAGCCAGTCGTCAAAAGACCAGCCAGGGTCAGACGACTACAAGTACCTGCTTCAACCCAACCTCTTACTTCGCTAGGGAGAAGACATGCACCTCGGACTCATCGGGCTCGGAAAAATGGGCAACAACATGCGCGAAAGACTGCGCGAAGCCCAGATCGAGGTTGTCGGCTACGACAGCAACCCTGCTGTGAGCGATGTCGCAGACCTGGCAGCGTTGGCTGCTGCTCTACCGACTCCGAGAATCGTGTGGGTCATGGTCCCTGCCGGTGTCATCACCGATTCCGTCATCTCCGATCTCGCTGGCGTACTCGACTCGGGTGACCTGGTCATCGACGGCGGGAACTCCCGGTTCACCGAGGACTTCAAGCACGCCGAGCAGCTGTCGCATTCCGGCATCAACTTCGTCGATGCCGGCGTCTCGGGCGGCGTCTGGGGGCTGAAGAACGGCTATGGGCTCATGGTCGGCGGGGACAAGGCAGACGTCGAACGTGCCATGCCGATGTTCGATGCTCTCCGGCCAGAGGGCCCCCGTGCAGAGGGCTTCGTCCATGTGGGCGAAGTGGGTGCCGGGCACTACGCAAAGATGGTGCACAACGGCATCGAGTACGCCCTCATGCAGGCCTATGCAGAAGGTTATGAACTCCTCGACACCAAAAAAGACATCATCAAAGATGTCACCGGCACCTTCAAGGCCTGGCAGCGGGGTACAGTCGTGCGCTCATGGCTCCTCGAGCTTCTGGTGCTTGCCCTTGAAGAAGACCCCGAATTCGTCGACATCGAAGGTTACGTGGAGGACTCTGGCGAAGGCCGGTGGACCATTGAAGAAGCGATCGCGAATGCCGTTCCTGTCCCCACGATCAGTGCGTCGATCTTCGCTCGTTTCGTCTCGCGGCAGGAAGACTCGCCTGCAATGAAGGCCGTCGCGGCGCTTCGCAACCAGTTCGGTGGTCACGCCGTGAAGAAGGCCGACTGACCACCGCTTGCTGAGCGAACCAGAGTGTTAGTCCGTCACCTGAGCCTCACCGACTACCGGAACTATTCCCGCGCAGAGGTTCCACTGTTCCGCGGCCCGAACCTGTTCGTCGGTCGCAATGGGCAAGGAAAGACGAACCTGGTTGAGGCACTGGGGTATCTGAGCACGCTCGGCTCGCACCGGGTGTCGAATGACCAGGCACTCATCAAGAGCTCAGCCCAGGCCGCGATCATCCGTGCCCGCCTGCAGCACGAGGAGCGTGAGCTCCTTGTTGAACTGCAGCTGAACAGAAGTGAGCCCAATCGCGCGCAGGTCAATCGCAGCGTGGTCAAGGTGCGCGAGATACCGAGGTATTTCTCGAGCGTATTGTTCGCACCGGAAGATCTGGCGCTCGTGAGGGGAGACCCGTCTGTGCGGCGCCGGTTCCTCGACCAACTGCTGGTGGCGAGAACGCCCAGGCTTGCCGGAGTCACGGCAGACTACGACCGCGTGCTGCGTCAGCGCAACACTCTGCTGAAGTCGGCCAGAACTGCGGGAGTACGCGGGTCGGGGCTGTCAACCCTCGACATCTGGGATGATCGGCTGGTTGTTCTGGGTTCGGAGATCATCACCGAGCGGGCAGCCCTGGTGTCTGAGCTCCGGCCACGTGTTGATGCCGCCTACCGGGCCGTGGCCGGAGCGGATCACGCTCCGCGCCTGACGAACCGGCTGAGCATCATGCCCGGCACGAACACAGACGACGAGCTGCACGACACACACGCTGCTGAACCTGGTGAGCTTGTTCGAGGGGCCGGCGCTGGAATTCCCGACACTCGCGCGGGAGTCGAAGAGGCCTTTCGGGCCTCCCTTGCTTCGGCACGCAAGCAGGAGATAGACCGGGGAATCACGCTTGTGGGCCCGCATCGGGACGATGTGGTCTTCGAGCTGAATTCCCTGCCGGCGAAGGGGTACGCGAGTCATGGTGAATCCTGGTCCTTCGCCCTGGGCCTGAAAGTTGCATCGGCAGAGCTGCTGCGCTCCGATTCACAAACAGGCGATCCCGTGGTGATTCTCGATGACGTGTTCGCTGAGCTCGACCAGTCACGACGCGGCCGCCTCGCGGCGGCTGTCGGCGGGTTCGAACAGGTCCTCATCACAGCGGCAGTGTTGGAGGATGTGCCTGCCGAGCTCGCTGCGCACACTGTTCACATCGACGCAGGTGCAATCGTCGATCAGGATGCCGATGACGGCGTACGCCCGGGTGAGCGCGGCGGGGGCACGCGTGACTGACCGCGATTCGCCGGATTCTGCGGCTCAGAACGGAAGGCTGCCGGAGGATCCGCCTGAGCACGAACCACAGCTGGGCGAATCCGCGTCGGTCTATGCGAGATTCAAGACCACTTTCGGTGACGCGCGCCTGATCGGACGATCGAAGACGAAGCTTCGGCGAATTCCAAGCGGCGAATCGGTTCCCTATGGCACAGGGAGGGACCCTCGGGGGATCAGCTCGGTACTCGACGGGCTGACGAGTGAACTGGGGTGGAGCGGGTCGCTAGCGAAGTCAGACCTGATGCTCGCGTGGAAGGAGATTGCCGGTGCCGAAACTGCTGAACACAGTCATCCGGCAGATATCACGGACTCTGTTCTTTCCGTGCAGTGTGATTCGACCGCGTGGGCAACTCAACTGAGACATATGCGAACAATGATCCTTACACGCATCGCTATCGAGTATCCCGATGCCGGAATCGAGTCAGTGCGCTTTCTTGCACCAGACGCTCCATCATGGAAAAGAGGTTCCAGATCAATTCCAGGGCGGGGCCCTCGCGATACCTACGGCTGACAAGGCAAAACTGGTCACCTTGCCAAAATAAACGCCCCAGATCGGCAGCAAAGCTCGTGCGGTGAGCATAGTTTGGTAGAATGAAGGGTCGCCCTTTCTTGCTTTGGAGCCCATATATCCATGACATCCCCACTTGACCAGTCGGACTCCGAAACCGAGTACGGCGCAGACGCCATCCAGATTCTCGAAGGTCTTGAGGCGGTCCGCAAGCGTCCGGGAATGTACATCGGCTCAACCGGTCCGCGGGGGCTGCACCACCTCGTCTACGAAGTGGTCGACAACTCGGTCGATGAGGCTCTCGCCGGCTACTGCGACACCATTCTGGTCACCATGCGTAAAGACGGCGGCATCCGTGTCGTCGACAATGGCCGGGGGATTCCGGTCGATCTGAACAAGCAGGAGAACAAGTCGACGGTTGAAGTCGTCCTGACGATCCTGCATGCCGGTGGCAAGTTCGGTGGAGGTGGATACTCCGTGTCAGGAGGTCTGCACGGTGTCGGCATCTCCGTCGTCAATGCCCTGTCTGCCGAACTCGACGTCGAGGTCCGTCGCCAGGGCCATGTCTGGCGTCAGAGTTACAAACACGGCATTCCCCAGGCACCGCTCTCACAAGACGAGATCTCGACAGAGACGGGCACGACGACGACATTCTGGCCGAGTACCGAGACCTTCGAGACAGTCGAATTCGACTACGAGACGCTGCGTGCGCGTTTTCAGCAGATGGCCTTCCTCAACAAGGGTCTGCGAATAACACTCACCGATGAGCGTGGTGAAGAAGACGTCGTCGTTAGCTACCTCTATGAACGGGGACTGGTCGACTACGTCGAGTACCTGAACCGGGCGAAGAAGAACGAACTCGTGCACGACGAAGTCATCTCGTTCGAGAGCGAAGACACTGATCGTAAGATCTCACTCGAAGTCGCCATGCAGTGGACCAACGGGTACACCGAGAGCGTCCACACGTATGCCAACACCATCAACACGCATGAGGGCGGCACGCACGAAGAGGGATTCCGTGCAGCTCTCACCACACTCGTGAACAAGTACGCTCGCGAGAAGAGCATCCTGAAGGAGAAAGACGAGAACCTCACCGGCGACGACGTTCGTGAGGGGCTCACCGCTGTGATCTCCGTGAAGCTCGCCGAGCCGCAGTTCGAGGGCCAGACGAAGACCAAGCTCGGCAACACCGAAGCAAAGGCCTTCGTACAGCGGGTCGCAGGCAAGGAACTCGCTGACTGGTTCGACCGCAAGCCGACCGAGGCTCGTGAGATCATCCGCAAGGCGATCCAGGCTTCGCAGGCACGAATGGCCGCGCGCAAAGCTCGCGAGCAGACGAGACGTAAAGGTCTGCTCGAAGGTGGCGGCATGCCTGGCAAGCTGAAGGACTGCTCGAGCCGCGATCCCGCGAAATCCGAGATCTTCATTGTCGAGGGTGATTCGGCCGGGGGGTCTGCCATCCAGGGTCGCAACCCGGAGACCCAGGCCATTCTCCCTCTGCGCGGGAAGATCCTGAACGTCGAGAAGGCACGGCTCGATCGCGCACTCGGTAACAACGAGGTCCAGGCGATGATCACGGCGTTCGGCGCCGGCATCGGTGAGGACTTCAACCCCGACAAGGCCAGGTACCACAAGATCGTACTCATGGCCGACGCCGACGTCGACGGGCAGCACATCACAACGCTCTTGCTGACCTTGGTCTTCCGGTACATGCGCCCGTTGATCGAACTGGGCTACGTCTACCTGGCGATGCCGCCACTGTATCGCCTCAAGTGGTCGAACGCCCCACACGAGTACGTCTATTCGGATGCCGAGCGCGACGCGCTCCTCGAGCACGGTGCGGCCGCCGGGAAGCGTATTCCGAAGGAGAATGCCATCCAGCGTTACAAGGGCCTCGGCGAGATGGACTACCGGGAACTGTGGGACACCACGATGGACCCCGACACACGCACCCTCCGCCAGATCACCCTCGACGATGCGGCAGCAGCAGACGAGATCTTTTCGACGCTCATGGGGGAGGACGTGGAGTCCAGGCGCAACTTCATTCAGAAGAACGCGAAAGACGTTCGGTTCCTCGACATCTAGTGGCGGGTTTCGATACGCCGCACTGAGCGCGGCTACTCAACCAGCGAGCATCCTGAACACCGACAGATAGAGAACGATGACTGACGAAACACCAACAGGTGACTCCATTGCCCCGGACTCCCGAGGCATGATGACCGACCGTATCGAGCAGGTCGACCTGCAGCTCGAGATGCAGCGTTCGTATCTCGACTATGCGATGAGCGTCATTGTCGGTCGGGCCCTTCCCGACGTCAGGGACGGCCTGAAGCCTGTGCACCGCAGGGTCATCTACGCGATGTACGACGGAGGTTACCGGCCCGACCGGGCCTTCTCGAAGTCAGCGCGTGTAGTCGGCGAAGTCATGGGCCAGTTCCACCCGCACGGTGACTCGTCGATCTACGACGCGCTCGTGCGCCTGATCCAGCCGTGGAGCCTCCGGTACCCGCTCGCCCTCGGCCAGGGCAACTTCGGGTCCGCGGGCAACGACGGAGCTGCGGCCCCACGGTACACCGAGACCAAGATGGCCCCGCTGGCGCTCGAGATGGTCAGGGACATCCAGGAAGAGACCGTCGACTTCCAGGACAACTACGACGGCCGTACCCTCGAGCCGGTCGTCCTTCCGAGCCGTTTCCCGAACCTCCTTGTCAACGGGTCCGTCGGCATCGCAGTCGGTATGGCCACGAACATCCCGCCACACAACCTGCGCGAAGTGTCATCGGGAGCGATCTGGTACCTCGAGCATCCTGATGCCACTCGTGAGGAGCTTCAGGATGCCCTGATCGAACGCATCAAGGGTCCAGACTTTCCCACCGGTGCCCAGATTCTCGGTACGAAGGGCATCCACGACGCGTATCGCACCGGTCGTGGCTCCATCACCATGCGCGCCGTGGTCAGTGTCGAGGAGTTGCAGGGCCGCAACTGCCTGGTCGTCACTGAGCTGCCGTACCAGGTCAACCCCGACAACCTCGCGATCAAGATCGCCGACCTCGTGAAAGACGGCAAGATCGGCGGTATCGCCGACATCCGCGATGAGACGTCAGGGCGGACGGGCCAGCGACTGGTCATCGTGCTGAAGCGCGATGCGGTTGCGAAAGTCGTTCTGAACAACCTCTACAAGCACACCTCGCTGCAGGAGAACTTCGGCGCGAACATGCTGGCAATCGTCGACGGCATTCCCCGAACACTGCCGATCGACGGCTTCATCACGGAGTGGGTCGCTCACCAGATCGATGTCATCGTTCGTCGCACCCAGTTCCGTCTTCGCCGAGCAGAAGAGCGCATGCACATTCTGCGCGGGTACCTGAAGGCCTTGGATGCCCTTGACGACGTCATCGCCCTCATCAGGCGTTCGGCCACCGTCGAAGACGCACGCCTCGGCCTGATGAGCCTGCTCGAGATCGACGAGATCCAGGCAGACGCTATCCTCACAATGCAGTTGCGACGCCTGGCTGCCCTCGAGCGACAGAAGATCGCCGACGAAGCTGCCGAGCTGCAGGTCGAGATCGATGGGTACCACGTGATTCTTGCGAGCCCGGAGCGCCAGCGCGAGATCATCATCAGCGAACTGACCGAGATCGCGGCGAAGTTCGGTGATGATCGACGTACGGAGATCATGTTCGGCTTCGACGGTGACATGAACATGGAAGACCTGATCCCCGAAGAGGAGATGGTCGTCACTGTCACTCGTGGTGGCTACATCAAGCGCACCCGAAGCGACAACTACCGGAGCCAGCATCGTGGTGGCAAGGGGGTCAAGGGCGCCCAACTGCGGGCAGACGACGTGGTGGAGCACTTCTTCGTCACGACCACACACCACTGGTTGCTCTTCTTCACGAACATGGGCCGGGTGTACCGGGCCAAGACGTACGAACTGCAGGAAGCAGGGCGCGACGCGAAAGGCCAGCATGTCGCCAATCTGCTCGCCCTGGGCCCGGACGAGCAGATTGCCCAGGTGCTCGACATCCGGGACTACAAAGCCGCAACCTACCTGGTTCTGGCGACCAGGGAGGGCCTGCTGAAGAAAACGGCCCTCAGTGAATACGACACCAACCGCTCCGGTGGGATCATCGCGATCAACCTCCGTGAAGGTGACGAGCTTGTGTCTGCGTTGCTCGTCGAGGAGGACTCCGACGTGCTCCTCGTTTCGAAGAAGGGCATGTCGATCCGCTTCACCGCGTCGAATGAGTCACTTCGCCCAATGGGCAGGTCGACGGCCGGGGTTATCGGCATGAAGTTCCGCGACGAGGACTATCTGCTCGATGCGTCGGTCGTCACCGAAGACGGATTCGTCTTCGTCGTCACTGAAGGCGGCTTCGCCAAGCGCACCTCGGTCGACCAGTACAGGTTGCAGGGTCGCGGTGGTCTCGGAATCAAGGTCGCCAAGCTACAGGATGCCCGTGGCGACCTCGCCGGATCACTCATCGTCGACGAGGAGGACGAGGTCTTGGTGGTTCTTGCCAGCGGCAAGGTGGTACGCTCTGCCGTGGCCGAAGTGCCCGCCAAGGGGCGTGACACCATGGGCGTCGTATTCGCTCGTTTTGCCGATGAGGACCGCATCATCGCGTTGGCAAAGAACACGGAACGCGCTGTGGTCACTGAAGAGTCGGCAACCGTCGAAACCGTGACAGGCGCGGCTGATACCGTGAACCCAGTCGAGATTGACTCCCCTGAAACCCCGAGCGAGACCGAAGAAGAGGATCGAGTAATCGATGAGTAACGTAGCCGAGAAGCTCGCCAAGAAGTCATCACGGCCCGCACAGACGAAGCAGGTGCGGCTTCGGCTGGTCTACGTCGACTTCTGGTCGATCCTGAAGCTCTCCTTTCTGTGGTCGATCATTCTGGGTATCGTCACCGTCGTGGCGACGTTCCTCATCTGGTCGCTCCTCAACCAGACGGGGGTGTTCAACTCGATCAACAGTGTGCTGACCGAGATCGCTGGCAGTGGCAACTTCAACCTGAACGACTTCGCCTCCCTGGGGCAGGTCATGGGCTTCGCAATCATCGTCGCCATTCTCGACGTGATTGTCATCACCGCCCTGGGCGCAATTGCTGCTGTTCTCTACAACCTGACAGTGAAGATCACTGGCGGAGTGATGCTCGGTTTCACGAACAAGTAGGTAATGGGTAAGATAGAGAAGTTGCGTCGGA